>JAHRCV010000017.1 GCA_019083985.1 Rhizobiales bacterium TNE-4 | reverse complement strand
GCAAGAGGTGGCGCTAATGGCGGCGCCAAAACTGGCGCTATAGGCGGGGTTTGCTGCGGCGGAGGAATAGGTGGCGCTACCGCCTGAAGGGGCGGAGCAACAACCGGCGGCAGTGGCGGTGTTTGCTGCGGCGGAGCAAGAGGTGGCGCTAATGGCGGCGCCAAAACTGGCGCTATAGGCGGGGTTTGCTGCGGCGGAGGAATAGGTGGCGCTACCGCCTGAAGGGGCGGAGCAACAACCGGCGGCAGTGGCGGTGTTTGCT
>JAHRCV010000016.1 GCA_019083985.1 Rhizobiales bacterium TNE-4 | reverse complement strand
TCTCCGGCGCTCCATTCCACTCACGACACAATTTCTGTGCCCCGTTTCGCCTCCAACAGCGAAAACTGGATAATTTTGGGGATCTTGGCGGCCTGGCTTTACGGTGATCATATTGTCATTTTTAGATACGGTTTCACCTTTTTGGGTGACAACAAGCTCAGGTTTGCTCGTTATTAAGCCGGTGCTTCCTTGGCCATTCGGCAACTGAACAACGGTAAGCGTTTTAATATTGACTACCTTAGGTGGCTCCGGCGGCTTGCGCGGTGAAACGGCTGTCGTCGGTGGCTTTGGCGATATCTTAGGTGGTTTGGGATTCGGCCCCTGCGGTGGCGCGAGAGGTGGCGCTACCGCCTGAAGGGGCGGAGCAACAACCGGCGGCAGTGGCGGTGTTTGCTGCGGCGGGGCAAGAGGTGGCGCTAATGGCGGCGCCAAAACTGGCGCTATAGGCGGGGTTTGCTGCGGCGGAGGAATAGGTGGCGCTACCGCCTGAAGGGGCGGAGCAACAACCGGCGGCAGTGGCGGTGTTTGCT
>JAHRCV010000015.1 GCA_019083985.1 Rhizobiales bacterium TNE-4 | reverse complement strand
GCGGATGCTCCCAGCCGCAAACAGGCGCCAGCGGCGCCGCCTGCACCAAGCAATGATTGGTCGGCTGAGATCACGCTCTACGGATGGGCGATCGGGATCAATGGCACCGTCCAGACATTTCCGCGTCTGCCGCCGGTGCATGCCAATGTCGGCTTTGATGAGCTTTTGAAGAATCTTGACGGCGGCATCATGCTCTCAGCATCGGCGATGGCCGATCGCTATGTTTTCTTCGGGGATCTCATCTACGCCAAAGTGTCGCCGAAAAAGAATTTCCGGATCGATCCCCGCTATGATCTCTCCGGAACCGTGACGCTCGATGTGAATGATTTCATGGGTCTTGCTGCGGGCGGCTATCGTGTCTATGCCGATCCCACAACGAGCCTTGATCTCATGATTGGCGCGCGTGTGTTCTCCGTCGGCACCAGCCTCAACTTTGCGCTCGATGCGGGATCGCGACAATTGGCCGATGCGCAATTGGCCGATCGCACCAAGACATGGGTTGATGGTGTTGTGGGTGTGCGGGCCGTCTACAAGCTGACCGAAAATGTGCGCCTCACCGGGATCGCTTTTGGCGGCGGTCTGTCCTCCAAATATGAGTGGGATCTGTTCGCCAGCATTGGCTATGATTTCACCAAGAATTGGAGCGCGTTTGTGGGCTACCGTGCGCT
>JAHRCV010000014.1 GCA_019083985.1 Rhizobiales bacterium TNE-4 | reverse complement strand
GCTTGGCGTCTCAGTTTCAAAATGCGGTGCCAATTGGGCTTCTGTCTCAGGCTCAGCCACAAACTCTTCGGTGAGATAGAGACCTCCAAGAACGTCCGGGAAGGCGTCTCTGAGGGCAAAGGCGCGGGCCCGCATTTGCAGCATGCGCTTGGGGTAGTCTGACCATGGCCCTGCTTTGCCCCAGAGCTTGGCGCGCTTGGCGTCCTCTGTTGAAAAGCGGCGCTCGACCGGGACCGGGTCATGTTTGCGGATGAGATTACAGACAGCGGTCCATGATTGAGGATCATCCCCCTCAATCCATTCCTCAATGGCTTCACACAGGCCAGAGGCTTTGACGAGGGCTAAGGCCCCATCACCCCAGATGGTCGGCCGGCCATTGATGACAGCAATGCGTTGCAAGGCTGAGAGGGGTGACAGCCCCACTTCCAATCCATGCATGATCGCGATCATGCAGGCCTCAGGTGTATCGAGACCCTTAGGAGCCATCTTGGCGGCACAAACAGCTTGGGCAATCCGATAGGCTTCTGAGAGTGATTTGGGAACAATCGGCCTTGGCCGAGATCCCGCCATCAGATCGCGACGGCGGGGACGTGCAGGTCTCTGGAGTGCAGATACCTCTTCATCAAAACCATAATGAGAAGATGATGTGTAAGAGGCTCTACGACCATCAGGCGATCCAAACGGACCTGATCCTGCCCGCATATGATCTTCATCCTCCCAGGATGTCGATGGATGTGTGTGGGTGTTCTCTTTCTTCAAAGCCATGATTGGTTCTCTCCCTCTGTCTCTTGCTCTCGTGTTGTGCGCCTCAACCGGCAAAGCTCTGCCGTTCACGCCAAAGCCTTTTGGCGCGC
>JAHRCV010000013.1 GCA_019083985.1 Rhizobiales bacterium TNE-4 | reverse complement strand
CAGGGCGGTTGGATAGGGCTTTAGTTCATACATAAAAGAGTTTATGGTCACAGTTGATTGCGTTAGCGCCTACGTCGTTTACCTTTATTTTTTACTGGCTGATCCCAATTGCCGCGTTGTTGTTGATCGACCATGTACCAGAATGTTTCAAGCGCTTTCGTATCATTATTGATCCACTCAATTATGCCACCTGCGGCTCGGATAACCGGCCACAACTCCTGCGGAGGTCTTGGTAAAGCTTCTACGGATTGCTTCGTTCGGTAAGCCCTAGCCAGATCCGCAAGGTATCTATATCTGGCTATTTTTATCTTGTTTAGCGGTTTTGGCTCGTCGCTATCGTGTGCTGATCCTGCTATTGACCAGCGCCGTTCTGGTTTTTCTCTTGGATTAAGAGGATCTTCGGGCCAAATTGTTCCTTCTTCAGAAACAAAAATCTTAGTATGCCCGCCTGAATAGCTACTCATTTTAGCGCTCTCATCAATCACAATTTTTAGTCAAAAAACATCCGCGGCCCGCTGGAAAAGCTCAGTGTATAGCATTTGCATTGGGGGCAATAATAATTGCCATCGGTGATTAAGTCATCGAACCATTGACTGACATATCTTGAACCGCCTTGTACCAGGTTATGGGCATCATATTTTGTGACCTGTTCTGATTGGCATTCACCGCAAGTGAGCGGTGAAATACAAGTATTCGTTGAGGTCATTTTGCTACAACTAGAACAATAAACCGGCCATTCCGAGTATTCCCGGTATGAAGCCCTTGATCCCCCAATAGTTACCGATTGGGAAAATCCGCAACCCGAGCATTGCGCCTTAATGACCTGTCCCAATTTAAAGTCCCCGATTTTGCCGATTTGCGGAGAATGTCCAAGAAATGCACAAATCGATGAATGGTAAAAGGGGGTGTCATATTTTGACGTACTAAAACGAAAGCGGTTGATTTTGAATGCTTGCTTTGGCCTTTATGATGTCCCAGAGGCTGCGCACCAGCTTCTTGGCTTCTGGCTGTCGGGATTTAGGCAATCGGGTCGGGATCATGTTTTCCAGGCTGACAGCCAGGATCACCATGGCATCTAATGGCATGGCCCGATCCACGCTTTTGGCGCAGCTCAGCCAGCTTTCCTTCTTGCCGCAGATATA
>JAHRCV010000012.1 GCA_019083985.1 Rhizobiales bacterium TNE-4 | reverse complement strand
AGGCCTGACCCCATGGGGTGATCCGGTTGTTATGTTAGTTTAGAGTTGCGTTTGACGCTAGCCTTTGAGTGGCCGGCGTAGCTGGTTGGAGTTGCGAAGCAGGCCACTGTAAAACCTCCGGTGCGGGCGGTTGATATCGAAGCGATGAGTGTGGCCTAATGGTGTTGTAGTGCCGTCGCCATTGTTCAATCACGATCTTTGCCTCTTTCAGAGTGTAGAAGATCTCGCCGTTAAGGAGCTCGTCTCGTAGTTTTGAGTTAAAGCTTTCACAGTATCCATTCTCCCACGGGCTACCCGGCATGATGTAAGCAGTTTTTGATCCGACGGCTGCAAGCCAATCGCGAAGGGCTTGTGCGATGAACTCCGGCCCGTTGTCTGAGCGAACATGTGTCGGAATGCCTCTCATGATGAAGAGATCAGAGAGGGCATTGATCACGTCAGCGGATTTGAGTTTACGGTTGATCCTGATCGCAAGGCACTCCCGCGTAAACTCGTCTATGACGTTCAGCATCCGGTATTTTCTACCGTCATGCGTCCGGTCTTCGACAAAGTCATATGACCAGACATGGTTCGGATATTCCGGTCGTAGCCGAATACAGGATCCGTCGTTCAGCCATAAACGTCCACGCTTTGGCTGCTTGCTTGGCACCTTCAGCCCCTCACGTCGCCAGATCCGAGCCACCCGCTTGGCATTCACCCGCCACCCGTTCTGTCGCAGCATCGCTGTGATCCGACGATAGCCGTAGCGGCCATATTGGGTAGCGAGTGACGTGATGTCGGCAATCAGCGCAGCCTCATCATCGGGTCTTCCCGGCTTCTTGCGTTGTGTGGATCTATGCTGCCCCAGAATACGGCACGCAAGCCGTTCAGAGACGCCGTGTTTGGCAACCACAAGCTCCACACACGCACGGCGACGAGCGGGGCTTAGAAGTTTCCCTGTGCTGCTTCCTTCAGGATGAGCTTTTCAATGGTCAGATCGGATACTGCTCGACGAAGCCGATTGTTCTCGGCTTCCAGCTCTTTCAGGCGCTTCACCTGATCACCCTTCAAGCCGCCATACTCAGACCGCCAGCGGTAATATGTTACTTCCGTCACGCCTATTGATCGGATGGCTTCTGCGACCGGTCGCCCTTGCGCTGTCAGAACCTCAACCTGCCGTAACTTGGCAACAATCTCTTCAGGCTTGTGTCTCTTCTTGCTCATTCTTCCATCCTCCATCGGCCCAAAAGCCATACATCAGGGAGGATCACTTTTCAGGGAGCAGGCCA
>JAHRCV010000011.1 GCA_019083985.1 Rhizobiales bacterium TNE-4 | reverse complement strand
ATGGGTCAGTATTGGCAAAAGATCGTAAGGCAAAATTCCTTGAAATGAAGCGAGCACTTAAAATTTGCGTAGTTCATTGGAATGTCATGTCTTATTCGTCAATAGCTTCTTTTCTTAATCGTCATGGTTTTAATACCATCAACGGCAAACCCTTTTCTTCATCGACAGTACGCAGATACTTTAATTATGGTAATTGACTATTTTTCACTCTACTTATTTAAATGATATAGAAACTTAAGTTGATTCAAAAGGAGCGATATATGTCTAGATCAACAACCTTGCTTCTTGGTTTGCTATCTGTCGTCATTTTTACAGATGCTGGACGCGCAGTCGAACTTCGAGTTTCAGGTAATGTTCTCTATTTGAGCGGTCCCATAAGAGATGGCGATCAATTTAAATTTCGTGACTTCATTGTTGATAAGAATATTCAATTTATTAATCTCAAAAGTGGAGGCGGTCGTTTAATCCCAGCTGGTGAGATTGGACGCCAAATCAGGAATAAAAAAATATCTACAGTAGTAGATGCGACAAATAATTTATGTGGTAGCGCGTGCACAGTTCTTTTTGCTTCTGGCGTTAATAGGTATTATTTAAATGCACAAAATATTAAGGACTATCTTGGTTCAACGAAGAAGGGAAAAGGGCTCGCATATCATCATGCTTCCGGTTGGGGGCGCGACGGCAAAAGAGGTCAATTAGAATCTGGAACTGCTCAACTTATTAATTGGTATTATGAATTTGGAACACCCAAGGCTAGTGATCTTGCAGTTAAAGCAGGTTGGAAGAATTTTTACTACATATCTGCTGATACTGCCTTAGCGCTTGGTATTGCAACATCAGTGAGTAAGCCCAAGTGAGACAAAAAAATTACTGAGGATATAACCTATTTTAATTGCGCCCAAAAGATTGAAGATTCTTCGCTAATTCACCACTCAGAGGCAGATTGCGTGCGTAGAAGCGTTCAATCTGGTCGACAGATGTTCCTGCATTCTTGGCGAGGTTAAAGATATTGACCTCACCCTTTGACAGAATGATGCGCATACAGATGGCTGTGTGGCGAAGAGAGTAGAGTGAGTGCTTTTGCCCTGTAAAAGGGTCAGTTTCGAGTTTGGCGAGTTCAAGCAGCCGCTTAAACTGTCTTTGGATGATGCGACTGGCTGTTGACCGATTGGGGTAGTCAGGCAGAAAGAGGAAGTCTGTTGGCTTGGATTGCTGCGGATAGCGTTCCTTTATTCGCTTATAGACAGCAACAGCCGCACCCATAGAGTTTGAAACCCTATAGCCAGTCTTCCCGTCCCTGATGTTGATGAGGAGACGCTTTGGGTTCTCAGCAATCGTGATGTCCCTATGGCGAAGGGCATAAAGTTCTGAGGCAATAGGACGGACGAACGTGTGCGTCACGAACATGATGAGGTCATAGAGTTCATCGGTGACAGGTATCCACCTGATGACTTCCTCCTCTTCAACCATCTTCTGGGCGGTATCGAGGACCAGTTTGTAGGCATCCTCCTTCTTCGGCACGAGAGGATGGAAGCGGAAGAAGGGTCTGGGGTTATC
>JAHRCV010000010.1 GCA_019083985.1 Rhizobiales bacterium TNE-4 | reverse complement strand
GGTTGTTGCTCCGCCCCTTCAGGCGGTAGCGCCACCTATTCCTCCGCCGCAGCAAACCCCGCCTATAGCGCCAGTTTTGGCGCCGCCATTAGCGCCACCTCTTGCGCCGCCGCAGCAAACCCCGCCATTGCCGCCGGTTGTTGCTCCGCCCCTTCAGGCGGTAGCGCCACCTCTCGCGCCACCGCAGGGGCCGAATCCCAAACCACTTAAGATATCGCCAAAGCCACCGACGATAGCCGTTTCACCGCGCAAGCCGCCGGAGCCACCTAAAGTAGTCAATATTAAAACGCTTACCGTTGTTCAGTTGCCGAATGGCCAAGGAAGCACCGGCTTAATAACGAGCAAACCTGAGCTTGTTGTCACCCAAAAAGGCGAAACCGCATCTAAAAATGACAATATGATCACCGTAAAGCCAGGCCGCCAAGATCCCCAAAATTATCCAGTTTTCGCTGTTGGAGGCGAAACGGGGCACAGAAATTGTGTCGTGAGTGGAATGGAGCGCCGGAGAACAATTAAAGCTGATGGCGTTGAAACATACCAAGGTGCTCTGCCATCGTTCAGAATGGTTGTGACCGAAGTTGCAGACATACCTGCATGGCATCCGATGGATTCGGGCTGCATAATTTCGGTTACGCATCGGCGAACTCGAAATAATTAAGGTTCTCTGTTTGAGTGTACCACTATCAAGGAACTTTTAAGGGAGTTTGAAGATCTGAAGGCCAAGGTAGCGGAGATACCCTTTCTGACTGTCTGTAGTGGCGATTATGAACGTTCAAACTTCCGAGATAGTGACGCAATTTCTGTGATCGATAGGTTAGCCGAAGGTTATGTGCCTATCTTGGCAGCTATGCTCAATAGTACGCCCACAGTAAAGCAAATAAAAAATGCAAACGTTGTGGGGAAATAGTTTAAGCTCAGTTTGGCGCAGAGCAAATTAAAAGACGCGCAATCCAGAATAAAGATTGGTAGGAAAAAATTTTTAGCGACGCAATGCTTAACGTATGACCTTAAGTATATCTGCACGTCGGAAAAAAGTTAAGCTTCTTGCTCGGTATGAGTCGCAAGCACGCAGAGACGCAGACCGACGAAGGAGTATCCTGATTAAAAATTTAAAAGAGCAACGCTTATTGGCAGAAGCCTTCATTCGAGGCGATCGTGCAGTTATCCTAAAAGAGTATTGGCAAACCGCAAAAGACGGATCTCGGGTTAAAAAATATCGACCGAAGCGTGCTCGCAACTGGTTTTGGGTGCTGAGGGATGGCTGTTACATTTCGCTTTGGTACAACAGCAAAATCGTCCAAATCAGCTCAGGGTTTGACGCGATCAATATCGGTTCAAAAAGTGATCTATTGGCTACAATCGACGAGTTAATTGAAGTGGTTGCATCGGGTGATTTGGATGAAGAAATTGAAGCTGTTGCATCGAAAGGGATTCCGGCGCATAAAGTTTGGTATAATTTAAAGTCTAAGCGATTGAAACTAATGGATTTTTTGAATAAATTAGAAAATAGGAAATAAGGCCTGTTACACAGATGCTACACACCCAAAATGGGGCAAAAATAACTCAATAAAATCAATATTTTTGTCTATTCTCGATAATAATTCGCGTTAAGCAGCGGCTGGCGCGTTCCGCGCCCGCCTTTCAAGAAATCAGGCGTCAACATCACAGATGTTGGCGCCTTATTTTTGCAGTCTGTTTATTCAGAATAAAGCAGAAGCTTTCTAATCAATCCGGAAAGAGGAAAGTGACCGTGGCACGGGCACCGAAACCTTTTGGGCCATCCTGCGGCGAAGCGGCATAGTACCGCACGCCCAACTGGAAACTCACGGGCTGCTTATCGAACCGGACGAGCTTCGACACCATAAAGTTGAAAGGCATCGTCCATTTCTGTGTGTTCCAATCGTACTGGCTTTCGCTGTTAAGCGAGAAAGTCCATGCGGTCGAAGTGGTGTACGCGACGAAGGGCTGCATATAGACCTGATTGACCGGTTTGGCGCCATAAGAGACGGGGCCAGCGAATCCCCAAATCTGATTGGCTAAGACGCCGTAGGTCCATGGCCCCTGAATACGCAGGGCGATGGCTGTCGGGCCCGCACCAGTTTCAGATGTGCCGAGAAGCTTGTCTGTCGCTGTCGGCAGATAAAGGATCGGACCTGCGCCAACAACCAAGCCGCCGACGGGCTGAACTGGTGAGAGAAAAAAGCTCTGCTGGATGTTGCTCAAGCCCGTCTGGGTTCCAGCGCCAGGGAAGATGCTCGTTTGCCAAGTGAGGGGGGCCACCGTACGCGAGATGATGTTCCAATCCTGATTGACCTTGATCGGAATGACCGGCTGGAAATTCACATAGGCAGTTTGGCCTTTGTCGGTCGGGCCAATGCGCCCGTTATAGTTGAATTGGAATGGAACCGAAATCAGGGCTGCAATGGGATTAGCGAGCTTTTGCGCAAGCGCGGCATTTGAATTTTCATCGTCTGCAGACTGCTGCTTTTGAGCTTCGGTCTGTGCCTTTTGCTTCTTAGCTTCGGCCTGTGTCTCTTGGACGTAGGGCGCAACCTGAGCAATCGCACTCGTTGTCACAAAAGCCGGAAGCATATAGAGCGCAATACGGACGATCGATGCTCCAGATACTAACAAAATATAGGAACGATTTGAACGATTCTTCCATGCGCCTAGATAATTTTGCGCTGACACAGTGCTTCTTTTTTGCATGGTAGCCTCCAATAAAAACTAATGCGAACGACATGTCTTAATTGCCACCACTGCCGCAAAAGCGGCAGTGGCTCCATATCAAGCCATCAATGCATTGATCACTTAAGCTTTGCGGTCGTATCAATGATCGGAGTGCTGCCTTCGTCGGCACGGAAATGCTTGATCTCTTTGGCATTGAGATCGAGTTTTTTCATGTCGATCATACGGATCGTCTGATCATTATAGCTGCGGTAATAGTACCGCAGATTTTGCGGATCGCGAGCCGTTGTAATTTCTGTGTAATCCGCAACGCCATTGTTCATGGCAAAGCCCTTCGGAATGTCGAAGTTATTAAGCAGATGGAAGATTTGCTTAATGCCCTCTTCAGCATTCGCCGATTTGACTGCATTCGCACTGAACAAAGCGGCGCGAACAAAGCGCGACGGCGGGCTGAAATCACCCGGGACACCAAACATGCCATTACCTGCGCCGAGCGCCTGCAATTGGACCTTACCGATATTGGCCTTGTCGACGTTGTTGGGGTTTACCGTTATGTAGTTGCGCAGATTCGTCATATGCCAATTAAAATTCGGCGCGTTTGTGATCGTTCCGAGCGGATTATCGTGGACGATAAGCTTGCCGCCAATGGGTTCGATGACGATAGAAGCACCTGACTTATCGTAAACCGCATAATGGAACGGCGGCGGCGCGGGACCCCAACCCGGCTCCGGCGTTGGGGTGATGATAACGGAACCGGATTCGATGGCTTGGCGAACTTCGGCAACCGAACCGAACTGCGTCAGGAGCCAATTGGGGAATTCAGCAGGAGCGAGTCCCTTTGCCTGGTTTGCCGGAGTCACATCGGTGTAGGACGCAAAAGTCGGGAGATAGAAGGCACCGGCCACAAGCCCGGCCTCGTTGATCCCATCCATCAACTTAATGTCTTTAAACGAATAGATACCGACGGCCGCGTATTTGGCTGTATATTTCAATCCATCGCCCGCTGGCGTTTTACCCGTAAAGGCGTATCCGCGGGGAACCAATGCTGCAGATGCATTGAGTTCGTAACCAAACTCGACGGTGCGACCAGCGACCAAGCTGCCGTCCTGGTTGATTAGCATCAGGCCGGTGCAAGCTTGAGACGGTGCTATGCTAGTCGCCAGGAGGAGCGATGAGGCAAGAGCAACACGGCCCAGCTTTGAAGCAAGAGAAAAGCTCATTGGAAAATTTCCTTAGTTGATGGTTCAAACGCTAGCTGATGTTGCAACTAAGGCCTCAAGTGTGAGCACTACAGACCTTGACCAAGCGACATCACTGCTTCTACCTCAGTGTTGCTCCTTGCTTAGTGCAGGGTCGCAACGCTAACATTCTGTCCTGTAGAAACCGGTGACAGATTGCTCAACGCTTAATTAGCAAAGTCACTTTCGAGAAACCCAACAGTAGCCAACACCTGTGTGTTTGAATTGTCGGTCATGAAACGTGGCATCGTGCTTTGGCTTGCTGTGGCAGTTCTCCTAACGTCACCCTTGGCTCAAGCAGCCG
The DNA here is from genome assembly GCA_019083985.1 of Rhizobiales bacterium TNE-4. Classification (GTDB taxonomy): domain Bacteria; phylum Pseudomonadota; class Alphaproteobacteria; order Rhizobiales; family Beijerinckiaceae; genus TNE-4. Next base: position 6,282 of record JAHRCV010000010.1, on the reverse strand, counting down.
ATTCTTTCGTTATCTCGAAGGCTTATTGGGTAGACAAAACCGGGACGGCGACGCTGGATGATGCGAAAAGGGCGGACTTCACGCCATTCGAAGGTTCGATTTCAAAAGGGTATAAGCCCTATGCCCTTTGGGTGAAGCTAGGGATCGCGGCCAAGCTAGACACCGAACAACTCGCTCTGATAATCAAGCCAGCGTTCATTCGACAAATCGAACTCTACGATGCCGAACTTGCCGCCAGCGATAGGCCGGTGATTCCTTTAGTAAGTGGTCGCGATGCAGGCATCACGCCGATTAATCACATTGGCGTGGATAATGGTTTTATCATTCCAGCCAGCAGGAAAGAGCGAACCTTTTTTCTTCGTATTATAACCACTACAACGCTTGTAGCTGATATTTCCATAGAACCATTGGCAGAGGCCGAGTTTGGTTCCCAGGCCACACTAGGGGCGTTGTCCGTCTATGTTGCGTTCATGTGTGCGTTCTTGCTTTGGGCCCTCGTCGGTTGGCTCGTAAGGCGCGACGTTTTGTATGGCCTCTTTGCTCTCCGCTTACTCTTCTCGATTTTTCAACTCTCGGTCATGTCTGGCCTTCTCAGATATTTCTTCGCTGGTGTATGGGTATCTTCTACTAGAGACGATATCTACAATCTTGTCCTCGTGACCGTCATTGCTGTCGCTGGCAGCTTCGACTTCAAACTGATCTCGGAGTTTGGTGTTCCACGGTGGTTGCAAAAGTTTGCTTGGTTTCTGCTTAGCCTCCCCGCTGCATGTCTTGTATTGCTCATGCTCGGTCATGCTCAGGCGGCGCTACAAATAAACGCTTTCGTTGTCATTTTATTCGTCATGATGAACGTGGTGATGGCATTTTCTGCCAGTAACCGCGAGAAACTACCCTTTGGACAGATGGCGATCAATACGATCAGGGTTGGCTATGTGCTGATGGCCATGGTCGTCATCGCGCCAGCTTTGATCGCCACCAATATATTACACACTAGCGTTCCGGCGATGAAAATCGTCTTTCTCCATGCCGTGATAACGACCGTTGTCCTCTTCATGATCTTGACGATTAGAGCCCGGCAGAAGGATCTGCTCGCCCAGCAGGCTCTTCTCCAATACGAGGTCAAGGAGCGAGAGTTACAACAGGAAAGCGAACGGCGGTCGGAGAAAGAACGATTCCTGTCGATGCTGGTCCATGAACTGCGCAATCCTTTATCGGTCATCCGGCTTAGGACTAGCGCGAGCACATCCAGTGGAAAGTCAGTTCATCTTGCGGCCTTGGAGATGGCCCAGATCATCGAACGCGTCGAGCAGGCTGAGGCGCTTGAGTTCGCAAATCTTTCATGCCTTAAGGCGCGTGTCGATCTCGATCGTTTTCTTCACGAGATTATCGCTGATCACCCTGCAGCGTCGCAGATTATGTTTGACGGCCCACCTAATTGCTCCGTTGTGACAGATCGAGAAATTTTAAAAAGAATCGTCAGAAATCTGCTCGACAATGCTTCGAAATATAGTCCCGATGCTTCGTGCATTGAGGTGGTTCTCAGCGCGCAATTGCAAAATAATAGTGATGGGGTTGAGTTGAGCATTACCAATGCGGTAGGCGAGGCTGGGATCCCTGACGCCGATAAGCTGTTCACCAAATACTACCGAAGTCCGGGTTCGCATAGGTCGCCTGGCTCAGGTCTCGGCCTGTATCTCGTCGCAAACTGGGTAACGGTTCTTGGTGGCAAGATTGACTACCAATTAGTCGCCGGCGAGGAAGGCTTCTCACTCGTGCGATTCAGCCTATGGATCCCGAAATGACACGTCGCTCGCTCAGAATCATCGTTATTGAGGACTACGATGCCTTGCGGGAAGCGATCTGCGATGCGCTCTCTCAGGATGGCCACGAGGTTGTCGGCTTGTCGATGGCTGAAGAAGTTGACGACGAGACAACTGGTTTTGTGAGTGATCTATACATTATTGATATCAATCTTCCGGGTGAGGACGGCATAAGCCTTGCTCAGCGAATCCGCAGGTCACAGCCCGATGTAGGCATTGTGATTGTCTCAGCGCGTAGCTCTGTCGAGGACCGCATCGGCGGCTACGAGTCTGGTGCCAATGTTTATCTCACGAAACCACTTGCTTTAGAGGAGCTGCGGGCCGTTGTGAATAGCATTGTGCAGCGTCTCTCTTTTTTCGAGAAGTCACGCACATCATCCATCACTCTCAGTCCGCTCAAAATGGTTGTAACCGGACCGTCGGGAAACATAAGGCTTACCCAATCAGAGATATCGCTGATTGCCGCGTTATCACGCGCGCCTCAGCGCACTCTTGAGCATTGGCAAATCGCGGCCCATTTGGGAAATGGCGAGGAGATCTCCAAGGAGAACCTCGAGGTCAAGCTTGGACGATTGCGCAAGAAGCTCGCGTCATGTGGAGTAGAAGCGCCTGCAATACAATCACTCAGGGGGATTGGGTATAGGCTAATCCATCCCATAGAAATCTTACACGATTAACCCAGCCTATTATTGGACAATCGCGCCAAGGCAGCCTGCATACCCTTCCTGAATGTCTGCGCTGGCAAATATGACCGTTCAACCTCTGACGACAGTGATACCGTGGCGGTGATAGAGACGCTAGCTGCTTTCATTTCGGCTGCAAGCTTGTTTGCGCTGACCTCGCCAGCTCTGTAACCAATGATACCCTTGCAGCCGACTGCAGCGAAAGCTCGGGCGATTTCCGCGCCAATGCCGCGCGAGCCGGCGGTCGCGAGAACGACCTTTTCCTTCAATCTATCGTTTTCGATTATCCGGTTCTCCCGCCTTGCCCTGGGGCTGTCTCCACAAGACATTTGGGTTAGACTACAGTCTAGCGCTTGGCCCATGTTGGAGGCCAGAGTGCTTCGTGACATGTACAACGCCACTTATTTGTAAGAAGATTAAATATAGGAACTTAGTCCTTTTTCACAGATGCTACATACCCGAAATGGAGCGTAAAAACATCAGTAAAATCGATCTCATTGTCTATTTTCGATAATAATTTGCGCTAAACTCAAATAGCTGAAAAAACGCAAAACATAATCGTTTTTCCAACAATTGAGGCGTCAACACACCCTAGAGTGCCAATGTCGCGGACTTGAGCGTCGTTCAGTCGGCTCTTGCAGACGATGATGGCCATAAGAAAAAGAAAAGGAGCCCTTTGCGAAACCTATTAAAGGGAATCCATGAATTGTCTGCCAATAGTATGCTCGTGCTTGTCGGCTTTCATGTTGGCTATTTGCTATTGTTGAGGCGGAAATATCCAACACGAATGATTTTCGTCGACTAGACTGCGATGTCTCTCAACAGTCAGGTTTATGGATTGATATCAACGCCTGGATAGGGCATTCCCCTGAGAGGCTATGAAGGAGGCGGGCAAATGGACTTGAGCTCAAAGGTGACCGAGCTGAAATATGAATCCGCTCATGAAGAGCTTCATTATATCAATCGCTCTGGTTGGTTGCGTGCCGCCGTCCTTGGGGCCAATGATGGGATTGTCTCCGTCTCGTCTCTCGTGGTTGGGGTGGCTGCGGCGGATCCTGATCCATCGAGTGTTTTGATTGCTGGCTTTGCTGGCCTCGCTGCTGGCGCGATGTCGATGGCGGCTGGTGAATATGTGTCGGTGAGCTCTCAGTCTGACATTGAAACGGCCGATATCGCGCGTGAACGACAGGCCTTAATCGATACGCCAGAGGCAGAGCAGCGGGAACTGGCATCGATCTTTGAGTCCCGGGGGCTCTCGCCCTCAACGGCCGCCTTGGTGGCTCGAGAGTTGACTGAAAAAGATGCGCTTGGCGCCCATGTTCGGGAAGAGTTGGGTCTATCTGAGGTCCATGCCGCCAACCCGCTTCAGGCCGCCCTCGCGTCAGGCCTGACATTCTCGGTTGCGGCAGCCTTGCCAGTGATTGCTGCTGCTCTTGCCCCCTCTGGGCATCTCATTGCAACAGTCGTTGTCACGACCCTCATCGCCCTTGCGGGCCTCGGCGCTCTTGGAGCCCATGCGGGCGCTGCGCCGAAACTCCCCGCCACACTGCGTGTGCTTTTTTGGGGTGTGGCTGCAATGGCAATAACTTTCGGCGTTGGGCATTTCTTCGGGGTTAAAGTTTAAAATGAAAGTGGCCTACAGTGTTCATCAGATGCTTTCTTCTTAACCTCCCGGCGGCCCATAATCAAAACCTGCCCATGTGAGCCTGCGAGAGCAGCAAGACGGATGAAGAAGCGGTCTGAGCCCGACTTAAAGATTAAGGTTGGCACGGCGACTTTTTGCCGTCGTTGCTCTTCCTATGTTCGATATGGTGTCGCCCCCAGTCAGCTAATGCTTCAATCAAAGGCTTGAGTGATCGTCCATGTGGCGTGAGCTGATATTCAACGCGCGGCGGTACTTCAGCATAGGCTGTGCGCTGTACGAGGTCATGCCCCTCAAGCTCGCGTAAACTTGTCGTGAGCATATGCTGCGTTATCCCTGGTATCGATTTTTTTAATTGACTAAACCGGGCCATTCCTTTTGCAAGTTGGCAAAGGACCATCAAAGTCCATTTTCCGGATAGGACTTCAAGTGCCGTGTTTATTTCAGGTGGCGGACTACTAAAATTGTTTGCGCTTAGGACGCATCGATTTTGTGATGTATGCTCAGAAGTCAGGTTTTCCATACTAGACCAGTTTTCTCTGCCTTATTCATATTTCGATCTTAGCATGATACGTCAGGACTGGGTGCATTGTTTTGATGCCTTAAAAAGTAGATTTGGAGTTGTAGATGTCATCCGAGAAGGTTCTCGTCCTCAATGCGACCGGGAAGGTAGGAAAAAACGTCTGTATCGCACTGAGAGAGGCAGGCTTTGACGTTTTTGGGACCACCCGTTCTCAGATTGACCGATTAAAGGGGATAGGTATCACTCCTGTCATTTGTAATTATACCGATCGGCAAGATTTGGAGCGTGTATTTGAAATAACAGGTGCTAGGAAGGTTTTATCTATTACCGATTATTTTGGTGCTGCGCGGTCGAATGGCGATCGAGAGATTCAGCATGGAAATAATGCGATCGATGCCGCGAAGAAAAAAGGTGTTGACCATTTTATTTTTGTGAGTGTCGTTGATGCCGAGTATTTTAATGATCATGTACGACACATTAAAACCAAGCTCGTCATTGAAGACTATTTGCGCCAATCAGGTCTTCCTTATTCGATCCTCCGACCGGCGGCGTTTTTTGAGAATTTTGATGATCCGAGAAATTGGAATCCTCTCAAAAAGGGTGCTGTGAAATTTCTTTCAGAAAAGAAAATAAAGTATTGTTCAACTTACGATATTGGTCGTGCTGCTGCGATCATGTTCAAAAACCCCCAAATATGGCTTGGAAAAACGTTAGATGTCATTAGTTGGGAAGGGACTTTATCAGATGTCGCGAAAGCGCTTGAAAAAGTAGGAGGGGTTCCTGTTAAGGCGCGACTCGCAATGCCTCTTCTATTACGCCGTATCTTACTCAAAGATCTTCATAATATGTTTCTCTATTTTGAAAGTGGAGGGCCGAAAGGTACACCAGATGAGTTTAAAAAAGTCTTGGCCAATGCACTTTCTGCAGAAGATTGGTTCCGCTTTCACGGCCGTTATTCAAATGGAGATCCAATTTAAAAATTGAGAAACCTATTTTAGGGAAAGAAATTCAAATACTTCACGCCACCGTCAAAACCCAGATACGAAGCTGCTGATTGTTGGAGACCCACTTGACGGGATAGCCGCCAAAGCAGCGGGCCGCGCCTTACACAATTAGCGATATCGCTGATTGTTGCGTTCGCAAATCGCGCGATCAAGCTTGGACGATTGCGCAAGAAGCTTCTGTCAAGTGAGCAGAAGGGCCTGCGATAGGTCCCTATCGGCTGATACATCGCACAGAAATCTCGTATGACTAATTTGTTCCATTATTGAACGTTTCCGCCAAGACCGTAGGCGACTTGAGGCTCGAAAAGCGAAAAACGGACCCATTTTGTCATATGGTCTCATCAATTTTAGGCTAAAGAGCAGGCGCTTCTTTTGAGTAAATAATTGTAATCGAGTCGCCGACGGAATTTCGTGATAAAGCTTGTTCGAATAGCGCTGAGAGCCTGTGCGCTTTCTTGTTTGATTTCTGCCAGTGCCATGGCGGCGGATGCTCCCAGCCGCAAACAGGCGCCAGCGGCGCCGCCTGCACCAAGCAATGATTGGTCGGCTGAGATCACGCTCTACGGATGGGCGATCGGGATCAATGGCACCGTCCAGACATTTCCGCGTC
>JAHRCV010000009.1 GCA_019083985.1 Rhizobiales bacterium TNE-4 | reverse complement strand
ATCAACAACAACGCGGCAATTGGGATCAGCCAGTAAAAAATAAAGGTAAACGACGTAGGCGCTAACGCAATCAACTGTGACCATAAACTCTTTTATGTATGAACTAAAGCCCTATCCAACCGCCCTGACCGAATGATGCTGATCAGAGCTTTGATCGCAAAGATCAGGTTTTCTCTTTCCTTCCCTCAATGCGGATGACGGCGACACCGGGCTGGATCTCGACGGGCTTGTTCAGGCAGTAGATCACGAACAAGAGATTGCCGTCAGGCCTCATGATCCACCAAGGATCAGGATAAAGACGATCCGTCTTAAAGACCTGAGGGCTGGGATCCGGTACTGGAAGATAGAGCCGTGCTAGTCTCAGCTAATTCTGCAGGTTACGGATCAGATCTTCCGGCAGAACATGAATGAGGTTAGGCGCAGCACGCCAACGAGAACCTCAATGGACTAGTTCGCTAAGACATTTTCAAGGAGCGACCGCTTCCGACACTTACAGATGTCAAATTTGCTGCGCTGAAAAAGAAACGCCTATATATTCGTAGGCCAAAAATAGATAATTTTATAATGAATTCTTCATTCGAAAACTACGTCACACTGCACTTCCTGTGTAAGCCCAAAATCTCTCATTATTTCCTTTTCATTGACATATCCGTACACTACGAATTGATTAAGCTTCTGCTTCAAGGTGCCCATACGTCATGGCCATTACAATCATCCTTCGTATTTCATGCATAAATCTCGTATTTCTTCGTTCATTTTGCCAATTTTTCTTACACTCGCGCACTAAGAGTATACGTCGATTTTTTTACATTGTTTTGAGTTCGTTTATATGTGGACATGCTTTTGCCGATCAATATGGCGTGCCTTTTTGGTTATCGGGACAATATGCTTCAATGTCTGCAATTCCACCGGTACCAGGCTGGTCCCTTGTCACACTCGGAAACCTATATCGCGGATCAGTAAATCAAACACCCTTATTGCCTATCGCCGAGGTTAATGAAAAATCTACGACAGCAACCGCTTTGTTCCAACCGGGCTATGCTTTTAAGGATCGATTATTTGGCGCAACGCCTTATATATCAGTAGCGATGGGGCCGGGAGTAGCACACTCAACTATTTCGGCTCCAATCTATGGAAGTAAAGTGTCACAAACCTCATTCGGCTTTTCTGATATTACGCCTTTTGGGAGCTTGAGTTGGAATGAAGGCACGAACAATTTTATGATTTACCTCACTGGAAATATTCCCACAGGTACATTTAATAAAAACAGACTTTCTAATATCGGTATAGGTCATAGCGCGATTGATTCGGGTGCCGCATATACGTTTTTCAATCCTGAAACAGGTTGGGAATTCTCTGCTCTTTCGGGAATAACATACAATTTTACAAACGCTTATACGAATTATAAAAATGGCGTTGACTTCCATACTGACTCGGGTGCCTCACGTTGGCTAAGCAAAAATTGGCAAATCGGCATCGCAGGTTACGTTTATTACCAACTTTCAAATGACAGCGGTGGCGGCGATATAATAGGCGGAAATCGGTCCCGCGTTGCAGCGATAGGGCCACAAATTGGCTATCTATTTCAAGATAAATCTGGGATTCTCTATATTAATTTACGCGGTTACCAAGAATTTTGGACACAGAACCGCACACAAGGCCAAAACGTCTTTTTAACAATGTCTTACACCTGGAACCCATAATTTTTTATATATCAAGACATTTTCTCTTTTTTGTTCAGTTCCAATCTTTTCTTCGTGTTTCACTGGTCAATGTGGGCTTGCCACCAAGAATTGTCGCGACGACCCCAATGTCCTTGATCTTAAGCGGGTCAACAGCTTGTGGATCAGCATCTAGCACTACAAAGTCCGCAAACTTTCCTGTCTCAATACTACCAACCCGATCCTCGATACCAAGCGCATAGGCTGCATCGACTGTCACCATCTTCATAGCTTTGTACGGATCAAGCACTCGCTCATAAGGCGCATGCACTTTACCCGATAGGTTGCCAATGCGATTAACGGCAATCCACACTTCAAGTAAGGGAGACGGTACCCCAACCGGAGTGTCTGAATGCAACGCGACCACAACGTCCTGATTAACAAGGCTAGCCATCCGAGACGCAAGCGAAGCCCGATCCGTTCCAATTTGCGCTGCATTAATATCAGCTCGTTCACTCACATAATAGGGATTCGTACTCACAAGCGCACCAAGTGCCTTGACTTGCCTTCCTTGGGCCGTTGTCGAAATTCCAAAGTGCTCAAATGCAAAGCGATGATTAAATCGCGGATATTCTGCCTGTAATGCTTCTAGCGCATCCAGAGTAATCTGGTTACCCCCACTGCCATTAGAATGAACATGGATTTGGAAGCCAGAACGCCACCAAGGCCGCATAGCCTTCAAAAAATCCTCTTTTGAATTATACATAAAGAGACCCTTATATTGGTCGGAATTTATGTAACCCGGCCATTCAAGCTGCATTCCTAGACTGAGGAACGCGTCGTCAGCATAAAACTTAACGCCATTGAACATAATGTTCTCATTGCCGTTTTTACGGAGATCAATGGCACGCTGAATAGCCTGATCTCCATAGAGCCCCACAAATGTAGCGCCATCTGCAACATGAACGATGCGAGCCTTGGCGCTGTCTGAGCCAAATACTGTTTTCACAAGGCTATCTTCAAGATTAATATTCACACCGCCATAAAAGAGATCGCCTGCCGTCGTAATGCCCGCTTGTTGCATCAAAGCGCTAATGTAACGAAGGCTGTATAGACCACGTTCGGGGCTTAAGATTTCTGCTAGTGGCTTGAGCATGATCAGCTTGGCGGCTTCTGTACCCAAAAACTGACCGTTCGAATCTCCATTTGCATCACGTCCAGCGCCGACCGTCTTAGCGACCGTGTCTTTTGTGATCCCATATTTTTTAATGGCGGCAGAATTTGTGAAAATGAAATGTTCAGAGACATCCCATAGAATGAGAGGATTTGTCGGCGAAATCTTATCAAGATCTGCTTTTGTGGGCGTATTTCCCCCCATAGCAACCGAGTCGTAACCCCATGTCAGGATTGTCTCATCTGATGACTTTGCTGCTGCGACATATTCCTTTAGCTTGGCAAGCATTTCGTCTTTGTTTTTAACACCAGGAAAATCTGGTCCGTAAGGATTGCGTAGTGAGTAATAAGTGAGGGGTGGTAGGCTTAAAGCAACACCGCCCATGACAGGATGGGTGTGCGCTTCAACAAATCCGGGATAAATCACTTTATCTTCAAACCGGCGATCAACCTCATAGGGAAATCGGTCAAGCCATGGCTTGAGATCTTCAAACGACCCAACAGAGAGAATACGACCATCTCGAACAGCGACAGCTGTTGCTTCGGGCCAACCTGGATCCATCGTGACGATCTTTTTGGCTATGAAGACTTGGATCTTGCCATCCTGCGTTTTTCCAACAGGGGTCATTGGAATTTTTGGCAACACCAATGGAGCTATGTTTGGCTTTTTTGTATTCTTCTGAGGCTTCGAACTAAAATTTTTAGCATAAGGCTGTGCCAGCATTTGGTTGTTTGTTTGATAGAGCGCCAAAGCCTCTCGAAAAAGCGGCGCAAGCTCAGTTACACAATACGTGCCCCAATTTTCTGGAGCTCCACTGGGTGTTTGCTGATTCGGCGCACCAATACGCGGTTTATGAGCTTCATGCGCGTCAAGAGCAGCAGTCCCAACAAAGAGAGCAATGGCAATAATGGCGGTCCGGCGCATGGCTACATCCTACGAACATGATCGCTGACAAGCGTATGTTATTAGGGCCTATCGAGCAAGGCGAAAGTTGGCAAAGTGCTAGACTAGTGACACCTTTAGTTCCGAGATGAGCGACATGCCCCCCGCAGAATTTAATTGGATAAGTGACTTTAATTATTCGAGGCTGATTTTTAAGAATGCATCAGAGCCCGATCCAGCCGCCCCGACCTGATGATGTTGATCAGGGCTTTGATAGCCAAGATTAGGTTCTCCCTCCCCTCGATCAGGATAGCCGCTACACCTGGCTGGATTTCCACTGGCTTATTCAGGCAGTAGATCACGAACAGCAGATTGCCATCAGGCCGCATGATCCACCATGGATCGGGATAAGGGCGGTCGGTCTTAAAGTCATTGGGACTTGGATCAGGGATGGAGAGATAAAGTCTGGCTAGCCTCAGCTGATCCTGCAGATCCCGGATGACGTCCTCGCGTAGCACTTCAATCAGGTTCGGCCCAGCCGCTTCAACCCGTGAGCTGTCTGTTCTGATAGCGCCAACGTCATCAGAACCTTGCACTCGGTTTTGATTTGGGTCTCGATATCCCTCATCGCTCATCGGACAATCTCAATTCTTGAATAATGCATTGGGGGAAAAAGAAAGGGCGTCGCACACGCCCTCTCCGCTGGGGTCGCTTTTGATCAAGCAGCTTTCTTTTTGGGATAAGCGCGCTGCACATCCATCAAGAGACCATCGAGCTCGCCTTCTTTGGTCATCCGCATGATCTCTTCGATCACTGCGACGAGATTGGCTTCCCCACCGGTATCAATGGCAGCTTTGCCCTTCTGCAGTTCCAACACACGGCTGCCATAGCGGATGATCAGCAAGCAGTCCCCCATGCCATTGCGCAGCCACCAGCGCTTGATCTGCTTGTGCCGTTCTACGGGCTGCTTAACCCCGTTCTCATCCTTAACCCAGCGCTGCTGTACGATTGTGTAGCTAGGGTCCTGCGCCAAATTGCGCTGCTGCTCCAATTGGCTCAGCATCTTTTCCCGGCGCTTCATAACGGGATCATTACGGAAGTTTTTGGGCAGGGATACAAAGTTAAGTTTAGCGCTCATAACAGCCTCCTTGTACGTTTGAGCTGTCATAAGCGTGCTGTCACTTGCAGCACATTCCTACCGAAAAGACATCAGAAAATGAGAATATTTTTACCTACATTCAGCCTGCGAGCCAGAGCCTAGAGTACTAGATTTAGCACATGCGCTATATTTGTAGTGTGTAGTCGAAGTGACTGCAGAGCAACCGGAAAGACAGTGGATTTTTCGGGATTTTTCGAGCTATTTTTTCAGCGTGTTTTGAGCTGAATTAGCCCCTGGTTTCTGACGTTTCTGAGCTGGTTTTGAGGGGTTCTTGGGTGGTTTTGAGCTGGTTTTGGGTGTGATCTTGGGCAAAGTATGGGGTTATAACTGGCCCTTAATAGTGGACTTATTTTGAGGCCCTGGGCGTTCTTTTGCGGCTCTTTTCGGTTGCCCTGCCCCGTATAAGACGCACAATAAAGATACAAAGCACAATGTGCTAAAATCAAAAATCGTGGCCTGGAGAAAAGGCCGAATGATTGCTTAAAAGCAGCCCGATTATTTGTGCTCTAAATAGCTCTTCGGCACTACTAATAGCACCATGCTCACAAACGCTTTTACGCACCCTACAGCAGGTTTTTGCTTTGGCCCGCTACGCTGCTAGCGGGTATAGGATTGCACCCCGCTGTACGGGGCGCGTAGGGCTTGCACAAAAGCAACAGTACTAAGCGTAGCGCCTCGCTTCCCGTACGAAACGATGTACAGCATGGGAGCACGATGCTAAGCGTTTTGCTCGCGAACGGAATTTGATAATGGTTAAGTCAGTCAAACACAGCATTACCAAAAGCGTGAAGAAGCCTAAAAAGCCCACTTCTAAAAAAGCCAGCAAGATTGAAACTGCTGATTGGTACGCCAAGGCCAAAGCGTCAATTGCTATATCCAAGACAGACGAGCCATTGCTGCCGCCACGGAGCCGATGAGAAACACTGACCTCGATATTTGGATCATTGTTACTGTAATTGCTGCAACTGCCTTGGCGATTGGCTCAAGCTATCATCTCTTCTGATATTGCTTCACAGCTTTCAGCCTATCCCGCATCGCTTGGATCTTTTGCTGCAGGCTCGCCACCATAGCCTTATCGGGCGGCAATGGTTTGATCATTTTGGCCTTGGGTTTGACAGGCGCTTTTCCCACAGCAGGTGCTTTCGGCGGTGTGGGCGCAGCGGGCTTTTCAGGAAAGCTATATTGAGTGGTTGGTGCTTTAGCGTTGGGATCAATCTCAATCAGGCGCATAAAGCTATTTATACGCTGGCCATTGCTTCCTCAGAACTACGCGCCACTGAACCTGTTCTGATGTCTGCGTCTTCTCGCTTCACCGACTGCACCGACTTATCGCCATACTGATCCTGCAAAAGAGCTTTCGCATGTATCGCATTATTGGCTTCGATGGTGATGTGGATTGTCTCGGAAGACTCGGCGTTCGTTTCTTTGAACGCCACAATGGCTTTGTAGTGCGGCATTAGTCATCGTCTCCCTTTAGGGCGGGGGTCGGATCCACTGCCCCGTCCGGCACTGGATCGTTTTGAGGAGTCGCTGAGATCTTCTTAGCAGATTGTTGGGGTAGTTTCCTACGCCTGGCCGTCTCATGCTCAATGCCCACGAGGACACGGGTCTGGCCGTAGTGCCGCTCTATCATGGTTACCGAGGTGCCCATGTTCTGCTTGAGCCAATAGACATTGGTGCCGTTCTCAAGCCTCAAAGTCGCATAGGTATGGCGGAGACTGTAGATGCTGCGCTTGTTACCGTTTGTGTCTCGTTCCAGCCCTGCAGCCTTGATGAGGGAGGAGAAGCTGGTCCAGTCGGCTATGGGTAGGCCGTCGGAGTGGCAGAACACGTAATCGTCAGGATCGGTTTTGTAGGGCCGTTTGCGCTGGCGGTTGAAGTACCGCTCCGTGCCAGGCTGGCAGACCACGAGCCGCTCCCCGGTCTTGCCCTTAACCCTCAATGTGACCCACTCCCCATGCTCATTGGTGTAGCTGTTCACGTCCCGCCATTTGAGGTTACGAGCCTCGCCCTTCCGCATGCCGCTATTGGCCATGATCAGGACGTAGTCGCGGAGCAGTTCCCGTTCCCTTTGGATCTTCGGGTTGTTGGACTTCTTGGACCAGGCCCGCATGAACTCGTAGAGGGTCTTGTATTCCTCGGACGTAAAGGCTGGCCTCTTATTGATCTTGATCTTGTCGTGCTTGAGGTTGGCCAGGATCAAGGGTGAGATCAGCCCCATCTCAACGGCATGGGTAAACACCCCTCTGAGCACGCTCCATTCCTGTTTAAGTGTGGCTGTGGTGGGTGAAATCCGTTTCTTCCTCTCTCCCTTGCCAGGTCCAGTGACCCAATAGTCCTGCCGCCACTTCCGGTACTCCATTAGCTCCTTCTTCTGGATGAGCGTGATCTCCTTTCGGCCGAAGAACGGCAGCAAATATCGTTTAAGGGTCCCTTGGACGACCAAGAACCGCCCCTCACTGGTGCGCCCTTCCCTGAACCTCGTCTCGGCATCCCTGAGAAAGCTACTGGCCACCTCAGTGAAGTTCTTGTTTTTCAGCGGCAGGTTCTGGGCTGTTCTCTGGGTCAGCTCCCCAAGGATTTGCCAAGCCGCCTGCTCTGCCTTCTCAAGTTCTTTCTGGCCTGTGGAACGTCGGATATAACCCCGATGGCCTTTCATCTTGATGCGGCATTGCCACAGCGCATCTCTGACATCATCACGCCGATACAACGTGATCTGCCCATCTGCGATAGAAACCTGATCCTTCGCGTGCGCCATATCGGTCATGATAGGCACCGCTCAGGCTGATGGTAAAACCGGACCTTAGTTGATGGCTTAAAGCCCTGACCCAGAAGTTCATGTCGCATTGCAAAATCACTAGCTCAACGTTTCGCTTGCGCAAAAACGCTGCTGTCAAAGCGTGCGATGGACAAGAAACAAAAAGGGCGACCACGGAGGATCGCCCATACTCTTAGCTGGTTAGGGTAAACAGAAATTGCAGCGCGATTAGATGCTTGTGATGTAATGCATGCAGACCATGGAAACTAAGCCAGTTCCAATTCCGACAGCGTAGGAGTCGTAAGCGATTGTCGCTAGAAGAATAGCTACACCTCCTACGATTAGGATCAAGACATTAGCCATTCCAATTCTCCAATAATTTAAGCTCAAACCATAGCAGCTATTTTCAACCAAAATAAACTTATATTCGATGAAATCCTCAGTAGTAGCACGTAGGTTTATTTCTTGATCTCCATGCACAATCTTTAGCGGAACCATAAGGCGACTTGGCCGTTATCGCTTCATGAACCTTTACCGACGCAACTACACAATCGCCGCTCTTTTGATTGCACTGACCTTGGTCGCGACACCAATCATTTGGTATTTCGTCCATGATGGGCACCGTTTTGGCTTTGATCTACCCCAAATAAAATAGGCGGCACGAAGCCGCCTATTTAGAATTCCCGATACGTTTTATTCTACTTTTACGACCAAAACGCCTTCATCTCATCAGCATCCGCAAGCCCACGCTCATGGCCCCATTTGAGCAAGGGCGCGATCCATTTCGGATCGACGATGCTATCGACCTTTGTAACACCGGGAAGAAGCCCAACGACCTTGAGCTTTACTTTTGTTCCACCAGCTTGAAGATCCCTCACTTCTTTCTGAAGCGTATTGGGCATCCCAGAGGTTCGCAGACCAATCTTGACGGCATCAGAACCACCGTCGGTGAGCGAGACAATCAAAGCGCGCTTAACACCGGCAACAACATCAGAATGTGTGCTGGTCTGGCAGATACCACCATCCATACAGAGCCGGTCCTTCAGGAATGTAGGCCCCATAGCCCCTGGTAGGGACGATGAAGCAGCGCATGCGACATTAATTGGGATGTTATCTTCTTGCGAAACAACAATGCGCTCACCCGTGTAGCAATCATTGGAAGTCGTATAGAGCTTCGGGGACGGCCAACTTGTCTCTCCAATGAAGCGTTCAACCGCCTTTGGATACGAAATCATATTGTCTGGGTTTCGGGCTGCCATAGCTGCATGGCCGATTGCACGAATGGTTTCGGGTCTAGCATTACGGGCATCAACAGCCATTTTCGCAGCCCGTATCTGGCTTGGGTTAGGCTTCTGCTGCGGCATGAGTTCAGCAAAAAGCTTGGGAAACTCCCCAAGCACATCAAACTCAGCACCAAGACGCCATAAACGACCGCTCATCAAAGCAGCACCAGCAAAAGATCCCGCCGAGGTACCAACCGTGATATCTGAAATTGATAAATCAACATCTTTGGATTTTAGCGCACGGAAGTAACCGACCATCCAAGCCAAGAGATAGACACCACCTCCACCCAGAACGAGTCCCCGCTCTTTTCCTTGACCGAGCTTTGGCTTGTAAGGGATGGGATGAGCAAGGCCATCATTCCATGTTTGCGCTTGAGGCGCTTGCGAAGCTTCCGCTGACCCCAGTGAGACTGCAGGTGCAACGGCGAGGCTTGTTCCGGCAACAAAAAGGTTGCGGCGATTGATCTTCATGGGTTTCCCTCCCGTGCTATCAACTTATTGTTATTCGTTGTCGGCTTCAGCTTGCGCTTCAGCTCGCTTACGCATGCGTTCAGCACGCACTTCCGGATCTCGACCGATCTTATCAACCAGATGTGTAAGCTCAATAAACTCATCGCATTGACGGCGCAGCTCATCGGCAATCATCGGCGGTCTTGTAGTGAGAGAAGACACGACTGACACTCTCACGCCTTTACGCTGCACGGCCTGAACCACACGAGTGAAGTCACCGTCCCCCGAGAAGATATAGGCATGGTCGATATGTGGTGCTGTTTCCAAAGCGTCCACCGCCAACTCGATATCCATGTTGCCTTTGATCTTCCGACGGCCAGTGTCGTCGGTATAGGTCTTGGCGTTCTTAGTCACGACTGAGAACCCATTGTAATCAAGCCAATCAAGCAGAGGACGAATTGAGTGATATTCATCGTCTTCCACCACCGCGGTGTAATAGAACACACGCAGCAAGCGACCCCAGCTTTTCATCTCAGCCAGCATCTTGCGATAGTCGATATCGAATTCAAGATTTCTGGTAGCTGCGTAAAGGTTAGAACCATCAATAAAGACGGCAATGCGTTCTTGTTCGCTCATACTGAAACTCCGGTTTTATTTTTAAGTCTGTGGACTTTTCTGGTCAGCGCTCACTCAAATAACGATAGCCGCTCTAACGAGCGGCCATCGCGTGATGCAAGAGTTTGGCTTAGACAGCTTCGATATTATCGACAGCCATCTTCTTGGTACGGCGATCTTCGGCCATATCAAACATGACCTTCTGGCCCTCAGCCAATCCACGCATACCCGCACGCTCAAGAGCGGTCGCATGAACGAACACATCAGCCGTACCATCTTCAGGCTGAATAAAACCAAAGCCCTTCTGGGCATTGTAGAACTTGACGGTACCCTTTTTCATCGTCGTAACCTTTTACCTTGTCTCAAAAGCTTGACCACCATCGGGTGGCACCTGTTTTTGCGATCGATGTTTGGAAGAAGATGAACCCAGCTGATATGACTTAGCTTAAGGCAATGCTTCGATTGAATAGCCAAAATCGATGATTAAAAGTTAGATAGAACGATAGTCGCTGGCAAGCATCCTTCCTGATGCTCTTCTAATGACATTACGTAAGCCCACTTTCTCGTGGTCATGCGCTTGGCCCTTACGATCTAATCCATGTCCGCAACTTGCCGCTCATTATAGCGCAGCAAGGGGTGATCGGGATCGAGCGCTCGAACAAGGATCACGGCTTGCTGGATCTCATCATCAGAGTAATTAGACTTACGAAACGTACGGTTACGCAGAATTTCTATCGCGCTCTTTTGATTGATTTGGAGCTTTGTTTTTCGTGAGGAAAAAGGAGACTTCATGATCTTCTCGTTACATATGTCACTTCAGTAATTTTGGCGTAGCGGCAGATGACTTACGTTCATGGCGATATAAAAAAGGATGGTTGGGGTCACAATGCTGGATGACCGACACAGCCCATTGGATCTCGTCATACGTGTATCCACCCGATCTTGCTGTCTTCCGAACACGCAAGATCTCCACCGCCTCTCGTTCGAGGTCGTTACACGGGAAGTGCAGGACCGAAATACTCATCGCGAGCTCTTCAACACTTCACGACACCGATAACTGACCCAGCCGCAGCCGAAACCCTATCCCCATAAGCTATCTCTAGATCACATCATAAAAACCCCGAATTGGTGTCGGAGACATGCTTTTGCGCCGATGGGCACCAAGGAAGCGAACCCTGCCACTTGGTCACGCCGATTGGCAGCCACCACCCGACACTAAATCACCCGAAATTGCGCCAACGGTTTTCCAGCGGTTGTGTGCAGCCTGTGTAATCTTCATGTGCACGCCAAGCCGTTCCTCAAAACTGAAACAGCCAATTTTAAAACAGTTCATGCTTTGTTCTGTGTAGCATCTGTGTAACAAAAAAGGCGTCAACATATGGTATGTTGACGCCTAAATTGTTGAAAAAACTACTATATATTGTGTTTTTTCAGCTGTTTTAGTTTAGCGCGAATTATTATCGAGAATAAGCAAAGATATTGATTTTGTTGGCTTATTTAAGGCCCATTTTGGGTGTGTAGCATCTGTGTAACAGGACATAGTTCCTATTTTGCTGCTTCTCAAATTTCCAGCCACCCTGCTCTTCAGCTCTCAGCGGTCATACTAGGGCATCTACTCGAGACAGCATAACCATCCACAATGCTGATAAACACCGATCAGAATATTAGCTCACCCTGCATAACCGCCAGGATCGTATCATAGCCCTCGGTCAGAGTATCGATCACAGCCACAGCATCACTGTCGGTGAAGGCTGAGCGGTCATACTTGCCAGTGCAGACAGCTAGGAAGGGTATGCCAGCTGCCTTGGCTGCCAGTCCGTCGAACTCTCTTAAAAGTTCCTTGATATCGGGACACTCAAGCAGTGGCCCTTAATTATTTCGAGTTCGCCGATGCGTAACCGAAATTATGCAGCCCGAATCCATCGGATGCCATGCAGGGATGTCTGCAACTTCGGTCACAACCATTCTGAACGATGGCAGAGCACCTTGGTATATTTCAACGCCATCAGCTTTAATTGTTCTCCGGCGCTCCATTCCACTCACGACACAATTTCTGTGCCCCGTTTCGCCTCCAACAGCGAAAACTGGATAATTTTGGGGATCTTGGCGGCCTGGCTTTAC
>JAHRCV010000008.1 GCA_019083985.1 Rhizobiales bacterium TNE-4 | reverse complement strand
TTTCAATATCCCTGGAGATTTTCACCGTAGATTTGTGCGGGGCTATAGCCGATTACTACTTACTCGCAATTGGAACCTGCATAGCCGCCATGATCGCCTCGCAGCTACCAGTCAGAGTATCGATCACGGCGATCGCGTCACTGTCCTCAAAAGCTGAACGGTCGTACTTGCCAGTGCAGACAGCTAGGAACGGTATGCCAGCTGCCTTGGCCGCTATCCCGTCGAAGGGCGTGTCCCCAATGATAAGCAGCCTGGTATGGGGGTGAGCCTGTCGGGCGCTGGCGGTAAGAGCTGAGCGGACAGGACTGCGAACGCCGAAGAAGCCTGCTGACCAGTCTATAAGGGCTATATCAACCCCCCGTCCCTCAAGCTTCCTACGACTACGGAGCTCAGAGTTAGCGGTCAGAAGGCTATGCCTTACCCTCTTTACGGATTTCACTTCACCGTCGCCAATGCCCCGAAATCAATCGCCTTGGTATAAGCTAGCTTGTCTTCCGGAGAGCCCTACCCATCGGCCGTAATCACGAAGCGGATGTCTACCACGATGGCACGATTGCCTTCCTTGGTCTGAATGCCCTTTTGACTGCCTATAGGAACCAGCTTGCCAAGCAATCCTGCCATCTGAGGATTGGAAAAGATGGCAACCTGCTGCGTGAGATATGCCTCATCAGCAGATAGTGACCTATACATCTACATCTTCGCACTTCTTATGGCGTTTCGAAGCTATTGAACTTTCCAAAGATGTTCAAACTAGTTTGCATTGATATCGCCTAATTCCGTAATCCGATTTGCCGTAGACTACGATATTTTAGTCAAATCAACCTATTTTTCAGAGTAAAATTTACTATGGCAAAATCTCCATCAACCTAAGCAGCGCGATCTTTTCAATTTGCTGCAATGCTGTTTCAAATTCCTGATCCGAAGAGTTCTGCAAGCGCAATTCAAAATTGCTTAATATTTTATGCTTATTCATACCTTTTACAGCTAATATAAATGGAAAGCTGAATTTTTTCTTATAGCCGATATTCAGGGACGTAAAGCGTTCAACTTCGCTTTCCGTTAGTTGATCAAGACCAGCGGATGCTTGCTCATGGGTCGATTCGCTGGTTAATAATTTTGCTTGAGCGAGCTTTCCAGCAAGATCGGGGTGAGCGAGAATAAGCGCGCGTTTTTCCATCTCGGTTCCTGCTCGCATCTCCCTTACTAAGGCGCGATGTAAACCAATTGCAGTGTCATGCGATGCATCAAGCCCTCGCAGAAAAGCTTTCTCTGCGATCCAAGGCGTATGCTCGAAGACACCGCCGAATTTTGTGATGAACATTGCCTTTGAAAGCGTTGAAGGCTTCCATCCCATCGGTGGTGCATGATTGTTAATCCAATGACGCGCGATATCGAGCCGCGTCGTAATCCAAACATGCTCAAAAGATTTGACATAATCGAGGAACCGCTTCAAAGCAGCCGCGCGCCCGGGGCGACCGACCAATCGGCAATGCAATCCGATTGACATCATTTTTGGCGAAACTGCACCCTCGCGATAGAGAAGATCAAAACTATCCTTCAGATAAGCAAAGAATTGATCGCCTGAATTAAAACCCTGAGGAGTCGCAAACCGCATATCATTTACGTCGAGCGTATAAGGCACGATCAGGAATGGGCCAAAACCGCTTCGGCCGTTGGGGCCTGTAACATAATAGGGCAGCTCATCGGCATAACTGTCTGCAGAATAGAGGAAACCGCCCTCCTCCTGAGTCAGCTGCAGCGTATGTGAGCTGGTCCGTCCTTGATAAAACCCAAGTGGACGCGATCCTGTTACTGCGGTGTGAATGCGAACCGCTTCTGCGATCTGAGCTGCTTCGTCCTGCGGATCAAAATCACGATAATCGATCCATTTTAAACCGTGACTTGCGATTTCCCATCCTGCCTCCTTCATCGCATTTACCGCATCGGGATGTCGCATCATTGCATGAGCGACACCAAACACAGTGACGGGAATTTTCCGCTCCGTAAAAAGCCGATAAAGGCGCCAAAAACCCACACGCGATCCATATTCATAAATGGATTCCATATTCATATGCCGTTGGCCCGGCCACGGTGCCGCACTAACAATCTCGGAGAGGAACGCTTCTGACGCAGGATCGCCGTGCAATATATTGTTTTCTGCACCCTCCTCATAATTCACAACAAATTGCAGGGCTAACCGGGCTCCACCTGGCCACTTAGGATCAGGAGCATCCCTGCCATAACCAATCAGATCGCGCGGATAATCATTTGCCATGTCTAACTGCCCCGATACGTCGAAAAGCTCCACGGAGAAACGAGGAGTGGGACATGGTAATGTCCGTCGATTTCAGTGATCGTGAACCGGATCGGTATCTCATCCAAAAAAGGAGAATGCCCTGCACCTAAGATTGTCTCAAAATAGGGTCGAACGGAAAACGTCAGCACATAAGTACCGGGTTGATATGTTCCGGCCTCGAGCAAGGGACGATCAGTCCGTCCATCCTTGTTAGTGACAGCGATAAGCACCGGATGAAGAGCGCCGTCCACAATGCGCTCAAGCCGAATCGCGACCCCTCCGGCTGGACGACCTGAGGCTGTGTCGAGAACATGTGTAGAAAGCCAGCCCATGGTTTTGATCCTCTCTCGCCTTGCCTCAATCTTACCCGTCGAAGCCCGGTGCGCGAACTCTTGGCCGGTATTTGCCTTTTGTCCAACAGGTTGCAAACGCCTTCCATTCTTTATTCCGTAGCGTAAGCTTCACATTGCGTTGATGCTATCCTATCGTTTCTCATTGAATAGGCCATTGAAGCGGGGGAATTGTGTATGACGGACATAGCGAACCCAACGGTACATCCAGTTGACGAAATCCTACCCGCACCAAAACTTGCGGCCCTCGGCATTCAGCATGTTCTGGTGATGTATGCCGGCGCCGTCGCTGTTCCATTGATCGTGGGACGCGCGTTGAACCTCAAACCAGAAGAAATTGCCTTTCTCATCAATGCCGATCTTTTCTGCTGTGGGATCGTCACGTTAATCCAATCACTCGGCGTTGGCCGCCATCTTGGTATTCGTCTTCCGGTGATGATGGGCGTGACATTTGCGGCGGTAGGCCCAATGGTCGCCATGGCCGCAGATCCATCTCTCGGAATTTTGGGTATTTTCGGCGCGGTCATTTCGGCCGGGGTATTCACCGTACTCGTCGCTCCTTTCATCGGCCGCCTCCTTCCCCTCTTCCCGCCCGTTGTAACGGGAACGATCATTTTGATGATCGGAATTTCGCTCATGCGCGTCGGGATTAATTGGGCTGCAGGTGCTGCAGCCCCAAACCTGCCTGGCTATGGTGACCCGCTCCATCTGGGGATGGCCGCATTTGTCATGGCTATCGTTCTGATCTTGACCAAATACGGCAGAGGCTTTGTCGCGAATATCTCCGTTCTCATCGGCATCGTGATCGGCTGCATTGTCGCGTATATGATTGGAAAAATGGGGTTTGCGAAAGTCGATAAAGCAGAATGGTTTGGATTGATTTTGCCATTCCATTTCGGTTGGCCGAAATTCGATTTGGTCGCTGGACTGACGATGTCTCTTGTCATGATCGTCGTGATGATCGAATCGTCTGGAATGTTTTTGGCGCTTGGCGACATCACCGGTCGCAAGGTTGACAAGGATGATCTAACACGTGGGTTGCGGGTTGACGGCGTGGGTACGATCATCGGAGGCATTTTCAATACGTTCCCTTACACCTCTTTTTCGCAAAATGTCGGCCTTGTCGGCGTAACCGGCGTCAAAACGCGCTTCGTTTGTGTCGCTGGCGGCATCATCATGATCTTGATGGGACTGATCCCAAAGCTAGGTGCGCTCGTCGAATCCGTTCCGTTATTTGTTTTGGGCGGTGCCGGTATCGTGATGTTTGGCATGGTCGCCGCAACCGGCGTTCGCATTCTCACCTCCGTCGATTTCAAAACAGATCGGAATAATCTCTACGTCGTGGCCATTTCCGTAGGCTTTGGGATGATTCCGCTCGTTGCTCCGACCTTCTTCAACCAAATGCCGAAGCAACTTGGACCCTTGCTCTATTCGGGCATTTTGCTTTCCGCCATAGCAGCCGTTGCACTAAACCTTTTTCTCAATGGCTGGAAGAGCAACGCGGAAGCGAGTGAAGAAGCACGCCACGCCGCCGCGCAAGCTGACCATTAAGCGAGCGGTTCGCGTCAGAGATCTGCTAAGATCGCCAGAGGGAGCTTTCGCAGAGACCTCTGGCGTTTCTCTTTCAAGCTTGCTTCCGATATCACCGCTGGACCCCTGGAAAACTGGGTGAGATCTGGGCTTTCTGGGCCGCAATCTCGTAAGCCCTCTCTTCCGAATACGGCTCGTTCCAGTTAGAGCTCCAGGCGAGGAACGAACATGGACCCACTACTCCTTGAATTCTGCAATGCTCTCCTTCGTTGGACGCATGTCATCACGGCTATTGCATGGATAGGTTCTTCATTTTACTTCATGCATCTTGATGCCTCTCTCAAACCCGTTGCCGATATCCCAACCGGAAAAGGGGGAGCCACATGGGAAGTCCACGGGGGCGGATTTTATGAGGTCAAAAAATATCTAGAGGCACCTGCTCATCTCCCGCAGGAACTCATCTGGCATAAATGGCAAAGCTACTCGACTTGGATAACCGGTTTTTTTCTGCTGGTTTGGGTCTACTATGCGCAAGCACAGCTTTTTCTGATTGATCCGGCAGTTATGCCGTTATCGGTCTGGCAAGCGTCCGCGTTGGGCCTTGCGGCACTGGCGCTGGGTTGGTTGTTCTATGATGCCCTCTGCAAATCACCCTTAGCAAAGAATGAGATCGCGCTTGGCGCCGTACTGTTCATTTTTCTTGTCTTACTGACTTACGGTCTCCAGCACATATTCTCCGGTCGCGGCGTTTTAATTCATATCGGCGCAGTCATGGCCACAATCATGACGGCGAACGTCTTTTTCATCATCATTCCAGGACAGAAAAAGATCATTGCTGCGCTCACCGCCGGTCAAACGCCGGATCCCGCCCTGGGCAAGCGGGCGAAGATCAGATCGACACACAATAATTATCTCACCCTCCCCGTTGTGTTCTTAATGATCTCAAACCATTACCCCATGTTTTACGGCACGTCGCTCATTTGGGTCGAAGTGGGGCTTCTCTTGGTCGCCGGCGCACTCGTTCGGCATTTCTATAATGTAAGCCATTCGGGCAAAGGACAACCTTGGTGGACATGGGCTGTCGCTGCATTATGCATGTGGCTTGTTTTCTGGATTGCATCAACCTCGACACCCTTAGGCCGTGAAAGATTAGGTCTCGGTTCGTTGTCCGAAAAACCTTATGCGGGTGACATGCAAAAAGCGCCCACTCACGTGGCTGACATCATCATGGGACGCTGTGCGATGTGCCATGCAGCAGCGCCGGTGTGGGATGGAATCGCCATCGCTCCAAAGGGGGTTCGCCTAGATACGCCAGAGGATGTTGAACGCCAAAAAGAAGCCATTCGCATTCATGCCGTTCTTTCACGTGCCATGCCCCCTAATAATATCACTGAGATGACGCTGGATGAACGACGCCTCGTCGCTGAATGGACAGGAACGCGCTGAAATGAATCCCAAATTCCTCAGCATCGGCCCGCTCACGCAGGCGGCATTTTCTCCCTTTGGTGAAGTGATCGAGCAGCCCGCACAGGGAAGCACCATTAATCAAGGCTTTGCTGATCGTTTTGATCGGCTCGCACATATTGAAACCAAGGGTCCCACAGGCCTTGTGAATATTTCTCTGTTTACCGCTCGCAAACGACCATCACCTATTGTGATCAAGATGATGGAACGTCACCCCCTCGGTAGCCAACTCTTTTATCCCTTGCAGGATCGTGATTGGATCGTCGTCGTATGTACCGATCCGAGGGATCAACAGACGTATCGAGCCTTCCGCGCCACCGGGCGCCAAGGCGTCAATTACGCGCGGAACACGTGGCACCATCCACTCATCGTGCTCGCTGATGATGAACGGTTTTTCGTCGTTGACCGTGGAGATACCGCAGCAAATCCCGCCAAAAACCTCGAAGAGCTTTGGCTCGACGAGCGTGACTTTCTGCAGCTCACGCTAGAAGGATAATAGATGATGACGACAAGAAATTATTTTTCTTCCAATGGCGGACTGCCACCCCAATCACAGCTGATGACTGGTCGGGCGATTTTTACAAACGCTTATGCTTTCATTCCGAAAGGGGTGATGGGTGATATTGTCACCAGCCTCTTTCCACATTGGGAGGGAACCCGTGGCTGGATCATCGCAAGACCAATGACAGGCTTTGCCGAAACATTCGCGCAATACATTATGGAACTTTCCCCCGGAGGCGGCAGCGCTCGACCAGAGCCGGATTCACAAGCCCAAGCTGCGCTTTTCATGGTGGATGGACACATTGAACTCACACTCGAAGGAAGAGCGATTTCGCTGAAATCCGGCAGCTTTGCTTATGTGCCACCAGGAGTGAATTGGTCAGTGCGCAACGTAAGCCAAAGCAATGCACGTTTTCACTGGATCAGAAAACGCTTTCAACATGTTGATGGTTTGCCATTGCCTGATCCTATCATTTCGAGCGACGCTTCCATCACACCCGTTGCAATGCCAGATACCGACGGCCGTTGGGCCACGTCACGGTTTATGGATCCACAAGATATACGCTATGATATGCATATCAACATCGTGACATTTCAGCCTGGTGGTGTCATTCCATTTGAAGAAACCCACGTAATGGAGCACGGCCTTTATGTTCTTGAAGGAAAGGCTGTTTACAAATTGAATGCAGACTGGATTGAGGTCGAAGCCGGTGACTTTATGTGGCTGAGAGCATTTTGTCCGCAAGCCTGTTATGCAGGCGGACCAGAGCCATTTCGCTATCTTTTGTACAAAGACGTCAATCGCCATCCTGCTCTGACGCTCTAGTAAACTAATCTATCTGCCATCTCCAAAACCTCTAATCTGTGAACGTAAAAGAAATTCAAAAAAGCACCATAAAGTCACAATTACTTCCACGGCGCATCGGAAAGTATGGCTATGTTTTTCCCCAGCATAATCGTCAAGATTATCTTATAGGCCTTGGCTCGAATTTCGATTACGGCAATAGCATCGCTGTTCGTGAAGCCTGAGCGATCGTACTTGTCAGTACAGAAGGCGGGTAATGTTTTACCAAAAGCCTTTACCACTAGCATATCGAATTACTTTAGAACGATACACTCCGGTTAACCTACAACTCCCTACGCAGCCGGCTAAGACTGGCATCGGGTATACTCTTCTCAGCAACTTCCTCAATAGCGAGGTCCAGTTCGCCTGCCCTCACAGCTTCTATGATCGCTCTGATCGTATTAGGCAGCTCCGAGCGATCCTCTAAAGATACTGCAGTCATCTCACCATCCAGCTTCAAAAGCTTGCTACCATAGTAGACGCTGAAGAAGCATCCAGCTGCATTGAGCCAATACCAGGGCCTAACCCGCTTGGGCCGTACTATGCGGACACGCTCACCGTCTGCGGTAGTGGTCCATACGCTCCTTAATGGCTCATACCTTTCCCCGCTGATTAATGCTTCAGCCAAGGCCAGCTGCTCTTCAAGCTTGCAGATCAGCTTTGCTCGACGCTGCTCCACTTTTGTGAGCAAGCGCCGTTGCTGCTGCGCGACTAGTTTGAGTTTTTGTAGATGCTTAACCACGAAACGCTCCCCGCTTTGGGACTGGGCAGGTGGCCCAGCGTTTCGCAATGCTGCAATCGCTCGTGGAGAGTTTCCTAGAAATTAAAATCTAATGGACTCTGTAGAGTCTTTGATTTCTGCGCAGCTGTTTGAAATCCTTTACGCAAGCAAAGCCGTTTTGACTGTGCTCAAAATTATTCATTGCAAAACACGGAGCACACACGGATTTCGTTAGATTTAGCGGGATAGCTTTCCCGCAAGTGCAACGGACTGCACACCCAAATCCGGTTGCTCTTTGGGATTCTCAGAAACTACGCTTTCGGCATCAAACACAGGATTTGTGCGATGCCCCAAGCGAAGATTGTAAGCGAGCAAGAGTTAAAGCGGGCGCTAGCTGTTGTGGCTGCCCGCAGATTTGCCGAACGGGACCGGCTAGCGCTTTTGATGACCCATTGGGCGGGGTTGCGGGTTTGCGAGGTCGCGGCCCTTACCCGAGACAGGGTGCTGGGATCAGATGGATCCGTGCTGGATGAGGTGCTGCTAGCCCCAGATGGGACCAAGGGTTCAAAGGGCCGCGTGGTCTACATCAACAGCAAGCTCAAGAAGGAGATAGCTGCCTATCTCAAACGCCACCCCAGCCCCCGACCAGACGATCCAGTCCTTTTAAGCCAGAAGGCCAATCGCAAGCGTCGGGGCTTTTCCGCCAATACGCTCTGCCAGCTGATCAACGGCATCTACAAGGAAGCAGGGATCAAGGGGGCCAGCAGCCATTCAGGGCGCAGGGGGTTCATAACCCAACTCAGTAACGCCGGCATCGGCGTCAAAGTCATCATGGAGCTGGCCGGACATCGCCAGCTTGGGACCACCCAGAGGTATATCGAAGTGACGCCTGATCAAAAGCGAAAGGCTGTCGAAGTCTTAACCGCCCTCTCCCGGACTTAAACCCATAAAAAAAAGCCCGACGGAGATCCATCGGGCTTCGTGTTGGGATTGTTAATACTGATCAATGAGCGCGTATCTTGCCCATTTCAATGAGGATGGTGTTTTCATCGCTCTCTTCATCGAAGGTCTCCCGGCAGAAGTTGGCCTCGATATATTCCTCATAGTCAGGATCATCTTGATCGGGGCATTCTTCATCGGAAGCCATCGCCTGTGTCCTCCAACCTTGATAGACTGTGTCCTGGAAGCGTTCCCATTCGTCCTGAGAGCTCTCAGCAATCGATTTGGAGCTAAATGCTTTCCAAGCCTCCATGAGTTCATAGCGCTTGAGATAGTCCTGAGGCCCGCCATTCCAGTTTTGGTGCTGGAAGTAAAAATCCAGAAGCTCTCCGACTGAGATCATATTTTTACAACGGTCGAAGTCGATCACATCACGATCAATCAAGCGCGGCCCTAAAGCGACATAACAGTCCCTCGGGTAGCAGCCAAAAGTGTCCTGATCATCCAAAATGATCGCTACATTTTTATAATCAGTCCAATGACGTTTGATAGGCATGGTATCCTCCTGTTTTTGTGCTTTAGGCTCTGTGATTAAGGTGTAATGTTTGTTTGGTCCGTGAGCTGGATGCGTTTGCTTTTGTAGAAGTCTGATAGTTCATTTTTTCCGTCTACAACCGCCTGCATGAACATTTCGGTTGGCTCTTCGAGATCCAGGATCGACAGGCTTTTCCCAGGATGAAGAAGCTGAAAGAATTCCTCATAGTCCTCCTCAAACTCTGCATGCATCTGATGGATTTTCTGATTATAGTCATCAAATCGATGACAAAATTCAGCAATTGCAATGCATCGCTTTTCGTCTTCTGAAGTTAGAAGACCGACATAGCGCGGCGTGTAGCGAATGAAGAGAAGTGGCAATTTACCGACATCAACCATGAGACGAAAAGCAAAGTTGAAGCCTCGTCCTTGCCAATCACCAAAACATCCTCTTGAGATCGCCTCACTGTCATGAGCGTTCGCACGCTCTATCGTGAGGCCTGGGCAAAGATCACGCATGTCTTGGAGATCATCATCGCTGAGTGCCTGTTCAAAGACTGCGAGAACATATTCAGTCATGGCGTTTTTCTCTGGCTAGAAGAACGGATCGGCTCGCTCACACTTCGCGTTCGTTATCACCTGCGTCTGGTTCCTGGCCATGACGCAGATGCAGGAAGGTTGAGCGGTATCTGAGAAGCTTGGCTTCTTCGCCTGTTTTGAAGATATCGTTGATCGCTTCGACCGCTGCACCAATCGCGGTCCCGATCGTGTGCTGATGGGTTACACTTTCGCTATCAAAGATACGGTTAGCTAAAGCGATCCCGTCACACAGGGCTGAGAGGTTATGGAGCGCAAGGTAGTAATGGCCCTGAAGATCGATGGAAGATGTAGGTGGTAGAGCATTGCGCCCACACACATCACCCATTGTCAGCTTGTTACCCAGTGCACTCGGCCAAGGCCATTTTATGGTACTTTGATAATAGCGGGGATCGTCTGGCGCTTTGACCATGGGCATGGTCATTTGCTGCCGCTCAAACAGAGGCAGTTTGTAGACGCTTCCCCACGCAAGACTTCGAAACGGCGTAGAAGTGTCGTAGCTGATCCTGATATTGGTTCCAGCATGTTTTGTGAGCGCCCGCTGAATGGCTGTCAGCCCAATAGCTGTTTCAATGTCGTTGGTACCAAGGATATGGATCCAGCTTTTTTTCTGGAGCTGGTTCTCATTCAGCATCTGAATGAGGCGGCGGCAGAGATTGAAGAAGTTATGCCGGAGTTTTCCGGCGAAGGCCCAACCTTCGAACTCGTATTTTTTGACCGCTTTGTACCAAGTGTCGCTTTCCTTGGTGGTGTTTCCTTGGAGCACGTTCAGAAAGCGGGTCTTGTCACTGGTCCGGTGCTTTTGGAAAAAAGCCAGATAGTGCTCGGTGGCATGGAGACAGTCGCCGAAGGTCCGATACTGATAACCAGGACTGAGGAGAGGCCCAGTTGGGACATCAAGCGTCATAGCGACATCGGCATGGTCTTCGAGCCAGGTCAGGATCTTTTGGATGTCGCCTGCGCCGGTGATCTTGAGACGCCCACTAGCGATCTGGTACCCGCCGCTATCGCCAATCATCAGAGTAGCTGACCGATCCCGCTCAGTGATGATGCATGGCCGTATCTGACTGAGTGCCTGCCCTGCTGAACTCATCACATGGCTGATGCGAAAGAGTTGATTGGCCGGATCAAGGAAGTTCATCTCTTCGGCGGCGACGCCTTTCGGGAGATCGCGCGCCCAGCTCTTGGCATAGGCGGCCATTGCATACCCGGGACTGACAGACGGCACATAGATAGCCTGGTCTTTCGGCGTCGGGTCATTGACCAGCCCATTAGAGACGGCCGGATAGTGACCATCTGTTTGGGATGCAGGCACGACGATGTTCATGGCGAACTCCAGCGCAAAACCAGGCTCAATGGGGATGGATTTCGTGGACCGCTTCGACGCTTCGACGCTTAGCCGTTTAAACAGTCAGCTTTGTCGGAAGCCCTTAAATGTCGGGGAGGACAAACACCCCTCCCCGCTTTTGGCGCAGCCCTTACTCGGCTGCGTCTTGCGTGGTCTTGATCCGCATATGAGCGACACGCCGCGTCTCAAGTTCACCCTTGAGGTTCACGGTCGGCATATAGACCGCGTAATCAGCCAGATCATCGCTCCAGCTGATCTCCATAAGACCGCCCTCGTCGCCTTTCATCGTGAAGGACTGGCAGTCTTGGTTAGACAGCTCTCGCAACAAGCGATGGAAGTCCCGCGCCTTGAAAGACATGCTGTATTTGGACTTCATCTCCTTGGATCTCGTAAATGTTAACGGCTCCTGGCCATTGACCTTCACGGAGAGTTCTTTGCCCACATAGGAGAAGACGACCGGCGATTTATTCTTCGTAGACGCCTGATCAGATAGCCACTTTTCAAAGGGGCCGGTCAGGAGTAGCGCAATATCCTCTTGATCCAAGCTGTCTTGGAACTGGGCATCGAAGAACTCCTTGTCGACCGGCTTATGTTCCGTATTGCCCATATAGTTCCAGTAATATTGCTGGCGGGCATTCTCACGGCCTTTTTCCTCCAAAGCAGCATAGACCACCTCAAAGGACATCGGGCTTTTGGCCGGCGTGACATTGTCAGCGAGCTTTGGCGATAGATTAATATCATACTCAATCCGACGCCGTTTGGTGAGGTTTGAGAGATCGCGTTCAAGACGTTTGAGATTGTTGGACGGTAGGATCACATCCTGCTTGATCTCATTGAACTCCGGCCATTGCCGCGGCCAAATATGGATGACAGGTGAGGAATCCACATAGCGCGCGGAGACTACAATCTTCGCCCGGCCATCATCTCCCGGTCGGATCACCATAGAGCGCTGGCTTCTCACCACTTCGCCAGACTGAGTTGACCCGCGTTTAACGCCGCCATCTTCGCCCTCAGGCACGATGCGTCCCAACTGGACGGCCCGTGCCAAGAACTCGCAATGAGGCGAAGCCGGATCTTTGATCTCATCGCTGACATGAAGAATGGCACTAGCGATGTCATTCTCTGTCACCGGGATCTCGCCCAAAATATCGGCCTGACCACCATTGGTTCGGGCCAACATGAGAACATAGCCGTCTTTGGCGTAGTGGCTGTAATAATCGAGCGTGGTTTTTGCAGGCATCCCCTGGACCAAGACCTTCGCCTGTTCCTTAATGTCTGCATTAAGGATCTTTTCATCCTCATTTTCATTGGACGCATTTTTGAGGGCACGCTGCGCAGCAAGTACAGCCTCAAAGCCCCCACCCGCCTTCAAAAGATCAACGGCATCTTTAACATCTTCAATCTTGACTTCGATAATCTGCCCGGTGACCCACTCCGTTACCATCACATAACGGCTGACGATGTCGGTTTCAGTTGTACTGTCGAGATTGAGGACATATTTGACGAGATCATTAATAGCTGCGCCCTTGTCCTCAGGCGTATAGCGCACACGCTTCCGCGCATAACGCTGTTCACTCGTATGTCGGGCTAATTCACGGAGCTTGGCTTTTTCCGTGTCTTGTTGTGTTCGCTGTTGCTCGTCCTTGGCTTTCGCGTTGATCGGATCTTCTGGCTTCAGCTTACCCGCCATAAAATCATCGGCCCGCTTATATTCCATGTTGATCTGGGCAATGTGCTCATTGACATCATCACGCCGCTTTTCAATCTCACCCTTATACCATTGCTTTGAACCCTTCTTCGCGGCCGATGACAACACGTCGAGCCACACCAAAACGATATGTCCAACAGTCTCTAAAGCAGCATCGCGGGCCAACCGATAGGATGATTGTGCCCGGCCAATCCGCTCCTGAATGGCTTTCACTTCTGAGCCAATCTCCGGCTCTTGATGTCCTGTGGTCATAAAACCAATCGTGTCGCTCATGTGATCCTCCCCAAGTTGAATAGAGGATCATTGTCCGAATCAGTTTCGCGAAAGTGCAATTCTTTTTGTCAAGCTTTTGCTCACTATTTTTGAGCCCTACTACCGCTGGTATTGATTTTGCAAAAACACCACAAATCGACTTATCAAAATTCCAATCTCTGGATTTTGATCACCGCATTTTCGCAAATATTGATGAAGTTCACATAATTTCAATAACGATCCTTGCTCACACATTGAGTGGCAACAATCCAAAATCGCTGTCACATCGGGGGATGTGATACCGAGCTTTTCACCGCAATTGCTTTTTCACCAAATAGTCTGGCATTACTTTTTGGAAGTTTTATCAAATGGCAATCATGGCAGACCTCCAAAATAACTTCGACGAGGTCTGAGTTCACTGAGTTACTCAGCGACTTCAGACTTCAAAAATATTTTTCAGGAAGTCTGGGCTTGCAGAAAAGCAAGCAATTGGTCGTAAAGCCTCGGTCAGAGAGACGTCATTTTACCTGCCTTTTAAATGGAGCGAGTCATAGACATTTAGGTTTCATGCTCGATTATGAGCATGTAGATTTCTGGCCAAGCCGTGGCATTCATTCAAGACTGACATGCAAGGGACTATGAACTGATCACTTGTCTGAGCCATCGCTGGCGCGATCGGCTGCTTTTCGCTTTCTTCCAGAAAGCTCAAGCGTTTTCTTTTCTACCGTTTTCTTGGGTTAGCACTGCTGACCTAAGCTGGTTCTTGGAAGGATCATTTTGATAGATTTGATGTCACACGACGACAGGCTGCCGTCGTGCCAACAAAGATCTTTTTGATGAGTTCTTAGTCTACCCAACAAGTCGCAACCTCTTGGGAGAGGAAAGGGGCTGTTACGATTGCCTCCCTTTTACGCTTAGTGCCTGCTCATCTCGTCCAATGGCTTTTGGGATGATCACTACCATTGGATGTCGTTGATGTGGGGTTACCGTCGTCATACCCCAAGTGCTTCTTTCAATATTCTGTTTTCAATGAAGCTTGTTAAAGACCGTGCGTGCATTCAAGGCCCTGTTTGAACCCTTAAGACATGCCCAATCGCTTTTATTCATGTTTATTCACGGAACCAGAATTGCTGGAGGATCCTCATCCTTCCCATAAGAAAGGGTAGTGGCATATCTTCAACGCTGCTGCCCGAACTAAGCATCCCCACCCTATCGCAGGTTAGCTGCATGTCATGTTTCCCCATGCCAGGTTTGTTTCAGCAGTGGCCTATCCAAAAACAGAAGCTTTCCTCTGGTTCCATTTGATTGAATAGACGTTGGGAGTTTTGGCTCCCCTCTTCTTCAGTCTTTTTATTTATCACTTTGATAAAAGCACCCCTGAAAAAAGGCTCAAAATGGCAGATATTGCGACGCAACGATTCCGGCTGATCTCGTCACACAATCCAAAACCGTACTCGATAAGTTCATTATTGGCTTTTTGATTGGAACCCAGAAAATTCGCTCAATTGATAGCTCAAAACGCAGACACCCAGAAATGCAAGCCAACGCGATAACGCACCAGGTATCAAACGCTGAAAAACAACGCTCATAATAAAGCTAGCAAGAACCAGACAGAACGATGCTCCAAGTGCGTGAGCAAAACTGATCCGTTGAGCCACCACCGAAAAAACCAGCGCTGCACCTATGAGGATAGAAAGGGTGAGATGCCGTTCGTTCATCATCGATCTACCGATCCAATCAACAAACCAGGTCCGTGAAACAGCTCCCCTATTTCACCGATCAGATGAGTAGATTACACAGCTACGCTCTAGGCAACAGTTTTCAAATAGAGGGCCCAAAAAAGCGCTCACTTGCTAAATAATGTTATGCAAAACAAACACTTCCTCCAAACACTCTACGACGGAACCCGTCACCTCGGCTTGGTCAAAAGCCAATACGAATTCGGCTATATCTGCGGCAAGAAGGAAAGCTGGCTGAGCTGCGCCAAAAGCGTGGATCGGGCCATGCCATTAGATGCCATGGTGATCCTGGCTGTCAGCCTGGAAAACATGATCCCGACCCGATTGCCTAAAT
>JAHRCV010000007.1 GCA_019083985.1 Rhizobiales bacterium TNE-4 | reverse complement strand
GATGGATGTGTGTGGGTGTTCTCTTTCTTCAAAGCCATGATTGGTTCTCTCCCTCTGTCTCTTGCTCTCGTGTTGTGCGCCTCAACCGGCAAAGCTCTGCCGTTCACGCCAAAGCCTTTTGGCGCGCTGATTGGATCGTCATGGATGGGAATGCTGACCTGATTGGACCCTCAAAGGACCAAGCCAGAGAATGCTATGAACGTAGAGAACGCTCTCAGAGTGTGCGCGTGCCGTCCGAAGGCGCTTTGAGGGTCTGATCAGATCCTCAAAACCAAATCTTCAAACCCATGCGTCGACCCGAAGTGTCGACCTGAAGCGTTGGCCTGTCCTTTTAAGCAGCCACCTTCTCCTCGACGCTCTCTGCACCCGGCACAGATAGACCTGCTTGCAAATCATGCTCGGCCAATTTGGCCAAAAGCTTCTGGACAGCCTCATCATTCAAGAAGCGGGGATCACGATGGTAGTGGGTGATGAGAGCTGTGCGATCGGACACCACAATCTTACGCACCCGCCTCAGCGAGATCGTCCGACCAAAGGTTCCCGCTTTGGCAGAGACGGCGAGTGAGCTCAGAACCGAGAGATCGCCATTCTCCGCCTGAAGCTGTTCCATGAGCTCGCGTTCCAGACGCTCGGTCTCAGCAATCAGGAAAGGTTCAAGGGCTTTCTTGCAGAGGCGCTTGCCTTCATCCGCTTGCGACACAAGCGGCTTCCAGCGCTGATCAATGGCGCGCCCTTCATCAAGTACAGGCTTCTTGGCCTTCGTGCGCAGCTCTTCGGCCTGCTTCTCAAATGAGGCAAAGGCATCGGCATAGTTCGCACAGCGATCCGCCGTCACCTGATCGGCGATCTCGCCCACTTCTGACAGCCAAGCCAGGACATCGGACTTCAGCCGAGACAGGTCCTGTTTGAGTGTGAAGGCAATGTCCTCGACACCAAGCTCAGGACAGTCGTCGCCACCCGTTCGGCTATTATGCCCGATCGCACCATGCCGCTTCACAGGTGAGCGTACAGTGTCCGCGCTGCGATGCCGGCGCGCCACAGAACGGCCCGTCACCGTCCCGGAGTTCAAGACCTCATCAGGGCGGTTCAGTCGCAAACCTGATGTGACATCATCAGGCCAATGGCCACCGTGCTCCAAAACGTCCTCATAAGCTTCAACAGACACAGGGTTCAGACACACCCAGGTCCAGACCTCATAGGGATCGACCCGCTTCCCGTCCCGCAGAGCCAAAAGCTCGCCCGACCCCTCATCCCGCCAGATCCGAACCGACAAACTCCGGTATCCCTTCCTCGGCCGCGTCCGATACCACCCCTCCTGAGGATCATTTTCGTGGATAGGCAAAGATTTGCCTTGAAGCGTGGAGTGCCAGTAGGTCAGCTGCTTACTCATAACCTCATCCTCTAGAGATGTATATTGCTTCAATAGTGATATACATTAAATCACTAGGAAGTCAATATGCCTCTCAGCGGAATTCAAATCCGTGCGGCGCGAGCCATGCTGCGCTGGAGCGCGAAGGAGGCTGCGGATAGAGCCGGCATTAGTTTGCCAACAATCCAACGATTTGAGCAGCAAGATGGGGTGCCACCGAGCCGCTCTCAGACCCTCATGGATCTTAAGCGCGCCTTCGAAGAAGCCGGCGTCGAGTTCATTGGCGCACCGGACGATAAGCCAGGTGTAAGGCTTAAGGTTTGAAGCTGTAAGCTTCCGTTAGACTGTTTTGTATAGCCGTTGAGGCACATAAATTTTGTATTTTAACAACTTTCAAACGACGCCGTAGTGAGCTCAAAAACTATTTGGTTTTTTTCTTCGAAATGCAACGCGCGAAAGCCGACTTTCGGACTGAAGCGATAAGCGTTTTCTGATCGGTGGTGGATCTCCATCATAATCTTGAACGGCTAAATACTCACTTCTGATTTGTTCCGAAGAAATCATTTCGAGATAAAGATGTACAATTTTCTTCTTTTCATTCATTGGCCATTGCTTAAGCGGTCGTAATTTTGACACATCATCTGATTGACGATCATAGCCATGTTTAGTCATAAGGCTCAGCAATTCATCCCATGCAACCCAAGTGAGTTGCCATGGTGCAAGCTTGCTAGGCCCAGGAATCCAAGCATGAAGCTCTTGCTGCTCTGAAAGAAAGCTCATGAGCTGGGGTGGATGATCTCGGTTCCAAAATGCATCAACGTGTCTTGCAATACGTGATGGAATATTTTTCAAAAGAATCAAAAGTTCACTGATTTCATCTTCATTAAGTGTTTGCCTTAGAAGTGCAAATAGCTCACGATTATAATTTTCATTTTTATTTTTATCAATTCCTCGCTCTATTCCATTAGTCTTTTGCTTTTCTCGTAACACAAAAATGTAATGATAGTAGGTGTCAATTAAGTCACGTTCTTTTGATGAAAGTGCAAAAAAGTCAATCGTTGGCTTTGGAAGCGCATTGACGGCTTCCTCAATGGCCTCAATTCTCTTCTGCAAATGCTGATATTTTGAGGGAAAACTATTACTTGACCATTTTGGCAATTCTCATCACCTCTTGCTCCGTTGCTAATACCTTCTGTTCAAACAGTAACTCGTTCTTTGCTGTCATCATACGATCAAAAATGATGGATACGTTCGCTGCATCAGCTGGCGTGATCTTTCCGCTCGCGACGGCCTCAAGGAGGCTTTCTTGAACCTTGACGGGATCCATTGATCCGTCGGGGCGTCGCTCTGGTAATTCGAAATCCACGAGCATGCCCTTTTGAGCGGGCATGGCTCTTTCAGCAATAATTTTTGTTGCTGCTCCGTCGCCTTTGAGTGCGCGATCGATGATGGCGTCAATCAGCTCGTCAGCGCGATCATCGAGCCTCTCGAGAAGCAGTTTGGTTAGGTTCTTTGAGCCCTTCGGGCGGCCAGCTGGATTGCCGCTTTGCCCAGGCTGAAAGGGGCGTCCACGTCCCCTCGCGTTCTTTTGCTCTTTGCTACTCACACCATGCTCCTCACCACCGAAGCAGCTTCAAAGTAATGGCTCTCAATCAAGGTGGGCAAGGTGCCTATGAGGCGAGGTCCTTCGGTTCCACAAAACGCCGCTGTTTTTTCGCTGTTAAAACAGCCAGAGCCTTTCATGGGCAAGGCTTACGCCCTGTTGGTTTAGCACCCAAAAGACTGAGTATTGATCGAGATGAAATAGACCGATCCCTTAGGTGGCCCTTCTCTCTCCTGTTATGTTTTGAAGTCTCAGCCTGTTGGCAGGGCCTTCCAAGGGGGCGATGTCCATACGGCCATAAAGAGAGTTTGAGTTCTCAGTAGAGGCTGATCCAGGTCGCCTCGTTTTTAGGACGCTGGGCGGCTTGTTTATACCGCCTCTGGCCTCCTTTCGCCTTATCCACTCTTGCTAGGCCACGCGCCGCCTATTGCACTGGGAGCAAACCGGACCCTTCATCTGTTCTGTAGTCCTCCATGGATGCGCGGCGTGGTTCAATCCCCGCGATCTTTTTGTGCAGTTGGATTGTGCCGATCTATCATTTCTTTTCGATCATCAATTTTTGATCCGATTTCCCTCAATAAAATTCAAGAAGTCCGCGCTCTCATCTTGCGCCTTTTTGAGAACTGTTTCAGCCGATTGTTTCAAGAGAGTTGCCTTTGATAAACGCGACTGTTCGGTCTCGTAATTTGTATCATCAATCGTTGATAGTGATGCCTCCGAATCTATTTTAAAACGGGTTGAGTGTTCAATGATATGTCGCAGGCGCGATTGATTGGCTGCAATATCTGCACGCGCCACTAGGACCTTGGCAATAGCGCTATCGATTTTTGAAAGTGCTTGCGATGATCCGCTCTGCGACGTGAGTGATAACACGTCACTTGGCTTTACATTTGAGGCGCTTCCCGATGAAACTCCATTAACGCTGACATCATCAATATAAAGACTAGCGCCAGCGGCCTGCCCAAACGTATAGTCAAACGTACCGGAGACGAACACAAACTTATAATTACCGGGTGTTGTCACGTTGGTTGTAACGGTCTGCCACCCCGTGTCCGTTGTTCCTGTCCCCGTTGCATCAAGCAGTTGGACAGTGGCGCCCGTGTCTACATTCAAAAGATAGGCGTAAACATCGTAGGCGTCTGCGCCACCCACAGCACGCCATTTAAAAGAGACAGATGAGTTACTGTCCATATAAACGGAACTGTCGGAGACAAGAACAGGTCCATGCACGACGTCGCCGCCAGCCGCTGTAGTCATATTGGATACGAGGCGCGCATCCTGACTAGCGAGGCTATAAGTATAGTTCGCGGAGAGTGGGGCTCTATCGTCACCTGCGCTTACACCTGAACCTGTTGGTGTAGGCGTTGGGTCGCTAGGGGTCGGGAAACCGGCAATGTTTGACGCGCCCGCTGTGCCACCCTGCCCAAGCATGACCTGTTCTAAAAGAATCTTCCAACCATTCAGTGAAACCGTCGTTCCGCTTTGCGTCGCCGCCGTATCAGAGAAATCGCCGTTCACGAACGTGGTCGCATAGTCGAAGATATCACCGATACCTGTGCCCGGAATTGTCACTTTGAAATTATCAGATCCTTGCGCACCAACTTGCACATATTTGTCACGAAACGTGCCATCGAGCAGTTTGCTATCGCCCCAACTGGTGTTGAAAGCAATTTGGTTGATATGATTTAAAAGTGCCTCTGCCTCGGCGTTGAGCGCGGTTCTTTCTGGTCCTGTCAATGTGCCATGAGCGCTTTGAATAGATAATTCCCGCACGCGTTGAAGGTTATTGATTACTTGGCCGAGGGCATGGTCGGCTGTGGTCAGCAAAGCGTCAAAGTCAGCGACATTTTGAATGGCTTGCCTGAGGCCCATGACGGTTGAGCGCAACCGGGAGCCCACAGCTAAACCAGCTGCATCATCCGTGGCCGAAGTAATGCGCTTGCCCGTTGAAAGGCGAGTGACCGACAGCTCTTCGTCTCGTCGGGCAATGCGCGTCGTCTGAATCGCACTCAGGCTCGCGGTTGAGCCCTCAATCTTGGTAGCCATGTTGCACCTGATACGCGTACTAGGGATGACAAGGCGGCATTACTTTGGGGAATTGCGAAATGTATTCAGCAAACCCCGTGCCAAGCATTTACGAACGCGGCAGACTTTTCCCTGATGGTTAATGGCTATCCCGACATGGGCGGGTCGTTTGATCTCAGCCAAAGCCTTTAAACAACCGGCGCAAAAGGACGTTTTCTAGAAGGAGGCGCAGGAGAAACTGTCATGCTCGAGATCAAGCCGATGACCAGCAGTGACCATTTCGTGCATCCTGTCCATCCAGCAAAGGCGGCCGATGGGCATTCAGCCCCTTCTGCAACAACGGTTGTTACCGCTAAGGCCTCGCAAGATGCACAGAAATGGGCAGCGCCAGTTGGGATCCACCATCATTCGCCTGCTGAAGCCTTGAAGCAAAAAATCAAAGAGCTCCTCTTCCGGTAATGTCCCTCTTCGGGCCATTAAATACGTGGCTCCAGCAGTCTTCTCACGCAGCTCAAAACAAGGTGGGAGACGGCTAAGTCATCGGGCGGCGGGCGCCTGTTGACGCCCCTAACTGTTTGCCGAATCCGGGCAAAATGATTATACCTTCGGCCAAATTGGGGAGGTTGGCGGCGTGACGCGCACGAAGTTTGGGGTTCCCATGCTGTGTTTGGCAGCTGCTTTGGCAGCTGGCGAGGCCGCTTGGGCCGCAGGTCCCCAACCGGCCGCGGGTCCCGCCTCATCGCCGAAGACCCCCGGCGCCCCAGACCCTTCGGAAGCCTTGAAGGCGCGCGACCTGCCAGAAGCCGCCCGTCAGGCGCGGCTGCAGGCCGAGCAGGGCAGCGCTGAAGGCCAGTTCAACTTGGCCCTTTTCTTTTGGCATGGCGTTGCCGTTACCCAGAACTATCAGGAAGCGCTCCGTTGGATCACGCTCTCCGCCTTGGCCGACTTTCCGCGGGCGGCCGCGGCACGCGCCGAGATGCTCAAGGCGACCGATCCAGCGCTCGCGAAGACCGTCATGGATTGGGCACGCGCGCGCCTGATCAAAGAGGCGGAGGCCGGTGACGATCGTGCGCTGGTGCTCCTGTCCAATTCGTTTGCGCCGCAGTTCGGTTTTGAGAACCCCATCGAAAGCTATTATTGGGCGTTGCTTGCGGTGACAGCCGGGCAAGTGGATGCCAAGCGCCGTCGCGACAGTCTTGTGTCCACCCTCAAACCAGCCGATGTCGTGAAGACACAGGACAAAGCGGCTGAATGGTATGCCAAATATCGTGAAAGCGCCGCAAAGAATGCGGCCGCTCCGAAAGGTTAATCGATCGTCATGCTGAACAGCGGAAAATGCCCCCCGCAATTCGTCTTCGAAATGATGGCCGCGCAGGCCACGCGTGAGTTCCTGGAAGGTCAGGAGAGCGCTGAAGATATTGTTGCGCGTATCGCCGCAAGTTTCACCGAACTTTATGATACCGAAGGCCTTGAGTCCGACATGATCCGCTCGATGGAGCGGATTCTTGTTTTCATCGAATCCGTTGAGGTCTCCGATATTGATTTGATGCTGCTGTCTTACATCTGGTTCCAGATCAATTACGAGGATCTGGTCAATAAACGGAATAAAAAGCCGTTGTTTGGCGGCCTTCTGAAGGGAAGGCCGAAGCAGAGCGACCGTGTCTATCTGACGGCCAAGAATTTCAAAACCTACGCCTTCGCACTTGGTAATGGCAAAGTGGCGCTCAAGCCTGACGATTGGGATATGACGGCTGAAGTCGAGTTCGAGCCTGTTTTGAAGGCTCTCTATCCTGACGCGTTTACGAAAACCGAAGAGGAATAAAGTTCGCGCTCTGGCTTGGAGCAGGGGCGCGCATTGGCTCAGTCTTGGGTCCGAGCACGAAAAGTCGTTCCAAGACAAATGTCAGCCGATGCTCGCGCCATTCACTTTGCTCCAGACAATGCCCAATAAAAGCAGGCGCGTGCGCTTCGGAAATCAGCATTTCGATTGAGCGGGCGGCCGCACGATATCCAGCCGGATTGTGATCGCGTAGCGCGTCAATGATTTGCCGATGCAAATGATTGTAGAAACGCTTGAAGGCGCAGTGGAAAGGGTCTTCAGGCTTATCTGTCAGGCCTTCACGCAGAAAGGCCACAGCCGCCAAAATGCGGTGGACATGCGCGCGCACGGCCTGCGGCTTCATAGTCTGGTTTCCAAGCCCGTAGAGCATCGTCCTGAGAAGGCCAAACACCATCAGAATACGCTCGGCCGTGTCAGCTTCGTTGACAACGCTCCGGAACAGCACCTGCTTTTCCAAAGGGTCAGGCTCTTGCCAGATTGTGTCCATCACCAACTCCACCCACATGGGGTGAGGACGGTTCCGCAGCGACCTTATTTAGGTTTTGAGGGGATCATCGGGTTGACGAACGGAAACTCAGGAACCCGAACGTCGAAGGCAGCGCGATGATGGTCGATGAAGCGCAGGACCCCACGCATGCGGCCTGACGGGGTCTGAAGCGGGCAGCCCGAGGAATGGGTGAAACTGTCGAGCCCTTTGATGATGGGCTGCGTACCATTCACCCCTGACCCATGGATTTCATAAAGCTTGTTGTTCTCGTCATGCACAATCCAATGCCGCGACGTCAGGTAGATCTTCACGTCGCCGAGGTTATGAATGACGATCTCAAAGGACCAGTAGTAGTATTTCTTCTCAGGCTGCGACCGCTCCGCCTCATAGACGGGTAAAACATCAACCCGCACGCCATTGGTCGTGGCGCTGTAGAGTTGCGGTGTGGGGCTGCCAGTCATCACGCTTCCTAAAGTCTTGGCTCAACTTCAGGTTAATGCAAAGCCGAGGCGGATTTCCACGGCCAAAGCCCCGAAATGGGTCTGTCAGTATGATGTCACTCACGTCAGAAACGAGGACAGCCCATTTGTCTGCAACGCGCTCAGAAGAGCACTGGAAGCTGTGTCGCTTGATGTGATTGAGCGCAAACGGCCAGCCGTCTTCAAGGCGACGAGATCAGTCATACGGCTGAGCAAAGTGGCCGATGTGTCAGCCACTTGCAGCCCAGACAAGAGCTTGCTGGAGAGCCGTGAATCATTAATGAGTTTCGCATTGTTGACGGCCAAAGGCCCGAGGGCCGAAACAGAGCTAATCGCAGCGAGGTCAGTATCGGTGATACCGTTGACGCCGCGCGTTTGTACGATCGTCGCAATCGCGGAAGCGCTATCAATCACTTTCACGGGCGAAACCTTATAGTTTCGCGCCGTAAGCATCAGCACCTTGTCCAGCGTTGTTGGCGCTGTGATGTTGACGGAGGCGACAGACGATTTGATGGCATCAATGGCGATCAAGCCATTGGATGTAATGTCAGTGCCATCGCTTTCAATCGCGAAGCTGCCAACCAAGTTGAAGGTGCTGGTTTGGCTATTGGCGGGCTTAGCCAGTTCTGACAGGGCGATGGCCTGAGCCATGCTTGGCTTATCGGTGATTTGAATCTTGGCAGCGGAATTCAAGCTGCTCAATGATGTTCCAAGTGAGATCGCTACGGCACTCGTCAACGAAATGGTTGATGTGCTCGCATCAGTCAAAGTCAGCGACCGGACCTTTCCACTGTTGCAGAGCGCGGCAATGCCGGTGGCACCTTTCACGAGGTCAGCCACGGTGCCTTTCAAATCAATCGATGTTGCAAGCTTTTGTGCCGCGGCTTCGGTAAAGTTCGCGTAGGTTGAGATAGCATAGGGTGCGTCACTGACAATAATCTTGCGATCCGAAATCTTTTCAATGATCGGCAGATATTTTGACGTTTCTTGTGCTGTGAGGAGCAAGTCACCACTGCCAGGAATCGTGATGCTCGCCAGAGGTGTTTTTGTGTTGAACGACATCAATGAATCCCAGTTCGACCGGAGACCATCGAAATTCGTTGTCACGGAAATCGTCCGCAGCTCGGGCAGGTTGGCAAGACCTGTCAAACCGTAAATGGGTACATTGGTCACGTCGACAAAATTGGTCGTATCGTTTTCCCCCCGCTCAATCAGACCGATTTGCATCGACCCCGAAAAAGCAGCAGCGGGAGCACTTAAACTGATCACATTGTTCGTGCTTGAGACGGTGACCCCCTCGAAACGCCCATCCTTTTTGAGAGCGTCGTCAATGGCCTTGGCAAGCGTATTGACGCGCTCTTGTGTTGGCGCTGAGGGTGAAATCGCCAATGGACTGAGCGGTATCGTGACGGGCGTGCCACCCGCTGGCGTGATGTCGACCTTGAAATGGTCGCGGTTCAGCAACTTGCCAGCAATGCTCACCGTTTGCAGGCGATCCGTATTGCTTGTGCCTGCTGTGAACGTTGTGCCCACCACTTGGCGGTTCATGCCTTTGAGCAGCGTATATCCAGAGATGAACGATGGATAATCGAGACTGAAGTCAAACTGCTTCAGATCCGTACTTGCTGATGTGCCAGCGGGAATGCCATCGGGAACTGAGAACGAAAAACCCCGGAAATTATTGAGAACGCGCAAATCGTTCCATGTCGCGCTTTGCGTGACGTTGGCAATATTGTCGGATACGCTCAGCGTGCCGCTATACTTCGCCCATACCGACGGGCCCAGCGCTTTGACAGTGGCTGCCGAAATAGAAGCGCTTGTTTCAGAACCTGCGATTGTGAACTTGGTCAATCGATCGCCAATCGCATTGCGGATATCAGTCAAGGCGCTGAGATTACTCGCACTTGTCAGTTCAGCCGGCGTGAGTTCAAGCGTGAAACTGCCGTCGACCTTCTTCAGCAAATCCGGTCCAATGGTCTTCGCCGTCGTCAGATCGAGCTTCGCCGTCGTACCAGACGGAAGCCTGAACGACTTGATCGATCCGCCATAGGTGTTGGTATTCGTCATGCTCACGAGCGTGCTGCGCTGACTGCTCGTGAGTGCTGCAAGGCTTGAAAATCCGCTGGATAATTGAATCGTCGCGTCAGATAGCTTGCCATTGGCCGTCGCCGCGACATTCAGCGCATCCTGCAAACTCGTCTTCACACCTGAGGCGAGTTTGGTCTGCGCTTGCGATGAAATCGAAACGCGCGTCGCCGATTGGTAGAAGCTCGACGTGGGCGCCACCTGCGAGCCGATCTTCGAATAGACCTTGGCCGAGACACGGTTGACCGACGTCGCCGCTTTTGTGGCAGACGTGGAGGTCGAACGATAGCTCCGTGTCGACGAGTCGTAGATATAGGCCATGGCGCGCCCAAGCAGATGACAACATCGCTTATCAGCAAGTGGCGTGCCACCCTTGGGGCCTTATCAAGCGAGGAAAATCGTCTTTAAAAACAGGGTATTAGACTTAGCTCAGAGGCCTCAAGACCCCTCGCGTGTTCTCTGGCCCCGGCGCGCCCTTATCGGGGCGGCTCCATGCCCTTTTCCTTGAGGATCGCAGCGGCCGCTGGGGATTTCATAAGCTCGAGGAAGGCAGCAGCCGGTTCACGCTGGCTGGCCTTGGTGGCAAGCGCCCCGCGATACACAGTGAAATTCTGGATATCGGCGGGCAGGGGGCCAACCAGTCTCGCGCCTTTGACAGCGAGGATCTCGCTGATCTGATGGATCGCAAGGTCAGCCTCACCGGTCATAAGGCGGGTCGCGACGAGGCCCCCGGGCACCAAAACCAGCTTAGGCTTGAGCGTGTCGGCGATACCCCATTTCTGGAAGAGGTCCGCCAGATAGATCCCGCTTGAGCCACCCGCTTTCGGATCGATCACAGCAATGGCCTTGGCGTTTTGCAAAGCGGCCTTGAACCCATCGACGGACGCGATGTCGGGCAGAGGAGCGCCTTCCTTCACGGCGACGCCGATGCCGACCTGCGCCACATTGGCCTGCCCATTGGCCGAGACAAAACCCTTGCTGCTCAAAGCACCCAACGCCGCCGGTGGCAGAAACACCACGTCGAACGCTTCGCCAGCCTCGATGCGTTTGCTGAGCCCGCCGGCCGTGTCGTTGTCGATCACCAGCGTGTGACCCGTCGCTTTTTCAAATTGTGGCGCAAGGGCTGTCACGACCGGTTTAAAGGCGCCTGCCGTCAGAACCTTGATATCGGCGCTCTGTGCCGTAGCGGAAGACAGGCCAAGGGCCAAAGCAATCACGAGAGCAGAGCGCATGACGGGGGTTTTCCAGCCTAAGAGATCGTCTCAGCAAACCCTGCTTGTTTTGTCAGGTCAACCGTCCGTAGAGATCGCCCTTGCCAAGAGCAGTGGCCAATCTCGCACATGTATTGCAGATTGATGCATCTTAACCGCGTTCAGTTTGACGGAATGAGGATATGAATACGCCAGCCAACCTTGTGAGCGGCAAAGAATGCGGGACCTGCGCGATGTGTTGCAAGGTTTACGATTTTGTCGATCTCAGAAAGAAGAA
Organism: Rhizobiales bacterium TNE-4; assembly: GCA_019083985.1. Lineage (GTDB taxonomy): Bacteria > Pseudomonadota > Alphaproteobacteria > Rhizobiales > Beijerinckiaceae > TNE-4. The sequence goes on along the minus strand of JAHRCV010000007.1, from coordinate 5,669 downwards.
GGGCTGGTGTGAAAATTTCAAAACTGGCATCGGTTGCTCCATCTATGCCGAACGACCAGATTCATGCCGCGCTTTCTATTGTAATTGGATGTTGATTGAGGCTTTAGGACCCGAGTGGAAGCCTAATATTTGTAAGTTTGTGATGACCTATGATCCTTCCCGGTCCATCCTGGTGCAGGTGGATACAAGCTATCCGACCGCCTGGCGTGCAAAACCCTATTATGAGGCTCTTCGCGAATGGGCCGTTCGGTTGAAATCGGAAAAACGGTTTATCTTTGTATTCGTTGGCAAGAATTTCACCGTTCTGACAGCAGAAGCCGAGTATGATCTCGGCCTGTTCGATTCAAGTTATGAATTAAAATTCAAAACTGAGTTTAAGGGGCCTGTCGCAATCGACATCCCGTATAAGCATAAAAAGGAAGGTTCGCCCGTTTAAGCAAGAGGCGAAGGTAAAGCGGCGCACCAAACATAACGCCCTTTAGTTGCCGTCTCACAATCAGAATACGGCATGTTCGCCGCGGTCATCCTGAATTTCATTGCGAATGAGCCGCTCATAATAGCTTTGCAGTGTTTCTTGGCCCGTCGAAGGCGTTGCATCACCATCGTATTGGCCGGTCTTGGCGTTAAGGACCAGCATCGATTCCGTGCCATAATAAAGGCCAATCGCCGCCAGTTCCGCCTTATCGGCGAAGCGTGTACTCAAACGGCCGAGCCCGGATAAGGTCGCGCGGATTGTTTTCAGCAGGCTGACAGGAACGCTCCTAAAATGGGGCGCCCGCCCGAGTGCAGCGAAAATCATTTCGCCCTGATCACGCGGTGTGATCGGCTGACCTGGGCCACCAATCGGAAGAATGGCATTGTGTTTATCGGTATCGTGTAGACATGCCGCAATAAACTGAGCGAGGTCATGATCACTAATCGGCTTGCACGCTGTCAGACGGCCATCGCCAAAAAAAAGAAAAGGCTTACCGGCTTTAACCCGTTCAATCTGGCCTGATAGGGATTTGAAAAAGGCCGTTGGCCGGACAATGGAGTAGATCAAACCGGACGCCATCAATTCTTGTTCAAAGGCAAGTTTGGCATGTTGAAAAGGTAATAAAGGTTTTTGCACGCAAAGTGCTGACAACAGCACGAACTGACGAACCTGCGTTTGCTGTGCCAGTTTCAGGATTTGCGAATGCGCTTGATAATCTATCGCCCATGCATCGCGTGAAACGCCTGTGCGCGATGCAAGCGTTGAGACAATCATATCAAACCGCTCTCCACCGAGTCCGTGTTCTTGTAATGAAGTTAGATCGCAAACATCGCCCACTCTGATCTCGGCGCCTGTCAGATCAGGATGGATTGCAGACGCGCCATTGCGGACGAAGCAGATAACCTCATGCCCCTGTGCAACAAGCACACGCACCGTAGCCCGCCCAATCGTTCCGGTGGCGCCAAGGACAAGGATGCGGTGGAGTTTGTATGTCGACAAAAACGGCGCCTCGCTGCAATTCAAAGCCTGTCTCGAGTGAGATCTTCCATCATCGAAACAGTTCTTAATCTCACTCGCAAGGATATTTATTTTCACGATTTTACAGTGTTGGGGGCCCAAAATAAGATGAGCCCCTGATGATGTTTAATTTAAATCAAGGGCCAGCGACCGTCTCAAGATCATCAAAGGCGACGATAACTATCCTTGGGTCAACTGGGCTTTTCCTCGTTGCCGCATCGTTCAAATTCTCATCACAGATTCGACTTAATTGGGGTCCAGGTAAACTTAAGTAGCTTTTTTGATGTTGGGAGGGGCCGATGGAGCCACCCCATTCCTTGCTTGTTGCATTCAACCGGTTTGGTGTCGGGATTCGTGGTGGAGCGGCCATGTATCTCACAGGATCCGGCGGCGATCCGCGAGCGCTCGTTCTGTCAGAATTGAAGAATAATCCAACGATCTCCCATGGGACGATATTGCAGTCATCGCGTGATTTGCTGCAAACGCTCTTCGTGGAGCAAAAGGCCGTCCAAGAAGCTCGTTCGGCTCAACTTGCTACACCGTCCATCCACGATCCCAATATCCCAAAGCCTTTCTTGCAGCAGCCGAATGTGGCGCAAGATATCTATCGTCAAGAAGCGCTTGTACGCTTTCAGCAGGCCTTTCGCGCACCCTGCGGCATCTTGGAGCGTTTGACAGCGTTTTGGGCCAATCATTTTGCGGTTTCGTGTCAAAAAGCCCCGTTTGTTCGAATGACGGCTGGGGCCTTTGAACGTGAAGCCATCAGGCCGCATATTCTCGGTCGCTTTCGCGATATGGCACGCGCGGTCGTTCAGCACCCAACTATGCTGTTTTATCTGGATAATGCGCAATCAGTAGGTCCTGAATCGATTGTTGCGAAAAGCAATCCCAAGCGTGGTCTAAATGAAAATCTTGCGCGAGAAATTCTTGAATTACACACACTCGGATTGAATGGCGGCTATACGCAAGCCGATGTAACTGCGCTGGCAAAGATCATCACGGGCTGGACTTATGGCAGTGCTGATGGTCGCCTTGGCCCACCGGGCAGCTTTGTGTTTGAGCCTCGATGGCACGAGCCCGGGCTTCAGATCTTGCTGAAGAAAACGTTCGGCCAGGACGGTGTCAGCCAAGGCGAAGCCGCCTTGGATATGCTGAGCACTCAGCCTGCCACTGCGCTTTTTATTGCCACGAAAATGGCGCGGCATTTTATAGCCGATGTGCCGCCACCATCCTTGATAAAGCAGCTTGCGAAGACATTTCTTGAGACAGGCGGTGATCTTGGCGCGGTCACATATAGGCTTGTATCTTCTCAAGAGGCGTGGTCGCTTCCGCTGACCAAAATGCGGACACCCCGTGATTTTGTGATCGCCAGTATGCGTCTTCTAAACCGAACGCCTGAAGAGCCGCAGCGGATGCTGAGCGCGTTGAACATGCTGGGTGAACCACTCTGGAGCCCACCCGGGCCAAATGGATTTCCCGATATGAGTGCGGCTTGGATGACGCCAGAGCAGCTTCAATTGCGATTGGATCTGTCAGCGCAGTTGGCGCGCCAAGTCCGTGATCCTCCTAATCCCAGTGATCTGCTCGAGGAGGCTTTCGGAGCCGCCGCAAGTGAAGCAACGCGTATCGCCGTCAGGCGTGCGGAGAGTAAGCAGCAAGGGCTTGCGCTCCTCCTCATGGCGCCGGAGTTTCAAAAGAGATAATCATGGATGATCATCGCTCCTGTTTATTAAGCCGTCGTACCGTGCTCCTCGCAGGCGGAGCCATTTTTGGTTCTGCCTTTCTTCCAAAAAGTGCCCACGCATCGCGTGATCGTGATCCACGCCTGGTCGTTTTGGTATTACGCGGCGCTCTGGACGGTTTAGCGACTGTTGGCCCAACGGGCGATCCGGACTATTTGAATTTGCACGGGCCATTGGCTTTGCGGCGTGATGGCCCCAATGCGGGACTGGCTCTAAACGATTTCTTTGTTCTCAATCCGGGACTGTCGCAATTCGGGCGCATGTTTCATGAGAAACGCGCAGCGGTCATTCACGCTGTTGCAACATCCTACCGCGAACGCTCGCATTTTGATGGACAAGATATCCTTGAGAGTGGCTTTCCGCAGCCTGGCCGTACCGCATCAGGGTGGTTGAACCGGGTGATTGAAGTTTTGCCGAAAGGCGAACAGACAAAACCCACAAAAGGTTTAGCGCTCGGTGCTGTCGCGCCTTTGATCATGCGCGGCTCTGCTCCCGTGGTGGGGTGGGCGCCAACGAACTTGCCCGGTGCTAGCGACGATCTCGTCATGCGCTTGCTGTCGTTGTATCAAGCGAATGATCCAGCTTTAGCTAAAATTTTTGAGCAGGCGCGTGATGTCGAAAAACTAACAAATCGCGTACGGGGCCAAGTACCAGGCGGCGGCGAGATCATGATGATGCGTCAAGCCGCGGAAGGCGCTGCACGATTAATCGCTGCCGACGATGGTCCCCGCATTGCTGCACTCGCCTTTGATGGCTGGGACACGCACGCCAATGAAGGCGGGCCCACCGGGCGTTTGGCCCATTTATTATCAGGCCTCGATGGCGTCTTTCACGCATTCGAAACGGGTCTTGGCGCGGCGTGGCGAGATACGGTTGTGGTGGCGATTACCGAATTTGGTCGCACGGCGAAGATCAATGGAACGACGGGGACAGATCATGGTACCGGGACAGTCGCTCTTCTGGCGGGTGGTGCGGTGCAAGGTGGTCGGGTCATGACTGATTGGCCGGGCCTCGCGATGAATGCGCTTCATGAGAAACGCGACCTTCGGCCGACGACAGATTTGCGCGCCGTTCTTAAAGGGATCCTCGCCGATCATCTCGGCCTATCTGATGCGTCGCTAACTGAAAAAATATTTCCCGGATCGTTGGGTGTAAAACCGATGCAGGGATTGATTGCTGTGTAAGCGCTTAACGTCGTGAGGCAAAAAACAGGCCGATAGTGATTGGCCTGCTACTCATCAAATTTGGAGAACGTTAGAAAATTGGTGGAGCCAGACGGAATCAAACCGACAACCTCTTCAAGAAGATTGAAACAAAGTAGGTTCCATTCTTCATCCACCACCACTTAGGCAGTCGTCGCTCTTCACGAGTGACTGCTTCCCCTGTCTTCACCTTCTCCAGAATCGCAATCTGGGTCTGGATACGGGACGTCATGCGGGAACGACGTGCGAGTTTGCGGTCAACCAATGCGGGTTTTGTTGCAGAAACAAGCGAGAGAGACTTATCGAGTGACATCGGGTTCCTCGGAGGTTTGCCGATGTCTGAAGTGTCCCCTAGCTTGGAAATAAGCTCCACGGGCACTTAAAAAGATATTGATCGCTTTGGGCAAACAAAGCGGTAACCATCATTATCCTCAAAAATTGTAGACTCAACTTCGAATACAACCTCTATTTGAGCAGCAGATAAGATGTCTCGTGGTAAGCCGAAGGAAACAAGGCGTCCTTCTTTCAACAAGACAATATTATCAGAGAAACGTGCTGCGGCATTAATGTCATGAAGAACGCAGATAGTCGTTAAGGACTGATCTTTCGTTAGTCGCTGGACTAAGCTCAAAACCTCTAATTGATGACGGAGGTCTAGGGCGCTGATAGGTTCATCCAGAACTAGTGCTCGTGGCTTTCGGACAAGAGCTTGAGCCAGATAGACAAGCTGGCGTTGCCCACCAGATAGTTCTGATAAATGTCTGCTGGCTAACTTGCTTATTCCCAACTCATAAAGAACAGCAACGACAATATCTAAGTCCTCTTGCGTCACTCGAAGTCCTAACTGACCAACGCGACCGAGCAGGACGACTTCAGTAACCGTTAGATTAGCGCGCCCAGAAATATCCTGCGGCATATAACTGACAGTATCAGTGCGTTGGATTTTACCATCAAATCGTATAGTGCCTCGAAAACTGGTCTGACCTGCTATCGATTTTAATAAGGATGATTTTCCAGAACCATTAGGTCCTAGAATGGTTAGAATTTCACCAGGATGTGCGACCAAAGAAATATCTGAAACAGCTATGGTATTTCCATATTGCACTAGGCCTGACCCCATGGGGTGATCCGGTTGTTATGTTAGTTTAGAGTTGCGTTTGACGCTAGCCTTTGAGTGGCCGGCGTAGCTGGTTGGAGTTGCGAAGCAGGCCACTGTAAAACCTCCGGTGCGGG
>JAHRCV010000006.1 GCA_019083985.1 Rhizobiales bacterium TNE-4 | reverse complement strand
ATTTAGGCAATCGGGTCGGGATCATGTTTTCCAGGCTGACAGCCAGGATCACCATGGCATCTAATGGCATGGCCCGATCCACGCTTTTGGCGCAGCTCAGCCAGCTTTCCTTCTTGCCGCAGATATAACCGAATTCATATTGGCTTTTGACCAGGCCGAGGTGACGGGTGCCGTCATAAAGTGTTTGGAGAAAGTGTTTATTTTGCATCCGTTATTTAGCAAGCGGCGGCCAAAGCCGCTCGTCAAATGGTTCAAATGCAGGTTGGCTAAAACAAGCCAAAAATGATCAGATTCGTTGCATCGCAAAATCTGCCGTTTTCAGACTGTTTTCTGGGCTGCTTTTTTCAAAGTGATAAATAAAAAGACGAAGGAAGAGGGGAGCCAAACTCCCAACGTCTATTCAATCAAACAGGACCAAGAAGATATCTTCTGTTTTTGGATAGGCCACTGCTGAATAAAACCTGGCATGGGGAAACAGGACATGCAGCTAACCTGCGATAAGGTGGGGATGCTTAGTTCGGGCAGCAGCGTTGAAGACGTACCACTACCCTTTCTTACGGGAAGGATGAGGATGCTCCAGCGAGGCTGGTTCCGTGGATAAACAACAACAAAAGCGATTGGGTACGTCTTAGAGGTTCAAACAGGGCCACAAAGAGACACACGGTTGCACAAGAAGCTTCATTAAAAGCACTTGGGGTATGACGACGGTAACCCCACATCGACGACATCCAGTGGTAGTGATCATCCCAAAAGTCACTGGACGAGATGAGCAGGCACTGAGCGTAAAAGGGAGGCAAGCGTAACAGCCCCTTTCCTCTGATCTAGAGGTTGCGACTTGTTGGGTAGACTAAGAACTCATCAAAAAGATCTTTGTTGGCACGACGGCAGCCTGTCGTCGTGTGACATCAAATCTATCAAAATGATCCTTCCAAGAACCAGCTTAGGTCAGCATTGATAACCAAAGAGAACGGTAAGAAGAAAAGGCTTGAGCTTTCTGGAAGAAAGCGACAAGCAGCCAATCGCGCTAGCGATGGCTCAAACATCATTATCAATTAGAATAATAAACTTGATTGTGCACTTGCTCAGTCGTGACCTAATTCTGAGTTTTTCTCAACAGCGATAAAGTTAATGACCCAATAGACCATCACGCAATGATATTCGAAGAAAATCGCAATTGATGCAATGCCGGAGACTGGCTTTGAATATTTTTGGAGGTCTCTTCTTTCCTGAGTAACTCAGGAGAATGGAGACCTATTTTTAAATTGATTGGAGGTCTCCCCATGTCAGTGATCTAAAAATATCCCCAAATCAAGTGTGAACCACATCGCATGGTTCGTTCTGGTGAGAATAGGCGCATCGCTTCTCATCGAGGGGATGATCATAGATATCATTTGCACACTCATACGAATGCAATCATTCAAGAAACATCATTCACTATCGCTGAATTGAGTGTTCTCCTGAGCACAATAAATCGCTACAAAAAATCATTTGATTGAATTTATTTGAGGTCTCTTTGTGTTTTTTGCAGATGCGCACGCTAGAATTTGTGCCTCAAAAAAAGTTTCAATAGATTTGCAGAAAAGTGTTTGACGCTTTTCAAAACTGATTCGGATCATAGCGTGGTTAATGAATGTGAACGGAGGAGACCGTTATGGACCACGAAACCGAAATCGCCCACAAGCCAGTTGATAGTGAAGCTTCCGCATCGGTCAGCAACGAGATGCGTGTATCGCGTCGTGAAGTCAGCCGTGAAGAACGAGTGTCTTATGGCAAGACAGACGAAGACAGTAAGGAGCCGCTGGTTGGTGCCGAAGAGCGCAAGCTCGTGAACTACATGGCCAATGCTCAGTCGGCCTATCGCTCATCCAAAGATGCAGCGATGGAGACGGTTAGCCAGCTTTATATGCTCTGGCAGGCTACGTTGAGCAACGCCAAGACTGAAGGCGCAAGGGCTTGGCTCGATAGTGAAGTCAAAGTTCTCAATAGCGTCATCGATGATCATAATAAGGATGAAATTGTCCTCTCGACGCGCCTCAAAAACATTGCCGATGGCAAGACGACACTCGATCAAGAATATCCGATCGAAGGTAAAAGCGAGGCTGAGATCAAAGTCATTGAACAGCAGAAGGCCCTGTTCCTGCATTATTCATCGCTGGATACTCGCGAGCGGTCACACCGCCGCAAGATTGCAGTCGACTTCACAGACATGAAGACAGTCTATACCAACATCACCCGTTTTGGTTTGAGGCTCTTAGACGGCATCGAAACCGATGTGGTCAGCCGCTATGCCAAGGTGTTGTGGTTCGTCTGTCAGCATCATCTTGAGGAGGCCGTTGAAGACCCCGCTGACATCGTCGCTTGGTTGAAAGAGCATGGTGGCTTTGAGGCCTGTCTACGCCGAGCGGCTGACTATAGGAGCGATGAGGACAACGACGAAAAGGATGATGAGCGGATCATCAACGAGGACGCGGATGAGCATGCTCGTTCCTTTGTGGCAACGCTTCCTGCCAAGGCCGCTATTCAACTTGAAAGCAAGTTCGCCACTGATGGTTATGTCTTGATGGTCGGGCGCGCCAATGGTGGCGTGATGGAGGTCTTGGGCGAAGTACCTATGACTGAAAACGAGGTCAAGCGGGCGGTCCTGCATTTGGGTAATGAGGCCGAGACGCCAGCTAATGACAATTGCGAGTTCTTTGCGCGAGTAATGGCGCTGAGTGAGATCATCAGAGAGGGCGATGATTCAGGTTTAACGCGGGACAACACCGGATCTGGTCCAAAGCTCAAGGGCGAAAAGTCTGTGGTCATTCGTAAGGATGAGAATGGTCGTCCTTTGCTTGTGGTCTCCAAGCGCTATTCGGAAAGCTCAGCTGTGATCCACGCGCGGCCCAAGGCTTGGGACCAGTTTGACCAGATCCATAGTGACGTGTTTTTGCCGCCAAAGAACATTGCGCGCGTTGAGAAGGATCTGTCATCGCTCGCAAAGCGCCGTCGTATTGATTACAACTTCGACCTTGCCCCCAAACGCCTTGATGGCAAGAAGCCGATGAGCCCGATCTCAATGGAAGTGCGCTATGCAGCCTTAGAGGGCATGCCGGGTAAAAAGCCAATCAAGCAGTTCTTCTGGAATGCCTTGGCGCCGCAAGATCATAAGCCGATCGATGTTGATCATTTTGACCCACAGTTTACGGCCGAACTTGATGTCGTCCGTGTGGTTGAGCTGCTCAACACTCCCTACAAAGAGTGGCTCGGTCTGGCGCGGGGTGACAAAAATAGGACCAACACAGATCTGATCTTTAATGGAAAAGATCTGACGGTTCAGATCACGGGTATCAGCCCCTATACGGTGCAACTGGAGAAAGATGTCGGTGGCAAGTTCAAGCTGACATTCAATAGCCGTGAGCTTTATGACCTCTTTAGCCGCCTTGAAGGACAGTACGCTGAGAAGTTTATCATCAAAGGCGATGAAGCAGGCTTGATGGCGATCAGCTGGGAAGATCAGATCGCTTACTTTGCTGTCCATCAACCGATGGTGAATGCCAAAGGGCAGACCATTACGCGACGCCTTGCGCCGATGCGCGTCAAGGCAACCGTGATGGAAGCTGCCGAATAAGGGCTGCAGGAAAACTGGGGAGGGGAAAGCTACTCCCCGCGCATCAAACGCTTGAGACAAAGCGCGCTGATCAAGTGAGCAAAGTTAACGAAGGTTAACGTCGCCCAAAGCGATCCAGATCGACGCAGTTCGCCGATCTCCCCCATCAAAGCCTCACAACTGATCCTGTTTTGCGCGGGAGTTCGCTATGAACATCGTCGTGCCTGCACCCCAGACCGAGAGCCACTACCCAGCTGTCACCAATGCGCTGGTGAACGACCCCACGCCCCAGGATCAGGCTATCTATATTCCGTCTGTCAGCCCTGGATACGCCATGACGGCCTATGCCAAGGACTGGAAGCGGCCCTTGCCGGACGGTGTCATCGCTGAGGACATGAACTTCCTCGATCCCGCCAATAAGCTCTTCCGCATCAGCCATGTGATGAGTTCTGCAGGGCAGGCGCTCAGCCAGGCGCGGCCTTGCATCATTACCGAGCGTGATCGGTCTACGACACTAATGGTGGGGGATAGTGGCGGCTACCAGATCGCCTCTGGTCGACTCAAGATCACCTCAGACGATGATAAACTGACAATCCTGCGCTGGCTTGAACAGCATGCTGATGTGGCGATGACGTTGGATGTGCCCACAGGGCCAGTTCTCAAACCAGGCTACCCATACCGCACGTCAAGAGACTGTCTCGCAGCCACTGAGCATTACCTCGCCTTTTTCCAAAAGCATCGCAAAAGCAGTCACACGCGCTTTCTGAACGTTCTGCAGGGCAATACCACCCAGGAAAGCGACGCTTGGTACAAAGCGGTCAAGAAATATGAATTTGAAGGGTGGGCTTTTGCCGGTGTGCTTAGGCACAACTTCTTCAACCTCTGTCGTCGCCTGATGAAGATGCTCGATGAGAACCAGCTTAAAACTAAGAGCTGGATCCATGTGCTTGGTACCAATGACCTTGAGACTGCGATAGGTCTCACCGCCATCCAGCGCGCTCTGACAAAACATGTCGGGACCAACATCCGCATTAGCTACGACACCTCAAGCCCCTTCAGAAATCTAAGCTGGGGCAACATTTACACGACCCCACGGTTTGAGCGGCAGCTGATGAGCATGCCGACGGCCAAGATCCCTGATGATCCACGCTATGTCGGAAGTAGTCTGAGATTTCCTTGGCCTAGTCCACTCGGCAACAAGCTTACTATGGGCGATATCTGTATCCGCTGTGTCGCAACAGGTGACACAACTTTAGATCTACAGAGCCAACATTATATGGCGCTGCATAATCTCGCGGCTCTTTGCGATGGTGTTGCTCTCGCTAACCGTGTCTTTGACAGTGAAAGCGTCACTCACAAGCACTCAATTGGAGCCGCAATCGGAGCCGCCGTCGAAGCCATCGACGATATTTTTAGAACCGGCGAAGAAGAAAAACTCCTCAAATATCGCACCACCTTCCTCCATCTGCGTCATGGCCAAGAACCAGGTGTAGGGGATGAAGATCGTTGCCTTTAACTACCAATTCCATGTTCAGCAATAGGAGGTCATCATGGAAGAATATATCCTTGCAATCTATGATAATGAGCTCAGCAATAATGATTTTATTGAAATGAAAACTTTGTGTCCGGGATTTATCATTGAAGGTATAGAGCCCGAGCAAAGTCAAAAATATGTGATTGCATTTCATCAAGAATTTGATGAGCCTCAGATTGGATTTGCTTATAAGCTTGGTACCAAGCCAGATAAAGTATCCTTGCTTTTTATACGATTTATGCCGCGATATGCCGGGAAGATGACGCACTTTGATGAAGTCCATTTTGATCAGCTTTATGATTATTGCGATGAGCTACACGATACGCATGATGAAATTTATGATTCATTGAGAGGCTATGATTTCGAGCAGTATGAATTCATCCAATTTATTGGATCAAAAGATTACCCGAATGAGGACGATCAGTATGGCCCAGAAGGTATGCTTTTTCATTACCATAATCTAGGCAAAAAAGCACTTGGTGAGTTTTTTGAAATCAAGAAACTATCTACCTTAACAAACACTATCTGAAACCTAACTCTAACATCATATCAGGAGCTAAAAATGTCTCAAATGATGCAATCCAATCACTATGAAAAAATCGCTGTGGTGCTTGATGATCACGACACGTTTAGTTGTGACGCTGAGGAAAGTTACGTCGTCTTTGACCCTGTTCTGGAAGATGTCGATATGATCGACTTCGATGCGTGTCAGAGAAAAATATCAATAAAGGATCTTATTGAATTCTATCTTACGCATAACAAAGGCGATCAAGCAGTGAAGTAACCCTGAACGAAAAAGCTTTTGGGAAGCTAAAACAACTTTTAAGCCCGACGGACCCCTGTCGGGCTTTTTTATGGGTTTAAGTCCGGGAGAGGGCGGTTAAGACTTCAACGGCCTTTCTTTTCTGATCAGGTGTGACTTCGATATATCGTTGCGTGGTGCCGAGCTGCCGGTGACCGGCGAGCTCCATAATGACCTTCACGCCGATCCCTGCGTTGCTGAGTTGGGTTATGAACCCCCTGCGCCCTGAGTGACTGCTCGCCCCTTTAATCCCTGCTTCTTTGTAAATGCCGTTAATCAGCTGGCAGAGCGTATTGGCCGAGAACCCCCGGCGCTTGCGATTGGCCTTCTGGCTCAGGAGGACAGGATCGTCTGGCCTGGGGCTGGGGTGGCTCTTGAGATAGGCGGCTATTTCTTTCTTAAGCTTGCTATTGATGTAGACCACCCGGCCCTTTGAGCCCTTGGTCCCATCTGGGGCGAGCAGCACCTCATCCAGCACGGACCCGTCTGACCCAAGAACCCTGTCCCGGGTGAGGGCAGCGACCTCGCAAACCCGCATCCCTGCCCAATGGGTCATCAACAGCGCCAGCCGATCCCGCTCGGCAAACCTGCGGGCTGCGATCACAGCCAGCGCCCGCTTCAACTCCTGCTCGCTTACAATCTTCGCTTGGGGCATCGCACAAATCCTGTGTTTGATGTCGAAAGCGTATTTTCTGAAAATCCCAAAGAGCAACCGGATTTGGGAGTGTGATCCGCTGCGCTTGCGGGAACGTTGTCCCGCTAAATCTAACGAAATTCGTGTGTGCTCCGTGTTTTACAATGAATAATTTTGAGCACAGCAAAATCCACAAAGCTCGCTCCAAAGAATTCAAATAGTTATTCGAAAATCAAAGGGTCTGCTTAGTCCATTAGATTTTCATTTCTAGGAAAGCAGCCCCAAGCGACTGCAGCATCGCAAGGTGCTGGGCGTCTGGCTCAGCCCCACAGTGGGGAGCGTTTCAAATGAAGCATCTACAAAAACTTAAACTGGTCGCGCAGCAGCAACGGCGCTTACTCACCAAGGTCGAGCAACGACGAGCAAAGCTGATCAGCAAGCTGGAAGAACAGCTGGCTTTGGCTGAGGCGTTAATCGGTGGAGAGCGATACGAACCATTAAGGCGCGTGTGGGCAACCAGCTCAGATGGTGAGCGTGTGCGTATCGAACGGCCCAAGCGGGTTAGGCCCTGGTATTGGCTCAATGCGGCGGGCTGCTTCTTCAGCGTCTATTATGGCAGCAAGCTTTTGAAGCTGGATGGGGAGATGACCGCAGTAGCTCTAGGAGATCGTTTGGAGCTGCCCGACACAATCAGAGCCATCATTGAAGCGGTAAGGGCAGGGGAGCTGGACCTAGCTATTGAGGAAGTAGCTGAGAAAGGAATACCAGATGTCAGCCTGAGGGGGGCAAGCAAAGGGATCGACCATGGCTATAAATGAGCTTAAGGTCGATCCCCGCGATGCAGGAAGAATGTCCAAGTGTAATAAACTTTAGTTTACGACTTTAGCTTTGCAGTCATAACAATCTCAATCTCAGCTCCCCCGCCAAGATCGGCAACACCAACTGTGGCGCGTGCAGGCAGGTAGTCCCCAAAAAATTCTGTCCATACGGCATCCATTTCCTTCTTCTTTGAAAGGTCTGTCACAAAAATAGATGCCGAGAGCACGTGCTGCCTATCACTCCCGCCTTCGTGCAGGTAGGTCTCAAATTTTTCAAGAATATTGCGTGTCTGCTCTCCCATTGATTTCGTTGTGTCGTCAGCGATCGCACCACCGATAAAGAGGAGATCTCCTGTTCGCACCAAACGGTGCTGGATAGGCGTACGAAGCTTACGTTCAATGCTCATGTTTGTCTCCGATGTCAGCCGTTTCAAAACGATCAGGCCTGAAGGCCTCAAGTGAAATATTAGTGTTTCCGGTCGCGATAAGTTCGGCCATAATATCTCCCGTCCCGGGGCCTAACTGGAACCCGTGCAAAGAGAAGCCGAATTGATGAAACAGACCGTCATGTTTCCGGCTGGGGCCAAGAACCGGGATATCGTCCGGCATTTTTGCCTCAATTCCTGCCCAAGCGCGCACGATGGTAGCTTCTCGCATTATCGGGAATAAATCCCAAACAGTCCGCGCATTATTTTTAAGTTGTGTCCAATCGAGGTCAGTTTCATTGGTGTCAGGATAGGCCCGGCCAAGATAACCGCCGCCAATCATCACGGTGCCGTTCTCAAATTGTTTGAAGGACAGTTTCCGGCCTCGAAGAATAACAACTGGCTTAATGAACGTTGGTACACGCGATGTGATCATCAGCATAGGCGCAACAACTTCAAGCGGAACTGGTTCCCCTAAAATTGCTGCGAGTTTACCACCCCAAGCGCCAGCTGCGTTGACGAGAACCGGCGCTGAGTAAACCTCGCTGCCAGCTGTGACATACCAATGACCGCCATCGCGTTTGATTGTGTCAACGCGGACACCTTCGATAATGCGAGCACCGCGCCTCTCTGCCATGCGTCGGAAGGCCGTAGTCGTTTGTGCTGGATTAGCTGCGCCATCGCGCCGAGAGACCACGCCACCAGGGCAACTTTCAGCTACTGCGGGCACGAGACGACGTAATTCCTCCGCGTCAATAAGCTCTTCATGGTTAAAGCCGCGAAGGTTTAATTCGGCTACGCGATCGCGCATGGGCGCAAGTTCACTCTCATCCTCGGCGACAAGGACCTGTCCGTGACTATCGAAACCACAATCGTCTTCAACCAGATCCTGGATCTTCTCCCAGATATCCATTGAGCGGATCGAAAGCGGAATTTCAGCAATATGGCGCATCAATTGTCGTACACCACCTGCATTGACGCCAGATGCATGGCGGCCTGCATAATCTTTCTCAATCAAAATCGGCTTGAGACCGCGTAAAGTGAGGTGCAATGCCGTTGAGCACCCATGGATACCACCACCTACAATGATCACATCCGCGGTTTGCATCAGCCGCGCACCACTGCCTTGATCGCGGTCTCATCCTGCGGAATGGACGCAAGTTCGGCAAGACTGATCGGTTTCACTGGAGAGCGAAGGCGGTAATAGCCAATCTCTTCTGGCGATTTCCCACGTTCATCGGCCATCAATTCTGTCACAGTCAAGCTGCAGAGACGACCTTGGCAAGGTCCCATGCCTGTCCGACGATATGCCTTCAACTGATTGGGGCCAGTAGCACCAATGGCAATTGAAGCACGGATCTCGCCAGCCGTAATTTCTTCACAACGGCAAACAATCGTTGAAGCATCCTGAGGAATACGGAAGACCTTCGAGGGCCGATAAAGGTGATCGAGAAACGCGCGGCCTCGCATGGTTTGCGCCAACCGGTTCCGCACATTATCGCGCGACGGGATTTGGGCGAGCGCATCCGGACGCAAGTTGGCGACGGTATCTATAGCAGCGAGACGCCCCCTTTCAGCAGCCGATTCAGCGCCGCCTATTCCAGCGCCATCGCCCGCAATCATAATGCCCTTGATTGACGAATTGCCGCTTTCATCCAAGACTGGACGGAAGCAGAGCTGGATGGCATCCCACTCGTGCTTAATGCCTGCGGCCATGGCGAGGTTGACGTGCGGAACAACGCCCTGATGTAACATCAAAACATCGAGGTCAATCGACCCTGTCCTTGATCCTGCCTCCCATACAAGCGTTTGAAGCTTGTTTTTTCCTTGGGCTTCAAGTCGTGTCACACCTGTGACGATTTTTACGGCACGCTTTACTTCACGGATCAACCCGAGACCTTTTGTCCAATAGGGAGAAAAGATGAAGCCAGGCAAGTGAAGCGCTGCTGAAATGTAATTCGCTAATGGTGTCGTATCAAAAATAGCAGCAATATGGCCGCCAGCGCGTAATATCTGCGCGGCGTAAAGCCAAAGTAAGGGCCCCTGGCCAGCCAACGCCAAGCGGCCACTCGGGATTAGGCCAGACGATTTCAACAGAGTTTGCCCTGCACCTATCGTCATCACCCCGGGCAGCGTCCATCCCGGGATAGGAAAAGGACGCTCCATCGCTCCTGTCGCAATGATCACCCGCTCGGCCTTGATCAATCGCGCTTCACCGCCACACGAAAGACCTACCACACGTTCCCGATCAAGGCTCCACACTGTGCAACCAGCAAGACGGTCAGCACCACTTTTTTCGAAGGTGTGAACGAGATCATTGCCAGCTTCATAGTCTTTGCCGAGGATCGACGAGTTTTTTAATGGTGATGTTGTGATGGCACGATAAATCTGGCCACCCGGCGCAGAATTTTCGTCGACGAGCAAAGTTCTCAACCCAGCCTCTGCGGTAGTGGCTGCTGCTGCTAAACCCGCCGGGCCCGCTCCAATCACGATTACGTCATAGGCGGCGTGAAGTGATTCTGGGAAGCTCACGATTCTATCTCCCGCTTGCCGTTTTGGCGCGTGATGACCATGCCGTCGCTGACAGGAATGAGACATCCTTGGCGATTTCCGATACCATCAATGGTTACGAGGCAATCGAAACATACGCCCATCATGCAATAAGGCGCGCGTGGCGTACCATTGACGGCCGTGTAGCGGTAGGGCTCGACGCATCCTGCCGTGAGAATTGCCGCGCTGACAGTATCGCCACGACGCGCAGTCACAGGCAAGCCATCAACTGTGATTTGCACAGCGGGCTCTTGGTGATTAGTTGCTCTTTTGAACATGCAAACTCCTGCAGGGCTAGGCAGCACTGCCTTAATAATATCCGCTCGATTGAACCTGTATTTGATCGAAACGCCGCGCTGAGAAAGCGCCAACGCGCTCAAGATCAAGAGCACCTTTCGCGATCATGGGTGCGATATCGAAAGCGTGATTGGGGGCGAGAGTTACACCTGAATGACAGCAGGTAACGAAGGCGCCCGGGCATGTTTCTGATTGGTCATAGATGGGGAAACCATCTTTTGGCATGACACGAATTCCGCTCCAAGTTCGCACGATATTGAGCTGATTAAGTAAAGGAAACATGCGGCGCGCACGGTCAGCCATGACAGCATTGATAGGCAGATTTTGTACAGTATCGTCTATAAATTCTTCTCGACTGTCGCCAATCATCACCGTTCCCTCATCAGTTTGACGAATAGTCGTAAGTGGAAAACCTAGAAAAGGAACGGTTCGTTCGGTAACGAGGATTTGGCCCCGCGTCGGAGACATCGGAGCCTTTAAGCCGACCATATGAGCCAGTGTCATATTGGCGTTTCCTGCAGCCAGCACGACCTTGCCGGCGCGTATCTCACCTTGCTCGGTTGAGATTTTAAATTCACCATTGCGGTGTTCGATGGTGCTGACGCGATGCTCTGGCCTATAATCGACGCCCGATGTCTTGAGCGCACTATGGATGGCACGCAAATAGCGTAAGGAGTTCACATGTCCGTCGAGAGGGCAATATGTTCCTCCCACCACATCAGGACCGATATGAGGAAGCTGTTTTTTGACTTCATCATGATCAAGTATTTCTATTTTGTAATCGGTTGCGCCGGGTTGATTATGTAGCCTCCGCAGGGATAGTCGCCGATCCTCGAGTTCCTTCTCACTCAAAGCGAGATGAAAGCCACCGGGGCGCTGATGGCAGACGTCGATGCCAGTTTGGGCTTTGATTTCGTCTGACAATTTTGACCAGGTTTCTGATGCGCGTACCGTCCAACCTGTATACTCAGGAAGGCCAAGACCTTTGCTTTGCACCCAAACCAAGGCAAAATTTGCGCGGGAAGCGCGCTTAGTCACATCCCCTTCGTCGAGAACGCAGGTGCGCTGCCCAAGGCGGCCCAATCCCCATGCAATCGATGAGCCCAATAATCCGCCGCCGATAACAGCAACGTCATATTCATTGGTGGATTCGGTATGATTCATGGTCACGCCTCATTTTGTGCGATCGCTGTGGCCTGTAAGCACATGTTCGAGGCCGAACATCCGGTCGAGTATAATCAGTGCCAATACTGTGATTGCGATGACGCTAGCCGACACTGACGTAACCAGCGGATCAATATTGTCTTGGATATAGAGGAACATACGAACCGGCAAAGTTTCAGTGCCAGGAGCAGCTAAAAAGACCGTCATTGTTACCTCATCGAAGGATTGGATGAAGGCGAGCGCCCATCCGCTGATGAGGCCGGGCATGATAAGTGGCAGTGTCACGCGTCGAAATACGACCCAATCCCTTGCGCCAAGCGAGATTGCAGCCTGTTCAATCGAACGATCCATTCCCGTTGCTGACGAGAGAGTAAGCCGTAATGCGAATGGAAAAATCACCACGATATGGGCGATGAGCAGCGCTGCAAATGTGCCGCTTAATCCGAATTGAGTGAAGAAGCGGAGAAATGCAATGCCGAGCACCACATGCGGGATCATCAGTGGCGAGAGCAGGAGGGCAGATAGCGCATCACGACCTCGGAACTGGTAGCGCGCAAGACCCAGTGCTGCCGGTACAGCGAAAGCCAGAACAATCGTTGATGAAAGCGCTCCCAAACCAATTGATACCCAAAAAGCGCGAATAAATTCGGGATAACGGCCAATGGCTTTAAACCAGCGAAGCGAGAAGCCATTTGTGGGAAGAGACAGATATCCTTCTGGCGTGAAGGCCACCAAACACACCACAATGATTGGCGCTAGCATGAATGTGACGAACAATGTATGAAATAGCAGCGAGATGAAACCGTTCTTGCTCATTCGAACACCGCCTTATAACGGCGTTCGATAAGTGCATTGCTAGATACAACAATGATTACAAGTGCCACAAGCAATAATACGGCAACCGCTGCACCAAGTGGCCAGTTCAGCGTGTTGAGGAACTCGTCATAGGCTAAGGTGGCTGCAACCTTTAGTCGGCGTCCGCCAATGATTGCTGGTGTAGCAAACGCGCTCGCTGCGAGGGAAAATACGATAATCCCGCCTGACAGTAGGCCCGGCATGATTTGTGGAAATATAATGCGGCGCATAACAGTTAATTGGCTTGCACCAAGGGATAGAGCTGCGTTTTCAATCTGTGGGTCCAACTTCTGCAGCGCTGCCCATATCGACAGCACCATGAAAGGCATCATAACGTGCGACAGCGCGATGACGACACCAGTTTCCGTAAACATGAAGGGTAACGGAGCATCGATAACTCCAATTTTCATCAATGCCATGTTGACGACACCGTTTTTGCCACCAAACAACAAAGCCC
This sequence comes from Rhizobiales bacterium TNE-4, assembly GCA_019083985.1. Classification (GTDB taxonomy): domain Bacteria; phylum Pseudomonadota; class Alphaproteobacteria; order Rhizobiales; family Beijerinckiaceae; genus TNE-4. Next base: position 28,673 of record JAHRCV010000006.1, on the reverse strand, counting down.
AGCCTAATGTGCGCGCGACAACGGAAATCAAAAGAGGACCGAGAATGACAAGAAGAAAAACCCCCTTCCATGGTGCTCTCATACGATTGAGAATGTATGCTTCTGGTGCCCCCAGCGCCATCGTGATGAATGTGACAAGTACAGCGATCCGGAATGTGCGTGCGAACATTTCGTGAAAGTAAGAATCCGACCAGATCTCATACCAATTCTTCAGAATGAAGACTGTCTCAATCCCTTTGTATTGACCCCAATCATGAAACGAGAGCATCACTGTCATGATGAGGGGAATGATGACAACGGCAAGAAACAGCGCCAGCGATGGGAGTATCAAACCCCATGCTGATCGCGTTTGAGTGGATAGGAAGAGAGGGGATGAGCTTTGCATCACCCAACCTTGCTGTTTGCGCGCACAAACGTATCTTCTTCGCGCCAGACAAGATGCACATCATGCCCTTCCTCTGGCATTGATGTACCATCGTTTTGACGAATAACTGTGGCGACACCAGCGATCGTTTTGATTTGAAACAACCAGTGATTGCCTCGAAAAATGCGTGTGCAAACTGTCCCACGTAATCCAGCCTTGGCAAAACTTATACGCTCAGGCCGAACTGAGATGATCACAGGTCCTTTGATGTGCGCTGAGGCAGTGTAGACATGGTCTCCGACGATAATGCGGGATATACCACCTTGCGCTACCTGTACCTCACCCTCAAATGCATTTGTTTTTCCAAGAAAGGTCGCGACGAAAGCCGATGCGGGTGAATGATAAGTATCTTGCGGCGACCCAATCTGTTCGATGTCGCCTTTGTTCATCACTACGATCCTGTCTGAAAGCGCCATAGCCTCATGCTGATCATGAGTGACAAGGATAGTCGTTGTACCCAAATTGCGCTGGATCTGGCGCAATTCAATCTGCATTTCCTCGCGCAGTTTTGCGTCTAGGTTCGACAAAGGTTCATCTAAAAGAAGGATCTGCGGACGAATGACAAGAGCACGCGCCAAAGCGACACGCTGTTGTTGCCCACCCGACATGCGGCGTGGAAAGCGTTCTTCATAACCTGCCAGACCAACAAGTGCGAGAGCATCCCGGACGCGCTGATCACGATCGGATCGCGGGATGGAACGCATTTCAAGCCCAAAAGCGACGTTTTGTGCGGCCGTCATATGCGGGAAGAGCGCATAGCTTTGAAAGACTATGCCAAGCCCGCGTTCAGCTGGTTTGACGTTAGAGAGATCACGTCCATCGAGACGAATGATCCCCTTCGTCAGCGGTACAAAGCCGGCAATCATCTGCAACGTGGTAGTCTTTCCGCAACCGGAAGGGCCGAGGAGCGAGACGAATTCACCCTTTTGAACGGTAAGGTTGATTGCGTTCACGGCGGTGTGGTCGCCGAAAGTTTTTGTAACGTTCTGTAGTTCAAGAAAAGCCATGGTGGACCGCCGATTTGCGAGGCTTCCCGCAACGGCGGGAAGCCTCTTTTCAAGAAGTCTTAGCGTTCGACTTCACGGTTCCAGCGCTTCGTCCATTCTTCGCGCTGTGGGTTAATTGCATCCCAATCAGGATTATAGAGCTTTGCCGCCCTTTCACCGATAGGCGCCATTTTTGCGAGTTCAGCTGGTACTTTCACCGTTTTGTTGACTGGGCCATATCCGTAATCCTTCAAAAGGATCAACTGCATGTTCGGCTCCAGCATTGCTTTGATAAAGTCGGAGGCCATCTCTGAGCTTCCAGCTTTTTCGACTGGACAAGCAGACGCGAGCAGAGTCACAGCACCTTCTTTCGGATAGACGAAGTCGACTGGAAAACCTGTATTGGCGAAGGATTGAACGCGGCCCGTGCCCCACACGCCAATGACAGCCTGATTAGACTGGAACAATTCCGTCATCTTGCCGGGTGATGGTTCGTAGACCAGCACGTTCGGATTTACCTGTTCCTTCATCACCTTGAAGCCAGGCTCGATGTTTTTCTCACTACCGCCATTCATTTTTGCAAACATAAGGAGAGTGTATAGGCCATAGGTATTATTGATCGGCGGGATTACGACCAGTTTCTTAAATTTCGGATCTTTGAGGTCGTCCCACGAGGTTGGAGGCGCCCAACCCTTCTCAGCAAAATACTTTGTATTGTACATCAGCCCCGTCGCAACGAGTCCGATGGCGACAGCCTTATCGTCCTTAAAACGCGCGGCAGGGTAGAGGTCAGCTTCAGGTAATTTATCGATCTTACGGCAAAAACCGAGCTGAATTGCCTGATACATCGGGCCATCATCGACGATTGCCACGTCAATTTGCTGGTTCCCCTTTTGAGCCTGAAGCTTGGCGAGTGTGTCGGTCGAGTTACCGGCAACATATTCGACTTTTACATTGTGCTTTTTTTCAAAGGCCGGGATGATTTCCTGGCGCATTGTCTGTTCAAAGGAGCCGCCATATCCCGCTACGTAAAAAGTTTTAGTTTGAGAAAGCGCTATGCTCGATGAGCATGCTAAAGCTAGAGCACTTACTGCTGCTATGGACTTGATTGAAGTCATCTGTTTCTCCTCCCCCGGGGTGAGTGGTACCCAACCACTGACCTATCAGCAGGCTTTCAAGGTCGCTGCACGGCGTCAAATGCATAATTGGACAGAATCTATGCCTTAATGTTATGTATTTGGCATGAAAAGGACAAATCTGAGACAAATCGAAGCTTTTCGAGCGCTAATGGTGACCGGTAGCGTTACCTCGGCTTCCCATATGCTGGCGATCACCCAGCCGGCGGTGAGCCGTCTATTGCGCGATTTACAAGATTCATTGAGTCTAAAATTACTTGAGAAGCGCGGTTCAAAGCTTGTTCCAACAGCGGAAGGAACGGCGCTGTACGCAGAAGTAGAAAGGTCATTCATTGGGTTGGATAAAATAGCTAAAGCAGCTGATGAAATTCGAGCGCGAAGGACAGGGGCATTGCGAATTGCTGCGCTGCCGGCTCTATCAAATGGGTTTATGCCACGTTTCGCGGGACGTTTCATGGCTTCCCATCCAGATTTAGATCTTTCGCTTTTCGGTGTGATATCCCCATTAGTTGTTGACTGGGTAGCAAGTAGACAATGTGACTTTGGGTTTGTTGAAATGCCTATCGCGCACCCAGATCTTCCAAGTCTTATAATGCCTAGGCTGAAACGTGTTGCTGTTATGCCTGCCGGGCACAAACTTACGAAAAAAAAGGTAATACGCCCCAACGATATGGAAGGAGAAAACTTTATATCTTTGAAGTTAGGTTCTAACAGTCGATTTGCAATTGATAAGGTATTTTCTGAATATGATATAAAGCGTAATCTCCATGTCGAAACCCACCTTTCGGAGATAATGTGTGGAATTGTGTCTTCGGGATATGGGTTAGCTATTTGTGATCCGTTTACTGCAGTCGAATTTTCAAAAAGAAGCGTTGTCACGCGCCCATTTATGCCAGAAATCCCATTTGAATTTGGTGTTCTTTTGCCTTTCGGGGAAAGCTTGACGGGGTTGGCGCTTGAATATGTAAGTCAATTCACTGATTATGTAAAAAATGAAATGTATGAATATTTGTACGAGTGACGGGTTAGATAACAAGAGATAGAGGTGCAAATAGCCCTATTCCCATCAATGTAAGACCTGCTATTCCAAATCCTCCGACGAGCCAGATTAGTGCCGCTACGCCCGTGATAATGACTGCGGATGCAAGAACGATAGCAATTTGGAACGCTGCAGACGAAAATTCAAACCATTCGTCTTTTGCGTGATTTAGATCGCGCTTTTTTTCCTGCTCCTTAGCGCGAGCAAATAATTCTTTTCTACCATCATTTTCTTTTGGGTCTGACTCGTACCTCTCTGCCATCGCTTTCCAGCGATCAATTTGTTTCTTCATTGCTTCTTTTGCTGTTTGATCCGCAACAGTCAGAAGCATGACTTCCATCTCTTCCGCGAAGCCTTGAATTGTTGTGCGTCGAATGGTTTTGGCTTGAAAAAAGGCCCAAATGTTTGATGCTTCGACATTCGCGGCAAGCGATTCAGTTTTTGCGTTATTTCCAAGTGCTTCTGAAAACGCCAATGCTAATGCTAAAATAGCAATCATGAGTGCAATAAATTTGTTTGAGCCCTGTGTTATATCTGGCCCTTGACCACCTGACATGATCGCCATCCTGTCTCTGGCACCCCGATTCGGTACTAGGCCAGCTTTTATCATTTGGGAGCATTAGAAAACGTTGACGTTTCGGAAGTAAACGGTGTTTGGCACAGTCATTTTTTACTATCATCAAACGAAAGTGTTTATGGTTCAATATGATTGAACGGGTGGATTTTTTAATGAAAACAAATGGCAGCCATGAGCAAAGAAGCACCGATTGTACTGTGGGATATCGACGGCACACTGCTAGCGGCTGGGGACGGGGGGATCACCCACTTCCATAAGGCGGTGACTAACGTCTCAGGGAAGAAGGAGCTGCCGTCACTGGCGGCCCACGGCAAGACCGACTGGCAGATCATCAGAGAGATACTGGAAGAAGCTCAGCTGGACTTAGAACTGGCAGCCAAAGTGTCAGAGGAGTTGGACCGCCTATCGGACGTGTACATGACCACGGCGCGGGCTATCTTATTACCTAACGTCAATGAAGTTCTAGGACAGCTTAAGGCTCAAGGGATCAGGAACGGCCTTCTCACCGGTAACTCTGAGCTCCGGAGCCGTAGGAAGCTTGAGGGAGGAGGGGTTGATATAGCCCTTATAGACTGGTCAGCAGGCTTTTTCGGTGTTCGTAGCCCGGTCCGCTCCGGCCTCACTGCAAATGCACGAAAGGCTCACCCAAATACGAGGCTGCTGATCATTGGGGATACACCGTTCGACGGGATAGCTGCCAAGGCAGCTGGCATACCCTTCTTGGCTGTTTGTACTGGCAAGTACGACCGTTCAGCCTTCACCGACAGTGATGCTGTGGCTGTGATTGATACGCTGGCCGATGGGTATCAGACGATCTTGGCGGTTATGCAAGGGGAGGCGGTTGGATAGGCTGCGATTTGCTAAAAACAAAGAAATCACAGAAAAACAATTTTAACGCATGAGTTGATTTGAAAAAATAATTTCAAAAGTAAAAGATACTGCCACTGTATCAATGATTTCAAAGAGTAAAGCCGAAATCTAAAAGTCTAAGAAATCCATTAGATTTCTATTTTAACGCCGCAAGCTGCTTTTTCAGCGTCGATTATGGCAGCAAGCTTTTGAAGCTGGATGGGGAGATGACGGCAGTGTCTCTAGGAGATCGGTCGGAGCTGCCCGATGCCATCCGAGCTATCATTGAAGCGGTAAGGGAAGGGGAGCTGGACCTTGCTATTGAGGAGGTGGCTGAAAAGAATATCCCAGATATTAGCCTACGACGCTCCGGTAAAGGTGCGCGACTGTAGGGGTTATTATGCAATGCCTTATTCAATGCAGGAATGATACTCGCCTGCAAGCACGACGCCGGAGGCGATAAGGCGTTTCGATCCGTTTAGCCGCTCGCCAACTGAGTCGATATATTCAAACGCGCCAGTTTGTAGCTCCAATATTGAGGCATCGCCTGCTGCGCCAATTGCTAGTGTGCCAAGATCGGGACGGCTGAGAGCAAGTGCTGGTGAAGCCGTCGCTGCGCGTACGACCTCGACGAGCGGCATATCAAGGCATAGGAATTTTGACATCGTCGTTAGCAAATCGAAAGCAGGCCCTTCGATGCATAGTGCGTGTACATCCGAGGATATACAATCAGGTTGAAATGCCTTTGCCAGCATAGTGCGTGCAACCGCGAAGGAAAATGACCCCATGCCATGGCCAATATCAAATATCACGCCACGCTCTCGCGCTTCCAAAACATAATCGTGCACTTCGCCGTCGGGCGTCGCAACGCAGTTGGGAAACGGGCGGAAGCAGTGGGTCAACACATCACCCTTGCGCAGCAAAGCGAGTACTTCGTCTAGCATTGGTGGTGGTTCGTCGATATGGACCATCAGCGGCATACCGAGTTCATCAGCCACTTGACGTGCGATCTGTAATGGCGCGAGGCCAGAAAAACCACTTGCGTGACGCCCAACACGTACCTTGATCCCGACGATCATATCTCGATTAGCGTTGGCTATTTCTACCGTGTCGATAGGCGCCATCAACCGCATGTCTCCGGATTCTCCAACCATGATCCGTTTAGAAAATCCGTAGATGCCGGCAAACGACACGTTGAGATAGGCGAGCACGCGAACGGGGACCTGCTCGATCACATGGCTCCTGAATCCTGGAAAATTCCCAGGTCCTGCGCTGCCTGTATCAACCAGTGTTGTAACCGCGCCGCGCCGAAACAGGCGCATTGCATCAACGCCAAGAGAAGTGCCCTTGTCATAGACATGGGTGTGCAGGTCGATGAGGCCCGGCGTTACGATCTTACCGGACACGTCAACAACTTGCTCCGCACCGCTGCCGCCAAGGTTGCCGCCAATTCCAGCGACTTTCCCGTCCTTGAACGCGACATCCATGTAGCCATCAAGCCCTTGCGACGGATCGATCACGCGGCCGCCGCGCAGAATGAGGATGTGGGACATGATTATGGCTCCAAGGGGATTGGCACCGTAGAAGGATACAAGAGTAGGCTTTGAGATCAACCAAAAAAGTAATAAGGTTTCATACTTGGAGATAGTAGCGCCTCAGCGGCGATCGAGCGAGGTGCAGAAATGGTATTTTGCGGTGCAATATTAGTGTCTATTCCAAAATATTATAGTTAGAAGGGCTTATTTCGGGCAGTTTATCTCCTTGACACATTTGGTGGGCGCAATAAAGTTTCAATTTGTGGGATGAAGCTGTGCATCCAGTGCACGGATAACGCTTAGGGGAGAGTTGCTGATGTCGGATCTCGATCGGGAATTGTCGCGTCAAGGCTGGAGCCGACGTGACCTTGCTAAATTCATTGCCGGCGCCGGCATGTTAGTTACCCTTCCTGCTGGCAACCGTGTTTTTGCTCAAGGCGCCAAGAGTGCCAATCTTGCCATGATCGGCGAGCCTCAATCGCTAGATCCGATGGCATCGACCGCCGACCTTGTCTCGACGATCATGATGCATGTCTACGAGTCGCTATACACCTTCGACAAAGACCTCAATGCTCAACCGATGCTGGCTGTGGCGATGCCGAAGGTTAGTGCCGATGGCAAGCTCTACGAGATTGAGATTCGTAAGGGCGTAAAGCTACACAACGGTCGCGAGCTCGACGTCGAGGACGTCATTGCCTCGCTGAAGCGCTGGATCGAAATGACACCGCGCGGCAAATCGGTTGGCGCTAGCGTCGACAAGATGGAAGCTAAGGGCACGCACGGCCTCATTATCGCGCTAAAAAATCCTGTTCCAGCATTGCTTACGCACATGGCTCTGCCTTCAGGCTACGCGGCGATAATGGCGAAAGAGTCGATTGCGAACCCCCTCGTTAGCTTTATCGGTACCGGTCCTTATAAATTCGTTGAACGCAAACCGGATCAATACGTCATCCTCACGAAATTTGATGACTATGCCGCACGCAGCGAGCCTGCAAATGGTTATGCTGGCAAGCGTGAGGCCAAGATTGCCGAATTGCGCTTCATACCAGTGCCGAATGCCAATACGCGCGTCGAAGGTATTGTGGCTGGCCAGTATCAATTTGCCGATCAGTTGCCCGTCGAAAGCTACAAGCGGATCGCGGCGACAAGTTCTGTGAAGCCGGTGCTGGTGATGCCATACGGATTCCCCTATTTCGTGCTAAACACCAAACAGGGGCCGTTTGCTGATAAGAAAATTCGGCAAGCTTACCAGCTCGCGCTTAACGACACCGAAATGATGATGGCGGCTTTTGGGGACGATAAGTTCTTTAAGGCAACGGCTGCCCACTTCCCCAAAGGTTCTCCCTTCCACTCGGAAGCCGGTGGGGCAGTCTACAACAAAGGTGATGCAGCAGCGGCCAAGAAATTGCTGGCGGAAGCTAAATATGATGGCTCGCCAATCCGAATCTTGAATTCAAAGCAGTATGAGTTCCATAACCGCATGGCACTTGTGATGGCTGAGAATCTCAAAGAGGCTGGCTTCAAGGTTCAGCTTGACGTCGTAGATTGGGCAACGTTGGTGCAACGCCGCGCTGATCCAGCCGTCTATGATGTCTATGTGACCCACTCGACTTTCTTGCCAGAGCCGATGCTTTCTCCACCGCAGCTTGGAGATGGTGCTCCGGGCTGGTGGGACACCCCAACCAAGAAAGCGGCTTTGGCGGCCTTTAACGCTGAGAGCGATCCGGTCAAGCGAGGTGCGCTCTGGGGCAAGGTGCAGGAGATCATCTACGACGAGGTGCCTTATATTCGCGTAGGAGATTTTGCTGCGCTCTGTGCAACTTCGGCAAAGATGACCGGCTTCGTGCCGATGCCATCTCCGGCCTTTTGGAACGTCGACCTAGCCTAAAGGCAGCTCGCTTCATTGTTTCGGAAACATTGCGCCGCAGCGCGTTTTGCTGCGGCGTATCCGAACGAACCAATCTTCGGAAGGATATATGCTCGTCAACATCGCCCGCAGATTGGCTGCAATGTTGGCAGTCATGTTCATCGTTGCGACGATGGTGTTCTTTCTGACGCGCCTTGCGCCAGGGGATCCCGCTTCGCTTATGCTAGGCGATCAAGCGACGGCGGCTGATGTCGCTCAGCTGCGCAAGACCTTCGGTCTTGATCAACCGCTTATTGTTCAATACGTGCTTTGGTTAAAGGAGGTGGCTTCCGGAAATCTAGGCCAATCGATTTTTCTTCAACGCCCTGTGCTGCAGGCCATCGGCGAGCGCGCCGAACCCACCTTTTTCCTAGCCCTCTTTTCGATATTGATTGCGGCGGTGATCGGCATACCTGCTGGTATTGCCTCCGCTGTCTGGCGCGGCAGGCATGCAGACCAGGTTGCTAGCGGGCTGGCCATGCTTGCTGCGAGCATCCCGAGCTTCTGGCTCGGGCTTCTGTTCATGCAATTTTTCGCGGTCCGCCTCGGCTGGTTTCCTGTTGCAGGCTACGGCGACCCCGGCGCGGGACTTGTCCAGCGGCTTTATCATCTCGTCTTGCCGGCAACGGTTCTTGGGATCGTCAATTCCGCGCTGATCACCCGCTTTACCCGCGCTAGCATGCTGGACGTGCTTTCGGAGGATTATGTCCGCACTGCTCGAGCTAAGGGATTGCCGGAGCATCGTATCATTCTACGCCATGCGTTAGGCAACACGCTGGTGCCAATCATCACAGTCGTCGGCCTCACCGCTGCCCTGCTTATCGGCGGCGCAATCATCACCGAGACGGTGTTTGGCTTGCCTGGTATCGGCAATCTGGTCGTCTCTGCTGTTCTGCGTCGCGATTATCCAGTTATTCAAGGGGCGTTGATCGTGATTGCCGGTATCTACGTTATAATTAACTTCGCCATCGACGTGATCTATACGCTCGTCGATCCGCGGGTGAAAACCTGAGGGCGACGCGATGGATTTTACCGCGCTTCGCTTGTTCTTAAAGCGCCTCTTCAAACGCAAGTTGGTGTTGTTCGCCGCAATAGTGCTTGCGCTTGTGGTGATCCTGGCCATTGCCGCTCCGTGGGTTGCTCCTTTCTCGCCAACCGGCATGAAAGTGAGCCAGCGCCTCAGGCCACCGAGCATGGTCAATTGGTTCGGTACAGATGAGTTTGGCCGCGATATCCTTTCGAGAGTCATCTACGGCGGGCGGGCTTCACTGGGTATCGGTATGGCGGTAGTTCTTGCATCGATGATTGCGGGCACTACTCTCGGCCTGCTCGCCGGTTATTTCCGCGCGTTGGATAACATCATCATGCGTATTGTTGACGCCATGATGTCGCTCCCGGATATCTTACTGGCGATTTTCCTTGTTGCTGTTCTGGGAGCTTCTGCCGGTAATGTCGTGCTGGCACTGACTATTGTCTACACGCCGCGTGTTACGCGCGTTGTGCGCGGTTCTACACTGGTGGTTCGTGAGCTACCCTTCGTTGAGGCGGCGCATGTGCTGGGCGTTTCTACCTGGCGCATCCTAAGCGTACATATCCTGCTCAACGTCGCTTCACCTATACTGGTGCAGGCTACCTTCATCTTTGCCTATGCAGTACTAGCCGAGGCCGGACTATCTTTCCTTGGCACGGGTGTGCCGCCGGAAATACCCACTTGGGGCACCATGATTGCTACCGGCCAGCAATATGCTGATCAGGCCGTCTGGCTCGTGCTCTTTCCCGGTCTCGCGATTGTCTTTTCAGCACTCAGCCTGCAACTCGTCGGTGACGGTCTTCGCGACATGCTTGATCCTAAGCTGCGGAAGGCGCTTTGATGACCTTACCGGCGCCCCTTCTCGATATTGAGAATCTAGAAGTTACCTTCCGCACAGAGGAAAATTCTGTAACCCCGGTCCGTGGCGTCAGCCTTAGGGTAGATGCGGGGCGCACGACGGCACTGGTTGGAGAATCGGGATCCGGAAAATCAGTCACCAGCCTTGCTGTCATGGGGCTTCTGCCGCGTCCTGCTGGGAGCATTAGTGCTGGTGCTATTCGTTTTCGGATGAAATCTGGTGAGACGAGCAATCTTGCTAGTCTCGCGCCAGATGTCATGCAGCGTCTTCGTGGCAGCGAGATTGCTATGATTTTCCAAGAACCGATGACATCGCTGAACCCGGTTCTTACTGTGGGCGAACAGATTGCCGAACAGGTCCGTTACCACACCGGCATGAATGCCTCCGCTGCTATGCGCCGCGCCGAAGAGATGCTCGGCCTCGTCGAAATTCCCGATGCTGTACGACGCGCAACCGAATACCCCCATCAAATGTCTGGTGGCATGAGGCAACGTGTGATGATCGCACTTGCTATGTCCTGTAACCCGCGCCTGCTCATTGCGGACGAACCTACCACTGCGTTGGATGTCACCATTCAGGCGCAGATACTTGCTCTCATAGATCGCTTGCGAAAAGAGCACGAAATGGGCGTTCTATTCATTACTCACAATCTCGGCGTGGTTGCCGAGGTAGCAGACGATGTAACTGTGATGTACGCAGGCGAGGTGGTCGAGTCGGCCGACGTCCGCACCTTATTTCGGAATCCGCGCCATCCTTACACCCAAGCTCTCATAAACTGCCTTCCTGCCCGTGCATTACCAGGAGCTGACGGCCGTCGCGTGGTCCGTTCAATCCCTGGCGCGGTGGCGAGCGCAGCTGGTGTGTCTGGTTGCAAATTTGCTCCGCGCTGCGCTCATACTTTGGCGGCTTGCCATGTATCGCACCCGGCTCTGGAAACCATAGATGGTGGGCAGACCATACGCTGCTGTCGATGGAGAGACTTGTGAGCGATCCAAAGCTTGTGCAAATCCGCGGTCTGACAAAACACTTCGGTAAAGCTCCAGCACTCGTACACGCTGTGGACGACGTTAGCTTCGATATCGCGCGCGGCGAGGTGGTGGGCCTTGTCGGTGAATCGGGCTCCGGCAAAAGTACCATTGGTCGACTGATCCTGCGCGCATTGGACCTAACTGCTGGTACCGTCGAATTTCATGGGCGTGAGATCGGCAAGCTCAGCCAGCGCGAAATCCGCCCCTTTCGCCGTCGTATGCAAATGGTGTTTCAGGACCCATTTGCCAGCCTCAATCCACGCCTCAGGATCAAGGACATTATTGGTGAGGCGCTAGATGCTCATGGCCTCGCGCAGGGTGCGGCGAGGGAACGGCGTATAGGCGAACTTCTAGAGATTGTCGGACTTCAAGCGGATCATGCAGCCCGCTTTCCGCACGAATTTTCCGGGGGGCAACGCCAACGCGTAGGCATCGCCCGCGCTCTGGCTGTTGAACCCGATCTTATTGTCGCAGATGAACCAGTCTCGGCTCTCGATGTTTCGGTGCAGGCGCAAGTTTTGAACCTTTTGCAGGACCTGCGCCAGCGCTTTGGCATGGCTATGCTGTTCATCAGCCATGATCTCGATGTAATCGAGTTGATGTGCGACCGGATCGTGGTACTTTATCTTGGCCGAGTGATGGAAGCTGGCCCGGCCGACGTAGTCTCCCGCCATCCGCGCCATCCTTACACAAAGGCGCTTCTCGCTGCTTCGCCAAGACCAGATCCAGATGCTCGCCACACGCGAGACCTGCTGAAGGGCGATATTCCTTCGCCACTTTCACCGCCCTCGGGGTGTGTCTTCCGAACACGCTGTCCGCTAGCTGACGCAGCTTGCGCGAAAGCCGTACCAATGATGCGCAACGCCGGGCCAGATCATTACTTTGCCTGTATCCATGCTACAGAAACGACTTCTCCAGAACACGTTCGTTGAAGGATAGTGAAATGAGCGTGACACTGCAGGATCAAGAGAGTGGCCAGGGAGCGGAAGCCCGATCCGGTGATATTCTTCTAACCATCCGTAACTTGTTTCCGACGCTTTCTAAGGCTCATCAAAATATCGCAAAAATGGTGTTGGCCGATCCCGAGTGGTCAGTACAAAGCAATGTAGAAGAACTAGCAGCGAGGGCTGGTGTTGCAAAACCCACAATTGTGCGGTTTGCCCGTGCTGTAGGCTGTGAAGGTTTGAAGGATTTCAAGCTGAAGCTTGCCGGTTCCCTTGCTCTGGGAGCGTCATATTTGCACCGTGCTGTTCGGTCCTCTGACACTCCAGCTGAGGTGATCAACAATGTTGTCGGTTCCACATTGGCTGCCCTTGCCGAATGGCATCGCACGCTCGATTCCGAATTACTCAGTCAGTCAGCAAAGGTGCTTAACACAGCACGGCGGATCGATTGTTACGGGACCGGCGCAACATCACATTTCCTTTCGCAAGATCTACAAGCCCGCTTATTCCGCCTTGGGCTGACAGCAACCAGCTATACCGACGCCTATCTTCAGCTAGTTGCAGCAGCAACACTTGGCACTGAGGATGCGGTAGTGGCAATTTCCTTTGTTGGTCGTATGCCTACGCTGCTTGAGGCTGTCGCTATGGCGAAGTCGCGTGGCGCGACTATTATCGCGATCACTCGTGCCAATACGCCACTCGCGCGGCAGGCCGACATTGTACTGGCAGTGGATGTTCCTGCGGACGCTACCATGCCTGTTGGAACAGACGCATATATCACCCAAGCAATGATGATCGAGATGATCACGATTCTTTTGGGGCGTCTGCGTGGGCCTGATTGCGTCAAGCGATTGGAGCAGATCCACCGACTTCTGCAAGCCAAGGAACAGGAAACTGACGAGAGTTCGGTAGTCTACTGGGGCTGGAAAAGTCCTTGAAATAGAACAAATAGCGGTTGGAGTAAAAAATGACGATTGAATACCTCGGCGGAGAAGGTTTTGGCGCAGCACGCAGCGCGATGCCATTGTCATCGGCTGTTCGTGCGGGCGATTTTGTTTTTGTCTCTGGGCAAGTACCCACTGATGAAAAAGGTGAGATAGTTTGGGGCAATGTAGAATTGCAGACCCGTGTCGTAATGGAAAAGCTGAAGGTTGTGCTTGGTTATGCTGGCTGTTCGCTTTCTGATGTCGTGAAGACCACAATCTATTTGTCCGATGCCCGCGATTTCGTCGGCTTTAACGGTGTGTATTCTAGCTTCTTCGAACCTGGAAAGCGCCCCGCGCGCACTACTATCCACTCTGCACTTGTTCTAGATATTAGGGTTGAAATCGAGGCGGTGGCCTACTGTCCGCAGAAGGGCTGAGCATGTCCGTGCTTAATAATATAGAAACGCCTGCTGTTCTTATTGACGAGGACATCGTTGATCGCAATATCGCTGCAGCACAAGGTGAATTTAATCGCCTAGGGATTGCGTTTCGCCCGCACATCAAAACGCACAAGCTTGTGCGATTCGCTAAAAAGCAGATTGCAGCTGGCGCTATAGGTATAACCTGCCAGAAAACATCAGAGGCTGAAGCCTTTGTCGAAGCGGGTTGTAAGGATGTCCTGATCACCTTCAACATTATTGGGGAGGCCAAGATCAGGCGTCTGCGCCGCCTAAGTGAGCAGGCCGCCATCACGGTAGTTGCTGATAATGATTCAGTTATTCGCGGACTATCGAAAGCATTCGATGAAGCGCGAAAACCACTTCGTGTGCTTGTCGAATGTGACACCGGCCTTGCGCGTTGCGGAGTGCAGAGTCCTGACGCTGCGGTACAATTAGCGCGCCTTGTCACGCAAAGCCCGGGGCTTCAATTTGCTGGACTGATGACCTATCCGGCGCCAAATAGCACTGAGCAGGTCGAGAGCTTTTTGCGTGAGGCAAAGGCTCGTTGTCTCGATGAAATTGGCCATTGCGAAACGATAAGTTCGGGCGGCACGCCGTCGATGAAGTCTATTTCGGCTGGAACGATTGTAACCGAATATCGCCCTGGCACCTACATCTACAACGATCGCTCGTTGATCGAGCGAGGTGCTGCCGTGCTTGGGGATTGCGCGCTTAGTGTTGCTGCGACGGTGGTCAGTCGTCCTACACCAGATCGCGCTATTCTTGATTCAGGATCCAAAACACTTAGTTCTGATCTTCTCGGACTGACCGGCTACGGACTACTGCGTGATTATCCTGATGCTATAGTTACGGGCCTGAGTGAAGAACACGGTCACGTTGATCTTTCAGCATGTGCACGCAAGCCAGAGGTCGGCGATACTGTTCTAATTATTCCTAATCATGCTTGTGTCGTGACGAATTTATTCGATCAGGTACATCTACACCGCAGCGGTGTTTTCGTTGAAACTTTGCGCGTTGACGCGCGTGGCCTTGTCTCTTGAAAGAGGAAAACTGATGTCTGTACAACTTCCCGACAATGATGCTGATCTTTTTGCCTTGATGCGTACGGAGCTGTTTTCTAGTGTCATTGGCGATGTACTTGATGCGCAAGGATTTAGGCACCAGTATCTACCACCCAACATCAGACCGCTGTCTGATGACATGGTGATCATAGGTCGCGCCATGACCGTTCTTGAGGCAGATTATTTCGTTGAACCGGGGATGGACGGTTGTTCAGGCCTTGCAAAGAAGCCATTTGGCTTCATGTTCGAGGCGCTTGATAATCTCAAAGCAAATGAAATTTACATCACTTCTGGCGTTTGCGGCGCGTACGCGCAGTGGGGCGAAATGATGTCGACACGCGCCCGTGTTCTTGGTGCGGCTGGCGCTATATTGAATGGTTACGCCCGCGATACAAACGGTATTAGGAAACTTGGCTTTCCGACGTTCTGCCACGGTTCATATGGGCAAGATCAAGGCGTACGTGGAAAGGTGCTGGACTATCGACTTCGGATTGAGGTCGGCGTTGTGACGGTCGATCCAGGTATGATACTTTTTGGCGATATCGATGGGGTCGTAGCCATACCGAAGGTGGCGGAAAAGGAAACGCTGCGGCTCGCGTTCGAAAAGGCGCGCGGCGAAAAGCGTGTAGCGAATGCTATTCGCGAAGGAATGAGCACTGTGGAAGCCTGGAACAAGTTTGGGATCATGTAGGAATAGGAACTGCGGACGGCTGCAAACTTTTTTAGCTGGATGGAAGATGACGGCGGCGTCCTTTGGGGATTGGTCGGAGCTATTTGAGACGATCTCATTGACGCCCGCGCAGGCAGGTGAGCTGGACCTTGCTATCGAGGACGTGGCTAAGAAGAGCATCCCAGACGTCAGCCTCAGGCGGTCTGGAAGAGGTGTTTGAAGCTAGTCGCAGCTGGGCAGCGCTAGGGAATCTGGATATATGGCCACGAACAGGTCAGGGTTCGGTGGCCATTCAGGAACCCGCTAAGCCCAAATGTCCCAATCCAGTTCAACGAAACAAGATAACTTGAGCAAGCGGCGACCTGGTACGCTCGTTGTTGTCAATGACCGAATGCAGCGCGGTTATCGTTACAGCCTAGTGGAACCCATAGGTCGTAATTTCGACCCAGAGTTCAAGCCAGAGCTCTCTCCCAAAGAGATGCTGGCTTTAGGGGTGTTTGGCGGCAAGTATATGACGGACTGCCAGAAGGAGTTTCCTGCAAGCTGGTTCAAGCACGCAAAGCTCTCTCCTGAAGGTAGAAACAAGACTCTGAACTATTTCGGGGTCGATGCCAGCCGCCCCTTATCCGTCTGGTGTGAGAACGGCTGGATCTATGAGGATGACCCTCGGGGTTGGTTCCAATGGTACTGCCGCTACTACATCGGTCGTCGATTGCCTGAAGAGGATAGACGCCAAATCAAGCGCTGGAAGGCGTTCAGGAGGCATATCGCTCCGATCCTGCGGCACTGTGAGCCTGGTGATCCTTTTTGCCGCCGCCGCCAAAGACAGGCCTTGCTACATTGGGCTTATGACAGCCGGAAGTACTGACCGGTAACTCTGATTTCCGTAGCCGTAGGAAGCTGAAATGGGGGAGGGGTCGATACAAGCCTGTTAGACTGGTCAGCAGGCTTTTTCGGTGTTCGTAGCCCTGTACGCTCAGCCCTTACCGCTAGTGGCCGGCAGGCTCACCCCAATACCAGGCTGCTGATCATTGGGGATACACCTTTCGACGGGATAGCCGCCAAAGCAGCGGGCATACCGTTCCTAGCTGTCTGCACTGGCAAGTACGACCGTTTAGCTTTTGAGGACAGTGATGCTGTGGCCGTGATCACCATGTCCTGCCCCCTTAAAATTGAGCCATTATTTGGTTAGCACTGGGGGTATTGACCTGCTTCCCGTAATTGAGGCCATTTAGAACTGGAGTTTTTCAATAATGGCTCAACTTTAGGGGGGGGCAGAACAGTATTCGTATCGAACGTCTCAAGCGGGTCAGACCTTGGTATTGGCTTAACGCGGCGGGCTGTTTCTTCAGTGTCTATTATGGCAGCAAGCTTTTGAAGCTGGATGGTGAGATGACGGCAGTGTCTTTAGGAGATCGGCCTGAGCTGCCGGATGCGATCAAGGCTGTTATAGAGGCAGTCAGAGCTGGGGAGCTGGACCTTGCTATTGAAGAAGTTGCTGAGAAAAGCATACCAGATTTGACCCTTAAAAATTCCATTCGAGCCTTAAAACAAAAATATTAATTTATTGCAATTTCGTGTTCCTTTTAAAACTATGATTGATACTATTTCAAAGAATAAACCTGAGAATTCACAATTCATGGTACAAAATTCGGTTGTGTAGCGAGTAAATCAGGACGCTTAACTTCAATTTCAATGAAAGCGATTGGGTGATCTGAACCATTCATCACGTCATGTTTAGTGCCAGCTAAACGCCGATATGATTGCCCTGCTTTCAAGGGTACATCAGAGACTTTATCGCCATCGTGAATACGCAGCGTACCATCCGTCAACATCACAACGAAATAAGGCCAGCCATGCTCGTGCCACCCCGTGACTGCTCCGGGCTCGAAATCCCAACGCGTGATCCGCACAGCATCATCATCCACCTGCACGGTCGGCTTAGCAGGAACATCACATTTGAAAGCCATTCCCATTCCCTTTCTATGGGTCTTAGACGGCATCACGCGCCAGAACGGCATGCAGAAGCACATTCGTTCCAGGCTCAATATCGGCTGGCGTTACGTTCTCCGCTTCATTGTGTGAGATACCCTTCTCGCACGGTGTAAAAATCATGGTACTTGGGACAGCACCCGCAAGATACATCGAATCGTGGCCCGCTACTGTCAGCATGTCACAATGGGTGTAACCTAGGCGCGTTGCTGCCTGTCGCGATAAGGCAGCCAAATCGGCGTCATAATCCACTGCGCCATATTGCCAATCTTGAATGACGGCAATGTCGCATTGCGAACGCGCTGAAAGCTCCGGCAGCCGCGCAACAAAACTTTCAAACATTTTTTGCGGTACGCCTTTTTTCGGATGGCGGAAGTCGCACAACACTTCGGCGCGATGCGCGAGAATGCCGAGAAGATTAGGTTCGATTGTTAAGCGCGCTGTTGTGCTGCGGCCACCCGACGATGCATAAGCGAATCCAATTTCATTAACCTGCTGGACAACGACAGCTGCTCCCACCACTGCATTCCGGCGGTCAGCCATACGTGTCGGACCGGCGTGAGCGCTTTCGCCACGCACCTCGACAACGGCCCAGCGCACATCGAACGCTCCCGTGACGATACCAATCTGAACCCCGTTTTCGTCCAGTTCTGGGCCCTGTTCAATATGCAACTCGAAATAGGAATCAACCTGTTGTCGCGTGAGCCCACCCTGTCCCGCATAGCCGATCGCTGCCAACGCGTCACCAAAACGAACGCCGTCCGAGTCTCGTATGTTAAGTGCCTCATTAAGCGTGTGTAGCCCACAAAATACCTTCGAGCCGATCATTGGCGGCTCGAACCGCGCTCCTTCTTCATTCGTCCAGTTCACAATCCCGATTGGGTGTCGCGTCTCTATCCCGCGCTCATCGAGCGTACGAATGACTTCCAAAGCACCGAGCACGCCGAGAATGCCGTCGAAACGACCGCCTCGGATCTGCGTATCAAGGTGACTGCCCATGAGAATGGTTTTTGCCTGCGGATCCGTGCCGGGACGCACGGCGAACATATTGCCGATGCCATCAACCATGACTGAAAGCCCAGCATCTTCGCACCATAAGCGGAAGAGATCGCGCATGCGGCCATCCTCTTCACTTAGCGCAAGGCGACAAAGACCTCCTCTTTCCGTCTTACCGATTTCAGCGGAGGCCATCAGCGTTGACCAGAGGCGATCAATATTGACCCTGAGATTAGCGGTCATCACACGCCCTTGGCCGCGCGGAAGGCTTGGGTAAAAATTCGCGCAGATTCAGCGATGGCCTCAAGTGAATAGCCGCCTTCCTGGACGATGACCATGGGAAAAGAGAGCTTGCCATAAAGGTCACCAATGCGAGCGTAAGCATCCGTCGTCACTTTCAGCTTCGAGAGCGGATCTTTGTGATGCGCATCCCAGCCAGCCGAAATCACCATTGCCTCTGCGCCAAATTTCAAGGCCGCATTGATGATATCATGATTGGCCGTAATAAAGGCTGTATCGTCCGATCCGAACGCAAGTGGTCGGTTGAGATTAAACCCTGCGCCCTTGCCCGCCCCTAATTCGTCAGCATAGCCAAGGTAATGAGGATAATAGGCGGACGGATCCGTATGGACTGAACCGAAAAATACATCGTCGCGTTCGTAGAAGATTGCCTGCGTACCATCGCCGTGATGCGTATCGAAATCGAGAATGGCAACGCGCTTGTAACGGCTTCGCAAGCGTTCCGCCGCAATGGCTGCGTTGTTGACAAAACAGAAGCCCGACGCACGATCGACATAAGCATGATGGCCCGGCGGCCGGCACAAAGCGAATGCAGCCTGATCTCCCGCAAGGATGGCGTCTGCCGCGGACACAGCGGCATGCGCAGAGACCAAAGCCGATTCCCATGTGCCTTCCATGATGACCGCCGACAAATCGCCGACATACCACCCTGAGCGACCAATAATACCTGTCGGCCGCGGCTTGCCACGTGGCGCGAGTGACGGCGTGGCGCCAACATAGGCATGGATGTTGGGCAAAACTTCCGGACCTGCATTCGGCAATTTCATAAATTCGGCATAGGCCGTCTGAAGAAAGTCGATGAAATGATCCGCATGAACTGACAGGGCGGGCGCAAGACCATGATCCGTCGGCTCGAGCGGATGAAGCCCCGCGCCTGCCAGCGCTTCAAGCAAGGTGGTCGCGCGATCATTGTTTTCAAAGGCGCGGATCAGCTTGCCATGCACCATATATTGCTGCGGTTGATGGGCAAGTTGACGGTTTGAAAAGAAGAGTTTCATGGATGAAACCTCAGTGACGCTGTTCTTCGATGTGACGGCCTGGGATGGCGGCCAATAATTGGCGGGTGTAGGCATGCTGCGGGTCGGCAAAGATTTTCGCCGTCTCGCCATATTCAACGATCTTGCCGCGATGCATGACGGCGATGCGATGGCAGAGTTGCGCGGCCACGCGCAAATCATGGGTGATGAAAACAAGCGCCAATTTCATTTCGCGCTGCAGATTGTTGATGAGTTCAAGCACTTGGGCTTGAACGGAAACATCAAGCGCTGATACAGGTTCGTCCGCGATAATCACTTCGGGATCAAGCATCAAGGCGCGGGCTATACCAATCCGCTGCCTTTGCCCGCCTGAGAATTCGTGCGGAAAACGATCGAGCGCTGCTTCCGAAAATCCCACATATTCCAAAAGCGCTTTAGCGCGCTTTTCAGCCTCTGCGCGATTGATTCCATGCGCTACGGGGCCATCTGTCAAAATGGTTCTAATGCGCTTGCGTGGATTAAGGCTCGACAGCGGGTCCTGAAAAATCATTTGTAGGACTTTGCGTTTCTTCCGGAAGATCTCACGCGGTAAATGCGCGATATCCTTGCCATGAAGCGCTATCTCGCCACTATCGGGATCGACGAGACGTACGATCAAGCGGCCAGTGGTGGATTTCCCCGAGCCCGATTCACCGATGATGCCGACCGTCTCACCACGCCTAACTGTAAAATTAACATCGTCAACGGCTTTTACGGCATGCCCGCGCGAGAACCAGCCGCCGCTGCGGCCATAGGTTTTATTCACATGCGCAACGGAGAGGACGATCTCGTCTTCCGGCGGTGGTAAGAATGCGGGTCTGAGGCTCGGTACGGCGGCAACAAGCTTCTGTGTGTATGGTTCGCGCGGTGCGCGCAAAACCTGATCAACCGGCCCTTCTTCGATAAGCCGCCCCTTTTCCATCACGATCACACGATCGGCGATATCAGCGACTACGCCGAAATCATGCGTGACGAAGAGAATGGATGTACCATGCTCTCGGCGGATCTTGCGCAAAAGCTCCAGCACCTGCGCCTGGGTTGTGACATCCAAGGCCGTCGTCGGCTCATCGGCCAGAATGAGCTTGGGATGGAGCGCCAATGCCATGGCAATGACGACACGCTGCCGCTGACCACCGGACAATTGATAAGGATAAGACTCAATTAATCGCGCGGGATCAGGGAGGCCAACATAATCGAAGAGTTCCAGAATCCGTTCGCGCCCGGCGCGGCCCGGATAGGCCTTGTGCGCCTCGAAAAGCTCCGTCATCTGCGCGCCAATTTTCATCAGCGGGTTGAGCGCCGATAAGGGCTCTTGGAAGATCATCGCCACTTCGCGCCCACGCAGCGCGCGGAGACGTTCCGGGGTCATATGGGCAACATCTTCTCCATTGACGATCGCTTGCCCGGCTGCAATCGCGAGACCGCGTGGCAAGAGACCCATCAATGTGCTGGCGGCGACTGATTTGCCAGAGCCCGATTCCCCAACAACGCAGACGATTTCTCCATGCCCGACGGCCATGCTGACATTTTCAATCGCAAAAGGCCGGTCACCACCCTTCGGCAATGAGACGGAGAGATTGGTAATCTGTACGAGCGACGGCTTAGTCATTGACCACGCTCCCGCAGGCGTGGGTTGAGTGCATCATTCAACGCTTCACCCGCAAGATTGATTGCAAGCACGGTGATAAGAATCGCCATTCCCGGAAAAACGGTGAGGATCGGTGCTTCCCGCAGCATTGTGCGCGCGGCGCCCACCATGAAGCCCCATGACATGTAGTTCTTGTCGCCGAGGCCTAGAAACGACAAGGCGGCTTCCGTCAAAATAGCCGTCGCCACCATCAAGGAAGCTGTGACGATCACAGGCGGCATGGCATTGGGCAGGATTTCATCCAGCAGGATTTTATGCGTCGGCCGCCCTAACACGACAGCTGCCTCAACGAATTCGCGTTCACGCAGCGAGAGCACTTCAGCACGGACAAGGCGCGCTACGGGCGGCCATGACACCAGAGCGATAGCGAGAACGATCGAGGGGAGTGACGGCGTGAAAATCGCAACGAGCACGATGGCCATGGCGAGTTGCGGAATGGTCTGAAAAAATTCCGTTATCCGCATCAAAGAGTCATCAATGAAGCCGCCGAAATAGCCGGCGCAAGCGCCGATGCCTATCCCGAGCAGGACCGCGAACGCTGTGGAGACGACACCGACGAACAGCGAGACGCGGGTGCCATAAGCAAGGCCGGCAGCAATATCGCGGCCGAGCATATCGGTGCCGAGCGGGAAGCCCGCTTCCTCAAACGGCTCAAGCAAGGGTGCACCCTGCATCTGCCATGGCGAGGTCGGAAAAATCGTCGAGGCAAAGATCGCAACTAGAACGATTGTGAGCAGAATACCCAGACCGATCAATCCGCCAACATTGCGGGCGTAGCGTTTCCAGAAACTTTTCATTTTGCGCCTCCGCCCACCCGAATACGAGGATCAACGAAGCGATAGGCAATGTCCGTCAGAATATTGAAAAAGATGACGGTGGCAGAGGTGACAAGGAAAACACCTAACAGCAGCTGATAGTCGCGTTGCAGGAGGGCATCGAACATCAACCGCCCAATTCCGGGCCATGCGAAAACGGTCTCGATCAATACCGCACCACCCGCCACTTGACCCAATTGCAGGCCAGCAAATGTGACGATGGGCAGCATGGCGTTGCGGAGCACATGGCGACGTAACACACGCCACGGCGTAACGCCTTTGGCAAAGGCGGTCCGCACATGATCTTGCAACATGGTTTCCATCATGGTGGCACGCGTGAGCCGCACATAGACGGACATAAAGAAGAAGCTCAATGCCAATGTCGGCAATATGAGATGGCTGCCGATATCGAGTACGCGGTCCCAGCCGGTCAATTTAGCGCCGACGCTTTCCATACCGAAAGCGGGAAGCCAATCGAGTTGAACGGAGAATACGATGACCATCATCAAGGCGAGCCAGAACAAGGGCGTCGCATAAAAGATCAACGCCACAGTCATGATCAGCGGATCAAGCCAGCGCGCTCGATTGAAAAAGCTGACACCAGCCGCCAAGGCACCAAACAACACGCCGAGTGTGAGCGAGACGATGAAGCTAGAGACCATCAAGAGAAGGGTGGCCGGGAGCCGTTCAGCAATGAGGCTGATCACCGGCACATGATTACGATAAGAATAACCGAAATCGAGATGCAGAATTTTCCAAAGATAGAGGCCGAGTTGCTGCCAGAGCGGATCATCAAGCCCGAATTGCTTGCGCAATTGCAAAACATAATTCGGATCGGTGGCGCCGGCTTCGCCTGCCAAAACCGAGGCTGGATCGCCGGGCGCCAATCGGATCAGGACAAAGTTCAAGGCCGCAATCGCCAGAATGACGAACAGCGCTTTAACGAGGCGCCCGGCCAAGAAGCCTGCAAATTGCACGAAGAAATCCCCGGTGGGTCAAGCGGACGGGCGGGTTAACCGCCCGCCCGTTCTATGATTATTTCTGGATCCAGACATTATCGAACGTCTCATTAAGACCGATGCTGGTCGTCACGAGGTTTTTGACGTTCGAACGCCACAATGTCGCGAATTGCAGCTCGACAAGGTAGCCATTGGCCACTTCTTCCACGGTGATCGCTTGGAAGTCCTTATAGAGCTTCGCACGATCAGCCGGGTTCACGGCGGACGCTGCCTTGTTCAGCAATTCGTCAACCTTGGGATTGTTGTACCCTTGATTGTTCGCGAAAGGGGATCCCTTCACGATATTGGTCGAGAGGTAATGGCGCGCAACGCCGAGCGCGGGATCGCCATATTGATAGGTGAAGTTGTAGGAGAGATCGAAATCCCAATCCGAAACACGCTTCGCCCAGCTACCCGCATCCGCCGGTTCGATGGAGACGGTGAAACCGACTTGCTCAAGCGCCTGCTTGGTATATTCGGCCAAGCGGTCCCATTGCGCACCATAGGGGAAGGACAGGATCTTCACTGGTGTTTTGGAAAGATCGACACCGCTTTCCTTGACCAGGGCTTTCGCCTTGGCGACGTCAGCCGGATACGGCTTCAGCGTCGAGTCAAAGAATTGCGTCGTTGATGCGACTGGGCCGACCGCCGTCTTGGCAAGACCGAAGAAGATGGTCTTCTCAATCACGGTTTTGTCGAGCGCATACATGGCGGCCTGACGCACCTTCACATTATCGAAGGGCGCTTTGCGCTGGTTCATCATGATGAACGCGAGCGGGCCATACATTTCCCAGCCATCGGTGGAATATTCGACGCCCTTGAGCCCACGTAAGCGGCGGATGTCGACATTGTCGACGTCGCCACCGCGCAGATATTGCACATCGTTCTTTTCAAAGGCGACGGCACGCGATGCGGAATCCGGAATGACGCGGAAATAGAGTTCATCGAGATAAGGCAGGCCCGGCTTCCAATAATCGTCGTTGCGGACGAGATGGATGTAGCTGCCGCGCTTCCATTCCTTGAATTTGAACGGCCCGGTCCCGATCGGCTTTTCATTCGCCGGATTGGTCTTGAAATCCGTACCGTCATAAATGTGCTTCGGCACCATTGGCAGTGTCGAGACTTCGAAAAGCGATAGGAATGGGCCGAAAGGTTCTTTCAGCTTGAATTCAACCTTGGTCGGCGACAATGCATTCACTGAGCCGATGTAACGCTTAATGCTAACGGCGGCACGCGGGTGCGTTTCACGCAAAAATTTGTCAACGGTGAATACGACGTCATCAGCAGTGAATGGCTTGCCATCATGCCATTTCACGTTCGATTGCAGATCGAATGTGTAAGTGAGGCCATCAGCACTCATCGTCCAGCTCTTGGCGAGCTCTGGCTGGGGCTTCAAGTCTTTCGTGTAGGTCATCAGGCTTTGATAGATTTTGCCCGCGACAAAGATCGTCGGCGCTTGCTGGTTCAGGCCCAGCATCAAGGTCGGCGGCTCCGGCTGCACGATGCCGGTCAACGTACCGCCCTTCGTTTGCGCAGTTGCAGTGCCATCGGCTCCCAACATGGCCGCGCCGGCCATCACGGCCGATACCGCCCATCGCTTCAATGTCTGACTCATGATCGCTCTCCCCCGAAAAGTCTCTTCCGCGCAAAGTTGAGCAGGCTCCCTTTAGCGTGTCAATTAATGGTATTGCGTATCACAGAATGATACGCTTAAGATCGACGCGCGGGAAAGGATGCGTCATGAACGCCGAGGTCGAGAAGCCGGGTGTGCCGGAAGTGCGGGCTGTCCTGCGCGCTGTTAGCATTTTGCGTGCTTTTGGCGGCAGTAAGCCTTCGTGGTCGCTGGCGGAATTGACGCATGCCACGGGGCTTAACAAGGCGACAGTGCGGCGGCTATTGCACACGCTAGAAGTGGCCGGCCTGGTGGCGCATCACGATCAAGAGCAGACCTATTCGCTCACGCTCGACCTGGTCGATCTCGCCTCTCGTGTGCATCAAGGCCGCGATCTTGTCACGTTGGCGCGGCCATTCCTGTCAGAACTTGCTGATTTGTGTGCAGGAATCTCTTTTCTTTGGGTGTTCGACAAATCTGCCGGAATTTGTCTAGATCGAGTAGTCGCCTCGTCATCGTTTATTTCTGCATTTATAGCGCCTGGAAATCGCACTGCGCTTAACTGTGGAGCCGGACCGCGAGTCATATTAGCTTATGCAAGTGCTGCCGAAAGAGCTGCAGCACTAAAACAGCCGCAACCGCAAAGAACCTCAGCTTCCTTGACTGATCCTGCTATGCTGGAGAAACGATGCACTCAAATAAGGCAAAAAGGATATGAGTTTGTTTCTGATGATTTTATCCTTGGATTAGCAGCACTTGGTGTGCCTATTTTCGATAGATCTGGACAAGTTATTGCAGCAATTAGCATCACTAATCTCACAGATCGTTTTTCTGTTGGTGATGATGGAACTCTCAAATGGTTAAAGCCAATGCAAAAAGCTTCTGCTCGATTAAGCTCGCTTTTTACGTAAAAAATTTGCGACGTCAATGTTTATGGAACAATGGTTGTGGATCGCTTTATTCCCCCGAGACTTGTGAGCTTGGAAATCGCTTTTGCCGTGTCTCTATATATGGTCTGAGAGCGTTGCCGGGAAAACACTTTAGGTATCATGCTCAGCCCAGCTATTGAAAGCTAGAACGGGGAGGGATCGATACAACCTTGACAGACTGGCCAGCAGGGTTCTTTGGTGTTCATAGTCCTGTCCGTTCAGCCCTTGCCGCCAGTGCACGACAGGCTCACTCAAATACGAGACTGCTGATCATAGGAGACACACCCTTTGACGGATTAGCAGCCAAAGCAGCGGGCATACCTTTCCTGGCGGTCTGTACTGGCAAGTACGACCGTTCAGCCTTTGAGGACAGTGATGCCGTAGCAGTGATCGATACTCTGACTGGTAGCTGCGAGGCGATCATGGCGGCTATGCAGGTTCCAATTGCGAGTAAGTAGTAATCGGCTATAGCCCCGCACAAATCTACGGTGAAAATCTCCAGGGATATTGAAATTACCTTGCGGAAATTAGAACTAAATAATATAAAATAATGCTTTTTATACTATAATAATCAAGAGTGCTTTTGTTGCTTTCTTCTTTAAAACTCCGCCGTCATTAGTTCTCAATAAAAACGCTATACGCTTTCGAATCCTACTGATTGAGCCATTATGAAGCTATAAAGTGATGATCGGCATGGGCGGCGGCAAGTGCCATTAAAGCGGCAAGGCTGGACTGAATTTCAATGAGACTGATCGTAAACAGAATGAAAAATGTTGCACTCTGCCGGATGCTCCGAAAGGGCATTTCTAAATTGATTTTGAAAAAGAGCCTTATTTTTACTGCCTGTATTTTGGCTTTCTTCGCCAATCCCTATGTTTACGCGCAGACGGCAAACCATGTCAGTCTTTCCGGAGTCACAGTTTATAATCCGCAAGACTTATTGGTGGCCGTTTCCAATCATTCGTCGGTTCAAACATCTTCATTAACGATTGATCAATTGGCTGAGGGCATTCAAAAATATTACCGTGAGAATGGCTATTTTTTAGCTCATGTATCGACGAGCTCGTTAAACGGTAAATCACATATCGAGGTTCGCGAGGGGAAGATTTCAAAAATTGAAATTTCTGGTGCTTCTCCTGAGCTTTCAAAAGTAATTTATAACTACATCACAACTGCAGTAGGGAATGGCCCAGTAACGCTGAAAAACTTTGAGCGCGGCCTAATGCTTGCAAAAGATCTTAGTGGAGTAAATTTAACTTCAGAATTCGTTTCGTCGGAAGCGACTCATGACGATGTTTTGAAAATTGCAGTGGCTCCGGTCAAGCAACGAGGAAGTTTTTCGTTAGACAATTTACCAAGAAATTTTGGTAGTGGTATCTACGCTTTCCTCTCGCAGGAAGTTTATTCAATTTTTACGCCAGGCGATTTGTTCCGTGTGAACATTATGCCAAGCACAGACTTTAATAATGAATGGAATGGCGTTTTCGGAAGTTTGACTTATCGGGCGCCTGTTGGGTACGAGGGTTGGTACGTCGAGGGGACTGTTGGTAAAGGGCTAACTAGAAACCTTTATACAGGCTCTGGTTTGAGCCCGCAGAATCTGTTTCAGAATAATCTAAATGCCAACATCGTCGTAGGCTATCCTTTGCATAGAGACGCTCATAGCTTTCTCTATACGATGTCGGAGCTTGGATATACTGTCTTAGATAATTCGCTTGATCGGTTGAATAATACCGAAACAGCCGTTTTCCGACAGTTCTTAGTCTATAGCGAAAACCACAGTGACGGTTCTACATTGAGAGCAGGCATCACTCTCACGGGTGGGGTCGCTGATAAGCAATATTATCTAAATCAGGTTGTCAGTGATCCCAGCTTTTATCATCTGCGCTTTGGTGTTGGATATACCATGCCTTTGAGCGATTTATCTGCAGGCCTAGGGATGCGTCTCGAAGCAACAGCTCAATTTACCACGTCGAGCGTCCCCACGACAGAAAAGTATTTCTTAGGCGATCGTACGCGATTGCGTGGGTATGGGTATTCGGAATTGATCGGAGATAGTGGTATTGCTGCTACTGCAGAAATTACGCAGTTCTATAGTGTTGGGATTAGATATTTTGACTCTATATCGCCGTTTGCTTTCGTTGATGTCGGCTGGATAAAACAAAACATACCCATTCCTGGCATGCTTAACCAAACCCCGCTGGCATCGGTCGGTGTTGGTGTTCAAACCATGTCGAAAGAAAATTTCTCAATTCGGTCATGGATTGGCCTTCCTTTGATTGCAGGGAATACGACGCCCGCATTTTCGCCCGCATTTTGGCTTCAGCTGACCCAAGCTTGGTAATCTGATGAAACGCTCAGAGATGAAATGTAAGTTCTTAATCACAATTACGATCATCTCGGTCGTATCGTTGTCGTTTGTCGACTATTCAAATGCAAAGAGCTGCAATGCGGCGAGCAGCCAAGGTCGAGCTGGATTAAGTTGCGGTCCAGCTCCCGTAACTGGCGGCGTGGGTCAGGTTGGTGGACAGGTAACTGGAACGAAGCCTGGACAGACAGGCTCGCCAATCATTCCAACTTCTAATCAGCTTCCACCTGGTTCGCTGCCCACAGATCC
Organism: Rhizobiales bacterium TNE-4; assembly: GCA_019083985.1. Lineage (GTDB taxonomy): Bacteria > Pseudomonadota > Alphaproteobacteria > Rhizobiales > Beijerinckiaceae > TNE-4. The sequence continues at coordinate 319 of JAHRCV010000006.1, read as the reverse complement.
GAAGGTTGTCCCTCCTGTTGCTACGTTGCCTGTGCCGCCACGTGTTAACAATCAGCCGCCGCCGGTTGTTGCTCCGCCCCTTCAGGCGGTAGCGCCACCTATTCCTCCGCCGCAGCAAACCCCGCCTATAGCGCCAGTTTTGGCGCCGCCATTAGCGCCACCTCTTGCGCCGCCGCAGCAAACCCCGCCACTGCCGCCGGTTGTTGCTCCGCCCCTTCAGGCGGTAGCGCCACCTATTCCTCCGCCGCAGCAAACCCCGCCTATAGCGCCAGTTTTGGCGCCGCCATTAGCGCCACCTCTTGCGCCGCCGCAGCAAACC
>JAHRCV010000005.1 GCA_019083985.1 Rhizobiales bacterium TNE-4 | reverse complement strand
GCGCTTTGAGGGTCTAATCAGATCCTCAAAACCAAATCTTCAAACCCATGCGTCGACCCGAAGTGTCGACCTGAAGCGTTGGCCTGTCCTTTTAAGCAGCCACCTTCTCCTCGACACTGTCTGCACCCGGAACATTCTGCCCGGCTTGCAAATCATGCTCTGCCAATTTGGCCAAAAGCTTCTGGACAGCCTCATCATTCAAGAAGCGAGGATCGCGATGGTAGTGAGCCAAGAGCGCATTCCGGTCCAAGACGCGTACTTTCCTCACACGTCTCAGCGAGATCGTCCGACCAAAGGTTCCAGCTTTGGCAGAGACGGCGAGTGAGCTCAGAACCGAGAGATCGCCATTCTCCGCCTGAAGCTGTTCTATCAACTCCTTTTCCAAACGCTCGGTCTCAACAATCAGGAAGGGCTCAAGGGCTTTCTTGCATAAGCGCTTGCCTTCATCGGCTTGCGACACGAGCGGCTTCCATTGCGCATCAATCGCGCGCCCTTGATCAAGTACAGGCTTCTTGGCCTTCGTGCGCAGCTCTTCGGCCTGCTTCTCAAACGAGGCAAACGCATCTGCATAGTTCGCGCAGCGATCCGCCGTCACCTGATCGGCAATCTCGCCCACCTCTGACAGCCAGGCCAAGACATCGGACTTCAGCGCCGACAAGTCCTGTTTGAGTGTGACGGCAATGTCCTCGCTCTCAAGCTCATTGCAATCCGCGACATGTGTTTGGCTGTTATGTCCCAACCGTCCATGATCCGGCAAAGGGGTTGTCTCAGCGGGATTGTTCAATGCAGGAACCTGCCTGTCGGCAGATCGCGAATTGATTGTCATTTTGTCAGTGTTATGCACCCGACCGTCAGATTGACGGTTCTTAGTAGGATGACCGGCTGTCATATTGACGGTTGATTGAACCTTGCTGTCAGAATGACTGTTCACCATTGCGGCAGCGTATGACAAATTGACAGCCGCATGAGTAGCGTTCGGAGAGTGGCTCCGCACGGATCGCGCTGATGACACATTGGCAGTCAGCATGTCTGATGTGGCAGTTGGTTCAGTGACCTTCGCTGCCATTTTGACAGGCCTTGCGCCATCGGACCGAAGCTTCCTGCGCTCTGCATGAGACTGGCGTGCACCGCCGTCACCCAAACCCTGCCCAACTAACCCAATCTCGTCAGGCCACTGCGCCCCTTGCACCAAGACCGCCTCATAGGCCTCCACCGACACAGGGTTCAGACACACCCACGTCCAGACCTCATAAGGATCGACCCGCTTGCCATCCCGCAGAGCCAAAAGCTCTCCCGACGCCTCATCCCGCCAGATCCTGACCGGCAAACTCCGGTACCCCTTCCGCGGTCGCGTCCGGTACCACCCCTCCTGAGGATCATTTTCGTGGATAGGCAAAGATTTGCCTTGAAGCGTGGAGTGCCAGTAGGTGAGAGATTGAATGTTCATTTGTGAGCTCTTTATCAACTGAAGAGGTTTAAAAACCACTTTAAGTGATATTAGTAGCAAAATATGATGTGTCAAGGGCACATTTGATGATAACTGGTGCTCAGATACGTGCTGCGCGCGGACTTCTCCGTTGGACGGCGAAAGATCTAGCCGATCACTCGGCAACTAACCGTTTTACCATCCAGCGGCTTGAGCAGTCCGATGGAATTCCGCCCAGCCGTTCGCAAACCCTCGCCGACATTAAGCGCGCCTTCGAAGAAGCCGGCGTTGAGTTTATTGGGGCGCCCGATGACAACCCTGGCGTTAGGCTAAAAACGCAGAAGATTACTTAGGTGAACTAGGATCGCACCTTGGCCCCATTTCAGCCGACGCGAGAGCCGCCTTATAAAACGATCTTGAGCATATCTAAAAGTAGTGTTAAACACTATTTATGAAAACCGTATCAGCTTCCGATGCCAATCGACACTTCTCGACTCTGCTCCGCGATGTGGGGAAGGGAGAGACCTTTGAGATCATCTCGCGCGGTCGAGCTGTCGCTGTGATGTCGCCTGTGTCCGCATCGCAGGGCGCCGCCGATGCGGCCAAGACCCGGCTTTTGCAGCGGCTCTGTTCACAGCCTCGTAAAGCGTCCGAAGCTTGGACCCGCGACGAATTATACGACGTCTGACAGTCTCTGATTGCCATGACCCGCGTCGCCATCGATACCAACATCCTTGTCTATGCCGAAGGGCTTGGGGAAGGCGCGAAGGTTGATCGCGCGATTGACGTTATCGCTCAATTAAACCCCGTGACCACGCTCATCCCGATGCAAGTTCTTGGGGAGTTGACGCGCGTCTTGGTCAAGAAGGGTGGTTTGACCCTCGGCAACACAAAGCTATCGATTTCGCATTGGTCCGACACCTTTCTCGTTGCACCCTCGACACAGCAATCTCTCCTGCTGGCCCTTGAACTCGCCGCGGAGCATTCCTTCTCTATTTGGGATGCTCTGATTATGGCTGTGGCGCAGGAAAACAGCTGCCGCTTTCTGTTAACTGAAGATCTTCAACACGGCTTCCGTTGGGCTGGGATCGAAGTCGTCAATCCCTTCATCACAGAGCGGCTTCCTTTCTAAAATACCGCTTTTGAAGAAGCCCGCGTCGAGCTTATTGGAACGCCTGATAACCAACCCCGTGTGCACCTAATCTTTAAGACTGATTTAAAAGCTGAGTTATGCTATTTGAGCAGCTCTTCTGAGAAAAGTTGAACTCCTCAGTTTTGGCTCATAACTTTTTTAATCTGCTTTGATGTATCTCTGGTGAATAAAGGTAAGTCATGGCGATTAATGTAAGGCTATCTGAAACCCTCGTGGATAAGGCAAGGCGATATGGCACGCTCGAGCATCGCTTTGTCGTAAAGCAAATCGAGTACTGGTTGCAGATCGGACGGATTATGGCTGAAAATCCAGATCTGCCGTTCAGCGCTATTCGTGAGATTTTATTAGCCGATCAAGAAGAGCCGATTGGCGAGTATCAGTTTAGCTGATGCGTCTCCTTGTTACCTCTACCTTTGAGCCTTCAGTCAAGAAGATGCATCGGCAGCAAAAGGCATCGCTTGACGATGCAGTGCAGGCGATTGCGCAAAATCCGGAGTTGGGTGAATCAAAAGTCGGCGATCTGTTAGGTGTCAAAGTTTACAAGTTCATGCTTCAGAGGCAGCCATGTTTGCTGGCATATCGAGTTATCGTTTTGCAAACGATAAAGCTGCTGATGGTTGGGCCGCATGAAAATTTCTATCGTGATTTGAAAAGAACGGATCGTTAATTTGCAGGTGTTATGCACACCAGACTGCGCACGACCGGCCCGTAGTCGTCAAACCATGCTACAATAAGTTGCTAAGTGACTCTGTGTCGTTGGATTGACAGCTGATTGTAAATAAATCCGTGGAAGAGATTGGGATTTAAGGTGTCTCAAGAACTCTTCACAAAAGAACCACGCTAATTTTTACTTCGTTCGTGAATCAAAGTACGCATTTTTGATGTATGATCAGGAATAGATAATTATGTCTTCAGCTTTTGCAACCAATATGAGTTTCTGATCAAGGGTTGCAAGGTCGGCCTTATGCCTCTTTGCAAGTTCGAGATAGACGGCGTCATAGATGCTAAGCGAGTGAAGACGCGCCAAACGGATCACTTCTTCCGAGGAGGGCGCATAATCGAATTCAAAGTGCAATCTTGTAATTTCCTCAATCGCGACATCGACAATCTCGTTTTCGATACGTCCGCGACGTTCGGCGACCAGAAGCACATTTCGGATTTCTGACCAGAAGAGATGCGGAGCCAACAGGCGATCATACTTCGCGAGCACCGCATCAATGCGAGGCCCATCCTCCCCCGGTAAAATCCAAGACGCGGCTACTGATGCATCGATGACAATCAAAGTCTCCTGCCTTCCTCTTTCCAAGACAGGATGTCATCAGCTGTCACGGGTTGTTTTTGGGAACGCCGGATCTCAGCAAGGGCAGCTGCTGCGGCCTGCCTTTGCGTGGCTTTGTCCGTTACGGGTGAGAGCACAGCAATCGCGTGTCCCCGCCTCGTAATCGTTAAAGTCATCCCTTTCTCCACCTCCGCGAGAAGCTCTGAGAGATGCGTCTTAGCTTCGAAGATCCCGACCTGCCGCATGACATTTCTCCATTCTAGTTAATATACTAGTTAGAACTAAAAGGCGCAATACGGCATTTCTGGGCCTCTCCATAGCCAAGTCTAAGGCATTTGGTGCTGTATGTGGATTGGCCCCTGTGTCGCCCGGATCATTGGGCCTAACCGGGTCGGCCTCGGGATATCCTTGAGCTCAAGCTTGGCTCAGCTCAAGCTTGGCTCCCTCGCTAAAGCCAGTTCATCCCCATCCAGTTGAGCAATTCGCGCTCGAATGGATGCCGCTAAATTCTGCGACGGTACATCTGCCTTGCTGGCCTCTTTCAGAATTGCTCGAACTTCTTCTTCCAATGATGTCCCGTGTCTCGCGGCACGGATCCGAAGACGTTCCACGGTCGCATCGTCCAGATTGCGGATCGTCAATGATGCCGTGTTTGCCTCCTTCGGTGAGTTAGCCACCTCGCTCATCGCCTCTGGCAGTGCGCGTGTCGATTTAACAATTGCCAAGCTCGCTTTCTTTTTGAAGCGATCCCAACGATTCCGCCCCGATCTCATGTCATCGAAGATTGTTGCTGACGATGTGATTCGCTTCGATTCGTCTTGCGTTTTCTGTCAAGTTAAGAGTTGTCAAAAGGGGTTATCCACAAACGAGTTCCCTCTTTTTTGGCCTTTGAGTGAGAATTTCCTGAATTCGTCTCAGTAAAAAAAGGGGTCTATGTTACCAACAGAAACCATCAGCAGTCATGCCCTCTCAGGAGCAAACGCGATGGCAAACGAAGCCCGTACACGATCTTCAAAGCAGGCGTCTTTGCGCGCCGCCCCGCACACGAACGATGTGCGCCCCATCCACCCACTCCCGCTCTCCGCCAGAGCCATCCGTGAAAAGTTTGAGGGCCTTGAGCCGAGCCTCAAATCTCGCTTGGTCAGGAACGACGAGACCCAAGAGGAATTTGATCGCCTCTTTGATCATCTGCTTGAGGCGACCAATCCGCGGAACGCGATTGAGTTCATTTATATCCGGAAGGCTGCCGATATCACGGCTCAGATCAACCGCTACGAGCGCGATCGGGATGGCCTCCTCGTCACCGAGCAGATGCGCCTTCTTAAATTCTATCTGAAGGACGTAAAGATTAAGCCAGACATCGAGACGGCCCTGCTTCAATGGTCTGCAGGCGAAGAAACTGCTGTCACCGTGATTGAAAGTGTCTTGGAACGCCATGGTATGACGACGCACGCCGTCTATTCCAAAGTTCTTGAGAACAAAGTCGATGCCCTTCAAAAAATCGAAGGGATCATCAATGGCCTTGAGAACCGGCGCTTTGCCTCATTTCGGGAAATTGATCGCCACCGCGAAGCCTTGGGCAAGCAATTGCAAGATGCCATTCGTCTTCAGGATGGATCCTATTCAATCGTGTTTGCGCAGGGTGAAGAGCCGCTCACGAAGGGTGTTTCAGCCACTTCTCACGGTTCGAAATAGAGGAGGCTGCCCAATGCCGATCTCAGAAGCTGCTCAAACAGCAAGGCGCCTTAACGCCCAGAAAAGTACGGGTCCCAAGTCTCGTGCAGGTAAGGCGCGTGTCGCTCAGAATGCACTCGCCCACGGTCTCTCTCGCCCTTACAGACAAATGCCTCAAGGCCCAAAAGACATTGAAGAGCTGGCGAAAGCTTTGCTGGTCAGTCTTGGCTTTTGTGAGGAAAAGTTTTTGGCTGATAGCCTCTTATGGGGCGCCGCCTGTAACTTTGCCGAAGCCTATCTTGATATGGATCGGATTGAGGCTGCACGCGAAGAGCGTCTCAAGGCTGAGATTGTGAAAACAATTATTCCAACGCGGAAGCAGCAAGCCAAAATTTTTGCGGCCGGCAATCGGATTAAGGATGACGAGGAGGCGGCGTACTTTGTTGAACAAAATTTGCAGGTAATTACGATCCGTTCTAATCCAGAACGTGCCGAAAAATATAAACTGATGGCAAAAGCCATTGATCCGCTTGATCGTTATGAGCGGCGCGCGTTTTCTAAGATGAAGAAAGCCTTAGAGGTAGTAGGGAGTAAACTGAATACATTGAACAAATAAGCTTTTCGTAATGGCATTTTCCCCGCTGCAACCTTGGGTGAGCGACATCTGCCTTAAGTTCCATTTATCTACTTTGTCAGTCATCCGTGAACCAGTTGGGAACCAGCCGCGAGTTTGCGTCAATAAACTCAAAATGAGCCAATGCCAGAGTTTTGGCAGAACAAAGCTAAGCGCGGCTTGTGCCTCCTCGTTTGGCGTTTCCCGAGGGCTCTCGTGAACCTGTGAGATCGGTTATCATATGGCCGAATCGAGATTGTCGGGGTTTAAGCCCCATGACCCAAGGATCCCCGCCATGGCCGACGGACATTCCATCAGTGACCTCAAGAAGCAGCTTGCCTCGCTCACGGCTGAACTTGAGTCCCGCCAGAAGAACATCCGGCACGAGTTGAAGGCCGAGTTTGAGGCCCGCTTGGCGGAGGCGGATTTGTCGATCTATGACCTCTATCCAGAGCTTGCCAAAGCCGGGAAGGGCAAGAAGGCGACGGGGACGGGAAGTCGGGAGGCGGTTGCGGCCAAGTACCGGAACCCCAACGGGCCGGAAACCTGGAGCGGCCGTGGCCGCCCGCCGCGCTGGGTGGTTGAGATTATAGACGCGTCAGGCTTGACGATTGAAGCTTTCAAGGACAGCGCCATTTATAAGGCCTGATATAGGCTTGAAATTATAACGCTTAAAAATGCCACGAAATGAGGCGGCTGAGTTGGGCTTTGGGGTCTAGAGCGTTTCAATTCATTCCGATTCAATCTAATTCATTGTGCCCTAGTCGCGAATTTGGTGGGACGTAATGGATTTGCCAATTGTAGCGAAGCGCGTCTTCGCGCCTGCACTGATAGGGTTAGCCTTCGCCTTTCTTGCTGCGGGTCCTGTTCCTTCATTGGCGCAAGCGAATTTGAATGGCTGTAGCAGCTATGTGCCTGGGCCTGGTGATACCATCGTTTGTAGCAGCGCCTATGCGGCGAGTACGTCGGGCGTCCAAACACCCGATAACAATACCGGCAACAACAATGTGACTGTCACGATCGATTCGAGTGCCGTTCGTTCGATCAATGGCTCGACGGTTGGCATCGGCAGTGGCAGTACCGTTAACAACGCAGGCTCGCTCAATACGCAGAGCTTTTTCTATGGCTACGGCATTTCGTTTGGGGCCAATGGTCGTTCGCAAGCGGGTGGTAATGCCGTTACCAATTCAGGCTCGATCACGACAGGCGGCACTTACGCTGCGGGTATTCTCATCCGCGCAACGAATGCAACAGCGGCATCCAATTCGATTACGAATACAAGCGCCGGTACGATCGGCACAACCGGATCGTCAGCTCCGGGCCTCTATGTCATTTCGCGCGCTTTGACGACGATTTCCAATGCGGGGCAAATCAGTGCATCGGGGTCAAATTCCGTTCCTATTCTTGTGAGCGGCCCGACCGACATCACCAATAGCAGCCTCGTCTGTGCTGGTTCTGTCTCGGGTTCATCCTGCAATAGTTCCACTAATGGTGCTGCAGCGATCCAGCTTGGAAACCCGTACACGACAGGCCGCTCGACTGTCACGAATAACTCAGGTGGTGTGATCTCTTCGCCCAATGGTATTGGCATCAATGCCACAAACGCCGGTGTCGATATTGCAAACGGTGGCACGATTGCAGGATCTTCAACGGCGATCCAATTCTTTAGTGGATCGGCCACGGCCAACAATACGGTAACGCTTTATAGCGGCTCTTCAACGACAGGGGCTATTCTCTTCAATGAATATGGATCGACTGAAACGTTGACGTTCTCAGGTCTTTCCAACGCCAACTTTTCCAACCGTATCATTGGCTTGAATACGATCAACGCGACGGGGAGTGCCAACGTCACGATGACGAGTGCATCGGGCTATACGCTGGTAGGTGGTACGATTAATGTCGATGGAACATCAAGTCTCTCCATTTCAGGCGCCATCACAGATCAAGCAACGCCAGCTGGACAGTCAAGCATTACGAAGAGTGGCGCTGGAACGCTGACTTTGGCGGGCGCAAATACCTATACGGGCGCAACGTCGATTAATGCTGGCACTTTGCGGGCCCGTGCGACCAATACATTGCCATCGATGACCTTTGTCATTCTCGCAGCAGGAGCTGTGCTCGACCTTAATAGTTACAGCCAAGCCGTCGCATCCTTCTCAGGTGCTGGGAATACGACGTTGGGTTCCGGCACGCTTACATTGGGTGGCGCGAATACCGATACGCTCTATTCCGGTATCATGAGTGGCGCAGGCGGTCTCACGAAAGTGGGCACTGGCACTTTCAGCATGTCAGGTGCCAACACCTACACCGGCACGACGGCGATTAATGCGGGCACGCTGTTGCTCACAGGGGCACTTGCTTCACCCACGACGATTGCATCAGGCGCGACGCTTGCGGGGACGGGCACAATCAATGGCGCGGTGACCAATGCTGGCATTCTTGCGCCGGGCCTCGGGACAAGTGAGGGTGCTTTCACCATTGTTGGCAATTACACGAGCAGTAATGGTGTGTTGGCGACGAATATTTGGGGCACGCCAGCCGCGCCGCAGGCCGATAGGCTCGTGGTGAGTGGCAATGGATCGGTGGCGTCTGGCACAACCCAAATTCTTGCAACAGATCGTGGTGGCCTAGGTGCGCCTACCACGGGCGATGGCATTGTGATCGTTAGCGCACAAAATGGCGCTGTCACGCAGGCTGGCGCTTTCACGCTTGGTCAGCGTGTGGCGGCAGGCGCTTATGAATATTCACTGCATCGCGGTGGTTCGAGTGCAGGGTCCGGTCAGAATTGGTATCTGCGGACCACAATCGATCCTGCAACAAGCAGCGGCGGTGCGATGCCGCAACCACTTCCACCGGCCGATCCGAATGCGACAACGCCGGCAGCGCCTGTGTCAGCGACAGCGGAAGTCACCAATTACCGTGTTGAGACGGCCGTGTATCCGGGCCTGCAAGTAGCGCAACGGCTCTATACCTATTCGCTGGTCGATACGCTTGATCAGCGGCGTGGTTCGTTGAGCGCGCAGACGCCTGGCGCAGCATCGGTGCCGGGCGGTTGGGGCCGCGTGGCGGGTGTGTTGGGCTCCACGCGGGTTGGTGAGACGGTTGGGCCGAACCTGTCTTATAATTATGGCTTTCTGCAAACAGGCCTTGATCTTTTTGCCGGTCAAACGACAACGGGCGGCGTGCAATTTGCAGGCGTTTTTGTGGCCGTCGGTCAGTCTTCGGCAACGACGGCAACGGCATCACGTGGTCAAACCGGACAGTTCGGCAGTAACGCCTACACGGTCGGCCTCTATGCGACGCGGTTTGAGGCGAACGGTCTTTATGCCGATGGTCTGTTGCAAGCCACACGCTTCGCGCAAAGCAAGGCCAGTTCGGTGGGTGGTGCATCGCTCGCAACCGATGGCTGGAGTGGTTCAGCATCGTTAGAGGCTGGATGGCGCATGGGTTTGGCGCAGCACTTTTATGTGGTGCCGCAACTGCAAATTGTGGGTGATACGTTCGCATTGAACAATGCCACCGATGCGTATGGCCTGATGGATTTCCAGAACCAGACGGCACTGCGCGGACGGATTGGCCTTTTGGGCGGGGCAACGTTCAACGGCGATCAGCCCGACCGCGCAGTGAATGTTTGGTTGCGGGCCAGCGCGTGGAATGTCTTTGCCGGTGGTCCCAAGACAAGTTTTGAGACCTTTGCCGGGACCAATGGCGTGATTTTTCAATCGCATTATGGCTCGTCCTGGCTTGGACTCGATGGCGGCGTGACGGCGCAACTGTCCAAGCAATCGGCGCTCTATGCCAATGCCGGTTATGATTACGGCTTCGGACTGGCGCGGCAGGCCTTCACAGGGCGGATTGGCTTGCAGGCGCAATGGTAAGCGTCACTTAGCTGGCTCCAGGCCCCGCCCCTTGAGTGGGGGGGGGCGGTCATCGACTTCCAACACGGCTTCATCAACCGCGATCAGGTGATCCCCAAGCCGGGCGCGAGGGGGCACGGCGGCCTATGGGCGGGGAGGTTCTGGCCCTCGTCAAAAACTAGCTTGCAAATATAAAGATATCTTTATATCAATCATGTCATCGTGACATGGATTGACGCATGACATTCCCTGATTTCCCCGCCCCAAGGGCAGCCGACCGGTCTCTCGCAGCGGCAGCACGGCAGCGTATTCTGCTCATTGACGGGGCGATGGGCACGGAAATTCAGGGACTTAAGCTCAATGAAGCGCAGTTTCGTGGCCAGCGTTTCGCGTCCTGCCGTTGCGATCAGAAGGGCAACAATGACCTTTTGATCCTGTCCCAGCCCGAAGCGGTGGAGGAGATCCATTTCCGTTACGCCATGGCCGGGGCGGACATTCTCGAGACCAACACCTTCTCGTCCACGTCCATCGCCCAAGCCGATTATGGGCTCGAGGCGGAGGTCTATGACCTTAATCGTGATGGCGCGCGGCTGGCGCGCCGGGCCGCGCTGCGCGCTGAGCGGGAGGACGGTAGACCCCGTTTCGTCGCCGGTGCGCTTGGGCCTACGAACCGCACAGCCTCACTTTCTCCGGATGTGAACCGCCCCGGGTTTCGTGCCATTTCGTTCGACGAGCTGCGCGTGGCCTATGCCGAACAGGTGCGGGGACTTGTCGATGGCGGAGCCGACCTGATCCTCATCGAGACGGTGTTCGACACGCTCAACGCCAAGGCCGCCATTTTTGCCTGCCGGGAAGTGTTTGCGGAAAAGAGCATCGACCTACCGTTGATGATATCCGGCACGATCACCGACAAATCGGGCCGTACCCTGTCTGGCCAAACGCCGACGGCGTTTTGGTACTCCGTTCGACATTCCAATCCGCTCTCTGTCGGCCTCAATTGTGCCCTTGGCGCAGACGCGATGCGGCCGCATCTGGCGGAGTTATCGGCCATCGCCGACACGCTGATCTGCGCCTATCCGAATGCCGGCCTGCCTAATGCCTTTGGCGAATATGATGAAACGCCTGATGCTATGGCGCGGCAGATCGCCGGCTTTGCGCGCGAAGGGCTCGTCAATATCGTCGGTGGTTGCTGCGGCTCAACGCCCGCTCACATTGCTGCCATCGCTGCAGCCGTGAAAGACTTTGCGCCGCGCGAGATTCCTTTCATTGAGCGTCGCTTGCGCCTATCCGGCCTCGAACCTTTCACGCTGACAGACAATATTCCGTTCGTGAATGTGGGTGAACGCACGAATGTCACGGGCTCGGCTAAATTCCGCAAGCTGATCACAGCAGGCGATTACAATGCCGCGCTCGATGTCGCGCGCGATCAGGTCGAGAATGGTGCACAAATCATCGATGTGAACATGGATGAAGGCCTCATCGATTCCCAAGCGGCGATGACGGAATTTCTCCATCTCGTTGCAGCGGAACCCGACATTGCGCGCGTGCCGGTCATGATCGATTCCTCCAAATGGGAGGTGATCGAGGCTGGGCTGAAATGCGTGCAAGGCAAGCCCGTCATTAACTCCATCTCCATGAAGGAAGGGGAGGAGGCATTCATCGCACAGGCGAAGCTCGCGCGTGATTATGGCGCAGCGATCATCGTCATGGCCTTCGACGAAAAGGGGCAGGCTGATACGGCTGCGCGTAAGATTGAGATCTGCACACGGGCCTATCGCATCCTGACTGACCAGGTAGGTATGCCGCCCGAAGATATCATCTTCGATCCGAACATTTTTGCCGTCGCAACGGGCATTGAAGAGCATAATAATTACGGTGTCGATTTTATCGATGCGACACGCGCGATCCGTAAAAACCTGCCTTATGCACATGTCTCAGGCGGGGTCTCTAATCTTTCCTTCTCGTTCCGCGGCAACGACCCAGTGCGAGAAGCGATGCATGCGGTGTTTCTGTTCCATGCCATCAAGGCGGGCATGGATATGGGCATCGTCAATGCCGGGCAATTGGCGGTTTATGAATCGATCGACCCCGTGTTGCGCGAGGCCTGCGAAGATGTAGTGCTCAACCGCACACCGGATGCAACTGAGCGTATGCTGGCCATCGCTGCTGACTTCAAGGGCGGTGCACGTGAAACGCGTGAAAAGGATACCGCCTGGCGCGAAAAGCCTGTTACGGACCGGATTGCGCATGCCTTGATCAATGGCATCACGGAATTCATTGAAACTGATGTCGAAGAAGCCCGCCAGCAGGTTGCTCGCCCGCTTGACGTGATTGAAGGTCCGCTGATGGCGGGCATGAACATTGTTGGTGACCTATTCGGTGCAGGCAAGATGTTCCTGCCGCAAGTCGTCAAATCTGCCCGCGTCATGAAGCAGGCCGTTGCCTATCTCATGCCTTACATGGAAGAGGAGAAGGCGCGGAACGGAACGACGGAACAAAAGGCCGCCGGAAAAATTCTGCTCGCGACCGTCAAAGGCGATGTCCATGACATTGGCAAGAACATTGTCGGTGTCGTTCTGGCCTGTAACAATTATGAGATTATCGACCTCGGTGTGATGGTGCCTGCACAGAAGATTATTGCAGAAGCGCGTGCTCATAATGTCGATGTGATCGGTCTTTCGGGTCTCATTACGCCCTCGCTTGATGAGATGGCGCATCTCGCGGCTGAATTGCAGCGTGAGAATTTTCACGTGCCGCTCTTGATTGGGGGCGCCACGACAAGCCGCGTCCATACCGCTGTCAAGATTTGGCCGCATTACACCAATGCGCCAACCGTTCATGTAAATGACGCCAGCCGTGCGGTGGGTGTGGTTTCAGCGCTGCTTTCTGACGAGCAGAAGCCTGCTTTTGTCGCAACGACCGCCGCTGAGTATACAAAATTGGCTGAAGCCCATGCGCGCGGCAATCGCGAACGCAAAACGCTGACGCTTGAAGATGCACGCGCCAACCGCTTCACGCCCGATTGGGTGGATTTCCAAGCGACAAAGCCTACCTTCTTCGGGACGCGTATTCTGGCTGATTGGGATCTTGCCGAACTCGCGCGCTATATCGATTGGACGCCGTTCTTCCAGACATGGGATCTCAAGGGGCGTTATCCTGCGCTCTTGCAAGATCCGGAGCAGGGAGCAGCCGCGCGGCAATTGTTCGATGATGCTCAGGCGATGCTCACGCAGATCATCAATGAGCGCTGGTTTGCGCCAAAGGCAATCTGTGGGTTCTGGCCGGCCAATGCACGCATGGACGACATCATCTGCTACACGGATGAAACACGGTCACAAGAATTGGCTGTCCTGCATACGCTCCGGCAGCAGCGGCAGCGCCGCGAAGGCCATCCAAACCTCGCGCTGGCAGATTTTGTTGCCCCCGTTGAGAGCGGCCAGCCCGACTATATTGGCGGCTTTGTTGTGACGGCGGGGATTGAAGAAGTCGCGATTGCTGAGCGTTTCGAGCGCGCGAATGACGATTATTCGTCCATCATGGTCAAGGCGCTGGCTGATCGCTTCGCTGAGGCTATGGCTGAACTGTTGCATAAAAAGGTACGCACCGAATTATGGCCTTATGCGGCTGATGAGGCGCTATCTGTAGAGGACATCCTTCTTGAGCGCTTCCGCGGCATCCGGCCCGCACCCGGCTATCCGGCCCAGCCCGATCATTCCGAAAAGCGTACGCTGTTCCGCATCCTTGATGCTGAAGCTTCCATCGGTGTCCGCCTGACAGAAAACGATGCTATGTGGCCAGGTTCCTCGGTTTCTGGGCTCTATTTCAGTCATCCCGAGAGCGCTTATTTCGGTGTCGGGCCCATCGCAGCCGATCAGGTGGCCGATTATGCGGCGCGGAAGCGTATTGCGCCTGAGGCTGCGCAGCGACTCCTGTCGACATTGACAGGCTGAGCTTTCGGTTCACGTTGTTTCGACGTGATCACGGTGTGCTGTACCACATTCGCGATTACATTCATGGGTGATCAAGACGGCTGAACGGGTCACCGGGCGCAGGATCACGATTGAGGAAAAGGCGCGTCGCCCGGGCGATCCGGCGCGTTTGCTGGCGGATGCGCGGCGCGCGCGCATTGATCGACTGGGAACCGCAACGCTCCGCGCTTGATACGATCATGGCTGATGCGTGGGCATGGGAGCAGCGGATGGTTGCTTCCCTTGCACTTAAGGCCCCGCTTGGATCGAAAGATCGGTGAGGGCGAAGAAATCATCCGGTGTGGCAATCGCCATCATGTCGGCAATGCCGATGCCATCGGGCGATTTGGCCTTAAACGCAAAAACGATGCGTTCCGGCCGCGCGAGGAATTTGGTCGAGGCATCGACGATCGCTTTCGCGTGCGGTGAATTCCCTAAAAGTCCGGGCAGACCCAGAGCGGCAAGAGACGTGATTTCGCGTTTGACCTGATCGGGAGTTTTTCCGGTTTCGGTCGCCGTCTTTTTCAATACGCGCTCAAAAAGCCCCTCATTGCTGAGGCCGATACCGAGGGTCTTTACGTTTAGCGACAAGGCAGCAAGGGCAGCTTCGTCGCCATCTTTGGCGGCGATCACTTCGGCAATGTTGGCGATCGAGCCTGTCATGTGCAGTGTGCCAAAATCCTTGATCCGCAGCGACATCTCACGAATGGCGAGGAGATCGCGTGCCTTGTCGACGTCGATGTCGATTGCGCCGCCCGCATCGATCCGCTCATACCCCAAGCTAAGAAGTTCCTTTGCCGACGGGTCGTTGCGGTCAAGTGCAGCAGCGAGGCCATCAAAGCTGATCCGCAAACCTGTGGGTATGCCGCCGGTTGGATTTTGGAACGACAGCTTGAACGCTTTCAAATTGGTTTGCCCGCCATAAGCGGCGACTTTCGATCCGGTGACGGCCATATCGCTTAGGCTGATCGTGCCCAGTCGCGGGATGAAATCGGCGGGTGGCGGTTCGTTTTTCCCGGTGGCATCGCCAAGCATCGCGAGCAAGGCTTTAACGGTCGGCTCTAAGGAGAAATCATCCATTCGGAACGTGCCGATCTTGGTGGTTTCATCGCCGATCTTGAATTCAGCCCCCTCGATCACGAAGGATGGTTGGTCGCCGCCTTGAAGCGCCATACGCGTGACGCGGGTTTGCTCTTTGCCGTCGCGAATGGCGATATCCTCGGCGATGATGCGGCCAAGCGCGAAGTTCTGATACACTTCGGAGATCGCTTTGGCCCCGGCCGATTTTTCGAGTGGCGAGAGTTGATCAAAATCGCGATCGTTGATCAGATTGAGCACTGTGAGGGCTTTTTCATCGACCATCGCACCGCGCATGTTTTCAATCCGCAGCGCCTTAATCGCGCCGGCCGATTTTTTATTGTCTTCGGTACGAATGTTCTCGACGGTGGCTTCCTCGATCACAATTGGCAAAGCGCCATTGCTGGGTTTTGCAGGCAGGGCCAGCGCAACATTGCGCGCCGTGATGCCGTCAAACGACATGAAATCCCGATCTTTGCCGGTGGCGGTTCGCATCTCGCCCCGGCCTGTGCCGATGGCTGCAGCGCGGCCGTTGACGATCCGCGCCATGTCCACCGTCTTCAAAACGAATTGCGTCGTTGTGCCGGCCTGTTTGGTGTCAACCTCGATCCGTTCGATGGTGACGCGTGATGCCGTCAGGCGGGCGAGAATGGCATTGGCGGCAGCGAGGTCTGTGCCGTTCAGCGCGGTGCGCCATTCGGCTTCCGTGAGCGACGTGTCGCTGGCCTTGAGGTTGATATAAGTTGTTGTTGTCTGATCTTTGGTTAAGCGGAGCTGACCAATCTGCACGTCGGCGGCAGAGGCGGGCGGCGTCATTGTGAGGGCGCCAAACACAAGCAGGCTAACGCCATTAAACCGACGGGATAGGGTCATCATCGTTACTCCATTACGGAACCAGTATCGCTCCTCAGGGATGTTTGACCAAGCTCTTAGTCCAAGTTTCCGTTAGGGAAACTTCGTGTTACCCATAACGCATGGATTCGCACCCCTGTCCTTTCGCCCTGTTTTTTGCGCCCGATGCCTATTCGTTGGCGACAAAAATCATGGGTCGCCAATCGGCGGGACATTCCTTGTTAAGGGCGATGTCTGGCCGGGCGGGATCAGGCCTCATCCATGCGGCAGGGCCTGTGCCGGCGGGTGAGGCGGCCTTGCGTGAGCAATTGCACGCGTTCGGCAGTTTGGCTCAGCTGCGCTGGCATTCGCTCCATACACCCGAAACGCTTGCGGATATTGGTGCGCTTTATCTGCCTGCACCACCGATGGCCTCGGTGGCGGCATTACGGAATGGCGTACGTCCGGCCGCGTTTAGCTGTTTCGGTGTCACACACACCCTCGCTTCCGAAGGGGCTATGGCGCAATTGGCAGCGCTCACTTTACCGCCGTTCAAAAATTGGGATGCGTTGATTTGCACGTCCCGTGCCGCACGCGCCGTCTTCGATAGGATCCGCGATGAAACGCGCGAGACTTTTGCGCGGGAGACAGGCGCCACGCATTTTCCGGATGTGCAAGCGCCGATCATTCCGCTTGGTGTGGATGCGCATGCGTTTGCACCGCGGGTCGACATCCGCGCCGAAATGCGGCGCACGCTTGGCCTTGGTGAGCGCGATGTGATGCTATTGTCGGCGGGGCGATTAACGTTCCATGCCAAGTTCAATCCGGTACCGCTCTATCGCGCGCTGGCGGCCTTGCCCGGCGCGCAGCGTCGGCGTGTCATGCTGGTTGAAGCGGGCATCTATCCCAATGACGGGATTGCGCAGGCCTATCGCCAGGCGCAAGCCACCTTCCTGCCGGATGTGCGGGTTGAAACGGTCGATGGCCGTGAACAAAATCGGTTCAACGCCTTATGGCAGGCCGCTGACATCTTCATCAGCCTGTCTGACAATGTGCAAGAAACATTCGGCCTCACACCGCTTGAAGCGATGGCTGCTGGCTTGCCCGTCATCGCATCGGATTGGGACGGTTATCGCGATACGGTCCGGCATGGGCAGGATGGTTTTCTGGTCCCGACAGTGATGGCCGCGGCAGGGCAGGGGATGGATCTTGCAAGGCGTTACGCTGCAGGCCTTGATCATTACGACATGTATATCGGCCGTCTCAGCTTGGCGGCGATGGTGGATCATGAGGCGCTCCATAGCGCGTTGGTCACGTTAATCAGCGACAGCGCGTTGCGGGCCCGGATGGGCGCATCGGGGCAAAGACGCGTCCGCACCGATTTCGATTGGTCGCATATTCTTGATCGTTACGCGGCGCTCTGTGGAACGCTTGCGGAGATAAGGCAGAAAGCGGTGCGTCATCGTATGGAAACAGCACCCAACAGGCCCGATCCGTTTGCTTTGTTTTCAAGCTATCCCACGCGCCAACTCAGCACTCGCGATCGCATTGTCGTTCCGCCACTGGCGGGCGATGAATTGCGCCAGTGTCTCGCCCTTAAAATGACGAATTTCGGTTTCGATGATGCGGTCATGCCGCTCGCAGTCATGCCGCATTTGCTGCACCTTGCAGCAGCATCAAGCCCGCATGTAGGCGATCTGATTAAGACGGCTGGGGTCGAGCCTGCGGTCGCGGCGCGCGGCCTTTTATGGTTGGCGAAGTTTGGATTGGTAACAATTCAACCCGCTTCGTCATCGTCCGAAGTCGCAAGTTGCGCCGATATGGAAGAGAGTGAAACACTCTCGCCGTAAAGGGAGGATGATTCGTTATGTCATTCACACGCCGCGCCTTGATGCTGGGCGCTGCCGCTTCGCTGGCTACAAAATCGGCTTTGGCCGAAATCGACAATGAAGACCAATGGTTTGCGGGTACAATCGACGACAACAATGTCGTTTTCCGCGCGACCAATATGGCGATGGTGCCGCAGATTTACCGCCGCCAGCTGGTGCAATATCAGCATAATCAGCGGGCTGGGACGGTCGTCATCGATACCAATGCCAATTTCCTGTATCTCGCTCTCGAGAATAACCAGGCGATCCGGTATGGCGTCGGCGTCGGCCGCGAAGGGTTCCAATGGTTTGGTGAGGCGCGGGTCGACCGCAAGGCAATCTGGCCCGGTTGGACGCCGCCGGCCGAAATGCTCAAGCGCCAGCCCGATCTGCCCCATTTCATGCCGGGCGGGGCAGACAATCCGCTTGGCGCACGCGCGCTTTACCTATACCGGGATGGACGCGATCTGGGTTATCGGATCCATGGCACGACTGAGCCTTGGACCATCGGATCGGACGTGTCGAGCGGGTGTATCCGCCTTCTCGATGAAGATGTGATAGACCTTTATGGCCGTGTTCCCATCGGCACCAAAGTTCTGGTGCTGGAGCATGTAAGCTGACCCGGTCGGTGTTGGGAGACATCCTATGCGTTCTTTGTTTTTTGCCATTCTCGGCTGCCTGATGCTGACGGGTTGCACCTCGAGCGGCCAGCCCGGTTTCTTTGGCCAGCCCTGCGCGTTGGGTGTGCTGATTGCGGGCTGCCCGGAAGGGGCTGAAATCGAAACCGTGAAGCCGGGCGTCTATTCCATCGCCATTGCCTCGCCGTTCGGCCAGGGTGTCGACAATTACGGCCTGCAACAAGGCATTTTGGAAGCGCAATCCTTCTGCGAATATCTCGGCCAGAAGGTTTACGTGACCTCCGATGGTACCAAGCCGTTGCAGAACTCGACGTCGCAAATCGCCAACATCGTGTTCCAATGCCTCCAGCCGAACGATAAACGCCTGAATGATCCCAAGGCGAAAAGCGATGGCTATGTAACGTACGCGCCAAGCTGACGAGGATGAGGTGACCGATTTCGCGCTGCATTGGCTGTGGATCGGAACCTGCTGGTGGGTGGTTGCTGCCTATCTCTTCATGCCGTTTCTGTGGCGGCACTACCGCTACCAGAAACGGCTCGACGGGCGCCCCATGGTTACCCGTACGGCTGTTGGCCTTCTTGGCGATCCCATCAATATCGGACTTGTCGGCACAACTGAGGATGTTGTGGCGGCCATGAATACCGCGGGTTGGCATGGCGCCGATCCGGTCACACTGCGCTCATCCGTCAAGATTGTGAGTTCGGTTGTCCTGCATCGTGCCTATCCCGATGCGCCTGTGAGCCCCCTTTATTACGACGGTCGTGTGCAAGATCTCGCATTCGAATTTCCCGTCGGCACAAGTGCAAAGCAGCGACAGCATGTGCGTTTCTGGCTTGTCTTGCCGGAGGGCGATGAGGGCAGGCCTGTCTGGCTTGGGGCGGCCACCTTTGATCGCGCTGTTGGCTTCAGTCATTACACCGCGCAAGTGACACATCACATCGATGCCGATATCGATGCAGCGCGCGATTTTGTGATCGATACGCTGGTCAAGGCGCACAAGGCGGAAGCGCGCTATCAGATCACGGGTGTTGGCCCCACGTTGAATGGACGCAATGGCGGTGGCGATCGGTATTTCACCGACGGGGAAATCGGGTTTGTACGACTTGCGGCTGCGCAGGATCTTCATGAAGGTCCGCCCAACGTGCTGGCCGACCCGCCCATGGTCTCGTTGAAAAACGCCTTATTCCAGACCGTTAAACCTGCTCTTTCGCGATAAAAATTGCGATCCAGATCGTCGGATCTGCCGTCTCTTCGACGCGGTGTCGGCGATGGGACGGGATGAAGCAATGATCGCCTGCGCGTAGCGTGATGGTCTCACCATCCTCGAATGCGATGGTGCTTGATCCTTGGACGACAAGGACCCACTCATCGTCGGCTTGATCGTACCAAAAGGCGGGCGGGCTTATATGTCCGCGCGAGACGATCCGTTCAATCCTGACACCCGCCGATGCGGCGAGAAGGTCGATCTGCTCGTCTAACGCGCGTGGCAAAAGCCCTTCAAAGATATTCACGCGCTAATCCTGATCAGAACAGGTGAAACAGCGCCATGATCCACGACCAATGCGCGAGCACGCCCACCATGCTCACAAAGCCCAAAAGGCCAAGAACCATCCCGCCCATGGCGAAGGCTGCAATATCCGCAATCAAGGCGACCGAAGCGATAACGATCGCAAGTTGAAAGATCAACGAGACATATTCGAAGGCGTGATAACGCTCGAATTGTTTGTCACGTTCTTTTTCAGCGTCACGGGCGCGTTGCATCAATTCCTTGCGCCCTTCGCGGGTTTCAGGTTCGGTCTCCCAGCGGTCGATCGTCGCCTTCCAATCGGCCAATTGCTTTTGGACCGCGGGCGAATTGACGTCGGGTGAGAGACGCGCTTGGTCGGAGGCCGCGCGTAAGCTTGTCTGGCGAACGGTTTTTGCTTGGAAGAATTGCCAGAGATTGGATGCTTCAATGTTTTGTGACAGCGCATTGGTTTGTGCCGTCTTGGCCTGAATCTCCGCAAAAGCGAGGCAGAGCGCCAGAAGCGAAATCAGGAGGCCAATCCGCTTATGCGCATCATGTTCGCTGTGAGCGGCTTCATGGGCCTTCTCATGGCCGAGTTCATGTACCGATTTGACCATGACAAGCCCTCCGCAACCTGGGGAAACGCCGTTAAACTCTGTCCCAACGCATAACGCCGATTCGGTGCGGGAGGAAATGCGCGTGCAGGATCTGGTCTGGTACTTTGCCTATGGTTCCAACATGGACATGGCGCGCCTTTACGATGCGCGGTTGAAACCCCGTGGCGTACCTGTCCGCGAGCGGGTTTTAGGCCGTCTCTCAGGGTGGGGGCTCGTTTTCAATAAAACATGGCACCGTTTTTCTGGCGGAGGGGCGGCGAACATCGTGCCCCAAGAAGCTGGCATCACCTATGGCACGCTCAATCTGATGCCATCGCAAGGGCTCGACATTCTCGATCATTATGAGGGTGTGGCGGCGGGCCATTATGAGCGCCGCGCCGTCCGTGTTGGGATGGGTGAGACGGGCGAGGCAGTCGATGCCATCGTCTATGTGGGCGTGAAAGAGCTCGACGCCAATCTGATCCCGCCGCGTTTCTACCTGAACCATCTTTTGGCAGGCCGCGATCTGCTGCCGCCGGATTATACGCAATGGCTGGCATCGCATGCGGTGCTGCCGATCGATCACGAAACCTGATCGGGTCCGACGGATCGGACGGGTCGCATCATTGAACAACAATGCCATGCTCACATCATGGCAGCGCAAATCCTCATCAATGCGTTGGCGGCATTCGCGGCGTGGGTCGTGGCCGATCGCGTCGCGCATGCAGCCTTGTCCCGCCCGCATCTTTTCGTGCCAGTCGCACGTCTCTCCTATGGTGGCGTCACGCGCGCCTGCATACCAGCAGGCGGGGCCGCTCTTGCCTTACCGCTTGTGTGTGTTGGGTTTCCTTGTACGGCGTTGGGGCTTGTGCCCCTGGGCGAGGCCGCGCTTTTTACCATGGGTTTTCTGAGTGGCGGTGTGTGCGTGCCGCACGGATTGCGTCGCGGTTTGATCATCATCTTGATGTGCAGCCTGCCCGATGCGCTGGCTGCTGCCGGCGGTGCGTTCCTGGCGCCGATCCTGATGCGGCAAGCGGACGACGCCGACCATGTGCCGGGTATTCCGGCCGCGTTGTTTGCGCCAGCGCTTTTGGGCGGTGGCTTCTTCCTGACTGGTGTCCATGGCGATGGGGTGGGCATTGTCGCGATCATCATCGGTGGGGGGCTTTTGGGCCTGCATCCTTTGCACCGATTTCCGCCGCGCCTGACGCTGGGGGGTGGCGGCGAAGCTTGGGCGGCCTGGGTCACAGGGCTTCTTGCTTGGCACCTTTGGAGACAGGGCGCGGTCCTCCCGGTCTTGTTGTTATGGAGTTTCGTATGGGTCGAAGCGGGGGCAGCTCTGCTGACCCGCCGGTACAGGAAGGTGATGCCTTCGTTTGAGCAGGCGCGGCTGCGTGGCGAGCCTGAAGCCGGCCTGACGTTAGCGTGCGCGTCACTGAGTGTTGCTGGTGTCGTGCTGTTATGGACCGGCATGCGGCAGCCCTTGATGGTTCAAGCGGTGGGCTTTGCCGTGTTGTTGGCCTTGCAGCTGCAGTTCCGGGCCTTTTTGGTCCGTGGCGGGACAAGAACGGATGGGCCGGGCGAGCCTCCCGCCACGAAGGCAGAGGTCTAAGCCGCCATTGCCAAGATCACGCCCTGCATTACCTTCCAGACAGGCCGGATTTGAGACAGGCAGAAGCCTGCGCCCGGCCTGAGGGAGAGAACGACCATGGCCTACAGTTATCGCCGCCTTTGGGCGGCTTGCGCTGCTGCATTCAGCGCTAGCCTGCTGATGCCGCATTCTCTGTCCGCGCAAAATGCGGCTTCATGGCCGCAAAAGCCGGTGACGCTGGTTGTCCCGTTTGCCGCTGGCGGTGGTACGGACGCTTTTGCCCGTCCGCTCGCATCCCATCTCGAAAATAAGCTCGGCCAACGCTTCATCATTGAAAACAAGGCCGGGGCTGGCGGTACGGTCGGTGCGTCCTTTGCGGCGAAAGCGGCACCCGATGGCTATACCTTTTTCATCGGCGCCGCTCATCACGCGATTGCGCCCGCGCTCTATCCGAAGCTCGACTACAATATCGAAACCGATTTCGTACCCGTCGGCCTTCTGTCGAACGTGCCGCAAGTCGTGGTCGTGAGCCCGATCAAGCTGCCGAATGTGAAGACGCTGCAGGATTTGATCGCGGATGCAAAAGCCAATCCGGGCAAGCTCAATTTCGCATCGGCTGGGCATGGCACGACGCATCAACTGGCCGGTGAATTGTTCAAGCTGCAAACTGGGACGAACATCGCCCATGTGCCATATCGCGGTGCCGGCCCGGCCATGCAGGATCTTGTCGCAGGGCATGTCGACATGATGTTCGACGGCCTCGGTTCGTCGGCGGATCGCATCCAATCGAACCAGTTGCGCGCGCTCGCCATCGCGAGCGACAAGCGCGTGCCGGCTTTTCCCAACGTGCCAACCTCCGCGGAAGCGGGGTTGAACGGCTATGTTGTCTCGACATGGTATGCGGTGTGGGCTCCTAAAGGCACGCCGCCAGATCTCGTCGCCCGCATGATCGAGGAAATGAAAGCCGCATTTGCAACGCAAGCCATCAAGGATGCGTGGCAGCGTAACGGTTCGGATATACCCGATCTTTACGGCCCCGCCTTCTCGCCTTTCCTCGCGGCCGAAATAGCCCGCTGGGGTAAGGTCGTGAAGGATGCAAACGTCAAGATCGAGTAATCACGCACGCACTGGCGTGGCGCGCGCAATGATCGCGCGCGCCCGCATGATCAGGAAGACGGTAATCGACAGGTTGAGGAAGTTCCACGCAAGCCCGTTCAAAAAGGCCATGTCGTAGGAATTCGTCCAATCGAAGATGACGCCGTTGAGCCAGCCGCCAAGGGCCATGCCAAGCATGGTGGCTGTGAGCGCGATGCTCACACGCGTTCCGGCCTCTTTGGCCGGGAAATATTCACGCACAATCATCGCATAGCTGGGCACGATGCCGCCTTGGAACAGGCCAAACAAGGCGGAGACGACGTAAAGCGAATTAAGCCCGTCAAAGATGACGTAAAGCGCTAACGCGACGCCTTGCAAAAACGAACCAATCAGCAGCGTATTCAGACCGCCGATCTTGTCGGAGATATAGCCCGAGGCGAGGCGGCTGACGATGCCGAAGCCCATCATCAAGGACAGCATTTCCGCGCCGCGCGCGACGCCATAACCCAGATCACTGCAATAGGCGACGATGTGCACTTGCGGCATCGACATAGCGACGCAACAGGCAACGCCGGCAAAAGCAATCAAGACCTGCGCCATGTTGGGCGAGAGGCCGAAGGGGCGCGTCAGATCACGTTGAGGTGCCGATGTCACAACAGTCGTGACGATCGGTGCATCTTGTGCTGGTGCGGGTCTGCGGAACAGGAAAGCCAGCGGCAGCATCACGATCATGAGGAAAATACCCATGCCGATCTGCGTCGCGCGCCACCCATGCGCTTGCATGAAATAATTGATGACCGGCGGCCACAATGTGCCGGCAAAGTAATTACCGGTTGCGCAGACAGAGAGCGCAAAACCGCGATAACGTCGGAACCACCATGATACGTCCGCCATCAAAGGGCCGAACAGGGGTGAGCTTCCGATCGCGGCGATCAACACGGCTTGTGCCAGCGCGAATTCAATCAAATTACGCGCGAAGCCCGCCGCGACATACCCTAATCCCAGCGCGAGCGCGCCGGCGACGACCGGACGGAACACGCCAACGCGATCCGTCCAGCGGCCCATAAACACGCTGCCAACGGCATAGCCGATCATGGTCAGCGAATAGGGCAGGGAGGCGGCTCCGCGATCGACAGCGAATTCGGCTTGAACGGCCGGGAGTACCACCACGACCGACCACATGCCGACGCCGCCGAGCGTGCCAATCAGAAGCGCAGCGGCGAGACGCATCCACGCTGCAAAACCATCAATGTCCTGATTCATATCACGCTGCCACCGGGAGAAGGGAGGCCGACTGTGCCAAACGCATCCTCTGCCGTCGAGGCGCATTCCAAGCAGGCTGGCCTGCATTGGTTGCATCGCGTGCGCAGGGAAGACTGATAAAAGGCAGCACCAAATGAAAACGGGGCGCCGAAGCACCCCGTTTCATCGGTCGCAAGAGCGAACCAAGGAGTCTTAGATGACTTCCTTGAGTTCCTTGGCGACGCGGAACGCCACCTTCTTGCTGGCCTTGATCTTCACCGGCTCGCCCGTGCGCGGGTTGCGGCCCATGCGAGCAGCGCGCTTGCGGATCTGGAGCGTGCCGAGGCCGTTGATACGGACCTTCGAGCCCTTCTTGAGATGACGGGTCACAGCGCCCACCATTTCTTCGAAGATCGCAACAGCCTGCTTCTTGGCGAGCTCCTGCTTTTCGGCGATTTCGTGAGCCAGCTGACGCAGGCTCAACGTCACCGTCTTCACCTTCGCGCCAGCAGCAGCAGCCTTCGGAGCCGCCTTAGCCTTCGGAGCCGCCTTGGCGGCTGTCTTCGGAGCAGCCTTGGCTTTCGCCGGGGCCTTCTTTGCAGCAGTTTTAGTCGCTTTAGCCATGGGGAAAAATCCCTCCCGAATCATTTAACAAAGCTACTTTATCGTATTTCAACGCAAAATCGCAGGGTTTCTGGCATAGGCATGCGATTTTCCGTTGAAAAGAAAGGCTTCAAGCTCTCTCCATGTCACTTCGTGCGTTGCTTTAAGTGATAAATGTCGTTGCGTCACAACGTTTTTTTGATGAGGCCTTGTTCCGAATCGCGCGTTGTTTGTCCGCACGCTCTCGAGATGATGCCGTCGGATTGAGCACGCGCGCCCGGGCGCACCCCTGTTGAGGGTGCATAAAATGTGCGGTGATTTGACGAGTGGCGTCGGCCCTCGTTAAATGCGGGTATGCACAACAGGCCGGCTCAACGGCCGTTTTTAACGGGAGAAAGACATGCTCAACCGCCGTGGTTTTCTGCTTGCAGGTATCAGTGCGTCATCCGTTGCTGCGCTCGGATTGCAGACCGCCTTTGCCCAAGCTCTCACGAAGCTCGATATCTTCGTTCCTGCAGCACCGGGTGGTGGTTGGGATCAGACAGCGCGCTCCATCGAACAAGTGATGCGGGCTGAGAAGCTCGTTGAGAATTTCCAGCTTGAGCATGCGCCGGGCGCAGGCGGCGCCGTCGGATTGCCCAAGTTCCTTGGTGCGCGCAAGGGTCAGGGCAATGTCATCATGGTTGGTGGCATGGTCATGGTCGGCGCGCTGATTACCAATAAATCGCCGGTCAAGATGACGGACACCGTGCCGCTCGCCCGTCTCACGGGTGAGGCCGAAGTGATCGTTGTGCCGAATGATTCACCCTTCAAGACGATGAAGGATCTGATCGCGGCGTTCAAAGCCGATCCCGCGAAAGTGTCATGGGCTGGCGGCTCGGCAGGCGGCACCGACCATATTTTGGCGGGCATGATTGCCAAGGCTGTTGGCCTCGATGCCAAGAAGGTTAGCTATGTGGCTTATGCCGGTGGCGGACCGGCTCAGGCCGCACTCCTCGGCAATCAGGTGTCATGCGGTATTTCGGGTCTTGGCGAATTCGTTGAGCAGATCAAGGCGGGCAAGTTGCGCGCCCTTGCTGTGTCGTCTGACAAGCGCCTGCCGGGCATCGATATCCCGACCCTGAAAGAGCAGGGCATTGATGTCGAATTGTTCAACTGGCGCGGCGTGTTCGGTGCTCCGGGCATCAGCAATGAACAGCGTGCGGCGCTCATCGGGTTGTTTGACAAGTTGAACGCGAGCGCTGGCTGGAAAGCAGAGTGTGAGAAGCGCGATTGGACGCAGATTTATCTGTCCGGCGAAGCTTTCGCTAAGTTCATCGATGCTGAGATCACACGCATCACAGGCATCCTCAAAGATATCGGACTTGCCTGATACGATTTGAAGTGAGACGTGAACCCCGCCTCCAGCGGGGTTCATGCTTTATGGAGATTTTCCGATGCGCATCGCTTGGCCTGAAACCGGCGCCGGACTGTTTATTGTCGCGTTTGGGATCTTGTCGGCCTTCGGTGCGGCATCAATCCCCACAAGTTCTTGGGCTGTCGTAGGCCCCAGCCTGTTTCCGTGGGCTGTGACGGGTCTGCTCGTCATTTGCGGCGTTCTCTTGACGATCCAAGGTCTCCGCGGCGGTTGGACCGGCGAAGAGGAACAGGAGCCTCTTCAGAAAGGTCAGCTCTTTTGGGTTGGCGGTGGCCTGATCGCCAATCTCATTCTGATTGACGACGCTGGGTTCATCATCGCGTCGACGGTCATGTTCGCCATGGTTGCGCGCGGCTTTGGCAGTCGCAATTGGCCACGCGACCTCGGTGTCGGATTCGCGATTGCGCTCATCTCCTATGTCGGGTTTGACCGTCTGTTAGGCTACAAGATCGGCTCCGGCCTGATCGAAGCGCTGATCTGAGGCCATCATGGATACGCTCGCTCAACTTGCGCAGGGTTTTTCTGTCGCGCTCACACCGATCAATCTTTTGTTCGCTGCCATTGGCGTCACGCTTGGCACCGCGATTGGCGTTCTGCCCGGACTTGGCCCAGCGCTTACGATTGCGCTTTTGCTCCCGCTTACCTTTCAAGTGCCAGCGACAGGCGCATTCATCCTGTTTGCCGGGATCTATTACGGCGCCATGTATGGTGGCTCGACGACATCGATCTTGCTGAATACACCCGGTGAGAGCGCAACGATCGTGACGGCCCTTGAAGGCAACAAGATGGCCAAGCGCGGACGTGCGGGCGCTGCGCTCGCTACCGCTGCGATCGGCTCATTCGTAGCCGGAACGATTGGCACGATTGGCCTGACGTTCATCGCTGGGCCTGTCGTTGATTTTGCTTTGAAGTTCGGACCGGCGGAATATTTCTCGCTGATGGTCCTGTCCCTCCTGACCGTCTCGGCGGTTCTGGGCCATTCCGAATTGCGCGGGATCACGGCGCTCGCGCTCGGCATCTTCTTGGGCTTGATCGGGATTGATTTGCAGACGGGGCAGGGGCGCTTCACGTTCGGCGTGACCGAACTTCTCGACGGCATCAACGTCATCGTTGTGGCGGTGGGCTTGTTCGCCGTGGGCGAAACGCTCTGGCTCGCCTCGCGCAAATTGCAACATGATGATGTGCTCAAAGTGTCGGACTCGCTGATGATGAGCAAGTCCGATTGGAAGCGTTCGTGGAAGCCGTGGCTGCGCGGATCTTTCCTAGGCTTTCCCATAGGCGCCATGCCTGCGGGCGGTGCGGAAGTGCCAACCTTCCTCTCCTATGCCATCGAGAAGAAACTGTCCGACCATCCCGAGGAGTTCGGCAAGGGCGCGATCGAAGGGGTCGCTGGGCCAGAAGCGGCGAACAACGCCTCTGCCGCAGGTGTTCTTGTGCCGATGCTTGCGCTCGGTCTGCCCACGTCGGCCACTGCCGCCATCATGCTCTCGGCGTTCCAGAGCTATGGCATCAATCCGGGCCCGCAATTGATGCAAAGCCAGCCGGAACTCGTCTGGGGCCTCATCGCATCGCTGTACATTGGCAATGTGATGTTGCTCGCCCTCAACCTGCCGCTGGTGGGCCTCTGGGTGAAGATCCTGAAGATCCCTACTCCTATGTTGTATGGCGGCATTCTCGTCTTCGCGACGATCGGCACCTATGGGATTTCGCGCTCGGTCGTGGATCTGGTTCTGCTCTATGCGGTGGGCGTGCTTGGCTATTTCATGCGCCGGTTCGATTTTCCGACATCGCCTGTGATCATTGGCATGATCATCGGCCCGTTGCTGGAACAAGAGTTCCGCCGTGCGATGACGATCAGCGCTGGGGATCCGATGATCTTCCTGCAGAAGCCGCTATCGCTGGCGCTCTTGCTGATTGCGCTTGCCGCTGTGGCGTTGCCACCCATCATCACAAGGATCCGGGGCGGGAAGCCGCTGCCCCTCGCTTGATCAAAAGCCTGTATCTGGGGCCGCGAAGCTCAGGCTTTGCGCTTGACCGCGACGCCCATGCGCTGTCTCATCCCGGTCCTATAAGGGCGAAGGCCCCGGGTTGGCCAAATGCCAGCCCAACGTGACTGGATCAGGGGAGATCTCCATGCGTCGACTTTTCGGACTGGCTGCATTGTCCTTCGGGCTGATGGCAGGGGCTGCGACCGCGCAGACCAAATGGGACCTGCCGACGGCTTATCCGGTGGGCAATTTCCACACCGTGAATCTGCAGAAGATGGCCGATGCGGTGAAAGCGGGTTCGGGCGGCAAGCTCGACATCGTCATTCATCCGAATGGCTCGCTCTACAAGGCCAATGAAATCAAGCGCGCCGTGCAAACCGGTCAGGTTCCGGCTGGCGAAATTCTGATGGTCAATCTCGGCAACGAAAACCCGATTTTTGAAATCGATGGCGTGCCGTTCTTGGCGACGTCCTATGCCGACGCCAAGAAGCTCTACGCCGCGCAGAAGCCTTATGTTGAGAAGATCCTCGACGCGCAGGGCATGAAGCTGCTCTACGCCGTGCCGTGGCCGCCGCAGGGCATTTTCTCCGGCAAGGAAGTTAACTCGACGAAGGACCTCGAAAACGTGCCGTGGCGCGCCTACAGCCCTGCCACTGCGCGCATTGGCGAGCTTCTGAAGGCGCAGGCCGTCACCGTGCAGGCGGCGGAACTCGCGCAGGCTTTGTCGAGCGGCAAGGTCGTGGCGATGATGACCTCGTCGGCGACGGGCGTCGATTCGAAAGTCTGGGAACAGATCAAGTTCTATTACGACACGCAGGCTTGGGTGCCGAAGAACATGGTCATCATCTCGAAGGCTGCGTTCGACAAGCTCGACAAGCCGACGCAGGATCTTTTGATGGCTGAAGCCAAGAAGGCAGAAGAAGCCGGCTGGGCTGCATCCGAAAAAGTGACGGCCGACACCAAGGCGACACTTGCTGCCAATGGCATGAAGGTGGCTCCGCCGTCGCCCGCTCTGAAGGACGGTCTGACCGCGATCGGCAAGACGATGACTGAAGAGTGGGAAAAGAAAGCCGGTGCTGATGGTGCCGCTCTTCTTCAGACCTACAAGAAATAAGATAAGGCGGGGCGGCGGAAGCCGCCCCTTTTCCCATGCGCAAATTTCTCGATCGATTGTATCTCGCAGGCGGCGTCCTTGGCGCCTTCTTCCTGTTTATGACCTGCGCGCTGATCCTTGCTGCGGTTGCAGGCAGCGTTTTCCGGTTCGTCACACGCAGCCTCGATGAGTTCGCCGGCTATTGTATGGCCGCCAGCGCTTTTCTTGCGCTCGCCTACACGTTGCGGTCGGGCGAACACATCCGCATGGCGTTAATTCTGCAGTTTTTCCATGGCAAGATGCGCCATGCGCTTGAAGTTTTCGCGACGCTTGTCGGTGTTATCTTCGCTGGCTTCATGGCCTATTACAGCATGAAGCTCTGCATTGTGAGTTATCAACTGAACGATTTGAGCCAAGGCATCATTCCGTTGCCGCTCTGGATTCCGCAAAGCGCGATGGGGATCGGCTGCACGCTCTTCTTCATCGCCATGGTCGACCGGCTTGTTTGCCTCTTGATGGGCTTGCCGGTGCCGGAAGATCAATCGGACGCACGGACGGATCGCTGACATGGCAGTCGCAATTTTTCTCGCGATCCTGTTCCTGCTGCTCGGCGCAGGCGTCTGGATCGGTCTCTCGCTGATCGGCGTTGCCTGGATCGGCATGGAAATGTTCACGCCGCGCCCCGCGGGCGATGCGATGGCGGTGACGGTCTTCGGCGCGCTCTCGAGCTGGACGCTGACGGCACTGCCGCTTTTCATCTGGATGGGCGAAATTCTCTTCCGCTCGAAATTGTCGGAGGACATGTTCCGCGCGCTCGCGCCATGGATGGGCCGAGTTCCTGGCCGCCTTCTTCAAACCAACGTGATCGGTTGCGCCATTTTCGCGGCGATCTCAGGATCCTCTGCTGCGACCTGCGCCACGATCGGCAAGATGACGCTGCCTGAACTCAAAAAGCGCGGCTATCCCGATGAAATCTCGATTGGTTCGTTGGCAGGTTCCGGCACACTCGGGCTGCTGATCCCGCCATCCATCATCATGATCGTCTATGGCGTGTCGGCTGACGTGTCGATTGCACGCCTCTTCATTGCCGGTGTTATTCCCGGCATCATGCTGGCCTTGCTGTTTGGCGGTTATGTCGCGTGGTGGGCGTGGCGCAATCCGACGCTGGTGCCCAAGGATGACTTCGCCGGTCTCGATTTCATGGCGAAGGTGAAACAATCGGGCGGTCTGATCCCGACTGTGCTTTTGATCATGGCGGTGCTTGGCTCCATCTATGCCGGTATCGCCACGGCGACGGAAAGCGCGGCAATTGGTGTTGTCGGTGCACTTGCACTTTCGGCGGCGCAAGGTTCGCTGACGCGGGAGAATTTCTTTGCCGCATTGATGGGCGCCACGCGTACGACGACGATGATCATGCTGATCCTCGCCGGCAGCGCGTTTCTGACGATCGCGATGGGCTTTACGGGCCTCCCGCGCGACCTTGCCCTTTGGGTGAAGGCTCAGAATTTCAGCCCGCTGATGCTGATTGCCGCCTTGACGGTGTTCTTCGTCATTCTCGGCTGCTTCCTCGATGGTATCTCGATGGTCGTGCTGACGATGGCGGTGCTCTTGCCGATGGTGCAGGCGGCTGGCTTCGATCTTGTCTGGTTCGGCATTTTCATCGTGCTGGTCGTTGAAATGGCCCAGATCACGCCGCCTGTAGGGTTCAACCTGTTCGTGCTGCAGGGCATGACGGGGCGGAACATCTTCTGGATCGGCAAGGTCTCGCTGCCCTTCTTCTTCCTCATGGTGGTGGCTGTGGCGTTGATCGTCGCGTTCCCAGGGCTCGCGACATGGTTGCCGAGCCAGATGCTTGGGGGCTAATCTCATTTTCAAGGCTTCGCTTTTGGGCGGAGCCCTTCGGGGGAGGCCGAAAGGCCGTTCAAAATAGGGGAATACCCATGCGCAAACTTTCTGTTGCCGGCGCTCTCATGTATGGCGTCGCGGCGTTCATGACGCCGGCTTACGCTCAGACGCCGAAAGACACGGTCGTCATGGCCAAGCAGATCGACGACATCATCTCGCTTGATCCGGCTGAGGCGTTCGAATTTTCAGGCATCGAAGCGATTGCCAACATGTATGAAAAGCTGATCGCTTTCGACATTAAGGACCCATCCAAGCTCTATGGTGACCTCGCGGCCAGCTGGACGGTGAGCGATGACGGCAAGACCTATACGTTCAAGCTGAAGCCGGGCCTGAAATTCGCCTCGGGCAATGCGATCACGGCGGATGACGTGGCTTATTCGCTGCAGCGTGCTGTGGCGCTCAACAAGTCGCCGGGTTTCATCCTGACGCAGTTTGGCTTCACCAAGGATAACATCAAGGACACCATCAAGGCGACGGGTCCTGATACGGTTGTCATCACGGTCGACAAGCCTTACGCGCCGACCTTCTTCCTCAACTGCCTGACCGCTGCGGTTGCCTCCGTCGTCGACAGCAAGCTCGTCAAAGCGAATGAAAAGGATGGCGATTGGGGCAATGCGTGGCTGAAGCAGAATTCGGCCGGTTCGGGCGCTTATGCGCTGCGCACATGGAAGGCGAATGAGCAATACACGCTCGAAGCCAATGCGAATTGGAAGGGTGGCACGCCGAAGAATAAGCGCGTCGTCGTACGCCATATTCCGGAAGCGGCCTCCCAGCGTCTCCTGCTCGAAAAGGGTGACGTCGATTACGCACGCAATCTGACGAAGGATCAGCTCGCTGCCGTTAAGTCGAATGCGAATGTCGTGATCGACAGCGGCCCGAAGGGCTACATCCTTTATCTCGGCCTCAACCAGAAAAACCCGAACCTCGCGAAGCCTGAAGTGCGCGAGGCGCTGAAGTATCTGGTCGATTACACGGGCATCGAGAAGAACATCGTCGAAGGCACCTATACGCCGCACCAGACCTTCCTGCCGAAGGGCTTCCTCGGCGCGATCGACGACAAGCCCTACAAGCTCGACGTCGCCAAGGCGAAGGAACTGCTCGCCAAGGCCGGTCTGCCGAACGGTTTCACGGTGACGATGGATGTGCGCTCGATCCCGCCGATCACCGATATCGCGCAGGCTATCCAGTCGACATGGGGTCAGGCAGGCGTGAAGCTCGAACTCATCCCCGGCGATGGCAAGCAGACGCTCACCAAATATCGTGCGCGCCAGCATGACATCTATATCGGCCAGTGGGGCCCGGACTATCAGGACCCGCACACCAATGCCGATACGTTCGCTATCAACACCGACAATTCGGACGATGCGAAAAGCAAGCCGCTTGCTTGGCGTAACGCATGGGCGATCCCGGACATGACCAAGGTCACACAGGCCGCGGTTCTTGAGCGCGATTCCGACAAGCGCAAGAAGATGTACGAAGATCTGCAGCGTGAACACATGAAGGTCTCGCCCTTCGTGATCATGTTCCAGCAGACGGAAGTCGCGGCGCGCCGCAAGAATGTCGATGGTCTCGTGATCGGCCCGAACAGCGACACGAACCTCTACGCCAATATCGTGAAGAACTGATCTTCGCGGATATGATCGGCGGCCGGGCGGCATCCGCCCGGCCGCACTCTGTTTTATCGAGGTGAATTTTGGCTTCAGCGCGCAGCACGGCAAAACTCGTATCGGCGGAAGTGACCACTTTCGCGATCACGATGCTCGGGCTTTTGCTGGTGACGTTTCTGATCGGTCGCGTCATCCCGATCGATCCGGTTCTGGCAGTGGTCGGCGATCGTGCGCCACCCGATGTCTATGACAAAGCGCGCATCGCGCTTGGGCTTGATAAGCCGCTTTGGCAACAATTCCTGACCTATCTCGGTCAAGTGGCGCGCGGTGAATTTGGTACGTCAGTGATGACGTCCAATCCTGTTATCCTCGACATTAAGCGCGTGTTCCCGGCCACACTCGAACTGGCGACTTTGGGCACGTTGATCGGCGTTTCGCTCGGCATTCCGCTTGGTGTTGCGGCTGCGGTCTATAAAGGGCGCTGGCCGGATAACCTCGTCCGCATTCTCGGCCTCTTTGGCTATTCGATCCCAGTTTTCTGGCTCGGTCTGATGGGATTGTTGCTGTTCTACGCTCATCTGGGTTGGGTGGGAGGTCCGGGGCGTGTTTCGGTCGCCTTTGATGATCTGGTGACGACGAAAACCGGCGTGCTCATTCTCGACGCTATCCTCGAGGGTGAATGGGAGGTCGCGCGCGATGCATTCTCCCATCTGATCCTGCCTGCGAGCGTGCTCGGCTTTTTCAGCCTTGCCTATATCAGCCGCATGACGCGGAGTTTCATGATCAACGAATTATCGCAGGCCTATATCCTGACCGCGCGGGTGAAGGGTGCTTCGGAAACGCGCGTGATCTGGCGGCACGCTTTGCGTAATGCCGCCGCGCCGCTCGCCACCGTGATTGCGCTCTCCTATGCCGGGCTCCTGGAAGGCTCGGTGTTGACGGAAACGATCTTTGCGTGGCCCGGTCTCGGCCGCTATATCACCGCCTCCCTGTTGCAGGCGGATATGAATGCGGTGCTGGGCG
The DNA here is from genome assembly GCA_019083985.1 of Rhizobiales bacterium TNE-4. Classification (GTDB taxonomy): domain Bacteria; phylum Pseudomonadota; class Alphaproteobacteria; order Rhizobiales; family Beijerinckiaceae; genus TNE-4. Next base: position 113,912 of record JAHRCV010000005.1, on the reverse strand, counting down.
GCACGGTCGTCGTCGGCGTCGTGTTCATCTCTCTCAACCTGTTCGCCGATATCATGGCGCGCGTATTCGATCCGAGGACACGATGAGGGCCGCGACGTCTCAAAGCTGGCGTGACTGGCTTCTCAGCGAAGCGCCGCAATCGCGCGCGCAGGCGCGGGCTGGACAAGCCTATCGCCGTTGGCGCGGGTTCACTGAAAATTGGCTCGGTGTCGTCGGTCTCGTGATTGTGTTGACCCTGATCGGCATGGCGATTTTTGCACCATGGATCGCCCCTTACGATCCGCTGGCGCAGAATTTGTCGCAACGCCTGCAGCCCGTGTCGTGGCAGCATTGGTGCGGCACGGATTCGCTCGGGCGCGATATCTTTAGCCGTATCGTCTATGGCTCGCGTGTCACGCTGCTGATCGTCGGGCTTGTTGTGGTTACGGTCGGTCCACTCGGCCTCATTCTCGGCTGCGTTGCAGGTTATTATGGCGGTGCGGTCGACCGCATTTTGATGCGCGTCACCGATATCGTGCTCGCCTTCCCGAAGCTCATTTTGGCATTGGCCTTCGTCGCCGCGCTTGGGCCAGGGCTCGAGAACGCTATCATCGCCATCGCGATCACCTCATGGCCACCTTATGCGCGCGTCGCCCGCACGGAAACGATGGTGATCCGCAATTCTGATTACATCGCTGCTGCAAAATTGCAGGGCGCCTCCTCGCTGCGCATCATCATGCTGCATGTAGTGCCGCTCTGCGTGCCGTCCGTCATCGTGCGTTCGACGCTCGATATGGCTGGCGTGATTTTGACGGCGGCGGGCTTGGGCTTTCTTGGTCTTGGCGCGCAACCGCCGACGCCCGAATGGGGCGCCATGATTGCTGCTGGCCGCGAACAGATTTTTGACCAATGGTGGGTGGCGACCTTTCCGGGCCTTGCGATCTGCATTGTCGCTTTGGGCTTTAATCTCTTGGGAGACGGCGTGCGTGACGCGCTGGATGCCCGATGAGCGATATTCTTCTCGATGTTGAGGATCTGCGCGTCCGCTTCCCCGGTCTGAGCGGCTATACGGAAGCGGTGCGTGGCCTGTCGTTCACGCTCGGCCGTGAGCGCTTGGGCATTGTGGGTGAATCCGGCTCAGGCAAATCGATGACCGGGCGCGCCATCCTTGATCTCGTGCCGCCACCGGGTGAAGTGACCGCCAAGCGCATGGCGTTCATGGGGCTTGATCTTCTCTCGATGCCGCATCGCGAGCGTCGTGCGCTGCGTGGTGCGCGCATGTCGATGGTGATGCAGGATCCGAAATATTCGCTCAATCCGGTGATGACGGTTGGCGAGCAGATTGCCGAGACGTGGCGCATCCACAATCCCGGTGAAGCTGGACAAGCTCGCGAACGCGCATTGGCCATGTTGGATGCGGTGCGCATTCGTGATCCCAAACATGTCTATGATCTCTACCCGCATGAAGTATCAGGCGGCATGGGCCAGCGTGTCATGATCGCGATGGTGCTTGTGGCTGATCCCGACCTCATCATCGCGGATGAGCCAACATCGGCGCTCGATGTGACGGTGTCGATGCAGGTGCTGGCCATTCTGGATGATCTTGTCAGCCAGCGCGGTCTCGGCCTGATTTTCATCAGCCATGATCTTGATCTCGTGCGGTCTTTTTGTGATCGCGTCATTGTGATGTATGGCGGCGCGGTGATGGAAACTTTGAATGCGCGCGATCTCGATCATGCACAGCACGCCTATACCAAAGGGCTTTTGAACTGCTTGCCACGCCTTGATCGGGTCGATGCCAATCTGCCCGTCTTCACGCGTGATCCGGAGTGGTTGAAATGACCGAAAAGGCGCTCGACGTCCGTGATCTCGTGGTGCGCTATTCCAGCCGTGCCGTGGTGGATGGCGTTTCCTTTTCCCTCGATCCGGGCGACAGCTTTGGCATTGTCGGGGAGTCTGGGTCGGGCAAATCGACCGTGCTGCGTGCGATTGCCGGTCTGGCGACCGACCGCAGTGGCACAATCGATGTCGCCGGGAAAAGGCTCGGCGCCAAGCGGGATCTCGCCTTCTGTCGCCTTGTGCAGATGGTGTTTCAGGACCCGTTCGGAAGCCTGCATCCCAAGCAGACGGTCGACCGCGCATTGGCGGAGCCGATTGCCATTCATGGGCTGGGGGACGGCGAGCGCCGCATCCAGGAGGCGCTCGACGCTGTTGGGCTCGGCCGTGGCTTCCGCTTTCGCTATCCGCATCAGCTTTCAGGCGGCCAACGCCAGCGCGTCGCGATTGCGCGCGCCCTGATCCTGGAGCCGAAAATCCTTCTGCTTGATGAGCCGACTTCTGCGCTGGATGTTTCGATCCAAGCGGAAGTTCTCAATCTGTTGAAACGGCTCGCCGCCGAGCGCGGCATGACGATGCTTCTCGTCAGCCATAATCTGGCCGTGGTTGCCCATATGTGTGAGCGGGTCGCTGTCATGCAAAGCGGCGTGTTCGTTGAGGAAGCACCCTCCAGCCGATTCCGGAGCCTTAAAGCGGAGCACCCCTATACGCAGACGCTTCTCGATGCGTCAGGTGGCTTTCGCCGAGGGCTCGCAGCGGGTCTTGTTGGTTGAATCCGAGCGCGCATAACATCTATGCGACATCGTGAGAGCTAAAAACACTTTGCGGCATCCAAAGCGTCGAAAACCCCTCGGAAATGGTTCTTTTTTGACCCTGTGATATATTTCAAGCGGTGAATTGCCTAAGTTTAATCAGCATATTCAGGTTCAACTTCACGCATGCACTGCAACATGCCTGTTTTGGGCCTTCACTCATTGAAGCCCGAATTGACGTTCACCGCACAGAGCGCAATGTTTCCGCTACGTCTTCTTGGACACGGGAACTTCATTTTGTCTTATCAAACCATGGCTTTCGAACATTTGGCGTCGCGCGCCAAAAATATCGTTACGGAGGTCGCGGAACTGTTCAAATGTGCTGAACAGCATAAGGCCACCGTTGAAGTCTTGATGATCTATCTCCTCGTCGGCGGGCGATCCTTCGCCGATTCATCGCCGGATTTCCCTGTCGTCAGCCCTTCCAGTCTGCGTGATTTGAGCCAGCTCACCGGTCTCCACCGGGAAACACTACGCCGGCGCATGGCCGATGCAGAGGAACTCGGCCTCGTACAGCGGGTCTCCGGTGGCTATGTCGTCGCCGATGTTGAACGCTGGACGCGCGCGGTCCGGATTTTCCGCCGCGAGGGCTGAGGCCAACGGCAGCGGTTGCATCCACGCTGCCGATAGGTGATGACGGATTCCTTCCGATTCGAGGATCCGTTCATGTTCCAAACCACGCTGGCTGGCAGTCTCCCGAAACCCTCTTGGCTTGCCGAGCCTGAGATGCTCTGGGCGCCTTGGAAACTGGAAGGCGCGGCGCTTGATGAAGCCAAGCGCGATGCGACCATCCTTGCGTTGAAAGAGCAGGAAGACGCGGGCATCGATATCGTCACCGAGGGCGAACAGGCGCGCCAGCACTTCGTGCATGGCTTTCTGCATCGCATCGCCGGTGTCGATTTCGACAGGCGCGTGAAGATGGGCATCCGCAATAATCGCTACGAAGCGCTTGTGCCCACCGTGACGGACAAGTTGACCCGCATGGGTCCCGTCCACTCCTTCGAAGCGAAGATTGCACGCGCGCATACGAAGAAGAAGTTGAAGTTCACCTTACCCGGTCCGATGACGATCATCGATACCATCGCGGACGGGTATTATGGCGATCGCGTGAAGATGGCGTTTGCGTTTGCGGAATTGCTGAATGAGGAAGCGCGCGAATTGCAGGCGCTCGGCATTGACGTGATCCAGTTCGATGAACCCGCTTTCAACGTCTACATGAAGGAAGTGACGGAATGGGGCGTGGCTGCGCTTGAGCGCGCTGCGCAGGGCCTTACCTGCACGACCGCTGTTCATATTTGCTACGGCTATGGCATCGAAGCGAATGTGAAGTGGAAGGAAACGCTCGGTGCCGAATGGCGCCATTATGAGGAAACGTTTCCGGCGCTGGCGAAAAGCTCCATTCAGCAAGTTTCGCTCGAATGCGCCAATTCGAAAGTGCCGATGGAATTGATGAGCTTGCTCACGGGTAAGGATGTGCTTGTCGGCGCAATCGATGTCGCAACGCAAGAGGTTGAGACACCGGAGCAGGTGGCATCGATTATTCGTGCCGCGATGCAGTATGTGCCGAAGGAGCGGATCTATCCGTGCACCAATTGCGGCATGGCACCTCTACCGCGCCCAGTGGCCATGGCGAAGCTGAAGGCGCTTGCTGAAGGTGCGGCGCTCATGCGTGCGGAAGTGGGTGCGTGAGCCGCGCTCTCACCCTATGTTTGCTTTTGGGTGCGGCGCTTGTCGTCGCTCCCGCTTACGCTCAGAAAAAGCCGTTAAAAGCTGATCTCGAGCAATGTGCGCGTTGCCATGGCGAAGAAGGGATTGCGCGCGACACAGAAGTGCCCAATCTTGCCGGGCAGAATGAAGCCTACCTTGTTAACCAGTTGCGGGCCTTCCGGTCTGGCGCACGCCGCCACCCGGACATGCGTTTCATGTCAAGAACCATGACGGACGCCGAAATTGAGGCTTATGCAGCCTATTACACGGCGCTCAAACCCTAACGGGAGAGGCCATGAATATTTTGTTCGTGCACCAGAATTTTCCGGGGCAGTATAAACATCTTGCGCCGGCGTTGGCGCAGCTTGGTCATCGCTGCGTCGCGCTGACGATCAACAAACCTCCTGCGAAGATTCCCGGTGTCGACGTTGTTGGCTATCGTCCGCAGCGCGGCTCGACACCGAACATCCATCCTTTCGCGTCCGATTTTGAAACCAAAGTGATCCGTGGTGAAGCGGCCGGGCTCGCCGCTCATGAATTGCGCAAGCGTGGCTTCAAGCCGGATATCATTCTGGGGCATCCAGGCTGGGGCGAGACCCTGTTTCTGCGCGATGTGTATCCTGACGCGAAGATGCTGTTGTTCATCGAATTCTATTACCGCACACAAGGGGCGGATATGGGATTTGATCCGGAATTCCCCGACGAAGGGTTTGCCTCTCATGCGCGACTGCGCGCCAAGAATGCCAACAACATTCTCGCGCTTGAGACGATGGATTGGGGCGTATCACCAACCCGGTTTCAGGCCGATACCGTACCCGCGCTTTATCGTGAACGTATCAGCGTCATCCATGATGGGATCGACACGCAGCATGTGCAGCCTCATCCCGATGCTTTTTTGGATGTCGGACCGCAGAAGCAGCGGCTCACGGGCGCGGATGAAGTGATCACCTTCGTCAACCGCAATCTCGAACCCCATCGCGGCTGGCACAGTTTCATCCGCGCGCTGCCGGAGATTCAACGCCAGCGTCAGCAGGCGATCACGCTGATTGTGGGGGGTGACAGTGTGTCTTACGGGCGTCCACCAAAAGAGGGGAGCTGGAAAGAGCATTACCTCAATGAAGTCAAAGATACGCTCGACATGAGCCGGATCCATTTTCTCGGCAATATCGGCTATGGCGATTTTCTGTCACTGCTCGCAATTTCAAGCGTGCATGTTTATCTCACCTATCCTTTCGTGCTGTCATGGTCGTTGATCGAGGCCATGGCAATGGAATGTCTGATCGTCGGCTCCAATACAGCGCCGGTGCGTGAGGCAATCCGTCATGGTGAGAATGGGCTGCTGGTCGATTTCTTCGATACCAAGGCGATGGCCGTGACGGTGTCAGACGCGCTTGCGAACCGTGGAGCATTCGATGCGCTCAGGCAGCAGGCCCGGCGCGATGCGGTGGCGGGCTATGATCTGCGCACCATCTGTCTACCCGCACAATTGCGTTTGGTGGCCGATGTCGCAGCGGGGCGAATGCCGCAGGCGTAAGCCTGTTAGGGTCAACGCAAATGGGCTATGGTTTGATTCATGTGTGTAAGGAGCTGCCTATGATCCGTCTTGCTCTGGCCCTGTCGCTTGCGGCGTTTTGCAATCTCGCTGTGATGCCTGCCAACGCGCAGCAACCCGCTGCTCCCGCCGCAGCTTCGTCCAGTGTCACGAAGACACCGGACGGAAAGACTTGCAAGAAAACTTATGTGCAGAAGAAGAGCGCGCGCACGGGCAATTATGTCCACGTGCCGCGCCAGAAATGTTCCTGATCAGCCTTTTGGGCGCCAATCGACTTTCAGCGATTTCGTCGCACCTGCATCAAAGCCCGTCTGCACATCGATGAAGCCAGCCTCAGGCGGGCCGAAGGTGCCGTCCGAACGGGCAAAGAACAGGTCGGTGTCGCGCACTGGGATGGTGAGCGTCACCGTTTTCCCGGGCGCGATGGACGCGCGGGCAAAGCCTTTGAAATCACGCACGGGGCGCGAGATCCGCGTGCTCTTCTGGCGTAGGAACAGCATGATCTGCGCTGTGCCCTGAACTTTGCCGGTGTTTGTGACATCGACGCTGACCAGCATGACATCGCCGGGGCGGACGACCGGTTTATCGACACGCGGGGCGGACGCTTCGAATTTCGTCCATGTCAGGCCGTAGCCAAACGGGTAGAGCGGCGTCGCGGGCACGTCGAGCCACGTGCTCGTATAGGGCTGCGACTTCTCGCCAGCAGGTCGACCGGTTGGCAATTGATCGTGATAGATCGGAATTTGTCCGACATTGCGCGGGAAGGTGACAGGCAGCCGACCCAAGGGTTCGATCTCGCCGAACAGAAGGCGCGCGACGGCAAGGCCTCCCATCGTGCCGGGGTACCAGGCCTCCACAATTGCCGGGGCCTCATTGTGCAGATCTTCGATGGTGAGCGGCCGTCCATTCATCAGCACGACGGCGGTCGGCTTGCCGAGCGCGAGCACGGCGCGCGCCAGAGCCATTTGATCACCGGGGAGATTGAGATTAGAGCGGCTAGCCGCTTCCCCGCTCATCGTCGATTTTTCGCCCAGCACTAAAATCACGACTTCTGCTTTTGCAGCGGTGCGGACGGCTGCGGCAATGTCCTCGCTCGACGAGCGGGTGACCGTGCCGCCAGTGGCGTGCAGAAGTTCGGCTAGCGGCACAAGCCGCTTGATGCCGTCATGCACGGTCACCGCTTCGTCCGGATCACCGTGGCCTGCCCAAGGGCCAAGCGTATCGGCTTTGGCCTGAGCGAGCGGACCGATCACCGCAATGCGTTGAAGCTTGTTCGACAGAGGCAGCACATTGTCGTTCTTCAACAGAACAAGTGATTTTTCCGCCATCGCTTGAGCTGCGGCGCGATGTTCGGGCAACGCCATCACAACCGCTTCGCGTGCAGGATCGCTGCGGCCATAAGGATTGTCGAACAGGCCCAGTTCTTCCTTGGCGGTCAGGATGCGGCGCACGGCCGTGTCGATTGCCTTTTCAGGGATCGCGCCCGACTTCACCAGCTTCGGCAGATCGGTAATGAAGTTCTTGCCCTGCATGTCGATATCAACGCCAGCACGCAGCGCTAATAACGCCGCTTCTGCCGGATCATCGGCAACGCCATGATTGACGAGTTCGCCAATCGCGCCGAAATCACTGACGACAATGCCCTTGAAGCCCCATTCCTTGCGCAGCGTACCTTCGATGAGTTTCTCGTTGGAAACACCTGGCACACCGTCGACAGTGTTGAACGCTGTCATCATGCATTTCACGCCTGCATCGACCGCTGCTTTGAACGGCGGCAGATGCACCTCGCGAAAAGCACGCTCGGAGAGTTCGGTGCCCGAATAATCGCGCCCCCCTTCGGTGGCGCCATTACCGGCAAAATGTTTCGCGCATGCCAGCACGCTATCGGGTGAAGAAAGCGAGAGGCCCTGCATGCCACGCACGCGCGCTGCAGCAATGCGACTGCCCCACCAGGTGCTTTCGCCCGGGCCTTCGACGATGCGGCCCCAGCGCGGATCGCGCGTGATATCGAGCATGGGCGCATAGATCCAATTCACACCCGCCGCGGAAGCTTCGCGTGCGGCGATCCGGTCGGCTTGTTCGATCGCGGCCAGATCGAAGCTGGCCGCTTGGCCTAACGGTACCGGGAAAATGGTGCGATAGCCGTGCAGCACGTCATAGCCGAGCAGCAACGGAATCCCGAGCCGTGTTTTGGTAACGGCAAGCCGCTGCAGATTGCGGGTGTATTCCGCGCCATAGACGTTGAAGAGACCGCCGACTTCGCCTTTGAGGAGCGCCTGCTCGACATCCTGTGTGGCATAGGGGCCGGTGACCGCATGGTGGCCGGAGAGAAGATTGAGTTGGCCAATCTTCTCCTCGAGCGTCATCTGGCCGATCAGCTTTTCGACACGCGGTGATTGGGCCCAAGCACCGGACAGCGAGACCGAGGCCAAAAGGGACAGGGCGGCAAGGCCAGATAGGCAGCGGGAGAAGGTCATCGGCACGGGCGCAGCACGGGGTTTCAGAGCGGGTGCGACCCTAAAGCAGCGCTCCAGACGCTGCAACGGAGCCGCGGCGCTAGGATGACAGCATGCGGCGCGGCAAAAAGGTCAGAACGGGCGGTGACGAAGGGTGTTGGGCCGACGTTTGGGCATGGACGCGCCGGTGGCATCCTCTAATATCGACTAAGACTCAAGACTACGGGGTAAGCCAATGCAGGCAGTCGAGGATTGGACGGTCGATCAAGTGCGTGAGGGGCTCGATGAGGGCACCATCCTGCTGGTCGACGTTCGCGAAGAGAATGAATGGGTCGCGGGCCACATCCCCGGTTCGATCCTTCTGCCACTCTCCGCCCTCGATCCCGACGCGCTGCCCGCCCTTGCCGGACGCCAGCTGGTGCTCAGCTGTCGTTCAGGCAAACGCTCGCTGACCGCAGCCGCGCTTTTGCAGGAGGCGGGCTTGCCCGCTCACGCCCATCTCGCCGGCGGTTTCCTCGATTGGGCTGGCCAAGGCGGTCCCGTCGAAACCGGTCTCTGATCTGTCATCACTACGCATGTAAGGAACGGGCATTCTCATGGCTCTCAAGAAGTTCGGTGTCGGACAGCCGCTCAAGCGCGTCGAAGACAAGAAATTCATTACCGGCAATGGTCAGTATCTTGCTGATGTGCAGCCCGATCGCGCGCTGGTCGGCTATGTGCTGCGGAGCCCGCATGCGCATGCTGATTTCGATATTGGCGATCTCACGGACGCGCGCGGCATGAAGGGTGTCAAGCTTATCCTCACCGCTGCCGATATCGAACATCTCGGCGATGTGCCGTGCCTCGCGCCCTTACCGAACAAGGATGGCTCACAAAGCTTCGTCGCGCATACACCGGTTCTTTGCAAAAAGACGGTGAAGCATGTGGGCGATGCGGTGGCGTTTATCGTCGCTGAGACGATCGATCAGGCCAAGGATGCAGCGGAAGCAATTCCGGTGCATTACAAAGATCGTCCGACCATGGCTGATCTGCGCAAGGCGATCACCAGAGGCGCCCATCATGTGTGGGAGAAAGCGCCTGACAATCTCGCCCTCGACACCGAGATGGGCGACAAGGCCAAGGTCGACGACATTTTCGCGAAGGCAGACCGCGTCGTTGCCATCGATATCGAGAACAATCGCCTCATCACCAATTACATGGAAACGCGTGGTGCCATTGGTGAGTATGACGCTGCGACAAAGCAATTCACGCTGACGATTTCAAGCCAAGGCGTGCACGGTGTGCGCGATACCGTGGCAGCCAAATGCATGAAGATTTCCCCTGACAAGCTGCGTGTCATCACGCCAGATGTCGGCGGCGGCTTTGGCACAAAGACCTTTGCCTATCGTGAATATCCGCTGGTTCTGGAAGCGGCGAAGCGCTTGAAGCGCCCGGTGAAATGGATTGCCGACCGTGGCGAGCATTTCATTGGCGATGCACAGGGTCGCGATAATCTGGCGCGTGCTGAAGTGGCGCTCGACAAGAGCGGTAAATTCTTGGCGATGCGTTTCGACATTGTCGGTAATCTCGGTGCCTACGCCTCGCAATACGGGCCTTATATTCCGTATCTCGGCGCAACCATGGTGACGGGTGTTTACGCGACCAAGCACATCCATGTGCGTGTGCGGTGCGTCTATACGAATACGATGCCAGTCGATGCTTATCGTGGTGCCGGCCGTCCGGAAGCCGCGTATCTTTTGGAACGCCTTGTCGATCGCGTTTCGCGCGAGACTGGCATCAAGCCCGATGTGATCCGCAAGAAGAACTTCATCACGCCGGCACAGATGCCCTACAAGACGCCGATTGGCGACCGCACCTATGACACGGGGCATTTTGCCCAGCATATGGATCAAGCGATGCAGTCGGCTGATTGGAACGGCTTCAAGGATCGCCTGAAAGCGTCGAAAAAGAATGGCAAGCTGCGGGGTATTGGGCTTGCCACCTATATCGAATGCACGGCATGGGGCAGCGGCGAAGATGTTGAAATCCGTCTCGAGACGGATGGCACAGTGACGATCTTCTCCGGCACGCAATCGAACGGCCAGGGCCATGCGACGGCCTATGCGCAATTCGCGTCGCAGCATCTCGATTTGCCGCTCGACAAGATCCGCGTCATTCAAGGCGATACCGATGTGGTTGCGACGGGCAATGGCACGGGCGGCTCGCGCTCGATCCCCGTCGGTGGTGTCTCCACTTCGATCGCGGCCAAGAACCTGTCGGAGAAGATCAAGGAACTCGCGTCGGGCAAGCTCGAAGCCAGCGTGAAGGATCTTGAAATTGCCGATGGGGCTGTGCGCGTTGTGGGGACTGACAAGCGCATCGCCTTCACCGAGATCGCCAATCTGCCGGGCGTGACTGAAGACAAGCGCAAGGCGTCGGGCGATTTCGTGCCGCCGGATGCGACCTACCCGAATGGTACTCATATCGCTGAAATTGAAATCGATCCGGATACCGGTGTGACGGACATCGTCCGCTACACGATCTGCGATGATTTCGGCATTGCGGTGAACCCGCTGCTGCTCGCGGGCCAAGTGCATGGCGGGATCGTGCAGGGCGTCGGACAGGCTTTGTTTGAGCGCGTCGTATTCGACGAGCAGGGCCAGCTGATCACGGCGAGCTTTATGGATTATTGCATGCCGCGCGCGGACAATGTGCCGTCCTTCCATTTTGAGACGAAGAACGTGCCCTCGACAACCAATCCGCTTGGCATCAAGGGGGCAGGCGAGGCGGGTTCCATCGGTTCTTGCCCGGCGGTGATGAATGCCATCGTCGATGCGCTCGATCGCGCCTATGGCGTGCGTGATATCGATATGCCGGCGACGCCACAACGCGTGTTCGATATCATTGCCAAGGCCAAGCTTGCTACGGCGGCGTAAAGACGTTCACGATTTCAACATAAAGCGTGACGACACTGCGTTACGCGATCTTCGAAGGGGATTTGATATGAAGCGGTTTGTTTTGGCTGGTCTTGCTCTGGCGCTTGGTGCTGGTGCTGTCATTGCGCAGGATGCGATTGCGCAGCGTCGCGACATTATGAAGGCCGTTGGTGGCGCAACGCGCGATCCGGGCGCGATGCTCAAGGGCGAACAGCCTTTCGATCTCGCCAAGGTGCAACGCTCGCTCGCCATCTACGCAGATTCGGCCAAGACGATGCCGGGGCTCTATCCGGCTGGCACGCAAACGGGTGGTGATACATCCGCTTCCCCGAAGATTTGGGAAGATGCTGCCGGCTTCAAAGCGGCGTTCGACAAATTCGCCGCTGATGCCAATGCGGCAGCGTCGGCCATCAAGGACGAGGCGAGCTTCAAAGCGAACTTCCCGAATGTCTTGAAGAATTGCGGCTCTTGCCACGAAGTCTATCGTGTGAAGAAGGGCTAAGGCCATTATGCGGCGCGGCGTCGCCGTTGGATTGGCGCTGGGCACGCTCGCTCTTGGCGGCGTGCTCGGTTTCTATCTGCTCTCTGCCCCAGAGACATGGCGGATGGCACGCGGTGCGACCATCGTAGCCGACAAACGCACGCCCGATCTCGCGAATGGTGCGCGCCTCTTCGATGCAAGCGGATGCGCATCCTGCCATGCGACGCCGGGACAGGATGATCGTGCGCGACTTGGCGGCGGGCTTGCGTTTCACACGCCCTTTGGCACGTTGAACGCGCCGAATATTTCACCTGATCCCGCGGTCGGCATTGGCAATTGGTCGCTGGGTGATTTTGCACGCGCGATGCGCGAAGGCGTCTCGCCGCAAGGGCGGCATTATTATCCGGCCTTTCCCTATACATCCTATCAACGGATGAAACCGGACGATGTGGCGGACCTTTACGCCTATCTCAAATCGCTGCCCAAAGTCAGTGATGCGTCGAAACCGCATCAGATGAATTTCCCATTCAACATCACGCGCGGATTGGGTTTGTGGAAGCTCGCTTTTCTGGATGGCAAGCCGTTCACGCCAAATCCGGCGCGCGATGCGCAATGGAATTTGGGCGCCTATCTCGTCAATGGCCCCGGCCATTGCGCCGAGTGCCATTCACCGCGCAATGCGGCGGGTGCGATCATTCCGTCGCAACGATTTGCTGGTGGTCCTGATCCTGAAGGCAAGGGTTTTGTCCCGAACATTACGCAAGCCCCGAATGGGCTCGCAAAATGGTCGGCGTCCGATATTGCCGAACTGCTGAAGACGGGCTTTACGCCGGATTACGATTCCGTCGGTGGATCGATGGCGCCCGTGATCAAAAACACATCGCGTCTGTCGGATGCCGATCGTGCCGCGATGGCCGTTTACATCAAATCGCTGCCGCCGATTGAAACGCCGCCGCGGCCGAAAAAGCCCTGACCGCCATCATCGACGCCTTATAGTGATGAGGCGTTAGTCCATCACCGCTGCTTTAAGGATGCAGATCATCGTTGCATGCGCGGGTTTTTTCGTCGCATTACGGACGATGTGTGGTCGGTCGCAACGATAGCGGATGGTCTCGCCCGCCTTCACGGTCTCGATTTCACCGTTGATCTCGACTTCCAATTCGCCTTCCATCACCGAAAGCGCTTCGACGGAGCCGCGCTGATGAGCGTCGCTTTCGAGCACGCCGCCGGCTTCGGCGATGACATCATAGGTTTGCAGCCATTCGACGGTCTTGATCCAACCGGTAATGGCGAGTTTCACCTTGCCGTCGTCAGAGACGAGGAGTGGCGTATCACCGCGTGATACTTTCTCGATGAAGGGTTCGTCTTCACTCGAGGAGAGGACGCGTTCAATCGAGACATCGAGCGCTTGCGATAGGCGCCAGATCGTGGCGAGTGTCGGGTTGGTCTCGTTGCGTTCGATCTGGCTGATGATGGATTTGGCGACGCCGGATTGCTCGGCGAGCTCGCTCAGGGACAGGTTATAGGCCTTACGCAGGCGCTGCACCGTCTTGCCGAGCTGGCCCGACAGGGCTTGCGCCCCGGTCTCAAGGTCGCGTGTCCGCTCTTTGCCTTCGATGCCCATCCGTTGAATTACCTCTTCCCCATGGCGGCCGGACCGCCTATGCGTGCTGCGTCTGCTTCTCTCACGCTCCTTGCGGGAGATGCAAGCCATGGGGGCGTGGCAGACGGGGGAAGACGGGGACGACCGCCAATGGGCGTGATCAATGTGATCGATCGTGAGGGCAAGACCCACACGCTAGAGGCCCTTGAGGGTTGGCGGATCATGGAAATCATCCGCGATTGGGGCCTGCCGATGGAAGGCCTCTGTGGCGGTTCGGCTGAGTGCGGCACGTGCCACGTCTTCGTCGCGCCCGAATGGCTGCCCAAGCTGTTTCCGGCCCGCGACGAGGAAGAGAACCAGCTCGACCAACTGCCCATCGTCGAGCCGAACTCCCGGCTCTCCTGCCAGATCCTCTATACCGACGAGCTCGACGGGCTGACTGTCACGCTGGCGCCTGAGGCTTAGTCCCGCGCCCTATGGCTCGCCAGCAGCGCCATTGCACCGAAGGCAAGGCAGGCGAGCGCGAGTGACACCCAGAGCATTGCATGGGGGCCGAAAGCAGCCAGTCCCAAGGCGAAGACCGGCGGGGCTGCCGCCTTGATGGCGAGCGCGGGAGCCGCGATTAGCCCCAAGGTGCGGCCATAGCCTTCGCGACCGAAGAGTGAGAGGGCGACGATGCCACGCGCGATCGTCACAAGCCCGTTCGAAGCGCCATAGACGAGGCCATAGATCATGGCCGCACCAGGCGAGACGGTGACGCCGAGCAGGATCAAGAAAGCGACGGGCAGGAGTGCAGTGGCCACAAGCCCAAGGCCGATCGCCGATAGCCGCCTGCCGAACAGCAATTCCAAGATTCGTGCGCCAACTTGTGATGGGCCCACCAAGGCGGCGGCTGCCACCGCTTGGCCTTCAGTCAGACCGAGAAGATCGAGCAATCGCACGACATGGACCGACAAGGCCGAGGTCGGGAAGCCATGCGCAGCGATGACGAGTGCAAACAGGATGAACGCGGTTCGCCGCGCATTCTTGTCGGTCAGGGGTGGTTTTTCTGGCTGGGTTTCGCTGCCCTCTTTTTCAGGTGCGGGTGGCGGTTCTTGTTCGTGTGGGCCGGGCAGGCCAAAGCGATGCAGCGGCGCGCAAATGAACAAAAGAAATCCCGCATACATCCAGGCCGTCTGCCGCCAATCAAAGGATTGCAGCAGGAAGAGCGTGAGCGGCCAGAAGACGGTTGAGGCAAAGCCGCCCGGCAAGGTGAGAAACGAAATCGCGCGCCGTGTGCGAGCCGGTGCGTCCCCAGAAATCCGTGCGAGCGTGGCGAAGGCGGGGTCGTAAAGGCATGCGGCCATGCCGCAGCCCATAATCGCCCATGCGGCCGCGTAGATGATTTCGTGGCGTGCGCTGGCCAAAAGCGCGAGGCCGACGGCACTGATGAGCGAGCCAATCGTCATTGTGAAACGGCCGCCATAGCGGTCAATGAGACGACCGAAAAAGGGCGACCATAAGCCGGAGCCAACAAGCGCTAACGAAAACCCGCCATAGATCACAAGATCAGGCCAGCCTGTCTCGGCGGCAATACGCGGACCCCAGAGCGCAATCGCATAAAACATTGCGCCCCATGCGATGATCTGTGTCACCGACAGAACGAGAAGGGCGCGGTTGAGGGGCGTCAGCATCGGCCTATTCTGCGGTGGAATCTTGCGCGCGTCGCTCAGCAATGCCGAGCTGCCTCTCACGATAGACGATGAACAAGCCTGCAGCGATGACGATACTCGCACCAATCAAAACAGCGGGTGCAGGTACATCGCCAAACACGACATAGCCGAACAAGGTGGCCCAGATCAGCGTGACATATTCAAAGGGCGCAACCACCGAGACCGGCGCAAAACGAATGCTCGCCGTATGCAGGATCTGGCCGACGCCGCCTAAAAATCCGGCGAGTACGAGCAATCCAAATTGCGTTGTGGTGGGCATCTTCCAGCCGAAGCCAATGGTGAGAAGCCCGGACAGCGACGTGATGAGCGAGAAATAAAACACGATCGCGCCGGTTTTTTCAGTGCCTGACAATTTGCGGATCGCGATTGATGCAAAGGCTGAAAACACAGTGCCGATCAATCCGAGCATGGCACCGAAAGCGACATCGGGGCCGCCACTCGCGCCGAGAAAGGGCGAGAGCATGATGAGCACGCCTGAGAAGCCAACGCCGATGGCCGTCCAGCGCCAGACCCTCACCGTCTCGCCGAGCAAGACGGCACCAAGTACCGTCACTGACAAGGGCGTGATGTAGGTGATGGCGGTGGCATCCGGCAGCGACAGATAATGCAGCGCGCCGAAACTCATGAACATGCCGCCGACACCGGCAAGGCTCCGCAGAATGTGGCCTTTCAAATTCTTGGTATAAAATGCATCGCGTAGTTCGCTGGTCCAGCCAATCCACATCATCAGCGGGATGAGCGCAAAGGCCGAACGGAAAAAGACGAGCTGGCCCGTCGGGAAATCGTTCGACAGCCATTTCACGGTGAGTGACATCAACGCGAAAACCAGCGTCGCTGCGACTTTCAGGAAGATGCCAAGAACCGTATTCAACGCCGGAACCGCCTTTCGGGCGGGGATCAAACCATTGCGAGCCTTGCGCCGCCAGTCACGATGCAGGGAGGCGGTACATTGTTCCGTGCATGGCTAGCCCGTCAGTCTCAGCCGCTCGGTCAGAGGGAGCGCATCAATATCCGCCAATGCAATGGCAAAAGGGTCGGCGTGTTTGGCTGGGAGCGTCGCATGCGCATTCTGGGGCCCAGTCGCTTCGAGCCGGGCGGCCAGGCCCGCGAGGGCCAGAAGGATGCGGTCGGTCTCGCCGGCGCGGATGCGGCGGGCATACTCAGCCAGAAACCAGCGGCCGCGGGCGGTCGACAGCACCGCTTCCTCGATGGCTGCAAAGTCTTTCTCGCTCATCATAGGCTCGCCTCCCGCGCGCGAATCGCCCAAGCAGTCTAGAGCATCAACCTTCCAAATCGTTACGGACGTTGGCCCTTGTCCGCTTCGCGTTCCCTCGCCATCCGGCTTGCTCTCTTGATCGCGGGATTATTCGCGGGGTTGGGGCTTTATCTACCGTTCTTTCCGGTGTTCCTTGCCGGGCGCGGTTTATCGCCTGATGAAATTGCGCTTGTGCTGTTCGTGCCGATTGTCATTCGTGCAGCCGCAGCACCCTTCATCACAGGGCTCGCTGACCGGCGCATTGATCCGGCGCTGTTTCTGGCGCTGTCACATGGTGCGATCGCATTTTTGTTCGCTTGCACTGCCCTTGCCACCGGCATGCCGGCATTTCTCCTTCTCGCCGCACTCATCGCGGTTTTGCAATCGGCCAGCATTCCTCTTTCCGATGCGCTCACCATCAAGGCGGCACAGAATTTCGCGGGCCTCAATTATGGCCGTATTCGGCTTGGCGGATCGATTTCCTTTTTCATTGCCAATCTGGTTGGGGGCTTGCTGATCGCGCAATTCGGGATCGTCGCCGTCCCGTTGGGCATTGCGCTATGCATGCTGAGCGTCGTTCCGCTCGCGTGGCCTTTGCGCGCTTTGGGAGGTGGGATCGAGAAAGCGCCGGCCACGCGCGTGCCGCTTGGTGCATTCTTGCTCGTGATTTTGGTGGCGGCGTCCTTTATCCAATCGAGCCATTCCTATCTCTACGCCTTCGGCTCGCTCCTGTGGAAGGCGGAGGGGTATAGCGCTGAGATCATCGGTGTGATCTGGGCGTTCAACATTCTCGGCGAAGTGTTGCTGTTCTGGTTTTTTGGCTCGGCGGTGGGGCCGCGTTTCCCGGCTTTTGCGTTTCTCATTCTGGGCGGCGGCATTGCCGCGCTCCGCTGGGTCGTGATGGCGTTCTCGCCCGGCCCGATCGTCCTCGCGCTGTGTCAGGTGAGCCATGCGCTGAGTTTCGGCGCAACGCATCTTGGCAGTATTGCCTTGCTGGCGCGCTTTGCACCTGAAGGCGCGCGGAGCAGAGCCCAAGGCATGATGAGCGCGATCTCTGGCGGCATGAATGCGTTGCTCACGCTCGGCTCGGGCTGGCTGTTCCAGCACACGGGTGCAGGCGGTTTCTGGGCGATGGTGCCGCTTGCGCTCGCAGGTGTCGCGCTGGCGGTTTTTGCCTATTGGCGTCAGCCCCAGAGTGCGCGCGACGGCGGATAGACGATGCTGCCCTCGTAATGCATGCCGGGCTCGCGATCCTTAGCAAGCAAGAGCGGCGCATCAAGATCGACGAAGCGGGCTTGCGGCGTCAGCAGGAACGCCGGTGCCATCGCGAGCGATGAGCCCAGCATGCACCCGACCATGATGCCCAATTCATGCGCTTTTGCGGCTTCAACAAGCTGCAGTGCGGCGGTGAGCCCGCCAGTCTTGTCCAGCTTGATGTTGATCATGTCGTAAAGCGCGGCGAGCCGATCGAGCTCTGCGATGCCATGAGCACTTTCATCAGCACAGAGCGGCACTTTATGGTCGAGCCCGAACAGCGCATCGTCGGACGCGGCGGGGAGGGGTTGTTCTACGCAATCCACCCCGGCATCGAGGCAGGCATCGAGATTGCGGATGAGGTCGTCGGGCGTCCATCCCTCATTGGCATCCACGATCAGGGTTGCATCGGGCACCGCGTCGCGAACGGCGGCGATCCGCGCCGTATCATCTGTGCCGCCACCGAGTTTGATTTTCAGGATCGGGCGGTCGGCGGCCGCGGCGGCATCAGCCGCCATCTTGGCCGGTGTACCGAGCGAGATCGTGAAGGCGGTGGTGACGGGCGAGAGCCGGTCGATCCCGGCGAGCACATGGGCCGGCACGCCCGTCTTTTTGGCTTCGAGATCCCATAGCGCGCAATCCAGCGCGTTGCGTGCCGCGCCCGCCTTGAGCGCACCGATGAGATCCGCGCGGGTGCCACCTTGTTCGATCAGGTCGACCACGGTTTCGATCTGCGCCAGCACGGTCTGCGGCGTCTCGCCATAGCGGGCATAGGGCGTGCACTCGCCATGGCCGTGAAAGCCGTCGTCTTCGATCGTCACCGAGACGACGACCGCCTCTGTGCGCGAACCGCGCGCGATGGTGAAACTTCCAGCCACGGGCCAAGATTGAATGGCCGTCCCGATTGTCCGCCTTGTCATCCTTGCCTCCGTCTCGACCCCGCCTGATTCGGACGTTATGACGCTCAAAGGCGGGTCTCAACCGCCCGTAACCGGACTTTCGCAAGTGGCTCAAGCGCCTGCCTTTACTGCGCTCGAAACCGCGCCGCCCAAGGTCGAGGCGGCGGGCGATGGTGTATTGCGGCTGTCAGGGTATTGGACGTCGGACCATTCGCAAGCGGTCGAAGACGCACGCGGCGCAATTGCGGCGCGCATTCCCGCGCAAGGTCAGCTCACGCTCGATTGCAGTGGCATTCCGCGCCTCGATACGCTTGGCGCCTTGGTGCTTGTCCGATTGCAGCAGAATGCGGCGAAGGATCAGATCGTTTTCGCGCAAGTGAGCGAGAAAGCGCACATCCTGATGCAGGAAGTCGCCTCGCACGATGCCGATGCGCCGCATGAGAAGACCGATGGTCCGGCTGTCATCCTCGCGCTGGCCAGCATTGGCGAGAACGTCGTCGGGTCAGGCCGGGACATGGTCGGGGGCTTGTCCTATCTGGGCGCCATCGTATCCGCACTTGGTCGGCTTTTGCTGCAGCCCTGGCGCATCCGCCTGACGCCCATCATTTTTCAGCTTGATCAGGTTGCGCTGCGCGGCGTGCCGATCATTGTGCTGATCTCGTTTCTGGTTGGCTGCATCATCGCCCAGCAAGGCATCTTCCAATTGCAGCGTTTTGGCGCGACGCCTTTCGTGGTCGATTTGATCGGCATTCTCGTCCTGCGCGAATTGGGCGTATTGCTGACGTCGATCATGGTCGCGGGCCGCTCGGGTTCGGCCTTCACGGCTGAAATCGGCTCGATGAAAATGCGCGAGGAAATCGACGCGCTGCGCGTGATGGGTCTCGACCCCGTCGAAATCCTCGTCATTCCGCGCGTTCTTGCTTTGATGATCGGCCTGCCGCTTCTGACCTTTGTCGCCGATATGGCGGCCCTTCTGGGCGGGGCCGTCGTGGCGATGATTTATGGCGGTATTTCCGCCGATGTTTTCCTGTCGCGTCTGCAAGGGGCCATTGCGCTCAACACCTTCCTGGTCGGCCTGATCAAAGCGCCTTTCATGGCGCTCGTCATCGGCATCATCGCCTCGCTCGAAGGCATGGCGGTGAAGGGTTCGGCGGAATCCCTCGGCCGGCAGGTCACATCGTCGGTGGTGAAATCCATTTTTATGGTGATCGTGGTGGACGGGCTTTTCGCCATGTTCTTCGCCGCGATCAAGTATTGAGGGCGGAATGGATCAGGTTGTGTCCCCGCCCACCGATGTGCCGACAGAGGCGCCGCCCGCACGCGATGCAATCATCGCGGCGAAGGATATTGTGGTCGCGTTCGGTGACAAGACGATCCTGAACGGGCTTAGCCTTGATGTTTATCGCGGTGAAATTCTCGGCTTCATTGGGCCATCTGGCGCAGGCAAATCCGTCCTGACCCGCACCATTCTCGGGCTGAACAAAAAGAGCGCCGGGACGATTGAAGTTTTCGGTCACGATCTCGATACGCTCAACGATGTGCAGCATCGCGCCGTTGAACGGCGTTGGGGTGTGTTGTTCCAGCAAGGCGCTTTGTTCTCGTCGCTGAATTGCCGACAGAACGTGCAAGTGCCGATGCGCGAATATCTCAAGCTGAGCCAGAATCTGATGGATGAGCTGGCGGCGATGAAATTCCAGATGGTCGGGCTTACCCCTGACGTTGGGGACAAGCTGCCGTCTGAACTCTCCGGCGGCATGATCAAGCGTGTGGCGCTCGCGCGCGCTCTGGCACTCGATCCCGATATTCTCTTTCTGGACGAGCCGACGTCGGGTCTCGACCCGATCGGTGCCGGCGATTTCGATGATCTGATTGCGACGCTCCAGAAAACACTGGGGCTCACCGTGTTCATGGTCACCCATGATCTCGGCTCGCTCTATTCAGTCTGCGACCGCATTGCTGCGCTCGGGCAAGGCAAGATCGTCGCGCAAGGCACGATCAAGGATATGCTTGCGTCGGAACAGCCTTGGGTCAAAACCTATTTCCACGGCAAGCGCGCCGAGGCGATGAACGCCAAATTGTGAGGACGGGACCATGGAAACGCGTGCCCATTATGTCGCCATCGGAAGCTTCACGCTTCTTGTGATCGCGGCTGCCTTTGCGTTCGTATATTGGTTCCGCGGCTCGGATGGGCGCGGCAACACGACGAATTATCGCATCGTTTTCACGGGGTCCGTGTCCGGCCTCTCGAAGGGCTCGCTCGTGATGTATAATGGCCTCAAAGTCGGTGAGGTCACGTCGCTTTCTTTGATGCCGGATGATCCGAGCCGTGTGGTGGCCGTGACGACGGTCGATTCCTCGACGCCGATGAATACCGACACTAAAGCCCGTCTCGAATTTCAGGGGCTGACCGGTGTCGCGTCCGTCCAATTGTCGGGCGGTGGGCCAAACGCGCAGCCATTGGTCAGCAATGATCCGGGCAAGCCGCCGATCATCTATGCCGACCGCTCCGACTTCCAGGATCTGCTTGAAAGTGCGCAGCGCTTGGCGAAGAAGGCGGAAGACGTCCTGACGCAGGCTGACCGCCTGTTTGCGGTCAATGCCGGCGCGATCAATGCCACTGTGCGCAATGTCGAAATGTTCTCGAAATCCTTGGCCGAGAACTCCGATGGCGTGGGCAAATTCCTGTCGTCGACAGGCAATGCGGCCGACAAGATTTCCGCGCTCGCTGTGACGATGGAAAAACTGTCAAACAATCTCGATACGATTGTGCGCGCGGTGAATCCGGCCGACGTGTCGAAGATCGTGTCTGATCTTCAGCAGATCTCAAGCACGGTGGCGGATGGGCGCGATGACATCAAAGTGTTCATGAAGGACGTGTCAGTGCTTGCCAAAAGGTTGAATGACGCGACCGTGAAGCTCGATGGCGTGCTCGCCGATGTGGGTGGCGTGGCCAAGGCCATCGACCCTGCCAAGATCGGCAAGGCAGTCGATAATTTCGAGCGCTTCTCGACCGCGCTCGGCAACAACACGCAGAATACCGACCAGATCCTCAGAAACACCAATGAGCTGACGGCCAAGCTCAACCGTGCCGCCGATAAGGTGGAGGGCTTGATGAGCAGCCTGCAGGGGTTCCTTGGCTCGGATGATGGCAAGCAGGCGGCGGCCAGCTTCGCCGACACGGCGCAATCAATCCGCAAGCTCGCGGAGAACCTCGACAAGCGGACGGCCGAAATGGCGGCGAGCTTCAACCGCGTGGCTGGGACGGGAACGCGCGATCTCGACGTGTTGACCGCCGAAGCCCGCCGTACCCTAAGCGAGATCAACCGGACCCTGTCGGATTTCAACAGGAATCCGCAGCAGATCCTTTTCGGGAGCAGGCCGGGTATCCCAGAATACAATAGAAGCCGGTAAGGGGCTGGTGTGACGATTCGTCTGGCCGGGGAAGGGTATTTGCCTTGAGGCGTTTGAGAACGGTTTCGATTGTTGTCCTTGCGGGTTTGACGGCGGCATGCAGCGGCGGTCCGGCGCCGACGACGTTTGACCTCACGATCCCTGATCGCGTCGGGCGGGCCTCACCGGGACGTTCGCAATTGGTCGTCGCGGAGCCTTCGGCGCTACAGCAGCTCGACTCTGAGCGGATCCTGGTCAAGGGCGCCGATAATACGGTGAGCTTTATCGGCGGCGCGCAATGGTCAGACCGGCTGCCGCGCCTCGTCCAGTTCCGCCTCGTCCAAGCTTTTGAGAATACCGGCCGCGCGGTGGGCCGGGCCGGCACCGGGATCAATGGCGACCGTGCTTTGATTGGCGAATTGCGCGCTTTCCATCTTGATGGCGGGCGCGGCGAGGTCGTGGTCGAATATTCGGCGCGGCTCGTCGATGCGACGACAAGCCGGATCATTGCGGCGCAAGTGTTCCGCGCGACGGAACCGGTCGGCAGCGACAATGCCGGGCAGGTGGCCTCCGCGCTTGATCGTGCGTTGCAGGATGTGCTCGGCCAAGTGGTGCGCTGGGCCAACGCGCGCGGCTGATTTTCTTCGGTTGAAGCTGCGCATGAAAAAGGCCGCCCGGAGGCGGCCTTTTTGTTTTCGAATGTCTGCTCTTAGCTGATGCGGCCCGAAGCGTGGGCGAGCAGCGTGTAGACCTTGCCTTCATCGGAGGCGAGGATCGAGCGGGAGAGCGCCGCATCGCGATCGCGCGGGGCGACTTCGCGCAGGAGCTCTTCGAACTTCGCGATATAGGCGTCGATCATGCCGCGGAACGGCGCTTCACGCTCATAGCGGCGGCGGATCTCCTCGAACGTTTCTACACCGCGATGGGAATAGAGCGGACGGCTGAAGGGTGTTTCTTCGCCACGCAGATAAGCATCCCATGCGTCGACCAGATCGTCATGCATCACGAGCGTGCCAATCGTGTCGGACAGATTGGTGAGGAAATCGCCCGATTGGGCCTGTTTGGCCGGAGCCGGCGCCGGAGCGGCCTCTTCCTCATCACGCGAGGCGCGAGCGAGGAGGTCGCTCAGCCAACCCGGACCACGGTCCTGACGGGCCGATTGTGCAGGCTGCGGCGCATAACGCTCTTCCACCTTCGGGCGGGCCGGCGCGGGGGCCGGAGCCGGCGGGGCGGGACGCGGTGCGACTGGGCGCGCCGGCGCTTCAGCAGCAGGCGCTGCCGGGCGGGGAGCAACAATCGGACGGGCCGGAGCGGGCGCGACTGGCTGCGGTGCCACACGCGGAGCGTCGACGCGCGGGGTTTCGATACGCGGTTCCGGGCGGACCGGCGCCGGTGCAGGGGCAGGGGCGGGTGCCGCCGGTACTTCGACGATACGGCCTGAGCGGGCCACGATGTCGGTGATTTCGCCGAGCGCCTTGATCTGGTCGGAGACGACACGGCGCATCGCCTGCGTTGTTTCCTGTGTTTCGCGCGGCAGTTCGACCAAGCCACGGCTCAGTTCCGCGCGTGTCATGTCAAGTTCGTCGCGGATGGCGGCCGACATGGTGCGCATGTCACCGACCAGGCGCGAGAAGCGATCATTGGCAGCGGCAAAGAGAGAGGCCATTTCGCTCGTCGCCGCTTCATAGGCAGCCGATAGCGCCGCGGCCGTCTGTTCGCGCTCGCTCGTGCTGGCGGCGCGGATCGCATCGTAATGCGAGGTCAATGCCGTCGTCGTCTCAGAGCTCGCTTGAGCGAGGATGACGCCAATGTCACGGGCACGCGTTTCGGCAACACGCAGTTGATCGCCCACGGCGTGGGCAAAACCTTGGCCGATGCGTTCGAGATCGGATGCACGCTGTTCGAGCGCCGCCAGGACGCCTTCCAGCGTGTCGCGACGTTCGATGAGACCCGAGGCGATGCGGTCTTCCACCGTTTCCATCCGCGCGGCAGCGCCTTCGAGCACCTGCGCATGTTCGTGCGAGACGCGTTCCATGCTGCGGGCGCCTTCATCCATACGAGCGACGAGCCCGCTGGTGCGGCCGAGAACTTCGTTGGCGGTTTCGTTGAAGACGCGGCTTTGGGCGGCGAGCAATTCGGCGGCTTCGCCTGCGCGTTCAGCGATGACGCCCGCCGATGTGCCGAGCGCTTGTGCCGAGCTCGACAGGCCGGTTTCGATGTCACGCAGATTCTGGCCCGTGCTTTCGACGATGGCGCCAAGCGTGCGGCCGGTTTCTTCAAGGCGGGTGAGCAGGGTGCCCATTTCGCCCGACAGCGTGTCATGCGTCGTGACAAGAGCGGAGAGCGAGCGACCTGCGCTGCTGTCGACTGCTTCACGCAGCAAGGCCGATGTCTGCTCAGCCGCGCTCGTGATCTCTTCGCCCTGACGGCGCAGGCCCTCGACGATCGCGCCCGAGCGGGTTTCGAGCGTGCGGAGAACGATTTCGCTGACGCCAATGAGCTCCCGTGCCGCGGTATCGCCCGTGCGGGCAAGGGTGGCGTTCGTTTCTTCGCTCTGCTGACGCAGCGTTTCCGCCAGCGCCTGGCCGCGTTCGTCGAACAGCGTCGTGATTTCAGCCACGCGCTGGCCAAGTGTGGCGGTGATCGAGGCGGTGCGGGTTTCGAGTGTCTCGGCATGCGATGTGATCGCCGTCGAGACTTCTTCGGTGCGGCGGAGAATGGCATCGGCCTTCGCCGTCATCACTTCGCCAAAGCCCTGCGTGCGCTCGAGCATCAAGCGCTCGAACTCTGCGGCACGCTGGGTGATCGCATTGGCGACCTGTTCCGAACCATTGGTGAGAGTCGCGGCAATATCGAGCGCGCGGGTCGCGAGCGTCTCGGAGACGCTGCGGGCGCGCTGGTCGAGGCCGAGATCGATGCGTTCGAAAACGTAGTCGAGCTTGCCGGTGATCTCGTCGGTCTTGGTGGTGGTGCGGTTTTCGAATTCGGTGATCTTGCCGCCGATGAGATCGGCCGCTTCGCGAGCACGGACGCCAATCGTTTCGGCAAGCGCGCCGCCTTGCGTGCGGAGCAGGAACTCGACCTCGCCCAAGCGGTCTTCCACAACGCGCGAGAAGGCACGCGTATCGCCCGTGATCCGGTCGACGAGTTCGGAACCGCGGCTGAGAACGGTTTCTTCAAGCGCCTGCAGGTGACGCGAGAAGGAGTCGTTGAGTTCGCCGCCACGCTCGATGATGGTCTCGCGCAGAAGGGCGATGCGGCTCGACAATGTCTCGTCGAGCGAGGCGCCATTTGAGCGCAGGAGCACGTCGAGTGCCGCCACGCGTTCGCCGATCTGGCGTTCGAGTTCGGAGGTGCGGTTCGTGAACGTGTCGTTGAGGGCGGTGAGGCGACCGCTCATCAGCTGATCGAGTTCGCCACGCCAGCC
This sequence comes from Rhizobiales bacterium TNE-4, assembly GCA_019083985.1. Lineage (GTDB taxonomy): Bacteria > Pseudomonadota > Alphaproteobacteria > Rhizobiales > Beijerinckiaceae > TNE-4. The sequence goes on along the minus strand of JAHRCV010000005.1, from coordinate 88,634 downwards.
ACCGAGCGCTTCGCGCAGCGTATCGACGCGGCTGTCCATGATGGATTCGAGCGCGGTGCTGTGATGCGTGAGCGAGCGATCGAGTTCCTGTACGCGACCACCGATCGCGAATTCGATCTGGCCAGCACGTTCGGCAAGCGTCGCGCGGAGCGCTTCGATGCGGTCGGTGAGGGCGCTTTCGATCCGCGTGGCGCGGTCATCAAGCGTCGAATCCATCTGGCTGAGGCGCTGTTCGAACGTCGCGTTGATCTGGCCAGCACGCTGGCCGAGCACGGTGTCGAGCTGGCGCGCGCGGTCGGCAAGCTTGCCTTCGATCGTGCCCACATGCTCGCCCAGCATCGTGTCGATTTCGCTGCCGCGCTGTTCGATCACTGTCGAGAAGCGCGCTGCCGTGGTGCCCATGGTGCCGCTGATGCGATCGACTTCGCTGGCCATCGCCGTCGTTGCAGCTTGCGTCGCACCCGAAAGGCGCTGTTCAAAGATTTCGCTGGCACCCGTGAGGCGCTGTTCAAAAGTTTCAGTGTAACGGTCGAGCGAATGGGCGAGGTCGTTGCCGCTCGACTGCAGCATGGTGCGGGCTTCGCGCACGCGCTCTTCAAGCAGGCTATTGATGCGGTAACCAGCATCGGACAGTGAATCTTCGAGTTTCGCACCCTGACCTGCCATGTCATCGCGAAGCTTTTCGCTGGCCTCGGCCAGACGTGCGGTGAGCGCATTGGCTTCGCTTGAGAAGGAGGCGCGAACTTTTTCGGCGTTCTCCGCCACGCTTGTATTGAAGCTCGTCGCCGTTTCTTCGAGCGTCGTGCGCATCAGGCGGCCGCTCTGCGCGACTTCTTCGGCGAGGCGTTCGCCGGTCTGCGACAGAACCTGCGTGATATCGGAGACTTTGCCCGTGAGCGCGGCCGTGACTGTGCCAGTCGCTTCCGTCAAGCGGCTGCTGACGGCTTCCGTGGTCGTATCAAGACGCGCAATGAGTTGGCCACCGCTCGCGGTGATTTCACGCACCATGGATTCGCCAGACTTGCCGAGGACTTCGGTGATTTCCGAGGTCTTGGCATCGAGCGAATAGGTGATCTTTTCGCCCGCGGCGCTGACGATGGTGGAGAGACGCTGCGTTGCATTGTCGAGATCGACATTGAGATTTTCATGCACGCCAGCGATCGCTGCGCGGACGCGCTCGCTGTTTGAGACGATCGCTTCGCGCTGGTTGATCAATTCTTCGATCAGGCCGCGCACGCGGATTTCGTTTTCGCCATAGGCGCGTTCAAGCGACGCAATTTCCGAGTGAACGATGGTTTCGAGTTCGCTCGTGCGGGCCACCGCACGTTCAATGCCATCGCCCATCGCCGCCACTTCGCGACGGATGGCGTGTGACAAGGTGACGACGGCGTCGAGCGCGACGTTTTCCGGCTCAGCAAGACGCACGGCGACCTGCGCCATGGTGCTCGAGACCTGACGCATTTCGAGCGAGCGGACATAGAGCGAGGCGAGGACGAAGAAGGCGGCTGGCGGGAAGAGGGCAACGCCAGCCAGAAGACCAGCGGCTGCCAGGCCGATGCCATTGCGGATACCTTCAAGGCTGAGGAGCGCATCGCCCCACTGGCCATAAGCAAAGGCGAGGATCAGGACGATCCAGGCGCCGGACGCCGCGAGCGCAGCGCCAGTCGGCCACGCGACGGGGCGCACTTTCATCGATTGGAGGATTTCGCCAACGGCACGGCGGTCGTCATTGGCCGGGCGGCCAGGTTCAAGCTTCTGCTTCTCCGGGACCGGCGGCGTAAAGGGCAGGCCCTGATCTTCAATGCGCGGCGCTGCGGCAGCGCTCTCGTAGGTCGCGCTCTCCTTCACCGGGCGCGTCGTTTCCGTGCGCGGCATCTCGGCTTTCGGGGTGGCAACCGTCGGTGCAGGCTTGTCGGCCGCCTTTTCGACAGGCTTTTCGGCTTTCTTTTCAGGCGTCGGCTCGGTTTGCGGCTCGGTACGGCCACGCAGCAATGGCTCGTCGAGTGGCTTCGGCGTTTCGGAAACGGGGACGGGCGCTGGCTTTTGTGCCGTCGTTCCCGTCGCAGACGTCAGGTTCAGCGCCTCCTCAATGGCCGAAAGGGCCATTTCGGTCGGATCGGTCGCTTTTTTCTGGGTCGCCATCTGGATGCCGTGCCTTTGAACTCTCACCGTGCCGCCCGAAAAGGCCCGAACGGCACTTCGTTGCGTTCGCCCGGACAGGGCTCGCGCAAGCTTTGATTAACCAATGCAGTGTACCGGCCGGGGCTGGGCCTGAAAACCCGAGCGGGCCAATCACCTTGAATCGTCGTTAACGCCACTGGGTTTGCCGCTTGATCCCTGGTTTCCGTGGTGGACGCCGGCCAAAAGGCCGAACACCGTGGCTATTCCGTGACGGAAACCGCAAGCGACGCCGCACTATGGTCGAAAATTCTCCATCTTGAAACCCTTTGTTGCAGGCTTGCGTTCTACAGCTGGGCTCGCGCACGGGCCCGCTGCTGCAAAAGGACACAGCAATGGATGACAGTCTCATGGCGAGAGCGGCGGCCCTGCGTGGCCAGCCCCTATGGGATGTCCCATCAGCCGATATCATCGACCGTAAACGCCTGCATGACCTTACGTCAGGCGATGAAACGCTCTCTCGCGAGCTCTTAGCACTGTTCTTCGACCATTCCGCCCTCGCTCTCAGACGATTACGCGAAGCAGCCGATCAGACGAGCCGCCGTGCTGCCGCCCATGCGCTCGAGGGTTCGGCTCTGGCGGTTGCGGCCAAGGGCGTCGCACTTTCGGCGGCGATGATCGCGGGCTTGCCGGAGAATGTGGCGGAAGGTGAATGGCTTGAGGCCGTCACCGAGTTGCATGCCCAAGTCGCCCAGACACGGGCGGCGATTGCCCATCTTCTGGCCGAGGACGCCGCGTGAATTGATTTCTGCGGCCTTGTGACCCGCCGAAAGCGGCAGGGGAGGTCTTCAATCCGGGCGCGGATGCGTTAAATGAGGCGTAACGCCACCTCAGCTTCCAGGCCAATCATGACCTCAGTGACTTTTATCGATGCGCAAGGCGCCGCCCGTACCGTTGCCGCCGACGATGGTGCAACGCTGATGGAAACGGCTGTGCGCAATGCCATTCCTGGGATCGAGGCCGAGTGCGGTGGCGCCTGCGCCTGCGCCACGTGCCACGTCTATGTCGATGAGGGCTGGCAGGACCGTTTGCCGCCGCCCCAGAGCATGGAAGAGGATATGCTCGATTTTGCCTATGACGTGCGGCCGAATTCACGGCTCGCCTGCCAGATCCGCATCCGCCCAGAACTCGATGGGCTCGTGGTTACCACGCCCGAGCGACAGGCTTGATCCGCATTTTTCGCGCCCTTCCGGCCGATTACGGAGTTGCAAGCCCGGGCGAGAGCGTGCACTAAGCGCCGCGCCGGGATTTCTGCCCCGGAAGGAGCGATTTGACGATGACCGAGACGATCAAGACCGATGCGCTGATTGTTGGCGCGGGTCCGGTGGGCCTTTTTGCGGTGTTCGAATTGGGCCTGCTCGATATCAAATGTCATCTCATCGACATTCTGCCGAAGATTGGCGGCCAATGTGCCGAACTCTATCCGGAAAAGCCGATCTACGACATTCCCGGCTTCCCGGTCGTGACGGGGCAGGGGCTGATCGACAATCTCATGCAGCAGGTTGAGCCGTTCGGCCCGGTCTTCCATCTCAACCAGATGGTGGAAGGGCTTGAGAGCATCGGGACGCCTGAAGCCCCGATGTTCCGCGTGACAACGGACGCCGGCACGGTGTTCGAAGCGAAGGCCGTCCTGATTGCAGCGGGCGGTGGATCGTTCCAGCCGAAAAAGCCGCCGATTGCTGGCATCGACGCCTATGAAGGCAAAAGCGTCTTTTATGCCGTGCGCAAGATGGAAGAATTCCGCGATCGCACGATCCTCATTGTTGGTGGTGGCGATAGCGCACTTGATTGGACGCTGAATTTACAACCCATCGCCAAGCGCGTGATCTTGATGCATCGGCGCGATGAATTCCGCGCGGCGCCACATTCGGTCGATCAGATGCGTGCGTTGGTGGCCGACGGTAAAATGGATCTCGTGCTCGGCCAAGTGATGGGGCTGAAGGGTGCAGATGGGCAACTTGAAGCAGCCACAATCCGTGGCGCGGATAACACCACATTCGATCTCACCTGCGATCGGATGCTGCCCTTCTTTGGATTGACAATGAAACTCGGTCCGATCGCCGATTGGGGTCTCAATCTGGCTGAGAACCTCATTCCGGTCGATACGGAAAAATTCGAGACCAGCGTGCCGGGTATTTTTGCGATTGGTGACATCAATTCCTACCCGGGCAAGCTTAAGCTGATCCTTTCGGGTTTTCATGAAGGTGCGCTCGCCGCGCAAAAAGTCCATCGCTATGTCTACCCGGACAAGCGGCTCCTGTTCCAATACACCACATCATCGTCGAGCCTGCAGAAAAAGCTCGGCGTGGTCTAAGCCGTCTTTTCTGCGTTAGATCAAGGTTGAGCGCGACCTTTCCGGTCATGATTGCGCCTAGGATTGAGCCCGCCTAAATTGGTTGGGTCATCAGGGCTCCGGAGGGTCACATGTTCAAATCCATACTCGTACCGGTCGATCTGGCTGAAATGGACGTCGTCAAGCCTGCGCTCGACAAGGCGATCGCGCTTGCGAGCATGACGGGTGCAAGTCTGCATCTCGTTTATGTGCGTTCGATTTTGCCAGTCACATTCATGGAATATGTGCCGCCTTCTTTCGATGAAGAGCAGCAGACGGAATGCGAGAAGAAGATGGCGGACGTCGTTGCCGGGCTCGCCTTTGACAAGAGCAAGGTGACGAGCGCGGTGCGCATGGGGGCCGTTTACAACGAAGTCCTCTCTGAGGCTGAAGAGAAATCCTGCGATCTCATCGTTGTGGGTTCGCATCACCCGTCGATGTCGACCTATCTGCTCGGCTCGAACGCAGCAACGATTGTCCGTCACGCGCCATGCTCTGTGCTCGTCGTGCGAATTTGAAGTACGCGTGATTGCAATGGAAAAGGCGGCCTTCGCGCCGCCTTTTTTGGTTTTTGCGATTACGCCTCGGCTGGCAGCAGGGCCGGTGGCGGTTCGTTCGGCTTGAACAGCAGCGGCTTATTCCGCGTGAGCATGCCATGCACTTGTTTGCCGAACGGGAACATGAAAATCACGCCCATCGTCGCCAAAAGCCAATTGCCCCGCATCAAGCCCCAAATGGTGGCTGCTGCAAAGCCTGAGAGTGCCGTCAGGCCGACAATGGCCGTCACCAGATAAGCGAGTGCCGGGCGGCCACCTTCAAACAAAGCATGCGGATTGGCTTTAGCGATTTTCAGCGCCAATTCCCGAACGAAAATCGCATAGCCTTTGTTCTGTGCATCGTAATCGACATAGCCCTTCCAATTCAGATTGGAGAGCGTGACGGTGCGGCCATTCATGCGCCGGATGCGCGCCATATAGACTTCGGTGCCAACATTGCGATAGCCGAAGGTAAGCCGCAGCGCGACAATATCGGACAGCGCAATCGTTTCCTGCTTGCGGCCATTATCGACGATGAGCGCATCATCCGTCAGCGCGAAAAGGACCTCGCCAGAAAAAGGGCGTGGGCGTTGTTTGTAAGCCAGTGCTTGCATGGAAATCTGTTTACCTGCCCAGCGCTTTCATCGCGCCTTCGAGCCCGTCAAGAGTGAGAGGGAACATCGCACCGCCCATCAGGCGCTGCATGATGTTGATCGATTGCGTATAGCCCCAAAGATTGGACTTCACCGGATTGAGCCAGACATGGCGGTTGAAATGGCCGGTCAGCCTTTCCATCCAGACATGTCCGGCTTCCTCGTTCCAATGCTCGACAGAGCCGCCCGGCTGCATGATTTCATAAGGCGACATCGAGGCATCGCCGACAAAGATCAGGCGATAATCCTTGGGATAGGTGCGGATGATCTCCGCCGTTCCGATGCGTTGATCATGGCGGCGGCGATTTTCCTTCCACACGCCCTCATAAGGACAATTGTGGAAGTAGAAATGTTCGAAATGCTTGAATTCGCTTTTGGCAGCCGAGAATAATTGTTCCGCGAGCTCGATGTGCCAATCCATCGATCCACCGACATCGAGGAACAAAAGTACCTTGATCGTGTTGCGGCGCTCAGGCCGCAATTGCACATCAAGCCAGCCATGTTCGGCCGTCGATTTGATCGTGCCATCAAGATCGAGTTCGTCCGGCGCGCCGGTGCGGGCAAATTTGCGCAGGCGGCGCAACGCCACTTTCATATTGCGCGTTCCAAGTTCGAGACTGTCGTCGAGATCCTTGAAATCGCGCTTGTCCCAGACTTTCACTGCACGGAAATTACGGTTCTTGTCCTGCCCGATGCGGATTCCTTCGGGATTGTAGCCATAGGCGCCATAGGGCGAGGTGCCTGCGGTGCCGATCCATTTATTGCCGCCTTGATGGCGGCCTTTCTGCTCCTTGAGCCGCTCTTGCAGCGTTTCCCAGAGCTTGTCCCAGCCGAGCGCTTTGAGTTGTGCCTTCTCTTCGTCGGTCAGAAATTTTTCTGCCAGCTTGCGCAGCCATTCCTCGGGGATCTCAGCCTCGTCGATGGCTTCGCCCATGGTCTCGATGCCTTTGAAGGTGGCGGCAAAGACGCGGTCGAACTTGTCGAGATTGCGCTCATCTTTCACGAGCGCCGTGCGCGAGAGATAGTAGAAGCCCTCCATCGACCGGTCGGCGAGATCGGCTTCGAGCCCTTCGAGCAGCGTCAGATATTCACGCAGGCTCACAGGCACCTTGGCGTCGCGCAACGCGGTGAAGAAGGAGAGCAGCATGGCTCAGCGCCGGTCGTCGATCACGCGGTATTCGGCATCGATGACGCCGGGGGGCGGGCGGTCGGCATCCGCCTGAGCTTGGGCCTGCATCTCGGCCATCATCTTCTTAAGCCGCCAGCGGGCATAAAGGCCAAAGCCGATCAGGGCCGGGATGGCGATGAGCGCAAGCCCGGCGCCAACCACCAGAAGCGCAATGCCGGCAAAGGCGGCGAGGACCACGCCCAAACCCTGCGCCCAGCGCGGGACGGTGACGATACGGGGGCCATTAGGGCCATTGATGGCGAAGCGGATCATGGGTTGGGTCCTTCTGGTCGCAATATGGGGGTAAAAGCGGCTGCCGGAAAGGGCCGCGCGACATCCCGTCCGGGCCCGAAAGCCCACCGCCCGCATGGCGATTTTGCCTGTTTCTTGCCCTATTTTGACCCGGCTTTCATCCAAAGGGCGCGCTTTACGCGCCTGCAGCAAAGCCTTAGAACCGCCACCGATTATGCAGAAAGGCCGGGGCGGCATGTTCAAGAAAATCCTGATCGCAAACCGTGGCGAAATCGCTTGCCGTGTCATCAAGACCGCACGCCGCATGGGGATCAAGACGGTTGCCGTCTATTCCGAAGCCGACAAGGACGCGCTGCATGTTGAAATGGCGGATGAGGCCGTGTTCATCGGCGCTGCACCGGCGGCGCAATCCTATCTGGTGATCGATAAGATCATTGACGCCTGCAAACAGACCGGCGCGGAAGCGGTTCACCCCGGTTATGGCTTTCTCTCCGAGCGTGCCGCATTCGCGGAAGCACTCAAGCAAGCAGGTATCGTTTTCATCGGTCCGAACCCGAAGGCCATTGAGGCCATGGGTGACAAGATCGAATCCAAGAAATTCGCCAATGCCGCCCATGTCTCGACCGTCCCGGGTTATCTCGGTGTGATCGAAGATCCGGCCCATGCCGTGAAGATCGCCAATGAGATCGGCTATCCGGTGATGATCAAGGCGTCAGCGGGTGGTGGCGGCAAAGGCATGCGCATCGCCTATTCGGCTGATGAAGTGGCGGAAGGTTTTGCGCGCGCGAAATCGGAAGCGGCCTCCTCGTTTGGTGACGACCGCGTCTTCGTTGAAAAATTCATCGTCGATCCGCGCCATATCGAAATTCAGGTGCTTGGCGACAAGCATGGCAATGTGATCTATCTCGGCGAGCGTGAATGCTCGATCCAGCGCCGCAACCAAAAAGTGATCGAGGAAGCGCCGTCGCCTTTGCTCGATGAAGCCACCCGTAAAAAGATGGGCGAGCAGGCAGTCGCGCTGGCCAAGGCGGTGAATTACGATTCGGCCGGCACGGTGGAATTCGTCGCGGGCCAAGACAAGAGCTTCTATTTCCTTGAAATGAATACGCGTCTGCAGGTTGAGCATCCGGTGACTGAGCTGATCACCGGCATCGATCTCGTCGAGCAGATGATCCGCGTAGCGGCGGGCGAAAAACTCTCCATCCGCCAAGAAGATGTGAAGTTGAATGGCTGGGCGGTGGAAAGCCGCGTCTATGCCGAAGATCCGACGCGCAATTTCCTGCCCTCCACCGGTCGCCTCGTCACCTATCGTCCGCCGCAGGAAGGCGTGTTCGGCAATGTGACGGTGCGCAACGATACCGGCGTTTATGAAGGCGGCGAAATCTCGATCTATTACGATCCGATGATTGCCAAGCTTGTGACGCACGCGCCGACGCGCCTTGAAGCGATTGAATCGCAATCCCGTGCGCTCGATGCGTTTGCGATCGAAGGGATTCGCCACAATATCCCGTTCGTCTCGGCGTTGATGGAACATCCGCGCTGGAAATCGGGTCGTTTGTCGACGGGCTTCATCGCGGAAGAATTCCCCGAAGGCTTTGCTCCCGTTTCGCCGGACGGCGAGGTGGCGCATCGCTTCGCCGCTGTGGCTGCCGCCATCGATCACACGCTCAATGGACGCAAACGCGGCATCTCGGGTCAGATGCGTTCGGCACGTCCGGTCGCGTTCGACGATGATCGCGTGGTCACGCTCGGCAAGACCGAATTCCCTGTGCGCTTGCAGCGCCATGATGGTCATCTCGACGTCGTGTTCGGCGAAGGCCATCGCCATCATGTGAAGAGCGATTGGGCGCCGGGCCAGCCGGTCTGGACGGGCACGATCGACGGGACAACGCATGTGTTCCAAGTGCGTCCGATCTTGAACGGCGTACGCCTTGGTCATGCGGGCACGGAAGCGGATGCGCGCGTTTACACGCAGCGCGAAGCAGAACTCGCGCACCTGATGCCTGAGAAGGTCGCTGCGGATACGGGCAAGCAATTGCTCTGCCCGATGCCAGGTCTCGTGAAATCGATCGCCGTGAAGGTCGGCCAAGAGATCAAGGCGGGTGAGCCGCTCTGCATCGTCGAAGCCATGAAGATGGAAAATGTGCTGCGTGCCGAACGCGATGGCACGGTGAGTGCCCTGCACGCCAAAGAAGGCGATAGCCTTGCGGTTGATGCCGTGATCATGGAATTTGCGTAACGGCATTTTCGTCGCCCATGCCACCTCATCCTGAGGAGCGATGCGATACGCATCGCGTCTCGAAGGACGAGGTGAACCAATGTGCGCGGGAACATCGCCCTTCCTCCGTCGAGACGCGCGGCGATGCCGCGCTCCTCAGGATGAGGGCTTGAGTTTATCGCTTCGCCTTTTCGCAACGTGGAAAGCCTATGCCCCTTTACTTCGCCTATGGCTCGAACATGGATCAGGCTGCGATGGCGAAGCGCTGTCCGCATGCCAAGTTGATCGGGCTTGCGCGGCTGCCGCGGCATCGTTTTCTCATCAATGAGGATGGCTATGCGACGGTGGTGCGCGATCCGCGCCGCACCGTGCATGGCGTGTTGTGGGATCTTGCGATGAGCGATATCCCGCCGCTCGACCGGTATGAGAGTTTGCACACAGGGCTTTACACCAAAATGACGCAGCCGGTGATTGCGGCTGCCGGCGCACGCCGTGCGTTGATTTATGTTGGTCGTTCAGCGAAGCCTGGCCAGCCGAAGCCCGGTTACAAAGAAGGTGTCGTTGCTGCTGCACGCGCCGCGGGTTTGCCCGCGGATTACGTTTACGAAATCGAGCATGGTGTCGCCCCGCCACGTAAACCCGGCACGCCCCTGTTCAAAGCGCCCTTATAAATTTTAGGGCCTCGCGAAAGCTCGGGCGGCCGCTCAGCCTTTGACGCTGTGCGGGTTTATGAATGGATCGCCACGTCGCTTCGCTCCTCGCGATGACGAGCGGAAATTGTTCAGAAAAAACTCGTCATTGCGAGGAGGGCAAAGCCCGACGCGGCAATCCATCTTTGAGGGCTTGTGTGCGCTTCGCGCGATGATGAATTGAATTACTCAAACACATCACCAAAACTTTTCTTCAGGGCGACATCGGCGTCGTCCATCGTCACCGGCAAGCCGAGATCGACGAGGCTTGTGACGCCGAACTTCTGTTCCGCGATCCCGCAGGGCACAATGCCGGAGAAATGCGTGAGATCTGGTTCCACATTCAGGCTGATGCCGTGGAAGCTCACCCATTTGCGCAGGCGAATACCGATGGCGGCGATCTTGTCCTCATAGCCATCGCCCTTGTCGGGCCGCTTGACCCAGACGCCGACGCGGCCTTCGCGCGTTTCGCCGACCACGTTGAATTCGGCGAGCGCGGCCGTCACCCAGGCTTCGAGATTCTGGACGAAGGCGCGCACGTCCCGCCCGCGCCGGTTGAGGTCGAGCATGACATAGGCCACGCGCTGGCCGGGGCCGTGATAGGTGAATTGGCCGCCCCGCCCGGTCTCATAAACCGGGAAGCGCGCGTCGAGCAGGTCGCTGGCCTTGGCTGAGGTGCCCGACGTGTAGAGCGCTGGATGCTCAACGAGCCAGACCGTCTCGGGCTCTGTACCCGCCGCAATGCCTGCCGCGATGCGCTCCATGGTGGCGACGGCATCGGGATAGGCTGTCAGCCCGTCTGAGACGGTCCAGCGCATTGTGTCCTTTACCATGCGTCAACCATGATCATGCTCAGTGGAGGGGCGGAGGGAACGATGCTCGCAGGGCTCAATCATGTCGCCGTTGAACTGTCCGTGGTGTTAGGCCGCTCGACGATGCCGGTCCACCATTTGCTGCGGCTTGGCCGTGGCGCCGTCATCGCGCTCGAACAGCCGGGCGATGACGAGGTCGAGATTCTGGCCAATGGCGTGCCGGTTGCGGGCGGTGTCATTGTCGTCAATTCGGGACGTATCGCTGTGGAAATCAAGCATTTTTACCGCCGCACAGAAAAAGCCGACGCAGCCGCAGAAAACGCGGGCTGAACGTCGCCCCTGCGCTTGCCCCCCCGGGATCGATCTGTTACACGGAGCGCCGCTTCGGGGTTTTGCCCCAAGGAAGCCGCCGCGGCCATGGCGGAATTGGTAGACGCGCTAGCTTGAGGTGCTAGTCCGGTAACACGGGTGGAAGTTCGAGTCTTCTTGGCCGCACCATCTTCGAACTGATGTTCATCAAAGGCGAAGCGACGCAGGCGCGTCCTTCGCCTTTTTTGTTGTCAGCCTCGCTTCCCCGCGATGATCGCTTCCGTTTCGCTCGTCCATCCGGCAGGCGCTGGGCGCGTGTCGCTTGTACCGGGTCCGGGCACCATGTTCACCATCCGATAATTTCGCTCTTTCAGTGTGCGCAAAAAATTCGGCAACATCGCGGCGGTTTGCGCGCGTGTGTCGTGAAACAGGATGTGGCCGCGCCCGGCTTTCTCCAAGCGCTCGAGCGTGAGGCTGAGTTGGGTCTGCGGCGTCATCGCGTTCCAATCCGACGCCCAGAGGTCGCAACCGAACACGCCGATATTTTTCGCCGCGAGCCAATCGTTCAACGGCTGGGTATCGGCAAAGCCGGGATAGCGGAAGAAGGGCACGGGTGGTGGCGTGGATGCAGGCAGGCTGAACACCGTCTCGTTCAGGACGGCAAAGCCTTTCTCGATGTCAGCCTTGCCCGCCTCGACGGAGAGGTTACGAAATGTCCAAGGGTGGGACCAAGAGTGGCTCGCCACCGTATGGCCCGCCTCACGCACGCGGCGGGCGAGGCCGGGGTTTCCCGCCACATTGCGACCGATCATGAAGAAGGTCGCCTTCACGTCTTCGCAAGCGAGTGCGGAGAGGATCGCGGGTGTGGTCGTGGCCGGACCATCGTCGAACGACAGGATCACTTCACGCGGTGCGAGGGGCAAAGCGCGCGGATAGGTTTTGAACCCGGTGAAGAGCCCGCCCGCCGTACCGATGGGAAGCGTATGTGCGGTGCCAAGCGGGGCGGGCACACAGGCAGCGGCCAGTTTGAGCGGCGCCACAGGCGCGAGCACGGCCGCGCCGATCAAGCTTCTGCGCGTCATGCGTGTGGTCGGGTTTGCAGATCGCGCTTCTTCCATTGCCAAGGGCGTGCCCCCTCCCTAGAACCACTCCAACGATTCCCCGCAGAATGGACGACGGCCATGGTTGACGTCGAGGAAAAAGACCGGCCGCTTGTCTTCCGCGATGAGGAAGGGGAAGTCGTCCCCGCTTATGTCGAGCGCGTCTCTGCAGCGCTGGCGGCTGACAATATCACGACCTTGCGCAAACTCGTCGGCGGCCTGCATGAGGCCGATCAGGGCGCGCTGCTCGAACTCCTTGACCATGACGAACGCCCCAAGCTGATTGAGACGCTGGGGGAGGATTTCGACTTCGCGGCGCTCACGGAAGTCGATGACAATGTCCGTGAAGAAATTCTCGACGAGCTCGACCCCGAGACCGTTATTGAAGGTGTTAAAGACCTCGAATCCGATGACGCGGTCTATATTCTCGAAGATCTCGACAAGGATGAGCAGGCCGAGATTCTCGAAGCCTTGCCAGCGAGCGAGCGCATCGCGCTGCAGAAATCGCTCGATTATCCGGAAAACTCCGCTGGCCGCCTTATGCGCACCGATCTCATCGCGGTGCCGCCATTCTGGACGGCCGGGCAGGTGCTCGATGAGTTGCAGGATAATCAGGACACGCCGGATTCTTTTTTCGAAGTGTTCGTCGTCGATCCCGGCCATCGCTTTCTCGGCAATATCTTTCTCGACAAGCTTGTCCGGTCCTCGCGCAAGGTCCGCGTCGATCAATTAATGGCGGCGGATCGGCTGCGCGTCCGCGTCGACGAGGATGAGGAAGAAGTCGCCCGCATCATCGCGCGCTACAATCTTGTGTCTGTGCCCGTGGTCGACGAGGCCGAGCGGCTCGTCGGCGTCATCACCATCGACGACATCGTCGACGTCATTCAGGACGAGGCGGATGACGAGATCAAGGCGCTCGGCGGCGTGAAGGCCGACGAAGAATTGTCCGATTCCGTCTGGAACACGGTGCGTTCGCGCTTTGGCTGGCTGTTCATCAATCTGCTCACCGCGTTTCTGGCGTCTTCCGTGCTTGGCCTGTTCGAAGGCGAATTGCAGAAAATGGTTGCCCTCGCCGTGCTCGCACCCATTGTGGCGGGGCAGGGCGGTGTCGCCGCGACACAGACCATGACGGTTGCTGTGCGCGCGCTGGCGACACGTGATCTCGGGGCCGCCAATGCGATGCGCGTCACCTTGCGCGAAACGGCGGTGGGACTTCTGAACGGTGTCGGTTTCGGTATCATCACAGGCGTCATCGCCGGGCTTTGGTTCCGCGAATTCGGGATTGGTGCGGTGATCGCGCTCGCCATGACGGTCAATCTGGTGGCTGGCGCACTTGGCGGTATTCTCATTCCGCTGGCGCTTGAGCGCTTCCGCGCTGACCCGGCCGTGTCATCAGGCGTGTTCGTCACCACGGTCACGGATGTTGTCGGGTTCTTTGCCTTTCTAGGCATTGCGACGCTGTGGTTCCATCTCTGAGCGGCGTTCTTACCCTTTGTTAAGGTTTGACAGGCTTAACACTTCCTCAAGCTGAGGGAGTGCCACCGCTTGAACCCGTTGCGTCGCCTGTTCGCCTGTACCCTGCTGCTCACGGCCCTTGCGGGCTGCACCCTGTTCGACAAGCAAGAATACCCGCTGCCGCAGGACTTCCCGGTGCATGGCATCGACGTGTCGAAATATCAGGGCCAGATCGATTGGCGCAAAGCGATCGAGGGCAGCATTGCGTTTGCCTTCATCAAGGCCACCGAAGGCGGCGATCACAAAGACAGTCTATTCGAGCAGAACTGGAATGCCGCACGCGAAGCCGGGATGCCGCGGGGTGCTTATCATTTCTATTATTGGTGCCGCCCGGCGCATGAGCAGGCGGCGTGGTTCATCGCCACCGTGCCAAAAGATCCTGATGCCTTGCCGCCTGTGCTTGATGTGGAATGGAACGGCCATTCCAAGACGTGTCCCAAGACGGTGAAGCGCGACATCGCCATCCGCGAGATGCAGATTTTCCTCGACATGGTCGAGAAGCATTATGGCAAGCGGCCGATTATCTATGTGACGGTCGATTTCTATCGCGATGTGATGGTTGGCGCGTTCGAGACCTATCCGCTCTGGGTGCGTTCCGTCGCTGGCTATCCCACCATTCGCTATGGCCAACGCAAATGGGCGTTCTGGCAATATACCGCGACGGGCCGCGCCTGGGGCATCGAAGGCCCCGTCGATCGCAACGTGTTCTTCGGTTCAAAAAAGCAATGGCAGGAATGGCTGCAAAAGAACCAGCATGAAGGCCATGGCCACCATCACCATCTGCCGGTGAGCTGAGCGCGGCGCGCGAGAGCTGTCACAGATCTCGTCTTTGCGCGCGCCGCAGGCGGGAGTAATCGAACGTTTTGTAGAGCGTAATCCCCGCCATGGATTGCCACGCCTGCTGCGCAGGCTCGCAATGACGAGCGAGGTTGTGGTGCTCAGGTAGAGGCATTCTGGTTCAATTTGACTCGTCATCGCGAGCGCCGGAGGCGCGTGGCGATCCATTGTCTTGCAGAGCGGGATCTATGCTGGGGTTCGCTCAAGCCCTCATCCTGAGGAGCATTGCGCAGCAATGCGTCGCGAAGGGCGAGGGGTGATCGTGTGTGCCTGCGGCGCGTAAGGCCGCCGCAGCCGCCTTCCCGCTGTCGCCCTCGACCAATAGCCACATCGGGGACCGCTTCCCCCGCTGGCTCACACCCTCTAATCTCTGGCTTAAGAGTTCAGTGGAGGGTCAGACCGTGCTTGCCAATGCGCCGAAGCCGTTCAATTTCGATCTGGGGGAAACGGCGGATGCCATCCGCGACACCGTGTTCTCCTTCTCGCAGGAGAAGATCGCACCGCGCGCTGCCGAGATCGACAAGACCAACACTTTCCCGATCGATCTCTGGCCCGAGATGGGCGCTTTGGGGCTCCACGGCATCACGGTCGAGGAAGAGTATGGCGGCACAGGCTTGGGTTATCTCGAGCATTGCGTGGCGGTGGAAGAGGTCAGCCGCGCTTCGGCTTCGGTGGGCCTGTCCTATGGTGCCCATTCCAATCTCTGCGTGAACCAGCTGCGCCGGAACGGAACAGAGGCACAGAAGCGCAAATATCTGCCCAAGCTCATCTCCGGTGAACATGTCGGCTCGCTGGCGATGTCAGAACCGGGGGCAGGCTCGGATGTCGTGTCGATGAAGACGCGGGCAGAAAAGAAGGGCGATCGCTACATCCTCAACGGCTCGAAGATGTGGATCACCAATGGCCCCGTTGCCGAGACCTTGATCGTCTATGCGAAGACCGATCCGGAAGCCGGTGCGCGCGGCATTTCCGCCTTCATCATCGAACGCGGCATGAAGGGGTTCTCGACGGCACAGAAACTCGACAAGCTCGGCATGCGTGGCTCGGATACGTGTGAGCTCGTGTTTGAGGATTGCGAAGTCCCGGAAGAGAACGTGCTCGGCGCGGTCGGCAAGGGCGTCAACGTGCTGATGTCGGGGCTCGATTATGAGCGCGTCGTGCTCGCGGCGGGCCCGCTCGGCATCATGCAGGCGGCGATGGATGTGGTCATGCCCTATGTGCATGAGCGCAAGCAGTTCGGCCGGTCCATTGGCGAGTTCCAACTCGTCCAAGCCAAAGTCGCCGACATGTATGTGATGATGAATGCCTGCAAGGCTTACGTCTATGCCGTGGCCAAAGCCTGCGACCGGGGTGAGACAACGCGTGAAGATGCGGCGGGTGCAATCCTGATTGCGGCTGAGAAGGCGACGCAGATTGCGCTCGATGCGATCCAGCTCCTCGGCGGCAATGGCTACATCAATGATTATCCCACCGGCCGCCTCCTGCGGGACGCCAAGCTTTATGAGATTGGCGCGGGGACCAGCGAGATCCGGCGCATGCTGATCGGGCGTGAATTGTTCGAGAAGACGGCCTGATCTAAGCTCTTCCATATTCTGGTCTACGGCCCGGTCTTCCGGGCCGTTCCTGTGTGGTGAGGTCCCCGTCCATGTCGCTTCCGTTTGCTCCGCTCGTTCATGCCCATGGCGCGGCCATACCCGCCATCGGCCTTGGCACTTTTCTGGCGCAGGGCGAAGGCTGCAGCGAGGCGGTGAGTTTTGCGCTCAAGAATGGCTATCGCCATATCGATACTGCGCCGCGTTACGAGAACGAAGAAGCGGTGGGCGAAGGCCTGCGCCGTTCAGGCGTTCCGCGGAGTGAAATCTTTCTGACCACCAAAGTGTGGTGGGACCGGCTTGGTGAGGGCGATCTGCAGCGCTCGGCTGAAGACAGTCTCCGTAAGCTCGGTGTTGATCAGGTCGATCTTCTGCTGATCCATTGGCCGAACCCAGAGATCCCCCTCGCGGAGTCGATTGCGGCTCTCAACGATGCCAAGCGGCGCGGCTATGCCAAGCATATCGGCGTCTCAAACTTTACGGTCGCGCATCTCAACGAGGCATGGCGGCTGACGCAGGAACCCCTCGTGTGCAACCAATGTGAATGGCACCCCTCGCTCGATCAAGCGAAGCTGAGGGCCGTTGTGCGTGGTTATGGCATGATCTTCACCGCCTATTCGCCGATTGGCCGCGGTGTCTATGGTGAAATCCCCGCCGTTTCGGCGATCGCGAAGAAGTATGGCAAGACGGCTTCGCAGATCGTGCTGCGCTGGAATGTTCAGCATGAAGGTTCGGTCGCCATCCCGAAATCGGTGACGCCAGAGCGCATGCTGTCGAACCTCGATATTTTTGATTTCACGCTGACGGATGCCGAGATGGCCGCGTTGACTGCACTTGGCAGCCGCGAAGGCCGCTTGGTGAAGCCGGATTTCGCTCCGGCTTGGGATTAAGGCTGCATCGCTGCAAGCTGAGCCTTGCAACCGGCGCGATGGGCCCTAAAGTCCGCCGCCTGATCGTTTTTCCGGAGTCC
Organism: Rhizobiales bacterium TNE-4; assembly: GCA_019083985.1. Taxonomy (GTDB): domain Bacteria; phylum Pseudomonadota; class Alphaproteobacteria; order Rhizobiales; family Beijerinckiaceae; genus TNE-4. The sequence continues at coordinate 71,473 of JAHRCV010000005.1, read as the reverse complement.
TCTCATGGCCTTGTCGGCTGACATTAAATCCAAGCTCGAATCCGTCACGACGGCGACGCTGACGACCGTCCTTCTCAAGAAGGGCATTCGCAATGCGTACCTCAAAGGCCCGATGCCGCTGAAGACGGCCGAAGGCAAGCGCATCGTCGGTGAAGCCTTCACGCTGCGCTTCGTGCCGATGCGTGAGGATCTCGCGACCCCGGAAAGCTGGTCCTCGCCGCGCTCCACACGGGGCGCGATTGAAGACATGCCTGAGGGCTGCATCGCTGTCGTCGACGCCATGGGTCTCACGTCCGCTGGCATCTTTGGCGACATCCTCTGCGCGCGCATGGCGAAGAAGGGTGTCGCTGCGCTCATCACCGACGGCGTGGTGCGTGATCTTACCGGCGTGCTGGGAACAGGCCTGCCGGTTTGGTGTCAGGGTGCGGCTGCACCGGCTTCGGTTGCGGGTCTCACCTTCGTCAATTGGCAAGAGCCGATTGGCTGCGGTGGTGTGGCCGTCTTCCCCGGCGACATCATCGTGGCGGATGGCGATGGTGCCGTGCTGATCCCGCGCGCGCTGCTGGAAGCCGTCATTGATGCCGCTGTCGAGCAAGAGAAGCTCGAAGAATGGATCATGAAGGAAGTCGACAAGGGCCTTCCGTTGCCGGGCCTCTATCCGCCGAATGCGGAAACGAAGGCCCGCTACGAGGCTGAAACCAAGAAGTGAATCATCACTTGGAAGGTTCTGATCTCAGACTCTTTTTCCCGCATTGAGAGCCTGATTCAAGAACTTCAACCAGAGATTCAGGCGGCCTTGAGGAAGGCCGCCTTTTTCATGCGCCAGCGTCAGCGGGGGCTGTGATCTGCGTCACGTCGATCCATTCCGCACCGACGAGCTCCGCCATGCGCAGCGGCGCAATCCGGACCGCTGCATTGATGGCCCCTGCAGCGGGGATGACTTCGTCGAAGGCCTTCAGCGATTCATCGCAATAAATCTTGAGTGGATGCGGCAGGCCAAACGGGCAGACGCCGCCGATGGGATGGCCGGTCCACTGCACCACGTCCTCAGCGTTGAGCATCTTCGCTTTCGTCGCGAAGCGATCTTTGTATTTGCGGTTGTCGAGCCTTGCCATGCCACCCATCACGATCAGCACCACTTGGTCGCCCTGCCAGAAGGACAGCGTCTTGGCGATCTGCGCCTCGCTGGCGTGATGGGCGGCGGCGGCTTCGGCCACGGTCGCTGAGCGCGCCTCGGTGACGAGCACCTCAATATCGGGTGCATGGGTGGCGAAGAATTGGCGGACGCTCTCAAGGCTCATCGGGTGTCACTCGCTGCGCGGTAAGCCGAGCCGGTAGACGCCTTTGAAATCGTCAGGGTCGACCGGCTTGCCCTTCCGGTAAATCACGATCCGCCCCTCATGGGCGAGGCGGACGGCCATCCGGCGTACCGGGACCATCAAGGGCCCCCAGCTGTCAGGATGCGGTCCACCTAAGGCACGCGCGGCTTCTGACGGACAGAAGGTCTTGTCCGGCCCACGGGCGGCGGCGAGGCCCATGAGGGTCTCTTCGAGCTGTTCGGCAGAGGGGGTCACGTCAGTCATGCCTCCGCTTTGCCAGAGGCGAGCCATGCGCCGCAAGGGGCTGCGGTCGTTCAATCCGGTTCGTCGGCGGGCTTGCCATGCGACAGGCCCACGATAGCGTCATGGGCGGCGGAGCGATATTGCCGCATCAGCATGGCAAAGAGCACGGCGACCGTCGCGCCGATCATGGCCCAGGGCGAGATGAACCATGCCGCATAGGCGAGCGCGAAGAAGAAGGCGCGCTGCCCCCGATTGAACTGCCGGCCTGCATCGGTGATGACGTCGCCTGTTCTGAGAACATGGTGACGCGCTTCGGGCGTCTTGGCTCTGTCGCCCGAGGGCGTCGCGCCGATCAGGATCGCGGCATAATTGAACAGCCGATAGGACCAGGCGAATTTGAAAAAGGCGTAGACGAAGATCACGGTCAGTCCGATGACCTTCATTTCCCAGACGGCGCGGCTTGCGGGGATGGAGAGCGGCAGATCGCCGAAAATGCGCAGTACATCGTCCGCCGCGCGCAGCAATGCCAGTGAGCCGCCGACCACAAACAGCGAGGTGGAGGCGAAAAAGGCGGTGCCGTTTTGCAGGCTCGCCATGATCTGTGTGTCGATGATCCGCACCTCGCGGTGGAGCATTTCGTCCATCCACGCCATCCGGTAGCGATGCATCAGGGCGTTCAGGCTGAGACGGCCGAAACGGCGGCTTTCCAAAAGCTTGTGATAAAGCGTCCACGCGGCCACGAAAAAGACGAGCGCCGCCGCATCGAGCCACCCGATTGCCATCTCTGCCATGCGCTTGCCCAGTTCCTTTGACCGAATCTCATTCCGTCTCGGGCGTTAGTCTAAGGATTTGCGGGCCCCGGCGGAACGGGAGAAACGCTTGACCAGTTTGGCTCGGCAACCCCACATTCACCCGCAACCGGGGAGAGACAATTATGGCGCAGACCATCACCAAGGGTTTCAAGGCCCTCGTTGCCGAAGCCAATAGCAAGATTGAAACGATTCCGACTGAAGCAGCCAAGGCGCTGGTCGGCCAGAAGGATGTGGTTCTCGTCGATTTGCGCGACCCGCGCGAGCTTGAGCGCGAGGGTAAGATCCCCGGGGCCTTCCATTGTCCGCGCGGGATGCTGGAATTCTGGATTGATCCCGAAAGCCCCTATCACAAGCCCATTTTCGCCGAGGACAAGAAGTTCGTCTTCTTCTGCGGTGGCGGATGGCGCTCGGCGCTGGCGGCGGCGGCTGCGCAAGAGATGGGTCTCAAGCCGGTCGCCCATATCGAGGGCGGCTTCGGCGCGTGGAAAAAGGCGGGCGGGGTTGTAGAGGGCAGTGCCTAAAAGGCGCCCACGCCATAAGCTTCAGCCTCAGCGCTTCGCTGCAGAGTTTTCGCTGATTTAGGCGGCAGAGCAACAAAATGGGTTATTAAATCAAGCGCCGTCCGGCTTGATTTAATAACTAAGAGCTTATTGCCATCGCCAATGCTTTGGACGGCAAGATGCGGCGATGTGGTCTAACTTGCGATAAAGGAACCGGCAGGCACGAGAGCGTTTGTCGTCCGCTGCTCGATCGGGCAATATCCGGGTATAGCCTTCAGCGTAGGGGATAAGCTTGGCCGTTCTGTCATCGTCTTTCGATCCGTCGCGCGTCGATGCCGGGGTCAATCGGAATGAATGGGCGGCGATGGCTGCCGATCTCAAGGCCAAGCGGGCTGAGACAGCCTTGGGTGGGCCAGAAAAAGCCCGCGAGCGTCATGTGGCGCGAGGCAAACTCCTCCCGCGCGATCGTGTTGCCCATTTGCTCGATCCCGGTGCGCCCTTTCTCGAACTCGGTGGCTTGGCGGCCCATGGCGTCTATGACGAGGCCATCGCCGGGGCAGGGCTGATCACCGGCATTGGCCGCGTCTCGGGCCGCGAGGTGATGATCGTTTGCAATGATTCCACCGTGAAAGGCGGCACCTATTATCCGCTGACAGTGAAGAAGCATTTGCGGGCGCAAGAGATCGCGCGCGAGAACCGGCTGCCTTGCGTCTATCTGGTCGATTCCGGTGGTGCGAACCTGCCGCATCAGACCGATGTGTTTCCGGATCGCGAGCATTTCGGCCGCATCTTTTTCAACCAAGCCAATCTATCGGCGATGGGCATTCCGCAAATCGCTGTGGTGATGGGTTCATGCACGGCGGGTGGCGCCTATGTCCCGGCCATGTCGGATGAGACAGTGATCGTGCGCAAGCAAGGCACGATCTTTCTTGGTGGCCCGCCGCTTGTGAAAGCGGCCACGGGTGAAGAAGTGTCGGCTGAAGATTTAGGCGGTGCTGATGTGCATGCGCGCGTCTCTGGCGTTGCCGACCATTACGCCATGGATGATGCGCATGCGTTACAGATTGCGCGATCCATCGTTGCCAATCTCAACACGCGCAAGCCTGAGACGGTGGTGCTGCGCGATCCGCGTGAGCCCCTGTATGACGCGGCCGATCTTGAGGCTTTGGTCCCGACCGACCTCAAGAAGCAATATGACATTCGTGAAGTGATCGCGCGGCTTGTCGACGGCTCCGAATTTGATGAGTTCAAGGCGCTGTATGGCACAACACTTGTCACCGGCTTTGCCCATCTCTGGGGCATGCCAATCGGCATCATCGGGAATAATGGCATTCTCTTCTCCGAGAGTGCGGTGAAGGGCGCGCATTTCATCGAACTCTGCGCGCAACGCAAAATTCCGCTACTGTTCCTGCAGAATATTTCCGGCTTCATGGTGGGCCGCCAATATGAATCGGGCGGCATTGCAAAAGACGGCGCCAAGTTGGTGACCGCTGTGGCCACTGCGCAGGTGCCGAAGATTACGCTCGTTGTTGGCGGTTCCTTCGGGGCTGGCAATTACGGCATGTGCGGCCGGGCCTATTCGCCGCGCTTCTTGTTCATGTGGCCGAATGCACGCATCTCCGTGATGGGCGGCGAACAGGCGGCAAGCGTGCTCGCGACCATCCGCAAGGATAATCTCAAGGCCGAAGGCAAGAATTGGAGCGCCAAGGACGAAGAAGCCTTCAAGGCACCGATCCGCGCGAAATATGAGGAAGAGGGCAATCCCTATTACGCGTCCGCGCGTTTGTGGGACGATGGCATCATCCTGCCATCCGAAACACGGCGCGTGCTGGCCTTGGCCTTTTCAGCCACGCTCAATGCCCCAATTCCTGACACACGCTTTGGCGTGTTCCGCATGTAATGGACCGAATGATGCGTTTTGACGGAACCGAGAATTATATCGCCACGCCCGATCTCAAAGTCGCCGTGAATGCCGCGATCACGCTGGAACGGCCGCTTCTGATCAAGGGTGAACCGGGCACAGGAAAAACTGTGCTGGCGGAAGAGATTGCGCGTGCGCTCAACGCGCCGCTCCTGACATGGCATATCAAATCCACAACGAAAGCCGCGCAAGGGCTTTATGAATATGATGCGGTCTCGCGCTTGCGCGACAGCCAGCTCGGTGATCCGCGTGTCTCTGATATCAAAAATTATATTCGTCAGGGCAAGCTCTGGCAGGCCTTCGCGAGCGAGACGCGGCCAGTTTTGCTGATCGATGAAATCGACAAGGCCGATATTGAGTTCCCTAACGATCTCTTGCTCGAACTCGACCGAATGGAATTTTTTGTTTACGAGACCGGTGAGACGATCAAGGCACGGCAGCGGCCGATCGTTGTCATCACCTCAAACAATGAGAAGGAATTGCCGGACGCGTTTTTGCGTCGTTGCTTCTTCCATTTCATCAAATTCCCCGATCGCGAGACGATGGAAGATATCGTCGCGGTGCATTTCCCGAACATCAAGAAGCGCCTTGTCGCTGAGGCGCTGGCCTTGTTCTTCGAGATCCGGGACGTGCCGGGGCTTAAGAAAAAACCATCGACGTCGGAACTGCTTGATTGGCTGAAATTATTGCTGTCGGAAGAGATCGGGCCAGAATTGTTGATGGAGCGTGATCCCAAAAAGCTCATCCCGCCCTTGCATGGTGCGCTTTTGAAGAATGAGCAGGATGTCCATTTGTTCGAGCGTCTCGCCTTCATGAACAGGCGGGAGCGCGGCTGATGAAGCGCTTGATCCTGCTGCGCCATGCGAAGGCGGTGCCGCATGATGCGGCCCCCGATTTCGATCGAGCTCTAGATGCGCGTGGCGAAGCGGAAGCTGCTGACACTGGCGTCTATTTGAAAGACGAGCAATTATGGCCAGATCTTGCATTGGTCTCGCCCGCGCTGCGGACACGGCAGACATGGGCACTGGCGTCGCAACCCTTGGGTTCCGTTGACACCGTCTTTGATGACGCGATGTATGATGCTGACGCAGAAGGTTTGCGCGCCATCGTGAAAGCGCGCGGTGGCACGCAGCGGACGCTTTTGGTGTGTGCGCATAATCCCGGGATCGAAGATTTTGCGACATCCAGTGTCGGCTTTGGTGATCGTTATGCTTATGCGCGGATGAAAGACCATTTCGCGCCCGCAGCCTTGGCTGTGCTCGATTTTGATATTGAGGATTGGCACGACATTCAGCCCAACATGGCGCGGCTTGATCGCTTCTGCCTGCCGATGCCGGGGCGCTGATGGCCGGCGGATTTTTCGACGATCTCGCCTTTGAAGCTGGATTGGCCGCGCGGGCCATTGGCGATGCAGCGGGCAATCTGATCGAGCCGAAAATCCGGCTTGGTGTGACGGGCCTATCGCGTGCAGGCAAAACCGTGTTCATCACCGCGCTCGTGCATGCATTGACGGCCGGAGGACGGTTTCCCGTGCTCACTGCCATGGCGGAAGGTCGTGTTGCTGGTGCAGAACTCGCGCCGCAACCGGATGATCAGGTGCCGCGCTTTGCCTATGAGGCGCATCTTGATGCCTTCTTAGGTGCAGACCGGCATTGGCCCCACTCAACGCGGGCGATCGCCGAATTACGTCTCGTCATCGATTATGAATCGAAGAGCGGTTGGCGGCGTGGACCAAAACGTCTCACGCTCGATCTTGTCGACTATCCCGGTGAATGGCTGCTCGATCTGCCATTGCTGAAGCAGGATTATGCGACGTGGTCACGACACACGCTTGCGGCCTGCCGCACGCCGCAACGTTTGAAACACGCAACCGCTTTTTTGCAGGCTGCTGAAGCGGGCGCCGCTGGCAAAGCGGATGAAATCGAGGCGCAGCGGATCGCAGAGCTTTTCCGCCAGAGCCTTGTAGCCATGCGTGATGATCCGACGATCATCGCACGGTTGGCCCCCGGCCATTTTCTGATGCAGGGCGAGCGCGAAGGCGCGCCAGCACTTACTTTTGCGCCTCTGCCTGTCTCAGGTGAGATTAAGAGTGGCACGCTCGCTGCCATGATGGCACGGCGCTACGATGCCTATCGCGATCATGTGGTGAAGCCGTTTTTCCGTGATCATTTTGCGCGGCTCGATCGGCAGATCGTTCTCGTCGATGTGCTTTATGCACTCAATGCTGGCCCGGACGCGGTCGCCGATCTACGCATCGCGCTTGACGATATTCTCGGCGCATTCCGCACAGGGGCCGATTCCTTCTGGACCGATTGGTTCCGTCCGAAGATTGATCGCGTGTTGTTTGCCGCGACCAAAGCCGATCACCTCAATTCTGTCAGTCATGATCGGTTGGAGGCGATTTTGCGGCTCATCGTCGAGCGCTCGATGCGGCGGATCGGCGATAGCGGCGCGCGTATCGATGTGATTGCGCTCGCCTCTGTGCGCGCGACGCGCGAAGCAGATGTGCGCGATGGTTCCACAGTTCTGCCAGCGATTGCGGGGGTGCCACTCAAAGGGGAAGTCATCGGCGATGTGGTCTTCGATGGCATACGCGAAGCCGTGATCTTTCCCGGCGATTTGCCTGCCAAGCCTGAATTGGCGATCGATAGCGGTTTCCCGAAAGGGTCTATGCAATTCGTCCGTTTTCGGCCGCCGCTGATCGAAGCACAGGACCGCGGCTTTCCGCTGCCGCATATCCGCCTTGATCGCGCGCTCGAATTCCTCATCGGAGATCAGCTCCCATGAGCGCCATCAAGCCACGGGCCTTTGCGCCAGACGATCCGCGCGTGACAATCAGCACACTGCCGGAGCCGGTGGCGCTGGCCGATGATGCTGCGCTCCCTGTGATCGTCCCGCCGCCCGTCAAGCCACGCCGCTTCGGCACGCTGTTTTTGGGCGCCATCTCGGGGCTCGCTTTTCTCGCATTAGGCATTTCGGTCGAACGTTTCATCGTAGACCTTTTCGCGCGCGAACCGGTCTTGGGCTGGGTTGCGTTGGCGCTCGCCATTCTGGCAGCCATTGGAGCATTGGGTTTTGTCGGTCGCGAGCTCGGCGCACTCTGGCGGCTCGGCAGTCTTGCCAAGCTGAAAGCGCGCGCGCTTGATGTGCTTGATACCGACAATGCCGCCGAAGCGCGGAGTGTGCGCGATGCGCTTGTTTCACTCTATGCCAAGCGGCCTGATACGGCGCGCGGGCGGCGGGCTGTGGAGGCGACACGCGGGGCGGTCATCGATGGACGCGACCTTCTCACCGTGGTCGAGCGTGATTTGATGACGACGCTTGATGCTGAAGCGCGCATGCTCGTGATCCAAGCGGCCAAACGCGTCTCCGTCGTGACGGCGGTTTCACCGCGCGCTTTGATCGATGTTGCTTTTGTTATCGGGCAATCACTGCGCCTCATTCGCCGCATCGCCGAACTCTACGGGGCCGGGCTCGGTTTGATTGGCTTTTGGCGCGTCGCGCGCGCGGTCATTGCGCATCTTGCTGTAACGGGTGGGATCGCGATTGGCGACACGCTCGTGCAGCAAATGGTAGGGCAGGGGCTCGCGGCGAAATTGTCAGCGCGGCTTGGTGAAGGTGTGATCAACGGGCTGATGACAGCGCGCGTTGGGCTTGCTGCCATTGAAGTCTGCCGACCCTTACCTTTTGTCGCCTTGCCGCCGCCGAACCTGTCTGATCTTGCCAGCAATCTCTTTAAGAGCGCGCCCGCGAAAGACAGCGACGCGTGAGAATGCATGACAGCTCTGCCCCCGGCGCGCGGATGAGGCAGTTCCCGAACGCCTTGCGCAGGGTAAACTCGGTGCGTTGAGACGAGCGGGGCGACAGTGGGTTTTCCGATTCTAAAAGGCGAGCGCCGCAATCGCGTGTTCGGCGTTGGGCTTATTCTCCTCGCTACATTTTCGCTCGCTATTTCAGACACGCTAACCCGCTATGTGGTGAGCGAAATTTCGCCGCGGCTGGTGATTTTTGCCCGCTACGCAGCATTCACGCTGATTACGGTGCCACTCTTGTTCATGGGGCGACCCGTTTCATTGCGGAGCACAAGCGCGCCATGGCTTCAGGCGTTGCGCGCGATCTGCGTGTTTCTCGCCAGCTTCTTGTTTGCCATCGGTCTTATTTGGGTGCCGGTTGCCAACGCGTCGGCGATTGCCTTCGTCGCGCCGCTCATCGTCGTGGTTTTCTCGTCGCTGCTTCTGGGAGAAGCGGTATCGCGCTCGCATTGGGTGGCGGCGATGACAGGTTTTGCGGGCGTGCTCTTCATCGTGCGGCCCGGAGAAGGCGGCTTCGGTTGGGCTGCGCTCTTTCCCATTCTGACAGCGGCGACATGGGCTGCGGCTTTGCTCGCAACCAAATTCATGAGTGCGACGGAATCCCGGCGCGTGACAGCGTGTTACACAGCGCTCTATGGGCTTCTGGGTGCGACCGTTGCACTCGGCTTTGATTTTTCATGGCCGACGGCCCGCATGGTCTGGCCGTTGATGGGGGTTGCCTTCGCGGGATCGATCGGTCAGCTCTTGATCGTCGCGGCTTATCATTATTTGCCAGCGTCGCGCTTAGCCCCGCTGTCTTACGTCCAGCTTCTCTGGGTGATCTTGTTCAGCGCTCTTTTATTCAAGACCGTACCAGACGCCATCGCCTTTGTCGGGATTGCGATGGTCGTCGGCAGCGGTCTTTACATCGTGCTCTATCGCCGCAAGATCATCGAATGAATTGGTCGATATAGCTCTCGCCCAATCCACTGGCGATGTAATGTTTGCGGCACTTGTCGATACGCGTGAAGACATCATCGAAGCCCGTGCAATTGCCATCGGGATCGCAATAGATCATCGCGCCATTGACCTGAAACATCGTGATCATTTCATCCACATGCGGGTCGACGACAAGCGTGTGGGTTTCGCCGGGTGCTTCGTAAACGTAAGAGCCTTCCTGCGCGACCCAATCATGCTCCAGATAGCGCCACTCGCCCTTAATGACATAACCATGCACGGGCTGCGGATGACGATGGCGCGACAGAACGCCGGCACGGCGGACGCGTAGCAGGTTCATCCAATAGCCGCGTGACGCGCTCATGCAGAGCGGACGAAACCAGACATTGTCATCGACTGGCACCCAAATGCGCTCGTCTTGCGGGATGACATTGGGCACGATCAATTCCGGCGGCGATTCCTTCGGCATTGGATGGCGGTAAGGAATCCACTTATCGGAATGGGTGGGGACGGGTTCGGTCATCACAAAGTCTCCCTCTTAAACTGCCAGATAGCCGCCATCGACAGGAATGATGGCGCCCGTCACAAAGCGCGCGGCGTCGGATGCAAGAAAAACGGCAACGCCGCCAATATCGTCAGGCTTGCCCCAACGCCCCATCGGCGTACGCGCGAGAATGGGCGCGGACCGCGCCGCATCTTCGACGAGCGGTCGGGTCAATTCCGTCTCGATCCAACCGGGCGCCAAAGCATTCACGCGAATGCCCTCTGCGGCCCATGCGGCGGCGAGGCTTTTGGTGAGTTGCCCGATGCCCCCTTTTGATGCGGCATAGCCCGGGACGAAGGGTGAACCTTGAAAGGTCAGCATCGAAGCGGTGTTGATGATGGCGCCTTGTGTTTGCGCCAGCAGAGGCTTGGCGGCGATGCACATGCGCATCGTGCCTGTCAGGTTGATATCGAGCGTCCGTTGAAAGCCTTCAATCGTGAATTCGGCCCCGCCGCGCAAGATGACACCTGCGCAATTGACGAGCGCATCAAGCCTTGTGAGTGGCTTCATCACGGCATCAATGGAGGCCTGCTGCGTGACGTCGAGTACGGCTGTGCGGATGTTGTCATGCGGTGTAAACGCGTCGCACTCCTGCTGCGTCAAACCACACGCGATGACGTGATGTCCCGCTTCAGCGAAAGCCCGCGCAATGCCTTCACCAATGCCACGGGTGCCACCCGTGACCAAAACGACGCGTTCCACCATTCGCCTTGACCTCCCCCTATGCCCGCTGGGCGGTTTTTCTTTTGTATGAGAGGTAAACTAGGCTCTGGGCTTGGGCAATATCGCGCCTCAGTCTGGTGCGGCGGCCTTCAAGCCTTTGACGCCGCGGGCTGCAATCTGCCGTGCGACAAATCCGCCCGCACAGGCGCTGCGTACGCATGCATTCAACCAGTGCGCCACAGTGGGATCCTGTGTGCGGGCGCATCCAATCGCCTGCTGTACGGTCATGAAACCGGGTTCGATGATACGAGTCCCGGGCAAGTCATAGTCGATGATTTTGGATTTCAGACTTGCCAGAACGTCAGCATCTCCGTTGGCGAATGCATCGCGTGCTTTGTCGAGGCTATCGCATAAATGCAAGGCGGCATGCGTGATGTTGCGTTCGAGCCAAAGCGTGAAAGCGGCACGCACCATAGTCGCGATCCGGATGCCGGGCTTGTCAACGTCTTGATTGGTCGTGATGGCGCTATCGTTGCGAACCGCATAGCAGGCTTCGATCTCCGCATAGGCTTGCGTGAACGCAATCATTATTGCGCGCTGCGGTTCTGCGCCGATCAGCGCGATATCCCACGCATCGTCGGCGAGCGCATCGGCTACAGCGCCGGGGCTTGGGAACGGCACGAGGACGCAAGGGACATCAAGCGCAGACGCAATAGCGCGTGCCATATCAGGGGATACGCCGTCGTAAGAACCGTCGGGTGATTGTGCGGAGACAAGCAGCATGTTCGAGAGGTTGATGCCAGCCCGTAGATGGCCGCGTGGCGCCAGCGCCACACGCAGCGCTGATGAAACAGGTGGAACAGTAAAAGGCTGTGTCATAGATGGTCCGACTGTGTATCTAGCTTTTACGGTAAAGCATTATCTCTGTTGCTAGCCGGAATGCCATCTACCGTGAGGTGTCTATCATCATAATTCGCCTGATGCCCTTGTTAAATTAACAGATTGTTCATAACCTCAAGAATCTTCAGCTGATTCGAGTGGGCCCATGTTGCGTTCTGTCTTCACTAAGCGGGCTGCGGTCGGCGCTCTTTCAGTAAGTCTTGTTGGTATAGCCTTCACGGTTTTTGCCCAGAACAAACCGGCGGCACCAAACCCTGCGGTAACACAACCACGTCAGGCGCCGCCGGCAAATGCTTCTCAGCCAAGCGCTCCTCCGGCAAGCACTCCTCAACCGAACACTTCGCAAGCGGCAGCGTCGGCAAATGCACAACCGGCATGGAGTGCGCGGTGCGCGAGCATTTCGCGTCAGGCGCCTTTGGAATGTACGCTTGATCAGCAAGTGGTTGTGCAGGCAACGAGGCAACAAATTTCATTTATCAGTGTTCGGGTGCCGGGCGATACGCGTCAACCGGTGATGATGATTCAATTGCCGTTGGGACTTTATCTGCCTGCTGGATTGACGCTTCAAATTGATGAAGGCAAGGCGCAGGTGCTTGCCATTCAATCGTGCGATCAACGCGCATGCTATGTAGGACTGCCGGTTGCGCCTGATCTTCTTGATAGTTTGAAAAAAGGCCAGCGCCTCAATCTTGCAATGCAAACGATGAATCGTGAGCCTGTGACGATTGTGCACCCGCTTGCGGAGTTCGGAATGCAATATCAGAAAATTCAGTAGCGCGCGAAGTTTAGCGCGGTGTATCAGCTCCCCCGCATGATAGTGCCGCGCTTGATTGGAGCGCTGGCTGCGTTCTGGTCGGCCTCGGCCATGGCGCAATCGTGCCCCATCCCGACAGGGCAGACATCGGAGCCACCACCTGCATTCAGTAATTATTGTTTGCAAGCGGATGTGCAATCCAAACCTAGTACACCATCTCAGCCGTCCCATGAAGATACGGATCTTCATTCCGCGCATAATGGCGGCAGTGGCGGCGCGGGGACAAATTATTCGGGTGGCAGTGCGATCATCATCACCGGGAGTTCGGCTCCCACTGATCAAGCTGGTGTGATTGTTGGCTCGCAGGCCGGCAATGGCGGTGAAGGCGGCAATGCGTATGGTGCTGCCGTTGGCTCAAGCCCACAACATGCGGGTCATGGGGGTAATGGCGGCACGGGCGGTGCCGTCAATGTCACTTTGAACGGTTCGATCAACAGCAATGCGGTATCGCCTTTTGCGAGTGGCATTATTGCTTATAGCTATGGTGGTGCGGGCGGCGAGGGAGGGCATTACCAATCTGGCGGGACGTCTGCGCCAGCCTATTCGGGCGATGGGGGGCAGGGCGGCAATGGTGGCAATGTCACGGTTAGTAATAACGGCACAATTGTTACAACACTGGCTAATGCTTACGGCATCTGGGCACAAAGCGCTGGCGGACAAGGCGGCGATGCGGGGACCAACAATAGCAGCGTGGTCAAGTCGCGCAGTGGCACAGGCGGAGCGGGTGGCGGCGGTGGCACCGTCACGGTCAATAATTACGGCTCGATCACGGCTGCCAACGGGGTCGGCGTCTTCGCCCAAAGCGTCGGCATGTTTGCTGGCGGCGGTGGTAATTCATCAGCCGTCGTCGCGTATAGCGGCGGTGGCGGGCTCGGTGGCGATGCCGGGAATGTCTATGTCAATAATGGATCTATCAGTCCTGTCACAATAGTCGGGCAAATTTCAGCAAGCGGCGATGGCAATGCGGCCGTCATGGCGCAATCGGTTGGCGGCGCAGGCGGTAATGCGGGATCTGCAGCAGGGCTTGTTGCCATCGGCGGCGCTGGCGGAGATGGCGGCAATGGCGGCCTTGTCCAAGTCAATAACATTGCCGGTACTGTTTCTTCATCAGGAACATTGGCGCCTGGCATTGTCGCTCAGTCGATTGGCGGCGGCGGCGGCACCGGCGGAACCGCTTCATCGCTTGCAGTATCGATTGGCGGTGTGGGCGGTTCTGGTGGAACTGGCGGCACTGTACAGGTTGCTAATTATGCGTTGATTACAACCGCCAATGTTGCGAACGGAACGAGCTCTCCTGGAATTCTTGCGCAATCCATTGGTGGTGGCGGGGGAAATGGCGGCGGATCGCAAGCGGCTGGATTATTCTTCGGCGCATCGAAAAGTGGCAGCGCTGGTGCAGGCGGTGCAGCCGGAGCCGTCTATGTCAATGATGTGGGCGTTATCACGACATACCAATATGCCTCACCTGGGATTGTAGCGCAGTCGATTGGCGGCGGCGGTGGTAATGCAGGTAATGCCGCGCTCGCGGGTATCACAGCTGTCAGTGTCACCATGGGTGGAACGGGTGGTTTGGGCGGCAACGCATCTACTGTCGGCATTAATTGTGGCAGTTCGTCTTTAGCAAGCAGTTCAGGCGCATGTTCTTCACCGCCTGAAATCATAAATCCTTCTTCTAGCGGCTTAATAAGAACGGTCGGTCATTTCTCGCCGGGCATCATTGCGCAATCGATTGGTGGTGGCGGTGGCAATGGTGGCAACGCCAATTCTGTCACAGTGTCATTGGGCGACACGGTATCGTTCACTACAGGCGGAACGGCTGGTGGCGGTGGTGTATCCGCACCTGTTTATGTGAGTTCGCTCGTTCCTATTTTGACGAGCGGTAATGATTCCAGTGGCGTTGTCGCTCAGTCGATTGGCGGCGGTGGCGGCAATGGCGGTAATACGGTTGCAATCACGGCTTCGGTCGGTGCTGCGGTGAGTGTTGCTATGGCGGGCAATGGCGGCGCTTCTGGCGCCGGCAATGTGGTCGGCGTTGAAACAAGTGCCAACATCATCACAAGCGGCGATCGCTCCCACGGCATTCTTGCGCAATCGATTGGCGGCACAGGCGGTAATGGCGGCAACACAGTCACGCTGAGTGCTGCAATAATTCCTGTGACAGTTGGCTTGGCCGGGTCAGGCGGCAGCAATCAAGGTGCGGGTAATGTCACCGTTAATAGCAACGGAAGCATAACGACGTCTGGTACGATGGCGCATGGCATAGTCGCGCAATCCGTCGCGGGTGGCGGCGGCAATGGCGGCAACGCAATTGGCGGCGATCTAGGTGCAGGAAGTGCAGTTGGTGTTGGTGCAGGAAGTGGTGGAACGGGTGCCAACACGCCCGGTGTCGTGACAGTCAATAATATGGCTGCTGTGCGCGCCTTGGGCATTGGCTCCAGCGGCATTATCGCGCAATCGATTGGTGGATCAGGCGGCAATGGCGGCACCGCAGCGAGTGGCACACTTGCACTAACAGCAGGTGCGTCGGCTGCTATTGGCGGTGCGGGCGGAACAGGCGGTAACGCCAATTCTGCTTCCGTCAACAGTACGGGTTTGATCCAAGCTGGCTCGAACCTTGCCTCGCTGACGAGTGCAGGCGAATCTTATAATTCGTTCGGCATTCTTGCCCAATCGATTGGCGGTTCTGGCGGCAATGGTGGCTTCGGTGTGGGTGGTGCTTTGTCCGGTGGCGGCAGCTTCACTCTAAACATGGGCGGCAATGGCGGTGCCGGTGGCAGCGGGTCGAACGCCACGATTGTATCGACGGGAGCGGTCTCCACATTCGGCGCCGGCTCAACCGGACTTCTCGCCCAATCGCTTGGTGGACACGGCGGCAATGGCGCCTTGGCTGCGGGCGGCGCGATTTCCTCTGCTGTTTCTTTGTCAGGCAATCTGGGCGGATTAGGCGGGAATGGTGGCTCGTCGAGAACGGCGAGCGTCACATCCGCCGGTTCCATCACCACGATAGGTGATGCGGCTCAAGGCGTTTCAGCACAATCGATCGGTGGCTCGGGTGGTAATGGCGCATTTGCGATCACCGGCGGCGGGAGTGACGTGTCGGCTGGGTTCGCAATAGGCGGCGTGGCGGGATCGGGTGGTACATCGGGAACTGCAACCGTCACCAACAGTGCTGTGATTTCCACCAACGGCGCGAATGCAAATGGTGTTCTTGCGCAATCGATTGGCGGCTCGGGTGGGAGTGGCGGTTTCGCCATCATCGGCACTATTGGATTGACGGGCGCAGTCGGCATTGGCGTTGGCGGTCGAGGCGGAACGGGCGGCACGGCGGGACGATCAGCAACATTCGTGACAGGCCTTTTCGGTTTGGGCTATACAGGCCTCATCAACAACACAGGCAGTGTCATCACCGCTGGCGATCAATCCAGTGCGCTTGTGGCGCAAGCGATTGGTGGGCATGGCGGCAATGGCGGATTTGCAGCAACCGCCGCCATCGGTGGCACTGCGGCGGCATCGATTGGCGTCGGTGCTGGTGGCATGGCGGGCGGGCAAGCGTTCGGCGTCTCGTTGTCCAACGCCAGCAATCTCACAACGAGTGGCGCGCAATCGAGTGGCATTGTCGCGCAATCGATTGCAGGCGATGGCGGTAATGGTGGGTTCTCAGCGGGTCTAGGTGCCAGCTCTACAGCATCGGCGGCGATCCAAGTGGGCGGCGGCGGCGGCAGCGGCGCAACATCGGGTCTTGTGGCCGTTCAATCGTCAGGCAACATCACAACAACCGGCTCAGGTTCAAGCGGTATCATCGCGCAATCGATGGGCGGCGCAGGCGGCAATGGCGGCTTCACGATCGGCGGGTCTCTGTCCGACACGGCCGGTGGAACCGTCACTGTTGGCGGCGTTGCGGGCGATGGTGGAACGGCGGGTCAAGTCTGTGTCGCCAATGGCGGTACGACCGACATCAATTGCACTGCGCTCACATCGCGCAGCAATGCGCAATTGAGTACCACGGGGGCCGGCATCATCGCGCAATCGCTTGGTGGCGGTGGCGGCAATGGCGGTATGACGATTGCTGCATCTGTTGCGAGCACGGGTGCTGCCAGTGTCGGAATTGCAGGTGCCGGCGGAGATGGTGGAACGGCAGGAACCGTTGGCGTTCTGAACAATGGCGCCATCACGACAAGCGGCGACAATGGTGCTGCGGTCTTGGCGCAGTCGATTTCAGGCAATGGCGGGAATGGTGGCTACGCCATCGGCGGCGCACTGAGCGGCAATGCTGGCGTCAATGTTTCGGTCGCGGGTGGCGCAGGGAATGGCCAGACCGGTGGTTTTGTTACGGTTGCCAGCGAAGGTGTTCTGACCACGCAAGGTCGTCAATCGGCGGGTATCATTGCGCAATCGCTTGGTGGCTCGGGCGGACAGGGCGGAATGAGTGTCGGTGCCGCATTCGCCAATTCTGGTGCAGCGAATGTCACCATCGGTGGCGGCGGTGGTGCGGGCGGTACGGCCTTGGGTGTGTGCGTGGCGAATGGCGTTGCATCCGCCAGTGCTTGTACACAATTTGGTACGTTGGGCGCTTCGACAGGAATTGTGACGCAAGGCACACAATCGGTTGGTATTCTCGCGCAAGCCATCGGCGGCACGGGTGGCAATGGCGGTTTCACAGTCGGCGGAAGCGCGGCGCAAGATGGTGCTGCGACAATCGCGATTGGCGGCACAGGCGGCGCAGGTGGCAGCGCAGGCCCTGTTGGTGTTCTCAACAATGGCTCGATCACCACATCGGGAGACAGCTCAACCGGCATTATTGCGCAATCGCTTGGCGGTTCTGGCGGTAATGGTGGTTTTAGCGCTGCTGGCGCGGCCAGTTCCAAACTGGCTGGCACACTCACTCTCGGCGGGAGTGGTGGCGGCGGCGGCTCCACAGGGGCGGTGACGGTTAACTCCAGCGGATCGATTGCGACTGCGGGGCTGAATGCAGGCGGCATACTTGCGCAATCGATTGGCGGCAATGGCGGCAATGGCGGCTTTGCATTGTCGGGCACACTGGGCACGAGCGAGACATCGTCCGGTAGCATCACGCTGGGCGGATCAGGCGGCGGTGGCATGTCAGCATCGACTGTCACCGTGCAAAATGTCGGTTCTATTTCAACCGCGCAGGTGAATTCTGCTGGCATTCTAGCTCAATCGGTAGGCGGCGGTGGTGGCAATGGTGGTCAAGCGCGGAGTTTCGCGCCGCAGATTTTTTCTAGTTCAGCTCAAAATTCATTTGCTCTGACGTTGGGCGGCAGCGGCTCTGCCGCGGGAAATGGCAGCACGGTCCAAGTGACGCAGACAGGCTCCATCGCAGCGTTGGGTGATCTTTCTTACGGCATTTTTGCACAATCGCTTGGCGGCGGCGGCGGTAATGGTGGTAATTCCGACTCTAATGTGGCGTCGGGCAAAATGTCGGCCTCACTGAGCATCGGTGGGTTTGGCGGCGGCGGTGGCGTTGGTCAAACCGTTGTTGTGTCTGCGAATGAAAATGCTTCGCCGACGACGACAGCTATAACAACGCAAGGTGCGCAAGCGGCCGGGATTGTTGCGCAATCGATTGGCGGTGGTGGCGGCAATGGCGGCCATGCCAACAGCAACAGCAGTGGCACTGGCTCATTTTCGCTTGGTTTTGGTCTTGGCGGTTTTGGTGCAGGTGGCGGCAATGGCAACACTGTAGATGTCTATGCCGGTGGTGGGATTGCAACCAATGGTGCGCAATCAGCAGGTATCTTGGCACAGTCGATTGGCGGCGGCGGTGGCAATGGGGGCGCATCATCAAGTTCAGCCACCCAATCGGCAGCGTCATCATCAGCGGGCGGTGTAGTCGCAAAATCGGGATCAGGCAGCACCTCTGGTACAGCTTCGACCAGCAGCGCATCATCGGCGGGAAGCGATGGCACAACAGCGAAGCCCTCTGGTACAGCGTCATCGTCTGGCGGTATTGCAGCAGGGCTGAGCATTGGCGGTTTCGGTGCCGATGGTGGAACGGGCGCTGCGGTCACCGTCGAAGTCGGTCAAACCTTAGCGGCAAAAATTTCAACGCTCGGCGATCTATCGTCGGGCATTGTTGCGCAATCGATTGGCGGCGGTGGTGGTACTGGCGGATCGAGCCAATCGAAAGGCGATGGTGCCAAGTTTGGTGGATCGTTCAGTCTTGGCGGCATGAGCGGAACGGGCGGCGGATCGGCTCTCGTGACCGTCACCAGCAATGCGCAAATCACCACGCAAGGCAATCAATCGTCTGGCATCGTTGCACAGTCGGTTGGCGGCGGTGGCGGCAATGGCGGCACGGCATCAAGCAATTCGCAATCAGGTGGCCCAGTCGCTCTTAGTTTTGGTATGGGCGGTTTCGGCGGCACCGGCGGTATTGCAGGCGGAGTGACGGTTGGGAGCACCGGACTGATCGTGACCGGTGGTCAGCAGGCCTATGGTGTCTTTGCGCAATCTGTCGGTGGCGGCGGGGGCAATGGCGGGGCTTCCTCGACGGCGTCGACAGCAACGGCGCCAACGGGCTCGACACGCAGCGGCGCACAAACCGGCGCTGTCGATGGAACAACTGCATCGTCCTCATCCAATAGTGCGGCGGCTGGAACGACAACGAGCGGCGGTCAATCGACGGGCGCCAGTCAAGCGGGGGCCGATAGCGGCATTGCTGTTGGCTTTAGCATGGGCGGCATGGCTGCATCGGGTGGCACGTCCGGTAATGTTTCCGTGACGCAAGATGGAAGCGTCCTGGCGGGTTACACCATCAGTGGTAGCACCGTGACGACGATGACGTCTGGTGCCGACAATTCTGCTGCCATTTTCGCGCAGTCGATTGGCGGCGGCGGCGGCAATGGTGGTGCGTCAACGCTGAACAGTGATTCTTCAAAGATATCGGGCGCTTTCTCACTCGGTGGTTTTGGCGGGAGTGGTGCGCACGCTGGTACAGTTACAGTCAACGCCAATGTTGGGGCTCACCCATCGCTGGCAACGATCGGTACGATCGGCGGAAACTCGCCCGGCATTTTCGCGCAATCGGTTGGCGGCGGCGGCGGCAATGGTGGTTCCTCCAATAGCAGCGCCACGAGCACAGGTTCACTCTCATTGGCGTTTGGTTTGGGTGGTTTTGGGGCAGGCGGCGGCAATGGTGAAAACGTCATTGTGAATACCGGCGGATTAATCAGTACAAATGGCGCGCAATCGGCAGGAATTTTCGCGCAATCGGTTGGCGGTGGTGGCGGCAATGGTGGCGCATCGACGAGTGCTTCGACAGCATCGACGGCGTCTTCGTCCTCCGGAGGCATGACGGCGCAAACCGGTGCTGGACAAGCGACAGGCACTAATTCGACGAGTGCGGGAACATCATCTTCCGCAACATCATCGTCAGGGGCGACTGATAGCGGCCTTGCTGCTGGGTTCTCCATCGGCGGTGCGGGTGGTCAAGGCGGCGATGCCGGAACGGTCCAAATCACAAGCAGCGCTTCCATTCGGACACGCGGCGACCAGGCAGCGGGCATTTTTGCACAATCGATTGGTGGCGGCGGCGGCAATGGGGGTGCAAGCCAGAGCAATGGTGATGCATCGAAGTTTGGCGGCTCCTTCAGTCTTGGCGGCAGCGGCGGCACGGGCGGATCAGCCGAAGCGGTGACAGTCACGGGCACGGGCGCAGCGATCATCACAGATGGGGCGCAGTCGGCGGGCATTTTCGCGCAATCGGTTTCGGGCGGCGGTGGCAATGGCGGCTCATCTGCGAGCAACGCAACAAGCGGTGGAACTATCGCTCTTGCGTTCGGCCTTGGCGGTTCAGGAGCAAGCGCAGGCCAAACAGGAACGGTGACTGTGACCAACACGGGCACCATCGTGACCGATGGTGCGCAATCCTCCGGTATCTTTGCGCAATCGGTGGGCGGTGGCGGCGGCAATGGTGGCGCTTCGGTTTCATCGGCGACAGTGGCAGCATCAACATCGACGAATTCGCAGTCGAGTGCATACGCTGGCACTTTCACAAGTGGCACCAATGTTAGCAGCGGCAGTAGCGCCGGTGCGGGGCAAGCGGGCGGTACATCATCGGGGACGCAGGCCGCTGGCGATAGTGGGGCATCGATCGGTTTGTCGTTGGGTGGCGAAGGCGGTGCAGGCACGTCTGGTAATGTCGTCACTGTCACCCAAACAGGCTCAATCTATGTTGGCCGTAAAGTCGATGCTGCTGGCAATTTGCAAGTATCGTCTGATCCGTCCGCTTCATCGGCCGGCATTTTTGCGCAATCAGTTGGCGGTGGTGGCGGCAATGGTGGCGCATCATCGGTCAATAGCGACGCATCGAAAATCTCCACGGCATTTTCGCTTGGTGGCTTTGGTGCCGCGGGCGGCGACGGTGCGTCGGTAACCGTTACAGCGAATTACTCACTTGCCGCACGCAACTCCACGATCGATGCACGGGGCGCACATTCCTACGGAATTCTGGCACAATCGATCGGTGGCGGTGGCGGCAATGGCGGGTCGTCCCTCTCAAGTTCGAGCCAAGCGCAATCTGCGTCATTTGCCTTTACGCTCGGTGGTTCGGGTTTAAGCGGCGGGAGTGGCGACGTTGTTGAAGTTTATACCGGGGGCACGATTGCTACAATTGGCGCTCACTCGACCGCGATCATGGCGCAATCGATTGGCGGCGGCGGCGGCAATGGTGGGGCGAGCACGGCGACGGAGGCAACCGGGACGGGCTCTGGTACACCGACAGCCAATGCCGCATCAGGATCAGCTGGTGCGTCCGGACAAAACGGGGTCGCATTTGCAGCGGCGTTGGGTGGTGCAGGCGCAGCTGGCGGCGATGGCGAACGCGTCGGCGTAACAAGTATTGGCACCATCACGACGAATGGCGCCCAATCGATGGGCATTCTGGCCCAATCGATCGGCGGCGGTGGTGGCAATGGCGGCGCGACGACAAGTAGCGCTGGTACTGGTGCCTATGCCGGCGCGTTCTCGCTTGGCGGTTCGGCGGGCGCTGGTGGGACCGGCGGTGAGGTTGAGGTAGATTTTGCCGGTGCGATGACCACGCGTGGCGCACTCTCGACCGGGATTTTTGCACAATCGGTTGGCGGTGGTGGCGGCAATGGCGGCGCTACAACAAGTGGCACAGCAACAGGCGCAGACTATCAATTTGCGATGGGATTGGGTGGTTCTGGCGGTACGGGCCAGAATGCGGGTCAGGTCCAAGTGCGTGTGACGGGAGATGTCACCAGTATCGGCGCAGGTGCCACGGCGATTCTTGCGCAATCCATCGGTGGTGGTGGTGGCAATGGTGGCGCGTCGAATACGCATGTCGCGTCTGCACAACAGGTCTTCAGCCTATCTCTCGGTGGTACGGGTGGCGTTGCAGGCGACGGCGCTGCTGTCAGCGTCAATGTTGGCTTAGGCGGAAATCTCTCGGCTACTGGATCGCGTGCGATGGGGATTTTTGCGCAATCGGTCGGCGGCGGCGGCGGATCGGGCGGGGTGAGCCAAGGCTCGGTCGGCGCAAGTGGAAATGCATCCGCCGTGTTCACGCTCGGTGGTGCGGGCACATCGGGCGGTGCTGGCGGCGATGTGGCCGTTGTCAACCGCGGAACGATTTCGACGGCGGGTGACAGTGCGCGTGGGATTTTTGCGCAATCGGTCGGTGGCGGCGGCGGTGAAGGCGGATCATCCTCTGCACTGACGAGTGGCGCAGCGACCTACACGATTACGGCGGGCTTGGGTGGCTCCGGTGGTAGCGGTGGTGCAGGCGGTGTAGTCAGCGTAACGAATACCGGCGACATGACACAGATCGGCACGGACGCCGTCGGGATCTTGGCGCAATCGGTGGGCGGCGGCGGCGGTGTTTCAGGTGCAGTTGTTTCGCAATCAACGGCAACGGGAACAGCGACGATCAGTGCAGCACTCGGCGCCTCAGGTGGTGCAGGCGGATCGGCGAGCACAGTCGATGTCAACAATACCGGCAGGATGGTCACGATCGGTCATGGCGCTACGGGGATTGTCGCTCAATCGGTTGGAGGTGGCGGCGGCTATTCTGGCGCAACCGTTGCTGAAAGCAGCGTGAATGCGGGTTCGAACCTTACAATCAATTTGGGCACACAGGCTGCCGCCGGCGGCAACGCCGATAAGGTCACTGTCACCAATGCCGGCGTTATGTCCACCAGAGGTCATAATGCTATCGGCATTCTCGCGCAGGCCGTCGGCGGCGGTGGCGGCTTTGCCGGCATTGCGACAGGCAGTTTAGGAACCTCGTCGCAAAGTGGACAATTCACATTAGGAGGCGCAGGCGGAACAGGCGGTAATGGTGCTATCGTCGATGTGACGAATGCAGGTATAATCGCGACTGTTGGCCGTAACGCGATTGGAATTTTTGCGCAGTCGGTGGGCGGTGGCGGCGGTGCAGGTGCTATCGTGGCCGCGGATGAGATTGCGAGCGGAACAATTGCAGCCAGCCTCGGCGGTTCTGGCGGGAGCGGCGGCAATGGTCTTGCTGTCACCGTGCGCAATGCGGGTGTGATTGTCACATCAGGTCTCTCGTCGGTTGGGATATACGCACAATCGGTCGGCGGCGGCGGTGGTTTTGGCGGCGTTTCCTCCGCAAGTTTAGCGCTCGGCGGACAAGGTGGATCAGGTGGCAATGCCGATGCTGTCACTGTCCGAAACTTCGGCGTCATTTATTCATCGGGTGCTTTGTCTGACGGTATCTTTGCGCAATCAGTCGGCGGCGGTGGTGGTTCTGGCGGCGATGTGGTGGGCGCCATGGCGCTCGGCGGCACCGGTGGCACAGGTGGCAATGCCGTTGATGTGAACATCGTCAATACCGGGCGTATTGAAACGGTTGGGCGCAACTCGATTGGCATCTTCGCGCAATCGGTTGGTGGCGGCGGCGGACGCGGCGGGAGCGGTTCGGGCGATGCATCGTTTGGTGCATCGGGTGGCGCTGGCGGCAGTTCAGGCAATGTCCTTATCGTCAATGATGGAACGATCGTTACGTATGGCGCGGATTCGCCCGCTTATGTGATGCAATCGATCGGTGGCGGCGGCGGCATTGCAGGCAGCGGCTTCGGCAATGTGGTTCTTGGCGGCACATTTCTCGCCACAGCGCCGTCAGGTTCAGGTGGAACGACAGACATCATCAATCGCGGTTCCATCCGCACTTATGGTGCGAATTCCGGCGCAATCATGCACCAAAGTGTGGGCGGCGGCGGCGGCCATGTTGGCAATGTTTCCGGCGATGTGACGATGGGCGCTATGACGACCGGTCCCAGCCCGACATCAACGCCATCGGCGCTTAGCGGCGGTAATCTTCGCTATGCCAACGCTGCACCGATTATGACTTCTGGCGTCGGATCAACTGCTATCTTTATTCAAAGCATCGGTGGCGGTGGCGGTCGCGTGGGCAATGTCGGCGGTAGTCTGTCATTCGGTGGTAATTGGTTTGGCGAAAATCGCGGCGGCTCCGTGGTTGTAACCAACTCTGATGCGCTTTTGACGGAGGGCGCAACGTCCAGCGGCATTTTTGCGCAATCTGTCGGTGGCGGCGGCGGTTCTGCAGGAACAGCGCTGTCGTCAATTATTTTCGGCGGTGCAAGTTCCGGCGATGCATCGGGGGGTGACATTGTCGTGGGCAATACTGCGCCGGTGCTAACCTTGGGTGCGGATTCATTTGCACTGTTTGCACAATCGGTCGGCGGCGGCGGTGGTTTCGCAGCCGATCCGCCAGCCGACATCACTTTGGGCGGATCGGGCGTTGGCACGAGCATTGGCAACTCCGTAACAGCAGTGAACACGGCAACGCTCTCAACGAGTGGATTTGGCGCGAGTGCGATGTTCAGCCAATCGGTTGGTGGCGGCGGTGGCGTTGCAGGCACCACAGGCGGCAATACATTCTTTGGCGCAAGTAATTGGGCCATCAGCGATGGTGGGACGGTCAACAGCGAAAATGTAGGCGCGTTGCATACGCAAGGCGATTACGCATTCGGCTTGTTCGCCCAATCATTGGGTGGCGGCGGTGGTTTCGTCCCCGGCCTCTCGCTCAATGTTGAAGCAGGCGGCACTCTTCTGGGTACAGCGACAGGTGGCGATGTCACCCTTCGGACGTTCGGCGCAATTAACACGACGGGTTCAAATGCGTCCGGCGTGTTTGCTCAAAGCGTGGGCGGTGGCGGCGGGGTCGCGTTCAGTTCGAGCGGTCAAGTGACGCTTGGTGCTACATCGGCACTTTTGTCGACGGGCGGAGCCGTTGGCATTACATCAGCGGGAAGTGTTGCAACGACAGGCGCTGGCTCGTTTGGCATGTTCGCACAATCGATCGGTGGCGGTGGTGGGTTCGTGGGCGGCCAAGCAGGAGACGTCACGCTCGGCGGATCTGCGGGTGGCGCGGGCGGCGCTGTTTCCGTGATAAGCGCAGCTAATGTCACGACGTCAGGTTTCTCGGCAATCGGGCTGGTTGCGCAGAGTATTGGCGGCGGTGGCGGTTTAGCCATTGGATCGGGCGCCGCGCAATTCGGGACAGGATCCAGCGATGTCGGGGATGGCGGCACTGTTAGTGTGACGAAAACGGGCACCATCCAAACCAGCGGCATTTCAGCTTTCGGCATTCTCGCACAATCGATTGGCGGTGGCGGCGGCGCGGTGTTGGCCGCCAATACCACCAGCGGCTCGCTTGGCACGACACTCGGTGGCACTGGCGATGGCGGCGCGGTCTCGGTGCGTGTTGATGGTTCGGTGATAACGACCGGAGCAAACGCGCATGCCATCGTTGCACAATCGATTGGTGGCGGCGGCGGTTTGGCGAGCGTGAATGGCTTGGCAACGCCGGTTGTCGCAAATGGAACCGGCATTGCGGGCAATGTTTCGATCTTGGTCAATGGCACAGTGGCTGCGTTTGGTAACAATGCTTCGGCCATTCTCGCGCAGTCGGAAGGGGCGACCAGCAATGGATCGATCACCATCACGACAGGCGCATCCTCTGTTCTCATCGGTGGACTCAATGTGGGCGCCGTCGCCTTCCGCGCAGGATCTACCAATGCGCTCATCAATAATGGGACGATCTCCTCGACTGATGGTCTCGCAGGAACAGCCATCACTGGTACGACTGGCAACGAAACCATTACCAACAATGGCATGATCATTGGGAATGTCTTGCTCGGTACGGGAACAAGCACCTTCAACAACGAAGTTGGTGCTAGCTATTATGCTGGTCCTATGACCGATCTCGGCGGCGCGGGGCTGTTGAACAATCAAGGGCTCTTTGCACCTGGTGGCGCTGTCAGCCTGATGGCTGCCCGCCTTGAAGGATCGTTCGTGCAGAGTGGCGCTGGCACGATGGATATTACACTCGATCAAAAACTCCGCGCCACGGACTCTGTCACCGTTTCAGGCACGGGGAGTGTGGGAGGCACCCTACAAATTGGTGTCATTCAAGCCAATTATGCCAAAAGTGGTTCGTGGACTAATTTGATTGTTGCAACGGGGCAGGGCCTCGATCCCAACACGCGCCCGGCCCTAGCCTATGCACCCTCCGCTGTCGCATCTTATTCCGTGATTGATCCGGATGGTTACAATCTCTATCTCGCAACAACCGTGAATTGGGTGCCAGCTGGTCTGAACTGGAATCAGACGCAAGTCGCCACCATGGTCAACTCGCTTCAATCGGCGGGATCAACAAATGCATTTGCGCCCGTATCGAGTGGACTTTATGCCCAGCCGACTTTGGCTGCCTATGGCAGTGCGCTATCGACGCTCTCGGGTGAAGGTGTTGCCTCTACGCAAACTGTGGCGCTGACCGCCGGTGGATTGTTCGCCGTCTCCATACTCGATCAGGCCAATCTGTGGCGCCAGAATAGCGGCATCGATGTGAATGGCATCACGGATAAATTCGTCCGCGATGGGGGCGGCGATGACCTGACACGTTCGACATTCTATGGCGATCGTACCTGGCGGTTGTGGGCCACGCCTGCATCGGGTTACGGCACGCAGGGTGGCAATAATTCTGTTGGATCTGCTACATTCTCGCAACGCGGTTATGGCCTCTCGGCGGGCCTCGACATCCAAGAAAATCGTGAACTCTTGTTTGGTGTTGCAGTCAGCGGATCGTCGAACCGCTTCTCCGTTCCGCAACGCGCGACGACCGGCACTGTCAATTCCGGCTTTGCTGGAATTTATGCGATGAAGCAGCGTGATGATTTCTATGCTACCGGCACATTGTTTGGGGGCATCCAGAAATCGGATACACAACGTGTGATTTCTGGCGTAATGGCCGACACGGAATTTGCCAAGGGTCGCTTCAATGGAGCGCTTTTAGGTGCGCATGTCGAAATGGGTTATCGGATTAGAGTTGGATGGATGTCCGTCGTTCCCTTTGCAGCATTCCAGCCCTCGACCTATTGGCAATTGCGTGAGAGTGAGCGCAGCACAACAGGTTTGGGCGCGCCTGGTGCAGCGGCGCTGAACTTCGATCTTGTCTCGGCGTCGTCGCTTCCCGTATTCTTAGGCGCGCAATTCGAGACGGAATTCGCGATGAAAGACGGCTCCGTCATGGTGCCTTACGTGCGCCTCGCTTGGATGCATGATTTCACGCCTTCCCGTGCAATAAACGTCGGCTTTGTCGCTGCGCCAGGCTATTCATTCACTGTGCTTGGCGCCTCCCAACAACGTGATGCGTTGGTTGTGCGCTCGGGCGCGCAATTGAAAATTACCGAGCTTTTACGGCTCTTCGGAAGTTTTGACGGCATTTTTGGTCCGCGTGGTACATCGCTCGCTGGGACCGCAGGTCTCCAGATGGGCTGGTAAGCTCAAAGCGGAATTATACTTTCACGTTGTTGTACGTCTATGCGTGTTCGTTGATAGCCATGGATGAATGGCGTTCGCTTAAGCGAATATTTTGTCTTTCTAATTGACTGAAAAATTCTCGCAGTTGTTGCTCAGCTTTAGTAAATAATGATTATTTCGCGTTATCTGAATGGGCTTTTGGATGCTTTTCGGTACTTTGTTCGCTGCGCTTCTACATGATTTTAGGTTGAAATATTAAGTTTCAAGCGCTGGGAATATGTCTTCATTCCACGGTAGGTATGTATCTGAGTATTCGATGAAAGTTTTGAATCTAGGCGTGTTACGCCGCCAATATACTGATCTGCGTCAGAGTAACGTCAAGAAAACCTCGCTTTCGCCGTAGAGTGTGTAGCCACATCATATACTTAGGTTTGGTAAGGTATTGAATATGAAAAAGAAGGGCCCCGCCATTAGGGGCTGGCTGAGTTTTCAGTCCTATAAAGGCATGATTTGAGACTGCTTCATTAAAGCGTCTTCCACTAAATTTGACACTATAAATTCATTTATTCCCATCACATCGCTCACTACGTGATGCTTGGTACGCTCATTAAATGTATGGGCCTTCCTTTGACCCAACCCCAATGCTACCTAATGCGTTGCAGGCTTAATAACTTGCCTCTAGCTGGCCCGCAATGCTTAGAGCTGAGGTGATTATGCTTTCGGGTCATTTGCGCTAGCAAGTTTTATAATTCAATATCGTATCAACTTTTAGGGCAATATCGGGGCATAAAGAAAAAGCAGCAGAATTTTGTCTTATAAGAAATTCTTCCGAATTATTATCCATCATGCATCAACGCCTAACGACCATTCCTTCAATGGTCCTTTTAAAAGGCGACTTCCGTCCACAAGGCAGCGGCCGCTTACTTCGCGTGGCTCCAAGGTGTCTCAACTGAATACGCCGTGCTTTGGCATTTGATGAGACATCAGATTTTGTCTTTTGTGTATGGCAGGCTTGGCAGAGGACCTGGAGATTGGTGATGTCATTGGAGCCGCCAAGGGATAGCGGGATGACATGGTCGAGATCCCATCGCTTTCCTGGGGTGATTTTGAGCGAGCATTGCGCGCAATGACCCTTGGCTTGCAGGAAGTATGCAAGGCGCTCTTTTGAAGAAAATGTCCTGCGCTTAGTCATGACGGTCTCCATGGGTTGGAGTATCGCCAATCCGCGTTTGATGCTTTTCGAAGATCAGTTCAGCGGCATTCCTGCTTGATCGTGGAAGCTGTGAAAGACGCTCAGTGAACTCTTCGGCAATCTCAGCGAGGGTTTCTGGATCCGTGGCGCAGCACAGGGCTGCGTCATAGAGATCGAGGTGAGCGGTAATGTCATCAGGCGGGATGAAGCCTTGGCCTTGTGTTGTCATTGAGAGAGTTAAGCTTGGCTCTGGAACGGACTGCCTTTGGATCTCCAAAGAGCTCGTCCGTCGTGATGCCACTCGATCACTTGAGTATGCCTGTTCTGGCGATGAAGGCGCTTTGGCATAGAATGACGACGGCCCTTCGAACGACGATGACGGTGATTGCCTTTGAGGAGATGATGATTGTCCCTGATCCGATGAGACAGCGTTGGTTTGGCTCAGCTCTTTACGCGGCCCTCGGGGTTGTTTGACCGACCATTGATTGCGGAACCGCAGGGCTCTGATGTGGCGCGGCATGGATCGCGACCGTCGGAGATTAGCGAGTGGCGGAAGTGGTGAAGAGATTGTGGGTACCAACACTGACGCGGCGTTGGCCTGCCCGTCGCCTTCTTCGGTCTTCCAATCGCCACTGGCGTTGATTGAGGCGTCATTCGATTGCGCGCGTTCAAACCTTTCGGACGCAGTATCTGGAGCGGTTGCATGACCAACATCGGTATTGTCGCTGTTGGTCGGCAGCGCATTTGCTTGCGGTTCCGCTGCTTTA
The DNA here is from genome assembly GCA_019083985.1 of Rhizobiales bacterium TNE-4. Classification (GTDB taxonomy): domain Bacteria; phylum Pseudomonadota; class Alphaproteobacteria; order Rhizobiales; family Beijerinckiaceae; genus TNE-4. The sequence goes on along the minus strand of JAHRCV010000005.1, from coordinate 42,260 downwards.
TCAGGTCTCAAGCTCGCTACCGACCTCGCGCCGTTCCAAAACTCAAATCCTGATCCAGCTTCACCCTGCATCTCAGGTTTAAACCGTGGCTGAGGATGTGCTTCGGTCTCCGACCTCACTTCAGACTTTGCCCTTGTCTCAGGTTCTGGGTGTGTCTGAGGCCTAAGACTGGCGCCTGCTTCCAATGGCTCTTCAGTTTCGAAACGCATTACCGATTGGGCTTCTGCCTCAGGCTCCGCCACAAACTCTTCGGTGAGATAGAGACCTCCAAGAACATCGGGGAAGGCGTCTCTGAGGGCGAAGGCACGGGCCCGCATTTGCAGTATGCGCTTGGGGTAGTCTGACCAGGGGCCTGATTTGCCCCAGAGCTTGGCGCGCTTGGCGTCCTCTGTTGAGAAGCGGCGTTCGACCGGGACCGGGTCATGTTTGCGGATGAGATTACAGATCGCGATCCATGATTGAGGATCATCCCCCTCAATCCATTCCTCAATGGCTTCACACAGGCCCGAGGCTTTGACGAGAGCGAGTGCTCCATCACCCCAGATGGTGGGCCGTCCATTGATGACGGCAATGCGCTGAAGAGCTGAGAGGGGAGAGAGACCCACTTCCAATCCATGCATGATCGCGATCATGCAGGCCTCAGGCGTATCAAGCCCTTTAGGCGCCATCTTGGCGGCACAAACAGCTTGGGCGATCCGATAGGCTTCTGAGAGGGATTTAGGAACGATGGGCCGTGGGCGTGATCCCGCCATCAGATCACGCCGGCGGGGACGTGCAGGTCTCTGGAACGCAGATACCTCCTCATCAAAACCATGGTGAGAAGCTGATGTGTTTGAGGCTCTACGACCATCAGGCAATCCAAACGGGCCTGATCCTGCCCGTACATCATTGTCATACTCCCAGGACGTCGATGGATGTGTGTGGGTGTTCTTTTTGCTCAAAGCCATGATTGTTTCTCTGCCTCTCACTTGCTCTCGTGTTGTCTGACCAGAAAAAGCTCTGCCGTTAACGCCAAAGCCTTTTGGCGCGCCAAACTGGTCGGTATTGACCGTGTGATTATTTTGAATGCTGACCTGTTTTGGTCATCAAAGGACCAATCCAGGGAAGGCTATGAACGTAGAGAACGCTCTCAGAGAACGCTCGTGCCGTCCGAAGGCGCTTTGAGGGTCTAATCAGATCCTCAAAACCTCAGCGCTGAACGGAAGGGCCGTACCAAAGGGCTTCGAGGAACCGCCAAACCAGCGCGCCGATTGGATCTTTAGGCCGCGACCTTCTCCTCGACACTGTCCGCACCGGGCACAGATAGACCTGCTTGCAGATCATGCTCTGCCAATTTGGCCAAAAGCTTCTGGACAGCCTCATCATTCAAGAAGCGCGGATCGCGATGGTAGTGGGTGATAAGAGCCGTGCGATCAGACACCACAATCTTACGCACCCGCCTCAGCGAGATCGTCCGACCAAAGGTACCGGCTTTAGCGGGTATCGAGAGTGAGCTCAGAACCGAGAGATCGCCATTCTCCGCCTGAAGCTGTTCTATCAACTCCTTTTCCAAACGCTCGGTCTCAGAAATGAGGAAGGGCTCAAGGGCTTTCTTGCAGAGGCGCTTGGCTTCATCGGCTTGAGACACAATCGGCTTCCATCGCTGATCAATGGCCCGGCCTCGTTCCAAGATGGGCTTCTTCTCAGCTGTTCTGAACCCTTCGGCCTTCTTCTCGAGATCAGAGAAGGCTTCCGCATAATTGGCGCAGCGATCGGCTGTGACTTGATCAACAATTTCGCCCACTTCAGAAAGCCAGGCCAAGACATCGGACTTCAGCGCCGACAAGTCCTGCTTGAGTGTGACGGCAATGTCCTCGCTCTCAAGCTCATTGCAATCCGTGACATGTGTTTGGCTGTTATGTCCCAACCGTCCATGATCCGACAAAGGGATTGTCTCGGAGTGATTGCTCAATGCGAGAACCTGCCTGTCAACTGATCGTGCATTGGTTGTCACGTTGTCAGCGCTCTGCGCCCAACTGTCAGATTGACGGTTCTTAGTAAGATGACCGGCTGTCATATTGACGGTTGATTGAACCTTGCTGTCAGAATGACTGTTCACCACTGCGGCAGCGTATGACAAATTGACAGCCGCATGAGTAGCGTTCGAAGAGTGGCTCCGCACGGATCGCGCTGATGACACATTGGCAGTCCGCATGTCTGATGTGGCAGTCGGTTCAGTGACCTTCGCTGTCAGTTTGACAGGCCTTGCGCCATCGGACCGAAGCTTCCTGTGCTCTGCATGAGACTGGCGTGAACCGCCGTCACCCAAACCCTGCCCAACTAACCCAATCTCGTCAGGCCACTGCGCCCCTTGCACCAAGACCGCCTCATAGGCCTCCACCGACACAGGGTTCAGACACACCCACGTCCAGACCTCATAAGGATCGACCCGCTTGCCATCCCTCAGAGCCAAAAGCGCTCCCGACCCCTCATCCCGCCAGATCCGAACCGGCAAACTCCGGTACCCCTTCCTCGGTCGCGTCCGGTACCATCCCTCCTGAGGATCATTTTCGTGGATAGGAAAAGATTTGCCTTGAAGGGCGGAGTGCCAGTAGGTGAGCTTCATTAGTGTAAATCCGCTTAATTGCCTTATATGAGGTAATTTAGTGCAATTAAGGCAAATGTCAATATGCTTTCTTCTGCACAAATCCGTGCTGCTCGCGGTTTGTTATCTTGGTCCGCTCGTGAGCTTGCTGAAGCTTCAGGAGTGAGTTTGGCGACCATTCAGCGGTTTGAGCGGCAAGATGGTGTGCCTGCGGCACATCCTCGGACATTGGCCGATCTAAAACGCACCTTCGAAGAGGCCGGTGTCGAGTTCATTGGAACGCCCGATGAAAAGCCAGGTGTGAGGCTAAAAGAGTAACGATTACGATGGGAAATGTTTTTCTCGAACAGTATCGGTCACAGTACGCTAGTTAGCATTAGCGGAAGCTATGTTAGGTTTCGTGTGGTTGTGAGTGATTTTGGCAGAACAAAGCTAAACTTGGTCTAAAAATCTGAAATCGTTGGCTTTTATGTAGTATTCCGCCCTTAGCGGTCCACGGCACCTTTAGGCGCCCTGTAAGTTTGAGTTGACGCTCAACGCGAGTGAGTGGTCGCCCTTTCGTCAGTCAATGCGGTTCATACATTCTTGCAGAACGAACCCAACAACCAATTTTTTGAGAAACAACCCAATGCCCAAGCTGTAGGATTTTGGCCTCTTGAATGTGGTCGGCGAACATTACGTCGGCGATAAGAAATCGCTGGGGAGAGCGGCGTTCGGTGGTCTCTTTTGGACGTTGCCCCCATGCTCACCCCTCGTTATAAGGGCGCGCCACACGAGTTCGGCAACAAAAAGGTTTTAAAAGCCTATGGCGACAGTCCTTGATGCAGAGTATCGGCCCAGCGATCAAGAACCGTTCATGAACGAGCGTCAGAAGGAATATTTCCGGCGCAAGCTGCTGAACTGGAAAGAGGACATTTTGCGGGAAGCGCGCGAGACGCTCGCGGCCCTGCAGAATGAGAGCGAGAACCATCCTGATCTCGCCGATCGCGCCTCATCGGAAACCGATCGCGCCATTGAATTGCGCGCGCGGGATCGGCAGCGCAAGCTGATTTCGAAGATCGACGCCGCACTCTCGCGGATCGAAGACGGCACCTATGGCTATTGCGAGGAAACCGGCGAGCCGATCTCGCTGCGTCGCCTCGAAGCCCGGCCCATCGCGACGCTCTCGCTCGAAGCGCAGGAGCGTCATGAGCGGAACGAGAAGGTCTATCGGGACGATTGATCCTGCCATCATCCGAACATGAAAAAAGCGGGCCGCTCGGCCCGCTTTTTGTTTGCGACGCTTGTGCCCTATTGCCGGTAGGCGGCCCAGGCATCAATCACGAACCCCGCTTCGCCGCGCCACGCCGCCAGCGCTTTTGAGGACAGTGGGAAGGTGAGGGGGGCCGCAAGGTCGGCCCGACGGCCACCGATGAGCTTCGTCTGGTTCATCCATGAGCCTTCGCCGAGCGTGGTGAAGGAGGCGCTGACGATCTCTTCATTGTCGACTGAGCCAATGACTGGCCCTTCGAGGGAATCGATCGGGTTGATGGTGAAGATGCCACTTGATCCCATCACGCCGTTCGAAACGGCATTGGCGACCACGGTGTAGGCTTGTGCCGTTTTCGCCGCCGCATACCAGAAGATCATCGTGTTGGACGCGTAGGGATGATCAAAGAGGCCGGCTGCATCCTGCAAGCGCCCGCCATATTCGCCCGACCATGAAACGGGGGCTGCAATGATATCGGCGCGGCGCAGCGCGAGAACGGCCGACGCTTCGGGGAAGCGGAAATCATCGTTCAACATCAGGCCGACGCGCCCGATCGCGGTGTCGAACACGGGCAGGTCGGCCCCAGCTTTCAAAACGCCGTCGAGAGCGGGATCAAGATGCGTCTGGCGGTATTGGCCGACGATCTTGCCATCAGGGCTGATCAGGATGGCGGTGTGATAGAGGCCGTCCGTTGCGCGTTCGATGAAGCTCGCAACAAGATGCGATTTCAGGCGGACAGCGAAATCGCTCGCGGCCTGCACGCTGCGGCCCAGCGCATTCTCGGCAAGGTTCGCTGCATTCTCCTTAGTGACTGGTCCGCAGAAGGAGAAGGCCGGCAGCACAATCAGATCGAATGTTTGCTTCGCCTGTTGTGCCTTCTCTACCATTGCGGCGCAACGGCGCAGATTGTCATCGAAGGCATTGGTATCGATGCGGTATTGAAACGCTGCAGCGCGCACCGTATGCGCGGTCTTCGACGCCGCGCTGTCAGTGGGGGCGCGATAGAACGCAATATCGCTATAAAGTTCCGGACGACGGCGCTCGAGTGTCGCCTTCTGCGCATTGTTGAACTTCGCAGGATCCAACATGCCATAGATGATCACGCCTTGATCGGCCATGGTCGCCGTATAATTCGTGCTCGCTGCGTGCGCGATCCGTTCGCCATCGGCCTGCCAGATCGAGGCCGCGCCACCATACGTCACTGTGATGCCGGTGGTGGGATTGGTTTCCGCATTGTTGCGATCAGCGGCAACCATGGCGAGACCATTCCATGCGCATTGGTGTTGAACGGCGGCAATGGTCGAATGTTTGCCTGCCGCTTCCGCGCCCAATTGCGGCAGCACGCGGTCCGAGCTGCAAATATAAGCAATGATATCGCAGCCCTTCACCGCTGCGACACGGGCCGGTTCCCAATATGTATCATCATAGCAGATGATCATGGTGATCCGGCCGAGTTCGGTTTCAAAAACCGGATAGCCTGTATTGCCGGGCACGAACCACAAAACATCGGAAGGGTTGAGGCCGTTCTTGCGGTATTTGCCGATGAAGCCTTTCGGCCCAATCAGCGCGCCGGTGTTGTAGGTGAGCCCGGTGTCACGATCGATTTCAGCAATGCCGATGGCGATGTAGCAATTATACTTGCTGGTGATGGCAGCCATGGCATCAGTGGTCTTGCCCGGCACCGTATCCATAAAGGGCAGGAACTGCGCAAGATCGCGATAGATATAGCCCGAGACGGCGGCTTCGGGCAGCACGATGAGGCGCGCACCGTTTTTTGCGGCTTCCTCGGCCATCGCGGCAGCGCCAGCAATATTCTGCTCGAATTCCATGAAGGTCGGGTTGAATTCAACCGCGGCGACTTTGAAAGGTGTCGTCATACTCATCATTGTGATCCCATTCAGGCATTCATATCCGAGCTTTCGCCCGGCCATTTCGGCGATGGCCAATTCCGCATCACGCTGGTGACAAACAGCACTGTCGTCACAAGAACGGTGATGGCGATCGCAAGGTAGAAATTCGTCATGATCGACAGGGCCCAATAGAGAGTGCTGCCGATGATGAGTGAGGTGAGCGTCCAATGCGCTTGGCTGAAGGCGGCGGAGCGATGCTTTGTCAAAGCATCGATTGCCATGCCGCCAACGGAGGCTGTCACCACGCCACAAAAGATGGCCGAGAGCGCGGGCGTGCCGACTGATAAGGCTTTCTGGCAACCAATCGATATCAGCAAGCCGAAGGCGATCCCGTGGATGACGAGATTGGGCAGTGCGATTTGCACGACACGATAGAAGGCCAGTGCACCGACGAGTGCTGCCGCTAGAATGCTCGGCAGAAGATAGATGTTGGAAATGGCGACAGCCTGTTCGCCGAGCAGCACATCGCGCGCCATGCCGCCGCCGAGCCCCATCATGATGCCGGCAAAGAGCGTGCCTGAAACCGGCACGTTGCGGCTCCGGGCGACGGCAGCGCCATAGGCACCCGTTGTCGCCATGGCGGCGATCTCGAGCCAAAGCGGCAGGGATGGTTGAGCAGACAGCATGAGAAGGCTCGAAATTGTGTTTCGCTCCTTTTTAGCGCGACCTGTCTATTCTGCCCGCGCCAAAAAAGATGAGTTTGGGGAAAACGTTCAGGTATGCCCCTCAATGGGTTGCGAAGCACAAACTCATTGAAGCCAATGACAATTACCGGCCTGTGTCAGCCTTTTTGTGGGGCGCGGCCGAGGATGCGGCGGAGCTCTTCCTCGAAGGCGTCGACCGGTGGTGCAGGGGGCGCTGCTTCCGGGGCCGGTTCAGGCGTGCGGACGATCTCCACAACAGCCGGTTTTGGTGCTGTTTGCGGCGCGTCCAGCTTCTCCGTCGGCTGTGGCGGCAATGGGGGGAGGGGCGGCAAAGGAGGCCGAGAAGCCGTTGCTGTCTGAGCTGGTTGGGCTGCGGGCATCGGGGCGGGTTGTGGCCGCAGATTGGCCTTCAACACGTCCTGGAGTTTCGACGACAGATCATCCAAGGCCGGATCAGCCTTCGCCGGTTCCAGGGCAGGTTCGGCCGCCTTGGGTGGCAGGGGCGGCGGCGTGACCGCGACAGGCGGGATGGCCGGGGTCGCTTCCATTTTGGCAGGCGCGGGCGGGACGGGCACAAACGCCGCCATCGGCTCTGCAGGCTTAGCGGCAGCCGGCGCGACGACTGTCTCCGCCACGGGAGCGGGCGTCACGGGCAGGTCGGGCGCGGGCTTGGCAGGCGCCTCGGACGGGGTATCGGGCTCGGATTTGGCCTCAGCCTTCTCAACAGGGGCGGGCTTTTCGGGCGTCGCTGCGCCGCCGGGGATCGGTGTCAGTGTCGGTTCGATCCGTTGAGGGGCGCCGGTCTGGCTTGGCGCCCGTTTCGGCGCACCAAAGGGCGGGGGCGGCGGCATCGTGCTCTTGCGCGATGGCTCGCTGGTCCGCACCGGCTGGGGGATCGGGAACGGCGCTGTCGGCATGACAGGAGCCGCGGCCGGCGGTGGTGTCGGGCTCGCGGGCGTGCTTTGCGGCACGGCGGGAACCGGTGGAATAGGCAATTCGCGTTGCTGCGGCGCGGGCGCTGCGGGCTGGGCTTGGGGCCCTGCCGGGCTCGTCACAGGGGCCGGTTGAACCATGCTCATCGGCAGCGTTTGGCGGTCCTCACGCATCGGTGCAGCCCCAGCCGCGCGAACGATATTGGATTCAACGACCACGTCCGTCGGCCCGACAAGGATCAGATGCTCGACATTGTCCCGGCGCACGATGAGAAGTTTGCGGTGCCGGTCGAGGTCGAAACTGTCGACAAGCCCCAACCGCGGGATACGGTTGCGCCCGCCTTCAAGCTCAGTGGCACGCCCCCCGGCAATGCGCTTCAGGAGATGCGCGAAAGCAGCCAGAAGCCCGAAGATGATGGCAAAAGCCAAGATCCAGACGAGAGGTTGCGGCAGGTTCAAAGCGGACAGGCCAGTCACCAAAAAGCTCCTTGAAAAGCGGGCTTAGCTCAAATGTCCCAGACAAGAGGGCAAGGGCAAGGCAGGAATCGGCATCTCCACACCCGTTTACCTTCCCTTAACCATAAAGTGGGAAGTTTTTGCCTGTTGCAAGCCAGTGCTGCGTTCGCCACCCCCGGTTGAGGAACGCCCCATGGGCCTAAACGATCTCCCCACAATTGGTTTAATTCGCTCTCGCATGGCTTGGCTGTCGTCCCGCCACGCCGTGATTGCCGACAATATAGCCCATGCGGCCAAGCCGGGCTTCGTTCCGCGCGATCTGGCGCCCTTCGGAACCGCCACATCGCGCCTCCAGCTGACGCCAACGGCGGGCGGCGGGCTAAAGGCCGCGTCCAGTCCGGTGGGATTGAACACGGTGTCGCGTGGTGGGCCGGTTTCTCTCGAGCAGGAAGCTGCCTCTCTTGCGGAAACCACGATGGATTATCAGGTCGCCGCCACGCTTTATGCGCGCTCGTTTCGTCTCATCAAGACAGCGCTTGGAAAACGCTAATGGAACTTAATCGCTCCATTCAAACAGCGCTCTCCTCGCTCAAATTGAATGATGCGCGGATGCGCATCGCGGCCGAGAACATCGCCAATGCCAGTTCGACCGCGCAAACGCCGAATGGCGAACCCTATCGGCGCAAATTTGTGGTGATGGAATCGCGGCAGGATCAGGAGACGGGCGCTTCGCTTGTCCGGGTTGGGCGTGTCATGCGCGACCGCGGGCAATTCTCGACACGGCATGAGCCCGGCCATCCGGCGGCTGATGCCAATGGCTATGTCAAATATCCGAATGTCGACACGTTGGTTGAACAGGTCGATGTGCGTGAAGCGCAGCGCGCTTATGAGGCCTCGCTTTATGTTATCACGTCGGCACGTGCGCTTCTCGCGCGCACGATTGGTCTCTTGCGCGAATAGGAGGGTGAACCATGACAGCTCTTGCGGCTGCACGCGCCTATGGCGCAACACAGGCTCTACCAACACAGGCGCTCCCGTCCACAAACGCGACAGGTTCTGGCGGGTTTGGCGAGCAACTCGCCAATGTGATGGGGCAGGCGACGCGGGACATTACCGCCTTCGATCAGAAGGCTGCCGCCATGGCGCATGGCAAAGCCGATCTCGTCGAAGTGGTGCAAGTGATCCAAGAGGCGGAAGCGGCGCTCGAAACCGTCGTTGCACTGCGTGACAAGGTCGTGCAGGCCTATGAAGAAGTCATGCGGATGACGATCTGATGAACGGAATTGCGGATGCGGGACGCGATGCGTTCACGGTATTTCTGATCGTTGGCGGACCGGCGATGGCGGTGGCTTTGATCGTCGGTGTTGTCATTTCAATTTTGCAGACGATGACGCAAGTGCAAGAGCAAACATTGGTGGCAATCCCGAAGATCATTTCGGTGGGCGCAACAGTGCTGATCGCCATGCCATTCATGGCTGCGGCCCTCTTTGCTTTCATGGAGCGCATCGCGGCGCGCATCGTTGCAGGCGGCTGATGTGGAGTTTTGCTCTTCCGCCCCTGACAGACGCGGCGCTTGTCTTCGCACGCATCGGCACGATGATCATGCTGGTGCCTGCACTTGGGGAGCGGATCGTGCTGCGGCAGGGTCGATTATTGCTGGCGCTGTTTTTGACATTGCTGCTGGTGCCAATCGTGCCCCTCGGTGAAATTCCGCGCGGCTCTGCGTCTGGTCTGGTACGGATTTTCTTCAGCGAAATGGCCATCGGTGTCATTTTCGGTATGGCGCTCAGGATTGTTGCGACCGGGCTCGAATTTGCCGGTCATCTCATCGTGCAATCACTCGGGCTTACCTTTGCCGAGACCTTTGATCCGATGCAGGGCGGACAATCCTCTGTGCTCGTGCAAGGGCTCGTTCTCATGGGGATTGCCACGCTGATGGCGCTTGATATGCATCATGTGTTGATCGCGGCAATGATTGAATCTTACACGGTGTTTCCGCCGCTCGGCTGGTCAATGAGCGAGGGGCTTGCACAATGGGTGCTGCTGGCCTTTGCGAAAATGGGGGCGGTGGCGCTCGGGCTTGCAGCGCCTTTCGTTCTTCTCAGCCTCATTGTGAATGGCGCTTTGGGTGTTCTGTCGCGCGCGATGCCGCAATTGCAAATCTATTTCATTGGCATCCCGCTCGTCATTTTGGCTGGCATGGCTTTGTTGGCGGCGTTGGCTGCAACGATGATGACATTACACAGTGATGGATTGCGGCAATTCCTGCGCCTTGCGGGATTCTGAGATGACAGGATTCCGACATGGCGAGTGAAGACACGGCCGAAGAAGACAAAACCGAAGATCCCAGCGAACGACGGCTCCGGGAAGCGGTTGAGAAGGGTGATGTCCCGCGCAGCGCGGACGTGAATTCGGTTTTCGTGTTGGGCGGTTTTGCGTTGTTCCTCACCATCGCCGGCCCTGGCAGCGCTTCTTTCGCAGCGCTCGGCCGTGCATTTATGGGCCAGATGGGAACAGTGGGCCGTGAGGGCCCAGATATTCTCACCATCAGCACGCAATTTCTTATGTCCGTTGCTTTGCTAGCCGCATTGCCGCTTGGGCTCGTCTTCCTCGCCGGGCTCGTATCGGGGGTGGTGCAACATCAACCGATTTTCAGCACCGAGCCTTTGATGCCGCAATGGTCGCGCCTCTCACCGGCGCAAGGGTTTGAGCGTATTTTTGGGCGAAGGGCACGCTTGCATGCGGCGAAAGGTTTTGTACGCGTGTTTGCGCTCGGCGCGGCATTGTTTTTCGCGCTCTGGCCGTTGCGTGATTTCCTCGCGGGAACGACCGGTATGGCCGCTCCTCTTTTGCCCAGCCTCATTCAGGATCTGCTGCTGCGTGTGCTGTTGGCGGCGCTCATTCTCTACGCCGCATTTGCTGTGCTCGATTATCTGCACGAATGGTATGAGTGGAAGCAGCGCCTGCGCATGACGCGCGAGGATGCCAAGCAGGAGCGCAAAAGCGACGAAGGTCATCCCGAGATCAAAGCGCGTATGCGGCGGATCGGCACCCAACGCGTCCGCAAACGGATGATGGCCGCCGTGCCGCAGGCGACTGTCGTGATCGCCAACCCGACGCACTTCGCCGTGGCCTTGCGCTATGAGAACGGCATGGATGCGCCGGTTTGCATCGCCAAGGGGCTCGACCATCTCGCATTGCGAATCAGGGCACTGGCCGAAGACAATCGCGTGCCGGTGATTGAAAATCCGCCACTGGCGCGTGCGCTTTATGCCAGCGTCGACCTTGATCAGCCCATTCCGGTCGAGCATTACAGGGCGGTGGCGGAAATCATCGGATTCGTGCTGCGGCTCAAACGCCGTGCCGTGCCGGCCCAGAGACAGTGATGAAGGCAAGGATAAGGAGGGCAGCATGACTGATCAGGCGACCGTATCGCCGCCGCGCCGCCGCACCCTTGTGCCGCTCGTGCTGCTTGCGCTAGTGCTTACAGGCTTTGGCGCCGCGCTCGCGCTTTTGCCATCGGATTGGACGCGGCCGCTCGCTTTCGCTCTCCTCGGCCTTTTCGCCATGGCGGGCGTGGTGGCGCTGTTCATCTTTGCCGCAGGACTTGCCAGTTTCACGATTCCGGTCGAGCGGTCCGATTTCGCGCCGTTCGACATGAGCGATGATGCCGTGCTCGCTGTCGACCGGCAGGGGCGTGTCGTCTATGCCAATCCTTCTTACCTCGCTTTGGTGCGCGCACCCTTGCGCGGTGCCGTGCGGCGTGTCGAGGATCTATTCGGAGCGTCTGAGAAATCATCCGCCGCGCTTTATCGTCTCACAAAAAGCGCGCGTGATGGGGCGGGGGGCGCGGATGATCTCCTGCTTGAAGCTGGTGATGCGATTGCCAAGCCCGGATGGTACCGGGTGCGTGTGCGCAGCACCCAGCAGGGTGGCGGCCGGGTGACCCTCTGGACACTGACCGACATTGATGCCGACCGTCAAAAGCAGGATGCGCTGTTTCAGGAATTGCAAGCGAGTGTCGCTTTTCTTGACCACGCACCCGCCGGTTTTCTTGCGATCGATGGCGAGGGACGCATCCCTTATGCGAATGCGACGCTGGCTGAATGGTTGGGTTACGACCTCACCCAATTTGGCCGCGATGGATTGGTGGCGCGCGAAATTTTTTCGGCGAGCGATGCTGAATTGCTGACGGGGCTGACAGGGGCGCCCGGATCGCGACGCATGGAGATGCTCGATCTCGATCTGTTACGCCGTGGTGGTGAACGGATTCCCGTGCGGCTGTTCCATAGCGTTGATTTCGATGCCCAAGGCAAAGCCCAACCCTCGCGCACGCTCTTGCTCAACCGTTCGCTGGGACAGGATGTGGAAGAAGGCCAGCGTGTCGCGGAAATCCGCTTTGCGCGCTTTTTCAATACGATGCCGCTGCCGATTGCGGCGATTGCGCGCGATGGCCGCATTGTGCGCGCCAACGCGGCTTTCATGCGGCTGTTTGGCCGGGTGGGCGAGGGCGAGACGCTGACAAGCCGCGTCACGGAACGCGATCGTGAAGGTTTGGCCGCGTTGTTGCGCGATACGCTGGAGCGGCGCGGGGACACCGCGAGCGCGGAAGTGTGGCTGCAACGCGAGCCCAATCGCTCAGCGCGGCTCTATCTCGCTGCGGTGCCGGAAGCCAGCGAAGATGACGAAGCCGTTCTCGCTTATGCGCTGGAGACGACCGAGCAGCGCGCACTCGAAGTGCAATTTGCCCAAGCGCAGAAAATGCAGGCGGTGGGCGAACTCGCTGGCGGCGTGGCGCATGATTTCAACAATGTGCTGCAAGGCATCATCGGCTACACCGATCTTCTGCTGGTGAACCATCTGCCGACCGATCCGTCCTTCCAGGACATCATGCAGATCAAGCAGAATGCGCTGCGGGCGGCCGGACTTGTGCGGCAATTGCTCGCCTTCTCGCGGCGGCAGACCTTGCGGCCGCAGAACCTGTTCTATGGCGAGGTGCTGTCCGACATCACCATGCTGCTCAAACGGCTGCTCGGGGAGCGCATCGAACTCGACATTCGTCATGGCCGCGATTTGTGGAGCGTGAAAGCGGATTTGACGCAGCTTGAACAGGCGATCGTCAATCTGGCGGTGAATGCACGCGACGCCATGCCTGACGGCGGCAAGTTGACGATCCGGATGCGCAATGTGGTCGCTGCCGATTGCGCCGAATTGGGCGGTGCCGATCTGCCGCGCGGCGACTATACGATGCTGGAAGTGGAAGACACCGGCATCGGCATGGCGCCCGATATCGTTGAAAAGATCTTCCAGCCGTTCTTCACCACCAAGGAAGTGGGGAAGGGGACAGGGCTTGGCCTTTCCATGGTCTATGGCTTTGTCCGGCAATCGGGCGGGTTCATCACATGCCGCAGTGCGCCGGGTGAGGGGACGAATTTCCGCATCTTCCTGCCGCGCGGCGAGGAAGAGGCAAAACCCATCGAAACCGCGCCAAGCGCGGCTGAGGCCAAACCGGCGGCCGACCTCACCGGGCAGGGCGTCATTCTCTTGGTTGAGGATGAGGACGCGGTCCGCGCGTTCGGAGCCCGGGCCCTGAGCCAGCGTGGCTATACCGTGCATGAGGCCCGTTCCGGCGCCGAGGCGCTTTTGGTGATGGAGGAGATCGGCCATGTCGATCTCATCGTCTCCGACGTGGTGATGCCGGAGATGGACGGGCCGACCATGCTCAAGGAACTGCGCAAACAAGGAATCACGGCCAAAGTGATCTTCGTCTCGGGCTATGCCGAGGAGGCATTCCGCAAGAATCTGCCAGAGGGCGAGGCCTTTGGGTTCTTGCCCAAGCCGTTCTCGTTGAAACAGCTGATCGAGACGGTGAAGGACCATCTCGCGAGCTGAGTAGCTCTATCAATCATTACAACAACTTAGCGCGGATATGCCGCGCATTTTAGAAAAAATTCACCAGAACAAAAATAGAACTTGAAAACGAGAACAAACCGTGATCATAGTTGTTGCAGATGGTCGTTGAGACTCATTTCAGCCCCTGCCATAAGGAGTGAAACCCATGTCTTCCGCTGCACTGAAACTCGTTGAAGGTCACTCCATGGACAAGGCCAAAGCACTCGACGCCGCTCTCTCCCAGATCGAACGCGCCTTCGGCAAAGGCTCGATCATGCGGCTCGGCAAGAACGAGAAGGCAGTGGAAATTGAGACGGTGCCGACCGGTTCGCTCGGCCTCGATATCGCGCTGGGCGTGGGCGGTCTGCCGCGTGGCCGTGTGATCGAAATCTACGGGCCGGAATCGTCGGGTAAGACCACCCTCGCACTCCATTGCGTAGCGGAAGCGCAGAAGAAGGGCGGCGTCTGCGGCTTCATCGATGCTGAACATGCGCTCGACCCGGTCTATGCCCGCAAGCTCGGCGTCAATCTCGAAGACCTTCTGATCTCGCAGCCCGACACCGGCGAACAGGCGCTAGAAATTGCCGACACGCTCGTCCGCTCCGGTGCCATCGATGTGCTGGTGGTCGACTCGGTGGCCGCACTCGTGCCGCGCGCCGAAATCGAAGGCGAAATGGGTGATGTGCAGCCGGGCCTGCAGGCGCGCCTGATGAGCCAGGCGCTGCGCAAGCTGACGGCCTCGATCTCGCGTTCGAACTGCATGGTGATCTTCATCAATCAGATCCGCATGAAGATCGGCGTGATGTATGGCTCGCCTGAGACGACGACGGGCGGCAATGCTTTGAAATTCTATGCCTCCGTCCGTCTCGACATCCGCCGCATCGGCGCGATCAAGGACAAGGAAGAGGCGATCGGCAACACGACCCGCGTGAAAGTGGTCAAGAACAAGGTCGCGCCGCCCTTCAAGCAGGTCGAATTCGACATCATGTATGGCGAAGGCATTTCGAAGACCGGTGAATTGATCGATCTCGGCGTGAAGGCCGGCATCGTCGAGAAGTCGGGTGCGTGGTTCTCCTATGACAGCCAGCGTCTCGGCCAAGGCCGCGAGAATGCCAAGATCTTCCTCAAGCAGAACCCTGAGGTCGCCAACAAGATCGAGCAGCAGATCCGCCAGAATGCGGGCCTTCTCGCCGAGCGTATTCTCGAAAACATCGAGCCTTCCGCCGAAGATCTCGACGAAGGCGAAGCCTGATCCTGTTTCGTGGGGTCTAGTCCACCCCGCAACGGCGGGTGCCGCCGCACCCGCCGTCCCAGTTCCCAGCGCCGAGAGGGGTGCCCATCAGGGCGCCCCTTTCGTCCGTTTAGAGCAGGCTTATCGCTGGATACGCGCATGCGCACGTGTCAATGCGCCGGGGCGATGACCCACAGGATCACGCCACGGAGCCATCCTGCACATTGAAGTTGATCCTGATCCTTGCTCGGACAGGCCCGGACCACTAAAACCGGCCCCGAAACCGGGGCTTTGGGCTCCGGCCCAGAGCGAGAATGGCCTTCATGAGCGGCGTTAACGAAATCCGGTCGACCTTCCTCGATTATTTCCAGAAGAATGGGCATGAAATCGTGCCCTCGAGCCCGCTCGTGCCGCGCAATGACCCGACCTTGATGTTCACTAATGCGGGCATGGTGCAATTCAAGAATGTGTTCACCGGTGTCGAGAAGCGGCCCTATTCGACCGCCGCGACGTCGCAAAAATGCGTCCGCGCCGGTGGCAAGCATAACGACCTCGACAATGTCGGCTATACCGCGCGTCACCACACCTTCTTCGAGATGCTCGGAAATTTCTCGTTTGGCGATTATTTCAAGGAACGTGCGATCGAGCTTGCTTGGAATTTGGTCACGAAGGAATTCGGCCTGCCGAAAGACCGGCTCTTGGTGACGGTCTATTCCGAAGACGATGATGCGCATGGCCTTTGGAAGAAGATCGCCGGCTTGAGCGATTCCAAGATCATCCGCATTCCAACGTCCGACAATTTCTGGGCGATGGGCGATACAGGGCCGTGCGGTCCATGTTCTGAGATCTTCTACGATCATGGCGATCACATTCCCGGTGGTCCGCCCGGTTCACCGGATCAGGATGGCGATCGCTTCATCGAGATCTGGAACCTCGTCTTCATGCAGTTCGAGCAATTGGCTCCGGGCGAGCGCGTCGGTTTACCGAAGCCCTCGATTGACACCGGCATGGGGCTTGAGCGCATTTCGGCTGTTCTGCAAGGCACCCATGACAATTACGAAACCGACATGATGCGCGCGCTCATCCGCGCCGTCGAAGAATTGACCAATGTCGATTCAACCGGCGCGCAGAAGGCGAGCCATCGTGTCATCGCCGATCATTTGCGTGCGACGTCCTTCCTCGTCGCTGATGGCGTGCTGCCGTCCAATGAAGGCCGTGGCTATGTGCTGCGCCGCATCATGCGGCGCGCCATGCGCCATGCACAATTGCTCGGTGCGCGCGATCCGTTGATGTATCGCCTCGTGCCATCGCTGACGCGTGAAATGGGGGCAGCCTATCCCGAACTCGTCCGCGCGCAGCCACTCATCGAAGAAACGTTGAAGCTCGAAGAAACGCGGTTCCGTAAAACGCTCGAGCGCGGTCTCTCGATCCTCGACGAAGAGACCAAGACGCTGACACAAGGCGCAGCGCTCAAGGGCGATGTCGCATTCACGCTCTATGACACTTACGGCTTCCCGCTCGATCTGACGCAGGATGCGTTGCGGGCGCGTGGTCTTTCCGTCGATGTCGATGGCTTCAACGCTGCGATGGAAAAGCAGCGCGAGAAAGCGCGTGCCGCATGGTCGGGTTCTGGCGAAGCAGCGACCGAGACGGTCTGGTTCGGCCTGAAGGACAAGATCGGTGCCACCGAATTTTTGGGCTATGACACTGAGCGGGCCGAAGGCGTTGTCACCGCATTGATCAGGGATGGTCAGCCGGTGGAGATGCTGAAGGAAGGCGAGACCGGGATCGCCATGCTCAACCAGACGCCGTTCTATGGCGAGTCGGGTGGTCAGGTCGGCGATCGCGGTGTGATGATCGGGTTGGGTGTACGGGCTGAGGTGACCGACACGCAGAAAAAACTGGGCGACATGTTCGCGCATCAGGTGAAGATCACCGAAGGCGCGTTAAAGGTCGGCGCAGCGCTCGAACTTGAAGTGGATCATGGTCGCCGCTCGGCTGTACGCGCGCATCACTCAGCAACGCATTTGCTGCATGAGGCGCTGCGCCAAGTATTGGGCGATCACGTTGCACAGAAGGGCTCGATGGTGTCGCCCGATCGTCTGCGCTTCGACTTCTCGCACCCCAAGCCGATCGGCGACGATGAGCTTGAGCAAATCGAAGCCATTGCCAACCGCGTCGTGCTGCAGAACGAGCCTGTCATTACACGCCTGATGGGCGTGGAAGATGCGATTGAATCGGGTGCGCGCGCTCTGTTTGGCGAAAAATATGGTGAAGAAGTGCGCGTCGTCTCGATGGGCACGGACCGGCAATCGAACAAGGCTTTTTCGGTTGAGCTTTGCGGCGGCACGCATGTGAACCGCACCGGCGATATTGGTCTTGTCTCTATCGTGTCGGAAGGTGCGGTTGCCGCTGGCGTGCGCCGTCTTGAAGCGATGACGGGTGAGGTGGCGCGCAAATATCGCGCTGAAGAAAGCCGTCGCCTGCGCGATCTTGCGGGCCTTTTGAAAGTGCCATCGCAGGATGCCGCGCCGCGCCTTGAGGCGTTGCTCGAAGAGCGCAAAAAACTCGAGCGCGATCTCGCTGACGCGCGCAAGAAGATCGCGATGGGCGGAAACAGTTCTGGCGGTGCCGCCAGCGATGTGCGCGATATCAATGGCGTGAAATTTCTGGGCAAAGCCGTGTCCGGCGTCGATATGCGTGATCTCAAAAGCCTTGCTGACGAAGGCAAGAAACAGGTCGGTTCCGGCGTGGTGGCAATCATCGCGACCGGCGAAGACGGCAAGGCGGGCCTCGTCGTCGGTGTGACAGCCGATCTGACCGGCCGCTTCAGCGCTGTCGACCTCGTGCGCGCCGGATCAGAAAAACTTGGTGGCAAAGGTGGCGGCGGTCGTCCGGATATGGCGCAAGCAGGCGGGCCTGATGGTGCCAAAGCCGGTGAAGCGCTTGAGGCCATTGCCGCGCTCTTGCAGGGCTGATGAACCCCGGCGCGCATCCGCACCGGCATAAAAAGAGCTTGCGCGCGCATGCGCGCGAGCGCGTTTACGAAATTCTCGAATTAGCGCGTCCAGGCGATCCCCTTGCGGCGTGGTCGCGCAATGCACTCGTTATTCTTGTGTTGCTGAGCGTGCTCTCCGTCATTCTGGAGACGGTGCCTTCGATTCAAGCCTCGTTTGGCCGCTGGCTCGACGGGTTCGAGATTGTCGCCGTCATCATGTTCACGCTTGAATATGCGATGCGGCTTTGGGCAGCACCCGATCATCCGCCATGGAAGCGGCTGCCAGCATGGAAAGCGCGTCTGCGCTATGTGACGACGCCGGCTGCGATCATTGATCTTCTGACGGTCATCCCGTTTTATTTGGCCTATTTCGTCGCAGCGGATTTCCGCGTCTTCGTCATGTTCCGTCTGCTGCGCCTGTTGAAACTCGCCCGCTATTCGCCGGGCATGCGGTCTCTCTCAGAAGCGATCTATATCGAACGGCGGGCGCTTCTGGCCTGCGGTTTGATTTTGTTGGCGCTGGTGATTGGTACGGCATCCATCATGCACATGGTCGAGCATGAGGCCCAGCCTGACCGCTTCGGGACGATTCCCGATGCGATGTGGTGGTCCATCGTTACGCTAACGACGGTTGGCTATGGCGACAGCGTGCCCATCACCCCGCTGGGGAAAGTTGTGGCGAGCCTGACCGCGTTGATGGGGCTTGTGATGCTTGCATTGCCGGTTGGCATCATTGCCACCTCATTTGCGCAAGTCATTCATCGTCGCGATTTTGTGGTGACATGGGGCATGGTGGTGCGCGTGCCCCTGTTTGCGTCACTATCACCGGACGATGTTTCGAACATTATGCGCTATTTGCGTGCCCAAGTGGTGCAACCGGATGAGGTGGTGGTCAGGCGTGGTGACCGCGACCGTAAAATCTATTTCATCACGTCAGGGCAGGTTTCGCTCGATCATGGCCACCGGCATGACCTGATCAGCGATGGCGAGTTTTTCGGTGCGACGACCTTCAATGAGCAGGATCAGCCGCACGCCTCGACGGCGCGCGCGATGGTGAGAACCGATCTGCTCGTGCTCGATTTTGATGATGTGCAGCATCTGTTTTTAGCCCATCCCGAACTGGGAGAGCATGTGCGGCGCGTGCACGAAAAGCGCATGGCCGGGCCACCCGACGATATCGTCGTGTGAAGGCGCGCTTATAAAAAAAAGCCCGGCGCGAGGCCGGGCTTTCCGTTATTTCAAACGATGGCGATTAGGCCATCGCCTTTTTCAGGTTCTCGTCAATCTTATCGAGGAAGCCCGTGGTCGACAGCCATTTCTGATTGTCGCCGACGAGGAGTGCGAGATCCTTGGTCATGAAGCCCGCTTCGACGGTGTCGATGCAGACCTTTTCGAGTGTGGTGGCGAATTTCGCGAGGTCAGCATTGCTGTCGAGCTTGGCGCGATGCTGCAGGCCACGCGTCCAGGCGAAGATCGACGCGATCGAGTTCGTCGAGGTTTCCTTGCCCTTCTGATGCTCGCGGTAATGACGCGTCACCGTGCCGTGCGCGGCTTCCGCTTCCACCGTCTTGCCATCCGGCGTCATCAGGACCGAGGTCATCAGGCCGAGCGAGCCGAAGCCCTGCGCCACGATGTCGGACTGCACGTCGCCATCATAGTTTTTGCAGGCCCAGACATAGCCACCCGACCATTTCAGAGCCGAGGCGACCATGTCGTCGATGAGGCGGTGCTCATAGACGATGCCGGCAGCGGCGAACTTGCCCTTGAACTCGTTGTCGAAGATCTCCTGGAAGATGTCCTTGAAGCGGCCATCATAGGCCTTGAGGATCGTGTTCTTCGTCGAGAGATAGACCGGATATTTGCGCTCGAGCCCATAGTTGAACGAGGCACGCGCAAAATCACGGATCGAATCGTCGAGGTTGTACATCGCCATGGCGACGCCAGCCTCAGGGAATTTGAACACTTCTTTCTCGATCACGGTGCCGTCTTCGCCTTCGAACTTGATCGTCAGACGGCCCTTGCCGGGGATCTTGAAATCGGTCGCGCGGTATTGGTCACCAAAGGCGTGGCGGCCGACGACGATCGGCTGCGTCCAATGCGGCACGAGACGCGGCACGTTCTTGCAGATGATCGGCTCGCGGAAGATCACGCCGCCCAGGATGTTGCGGATGGTGCCGTTCGGCGACTTCCACATTTCCTTGAGGTTGAACTCCTTCACGCGGGCTTCATCCGGCGTGATGGTGGCGCATTTCACGCCCACGCCAACCTTCTTGATTGCGTTGGCGGCGTCGATCGTCACCTGGTCATTGGTGGCATCGCGGTGCTCGACCCCGAGATCGAAATATTGCAGGTCAATATCGAGATAGGGGTGGATCAGCTTGTCGCGGATATAGTGCCAGATGATCCGGGTCATCTCATCGCCGTCGAGTTCGACGACCGGGTTTGCCACCTTGATCTTCGCCATGTCTTTTCAAGCCTTCTCTTGAGAACCCCCGACACCCGTCCCATCCGACAGGGTGCCTCTATCGCCGCGCCGTTTAGCATGGCCTTGCGCCCTCCGCCACCGCGCCTTTGGGGGGAAATCAGCGGCCCTTGGGCCCTAGGGAGGCCGGGTGTTTCATGGGTTCACGTCTCGAGGGGATAGAAACGCGGGCCGCGATCGAGCGGGTCCTACTTCATGAATGGGATCCGATCGGCATCGCCGATTGTGGCCCGCCGGATGAATATAGCCTCTATGCCGCAGCCCTTATGGGCATGCTCGTCCGCGGGGCCGATGCAAGCCTTTTGGAAGGCGCGCTCTTGCGGTTCGAGCGCGATGCCATGGGGCTTGAAGGGAATGTGGCCCGCGCCCGGCGCATTGCGGATTGGCTCACGCTTCTGACGCGTTGGGAGCCGTCTTGACATTTGGAAAAAAAACCTATATATAAAATCCTATTGCGTGACGATGCGTTTCAACTGGACGATTGCGAAAGGTGATGGCTGATGCGGCCGTTGGAAGAAGAGCTTTTCAAAGATGGGCTTCAGTTCGCTGCCCAGCATTTTCCGCGCACGGGCGTGCACGACCGGGCCATCCTCACCTATCTTTACGCGCGCCGCAGGATTGGCGTTGCCGTGAAGGGGCCAGCCTATCGGCTGAAGGATCCCTTGCCGCCTGACGCTGAACAGGCGCTTGAACCGTTCCGGAATTTCGTCCGCTTCGTT
Organism: Rhizobiales bacterium TNE-4; assembly: GCA_019083985.1. Classification (GTDB taxonomy): domain Bacteria; phylum Pseudomonadota; class Alphaproteobacteria; order Rhizobiales; family Beijerinckiaceae; genus TNE-4. The sequence goes on along the minus strand of JAHRCV010000005.1, from coordinate 21,163 downwards.
GAGGCGAAGCGGGACGGTGTGAAATACAGGCCGGACCAGTTGCGTGTTCCAGCTGGCAATCCTGATGGTGGGCAATGGACCGATGAGGGCGGCGGGGGCGGTGACAAGCCCGCCAATCGTCCGCTGCTCGCTTGGACGCCCTCTGCTGGCACGGCGTCTGACGCGCCCATGCCCATCGGGCAGGTGGGGTTTTCAGAAGCCGAACGGAAAATGACGGCCCAGCAGTTTATTTCGGCGAATTGTGTTGCCGGTATCCATCGCGTTTTCCCGAGCGAATTTCTTGGACTGACTATTCGCGAGATAGAAACGATGCCACACAGCCAGAAAGCGGGCAGATGCCTCAAGCTTTTACGGCGACCAGAATACAGGAAATGATCATGAATGGACTCACAAGATTAAACGAGTTTCTTAATTTTCTCGCTGCAAAGCGGATGAGATTCAGTCTAGTTCAATCGCGAGACGACGCGATCATGGTCTCCTTTGCGCTTGTAGGTACTAGGTATGAAGTCGAATTCTTTGAGGACCGACAAGAGGTGTCTGTATTCACTGGAGATGAGAGTATCGATTTCGACTTACAACCTGTTGTATCGCACATCGAAAATGAAAGAGGATGACGGGTTTTCCTGATCGTCTCTACAGGATTGATTCACACCAGTCCGCCATTTCTGCGGAAGGCAGTGCATGACCGTGCGATCCTGACCTATCTCTACGCGCGCCGCAGGATTGGCGTTGCCGTGAAGGGGCCAGCCTATCGGCTGAAGGATCCCTTGCCGCCTGACGCTGAACAGGCGCTTGAACCGTTCCGGAATTTCGTCCGCTTCGTTGAGGCGAAGCGGGACGGTGTGAAATACAGGCCGGACCAGTTGCGTGTTCCAGCTGGCAATCCTGATGGTGGGCAATGGACCGATGAGGGCGGCGGGGGCGGTGACAAGCCCGCCAATCGTCCGCTGCTCGCTTGGACGCCCTCTGCTGGCACGGCGTCTGACGCGCCCATGCCCATCGGGCAGGTGGGGTTTTCAGAAGCCGAACGGAAAATGACGGCTCAGGAGTTTATAGCGAAAAATTGTGATGCTAGCGTGCTACGCGTATTCCCAGGTGAGTTTCTCGATCTCAGCGTCGGAGAGATTGAAGATATGCAGCACGATAAAAAAAACAAGTACCTGCCTCAAACTTCTGCGGCGTCGTAAATATAGGAAATAAAAGATGAATGGACTGACTCAGCTCAATGGGTTTCTTACCTATCTTACAAAAAAACGTGTACCTTTTTATCTCGAGCAATCAAGAGATGACGCAATTATGGTATCGTTTGCGTTGGTAGGTGAACGATATGAAATTGAGTTTATGGAAGATCATCTCGAAGTTTGTGTTTTCCGGGGAGACGAAAGCGTTACTCTTGATCTGCAGCCGGTAATCGCGCGGATTGAGGAGGATAAGAAATAGAATCAACTCATCGATTGTTCGTCGGGTTGTTGTAATTTGACGGCGTATTATTGCTTTTCGGCGTAAACGGACCTGCCTGACCTATCTTTATGCGCGCCGCCGGATTGGCGTTGCCGTGAAGGGGCCAGCCTATCGGCTGAAGGATCCCTTGCCGCCTGACGCTGAACAGGCGCTTGAACCGTTCCGGAATTTCGTCCGCTTCGTTGAGGCGAAGCGGGACGGTGTGAAATACAGGCCGGACCAGTTGCGTGTTCCGGCTGGCAATCCTGATGGCGGGCAATGGACCGATGAGGGAGGCGAAGCCGCTGGTGGCGGGGATGCGGGCAGCGATGCGCTGCTTGTCGAAAAGACCGGGTTCACCAAAGAAGAAAGGGCGATGACGGCGCAGCAGTTTATTTCGGAGAAATGTGAGGCCAGGATTTTGAGAGTTTTTCCGAGCGAATATCTGGATTTAACAATTGGGGAAATCATCCAACTACCAGGCTCTATAAAAAAGAATACATGCACAAAGCTATTGGGCAGTGGTGAGTATCGGAAAGGGAGATAAATGAGATGAATGGCTTAACTCGATGGTCAGATTTTGTTGCATTTTTGCGTAATCGCGGACGCTCCTTCTATCTGAAAAATACTCGACCAGGCTCGATCATGGTTGTCGTTTCAGTTCCAGGTGAGCGGTATGAAGTCGAATTTTTTGAGGATCGCGCTGAATGGGCAGTCTTTACCGGAGATGAAACATCTGAAGATGATTTCGATGCTCTATATGAGCGATTAAAATAAAAAGTTAGGTAGCTCGGAGTAAAAGTCAGCTTATAGACTAATCGGATTGGTTTTAGAAATAAGCCACCAATCGTCCTCTGCTCGGGTGAACGCCCTCTGCTGGAACGGCTGCCGATGCGTCCCTGCCAATTGGGCAGGTTGGGTTTTCGGAAGCAGAACGGAAGATGACCGCGCAGCAGTTCATTTCGCAGAATTGTGCCGGGCGAATACGACGCGTATTTCCGGGCGAGTATTTCGATTGGACAATTGATGAACTCTTGGCATCACCGCGCTCGGCAAAAACGGATCGTTGCCTCAAACTTCTTGATGAGGGACGATTTCGCAAAGGAGGAAGACGATGAATGGTTTAACGCATCTCATTGGATTTCTGAAACTCCTGACGTCCTGTGGGCATCCGTTCAGCCTCCATCATTATCGCCCGGATGCTATAATGGTGGCTTTTGCGGTCCCGGGTTCACGTTATGAGATTTATTTTTTTGAAGATCACGTCGAGATTTCGACTTTCGACGGCGATGAATCAGTGTCCCGCGATCTTGCGCCGGTGATTGCAATTGTAAAAGAGGAATAAAAACCTATCTCTGGCTTGGGCCAAGAACCCCGATGGTCCTATTGAGGGGGGGGCCGAAGAACGTTTGTTCCGGTGCTGACCTATCTTCATCGCGGGGGCGCATGAAGCGCATGCCTATCGGGCAGGTGGGGTTTTCAGAAGCCGAACGAAAATGACGGCGCAGCAGTTTATTTCGGAGAATTGCAAAGGGTCTATTTTGCGAGAGTTTCCAAGTGATTTTTTGGGATTGACGCTTGGCGATATTGAGAGAATGCCAGGCTCTGCAAAAGTAAACAAATGCACGAAGCTACTTCGTGAGGAGCGGTTTCGGAAAGGGCGATGAATATGAACGGATTAACAAAGCTCATTGAATTTTTAGCCTTTCTCAAGGCTCGGAATGTGCCCTTCAGTTTGCATCATTTCCGTGATGAGGCGATCACTGTTTCGTTTGCCTTGGTGGGCGAACGCTACGAAGTTTACTTCTTTGAAGACCATGAGGAGTATTCATGTTTTTTAGGAAGCGAGGCTGTCGAGCTTGATCTCAAGCCACTTTTGAATCGCATTGATGAAGGCAGCAAGTGACTTTGAGGTCAATTCTTTCGGGACCACAGTCGAAAAAGACAAAACGTGTAAGAAATTACTCAGCTGCTCGGATTATAGGAAGTATTGAGGTATCGACGTATTTTTCAAATTCTGGAATTATAGAATTTCTTGAAGTCAAAGCGAATTCACTTTTTCCTTACGTGATCGCGTCACGATGCGATCATGGTTTCGTTTGCGACCTTTGGTGCGCGCTACGAAGTCGAGTTTCTTGAGGATGGGCCGGTCTACTGCATTTTTCGGGAGCAGGAGAGCGTGGAGGACGACTACCCGGCCTTACTGAAGATGATTGATGAGGAGATGCGATGACAGGACTATCGCTTGTTCGATGGTATGAAATAAATCTTGTCATCGCGAGGCGCGGCACGCGCCGTGGCGATCTAAGAGCGGCCTGAAGCACGAAAGCCCTCATAGTGAGGAGCCGCGTGAGCGGCGTCTCGAACTGCGAGGGCTTTCTTGTGCGCTCTGGTCTCCCTCGTCCTTCGAGACGCGCTGCTTCGCAGCGCTCCTCAGGATGAGGGAATAGATTTGCTCTGCAGGCTTGGAAGCGCCACCGCGCGCCCGAGCGGGTGCGAGGTCCTAAGACAAAAAGCTCCTTCGAGACGCGCTGCTTCGCAGCGCTCCTCGGGATGAGGGAATAGATTTGCTCTGCAGGCTTGGAAGCGCGACCGCGCGCCCGAGCGGGTGCGAGGTCCTAAGGCAAAAAGCTCCTTCGAGACGCGCTGCTTCGCAGCGCTCCTCAGGATGAGGGGTGTGCAGCAAGCCGATCGATGGATTGCCGCGTCGGGCTTCGCTCTTCTCGCAATGACGCATGAGTTTTTGGTGCTCCAGCGTTGGCGGCGTGGCGCGATGTGTGCGCTCAGTTGCGGGCCTGCGTGGGTCCTGTAGCTGTCCCGGCCCGTCTTGCCCCTAGGGCCACTCTTCCCTAGTCTCCGGCCCCAAGAACAAGGGGGGAGCCTATGGCAGCGGGAGCGGTCTCGCTCGATCGCGTCACCATCGCCTATCCGAACGGGTACGAGGCCGTGACAGCGGCCGACCTTGCGGTTGGAGAGGGCGAATTCGTGTCCCTTGTCGGGCCGACGGGCTGCGGGAAATCGACCCTCCTGAATGCAGCGGCGGGTCTGATTGCGCCGGCGGCAGGAGAGGTCCGAATCTTTGGGGCGCCTTTGCAGGGGCTCAACCGGCAGGCGGGCTACCTCTTCCAGCAGGACGCCCTGATGCCGTGGAAGAACGCGGCGGACAATGTCGCCATCGGGCTTGAGGCGGCCGGGGTGCCGCGCAAGGACGCGCTTGATCGTGCGCATGTTTGGCTCACCCGCGTGGGCCTCAAAAATTTCGGCGACCGCTATCCGCATCAGCTTTCGGGCGGGCAGAAGAAGCGTGTGGCCATGGCACAGATGCTGATCCGCGATCCGAAGATCTTGTTGATGGATGAACCCTTCGGTCCGCTCGACGCGCAGACGCGGCAGATCATGGGCAATCTTCTCCTCGATTTGTGGGCGGCTGATCGCAAGGCGTTGATTTTTGTCACGCATGATCTCGAAGAAGCCATCGCGCTGTCCGACCGCGTCATCATTATGTCATCGGGCCCAAAGGCGCGGATTATTGGCGATCACCGGATCGATCTGCCGCGGCCGCGCAATGCGCTCGATATCCGGCTTGATCCGCGCTTTCATGAAATCCAGCAAAGTATCTGGGCGCAATTGCGGGCTGAAGTGATCAAGGCCTATGGGGATGCCGCATGATTGCGCGTCCCACGCTCCTGAGCTTGCAAATTCTGGTCGCGGTCGTGCTGATCGGCATTTGGTATATCGGTTCGTCGGTGCCGATCTTCGGGACTTACTTTCTGCCGAAATTCTTTTTCTCCACGCCGCAAGATGTGTTCTGGCGGATTGTGAAAATGTTTTCCGGCACGACGATCTGGAAACATATTGGCATCACGCTGACCGAAACGATGCTCGCTTTCGTCATCGGTTCGGTTGGTGGCGTGGTGTTCGGCTTTTGGTTTGCACGAAAGCCACTCGTGGCGGCCGTGTTCGATCCTTACATCAAGATGGCGAATGCGTTACCGCGCGTGGTGTTGGCACCCATCTTCATGTTGTGGCTCGGGCTTGGCATCTGGTCGAAAGTGGCGCTTGGCGTCACGCTCGTCTTCTTCATCGTGTTCTTTAACGTCTATCAAGGTGTCAAAGAGGTGAGCCCGGTCGTGCTCGCCAATGCACGGATGTTGGGGCTGAATGAGCGGCAATTATTTCGCCATGTCTATTGGCCGTCGGCGCTGAGCTGGATGTTCTCATCGCTCCATACATCGGTGGGGTTTGCACTGGTGGGAGCCGTTGTGGGCGAGTATCTCGGTGCAGCGGCCGGGTTGGGCTATCTCATTCATGAAGCCGAAGGCGTTTTCGACGTGACTGGCGTCTTCGCCGGCATGTCGATCCTTGCTGCTTTTGTGCTGATTGTGGATGCTGTGGTAACGCAGATCGAAAAGGCGCTCCTGGTCTGGCGGCCAGAGGCGACGCAGAAAAACTAAGGGGGGACGAAACATGATGATCAGACGCAGTTTCATTGCGGCCGCTGCAGCCTTGGCGCTGGGGGGCACCGCGCTGGCGCAGGCGCCGGAAAAGAAAGATGTGAAGCTCGGTGTTGGCGGTAAGGCGCTCCTCTATTACCTGCCGCTGACGGTAGCCGAGAAGAAGGGCTTCTTCACCGAACAAGGGCTCAATGTCGAAATCTCTGATTTCGCGGGTGGCGCCAAGTCTCTGCAGGCTTTGATCGGTGGTTCGGTTGATGTGGTCACGGGTGCTTACGAGCATACGATCCGCATGCAGGCTAAGGGACAAGACATTGTCGCGGTCGTCGAGCTTGGCCGTTTCCCAGGCATTGCCGTTGGCGTGAAGGCCGACAAGGCCGCGAATTACAAGACGCCCGCCGATTTCAAAGGCATGAAGATTGGCGTGACTGCGCCTGGCTCTTCCACCAATATGCTGATGAATTTCGTGCTCGCTAAATCGGGTCTGTCATCATCTGACGTCTCGTATATCGGCGTCGGTTCGGCAGCGTCAGCGGTTGCTGCCGTGAAGAAGGGTGAGATCGATGCGATCTCCCATCTCGAGCCCGTTTTGTCGATGCTGGAGCGTGGCGGCGACATCAAAATCGTGATCGATACGCGGACGGAAAAAGGCACGATCGATCTCTTCGGTGGTTCGAACCCCGCTGCGGTGCTCTACATGAAACGCGATTTCATGTTGAAGAATCCAAACACCGTACAGGCTCTGACGAACGCGCTTTATAAAGCACTGGTATGGATCAACAAGGCGACGCCAGATGAGATTACCGCCGTTGTCCCGCCCGAATATCTGCTTGGTGACAAGGATCTTTACATTCTTGCGGTGAAAAACTCGAAGCCAACCTATTCGCAGAATGGCATCGTATCAGCCGCTGGCATGAAGAGTACGAACGACATGCTCGTGCAGTTCGATGAAGAAATGAAGAACAGCAAAGTCGATCTGTCGAAGACATTCGACGACCGTTTTGCGAAGAAAGCCGCTGAAACGATCAAATAATGCCGGGTGCAGGAACCGACACGTCACGACCGGCCCGCGAAGGTGGGCCGGTCATTATTTTGGTCGAGCCCCAACTTGGGGAAAATATCGGCATGGCAGCGCGCGCCATGGCGAATTTCGGCCTGAGCGAAATGCGGCTTGTTCGGCCGCGTGGCAATTGGAAACATCAGAAGACGATTGCGGCTGCGGCGAATGCGGCCTTTGTCGTGGAAGCCGCTCAGGTTTTCCCTGATCTCAAATCGGCGATTGCCGATCTGCAATTCGTTTATGCAACGACGGCGCGGGAACGCGGGCAGGGCAAAAATGTTGTCGGTCCGCAAGAGGCCGGCACCGCCATGGCGGCGCGCTTTGCGCAAGGCGAGAAGATCGGTGTTCTTTTTGGGCGCGAGCGCACCGGGCTTGAGAATGATGACATTGCGGCGGCGGATGAAATCCTGACGTTCCCTGTCAATCCGCGCCATGCCTCGCTCAATTTGGCGCAGGCGGTTCTTCTCACAGGCTATTCCTATGCGCAGGCGGCGGCGATGCCGCTTCCCTTCACACGGAAAGAGACATGGCCACCGGCAGACCGAGAAACGGTGCTCTCCTTCTTCGAATATTTGGAAGATGTGCTGGAGGAGCGTGGGTTTTTCCGCCCCGAACATAAGCGCCCGGTGATGAGCCGTAATTTGCGCAATATCTTCCACCGGATTGGCATGAGCGAGCAGGATGTCCGTACCCTCAGGGGCATGGTGGTCCGCTTGGTCGAAGGCCCACGCGAACCGCAGACGAAGAAGCGGCGCGGCCCAAAACAACCGCCGAAGGGCTGGAAAGGCGTGTTGGACGAAGAGTGAGGCCACCGTCCTCCGCTCGATTCACGCCTCGGTAACTTCTTGGCCGGCATAATCTACACGCTATGCGTGTCGATCTTTTGGCCGGAACCCTGTATCAGGCGGGCACGGTACCGCCCATGAAACAGCACCCGACTGTTCTCGTTTTCGATTCCGGCCTTGGTGGCCTGACCGTCTTCCGCGAAGCGGTGAAGGCGCGGCCTGATGCGCGCTTTGTTTATGCAGCCGATGATGCTGCTTTTCCTTATGGCCGTTTTGATGAAGCCTCGCTTGTCACGCGGATTTTGACCGTGATGGAACGGCTCATCAGCCGCCATGCGCCCGATCTCGTGGTGGTGGCTTGCAATACGGCTTCGACCATTGCATTGCCTGCGCTGCGGGCGCGGTTTGCTGTGCCATTCGTCGGGACGGTGCCGGCCGTGAAACCAGCGGCTGAAGCCTCGCAATCCCGCCTGATCTCTGTGCTTGGCACGCCGGGCACGGTGAAGCGGGAATATACGGCGGCCCTCATTCGCGAATTTGCAGCCGGTTGCGATGTCACCCTTGTCGGCGCGCCACGGCTTGCCGCGCTTGCCGAAGCGGCGTTGCGTGGCGATGCCGTCAGCGATGCCGATCTGCTCGCGGAGATTGCGCCATGCTTCGTCGAGAAGGGTGGGCGGCGCACCGATGTCGTCACACTTTCCTGCACGCATTATCCGCTTGTGCGTGATCGCCTCGAAAAGCTTGCGCCGTGGCCCGTTCGTTGGATTGATCCGGCGCCTGCGATCGCACGGCGGATGGCGAGCCTGATGCCGCAAGCCATCGCCACCGACCCTGCGCCCCATGCGCTTGCCGTATTTACCGGCGGGCAGATGGCGCAGGACGGATTGGGTGCGGCGCTCAAAACATTCGGCCTCGACGCGATTACGATCGATCCTCTGCCTTTGCATTGACGCTTCCTGCACCCGCGCCTTAGATCGTCGCCAGCGAGCATGATCTCAGGGGAGGGAAGGATGCGTCGTTTATGGGCCGCTGCCGTTCTTGTTTCGCTGGGCCTGCCGGCTGCAGCACAAGAGGCTTATCCTGATCGTCCGGTGACAATGATTGTGCCCTTCGCTGCGGGCGGTACATCGGACGTGATTGCGCGGCTGATTGCCGAACAGCTCGGCACTGTGATCGGCCAAAGGATTGTGAACGAGAATGTTGCCGGGGCGGGCGGTGCCACAGGGCTCACCCGCGCGGCCAAAGCAAAACCCGACGGCTATACGATTGCGATCGGCAATGTCGGGACCAATGCGGCGGCCTATACGATCTATCCCGATCTGCAATATACGCCCGCATCCTTCACGCCGGTGGGGCTGATTGCCAAGACCGTCCCGGCGATTGCGATCAAGAAAGATCTGGCCGTCGCTGACACGCAAGCGCTCATCGCCTATGCGAAGGCCAATCCCGGCAAGCTCACCTTGGGGCATGCGGGGGTGGGCTCGTCAAACTACATCATCTGCAAGCAGTTTCTCTCGGCCGCCAAGATCGATGTTACCCTGATGGGCTATCGCGGCGCCGGACCGGCGCTGAACGATCTGATGGCGGGACATATCGACGGTGTTTGCGATACAGCCACCTCGCTCTCCTCAGCGATCCAGGCGGGCACTGTCCGCGGCCTGGTGGTGGCAACTGATAAACGCCTGTCGACCCTGCCCAATGTGCCGACAGCGACGGAGGCGGGGCTGCCTGCGTTCCAAGGCGAGGGGTGGAACGCCATCTTCGTGCCGAAGGACACGCCGGCCCCCGTCCTGAGTAAGCTGACCGCGGCGCTACGCAGGGCCTCGGAGAACCCGGAATACCGCAAGCGGATCGGTGACCTTTCCGCCGTGGTGGCCACGCCTGACGAGCAGGAGACGGCCTTTGTGACTGGCCTCGTTACCCAAGAGGTCGAAAAATACCGCAAGCTTCTTGCAGAGCCGGGCAAATAGCCCGTTTCGGTTGACAGGGCAGGGGCTAACCCCTAGAAACCGCCCCACAGAGGCGGAGCGCGAGCTCCGCCCTTGTGTTTAACGCACCCGTGACCTGCCATTCGCGTGGCTGGTCTGTCGCCGGGGTCACCCGGAAGAGGAGGGCGCGTTCCTCAACCCTTTTGACACTTAGAGGAACAGCGATGTCAAAGCGCGTCCAGGCCAAGTACAAGATCGATCGCCGTATGGGCGAAAACATCTGGGGCCGTCCGAAATCCCCCGTCAATCGCCGCGAATACGGCCCCGGCCAGCATGGCCAGCGTCGTAAGGGCAAAATGTCTGACTTCGGCACGCAGCTGCGCGCCAAGCAGAAGCTCAAAGGCTATTACGGCAACATCTCCGAAAAGCAGTTCCGCGGCTATTACGAAGAAGCGCTGCGCTTGAAGGGCGACTCGGGTGAAAACCTGATCGGCTTGCTCGAGCGCCGTCTCGACGCTGTCGTCTACCGCGCCAAATTCGTTGCGACCGTCTTCGCCGCCCGCCAGTTCATCAACCACGGCCATATCCGTGTGAACGGCAAACGCGTCAACATCGCATCGTACCAGGTGAAGCCGGGCGATGTGGTCGAAGTGAAGCAGGCCTCCAAGCAGCTCGCGATCGTTCTCGAAGCCAATGCGCTCGCTGAACGTGACGTGCCGGATTACATCGAAGCCGACCATAACAAGCAGACGGCCAAATTCGTCCGCATTCCGACGCTCGCCGATGTGCCGTATGCAGTGCAGATGGAACCGTCGCTGGTCGTCGAATTCTATTCGCGCTAAACTAAAACAGCTGAAAAAACACAAGATATAGTAGTTTTTTCAACAATTTAGGCGTCAACATACCATATGTTGACGCCTTTTTTGTTACACAGATGTTACACAGAACAAAGCATGAACTGTTTCAAAATCGGCTGGTTCAGTTTTGAGGAACGGCTTGGTGTGCACATGAAGATTACACAGGCTGCACACAACCGCTGGAAAACCGTCGGTACGATTTCGGGTGATTTCGGGTCGGGCGGTGGCTGCCAATCGGCGTCGAGCAGGCTAACTACGTTCTGCCGATGTGGCAGAATTCTAGAGGCAGGTACCGAATTTTCTCAATTACGAATGAAAATGAGAATTTTACCTTTTAGGCTTGTTCGTAGTAATTATTCTCGATGGTTTGAAAAATGTGCTGAGGTGTCCCATTGCGTTCTCGGATTTTTCTATCGCTTGTTATAGTATGTGGTTTGCTCGGTCTACGAAGTGTAGCTGCTCAGGAGCCGAGCTTTTTTTCTAGTCAATTGATCGTTCAGGGAAACGTTGAGGTCCAAAAAACCAATAACTTTATCTATGGAGCGATCTTGTTTTTACCCGGAGGAACACTCACTCTTTTGCCGGGAGCAAACGTGACTGCCGGACTAATTTCGGAGGTTAATACAGCGCCGTCAATTTCGCTCTTTGATGCATCATTGACGGTTCAGACAGCTGCGTTCACCCAGGGTACGTTCTATCTGAACGGCGGGAGTACACTCAGCCTCCCGCAAAGCAGCAACGGACTTCCCCACGTTTCATTTTATCTCTCAGGGTCCACACTTCCAACCGAGTTGATTAACGGCCCCGTTTTTGTCTCAAGTGGTACTCTCGTTGTAAGTCAATCTTCATTCAAACTGGACAGCATTTCGTTTTTTTCAGCCTCTCCGTCGCTAACTGTCGACGCAGGCTGGAATAAAACCTTGGCATTAGATCAAATAACTGGAAATCAAGCGGCAGCAACACTCGTCAAAACAGGAACGGGGCAGCTTGTGTTCCTCAATGGCACTCAAAATATTTCCCGTCTATTGGTTCAATCGGGCACAGTTTGGATTAACAATTCATTTTCTTGTCAGCAAGTTATAGTGAATTCTGGTGCTACTCTTGTGTTGAATGGTATTTTCTCGTCATCAAATGCTTCAGTGACGACTTTAGGCCATATCCGTGGAAACGGCATCATTAACAACTTGTTACTTTCATCGGGTGCGGTTCTTTCACCTGGAAATTCAATTGGCACAATTAAGGCAACAGGTAGCTCAACGTTTCTTTCCGGAGCAATCTACGAAGCCGAAGTTAATGGTCGTGGGGATTCGGACTTTCACCACGTTGGCGGTGCAGCCATTATTGATGGCGCAATCGTGAATATAAAACCTTATCAGGGTGGTGTATTTGGGAGTGCTAAGACATACACTATTTTAACAGCTGACAGTGGCCTCATTGGCCATTTCGGTACTGTGTCTGACAGCTTCGCGTTCTTAGATGCTTCGCTAAGCTATACATCTAATGACGTTAATCTCACGCTTGCCCGAAACAGTAACACCTTCTCGTCTTTTGCAGCCACACCAAACCAATTTTCTGTAGCGCGCTCCCTCGATGCGGCGGAATCTCAAGGGCAAGCGCCAACACTATTGGGCACGCTCTATGGGTTCTCTGATACTGAAGCGCGGAGTGCCTACACTTCACTCTCAGGCGAAGGCATTGCTGATATCCGTGGTGCTGCCACGGGCGGGGCTAATCTGTTCTTGGGCACAGTTCGCGATCAGATGGTCTTTGGTGGTCCACGCTCTTCAACTCCAATTCCGACACTTCGTGTTTGGGCCACGATGTTAGGCGGCAATCTCCAGCTGTCATCGCAGGGCGGGTACGCTGGCACGATGACGCAAGTCTGGGGTGGTGCTGGCGGTATTGAAAAGCAATTTGATCCGTCTCTGAAGGCTGGGTTGGCTGTTGGTGGGACCTCATCGAACGTCTCTGTCTCTGGCCTTCAGACCACCGGTCAGGTCAGTTTTGGCCACGTCGCTCTCTATGGCCAAAAGGACTTTGATACCATTTATCTGTTGGCCGCAGCGGGTTGGTCAGCAGGGCAAAGCTCAACCAAGCGGACATTAAGCCTGATCGGCGGCCTTCAAACGGGAAGCTTTAACGGGCAGGGTCCCAATGGTCGTCTTGAGGTTGGTTACCGGTTCCGTTGGGCCGATGTTGAGCTGACACCCTATGCGGCGATCCAAGGCGCTTGGATCAATCAAAACGGGATGAGCGAAAGCGGCGTGCCCCTCGGGAGCCTCTACGTGAAGGGGCAGGCCGTCTCATCCGTTCCTGGAAGTCTGGGCATTCAAGTTAAGACAAGTTATGCCTTGGACCATGGATGGGATCTCGCTCTGCGCGGTAGGGCTGCGTATGTGCATGATTTTACGCCATCACGCAGCATTACGGCACAAATGGCAGGCATCTCTCAGACGTTCATAGCATCTGGCATTCCAATTCCGGCCAATGCAGTAGATCTTGGGGTAGGAATTGAGCTCCTGAGCAAAAGCGGATTCTCAGCTAATCTCGTAGGTGACGCCTTACTGGGCGAGAAGGCCATAGGATGGCGGGGGCAACTCAGCCTTGGATACACGTGGTAACGACTGTGATGCATGTGTGAAGCATGACCGCCCCTTTCTGCGTCACCACGAAAGCCGAATGCCTGTATCTAAGCCCAGTAAATGAAGTGCATTACTCAATCAGTGGAGTTTCATTATGAGTGATCAAGAACGCGTTGCTGTATTCATTGATGGTGCCAATCTTTACGCTGCTGCAAGAAGCCTCGAATTCGACATCGACTATCGCAAGATGCTGGCTGAGATGAAGAGCTGGGGTCGCTTGCTGCGTGTGTTCTATTACACCGCAGTGGTAGAAGACGATGAATATAACTCAATCCGTCCTCTGCTGGATTGGCTGGATTACAACGGCTTCACAGTCGTGACCAAGAATGCCAAGAGCTACGTTGACGACAGTGGCCGTCGCAAGATTAAGGGCAATATGGATATTGAGCTGGCGGTGGACGCTTTAGAAACAGCGCCGCACATCGATCATGCTGTGATCTTCTCAGGCGATGGTGATTTTACACGTGTGGTTCAAGCCATGCAGCGCAAGGGTGTGCGTGTGTCAGTTGTATCAACACTTGCTACAAAGCCCCCGATGATTGCTGATGAGCTTCGTCGCCAATGCGATGAATTCATTGATCTCACGCTTTTGATGGATAAGATTGGCCGCGATCCAGAGGTTCGAGCTGAACGTATTCGTAAGCGTGCAGAAGCGGTGGCTGATGCGGACTGAACAAGCCCTACCGAAACCACTGTGCTTTTGGAATGTAGCTTCCTTTTAGCGAGGTTAGTTATGGTGAATGTTATCTCTCGCGCATGTGCGCTTTATGTCCGACACATGTCCGTAAACTTAAGACGGGTCGGGTTTGTCCTACTCGCAACGCTCTTGAGCACGAGCGCCTTTGCAGACCAGGTCAAATTCTCGCCATCGTCTCACTTTTTAGAAGTTAAAGACTTCAAGTTTAACGACGGTAAGTCGGTTCCCAATCTGAAACTCCATTATCAAACGCTTGGCAAACCCCGTTTGAATGCAAAGGGCGAGATCGAGAATGCGGTCCTTCTCCTGCATGGTACCGGAGGGCAGGGCAGTGACTTTTTATTGCCAAGTTTTGCCGATCCGCTCTTTGCGGCAGGTAAACCGCTCGACATCACCAAGTACTTCATCATCCTGCCAGATTCAGTCGGGCATGGAAAATCTTCCAAGCCATCGGATGGAATGAAGGCATCATTCCCGAAGTATAATTATGCTGACATGGTGGCTCTACAGCACCGTATCGTCGTTGATACGCTGAAAATCAAAAAGCTGCGTCTTATTTTAGGAACATCCATGGGATGCATGCACACCTATGTATGGGGCGTCACCTATCCGGACGCCATGCGTGCTTTGATGAATATGTCTTGCTCGCCATTCCCCGTTGCCGGTCTTAATTGGACATGGCGCAAGGGCATGATCGATGCGATCACTTCTGATCCTGAATGGCAGGGTGGGAATTATCAAAGCCAACCAGCGGCTGGTATGCGGAGCGTTGCACTCCTGAGCGAAATTGCGGTGAATGGTGCGCCCAATCTCGCAACCAAGTATCCAACTCAAGCCGCTGTTGAATCGATGTTGAAAGAGCGTATTGCTGCTACGATGAAGTTCGTAGATGCAAACGATACGATCTATCAATTTAGTGCATCGACAGGCTATGACGCATGGTCGGTTATTGACCGTATCAAAGTCCCAGTCCTTTGGTGGGACTCCGCGGATGACTTCATCAATCCGCCTACGCTGCCATATCCAAAAATGGTACTAAAGAAGATGAAGAATTTCCGCTACAAACTGCTACCAGCGAGTGCGGATACGACAGGTCATATGACGTTCTTGCAAGCAAAGTATTTTGCTTCCGACGTGGCAAACATTTTAAAACGCTCCGAAAAGTAAAAACGTTTACCCTAACCAATTAAGAGTATGGGCGGTCCTCAGTGGCTGCCCTTTTTGTTTCTTGTCCATTGTGCGCTTTGACAGCAGCGTTTTTGCGCAAGCGAAACGTTGAGCGAGTGATTTTGCAATGCGACATCAATTTTTGGGTCAAAGGCGGGAACCAACTAAGGTCCAATTTTACGGCGAGGCTGAGCGATGCCTATCATGATCGATATGGCGCACGCGAAGGATCAAGTATCGATCGCAGATGGGCAGATCACGCTGTATCGGCGTGATGATGTCAGAGACGCGCTTTGGCAATGCCGCATCAAGATGAAGGGCCATCGGGGCTATATCAGGCGCTCGACAGGCCAGAAAGAACTTGAGAAGGCCGAGCAGGCGGCCTGGCAAATCCTCGGGGAGCTGACCCAGAGGACAGCGCAGAACCTGCCACTAAAGAATAAGAACTTCACTGAGGTGGCATCGAGCTTTCTGCGGGATGCCGAGACCCGGTTCCGGGAAGGGCGGACCAGTGAGGGAAGGTTTTTAGTCGTCCAAGGAACGCTCAAGCGATATTTGCTGCCGTTCTTCGGTCGGAAGGAGATCACGCTCATTCAGAAGAAGGAGCTGATGGAATACCGGAAGTGGCGGCAGGACTATTGGCTCACAGGACCAGGCAAGGGTGAGAGGAAAAAACGGATCTCGCCCACCACAGCCACGCTCAAACAAGAATGGAGCGTGCTCAGAGGGGTGTTTACCCATGCCGTTGAGATGGGTCTTATCTCCCCTCTGATCCTCGCCAACCTCAAGCACGACAAGATCAAGATCAACAAGCGACCAGCTTTCACCTCAGAAGAGTACAAGACCCTCTACGAGTTCATGCGGGCTTGGTCCAAGAAGTCCAATAACCCCAAGATCCAAAGGGAACGTGAGCTCCTGCGGGACTACGTCCTGATCATGGCGAACTCAGGCATGCGGAAGGGTGAAGCCCGTACCCTTAAATGGCGGGACGTCAACAGCTACACCAATGAGCATGGGGATTGGGTCACTCTCAGGGTCAAAGGCAAGACCGGTGAGAGGCTGGTGGTCTGCCAACCTGGCACGGAGCGATACTTCAACCGCCAGCGCAAACGGCCCTACAAGACCGATCCCGATGACTATGTGTTCTGCCACTCCGACGGCCTACCCATAGCCGACTGGACCAGCTTCTCATCCCTCATCAAGGCAGCAGGGCTCGAACGCGACACAAACGGCAACAAGCGCAGCATCTACAGCCTGAGGCACACCTATGCGACCTTGCGGCTTGAGAACGGCACCAACGTCTACTGGCTCAAGCAGAACATGGGCACCTCAGTGACCATGATCGAGCGCCATTACGGCCAGACCCGGGTTTTGGTGGGTATTGAGCATGAGACGGCCAGGCGGAAGAAGGCACCGAAGAAAAGTGATGCTGCTAACGGTCCTGTGCCAGAAGGGGCTGTCGATGCGACGCCAGCAGAAGCGGATCACGCAGACGAGTGACTTGATCTCGTGCCTCTTATCCAGACGCATCAGGCCTATCCGATACGCTATGTGGAAAGGATATCCTGCACTGAGCTGCAACGCCCGGACTGGGGCGCGCCGCATGGTGAACGAGGCACAAAATCCGGTAGCGTCTTTCGACCTGTAGTCCTTTCCAGAAGGTTGTTTGATGCTGGCCTTGTTCCGCCAATTTCCCTTAAGCGCGACCGCATTTGTTGCCTTAATGGCAGCGGTATCGAACGCGATGGCGCAAAGTTGCGCGGGCGATGGGGCGGGGGGCGCTCTCGTGATCGGCGACGGGCGGACGTACCGTTGCGTCGAAAACCTCAAAGGCGACTACGAACGTATTCTTGTCGAGAGTGGTGCCCGCCGCGCAGGGGAAAGCATCGTCGGTAATGCTGGCACAATCGGCTCTCTCGACATTGCTGCAGGTGCGCAGATCGACGCGCAAAGCGCCCGGTTTCTCGGCAATGGTGGAATTGTCCAGATGCTTGTCAATCGCGGCGATCTATCGATTCCGGTTTTCATCGACAATGGCGAACGCGGTAATATTTGGTACATTTATAATGAGGGCAGGATTACACGAGGCGGCATTCTCAATTTTGGCGAGATCGGCAATATATTCAATCGTGGCGTTTATCAAGCGAGCGAAACCTATATCGACAATCGTGCAAACGCGCGCATCGGTCGAATTGAGAACTCGAGCCTGATCGATATCACTGCGTCTCAGCCTGCTATTTTCAATCAGGGCGCTATCGGGGTCTTTCTCAACAGCAGTGAAATTCGCGGCAATGGGCACGCTATTATCAACGAGGGTCGAATCCAGCGGCTGACGAACAACGGCACGATCAACAGTGTTTCGAACACGTCTTCTGGCTATATTGTTCTCTTGGATAATTTCGGAACAATCGGACGCGTGGTCAACAACGGCCTGATCGAATCGATGGAGAATGGCGGCCACCTTATAATGCAGAACAGGCTGCCGCTGAACTACACGATCTATATCGAGTCGCGCACGCGATATGGCCGTTTAGTCTATGATGCATCGACCTTTGCACCCGTTGGCACGATGCGGTTTTCGCTTCAGTTCGCACAGGCCATAAAAAAGAACCCTGAAGATGGAACCTATGCGCGAGTCATCGAAGGGGTGCCTGCAGAAAATCTTTATGCTGGAACGCTAGAGGGGCGCTATCGTAACCGGCGCTGGCGGCTTGAGGATCCCGATGGTGACCTTAACTGGGATCTCGTTCTCTGGACGCCACAAGGTGCGCCGCGCTACGTCGATCCAGACAACACGCTTGCCATGCTGCAGCAATCGGCGGCGCAGGTGCGCGGCCAAATCAGCCAACAGCAGGCATCGCTGGTTGCCATTCTAAATTACGACAGCAATGTTTTCGGTAACGAGAATTTGAGCGTGTCTTTTCTCGGCCGCTATACGGCGTTGATCGGCGAGACGAGCCAGGGTGCCGGCGGGCTCGTTGCAGCTTATCGCATCAATTCCAATTTGCGGCTTGGCGCGTTTGTCGATTATGCGCCTTGGTATGCCAATCCTTCGAACATGCGCCAGTCGAGCACGCAGCCAACTTTCGGTGCGTTCGCTGTCTATGAAGAGCGCCCTGACCTCGTCGGCTGGAACGGCCGCTTGTCGTTCGGCTATGGGCAGAGCCTATTGACAGTAACGCGCCCCGCCGCGCTTGATGATACGGAAGCGGGCAGCGGCAAAAGTACGCTCAGCGGTTTCGGTGCGGCGGGCGAGATCAGCTATGGCGTGCGCGTCGGTGCGTCGCTTGTAGCATTGCCCTATGTGGGCCTTCGCTACACCGATGTGAGCCGTTCATCCTATGCCGAATGGCAGACGCAAAGCGTCGCGTTTCCGATCACCTATTCCACCTATGCACAGCGCCTCACAACTGCGACGGTAGGTGTCCGCCTTTCAGGGTCTTTCAACCCGCAGTTCGGCTATTTCGTGGGTGCCGGCGTCGAATATGATATTGGTCAAAACATGGGCCGGTATCGCGGATCGAGCGCAATCGAAGGTTTGGAGACTTTTTCCTTCACGACCGACAGCTACGCCAATCGTCTGCGCGCCACAGGCGCGGTGGGGATCAGTTATGTACCCGCACAAAATCAGAAGCTAACGGCGGAAGTTGGGCTGTGGCAGCAGGCCTTTTCTGCTAATCCTGTCTTCAACACGGTCGTTAAATATTCGGTTGGTTTTTGATCTGGTGCGTCACTCGCGGGTCGCAAGCGTTACGCCAACGATGACTAGCGTAGAATTGTGAGTGCGGCTTTTTTGCGCCTTTATTATACACGTCAACGCGCTTATGCCGACTGATAAGCCCTCAGCTGCGCAATTGCGGCCGAATGTGTAAAGGTCGAAAAAAATCAATAAATAGATAATGCGCCTGATTGAGATTGATCCCAACGCCAAACCAACAACGCAATATAGTTTTCCCAAAAAGCCCTCAGCGCCAACGCCACCAAAAGCACCTGCTGCGGGGAAAGCGCCTGTTAAACCAAAAGCCAAAATGATCAAGCCATTGCCGCCCGATAAGGCCATGGTGGCAAGCCTGCAGCAGAAGATCCAAGCCATGCGGGATCGTTTGAAGGCTATCAAGCAGTCTCAGAAGAGATGATAGGAAGACGCAATCGCCAAGGTAGTTGCAGCAACTAAAGTGATAATGATCCAAATATCGAGATCTGTGTTTCTCATCGGCTCCGAGGTGGCGGCAATGGTTCATCTGTCTTGGATATAGCAATTGTCGCTTTGGCCTTGGCATACCAATTAGCAGGATCAGCTTTGTTGATTTTCTTGGAAGAGCTTTTTGAAGGCTTCTTCACGCTTTTACTGATGCTGTCTTTGATTGTCTTGGCCATTTTCAAATTCCATTCGTGAGCAAGACGCTTAACATCGTGCTCCCATGCTGTATATCGTTTCCTTTAGGAAGTGCGCGTGTGCAATTTGGGATGAGGGCTTTCGTCCAAGCCCTACGAGCCCCGTACAGCGGGGTATAATCCTATGCCCGCTAGCAGTGTAGCGAGCCAAAGCAAAAACCAGCTGTAGGGTGCGTAAAAGCGTTTGTGAGCGTGGTGCTATTAGTAGTGCCGCAGAGCTATTTTAAGCACAAATAAGCGGGCTGCTTTTAAGCAACTTTTCGGCCTTTTCTCCAGGCCACGATTTTTGATTTTAGCACATTGTGCTTTGTATCTTTATTGTGAGTCTTATACGGGGCAGGGCAACCGAAAAGACCCTTAAAATGACGCTCAGAGCCTCAAAATAAGTCCACTAGTTATAACCCCATACTTTGCCCAAGATCGCACCCAAAACCAGCTCAAAACCACCCAAGAACCAATCAAAACCAGCCCCAAATTGTCAGAAATCAGGGAAAAATTCAGCTCAAATAGCTCTGAAAAAATAGCTCAAAAAATCCTGAAAAATTTTCTGTCTTTCCGGTTGCTCTGCAGTCACTTCGACTACACACTAAAAATATAGCGCATGTGCTAAATCTAGTACTCTAGGCTCTGGTTCGCAGGCGAAATTCTGGCAAAAATATTCAGGTTCTTTGACGTCTTTTCGGTAGGAATATGCTGCAAGTGACAGCACGCTTATGACAGCTCAAACGTACAAGGAGGCTGTTATGAGCACTAAACTAAACTTTGTATCCCTGCCCAAGAACTTCCGTAACGATCCCGTTATGAAGCGCCGGGAAAAAATGCTGAGCCAATTGGAACAGCAGCGCAATTTGGCGCAGGACCCTAGCTACACAATTGTGCAGCAGCGCTGGGTGAAGGACGAGAACGGGGTCAAGCAGCCCGTGGAGCGCCACAAGCAAATCAAGCGCTGGTGGCTGCGAAATGGCATGGGGGACTGCTTACTGATCATCCGCTATGGCAGCCGCGTGCTGGAACTGCAAAAGGGCAAAGCTGCCATTGATACGGGCGGGGAAGCCAATCTCGTTGCTGTTATCGAAGAGATCATGCGCATGACCAAAGAGGGCGAGCTTGATGGTCTCTTAATGGATGTACAGCGGGCCTATCCCAAAAAGAAGGCTGCTTGATCAAAAGTGACCCCGCGGAGAGGGCGTGTGCGACGCCCTTTCTTTTTGTCCCAATCACAAGCTTCATTGAAATATGTGAGATCGCGCATGAGCGATGAAGAGCCCTATAAGCATCGACAGATCGATACACGTAAGTCGGGGGCTAATGAGCCCACAGCCCGACCGAACCTGATCGCTGTGCTGCGGGAAGATTTAATCCGAGACCTTCAGGACCAGCTGAGACTGGCCAGGCTCTATCTCTCGGTGCCTGACCCCAGTCCCAAGGATTACCAGAAGGACAGACCCTTGCCTGACCCGTGGTGGATCATGAGGCCCGACGGCAATCTCTTGTTCGTGATCTACTGCCTGAACAAGCCCGTGGAGATCCAGCCGGGTGTGGCAGCCATCCTGATTGAGGGCAGAGAGAACCTAATTCTTGCTATCAAAGCCCTGATCAACATCATCAGGGCAGGGCGGTTGGATAGGGCTTTAGTTCATACATAAAAGAGTTTATGGTCACAGTTGATTGCGTTAGCGCCTACGTCGTTTACCTTTATTTTTTACTGGCTGATCCCAATTGCCGCGTTGTTGTTGAT
>JAHRCV010000004.1 GCA_019083985.1 Rhizobiales bacterium TNE-4 | reverse complement strand
AAAATGTGCGCCTCACCGGGATCGCTTTTGGCGGCGGTCTGTCCTCCAAATATGAGTGGGATCTGTTCGCCAGCATTGGCTATGATTTCACCAAGAATTGGAGCGCGTTTGTGGGCTACCGTGCGCTCTGTGTGAATTATCAGAGCGATGGCTTCGTCTACGACGTTGTCCAGCAGGGGCCGCTCATCGGCATCTCGGCGCGGTTCTAGTATTTCAAATGGCAACGGCAGCGGTCGCTTGGGACCGCTGCGGCAATCTGCCCGTCATGGCGACGCGACGGGCTGAATTGACAGCGTTGGTCGATTGTATACCGTAGGCGGTATGAACGTATCGACGGTCAATCGCCAAACTTTTGCGTCCCAAGTCTTCGACATGGCGGTCGATGCGATTGTGCGCGGCGAGTTTCCGCCCGGCAGTTCAATCAGTGAAGCGGAAATCGCCACGCGGTTCGGGGTGAGTCGGGCACCAGCACGGGAAGCCTTGCTCCGTTTGAGTGAAAAAGGCCTCGTCACCCGCACACCCCATATCGGCGCGCGTGTCATCGAGTTTTCGCGCGACGATCTGGTTGAGCTGTTCGAAATGCGTGAGGCGCTTGAAGGCATGGCCTGTCGCCTCGCTGCCGAGCGCATCTCCGACGCCGAGTTGAGCCATCTCGAGGCCGCACTCGAATCCCATTCCGCCGCGCCCGATCTCGCCTCCGGCAAATCCTATTTCCAGCGCGGTGGCGATGAGGATTTCCATTTCGGCATCGCGCGTGCGAGCGGCAATGTGCGGCTCGAGCGCCATCTCTGCGACGATCTCTATCATCTGCTACGGATCTATCGGTTCCGTTCCAGCACCCATTCTGGCCGCGCCAAGCAGGCGCTCGCCGAACACCGTGCGATTTTGGCAGCCTTGAAATCGCGTGATCCGCATAAAGCGGAAGCCGCTATGCGGCATCACATTCAGCAATCGAAAATGAATATCGGCAATATTGCGGGTCCTGTTTGAAATGCGGTCGACATCGAAACTAAAAGCCATTTTGGCGCGCCGTCAGGCATTACCTTTCCCTGGTGCAGCCAACGCCATGTTTGCGCGCGTCATCGAAGAGCTTGGTTTCGAAGTCTGCTATGTCACGGGTGCCGGTATTGCCAATATGCATCTTGGCGCGCCGGATGTCGGGCTGACCACGCTGACGGAAGTAGCCAACACCGTTTCCGCTATCGCAGACTCCGTCTCAGTGCCGCTGCTCGTTGATGCCGATACCGGCTTCGGCAACGCGGTCAATATGGTTCGCACTGTCAAAGTGCTTGAACGCGCGGGCGCGGCGGGGATCCAAATCGAAGATCAAGTCTTCCCGAAAAAATGCGGTCATTTTGAAGGCAAAGACGTCGTCCCACTCGATGACATGGTGAGCAAGATCAAAGCCGCCGTTGATACGCGCGGCGATGCTGATTTCCAGATCATCGCGCGCACCGACGCCCGTGCCGTTCACGGCCTTGAGGATGCGATTGCGCGCGCCCAAGCTTTCGTGGAAGCGGGTGCTGATGCCACTTTTGTTGAGGCGCCAGTCTCGGTTGACGAAATGGCGCGCATCGGTCGCGAGATTAAAGTGCCACAAATCGCCAACATCGTGTTTGGCGGCAAGACGCCCGATCCCGGCCGCGAGGCGCTCGCCAGTATGGGTTTTGCTGGCGTGCTTTATGCCAATGCAGCTCTACAAGCGGCGTTGCGCGCCTCTTACGAGGTGCTTTCTGCGCTTAAGCGCGATGGTTCGCTCGCCAATGTCGCCGATCGTCTGGCGACCTTTCAAGAACGGCAAGCCGCGGTCGCAAAGCCGCGCTGGGATGCGCTTGAAGCGCGTTACAAGGTGTGAGGTTGAACATGGCACGCCCTTGGGACGGCATCATTCCAGATGAAGAACAGCGGGCCTATCGTGCGGCTGGTTTCGGCCGCCCGACCGGTCTCGGAAAGAAGCCTGCGCTTCTGATTATCGACGTCCAATATCGCACCGTCGGCACCCAGCGCGTACCGTTCTGGGAGGCGATCAAGGAATTTCCGACATCGTGCGGTGAGATCGGTTGGAATGCCGTCGACAAGATCGCCCTCTTGCTCGCCGAGTTTCGCGCCAATGATTGGCCCGTCCTTTACCCGCACGTCGCGCCTAAACTCAATTTTGATACGGGTCGCCTATCAGACAAAGTACCGGCTATCATGAATGTCGCGTCGCGCGGCTATGACTTTGTCGAGGAAGTGGCACCACGCGAAGGCGATATTCTTCTGCCGAAGAAGCATCCGAGCGCGTTTTTCGGAACGCCGCTCGCCAGCTATCTCATCAATCTCGGTGCCGATACGCTCGTTGTCACCGGCTGCACGACAAGCGGCTGCGTGCGCGGCTCGGTTGTCGATGCTTTTGCCTATAATTTCCGCGTGCTTGTTCCACAGGATGCGGTCTATGACCGCAGCCAGATCTCGCATGCGGTCAACCTGTTCGACATGGCTGAAAAATACGCCGATGTCATGCCGACCGCAGATGCCATCGCAGCGCTGAAAAACGTTGCGGCAGCAGCCTAAATCAAGATCAACCGAGGGGAGACTAACATGACTGACTGGACCCTGTCCCGCCGCACCGGCCTCAAAGCCGCCGTGGCATTCGGCGCACTGATGCTCGCCTCTGGCGGCGTCTCCGCGCAGCAGCCGACTTTGAAATTCGGTCTCGCCATGCCGCTCACCGGCGGCCAGGCGCTTTATGGCAATGATCAGGTCAAGGCCGCGCAATGGGCCGTCGATGAGATCAACAAGAAGGGCGGCATCAACGGCAAGAAGCTCGAGATGGTTCTGCTCGATACGCAGGCCGATCCGCAGGTTGGCATTCAGGCCGTCAATCGCCTTGTCAGCGTTGAGAAAGTGCCAGTGTTCGTGACAGCGTGGTCGGGTGTCGTGAAGGCCGTCGCGCCGATCGCCAATGACAACAAGGTTGTTGAGCTTTCGGTCGGCGCCGCCTCGCCCGATATCGCGAAGCTCGGCGATTATGTCTACACCACGTTCCCGCTCGCCGATGTCGACATCAAGGCGGTCGCGAATTACTCGGTGAAGGATATGGGCAAGAAAAAAGCCGCTGTCCTGTTCATCAACAACGAGACCGGCATTCCGGCCGCCGCTGTTTATCGTGATGCTGTGACAAAGGCCGGCGGCCAGATCGTCGCCAGCGAATCCTATGACCAGAAAGCGACAGACTTCACCGGTCCGCTGTTGAAGATCCGTGCTGCCAATCCCGATATTGTGCATCTGCAAGGCCTCGTCAGCGAAAGCCCGCAAGTGATCGCGCAGGCCCGCCAGCTTGGCATCAACGTGCCGATCACCTCCTATTCCGGCATTTATAATCCGAAGCTGATTGAACAGCTTGGTGCAGCAGCTGAAGACGTGATCGCAACATCGCTTGCGCCTGGCGCGTCTGACTTGCCAGCCGTGAAGGATTATGTGGATCGCTGGCAGAAGGAAGTGGGCCGTGCGCCGAACGGCCTGCCTTACACGCAGTATCTTTATGATGCGCCGGTCATGATCGCGGCTGTCTTCTCGTCCATGGACAAGAAGGGCCTCCCGATGACAGGTGAAAATTTCCGCAAGGAAATGCTCGCCATGAAGACATTCGACCTGCCTCTGACAGGCAAGCTCGAAATGTCGGAAGACCATACGGTCAACAAGCCCGTCTACCTCGTTGAGGTGAAGAACGGCAAGTGGACCACCAAGGCCATCGTCGGAAAATAAAGCCTACGGCCCGGCGCGCCGCGCCGGGCCACTTTCCCCACGGGATCCATAATGTTCGACCTCGCTATCGCCAGCCAAATCTTGTGGACGTCATTTGCGACGTCGAGCTACTTCGTTCTGTTTGCGCTGGCCTTTGCGCTCGTTCTCAAGGTCAATAAAGTCTTCAACTTTGCGCAAGCCGCTATTATGAGCGTCGCTTTCTACAGCGCCTATGTCGCTGTACGCGTTCTCGGACTCAACGGCTTCTTCGGCCTGATCGCCTGTTTTGCGGGTGGTATCATTATCGCGCTTATCATCGAACATTTTGGCTTTGCCAAGCTGCGGATGCGCAAAGCATCGCCCATGTTCGTTTTCATCTTCACGCTCATCGTCTCTCAATTCGTCAGCTATGTGCTGATGTTGATTTTTGGGACATGGCCCACAACGATTTTCCCGACGATGTTCTGGCCTGTGACGTTGGTCGGCGGCATTGCGGTCAGCGCTTGGGATCTGCCAGCGCTCTCGGCCATGGCAACGGTGCTTGTGGCCTTGTGGGCATTCCTCCGCTTTACGCGCTGGGGTCAGTTTATGATCGCAGTCGCCGATAATGCCGATCTTGCCGAGCTTTATGGCATCAAGAAAGACCGCGTGATGCTGGTCTCGATGGCGATTGCCGGCGCGATTTGTGCCGTCGGCATGTTTCTCTATGGCACGCGGGCGCAGGTCCAACCCTCTGCCGCTACCGAGCTGATGCTGTTTGCTGTGGCGGCAACCATCATTGGGGGCATTGGCAATCTCTGGGGTGCAGCGCTGGCTGCAGTCGTCCTCGGCCTCGTCCAGAATTCATCGATCCTGTTCATTCCTTCGGCGTGGCAGGGGTTCATGCTCTATGCCTTCTTGTTCCTCGCGATCGTGTTGTTCCCGCGCGGTTTCCATTGGCCAGAACGTGCCTCGAAATTGAAACGTAAAACGGCGGCAGCTTTGCCTGTCTCTCCGTCCGAAGCGAACGGAGGTTGAGCCATGGAATATGTTGTCACCATCATCATTCTGGTCGGCCTATTCGTCATTCTGGCCGCAAGCTTTGATTTGATTATCGGCTATTGCGGTCTCATATCAATCGCACATCCGATCTTTTACGCGATTGGTGCTTACACCTCCGCCATGCTCGCGAAAGAAGCTGGCTTCCCAGTCCCACTCGCTATGCTGATGGGCGCTGGCGCGGCACTTGTGTCTTCTATTCTTGTTGCACTTCCATCGCTGCGCGTGTCTGGCGATTATCTTTTGATCGCGTCGATTGGTTTTCAGCTGGGCCTGATCGAACTCGCGAAACATTTTCACGAGATCGGTGGCGCAGGCGGGCTCACCAATATTCCGCCTTTCCTCATTCGCGAGGTGGGGCGTGAAGCCTATGCGGTGCTCGTTGTCGTGATCGCCGCTCTCACGGTGTGGTTCGTGCGTTGGATGGCCACAGGCCCCTATGGCCGCATGATGAGTGCGCTGCGTGATGATGAGCTTGCTTTCTCCATGCTTGGCCGCAACGCCATTTGGGTGAAAGTGTCCGTCTTTGGCATTGGCTCGGCGATTGCTGGTTTGGCCGGTGGTCTCTATGCGCATTATTTCCGCTTTATCGAGCCTGATCAGTTTGGCTTGCTCGCTTCCTCCGCTGTGCTCACCATGGTTGTTGTCGGCGGTATGCGCACCACATGGGGCCCGGTGGTCGGCGCCATTGTGCTGCAATTGCTGCCGCAGGTGATCACATTCTTTGGGTTGCCGCCGAGTGTGCTCGGGCCGTTGCAAGGGATCATGTTCACGGGCCTTGTCCTCGTCTTCATGTTCATGCGCCCGCAAGGCCTGATCGCCGCCTCCGATTTGTGGCGTGGCCGCGAAGGAGGTGCGCGCCATGACTGACGTGTTGCGCATCCGCGATCTCAATAAAAGCTTTGGCGGTATCGTCGTCGCTGACGATATCAATCTTGATCTCCGCGCGGGTCGTGTTTTGGGCCTGATCGGCCCAAACGGCGCGGGCAAGACCTCGCTCTTCAACCTGGTCACGGGTGTTGTGAAGCCAGATACCGGCTCTATCACGCTCGATGGGCAATCGATCGATGCGTTGCCCATCTATCAGCGCGCGCGGCGAGGCTTGGCGCGGACATGGCAGAATTTGCGGCTGTTTCCATCGCTCTCCGTGCTCGACAATGTCATGCTCGGTCCGCGTGATTATCCCGGTGAAAAGCTGACAAGCCTGATTTTTGATGCGCGCGGTGTCGCACGCCGTCAGGCCGAAGAGCGGGACCGGGCGCATGCTATTCTAAAACGCACCGGTCTCGCCGGGGTCGCGCAATCGCGCGTGCAGGATATCGCCTATGGTCAGCAAAAACTCGTCGGCGTTGCCCGCGCGCTGATGAATGATGCGCGTTGCCTTTTGCTCGACGAGCCGATGGCAGGCGTGGAAGGACAGGCCTATGGCGCGATCCAGCGCGTCGTGCGCGACATTGCTGAAAGCGGCGTGGCAGTTTGCGTTGTCGAGCACAATGTCGCTTTCGTCCGCGATCTCTGCGACGAGGGCGTCTTCATGTTCGCCGGCAAGGTTTTGGCGCGCGGCACGGTGGGTGAACTCATCGCCGATCCGCGCCTGACAGAACTCTATTTCGGAACCTGATCATGCTCGCCCTGTCCAATATCTCTGCTCATTACGGCGCGCTGACGGCTCTCTCCGATATTTCTGTGTCGGTTGAAGACGGTTCGAAAGTTGCGATTTTCGGCCATAATGGCGCCGGTAAGACCACCCTTCTCCGGTGTATCGTCGGCGCCCATGGGCCCAGCACAGGCACTGTGACATGGAATGGCGAACCGATCAACGCAGGTTCCGTAGCTGAAACGGTCCGGCGCGGCATCGCATTCGTGCCGCAAGGCCATAACGTGTTTCCGAATCTGTCAGTCGAGCAGAACCTCCATATCTCTGGGCTTTTGTTTGATCTGAGCTTCCTGTCGGAAATCTATAAATTGTTTCCTGTGCTGGAAGAGCGGAAGTCGCAGCGCGCGGGATCAATGTCGGGTGGTGAGCAGCAGATGCTTGCGCTTGGCATGGCGCTGATGACGCAACCGAAATGGCTCTTGCTCGATGAACCGTCGACCGGTTTAGCGCCCGTTATCGTTCGCAATGTGATGGAACGGCTGCGGCAAGTGAATGAACGGCTGGGCACCGGGCTTATCATCGTTGAACAGAATGTGCCTGCCACGCTCAAAATCGTCGATCGCGCTTTGATCGTGAAGTCGGGGCGCCTCATCGAAGATATTCCGGCGGCGGATCTCCGCGAAAAGCCGGATCTCTGGGAATTCTTCTGATCCTCTTTGAAAGGGGAACATTATGAAAGCGGCTGTGGATTGGGCACTGCGTGCCGCAACCGCGCAAGCGTTCGAAGCCTTATGTGCGTGGGCTGTGCAAGCGCGCGCCACACCTCTACCTGAGCCCATTCGCCGCCGTGCTGCGCTTGTGTTGATGGACGATCTTGGCGCGATCGTGGCTGCCTCGACAGAACCTGAAATTGTTGCGGCCCGTCGGTATGCTGCTTCTGCGGGTGGTACACCTCAAGCCACCATCTTTGCCAAGGGTGCTGTGCGTGCGCCTATCGCTGAAGCGGCAACGATGAACGGGATGGCGGTTGCGTGGGCTGAACTTGACGAAGGCTATCGTCTCGCCCCCTGCCATGCAGGGGCTTATATTCTGCCCGCGCTTCTCGCAGCGGCGGAAGCGGAGGGCGCGACGGTTGACGATGTGATCCATTGTCTCGCCATCGCCTATGACATCACTGGACGTTTCGCGCGGGCCTTCCCTTTCGCAACAATGACGGTGCATCCGCATGCTGCTTTTGCAACGGTGGGTGCGGCCGCTGGCATCGCATTGTTACGCAAGCTTGATCGCGCGGCTTTCAGTCGCGCATTGTCCGGTGCAACGAGCATGACGCCGGCGGGTCCTTATGCGCATGCCATCGATGGTGCGTTGATCCGTAATGCGTGGAGCGCCGCAGGCGCTTGGATCGGTCTCCAAAGTGTCGATTGGGCACTCTCTGGCATCGGCGGCATTCCTGAAACGGCTTATGACATGTTTGTCACATGTCTGGGCACCGATGCGCGGCCGCAGGAATTGCATGACAGACTTGGCGATATCTGGGCCATCGAAGATGGCTATCATAAAATATTTGCCTGCTGCCAATACGCGCATTCGGCGCTAGAGGCTTCGCTCGCTTTGCATCAGCGCCTTGGCCCTGAGGCCTCGCGCCATATTGAGCGTATTGTCGTTGAAACGCATCCGCGTGGTTTGACATTGACCGGTGTTGATCCCGCAACGGTTTTGGCAGCTAAATTCTCAATGCCGCATGCGCTTGCTGCCGTCGCCGTCCGCAAGACGGGTGGCAAGGATGCTTTTGCCAATGACACGCTGAGCGATCCGGCGATTGCCGCATTGCGCCACAAAGTTGACCTCAAACCATACGAACCGCTCGCACCATGGCCGAATGATCGGCCAGGGCGTGTCACATGGGTGATGAAGGATGGCGCTTCTCATACGGCTGAATGCGCCAATGCACGCGGCGGCGCCGACCAACCTTTTGACGAGATAACTCTGCTCGAAAAGCTACAAGATAATTGCGCTGCCATTTTCCCGATGATGCCAGATACGCTCCGGCTCATCCTGGCGGGCGATCCGGAAATTGGAAAGAAGCCATGGCGTGACGCTGTCGCGCAGATGGTGGGGGAGTGACTATGTCGAACGATGTCGATGTACTCGTGATTGGCGCTGGTGCCTGCGGTCTGGCGGCTGCCATTGCTGCGCATGATGCGGGCGCTTCCGTTGCCATCGTCGAAAAAATGGATCGTCCGGGTGGCAACTCCTCACTGTCGACAGGTTCGGTCCCAGCAGCCAATTCGCGCTTCCAACGGGAGGCTGGGATCACGGATGATCCGAAAACCTATGTCCGCGATCTGATGGGCATTGCGAAAGAAACAGACGATCTCGCGCTCGTTGAGCGCCTCGCCGAAGTTTCGGCCGAGACGATCGAATGGCTGATCGATACGCTGGGCGCGCGCATGGCGCTCATCACCGCCTATAAGCATATCGGCCATTCCGTGCCGCGCCTGCATGCACCCGTGTCACGTCGCGGTCAGGATCTCGTCGACGATCTTCTCCGCTTTGTCGAAGAGCGCGATATCCCGCTGGCCGTTGGCAACGCGGTTGAAGGACTTATTTTCGAAGATGGTGCTGTGAAAGGTGCGCGCATTCGGACAGCCGAAGGCATGAGTGAGATCCGGGCGGGCAAGACAATTCTGGCCGTCAATGGTTTCGCGGGTGATCCCGAACTTGTGAAACGCTACTGCCCTGAAATTGCAGGTGCACAATATTTTGGGGCTCGTGGCTCAACCGGTGAAGCCATTCGCTGGGGCGAAGAGGTGGGCGCTGATTTTGCGAATATGGCGGCCTATCAGGGTTATGCCGCTGTTGCCTATCCGCATGGAAGCCTGTTGTCTTGGACGACAATCGAGAAAGGCGGCATTCTTGTAGGTGCGGACGGAAAGCGGTTTGGCGACGAGAGCACCGGTTATTCGGGCTATGCACGTATCGTTCTCGCGCAAGGTGAATATGCTTACGCCATTTTTGATCAGAAAATCTTCGATATCGCTGCACTGGAAGAAGAGTTCATGGAGCTCGTCAAATTTGGCGGTGTCAAAAAGGCCGATACGATCGAGGACGCTGCACGACTGATGGATCTTGATCCTGAAGCTGTGGCGCATGAAGTTGCGCTCTATAATGCAGCCGTGTCAGGTCAAAGTGTGGATCGTTTTGGCCGCAAAGATTTCGGGCTTGGTGCTTTGAAAGCGCCTTTCTATGTCTGCCGCGTCACGCCGGGCCTTTTCCATACGCAAGGCGGACTGCGGATTGATCGCGATGCACGCGTGCTTGCAAAGTCAGGTCAGCCAATCCCGAACCTGTTTGCAGGCGGCGGTGCAGCCGCCGGTATCTCAGGTCGTGCAGGTGCGCTGGGTTACGCGTCCGGCAATGGGCTTTTGTCAGCCATAGCGCTTGGCCGCATCGCCGGCATAGTCGCAGCAGAGGAATTACAACGCTCATGAGTCTCGCTCGCGTCCTCGTTGCGCAATGGCGCTCTGCCCGTCCACTCGCTGACGTCAAAGTGCTCAATGCAGGACGCTTGCATGTGCTTGATGCCTTGGGTGTGGGGCTTGCGGCTTCCACACTGGATCAAGGCGAGGCTTATCGGCGTTTTGCTGACAATTTAGCACCGGGCTCTGCTATTCTGCTGGCCAATGGTAAAATGGCGTCGGCTTCAGACGCGGCGCTCGTCAATGGTGGGCTCATTCACTCGCTTGAATTTGATGACACGCATACGGCCTCAATCGTCCATGGCAGTGCTGTCCTTTTGCCCGCCGCTCTCGCAGCAGCGCAAGCCTCTGGCAGTTCAAGCGAAGCGATGCTGGCAAGTTACATCAAAGGCTGGGAGGCGATGATCCGCATCGGTCTTGCGGCGCAAGGCGGTTTTCAACGCCGCGGCTTCCAGATCACTTCGGTTGCGGGGTCGATGATTGCGGCCATGATTGCGGCCGATGTGATCGGCGCGAATGACGATCAAGCTGTTGCCGCGATGGGCATTGCGCTCAGCCAAGCCTCGGGCGTGTTCGAATTCTTGTCGAACGGGTCGAGCGTCAAATCCATGCATCCAGGTTGGGCCGCTCATGCGGGGTTGATTGCGGCCCAATTGGCGAAAGCGGGAATGGGCGGACCGGAGACGGCCTTTGAAGGCTCGCGTGGCCTTTTCGCGGCCTTCACCGCTGAGGGGATTGGCGCTGAACGGTTTGCACGCGAATTGGAAAATTTCGGATCGGTCTGGCACGTCAATGACGCTGCGTTTAAATTCGTGCCATCCTGTCATTATCTGCACTCCTTCGTTGAAGGCGCGCGCCTTCTCACCGAGCAAGGTGTCGGTGTCGCCGCGATCGATACGATGGTGCTACGGATTGCCGAAGGGGCTGCTCCCATCGTCTGTGATCCATGGGAGATTAAGCTCAATCCGCGCGATGGGCATGCCGCGCGTTGGAGCCTGCCGATCGTGGTTGCTGAGCAATTTGTTCATGGCCGTGTCGATCTCGAAACATTCACGCGCCGTACTGATGACAAGGTGACTGCGCTTGCGAACCGGATGCGTTGTGAGAAGCTCGAGCCGCATCGCTTCCCGCATGCTTTTGAGGCTGAACTGATTGTCAAACTTACCGATGGGTCGACACGCTCGATCCGTATCGACGACGTTTATGGCAATGCCAGTCGCCCGGCCGGTGACGAAGCTGTGCTGCAGAAATTCCGCGCCAATGTGAAACGCGCTTTGCGCCCGGGTACGGCAGACGATCTCATCACATGGGGTTATTCGATTGAGCGGGGGGCCACGCTCGATGAATTGACCAAAATCCTGTCACGGAGAATACCATGACCGCTTCATCCTGCGTACTCCGCGGCGGCCGCGCGATCCTTCCGGGCGATGGGTTCACCGCGTGTGACATTGCAGTTGAGAATGGAAAAATTGCTGCCATTCTTGCGCCAGGGACTTTCTTCGATGCACAATCGATCAATGTTACTGGGCTTGTCATCATGCCCGGTGCCATTGATCCGCATTTGCATCTCGGTCATGGCAAGGACATCTCTCGTCCGCGTGAAAAGCAGGATGCTGATGGTGAGACAGCCGCTGCAGCGGCGGGCGGCGTGACGTGTTTCATCCCCTATCTCATGGCGACAGAGCCTTACGACACCGTGTTTGATGATGTGCGCAAGGTCACAGAAGACGGTGCACGCATCGATTTCGGCTATCATTTCGTGATCTCGACGGAAGATCAGCTCAAGGGTGTGCCGGATTATGTGAGCCGCGATGGTGTCCCAAGCTTCAAGATCTTCATGAACAATCGGGGTGGCGAAGGCGCGCGGCTTGGGTTGCCTGATATTGATGATGGCTTTCTTTATCGTCTCGCTGAAGCTGCCGCGCAGAATGGCGGCATGGTCTGCCCGCATCCTGAGACGATTGAGCTTGCATGGACTCTACGTGAACGTGTCAAAGCCGCTGATCCCGATGGCAAGGGTGGTCTCAAAACATGGAATGATTCACGCCCGCCCTTCGTGGAAGCCGATGCGGTGCAGCGCGCGGCCTATATTGCATGGCAGGCCGGTGCGCCGCTCTACGTCGTACATACAAGTTCAGCCGAAGCGCTTGATGCGGGTCTGCGCCTGCGTGATGCCGGAGCGGATGTCTTCTTTGAAACCTGCCCGCATTATCTGACGCATGACATTGATTGGGAAGGCGGGGATATCGGCAAGATCAATCCGCCGTTGCGCACAGCATCAGATCGCGATTATCTCTGGGCAGCGATTGCTGACGGTACGTTCGACACGATCGGCACCGACCATATTCATCGTGATCTCACGAGTAAGAATGGCGGCATCTGGAATGCCTCACCCGGCTGCCCGGGTCTTGAAACATTGCTGCCCATTTTGATGAGCGAAGGCTATCACCGCCGCGCCATCCCGCTGGAGCGCATCGCCGAACTGACGGCAACGAATGTCGCTGACATTATGGGCTTATCGCATGCCAAGGGGCGCATCGCGCCGGGTCTTGATGCCGACTTCGCCATTGTCGACCCCGATGCCGTCTGGACCGTCGGGCGCGATAAGGTGATCTCATCGGCGGGTTATTCGATCTATGAAGGCTGGACGTTGAAAGGTCGTGTCATACACACGCTCGTGCGCGGGCGCTTCGTGATGCGCGACGGCGTTTTGGACGATACAGCCATTGGCACGGGCCGCTTTCAGCGTCGCACGCTCGCTTGATTAGGCGAGCGTTTCGATCTCTTTGATGGCTTCGGCAATTGTCATCACGGGCGATACCGGTCGCAGCGCATCAATCGCCGTCTTGTGTGTCTCTTCGCTGAAAGCGGCACAGCCATCTTCCAGCACCACCGTCTCGAAATCACGCACATGGCAATCGCGCACGGTCGACGCAACGCCACCATTGGTGACGATGCCGCAGACATAGAGCTTTTCAATGCCGGTCTTGCGCAGCACCCATTCCATGCGCGTCATATAGAAGGCTGAGTAGGCGATTTTCTCGACAATGAGATCGGCTGGTTGCAACATATCGACCAGTTGATGTCCCCAGCTGCCGGGCAAGAAATCACCTTTTTTCAAGAAGGGCCGCAATTGCTTGAGATGCGGCGAGATCAAGGGTTCGCCATCTTTGGCAGGAACCAGAGTGAACTGCGTCGAGACGATCCATCCGCCCTTCTTGCGTAGCGCATCGGCGAGCGGTTTGATCCGCGCAGGCAAAGCGGCAATTGCCGGGGCACTTTGCCCGCTGCGGCCATAGGCACCCTTGGGATCAAGAAAATCATTCTGAAGGTCGACAATCAGCAAAGCGGTGCGTGCGGCGGGAACGTCATGCTTCATGGTGTGCGCTCCAAAATCACATTGCCCAGCGCATCCACACGCGCGCTGAGCCCGGGATCGACGATGGTGGTGGCATCCGCCTGTTCAAGAACCGCAGGCCCTGCAACGACTGCACCAACCGGCAGGTCAAGGCGCGACCAGATGCTTGCATCCCGCCAGCCTGTGCCAAACCAGATCGCGCGTGTGCCGCGCGCGGCCGCTTCAAGCGTGGCGCCCGGCGGCGGTGCCAGCGCGGCGAGATCAAAAGACGGCCGACGGCCGATTGCAGCCGTCCGCAGTGTGACGATGCGCATCGCAATGCCCGGCAATAGGCGGCTGAATGAGGCCCGATACGCGGTCTCGAAAGCCGTACGGATGATGGCGGCGCTGATTCCTGTCGTGCCGTCTTTCAATGTCACAGGCAACGGTACGGCGATCGTGTGCGTCTGCCCCATGTAATGCATGTCGAGCTCATAGACGATATCAATACGCTCGACCGCGACGCCTGCGTCCGCAACGATACGTTTGGCCGCTAACCCTTCGCTCACCATCAATCGGTCAAGTGCTGCAGCATCAAGCGCATCAAGCATCAGATTAACCGTGCGCACTTGGTCATGCCGGAGATCAGCGATGACGCAACCCAGCGCCGATGTGATGCCAGGGAACCGCGGCACCAAAGCTGATTGCAAACCGACCTCTTGCACCAATGCGCCCGCGTGAAGCGCCCCGCCGCCGCCAAATGGCATCAGCGTGAAATTCGCCGGGTCGTGTCCGCGTTCGATTGAGACAAGACGGATCGCGCCTGCCATACGCGCATTGGCCACGCGCACAATCGCTTCTGCCGCCGCCATCGTGTCAATGCCAAGCGGTTCGGCGACGTGCTTGGCGATGGCGGCTTTAGCGGCGTCCACATCAAGCCGCGCGAGCTTGCCGCCAATCGGTCGGTCAGCATTGATACGGCCGAGCACGACGTTTGCATCCGTTAGCGTCGGCCTGTCATTGCCCTGTCCATAACAGACGGGTCCCGGCCGCGATCCTGCGCTTTCCGGGCCGACCTGCAATAAGCCGCCCTTGTCGACATGAGCGATGGAGCCGCCACCTGCACCAATCGTCGAGATCTCGATCATCGGCGTGCGGATGACGAGACCGAAATCAATGGTCGTTTGTGCCGCGAGAACGGAGCGGCCATCGGCAATCAGTGAGACATCGAACGATGTCCCGCCGAGATCGCCGGTAATGACATTGGGAAAGCCAGCGGTCTTGGCGATCGCTGCCGCCGCGATCACTCCCGCCGCAGGGCCCGACAAAGCCGTGCGCACCGGGAGACGACGCGCCGTCTTGGTCGACATGACGCCGCCATTCGATTGCACGATATGGAATGTGCCCTTGAAGCCTTCGCTATCGAGGGCGTCCTGCAGCTTACCCAGATAAGAGCCGACAACCGGCTGCAGATAGGCGTTGAGAGCGGTCGTTGAAACACGTTCGAACTCGCGGATCTCGGGCAGGATTTCGGAAGACGCGACGACATCGTCGTTCGGCCAGATGGCGCGTACGGCTTCAACCGCGCGCGTCTCATTCTTATCATTGGCATAGGCATTGATGAAGAAGATGGCAACGGCTTGCGCGCCCTTGGCGATCAACTGTCGGGCCGCGTTTTGAACAGCAGCAAGATCGACAGGCGTACGGACGCTCCCATCGGCAAGCACGCGCTCATCAACTTCAAACCGGAGATCGCGATCGATGATAGGGATGAACTCACCCCACAACCCCCATGTCTTGGGTCGATCGCGGCGGCGCATCTCAAGGACATCACGGAAGCCGCGCGTGGTGATGAGCCCGGTGCGTGCACCCTTGCGCTCTAACAGTGCATTGGTACCCACTGTTGTGCCATGCACGATAGAAGAAAAATCAGCAATGGTGCCGAGTGTCTTCAGTCCGTCGAGAAAGCCGACGGCTTCGTCGCCGCGATTGGAGGGCACTTTCGCCGTTTGGAAACGTCGCGCCGCTTCGTCAAAATAGAAGAGATCTGTAAAGGTGCCGCCAACATCGACGCCAATGATTTTGCCATGCGCGCTCATGCTGCCAACTCCTTGCGCAAGGCGCGTGTCGCTGCTTCGTCCAACGTGCCATCGGTATCCACGATGACGCCATAATGTGCGCGTGCTGCTTCTGGGCTGACATAGCCAAGGCGTACATCGCGCGCGACACGGACGGGATCACGCGTCAAAGGCGATCCCCAGCCACCGCCGCCCGGTGATTGTAGCCGCACACGTTGCCCCCGCTTGATTTTCACATCGGCGATTTTCGATGCCATGGGCGGCGTCTTCTCGCCCTCATCGGTCTGCCAATGGAATTCATTCAAGGCAGCAGGCGTGCCGCCATTGACGCCGAAAGGCGCAAACTTGCCACGCTCGCCAAGGAGGAAGACATCAGCACCTGTCGGCGACAGGGCTTCGATTTCATAGATGGCACCAAGACCGCCGCGATGCATCCCTGCACCCGCACTGTCGGGTCGTAGCGCCCATTGCGTGAACATGACTGGATAGGACGCTTCCAAAATCTCAGCCGGCGGAATGGTCGCCATCGAAATGGGATTGTTGCCGTGGTTCAGGCCGTCGGTTTCCGGATTGCCGCCAAGCCCGCCCCCAAAGAAGGAGAACATCACATAGCGACTGCCATCGCCGCGGTGGCCAGCAATCGATAGGGCATTGATGGTTCCGAAGGGGGCTGCGGTCGCCCGCTCCGGCATGGCTTGGCCTAACGCACCAAACACAACACCGATCACGCGCAAAATCGTTTCCGTATAGCCACCGACCGGTTTGGGGGGTGATACGCCAAGAAGCGTCGTCTCCGGAATGACGAATGTGATCGGCGCAAGGCAACCGGCATTGGCAGGCACATCGGTGAACACATGTTTGAGCGCAACATAGCAGCACGCGACTGCCGTAGAGCGAGCAATGTTGAGTGGCCCGGCACATGGAGCCGAGGAGCGCGAAAAATCGAGGATCATCGTGTCGCCCTTGATCGTGAGATCAAGAGCGATGGTCAGCGGTTCGTCGACCACGCCGTCATTGTCGAGCTTGTCTTCGAAATGATAGACGCCATCAGGAAGCGCAGTGATAGTCTCACGCATCAGCGTTTCGGCGCGCTGTGTAAAGGCGTCGAGCGCGCTCATTACCACATCATCACCATAGCTTTTAAGCAATTCATGCAATCGCTTGGTGCCGAGATCGAGCGCGTTCAACTGGCCGTTGAGATCGCCATAATTTGATTGTGGTACACGGCTATTGGCAGCGAGAATGGCGAGGATGTCCTGGTTAATCACGCCCTTTGATGCGAGTTTGATTGGTGGAATGCGGACGCCTTCCTGAAAGCTCTCAGTCGCGCGCGCATTGAACCCGCCCGGAACATTGCCGCCAATATCAAGCCAATGACCGACAGAGGCGAGCCAGCAAAAAAGTTTGCCATCGCGGAAGATCGGCTGCACCAAGCGAAAATCATTGAGATGCGTGCCACCTTCGTAAGGATCGTTGAAAAGGTAGATATCGCCCTCTTCCAGCCCGCCTTCACGCTTCACCTTGTCGATCACGGCTTTCACAGCGAAGGCCATGGCACCAACGAAAATCGGCAGGCCCGTTGTACCTTGCACAAGGGTTGCGCCTGTTTCGGCATGGTAGAGGCCGTGACAAGCATCGCGCGCCTCGGCAATGATCGGGTTGAAGGCCGACCGGTAGAGGGTTGCATCCATCTCGTCGGCGATTTGTTCAAGTCGCCCTTTGAGAACGGCGAGCGTGACGGGGTCAATAACGCTACGCATCACGCTTGCTCCTCATAGGCCTTACCGCGTTCAAGAATAGCCGCAGTGCCAAGCAATTTATTGATGCCAGCGAAATCGAACATGCGGTCGCGATAAGCATCCGTCGTACCATCGCGCTTGAGGAGGCCGTAGAAATCCTGCGCGGCTTTCGCGATCGCGCGGACGATCCCACCCGGAAAGATCACGAAGGAAAAGCCGATTGCCTCGAGCTCATGCGCAGGTACGATCGGCGTCATGCCGCCCTCGACCATATTGGCCATCAGCGGGATCGATGGGCCGCAGGCTTCGACAACACGCTTCAATTCCTCACGTGTTTTCGGCGCTTCGATGAAGAGCATATCGGCACCGGCTTGTGCATAGAGGTGCGCACGTTCAATCGCACGCTCGAACCCCTCGACCGCGACCGCATCCGTACGCGCGATGATGAGCGTTTGATCATTGGCACGTGCATCGACAGCCGCGTGGATTTTTCCCGCCATTTCAGTGGCTGGGATCACACCCTTATCAGACAGATGGCCGCAGCGTTTCGGAAAGGTCTGGTCTTCGAGTTGGAGGGCGGTTGCGCCCGCACGCTCAAACACGCGCACGGTCCGTTGGACGTTGAGCGCATTACCGAAGCCTGTATCCGCATCGACGACAATGGGGATTGTCACACGTTCGCGAATATGGCTCAGCGTATCGGCTACTTCCGCCATGGAGACGAGGCCAATGTCGGGCCGGCCCAATTTTGTATAGGCGATCGCCGCACCGGAGAGATAGCAGGCGTCGAAACCGGCGCTCTCCACCATGGACGCCGTCAGCGCGTCATAGACACCGGGCGCAACTACGATGGGTTTACGGTGAAGCCGCGCGCGAAAATCGGAGGAGGCTGTCATGTCTCATTCCTTAAAGCGGGAGACCAGCGCGCACCGGAACGGTCGCGCTGCAAGTCCATGCGAAAGACGTAACGATCAGGGCGATAAAGTGCGGCGAGATGTTCGATACCGCGCCCATCCTGATCAAACACGGTGCGTGTGAGCGCAATCAGCGCCGAGCCGGTTTCAATGTCGAGCGCAGCGGCGACGTCTGGCGTCGCCAGTTGCGCGCCGACCGATTGCGTCGCGCGTGCCAGCACATGGCCTGAGCGGTCAAGCAAGGAGAGCAGCGGTTTACTGGCAAGATCAGCCTCGGCATAGGTGCGGCCGATGGCTTCCGGCACAAAGGTGGTCAGATGGGAGAAGGGCGCTCCATCAAGGGCGCGCACGCGCACTGAACGCTGCACCATCGCGTTGCGTTGGAGCCCGAGCGCATCGGCAATGGCTGGCGATGCCTCTTCATACCCGAACGCGAGGAGTTGCACCGTCGTGGTGCGACCCATGGCAGTGAGATGGGCCAGCGCATCGGAGAAATCTGCCGCGATCGGCCTTGGCTTGCCGTCGAGCGAGACGAACGTGCCCGCCCCTTGCCGCCGCGTGATAAGCCCTTCCTCTTCGAGAGCCGCCAGCGCGCGCCGTACAGTGGCGCGGGAGACGCCATGCTCAGCGGCCAAATCCTGCTCGACAGGCAGGGCCGCCTTATCGGCATAATGGCCGCCCGCGATCCGGTCGCGCAGGACGAGATAGATCTGGCGGGCCTTGGAGCTTTCCATGGTCTCTGGATTGACTGGAGAGTGGACTTATATTTGTCTAGGTTAGAGTACAAATTCCTTCGGTCAAGGGAAGTGCCGCGAGAGAGACGATGAGTTCCGCCCCCCGCACCATCATCGACAAGATCTGGGACGCGCACGCCATCGCCACCCGCGAAGATGGCCAGACGCTTCTCTTCATCGACCGGCATTTGCTGCATGAAGGCTCGTTCCACGCCTTCGATCAGGTCCGGAAACGTGGTGCGCAGCTCGCGCGGCCCGATCTGACCTTTGGCGTTGCCGATCATTACGTGCCTACCCGCAACCGCACAGCAATTGCACCCGAAATCCGCCGCATGGTCGATCAGCTGGTCGATAACACGACGGCGCACGGCATTACGCTCTTCGGTCTCGACGATCCCCGCCAAGGCATCGTCCACGTCACGGTTCCGGCGCAAGGGCTGACGCTGCCCGGGCTCACCATTGTCTGCGGCGACAGCCACACCTCAACGCATGGTGCCTTTGGCGCTTATGCCTTCGGTATCGGCGCATCGGAAGTGGCGCATGTGATGATGACGCAGACGCTCTGGCAAAAACGGCCGAAGCGGATGCGCGTCCGTGTGGACGGTGCACTACCACCAGGTTCAACAGCGAAGGACATTGCGCTCAGTTTTATCGCGCAGGTGGGGGCCGATGGTGCACGTGGTCACGCCATCGAATATGCCGGTTCAGTAGTTCGTGCGCTGTCGATGGAAGGTCGCCTCACGCTCTGCAATCTTTCGATTGAATCGGGCGGCCGTTTGGGGCTCGTCGCGCCCGATGAGACGACTTTCGCCTTTCTCAAAGGCCGTCCTTTTGCTCCCAAGGGCGAAGCGTTCGAGCGCGCTGTTGCCGATTGGCGCGCTTTGGCGAGCGATGACGATGCGTTGTTCGATCGCGAGATCGTGATCGACGGGTCGGAGATCGCTCCTGTTGTG
Source organism: Rhizobiales bacterium TNE-4 (assembly GCA_019083985.1). Classification (GTDB taxonomy): domain Bacteria; phylum Pseudomonadota; class Alphaproteobacteria; order Rhizobiales; family Beijerinckiaceae; genus TNE-4. The sequence goes on along the minus strand of JAHRCV010000004.1, from coordinate 187,162 downwards.
ACATGGGGCGTCAGTCCCGAACAGGCTTTGCCGATCACTGCCGCCGTGCCCGATCCCGACCGTATCGACGATGTCAGCCGCGCAGAAGCCGCGCGCGATGCGCTGACCTATATGGGGCTCTCGCCGGGCATGAAGCTCAGCGATATCCGCATTGATCGCGTGTTCATCGGCTCCTGCACCAATAGCCGCATCGAGGATCTGCGCGCCGCCGCCGCGATTTTGGCCGGCCGGCATGCTGTCGTGCCCGGTCTCGTATCCCCCGGTTCGGCGGCTGTGAAAAAACAGGCGGAGGAGGAAGGGCTCGACCACATTTTCCGTGCCGCCGGATTGGAATGGGTCGATTCCGGTTGCTCGATGTGTGTTGGCATGAATGGCGATTTGGTGCCTCCGGGTGAGCGGTGCGCTTCCACCACCAATCGCAATTTCAAAGGCCGTCAGGGCCAAGGCGCGCGCACGCATTTGATGTCGCCCGCCATGGTGGCAGCAGCGGCGATCACCGGCCGCCTCACCGATATGCGGCCTCTGCTGGAAGGGCGCACGCCATGACGCCTTTGACCCTTGTCGAAAGCCGTGCCATTCCGCTTCCGCTTGCGAATGTCGATACGGACCAGTTGATTCCTGCACGTTTCATGAAGCGGCCGCGTTCGGAAGGCTATGGTCCTTTTCTGTTGCACGATCTGCGTGCCGAGCCGGCGAGTGAAGCAGCACGCCTCGACCATCCCACTTTTGCTGGCGCGCAAATCCTTATCACACGGCGGAATTTTGGCTCAGGATCCTCGCGCGAAGCAGCCGTCTATGCGCTTGCCGATTTCGGCTTCCGCTGCATTTTGGCGCCGAGTTTTGGTGACATCTTCGCCTCCAACGCGGTGAAGAATGGCGTTTTGCCAGCGATCATTGCGGAAGCCGATGCCGAAGCGTTGCTGAACAACGAGACGGTGCGTAGCGGCGGTGCTGTGCATATCGATCTTGCACAACAGATCATACGTGTCGGTAACCACACCATAGGCTTTGAAATCGAGCCGGTCTGGAAAACGCAATTGCTGAACGGTTGGGATGATATCGACATGACGCGCAGCTATAGCGGCGCGATTGCTGATTTTGTTGCACGCGATGCGCAGGCCCGGCCATGGGCTGCGCCATCACGGCGCTGAAAAACTTAAAACCGTTTTGCTATCCTTAGGATTTGAGGAGTTTCAGACAATTTCCAGCAGCTTCGGCAGAGGGGCGCGCATCACTCCGCGCTAACTTTCCAGCCATCACGAGAGCGCGCGTTTTTGATTCCAAAGTGGATTTAATATCTGCACCTCCGGTCACATCCGGCGCGCTCTGTTCAAAGATCAGTTTAGATTCAGGCGATAATTGAGCCACGCAGGATTGCGTCTGCTTCTGGTCCGCTATAGCCGCAGACATACTCAAAAGGCTCACAATCGTAGCCGCAACTAAACGCATAACTTCAACTCCGAAGGGATGACTTACGCTACCCTAGCCATTTAGCGAGCGTCGGCAAGGCCACAACTAGCTATGACGCTTTCGCGTGCGACCCTCTAAAAATAGACCACATTCTTACGACGTAGCGCCGCCCACAAAAAAGCGCCCCGGAGGGCGCTTTTTCAGATCAGGTGCGAACCAGAATATTACGGAACTGCCAAGGGTCGCTCGTGTCGATGTCTTCCGGAAATAGTCCCGGACGATTATCAAGCGGAGTCCAATCCGTATAATGGCCGACGACCGGACCGAGATAAGGCGTCTGCACTTCAAGGCAGCGCTTATAATCGATGTCGTCAGCTTCAACGATACCGGCATTCGGATTTTCAAGCGCCCAGACCATGCCGGCCAGTACAGCAGAGGAAACTTGCAACCCCGTCGCGTTTTGATAAGGCGCAATCATGCGCGTTTCTTCGATCGAGAGCTGCGAGCCGTACCAATAGGCATTCTTGCCATGGCCGTAGAGCAGCACGCCCAATTCGTCGATGCCATCGACGATTTCATTCTCGTCGAGAATTTTCCATTCCGGCTGACGCGCGCCTTCCTGCCCGAACATTTCGTGCAGCGAGAGCACGGCATCGTCGCAGGGGTGGTAGGCGTAATGACAGGTTGGGCGATAGATCGCTTTGCCGTTGGCGTCACGTACCGTCAGATAATCGGCGATGGAGATCGATTCATTATGCGTGACGAGGAAGCCATATTGCGCTTTGGCCGTCGGCGTCCATGAACGCACGCGCGTATTGGCGCCCGGCTGCAACAGATAGATCGCAGCACCGCAACCCGTTGCGTGGGTGCGTGCATTGTCCGGCATCCATTGCTCATGCGTGCCCCAGCCAAGCTCAGCCGGCTGCAAACCTTCCGACACGAAGCCTTCGACCGACCATGTGTTAACGAACATCTGGCGCGGCTTGGGATCGCGTGCACGCTGCGTGTCGCGCTCTGCAATGTGGATGCCCTTCACGCCGAGCGACTGCGCAAGCTTCGCCCAGCCTTCGCGTGTCGTCGGCTCGTCGCCCTTCACGCCAAGATCATTCTTCAGATTAACAAGCGCCTGCTTCACGAACCAAGACACCATGCCCGGATTGGCACCGCAGCATGACACGGCGGTTGTGCCACCTGGATTCGCGCGCCGCTCCGCGAGAACCGTTTCTCGCAGCGCGTAATTCGAGCGTGATTCTGGCCCCTTTGACTTGTCGAAATAGAAGCCAACCCAAGGCTCGACCACGGTGTCGATATAAAGTGCGCCGATCTCACGGCAATATTTCATGATGTCGAGCGAAGACGTGTCGACCGAAAGATTGACGCAGAAGCCCTGCCCCGGACCTGCAGTCAGCAGCGGGCCGAGCAGGTGCTTGTAATTATCCTTCGTCACGGCCTGATGAATGAATGTCACGCCGTGCTTTTCGAGAAGATGGCGGTCGGCATCGGACGGGTCGATCACCGTCAGCTTCGACTTATCGAATTGGAAATGACGCTCAATCAGCGGCAGCGTGCCGCGTCCGATCGAGCCGAAGCCGATCATCACGATCGGGCCGTCAATGCGGCCATGAATGGGATGCTGGGTCATTTCAACGAAAATCCTGCGACAGAGGGTGATCAACGAAAAAGGGCGCGGCCTTCAAACAAGGTCGCGCCCGTAAGGTCAAGCGCTGCGGGGTTATGCAGCAAGAGGGAGTGTGGCGGGGTTGTGCGACACCGGCATGACAGCTGCAGGCTGCAGCACGCCAGACGCGCCAGAAAGCGCGCCGGGCACGAGTTCAAGCCCAAGGAAACGAGCGCGGTCCACCGGTCCCGGCAGATCAAGCCCTGCCGTGAGGTCCGGCGTGAACCCGAAGCGCGCGTAGTAGGGCGCATCGCCCACGAGAAGGATGGCGCTATGGCCTGCGCGGCGGGCCCGCTTGATTGCAAGTCGCATCAGGCGCGCGCCGATACCAGCCGAGCGTTCCGCCTGATCAACCGCGAGCGGGCCTAGAAGCAACGCAGAACGGCCGTCACCCGTGACCACCGGCCACAAACGCAGCGTGCCGATGAGGCGGCCTTCCTTGACCGCGACGAGCGAAAGCCCGTCCGCTGCACGGTTGGTCTCGCGCAGGCGTTCACAGGTCTTCGCAAAGCGTGTGTCGCCAAAGGCGGCATCGAGCAGCGCTTCGCGGGCGGTGGCGTCACGCCGTTTTTCGAGCCGCAGAGAGACAGTTTCGAGTTTCATTCGCATGCTCCTTTCCCGCGCTGACATGAGCCGCGCGGAGAGAACGGAAGGGTTCTGGAAAGGCGGAGCCGGCGGGAGCCGGCCCCAAAAGTCCCGGGATCCTCAGATCACGTAGGACTTCAGCGGCGGAAAGCCGTTGAACGCCACCGCGGAATAGGTGGTCGTATAAGCGCCCGTGCCTTCGATCAGCACCTTATCACCGATCTCAAGGCTGACCGGCAGCATGTAAGGCACCTTCTCATACATCACGTCGGCCGAATCGCAGGTTGGACCGGCGAGCACGCAGGGCACCATGTCGTCGCCATCATGGATGGTGCGGATCGGATAGCGGATCGCTTCGTCCATCGTCTCGGCGAGGCCGCCGAACTTGCCGATGTCGAGATAGACCCAACGCACCGCGTCTTCCTCGCTCTTCTTCGAGACGAGAACGACTTCCGCTTCGATGACGCCTGCGTCACCCACCATGCCGCGGCCCGGCTCGATAATCGTTTCCGGCAGGCGGTTGCCGAAATGCCGCGAGAGAGCGCGGAAGATCGCATCGCCATAGGATTCGACGCCCGGGACGGGCTTCAGATAGCGGGCGGGGAAACCGCCACCGAGATTGACCATGCGCAGATGGATGCCGCGCTCGGCGCATTCGCGGAAGATCGCGGAGGCCGAAGCCAGCGCGATGTCCCACGCTTCCGTGTTCGTCTGCTGTGAGCCGACATGGAAGGAGACGCCATAGGCTTCAAGGCCAAGGCGATGCGCCTGCTCGAGCACATCCGTCGCCATTTCGGGCACGCAGCCGAACTTCCGCGACAGCGGCCATTCGGCACCGTCGCAATCGCACAGGATGCGGCAGAAGACCTTCGCGCCGGGTGCGACGCGGGCGATCTTCTCGACTTCAGCCAAGCAATCGACCGCAAAGAGGCGCACGCCGAGCTGATAGGCCCGCGCGACATCGCGCTCCTTCTTGATCGTGTTGCCGAACGAGATGCGTTCAGCGGTAGCACCAGCGGCCAGCGCCATCTCGATTTCGGCCACGGAAGCCGCATCGAAGCAGGAGCCGAGCGCCGCGAGCAACCGCAGGATCTCCGGCGCCGGGTTCGCCTTGATGGCGTAGAAGACGCGGGTATCCGGCAGGGCATGCGCAAAGGCACGGTAATTGTCGCGCACGACATCGAGATCGACGACGACGCATGGGCCGTCCTCGCGTCGGGTGCGGAGGAATTCGCGGATGCGTGCAGTCATGGCACGGCCTCCCCAAGGTCTGTGGGCGCAAACTGCGCCACAAGGTTACGAGCCCCGGTGACGGTCCCTCCTCACGACGCGATGGAGACGCCGTGTCGAGGTGAGATCACCCGATGTGCTGCCTTGGATTGGATGGGGAGACCCCGTCCGCACGCCTGGCAAGATGGACAAGCCTCTTCGGTTACTTCGCCTTTGGAGGGCAAAGAGAGACCAAAAAAGCCCGCTCCGTCGTTGCTTTAAGCCGCGTCCCCCGTTGAGAACGGAGTGCGCCGGTTTTCGCCTCCGGCTGCCGGTTGATCATCGTGCGACCCCAGAAGAAGCGGGTCGCCCGGGCGGCTGTCCGGCCTCTTGTCCGGATGCCCACCAACCGGCACGCGGCCACAGGCACGTGCGAAATTGGGCAAGCCGACAGATAGGGTCACTGATTCCGCTATTCAAGCATTTTTTTCGTGGCACCTGCGAAATCTTCACGGCTTTTGTGGCGCGGCGGCGCTTTCGCCACGCTGGAATCGGCGCGCGCCCTCCTTTATGTGTTGATGTGACGCGGGAATGAACCCGCGCAGACCCGGAAATTGCCCGCATGTCGTCTGTCGACCGCCGCCAATTCGTTGCCTCGCTCTCCGCCCTCGGCACAGCGATTCTCGCTGCCCCGCGCGACACTTTTGCCCAGCAGCCTGCGCCACCTGCGCCCGCCCCGGCGCCGGCGCCCGCGCCGCGCTTCGGCTATCAGGATGTCATCCGCAAGGCGCGCGACTTGTCCGGCCTGCCTTACGACGCCAATCCGCCCGTGCTGCCGGATGCGCTCACCAAGCTTGATTTCGATGCCTATCGCGATATCCGCTTTCGTGCCGACAAGGCGCTTTTGACAGCGCAAGGCCCGTACCGGATGCACATGTTCCATCCGGGCTTTCTATTTACGCGCCCGGTGACGGTGAACATCGTGCGCGATGGGATTGCCGCGCCAGTGCCGTATTCTGCTGCACTGTTTGATTACGGTAAAAATAAATTCGAGCGCGCTCTGCCGACAACGCTCGGCTTTGCCGGATTCCGTCTGCATTATCCGCTCAACGATCCACGCGTGCAGGATGAGCTCGTGTCGTTTCTGGGCGCGAGTTATTTCCGCTTTCTCGGCCGCAAACAGCGTTATGGCATTTCGGCGCGCGGGCTTGCGATCAATCCCGGCAGCGTGAATGGCGAAGAATTTCCGATTTTCCGTGAGTTCTGGATCGAGCAACCGGCTGCTGATGCAGAACGTGCCGTTGTCTACGCCTTACTTGATAGTGCCTCAGCCACCGGCGCCTATCAGTTCTTCATCTATCCTTCGACCAACACGGTCTGCGATGTGACTGCAACGCTTTTCATGCGCAAGCCGAATGTGAAGCTCGGGATCGCGCCGCTGACTTCAATGTTCTTCATTGGTGAGAATGATCGCCGTTTCAATGAAGATTACCGCCCTGAGCTGCATGATTCCGATGGCCTTCTGATGAAGACGGGTGCAGGTGAATGGATTTGGCGCCCGCTCCGCAACCCGAAGGAATTTTCGGTGTCGGTGTTCACCGATAAGAACCCAAAGGGTTTCGGCTTGATGCAGCGTGATCGCATCTTTGAACATTATCAGGATCTCGATCTCACTTACGAATTGCGGCCGAGCTATTGGGTTGAGCCACGCGATAATTGGGGTGAGGGCGCGATTGAACTCGTCGAATTCCCAACGAATGACGAGACGAATGACAATGTGACAGCCTATTGGGTACCCAAGGCCCCCGCCGAACAGGGGCGCGAAATTGTCTATGGTTACCGCATCACGGCACTTGCCGATGAAATGGCTATGCATCCGGGCGGCATGGCGCTCAACACCTATCAGACGCAAGCCAAAGCGCTTGGCTCGTCAGAAGCCATTGGCCCAGGTACGCGCCGCTTCATCATTGATTTCACCGGTGGCGATCTGGCCTATTATTCTAACGAGCCTGACAAGGTGCAGATTGTGCCGACGGCGACCAATGGCAAAATCCTGCGCACTTTCCTTATTCCCAATCCGAAGATCGACGGCTTCCGCGCCGGGATTGATGTACAATTGGAGAAGGGTCAGTCCACCGATCTGCGGGCTTTCTTGAAATCAGGCAATCGGGCGCTCACGGAAACATGGACGTTCCCGTGGAAGGCGGAGTGACGGCGAACGTTTGAGCAATAATCGCATCAACGCAATGAGGGCGTGAGGCCGCCGCGGCTGTTCATATCGCGACGCACTCCGCCGCACCTCAGCACGAAGGCTGCGGACGCCATCAAGGTAATGTAAGCACGCCTGCAGCGCCGCCTTCGGTGCCGAACAGCAGACGACGACCGGTCTCGTCCCATGCCATCGCGCTGATCTTGCCATCCATCCGCGAGGCGCGGCGGACGAGCAATTCCGCCGCATCGGTAAAGCGGCACATCAGCACGCAAGAATCATCATAGCCAATGGCGACGACCGGCGCCTTGGGATGAAACGCGACCGAAGACACTTTTGCGCTCCGCACGCCGAGTTCTTTCGGCGCTTTGCCCATCGGCCCATCCTTGTCCTGAAAAGGCCAGACAATGGCGGCATCAGCGCCGGATGTCGCAAGCCATTCGCCATCATGCGACCAAGAAAAGCAGCGCGTCTTTGATGGATAGCCCGTCATGCGCATGTCTTTGCTGTCGGCCAAGCGCCAGCCATGCAGCGCATTTTCCTGCATGGAGGTCACGATGAACCGCCCGTCGGGCGACACCGTCACATCCAGATGTGCGCCTTTCCATTCCAGCTTTTCAGGTGCGGCATCCGTGTTGGGAAACCAGAGGGCCACCCCGCCATATTGGCTGATGACGAGCCGGTAGCCTTTCGGCAGAAAGCAAAGACCTTGCGGCGTCGAAGCCATCTGCGTCGATTTGATCTGGCCCTTGCTATCGCGTGAGGAGACGGTTTTGCCTGTCGCCCAAGCGACCGTCTCGCCCTTCACGCAAAGCGCATCAATCCATTTGCCTTTTTCGTGCGCGAGCGTTTCGCTCTCGCCGGAGGCGCGTGTTCGGATGATTTTGCCGTCTTCGCCGCCCGTATAGATACCGTCGCGATCGGACGCAGCAACCAAAATGCCAGCATCCTGATGCGGCGCGACTCGCCGGTCGCCGATCATGATCTCGCCTTCAGCCAAAACGAGCACCGGCTCGTCCTTGACGAAGGCAGCATGCAGCACATGGCCTTCCGCTGAGAGAGAAGCGACGTGATCGGTCAGCGATGTGAATTCCGGCGGAGCCGCGTTGGACGCATCAGACAAGGCAGGCCTCGAACGCTTTTTTGATCGCCTGACGATCGAGGTCGCGTCCAATGAACACGATCTTCGATTGACGCTTTTCATCGTCACGCCAAGGGCGTTGCAGGTCACCGTCAAGGATCATGTGAACGCCTTGGAAGACAAAGCGGCGTGGTTCGTCCTTGAAGGCTAAAATGCCTTTCGAGCGTAGGATTTTTGGACCTTCGACCTGTGTAAATTCATTGATCCATGGCATGAACTTCTCAGGATCGACTTCACCGGCCGTGAACGACACGGATTGCATATCGTCGTCATGGTGATGATGCGCGCCGCTCTCATCGAGGAAGTCGGGCGCAATATCAAGAATACGGTCAAGATCAAAGGCGTTGCGCCCCAGAACCTTGTCGAGCTCAATATTCGACTTCACCGTGCGGTGGAGCTTTGCATAAGGGTTGATCGCGCGGATCTGCTTTTCAACCTCAGCCAGCGCTTCTTCCGAAACGAGGTCAGTCTTGTTGATGAGGATGACATCGGCAAAGGCGATTTGATTCTTCGCTTCCGGTGCGTCTTTCAGGCGGTCGGCGAGCCATTTGGCATCAACCACGGTCACCACCGCATCAAGCCGCGAACGGGCCGATACGTCTTCATCGACGAAGAAGGTCTGCGCGACAGGTGCGGGATCGGCAAGGCCGGTTGTCTCGACGATGATGGCGTCGAATTTACCGCGCCGCTTCATCAGATTTTCAATGATGCGAATGAGATCGCCGCGCACAGTACAGCAGATGCAGCCATTGTTCATTTCGAACACTTCTTCATCCGCACCAACGACGAGGTCATTGTCGATGCCGACTTCGCCGAATTCATTGACGATCACGGCGTATTTCTTGCCGTGTTCTTCCGTCAGAATGCGGTTGAGAAGCGTGGTTTTGCCAGCGCCGAGATAGCCGGTGAGAACGGTAACGGGGATCTTGTCGGACATGCTTTACTCCAGAGGGCGGCCTCAGCTCTGCGCGGCCAGCGCCTTGTTCAGTTCTCTTATATTGGTTCGGATCATGTCGATGGTAGTCCCTGCCGGGCCATTGGGCGGGGACAAAGCGTCCGAATAGAGCTTGCCGCCGATTTTGGCCCCGGATTCTTGGGCAATTCGCTCCATTTGGCGCGGGTCCGAGATGGTTTCGATGAAAACGGCAGGCGCTTTGGTCTCGCGGATGAAGCGGATGATCCGGGCGATATCCTGTGCTGAGGGCTGGGTCTCGGTCGAGACGCCCTGCGGCGCTAGGAAGGCGATCCCATAGGCGCGACCGAAATAGCCGAATGCATCATGTGCGGTCACGATCTTGCGCCGATCGGCCGGAATGGCCGCGACGGCCGTCTTGATCTCGGTATCGAGTGCGGTGAGGGCGGTCTCGTAGACGGCTAGGCGTGCATCGTAATCGGCCTTGCCAGCAGGGTCGGCGGCCACCAGCGCGTCGCGGATGTTCGTGGCATAGCGCTTCAGATTGGCGACATCATGCCAAGCATGGGGATCGACACTGCCATGGTCATGGCCATGGCCTTTCCCTTGCTCCTTCAGCGGCACGATGCCCGTGCTCACAACAACGAGCTGCGCCTTGCTGCCAGACGATTTTTGCAGCCGCTGCATCCAATTGTCGAAGCCGAGACCATTGACGAACAAAATGCGCGCTGCCGCGACGGCTTTGGCATCGCTCGGCTTGGGTTGATAGCCATGGGCGTCCGCATCCGGCCCGACAATGGTTGTCACATTCACACGGTTGCCGCCAATTTGCTGAACGAGATCGCCGACAATTGAGAAGCTGGCGACAACCGATAGTTTCTCCTGCGCCATAGCGGGCGCAAGGCCGAGCGCGAGCACGCATGCAATGACAAAACGCATCATGTCAGGCCTCCAAATGTTTGCGCGGCAGCAAGGCCAGAAGAAGACCGCCCTGCGTGCCTGCGATGATGGACAAAAGATAGAGAACGCCGGCCACCAGAATGATCGTCGGGCCTGAAGCAAGGCCCAGATGATAGGAGAGAAGAAGTCCGGCATAGGTTGCGACGATGCCGATCAAGGTCGCGACGGCAATCATGCCTGTGAGCGTGCGTGCCCAAAACCGCGCCGCAATGGCGGGCAGCATCATGAGGCCCACGGCGAGCAACGTGCCGAGCGCTTGAAAGCCACCCACAAGGTTGAGAACGGCGAGCGCAAGAAAAGCGAGATGCGCGGGTGCGCCTGCGCGGCTCACCGACCGCAGAAACACGGGGTCGATGCTCTCCATCACCAGCGGACGGATGATGATGGCCAGCGTTACCAAGGTCACAGTTGCAACGCCGCCAATCAAGATCAGCGCTTGATCATCAAGCGCAAGCACCGATCCGAACAGCACATGCAGAAGATCGATGTTGGAGCCACGCGCGGAAATCAACGTGACGCCGAGCGCCAGTGACATAAGGTAGAATGCGGCAAGCGACGCATCCTCACGCAAACGCGTGATGCGGGCGATGAGGCCTGCGAGTAGCGCCACGGCAAACCCTGCAATGAGGCCGCCGAGCGTCATCGCGCCGAGTGAGAGGCCAGCGACAAGATAACCGAGCGCGGCGCCCGGCAAAATCGCATGAGCCATAGCATCACCGACAAGGCTCATCCGGCGCAACATCAGAAAGACACCGATGGGCGCTGCCGATAAAGCGAGCACAGACGCGCCGACAAGCGCGCGGCGCATGAAATCGAATTCGGTGAAGGGAGCGATGAGCAGTGCATAAAGCATCAGGCGACCTCGCAGACCGGCGCATGTGGATCATGCGCCTCCACCATCCGTCGCGCGGCGCGCAGATTGGTCTCCGTCAGCACGTCTTCTGTCGGGCCCCACGCAATCGTTTCGCGCGCCAAAAGCAATGTCGTCGGAAAATGCGCACGGGCGAGCGCTTCGTCATGCAGGACGGCAAGAATGGTGCGGCCTTCTGCATGCCAATGCGCGATCAAGCCCATGAGATCGGCGACTGTGCGCGTATCAATGGCGGCGAAGGGTTCATCAAGCAGCACGATGTCGGCATCTTGCAGCATCACGCGGGCAAACAGCACGCGGCTCATCTGTCCACCGGACAGCGTATCGAGCGTACGGTTTTCAAAGCCGACCAGCCCGACCGCATGCAAAGCCTGTTCAACGGCGTGGCGATCATCGTGCGACAAGCCACCGAACAATCCGGTCTTGCGCCACAGGCCGAGACTGAGCAATTCGAACACGGTGAGAGGGAAGCTGCGATCGATCTCCGCAATCTGCGGCAAATAGGCGATGCGTGGCTTTGGTGTTCCAAAATCGAAATGTCCGGCGATGGGTTTCAATTCACCAGCGATCGCTTTGAGCAGCGTGGATTTTCCCGCGCCGTTCGGCCCGAGAATGGCGGTTAAGGACCCGCGGTCGATATCGCCATCAAGATGATGCACGGCCGGATGCGGTCCATAGCCGAGCGTGATGTCAGCGCAGCAAATGGCAGGTTCGCTCATCGCATCGCACCGAGGAGGAGGGCCCAGATCAGCGTGAGAAGGGCGCCAACAAGCCCAAGGCGCGACACCAATGACAATGAAAGCAGCGACGCCGACGGTTTAGCCGGACGCGCCACTCCCATTTGGACCGGGTGACGGTGCCGGTGAGGATGGTGGTGATGGTGCCCGTGATGGTCGCCGCCGGGGGAGGCCATGATCGTCTCTCAGTAGTTTAATGTTATAATGTTACATTTAGAGGCAAAAGAAAACCCCGCCGAAGCGGGGTTGGCGGGAGGCCGAAGCCTCAGCCCTGACGCGCCTTGAAGCGCTTCTGGGTCTTGTTGATGATGTAAACGCGGCCTTTGCGACGCACGATCTGGTTGTCGCGGTGGCGTTCGCGCAGCGATTTCAAAGAGTTACGGATCTTCATGGCGGTCGCTCTCTCGAGTGCGGCCCGACCCGGACGCTGCGCAAACAGGTAAGGTCAGCCGGAAAAAGGGTTCAGGCCGCCTCACGGCGGCCCTGGACAGGGCGGGTTAATAAGCCGGGCCCGGAGAAAAGGCAAGCTGCTCGACGTAGGATTCTTGCCTGTTTCACTTCATCGTCGCGCGGCACAACAACATCGGGCGGGGGATAGCCGACCCCTCCATGCTGCCCTTGGCAAAACGGGTCAGCTCAGTGCTGCGCAGGGCCGTCCAACCGGCCTTGATCTTGAAGGTCTGCGGCCGCGCGAACTCCGGGAACGTGGCCTTGAAGCGCTCCATATCCGTATCGAAGACGAAGCCGAGCAGGGACTCGCCTGGTCCGTCCGCCGCGAGGATGTCGACGATGATGAGCCCGCGCGCCTGCCACAATTCCCGGCCGAACTGATCCATGTTGATGTGTGGCGGAGCGCAGCTCTTGCCGAACGCGGTGATCATCCGTGAAACGTCTTTCATGGCCTGTGCCTTGACCGGATGGCCAGCATCCGCCCCGATCATGAGCGCCGCTAATCCAAGCAGTGAAATCCAATTCCGTGTCACGCCCATGAGATCGCCTTGGTCGGTTTGAAGCACCGGCTTGCTGCCATGGTGGCGTGTGCGATGCAACGTTGCTTTGCGACTGACATGCGGCTCGAGGCATAAAGCCTAATGTGGGTTATTTCTCCCAGTTTCTTCCGTTCACGTAACGTCATAATTCTGCCAAACATCGAATCGCACTCTAAACAAAGAGGTGGCTTGCGGAATGAAGCGCAAGGTTCTGACTGACGACGAGCTGAACGCTCTGCTTGCGGTCGATCTTGATTCCATGGATCAGCAAAACCGTCGCTGGTTTTGGATCCGTACAAGCCTCTGCCTCGCTTACATCGTGGCGATGGTGTTGGCGCTGCTGCTATTCCCTGATCGTATTTTTGCGAAATTCAATCTGCCCGACGAAAGTGCGCCCATCATTATGGGGAGCTACGTGCAGATCAGACTGGCCGTTATTCTGACGGCAACAGTGCTTTATCTCGCCTCTTATTATTGGGATCGCTATTTCCAATATGTGGCGCTGGCTGCCTTCCTGATCGCCATTGGCAATTTCGTGAATGATTATTTCACAATCTATATCTACACGAAGCCTGAAAGTATGGGTGCCGTGTATCTCATCAGCGCGTGTCGTGTGCTGCTGATCCTGCTCCTTTACGCAAATTTTCGATTTGCCGTGAAACGGACAGATATCCGCTATCGGGCGGGCTAGCCGCGCGCGAAAGACAAAGGATCAGGCGATCGGCTTGATCGTGAAGCTGATCACTGTATCGCATTGACGCATGCACGGCTGCAGCGGTGCCACAGTTTGGCTCTGTCGACCCAAAATGCCAGGTCCAACCCCCTTTTTGTCGATCCTCCGATGATCGCTCGATTGGTCTGCCATACGTCATGGCATAAGGTCGTCCGATCTGTCTGAACAGGATCCGACGATGAACAAGCTTCTGAAATTCATTCCTGCTTTTGCGGCATCAGCTGCGATCGCTTTGACACCTGTCGCTACGGCACAAGCCTGCACCTTCCTTCTCTATATCGATGCGAATGGGCTCGCCTATAAGGGTCGCACGATGGAGTATTCATTCAAGCCGCCAACGTCGCTCACCTATATGCCCGCTGGCGCACGAATTGAATCGAACACGCCCGATGACAAGCAGGGCATGACATTCAACACCAAATATCCAATCCTCGGCATGACTTTTCCGGCTGAACTTGTTCCACGCGGTAAACAAGTTGTGTTCGTCGATGCCATGAACGATCAGGGCCTCACCTTTTCCGCTAACCAGCAAAACAACGCCAAAACTCCGCCCGGGATCGGTAATGATCCGAGCAAGATTCTCGCGGCCTCAGATATCGGCGCTTGGCTTCTCGGCAATTTCAAAAACGTCGCGGAAGTGAAGGCGGCTCTCGCCAATGTCGATTTCTGGCTTCCGCTGATTCCGTTTTCGGGCAATGTCCCGTTGCCCCTGCATTTTGCGATTTCGGATAAGTCAGGCCAAAGCATCGTGCTGGAATTCCTGAATGGCAAAAAAATGGTCTACGACAATCCCGTCGGAGCAATGACAAACGGGCCGGAATTTTCCTGGCATCTGACCAATCTGAATAATTACACCGCCAACAATGTCGACCAGAACACGGGGCAATATGGCAAGCTCAAAGTGATGACGGATGATTCCGGGATCGCCTTGGCACCACTCCCCTCATCGCAAACGGCAGCAGGCCGTTTCGTTAAGGCGGCGTTTTATGCCAACTATGTCCGCAAGGGGAAAACGCCGGATGAATCGATCCGCATTCTCGGTCACATCATGAACAATTTCGATCGCCCTTATGATCTGACCGTCGATATCGGTCCGGGTGCTGGCGATGGTCCGCGTGGCAAGGGCGCGTCCTCTGAAGTCACCGAATGGACCGTGATGAACGATCTGTCACGTAATCTTTATTATTCGCGCAGCATCAATGCGTTGAATTTCACGCTGGTGGACATGAACAAGCTTAAGGACGTCAAGACGATGAAATCGGTCTCAACTTATGAGATCGAGAAATTCGGTCTTGATGCGACGAGCTTCTTTCTGAACTGACGCCAGTAACACATGAAGGCAAAACGCCCGGGCCGCCCATAGCGGTTCGGGCGTTTTCATAGGCGCTGCAGCGCGACAATCGGAACGATCGCGAGCCAAGTCAGCGTTCTATGAATTTGATGTCGTAGAGAATTTACGGCAGCCATAAAGTTCTCCTTTGACGCACCAAAACGGTGCAGAACTCAACGCGCGCGACGCTAGGCGCTGCAAATGGTGCTGTTAATCTAATTGGACAGAGTCCAGATTGATCAAGTTTAATCAATAATCCAACGATCAGATGCGTGAACCAACAAACCAGCGCTGAATCGCATGATTTCATCGCGTTATGCGTTGCCGCACGCCAAATCGAGCAGCTTCTCCACTGCGCGCATGTCTAACAATCGCCCAATAACGCGACATATGTGCGACGGTCTGCCACGCCCGATGAAGCAAGAACGGCGATGAGCAGAGTGAATGCGACAGGGATTGCGCATTTCATCCCATCTGAGAGCGACGGCTTGCGAGCTATAGGGCAGCAAAAAGTGCGCCGCTGCCCCGCGTCTTTGACCTCAGCGCGAGCTGCGTCCCACATACGAACCACTGCGATTATAGTATCGCGTGGTGTTGCCACTCGTAGTGGCTCGCCCCGTGTAAGAACCGCTCTTATTGTAATAGCGGGTCGTGTTGCCGCTCGAGACGGAGCGTCCAGCGTAGGAGCCGCTCTTGTTGTAATAGCGGACGCTGGATTGAGCGTAAGACGTCGCCACTGTTCCAGCCACGAAGATCAATGCCAGTGCCAAGGCCTTCATGGGATACCCTTCCTTTAAACGCATCGCATAAACGACAAGCCATGCACGTAGAATGCACGGCGCGTAAATCAAGGAGCGAAGCCCTGAGCGAACCTCATTTCGGGTCATGTATCAAGATTGTGCCGCTCCTTAACAGCATCGAATGAGATTGAAGCCACAAGCGCAGAATTGAACCGACCAGTCGGCATTACAATTGATGAGCCGGGTCATGGCAGTAAAGGGGAAAATATTGGCGCTAAAGTAGCAACAAGCGAAGTTACATATTACACGGTTTTGAGGGACCTTAATCAAAATCACTATTACATTCGACAAATTACAATGATGAACTTTGTGAAGTTTGATCTTAGCAAACTCACGAGTATCAAATCCGTGAAGGTGGTTTCCTTTGATGCGCTCAGCAAATATACAGGCTGGGACGGTGCAGACCTGTTTCTTAAGTAAACGCTCTCTATAAAGTTGAGTGCCTCCAACCTTTTGACAGGCTGGGGGTACACGCTCCAGCAGATTAAAAATCCACAAACGGACGCTGTTTGGCGCGCAACAGCTTTAGATGCTTCGTTGTCCGTCCCGAAACACGTTCACGCCAAAGTTTGAAGCTTGATCGCTTGAGATGGCCGCGCATCAGGAGAATGACGTCTTTTTCAGTAAGGCCGTGCTTGCGTTTGATTTCGTCGAAGGAGATGTCATCTGCCCAGGCAAGAGCAATGATCTCGCTTATGTCAGCATCTGAGAGGCTCATAAGAGGTATTTTCATTTCAAGCGGGTACACTAAACGCGCTATACGTTCACACCCCGCAACGAAAAAAGATAGGCGTCAATGGGCTTGGAGATGGCGGCTGTCGGCTTGAGGCTTGAGATAAAGCCCCTCAACCTCTTCTATTGAGCTGCTTTTGCCTTGCCCCCCATCTCTGCTGACGAAAGCCTTAGAACACAGCTTGGCTTTTTCGGGAAAGGAAAAAGCCGTGACCTTCTTTGTTTCGGCATGTGAGCCCATTCATATCTGACGAGCAGCTGATTGAACCAAGACTCCATGTCTCCCCATAACCCAACACACGCAAACCGTTCTTGAATAGCCCAAACTGCTTCTGTTCTAAAACCATTTGATTGTAGTCGCTTTCGTTGCAGCTCAACCGTGCTTTTAGTGCTTTGTGCTCAATAGAAAATGCATTGAACTTGTCCCACTTCGCTGATGGGCAACTGGCTTCGCGAACTAACCACTGATCAACTTTGGTGATACGGCAATCAATGCTGGGACTGTCCTCTTTTCCGTTCTGCATTGTAACGGCCGACAAGCAGACGATATTTCCCGACGGCGTTTTGAAACCTTGGTTGGCTTCCTCATACGAAAACTGCTGAGCATTCATGGCATTCGTCATTGCTACCAAGAATACGAGCGAAATGACGGGCTGCATTAATCGCATTGTTCTTCTGCCTTTTATACAAAAACGGGACGGAACCTTGCCAAGCGGGAACTCTGCAAAAACTCTGCAAAATGGGCAACCGTTTGCGGCAGCGCAGAATCTGACGGTTATGAGCACGCGAAAAGCGTTGCTTGGAGCAACAATCGTCTGCGTGTTCAACAGCTTAACTTGGCTGAGAAATGGTGGGCGCGACAGGGATTGAACCTGTGACCCCTACGATGTCAACGTAGTGCTCTCCCGCTGAGCTACGCGCCCGCCTGTTGAACCAGTGCGGTTCGGGATGGCCGGTTCTTTAGCCGCTCGCCAAGCGTCTGGCAAGCGCTTCAAAACTGTCGCGTCTTAGGCCGCGATCAGCATTTTCTGCACTTCTGAGACGAGATCGCGCAGGTGGAAGGGCTTGGACAGGATCTTGGCATCCTTGGGTGCCTGCGAATCCGGGTTGAGCGCCACGGCCGCAAAGCCCGTGATGAACATCACCTTGATATCGGGGTCGAGTTCGGTGGCACGACGGGCGAGTTCGATCCCGTCCATCTCAGGCATGACGATATCGGTCAGCAGCAACTCGAACGGTTCTTCGCGCAGCCGGTTATAGGCTGAGAGCCCATTATCGTAGGATGCGACCTCAAAGCCCGCATTTTCGAGCGCCTTCACCAGGAAGCGCCGCATGTCATTGTCGTCTTCAGCCAGAAGGATACGCTGGAGGGAACCGTCTTCGGAAATCATATGCTCAACCCCGTCTTGGCCCCATCAAGCGCGACACGGGTAAACAACAGGTGAATAAAGGCCAATTTCCGGCCACATTGGTTAAGAAGTCGCGATCCCAAGGTTGGCCCGAAAGGTGCAGAACACGTGACCAAAGGCGGGTCGACCGTGCGGTGTCGATCATGGACGCAGAGGCCGATTCAGGGCCATACTGGTCCCATCGGGCAGGAGAATAGTCGGTGTTTCAGGTTGGCGATGATGGCCCCGGTGCGGACAAAGCGCTGCCGGCGTTTGAGGTACTGACGCCATCCGTGGTCACGGTGCCGCTCGTATTCAATTCGCCTCATTCCGGTGCGGTCTATCCACCTACCTTTCTGGCGGCCTCACGTCTCGATCCCATGACGTTGCGCAAATCGGAAGATTGCTTCGTCGACGCCTTGTTCGGCGCCGCCACAGACTTTGGCGCGCCTTTGTTACGCGCCCATTTCCCGCGTGCGTTTCTTGATGTGAACCGCGAGCCCTATGAACTCGACCCGCGCATGTTCGATGGGCGCCTCCCCTCCTTCATCAATGCGCGTTCGATGCGGGTGGCCGGTGGACTTGGGACGATCGCCCGCATTGTCGGCGATCAGCAGGAAATCTACGCCCGCAAATTGCCGGTTTCAGAGGCGCTTGCGCGGATCGATGGGCTCTATAAGCCCTACCACCGGGCTTTGCGTCAGTTGCTGCAGGATCAGCACCGCCGGTTCGGCTTGGCTATCCTCATCGATTGTCATTCCATGCCGTCGACCGGAGCCCATCGCGAAGAGGGCCAGCGGGCTGATATCGTGCTAGGCGACCGGTTTGGCACAAGCGCCGCCCCCTTCTTCGTCGAGCAGATTGAGGAAGCCTTGCGGAGCCGCGGTTACCGCGTGGGGCGCAACCGCCCCTATGCCGGAGGCTTCATCACCGAGCATTATGGCAACCCGGCTCAATCGGTTCACGCCATCCAAATCGAGGTCAATCGCGGCCTCTATATGGATGAGCGGTCGCTGACCAAGAGCGATGGCTTCGCCGCCCTCAAGGCTGATTTGAACGGAATGATCGCGAGCCTCATCGCCGCCATCGGCTATGGCGAGACCCGTCTCGCAGCGGAATAAGCCGCTATTTCAAGCGCTTACACTCAGGCAAAAAAAAGAGCCGCCTTGCGGCGGCCCAAGTCTAGGGAGGAAACGCCCAAGGAGGGCTGTGTGGCAACGCAGCGCGTCACCGCACATGCACAATATTGCACCGCACTGCACAAAAGGCAAGTGTTGCTGACGTATTTTTCACGGCAAAGCTGCATTGCCATTATGCGCCTGCCGCAAGGCCCATTGCCAAGGTCACTGTCGAGGGCTAGAGCCGCTCAAACGCCGCCGGAACCCAGCCGATGACCGCTCCCGTCGATCTCAATGCCTTTCTTGACCAGTTGGCCGACGTATCCGGCGCAGCGATCATGCCCTTCTTCCGTACCGCCATCGCCGCCAATGACAAGTCACGCGGCGGCGTCTTCGATCCTGTCACGGAGGCGGACCGAGCCAGCGAAGCGGCTATGCGGCAGCTCATCAAACGGCAATTTCCGGCCCATGGCGTCGTCGGCGAGGAATATGGCGCTGAGAACGATGATGCCGAATTCTGCTGGGTGCTTGATCCCATCGATGGCACCAAGGCTTTCATCTCGGGCCTGCCGGTCTGGGGCACGCTGATTGGCCTCTTGCAGAACGGCCGTCCCGTCCTGGGCATGATGAACCAGCCTTTCACCCGCGAGCGCTTCTGGGGTGATGGGGGGCAAGCGCGCTGGCGCGGCCTCTCCGGCGAACGTGCGCTCTCAACCCGTCCCTGCACGAGCCTCGCTGAAGCGACGATCATGACGACCTCGCCGCAACTGATCCCCAGTGATCTGCGCGGGAAATATGAAGCGGTGGAGCGTGAAGTTCGTCTCGCCCGTTATGGCTGCGATTGCTACGCCTATTGCGTGCTTGCAGCAGGCCATATCGACGCTGTTGTCGAAGCGGGTCTGAAACCGCACGATATCGTCGCGCTGGTGCCGATCGTCGAAGGCGCTGGCGGCGTGATCACCACATGGGATGGTGGTCCAGCCGCACAAGGCGGTGCGATCGTGGCCTCAGGCGACAAGCGTTTGCACGACATTATTCTTGAGACGCTGGCCAAGGCGTAAGCGCCGGTTCTGCCATAAATGCATCGAAGGCGCGCCAGAACCAGGCGCGCGTCGCATCGGTCTCAATGAGAATTTCATGTTCGCAATCTGCGAGCACGAGAAATTCGCCATGGGGCAGGGCATCGAAAAAGGCTTGTGCGGCAGGCGTCGATGTCACCCGATCCTGCGCGCTCGCAACGCCGAGTAAAGGTGTATGGATACGCTCCGCCATCGTTCTGAGACGTGCCATCGCGCTGAAACTCGTCGCCACCCAAGAAATCGTCGGATCGCCGAGCGCGAGCTGCGGTGTCGCTTCCAGAATGCGGCGTGAGCGCCGGTGTCGCGCCGCGTCCCGCGTCAGAATGTTATCGTCGAACGGTTTGAACAGCACAGGCGACGGCCCGCCGCCTGGAATAAAGTGGCGTCCCAATCCGAGATGGGTCAGCACGGCAGCAAGCCGCCCAGCGGCTTTTGTATTCCGAATGAGCGCAACATCGAGCATGGGCGCGGTCGTCACGGCGCGCTCAAACAGATCGGGTCGTCGCAGCAAAGCCTCGATCAAAATGGCGCCACCCATGGAATGACCAAAACCAAAAAAAGGCCCGGGTGCACCCTGAGTAACGAGCCAATCTATCGCTGCGTCGAGGTCCACTTGATAATCTGAAAACCGCACGACATGGCCTTTGCGCGGGTCGCGTAATAGCCGGGCGGATCCGCCTTGGCCGCGCCAATCAAACGCGAAAACGGCGAAGCCGCGCGCGCGCCATTCACCGATCGTCTCGAAATATTTTTCGATCGTTTCGCTACGCCCCTGCAGCACCACCAAGGTCCCGCGGGGTGGTCCCGCGGCGGGCCAAAACGCCCCCCTCAGTTGAACGCCATCGGCCGCCGTCAGAGGGGCCCAAACGGCCCCGGCCGGTTCGGGGTTAAAATCGGTCCCGAACAATTGCGCCAAACGTTCCTGCGGCACCCTCTTGAATCCTTTTTGCCCCACACCCATCTCGACGATGCACCGGCCATGATGGCGGTGCAAGGATGGCCCGGCCATGAAGGCGGGCTGCCCGCATGTCGCTTCAAAGGAGGATATGCCATGCGCACTTTTGATCTCTCGCCGCTCTATCGCAACACGGTTGGTTTTGATCGTCTTTTCAAGATGGTCGATCAGCTTGCCGATCCGCAGCAGAACAGCTACCCGCCCTATAATATTGAGCGCCTGAACGAGAACGATTATCGCATTTCGATTGCGGTCGCCGGTTTCACCGATCAGGACCTTTCGATCGAGTCGAAAGAAAACTCACTTATCGTTCGTGGTGAAAAGAAGGGCGAAGAAGCCGCTGATAAGCCGGAATATCTCTATCAGGGCATTGCCGCACGCGCGTTCGAGCGTCGCTTCCAGCTGGCCGATCACGTTCTCGTGAATGGTGCACGTTTGGAAAACGGTTTGCTCCATATCGAGCTGCATCGCGAAATTCCGGAAGCAAAGAAGCCGCGCGTCGTTCCGATCACGACGTCCGCAGGCAAGACGATTGACACGACGGCCGAACAGAAAGCCGCTGCTTAAGTCTGGCCTGACAATTCTGGATTGACCTCCAAATGAAAAGGCGCTCCGCAAGGAGCGCCTTTTTGGTTTGTGAAAGGCTGTGGCGTTTATTCCGCGGCTGCGCGCCGACCTGACAAGGTCGCAAGCACCATGTCGATCTCATCGGCCTTGGTGGCAAAGCTCGTCACGAACCGCAGAAACGCCTCGTCAGCGCCAATCTTGAAGCCGTCTGGCACGCAATTGCTTGACCAGGGCGCTGCGCGAATTTCGCCTTCATCCAATGCTTTTTGGGCGGCCTGCGGAATGACGACGAAAACCTCATTGGCATCGACCGACCACGGCAGGCGTGCCCCCGCAATTTGCTTTAGGCCATTCGCCAGCTTCTGTGCCATCGCATTGGCGTGCGTGGCATTCTTGATCCAATGATCATTTTCCAGATAGCCGATCATTTGCGCACCAAGCAGGCGTCCTTTGGACAGCGTGTGCCCGCCGCGCTTGCGCCGATATTGAAAATTTTCAGCCAAGGCCGGATCGAAAAAGATCACAGCTTCGCAAGCAAGGCAGCCATTCTTCGATGCGCCGAATGTGACGACATCGATGCCCGCTTTCCATGTCATTTCAGCGGCGCTGCAGCCCAGCGACAGCATAGCATTTGCGAAGCGCGCCCCATCGAGATGCGTCTTCAATCCATGCTTCTTGGCGAGCGCTGTGAAAGCACGGATTTCGTCGAGCGAGTAAACCGTGCCCGCTTCCGTCACCTGTGAGATCGAAAGCGCCGATGGCTGCACCGATTTGACGACGCCCTTGCCGAACCGTGCAAGCTGCTCTTCGAGCGCATCAATCGTCATCTTGCCATTGAGGCCGGGCACACCGACGATCTTCGCACCGTCGGTAAACATTTCCGGCGCGCCGCATTCGTCATCCATCACATGGCTTTCGGCATGGCAGAACACGGCGCCCCATGGCGGCGTCAGCGCAGCAAGGGCGAGCGCATTGGCCCCCGTGCCGGTCGCGACCATGAAATTCTGCACCTCGCGCTCGAACACTTCGGAGAGGAGTGCCGTCGCCTTGGCCGTGAATGGATCGGTGCCGTAGGGCGCTGCGACCCCATCATTGGCGGCGAGGAGCGCCTCCAGAACGGGGCGGCTAGCCCCCACCACATTGTCGCTTGCGAGATTGATCATGCCTAAAACCCTGCTCGGCCGCCGTCACCGGCGGGGGCAAATCCATGGCATGAAAGCCCCAGCGCCGCCAACCCAGCTGGCTGTCGAGAAGCTATGCGCAATGGAATGGACGTCTGGAGTCGCCAGACTTTCCATTTATTACCCGAAACTGCCGGTTTGGGTAATTTCGGCCAAGAGAATCTGAAGATTCTCTGAAAACCCCGCTTGTGCGGAAAAAAGAAATCTGCCATGGTCGCGGCAGATAGGACAGGGTTACTGTCCCAATCGGGCGAGCCTTCCAGCTCGCCGCAATGGATCGCGGATATGGTGGGCGAGACGTCGAAAACGCGCAAAACGACCGGGGCACGGGCCTCGCGCTTTGCCGTGCGCGCCGCCCGTAAACCGCGAGACTGACGGGCGGCCCGGTTCCCGGAGACGCCCGCAGCGAAGGCGGGCGCAACGCGGGGCGCGTCCGTTTCTCGATCCTTCTGGCCCCGTTCGTGCATTCAGGATGACGCCCGGTTGATCCCGGGCTGACAAACCGGAGCGAGACCATGACGAGCGCGAATGACGGAATTGAGGTTGGTTTGAACGCCGTGCAGGCGGACGCCAGCGCGAAAAAGCCGCTCGTCCTGAAGGACCCGGCCCTTCCTGAGGCGCAAGGCCTCTATGATCCGGCTTTGGAAAAGGACTCCTGCGGTGTTGGCTTTGTCGCCGACATGAAGAACCGCAAGTCGCACGCCATTGTCGAGATGGGACTGCAGATCCTGCTCAACCTCGACCATCGCGGCGCGGTCGGCGCTGATCCGAAGGCAGGCGATGGCTGCGGCATGCTTGTGCAGATCCCGCACAATTTCTTTGCCGATGAAGCTAAGCGCATCGGTTTCACTCTGCCGCAGCCGGGCGATTATGCGGTTGGCATGCTCTTCCTGCCGCGCGACAAGGACGGCAACACGCTCTGCCGCGAGATTGTCGAGAAGGTCATTGCGGCCGAAGGTCAGGTTTTCCTCGGCTGGCGCGATGTGCCGGTCGATAGCTCAGGTCTCGGCGAAAGCGTGAAGCCAACAGAGCCCGGCATTGTGCAGGTGTTCATCGGCCGTGGGGCTTCGACCCCTGCGGGCGATGATTTCGAGCGCCGCCTCTTCATTCTGCGCAAGGTGATCTCGAACACGATCTACGACATGAACGATCCGCGCACGAAGGGTTTCTACCCCGTGTCCATGTCGCATCGCACGGTGGTTTATAAGGGCATGCTGCTCGCCACCCAGCTCGGCGATTATTTTGCCGATCTCAACGACCCGCGGTTTGAAAGCGCGGTCGCGCTGGTGCATCAGCGCTTCTCGACCAATACATTCCCGACATGGTCGCTTGCGCATCCTTACCGCATGGTGGCGCACAATGGCGAAATCAACACGCTGCGCGGCAATGTGAACTGGATGGCGGCGCGCCAGGCGTCTGTCGATTCCGAATTGTTCGGCACCGAAATCTCGAAGCTCTGGCCGATTTCCTACGAGGGCCAATCGGACACGGCTTGCTTCGATAATGCGCTCGAGTTCCTCGTGCAGGGCGGCTATTCGCTCGCGCACGCCATGATGATGCTTATCCCGGAAGCGTGGGCCGGCAATCCGCTGATGGATGAAGAGCGTCGCGCATTCTACGAATATAATGCAGCGCTGATGGAACCGTGGGACGGCCCCGCCGCGGTGGCCTTCACAGATGGCCGCCAGATTGGCGCAACGCTTGATCGTAACGGCCTGCGTCCGGCCCGCTATTTCGTCACCGATGATGGCCTCGTTGTTATGGCGTCGGAAATGGGCGTTCTGCCGACCCCGGAAGAGAAGATCGTCAAGAAGTGGCGTTTGCAGCCGGGCAAGATGTTGCTCGTCGATCTCGAACAGGGCCGCATCGTCTCGGACGAGGAAATCAAGGAAAGCCTCTCGCGGGCTCATCCCTATCAGGATTGGTTGAACCGCACGCAGATCGTGCTTGAAGATTTGCGCCCGGTCGAGCCGCGTGCGGCACGCACCGACGTGTCGCTGCTCGATCGCCAGCAGGCGTTCGGCTACACGCAGGAAGACATCGCGATCCTGCTTGAGCCGATGGCCACGACGGGACAGGAAGCAACTGGCTCAATGGGCACCGATACGCCGATTTCGGCCATGTCGGACAAGTCGAAGCTGCTTTATACCTATTTCAAGCAGAATTTTGCGCAGGTGACGAACCCGCCAATCGATCCGATCCGCGAAGAACTCGTGATGTCGCTCGTGTCCTTCATCGGGCCGCGTCCGAATATTTTCGATCGCGATGGCAATTCGTATCGCAAGCGCCTCGAAGTGCGTCAGCCAATCCTGACCAATGTCGATCTCGAAAAGATCCGTTGCATCGGCCATTTCGAAGATTCGTTCGACACCAAGACGCTCGACATCACCTATCCCGCCGAGCAGGGCGAAGCGGGCATGAAGGATGCGCTCGAGCGTTTGTGCGAACGCGCTGAAGCCGCCGTGAAGGGCCGTTACAACATCATCGTGTTGTCGGACCGCATGGTGGGTTCGGATCGCATTCCGATCCCGGCGCTGCTCGCAACCGCTGCCGTGCATCATCATTTGATCCGCAAGGGTCTGCGCACCTCGGTTGGTCTCGTGGTTGAAACGGGCGAAGCGCGCGAAGTCCATCATTTCTGCTGCCTTGCCGGTTATGGCGCGGAAGCCATCAATCCCTATCTCGCCTTCGAGACACTCGCCGCGATGGCGAAGGATTTCCCGGAATCGATTGATGCCTATGAAGCGCAGAAGCGCTTCATCAAGTCGGTCGGCAAGGGCATCTTGAAGGTCATGTCCAAGATGGGCATCTCGACCTATCAATCCTATTGCGGCGCTCAGATTTTTGACGCGGTGGGTTTGGCGGATGATTTTGTCGCGAAATATTTCGCGGGCACCCATTCGCGCATTGGTGGCGTCGGCCTCGCCGAAATCGCGCATGAAACCGTCACGCGCCATAGCGATGCGTTCGGCAATTCACCGGTCTATCGCTCGGCTCTCGATGTCGGTGGTGAATATGCTTACCGCATCCGTGGCGAGGCACATGCCTGGTCGCCGGAATCGGTCTCGCTCTTGCAGCACGCCGTGCGTGGCAACGCGCAGGATAAATACCGCGAATACGCCAAGCTCCTCAATGAGCAGAACGAGCGCTTGCTGACGGTGCGCGGTCTCTTCCGTATCAAGAGCGCGGAAGAAGATGGCCGCAAGCCAGTGCCGCTGGCGGAGGTCGAACCTGCTTCTGAAATCGTCAAGCGGTTTGCCACCGGTGCGATGTCGTTTGGCTCGATCTCGCGTGAGGCCCACACGACACTCGCTATCGCGATGAACCGTATTGGCGGCAAGTCGAACACCGGTGAAGGCGGCGAGGAAGCGGATCGCTTCAAGCCGATGAAGAATGGCGATTCAATGCGCTCTGCTATCAAGCAGGTCGCATCAGGTCGCTTCGGTGTGACGACGGAATATCTCGTCAATTCTGACATGATGCAGATCAAGATGGCGCAGGGCGCCAAGCCCGGCGAAGGCGGCCAATTGCCCGGCCACAAGGTCGATGCTGTCATCGCGAAGGTGCGCCACTCGACACCGGGCGTCGGCCTGATTTCGCCGCCGCCGCATCACGATATCTATTCGATCGAAGATCTCGCTCAGCTCATCTATGACCTGAAGAATGTGAACCCCACGGCACAGGTCTCGGTGAAGCTCGTCTCGGAAATCGGTGTCGGCACGGTCGCTGCCGGTGTGTCGAAGGCGCGTGCGGATCACGTCACCATCTCCGGCTTTGAAGGCGGCACGGGCGCGTCTCCGCTCACCTCCATCAAGCATGCTGGCAGCCCGTGGGAAATCGGCCTTGCCGAAACTCATCAGACGCTGGTGCTCAACGGTCTGCGTTCGCGCATTGCGGTGCAGGTCGATGGCGGCCTGCGCACCGGGCGTGACGTCATCATCGGAGCGCTCTTGGGTGCGGACGAATTTGGCTTTGCGACGGCACCGTTGATTGCGGCGGGTTGTGTGATGATGCGCAAGTGCCATCTCAACACCTGCCCGGTTGGCATTGCGACGCAGGATCCGGTGTTGCGTAAGCGCTTCGTCGGCCAGCCCGAGCATGTCATCAACTTCTTCTTCTTCGTGGCTGAAGAAGTTCGCGAAGAAATGGCCCGCCTCGGCTATCGCACGATGGACGAGATGATCGGCCAAATGCAGATGCTCGATCGCGATAAGGTCGTCGGACATTGGAAGGCGCAGGGCCTCGATTTCTCGAAGCTCTTCCATAAGCCAAAGGCCGGGCAGAAGACGGACATCTTTCATTCGATGGTGCAGGACCATAATCTGGATTCCGTGCTGGATCGTACCCTGATCGAAAAGGCGAAGCCTGCCATTGAAACTGGCAAGCCGGTGCAGATCGAAAGCGGTATCAAGAGCCTCAATCGTACGACCGGCGCGATGCTTTCGGGTGAAGTGGCGAAGCGCTATGGCCACAAGGGTCTGCCTGACGACACGATCCATGTGAAGTTGAAGGGCACGGCTGGCCAAAGCTTCGGCGCGTGGGTGGCACATGGCGTCACGCTCGAACTCGAAGGCGAAGCGAACGACTATGTCGGCAAGGGCCTGTCAGGCGGCCGGCTCATCGTCTATCCGCCGAAGGAAGCGACCAAGATCGTGCCGGAAGAATCGATCATCGTCGGCAACACCGTGCTCTACGGTGCGATCCTCGGTGAGTGCTATTTCCGCGGCGTCGCGGGTGAACGTTTTGCGGTTCGCAATTCGGGCGCCATCGCCGTTGTCGAAGGCACGGGCGATCATGGCTGCGAATACATGACTGGCGGTGTCGTCGCTGTGATCGGCAAGACTGGCCGCAATTTCGCTGCCGGCATGTCGGGCGGCATTGCTTACGTCCTCGATGAGGAAGGCGATTTCGATCAGCGCTGCAATCTCGCAATGGTCGAATTGGAACCTGTCATCGTGGAAGAAGACGCGAATGAAAAGCTCAACCACCAGACAGGCGATCTCATCGCTCACGGTCGGGTTGAAATCATGCGCGATCTAACCCGCAACGATGCGGCACGCCTGCGCATGTTGATCACCAATCACCTCAAATATACGGGATCGGCCCGCGCGCGTCAGATCCTCGATAATTGGGGCCATTATCTGCCGAAATTCCGCAAAGTGATGCCGGTCGAATATCGCCGCGCACTTGAAGAATTGATGACGGAAAACGAAAAGCGGCCTGTGGCCGTTGCGGGAGCTTGAGTGATGGGCAAGGTAACAGGCTTTCTCGAAATCGAACGTCGTGACCGTGGTTATAATCCGGCCGCTGACCGCATTCGCAATTTCAAGGAATTCGTCATCCCGCTGTCGGAAGAAGCGACGAAGGATCAGGCGTCCCGTTGCATGAATTGTGGCATTCCTTACTGCCACAATGGCTGCCCGGTGAATAACCAAATCCCGGATTGGAATGATCTCGTCTATCAAGGCGATTGGGCCGAAGCGCTGCGCAATCTCCATTCGACGAATAATTTCCCGGAATTCACCGGTCGCATCTGCCCCGCGCCCTGCGAAGCGTCTTGCACGCTTAATCTTCAGGACGCGCCGGTTACGATCAAGACAATCGAATGCGCTATTGTCGACCGCGGTTGGAAAGAGGGCTGGATCGTTCCCGAGCCTGCCAAGACGCTGACAGGTAAGCGTGTTGCGATTATCGGATCCGGCCCGGCCGGTCTCGCCGCTGCGCAACAGCTCGCGCGCGCCGGCCACGAAGTGCATGTCTTTGAAAAGCACGCCAAGGCAGGCGGTCTCTTGCGCTACGGCATTCCGGATTTCAAACTGGAAAAGCACCTCATCGATCGCCGCGTGAAGCAGATGGAAGGCGAAGGCGTCGTCTTCCATTACAACGTCAATGTCGGCATCGATCGTTCTATCGCTGATTTGAAGGCGAGCTATGATGCGGTGATCATGGCGGGTGGCGCAGAAAAGCCGCGTGACATTCCGGTCCCGGGTCGCGATCTCGCCGGCATCCATTTCGCAATGGATTTCCTGCCGCAGCAGAATCGCCGTGTGTCGCATGAGCCATTGAAGTCGAATGCGCCCATTCTTGCGAATGGCAAGCACGTTGTCGTCATTGGTGGCGGCGATACGGGTTCGGATTGCATCGGCACCTCAATCCGTCAGGGTGCACTTTCGGTCACGCAGATCGAAATCATGCCGCAGCCGCCCGCGAAGGAAAACAAGCTGCTGACATGGCCGAATTGGCCGATGAAGATGCGCACCTCATCGTCGCAGGAAGAAGGCGCCGAGCGCGATTTCGCGGTCAACACGGTGTCGTTCGAAGGGGATGACGGGGCTGTCACAGCGCTCAACTGTGTAAAGGTCGACGAGAAATTCCAGCCGATCCCCGGCACGGAGTTTTCGATCCCTGCTGATCTCGTCTTGCTCGCGATGGGCTTTGTCTCGCCGCTTCACGATGGCATGGTGAGCGAACTTGGCGCCGAGCTTGATCCGCGCGGTAACGTCAAGGCCGATACGCTTCACTACAAGACCAGTGTCGAGAAGGTCTACGCCACAGGCGATATGCGTCGTGGTCAGTCGCTCGTCGTCTGGGCAATCCGTGAAGGCCGTCAGGCCGCACGCGCGGTTGATCTCGATCTCATGGGTAAAACCACGCTACCACGCTAATCGCGTTCGGAAACGAATTGAAAAGGCGGCTTCGGCCGCCTTTTTATTTGAGCAGTTTTTGTACGGTCGTCGCATTCGGATAGCCGTCAGGCCGCAAACCGTTCTTCTCTTGAAAGGCCATCAGCGCCTCTCGTGTTTTCGATCCAAAGCGGCCGTCTGGCTCGCCGACATTGTAGCCGAGCGCATTCAGCTTTTTCTGAATGGCCATGCGCTGGTTGAGTGGCATCGGCTTTTCATGTTTGGGCCATACGCCCTGAATGGCAGGCCCGCCGGCGATACGATCAGCCAGATGCGCAACTGCCAGCGCATAGGCGTCTGACGCGTTATACGCCTTGATCGCTGCATAATTCGCGGTGATCAGAAAAGCAGGACCTTCGGCGCCAGCAGGCAGAAACAAGCTTGCCTCCGCATTGCCAGCGAGCGCGCCACCATCAATACGTTTTACGCCGCTGCGCGCAAAATGCGTAAAGCTGCCGCGCCTATTCCGATAATCATAGTTTTTGGGTAGCGTGACTTCATAGCCCCACGGCAGGTCACGCACCCAGCCTTTTTCTTTCAGATAATTTGCAGTTGAGGCGAGCGCATCAACAGGATCGTTCCAAATGTCCCGCTTGCCATCGCCATTGCCATCGACGGCGTATTGCCGAAATGTCGAGGGCATGAATTGCGTATGGCCCATCGCGCCCGCCCATGAGCCTTTCATATCCGCGCGCGCAATATGGCCTTGCTGCAAAATCATCATCGCTTCGATCAACTCGTCGCGGAAGAACTCGCCGCGATAACGCTCGAAAGCGAGGGTCGCGAGCGAGCGGATAATGTCCTTGCTGCCCGTGGCGCTGCCAAAGCTTGTCTCGATGCCCCAGATGGCGAGCACGATATAGGGGTCAACGCCGGTCTTGTCGGACAGGCGATCAAGCAGCGTGGCATAGTCGCGGGCGCGCGCTTCGCCTTGCGCCACACGTGAGGAGCCCACTGCACCTTCGAGATAGGACCAGACGGGTTTGACGAATTCTGATTGCTTCTTGGTTAGCGCGATGATGGCCGGATCAGGCGTCACCCCCGCCATGGCTTTATCGAAGGTCGCCCGGCTAATGCCCTTGGCTTTGGCGGCGGGCCAGAGGGTCTGCTCCACCCAGGTCTGAAAGCCCGCGCCTTGGGCTTGCGCTTGGGTCGCAGGCTTGGCGTTGGCAGAACCTGCGAAAGGGGCGGTCAGGCAGAGGCAAGCGAGGAGAACACGGACGATCATGGGGAATCCAACTTACGCAACCGGATCCTTGTTCATCTCCTGTAAAGGTTGAATTTGCGTTGATGCCATCCGGACGAGGCCGCGCTTGCCTTGCTCCCGGGCCTGCCCCACAAAGGCGGAATAAACCGGACCGATGCGCTGGACATAGGGATTGAAGAGTTCGATGAGCCGCAAAATTCGTAAGGCCGTGTTCCCCGTCGCCGGGCTTGGCACACGTTTCCTCCCCGCCACCAAGGCGGTGCCGAAGGAAATGCTGACGGTGGTCGACCGTCCCGTCATCCAGCATGTCGTTGATGAAGCGCGCGCCGCTGGCATTGAACATTTCGTCTTCGTCACCGGCCGCGGCAAGGCTGTCATCGAAGATCATTTCGACATGAATTTTGAGCTCGACCGCACGCTCTCAGAGCGCGGGAAGTTGAAAGAGCTTGAAGCGCTCGCTCGCGACCTCCCTGAAGCGGGACGGACAAGCTTCACCCGCCAGCAGGCGCCGCTCGGCCTCGGCCATGCCGTCTGGTGCGCGCGCGACATTATTGGCGATGAACCATTCGCGCTGCTGCTGCCTGATATGCTTCACCATGGCAAGCAGCCCTGCCTTGCCGGGATGATCGATGCGTATGAGCGTCATGGCGGCAATCTCGTCGCGGTTTACGAAGTGCCCGATAGCGATACGCATCAATATGGCATTTGCGGCGTCAAAGATCAGAACGGCGCACTCGCCATCACGCAAATGGTCGAGAAGCCGAAGCAGGGCACATCGCCCTCCAATCTGGCCATTTCCGGTCGTTACATTCTGCAGCCCGAGATTTTCAACATTCTCGAAACCCAGGAGCGTGGTGCAGGGGGTGAAATCCAACTCACTGATGCGATGATTACGCTGGCGCAGAAGCAAGATTTCTATGCACACATCTTTGATGGCGCCATTTATGATTGCGGCATGAAGATTGGTTTCCTTATGGCCAATCTGATGCTCGGTCTTGAGCGGCCCGATCTCGGTCCCGAATTGCGTAAGGCCATCGCCAATCTGAAGTGATCAGCGGACCACTTTCAATCCAGCCATGAAGATGTTCGCTTCATAGCTGTTGAAGCGATAAGTTGAGCTGAGTACGTCGCGCTGTGCGCTCACACGCGCCACAAGATAGCGCGTGAGCGCATATTCGGCGGCAATTTCACCGAGCGCGCGTTTCTGTTGTCCCGGCACACCAATATATTCGGCGCGACTGAGATCAAGATTGGCGAACAAAGCCAAACGTTCACCGAATAATTGCCGCCATGTGAAGCCCACGGCATTTTCCTTGGCGCCAAAAGCGCCGCCGATCGTCGTCTCATTGATGCCGGTACGAAGGCGGCCCTGCAGCGATGCGGTCGGCGATATCTGCCATGCCCCCGTCAGGCCGAAGACGGGCCATTGCGTCGTGTCGACGAGCGCATTTTCATAGTCACGCCAGAGATAACCGGCATAACCTTCTGCTGTGATCTTGTCGCTGAGCCGGTAACTCACGCCTACGGTCGGCTGATAGCCATTTGAGCTGCGTTGAATGCCATTGAGATAGGCTGCCTGATAATCACGGCGATCGATCAACATTTCGACATAGGGTGTGAGCCTGTCATTGACTTCATAACCGCCGCGTAATGCACCCATCGTTGTCGTGTAGGAGCGGCCCGGCGTTTGCGCCACATCGGTAAAGCCTTCCCACAAGCCGAGGGACGCAAAGAATTGACCAAATTTTTTCAATAGGCGCGCGCTTCCCCAAACCTCATTCACCGTCGCATCGGGTGCGGCGAGTACAAGATTTTCTGCCGATTGTTCGGACAGGGCGGATGCGCGCGCGTTTAGAAACAGCCATGTGCTGTCGTTGATGTCATAGCGATAGGTGGCATCGGCAACGCCATCGAAGCGATTGGCGGAATCGACCTGCTGATAGCTGTACATCCGCCCGCGTAGATTGATGGTCAACGCATTCCGATCCCAATTCGATTCGGCGTCGACCTTGAAAGCCGGGCTGATGAGGGACGAGCCTTTCGCAAGCGCATTGGGTACGCGGCGTGGGTTCGTGTCGTAGCCAACATCCACTTCCACCGTGGGACGCAGCGTGAAGCGGCCGATCGTCAACGTATCGGTTTGGGCTGAACCGGTGATGAGTTCAGGCTCCGGCATTTTGGGTCGTTCGCCGGGCACGCCAGCGCCGGGCAGAAGTGCTGCGGCAGGCGGCAGTGCCCCTGACCCCCTTGGTTCTTCAGGCGGCGGCGGCGGCGCTTTGGATGGCAGGGAAGCGGTCCGCGCCGCTTGATCGGGCGCGGGCAGGCTCGGGCGTATCAGGGGCGCGTCGGAAGGCGATGGCACAGCGGCAGGTGTGGACGGGCGTGCGCCGCCTATGGGCGCTGCACCTGCGATCGGCCAGAGAGTTTGCGCGCAGGCGGGCCCAGCGGCCAAGAAGACCGCAGCCGTTAGCCATAGACGATGTGAGAGAAAGGGTCTCACGGCGTTCCTTCGCGTTCCGAACCTCCGGCTACAACGCGACACGCCGACGACATCACCATGGCCTTGCCATGGTTAAGGAGCCGTGAAATCTCCCATTTGACAGGCTGCGAGGCCCTGCCTAAGCCCATGCACATGAACGACACGCCCTCTCGCGATCAAGTCATACGGTCCGCTCTGCAAACGCTCGAGGCCGAGCAGGCAGGCCTTGGTGCCGTGGCCACAGCGCTCTCAAACGGCCTTGGGGATGCGTTCTCCGCAGCGGTCACCCGCATTGCATCAGCCGCCGGCCGCGTCATCGTCACGGGCATGGGCAAATCAGGCCATGTCGGCCGGAAGATCGCCGCCACACTCGCCTCCACCGGCACGCCGGCCTATTTCGTCCATCCGGGTGAAGCGAGCCATGGCGATCTCGGTATGATCCAGCCCGATGACGTCATTCTTGCTTTGTCATGGTCGGGTGAGACGGCTGAGCTGCGTGACATCGTCGCCTATGCCGCGCGTTTTCGTGTCACGCTGATCGGCATCACGGCGGGCACGGATTCAGCCTTGGCGCAGCAGGCCGACATTCTCTTGCTCCTGCCCACGGCGAAGGAAGCATGCCCCAACGGGCTTGCGCCAACGACATCGACAACGATGCAATTGGCGCTGGGCGATGCACTCGCCGTCGCACTTCTTGAAGTGCGCAGTTTCAAGCCGGAAGATTTCCGCGTCTACCACCCGGGCGGCAAACTTGGTGCGCAGCTCAAGCAAGTGCGCCACATCATGCACGGCGGCGAGCGTCTCCCGCTCGTAAAACGCGGCAGCGCTATGGCGGATGCGATCGTGATGATGAGTGCCAAAGGTTTTGGCTGTGCCTTGGTTGTAGAGCCAGATGGGACATTGGCGGGCATTATCACTGATGGTGATTTGCGTCGTCACATGGGCCCGGACCTGACGGCGAAATCCGTCGAAGCGGTGATGACAAAAAATCCTGTCACACTGCCACCCTCCGCCCTTGTGGCTGAAGCGTTGGAAATGGTTGAGACACGCAATATCGGGGCAATCATTGTTGCCGAAAAAGGACGGCCGTCCGGCCTTGTCCATGTTCTTGATTTGCTCAGGATCGGCGCAGCCTAAAAGAAAAAGGCGAGCCTGAGGCTCGCCCTTGTTCTTCAGCATAGAATGAACGGGTTGTTTAAATCCAGCCTTGCAATTCGCGCTCGACGATGGCGCGAATGACGGCCATGCCCTCGTCTGAATCGTTGAGGCATTTGATATAGGCGAATTCTTCCCCGCCATTATGCTCAAAGATCTCGCGGTTTTCGCCATCGAGTTCTTCGAGTGTTTCAAGGCAGTCGGACGAGAAGCCTGGTGCGATAAGCGCAAGCTTTTTCACGCCCTTCTTAGCTAATGCTTCCACGGTTTCGTCCGTGTAGGGCTTCAGCCATTCCGCCGGTCCGAAACGGGACTGGAAACTCATCATGAACTTATCTGGCGAAAGACCCATCGCTTCGCGCATCAAACGCCATGTTTTCACGCATTGGCAATGATAGGGATCGCCTTTCAAAAGATATTCCTTCGGCACGCCGTGGAACGTCGCCAAAATCACTTCAGGTTCGAAATCGAGCTGAGCCAATCCTTTTTTCAACGATGTCACCATCGATTGAATATAGGTCGGATCATCGTGATAGGGCGGTGCCACGCGCAGCGTTGGCTGCCAACGCATTTGCATCAAGGCTTCGAAGGTCTTGTCGCAAGCCGTCGCCGTCGTCGCCGCTGCATATTGCGGATAAAGCGGCACAAGGAGCACGCGGTCGCAGCCTTGCGCCTGCAAGGCTTCGAGGCGCGATTTGATGGACGGATTGCCGTAACGCATCGCCCAATCGACCACGATCTTGTCCGACATAGCCGGCACCATCTCCGCCAGCTTGTCAGCCTGCGAACGGGTGATCGTCTTCAGGAAGGATTCGTTCAGATCCTTGTTCCAGATCGACGCATAATCCTTGCCCTTCTTCTGCGGGCGGGTCTGCAAAATGATGAGGTTCAGAAGCGGCCACCACAAAGCACGCGGTGTTTCGATCACGCGCTTGTCGGAGAGAAACTCTTTCAAATAACGCCGCATCGGCCAGTAATCGGTGCCGTCGGGCGTACCGAGATTGGTCAGGAGCACGCCGATCTTGCCGATCTTGACGGTCGGATGCCCTTCGGGAAGAGGGCCGACGGCTTTCAGGCGGTCAGGGCTGAAGAGAGCGTTCATTGCTGTACTCGTTTGTCTGGCCTTTCATTTAGGGGAAAAACCCCGCCCGTCCAGCCCGTTTTAACCGCAGCCGCTCCCGGCAGGCTTGGCAAGCCGGTCCGAACTCCTCAAAATCATGAGCCTTGTCATTGCCTTGGAGAGCGCCCCATGACCCAGATCAGCCGTCGCGAGAGTTTGAAGCTGAGCTTGGGTGCGCTGGCCTCGGCGGCGATCCTGTCGCCTGCCGCTGCCCAATCGCCGACAAGGGTGACTTTCAGCTTCATCCATACCAACGACCTTTACCGCATGGGTGAGGAGAAGGGTCGTGGCGGGGTCGCGCGCTATGCAGGCGTCGTCAAGGCGGAGAAGGCCAAGAACCCGAACAGCTTCGCCACCCATGGCGGCGACACACTGTCGCCAAGCCTACTCTCCGGCTTTGATCAGGGCGCGCATATGGTCGAGCTCTTCAACCTGGCGGGGCTCGACGTGTTCGTGCCGGGCAATCACGAATTCGATTTCGGCAAGGATGTTTATGAAAAGCGGATGAAGGAGGCGCAGTTCGCCGTCCTCGCTGCCAACATGCGCCGTCCCGATGGCAGCCTCGTTGCGCCAACCCGCGATTCGATGATCATCGAGCGTGCCGGAATCAAAATTGGCTTCGTCGGCGCGGCTCTCCCCAACACGCCGGAATTGTCGAGCTCGGGTGATCTTAAATTTGGTCCCGGCGTCGAGACGGTGGTGCGTGAGGGCAAGGCGCTGCGCGAGCAAGGTGCCGACTTCGTTGTGGCACTCGTCCATCTCGATCGGAGTGATAGTGCCAAGCTGATGGATGTGCGCGCTGCCGATCTTATTTTGCAAGGCCACAATCATGATCTGCGTATCTTGTACGATGGGCGTGCAGCGCTGTGCGAATCCGGTGAGGACGCGCAATACATCACCGTCATTGACATTGCGATGGATCTCAAAGTCGATGGCGCCAAGCGGACGCTGACATGGTGGCCGGAATTCCGCGTCATCGACAGTGCGAATGCCAAGCCCGATCCGGCTGTCGCAGCCAAGGTCAAATCTTATGAAGACGTCTTGTCTGCGGAGCTTGATGTTAAACTCGCGACGCTTGGTGCACCGCTTGATTCCCGCACCAGCGTTGTCCGCTCGCAAGAGGCCGCCATCGGCAATTTGATTGCCGACGCCTTACGCGACAAGCTTGGGACGGATGTCACGCTGATCAATGCGGGAGGCATTCGTGCCAACAAGGAATATCCGGCGGGTAAGGATATTACGCGCCGCGATATTCTCGCCGAATTGCCGTTCGGCAATCGCAGCGTGCGCACCGATATTTCAGGCAAGGCGCTGAAAGCCGCTTTGGAAAATGGCTTCTCGCAAGTTGAAAACACCGCAGGCCGTTTCCCGCAGATCTCCGGCATGAAGGTCGAATATGATAGGACAAAGCCGGCTGGCAGCCGTGTCGTGTCCGTCACCATCAATGGCGTTCCGCTTGATGAGGCGAAGACCTATTCCGTCGCGACCAATGACTTCATGCTGCGTGGCGGCGACGGTTATGCGATGATGGCAGGCAACACCAAGCCGACGGTGGATTCCGGCGGCCCGTTGATGGCGAGCGACGTCATGGTCTATGTACGCAAGCTTGGCACTGTCAATGCCAAGACAGAAGGGCGCATCGTCGCGAAATAAGGATCGCGTGGATCAGCCGACGGGGCGCTCGTCGGCGATCACCTTACCAT
Source organism: Rhizobiales bacterium TNE-4 (assembly GCA_019083985.1). Taxonomy (GTDB): domain Bacteria; phylum Pseudomonadota; class Alphaproteobacteria; order Rhizobiales; family Beijerinckiaceae; genus TNE-4. The sequence continues at coordinate 150,230 of JAHRCV010000004.1, read as the reverse complement.
CATTGGGCAAGCTGCCGGGTGCAACCAATTCCACTTTGCCGCTCAGCTTGGTGATGGATTTGATGCTGTTACCGAGTGCGGCCACAAGCGCATCATTGCAATCCGTCGCTTCTGCGCGCAGCGTCATCACATCCTGCTCATTCTCACGCGTGATAATGAGGCGTAGTTTTTTCAACGCAGCGTGGCGCCTGCCGATTTCGGCGATCTGTTCCGGGCGCACGAACATGCCCTTCACCTTCGCTGTCTGATCGGCGCGGCCCATCCAGCCTTTGATGCGCAGTCCCGTGCGTCCGCACGGTGAAGTTCCCGGTAGAAAGGCAGTGAGATCACCCAGCGCTAGCCTGATCATGGGGTGGTGCATGTTGAATGAGGTAACAACAATCTCGCCGACTTCACCCTCTTGCACAGGATCGCCCGTGCCGGGCCGCACGATTTCCAGGATCACGTCTTCATTGACGATCATCCCTTCACGCGCAGGCGTTTCATAGGCGATCACGCCCACGTCAGCGGTGGCATAGCATTGATACGCAGTAATGCCCTTGGAGGCGAACAATTCACGCAGGCTTGGCGTGAACGCACCGCCTGAAACCAGAGCCTTCTTCAGGGAAGAGACGTCCTTGCCTGTCTCCTGCGCCTTATCGAGAATGATTTTCAGAAAGTCCGGTGTGCCTGCATAGGCGACGGGGCGGAGTTGCTGAATGACTTCAAGCTGCTGCTCGGTATTGCCAGGGCCGGCTGGAATGACGGGGCATCCCAGCGCACGCGCGCCCGAATCCATGACAAATCCGCCCGGCGTCAGATGGTAGCTGAACGTATTCAGCACGATGTCGCCTTTGCGGAATCCGGCAGCAAACATCGCACGCGCACAACGCCACACGTCAGGTTCACGGCTTTCCGCTTCGAAAATCGGGCCGGGAGACGCGAACAGGCGGCCATCATTGCTCGTATCGCCGATGAGGCCCGCAAAAGGCGGATCGGCTTTCTGCAGCGCTGGTAGATCGGACTTTCTGAGAACAGGAAGATTTGCGAGCGCGGCGCGTGACGTTATGGCATTGGTATCGATCGCACCCAAATGCTTCTTCCATCCCGGGAGATGCATCGCCTTGCGAATGAGTTCAGGCAGGCGATACAGGAGCGCAACCTCGCGGGCGGCGGCATCCTGTTTTTCAAGTGCGTCGAAATGCTCAGTCATGCCGTCCTCATGCCAACCAGCGCTTGCGGCGCTTGTAGCTTTTTACTTCGCGGAACGATTTGCGATCACCGCCTGAGACGCCAAGGTAAAACTCTTTTACGTCTTCATTCTCACGCAAAGCTTTGGCTTCGCCGTCCATCACGACGCGGCCGGTTTCGAGTATATAACCATAGGTCGCGTAACGCAGCGCCACATTGGTGTTCTGTTCTGCCAAGAGGAAGGAGACGCCTTCCTTGGTGTTCAATGTTTTGACGATTTCGAAAATTTCCTCGACGACTTGCGGCGCAAGCCCCATCGAAGGTTCGTCGAGCAGAATCATTTTCGGGCGCGACATCATCGCCCGGCCGATCGCGCACATTTGCTGTTCGCCGCCCGAAGTATAGCCGGCCATTGAGCCTTTGCGTTGCCGCAGGCGCGGGAAATAATCATAGATCATCTCCATGTCGCGCTTGATCGCGGCATTACCATCGCGCCGTGTGAACGCGCCTGTGAGGAGATTTTCTTCAATGGTGAGATGGCCGAAGCAATGGCGGCCTTCCATCACCTGAATGCAGCCTTTGCGGACCAGATCGTTCGGGTTGAGGCGATCAACGCGCTCACCTTCGAATTCGATCGACCCTTTGGTCACTTCGCCGCGCTCGGCGCGCAGCAAATTGGAAATAGCCTTCAGCGTTGTCGTTTTGCCGGCGCCATTGGCGCCCAGAATGGCAACAATGCCACCACGCGGCACGTCAAGCGATACGCCTTTGAGAACAAGAATGACGTGATCATAGATCACTTCGATATTGTTGACCGAGAGGATCTTTTCGGTCGCCGGTTCTGGCGCGGCAGCAGCGGAAGCGGTCATGGCGTCATCTCGTCAGAATGGAAAAAGGGGCGGTGCGACATGCACCGCCCCGATGCTTTATTACGAGCCCTTCTGGCAGGCTTCGGTGCGAGCCGGCCAATTGTTGGCCTTGGCATAGTCTTCCGCGGCTGCATTGAGGAGCGGCATCACGTCAGCGGTGAGCGGTTCCATCCATTCCGAACCCTTCACCCACTTCGTGCCATCCCATTGCGCCACATAGATCTTGTTGTGGCCATTATGGTCTTCGCAAGTCAGCTTGAGCGGCGCAGCAAAGCCGTCCATGCCGATTTCCTTGAGGCGCGCATCGGTGATGTTGAGCGACTCGAGGCCCTTACGCATGTCTTCCGCAGTGATCGCCTTCTTGCCGGTGATCTTCTGCGCGTTGCGGACCGCTTCGGCGATCAGCATCGAATTGTAGACACCGCGGTTGTAGAGGTTTTCGCCAACCTTATCCTTCGGAGCCTTTGACAGGCCCTTGTCCACGACATGCTTCTGAATGTCCTGGATGACCGGGAAGTTCGTGCCAGCGGCATGGAAGTTGAGCGACTTGTAGCCCTTGGCAGCGTCGCCGCCACCGCGTGCATCGTCGTCACCACCAGCCCACCAGACGCCGACGAGGCGATCCATCGGGAAGTTGTTCTTCGCAGCTTCCTTCACGGCGGTTGGGTTCATCGCGCCCCAACCCTGATTGTAGATCCAATCCGGACGGTCGCGGCGGATGTTCAGCCAGACCGAACCTTGGTTCTGCATGTCAGACGCAGCGACGGGGTAGAGCTTCAGTTCGAAGCCATACTTCTTCGACAGCGCTTCGAGCAGCGCAATCGGTTCCTTGCCGAACGGCGCGTCGAGATGGATCAGGCCAAGCTTCTTGCCCTTGAGCTTGTCGAAGCCACCCGATTGTTCAGCCACGTGACGCACGAAGGCCGAAGCGCCATCCCAATAGGTGGCCGGCGGATTGAAGATCCACGGGAAGGTGTTGCCATTCGCCGAAGCCGAGAGGCCATAGGCCATCGACAGAACCGGGATCTTGTCAGCCGAAGCCTTCGGGATCATCTGCAGCGTGATGCCCGTGGAGTAGGGGTTATAAACGACCGGGTTTTTGCCCTTGGTCGATTCATAACATTCGATGCCCTTCTTGGTGTCGTAACCGGTTTCGCATTCTTCGATCACGATCTTGGCGCCACCAATGCCGCCATCGCGCTCGTTCAGCATGCGCAGGTAATCATGCATGCCATCCGCAATCGGAATGCCCGAATTGGCGAACGGTCCCGTGCGATAGGTCAGGAGCGGGACATAGATCGTGTCCTGTGCCTGCACCGGCAAAGTGGTCGCCCCAGCGAGAACGGCAGCAGCCGCTCCCAGAGCGAAATGACGGAACTTCATCGTAACCTCCCAAGGTTGTGACGCGTTTACGCGCCGTTCGAATTGTCTCCGCTTGTCACGGAGTGTCGCGGCAATGGCCTTCCCGCCCCCTCAATAGGGGAAAGGCCACATCCGCAATTTCTGTTTCCCGATCTGCCACAACCGGGCGAGCCCGTGCGGTTCAACGATCAGGAAGAAAATGATCAACGCACCCACCAGAATGTGGATGAGATGCTCGGCCGTAGCCCCCGACAGCGGGATGCCAATCGCAGGCAGGCCGAATTTCAGGACCGTCGGCAGTATGGAGATGAAAGCAGCTCCGAAGAATGAACCGATCAAGCTGCCGAGCCCGCCAATGATCACCATGAAGAGGATCAGGAAGCTCTGGTTGATGTTGAACGCATCGGATGCTTCACCCCCGCCATACCAGAGGAACATCATGCACGCGCCTGCTACGCCGGCGTAGAACGAGGAAACGGCGAACGCGAGGAGCTTGGTGTCGAGGAGTTTGATCCCCATGAGTTCGGCGGCAATGTCCATGTCGCGCACGGCCATCCAAGAGCGGCCGATTTTGCCGTGCACGATGTTGGAGGCAATCCATGTCAACGCGACAACAATGCAGAGCATCACGTAATAGCGTGCTTCCGGCGTCGCATTCGGCCCAACGATCGGGATACCGAACAAGGTGCGGGTGCCAACTTCGATCGCGCCTGAGGCGTTGTAATTATAGAGCCAGGGAATGCGGACGAAGCACCATTGTAGGAAGAATTGCGCCGCAAGTGTCGCCACCGCGAGATAGAAGCCTTTGATGCGCAGGCTGGGGATGCCGAAGATGATGCCGACCAAGGCTGAGAAGAAGCCAGCGGAGATGATCCAGATGATGATGTTCACACCCGGAAAAATCGTCATCAGCTTGTAGCAAGCATAGGCGCCTACGCCCATGAACGCTCCGGTGCCGAGCGAAATGAGCCCGGTATAGCCCGTCAGAATGTTGAGCCCAATCGCTGCCAGCGAGAAGACGAGGAACGGGATCATCACTGAGGACAGGATGAAATCGCTCGCAAAGAGCGGAATGAGGATGAAGGCTGCTGCAAGAATGAGCCCTAGCCCGATGCGATCTTGTGCGATCGGGAAGACCGCCATGTCGGAAGGATAGGTCGTCTTGAATTGGCCGGCTTCGCGGTAAAACACGCTCTCGCCCCCTTAAATACGTTCGATGATCTTGTCGCCGAACAGGCCTTGCGGCCGGAACAGCAGGAAGCCCAAGGCGATGAAATAGGCGAGCCAGCTTTCAATGCCGCCACCCATCAACGGGCCCCAATAAAATTCGCCGAGCTTTTCGCCGACCCCGATGATCAATCCGCCAATGATGGCGCCAGGGATCGAGGTGAAGCCGCCGAGGATCAGCACTGGCAAAGCCTTCAGCGCGACAACTTGCAGCGCGAAGGACACGTTGGAGCGTGCGCCCCACATGATGCCGGCCACGAGCGCGACGATGCCCGCAGCAAACCACACGATCACCCAGATTTGATTGAGTGAAATGCCAACCGATAGGGCGGCCTTGTGGCTATCCGCGACCGCGCGTAACGCGCGCCCGATGCGCGTTTTCTGGAAGAAGAAGGCGAGAGCCGCGATCATCAACCCGGCGATGATGGCAGCCGCGATGTCGATCTTCTGCATCTGCACAAAGCCGCCGAGCACCGGGAATTCGATCGAGCCCTGCGGCAGCCAGAACGCCTTGGTGTTCACTTCCTTCGGTTCGCCACCAAAGATCATTTCGCCAAAGCCGATCAGCAAATAGGTGATGCCGAACGTCGCCATGAACAGGATGATGTCGGGCTGGTTCACCAAAGGCCTGAGCACGACGCGCTCGATCGAGAAGGCGAGGAGATACATCACGCCAATCGAAGCCGCGAGCGCAACAATGGCGGGCAGCCCCATATCTTGGAACGCGATCAGCGTGAGGCCAGCAAACACAACCATCATGCCTTGCGCGAAGTTGAACACGCCCGACGCTTTGAAGATGAGCACGAAGCCGAGCGCAATGAGCGCATAGAGAACGCCAGCGACAAGGCCTTCCCAGATTGTCTGGATGAAAAGATCCGGTGCAGACACCATCTGCACGAACGGATCAATCAGGACCATATAGAGTACATGCATCGTCAGGCCCTCAATGCGGAACGCCGAGATAGGCGTCGATGACCGTCTGGTCGTTCTTCACTTGGTTCGGCGTGCCATCGGCAATCTTGCGGCCATATTCCAGCACAACAACGCGGTCGGAGAGATCCATCACCACGCTGATATCATGCTCGATCAGTGCAATCGTCGTTCCATACTGGGTGTTCACGTCGATGATGAAGCGCGACATGTCCTCTTTTTCTTCGAGGTTCATGCCGGCCATCGGCTCATCGAGCAGGAGCAGTTCCGGTTCCATCGCCAGCGCGCGACCCAGTTCAACACGCTTCTGCAAGCCATAGGGGAGTTTGCCCACCGGCGTTTTACGGATCGCCTGAATTTCAAGAAAATCGATGATCTCTTCGACGATGTGGCGATGCTCGACTTCTTCACGCATCGCCGGGCCATGCCGCCAGAGCTGCCAGAAGAAACCAGTATTCATCTTCAGCGTGCGGCCCGCCATGATATTGTCGAGCGTCGTCATGCCTTTGAAGAGCGCAACGTTTTGGAAGGTTCGCGCAATGCCTTGGCTTGCGGCCACATAGGGGCGCATCTTCTGCCGTGTCTCACCTTTGAAGGTGATGCGACCCTGCTGCGGATGATAAAATCCGTTGATCACGTTGAGCATCGACGTCTTGCCCGCACCATTCGGGCCAATGATCGCGCGGATCTCACCCTTTTTGATGTCAAAGGACACGTCGGTGATCGCTTTCACGCCACCGAAAGACAGGGACACATTGTCAACGGCGAGCAGCGTATCGCCTTTCGCCAGATTGTGCGTTTTTGTTTGAACGGAGGCGTCCATCATGCGGCCTTGCTGCGTGCTGAAACGGGGACGATATCGCAATCGCGAATCTTGACGCGGGCCGAAATCATACCCTTGCGCCCATCTTCGAACGTCACTTCGGTTGAGATATCGGCTTCCTGCGAACCATTATAGAGGGCGTCGATCAAAGGCTGATAACGTTCGGCAATGAAGCCGCGACGCACTTTCTGCGTACGCGTCAATTCGCCGTCATCCGCATCAAGTTCCTTGTGCAGGATCAGGAAGCGCTTGATCTGTGCGCCAGCCATCATGGGCTCTTGTGCGAGCGAACGATTCACTTCGTTCACATGCGCCGCGATCATATCATAGACGAGCGGGTGACCCGCGAGTTCTTGATAGGAGCCATAAACAACATTGTTGCGCTCGGCCCAATTGCCGACCGCGGTGATATCAATATTGATGAAGCAGGTAACTGCGTCCCGTTGGTCGCCGAAGGCCACCGCTTCCTTGATATTCGGATAGAATTTCAGCTTGTTCTCGACATATTTCGGCGGGAACAGATCGCCATTGGCGAGTTTGCCGACATCCTTGGCGCGGTCGATGATTTTGAGATGGCCCGATTGCGGCTCGAAGAAGCCGGCGTCGCCTGTTTTGATGAAGCCGTCCGGCGTCAACGTCTCGGCCGTGCGGTCCTCGTCGCGGAAATAGCCCAAGAACATGCCCGGGGATTTGAACAGGACTTCGCCTTCCGGGCTGATCTTCACTTCCACATTCGGCGCAAGCGGGCCAACCGTATCGGCGCGGATTTGGCCATCGGGCTGCACCGTCACGTATAGGAAGGCTTCGGTCTGGCCATAGAGCTGTTTCAGATTGAGGCCGAGCGAGCGGTAGAAAGAGAACAGTTCGGGTCCAATCGCCTCACCCGCCGTATAGCCGACGCGCATACGCGAAAAGCCCAGCACATTCTTGAGTGGCGCATAAACGAGAAGGTTACCGAGCTCGTACATCAAGCGGCCGGACAGCGGCACGCTTTCGCCATTCAAAATTTTCTCGCCATATTTCTTCGCAACACCGATGAAATAATGGAACATCTTGCGCTTGGGTGCGCTTGCATCTTCCATGCGGATCATCACGCGCGTCAAAAGACTTTCGAACACGCGCGGCGGTGCAAAGTAGAAAGTTGGCCCGATTTCGCGCAAATCCTGTTGCACCGTTTCGGCGCTTTCAGGGCACGACATGCAATAGCCTGCCACCAAGCCTTGCGCATAATTCATGTAATGGTCGCCCACCCACGCAAGCGGTAGATAGGCAAGGACTTCATCGCGATCGTTGAGCTTGTCGAAGGCCACGCTGTCGGTCGCTGCATTGATGCAGCGCTCAGCCGAAAGCATCACGCCTTTCGAGCGTCCCGTTGTTCCCGACGTATAGAGAATAACCGACGTGTCTGCGCCTTTGCCCGCCGCCATGCTGGCGTCGAGGGCGGCCGAAACGGCTTTGTCCTGCAACGATTTACGGCCTTGCTGGATCAGCTCTTCGATCGACCTTAGCCGTGCATGGTCGTAATCTCTGAGCCCGCGACCCCAATCATACGCAATGTATTTGAGATAATGCAGGCGGTCGGAGATCGAGAGGATCTTGTCGACCTGTTCTTGGTCCTGCACGGCCGCGAGTTTGACCTGAGCATGCTCCAGCACATAGGCCATTTCATCGGCGACCGCATCGGCATAGACCGGCACCGGGATCGCGCCGAGCATCTGTGCTGCCATCATCGACCAATAGAGCTTCGGGCGGTTGGCGCCGATGATCGCAATCGTGTCGCCACGCTCAAGCCCAAGCGCGTGGTAGCTCGCAGCGAGTGCACGCACATTGGCGTAAACCTCGGCCCAGCTCCATGTTTGCCAAATGCCGAGATCCTTATGACGGATCGCCGGACGGTCGCCGCGCACGCGCGCATTGCGTGCTAATAATTTCGGAAATGTATCCTCGCGCAGGGCCTGTGCGGCTTCCACGTGGGCGTCCTCCCTGATGCTCCGGTTGTTCAAATCGAACACCGGCCGTCCCCAAAGTTGTGGCGGTCAACCGCCATCTGTTCTTGGCAGGCCTGCCGTGCAGGCCATGCTGTCATCATGACCTTTGGAAAGTGACCGGTCCAGAGCCCTGCGGCAATGCAACCATTGGCCAACATGAGAAAAGAAAAGACCCGGAAAGAGCCCATTCTTCAATGAATTGGATTCAATTTGTGCGGCCTTAAGGGAAGCCTTGGGGTCACGTCATTCAGCAGCAATCGATTGCGGCGCTCCGCCTGCACGAAATTGCGCCAGAAGAGCCGCTTCTTCCGCCTTCGCGGCGATGACGTGGCGCTCCTTCACATGGCCGAAGCCGCGGATCTTGTCCGGGATCGTGGCAAGCCCTATCGCAAGGGCCTTGTTCGCCGGGGTAAGCGCGCTGCATACTTCAGCGATAAGGGCCTCGTAATCGGCCAAGAGCTTCCGCTCCATCTTTCGTTCCGCGGTCAGGCCAAAAATGTCGAACGCTGTGCCGCGTAAGCCGCGCAGGGCAGCGAGCAGGCGGAAGCCGTGCAGGATCCAGGGTCCGAAGCTCGTCTTCACCGGCAGCCCGGTCTGCGGATCGCGTCGACCCAGAAGAGGCGGGGCGAGGTGGAATTCGAGCTTAAGATCGCCCTCAAAGGCCGTCGTCAGCTGTTTCTGGAACGCGCCATCCGTATAGAGCCGGCCGACCTCATATTCGTCTTTGATCGCCATCAGCTTGAACAGATATTTCACGACGGCTTCGGTCAGCGCAGTTTCACCCGGCGTCACACGCTGTTCAGCGGCGCGCACTGCCGCAATCTGTTTGAGATAACGTTCGGCATAGGCGCGATTTTGGTAGGCCGTGAGAAAATCAGCGCGGCGCGCCATTTTCTCATCAAGCGTTTCAGCGAGTTGACGCGCCTTTGTGCCTTTCAGGGCTGGGGCCGCCAAAGCTTCCACTCGCGGCAGATCGATGGCGGCGCGACGCCCCCACTCGAAGGCATGCAGGTTCATGTGAACTGCTTCGCCATTCAGTTCGATCGCGCGCTTGATGGCGTCGGACGACAACGGCACGCGCCCTTTCTGGAACGCATAGCCGAGCACAAACATATTGGCTGCGATCGCATTGCCGAGAAGCGCCGTCGCAAGGCCCGTGGCATTCACGAATGCGGCGTTATCGCGCCCCACTGTCGAAAGCACAGCGCGTTTGATCCGTTCTGCGGGCAAGGAGAAATCAGGATTGCGGACGAAATCGCCCGGCATCACTTCGGCCGTGTTGACGACGATCATCGTCTCACCGGGGCGCGCGCCGGCCAAGACTTTCTTCGTGCCTGTCACGACGAGATCGCAACCGAGCACGAGATCCGCTTCGCCCGCTGCGACGCGGATGGCGTGAATGTCTTCCGGTTTTTTCGCGAGCTTCACATGGCTATAGACGGCGCCACCTTTTTGCGCGAGCCCGGCCATGTCGATCATGCCGCAGCCCTTGCCTTCCAAATGCGCGGCCATGCCGAGAATGGCGCCAATCGTCACAACGCCAGTTCCGCCAACACCCGTGACGATGATCGCATAGGGACGATCCGGTAAATCCGTATGCGGTTCAGGTAGCACGCCCCATTCGGAATCATGCACCGTAATGGGCCCGGCTTTCGCCTTTTTCACCTTCGCGCCATGCACCGTCACAAAGGAGGGGCAAAACCCCTGAACGCACGAAAAATCCTTGTTGCAATTGGATTGATCGATCATCCGCTTGCGGCCAAATTCCGTCTCGATCGGCTGCACCGAGACGCAATTCGATTTTTGGCTGCAATCGCCGCAGCCTTCACAAACGAGTTCATTGATAATGACGCGCTTGTCAGGATCGGGCATTTCGCCGCGCTTGCGGCGCCGGCGTTTTTCGGCCGCGCAAGTTTGGTCGTAGATGATGACAGTAACGCCTTCGATCTCCGCCATGCGCCGCTGCACAGTATCGAGTTCGCTGCGGTGATGAAATGTGACACCTGCCGGGAAGGATTGCCCGCCATACTTGTCTGGATCATCCGAGACGACGGCGAGCGCCTTCACGCCTTCAGCTGAGACTTGTGCTGCGAGCTGATCGACGGTGAGCCCGCCATCATGCCGCTGTCCGCCCGTCATCGCAACGGCGTCGTTGAAGAGAATTTTGTAGGTAACATTCGCCTTCGATGAAATCGCGAAGCGCAATGCAAGCGAACCAGAATGATTGTAAGTCCCGTCGCCCAAATTCTGGAAGACATGGCCGCGTTTCGAGAAGGGGGCTTCACCGACCCAATTGGCACCTTCGCCGCCCATCTGCGTGAAGCCTTCGGTCTCGCGGTCCATCCATTGCGCCATGTAATGGCAGCCGATCCCGGCATAAGCGCGCATGCCTTCAGGCACGACGGTGGATGAATTATGCGGACAGCCCGAGCAGAAATAAGGAATGCGCGTTGCTACATCCTGCACTTCGGCCAGCGTGTTTTGCGCAGTCTTGAGCCGAGCCAGCTTCGCTTTCAGATCGGCGTCATCATGGAAACGCAAGATGCGCTCGCCAATCGCAATCGCGATATCGTTCTGGTCGAGTGCGCCTTTGACTGGGAAGAGCCAATTGCCGGCCTCGTCCCGTTTGCCGACAACGATCGGCTGATGCGCTGAGCCATATAATTCCTCGCGCACCTGCACTTCGATCAGCGAACGCTTTTCTTCGACGACAATGACGAGATCGAGATCCCTGACGAAATCTCTGAGCCCATTCGGCTCGAGCGGCCAAGGGCAGCCAATCTTATAGAGCCTGAGCCCGAGTGCATTGGCGCGCACTTCGTCGATGCCAAGATCATCGAGCGCCTGGCGCACATCGAGATAGGATTTACCGACAGTGATGACGCCAACGCGCGGCTTAGCACCACCGGTCATGATGATGCGGTTGATCGGATTGGCCCGCAGAAACGCGATCATCGCGTCGCGCTTATAGTCCTGCAGCCGCTCTTCCATCGCGAGGATGCCATCGCGCGGCCGGATGCCGAGCCCGCCCGGAGGCATTGGGAAATCGGTTGGTAGAGTGATCTGCACGCGGTCCAGCGAGCCATCGACAACGGTGGTCGATTCCACCGTGTCCTTCATGCCCTTGAGCGCAACCCAAGTGCCGCAGAAGCGGCTCATCGCATAGCCATAAAGGCCGTAATCGAGGATTTCCTGCACCCCAGCCGGGCTCAGGATCGGCATCATCACGTCGACAAAGGTGAATTCGGATTGATGCGCGGTGGTTGAGGATTCTGCCGTGTGGTCATCGCCCATCAGGGCCAAAACGCCGCCATGTGGCGAGGTCCCGGCCATGTTGGCGTGCCGAAACACATCGCCGGACCGGTCAACACCGGGGCCCTTGCCGTACCAGAGGGCGAAGACGCCGTCGAAACGGCCCTCACCGCGCATTTCAGCCTGTTGCGTGCCCCAGCAGGCGGTGGCCGCCAATTCCTCATTGATGCCCGGCTGAAAGACGACTGAGGCCGGTTCGAGGATCTTCCGCGCCTTGGCGACCTGCTGGTCGAGCGCGCCCAGCGGCGACCCACGATAGCCGGAGATGAAGCCTGCGGTGTTGAAGCCGGCCCGACGATCTCGCTCATGCTGCATCAGCATCAAGCGAATGATCGCCTGCGTCCCTGTCATAAACACATGGCGTTTGGACAAATCATACTTGTCGTCGAGCGAGACGGGCTGCAACGCATTCGAAGCGGGCATGGGGGTGGCCATCCTCTGTCTCCCTCCAGAAAACGCCTTGAAACGCCTTCCGGTCAATGGCCGGTGACCGGCTCTACAACTTTATTATGTCAGCAATGCTGACATAGTGCCCATCACCCGTCAATTGCAGACGGCTGATGCCTCGCTTTGGCCCATTTGCTCTGGCATCTTCACACCTCACGTTGAGCACGATTCGGGCGAGGGACAATGCGGCAGGTTTTCAGCCTTGGCTGCCTTCTGGGTGTGGTCCTGTTCTGGCTGGGCCTCGCAGCCCCGGTCCAGGCTCACCCGCATGTCTGGATCACGGCCCAAGCGGAGATCCTCTACAACCCCGATGGTTCGGTCGCCGCCATTCGCCATGTCTGGGATTTTGATGAGGCTTATACCGCCTTTGCCACACAAGGGCTCGACACCAACAAGGATGGCAAGTTTTCCCGCGATGAGCTGAAGGCTCTGGCGCAGGAAAATGCTGAATCCCTGCATGAGTTTGATTTCTTCACATCGCTGAAGATCGATGGAAAACGGCCGGCCTTTGGCCAGCCCAAAGATTATTTCATGGAGATGAACGGCCAGCTCCTCCGCTTCGTCTATGTTCTGCCCTTGGAAAAACCGGTGAAGGCCAAGACCAGCCTCTCGCTCGAAATTGCGGATAAGAGCTTCTTCGTCGCTTTCAATCTGACCGAAGGCGAGGGCGCTGTAACGCTCGTCGGCGCGCCACAGGGCTGCACCGTCCGCATCAACCGGCCCAAGACGCAAGTGCCGCAGCAAACCCTTTCTGAGCAGGCGTTTCAGGCGCTCGGCGGCGAAGATGTTGGATTGCAATTTGCGACAAGGGCGATCGTGGCATGTCCGTAGGCGAACATCACCATCACGCCCATGATCATGCGCACGTGGCTCCCCGTGCAACGTCCCTTATGTTGCGCCGGCTCGCGATCGCCTGCGCCGCAGTTATTTGCGTTGTTGCTGTCGGCAGTCTAATTGGTTTTTTCATCGGGTCGCCCGCGCCAACACCAGCGCCGAAATCGCCTTTCGGTATGGGTTTGCGTGAAGGTGGCGCGGCAACCAGCGGTCTGGCGGCATGGATTCTTGATATCCAGTCACAATTTTCGCGTGCCATGACGGCGGCTGTACGCGCCTTCAAGGCCGATGCATGGGCTGGCATGACGTTGGTCGGTGTCGCGTTTGCTTATGGCGTGTTTCATGCCGCTGGGCCGGGTCATGGCAAGGCGATTATCGCCGCCTATGCGGTGGCAACGGAGAAACAGATTAAGGGCGGTGTGTTCCTCGCATTCGGCGCGGCGCTGCTGCAAGCGCTTGTGGCCATCGTGATCGTTGGTGTTTTCGCGGTGATTTTTGGCGCTACGGCCAAAACCATGGCGCAAGCCGCGAACTGGGTTGAGATTGCGAGCTTCGCGCTTGTCGCTCTTGTTGGTGGTTGGTTGCTCTGGGTGAAGTCAGGCACACTTGCGTCCCTGCTGATGGCCCCCGCGGCGCATCATCACGATCATCATCACCATCACGATCATCACCACCATGACCATCATCACGATCACCATCATGCGCATGGCGAAGCGTGTGGCTGCGGCCATGATCACGCGCCCTTGCCGCCACAGCGCGCAACGTGGAAAAGCATGGCGGCGACGATTGCCGCTGCCGGCATAAGGCCCTGTTCGGGCGCCATCGTCGTGCTGGTTTTTGCGCTGTCGCAAGGCGTGTTCTGGCTTGGCGTTGTTGCCACCTTTGCCATGGCCATGGGCACATTTCTGACGACGGCCGCCATCGCCATTTTCACGCTGATGGCGAAGAAGCAAGCACGCCATCTCGCGGGCGGCGAGGATAGCCGCCGCGGTCAGCTGGTCGCGTCCGGTCTCGAAACGCTCGCGGCAGCCGCCGTGCTTTGCCTTGGCGTCGTGCTTATGACCGGCTTTGCCGCGGCGTAATTTCAGCCAAAGGCGCGCTTGGGATCGTTCTCGAGCAGAATGGGTTGGCCGTGCGGCGTGGCATCGGCTGCCCGGTCCCACGCATCGCGTAACGCGCTGAGTAATTCTTCGTCTGCGACGCCTTTCGCGATGACAAGTTTCTCAAGCGCTTTCAGCCAATGATCGTAATAGGTGTCGCCTCTGTCGGGATCACCCTCGGCCTGCGCTTGCTTGATTTCGCGCGATAGGGCCTCCGCCCATTCGGGCCAAGAGAAGAGCCCTGATTGATGCAGCGCGACAGTCATAGCGAAAGCCTGCGCCTGCCAAGGCTCAGCGAAGATCGGGCCTTCGACGTCACATGGCAGATCTGGGAGAAAATCCTGAAGGCGGCTCATGCGGCGCGCTCGAGATAGGGTTCCCAGCAATCGACCATGACCGTGAGCGTAGGGTCGGCGCCCTCGCCCCATAAATCGCGGGCGGAAAATTCAATGCCGTAGCAATGCGCTGGCGCTTCACCCAAGCCATGCGCATGGGTATCGGGAAACACATGAGCCCCATGATAAAATTTGATCATGCCGGTTTTGCCGCGCGCATAACGCGGCAAACGGGTATGCGTCGTCGGGTGCATCACTTTCGTGCTGACGCGATCACCGATTGAAAACCGCGGCGCTGTCGAGACGGCGCGCTCGGTGGGCGCGCCTTTGGCAAGGGCCGCTGTCACGCGGTCAGCTGCAAGAGGCGGATTGCGCGTTACGGGGCGGGGCGTCAATGCGTCGCCGGCCTGCAATTCTTCCGCTGTCACGAGCCCGTGCCGCAGCAGCAGCTTTTCCAGCGCCGTGATCCAGATGTCGTAATAGGATTTCGACAGATAATGCGCCGGCGGGATCGTCTCGCGCGCATGACGACTTTCATCAAGTGTCCATTGCCCGAGCGCGCCGCATGCAAGCGTCACTGCAAGCGCGCGTTTTTCCCAATCGCCGTGGAAGTAAGGCTCGTTTTTTTCCGGGATCACAGGGCCAAAGCCCATCATCCCGCCAAGATCCTGCGCGCCATTCATGCGGTGGCTCCCGGCGTTAGCGGCAGGCCCGTTCCGATCATGCTGTCACGCGTCACGAGATGGGCGAGCTGTTCTTCGCTCCAACCTTCAGTGCCTTTAGGCCGCATCGGAAGTACGAGATAGCGCATCTCAGCCGTCGAATCCCACACCCGGATCTGCATCGTCTCTGGCAGTGTCACACCAAAATCTTGCAGTACGCCACGTGGATCGATCACCGCGCGCGACCGGTAGGGTGCTGATTTGTACCAGACCGGCGGGAGACCCAAGACTGGCCACGGGTAACAGGAGCACAGCGTGCACACGACCATATTGTGCGTCTCGGGCGTGTTCTCGACGATCTGCATATGCTCGCCCTGCCGCCCACCATAGCCAAGCTCGGCAATCGCGGCGGTGGCGTTCTCGCGCAGGCGGCCAAGATAGGCGGGATCAGTCCAGGCGCGTGCGACAACGCGGGCGCCATTGCGTGGCCCGATCTTGGTCTCATAGGTCTCGACGATCGCATCGAGCGCCGCGGGGTCGACAAGGCCTTTGCGCGTTAGGATTGTCTCGAGCGCGCGCACCCGCAGCGCCACCTCCGACAATTCGGAATGGTCGTGATCATGGTGATGGTCATGATCGTGCTCGTGGTGATGATGATCATGGTCGTGGTCGTGATGGGTCATGGGGGGAGGATGAACGCGCGGGCCCCGCTTTTCAACTGGTCAGCGCCCCATTGACCTCCGGCGAGGGCATCGGTCCAATGCGGCGCATGAAAGCAGCATCCCTGTTCGATCTCACCGGGCGTACCGCCCTTGTCACCGGCGCGTCAGGCGGGCTTGGAGCCCGCTTCGCCCATGTGCTGGCCGCGCATGGTGCCAAAGTGGCCCTCGTGGCGCGACGCAAGGGGGAACTGGCCGCTCAAGTGGCCGCCATTGCCGACGAGGGTGGCGAAGCCGTTGCCGTCGAGGCCGACATTACCGACCGTACTGCGCTGACCCGCGCCTTTGATGAGGCGGAGAAGGCGTTCGGTACCGTCAATCTTGTGGTCGCCAATGCCGGGATCGCACCGGCCAGTAAACTCATCGATGAAACCGAGGAGAGCTGGCACAAGGTGATGGCGCTCAATCTCGATGCGGTATTGTTCTCGGCGCAGGAGGCGGCACGCCGCCTTATCGCGGCAGGGCAGCATGGATCCATCGTCGTCGTCGGTTCAATCCTCGGCTTCGGCGTCTCGCGCGGCGTTGGGGCCTATTGCACGTCGAAAGCCGCCGTCCATCAGCTGACGAAATCGCTCGCGCTCGAACTCGCGCCCAAGAACATCCGCGTCAACGCGCTTGCACCAGGCTACATCGTCACTGACATCAACCGCGCTTATCTCGAATCGCCTGCCGGCGAGACGATGAAGGCCGCCATTCCCATGCGCCGTTTCGGACGCATTGATGAGCTCGATGGGCCGCTCTTGTTGCTCGCGTCCGACGCGGGCAGCCTGATGACAGGCACCATTCTCACCGCCGATGGCGGCCATCTTCTGCCTTTGTAATCGCGTTAGCGATCCTCTCTTACATATGTGAGTGGCTTCATGGATTTCACCCTTCCGCCCGCCCTTGATGCCATCCGCGCCCGTGCGCGCGAATTCGTCGCTCAAGACGTGATCCCGCTCGAAGCTGATCCTTCCGTTTGGGACGAGCATGAAAATATTCGTCTCGACCGTTTGGCGGCATTACGCGCGAAGGCAAAGGCCGCCGGGCTTTGGGCCCCGCAAGCGCCTGTTGCTGATGGCGGCATGGGTTTGCCGGTGATGGGCTGGGCCGCTCTCTATGAAGAAGCCAATTACGGCCTGTTCGGTCCTGTGGCGATGAATTGCGCGGCACCCGACGATGGCAACATGAACGTTCTCGCCAAACTGGGCACGCCGGCACAGAAAGAACGTTGGCTGCATCCCATTGTGCGCGGCGACGTACGGTCCTCCTTCGTGATGACGGAGCCGATGCCGGGTTCTGGTTCAGATCCCGGTATGATGCTCACACGCGCCGAACGCAAAGGCGACAAATGGATCATCAAGGGGCGCAAATGGTACATCACCGGCGCGGGCGAGGCGTCACATTTCATCCTGATGGCGCGCACCTCGGATGATCCGCGCAAAGGGTTGACGGCGTTTCTGTTTCACAAGGATCAGCCGGGTTGGAAGATCCTCCGCCGCATCGCGATCATGGGGCCGGAAGAACATGGCGGTCATTGCGAGCTTGAATTCGATGGCCTCGAAATCGCAGACGAGAACATTCTGGGCCACGTCGGCGATGGTCTGAAAGTCACGCAGGTGCGTTTGGGTCCCGCGCGCCTCACCCATTGCATGCGCTGGCTCGGCCTGTCGAAACGGTGCATGGACATTGCGGCCGCCTACGCGGCCGAACGCACCGGCTTCGGTATTCGCTTAGCTGATCGCGAAAGCATCCAGCTTAAAATGGGTGAACTGGCGCATGACATTCAGGTCGGCCGCCTGCTTGTGATGCACGCCGCGTGGAAACTCGATCAGGGTGATTTCGCCCGTAAAGAAGTGTCGATGGCAAAAGTCCATGTCGCCGATACGCTGCATAAAGCGGCCGACGTCGCGATCCAGATCAATGGCGCGCGCGGCTATTCGAAGGACACGATCCTCGAATGGATCTATCGCTATGCGCGACAGGCCCGCCTCGTCGATGGTGCGACAGAAGTCCACCGCATGGTACTTGCGAAATTCTATGACAAGGAAAAGCAGGATTTTTGGAGCTGGGGCGTGTGAGCGTCGTTAGCCGCTCACCCCAATGTCGCTTGGCTCAAGATGGTACTGCGTTGAGCAGAATTCGCAGGTGATACCTACGCGACCATCTTCACCGACCATTGATTGTCGTTCTTCGTCAGAAAAGCTTTTCAGCATCGCCATGATGCGGTCGCGCGAACAACGACATTGCTCATGCACGGGCTGCGCTTCGAACACGCGCACACCGCGCTCATGGAAGAGACGATAGAGCAATTCCTCGCTGGTCAGATTGGGGTCAACGAGTTCGTGATCCTCGACCGTCTCGACGAGTGAGCGCGCTTCGGTCCACGCATCGTCTTCTTGATGCGCGAGAATATGCGCGCCTTCGGGCGCATCGCCCGGGTGGAGATCCGCCTGCCGCTGCCGGTCGGGCGAGGTCGGCAGGAATTGCACGATGAGGCCACCCGCACGCCAATGATGACGCGAGGTGCCGCCTTCGCCGACATAGGTTTCGCCAACGGCCAGCCGCACGCGCGTCGGGATTTGTTCCGATTGCTGAAAATATTGATGGGCTGCTGCTTCCAAGCCCTGCCCATCAAGGGCGACAAGTCCTTGATAGCGCGACATGTCCGCACCCTGATCAATGGTAAAGACAAGGTGGCCCGAGCCGAGCAAGGCCGCGGGCTTTTGTTGGTCGGCATGCAGAGCGCCGATCCGCGGGGCATCGAAACGAGCATAAGCGCGGACGCGATCGGGCGCTTCGAAATCGACGACAAGCATGTCGACGGCACCGTCCGTCCGTGTCTGCAATTGGAAACGCCCTTCGAATTTCAGGGACGAGCCAAGCAGGATCGTCAGCGCCACCGCTTCGCCGAGCAGGCGTGAAACGCAGTCAGGATAGGCATGGCGCGTCAGCAGCGTGTCGATGGCCGGGCCAAGTCGTACAACACGGCCGCGCACATCAAGGGCTTCGACAGAGAAGGGGAGGACCCGATCGTCCTGTTCCTGCGCCATGCTCAAACCTTCACGCGCCAAGCGCCCATGCCAGCACGCCCTTTTGCGCGTGCAGACGGTTTTCTGCTTCGTCGAACACCACGGATTGCGGTCCGTCCATCACCTCATCGGTGACTTCCTCACCGCGATGGGCGGGCAAGCAATGCATGAAAATGGCGTTCTTATTGGCGTGCCGCATCAGCTTGCCATTGACCTGATAAGGCGCGAGCAAATTGTGGCGCTTGCCAGCATCTTCATCGCCCATCGACACCCAGCAATCGGTAACAACGGCATCGGCGCCTTCGACGGCATCGAACGGATCATGCGTCACCGAAACGCGCGCACCTTCGCGGCGCGCCCACGCCAATTGACCGGCTGTGGGTGCGAGTTCTTCCGGCGTGGCAATCTTCAGGCGGAAATCGAGTTTCGCGGCCGCATGAATCCACGATGCCAGCACATTATTGCTGTCGCCTGTCCAGGCCACGGTCTTGCCGGTGATCGGTCCACGATGTTCTTCAAACGTCATCACATCCGCCATGATCTGGCAGGGATGGGAATCCTTCGTCAATCCGTTGATGACCGGAACAGTGGCAAATTCAGCGAGTTCCTTGACCGCATCATGGTCGAGCATGCGGATCATGATGGCGTCGACATAGCGCGAGAGCACGCGCGCCGTGTCGCCGATCGTCTCGCCACGGCCGAGTTGCATCTCGGCACCTGTCAGCATGATCGTCTCGCCGCCCAATTCACGCATGCCGACATCGAACGACACGCGTGTGCGCGTCGACGGCTTGTCGAAAATCATGGCAAGCGTTTTGCCAACGAGCGGGCGCTCTTTGGCGAGCTCGCCTTTTTTGCGCGCCGCCTTGATGGCGTTTGCCTTGTCGAGGATCGTGCGGATTTCGTCACTGTTGAAATCCGTGAGATCGATAAAGTGTTTCGGGCTCATTCGGCGGCCCCTTTCTGTTCTGCGGCGAGTTTGGCTTCCAACGCAGCACAGGCTTTCTCAAGGCGGGCGAGGCCTTCGCGGACCTCATCCTCGGAAATGATCAGCGGTGGCAGAAGGCGGACGACATTGTCCCCCGCGCCAACGGTCAGCATTTTTTGGTCGCGCAGAGCGGCCACAAGGTCCGTGTTGACGATTTTCGCTTTCACGCCCAGCAGCAGGCCTTCGCCGCGCACATCCTCGATGATCGAGGGATGGCGATCCTTGATGGCAGCAAGGCCTTGCCGCATCTGGTTCGAGACCCGGTCGACATGGTCGAGGAAGCCCGGCTTCAACACCTCGTCGAGAACGGCATTGCCAACCGCCATGGCGAGCGGATTGCCGCCATAGGTGGTGCCATGCGTGCCCGCCGTCATGCCTTTGCCTGCCTCGAAGGTGGAGAGGCAGGCGCCGAGCGGGAAGCCGCCGCCAATCCCCTTGGCCACGGCCATGATGTCGGGCGTCACGCCGGCGCGCTGATGGGCGAAGAACTTGCCCGAACGTCCGACGCCGGTTTGCACCTCGTCGAAGATCAAGAGCAGGCCATGCTTGTCGCACAGCTCGCGCAGACCACGCAGGCATTGCGGTGGCACTGGGCGTACGCCGCCTTCGCCCTGAACAGGCTCGACGAGGATCGCGGCCGTCTCAGGTCCGATGGCCGCTTCAAGCGCCTTGTGATCGCCGAAGGGCACCTGATCGAATCCTTCAACCTTGGGGCCGAAGCCTTCGAGATATTTGGCTTGTCCACCGGCTGCGATGGTCGCGAGCGTGCGGCCATGGAACGCGCCTTCAAACGTGATGATCCGGTAACGTTCCGGATGACCAGAGGCGTATTGATATTTGCGCGCCATCTTGATCGCGCATTCGAGTGCTTCGGCCCCCGAATTCGTGAAGAAGACTTGATCGGCGAACGTATTGTCGACAAGGCGCTGTGCCAGCCGCTCCCCTTCTGGGATCTGGTACAGGTTCGAGGTGTGCCAGACCTTCTGCGCTTGATCTGTCAGCGCCTTGACGAGATGGGGATGGGCATGGCCGAGCGCGTTCACCGCGATGCCCGCGCCGAAATCGAGGTATCGTTCGCCATCTCGGTTGATCAGCCACACGCCTTCGCCTCGCTCGAAAGCGAGGTCCTGCCGCGCGAAGGTGGGAAGAAGCGGCGACGCCTTAGGGCTCGCTCCAACCATGGCTTGATCCTCTCGGAAATGGGTTGCACTGGGTTCAAAAAATCAAAAGGCCGCCCCGCGGGGGCGGCTTTTCGACGAGGCCGCATTGTAAAAGCGCAGCCTCTCAAGTCAACGCGATGATTAGGTGTTGAAAAGCCCCTTGGGCACCACGCTTCGCTGGGGAAAACACGCCGACGGCCTTTGCCGCGTCCAGCGCGCATATTGTAGCTTCCCTCCAGTCGAATACGACATCTGGTGCGACTCAAACCGGCCCAACACTTGGCGGACGGCGGCGCCGCGTTCCTCTATGGAGCGCGAACGGAGACGGATTCGGCCCGAAGGTCTGCAATAAGGCAAGGGGATCCGGATGTCCTGGACCGATGAGCGCGTCGAACTTCTCCAGAAGCTCTGGAACCAAGGGTTGAGCGCGAGCCAGATCGCCGCCGAGCTCGGCCATGGCGTCACACGCAACGCCGTAATCGGCAAGGTGCATCGGCTTGGCCTGTCCGGCCGGGCGAAAGCGCCGATGCCGCAAGTCCAACGCCCGCGCAAGATTACCCGCGCGCCAAGCCATCCCATGTCCCATGGGCCGGTCGTACGCGGCAATCTCGCGCTTTCTCCCAAGGTGATGCCGATTGCGACGCCGATCGTCGCGCTGGATCCCGAACCCATCCAGGACGTCGTGGTACCGATGTCCGAGCGGGTCACGATCATGGAATTGCGCGAAACCATGTGCCGCTGGCCGTATGGTGATCCGACCGCCGCCGAATTCCGTTTCTGTGGCGCTGAATCGCCGATTGGTACGCCCTATTGCAGCTATCATTCGCGCATTGCTTACCAACCGTCGAACGACCGCCGGAAAAAGCGCGAAGCCTGATCCCTTCAGGTTGAGCCCGACCATGAAAGCGCGGTCTCTGGCCGCGCTTTTTATGTGTCAGGCTTTGAACGTCTCGTCGAAGGAATAGCCCGCGCCGCGCACCGTGCGAATGGGATCGCGCTCATGGGGGTCGTTGATCGCTTTGCGCAAGCGCCCGACATGCACATCCACCGTGCGCTCGTCGATATCGGTATCCTGCCCCCACACCGCATCGAGCAATTGTCCGCGTGTAAAGACGCGGCCTTTGCGCTCCATCAGATATTCGAGCATGCGGAATTCAGTTGGGCCGAGGTGTATTTCGCGCCCAGCGCGATGCACGCGTTTGGCGCGTCGGTCTAGCACGATGTCGCCAAGTTCAATCGCATCCGCAATCCGCTCAGGCGCAGCGCGACGCAGAAGCGCGCGTACGCGCGCCACGAGCTCCGGTACCGAGAAGGGTTTAACGACGTAATCATCAGCCCCTGTCGCCAGTCCGCGCACGCGTTCGGCTTCCTCGCCGCGCGCCGTGAGCATGATGATCGGTAAGGCTTGCGTGTCAGGCCGCATCCGTAGACGGCGGCAAAGCTCGATGCCGGAGACGCCGGGCAGCATCCAATCGAGTAAAACGAGATCGGGCGTATTCTCTTGCAGGATCAATTCGGCATCATCACCACGCGGCGCATGCGTGACCTGATAGCCCTCCGCTTCCAGATTGTAGCGCAAGAGAAGCGCCAACGGTTCCTCATCTTCCACAATCAGAATGTGCGGCGACGCCATCATTCACCCTTCGGAATTTCGCCGATTTCGAGCGGCGCATAGCTTGCATTGCTGCGCGGCCGCTCGACAGTGATCGTCTTGCCAGTGACGAGATAATGGATTGTCTCGGCGATGTTGGTGGCATGGTCGCCAATGCGTTCAATATTCTTGGCGCAGAACAGAAGATGCGTGCAAAAGCCGATGTTACGCGGATCTTCCATCATATAGGTCAGCAATTCGCGGAACAGCGAATTATAAAGCGTGTCGATCTCTTCATCATTGTTCCACACATCGAGCGCGGTTTCGACATCGCGGTTCATGTAGGCGTCAAGCACTCGCTTCAAGCGGTCAAGCGCGAGGTCGGACATATGCGTCACGCCACCGGCGATTTTTTGTGGGATGAATTGGCCATTCATTGCCACGACGCGCTTGCCGATATTCTTGGCAAGATCGCCGACACGTTCGAGATCAGCCGCGAGCCGGATCGAGGTGATGATGGCACGCAGATCGACAGCCATCGGTTGGCGCTTGGCGATGGTGAGAATGGCTTTTTCTTCAATCTCACGTTCGAGCGCATCAAGCCGCTGATCGGTTGCGATGACACGTTGTGCCAATTGCGTATCGGACCGGACGAGCGCATCGACGGAGCTTGCAAACATCGTCTCCGCAATGCCACCCATTTCGGAAATGGAGCGGCCCAGCGCGAGCAATTCGTCGTCGAAGGAGCGGACAATATGGTCAGACATGGTTCTCTCCCCGGATCAGCCGAAGCGGCCCGTGATGTAATCTTGTGTGCGCTGGTCTTTCGGCGTCGTGAAGATGCGATCGGTTTCGTTGAATTCGATCAATTCGCCGAGATACATGAAGGCGGTATGCTCTGATACGCGTGCCGCCTGCTGCATGTTATGCGTCACGATGGCGATAGTGTAATCGCTTTTCAATTCGTCGATCAGCTCTTCGATCTTCGCCGTCGAGATCGGGTCGAGCGCCGAGCAGGGCTCGTCGAAGAGGATCACTTCCGGCTTGATGGCCACGGTCCGCGCGATGCATAGGCGCTGTTGCTGGCCACCTGAAAGGCTGAGGCCTGAAGCATTGAGCTTGTCTTTCACTTCCTTCCAAAGCGCGGCTTTTGTCAGCGATTCCTCGACGCGGACATCCATCTCGGCCTTCGAGAGCTTTTCGTAAAGCTTCACGCCAAACGCGATATTGTCATAGATCGTCATCGGAAACGGTGTCGGCTTTTGGAACACCATGCCAACGCGCGAGCGCAGGAGATTGAGATCGACGCCGGGGGCAAGAATGTTCTCGCCATCGAGCAGCACTTCGCCTTCGGCGCGCTGGCCGGGGTAGAGATCATACATGCGGTTCAAAACGCGCAGCAGCGTTGATTTTCCGCAGCCGGATGGGCCGATGAACGCTGTGACCTTGCGATCATAAAGCGGCAGATTGATGCCTTTGAGTGCCAGTGCATCGCCATAATAGAATTTGAGGTCGCGAATGGCGATGCGCTCAGCCATGGTGTGGCCCGTATGCGCGGTGGCGGTGGAAGCAGCGAGATTCATTTCGACTTCCTCGATTGCGTCAAGGTGCGTGCCACGATGTTGAGTGACAGCACGGCAAAAGTGATGAGTAGCGCGCCGGTCCAGGCGAGCTTTTTCCAGTTCGGATCGGGATTATTGATGAAATTATTGATCGTCACCGGCAAATTGGCGAGCGGTTGGGTGATATCGAGGCTCCAGAACTGGTTGCTCAACACGGTAAAGAGCAAGGGTGCGGTCTCGCCGCTCACGCGGGCCACAGCCAAAAGAACGCCCGTGATGATACCAGCGCGCGCTGCGCGATAGGCCACCTGCTTGATGACGAGCGAGCGCGGCATGCCAAGCGCGGCCGCAGCTTCGCGCAAGGGGTTAGGCACCAGAAGCAGCATGTCTTCCGTCGTGCGCACAACAACAGGAATAACAATCACGGCGAGCGCAAGCGCACCTGCAATGCCGGAGAAGCGGCCCATCGGCACGACAATGATCGTGTAGATGAAGAGGCCGATGATGATGGACGGCGCCGAGAGCAGAATGTCGTTGATGAAGCGGATCGTCGACGTCACGCGTGAGTAGCGGCCATACTCCGCCATATAGGTTCCCGCGAGAATGCCAATGGGCGCGCCGATGCCAACGCCGATGATCGTCAGCATCAAACTGCCGACAATCGCGTTCGCAAGCCCGCCACCTTGTGCATTGGGCGGCGGCGTATTCTCGAGAAAGATCGCGGGCGAAAGGCCAGGTAACCCGTTGATCAAAAGGCTTGCGAGAATGAGCGCGAGCCACATCAGGCCAAAAGCCGTCGCCGCATAGCAAAGCGCCATGGCGATGGCGTTGACCCGTTTGCGTCCGGCATAGAGCGGTGAGATCCTTGCACTCATGTCAGGCTCCCGCTTTCTTCGCGAGCCGTGCCAGCATCAGCCGCGCGGCGGCGAGCACGCAGAAGGTCAACACAAACAACAAGAGGCCGAGCAGGATCAATGCCGATTGGTGCAAATCCGCGCTCTCGGCAAATTCACTCGCAATCGCGGCTGAGATGGTTGTGCCAGGTGAGAACAGCGAGGTCGGCAGGCGGAATGAATTGCCGACGACGAACGTCACGGCCATCGTCTCGCCGAGTGCGCGGCCAAGCGCCAGCATCACGCCGCCAATCAGGCCGACGCGGGTATAAGGCAGCACCACATTGCGCACCACTTCCCATGTCGTGCAGCCAACGCCATAGGCGGCTTCCTTCAGCACGGGTGGCACGGTGGCAAACACGTCACGCGAAATCGCGGTGATGAAGGGCAGCACCATGATCGCAAGAATGAGCGAGGCATTGAACAGGCTGAGATTGCCGCCCAATCCACGATCCGCGAGGAAGGGACCGAGCACGAAGAAGCCCCACATGCCATAAATGATCGAGGGAATGCCCGCGAGCATTTCGATCGCGACCGAGATCGGGCGCATCAGCCGCGGCGGGCACAACTCGGTCAGAAAGATTGCAATGCCAAGGCCTACGGGCACAGCAATGAGGAGCGCGACGAATGAGGTGATTAGCGTCCCGACCAGCGGCGAGAGGCCGCCCAGCACAGGATCGGGCATCGCATTGGGAGCCCAGCGCGCTGTCGTCAAAAACCGCAGGCCATATTCCGTCAAAGCGGGCCAGGCGCCGATGATCAGCGAGATCATGATCGCGCCCAGAAGGCCGAGTACGGAGACGGCGGCAATCCGCGTCATCCAATAAAAAACCGTGTCGCCGCCGCGCAGCTTCTGCAAAACAGCGGCGCGTTCAGCGCTCGCGGCGGATGCGGCGTGGGATGTCATCGCCATGTCTGTCATCATTCAGCCCCTAAAGCCCCGGCCCCGGCCGGAAGGGCAGGGCTGAAACGGGAGGGGCGAGCCCTCCCGTTCTATCCCATCTCGCAAGACAGGTCAGTTCGTCTTCACGTCTTTTGCCCAGGTCGCTTTGATGAGTTGGACGACATTGTTGGGCATCGGGATGTAGTCGAGTTCCTCGGCCATGGCGTCGCCCTTCTCGAAGGCCCAAGCGAAGAACTTCAATGCGTCGCCAGTGGCGGCTTTATCAGCTGGGTTGCCATAGACGAGGATGAAGGTCGCGGCCGTGATCGGCCAGGATTCGGCACCCTTCTGATCCGTCAGGATCTGCACGAAGCCCGGTGCATTCGCCCAATCGGCGTTCGCAGCTGCGGCTTGGAAGCTCTTCAACGTCGGCGAAACCCGCTTGCCATCCTTGTTGATGAGGTCGGTGTGGGTCAGCTTGTTTTGCTTGGCGAAGGCATACTCGACATAGCCGATCGAATTCTTGGTCTGGCCGACATTGCCGGCCACGCCATCATTACCCTTGGCGCCTACGCCAACCGGCCATTCGACGGCCGCGTTCACGCCGACTTTGGTCTGCCATTCGGGGCTGACCTTTGAGAGGTAGTCCGTGAAGTTGAAGGTGGTGCCCGAGCCATCCGAACGACGGATCACGTTGATCCCGGCTGATGGGAGGTTCACATTGGGGTTCAGCTTCTTGATCGCCGCATCGTCCCACTTCGTGACTTTGCCGAGGAAGATGTTCGCCAAAGTCGTGCCGTCGAGCACGAGTTCGCCAGGCTTCACGCCTTCGACATTGATCACCGGTACGATGCCGCCCATCACCATGGGGAATTGCACAAGGCCGTTCTTTTGCAGGTCCTTAAAAGCCATCGGCGCGTCCGTTGCGCCAAAGGTCACTGTTTTCGCAAGAATCTGCTTGATCCCCGCGCCAGAACCAATCGACTGGTAATTGAGACCGATCCCGGTCTCCTTTTTGTAAGCGTCAGCCCATTTCGCATAAATAGGGAACGGAAACGTCGCGCCAGCGCCAGAAATGTCTGCTGCGGCAGCGGGTTGGGCGAGGCTCACCAATGCGGCGGTCGCCACAATGCCGGACATACGGGATAGAAAGCTCACGGGTGTCTCCTGTCGTGCTTTTCCACGACGCAACGCCTATGAAACTTCTATGACGCCTCCATGACACTGGCAGGCCTTCAAGGCGTGTCTCAGCCGTCCTGTGGATAAAGCGGCAGCACCAGCCGGAAGGTCGCGCCTTCGCCTTTCCGGCTGTCGATCTGTAAGCGGCCGCGATGATGGGAGGCGATGTGCTTGACGAGGGCAAGGCCTAGGCCTGTGCCACCCTTGTCGCGGCTTTCAGCGATGTCGACGCGGTAGAAGCGTTCAGTCAGCCGCGGCAAATGATCGGGCGCGATGCCCGGCCCCCAATCTTGCACCGAGAGGATCGCCTCGCCGCGGATTGTTTCGATGCTGATGCGGACCTTGCCGCCGCTGGCCCCATATTTGATCCCGTTTTCGACGAGGTTTTCGATCGCCCGCAACAGTTCGTCGCGGTCGCCTGCCACCAGCACCGGCCCGCTATGGTCAAGGACGAGTGTGACGCCCCGTTCGGCGGCGAGCGGCTTCAGCCCATCACCGATCTGCTGCGCAAGTGCAGCCAAATCGAGCCGGTCTGATGGCGTTTGATGCTCGCGCATCTCGACGCGCGAGAGCGACAATAGATCGTCGATCAGCCGCGCCATGCGCTGCGCTTGCGTCTGCATGATGCCGAGGAAACGCACGCGCGCTTGCGCATCGTCTTTAGCGGGGCCTTGCAGGGTCTCGATAAAGCCGAGCACGGAGGCGAGTGGCGTGCGCAATTCATGGCTGGCATTGGCGATGAAATCGACGCGCATGGCCTCGATCCGCCGTGCTTCAGACAAATCACGAAACGCGAGCAACGCGCGCGCGGTTTGTCCGCCTAAAGCGGCAACACGCACATGATAGGCCCGCTCAATCGGGCGGCGCTCTTCCCATTCGGTTTCGCGAATTGTTTCGCCGGCAAGGACGGCTGCCAATGCATCGAGCACAGCAGGGTTACGAATGGCGAAGGCGAAGGGCCGCCCATTCTGCAAACCCGGAAATAATGTCCGCGCCGCGCCATTGGCTTCCGTCACATGCCCGCGCCCATCAACGATCACCAGCGGATCGGGCGCCGCCTCCAAAAGCGCTGCGGCGGAGACGTCGATCATTCGTGCTCCTGCGCTTCGCGCTCACGATAGGTTTTCAAATGCCGCGCAATTTCATAAGCGCCCAAAAGCGCGAGTGCGAGCATGAAAGGTGCGATGTAATAAATGACGCGGAACAGGAAGAGCGCGCCCAGCATCGCGTTCTGCGGCACCCATGAGAATGCCAGCAGCATGGTCGCTTCGAATACGCCGAGCCCGCCCGGCGCATGGCTCGCAATGCCGAGAATGCAGGCAAACGCATATACAGCAGCAAACATGGAAAAATCGATATTGTGTCCCGGGGGCAAGAGCACATAAAGCACGGCCGCTGCCGCACACACGTCAGCCGCGCCAAGGGCCAATTGCGCGAGCGTGACTTTCAGATTGGGTAATTCGATCAGCCATTTCTGGACCCGCACGGCGCGACGCTTTTGGGCCACCCACACCAGATAGAAGATAATCACAGCCAGAACGGCGACACCGATCAGCTGGTTCATTTTCGAGGGCAGGTGATTGATGCCACCAATTGCGCGTGTTTCGCCCAACAGGCCGAATGCAATCACCAGCGCCATGCCGAGCCAGAAGGTCACGCCGGCAATCAGGGTAACCGAAGCGACTTTGGCAGCCGAAACGCCATGGCGCGAATAAATCCAATATCGCACCGTCGCCGCCGTAATCAGCGGAAAACCCAGCGTGAACGAAATAGCAAAGCTCGTATAGGAGCCCAGCGCTTTGGTGCGATATGGCATCGTGATCTGCAATTGCCGCAGAGCCAGCACATCGTAGAAGGTCAGAAACAAATAGCTGAGTGCGGTGAAGCCCGCTGCGATCAGCAATTGCTCGCGGTTCGCGTTGGCGAGTGCGTTGCGGATGCCCTCAATGCCGACATCCGACACGATATGCCACAGCACCACCAACGACGCGACAAACAGAATCGCGCTTGCGACTGTGCCGAGTTTCTGGAAACGCGCACGCACCACGGCGCTGCGGACTTCATCCTGCGGCTGGGGTGAATGCGACTGGTCCATGCGACTCCCACTTCTCAGTACCCAAGTTCTGCCGCGCGGACGCGGCAGAATAAGGGCAGGCTTAGCCGTTCCGTGCCTCAACAGCTGCCGGGCGGGCCAGCGCGGCATCAAGCCACGCCAGAACCGTGGGCGCATCGGTAAAGAGTTCCGGTGCGGGTTTGGCGTAGGAATAAACCGACGCGACATTCAAATCGGCAATGGTGAAGCGGTTGCCGACGAGATAGCCGCCGCGCTTCTTGAGTTCGCCTTCCAGAATGGCGGTGGGCTTGCGCAGGACTTCGACAGCGTCATCTGCCTTTTGCGGCTCACGCTCGGCTTCGGGCTTCAACGCGCGATGGTAGAGGATCTGCAGCGCGTGGCTTTCCACTTCGGTTACCGCCCAAAAACTCCACATGGTCATCAGCCCGTCTTCCTCGACGGTTTTCGGTGCCAGCGGGCCGCCATGCTTTTTGGCGAGGTAGAGATCGATCGCCAGTGATTCCCACATCACGAGATCGCCATCCTTGATGGCCGGTACATGACCATTCGGATTGATCGCGAGGTAAGCGGGCTCTTTTTGCTGCCCAGCGCGCATATCGACCGGGTGGAGCGTGTAGGGGATCCCCAGTTCATGGGCGGTCCAGAGCGGACGGAAGGCACGAGAACGTGGAATACCGTAAATGGTCAGCATGGAGGGTTCCTTGTGTGGCCTGAGACCTAACCGATTCTGCCTGTTGTTTCAGCACATCTGGACGACGAAAACCCCGCTGCGGGTCCGCAACGGGGTTTTGGTCCGGAGGTCAGCCGAAAACGTCTAAACGATCACCAAATCCAAGGCTGCGGGCCGCCCCAGCCCCACATGCCCCAATCCCAGGAGGCTTCCTGGTTGATCATGGCCGTCACCTGCTGCTCGTTGGCGAGGTTCTGCTGGAACACCATCTGGCGATAGTTCTGATAGGCCGTCTGGTTGCCGGCATAGAGGCATTTGCAGACGATCGGATCGGCATAAAGCCAGATCGGGTTGCCATCCTTGGTCTGCTGCACGAATTTGTTCGGCGGCAGGGACTTGATGGCCGCGACCTTGGCCGGGCTATCGGCCGGGCTGATGACGAAACCGGCAGCCGTGAGCAGGTTTTCTTTGGCCGTGATCGATTGCTGGCATGCGCCAAGCGCAAGAGCCGAGGCCAAAACCAAGGCGGAGGCGAGTTTCTTCATGGTAGCACCCTGTCTGACTGGTCGCGCCGTCGGAGGCGCTTGATCCATTAACCTATGATAGTCACCCTTTTCGTACGAGGTCACGCCCTCGTTTACGGTTTGGTTACCAAGCGGGGCCGGAACTTTTGAAACCACCATCAGTCGCCATTGTGGGCGCAGGGCCTGCCGGGCTCTTTGCAGCGGAATGCCTTGCCGAAAAAGGCCTTTCGGTGACGGTTTATGACCGCATGCCCTCGCCCGCCCGCAAATTTCTGATGGCCGGGCGCGGCGGCCTCAATCTCACCCATTCCGAACCGCTCGACGCTTTTATTGGGCGCTATGGCCCTGCAAGCCCACTTCTGACGCGCGCTTTGGCCCGCTTCTCGCCCGATGATCTGCGGCGCTGGGCCCATGGGCTTGGGGAGGAGACCTTCACGGGCAGCAGTGGCCGTGTCTTTCCGAAAAGCTTCAAAGCCTCGCCTCTGTTGCGCGCATGGCTGCGGCGGCTGGATCGTTTGGGCGTGCGCTTGTTCACCCGGCATGAATGGCGCGGCTTTGGTGCCGATGGCGCGCTCCTTTTCGCGATACCCGATGGCGAAACCCATGTGCATGCGGATGCCGTCTTGCTTGCACTTGGCGGGGCCTCTTGGCCGCGTCTGGGGGCCGATGGGGGTTGGGTCGCAAATCTGCAGCGTGCAGGCATTACCGTCATGCCGTTCGAACCCGCCAATGCGGGATGGCTTATGCCTTGGACTGACCATGTCCGTCGTTTTGCGGGCACGCCGCTCAAGCGTGTTGCGCTTTCGCTCGGCGGCGAAACGGCCCGCGGCGATGCGATGCTAACGGAAACAGGGCTTGAAGGTGGACCTGTTTATGCGCTGGGCGCGCTGGTCCGCGCCGCGCTGGCGCGTGGCGAAGGAACGCTCACGCTCGATCTGCGACCTGACCTTGATCGTGCAGCACTCGTGAAAAAAATGAGCGCGGCACGCAAAGGGGCCTCACTTGCAAAGCGCCTGACACAGGCAGGATTGACGCCTGCGATGCAGGCCGTTTTGCGCGAGGCAGGTCCTCTGCCGGCCGAGGCCGATGCGCTAGCGGCACGGATCAAAACTGTGCAGCTTCGTGTGTGCGGGATGGCTGGTCTCGAACGCGCGATTTCGTCGGCGGGCGGCATTGCGCTTGATGCCATTGATGCGCATTTCATGGTGAAGGCGCGACCCGGCATTTTCGTCGCGGGCGAAATGCTCGATTGGGAAGCGCCAACCGGTGGTTATTTGTTGCAAGGCTGTTTTGCCACGGCGGCGCTCGCCGCCGATGGCATTATCGCGTTTCTCAAGGGGCGCTGATTACGAATCGCGCTTTTTCTCGTTCTTTTTGATCCGGCGCGCAGCGGGGTGTGCTTCGCTCTTATCGCGCTTGCCGGCAAAATCCTTGCCCTTGAAGTCCTTGCTCTTGCCTTTGAAGCCTTCGCCCTTGAATTTCTTGGCGCCGTCACGTTCCTTGAACGGGCGTTTGCCTTCACTACGTTCGCCATCGCGATTGTCTTTTCGGCGTGGCTCAAACGAGGCTTCACTTGGGCCGCTGGACGGCGCAATGCGGATATTTTCCGGATCAGGACGCTTCGCGGCAAGGGCAAAGCTTTCGGCCGCATCGGCCGACACTTCAAAGAAGGTTTCGCGGTCGAAAATTTTGATCGAACCGAGATCGGCTTTGGAGATATCGCCGCGACGGCAGATGAGCGGCACAAGCCATTTCGGATCAGCATTCTTTGTGCGTCCGAGATCTAGCTTAAACCAGACACCGCCTTCCATGCGCGGACGCTTTGGACGCGGCGCTTCACGCTCATCAAATTCACGGCGTGGACCACGCTCTTTGAAATCCTTCCGTTCCGGGCGCTCGTCGCGTGAGCGAGACTTCTTGTCACGCGGATTGCCACGATCGCGCGGATCGTCGCGGCGGCGGCGTTCATTGATTTCGCCCGGATCGCTGATATCTTCCACCGCAGGCAGGCGCGCACGATAGACGCGCACAAGTGCTGCGGCCAATTCCTCAGCTGTCTTCTCGTTCATCAATGTGCGTGCCATGGCGCGGTCTTCATCCGCCATCGGCTCGGTGATCAACGGATCATTCAGGAGACGCGCTTCGTCGAGTTCGCGAATATCTTCAGCGGTCGGCGGTGCTTGCCATTGCAGTGAAATATTCGCGTCACGCAACAAGCGTTCGGCCTTATAGCGGCGCGACGTTGAGCACACGATGGCGCTAATGCCTTTACGACCCGCGCGACCGGTACGGCCCGAGCGATGCTGGAAGGCTTCGGCATCATGTGGCAGGTCAGCATGGATCACGAGACCGAGATCGGGCAGATCGATGCCACGGGCCGCGACATCGGTCGCGACGCAGACGCGTGCACGTCCGTCACGCAAGGCTTGCATCGATTGGTTACGCTCGTGCTGGCTGAGTTCGCCGGACAGAAGTACGGATGAAAAACCGCGTTCAGTCAGCGTCGCATGGCAGTGACGCGCCGCTTCACGTGTGTTCATGAAAACGATGGCGGTGCGCGCATCGAAATAGCGCAACAGATTGACAACGGCGAATTCGATCTCGTTGGCGCGTGCGCGATAGGCGCGATGCTCGATATCCGCATGGCCGCCGGCCGCACCCTTTACAGCGATGCGCTGCGCATTGTTTTGATAATTCTGTGCAAGGCCAACAATGCCCTTCGGCAATGTGGCTGAGAACATCAGCGTGCGGCGCGATTTCGGCATCGCATCGAGAATGAATTCGAGATCTTCACGAAAGCCCATATCGAGCATTTCGTCGGCCTCATCGAGCACGACGACATCAAGCGCCGACAGATCAAGCCCGCCCCGCTCCAAATGGTCGCGCAAGCGTCCCGGTGTGCCGACAACGATGTGGACACCATCTTCAAGGCGGCGGCGTTCGCGCCGCGCATCCATGCCGCCGACGCACGTGGCGATGCGAGCACCTGCTGGCTCATAAAGCCATGCGAGTTCGCGTTCGACCTGCAGGGCGAGTTCGCGCGTCGGAGCAATGACGAGAGCTTGCGGCGCACTGGCCCGGCCGAACCTTTCGTTTTCACCGAGCAGGTCTCCTGCCATGGCTAAGCCGAAGGCAACGGTTTTTCCCGAGCCCGTCTGCGCTGAGACAAGAATATCGCGGTTGGCCAATTCGGGCGCTGTGCAAGCGGCCTGGACGGGAGTGGGTTCGAGATAGCCGCGCTCAGAAAGCGCGCGGGCAAGCGCCGGATGGACGGAAGCGAAGGACACGGAAAGCCTGACGGTCGGAAAAGAAGGGCAGCGGGCCAAGGTCACAGTATGACGAGGCCGCATGATGAAGTTGCACGAAGGGCGCACAACGCCCTCACCCCTTCCTCATACGCCTTTACGCCGCCAAAAGCCAGAAAAAGCTCATTTAAGCGCCCTGAGAGTGGCAAGCAGCCCGACAGTTCCAGCGGGAACGGCGCTTGGAAGCCCTTCCACGGCCGGAAGAAGCGCGGTGGCCAGTTCCTTGCCGAGTTCGACGCCCCATTGGTCGAAAGCGTTGATGTTCCAAACCGCCGCCTCAACAAAGACACGGTGCTCGTAGAGCGCGATCAAGCGGCCGAGCGTGAATGGGTCGAGCTTGCGATAGGCGATGGTGATGGATGGGCGGTTGCCGGGGAAAGCGCGGAACGGGGCAAGCCGCTTGGCATCGGCCCCACTGCGGCCCTGTTGCAGCATCACCGCTTCAGCCTCGGCCGGGGTGCGGCCACGCATCAACGCTTCCGACTGCGCGAGACAATTGGCGATGAGGATGTCGTGCTGGTGCTTCAGCTCAGGCTCGTGCCCTTCGGCAGCGATCAAAAACTCGACCGGGATCGTATCGGTTCCCTGATGCAGCAATTGGAAAAAGGCGTGCTGCGAATTCGAACCCGGTTCGCCCCAGACAAGCGGGCCTGTCGGCCGCGTAACAGCTTGCCCGTCGCGGTCGAGCGATTTGCCATTCGATTCCATATCGAGTTGCTGCAAATAGGCCGGAAAACGTGCGAGCCTTTGATCGTAAGGAATGACCGCGCGGGCCGGATAAAGGCAGACATCACGATGCCACAAGCCGATTAAGCCGAGGAGCACCGGCAGATTTTGTGCGAAGGGCGCGGTGCGGAAATGCGTATCCATGGCGCGGCCGCCTGCCAAGAATTCATTGAACCGCGTTTCACCAATAGCAATCGCGAGCGGCAAGCCGATCGCTGACCAGAGTGAATAGCGCCCGCCAACCCAATCCCAGAAGCCAAACACGCGATCGGGCGCAATGCCAAAGGCGGCCACTTTGTCGAGTGCGGTCGAGACAGCAGCGCAATGCGCCCCAACCGCTGCTTCACCGACATGCTCCACCAACCAACGCCGCGCTGTTTGTGCGTTCGTCATGGTTTCGATGGTGGTGAAGGTCTTCGACGCAATGATCAGCAAGGTTCGCGTCGGATCAAGCTTTTTCAGCGTATCGGCAATATGCGATCCGTCGATATTGGAGACGAAATGTAGCCGCGGCCCGTCATGATAGGGTGCTAGCGCTAGTGTTGCCATCACAGGGCCAAGATCAGAGCCGCCAATCCCGATATTGACAACATCTGTAAAAGGTTTGCCGTTTGCTGCTGCGATGCGCCCCGTGCGAATACCTTCAGCAAAAGTACAAAAGGCACCACGCGTTGCGTCAACGTCGCGTGTGATCGTGTCATCAGGGACGGTGGCGCCGCCTCGCAGCGCCGTATGCAGCACGGCACGCTTTTCTGTATTGTTGAAAATCGAGCCTGACAGCATGGCATCGCGTTGCTGGGCCACATCGGCGGCACCCGCTAATTGCTGCAACAGCGTCAGCGTCTCATCGTCGAGCGCGCATTTCGAAAAATCGAGAATGAGATCGTCTTGCCTTACCGAAAAGCGAGCGAACCGATCAGCATCATCAAACAACGACGCCACGTTACGGCCCTGATGGGCGGAACGGTGTGCAGCCAGTGCGGTGAAAGCGTGATCGACGGCATTACGGTTCATGCGACTTATTCCGTATCGTGCAGGGCGAGGGCAGCATCAATTTCAGCGGCTTGGGGAGGATTGGTGCCTTCCCGCGTTACATTGAGCGAGGCCGCAGCAATGGCCCGGATGAGGCAGGCATATAAGCCTTTTTCGGAAAGTTTTGAAATGCCCTCGCGAGATAGCGCGCCACGATCATGAAGCGCTGCTAAAAGCCCAGCATGGAAGCAATCACCAGCCCCAACCGTATCGGCCACGCTCACGCGCGGTGCGGTCGCATGGATAGCGCCCTGCGCTGTGAACGCGGACGCACCTTCAGCCCCGCGCGTGATGAGGACAAGCGCGGCGCCGCGTGCGAGCCAGTGAGCGGCGGCGTCCTCGGGGGTGCGTTGCCCGTCATAAGCAAGAGCGACGTCTTCGGTGCTGGCCTTCATGATTGTTGCGAGTGGCTCATACGCGGCAAAGCGTTCGGACCAGATGTGTGGAGAACCGACAAGCGTCGGCCGGTAGTTGACATCAATGCTGATTAGGCGATCAGGCCCGGCGCATTGGGCGATACCCAGCATCGCATGGCGTACGGGCTCTGCGACCAGCGGATAGGACGATAGGACAATCGCCCTGACGACGTCCGGCAGAACCGCAGGAACATAGGCCGCATCGAACATGATGTCCGCCCCCTCATGGCCACGGAAATCATAGGAGGGATGTCCCATTCCATCTCGCGAGACGATCGACAGGGTGGTCTTGTAAGGCAGGGGTGGCGAGAGCGTGTGATCAATGCCTTCCGCATCGAGAATGCCGCGTAACATCGTTCCAAACGCATCGTCGGAAAGGCCGCCGAAAAATCCTGCTGGAACGCCTTGCCGGGCCAACGCGACGGCGACATTAAATGGGGATCCGCCCATTGCAAAAACCGCCGGGCGCGCAAGCCCGGCACCCGCTTTGACGAACACGTCCATCACGGCTTCACCGCAGGTCAGGATCACACGCATCTCCTCTGTGATTTTGTGCTGACCATGCCAGCCGGGGCCGTGCCGTGCAACTGGTTGAGTTTCACAATAAGTACAACGATGGGTTGAATATGTGATGACCAGAAAGCCGCGCGATCAGACGCCTTTGGGCCGCGTTCTTTTCCACTTGCCCTTTTTGTGGCATGTTATGAAACACTTTTGAAAAGTAGAAATGACATAACGCAAACGTCGTTGCTACATTGCCATCATGATTTTCCAGGAGGGATTGCCATGACATTTGTTCCCGATTTGACGCACGCTGCTTCACAGGAGGATGGTCTATTCTATGATTTCATTGATCGGTTTGATACTTTAAAAACCCTGCCAGATTGTCGTGCGCTTCTCTACGAAATCGTCCGTGAATACGGCTTGAGTAACGCCGCATATCTGGGCGTTAATTTGCCTGGTGTTCCGCGTGGGCAACATTTTGGAATTGTCACCTATTCGAATGAATGGGTCACGCGATACATCCACCTCAATTATTTTCGTGTTGATCCCGTTATCCCATCGGCGATGCGTTCTCTTTTGCCCTTTGATTGGTCGAATGTGGATCACAACAACCTTGAATTACGCCGCTTTTTTGGTGAAGCGAGTGAGTTTAAGGTTGGTTTGCAAGGCCTCTCTTTTCCCATTCGCGGACGTCTGGGCGAAACGGCGTTGTTTTCTGTTTCAAGCAATCTCAAGGATCGCGACTGGGCGACCTTTCGGCGACGCTTCATGCGCGATTTTCAGACATTGGCTTTTTATTTTCACGAAGCTGTTCTCAGAACGGAAACTTTGCTTTCGGAAAATGATATCAAACTGTCTCGTCGTGAGGTGGAGTGCCTCTCCTGGGCTGCTGCCGGAAAGACGTTTAGTGAGATTGCAACTATTCTTTCTTTGTCCGAGCGAACCGTTAAGTTCTATCTTGACGTCGCACGGGTAAAGTTGCGCTCAACCAACATCACGCAAGCTGTTTCAAAGGCTGCAACCATGAATGTGATTCGCCCCTACTAAAACGGAGAATTACAGCACGCTTGTCCGACTGCGCCAATCCGCCCGTGTCGCCGTATTGGCTATTCTTCAAACTTGATCATTCTGCCTCTGCCATGAATTTCATTGAGGAGGTTGAAATGATTCTTTGCATCAACGGTTCTGATCGCGATCAACACCAAGATCTGATGAAGGCTATGTATCAGCAAAGGGCGCGCGTGTTCAGCGAGCGCATGAAGTGGGATGTCGTGGTGCGTGATGGCATGGAGTATGATGAATTTGACGAGCAGAATCCACTCTATCTGATTTCGGTCGATGATAGGACGGGTCGCCTCCGTGGATCTCTGCGCCTCTTGCCGACGACCGGGCCCAATATGCTACGCGATGTCTTCCCGCAATTGTTGCCGTCGGATCAAATCATTGAGAGCCCGACGGTTTGGGAAAGCTCACGTTTTTCAATGGATGTTGAAGCTATGGCGCCACTTCCAGGGCGCAGAGTGTCTTATGTTACCTGTGAACTGATTGCGGGCATTACCGAAATCAGCCTGAAGTCGGGGATCAGTCATATTGTGTCGGTTTTCGATGCCGCAATGTATCGCGTTTTGAAGGCGGCGGGAGCGGGCCCGGATCTGATTGGAAGTGGCCGCAAGATCGGCGTCTGCATGACATATGCGGGACTTTTCGAGATGACGGACGACTTCCTCAATGCCGTTTGCGCTGCTGGCGGCATCACAGGGAGTGTGCTGCAACCGCAGGGCGCGCTTCAGAATGCTGCGGCATAAGAAACATCAGCCGGGCGGCTTGGTTGTCGAGCGGCCCGGCTCATTCATGTTTCCGCGTGTGACGCCTTACATCGTGCTGGCGATCTGGCCACCATCGACGCGGACAATCGAGCCCGTCATGAACGAAGCCTGATCGCTGGCAAGGAAAACGGCAGCTGCAGCGAATTCATCCACCGTGCCATACCGTCCGGCTGGGATGCGCGCCATCGCGGCGGCGCGGATCTCGTCCATGCTCTTGCTTTGTTTCGTGGCGTTGGCGGTATCAATTTGCAGCAATCTGTCAGTCTCGATACGCCCTGGTGC
This sequence comes from Rhizobiales bacterium TNE-4, assembly GCA_019083985.1. Lineage (GTDB taxonomy): Bacteria > Pseudomonadota > Alphaproteobacteria > Rhizobiales > Beijerinckiaceae > TNE-4. Next base: position 111,826 of record JAHRCV010000004.1, on the reverse strand, counting down.
AATCGCATTCACAGTCACGCCCTCTTTTGCCACTTCGTTCGCCAAAGTTTTCATCCAACCCGTCAAGGCAGGGCGGATCGCATTGGAGATGGCGAGGTTTGGAATGGGTTCGATCACCCCGGATGAGATCACACTCAGGATGCGGCCATGATTCTTGGCGCGCATGCCGGGCAGCACATGGTCGGCCATGCGGACGAGGCCCACAAACATGCTCTCGAAAGACGCGCGCCATTGGTCGGATGAGATGCCCATAGCGCTGCCGGGGGGCGGTCCGCCGCTATTGAGGACGAGGATATCGATCCCGCCCTGCACCTTGTCCATTGCGGCGCAAAGCGCGCCCACCGAGTCCGGCGATCCCGTGTCGCATGCCAAACCAGTCGCGCCGATTTTGGCCGCGGCGGCCTCTGCGTCAGACAATGAGCGGCTTGTCAGGATAACATGCGCGCCAGCCTCTGAAAGGCCGCGGGCGATACCGAAGCCAATGCCCTTGTTGCCGCCCAGTACGAGCGCATTCCGCCCGTTGAGGTTGATGTGCATGATCCGTCCCTCCCGCTGATGACTCAAACACCGTCACCCGTGTCTAGGTCAAAGCAGGAGGGCGATCAATTCTGCTGGCTTAGTCGAGGATCTCGACAATTTCGCGCGTATTCGGATTAACCAATACAACCCGCTGGTTGATGACCGCATAGCGATAATTCGTCGTGAAGCCGGATTCACGCGGTAGCACGTACAGCGTCACACGGCGGGGTACGCGATAGCCTTCGACCACTTCGTCGCGCACCGTATAGGATGGGCGGCGTTGTTGGACGACATAGGTCCGGACCCGTGTCGTTTCTTCGGGTGAAAGCGCTGCGCCGACGGCTGCGCCCGCGACGCCCCCAACGACAGCGCCGACGGGACCCCCAACGACCGCACCCGCAACGGCTCCGCCGGCGGCGCCCGTTGTCGTGGTGCTGCCGCAACCGGCGAGGGGAAGGGCGGCAACGAGCTTCAGCGAAAGAACTTTGACAGGCATTGTCATGGTATGGCTCCAGTGATCACCCCTCCCCAACGCAATGTCTGCGTTATGCCGTCGGTTCCATCCATGTAGGCCACGCAGGCCTGGCCGGTGCTGAAACCGCCGTTCAACGCATGCCTGTCCCTTGCGCGGCGTCACAGCTTCAGCCGACACTTGTCGCAATGAACAAAACAGGCTGGGAGGCATCGCATGGCCATCATCCAATCCATTGAAGCAGGGTTTTATCGCATTCCACTCCCCGTCGTGCTGACGGACAGCACGCATGGCGAAATGAAAGCGTTCGAATTGAATACGGTGCGTGTGCGCGACGCCGATGGCGCCGAAGGTGTCGGCTATACCTATACGGTGGGGCGTAACGGTGCAGCCATCGATGCCATCCTCACGCGGGAGATGCCCGATATCTTCATGGGTGAAGACGCCGACCGGATTGAGGCGTTATGGCACAAGAGCTGGTGGGCGTTGCATTATGGTGGGCGCGGTGGTCCTTCCGTACTGGCGATCTCGGCCTTCGACATGGCTTTATGGGATTTGAAAGCAAAGCGCGCGCATTTGCCCTTATGGAATTTTCTCGGTGGTGCAGATCGCAAGGTCCGCGTTTACGCTGGTGGAATTGATCTTGAATTGACGCCTGATGAATTGCTGCGGCAGACGGAAGACAATCTCGCCAAGGGATTTCGCGCAATCAAGATGAAAGTTGGCCGACCCAAACTGTCGGAAGATGTCGAGAAGATCCGCGCTATGCGCAATTTTCTTGGTGATGGTTTTCCACTGATGGTGGATGCCAATATGAAATGGTCGGTGGATGAAGCCATCCGCGCTGCGCGCGCCTTCCAACCTTATGATCTCACCTGGTTGGAAGAGCCGACCATTCCTGATGACCCGGCAGGCCATGTCCGCATCGTGCGTGAAGGGGGAATCCCCATTGCGGCAGGGGAAAATCTACGCACGCTATGGGAATTCAAACAATACATCGCATCAGGCGGCGTCACATTTCCCGAGCCGGACGTCACAAACTGTGGTGGCATTACGCCCTTCATGAAAATCGCGCATCTCGCTGAGGCCTTCAACCTGCCGCTGACAACGCATGGCGCCCATGATGTCACGGTACATTTGTTGGCCGCAGTTCCGAATGCGTCCTTTCTCGAGGCGCATGGTTTCGGGCTTGACCGCTACATCGCTGCGCCGCTCAAAATCGAAGAAGGTTGGGCGCTGGCGCCTAATCAGCCAGGTCACGGCATTGTGTTTGATTGGAAGGGGCTTGATTCAATTCGCGACAAGTGACTTTTTTCTCTGAGGTAGAGCATTATACGCCGCGGAAATTTGGTTTCCGCTTTTCGTTGAACGCGAGAATGCCTTCGCGCCGGTCTTCGGTCGGCACCATGCGGTTATAGGCTTCGATCTCGAAAGCGAGACCATCGGCGAGCGACATTTGCAGCCCGCGCGCGATCGCCTGCTTGGCTTGACGCACGGCGATGGGTCCGTTTGAGGCAATACGCCGTGCCGTCGCCACAGCAGCATCGAGTAGCTCGGCTTGCGGCAGCACTTTGTTGACGAAGCCCCATTGTGCGGCATCGACCGCAGAAAACGGAGTTCCTGTTAAAATCAGTTCCTTTGCCCGGCGTTCGCCAATGGCGCGCGACAAGGTTTGCGTCCCACCTGCACCTGGCATGATCCCAAGGGTCACTTCAGTGAGCGCGAAGCGCGCATTGTCGGAGGCATAGATGAAATCGCACAACGCCGCGATTTCGCAGCCGCCAGCGAACGCTGCACCATTGACAGCCGCGATGACGGGGATCGGGCAGGCCAGAATGGCGCGGGCCATGCGTTCAAACACAGCATGTTGCGCCTGCCATTGCGCATCCGTCATGCCCTTACGTTCTTTCAGATCGCCGCCGGCGCAGAACGCCTTTTCCCCTGCGCCTGTCACGATGATGGCCCGCAAATCGTAGAGATCGAGTTGAAACGCCTCGAATATCTCCATCAGCTCGCGGCTCATTTGCGTATTGAACGCATTCGCCGCTTCGGGCCGGTTGAGCATGATGCGCAGGATATGCGGTTCAATCAGGCTGACGGCGAGGGTTTCATAATCGGTGCGCATGGTTCAACTCGATTTCAGGCGTGCGATGAAGGCGTTGTGGGCAGGCGGAAGCCAATTGGCAAGGTCTTGTTGGAAGGCCTCAATCAAGACGGGGGCGTGAGCTGATCCCGTTGTGCGGCTTCCGCCGACGCGCGCAGCGTTGCAGCAAGCGCACGGAAACGCGGACCAAGCGGGCTCGTTTTACGCCAGATCATGCCAAGCCGCCGCGCTGGTTTCGTATGGTGAAACCGGACGACGGAGACGGCAGCGGAGCGCGTTTCAACCGGTACCGCCATTTCAGGGATCAGCGTGACGCCAATCCCCGCACCGACCATCTGTACGAGCGTGGCAAGCGTGCTGCCTTCCAGCATCTCGCGCGGCAGCGATGAGTTCATCTGGCAGAAGGACAGGGCCTGATCACGGAAGCAATGGCCTTCCTCAAGCAGAAGAAGCCGCATTGTTTTCAGGGCATCAGCATCCGGCGCAGGCTTCCCGGCATCCGCCATGGGGCGCACCAAGACAAAATCTTCCTGCAGCAAGGCCGCTTCCTCGAATGATGGCTCTGAGACGGGGAGCGCGACGATGGCCGCATCAAGCCGCCCTTCACCCAGTTCCTGAACCAAGCGGGGTGTAATCGTCTCGCGCAAATGCACATCAAGTCCCGGATGATGGCGGGCAAGATCGCCCAGCAGGCGTGGCAAAAGGTAAGGGGCCACGGTGGGGATCACGCCGAGCCGGAGGCGCGCCAAAGGCTCGCTGCGGGCCGCGCGCGCGAGATCATCGAGATCGTCAACCGCACTCAGAATAGTTCTGACCCGTTCGGCAAAGACTTCACCAAAGGCGGTGAGCCGCACCTGCCGTGCCCCACGCTCGAACAGGGGTGCGCCAAGCGAATCCTCAAGATCCTTGATCTGGAGCGATAGCGCAGGCTGGGAAATGGCGCTGGCCTCCGCCGCCCGGCCGAAATGGCCGATGCGCGCCAGTGCCTCGAAATAGCGAAACTGCTTGAGGGTCACATTTCTCATAAGAAATACTTATGAGAACCATCAGAAAATACAACTTTGTCTGATGATCTACGGCTGCTACTGAGCCGTATGGGAAGCATAGGCGCGGCCTTCCCCCGGTGCTGCGGCCGCTTCCCACCCTCTCATTCGATCGCAGGGATATTCCAATGCACGGAACAGACACCAAGAATGCCGGCAAATGCCCGGTGATGCACGGCACGCGGGCCGCCACCACATTTGGCAGCCGCACCAACAAGGATTGGTGGCCGAACCAGCTCAATCTGAAGATCCTGCATCAGAACCCGGTTGCGGGCGACCCAATGGGTGCGGGCTTCAGCTACGCCGAAGCCTTCAAGTCACTCGATTATCAGGCGCTGAAGAATGACATTTTCGCGCTGATGAAGGATTCGCAGGAATGGTGGCCGGCCGATTGGGGCCATTATGGTCCGCTCTTCATCCGTATGGCTTGGCATAGCGCTGGCACCTATCGCACGGGCGATGGTCGTGGTGGCGCTGGCACCGGCACGATGCGTTTTGCGCCGCTCAATAGCTGGCCGGATAACGCCAACCTCGACAAGGCACGCCGTCTCCTGTGGCCGATCAAGCAGAAATACGGCAACAAGATTTCATGGGCCGACCTCTACATTCTCGCGGGCAATTGTGCGCTTGAATCGATGGGTCTCAAGACCTTTGGTTTCGGCGGCGGTCGCGCCGATGTGTGGGAACCGGAAGAAGACATTTACTGGGGTTCCGAAGACACGTGGCTCGGCGACAATCGCTATTCGGGTGATCGCGAACTCGAAAACCCGCTCGCTGCCGTGCAGATGGGTCTCATCTACGTGAATCCGGAAGGCCCCAACGGCCATCCTGATCCGCTCGCCTCGGCGCGCGATATTCGCGAAACCTTTGCCCGCATGGCGATGAACGATGAAGAAACCGTCGCGCTCGTTGCTGGCGGCCATACATTCGGCAAATGCCATGGCGCGGGTCCAGCGTCCGATGTCGGACCAAGCCCTGAATCAGCGCCACTCGAAGCCCAAGGTCTTGGCTGGCTCAGCACCTTCAAGAGTGGCAAGGGCTCGGACACGATCACATCTGGTATTGAAGGCGCATGGACGCCGCGTCCGACGCAATGGGACAATGGCTATTTCGACGTGCTGTTCGGCTATGAGTGGGAGCTCGTGAAGAGCCCCGCTGGTGCGTGGCAGTGGACGCCGAAGAATCTCGCTGAAAAGGACATGGCGCCTGACGCACAGGATCCGTCCAAGAAGGTTCCGATCATCATGACCACGGCCGACATGGCCATGCGCATGGATCCGATCTATGGCGCGATCTCGAAGCGTTACCATGAAAACCCGGCGCTCTTCGCCGACGCGTTTGCCCGCGCATGGTTCAAACTCACCCATCGCGATATGGGACCGCGTGTGCGCTATCTCGGCCCGGAAGTGCCGAAGGAAGTGTTGATCTGGCAGGATCCGATCCCGGCCGTCGATCACAAGCTCGTTGATGCCAATGACATCGCAGCGTTGAAAACTAAGATCATCGCGACGAACATTGCAGCGGCTGATCTCGTCGCGGTGGCATGGGCCTCGGCCTCGACCTTCCGTGGATCCGACAAGCGTGGTGGTGCTAATGGCGCGCGCATTCGCTTGGCCCCGCAGAAGGATTGGGCGGTGAATGAGCCCGCGAAGCTCGCCAAGGTTCTCGCCGCACTTGAAGCTGTCCAGAAGGACTTCAACGCGTCAGCCACTGGCGGCAAGAAGATCTCGCTTGCCGATCTGATCGTGCTGGCGGGCGGCGTTGGTGTCGAACAGGCTGCAAAATCAGCTGGTCACACACTCAACGTGCCGTTCACGCCGGGTCGCATGGATGCCTCGCAGGCAGAGACGGATATCGAATCCTTCTCTGTGCTTGAGCCGGAAGCTGATGGTTTCCGCAACTACCAGAAGGGCCAATTCTCGGTCCCGGCGGAAGAAATGTTGCTCGACCGCGCGCAGCTTCTCACGCTGACCGCGCCGGAAATGACTGTGCTGATGGGTGGTCTGCGTGCCATCAATATCAACACGGGCGGTTCCAAGCATGGCGTCTTCACAACACGCCCGGGCCAGCTGACGAATGACGTCTTCGTCAATCTCATCGACATGGGCATCGAATGGAAGCCGGTCGATGGCGATCATTACGAAGGCCGCGACCGCAAGACCGGTCAGGTCAAATGGACCGGCACGCGCGTCGATCTCGTCTTCGGCTCGAACTCGCAGCTGCGTGCGCTTGTCGAATTTTATGCTCAAGGCGATTCGAAGGAAAAGTTCCTCAACGATTTCGTCGCGGCGTGGACAAAGGTCATGAACGCAGACCGTTTCGAACTCGTCTAAACGCGATCGAATGAAACAAGAAAGGCGCGGATCGCAGGATCCGCGCCTTTTTTTATGAGGGATGCAGTGGCGTTAACGAGTGTATCACTCCATCGTCAGCATGATTTTTCCGATATGAGCGCTTGATTCCATCAATGCATGCGCAGCGCGCGTTTCGCTCAATGGGAAAATTTTATGAATGATCGGCTTCGCCTTACCATTCGCATAAAGCGGCCAGATAGCGCTGCGGACTTTGTCGGCGATTGCCTTTTTCTGTTCCACCATGCGCGGCCGTAAGGTTGAACCGGTCAGCGTCAGGCGGCGCAGCATCATCGGCATGAAATCGAATTCGACCCGGCTCGTCTTTAGAAACGCAATTTGAACCAGGCGGCCTTCAAGCCCGAGCGCAAGCACATTCTGCTGCATATAATCCCCGCCGACCATATCGAGAATGACGTCAACGCCCTTGCGCGCCGTCAATTCTTTCACGCGGGTCAACCAATCCTCAGTCCGATAATTAATGGCGACGTCTGCGCCCATTGCGATACAGAATGCACATTTGTCATCCGAACCTGCCGTCGCGAAGACGCGCGCGCCAGCCTGCTTGGCCAATTGAATGGCCGTATAACCAATGCCACCTGAGCCGCCATGGACAAGAAAAGTTTCACCGGCCTGCAAGCGGCCACGTGTGAACACATTATCGTAAACGGTGAAGACGTTTTCTGGCAGGCTGGCGGCTTCAATCAAGTTCAAACCCTGCGGCACCGGCAGGCAAAGCGGCGCTTCTGCCACGCAATACTCCGCATAGCCGCCGGAAATCACGAGTGCGCAGACGGCTTCGCCCATCGCCAATCCGGTGACATTCTCTCCCAGTGCCACGATATGGCCGGCGATCTCGAGCCCCGGAATGTCGGTAGCGCCGGGCGGTGGCGGATAGCCACCCGCACGCTGGAGGCAATCGGGTCGGTTGACGCCCGCTGCCGCAACCTTGATCAGCACTTGCCCGGCAGCCGGCATTGGCACGGGACTGGTTTCAACCTGAATGACATCGGGCCCGCCCGCCGCGGTGAACCGGATCTGACGCATGGTGGCCGGGAGAGACATACGGATACTCCTGATGGGTCCGGTTCTTGACGCTTAGCGCGCAGGGCGGGACAAGTAGCAACCCATACTCTGCCATGCAATCGCGCTGGCCGCCGCCCGTAAGAGACACCAGATGACAATGCCAGATTGGCTGGCCTCCCTGCACAATCAACTCGGACCCGCAGGTCTGCTGACAAACCCCGCCAATGTCGAACCCTACGCGATCGATTGGCGTCGTCTGTTTCCCGGCAAGCCCCTTGCTGTCGCGCGCCCCGCCAATACAGGCGAAGTGTCTGCGATTGTGAAATTGTGCCACGCCCATGGCGTGGCCATCGTCCCGCAAGGCGGGAACACGGGCATGGCCGGCGGCGCTGTTCCCGATGCAAGCGGTGGTGAATTGGTTCTTTCGCTTTCGCGCATGAACACGATCCGCAGCATTGATCCTGTCGGCATGACGCTCGAAGCAGAAGCAGGCGTTATTCTCAAGACGGCACAGGACGCGGCGGCGCATGTTGGTCGTCTCTTGCCGATCAGTCTCGCGGCTGAAGGGTCGGCAATGATTGGTGGCATCGTTTCCACCAATGCAGGCGGCCTAAATGTACTGCGTTATGGCATGACGCGTGCGCTGGTGCTCGGCCTCGAAGTTGTTTTAGCCGACGGCACGGTCGTCAATGGTTTACGCCATCTCCGTAAAGACAATGCTGGTTATGATTGGAAGCAATTATTCATTGGTAGCGAAGGCACGCTGGGCATCACTACGGCAGCGGTACTGCGCCTCCTGCCGCAACCTAAAGACAGCGTCACGGCGCTCTTGTCGGTTCCCAATCCGCAAGCGGCGCTTGATTTGCTGGCCTGTCTGCAAAACACATTAGGCGATAGCATTACGGCGTGTGAATTGATGGCCGGATTTTCGCTCGACCTCGTCGAAAAGCATTTCAGCTTTAGTCGGCCGATTGCCGACGGCGAATGGTTTGTGCTGATCGAGGCGGCGTCGACTCTTTCAGGGTTGCGCGAAGCGGCCGAAACAGCGCTTGGCGACGCCCTTGAACAGGGGTTTGCTCTGGATGGCACCGTCGCCGAGTCGGGGCGTCAAGCCACAGAGCTCTGGCAATGGCGCGAACGGATCACTGAGTCGGAGGCGAAGGAGGGAAAAAGCGTTAAGCATGACGTCTCTGTTCCCATTCCACAGATTCCTGCATTTTTAGTTGCGGCCGATGAGGCCTTGGCCCGTTTGCAACCAGGGACGCGCGTGAATTGTTTCGGCCATCTTGGCGACGGTAATTTGCATTACAATGTTCTCATTACCGATCACCATCCCGACGCTGTCAACGCCGTCGTGCATGATGTGGTGCAGCGTTTCGGTGGCAGTATTTCAGCTGAACATGGCATCGGCCAGTACCGCGTCGCAGAATTGGCACGCCGCCGCGCGCCAGAAGAGCAGGCATTGGCGCGCCGGATCAAAATGGCACTTGATCCTGATGATCTGATGAACCCCGGCAAAGTATTGCCGCGCCATCTCCAAGACGTGTCGTGAGAGGCGGCGTCTGATGAATATGCCGGAGCAATTTGATTTTGTGATTGTCGGTGGCGGAACAGCCGGGTGTGTGCTTGCGGATCGTTTGACCGAAAATGGTCGCTATAGCGTGCTGATGCTTGAAGCGGGCGGACGTGATGATGGATTTTGGATATCGATCCCGGCCGGTTTCAGCAAATTATTGACAGGCAGTGCCTTCAATTGGCGTTTCCAAACCGAACCGGAGGAGGCGACTTATCAACGCCGCATCGTTGTGCCGCGCGGCAAGGGGCTTGGCGGTTCAAGCCTGATCAATGGCATGATCTTCGTTCGTGGCCAGAAGGAAGATTATGATCAATGGGCGCAATCTGGTGCACGCGGCTGGAGTTTTGACGAAGTTCTTCCTTACTTCAAAAAGCTCGAAAATTTTGAAGGCGGGGCAAGCGACATGCGCGGCAGCGACGGGCCGATGCATGTAGAGCATATCAAGCTACGTCCGGAACTGGCGGATGCCTTCATCAAAGCGGGCGTGGAGGCAGGCTATCCGCACAACCCTGATTACAATGGCGCGTCACAAGAAGGGTTTGGCTATTATCAGGTGACACAAAAGAAAGGACGCCGCTGGAGTGCCGCAGATGCCTATCTGCGTCGCGCGGAGAAGCGCCCCAATCTTGCGGTTCGCACTGGGGCCCATGTCACGTGCCTTGAACTGGAGGGGCGCAAGGTCAGTGGTGTCACTTTCACGCAAGACGGCAAGACCTGCCGCGTGCAGGCACGCCGGGAAGTGATCCTGGCCGCGGGTGCGGTCCAATCGCCGCAGATTTTGGAATTGTCAGGTATTGGCGACCCTGCACATCTGACTGGCGTTGGCATCGAAATACACCATGGTCTAATCGGTGTCGGCAGCAATTATCGCGACCATTATTGCACCCGCATGAATTGGCGCGTGACAAAGCCCGTCACGCTGAACGAACAGGCGCGTGGCCTTCGCTTGATGGGGGCGGTTGCCCAATATGCGCTTACCCGTTCTGGTATTCTTGCATTGGGCACGGGGCTGGCGCATGCCTTTGTCAAAACGCGTCCGGATTTGGCAACGCCTGACGTTCAGTTCTTTTTCATGCATGCAAGCTATGCCAATGCGGCTGACCGCAAGCTTGATACTGAGCCCGGCATGACGATTGGTGTCACCCAATTACGGCCTGATTCGACGGGTACGATTCATGTTCAATCACCTGATCCGTTTGCGCCGCCCGCGATCAAGCCGAATTTTTTATCGGTACCAAGCGATGCCGCAACTTTGATTGAAGGGATGAAAATCGCGCGTCGCGTCATCGCACAGCCGGCGATGGATCCCTATCGCGCTTATGAGATGAACCCGGGCGATACCGTTGTAACGGACGCGCAATGGCTGGAATTTGCCCGCCGTAATGGCCAGACGATCTATCATCCGGTCGGGACGTGCGCCATGGGCGTGGGGCCTCGCGCCGTTGTCGATCCAGATTTGCGGGTCCATGGGTTGGAAGGGCTACGGATCGCCGATGCGTCCATCATGCCGCTGATGGTCTCCGCCAATACCGAAGCCGCCGTCCTGATGATTGCCGAAAAGGGCTCCGATCTCATTTTACGGGATGCACGGGCCGCTGCCTAAAAGGCTAAGGTCCGGAATGCTACCCTCTCGCCAGAGCCGTTACGGACTGGCATGTCTGGCGCTGGGTCTTTGGTGAGGATGCGGGATGATGAAGCTTGAGAACAGAACGCTCGCCGAAATCAAGGTCGGCGACGAGGCGACGCTCAAAAGGCTGATCACCACCGACGATCTCTATGTCTTTGCGGCCTCATCGGGCAATTTCAATCCCATGCATTTGCCGGCGCCGGGTGTCGCGCATTCCGATCCGGTTGCACCCGGCATGTTTGTCGCTTCGCTGATCTCGGCCATTCTAGGCACCACATTGCCCGGCGCAGGCTGCCTCTACCGACACCAGACTTTGCAATTTCATGCCCGCGCCCATGCGGGTGACGAGCTTGAAACGCGCGTGCGCGTGATCGAAAAACATGCCGATGGCCGTTTGCGCCTTGCGACCGAAGTCCGGCGTACTTCGGATGGCGAATTGATTGTGTCGGGCGAAGCCGATGTCGAAGCGCCCAAAGCGAAACTGATTGCAGAGGTCGAGGAAGTGCCCGGCCTCATCGTGCAGCGGCACCGTCATTTCGAAAAGCTCGTAGCGCGCGCACAAAGCTGTGAATCTTTGCGTACGGCCGTCGTGATGCCGGAAGAAGAAAACTCGCTTGGTGGGGCTCTTCTAGCGGCACGGGATGGATTGATCGTTCCTCTCCTCATTGGCAATCGCGCTAAAATGCAGGCTGTAGCCCAAGCGATTGACGCGACGCTTTCTGATTATGAGATCATCGACGCATCAAGCCCGCTTGAAGCCTCACGAACGGCTTGCAAGCTCGTACGCGCGGGTCGCGCCGATGCCGTGATGAAGGGGCAATTACATACGGACGACCTTTTGCACCCCATGCTCGATAAGGATGAAGGGCTGCGTATGGGTCGCCGGTTCACCCATATTTTCGTGATGGATGTACCGGGCCTGTCCTATCCGCTGCTCGTCACCGATGCGGCAATCAATATTACGCCCGATCTACAAACAAAAATGGATATTGTGCAGAACGCGATTGATCTCGCCTTGTCGATTGGCGATGGCACGCCGCCGCGTGTCGGTGTTCTCTCCGCTGTCGAGACGGTTAATCCTGCCATTCCTTCGTCTATTGATGCAGCACTCCTGTCAAAAATGGCAGAGCGCGGCCAGATCAAGGGTGGCTTTGTCGAAGGGCCTCTCGCCATGGATAATGCTGTTGACCCGGCTGCCGCCCGAACCAAAGGGCTGCGCGGTGAAGTCGCGGGGCATGCACAAATTCTCGTCGTACCCGATATTGATGCGGGCAACATGCTTGCCAAGCAATTGACCTTCATTAGCCACGCCGAAGGGGCTGGCCTTGTGCTGGGTGCGCGCGTGCCGATTATTCTTAATTCGCGTTCTGATTCCGCGATGTCGCGTTTAGCGTCCTGTGCGGTCGCGGTTCTCCATCACGAACGGACGAAGGGACAAGGAGCGTGAGCGGATCTGTCCTCACGCTGAATGCCGGCTCATCGTCCCTCAAGATTGCGCTCTTCAGGCCGGACGACGAACAGCCCATCGCAACGGGCATGGCTGATCGCATTGGTGGCGATTGTGTGCTGACAGTCAAAGATGCCAGCGGAACAATTCTGTCAGAGCGCCGCGGTGCTGCTCTACAAGGCGCAACGCATGAGGCTGTGTTGCAAGCGCTGGTCACCATTCTGACGGAGGTTAGGCTCGCACAAGATATCGCTGCTGTCGGCCATCGCGTTGTCCATGGCGGGCTCGTCTTCACGACGCCCACATTGGTTGGCGATGACGTATTGTCTCAACTGGCGGCGTTGGAGCCGTTCGCGCCGTTGCATCAACAGCATAATTTGGCGGGTATTCGCGCGGCCCAGCGGGCCTTTCCTGACGCGTTGCAGATCGCCTGTTTCGACACGGCGTTTCATCGGAGCCATCCCTTCGTCAACGATGTCTTTGCGTTACCGCGTGCCCTTTATGACGAAGGTGTCCGCCGCTATGGCTTTCATGGCTTGAGTTATGAATATGTCACGCAGAAACTTGCCATTCTCCGGCCTGAATTGCATGCCGGTCGCGTGATCATCTGCCATCTCGGCAATGGCGCATCCGCCTGTGCCATCCACGATGGTCAATCGATCGCGTCCACCATGGGTTTTTCAGCGCTCGATGGACTGCCGATGGGTACGCGCTGTGGCCAGCTTGACCCAGGCGTAATGCTCTATCTGTTGCAACAGAAAAAGATGACGCCCGACGCCATTGCCGATCTCCTTTACAAGCAATCAGGGCTTCTTGGTCTATCCGGTCTCTCAAACGACATGCGCGTGCTCGAGGCGTCAGATGATCCCGCGGCCAAAGCTGCCCTTGATTATTTCGTCTTCCGCATTCGGCGTGAGATTGGGGGCCTTGCGGCAAGCCTTGGTGGGCTCGATGCACTGATTTTTTGTGGCGGAATCGGCGAAAATTCTAGGCTCATTCGCGCGCGTGTGTGCAGTGATATGGAATGGCTTGGCATTGCTATCGATCCGGTGCGTAATGCGTCCAACGAAACTATTCTCTCAGCACAGCTATCGCCCGTCGCGATCATGATGATTCCAACGAATGAGGAGATCGTCATCGCGCGCGCGGCTTTCGGGATGATCGATCGGCAAAAGGCGCTACGCCTGCGCGGTCAGGGCGATTTACCGCCTTTGTGAGGCCACTATCAGGAGAGGCCGGAGGGCTCTGAAAGCGCCGCGGCCGTTCTACGCCGCGAAAGCCATTGCTGAAGTCGCTCGAAGAGAATGAAAATCACGGGTGTCGTATAGAGGGTTAGGATTTGCGAGACCGCGAGCCCACCCACAATCGTGATGCCGAGCGGTCGGCGTAGTTCGGATCCTGCACCGGTTGCGAGCACCAAAGGCAAGGCGCCCAGCATGGCAGCGAGCGTGGTCATCAGGATTGGACGGAACCGCTCAAGACACGCCGTAATGATCGCTTCATCAGCACCGAGATTTTTGTGGCGCTGCGCATCGAGCGCAAAATCGACCAGAATGATGCCATTCTTTTTCACGATGCCAATCAGCATGATGATGCCGATGAAGGCGATGATTGTCAGTTCAGATCCTGTCGCTTTCAAGGCCAGCAACGCACCGAGCCCTGCTGCTGGCAAGGTGGATATGATGGTCAGTGGATGGATGAGGCTTTCGTAGAGAATGCCAAGCACAAGATAGACAGCAATGACGGCGGCGAGGATGAGAAGCGGTTGGCCGCCTGCATTTTGACGAAATGCCTTCGCATCACCGGCAAAATCGGTACGGATTGATTCAGGAAGATGCATCGACTCAACGGCTTTGCGTACAGAATCGGACGCTTGATCCATCGACGTGCCAGGCCGTAACGCATAGCTGATCGTGACGGCCGGAAATTGTCCTTGATGCCGCACAGCGACAGGCGCAAGCGCGCGATCGACACGTGCAACAGCTGACAAGGGAATCTGCGTTCCACCCTTGCCCGGGACGAACAGCGTTCCAAGGTCGGATGGATCGCGCCGGAAATTGGGGCCGACCTCCAGCACCACGCGATATTGATTGCGCTGTGTATAGACGGTGGAGATCTGCCGCTGCGCAAACGCGTTGTTAAGGGCAGCGCTCACGTCTTGGATCGATACACCGAGCCGTGCCGCTGCGGCCCGATCGACCGTGACATTGGCCTGCAATCCACTTGGTTCATTATCGGAATTGACATCGATCAGACCGGGAATGGTTTTGAGCTTCGCTTCGACAAGCGGCGCATAACGATCAAGCGCCTCACTATCAGGGCCCCACAAGGTGAATTGTAAGGGCGAGCGGCTACTGCGACCTCCCATGCGTAAATCTTGCACGGCTGATAGCCACACGCTCGCGCCGGGAACAGATTTCACAGCTTGTCGTAGGCGGGCGACCACTTGCTCGCTGGTGAGCTTCCGTTCAGCAAAGGGTTTTAGCGCAATCCAGAGGCGACCATTGTTGATGGCGCCACTCCACACGCTGCCACCAATGGTCGAGCCAACCGCCGAGACCGCTGGATCCGCCGCGACAACCTCTTCCACGTTGCGCTGCAACGCGGCCATGACGGGGAAGGAGACATCGGTTGAGGTTTCAACGAACGCAAACAGAAGGCCCGTATCGTCCTGCGGAAAAAATCCCTTTGGTGTCACAATATAAAGCTGCACCGTGGCCACGAGCGTGGCGATGAACACAATCATCGTCGCAAGCTTTTCGCGTAGCGCAAAGCGCAATGTCGTCTCATAAAGCGCGAGGATGCGGGCAAGGCCCGTCTCGATCCAAATGCCGAAGCGACCGGGCTGACGCTCCTGCCGTGGCGCAAGTGCGCACAAAGCAGGTGTCAAGGTGAGTGAGACAAGAGTAGAGACAGCAATCGCCGCCGTCAGAACCATGCCGAATTCACGGAAGAAGCGCCCCTGCACGCCGCCCATGAGCAAAAGTGGTATAAAGGCCGCAACTAGCGAAAGGCTGATTGCGATGAGCGTGAAGCTGATCTGCTTGGCGCCATCAAGGGCTGCTGCGATCGGTGAAAGCCCCTGCGCGCGGTTACGATCAATATTTTCAATCATCACGATGGCATCGTCGACAACGAACCCCACAGCAATGGCAAGCGCCATCAAGGAGAGATTGTCGAGCGAATAGCCTATCGCCCACATGCTGACAAAAGCGCCGGCAAGCGACAGAGGCACTGTCACTCCGGCCGCCAGAACGGGAACAGCGCGGCGCAGAAAGAGCGCCACCACCATCATCACAAGTGCAATGGAGCCGGCGAGTGTCCATTGCATGTCATCGACACTGGCACGAATGGTGCCCGTTCTATCGACCAGTACATGCGTTTCGATGCCAGTGGGAATCCAGCGCTTCAATTCGGGCAATAGCGCACGAATATGTTCCACCGTCGCAATGACATTGGCATCTGCCTGTTTGGTCACATTGATGAGAACGGCAGGCTTGCCATTATACCAAGCAGCGGACCGTGTGTTGCGGACGCCTTGCGTCACTTCGGCAACGGAAGACAAACGTGTGACCTTGCCGTCAGCACTGCGCAGGATTAGGGCGCCATAATCTTCAGGCGTTCGCAATTGCGCATTGACGGCGAGCGATACAGCCTGCTCGGGCCCGTCAATCTGGCCGACCGGGGACAGAGCATTTGCACCATTGATGGCGGAGCGCAGCGTATCGATCCCTATACCAATCGCACCTAAGGCTGCTGGATTGGCCGCAACGCGAATGGCGGGTTGTTCGGCGCCACTCACACTGACTTCGCCAACACCAGAAACCTGTGAAATTCTCTGCGCGATCACGGAATCAGCAATGTCATACATCGCGCTCGGCGCAATCGTATTGGACGTCAACGCCAGAATGAGGATGGGTTGGGCATTCGGATTGGCTTTGCGAAATGAGGGCAGCACAGGTAAGTCGCCAGGAAGATCTGCTGCCGCTGCGTTCAGCGCTGCTTGCACATCGCGCGCTGCGCTCTCGATTTTACGTGCAAGATCGAATTGTACGATGATGCGCGTGGTGCCGAGCGAGCTCGTCGACGATATCTCCGTCACTCCTGCAATGGCACCAAGGCGCCGTTCAAGCGGCGCAGCAATGGTGGTTGCCATGGTGATAGGATCGGCACCGGGCCGACTGGCTGAGACGACGATGGTCGGAAATTCGATATTTGGGAGGCTGGCAACGGGCAGGGCGCGATAGGCTACGAAGCCAGCCAGCAAAAGGCCAAGGGCCAGAAGCATCGTGCCGATCGGCCTTCTGATGAACAGCGCCGAAAATCCCATCACCTACTCCGCCATCGCCGAAGAAGGACGAGAAGGGTCCTGCGCTGCACCGTTGAGGCGTACCCTAATTCGTTCCAGCGCGAGATACATCGCTGGTGTGGTGTACAGTGTCAGCAATTGGCTCAGGACAAGGCCACCAATGATGGTGACGCCAAGCGGCACGCGTAACTCAGATCCGGGGCCGCTGCCCAAGGCCAGCGGCAAGGCGCCAAACAAGGCGGCAAAGGTCGTCATCATGATCGGGCGGAAGCGCAAGAGGCACGCTTTCGCAATCGCGTCACGTGGCGAAAGACCGTCATCACGCTCGGCATCAAGCGCGAAATCGATCATCATGATGGCGTTCTTTTTCACGATACCCATCAGCAGCACGATGCCGATGAGCGCGACAACGGATAGATCAAGCCCGCATAGAAGCAGAGCCAGCAGCGCACCGACGCCAGCGGAGGGCAACGTCGAGAGAATGGTAATGGGGTGGATCGCGCTTTCGTAAAGAACGCCCAACACAATGTAGATCGTAATGATGGCAGCCAGAATAAGCCAAGGCTGGCTCGCTAATGCGCGTGAAAATTCCGCCGCATCGCCGGTAAAGCGACCGACAATGGAATCAGGCATGCCGATGGTGCGTTCGGCACGCGCAATCGCTTGCACGGCGTCACCCAAAGATTCGCCAGGGGCGACGTTGAAGCTGATCGTGACGGCGGGAAATTGCTCATCATGGCCGATGACCAGTGGCGCCGTGCCGGGCTCAAAAGTTGCAATGGCCGAGAGCGGCACTTGCGCGCCGCCCGTACCCGTCACATACAAGCGGCCAAGTGTATTGATATCCTGCTGATAGCGCGGCTGCGCTTCGAGGATGACGCGGTATTGGTTTGCTTGGGCATAGACCGTTGAAATCTGGCGCTGGCCAAAGGCGTTGTTAAGCGCGTCGCTCACTGCTTGCACGGAGACGCCAAGGCGCGCGGCATTTTCCCGGTCGATGTTCACGAGAAGACGGGCTGCACCATCTTGTGCTTCGGAAACCACATCGCGGAATTCGGGTGCACTCGCCATGGCGACGGCGAGCCGCTGCGCCCAATACGTCACATCGCGCGCATCGGTTCCAGTGAGGCTATATTGATAATGGGCGGCACTAGCGCGGGTCGTAATCTGCACTTCCTGCACCGATAGGAACGAGACCTCGACACCCGGCAATTCCGCAGCCGTCTTCTGCAGGCGCGCAATCACGTCCATAGCGCTGTCACGTGCCTCGCGCGGCTTCAAGACAAGCGTAAGACGTGCTGTGTTCGCCGTGAGATTGGACGGGCCGACGCCAATCACCGAGACGACTGCATCGACATCGCGATCTTTCTGAAAGGCATTGGTCAGCCGCACCTGCAAGTCCTGCATTCGCTCGAAAGAAGCGCTGGGTTCGGCCTTCAGGATCGCAGTAACAAGCCCGGTGTCCTGTTGCGGCATGAACCCCTTCGGCATGGCGATGTAAAGCGCAACGGTCGCGAGAAGGGTTACGGCCATGGTGGCGAGCATCAACGACTGATGTCGTAGGCTCCAACGCAGCGTCCGAGCATAAAAAGCCGTCGTCCATGAAAAACCGCGATCAAAAAAGTTCAGAAGGCGGTTACGCCGCTCACGCTCTGGCTCTTTGCGGAGTAATCGCGCGCACATCATCGGCGTCAATGTGAGCGAAACAATCATCGACGCGATGACGGCCACTGTTAGCGTGATAGCAAACTCGCGGAACATTCGCCCGACAATGCCAGTCATGAACAGGAGTGGGATGAACACCGCCACCAGTGAGACAGTCAGCGACACAACGGTGAACCCAATCTCGCGTGCGCCCTTGAACGCCGCCTCCATTGGGCTTTTGCCCTCCTCAATGTGACGGACAATGTTCTCGATCATCACGATAGCGTCATCGACGACAAAGCCCGTACCGATCGTCAGGGCCATCAGCGAGAGATTATCGAGGCTGAATCCGATCAGCCACATCACACCAAAGGTCGCGAGGAGCGAAAGCGGCAACGCAACACCGGCAATCAGGGTCGAGCGGGCTGTGCGCAGGAACAGCAGAACCACCAGGACGACGAGCGCCACACTCAAGGCGAGGGTGAATTGCACATCATGGATGGATGCGCGGATCGTGCCGGTTCGGTCATGCACGATTTCAAGCGAAACACCCGACGGGATCATCCGGGCGAGCCGCGGCAATTCTCGCTGCAGGCGTTCTACTGTATCGACGACATTGGCGCTGGGCTGGCGCAGGACATCAAGGATGACGGCGGGTTGGCCCTTATACCATCCTGCAACTTTTGTGTTCTCGAGCCCTTCGACAATATCGGCCACATCCGACAGCACGACGGGCGATCCATTGCGGTAAGCAACCACAAGGCTGCGATAGGCGCTCGCTGCTGTGAGTTGGTCATTGGCGGCAAGCGTCCAGGATTGATGCGTACCGTCGAGCGCGCCTTTTGGGCCCGAGACATTGGCCGCGACAACGGCGGCGCGCACATCGTCAAGGCCGATGCCATAACTCGCCAGACGTAAGAGGTCGGCTTGAATGCGGATTGCAGGTCGCACGCCCCCTTGCACCGCTACATGTCCGACGCCGGACACTTCACTCAGCCGCTGCAACAGCAGCGTATCGGCCATGTCGCTCAACTGTCTGAGCGTATAGGTCGGCGATGTCAGCGCGATCGTCATGATCGGCGCGTCAGCCGGATTGACCTTCGCATAGGTCGGCGGGAAGGGCAGATTGCGCGGCAATGTCGATGAGGCGGCATTGATCGCAGCCTGCACATCTTGCGCGGCGGAATCGATATCGCGGTCGAGATCGAATTGCAGCGTGATCTGGCTGATGCCGAACGCACTTTGGGATGTGATCGCGCTGAGCGAAGGTATTTGTCCCAATTGCCGTTCGAGCGGGGCCGTGACCAGCGCCGCCATCGTGTCGGGGTTCGCGCCCGGCAATTGTGTTGAAATCTGAATGGTCGGGAAATCGACCTGCGGCAGAGATGCGACCGGCAAAAGCCTATAACCGATCAGTCCCGCGAGTAGGGTTGCGATCCCGATCAGCGAGGTCGCGATCGGTCGTCGAATAAAAGGCGCCGAAATATTCATTTTGCCGGGGCCGGGCTGGCCGGTGGGGCGGTCGCGCCCGGCGCTGTCGGGGCATTCGGCGCCGCAGGCCTTTGCGCCGCATTCTGTCTTTGCTGACGGCGTGAGACAGGCCCAGCCGTGGCCGGATCAGGCAGGGGTTCGGGCGTCGCCACTTTCACGAGTGTGCCTTCGGCGAGTCGCGCAAAGCCGGTCGTCGCCACGTGCTCGCCCGGCTGTAGCCCGCTGGCAATCACAGTTTGCGTATCGTCTTGCATTGCAACGCTCACCGGCCGCACGCTCACCGTATCATCGGGCGTCACCACATAGACGAACGCGCCTTTCGGTCCCCGTTGCAGCGCTGATGTGGGAATGACAATGGCCTGTTTCAGCGTATCGACGAGCAGTCGAACATTGGCGAACGCGCCGGGCCACAACGCCATGGTGCTGTTCGGGAATTCGGCTTTCAGGCGTACGGTTCCCGTTGTTTGGTCGATCTGGTTGTCGATAACATTGAGCGTGCCGCGGTCAATCACGGTCTGGCCGTCGGCATCGAGCGCCTCCGCCGGAACAGTCCCTTGCGCCCACGCTTTGTTGACGCGTGGCAATTGCTGTTGCGGTACGGCGAAGACGACAGCAATCGGTGCCACTTGAGACACGGTGACAATGCCGGCCGCATCAGAGGGCTTGACGAGATTGCCCTCATCCACATTGCGAATGCCGGTGCGCCCATCGATAGGTGATGTGATTGTGGTGTAGGCCAAGAGCGCGCGCGCATTGTCGATGGCGGCTTGATCGGCTTTCAGCTGTGCTTCGAGCTGCGCCACAGTCGAGCGTTGCGTATCAGCCTGCTGCTTGGTGACGGAGTTTGTTTCCGCAAGCCGCGTGTAGCGCTCAAGATCGCGCCGCGCATTTTCGAGCACCGCTTCGTTCTGCGCTTTCTTCGCCAAGGCCTGATCGAGTTGGGCCTGATAGGTGCTCGGGTCGATCTTGGCGAGCACGTCGCCTTTCTTGACCTCTTGCCCTTCGCGGAAAAGCACACGCTGCAATTGGCCATCGACCTGCGAGCGCACTGTCACGGAGGCTGCTGGCCGTGCCGTGCCGACACCTTCGATATAGACCGGGACATCTGATGTCTTTGCCGGAGCGGCGAGGATCGAGACCGGATCGGGCGTATTTTGCCCACGGCGGAAGGAGGGGGAAGGGCCCTTCCCATCCATCAGGAACAAAGGCACCAAGACGCCGCCCGCCACGAGCAGCGTACCCACAGGCACCCACCAACGCCGTCTCAACGCCATTTCAACCTCGCCGGGCCATCCGCCTGAGGGCGGGGAGGCTTTCTCTATCATGGCGCGGGCTTGTCCGCGTCCCCTTTTCCCCAGCCACCGCCGAGCGCCTGATAAAGCGCAATCGCGGCCAAATAGCGATTGGCGCGCGCCTGCGTCAGGGCGTCCTCGGCTTGGAAGAGGGTCGTCTGGGTTTGCAGCACGGTCACGAGATCGACCGTGCCTTCGGCCAAGCGCTGGACAGCGATGTCATAAGCGCGCCGTGAACTCGCGAGCGCCGCGCGCTGTAGAACTTCCTGCTGGCCAAGCTGGCGAAGTGCGATCAGCGCCCGCTCGACATCGGCAAAACCATTGATCACGGAGCTGCGATAGGCCTGCAGCAATTCCAGTTGCCGTGCTTGTTGCTGCTCATATTGGCCTTGCAACAAAAAGCCTTGGAAGATGGGCTGGGTCAGCCCGGCGCTCACGGCATAAAAGCCGGAGCCGGGATTGAACAAGGAGCTCAGCGCCACGCTTGCAAAGCCGCCTTGTGCGGTCAGATTAATCGTTGGGAAGAACGCGGCGCGCGCGGCATTCACATTGGCGTGTGCGGATTCGAGCCGCGCTTCCGCCGCCGCGATATCCGGGCGTCTTTCAAGCAAGGTTGACGGCAGACCCGCATCAATGCGTGGCAGTCGCAGTGCATCAAGGCTTTTGCCCATCACGCGAATGCGCTCGGGCGCGCGTCCGAGGAGAACGGCAAGCGTCGTCACGTCCTGTTCAGATGTCTGTTCAAGGGCTGGGATATTGGCGCGGATCGTTGCCACCACGCTTTCCTGCTGGGCTAGATCAAGCGCGGTTGCAGTACCGACATCGAGACGCTCGCGGATGATCGTCAACACCCGCTCGGCCGCATCGAGATTTTGCCGCGCGATCCGGATCCGTTCACGGGCGGCGAGGATGCGCACATAAAGCGAGGCTGTGGTCGCTGCCGTGGTGAGGGCCACCGTATCCCGATCGAAGCGCGAGGCCTGCGCGAGGAATTCGGCCGAGGCGAGCAACGCTTGGTTCTGGCCCCAAAAATCAATCTCATACGTGGCAAGGAAGGCTGGGTTGAAACGGTTTGTCCCTTGCCCGACGCTACCCGGCGTGCTGGTCCGCGAGCGTGACAAGGTCGCCGAAGCGCCGATCTGCGGAAAGAGAGCCGAACCTGCGATCTTGGCTTGCGCATCGGCCTCGGCAATGCGGGCCACGGCAATGGCGATGTCGAGATTGCCGGTTTGGGATTCGGCTACGAAACCGGCCAATTCCGGGGAACCGAAAGTCCGCCACCAGTCCGGTACCACGGGCCGTGTCTCAGGCCGCTTGGGGGCATTGGCATAGGCCCCCGGTACATCCAGCGCCGGCTGCGGCCGTGGCGTGTCGATGCACCCCGTCAGCGCCGGCAAAGCGAAGCCAGTCAGCAACGGGAGACAGAAACGGACGAGGCGAGGCATGAAGACGCTGTTGGATCCCAGGCAGAAGCCGGATCATTGAGCGGCTTCAGCGGATGGTGCAAGCAAAGCACCGCCATAGCCGCCTCTTCGCAGTGGACAGTATGAGCCTATGGCCGCGCACGCTTCCGCAGGGCCAGTGGCGACTGCCCGCATCCCAATAAGGAGATCCACGCAGCCCGAAGATGAGGCTGACCCCTGCTCTCGGCGC
Source organism: Rhizobiales bacterium TNE-4 (assembly GCA_019083985.1). Lineage (GTDB taxonomy): Bacteria > Pseudomonadota > Alphaproteobacteria > Rhizobiales > Beijerinckiaceae > TNE-4. The sequence goes on along the minus strand of JAHRCV010000004.1, from coordinate 89,272 downwards.
TCATATCGATGTCGGTACAAACCACATCAGGGTCAACAATGCGGCATCGCTATCGGCGAGCAATTTCATTCGACGATGCGTACTAGGCTGCAGTGCGGATTTCTGCGATCCGCGCCAGTAAAGAGGCGCCGATGGGTGCGACTTCATCGTCGAAATCAAAATGTGGATTATGGAGGTTCGGCCCAGGCCCCTGGCCTAAAAGCATGTAGGCACCCGGCACGTGCTGTAACATGTCGGCGAAGTCCTCGCTTCCTGTCAGGGGATCGGCATCAAATTCCGCTAAGGAGGGACCAACAAGATCGCGGGCGATCGCAATGGCCGCATCGGACTGTTGCGGGCTATTCTTCAGGACGCTGAAGCGTGGATCGATGATCACCTCTGCGCGCGCGTCAAACCCCGATGCAATCGCGTCCGCAAGATTTTTCATCCGGTCTGCGATAAGGGTCCGCACCTCATCATCAAAAGTCCGTATTGTGCCGGAAAGTCGCGCCATGTCTGGAATAACATTATGCGCCGAACCGGCATTGATTTGCGTGATGGATAGGATCGCCGTTTTCAGCGGATTGACGTTGCGGCTCACGATGGTTTGCAGAGCCTGCGCAATCGAAACCGCAACCATCACAGGATCGACCGCGTAGTGTGGCTGTGCGCCGTGTGAACCGCGACCTGTGATGACGATGTCAAAATTGTCCGCTGCCGCCATGGCTGCACCGGGCTTCAAGCTCACACGGCCGACAGGTGCATTGGGCCAAGTGTGTAAGCCGTAAATCTCATCGCAGGGAAACCGCGGAAGGCGCGTTTCATCCCACGTGTGAGCCGTAGAATCTGCAGAGATCGTAGGAAAAATGGCGCGCCCGAAAGGATTCGAACCTCTGACCCCCAGATTCGTAGTCTGGTGCTCTATCCAGCTGAGCTACGGGCGCCCGGCGCGGGCAAAGCCTCGCGCGAGGCGTTCTCCTTAGAGGCTCCAGCTTGGAATGGCAACCCTTCGGAAGCGATCGGAGACCGGCTTTTCAACCGAAACGGCGCAGCCATGCGCTCAGCCTGCGAAGGGCTTTGCTGCGCGCCAAGGGCGCGAGGCTTTCCAGAAGAGCGCGACGCGGTGTTTCGGCATAGCTCGGCGCAGGTGGGATCATGGTCCGGAGAGGGCCGGTCTTCTGGCCCAGCGCTGCGGCCCATGGCCCGATCAGTTCTGCGGCCTGCGGACCCGTCAGGCTGATGCCCAAGAGCCGGCCCCGGCGGTCAAGTAGGATTTTCGCGTGTCCTGACGTTTCTTGCTCTGCAAGCGCGCGATCATTGTCGGCGAAGGCGCTGCGCAGAACAGCAATGGCCCCATGCTTGGCGCGTGCCTCCGCTTCGGTGAGGCCCGCGGCCGCCCAAGCCGGCGCCGTATGGACGGCGCGCGGCAAGCGGCTCGGGTCATAGCGCATCGGCAGACGAAACAGGATCTGCCGGATCACGCAGTCTGCTTGAGCAAAGGCGGCATGATCTTCCGCGGGGCCGTCCGTGGCGGCACAGGGTCCTATCGCATAGATGTGCGGGTTGTCCGTCCTGAGCAGGTCGTCGACCCTGATGCCAGCCGCTGAGGCGCCAATCCCAGCCATAGCAAGCCCAAGCTCCGTCATCGCGGCGGGCCCCTGGCCGCAAAGCAAGAGCGCATCGGTATCGTGCACGCTGGGCGCCCCGTTCTCTTCCAGCATTAGCCGGAGCGATCCGCTGTGAGGCCCGGCGGACACACCGGTTGCCCGCGCTTGCTTGACGGACACCCCATCACGGCAGAGCGCATTCAGAATGATGGCGGCTTGTTCGGGATCGGCCTTGGGAAGGAGCGGCGCGTCGACAATCAATGTCGTGTTGACGCCGAGCCGTTGCAGCGCTTGCGCATATTCCAGCGCCGCGCCATCGCAGCCCAGAATGGATAGCTGACGCGGCCATTCCTGCAATGTGAAGAGCGCTTCCTCGGTGAGGGGGGCATGATCAGCGAGGCCGGGAAGGTCCGGGCGATAGGGTTCAGATGGCAGTGCAATCACGAAACGCCGGGCGGCAATCCGCAAATCGCCGGCGCGGAGGCACGTGGTCGATTCAAAAACGGCGTCAGCTTCAATCACCTGAACGCCAAGTGCGCGATAACGCACTGTGCTGCTGCGCAAGGCTGCGCGTGCCTGCACCGCGCGCACCTGCGCCATCACGGCCGCACAATCGGCAATCACATCACCGGTCTTGATTCCGAAGCGTCTCGCGTCACGGGCGGCGTGCGCGTGTTGGGCCGCTGCAAGCAGTGCATGGCGGGCCTGGGTGAGGCCATCAAAAGACCGGCCTGTTTTCACGAGCGCTGTTGGTACACCGAAGGCGCTGGCCAAAAGGGCCAGGCGTAATCCTGCAGCGTTATCACCAATGATGCAGAGATCGGGCGTTAGCATATCAGCCATGAGGTACATCCGCTAAAGCGCGCCGCCGCCATCGTTTGGCAAGGACGGGTAAAATGGCGATTAGCCCAAGCAAACTCAACGGCCACAGAATGCGTCCATTCAGAAAATCGCTTATCTCAAGTCCAACACAAGGATTGGTTTGCGCTGCCTTACACGTCAAATAATCGGTGGCCTGCTGATTGATGACGTCTTGTAATCCCGCACCGATCGTGGCCAGCACAAAATTCATGGGCGCGATGCCGATCAGTGTCGCAGCCACAAAGGAAATAAGGCGTAATCCTCCGGCCGCGGCGATAAGATTGACGGCAAAGAATGGCAGGAGCGGCGTGATCCGCAAAAATAGCAGGAAGAAAAAACCGTCACGGCGAAAGCCGTCAACAAGGCGGCCAACGCGCGGCGGCATGCGTGCTGCAAGCATCTCCGCAAATCCCGCGCGGACGGCCGCAAACAGGATGGTGCCGCCGGCTGTCGCTGCCAGGATGGACGTGAACCCACCTACGATGCTGCCAAACAACATGCCGCCAGCGAGCGTCAGGATGGCGCTGCCCGGCGTGCCGAACGCGGTCACGACAACATAGGATAGCGCAAACACGCTTAGCGCTAAGGTTTGCCGTGCAGTGACGAACGCAGTAATGTGTTGATGATAGGTCAGCAGCAATTCATCAGGCGTTGCGACAAAGAACGTCGCTGCGAACAAGGCCGCGGCCATGATTAGTAAAAGAGCTGCCAAAATCCGCGCATATTTCATCCGGGGGAAGCTCCCGATGACAATGCCAAGCGAGCATGAATCTTCTTCTGTAAGGCGTCGCGAACATCGCGATAGGCGTCGAGCTTCTGATCGCGCGACCCTTGCACAACGGAGGGGTCCGGCATGGGCCAATATTCAACGTCAGCAGCCAGCGATCGCGTCATATCGAGAACCTTATGGTGCGCTTCCGGACTGAGCGTCACGATCAGGTCGAAATTGAGGCCCTCATTTTCTTCAAGTTCTTCCAAGGTCCTTGGCTTGTGGCGCGAGGCATCGATCCCGATTTCGTCCAATGCAGCGACGGCGAAAGGGTCAAGCTCGCCACGGCGGACACCGGCCGATTGCACATAGACGGAGCGGCCAAAATAATGGCGTGCCAATGCTTCAGCCATGGGCGAACGAATGGCGTTCATGGCGCAGGTGAACAGCACGGCCTGAATCTTCCGGCCTCCGCCCACGTCGCTCATCTCAGCCTTTCCAATGCAAGGCCGTGATCAGCGTAAACAGCCGCCGTGCCGTGTCGAAATCAACGTCGATCTTGCCGCTGAGTCGCTCGATCAGCAGTTCCGCGGCTTCATCGTGCAGGCCGCGTCGCCCCATATCAATGGCTTCGATCTGTGCTGCACTCGCTGTCTTGATGGCGGCGTAATAGGATTCGCACACCAGAAAATAATCTTTCACCACGCGGCGAAACGGCGACAAGGACAACAGGTGCGCAATGACAGGGGAGCCCGCCGCATCCCGAATATCGAGCAATAATTGATTGCTGCGCAATCCGACCTGCAGCGCATAAGGACCACCTTCATGTCCTGTGACTGCAAAGGAATTGCTTTCGATCAGATCGTAGATGGCAATCGCGCGCTCATGCTCCTGCTCGGGTGCACCGCGCCCAATCGAGGTTTCATCCAGCGTGATGGCAACAAGCTTCGTCATTCGGTCGCGCCGAGATTGAGGCGGATGGCAACAGAGCGTGCATGCGCATCAAGACCTTCGGCGCGACCAAGTGTGATAGCGGCCGGGCCAAGTGTCCGTAAGGCGTCAGGCGAGCATTGCAAAAGCGAAGTGCGCTTCATGAAATCGGGAACGCCAAGTCCGGACGAAAAGCGCGCTGAACGTGCTGTGGGCAACACATGGTTTGGCCCGCCGACATAATCGCCAATAGCCTCGGGTGTATGAGCGCCGAGAAAAATCGATCCCGCATTGCGCACTTGATCAGCGAGGGCCACAGGATTGTCTGTTTCGATTTCGAGATGTTCTGGTGCTAACCGGTCAACGAGTGGGATCGCCGCTTCGAGCGAGGGCACAAGAATAATGGCACCGAAATCGCGCCAGCTCGCGCCAGCGATCGCGGCGCGCGGCAATGTTGCGGTTTGGCGCGTCACGGCCCTATCGACGGCATCGGCAAGCTCCAGCGATGGCGTGATCAGGATCGACTGTGCAGCTGTGTCATGCTCGGCTTGCGCAAGAAGATCAGCAGCAATCCAATCGGGGTTGGCATCGACATCAGCCATGATGACCACTTCCGATGGGCCGGCAATCATGTCGATCCCGACGGTGCCGAACACCCGTCGCTTCGCGGCCGCGACGAAGGCGTTGCCCGGCCCCACGATTTTTGCCACCGGCTTGATCGTCTGCGTGCCATAGGCCAGGGCGGCCACAGCTTGCGCGCCACCAATCTTGTAAATTTCATCGACACCCGCGATACGCGCCGCCGCGAGTACGAGCGGATTGAGCACACCTTGAGGTGCAGGCACCACCATCACGATGCGCGGCACGCCAGCAACGCGCGCTGGTACGGCGTTCATCAGAACCGACGAAGGATAAGATGCGGTGCCGCCGGGGACATAAAGACCAACAGCTTCGATGGCTGTATGGCGATAGCCCATCGTCACGCCAACCGCATCGGTGAACATTTCATCGCGCGGCTTTTGCTTGACGTGATACGCCTCGATGCGATCGCGTGCGAGACGCAACGCGTCAACGGCGTCGCGCGGCGACTTGGCCATGGCCGCATCGATTTCGGCATCCGAAACGCGCAGTGTTTCAGGCGTTAATGTCAGGCCATCGAATTTCTGTGTGAGCGCGATCACCGCAGCATCGCCATCCGCGATGACAGCATCGATGATGTCTTTGGCCGCGCGATCGACGTCGTCCGAGACTTCGCGTTTCATCGCCAATAAGGCGCGGAATTGCGTCTCGAAATCATGGTCCGCGGCATTCAGACGCAAAGCCATTACGGCGTCTCCACATCGGCGAGGTCCGCCATTTGCGCTTCAAGGCATTCGACATTGAGACGCATGGCCACACCGCCGTCGAAAAGCAGCGAGATTTCGCCGGCCGGATCGTCCGTGGCTGTGAAGGCAATGCCCATGAGTTTGAGCGGCGCCGCCTCATCAGGCGGCAGGCCCAATGTGCGCACCCGCGTCACACGTTCGAAATGCAGGCCGGTGAGGTGCTGCGGCGCAGCAGCATTCTCGCGGTCGCGGCGGCGGGCCACCAGCACGAAACGCTGGGCCGTCTTTTGCCACACCATATCGGTGCGGCTCAGCGTCGCTTCCTCGAGATGCGCCGAGACAACGGCAAGGTCCTCGGCGTCGAAAGCTACGAGTTTGAGCGACGACATGAAACGCTCCGCGGGAAAATGAGAACAGCCCGTCTGTTACCGTCCGGGGGTTCGAGGCGCAATGCCCATCGGCAGGGCCTTGACAGCGTGGCCCTCTATCGCCCTGATCGGGGCCATGTTGCGTCGATCATCCTTGACATCATCGCGCGCGCGCTGGGCCTTCGCATGCGGCCTCGTGTGGGCGCTTTTCACCGGGCCTGTTTTGGCGTCGGAACCCAAGCCTGCGGAACCCCCGCCTAAGCCCAAGCCGTCCAAACCGTCGTCGCTCACGGGGAACGCGCTCCCTAAATGCGAAGCGGGAACCTACCCGGCCGGCAATATCTGCAAACCGGCGGCCCCAGGGTTCTATGCGCCGTCAGGGACCCTTTTCCCGGTCGCTTGCCCGAACGACTTAACGTCGAAGGCTGGCTCCCGGAGCCAGAGCGAATGCTTCCCCGAGGGCGGAGCACCGGCACCGCCCCCGCCGAGCGACAAGAAGAAGTGAAGAGCCGACCCGACCGAAGCGGCGGCATGAACTGGCATCTGCGTGCCTTGGCGCGCCGTGGAAGGCTTTGGCAGCCGTTTCGGCAAGAGGTTGCCGCTTTTCTGGCGGGTTGGCAGCCCTTGACCCGAAGCATGATCCTCGTGGGTCCAAGTGCAGGCTGGTGCCTGCCTTCTGCGTTTCTAACCCGGTTTGATCGGGTTTTGGTCGTCGATCCGGATCGCTGGGCGCGGCCCTTGTTCAAGCGCCTCCATCCCCGGGCCGGATTGGCGCAATGGGTCAGGGGCGATTTCTTTGATGTGGCCCCCGATCTTCTGGCCGCAGAGCCTGATGCGGCTGTTCTCTTCTGCAATGTGCTGGGTCAGCTTCGGTTCGCCGGGCGTGAGGCTGATGAAACCGACCGCCTGATCGCTGGCATCGCCCCCCTCTTGGCGGGGCGGCCTTGGGCAAGCTTTCACGAGATCCTGTCGGGAGAGACGGATCTCACACCACGCCGCTTGCCATTGGCGGGCCCGCCGCATCACGAGGCGCTCCTCAAGCAGTTGGGCTTGTCGGGCGAGTGGCTTGACCACGCGGCCAGCCATGTTCTCCCCAAGGCCGTGCCGAGAGACATCGTTCCGTGGCGCTTTGCGCCCGGACGGCTGCATCTTGTTGAAATGGGAATTGGAGGCGTCAGGGGACCGGTTACTGACCGGCCATCATAATCAACTGCAAATAGCAGATGCGGCGCCGGAAGCTCCGATCTTGATTGTATTCATAGATCACGAGGCGAGGCCGCGTCTTGCCGGGGCGCTCGACCTTGATGTCAATTTCGCTCGGCAGAAGAATGCCCAAATGGCGCAAAGTGCGGTGCGGATCGGCTTCGATGGCTTCTAGAAGGCCTTTTTCAACCCAGCAGCGCGCGAGAACCGCGCCGAGATAGTCGATGATCCGTTCCTTGAGCTGATCGGCGTCGATGACGACTTCAATTGGCGGCTCGCGCTTGAACTCGTCTTCGCCCGGACGATAAACCTCGACCTGACCGGAACGGCCCCCGACAACGGCCGGAAGATTGCTGGCTGAAGGGCGCTCGGACATGGGTTCGCGGGCAGGGCTCTCAAGAAGACCTACCTAAATTGGCACAAGCAACCCTTCCGTGCAATCTAAGAACTACACGTATCAGCGGTTAAAATGGCTTGTCGTTGATGCCGTCTTACCCGATTACTGCAAAACCATCACATCGGCATGAGCCGGCCGGAACAAGCCGGCATTATAGTAGACTGTCACAAACTCGACATTCTGCTGCGGTGGCTTGACCGAAATCGGGACGGAAACCTGGAACCCGGCCAGCGAGGCCAAAATCCCTGATTTCATCATCAAACCTACATTGGCCGAGCCGCAATGGATGTCGATCTTGCGGATCGATCCGAAAAGAAGGCCTTTGAGGCGGTTCAGCACCATGAATCGTCTCCCGTCAGAAAACCGTCGTCGGCTATTCGTTTCGAGAAATCTGCAAGTTGTAGGCCAGTTTACTGCTGATCTGGATATTTGAGCGTGATCGAGATGCGCCGGTTTCGCGGGTCACGCGGATCGGCCATGTTGAAGGGATCCGTATCGGCCACGCCTTCAATGCGCGAGAACCGCTCGGGCGGCACGCCGCGCCGCTCAAGCAATTGCCGCGTGGTTTCTGCGCGCTCGGCCGACAGCGTCCAATTGTTTTTCTGTTCTGGATTGGCGAAGGGCAGGCTGTCGGTGTGCCCGCGCACAGTCACCTTATTCGGCATGGTCGCGACCGATTTTGCGATCTCGTCAATCAATTGCTGCGCGCGCGGCAACAATCTGTTGGTGCCAACGCCGAACATCGAGAAATCAGCCTTATCGACGATTTCAATGCGCAGGCCTTCCTTGTCGCGGATGAAACGCACCTGGCCCTCGAGCTGCTGAAGCGCCGTGTCGCTTTTCAGCTTTTCCCGAATTTCACTTTCGAGTTGCTCGAAATTCTTCTGTTCAAGCGCCGCGGCAATCTGCTGCTTTTGCTGTTCGTTGAGGTCTTGTTCCTGACCTTTGCCGCCGCCCGATTCCGTTGAATCCTTATTCTTGCCCTTTGTCCCGCCGGTGTTCTCGGCGTTGGGATCTGTACCGGGCATGCGGGCATCGTTTTCGCCAGTTTCGCCGCCCTTTGTGCGATCTCTTCCGCCTTCCGTATCTTCAGGCTGTTGCAAATCAAGCAGCGATGTCTGCATCGCCGCATTCGGCAGGCCTTCGGGATCAAGAACAGAGCGGCCACCGAGAACGCCATTCGAACCCGCCAATTGTCCCATCTGGATGCGGCTTTTCGGCGTGGGCTTGAAATAATCGGCAATCGATTTGCGTTGTGCTTCGGTCGTTGCGCCAAGCAGCCACATCAGAAGAAAGAACGCCATCATGGCGGTCATCATGTCGGCGAGCGCGATTTTCCACGCGCCACCGTGACCGGCCGCTTCTTCGCCTTGGATCTTCTTGATGATAATCGGAGCGACGGGCTTTTCAGCCTCGGCGCCCTTTTTATCTGCCTTTTTGGCCTCGGCCATCGATTACTTGCCTCTCAAGCCGTCGAACACTTCGCCGAAGCTCGGCTGATTATGATGGCTGATTGCGACACGCGCGGCCTCGATCACGAGCGGCTGCGGATGACCATGCAGCGACGCAACGATGATCTGCTTCACGACATGATAGATCTGCGCTTCTTCTTTCACGACAGCGGTCAGGCGCTGTGCCATCGGTTCCACGATTCCGTAGGCCATGAACACGCCCAAGAACGTACCGACGAGCGCCGAGCCGATCAGGCCGCCGAGAATGATCGGCGGTTGGTCAATCGCGCCCATGGTTTTCACCACGCCCAACACGCACGCAACGATGCCAAGCGCCGGAAGTGCACCAGCAAGAGCGGCCAGCGCGTGCGCGGGATGGTTGGCGTGATGCACATGTTCCTTGATCGCGGTGTCCATCACTTCTTCCACCGCATAGGCATTAAGGTTGCCCGATGAAATCACCATCAGACGGATCGTATCGGTGATGAGATGGAGAACGTGGTGGTCAGCAAGAATGCGCGGATATTCGCTGAAGATCGCGCTCGATTCAGGACTTTCGACATGCGCTTCGAGTGCCACAGGTCCGTCGACGCGCAGAATTTTCATCAGGCGCGACACGAGAAAGATGACGTCGAGAAAGTCCTGCTTCTTCCATTTCGGTCCACCGAAGACCTTGCCGAAGCCACCTGCCACGCCTTTGATCGTGCCGATATCGTTGCCGATGAGCATCGCCGCGATGCCAGCGCCAAGAATTGTCGCGACCTCGAAGGGTGCGGCCTTGATGATGGGCCCCATGTCGCCGCCGTGCACGATGTAGACACCGAACACGAAGACGAAGAGAAGGACGAAGCCGATAGCTGCGAACATAGTTTGCTCCGGTATGCCGCCGCGATCGCGGCCCAAAATGAGCCGCGGATCGCAAAGGCAAGTGTCAGATCTTGTCGGTCAGACGCGACGACACTTCAACGGCCGTCTGCAACATGCGTGCATTGCCGTTGTAAAGTTGTTGCGCCCGCAGCATCTTCATCAATTCCTGCGTGATGTCGACATTCGACTGCTCGAGCGTCGCGGACATGATGTCACCCGCGTTCGGCGCGCCGCCGGTTGAGACATTGGGAATGCCGCTGTCGCCAGTCGCAATAAAGTTGCTATTGCCGATCGGCTTGAGAGCCGACGAGTTCGGGAAGTTGGCGACGGCCACGAAGCCCGGATAGTCGATGGAGTTATCCGAATAGGTGGCCGCAATCAGGCCCTTACCATTGATCGAGATGCCCTGAAGCGTCGAGGTGGCACCCGCGACCGTCTTCGTGGTCGGCACAACGGCCGGGATTGTCGCACCCGCCTGCGGCGTGATCGTTCCGTCCGCATTGGTCTGAGCCGGCACGAGCTGAAGGCGTGCACCCGTCGAGTTCACGATGGTGCCGTCGGCGCTGACGCCGAACGAGCCGGCGCGTGTGAAGACGTAGGCCGGATCCGTGGCGGATGCATCAGATGCATCGAGCATGAAATAGCCCTGCCCGGCGATAGCGAGGTCGGTAGCGCGGCCCGTCGAGCTCATGGCGCCCTGGCTGGTGTCCCGATTGACGATATCGGTCATGGCGCCTGCGCCTACGGCCGTCTTCGGGTTGGCACTGGGGTCATTGGCGAACACGTCGACAAAATTCGCGTTCGACTTCTTGTAGCCGACGGTATTTGAGTTCGCGAGGTTGTTCGCCGTGACGGAAAGGTCCTTTTGGGCGACGTTCAAGCCCGACATAATGATCGACAGCATGGTTTCTCTCCTGCTCCTTCGAAACCCTTGATGATGCGACCGAAATCGCCCTCTCGGAGCCCTAATCAGCAAGTCTTGTGCCAGCGTCGCAGTCAGCGCAGGGGCGGGCGGGCGAGGCAGGCTAAACAATCCCTAACGGGAGCCGTTCTCTGCTTTGTCAGGGTTATACAGGTCAATTCCCATGCTTCACCGCAACGCGATCCGCGCCTACCAGCAAGCCGAGCAGGACTTCTACGTCGATGGGGCCGACTCCCATGGTCTCGTTGAAATCCTCTATCGCGAACTGGTGTCTGCGCTCGAACGGGCTGAGAAAGCGATCGAAGCGAAGGATTATGCCGAGCGAGCGCAGGAAACCACCCGCGCCTTGACCATCCTTTACGTCCTAGGCTCGAGCCTCGACTTCACGAAAGGCGGGGATGTGGCCAATTCTCTGGCGCAATTCTACGAATGGGCCCGCCTGAACGTGATCGAGGCTGGTCGTGTCACCTCGGCCGAACGCCTTGCTACGGTCCGCAAATCGGTCCTCGAAATCGCCGAGGCGTGGCATACGATCGGCGCGCGGGTCGATTAATCAGGCTTCTTCGCGCTGAACCGAGAATTTCCGCATCCGCTCGATCAGCGTGGTGCGCTGATAACCGAGGATCCGGGCGGCGCTGGAAACCGAATTCGCCGATTCCGCAAGGGCAGCCTTGATAAAGGCGACCTCGATTTCGGCAATATAGTCTTTCAAATTGAATTCAGGGTTGGCCCGCAGGAATGCCCGCGGGTCCGCGACACCATCGGCAGGACCGGCGCCTAGAGGCGCATCGTCGAGCGCTGCCGGCTCGAGTGCCGCCGAGACAAGGCCGAGGTCTCCCACCGCACCCCAAAGCGCCTCGGCTTCTTCTTCGCGGTCGATCGTCTTGCGGGGGGAAACAAGCCGCCGCATCGTCTCGCCATCAACTGTTTCCCCACCGTAAAGAACGCCGGCCCGTTCAAGCGTGTTACGCAATTGCCGGACATTGCCCGGCCATTCGGCATTTTGCAGCGTCTTGATGGCCTCGGCCGTGAAGAGGGGGAGGGGACCGATCCCCTGGCTTTTGAACCGCTCGGCAATCAAGGTCACGAGCTGCGGAATGTCAGCCCGTCGGGCCGAAAGCCCTTCTAGCATGATCGGGAACACGTTGATCCGGTAGAACAAATCCTCTCGGAACAGACGGTCAGCGATCAGCTCCTCGAGGTTGCGGTGGGTCGCACAAACGATCCGGACATCGGCCTTGAGCGGCTGCGAGCCGCCAATCCTTGTATAGACCCGCTCTTCCAGCACGCGGAGCAGTTTGACCTGCATGTCATGCGGCATATCGCCGATTTCATCGAGGAAGAGGGTGCCGCCCTCTGCCATTTCGATTAATCCGGCGCGGGTCTTCACGGAGCCGGTATAGGCGCCTTTCTCACTCCCGAAGAGCTCACCCTCAATGAGGTCGCGCGGCACAGCACCGCAATTCAGAGCAATAAAGGGGCCGGTTTCACGTTTGGAGAGGCAATGGATGGCGCGTGCTACGAACTCCTTGCCGCTTCCCGATGGTCCATTGATGAAGACCGTCGTCGAAAGGGGCGCGACGCGGGTGATCAGATGCAGCACCTCGCGCATGGAAGCGCTGGGCAGATCCAGATAACGCAGAACATCGTCTTTGGTCACGACGGTGGATACCACCCAAAAGTTGCTGTCGGATTTTTGACAAAAGCTTAGGTTGAGTACAAGGCGCGCCGTCGAGATTCCGCACCTGCGCGTTCTTTTTTGACCCAAATTAAGTTATATCGAACGAAATCGAGCGTATCGGGCGGGTTCGATCGAACAAAAATTAATTAATAAAATCCAACACTTAATTAACTTTCACGGTGTCCGGCAGCCGCGGGCTTCATGCCGCTGGCACGTCTGTTGCTCTCAAGCTCTCCGACGAAGCGACCAGTGGAGAGTGTCGTGACTGCAGTGTTGTGCATTACCGACGGAATGGTGGATGGCGAAGCGTGGCTGACCCATCTCCACAGGCGCGGCCATGAGACGAGCACGGCGACGATTGCAACGCTCGCTGGCCTGAAGCCGGATTGGTCCCGCTGCGGGCTCCTGCTCGCCTCCTCCATGCTCAAAAAGATCGCCCGTGACTCGGCTGGCTTTGCGCAGATCTGTCGCCAATTGAAGGCTGAGCGGATCGTGATGCTCGACGAGCCCGGTGAAACATTTTCACTGAAGGGCGAGTTCAACGGCTCTTCCCTGCGCATCACGCCAAGCGCCGATAATTGGCGCTACACGGCAGAAGTCGTCTCGCGCTTCCTCGATGAGGAACAGGGCGTCGCGGTGGGCGATCCGTCCACATTCAATTTGCTCCGTCTCGCGCGCCGTGTCGCTGCGAGCGATGTCACCGTTATGCTGGTGGGCCCCACAGGCACCGGCAAGGAAGTCTTCTCGCGGTATCTCCACAATTCCTCCAAACGGAACCGCGAGCCTTTTATTGCTATCAACTGCGCAGCCTTACCCGACACGATGTTGGAAGCCGTGCTGTTCGGTTATGAGCGCGGCGCGTTTACGGGCGCGCATCATCCCAACAAAGGTATTTTCCGCGCAGCTGATGGTGGCACGTTGCTTCTCGACGAAGTGTCGGAGATGGCCTTGCCATTGCAGGCGAAGCTCCTCCGTGTGCTGCAGGAAAAAGAAGTGACACCGCTTGGAAGCGCCAAGCCTGTTCCAGTCGATGTTCGCGTCATCGCTACCTCGAACCGCTACATGCTCGAGGAAGTGAAGGCCGGCCGTTTCCGTGAAGATCTTTACTACCGTCTCAATGTGTTTCCGCTCGCGACCCAGGCGCTGGCAGAACGTCCTGGCGATATCCTGCCCATCGCTGTGACTTTGCTTGCCAAGCACGCTGGTGGTTTTCCAAAACTGCCGGAAGTGACCGAGGAAGCGATCGAAAAGCTTGAGACCTATGCATGGCCCGGCAATGTCCGTGAGCTTGAAAATGTTCTCCAACGCGCCCTCGTCCTCTCAAACGGTAAGCGTATCGAAGGTGAACATCTGATGCTCGATCTCGGCGGTATGCACCGTCCGCGTGACATCGCCGAACATCCTGCCCTGATGGCGGCTGAGTGAGGACAACATGATGACAATCTCAAGCGTCAATCTTCACAATGATATTCTGACCCGCGCCGGTCAGGCCCTGAAGCCGCAGAACACTGCGGCGAATGGCAATTTCGGTGACCATCTCAAGACAGCCTTGACGCAAGTCGCGGCGTTGCAGAACCAAGCCTCGCAAGTCACGCAGGCCTATGAGGCCGGCGAAGAAGTCGACGTCACGAAAGTGATGTTGGCCCGTGAAAAATCATCGCTCGCTTTCGAAGCGACGATGCAGGTCCGCAATAAACTTCTGAGCGCATACAAAGACATTATTTCGATGCCGGTTTGATCGGCGTTGAAACGGTAATACGGTTGGGAGATCCGGGCTGTGGCTGAAACCAAGTCGATTGCAATGACGGCACCCGCGGGCGGCATGGAGCCTCTGCGTGGGAAATTGCTCGAAGGCTTCTCTTCCGTGCAGGGCTTCATGCGGCAGCCGGCCTTTGTCCGCGCCGCTCCGATGATCCTGGTCAGCCTCGTCATTCTGGCGGGGCTTGCGCTTATTTATCTCATGCGCGAACCCGCCATGGTGACGTTGTTTCCGAAACTCGGTGACGAGGATAAGGCGCAGGTCATGCAGGTACTCGAAGCGCAGGGCATTAAGGCCAAGCTTGATGGCGCCGCCGGTCAGGTCATTGTGCCGCGCGCCGATGTGCACCGTGCAAAAATGGTTCTGGCTGCCAACGGTCTCCCGAAGGCGGCTGCGTCCGGTTATGAATTGCTCACCCAGATGCCGCTTGGCGTCAGCCGTTCGGTTGAACAGGCCAAATTGAAGCAGGCACAGGAAAGCGAACTCGCCCGTTCAATTATGGAAATCCGTGATGTCGAAGGCGCGCGGGTCCATCTTGCGATTCCTGAACGGACGGCTTTCGTGCGCGATCAGGCGCCGCCCTCTGCATCCGTGTTTTTGAAACTGTCGCCAGGTCGTAGTCTCTCGCAGGGCCAGATCCAATCGATCACACATCTTGTCTCGTCGAGCGTTCCCTTTTTGCCCGTCGCGAATGTGACGGTGGTTGATCAGTTCGGCACGCTCCTGACAACGCCGCAGCGCGACAGCGATCTCGGACTGACCGCACAACAGCTTGAGCACAAGCTGCGTGTCGAACGCTTGCTGCGTGAACGCATCTCGAACTTGCTCACGCCGATTGTCGGCCCTGGTAATGTCAATTCGGAAGTCAATGTCGACATCGACTTCACGCGTCAGGAACAGACGCGCGAAACCTATGATCCGCAGAGCCAAGCGATCCGCAGCCAGCAGGAAACCATTCAGGAATCGGCGGACCAGCGGGCGCGCGGTGTGCCGGGCGCTACCTCCAACCAGCCGCCGACCACGCCGCAATTGGCTGCACAGCCCCCGCAGGCTGGCGCTGCGAATGCTCAGGGGAATGCCTCGTCAAACCGCTCAAGCGTGTCGGTCCGCAATTTCGAAGTCAGCCGTGAAGTTCGCTCTGTTCGTCCGGCTGTGGGCGAAGTGAAGCGCATTTCCGCCGCTGTCTTGCTCCGTTCGGCGACGGCCATTGACGCCGAAGGCCGCGTTGTTGAAAAGCCGATCACGGATCAGGAGCGCGAACGCCTGACTGCGCTCTTGCAGGACGCGGTGGGCTTTGATGCCGCCCGTGGCGACAAGTTGACACTCATCTCGTCGAATTTCGCTGAAGAAGTGAAGATGCCGGGCAAGAGCTGGTATGACGCGCCGTGGCTCGAAGACGCCATCAAGCAGGTCGTCATTCTCCTCATCCTCGCCGTCATTGTGCTCGGCGCGCTGAAGCCCTTCCTCAACCGTCTCATGGATGGCGCGATGATCGCGACCGCCCGTGTCGACGAGCCGATCCTGGGTGAAGGCGAATCGATCGAGGTCCGCGAAGGCGAAACGCTCGAAGACATCAAGGCCCGTCTCAAGCCGAAGAAGTCTGCGATCTCTGCTGAGCTGCTTGATACCGCCAATACCTATGATGATAAGGTGACCTTGATCCGCATGCTCGTCGGCGATGATGCCGGCCGTGTCACCGCGGTTCTCAAGTCCCTGATCAAGCGCGACCTGCCGTAAGAGCGTCCCATGGCTGAAGCTGCTGTCGAAACCCAAGTTCAGACCCCGGAAGATGATGGGCTCTATAAGCTTCTCTCCGGCACCCAGAAATGCGCCATTCTGATGCTTCTTCTGGGTGAGGATGAAGCCGCCGAGATTTTGAAAAATCTCTCGCCGCGCGAAGTCCAGCAGCTCGGTTCCGCCATGTACTCGGTTGCCGATGTCGACCAGAAGACTGTCAATCTCGTGCTCGACGAGTTTCTGGCGATCATCAAAGCACAGACCAGCATTGGTCTTTCGGCCGACAGCTATATTCGTCGTACGCTCGTCAAAGCGCTTGGGGAAGACAAGGCCGGTTCGATCCTGACGCGTATCACGCCTTCCTCCAGCACCAAGGGTATCGAAATTCTCGAATGGATGGATGCACGCTCGATTGCAGAAATGATCGAGAACGAGCATCCGCAGATCATTGGCACCATCATCGCCCATCTCGATTATGCGGTGGCAGCGGACGTGCTGAGCCTCTTGCCAGAAAATCTCCAGGCAGAAGTTCTCCGCCGTGTGGCAACGATCGATTCTGTCCAGCCTGAAGCGATCGCCCAGCTCGAGCAGGTCATGCAGCTTCAATTCCAAGCGAACACCTCGCTGCGCGCTTCGAAGATCGGCGGCGTGAAGGCAGCAGCCAAGATCATGAACTTCACGCAGAGCGCGAATGAACAGCGCATCATGCGTGACCTCCTGAAGGCCGATAAGGATTTGATGACGAACATTCAGGAAAACATGTTCGTCTTCGAAAACCTCATTGCAGTTGACGACAAGTCGCTTGGCGTGCTTTTGCGCAATGTCGAGCCGGAAAATCTCGCTGTCGCGCTCAAGGGTGCAGACGAGCGTCTGCGCGACAAGATTCTCGGTTGTATGTCGCAGCGCGCGGCCGCGTCGATCATCGACGAAATGGAAGCCAAAGGCCCGATGCGCGTGTCCGAAGTGCAGGAAGCGCAGAAGAAGATCATTGCGACAGCCCGCAAACTGTCCGACGCTGGTACGATGGTGCTAGCGGGCCGCGGGGACGATTATGTCTAAGGATAACCGCGCCCTTAAATTTGAGGAGATCAAACAACTCCTCAAGAAAGACGGTCATTTCGTTCAGGATACGCGGTTTGAGCGGACGCCGGATCCTTCGTTCAAGCCGTGGGGGAAGCAAAGCTTTCGCGTCATCAACGAATTCGTCCCGGAGCCTGAGCCCGAAGTAAACTCCGCGATGCACGAAGAGGCGCTGCCGCTAGACGGTGCAGAGACGATCGCTGAGGATGGTGCCGGCGATGTCATGCCGCCTGCGCCGCCGCCCCCCGAAGACGTTGAAACACCGCCCGATCCGCAGGCCATCATTGCAGCGCTCGAGCAGGCGCGAGAAGATGGTCGCGCGCTTGGCTATCAGCAAGGTCTTGATGCCGCCAAGCGTGAGTTTGGCGATGCGTTGGCCCTTGTCCGCAAGATGGAAGCGGAATTGACCATGTTGAGCGCCGAGGCGTTCGATCGGAATGCGACAGTAATGGCGCAGCATGTCCGCCGTCTCGCACAGGAATTGTTTGGCGCCACATTCGCGCAAATGCCGGAAGCTTTTGTTGAGCGTATCCGCAACGCGGCAGAAATGTTCACCAAAGCGAGCACGGATTTCACTATTTTCTTAAGCCCACGTGATCTTCACACGCTGGAGATGGCGCTCAAGAAAGAGCCTATCTTCACGAATATCCGTGTGATGGAAGATGATGAGCTGCCGTCCGGCGCGTTCCGTCTGTCCTCGCGCGACCTTGATTATGAAGACATTCCGGAAATGGATGGTACGCCATGATGGCTGATGCCTCTGCCGTTCTTGAGCGCAAACTGGCCTCGATCCAGGCGGGTCGCCGTGTCAATGCAGCCGGGCGTGTGCGCCGTTACGATGGCCAAATTGTCCATGCCAGCGCCTTTCCAGTGTCGGTTGGCAATCAGTGCCGCATCGCTTGTGAGAATGGTCAATGGACCGAAGCCGAAGTGATCGGCTTTCTCGACGATTACACCGTCATGGTGCTTACCGGCGGCAATGCGCCATTGTTGGCGGGCGCGCGCGTTGAAACTACGACGCGTGCCGACGTTGTTCCCGTTGGGGATGGTTTGCTTGGGCGCGTGTTTGATGGCGCTGGTAATCCGCTTGATGGCCATGGTACGCCGCATTTGGATGCGTCTTGGCCATTGCGCGGTGAGAAGGTCAATCCGCTCCGTCGCAAGCCCGTGCGTGAAACGCTCGACACAGGCGTACGTGCCATCAACGGATTGCTGACATTGGGTCGCGGCCAAAAAGTGGGCATTGTCGCCGGTTCGGGCGTGGGCAAATCGTCACTTTTGTCCTGCATTGCGCGTTTCACAACCGCCGATGTTGTCGTGATCGGCCTCATCGGCGAGCGCGGTCGTGAAGTGGCAGGCTTCGTCGAGGAATTGTCACAGCATTCGTCGTTCGCACACACGGTTATGGTGGCTGTCCCGGCTGATCAATCGCCTGTGTTGCGCATTCGTGGCGTGCATCGCGCTACGGCCTATGCCGAATATTTCCGCTCGCGCGGCAAGAATGTGTTGCTGATGATCGACTCGCTGACACGCGTGGCCCATGCGCAGCGCGAGCTCGGGCTTGCTCTGGGCGAACATCCGACGACAAAAGGCTATCCGCCTTCCGTCATCTCGCTGATCGGTTCGGTGCTCGAGCGTTCGGGTCTTGATTCCCAAACAGGCGGTTCTGTCACCGGCATTTATACTGTGCTGGCGGATGGCGATGACACAACGAACGATCCGATCGTTGATGCCTCGCGCGCCATTCTGGATGGCCATATCGTTTTGTCGCGCAAACAGGCGGAGCAAGGGATTTTCCCAGCGATTGATGTGAATGCATCCATCAGCCGGACGATGACCGATTGTGTTTCGCCGGCCCATATGCAGCGCGCGCGACGCTTCCGGCGTTATCTGAGCCTCTGGGATCAAAACCGCGATCTGATGCTGCTCGGCGGCTATCAGACAGGCCAAGATCCCGAACTCGACATGGCATTTCAGATCTACCCGCAACTTGTTGGCTTTATCAGCCAAGGGATGCAGGAGCGTTCGACGCTGGTTGAAACCGACGCCAGATTGCAGTCGATCCTGCCATGACCCGCGCCCGTGCTCTCGCTGTCGTCGCGCTCAAGCGCAAGATCGCGCTGAATGCCGTCCGCCGCGAGGCCGCGCGGCTGGCCGAAGAAATTCAACGCCTTGAGACCCGGCTCGGCCAAGTGGCCGATCTTTCGGCGTCTTACCGTGAGCATCTCGCGATGCCAGGTTTGAGCCCCACCGAGTTTCAGTCGACCGTTCAGATCCTGGCGCGGTTGAATGAGCGCAAGGATGTCGACGGTGCCCGCCGCGAGATCCTCGATGTCGAGCGGGTGCGTCTTGCCGGCATGCTGGCTGAGTGCAAACGCCAAATTGATCGGCTCCAGGAAGAAGAAATGGCCGCTCGCCGCGTCGAGCGGCTCGAAAAGGAAGCGCGCCGCGAGGCCTTGATGCCCACCCGCCGCCTCTGATGGCACGTGACTTGCTCAACTAACTGATGGGGCCGTCATGTGACGGCTTTTTGACAGTTGTGTGAGGCATTTGCGCGTGCAGGCCATGGGAACTCCAATCACCGTAACGACGCCGAATCCGGGCGATGTTGCCGCGATTCAGCCCGCTTCAGGCACGCCTGCGGCCCCTTTTGACGCTGTTTTGGCGCTTGTCGCCCCTGATGCTGGGATCACCGATGCTTCGGCCGGAACCCCTGCGCTGACCGCTGGTTCTGCCGGTGTCCCGACAGGCCCAGTCGTCGCGATGCCGCCCTTGTCCGCCGAAACGGCCCTGCCCGCCCTTGCCATTCCACCGGTTCAGCCGGTTTTCAGCACCTTGGTTAATGCGACAGATCCGGCTGAGGCCGATATCGCTGCCTTGATGGCAGCCAGCGCATTGGCCACCCGCGGCGTCGCCGCCCGACCACCCGAACCCATCGCGCCACCCATCCCTGCACCCGCGGAGCCGATGGTGTCGCCAGATTTCATTGGGCCTGTACGGCCCCCCGAGCTGACGGCCGACCCGGCAGCACTGGTAGCAGTCGCTGCTGCCGGGCTGCCGGAGGCCGCTGAATTGCCCGCAATGGAAGCGGGTGTTGTAGACCATGAGGTGCCGGCCGATTTCATCGGACCAGTTCTTCCTGCCGTCCGTCGCGCGCCTTTGGTCGACGTGCCGCCACCGCAGCCGGATGTCGCTATGGTCGACGCGGACAATCTGTCCGCCGCGGCCCCGTTGCCCCAACCGCAAGCCTTGCTACAACCAAAAAGCGAATCAATCGCATTGGAGCAATCTGAAGACGTGATGGCGATGCCCGCGGTGATGACACCAGACCCCAGCCATGCATCCGTGCAAGCTGAAGGGTTCGTGCTGGCTGCGTCCATGTCACCGAGCGCAGCGGTGACCATGAACACGCCGGACGAGACGCGCCTCGACAAGACAACCAAACGCAGCGCGATGCTTTCGTCAGACAAAGTGAAAGACGTGGAAACGTCATCCTTTGACGTCGAAGGGCTTGTTGCACCCATCGCAGTGACGGTCGTGTCGCCGACAATCATCAGCGGCCCTGTGCACGAGAATGCATCTCCTGAAGACGACAAGGATGAAACCACCCTTGCGGCTTCGGCTGAGATCCTAGGTGCTCAGGCTGGCGACAATTTAGTCGTGCAGCCAGCTGGTTTGGTGGTGCCGCAGCCTGCGCAACCATCCATTTCTCCTGATGGTGCAGATGCTGACGTGCAATTCAATCCGCGGATGGCGCAACCCGTTGCAATCGATCCGCGTCCTTTGCCGCAACCTCTTTCACGTGACGAAGCGCTCCTTCGTGTGATGAACGAGATTGCGCCTGCCAAGCCGCAGAGCACGGGCAAAGGCGAGCGTACGATGACTGTGAGGGTCACGACCAACAATGTGGGCGTGTCACCGTTGGTGGACGGGGCTGACCTCTCCGAATTGGCGCCGCGTGAAAACACCGCTCTCGATGCAGATGCAGCCGATGCACTCCGCCACGCTGTGGCACGCGCGACGATCGATCGGAATGACGCACGCCATCTCACTGATACGCGTAGTGATCATCAACAGGCCGATCGACAGGCGGAACGCACGCTGACCGATCCTAAAATCCTTGCCATGGTGCGCGACGTCACCATCACACCGGGCACATCAACTGGGGCATCGGAAGCCGTGGTTGCGGCTGCTTCTGTGGCGCAGACGCCCATTATTACGCCATCGCCCGAAAACGTGGCGCGCAATGCCAGTGCCGTCGCGGCTGTCAATGCAGATGGTCGTCGCGATACGCAGCGCGACGCAGAGGTTCGCCAGCGCCAGGTAGAGCAGCAAATCAACATCGCCTTGCGGTCTGGTACGCCAGAAATTCGCATGCAGCTTTATCCGCCGGGTCTTGGGCAGGTTATCATTCGGCTTGCGCTCGATGGGCAGAAGCTGCGCCTCTCGATGACGGCTGGGAATGACGAAGCCTCGGAATCGCTCGCGCAAACGGAACTCGGTTTGCGTGATGCATTGGCCCGCGATGGCTACACCCTTGCTGGCTTCGATGTGCATGACAATGGCGATCATCATCGCCGGCAAAACGGAAGGGCGGATGTCGCCCCACAATCTTCCACATCAACGGTTGAAGGCGATGCCTTCTCCGTCGACATGACAGCCTGAGAGGAGCCGCATCGTGGCCGAGGCAGCTGAAGAACCGCAAGAAAAAAAGAAAAAACCGATCGTCAAGATTCTTCTGATGGTGGTTGGGGCCCTCGTGCTTGTTGGCGCTGGTGCCGGTGGTGGCTTGCTCTATGCCAAGCTCACCAAGCCGCCAGAAGAGAGCCCGCTCGCGATTGTCGTCGAAAAGAAAGCTGACAATGCCGGCGGCAAGGACGATCAGAAGCCGAAGGATGGCAAGGACGGCAAGGATGCGAAGCCTGCTGAACCGGCTGGCAAGCCCGTTCCTTCGAAAGAGAAGTTCGTTACGAGCTATTTCGAATTTCCGGGCAATTTCACGACCAATCTGAAGGGCTCACGCCGCTTCGTGCAGATCAGCATTGGTCTTGCCACGCAGTATGACAAGAAGGTCATCGAGAACGTCCAAAAGCATGAGGTTGCGATCCGCGCCGAAGTGCTCGCTATTCTCGGCGAGCAATCAGAAGGTGATGTTGTCGGCATCGAAAACCGCAAGCGGATCCAGAATCTGCTCAAGGACGCGATCAACAAGGTTCTGACCGATCGTACCGAGTTCGGCGGGATCGAAGATGTCTACATCACCGGACTGGTCATGCAATAAGCCATGTCGAGCACGCGCAAACTCAGCAATGAAGAAGTCGCAGCTCTCATCGAAGGGCTGAAAGACGGCTCGGTGGATGCCACGCCGGGCATTTCCGCGCCTGTCGAATATAAACCGTTCCAGTTTGGTGCTGATGATACCAATCTGCTCGGCGATCTGCACACATTGCGGTTGATCAATGAGCGGTTCGCGCGGCAATTCCGTAACATTCTTCTACCGATGCTGCGGTTTGCGCCGCGTATTTCGACGCTACCACCGGAAACACGTCGCTATGAGGACTATCAAAAAGGCCTTGATTCCTTTTTGAGCCTGTCGATTGGGCGAGCCGATGCATTGAAGGGGTCGATCTTGATGACGATCCCGCCACGTCTCATCAGTATCCTGGTCAACAGCTTTTTCGGCGGCCGTGGCGATAGCATCGTGACGCGTAGTAATGAATTCACGCCCACGGAAGAGCGGATCATTCAAAACGTTGTCGATGGTGGCTTGACGACGTTGGAAGAATGTTGGCGTGAGGTCTACCCCGTCGAA
Source organism: Rhizobiales bacterium TNE-4 (assembly GCA_019083985.1). Lineage (GTDB taxonomy): Bacteria > Pseudomonadota > Alphaproteobacteria > Rhizobiales > Beijerinckiaceae > TNE-4. The sequence continues at coordinate 66,584 of JAHRCV010000004.1, read as the reverse complement.
TTCGAGTTTTCGGGCAGCGAAACAAATCCGGCGTTTACATTCTTTGTCGAGGCGCAGGAGCTCGTGATCGTCTGCTCCTTCGTCGTGCAATTACCTTTCGCCGACCCCGCAACGATCGATATTCTCTATCCACGTCAATCGTTGAAGCAGATCGCAACCATTCTGCGCAGCAAGATCCAGCGCGTGGGCGCCGACCGCGATCTCAACTGGGAGCGCAAGCTGCAGGATGCGATGCTTGATCTCCAATTGAGCTTCGTACCGCGGATTGCTGATCCCAAGATCAGCCTCAGCGAATTGCTGCGGTTACGTGAAAACATGGTGGTCGAAATTCCGTCCTTCGAAAAGGTCAAGATCCTTGTCGAAGGTCAGGATTTATTCACCGGAACCATTGGCGAGCGTGATGGCAAAATGGCCGTCTGCATCACCGACGAATAGAAAAGGAACGGACAATGAGCGTTTCCGACGAAACTCAGGATGCTTCTGATGCCCCGATGGCGTCAGCACACAATCTCAAGCTGCTTGAGAATATCGAGGTGCAGCTGACTGTCGAAGTCGGCGGAACCAAGATTTCGATCCGCGATCTTCTCAAGTTGAATGATGGCTCGGTTGTTGAGCTGGACCGGATCGCCGGTGAACACCTTGACATTCTTGTCAATGGCACCTTGCTCGCAAAGGGTGAAGTGGTGCTGGTTGGCGAACGTCTCGGCATTCGCTTCACCGAGATCGTTTCACCGGAACAGCGGGTGCGCAGCCTGTGACACCCAGCCTGACCTATCTTCTGTCAACTGGACTCTTCGTCGGCGGGCTCGCTGTCGTGGCGCTGATGCTATTGCGCTATCGTGACCGGCTGCAGGCAAAGTTTGGGACACAGAGTGCGGTCAAATCGATTGTGCAGGTCACACCGCAAGCGCGCCTCGCTCTTGTTGAGCTTGAAGGCATGACGGTGTTGTGCGCTTTGGGTCGTGATGGCATCACTGCAATGGAAATCGTGACACGGCCCCAGGAGCACGCCCTATGAAGCGTCTCCTCGGTGTCATTATTGCGTTAAGCGTTACAACGGCGGCGGCCTATGCCCAAACGGGTTCGTCGTTCGATTTGCCTGTGCTGAAGCTACAGCAGCAGACGGGTGGCGGGCAGACCCTATCCTTGTCACTGCAAGCGCTTCTCTTGATGTCAGCCCTGACGTTGCTGCCATCGCTCGTGCTTGTCACAACAAGCTTCACGCGCATCATTATCACCCTCTCCATTTTACGGCAGGCGCTCGGTACGCAGCAGACGCCGCCCAATCAGGTGCTTGTTGGTTTGGCCTTGTTCATGACCTTGTTCGTGATGGCGCCGACCTTCAAGGAAATTAACACGCAAGCCATTGCGCCTTACAATGCAGGGCAGGCGACGCTGGAGCAGGCGGGCGAACGCACGATCGGCATCATGAAAGGCTTCATGCTGCGGCAGACACGCCAATCCGATCTTCTGCTGATGGCTGAAATGCAGGGTGGCGAGCGCTATAACACGCCAGAAGAAATTCCGATCACCACTGTGGTGCCAGCTTATATCTTGAGCGAGTTGCGCACCGCGTTCACGATTGGCTTTCTGCTTTTCTTGCCGTTCCTTGTCATCGATATTGTCGTCGCCAGCATTCTGATGTCGCTCGGCATGATGATGCTGTCGCCCACGCTTGTCTCACTGCCATTCAAACTGTTTCTCTTCGTGGCCGTCGACGGATGGGCCATGACAATGTCGTCCTTGGTTGAAAGCTTTAATAAGGCATTTTGACCATGGATTATCAGCCCTTCATCCTCATCGGCCGCGAGACGCTCATCAGCGTTTTGTTCACGATTGGGCCTGCGCTGATTGCGGCGTTGGTGATTGGCTTGATTATCGGTGTCTTTCAGGCGGCAACATCCATTAACGAAGCAACGCTTACCTTTGTGCCAAAGCTCGTCGTTGTCATCGGCGTGCTGGCGCTGTCGGCACCGTTCATGATTGGCACGATCAGTGGCTTCTTCTCGCTCATCTTTAATGAAATCGGGCGGGTGGGACGATGATCGTTTTAGAAGACACCACGCTTTATGAACGGCTCGCTGCCTTCTTCCTGTTGACGGTCCGCCTGTCGGCTATGTTTGTGGCGGCTCCCTTTTTCTCGGCCTCGGCGCTGAGCGTGCCGGTCCGTGTCGCTTTTGCGATGGCGTTTGCGCTTGTGGCTGTCGCAAGCATCAATGTGCCTCCGTTTGATCTCTTTTCGATAAAAGGTGTCTTGTTGGTTGCGCATGAAATCATCATCGGCGCTGCCATCGGCTTAACGGTGCAGCTCGCCTTTGCGGCGGTCTCCATGGCAGGCGAGCAGATTGCAGCCTCCATGGGTATTGGCTTTGCCTCCATGATCGATCCGCAGACTGGATCGCAATCGCCAGTTTTGACGCAGTTCATGTCGATCATGCTCTTGCTGATCTTCCTGGTCGTTGAAGGCCATCACGTTTTGCTGCGCCATGTTGTAGCCAGCTATAGCGTGCTGCCTGTTGGTGGCGATTTTCTCGATCCAAAGATGTTTCTCGACATCACAAAAGCCGCCGGCCTGATTTTCTCAGCCGCTTTCATCATCGGCTTGCCTCTGATTGCCGCGCTCTTTTTTGTCAATATCATCGTAGGTTTGCTCACGCGTGTAGCGCCACAGATGAACATCTTCTCGATCGGTTTTCCGCTCACGATCTTTGTTGGCTTTGTCTTGTTGACGATTGCACTGCCTTCGCTCAGCAAGACGATTGCGTCTTTCCTTCACGTGGTTTCGCAAATCACGCGTGATGTCATTCTGGCTGGAACTGGGAAATAGCCATGGCAGAGGATGACGGTCAGGAAAAAACAGAACAACCAACCGAGCGACGCCGGCAACAGGCGATCGAGGAAGGTCAGATCTTAACGTCCAAAGACATGGTCATGGGCGCAGTCCTTCTCGTGGCTGCGTTGCAATTCGCCTGGATGGGACGTTCACTTTATTTTGATATCAGTGCAGGCTTCCGGAACGGGTTCTCGATTACGGATGCCATGCAGCGCGATATCCCACTTTACATGATGCTGGCCGAGCGGTTTTCCTCGCCGATCATCACAGTCATCCTGTTTAGCATCCCCTTGCTGTTGACCGCGATCGTCGCGCAAGTCGCCTTCGGGGGCTTCCATTTCGTCTTCAAGAACTTGGCCTTCAAGGGCAATCGCCTTTCGCCTCTCTCCGGCTTATCGCGCATGTTCGGCATGAATGCGCTGATCGAACTGGGCAAGTCCATCTTGAAGGTGGCGGCACTTGGCGTTGTTGGCTTTGTCTTTTTGGTTTCGATCCTTCCCGAGCTTTTGGAGCTCTCTTCGGTTCCAATCGAGACGGGCGCCGAGCGGGTCGGCGCCTTGTTTATTTCGACTTTGCTGTTGCTGATTGGCGGCATTGCCGTGATTGGCGCTTTGGATGCCGGTATCCAATGGTGGCGTCATAATCAAAAAATGCTGATGTCACGCCAGGAAATGAAAGAAGAGCACAAGCAGACCGAAGGCTCGCCTGAAGTTAAGCAACGGATCCGGCAATTGCAGCGTGAAGCCGCCGAACGTGGTTCCGTTGCCAATATCGGTGAGGCGCAAGTGGTCATCACCAACCCGCAGCATTTCGCCGTTGCGCTTAAATATGATTTTGCTGAAGGTTCTGCTCCCACAATCGTTGCCAAGGGCACGGATGTGATCGCTGCACGGATCAAGGATGAGGCCGCGCAGAGCGATATCCCCATTCTGAGCATCCCGCCTCTGGCCCGTGCGCTTTACTACACGTCGGAGATCGGCGGCGAGATCCATGGCGATCTCTATCGTGCCGTTGCAACCGTACTTTCTTTCGTGTTCCAGGCCGGCGCTCAAGGCGATTTGCCGGACGTCGAAATTCCAGACAGCATGAAGTTCGATGCGAATGGGCGTCGTCTGGAGGTGGCTGCATGAACACCCCCAGCTGTTTTGGGTGCCGTCACATGATGGTGACTTACGATGTACAGCGGCCTTATGGTTGCCGTGCTTTTGGATTTACATCGCGCCAATTGCCAGCGCTTGAAGTCATGGCAAGCTCTGGCACGCGCTGCCAGCGTCATGAACCGCGCCAGAAGCTGGCTCAGAATGGAAGGCAGAGATGAGCGACGCACCGAAAAAGGATGCCAAGGCCGCCGCCAAGAAGGCTGAACCCGCGAAAGAGGCGGCACCGGAAGCGGCGAAGGACACCGTTGAAGCCAAGGCAGAAGCCGTGGCCGAAAAAGTGAAGGCCGCCAAGAGTGACGCTGCCGCCGAACCGTCGAAGCCGCGGCTCGATGAAGCCATCGAATTGGCGCTTGCGGCCGCGGGGACGGCGGTTGATTCCGCGCAGGAGATCCAACGCCTGCGTGGCGAGGTTGGCACATTCATTCAACGCAATCGCCGCAACAACATGATCTTGTTCTACGCGACCGTGCTAATCCTGCTCTGCGCGAGCGTTGGCGTGTTCGGAGCCCTCGTTTTCTACAAACGCTCGCTCAACGAGTTTGAGTTGATGGCGAAGACGAACCGCGATGGCCTCCTCGTTTTTGCGGGCGAGATCAATGCACTGACGGCAACGTCCAAGCAAATGACGGAAACCTCGAAAGCGACCATGCAGGCGCTTACGAATGTTTCAGCCAATGCCGAAGAACTCAAAAAGCAAATGCAAGCCTTGCAAGTGTCGCAAAATGCGATGAGCGCCAAAGTCACACTTGCCGCCAACACAGATAAGACGATCAATCAGATCAAGCAGTCCGTTGATGAGTTACAGACTGCGCAAAAGGCGCTCAATACGCGTCTGAGTGAAATGATTGGCCAATTGAACGCCCTGAAATCCTCAGCCGCGGCGGCGCCTGCTGCAGCCGCTAACACGCAATTGAAGCCACCCATTCCGCAAGCGACGGTGCGTCAGCCGCGCACGACAGCGTCGGTGCCGCGACGCACCGAACCGCCGATCACCTATCCGTGAGGCGCTGAAGGATGAAATACGAGACACGAAGCTTTGATGAGCCTGTCGTCGTCGCGGCCGTTGGCCGCTATACGCCAGCGGAACGCAGCGGTCTCGTCGCGGGTGATCTTGTGCTGATGTTTGGTCAGCATAAAACATCCGCCCTACGCGATGATCCGGAGCTTCTGCAGCGAATTGGCGGCTCTGATTGGCTCGTGCTGATGCGCGGTGACGTTTATTTCAAGTTGCAACCGCGTGAAGGCCTTGAAGGTGCGACGTTTGAGCCGGCAACACCGCTCGAGAATGTCAGCATCCCCGTTGATGATGGCCATTGGATCCGCTGCACCAGCGGGATGCAGTCCGATGGATCGCTGATGCTTGTGCCAGAACGTATTTCGTCGATGTGGACTTTGATCCCTGTTCTGCTCTATGCGCGATATCGTCTGTGGCAGATGTTGACCGGTGCGGTTCTCGTTTATGGCATCGCAGCTTTCATGGGCGTGGTGCCGTTCATCTTGACTTACATTGTTACGTCGCTGCCAGTGCTCACATCAGGCAGTTATCTCGTCAAAAGTGCTGCCGAAAAACAAGGTTATGCACGGCGTGGCGAAGTCATTGTTGCCAGCCTGAGCGATGCCGCAGCACTTGAAGTCGAAACGCTGAAGCGCAATCGCGAAGCGCGTAAGCCGAAGCCCGCTGTCAATCCAGCGCCAACACCAGCGCTCGATCCCGCCTGATCGAAAACTCAGCCTGCATTGTGCAGGACGCGGATCGACTCGATCAGATCTTTCGGTAGTCCGGTGCGGCGAGCGATATCATCAGCATCAACACCTTCGCGTGCAAGCCGGACAGCCAGATCGACGACGTCAGTTTCGGCCGCGCCGCGGACGGATTGGGTTTGCATTTGAATGAGCTTGATGTCGGCGCGCAACGAATCCGATGCTGCGGTCAGCGCCTGTTCCAGATCGAGCCGTGTGAGCTGCAATTGTTTTTCAAGCATACCAACGCGGGTGGCGAGCTGTTCGACGCGGGGGTCGGACGCGACCGCCTTGACACTGGGGCGGCGCTGCAGCATGGCGCGGCCGCGCACAATCAGAAGCGCTATGACGGCAATCGCGATCCCGGCCACAAGGCCTATCAGGAGTTCGCTTGAGATGGTCATGGGCGTGTGCCTTCCTCGGCGCGCAGCGCTTCAATCACAAGATCGAATGCTTGCAGACGCGATGCGAGCGTCGCTTCGACTTCGCCGCTAAGTGCTGCGATATCACGCACGAGCGCTTGGGTCTCGGCTGAGACGGACGGATGGGATGGAATTGTGCTGAGTGCTTGACGCAAAGCGTCGGTCGCTGCGTCAATCGCCGCCACATCATGAGTGGCAAGAGCGTGACGCAACGCGACAAACTGATGGCGAAGGTGTGTGAGATCCCTAACCGGATCTTCCGTCATTCACTTCCCCGAGGCCAATCCCATGTCGGTTTCGATCATACGCTCGGCGAGCTTCTCGAAATCCAGCGGATAGGCATTGCGGCGGATCGCGTCGCGGATGGCCTCGATGCGGGATTTATCAATCGGCGCGCCGGTTGCTGCTCGGCTGGCCGAAGCGCTGATCTCGACGAGTTCGGCACCCGGGCCAATCGACAGCGTGGCCGGCTTGGCGGTGGCACCATTCGCATTCTCGGCCTTCGCACCCTTGCGGCTGCTCGGATCAAGATAGGTCAGGTTCTGGCGGATCCCGTCGATCATTGGATTAGTCCCTTCTCTAACCCGTAAGACGGGTGCCGGAGCCATTTGTTTAGCCCCATTGTGTGGTTCTGCACAGTGTTAGAATTGTCTGACATAGACAGTTCTCCCCGGTTCAAGGCGACCGGTAACGGTCTTGCCGCTGCTCGGATTCCGTACGGTAATCAGATCGCCTTCGTAGCCGTCCTGTTCGGCGCGGCCGGGCATGGCAATCTGGAAGCCTGTGCCTCCCGCCATAACGGTCACGGTCTCGCCTTTTAAAACGCTTGGTGTCTTGGCCACATGCCGCTGCGTCAGCGCGATGCCCGGTTGGATATTGCCTGTGGCGCGCAGGCCCACGGCATCGGCCACGGAGCGGAATGCTTGCGGCGGAGCGGCGCCGGTGGCTGGTTTTTCTTCCAGCATGTCGGCTTTAAGCACGGTACCCGCCTGAATCATGGCCCGCGGCACGATGATCGTGCCAAATTGTCCTTGCTGGCGTGGCTCTGGCGAGAAGGCGCGTTGGTCGCCATCGAGCCGCAGAACATATTGCCAGGTCTCGGGAGATTTGCAGCGCAGGACATAAGACGTCGAGGCGGCACTGCGGACATTGATTTCCGGCGCATCACAGGGCGAAACCTGCATGCGCGGATCAAGTGGCCCGATCGACGCAAAGTTGGGAACAGGCGTCCCCTGCTGCTCGAGCCAATTAGCGAGCACCCGGCGCAGATCATCGGGACCCCACTTGTCAGTATTGGCGAGTGCAGACGTTGCATTGAACGCCAGCGCGAGGATGAGGAGAGGGCGAACCATGGGCAGTCTCCTACAGCAGCATTTCGACGAGAGAATTGACCGGAACCTGTCGACCGGGCCGGATCGGCCGGGCGATGGCGCGGCCAGCAGACGCGTCTTCGATTTTCAGGATTTGCCAGCTGTCGCGGCCTTTTGGGTTCACGAGGAAGTAATCCCCGGGCTGAACACCATTATCGAGGCCGGCAGAGAGCACGAGCTTGTTGCCATTCTTGGCGATCACCACCGCGCGCAGCGGCTTGCAGGCCAAGACGCTGTCGAGCGCGGCCTGTACCTTCTGGAACAGGGGCGCGATATTGACCTTGGGCAGGTTGTCGAACCCACTCCGCGGCAAGCCGTAGACCGTGGTCGAGCCGGGGATGACCTGCTGTTCTTGGATGTTGGCGATCACCACACCATTGAAATTATCACGTAATTTCAAGTTGATAGTGACATTGATCGCGGTCTTCTGGGCGATGTAATAATCGCCACGGTCGATTTCCGCGATGATGGTCCCTGAGAGGGAATAGCCTGCTTGGCTCGGCAATGCGCCTGAGACCTGTGTCGCGTAATCGAGGCTTGACGCATGGTTACGCTCAGCGCCCCGAAGCGGCGGCAAGAAGCGTTGGTCTGCGACAACATAGGTCCCGCCGGTGGCGAGAGCCTCGATCCCGCGCGCTAGCCCTTCATGAATGGCGGCATTGGCATGGCCTTGGATTCCGGGGGCCACTCGGATCCCGATATGGCGCATATCGAGGTCGACGCGGCGGTTGGGGTCGCAAGGTCCCTCATTTTCGCCTTCGCCAATAGCCTCGACAACGATCATCCAATTCGAGCCCATCTGGCCGTCCTTGATGATCTCATAACCCTTGAGCTGGGCCGCAACCGTGATGCTCATCTCCTCGGACAGGCGACCCTGCGTATTGAGCTGGCTTGCGCCGCGCACCTTCGATTGGAGACGGCTTGCCGCATCGTAAAGCGCAGCTGCCAAAGCGCGTTCGCGGGCGGCGGCCGTCGCATTGCCGGAAATGGGAGCCCAGCCTTCACCCTTGACGACCCGGAGCGTCGCTTCGGCGGGCGGGGCCGCGCAGAAGGCCGAGGCAAGGAGAGTAAGAACGAAGAAGACGCGCTTCATGGCAAACCTCACCGATAAACCGGGCGGGGATTGAGCCGCATGGCCGCAACGTCCTGCGGATCGACTTCAAGAACGACCTCGTAAACATCCTTGCGGATGAGGCCGATCTTGACGGTGCGTGCACCCCGAACGATGCCTTCGATGTTGGCGCGCACATAATCGCCCTGCATCCGGCCCTGGACCGAGGACGATGCCGCATCGATCTGGGCACCATAAATCTTCTCGGCGAGGTCGCGCATGGCCGAGATCTTGGCAGCCCGGATGGCGATGATTTGCTTTTGATTGGCGCTTCGGCCCGGCTGCACCGAAATCGTGGCATAGCCCGTGCCTCGCAGCGGGACTGGATTGCCCTCGGCATCCACCGGCACTGCGCCACCCATGGAGACGCAGCCGCCTGCGAGCAGCGAAAGAGCCAGTACGGGGACGAATTTACGCACGGAAATGTCCTTTCGAACCGTTGCGTAAACGGGTCAGCAAGAAGCGTGCCGCACCCAAAATCGCTGGCATGGTCGTTGCAAAGACCCTTCCGAGCAGGGGTTTCCGGCCCTTTTCCCGTCGAAATTCAGACAAGACGGGCTGAAGACGACGGAAATTCGACAGGAGCAAAGAAGCGTGTCCGATACGGCGGCGATATCTCGACAGGGCGGCCTTGGGGCGAATTCACGGGCCCTCATGATGCCGTTGGCCCTGATCGCGCTGATCCTGATGATGGTGGTGCCAGTTCCGCCCACCATGCTCGACGTCTTCTTCACATTTAACATCGTGCTCGGGCTCGTCATTCTGATGGTGAGCCTGAACACCTATCGCCCGCTCGATTTCTCCTCGTTCCCGACCATTCTTCTGTTTGCGACCATCCTGCGCTTGGCGCTGAACGTCGCCTCCACCCGCGTCGTGCTGACGGACGGACATAAGGGAACGGATGCTGCCGGTCAGGTGATCAAATCCTTCGGCGAGTTTATCATCGGCGGCAATTTCGTCATCGGCATCCTCGTCTTCCTGATCCTCATCATCATCAACCTTGCCGTGATCGTGAAAGGCACGGGCCGCGTGTCTGAAGTGTCCGCGCGCTTTACCCTCGACGCGATGCCCGGCAAGCAGATGGCGATCGACGCGGAACTCAATGCCGGCTTGCTGACGCCGGAAGAAGCCAAAAGACGCCGCGAAGAAGTATCACGCGAAGCCGATTTTTACGGCTCGATGGACGGTGCGACGAAATTCGTGAAGGGCGATGCGATTGCCGGCCTTCTCATTCTCGCCATCAACATCATCGGTGGCCTCATCATCGGCATGATGAAATACAATATGTCGCTCGGCAAAGCGGCTCAGATCTACATTACGCTGACGATCGGCGATGGTCTCGTCGCTCAGATCCCGTCGCTTCTGCTCTCGCTTGCCACCGCGATCATCGTCACACGTGACTCGTCTGCGCATGATCTGACCGATCGCATGATCCTGCAGATGGGGGGCGGTCGCGCTTGGTATCCGGTCGCTGGCATTATCGCTCTGTTTGGTATCATTCCTGGCATGCCGATGATGCTGTTTCTTGCGGCCGGTGGCCTTGCCGCTGCAGCTGGCTGGTATGGCAACAAGCTGCAGGCGAATGCGGCGGCATCGGCAACGGCGGAAGCAGCCGCTGTCGAAGGGGATGCCGAAGAATCGGATGACAAGCTCTCGCTCGAAGACGTGTCGATGCGTGCGCCGCTCATGCTGGAAGTTGGCTATGGCCTCATCCCGCTCGTAGAAGATGACGGTAAGAGCGCGCTCGTTGCACGGATCACCGGTATTCGTAAACAAGCCTCGCGTGATCTTGGCTTCATCATTCCTGCTGTGCGTATTCGCGACAATCTTTCGCTACAACCCAATGCTTATCGGATCACCATTGCCGGTGTGATCGTTGCTGAGGATGAAATCGTCACGGGCAAGATGCTCGCTATTCAGGGCGGTTCCAGCAATGTTGTTCTGCCGGGCGAACAGGTAAAGGATCCCACCTTCGGCCTCGATGCCGTCTGGATCGACAAGAATGATCGCGCGCGGGCGCAGGCGTCCGGCTATACCGTGGTCGATCCGTCAACGGTCATTGCCACCCATCTCAATCAATTGCTGCTGCGCCATGCGAGCGATCTGCTCGGCCAGGACGATGTGCAGGCTCTGCTCGATCACGTCTCGAAGACCGCGCCGAACCTTGTCTCCGGTCTTGTGCCGAAAGTCGTGACCTTGGCGCAACTCACGCAAGTGCTTAAGGCGCTGGTTGCCGAGCAAATCACAATCACCGATCTGCAACGTATTCTTGAGGCGCTCGCTGGTGCGAAGGGGCGTGAGCTTGACGACCTTGTCGAGGCTGCGCGCATTGCGCTTGCGCCCGTTATCGTCCAGCGCGTCTCCAATCCCAAAGAAGCCTTGTCGGTTGTCACGCTCGATTCGGGCCTTGAGCAGATCATCGTTCAGAACGCCCGCGCCGGCGGCCGCGATTCCGGCATGATCGAGCCTGGTCTCGGCCGCAAGCTTCTCGAATCTTTCCAGGAACAGAGCAGGCTCTTTGCGGACGAAGGAAAAGCGCTCGTCATCGTTACAGCACCGATCTTGCGTCGCGATCTTTCGGCGCTCGTGCGCCAGGCAGTGCCAGATGCGCTTGTTCTATCCTATCGCGAAATTCCTGAATCCAAACGTATCAACGTCGTCGCCGTCATTGGCGCAACCGAGCAGTGAGTGAAATGCCATGATGCATTGTGTCCGAATCGTCGGTGAAGACAGTGTCGAGGCCATGGCCAAGGTGACGCGCGAATTAGGCGCGGATGCCGTCATCCTCTCGACCCGCCAAGTGCGCGACGGCATTGAAATCATTGCCAGTCGCGGTGACGCGGTGAATGAGGTTGAGGCTGGCGACATGCGCGCTGCGGCCGGTTCAGCCAAGGCGCGCGCCGAAGAATTTGCAGCACTTCTCGAGAAAAAGAGAAATGCCACATCGTCCAAGCCGCGCGCCTCTGCAGCACCAGCCCGTCCCCAGGCAGCGGCTGCGCCCGTCCAACCGTCGGTTGATCCGCGCATCGAAGGGCTTGAAAAATCGCTCTCCGAAATCAAAGCAATGTTGTCCTCTGATTTGATGGTCAGTGGTCTGCGCTCCGCCGGCGCTTCGCCGGCCCTTATCTCTGTGTTCTTGGCACAGGCGGGTGCAGTCGGTGGCGACCATTCCGATCAGAAATTTGCGGCCTTTCTTGCCAAGCGCATGCAGTGCAAAGAACCTTTGCTGTCGCCAGAAGGGGGCCGTGTTGTTGTCACCCTCGGCCCGTCAGGCTCTGGAAAAACCACTTTGCTCGCTCAATTGGCGGCGCGTTTGCGTATGAACCGCCCGGATGAGCGGATCACATTCGTCAATGCCGATCATGATCGTCTGGCGTCTTCGGAACAAATGCGTAGCTTCGCCCGCATTCTCGATGTGCCGGTGATCGATATTGAGCGTCCGGCCACGCTGACGGAATTTGCGCGTTCGACCGGTCGTCAGGTCTCGATCTTTGTCAACATGCCGAGTGATTTCGAGCAGGCGACCGATCTCCTCGAAATCCTCAATGACAATGCACCCGATATGGCGCCGCTTGTGCGTTGCGGTGTCGTGCCGTCCAATCTCTGCACGGAAGCGGTGGAAGATCTTCTCGATCGCTACCCGACACTTGATGGCGTTGCTCTCACGAAGCTGAGTGAAATGCGGCTGACATTGAGCACGGTCAGCCTCTTGGCTCTGCGTTCGACGCCGGTAGCGTTCCTCTCGTCGAGCTCGCATCTGCTCAAGGGTGTAGTTGAACCTGACATGGAAATGTTGGAGCGTCTGATCCGCGGAAGCCTTCCTGGAGCAGCCAAGGAGACCTTGAATTGACCGGCGCACTTTCCAAACGCCCCTATAAAATTGCCGTCTCGAGCGGCAAGGGCGGCGTTGGCAAAACCAACATCTCTGTCAATCTGGCGCTTGCCCTACAGCGGGCCGGTCATAAGGTTGCGCTGTTCGATGCCGATTTGGCGCTCGCGAATGCTCATATCGTGATGGGCGCGCATCCCAAGAAGACGTTGGTTGATGCTTTAGGCGAAGAAGTTTCGCTGGCTGAGATTGCGACCGAAGGGCCGCTCGGCGTCAAGCTGATCGCGGGTGGTAACGGTCTCGCAGAATTGATGGATCTGTCGCATGAATTGCGTCATCAGATCGCCAAATCCTTTGATCAGCTGGCGCCCATCGCCGATTATCTCATCATTGATACACCCGCTGGCATTGAATCCAATGTCGTTGATTTCGTGAGTGTCGCCAACCGCAAGCTGATTGTCGTTGTGGGCGAGCCGGCAGCCTTCATTGATGCTTACGCCTGCATCAAGGTTTTGCACCAAACGGCCGGGGTCAATCATTTTGACGTCGTCGTAAACCGTGTGCGCGATGATGCCCATGGTGAAGACGTCTTTCGCCGGTTTAAGGCAATCGCTGCAAAATTCCTGACATGTAATCTCTATCATGTTGGCAGCATACCGGAAGATGCGCAGATGCTGAAGAGCATTGGCGCTTGTAGCCCGGTTGTCATGTCCGCGCCGCAATCACGCTCGGCGCGTGCACTGGAAGCTCTCGCAAAACGCATAACGGGTCCGCATGCGACACCCGTCGATGAAGGTGCAGCTGAAATGTTTGCAGCTGGCACACAGGAGGACGGCTGACATGTCCGGATTGCGCGCCTATACGGCTCCCGCGAGCGATCAAGCGATCGTCGCCGAACGGGTTCGTTCCCATATGCCTCTGGCGCGCAAGCTCGCCTGGCAGGTCCACGGCCGCGCGCGCGATCTCTTCGATATCGAAGACATGATGCAAATGGCGATGCTGGCGCTGGTGGAAGCCGCACAGCGCTTCGAAGACCGCGGCGACGCCACGTTTGGCAGCTATGCCATGATGCGTATTCGCGGCACGCTGATCGACCATATTCGTAACAATCTCACATTGACACGGAACGCCGTGCAGCGTCGCGACAAGATCACCGCCGCTGAGAAAGAAATTTCCGGCGAGGGTGGCGACATTAAAAATCCGGCGCTTGTCGCTGCAAAACTTGGGATTACTACCGCTGAATTAGCGCAATGGCGTAACCAGATCAGCGTCGCGCCTGATAAATCGCTCGACGAAGTCTATGATGATCATTCGGCCTGGTTTGCCGATCCCGGCCATACGCCGGAGACCGCGTTGGCAGCCGGCGATATGAAGGCGCGCCTGATGGCGAATCTCAAGCGCCTTAAAGAGCGTGATGCGATGGTGCTCCAGCTTTACTTCGTCGAGGAGTTGAACCTCGAAGAGATTGCCGAAGTGCTTGATGTGACAGTGGGGCGTGTCTCACAGATCAAGAAGGCGGCACTCGCTCAGCTGCGCGAATGGATGCAGGACGATTGATCGTCACGCGTAACAGCCAGTATCGCTGGCAATACTAGCCTATATTGAACTCAATTTTGCGGCGCCTAAACGCGCATGCCGTCGCATATTGCGGACGGTGAAACGATCTTCAACGGTAACGGATCTCAATATCGACGCGGCGATTGCGCGCTAGCGCGGCCGCATCGGTTTCAAGCGCTGTTGGGCGTGAGGCCCCGTAGCTGACGATCTTGAAAGAGCCTTCGGGCAGGCCTGATGTCTCAGTCAGAACTTTCAGCACTGCCGCAGAGCGAGCCGCAGCCAACTCCCAATTGTTACGATAGCGACCACCGGACACAGGCTTTGAGTCGGCGTGTCCTTCAATCGTCACTTCGATCGGCGCTGTGCCGGCGATTTGCCCCATGCGTGTGAGGGACTCAATGGCTTTGGGATCAAGCTCGGCCGAACCGGATTGGAAAAAGCCAGCCGCACCCAATGTGATCACAATGCGTTGCGGCGCCTGCTGCATTTGAATGGCGGCATTGGCCAAGAGCGGCTCGAACTGCTTTGCAAGATCGGCCAGAACCGCTTCGCCAATGGCGGTTTGTGCCGCAGGGTCGGGCGTTAGTGCAGGAGCCACCGTTTCTTGCGGCATATCAAGATCGGCGGGCGGCACCATTGTCGGCTGAGAAGCGGGAAGAATGGCAACCAGAGCATTGCCTGACTTTTTGCCACCAAACCGCTCGCCCATGGCATCAGATAGGTTTGTGAATTCATGCGGATTGATATGTGAAAAAGAAATGATTACCGCGAAGAAGGCCACCATTAGAATGGCCATATCGGCAAAGGTAATCAGCCATGTCGATTGCGGCCGCGCGAGCATGTAGCGGCGCGCTCCACGGGCGGCGATGTGGGCCGGGATGCTCATGACACGCTATTGGAGACAAGGGTGAGCGTTGGCGTCGTTGACGAGAGCGGCAGCAGTGTTTCGCGCATGCGGCGTGGGCCTTCGCCGCGCGCGAGAGCCTTCAAGCCTTCCGCGATCATCAGCTTGTGATCGAAATCGGCAGCCAGTACGCGGCGCAAACGCGCAAGAACAGGCACGGCGATGATATTTGCGATGACTGCGCCGTAAAGGGTCGTCAGCAAAGCGACGGCAAGAGCCGGTGCAATCGCTTGCGGATCGTTGAGTTGTCCAAGCAGACCAACAAGGCCGATCAAGGTGCCGATTAGCCCGATAGCCGGCGCGAGGTCGACGACGCCTTGCCACGCATCAATCGCTTTTGTGTTTTCGGCATCGAGTTCAACGAGTTCACGATCGAGAATCGCGGCCAAGCGCTCCTCGTCCGCGCCGTCGACAAGATGGGCGAGGCTGCGTGCGGCGAATGGATCCTCAACCGGGTGGAATTCGAGCGCAACCAAGCCGGACCGGCGGGCGATGCCAGCCATTGCGGTGAATTCAGCCGTGAGCCGCTCCTGCTTTTGCGCGCTTGGTTCCTCGCGCTTGAGCAGCATGCGCGTCGCGTAAGCAAAAGGCTCGGGGCCTGAGCGCATCATGGCGACGAGGGCTGTACCGCCCGCAACAAGCGCAAACGCGATTGGGTCAAAAAGCGCGCCGAAGGCGACGGCGGGCGGTGCCCACCACAGCATCGCGGCAAAGCCGCAGAGCGTGGCGGGAATGATCAGCATCGAGAGTTTGAGGCGAGTGTTCGATTGCATGGACGTGGCGCGCTTTCCTTGACTGCGCGTGAGATCAGCAAATTCAGGGCCAAGTGAAATGATCAAAATATTGAATGAATTTCAGCGGCTTAGCGTTCTGAAAGCAGCCCGAAAGCTTCATCCACGGGCTTGGCACAGGGATTGCTGCATACGCGGCAACAAGGAGCCCTGCCATGATGAGAACATCGCTTACAGGTCTGGTCGGTGCGTCACGCGATCTGAGCGTGGTGTCCAACAACCTCGCGAACGCCAAAACCGTCGGCTTTAAGCGGTCGGTGGCGCAGTTCACTGACGTGATGGCCTCATCGGCATCGGCGCGACCTGGCACTGAAGCAGGGCACGGTGCGCTGACCAACGACATTCGGCGCTCAACGGCGCAGGGCAGCCTGAGTGATACGGGCAGCTCTCTTGATCTTGCCATTCTTGGCGGTGGCTTGTTCGCGTTTCAGCAGCCGAGTGCGGAAGGTGAGGCGGATATCTCCTACTCCCGTGCGGGTCGCCTGACGATGAATGCGGCGGGCGATGTCGTTGATAACAGCGGTGCACAATTGCTTGGGTTCGGGCTTGTTGGCACAGGCACGAGTGCCATGGTGACGGATCAACCCAAGCCATTGAACATCCTGTCGGCCGTTGGTGGCGATGCCACAAAGATCCGCAGCATCTCCGTCGCTCCGAACGGTGTGATCAATGTCACGACCAATACGGGTACGCTGGTGCCAGTTGGCGCGGTGGCCGTCGCAAGCTTCACCAATGAGACGGCGCTTGCCAGTGCGGGCAGCGCCAAGCTGAAAATCACCGAACAATCGGGCCCGGCCACCTACCATCAGCCCACCCGCGATGGCATGGGCGATATCAAGCAAGGCGCGGTCGAAGAGGCCAATGTGGATATCTCGGCTGAGATGTTGCGGATGATCCAGGCGCAGCAGGCCTATAATGGCAATGCGCGCGCTCTGCAGACCGGCTCGGAAATGCTCCGCTCGGCGGTTGAAACGCTCACCCGCGGCTGACGGCGCTCATGGTGGCGCAGGGGGAGAGCCCCGGCCCTGCATCTAGGGCGAGCAATCCTGCGGCTTTACAACTCCATGGCCAAGCTGGCCGGGATGCGCTAGACTTGCGCCCAACGTCCGAGGCCTTCTCAGGACGGTTTGGGCAGGTCGTTCTTTATGGCGATCGAAGCGCTTCCAATGCTGGGGCAATCTTTGTCACCCAGCCTTTTTACCTCCCAGCGGGCAATGCCGCAGGGGATGGTGAACCGCGACCAGCGTGTGCTGTCGCTGCCGGACGACGCGCTGACCACGGAAATTCCGGCCGAAATACGCGATTCCACGCTTCTGCGTTCTCAAAGCCAGCGGGCGCACCTGCCCGTTCCCGTGACCACAGGGCGACCGCCCATGGCGGACGACCCCGGTGCTTGGGCCCAACCCCGGGCGCTTTACGCACCCAAGGGGGTGCCTTCGGATGCCGTTCCGGCTCAGGCGCGCCTCGATGCCCGGATCGCGATGGAGCCCGTTTACGTGCATCATTACGCTGCGTCACGCTATGCGTTCGTGTCGCGCATGCCGATGAGCCTCGCCGAGCGGCGCACTTTGGGCGAAGTGTTGGCCTGACCGGTTCAGGAATAATCCAATGACGGAAGAGCAATTTCTTGCAGCGCTCCAGACGCTGGTCCGCAAATATGAGGGCTATGATGTCCGCGGACCGGACCGGCATGGCGACATCGTTCTGCGCAAACGGGATCGCAAATCGCGCAATGAGAGCCATCAGGCCATCGCCATGGCGTTCCGGGGTATTATGGAACCTGACCCGCGTAAACGTGGCGGCGGCTGGGTCTGATGGTCGGAAAGATCCTTGGCGCGCTTGTCGCGGCGATCAAAAGCCCCTTTTCGATGGCACTGGGCCTCGTCCTGCTGATGGCATTGGGCGGAGCCGGGGGCTTTTTCTGGGCCAAGCGAACCGAAGTGATCGAAAAGCAGAAGGCTGAAGCGGCAAAAAAAGCTGCTGAGATTGCCGCGCGGGCCCATATTCCGGTCAAGGTGCCACAGCCTGATGAAGGGCCAGACCCGTTCGTCGCACGCTACATCCCGCTCGGTGAAGAATTCACCACCAATTTTCGTGAGAAGAAGCGCGTTCTCATCGTCCAAGTGACGCTTGTGACCCGCAAGGGTCCGAAGGTCGAGGACAGCCTCAAGGCGCGCGTCCTGCCGCTGCGGGCCCGCGTTGACGCACTCCTTTCCGTCTTCCCCTATGATCAAGCCGTGACCGACGATGGTCCGCGGCTGATCAGCGAGCACCTGCGGACGGGGCTCAATCAGACCTTGCGGGCTGACCTTGGGATCAATCCCATTGAAGACGTTTTGATCACTCAGCTGTTCATCCAATAAGTCTCTGAACTTTCAGCATATTAAGGCTGGCACGGGACTTGCTGATGTATCTCCGTCCAAACAAGGGCGGAAAGGCAGCGATGAAAGTTCTCGACAAATTCCTCCAGCCGCAGGGTGCCGCGCTTCAGCTGCGTCAGAAGCGTATGGAAATTCTCAGCTCCAACATCGCGAACGCCGCGACGCCTGGCTACAAGGCGCGCGACATCGATTTCTCGTCCGCTTACGCCAGCGCTCTCAGCGGCACCGGTACATTGGACAAGACAAGCCCACTCCATCTCACGGCTAAAGCGGCCGGTGGGGGTGAGGGCGCAGATGTCAAATTCCGCACACCGCTATCCACTTCGCTCGATGGCAACACTGTCGAACTGCATGTTGAACAATTGCAGTTCTCTGAAAACGCCATGCGCTACGAAGCCTCTCTCAATTTTCTCAGCGACCGGATCAACGGCCTGCGCAAAGCGCTCAAAGGTGAATGATGAAACCGCTGACTGTTTTTGATATCGCCGGTCGTGGCATGGCCGCACAGAAAGTCCGCCTCAATGCAGTGGCGAGTAATATCGCAAACGCGGGTTCTGTAGCGGGCAACAAGAATGATGCCTTTCGCGCCCTGCGCCCTGTCTTTGAGACCGCCTATCCGGGCAATGGTCAAAGTGGAGCCGTCGCCACTGTCGATGCTGTCGGCGTAGAACGCTCCAGTCTTGAGCCTGAACGCCGCCATATGCCTGGCCATCCGCTCGCGGACGCCGACGGCTTTGTCTACACCAACAATGTCGATCTCAATGAAGAGATGGTCGACATGATGGAAGCCTCGCGACAGTACCAAAACAATATCGAAGTCATCGCGACAGCAAAAAGCCTCATCCTGAAAACCTTGAGCGTCGGAAAGTAAGAGTTTCCCAATGGCTGAAATCAACGCATCTGCCCAGCAATCGCTTGATGCCCTTCTGCAAAAGATTGGCGTCAGCAAAGCCAGCTCATCGTCGGGCGCGCCGGCCAAGAAGACGCAGCTCGGTCAGGAAGATTTTTTGAAATTGATGACGGCTCAGCTGTCCAATCAGGATCCGTTTGCACCGCAATCGAATGATCAGATGATTGCGCAGATGGCACAATTCTCAACTGTGTCGGGCATTGCTGAACTCAATAGTACGATGAAGAATGTGGCGACGCAATTGTCGGAAAACCGCATTGCAACAGCCATGAGCTTTGTCGGCAAGACAGTGCTTGTGCCTGGCAGTATGGCGACGGCTGACGACAAAGGCGGCATCAGTGGCGCGATCGATTTGCCTAACGATGTGACGGGGCTCACCGTTCAGGTCACGCGTGAGAATGGCGAACTCGTGAAGTCGCTTGATCTTGGCCGGAATGCAGCCGGCTTGGTTGGCTTCGAGTGGGATGGCCGTGACAATGCCGGCAAGCTGGTTGGTGATCAGCGCTATTACATCAAAGCCATGATGGTGGCCGCTGGTAAGCAGTCCCAAGCGCCGACCGACGTCTATGCGCCGGTTACAGAGGCGACTGTCCCGCAATCGGGACAGGATCAAATGTTCAAAGTCCTGAATGTCGGCAGCGTCAGAATGACCGACATCAAGGGCATCAAGTACTAACCGGACCGATTGCGGTTCTGCCTCTAGAGCGAAGATCAACAGCGAGCTTCTGCCATGTCATTTTATACCTCACTCACCGGTTTGAACGGCGCCCAGGCCGACATTTCTGCGATTTCGAACAACATCGCGAACGTCGGTACCACAGGCTTCAAACGCTCCCGCGCAGAATTCGGCGACATTTTCGCCACGTCGCCGTTGCAGGCCGCGAGCTCCGCGATCGGTTCGGGTACCATTCTCAAATCCATCAAGCAGCAGTTCACGCAGGGCAACATTGAAGCCTCGCTGAACGCGCTTGATCTCGCGATTTCGGGCCAGGGCTTCTTCGCGCTCAAGCCGAGCCTCACCTCGACGCAGACCGTCTATACGCGTAACGGCGCTTTCTCGGTCAACAATGATCGTTACGTCGTCGACTCGCAGGGTCAGCTTCTGCAAGTGTTCCCGGTCAACGAAGACGGCTCGGTCATCGCGACAGGCATTCAATCCGCGCGCAATCTGCAGTTGCCGACCACGTCTGGCCTGCCGAAAGCATCAGAGACCATCCAGCTCGGTCTGAACTTGCCAGCGGACGCAGAAATCATTCCGAATAAGTCGATCTATAACGACAGCAATCCCTATCGCTTCGATAAGACGAACGCGGCGACCTACAATAAATCGACCTCGATCACGATTTACGACTCGCTCGGCAACCCGACGATCGCGACGATTTATTATGTGAAGACGTCGAATGCGACAGAAACGTCTCCGACGAACAAATGGCAGACGCACGTGTTCGTGGGCGATCGTGAAGTCACGCCGCAGCTGATTACCGCCAAGGACGATCAGAGCAAGACGTATTACATCAACAAATTCGGTCAGGTGACGACCGATCCGCAATCGGTTGACCCGACGTTTAACGCCGCGGCTGCGCATCCGCTCTACAAGCAGGATGACCAGGTCAATAAGACCGAATCGACGGCCGCGAGCGTGGTCGGCGGCATCATTAAGACAAGTGGTTTCGACTTCGGTGATACCGATGCGAACAAGGTCACGATCATCACCGATCCGGCCCGTTATGCTGAGACGCGCGAAGGCGGCCAATCCGGTTCGAACCCGCCTTATTGGGGCAAGGATATGTTCACTATTTCCGTGGACGGATCGGAGCCGCAATCGGTCAGTATTCGCGAAGGGAATTATACGGGGACGCAGCTCGCGGAAGAATTAACCCGCGCTGTGAACGCCAAATTCTCAGGTGAAAAATATTTCCGTATTACGGACACCTATCGTAAAGAAGGCGGCGCCGTCGTTTCCGGTAACGACATCATTCAGATCAACCTGTCGAAACTCGGCGAAGATGGGTCGTCGGTCGCGCTCAATGAGCCGATCGAGATCGATCTTCTCGGTACGGGCGGAAGTGACGGTACACCGCCGGTCGCCGGCGCAACCCAAGCCGACAATAAACTGCAATTAACGCGTGATGAGCTCGTCAGTCTCGCGCAGGAAAAATTGAACGATGCGCTCAACAAGCGCCGTCTCGAATTTGGTAAGCCTGCCAATTGGCCGGATGCCGACAATCCACCGATCCTGGTTGGCTATGACGTCGGTGCGCGCGCGCTCACCTTCACGGTTGATCCAAGCCAGATGGGCGCGGATGCGAACGAACCTGCGAGCCGCTTCAACTCGATCCAGGTGTTCAACCCGACCAACGTCGTCAATGATTTGGGCTTGATGCCAAAGACGACGAGCCCCGATACGCTGATCCGTGCGAACACGGTGTGGACTGGTAGCGCAACACTGCCATCGGGTGACCCCATCCTCGATCCGCGTGAGCAACGCACCGGGATCACAGTTAGCTACAATAAGGATACACGCCAATTTGTGTTCTCGTCGGGTTCGACGGGTGAGGCCTCGTCGATCACAGTGGGTCGCGCGACGCTGGCGATGGACGCCGACGTCACGTCACAGATCGACAGCTTCGATTTTTCCGGCCTGACCTATACGTCGAACCAGTCGGTTCAGCTTGAGATCGACGGCCGTTCATTCACGTATAATTACACGGGCGCCGCCGGCAAAACGGTCACGAATTTCTTTGATGAAATCGAGCAGGCTCTGCCGGTCTCCTTCATCGATGCGGCTGAAAGTCAGGAAGGCACTTCGACAACGAAGGAAGTTCAACAGATCTATGCCTATGGCAATCTCCTCAATGGTGATCGCTTCACGCTCGATCTGGCTGTGCCCGGCGCGGCAACCGCCACGACGATTACAACGGGTGCATTGAGCTTGACCTCCTCGAGCACAACGACCCAGCGTCTTGACGCGCTTGTCACGGCGATCAACACGGCCATCCGTGCTAATGGTACGCTCTCACCGAGTGGCGTTGATGCTGTGACGGCATCGCGCAGCGGCAATAAGATCATCTTCAGCTATAACGCGACGGGATCCGTCGGGCCGATCGTCTCCATCAAGCAGACCACGCGCGGCTCTGATGCCGGCTTGACAGCATTGACCTTCACTGATCGTTCGGTGACCACTGCATCAAGCTCGTCAGTTAATGGTTCAACGACGACGGCGACATCGCATAGCATTACGCTGAAATCAGTCGACGCAGCATCTCCGACGCTGGCCATTGGTGACGTTTATCGCATTACCATTCCGCAGTCGGACGGGAGCGTGAAGACTGCTGATGTCACGCTCACGGCAGCAGGCCTTGCAGGTTTGGCATCCGCGGCCAATCTTGAGACCAATTTGAATACGGTCACATTCTCCTCTTCAGGTGATACGCTGACGGCCACCTATAAGAGCAATGGTGCCATTACTGGCTCGATGGTTGTTGAGCAGGTCAAGAAAGCTGGGACGCTTGTGCGTCCGGATTACATTGGCCCGATTTCGATCAAGCATACGAGCTCGAACCTTGAAGTTGAAGGCGATCCGAATGGTGTCCCCTTCAATCTGAACATGCGCATCAATGGTATTCCGAAGGCTTCGCAGCCCGTCGGTGCGCAAGGTTCAACAAGCCGTAACGGTTTGCAGATCGGCCAGGCCAAGACGATCAACTATGCGGGTACCAACGATTTGTTGGGTGTCGGTGGCTCTGCCTCCACACGCTTTGTTGCCGGTACCGGTCTCGCGTCTAGCTCGGCGACAGCTGTTGGTACGCGCGCCATCACGCCGATGAGCCAAACCTTCTTCCTGAACGAAAGCCTGGGTGAAAACCAGATGACGTTCACGGTTGATGGCATCGTCGGCACGATCACGCTGCCGGTCCGCGCCTATACGGGTGATACGTTTGCAGCGGCCATTCAGGATCGCGTCAACCAGATCCAAGATCCCAAAACGGGTCGTATCGTCTCTGGTGTGACGGTGAAGTTCGAGCCGGATGAAAACCGTCTTGTGTTCACCTCGGGCACCACGGGCCCCAACTCGCAGATCAACGTGGTTGGCCATCCGAACTTCGGTCTCGGCAAGGTCACGCAGACGCCGGGTTCGGTGCCGATCATCACCAATCTGCAGCAGGCGACGGACGAGCAGGGCAACAAGCTCTATGTCGATGCCGATGGCAACATCACGACGCAGGCGCCTACGAGCATCCAGAATTGGTATCCGCTCTACCTGACAGAAGGCCAGCTCACCTTCGACACGGTTGGTAAGCTGATCTCGCCGAAGGAAGGCGTGATCTACTCGCCATTCGATCCGCAAAACGGTTCGGACTTGCTGCGCCTGAACATCGACTACGGTAAATATTCGACGCAGTTCTCCTCGCCCTTCTCGGTGTTGTCGCTGTCGCAGGACGGTTATCCGTCAGGCTCGCTGAACGGTCTCGACATCGACGCCGGTGGTACGGTGCGCGCCAACTACACCAACGGCCAGACGGTTGCGTTGGGTAAGGTGATGATTGCCAACTTCGCCAACCCGAACGGTTTGAAGCAGGTTGGTAACGCCAACTACGTCGCGACCTCGACCTCGGGTCAGGTCGTGCTGGGTCAGGCGGGTGCGGATGGCTTCGGCACCATCAAGGCAGGCGCGCTTGAGCGCTCGAACGTCGACATCACCGAAGAATTGGTGAACCTGATCACGGCCCAGAGAAACTTCCAGGCCAACGCCAAGGCGATCGAAACGACGACGACCTTGTCGCAAACCATCATTCAGATCCGAAGCTGACGGTCGTGGATCTGAATTGAAGGCGGGCCGCGTCTAACGCGGCCCGCCGCTTTGCCTTGCTCTGGTTAATGCGTGTCAAACCCCTGACACTTCTCACGATTTTCGTTGGCACGTGAATTGCTAATCCCTTCCTAGAGTTCATTCGGGAAGCGGAAATGCCAGTTTTGACCCCAATTTCGGCCAAGAGCGTCGGCCTCCCGACAGGTGAGGAGGTCTGACGTGGATCGTCTCGTTCATACCGCGCTCCATGGCATGCGCCTGCATGCCGACAACCAGCGGGCCCTTGTCGCCGGTCTGTCCAACCAGAATACGGTCGGTTTCCGTAGGGACATCTTTTCGAACCTGGCCTCGGCCTATGTTGAGGGCGATGCCCTCTCGGATCGCGTCTTCCCGACGCGTGGCGAAAACGCCATCGACCTGTCGATTGGCAAGTTGATGCCGACTGACAACCCGACCGATATCGCCCTCGATGGCCCCGGCTTTCTTGTCGGCCAAGACGCCAATGGTGAGCCGGTTCTCACCCGCCGTGGTGATTTCCGCATTGGCGCTGATCGGATCCTGCGCAATGGCGAAGGCCTGACCATCCTTGGCGATGCAGGCCCCATCACCATTCCCAATTATTCGACGATTGAAGTCTCGCACGATGGCAGCATTCTCGTGCGCCCGCCAGGCGTCGATCTCGATCAGCCGCCCAATGCCGTTGGGCGCGTTCGGCTGTCGAATATCCCTGTCTCTGAAGTGACACGCGGACCGGATGGTCACATTCGCACCAAGAACGGTGCCGCACCCCCGAATGACGCGAATGTTCGCGTTGTTCCGAAAAGTCTTGAAAGCAGCAACGTCAACCCGATCGAATCGATGATTGAAATGCTGCAATCGTCGCGCTCCTACGACATGAAAGTGAAAATGCTCACCATGGCGCGCGAGCTCGATGACCAAACTGCGCGTCTCATGCGCACTGATCGCTAATTCAACTGATCTCCCTGCAGAGGTAACACAATGGCTTCTCCCCTTCACGTTGCGATGACCGGCCTCAACGCACAACAGCAGCGGATGTCGGTGATTTCGAACAATCTCGCCAACGTCAACACGGTCGGCTTTAAGCGCGATCGTGCCAATTTCGAGACGTTGCTTTATCAAACCTTCCGCGATCCGGGCTCGCAGACGTCGCAGAACACGCAATCGCCGACCGGTCTTTCGATCGGTACGGGCGTACGTATCGTGTCGTCGGAAAAGATCTACAATCAGGGCAATATCATCAACACCGACAACTCCCTCGATATGACAATCGATGGGAAGGGCTTCTTCCAAGTGTTGATGCCAAACGGCCAGATTGCCTATACGCGCGCTGGTAATTTTACCAAGAACCAGCAGGGCCAGATCGTGACGGCCAATGGTTATCCGGTTGAGCCGGCGATCACCATTCCTGAAAACACCACGTCCGTGTCCATTTCGAAAGACGGCATCGTCTCGGTCACGACGGCGGGCACCACAGCGGTGCAGCAGGTCGGCCAGATCCAGATCGCGACGTTCCCCAACAATTCTGGCCTGCGCCCGACTGGTGAATCCATGCTTCTTGCAACGCCATCCTCCGGTGATCCCGTGGTCGCCAATCCGGCAACGGATGGCGCTGGTCGCATCGTGCAAGGGGCACTTGAATCTTCGAACGTCAATGTCGTTGAAGAACTCGTCCAGATGATCGAAACGCAGCGTGCTTACGAAGTGAATTCGAAAGCGATTTCGGCGGTCGATCAGATGATGAAGAACCTCACGCAGAGCATGTAAGGACGCGTCATGAAAGCCCTTCGTTTTCTCGCGATTGCCGCCGCCGCGCTTGGCCTTTCCGCCTGCAATACGGTGATGGAAGAACGCGCCTCTCAAGAATTCGCGCTCGACTACGATCAAGTCGTACCGGTCAAGGAAAAGCAGCCCGATGGCGCCATTTATGCACGCAATCAGGCCGGCTTCTTCTTGGGCGCGCGTAAGGCACGCAATGTGGGCGATGTCTTGACGGTTCTCCTGTCTGAATCGACGACAGGTGGCAAAACGGCCAAGTCGGGTATGGAAAAGAAAGGCAGCACAACGATCACAACGCTGCCGCAGATCATTTTCGGCCCCTTGGCATGGGCCACCGGCGTTGGCAGCCTCGCCAATCCGCAGGCCTTCAATGCCGATAATGCTGACAAGTTCGATGGTTCGGGCACCGCGACGCAGAACAACAATCTGTCAGGACAGATCTCGGTTGTCGTCACGCGCGTATATGAAAATGGCAATATGGCCGTCCAAGGCCAGAAGCAGATCAAAGTCGGTCAGGGCTACGAATATGTTCGCCTGACCGGTATCGTGCGGCCTGAAGATGTCAACGACAAGAATGGCGTTGAATCCTTCAAGATCGCGCAAGCCAATATTTCCTACACCGGTTCGGGCGATCTGCAGGATCAGACGCTCACGAATTGGTATTGGAAATTCTTCAACTTCGTCGCCCCGATCTGAGTGGACATCATGCGGATTTTCCAAGCCTTGCGGTCCTTCGTCCTTGTTTTGGGCGTCATGGCATCGGTTGCTACGCCTGTTTTGGCGCAGCAGCAGGTGGCGGCGCGCTCGCAGCGTCCTGATCTTCAGGATCGCATCAAGGACATGGTGACGATTGGCGGAATCCGCCCTAACCAATTGGTCGGTTACGGCCTCGTTGTCGGTCTTAATGGAACCGGCGATGGTAGCGTTCCGGTGACCAACCAGACTTTGCAGAGCCTTGTGGCGCGCTTCGGTATTAATGTCGATGCGGCTGGTATCAATCCGAAAAACGCGGCGGCCGTGATGGTCACCGCCGAACTGCCGGCTTTTGCTAAGCCCGGCCAACGTCTTGATGTCACGGTTTCCGCATTTGGCAAAGCAACCAGTTTGCGTGGCGGCAGTTTGTTGATGACGCAGCTTGTCGGCGCTGACAATGAAACCTACGCAATGGCTCAGGGCAATCTGGCAGTCGGTGGTCTTGGTATTACCGGTGCCGATGGTTCCAAAGTGTCTGTCAATATCCCGACGGTCGGGCGCATTCCTGGCGGCGGAACAGTGGAACGAATGGTGCCGAATTCATTCGACACCGCACCCGCGCTGATGCTGAACCTGATGCAGCCTGATTTCACCAATTCCAATCGGATCGCTGCAGCCATCAACCGCCAAATGGGTAATGGAACGGCGCAGGCTATTGATAGCATGACCGTGAAGGTCAATGCGCCCAAGGATGCCGATAAGCGCGTCGCGTTCATGTCGCAAATCGAAGAGATTAAGGTCGGGCAGTCCTTGCCGCCGGCGCGCGTCATCGTGAATTCGCGCACGGGTACGATCGTCATCAGCGAAGGTGTTCGCGTGACACCTGCGGCCGTGTCACATGGTAGCCTCACCGTGCGGGTCAAGGAAAATCTGAACGTGTCGCAGCCCAATGCCGGCGTGAACGTTCAAGAAAATACGGCCATCGGCAACAATGCCAATGCTGGTGGTCAGCCCCCCGGCGGCCAGACGGTCGTGACACGGGATAGTCAGATCGGTGTCGATCAACAGCCCGCGCGGACCTTCCTGTTCGCGCCTGATGTACCGCTCTCAAGCATTGTTGATGCTGTGAACGCTGTTGGTGCATCACCGAGCGATCTTGTCGCCATCCTCGAAGCGCTGCGTCAGGCGGGCGCTCTTCACGCTGAACTCGTGATCATCTGAGGTCATTATGGACGTTCTTTCGCGCGGCATGTTGGATATGACGGCGACAAATATGTCGCTGGATGACGCGCGCGCGGCTGGCAAAAAGCCGAATCTCGACCAGGCGTCCAAAGCGTTCGAAACTCTGTTCATGCAAATGATCATGAAATCGATGCGTGAGGCACAATTGGGCGAGGGCTTGCTCGACAGTGAGGAAGCCAAGCCGTTTCAATCCATGCTCGATAGTGCTTATGCCGAATTGATGAGCAAGAATATGCGCCTTGGCCTGGCTGACTCGATCTCGCGGCAATTGTCGCCGACGATTGGGAAAGGCGCCAAGAAATGACAGATATTCTTGGCATCGGTTCATCGGGCCTCACTGCCTACCGAAAACTGCTTGAAACGACCGGTAACAATATCGCTAATGCGAATACGGATGGTTACATCCGTCGTGACGTCGTTTTAAAAAGTGTTGGCGAAGCGCAGATGCTGCCAACTGCGAGGGTGGCCTCAAGCGGCTCTGGCGTGACCGTCGATCTCATTCGGCGCGCCAGTGATGCTTTTTTACAAATGCAGGTTCGCGCGGCATCGGCACGACAGGCGCAGTCCCAAATCGTGTCTGATGGACTTATTCGCCTTGAAAAGGCGGTCATTGCACCAGCAAATACGATCGGAACGGCCGTTCAGGATTTTTACGCTAAAGCACAAGATCTTTCCGTTAGTCCTGCTGCGACGACATCGCGCTTAGCCTTGATCGATTCAGGACAAAGGATCGCGGAATCATTCCGTGCTGCCGCGACAGCGGTGACCAACGAAATCAATAGTGCAGATACCTCGCTCAAATCGAGCATTGAGGCGGTCAATTCGCTTGCCTCTCAAATCGCGACCCTCAATCTCGACATTAGTCGCTCCGGTAAGGGACAGCAGAAGCTGAACGATCTGCTCGATCAGCGCGATGTCTTGTTAAATAGCCTTTCTAAGCTTGTAAACTTTACCGTCGTGGAAAAAGATTCCGGATCTGTCGATCTCTATCTCGGAGATGCGGCAAGCGGACCCAAGCTGGTTGATCTCGGCACGTCACGCATGCTTGGCAGCATGAAGGACGGCGAGAAAACAGAATTGATTTTTGACCCCTATGGCAATGCCAATGTCACCAATCAGGTCACAGGTGGGGCCATTGCAGGACTGATCGAGCTACAGAACTCCGCACGGAGATTTCTTGAAAATCTGGACCAATTGGCTGTCGGCTTTACAGCGGCGATCAACACGCAGCATCGTCAGGGCCTCGATCTCAATGGACGCCAGGGTGCGGACATGTTCTCGGCCGAAGGGTTGCAGGCAGTGGCTGTTCCGTCCAATCGCGGTTCCGCAAAGGTCAATGTGACGGTTGATGGCGCAACGCAAATCAATAGTAGCGCCTACACAGCAACATATTCAGCGGCCAAGAACGAATGGACGTTTAAATCGTCAAGTACGGGTGCCAGCGTTACCGGCAAAATGCCTTTAGTGCTCGAAGGCGTGCGTCTATCCGTGGAGGGTATCGCTGCTGATGGCGATAGTTTCTCGGTTGAACCGCTCAAGAACGCATCAGCTGCGATGCGCTTTGTTCTCAGCGATCCGGCGAGCATTGCGGCGGCCCAAACGATTTATGTCGATCCAGCCTACACCAATATTGGCAAGGGTACGCTCTCGGTCCTCAGGAATGATGTGAGCGTCGCCCCGCCACCAATTCCCTCCATGCTCGATCTATTCAAGGCGAATGGAACTGATACACTCAGCTTCCGGAGTGACGGCGTCACATTCGCCATTCCAGCGGGGGCTAAGAACGTCGAATTATCGGCTTTGGGTAAGCTTTCGACCGTTGTTTTTACCGCATCCGCTTCTGAGATCTCTAGCCTCGATCGCAGTGCTGGTATTAACCTGTCCCTCAAGCTTGATGGTGTAACACAAAATTTCACCTTAAAGCCCGAAAATGACACGCTTGAAGCGGTTGCAGAAGCGATCAACGCCGCCGCTAATCCAACCTATCGGAACGTCTTTGCAGCGTCTGTGTCGGACGGCCAATTGGTTGTGACCGCGCTGAATGGTCACGCTGTTGCAAGTGGTGCGATTTCGGGTTCTGACGGGGCGGGAAGAACGCGCAGCTTTTCTGCGGCAGACCAAGCAGCAACATCGCCTGCTGATATTGTCATCTTCACCCGTGAAGGTGTTCAGATCTCCGGGCCTGCTATTCCGGCGCAAGACTATTCCAAATGGTTGACGGTCACCAATGGCTTCCTCCCTACGGCGCAATATTCGTATCAGCCGACCGGAACAACCTATCGTGATCTAGCCATTGTCAAGAATACGCAGCCATTCCAGTCGATTGTCAGCAATGGAACGGTCCTCTCATTCGACGTTCTTGCGAACCCCAATCTTGAAAGTGCATCTCTAACAGAAAGCGGAACTTTCCGGGCCGGCGCACTCTACGCGCTTGACGTCCAAGGGTTACCGTCGTTGCGCTTGTCTGGGTCCGACACAGCTGGCCTGAATGCTGATGGTATTGCCGATCGCTTAGTGGACAAACTTAACAGTCTTGCAACGAAGCAATATTGGACAGGTGCAGCCGTTAATCTTGCAGGAAATACCAAGGATACATTGCGTTTTACCGTCACCATCAATGGTGATGATTATGATGTGTCTTTTGAGCGTGGCCGCAACTCCTCAGGACAATTGCTCAATACGGGTCAATTCACCGTTGAGGGCCTGCAGAAATTGACCGTGAGCCTTATCGATGATAATGGCACGCAGCGCCTGGCGCTTGCGCTTCCGCCAAGCCTAGACACCACGACAACATCGCTTTCAGTTGTGATAAGCGATGATGCTAAGACGTTTGGCTTGACGGATGGAACGACGCTTAAACTGGAGGCCGGCCTCAACGCTGCAGGTCCGGTTGATAGCGCAGCGCTGACGAATGGGCGGACATTAAAGTTTTCGGCCAATGGTCAAACCATCACAGCGCAAATTCAAGGTAACTCTGGATCGGTCAATCTGATCCCAGCGTCGCCCGCCAATGCGGCGGCGATTGGAACGCTGTCATGGGCGCTGGTTGATGGGCAATTACAGCTTCATTCTGATGTAAAAACACTCCAGATCGTCTCAACGACCGCAGCTGAGCGGCAGGCCGCCGTCGATCTCGGCTTTCTTGGAACCGATCTCACCTTGGCGCGGACAACAGGATTGTTTGCATCGTCTGCGCCGGCGGCCACTGCCTTGAACGGAACGAACCTCACGGTCCGAATTGACGGTGAAGATCATGTCGTCCGGATTTTTGGCGCATCTGGATCGGCAACGCTCGATCAATCCGGCAAGGCTATTCCACCCCTTGGTTGGACAACCGTTGATGGCAAGCTGGTTCTGACCGGCACGGATATGCCCTTGCAGATCGTTGCTGAGTCCGAAGAGCAGATTCTTGCGGCTAAAAATCTTGGCTTTGCGACAAGCGATGCCGCTGTTCTAGGAATGTCCACCCGCTTACGCTTGGTCTCAAGTGTCAGTTCCGGTACCAATGGCAATTTGGGTGATGTAGCCGCCTCCGTTTCGCCAGTGGGAAATCGGTTAACGCTTGGCTATGCAGCCGAAGATCTCATCGTCGGCATTCGTAGTCTGGGTGGTGGCGATCCAGCACGAACCTTGTCCGTGCGCTATCCCACAGAGACCGTGCGAACAGAGCCTGACGTTCCCGATTTTGGCGTCGTGATTGATTCCAATGCTCTCCTGCGGATTGTCAAATTTGATCCGAGTGACACGAGCAAGATCATCGAAACCTATGCCGTCCGGAGTTGGACGCCGCGCGAGCCCGTTGAATGGCTCGGTGTACGTTTTACGATCGATGGTGCCATCGCCATTGGTGACCGCTTCGCGATCACGCAAGGTGAGCAGCGGTCTGGCGACAATCGGAACGCGTTAGCGCTTGCCAAGCTGCAAGAGACTGACATTTTTGGAAATAACCAAGGTTCGTTCCAAGATGTATACGCTTCAGTTTCAACGAAGCTTGGAACGACAAGCCAGTCGGCGGCCAATGATGCCAAAACGGCTCAGGATGCAGCCAGCAATCTGCAATCGGCCTTTGACGCTAAAACAGGCGTCGATCTCGACAAGGAAGCATCGGACTTGATTCGTTACCAGCAGGCCTATCAAGCGGCGGCGCAAGTCGTGAAGACCGCGCGCGACCTTTTCGACACCATTATTCGAATTTCTTGAGGGATTGATTATGCAGATCAGCACTGGGCAGTTCTTTAAGTCTCAGATGGAAAACCTCGCTGACCTTAAGACAGGTGTTGCGAAACTGCAGCAGCAGGTCGCGACAGGAAAGCAAATAGAAGTCCCTTCGGATAATCCGGTCGCATTTTCTGATGCTGCGCGCCTCAAGCACCAACTTGGTAAGCTTGATCAGTATGACCGTAACATGACGAATCTTATGCAACGGATGACCTTGGAAGAGGCAACATTAGCTGATGCAACGAACATTTTGACGCGGATTCAAGAGTTGGCACTTCAAGGTGCAAACGATACATTGTCACCTGAGAATCGCAAAACAATCGCTGGTGAAATTTCTGAACTTAGAGATTCCCTATTACAATTAGCGAATACAAAAGACAGTTCGGGGCTTTCGATATTTGGTGGTTTTTCTGGAACAAGCACTCCGTTTCAGAAGGATGAACAGGGCAATGTGACGTTTGTTGGCGATACTAATGTCCAAAATGTAGAGATTGCCGATGGTGTAGAGACAAAAGCTAATGGAAGTGGCTTTGAAATTTTCATGCAAGTCCAAGAACCTGGGGCATCGTCCGTCAAGCCACTTTTTTCAATCCTGGGTGATCTTGTCAACGAATTGAAAGCGGGACGCTCTGGAATCAATCTGTCAAGCGGTGTTGCAGCGTCACTGGACCAAGTCAACAATGCACGGATGTTGTCTGGAACCCGAATTTCGAAGATCACCCGGCAACAGGATGTTTTGGCATCGGCACAGCTGCAAGCAAAGACGATGTTATCAACTGTCGAAGATACTGACATCGAAAAAGTAGTCACCGAGCTCAAGCAGAAAATGTTGAGCCTTGAAGCCAGCCAGGCCTCTTTCGTTAAAATAGCAGATCTATCACTCTTCAATTATCTTCGCTGATGGCGATTGGCTCGACTGATCAAACGCGGCTGCAAGGTAGAGGCGCTTCAGCGTAGGCATACGGTCAAGATACTCAGCCCAGTCAAGATCGAAAGGGGCTCCCATCCATTCGCGGGAAGCCACCAACCGCTCATTCAAGCTTTTGACTGCTTCGCGTGCCTGTTCGATCTGCTGCAACATCGCTTCATCTAAGGCCGGTCGGTCACTTTGATTGAGGCTGACCTCCATGAGCACCAATGGATCAAGCCATTGTGCGCGTTCCTGGCGCAGGATTTCTGGCTTGCTGTCCTCAATTTTGGCCAGCTGAGCCTGAATGGCTTGAAGCCTGCGGGATTGCTGCGTGTAAGAGAAGATCATGGCTACGCAAACGGCAAGAATGACGAAAGCCAGAGCAACAAAACTGACAAAGTCCATGGCCACACCTCTTGGCCATGATTAGCCCGTCCAGCGTCGGATGCCAAGTAAACGGTTAAACTTGGCCCAGAAATTGCTGATCAAGGGGAAAGGTTTTCGAGGGACAAGAGATGAAAGTTGATCCTTCAGTCGTTTACACACGAGAGCAGGTGGCGGCCAACCTCCGGAAGGCTGTTGCCTCAAGCCCGGTGAGCTTTGATTTTCTGCTCAAACAAGCGGAAATCGAAAGCGGTCTCAATCCGAATGCCAAGGCTGCAACCAGTTCAGCGGCTGGTCCCTTCCAATTCGTGAATGGCACTTGGCTACGCATGGTCGAAAAATATGGCGACAGCGTCGGCCTGTCGGATCAAGCCGCGGCCTTGCGTGAAAACAAACTTGATGCGGCAGCAAAGACAGAGCTCCTTGCGCTGAGGACAGATGTTGCGATGTCTGGCAAAATGGCAGCACATTTCGCACTTGATAATGCCAAGGTTCTTGCCTCTTCGGGCCTCACCAATATCGGCCCAACGGAGCTGTACCTCGCCCATTTTCTAGGTGCAGGAGGCGCGAAGGATTTTCTGGCCGGTATGCAGGCCAATCCGAATGCGCCAGCTGCCGATATTTTGCCAGCTGCAGCCCGTTCAAATACTAATGTCTTTTTTGCCAATGGCGCGCCGCGCTCATTTGCGGAGATTTATAATCGCTTTGCGCAGAAATTTGTAGGCGTGCCTGCACCGATCCCGGGCGGTACTGAAGGGATGGCTCAGCTTGCAGCTACTCCTGCTACAGAGCCCGGCCAAGCGTCTCAATTTGACATTATAGCACAGCAGACGCTGGCTGAGGCGCGAGTAGCTCAAGTCAATAAGCAGCGTGTTCAGGCTGAAAAGTCTGAGCAAATCGTCAATAATAGTGCAGAAATAACAGCATCCATGGCTGAGATAAGTGAAGCGGCGCTATCGCACTATCTTGCAAGCTTCTCCAAGAGTTTTGAAGATCCGTCGAAAGCGCCACTCGAAACCGCGCAAGCGGATTTGCGGGATGCATCGCGTGGCGCCTCAGAACAAGGGCATGATGGCCCTGCCGGACAAAATCTTTTCGCAGCACAAGATGTAACGCTTGGCGTTAAGATCGTCATGGATGCAGCTGGAGGAAAGCCCATTCATTCTGAACATGCTGCAGCGGATGCTAGGACGGCAGCCCCGGTCACGGCACCGGCGGTTAAGCAAGCCGTGCAATGGGTATCTCTCTTCTCTGATGCGCGTAGTGTCGATGCTGTACAGGCAGGCCGCGCTTAGTGCGCGGTCCTTTTTACCAATCCGATAAAAAGCATAGACTATTTTTGTAGCCAAATGTCTTGGCGCGTTTATTCCGAAACGCGAATGGCCTTACCCTTTTCAACCAGATGGTCTGCATCCTCTGGCTGCACGTCCACAACAATCCCCGCTGGCAATTTCATGCCGCGGACCATCTCAGCTTCCAATAGCTTAACACTGATGAGGTTCTCGCCGTCTTCAGGCGCCGGCGGCTGGAACGGTTTAGGATCAAGTGGCTTCAAAGCATCTTCTAAGGCGGCCTCAGCATGCTCTTCGGCGGGCTGAATTTCAGTCTCATTATTTTCAACGGGTGGAAAGAGACGATCCGTGGCAATCGGCTCGAACGGTGGCTTCCTATTGCGTTGCACATCAACCACACGCAGCTTCACCAGTTCTTGCCACAAACGCAGAAGCAGGATTCGACGTGCTAAGGCTTGAGCCGGCGCTTCAATTCGTTCTTTCTGTTCCTGTAGCCGTGCGCGAATTTCAAGAACGGCCGCAATGCGGTCTTCTTCCGTGAGTTGCCCGAAATCAAGTGCAGCAAGGCGTTCGGTCGCTTCGTCGAGCGATAGCGTTTTTTCGGGCTTAGGGCGTGAAGGCTTGATAGGCGCGACCGAAATCGGCTTCTCAGTGGTTGGCTTAGCCTTCCCTTTCGCCGGACCCGCCACACGCTTTATTCCGGCTTATCGGCAGCAGCGCCTGCGCCTTGGATCGACCGCGCACCTAGCGCTTCAGGCCAGCGCTGCGGATCTGTCAGAACCTTTACGAGCTCCTTGTGGACCTGCTCTTCAGCCGCTTCGACAGTATCGGCCTCGACAGTCATTTCGCCTTCAATAATCCATTTGACAGTGAACTGTGCCATGATCCTCTCCGATTAGCCCTTCAGACCAGCGGTCCACGAGGTCATATAATTTGTCAAGCTTTCTTGTGTCTTTTGGGATTGGAGGACGACTTTCTGCATCGCAATGAACTGGGTCAGATAACGCTGCTTCAAGGCGTCCATCTGTTCATTGAGCTTGTCTGTGTCGTCCTGGATCTTGTTCTTAACGGTCGTGTTCGTCGTGTTGTAAAGGTTCTGGAATGATGATGTCCGGCCAAGGACCGTATCAATCAAGGATTTCATCTTGTCGATAGCCCCTTTTGAAGAGGCGTTTGATGCCACGGCAGCTTCGAGTTGCTCCGGGTTATTCTGAGCAATCTGGTCGATTTTATAAGTATCGAGCTGAAGAGTGCCATCACGGTTTGTGATCAGGCCGACCTGAGCCAATGTGATCGTCGGAACAAGTGTCGAATAGCCGGAGATTGTATCGGTCGTTAGACGGCGCATCTGGTTTAAAAAATCACGCGCGACCGAGTCATTGGCCAATCCACCCCTCTTCGTAACATCAGGGTCGTAGTTCATTTCTTTTTTGACAGTGGCAAGGAGGTCATTGTAGCCGTCGACGATCGACTTCAGGGCCAGAACAAATTTGTCTGTATTACGGGTCGTTGTCAGGCGCACATCTGTACTTGAAGTCGCTGTGACATCGATATTGACGCCTGTGATCAGCGTCGAGAAGCGGTTTGAGCTTGACGTGTAAGTCTGCCCATTGGCTTCGATCGAAGCGTCGGTTCCTGTTGAACTCAGGCCGCTTGTATAGATCTTTGCGTTACCTGTCTGTGCGGTTGAAAATGTTACATCTAGGCTTGAGCCGGACAAGTTCGCGGGATTACCAGTCTGTTGGCTTACTTTGGTCTGCAAATCAGCGAGGCTTGAATAGCTGATAGGACTGGTGATGCCTGGAAGAACGACGTCGCCGCTCGATGGCAAATTGGCGAGGGTCACTGTCGTCCCATTGACCGGCGTCGTCGTAGCAGCCGATGTGTAGGCAGTGAAATTGTTCGCGACACCTGTTCCCTTTGAAACGATCAGGTCGCGTGCGTTGAGGATCGTTGCCGAGAAGCCAGTCTGAGTCTTAATCCAAGTCGAGAGCTCGGAGAGGGACTGGTAGCTTGTCTCAACGACGCCAGAGCTGGTCTTAAGAGCGAAATTGCCGGATGAGGCCAAGCCCGGGAAACTCACCCTGTTTTCGGAGGCCAAGGCAGTCACCTTGAAGGAGAAGTCCACCTCAGAAGGCTGGTAATAAGAACGAAAAGAGAACGAAGCGACAGCGCTGTTTGAGGTTGTTGGCTGATACTGAATGGCTTTGGGGTCGCCATAAGCAGCGAGAGCGTCCTGAAAACTCTTCGCTGAAGCCTGGATTTTGCCAATAGCCGATATCTTCGAATCCGCCGCGGTCTTGCGGGCGTCGATCATGGACTGCTGAGGAGCTCGCGTCGCTGACGTAAGGTTAGTCGCAAGTTCTTGAATATCGATCTGAGCGCCTGTGAGGCTCTTGATGATGGCGCTACTGGATGAACTGGCTACTGAACTCGTCATGGCGATCCTCCGTGCGCGAAACCAGCAAGTTCCGGGCCATACAAGGATAAAGACGGTTCTAAACCTCAAAAATTAAGGCCGGGAGCTCAAAAGCCCCCGGCCTTATGAGAACGATTACTTCAGGAGCGTCAAAACGACCTGAGGCTGCTGGTTGGCTTGGGCCAGCATGGCTGTTGCGGCCTGCTGAATAACCTGGCGTTTCGCAAGCTCAGTCGTCGCCTGCGAATAGTCGGCATCTTCAATCCGGCTGCGTGAGGCAGAGATATTAGTTGAGATATTGGTCAGGTTATCAACCGTGTATTGAAGGCGGTTGATGACCGCACCCATATCAGAGCGCTTAGAGTTGATAGTGGCAATTGTAGTCGTTGCCAAACCAATAGCCTGTGATGCCAACGTTTGGGATGTAATAGAAGCAGCGCTGATGTTCAGCATTGCGCCGCTAGCGCCAGTAGTGAGGTCCGCAAACGTGAACGTTAGCTCGTTGCTCGCGTTGCTGCTTGCTCCGTTAGAGCCGATCTGGAACTTTACGACACCGCTAGTACCTGGGCCTGTTCCGTTAAGAACTTCCATCCCATTCCATTGCGTCGTCGCCGCAATACGAGCGATTTCCGTGCGCAGGGCCGTGAACTCACTGTTGAGGGCGGTTCGATCGTCTGAAGAGTAAGTATCGTTAGCGGCCTGAACGGCGAGTTCACGCATACGCTGAAGCATATTCGTGATTTCGTTCGTGGCGCCTTCTGCTGTTTGCAGCATAGAAATACCATCGTTAGCATTTCTAACTGCTTGATTCATTCCACGAATCTGCCACGTCATCTTGGCAGCAATCGCGATGCCAGCAGCATCATCGCTTGCGCTATTGATACGTTTACCCGACGACAGTTGCGCCATGGCTTTTTCTAGCCCGCGCGTGTTATTCGTTAGAGCTGCCTGAGCATTCAGCGCAGACACGTTTGTATTTATGACCGTCATTTTGAACTCCAGAGAGAGAGCAAAATACAACAGTGACTTTTATGTCATCGTTGCAACCGGTCCGTCAGCCATATATTAAAACGGCATATGGGATATAAAGTTTAGAGATTTATCAAAAAATATCGACCACGAAGAAAGGGCGGGAATTGCTTCCCGCCCTTCCTCTCTCATCGGCTGACGGCCGATTACTTGAGCAGCGACAGAACCACCTGCGGCTGCTGATTGGCTTGCGACAACATTGCTGTTGCGGCTTGCTGAATGATCTGGCGCTTAGCCAAATCAGTGGTGACTGTTGAGTAGTCGGCGTCTTCAATGCGGCTCCGCGACGCAGCAGCATTAGTCGAGATATTTGTCAAGTTATCGACCGTGTATTGGAGACGATTGATCACAGCACCCATATCAGAGCGCTTTGCGTTGATTGTTGCGATTGTAGTTGTTGCCAAACCGATCGCTGCCGATGCAAGAGTTTGTGAAGTGATTGCAGCAGCGCTGATGCTCATCATTGCACCGCTGGCACCGGTAGTAAGGTCAGCAAAGGTGAAGGTCAATTCGTTGCTGGCGTTGCTGCTTGCACCGCTCGCACCAATCTGGAACTTCACAACGCCGCTTGTACCAGGACCAGTTCCGTTGAGAACTTCCATGCCGTTCCACTGAGTTGTTGCAGCGACACGGGCAATTTCTGTACGGAGAGCTACGAATTCACTGTTCAAAGCGGTGCGGTCATCTGAAGAGTAGGTATCGTTCGCAGCCTGCACAGCGAGTTCACGCATGCGCTGGAGCATGTTAGTGATTTCGTTAGTGGCGCCTTCAGCCGTCTGCAGCATTGAGATGCCGTCATTGGCGTTGCGGACGGCCTGATTGAGGCCACGGATCTGCGAAGTCATTTTCGCCGCAATCGCAAGACCAGCGGCATCATCACCCGCCGAGTTGATCCGACGACCAGTCGACAGTTGTTCCATGGCCTTGCTAAGGCCACGCTGGTTCGTCGCAAGAGCAGCCTGAGCGTTAAGCGACGACACGTTTGTATTGATGACAGTCATGGAAAAAACCCCTTCCATCTGTTTTCGCTACGGTCGGGTGGCCGCTGCTAGTTGATGTTCGTTCCGTCAGCCCGATATCCAAGAAAACGGCTGGCCGGTGGGAACCTTTAGAAATTTCTTTGGAAGAGGTGCGAAAAGCAGAAAGCCGCCCGAAGGCGGCTTTCTGGGGAGAGTAAGAGGGCCGTGTTAGCTCAGCACAAGTCGAACAAGTTCTGGCGACATCTTTCCGTGTGCTACAACGGCGGCTCGCATATGAAGCATAACGGCATCAACCGTGTCGGAAGCCGACCGAAGACCAAACTCTGCACCATCCACCCGTGAGCGGGCTAAATTCAGATCGCTAACAGAAGAATTCAAGTTAACGAGGCGATCGTAGGCGGTCGAAGTGTCAGAGGTGAGTGCTGAGCGCAACTTGCCCACATTCTTGAGAGCCTGCTCAATGCGTGCCAAGACGCGATCTTGATCAGCCTTACTTACCCTTTCAGCCGCATTCGCCGTCTCTTTTTCCTGTCCGATCACCTGAGGAGGGTTATCGCCTGTCCCAATTCCATCCTGAGCGAGCCCAGATACCACCTTTAGCTCAGCCTCGAGATCTCCCTGGTCAGCCACGGCCTTCGAGGGGTCTTTTTGATATCCCAGAAGGCGCGAGCGGATCGCATCCAACTCCTTCTGCCTTTGGTCATTTTTGTGGATTCGCTCGAGATTGTTCCAAACGAGCCCCAGCTTGGCATGGACGTCGGAGCCATAATGGGTCTCCGTAGACGATTGCTGACTAGTACTTACGCCCGCGACCGCCACACTAGGCAGCTCCGACGACGGCGGGGGCGCTTTCACGGCAAGATCTGACCGCACCGGCGAAGCCGCCAGGCGGTTGGTATGACCTTCTAGTTGGATGCGATCCGCCATGGGACACCTCCTCCATCGACTCAACTGATGTAGAACGGCATGCCGTTCCAGAGTTTAAGCCAGAAAGAAGAATTTTTTCGCCAGCAAAACCTAAAATGGGCTTTCTTATCCAATGAAGATCTAATTACAGCGGGGGTGAGGCACAAAAATTGCTAGGCGAGGCCTGGAGGCCTCTCATATGAACCAAATCGCACGCCAAGTCGACCTTGATCTCACTGATCCCGAGCAGATTTTTCGCTATGCAGCGGAACGACTTAGCTTAGGTGAAATGGGCCATGCGCGCGATTTTCTGGAGCGGGCTGCACACGTTCATCCCAATGATCCAAGGCTCTTTAATTTTCTAGGGAATGCCTGCGTCCTCGAAAATGATCTAGTCGGCGCTCAGGCGGCCTATGGGAGGGCTTTGGAACTTGCGCCCTATGATCCGGATACGCTCCTTAATAAGTCAAACCTACACCATCTTAAAGGCGAGCTCGCTCAGGCGCGCCAATTCGCTGAGAGGGCCCTTGGAGTGGATTCAGCTGCCACCGAGGCGCAATTCCGTCTTGCTCTGCTAAGCGCAACGGAAGGCGACATCCAAGGATCGCTCGTCTACCTCAACAAACTTTTGCAGAACGTGCCAAACTTCGTGCCTGCCTTGCTACAGCGCGCCGTCCTCCGGATCGAGCAAGGGCAGTCAATTCAAGCCCTAGTGGATTTGAATGCATGCATTGATTTTGACCCTCACCAAACGGAAGCTGTTCTTCACCGCGGGGATATCTTCCTGGAGTATGGATATCCTGAAGCCGCAGCGCTCGACTATGAGACAGCCATTGCTCGTGGTGAGACATCAGATGCTCTGTACTACAATTATGGGAAGTCACTTGTTCAATTGAACCGACTGGCAGAAGCAAAAGTTGCTTTCACCAAGGCTCTCGAAAAAAATCCCGAAGCCTCTGATCTATTTTTCGCGCTTGGCACCATCGACTTAGAGGAGAAAAATTACGTCGAAGCGGTTCTAAATTTCACACAAGCGCTCGTTAACAACAAAAAGCATGTAGACTCTCTCAATAATCGAGCAATCGCGTACAAAAACCTGAACGATTTCAATAGTGCCCTCATCGATTACGAGCGCATACTTGAAATAGAGCCAGATAATATCCGAGCCTTACAAAATACTGCTGTGACCTGTCTCGAACTCAAAGATTTCACAAAAGCGCTTGATTTTATCGATAAAGCAGTGCGTCTAAACTCAACCTTGATTGAGCCCTACCTGATTAAAGGCCATATTCTAGCTGGAAAAGGCGATTATGCAAAGGCAATCGAAATCTACGAAATTGCACGCACAAAAAATCCGAATAAATCAGAGCCTGATTTGCAACTTGGTAATCTTTACCGCCTCATACGGAACTATGACAAGGCTATAGAATACTATTCATCAGCTTTGAAAAAGGGCTCAGAAGATCGCTATCTACGCGGCGACCTTGTTTTTACAAAATTACAGACATGCGACTGGGAAAGTATTGATGAGGAATTGGCAGCCCTCATTGCCGATACTCAAGATAGAAAAGCATCAATATCACCTTTCATATTTCTTACCTTTTGTGATCACGCAGACAAGCAACGTATCGTCGCAGAAAATTATGTGGCAGATTTTTTCCCTACAAAGACTGATATTGATCCTATTGAAACATACAAAGACCATCAAAAAATACGCATTGGTTATTATTCAGCCGATTTTAATGATCATGCCACAATGCATTTAATGGCAAACCTCTTCGAAATACACGACCGATCTCGCTTCGAAACATATGCATTCTCATTTGGACCTCAAAAGTCTGATAAGATGCGCATGCGCGCTGAAGCAGCATTTGATCATTTTATTGATGTAAATGATCTTTCTGATAAAGCTATTGCGCTCGCTTCACGTTATTTTGAAATCGACATTGCAGTCGATATCAAAGGCTATACGACCCATAGTCGTCCCAATATCTTCTCTTATCGTGCGGCACCAGTTCAAATTAACTATCTCGGATTCCCTGGAACCATGGGTGCCCCTTTCATCGATTATATCATTGCAGATGAGATAATTATACCAAAAGGAAGTGAACAATTTTATACTGAAAAAGTATTGCGCCTCTCAAATTGCTATCAAGTGAATGACCAGCAGCGCCCAAGTCTAGTCACCGAGTTAAAGCGGTCCGAGCTTGGCTTGCCTGAGGATCGATTTGTCTTCTGCTCGTTTAATAATAACTATAAGATCCTTCCTCACATTATCGATGCTTGGGCAGAAATCTTAAATAAAGTTCCAGAGAGTGTCTTTTGGATCTTAGCTGACAACAAGACAGCCGAAAAAAATATAAAAAATGAATTCACAAAGCGAGGAGTTCAGCAAGAACGTTTAATCTTCGCAGGTCGTATGCCATCTGAACTACATCTTGCACGTCAAGCATGCGCAGATCTTTTCTTGGATACATACCCTTGCGCAGCACATACCACAGCAAGTGATGCTGTTTATGCGGGCCTACCGTTACTCGCTTTGACAGGCCAAACCTTTGCAAGTCGTGTTTCAGCAAGCATACTCAATGCTGTTGGTCTTCCCGATCTTGTGACACATAGTTTCGATGAATACGTTGCGCGGGCTATTGAGCTCGCAAGAAACCCCGATCGGTGTCGATCTCTAAGTGAATATCTTCGCCGAACTGTACGTTTATCGCCATTGTTCAATACTCAACATATTGCTCGTGAACTTGAAGCATTATACACCGAAGTGCATCACAAGGTGACGGATCAATGAAGTATAACATCTGTACTGTACAGCCTCCCGGGTACGTGCACGCTCATGCTTTCGATGAAGTTGCGATCCTGATCGGAGCAGGCCTAGAAGACCTCGGCTATTTGGCAACGATCAATGCAAACAAAATTGACCATGATGCCAGAAATATCATTATAGGTTGCCATCTTTTGGATCCACAGTCAGCCAATATCATTCCAACCAACAGCATTGTTCTAAATACTGAACAACTATCAAATGAAATTGGCTCATGGAACCAAAACATAATGTTTTGGCTACAAAGATATGAAGCTTGGGACTACAGCATAAAAAATATTGAAAATATAAAAGCCGTCGGACTGACCCAACCTAAACATCTGATGCTAGGTTTTCACGAGAAACTTTTGAGTATCCCCAAGGCCAGGCATCAAGATATTGATGTTCTTTTCTATGGATCAATGAATGAACGGCGAAGGAAAACTCTAGATGAAATATCAAATCGCGGACTAAAAGTAAAAGAATTATTTGGAATTTATGGGAAAGAACGCGATGAGTGGATATCACGTTCAAAAATTGTTTTAAATTTGCATTTTTTTAATACGAAAATATTTGAAATTGTTCGCTGCTTTTATCT
This sequence comes from Rhizobiales bacterium TNE-4, assembly GCA_019083985.1. GTDB lineage: Bacteria > Pseudomonadota > Alphaproteobacteria > Rhizobiales > Beijerinckiaceae > TNE-4. Next base: position 23,489 of record JAHRCV010000004.1, on the reverse strand, counting down.
TATGATAAATAGTAAAGCTGTGGTGGCCGAAATAGATAATGAAACCTCCATAAATCCGCTATATTGTGACGGAATTTATGCTACATCTTACGCTAATATAGCTGATGAATGTTTGCGCTTATGCAGTGATCAGCATGCTCGCGACGAAATTGAATTCAAAGCAAGTAAAACAATAAAGAACCTACCCCAGAAAAAATTATTACAAAGCTTGCTCATATAAGACCTGTAAAAAAGTACGACTTAGGTGAGGTCTCTTCAGTGTCAGATTATTCAAATTTTGACGTCATTGTAGTTGGTGCTGGATTTTACGGCGCTACCATTGCGGAAAGAGCTGCAGCGTCGGGCCTGTCAGTGTGCATAATAGATAAGCGTAATCATTTAGGCGGAAACGCTTATAGTTCTATCAATAAGCCTACTGGCATTGAAGTGCATCAATATGGTGCACATCTTTTTCATACATCAAATATAGAAGTTTGGAATTATTTAAACCAATTTACTAAATTTACGACATACCAGCATCGAGTATTCGCCAAATATCGAGGTGCAATATATTCATTGCCAATTAATCTCGGCACAATTTGTCAATTCTTTGGGCGTGCACTAAGTCCAGATGAGGCGAGATCGCTAATTGCTGAGCAATCCTCAGCATTAGCAGGCCGTGATCCGAAAAATTTAGAAGAAAAAGCAATTTCACTTATTGGGAGACCTCTCTACGAAGCCTTTGTAAAAGGATATACCCTTAAACAATGGCAAACAGAACCGCATCAACTTTCCGCATCAATTATTGCTCGTTTACCCGTGCGCTATAATTTTGATAATCGATATTTCAACGACACCTTTGAAGGCTTACCCATGGATGGGTATACAAAAATATTCGAAAGAATGCTCTCATCAGATAAGATTGTGATTAAGCTGGGAGTAGACTTTTTCGAAGTTAAAGCGAATTTTCAACCAAGACAGCGTATATTTTATACTGGTTCTATTGATCGATTTTTTAACTATCAATACGGCATTCTTGGCTGGCGGACGATTGATTTTAAATGGTCAATTGAAGACGTGACGGATTATCAGGGGACGTCCGTCGTAAACTATTCTGACCCAGAAATTCCATGGACAAGAATTATTGAGTTTCGTCATTTTCATCCAGAGCGGAACTACAGAGATGGCAAGACAATAATAGCAAAGGAATTTTCACGATTTGCAGGTGAAAATGACGAGCCATATTATCCAATTGATACAGTTGTAGACAAAGAAAAGTTTTTAAAATATCGAGCTTTAGCAGACTCTATCACAAATGTTACTTTTGGAGGACGACTCGGTACATACAAATATCTTGATATGCATCAGGCAATTGCAATGGCTCTTCGAGACGCGAAGCGATACTTTAATCATTAAAGAAAATGTTTCGAACTTGTACTAAAAATTCCGCATGATCGCAGCGAATTTTTTGCCGGTATGGAAGCTGATAAAGAAGATGATCAGCTGGTTTTTCTAATAAACGTCGCACTCGGCTGGCAAGTTCTCCAGATATAATATCCCCATAGGTAAAAAGAAAGTCATCGCTGAGTGGATGATCATTGTAATGCAAAGCGGCGCCTTTGTGATGTAGTAAAATCAAGCAGCCTGATGCTGCTGCTTCGCGTGGGACTCGGTCTTTTCCAGGATGATGACCAAAATCAATATAGATCCAACTTTTCTTAAGTGTTTCTGATACTTCATTACGCGTCATGTTTTGAATTGGAATAAAATCTAGGTCAGGTGCAGTCTCAATGAAAAGCTTTGCCAGTGATTGCCCCTTTTGTGGAAAAAAAGCCACGCGGCGCTGCTTGTAAACTGTTGGTAACTCGACTTCCTGCAAAATATAACTTTCGGGAATGAAATCAAATAGCGGGGCTAGACGACTTGCTTTATTAGCCAACAAGTATGACCGCGCATAATCCGATTGATAAAAATGCAGTATCGATTGATCAGAAAAATAACTTTCTCTAACCGATGCATACTGAAATAGAGGCGTTACATCCGTAAAATTATCGATAGAAAGCCACCAAACGGCCTTCTGAGCTCCTCTAAACTCCGAGGCAAGCAAAGCATAAAGTTCTGGAAATACGACAAGACAATTATCGTCAAAATGTACAATGTCAGAACGTCGTGGGTTATAAGGACGAAAGTGGTTTACAAAATTCTCGGAAAGAGTGGGGTTAGTAATAATATGGTCAGGCCCAATAAATAAATTAGAATTATTATCAAAATATACGAGCTCAGCACATCCACCATTCTCATTTATAATCTGTGCAAGTTGATGAATTGCTTCTGGTCCGCCAGTTGCAGCAATCGGACATAGGAGGATTACGGAATTATATCGTGGATGACGCATTTTTTCCTCATACGCACTACATGTCATTTTTCTAAAGTATAAAGATAGAAAGTACATTGGCAATCGGAACTTATATCAAAGTAGTTATTGCTCCCACTTATGATTGAATTTTGCTTAACGTCTAATAAATAATAAAACAATACACAGCTTAAAAACAAAGTACAAAAGAATTGTATGGCTATATGATATTCAACAAAAAAAGTGCGTAATTCGAGTTTTAAATTTAGGGAGGTCGCTATATGAACGTTTTAGTTGTGTGCAAAGGTAGATATATTGGCTCTCATATAACTAAATTACTTATAAGATTAGGTGACAAGACAGGCGTAATTGATAACTTTTCACAAGGATTTCGTAATGCAGTACGAAGTGCTAACGTGTTCGAAGTAGATCTTGCCAATTGACAAATTGAAGACGCGCTGCGCGATAACTTATTAAAAGCTTGTTTTTCGTTGTACTTCGGCAATATAAGTAGATGAACCAATCATAAATTGAAATCATTATTATAGAAAAAATCTAAAAAATACGATTATCCTAATCGTCGTAATGCAAGAAATAAATGTAGAAATATATTATCTTTTCATCAATTGCTGCCGTTTGGGGTGAACCAGAAGATATTCAATTTAAAGAAGTTCATAAGCGTTCTCCGATCAATCCTTAGGGACGCTCAAAATGATTTTTCAAAGATATTGTTATGGATTACCTTTCACCCCTTAATCTCAATTCATTTTCATCAAGATACTACAAAGCGCCTAGTGTTGATCCAGAAAGAGAGCTCTGAGAACGGCATAATCCAGAAACACATCTTGTTCAATTCATTTTGCAGGAAGCTTCAGGTCGACGATCCACCATAGTAATTTATGATCGAAATAACGACACGCCTGACGGAACCTACATTCGAAATTTTATTCATGTCGGTGATCTTGCGCGAGCGCATGAAAAGGCGTTGAAAAAAATTTGTGCCAACCGGTGAATGTTATGCTTGTAACCTTGGAACTGGGAAGGGTTGTTCTCTAACGGAAATCATCGAGGCTAATTGAGGTTGACCAAAAGAAAAGCCAATGAAGAGCTGCGCCGTAATGGCGATCTAGCAATGCTTATCGCTGATCCGAGATTGGCAATGGGCTTGCTAAATTGGAAACCATAATTTCCATATAATGAAACAATTATACAGCATGTCTGCGAATTCGAAAAAGATCGAAAAAATAGAAATTGATTGAAGACTAAAACTTAAAATCTAAAAGATTATCGACAATAAATTGTGGATAATTCCGCATAATCCTCTGTAAATACGTTGGATACCAACTCAGTGGAGCAAAAGCATACTGATTATCGTCATACTCTTCAAGTAATCCTCGTCCAAGATTTATCTTGGAACGAATGGAAGATATATTTGTTATTTCTTCGCGATTATACTCTGAATGCGAAAATGATTTAATTTTTAATGAAATCTGATCAGCTCCTCCAAGATATGAAAAATGCCATCCAGCATCTTTGAGAACTGCTGGAAAAATACCATTAATACGAATTTTGTTTATATCGTTATGCTCCCTAAGTAACTTGCACCGCGCTAAAAATGGATGCCGCCAAAGACGGGCATCAGGTTTAAAATTAAGGCAATTCATAAACAGAAAATGATTTCTGAGTTCTAAACGACTCCCGATGTATGGAAAGTTATTAGACATCTCTTTTAGAAAAACCGGATCAATAAACTCATCTAGATCAGAAATTAAGACAAGATCATTTTCATTAAGCGTAGATATTGCATTTATAAGAGAGTTTCTTTGCTGCGCCTCGATTTTCCAAGATGCAGAAAGAGGATTGTAAGATGAATCCTTCTCTGAAAAATCAAGACCAAAGGTATTAATGAGAACTTTCGCGTAAATTATTTTGTCGGCCCATTCTTGAAACATATTTATATTGTCTTCAAAATAAAAAGGCTTTCTTGTGCCAGAAAAAGTATGGTCCGCTTCAGCAATATAAAAGAAGTCAACAACGTCATACAGTAGACTGAGTCGCATTTTCAAAACGTCAAGTTCATTAAAAAAAATAAAAGCATCAACGATACGCATCCCACAAGCACCTTTCGACAGCACACAATAAGAATAAGCCAAAAAAACAATAGATATAGAAAAAAAACAAAAATCTATGAGCAAGTGACCCATTATGGAATAATTAAAATAAAAACAAAATAAAAAACTGAAAAAAAGAAAACGTACAAATAATGAGCAAAAAGAATGTGACATTTGTCTTGTCCCTATAATGATTGTTTTCATTGAGTCTCACAGGGGTATTTGCAATGGCTCGAAAACGTCATTCGGATGAAATGGGCTAAAAATTGCCGGCAGCTAAAATAAGATTTAGCTGGCGAAGCAGCCACAGGTACGGCATGCCGAAATGCGGTGAGGGGGAGGGATCACCGACGGATCTATTACACATAACGCAAGGAATGTGGCCGCATGGCACTGCCGCAGCGGCCGGAGCTGGAGGCTATTGAGAAGGAAAAGCAAAGGCTCAAGAAGATCTTTGGCGTGAAGCTCTCATGGCAACGGTTGCCGAGGATACGAGCTCATCCGAAGCCTTGGAAGTTCTTCATCAAAGTACTCTTCAAACGCAGGAAGCCAAAAAATTGCTAATGAAATAGCACTTTGTGCTGGTCAGTATCCTTCAAGGACTAGCGGACTAAAATACGTATGATTAATGTCTGCCTATATGCCGGCACATCTTCGTGCGAAGCCATCAAAAGACGTTGCTATAGAGTAGCTTTAGGTCGAAACAATACTGTGATTGTTTTCACTGAACGCGATGTGTTGCAATAGATGTTGTCATTTATATCGCAAGATTCGTCAAAAAGAGAATGTAAAAAAGTCAATGTCCCAAATGTTTAAGCCAAAAAAAACACAAAAGAAGCCTGGATATTCGTTCGAAACGTTCTCTAATATTTTAAAAAATTTCAAATTATTGCTAGACCATGCAAATGACGGATGGTTCGAAAACATTCTTACGTAATAAAACGAAAAAATTAATCCATGCTATAATTCAAATAGGACTGCCACATATACCGGTAAGCTTCCTCGACTTCCTTAACCCTTGCCTCATGGTCCATTAACGGACTATTCTTTAGCCCTATTCGGCAACGTAGACGTAAGGCGTCTATATTTTCAGGATTTTTAATAAGCGATCCAGCCAAATTTACATAGCCATCTATGTCGCTTGCAACGCAGTCGTCCATGCCAGCCGTACTCATTATTCCTGCTCCAGCACCATTAAGCCCACCTTGCGAAGTATTATCGAGAGAGATAGTTGGCAAACCCATCCATAAAGCGTGCAGCGTTGTTGTGCCGCCAGAAACCGGAAAACTATCGAGTGCAAAGTCAGCAACTTTTGAAAGTTGCATGAATGCACGCATATTTTGACGCCCAATAATAGTGATTCGGTCAAATGGGAAATTATGTTCCTGAAGACGTCTCAGTAGAACGTGATCAAAATCGGAAACCTCCTCCCTACTAATTAGAATGAGGCCGGCGTTTTTGTTATCTTTGAGAATCAATGAAAAAGCTTTTAGAAGCTCATCACTAAATTTTCTACTATCATTCAGGCATATCAGAGTAACAAACCCATTTTCATGATATGGAGCAACAAAATTATATTCAGTCTCAAATGGGGGTGCGTAAGCAACCATGGTAGATAGTCGATAAAGCCTTTCAGTATAGAATATATCAGAACCTTCAGGCGTAGCTCCATGATCGGTTAAACGCCAATCAATTTCTGATAAACCTAAGGTTTGCATAAAGCCAAACCATGTCACCTGTATAGGCGCAGCTCGCATCACAAAAACAGCTAATCGTTCACCTTTGGTGTGACCAGATAAATCGACAAGAATATCGATTTTATGATCCCTTATATACGCAGTAAGGTCTGCATCACTGAATGCTTCAACTTCGTGCCAATAATCACAAAAGTTTTTCAAAATTGTGCTTACCTCATCAGTAGGCATCGTCATAAATGCATGGATTTCAAACAAATCACGATTATGGAATCTTAAAAATGGCTCTATAAAATAACGTACGGAGTGATTTTTAAAATCACCTGATATGTAACCTATTCGTAGTTTTCTATGAAGCGATCTATCGAGATTATTAAATAAATAATGGAAGTAAGTAATATTTTTTCTGAAATAGCGTGCCCAATTCTCGAAAAGTATTTTAGTATCTAAGCAATCGCCCGATACAGATCCTTGCCAACACGCAAGGTGCGCTAAAGCAACGATACATTCAGGATCTTTTGTTAATGCCTCCCTAATTGTATGAATAGCAAGGGTATTATTCCCAACTAAACGATATTTTTCAGCTAAAGTAATCAACCATTTAACGTTTGGATTTTTAGACACAACTTTTTCAAGAAAAAAAATTTCCTCCGTTGTTAAATTTAGATTACTAAACAAAAAAAGTGAAAAAGTTATAAATTTTTCATCACTTAAATCAGAAGACGAAAAATCCGAAAACAAAACATCTAGAGCATCTCGGTACAGCTCCTTTGATGCAAGATACATTGCTCTTTCAATATTCTGGGAATGATTCATCTTAACCGCGCTAGAGTACATTAGGTTAGTTCAAAATGTAGCTCAGAATATTGTTTGAGTATAGTATTATTTATATAAATTCAAAATGAAAAATATATCACGCAAAAAATAAAGCGTTAAAAAATGCTTGGAAGGTATACGGATATTTTTAGGTGTCGGCTTAAAAGCATATTGGACCGTTAAAATGCATTGGCATTGCCCAAGTGGTTCCTGCGTAATCGAGATTATTAATTGGGAGAGGTTTATTGCCGTTTTCATTCCATGTTCTTGGTTAGCTCTGCGACGATTGTAAAATTGGATATATTGACCCAGAGAAATTTGGCTCAGGTCTCATGAAGACGAGAGATACCTTTGAGCATGGTCATGGATGAAGATGTGAAGCGATGGACGGCGCGTCAGAAGAGCGCGCTGGTTCTGTAGATTATCGAGGGCAAAATGACGGTAGCTTAGGCCTCACGGCACTATGATTTGATGCCGTCTTAGGTTGAGAAATAGGTCGTGCAAGGCAAAGTCGGGATGGAAAATGCTCTCCGCACCAAACCTGAGGACATCGGTGATCAGGACAAGTGGCAGAAAGGATCTTCCAGCTCAAGGTCAGGCAGGTCCGTAAACGGGCTATTCGACATCGCCCCTGCATAAAAGCCTTTCCTTCAGTGGCAAAAGCTCCTTATCAACGCTGGGCCACAGACCCCTGCCGCGCGTGGGGTGGGCGTGACGGGTAGCTTACTCTGGCCTTGGTCATCGATTGCTACAGGCGGGAGCTTTTAGGCCTGCAGCTATCCCTATCGGGAAAAGCCTGAACGACTAGAGCAGCTCTTGAGTAGCCTCTTATTGCCCGCAACGGATCTTTGGGAACGGTCCAAAGCCCTTTCCCCTCCCGTTCCGACAATGCCTCGTTTTTTAAGTCTCGTCTCCCGACCGCTCGCAGACTGCTCGTTGGAAGCTACAGCATGCAGCAGGAGTTCATTCCACCGAACTGTCTACAACAAAACGGCATAGTCGAACGCGTCATTCGCACCTTGAAGGAGCAAGGTATCCACCGGTACCGCTTTGAAAGTCTTCAACATGCAACACGAGCAAGTGAAGATTGGATCCAATTGTATAATCAACGCAGACCATACCAAGCGCTCAATATGAAAACACCAGCGCAAGCCATCCAATTAGAAGCAGAAAATCAATAGATAACCGTGATTACGACGGTTGTTAAACGCCAGCAATCTAATATTAAACGATATTAAAAAATCAAAAAAATAAATGAAAAATAATTAAAAGAAAAAGATCTTTTAAACAATACGATGACTAATTACAGAAGAAAGAATTTTCGATCCAATAATTTCATTATCATCCCCATTTTCAATAAATATCTTTTGCTCAGCTGCGTTTGGATTAAGTCCCAGATCCCGAATGCCCCAAGAACGAAATGAATTTGCTACTTTATTCTTATCCTTAAACCAAGGAGCCATCCATTGCCCACCAGGATAAATAGTGTGTATAATAGAATTAGACATGGAAAGAACGTCAGTGATACCCGAACGGATACAGATGGCAGTTCCAGCCAAGTTACAAAAATATGGAATTTCTTCAAATTTAATATCAACTCGACGACCCCAATCATTTGGTGCATTGGACCAATTATCAAAGAAAATATTTTCACCAAAAATATCACGTAACGGTAGATAGACATCAGGCATCAATGGTTTAATGGTGTGAGCGTGATTAAAAACAATAACTGAATTCGGAACAATACCCTGCCTTAACGCCGCGGATTCGGCCGCGAGTTTAATGCTTTCATTTTGTGGTGGCAGTACGGGATGAGCTATATCAGGTAAAGAGAGATAATATTTCTTCAACTTCATGTAATTTGTGTGCATACTAAATTGGTCTTCAAAGCCATCAATATGTAGTTCTGGTGGCGCGACAAACAATGAACTTTGTTTAGCATACCAATGAGTTTGAGTTAACAACGCAAGCTTCTCTTCATCGATAGCATTCAATACAAGCAAGGAATCAATATTATTAAATAAACAAATAACACGAGCCGCACGTCTTAAGCATATAAAATGTAACCGTCTCACGCGATGAAATCGCTTAAAATGATCCATGAGCGTAAGCGTTTGAAAAACATCCCCAGCAGAGTAAGGGTCTATGACAACATGGTCGCCATCCTGTATACGAGCCATCCACACTAAACGTTCTAAATAGGATCGAAATGGAGCCATACTTTACCGATAGCCTAGTTCGTTGAGTAGCTGGCTTGTTGAGCTATATGAAACGCCGTGTGGATGAAGAATATTAGAGGCCAACGCAAGCCTCTTAAGATGAGGGGCTACTCCTAGCTCTGCCGCATTAAATGGAACCTTTAATAAATTAGGAAAATCTGCACAATAACGCAAAGCATCAGCTAAAAAGTCTATCGTATAAAAGATAATAATATACTTTTTATGATCTATAGAATTAAGAATTGATGGCTCAAACACGTCAACGTCATCGATTTTAATTCCGTTAGTGCTAGTATGTATAGTAAAAATAGGATCAAAATCGTGTATATATCTCCGTAATCGAAACAATTCACCGCAGCCCCAACCAATTGGTGTAAGTTCACCATCCCTAATTCGCATCAATAACGGAAATTCGTCTAGACTTTCTGATCTAACAAGCATCCCACTTCCTCCAAAAGATTAATAACTTTAAGGGGGCCTTCGTCTCGTTGGAGATTAATACAATATGCGGTAGGTGCACCGTCAGGCTTACAATCATTAATTAATATACGCGCTCCTGCGGGCTGATCCATCAATAGAAGATCATATGTTATATTTTGTTCTGCGAGAAAGCTAACTGTCGATTCCCGAAATTGCTCTCCGCGCGCTGTAAAGATATAAACACGATCGTCAGGACGGAATTGAGACCAGAGTTCTTTAACATTGGGTAGCAGCGCTTCATTAGAACTCTGATAACCATTATGTTTAACAATGGTACCATCAAGGTCAATAAACCAAATACGTCCGAGATGATTGAGTTCAAGCATCGAAGCCTCATGTATTGTTTAATGCACGTTGCAACCAATACGTTCCAAGCGCAAACGCACCAATTACGGAATCGACATCATCTCGTGCATAGCCTGTAAAAGAAAACCAGATTAATGCATGTATAATCTTAATACGATCAAAATCGTTTCCCAAGAAATCAGAGAATAGTTCATCGGATACCGACGAAAAAGCTGGCTCTTCAAGAAGAACCTCTGCAGTTTCCTCATCAATGAATAATTTAAATTTTCGTCGGTTAAAAGCATCATAACCGCCCACTGCAGAATAATAAAATTTAGCAAAGTCATAACCAGGATCACCATATATACCTGCTTTATAAAAATAACCTCTAGGATCTATAAATTTTACACGTAAATTATCATCAATAAAGGAATTAGAAAACGTTGGGTCGCCGTGTATTGGAGTAAAATTCTCTGGAACTACTTGAGGTAAAATATCTCTGAAAACGTGTTGAAAATCCGGATGAAAAAAATTACAGCATTTAAGGCCATTAACGGTCAAAAATCTTTTTGAAGCAAAAGGGATAAGCTCAGCAACTGAACTTATTCGAGCTAAAGTTTTATCAAAATATACGTTTTTTACGTCTTCAAAAATACTTGGCTTAGAAGCTTTCTCGTGAAGTTCAGATAATGCACAAAAATAATCATAAAGAACAAGACGCTTTTCTCGAGGCGTAAGATCATTTATCTCAAACAGGTGTTTGCCTGGAAGTCTTTCCATTATGAGTGGGTTGTCATTAAAAATACGAGGCATTCGGCGATAGCCAAGTTTGGCGACATCTTTGTACCATTGTTTTTCATTTTCATGGATTTCAAAGTATTCGTTATTAATAACTGTTTTAATGACAACATCATCTAAAATCTCGACTTTATTAAAAAAACGACTAAAACTATTGAGCGTGGCTTCGTTTTCAATTCGAGCAAAATCGCCTAGCTCTTCAATTTCATTAGCAGCTAAGAAATCAAATCTCGTCTTTGTTTGAGCGAGCCAACGAACAAATTCACCACTGTCGGGTGCATCATATAAAAAGGATGGAGTCGGAAAGTAAAATATGCCAGGTATACCAGAAATAGATGACGGAATTTCGTTAATGATACCATCAGTATCGACAGACCACCGACACGGAAAGGCAGATGTTGTAAATACTGTAGTATTCCTGATTACACTTAAATCCGGTAAGTTATGAACGATTATGTCTCCCCATATAAATAGCACTGGACTTAACTTATCAACATCACCTAGAGCTTCCTGCAATCCGGATAAGGTGCCTTTGTGTTTTGCCTTTACCAGTTTCAGTTTCTTATTGATTGGATTAACCTCGATATAGCGCACGATTTGATCAAATAAGTAGTCACCAATTACAATAAAATTAGCTTTCTCGAAGTGATCAAAGATATGATATAAAAGCGGCTTTCCCCTTACAGAGACAAGACACTTAGGTTTATTCCATGTGTGGTGGCGCAGTCTACTGCCTCTTCCACCAGCTTGAATTATTACCGTCAACTGTTTTTCGGAACCTACTTCACTCACAGCATGCCCACAGAATTAGCACTGATAAAACAACAGTACTAAAATGAATACAAAAGTCTCGAAGAATCTAAAAGAAAAAACTATTTTAGGCCGCTTTACATGAAAAAAGGAAAATGTGTATTGACCCAGAGAAATTTGGCTCAGGTCTCATGAAGACGAGAGATACCTTTGAGCATGGTCATGGATGAAGATGTGAAGCGATGGACGGCGCGTCAGAAGAGCGCGCTGGTTCTGTAGATTATCGAGGGCAAAATGACGGTAGCTTAGGCCTCACGGCACTATGATTTGATGCCGTCTTAGGTTGAGAAATAGGTCGTGCAAGGCAAAGTCGGGATGGAAAATGCTCTCCGCACCAAACCTGAGGACATCGGTGATCAGGACAAGTGGCAGAAAGGATCTTCCAGCTCAAGGTCAGGCAGGTCCGTAAACGGGCTATTCGACATCGCCCCTGCATAAAAGCCTTTCCTTCAGTGGCAAAAGCTCCTTATCAACGCTGGGCCACAGACCCCTGCCGCGCGTGGGGTGGGCGTGACGGGTAGCTTACTCTGGCCTTGGTCATCGATTGCTACAGGCGGGAGCTTTTAGGCCTGCAGCTATCCCTATCGGGAAAAGCCTGAACGACTAGAGCAGCTCTTGAGTAGCCTCTTATTGCCCGCAACGGATCTTTGGGAACGGTCCAAAGCCCTTTCCCCTCCCGTTCCGACAATGCCTCGTTTTTTAAGTCTCGTCTCCCGACCGCTCGCAGACTGCTCGTTGGAAGCTACAGCATGCAGCAGGAGTTCATTCCACCGAACTGTCTACAACAAAACGGCATAGTCGAACGCGTCATTCGCACCTTGAAGGAGCAAGGTATCCACCGGTACCGCTTTGAAAGTCTTCAACATGCAACACGAGCAAGTGAAGATTGGATCCAATTGTATAATCAACGCAGACCATACCAAGCGCTCAATATGAAAACACCAGCGCAAGCCATCCAATTGGCAGCGTAACCTGTGCAGAAACCGATGGGTTAACACATATGAGTTTTCACATATAACGTCGAAAACGACTTTCACTTTATCTCAAAAAGGCTTAACGTTAATTCCCGTGGCTGATCGTTTCATTCAAGCGAAAAATCTCAATCAAATTCCATAATCAAAAATATTTCCAAAAAGCGACCCTTGCGATAGAGAAAAAGACCGATCTGAAACATCACTTTTAATATGGGTTGGTAATTCACGAATGGCGTATCTACCGATCGTGATCCCGTCATTAACTCGAACAAAATCACCTATTGTGACATGAGAATTCACTACGCATTTATTCCCTATTGTACTGTAGCTACCGATCCAAACATTATTTGATAAGAAAACGCCTGTACCAATATTTGTTGCAAATCCAATAACACAATTCAAGCCAATCTTTACGTCCGGAAAAATAGCTGCCTGCGGCATGATCCAGCTATTTTCACCTATTAGAGCTTCAGTAGCACAAACGACGCTTGGATGGATTAAAGAAGGCATTCTAAAACCACGTTTTTTCAATTCTCCTACAAGTTCCCAGCGCTGAAAATTCAAAAAATCATTCCCCCATGCGACAAAGCCTGTTACCTCTGACGGTGAGTAAGAGGCAAGGAAGTCCAAATTAAACTTGTATTCCCTGTCAAGCTTGATTTCATGCTTCGAAAACGAAATCCCAGGTTCAGCATCGGACCACTGCGCCGCAGCTTGAGATAGAAATGGCTCTATGCCAACTATGAATTTAGAAACCATGACGTCCCTCCATAAGGGATAGATACCATTTCTCAATTAACATATTTTGATACTCATAATCACCTGTCATTTGCGGAGGAGAATTAGCTGTAATTGCTGATTGAACCTTTTCCATAATGTCAAAGTCTTCCCTTAAAACGGTTTCAGCGCCCTTTATATGTGCTAAAAGAACAGCTGCAGAAGTTGGATATTTTCTTTTCTTTTTACCAGTCACGTAATAAACCCACATCTCTGTCTGTGCGGCCGAGATAGGTATATGATGTTCTATAATGAAAGAATAACCAGCCGAGCCTGACGCGATATGTAAATTCGGAAACATTAACCAATTGAGGTACCAATCATCCTGTCCATATCTTTCGACATATTGATGCCACTGATAACTAGGTAAGTCAGGCATTGGTTCATTTTTTCCGCCACCACTAAAGGACCGAAGATCAGCCAAAAAATCATCACGCGAATGGCTTTTTGAAGCATCAAAGAGTTTCGCTTCGGCTGCAGCGGTCTCATCGACTTCAGCTTTAAATTTCACGTGTCGGTAAATAGTGGAAGAGTGAACAAAACGAGGATGTAATGGATCACGAAGATTTTCGTAGATAAGTTTCCAATTACATTTAAGTCTAAATTTTGTGACAAGAATTTCACTATCGAATAAGTCGCTAGCATCTTTCAGCTCGCGGACTCCATTACTATCAAATTGATCATAAAAATTGATCGGATTATCTGACAAATTAATAAATATGAGTGAGCCAAATCTGTAAATGTGAAAGGTGTTGAGCTTAAGCGACATGCGCTCCTCAGCGCTGAAACGATAGCACTCATTTTCAAATGGAATTACTTTTGCAAAGCCATTCTCGTCATAACTCCAGCCGTGATAGGGGCAGACCATTGCTCTAACGCCCTGGTCCTCATTTTGAATTGGGCTTAAACGGTGCCTGCAAACATTTTCATAAGCAATAATTTGGCCAGAAGCATTTTGAACAATTATATCAATGCCCGAAACACGACGACGAACAAAAGCATTAGTCTTTGATAAAAGTGAATAGGGTGCGATAAACTGCCAAATATTTCCAAACAACAATTTTTGCTCACGCAAAAACCAGCTTTCATCTATATATGCTTCTGGAGGCATTAGGGATTTCATTTTGAAACTCCACGCTTTGAAAATGAATAATTGCGTCCAATCATATGGCCAGGTTTTTCGTAAATAAACTCATGAAAAGTGCCGCTTTGAACGTTATTTAGGATCAGGCCTGGCTGTGCAAGGATGGTGTTTCTGCCTATTTTAATTTTAGCATTGATGTTGATTAGATCGCAAATAACACAGTTTGTGCCGATTGATACGCTATCACTTATTAGACAGTTTTTGCCTATCCAGCTATGAGCACCAACGTGGGTATCGTCACCAATGGTTGAGCAAGCAGCAATAAATGTGTCAGCAGCAATATTACATCTATTAAAAATTCGAACATTTGGTCCAATCCAAACATTTTCTCCGATGTAGGTTCCCACTCCTAAAGCTGCAGAATCATGAACCATAGACGTGCACTTGAAACCTTTCAACTTTGCTGGTCCATAGAGCTCCAAACGGGCATAATTCAGCGCATTTTGATCAACAGCTAAGAAAAGATCTGCAGCCTCAGGTGACAGATCTGAAAGAACCGACGCAGTATTTAGTGCAATACTGGATACGTCATCAAATTCAACGAAATTGATCTGTCCATAATCTAAACAATAACGACCGATATCTACCTGTATGCTTTTGAATACACTACCGCAGCCAATTATCTGAAGGCATTTTTGGGATGCGTGTTTCATTTTTCATCCATCAAATCTAGATACGCAAGAGCGAAGCTGACGAGGCGATGTTCATAAGCGCCGTGATTAACAGTTGATGATTTTTCTGAGAGTGACCGCTGTAAAGCTTCAATTTGCTCCACATCTTCAAAAAGTACTTCAACCTCGCTTTTCAGGTGTCCCCGCAGGATGGCGGGAAGTGCTGGAAGCTTAACATTCTCTCTTGCCGCACAGAGAGTAAAGCGGACCTCTGTCCTGTCAGGTGCAATGGGTACAAATTGTTGTACAAGAAAGATTAGGCCTCCAACTGAAATAAAATTCACGTTCGGGAACAAGAAAAAATTGTGGTAGGTGTCACGAGGACCATAAGCGTCAACAAAATCATGCCACGGCCAATGGGCAACGGTCATCGCCGTCGTACTGTTCCAGCTCTGTGCAATTAAGTTCTTATCGGGGTTAGGAAAGCGAGTGTGTTCATTTTTTGTGTTGCCTTCAGCCGATTTATCTTCTTTTTTAATAAGAGGAAGAAAAGATTTTGGATGCACATAGGGAATATGATTATAATCGAGCACATTTTCAAAGTTCAATTTCCAATTGTACTGAACCGGTATGTTTACATGGACAGCAACGTCGCCAAAATGACGCGAGATTGATGAGAGTTCGTCGCATAATTTCGCTGAAAACTGGCTCTCTATCGGAATGGGATGGCTGCTCAAGTTAACAAATACAAATTCTCCAATAATGCTTACGTGAAATTCCTTGAGCCTAAGCTCGTTACGTTCGGCATCACAAAATTGATAAAGCTCGTCATGCTTCGGTATGGTTTTGACAAGTCCATTCTCATCAAATACCCATCCATGATAGGGGCAGATAAGGCGTCCTTGACCAAACTCCTGATTGTGGAGCGGCATCATGCGGTGAGGGCAAGAATTATGAAAGGCTCTAATTACACCTGAAAAATTCTGAATGATGACGGTGTAATGTCCAATCGTTCTAGTGCAGAAGGCTTGATCTTCATTTATTGTGGTCCGGAGGCAGGCAAAGATCCACAAATGTTCAAAAATTGCCGATTTTTCGGCTTCGAATATATCATGATCAAAGTAGTGGTTTGGCTTAAGAGCTGATTTCATTGATCAAGCTTTCGCTTAGAAATAGGCCGAGCTGGGTTTCCAAAAACGGTTTCGCCATCTTTGACGTCCTTGATTACAACGGAGCCCGCGCCTATCGTGCAATTATTGCCTATCTTGATACCAGGCAAAATGCTTGCGTGAGGGAAGATAGTTACGCATGACCCGATTTGAGTGTGGCCACCGATAAATGAAAAGCTACCTATTGTGACATAGTCGCCTATGACCACATCGTGTCCAATGACACTGAATGAATGCATAAGAACAAAGCGCCCAATCTTACTATCTGCGCCTATGACCGTATTTCTTTCAAAGATTCCTCCGCCAGCAATGGTAACGCCCCAAGCGCGATGAAGGTCAGGCGTGAGATTCATAAAATCGGCACCTTGCTTATCTAAACTAGAAGAATACTTTTTTCTCATATATGGCTCGCCGAGCGCGCATACAATTATATCGCCAGCGCTGTATTTGTAATTGGATATTGAGCCAACGATTGGATATCCAGATACTGTATCCCCTAATGCAAACCGATCATCCAAGAAGCCTTTGATGTCCCACTCGCTTTTAAAGGCACGATCAGATTCGGCCAAGGAAGCGACAGTCCGCCCAAAGCCTGTTGCATTTATGATGTAGACGTCTTTCACAGAAACCTCGGATTTCAGACCATGGGAACACCGCCGTCGATGCTGAAGGCGGTCCCAGTAATATACTTACTTGCTTCAGATAGAAAAAATACTGAGGCATAACCAATATCGTCCGGCATGCCTAGGCCAAGTGGATAACTAGCCTTAACAGCATCATCTATTCCTACGTTTTGAAAAATAGGTGTGTCTACGATGCCGGGACATAGTGCGTTAACACGGATTCCGTGCTTCGCTACCTCAAGTGCTAATGGTTTCATAGTACCAATTATTGCGGCTTTACTGCCGGAATATGCGCCAACACCAACTTTACCTGCTTTGGCAGCAATTGAAGATATAAAAAGAATTGATGCCTCTGATTTGAAACGCCGTTTTAGGAGTAGTCGCTGTGTTAAAAGTATAGGAGAGAAGAAATTTGTATCGAAGACAGATTGAATAAAAGACTTCTGAATTAGTCTTATGGGCGCTACGCCCTGAATTCCGGCACTATGAATAATGCCGTGCAGTTTAGGGCATTCATCAACAAGACGTTTAAGGTCTTCTTCCAGAGTAAGGTCTGCAGCCGCTACGATATGGTTCTCACCTTTAAGTAATTTTTGAAGTTTATTCAGCCGCTCAATATTTCGTCCTGATAAGATAAGGCTAGCACCGGCATTGGCGCATGCTATTGCACAAGCCCATCCTAGGCCACTTGAGGCGCCGGTGATAAGAATATTCATTCCATCGAGACGAAATAGGTTCTCACAAGTTATTTCATGGGTCATCGGACACCTATTGTCAGGCCACCATCGACGGTAAGAGTGCTCCTTGTTACCCAACGAGATGCGGGAGAGAGCAAGAATATTGCAGAAGTAGCGATATATTTTGGTTGAATAATTCCTAATGGAGTTAGGTTTATTAATTCATCTAGTTTAGTTTTTTCTGCCAATTGATCAAACATAGGTGTTTGAACGTATCCGGGTGATAAGCAGTTCAGCCGAATTCGATTCTTAGAAACTTCTAGCGCTATTGAGCGTGCAGCTGCTTCTAGTGCCGCCTTGCTTGCGGAGTAGATAGCAGAGCCAACCGGACTTATGTGGTTTGCAACAGCTGTTATGAAAACAATTGATGCGCCTTTATTTAGAGATTTATTCTTTATTAAATGCTTGACGCAGTTTATTGGCGATTCAAAATTTATGTTCATAATTCGTGTAATATGATCAACGTTTATCATCCGAAAAGGCACGACCTCCGCAGTGCCGGCCGAAAATACGGCGCCATCGAGAGAATTGAACTGCTTAAAAGTATCTGGAAGCAGATGAGGCTCTGTTAATTCAGAGACAACAATCTCATGTGATGGGCCGTTGAGTTGGTCATAAGTCTCTTTGAGCTTTTCGCAGTTCCGTCCAAGAAGGATTGTTTTAGCTCCCATATAAGAAGCCATAATTGCTGTTGCCTGTCCTATACCTGAGCTGGCACCAGTAATAAGAATTGTTTTGCCGTCTAACCGAAAGGGAGAAGTTTGTTTCATGCCTCAATGAGCTCCGGCAAGCATGCCTCCTCGACTTTGATAATTGCCGTCCCCCAAGACAGGCCGATACCGAAGCCGCCAAGCAGTAATTGCTTGCTTCCTTCGGTCAATTTTTCACGTAACCGCGCAGTAATAGTTACAGGTATTGATGCGCCACTCGTATTGCCGAATTCTTTTAAAGTGCTCGGAACCCTTTCTTCTGGGAGCCGTAACTTTTTACGAATTGTTTCATTGATCATCTTATTTGCTTGGTGAAATAAGAAATAATCAATTTCATCTATTTTCTTATTGGCATAAGCGAGTGTCTTTTCTACAGCTGGCGGTACACGTTGGGTTGAAAAACTAAGAACGGCTGTACCATCAAGAATGAGATCTGTAGGCAAATGAAGTATTCCATGCTCGTCCTCTGACGGTATGAGATGAAAGAACTTCACTGGATTGCGGTGACCTCCAACAGGGAGCATGATTGCCTTGAAGCCGCTTCCGTCTGAGTTGAGATCAAAGAACCAGGGATTACTATTTTCTCGGAATTCGAGAGCTGTGACAGTTCCCGCATCTGAGAATAATGGATCTTTAATCGTGGCGCTCTTATCTCCAACGACGAGAAGGCCCTTACGGACTGATCCTGTAGCAATCAAGCTGCCGAGGAGATGGAGACCAAAAGGGTAGCCTGAGCAGCCGAGGTTTACGTCATAAGCGATCGTTGTATGTTCGAGACCAAGACGATCTTGGAGTATAATTGCTGTTGAAGGGATCAGATAGTCAGGAGACTGGGTGACAACGATGAGTCCGTCGATGTCTTCTTTCTTCCAGCCTAGTTGATCAATAAGCCGATTGGCTGCGTCGTAAGCGAGGTCCGATAAGCACTGCCATTCTTGGCAAATCCGACGCGTTTCGATGCCGATATTTCTAACAAGGCGTTCGCGTTCACTGCGCAAGCTGGGAGGGCAATCATTGATATTCGACAGTATTCGCCGAGGGACACAGGTGGCCATGCCGGCAAAGCGAACGTTTTTGAGTGTTGCTAAAGCCATCTTAGGCGACCGTTAGCTCAAAGAGGTCCTTTATGGTTTTGCTCTTCAAAAGATGGTCACCGGTAATTGTTTTCCCATATTCGATGTCGAACATGACGATCACGCCAAGCGCGGCGAGCGAATCCCATTCTGGTAAATCCAAAAGAACAGTATTTTCGGTCACCTCGACAGGATCTTGAAAGTCGACCGCCTCCTGAAACTTTTCAATAAACTCTTCCATTTCTTCACCTATTTTTACTGCGGTCGTCGGTCGATACTCGGGTTATAAGACGGTTCTAGGTTTCGACGTTTAAGATTGCTACAGCTCTCGCTCAATAACTTGTGTGATTTTACCGATGGATTGATCATCAAGACCTAGATAAAAAGGTAGACCCAAAATGGTTTTTTCGAGGTCATCCGCCACTTTCGTCGGCGTAGGAGCCTGGATTGGGGCGAGAAAAGGTAGGTTTTGCACAAGAGGTGTATACCAGCGCCTTGTTTGAATACCTTCTCGGTTGAGAGCTTTCTCAAGTCGATTACTTGGGCCTATCTCGATGGTTTTTATAACGCAACTCGTTGGTGCATATGTGGAATTCTGTTCAAAGGCGTGGAATTTTTGATGGCTAACCTTTTTCAATGCCGAGCTGAACCTGTTGAGGAGTTGCCGCCTTTGTTCGGCTTCCTTTGGCCAGACCTTAAGGTGGGCCAAACCAATAGCTGCATGGTATTCTGAGAGCTTGGCATTTGTTGCGGTGCAAAAAGACGTCTGTCCAAACCCAAAGTTTGACATTGATTTAAGTTTCCGAACCAGGGCTGGGTTCTCGCATAAAATCAGGCCTCCCTCGCACGAGCTGAGTGCTTTGGTCGCATGAAGGCTGAAGACAACTGTGACGTTGCTGGCCGTAGCCTGAGACCCGAAAGCTGCCGCTGCGTCAATTATAACTGGTACGGATGTCTTTTTTGTCCAATTTGACCAATCGTTAGCGTCCTGCGCTGTGCCAAAAGGGCACACCGGAACCACGGCTTTGAGATCACATATTTCCAATGCTTGAGAGGCAATTGAGGGCTTTAGCGCCCAAGAATGAGGATCAATATCTAATGCAACCGGGACTAATCCGCATCGCTGAACAGCCGTTACTGTTGCTGGAAATGTAAAGGCAGGTACGCCAACTTTTGACGCCTTCGGCAATCCAAGGGCTGCAATAGCTAGCTCTAAACCTGCTGTTCCATTATTCACGCAAACGCCAAAAACAGGCCTACCGAAAAGCTTTTCTTGAAAGCTACAAAGAGCACTCTCGAGTTCAGTACAAAGCGGGCCAAAGTTTGTATATTGATGACGTTTATCGATGCGGGAAAGGTATGGAAGAAGATCGTCAGCGCTCGGCAGCTGTGGCCGCATGAGCGGAATAGAAACAGTAGGGTCCAAAACAAGTGCCTCCCCAAATCACCTATAAACTATTTGGTTTATGACGGGAATAAAAGGTTTATCAGGCCTTGGGGTCTGACTTTTAGCCTTTTTGAAACATCTCATTGTGACCTAAAACCCAAGTTTAGAACAGTGAGAACTAGAATCTACGGGGTTAAAGCTCAGGACAGCTAAGCCGCCGATGAGCCATTCAACAGCGATATTGGCGGCTCTGTCCTGCCCCCTTAAAGTTGAACCATTATTGTGGTTCCGAGGGGGAAGTTTGGGATGGCTCGAAAGCGACATTCGGATGAGGACTGCCTGAAGATCTTGCGGCAGGTGGAATTGGACCTAGCCAGCGGGGCGGATGTGGCGAAGGCTTGCCGATCTGCCGGGATCAGTGATGCGACCTATTACACATGGCGAAAAAAGTATGGCGGAATGGCACGCTCGCAGCTCTCGGAGCTGAAGGCTCTTGAGAAGGAAAACCAACGGCTCAAGAAGATCGTTGCTGATCTGGAACTCGATAAGCTGATCCTGAAGGAAAGCCTCGATTTTTTAAAACCCAAGATCTGACGGCAGATGACCTGCGGGGTGCGGTTATCCAGGCCCGCCAGAAGCTCGGAACATCTGAGCGGCGGACCTGTAAGGTTCTTGGGATTGCGAGGAGCACCCTGCGCTATGAGTTTAGGGCGAAGGACGAGGACGACCTGCGCCTCGCCCTGATCCGTTTGGCCAAGCAATACGGGCGGTATGGCTATCGGAAGGTCGGTCAGCTCCTGCGGATCGAGGGCTGGTGCATCAACCACAAGAAGGTTGAGCGGATCTGGCGGGAAGAAGGGCTACAGCTCCCCAAACGCCATAAGCGCCGCAAGCGGCTTTATCATCATGATGCTTCGGTCATGCGCCTCCGGCCTCATGCTCCAAACCACATCTGGTCGATCGACTTTGTGCACGACAAGTTGAGTAACCATCGGCCCTACAAGATGCTGACAGTGATCGATGAATATACGCGTGAAGCACTCAGCGTGACGGTCGCCAATGCCATGGGCTCATCAGAGGTGTTGGAGGCGCTTTATCCACTGCTCCTCAAGCGGGGAAAACCGGAATACCTCCGCTCCGACAATGGCCCTGAGTTCTCGTCAGAGCCCTTCAAAGACTGGCTGACCAAAGTCGGTATCAAGCCCATCCGGATCTACCCAGGATCACCCTGGGAGAACGGATACAATGAGCGTTTTAACGGCACTCTCCGCCGCGAAGTTCTGAACGCCGAATGGTTTGGCACAACCCGTCAGGCCCAGACCGTCATCAATCAATGGGTCAAACAATACAATCAAATCAGGCCACATCAGTCCCTGCGCATGCGTCCGCCAGCACCCGAAACAATCTTAGAAAACCGCCAGATCATTGGTACATAACAAGGGGGCTAGACACTGCGCCGCGCCCCAAGATGTCGCACTTGGATGCGCAGCGTTTTCGCATGTGTTGAGACGTCGGATTTTGTCTTTTGTGTATGACAGGCCTGGCAGAGGACCTGGAGATTGGTGGTGTCATTGGAGCCGCCAAGGGAGAGCGGGGTCACATGGTCGAGATCCCATCGCTTTCCTGGTGTGATTTTGATTGAGCATTGCGCGCAATGACCCTTGGCTTGCAGGAAGTATGCAAGGCGCTCTTTTGAAGAAAATGTCCTGCGCTTAGTCATGACGGTCTCCATGGGTTGGAGTATCGCCAATCCGCGTTTGATGCTTTTCGAAGATCAGTTCAGCGGCATTCCTGCTTGATCGTGGAAGCTGTGAAAGACGCTCAGTGAACTCTTCGGCAATCTCAGCGAGGGTTTCTGGATCCGTGGCGCAGCACAGGGCTGCGTCATAGAGATCGAGGTGAGCGGTAATGTCATCAGGCGGGATGAAGCCTTGGCCTTGTGTTGTCATTGAGAGAGTTAAGCTTGGCTCTGGAACGGACTGCCTTTGGACCTCCATAGAGCTCGTCCGTCGTGATGCCACTCGATCACTTGAGTATGCCTGTTCTGGCGATGAAGGCGCTTTGGCATAGACAGGCGATGGTCCTGCGGACGGCGATGAGCGCAGTTGGCTTTCAGGTGAAGTTGTTTGTCCCTGATCCGATGAGACTGCGTTGGTTTGGCTCAGCTCTTTACGCGGTCCACGGGGTTGTTTGACCGACCATTGGTTCCGAAAGCGGAGTGCACGGACATCTCGCGGCATGGATCGTGATCGCCGGAGATTAGCAAGTGGCGGAAGTCTTGCCGTAATAGGCAGCTCACGCTCCCCCGTGATGGCTGTCGTCGCAGAGGCTTTATCTGTCTCCTCAAAAGGCGCGTTCGGGCTGCCGTCTAACCCAACCTGTGTTGTAGCGGTTTGTGGGTTTGGCTGTTCGCTTCCTGAACCGGAGTATTCGTCGCGTGATGTGGCCTGACCACTCCAGGCTTCAGTGGTCTCAACACTGACGTTTTGAGGTCTACTATCTCTAGTAACGTATCTCTCATCCGTTGAAGTGTTATTGAACGAGCCTCGCGTGAAGCCGTCTGATGGCTGGCGTTGGTTTTCCTCAACACGTCCAACCCCAGCGTCTGTAAAGCTTGGCGTCTCAGTTTCAAAATGCGGTGCCAATTGGGCTTCTGTCTCAGGCTCAGCCACAAACTCTTCGGTGAGATAGAGACCTCCAAGAACGTCCGGGAAGGCGTCTCTGAGGGCAAAGGCGCGG
>JAHRCV010000003.1 GCA_019083985.1 Rhizobiales bacterium TNE-4 | reverse complement strand
GACGCGGAAATGTCTGGACGGTGCCATTGATCCCGATCGCCCATCCGTAGAGCGTGATCTCAGCCGACCAATCATTGCTTGGTGCAGGCGGCGCCGCTGGCGCCTGTTTGCGGCTGGGAGCATCCGCGGCCATGGCGAACGTGGACAAGGCCAAAGAAAACACGCCTGCCGCAGCCGATTTGAGAATGGTTTTCATGAGAAACGTGCCGTCATTATGGAGGAGTTGATGGGCGAGCACATAAGCGCTCGCCCAAATTTTAGTCTTGGATGCTCAGCCGAATTTTTTCTGGCCGGCCACCCAGGTTTCGCTGACCTTGATCTTGCTGATCGTTTCAGGCGCAACCTTGTAGGGATTGCTTTCAAGGATGGTAATATCCGCTTCCTTACCCTTTTCGAGCGAGCCGATCCGATCACCCATGCCGCATTGACGGGCGGCATCAATCGTCACAGCGCGCAAGGCCTGATCAATCGTCACCGCCTGATCCTTGCCGATGACCGAATTATCAACCACACAGCGACGGGTCACAGCCGTTTCAATCAAGTTGAGCGGGCCAATCGGCGAGCACGGAGAATCGGTGTGCAGCGTGAACGGCAAACCTTCTTTCACGCACCAACCAGCCGGATCGGCATTCATCGCGCGCGCCGGGCCAAAAATCTCATCCCGATAGGCTGCGCCATAAAGGCGAACATGGTTCATAAGGAAACTCGGTTGAACACCAAGTTTCTTCATGCGCTGGATTTGATCCAGGCGCGCCATTGTTGAATGTTCAATACGGTTGATACCGATCGGCGACGGGCTGCTGCCATAAGCTGCTTCAATGGCATCAAGCGCGATGTCCTGAGCATAGTCGCCGTTGCAATGAATTTGCACCGGCATGCCGAGCGCCTTCACATCAGCGACCATTTTTTTCAAGAGCGATGCATCATAATTTGGGCTGCCCTTGGCCGAAGTATTCAGATAGGGCTGCGTTTGGGCACCGGTTTCGGTTTGATCTGAACCATCACCCACGATCTTGATGCCGAAGACCGTAAACATGGAATTCGGAATTTGAACGGCCTTCGGGCCGAATCCCAAATTCTTGTAAGGATCCAAACCTTTGAAATCGCCATACATCACGCTGCAGCTGACACGCACCGGCAACGTATTGGACAGCTTTGCGTAGGGCTCAAACCATTCTGTGCGGACCGTTCCCGGCTCATGCAAGAACGTGTTGCCTGCAGCAGCGGCCATCTGTGTGTAGCTACGCACTGCTTTAATCGCAATCTGCGGCGTGATTTTCGGTAAAGCCATCGCGGCATACTTCAAGATCAACGGCATTTCATAAATGAGGCCATTCAACTTGCCGCTGGCATCACGCCCATAATGTCCACCCCCAGGAATTTCCCCAACATTCGGTGGAACATTTCCAAGCTCGAGACCCTTGCTGTTTAAGCACGCATCATGGCCGTTTGTGTACCAGACGAAAATCGGATGCTGGGTCGAAACCGTGTCGAGCTCTGTCGCGGAGAGATCGCCACCCTGCAAGAGATTGTCGAAATTGGAGAAGGTGAGCCATTGGCCTGGCGGTGTGCGCGACGCATAAGAACGCATCGCGTCGATCAATTGGGCCCGTGTTGGGTTTTTGGTGTAACCAATGTCGTTGCAAAGTTCGAGATAAACCGACGACAGGATCACGTGGTTATGCGGATCGACGAGACCCGGCAGCAATGTCCGGCCATCGAGATTGACCATCTTCGTGTTCTTGGTCTTGAGGCCCATCACTGAGGATTGGCTGCCTGCCGCAAGGACCTTGCCGTTGCCGATTGCCAAAGCACCGACCGGAGCAGCACCCGCCATGGGGATGATCGTGCCACCGGTGAAAATCACATCAGCGCCGCTATCGGCTGCAAAGGCCGAGCGACCTGAGCCAATCGTCGCGGCGGTTGCAACCGCCGCTGCCGTGCCGGCGAGAAAGCCACGGCGGGTCGTTTCCGGCTTCATGCCGCCCCAAAAATTGGCGCTTCCGCCAGCGAAAAACTCATCCCGCAGATGAAGTTGAGAAAGACAAGCAAGACACATGTTATAGCTCCAAAATTCGCCCCCGATTCGTTTACTCTATGCGAGGGGTTCGTGCGACCTGAAGGTGCTCGAAATACGCCCGATTTGGGCCTGCGAAGGTCGTCGAGTTATTGGTTAACATTGAGTTAAGCCTCGGGCTGGCCTAGTGTGCCGCCCGATTCAGGAGGGGCGAATGCGATTTTCAATCAATCTGGCAGTATGCGTGGGTACTGCGCTTTTCTCGATGACATCAAGCTTTGCGCAAACCCCGCAAGCGGCGGTGAAAGAGCTCCCAACAGCCGCGCGGCCCGAAAATAAAGATGACGCCGCGGCACTTGCGCAAAAGCTGACCAACCCTGTGGCTGACCTGATCTCAGTGCCCTTCCAGTTCAACTGGAATGGCCGCATTGGCGCGGCCGACAAGGGGCAGCAGGTCTATATGAATTTCCAGCCGGTGGTCCCGATCCACCTCAATCAGGATTGGAACCTGATTGCGCGTACGGTGGCGCCGATCACCTGGCAGACGAGCATCTTCCCCGGCTCTGGCACCCAATTTGGCCTTGGCAATATTGAGCAGAGCTTCTTCCTCTCGCCCGTTCAGCCGGTGGGCGGTTGGATCGTGGGCGCAGGCCCGATCCTGTATCTGCCGACAGCAACCGACAAATTGCTTGGCACGTCGCAGACCGGCGCCGGCCCGACGGCCGTCGTCCTGCGCCTCGCCGGACAATGGACTTACGGCATGCTGGCCAATCAGGTCTGGGGCTTTGCCGGCCCAGTCTCCTACGGCGCCAAGCCGATCAACCAAGTCTATATGCAACCCTTTATCGCCTACACGACAAAGGAGGCTTGGACGTTCTCGCTGAACAGCGAAAGCCAATATGATTGGCTGACCCAGAAATGGACCATGCCGTTCAACTTCACCGTTGCGAAGTTGGTTATGATCGACAAGCTGCCGGTCAGCTTCCAGGTCGGCGTGCGTTACTTCGCCGCCTCGCCGAATGATGGCCCGAAAGGTTTCGGCGCCCGCGCTTCGATCACGTTCCTGCTGCCGAACAAGTAAGACGCGCAGGAATACGGGTTAAGAAGGGCGGCTTTGGCCGCCCTTTTTTGTGCGCTCTTTCTTTTTCATCTCTGCGCTTTTCCGAGCGGCACACCATCATCGCGTAACCAAACATAGAGTGCCGGGATCACGAGCAGCGTCAGCGCGGTCGACGAGGCGAGGCCAAACACCATCGAAATAGCGAGCCCTTGAAAGATGGGATCGGTCAAAATGAACGCCGCCCCGATGATCGCCGCCGCCGCCGTCAGTACAATTGGGTTGAAGCGTGTAGCACCCGCTTCCATCAGCGCGTCTTTCATCGGCATACCCGCCGCGCGGGCGTGCCGAATGAAATCGACGAGCAGAATGGAATTGCGCACGATGATCCCCGCCAAGGCAATGAAGCCGATCATCGATGTGGCGGTAAAGGCCGCATTAAATAGCCAATGTCCAAACACGATCCCGATCAACGTCAACGGCACTGGCACAAGAATCACAAGCGGCAACAGGAATGAGCCAAACTGCGCCACTACGAGAAGGTAGATGCCAAGCAAGGCGACCATGAAGGCCGCGCCCATATCGCGGAAGGTAACATAGGTCACTTCCCACTCGCCATCCCACAGGATCGTTGGCTTGCTCTCGTCGATTGGCTTGCCATGATATTTGATCACCGGCATCCCGGCGCTGCCGAAATCAACCTGTTTCATCGCGTCTTCAACGGCGAGCATGCCATAGACGGGCGCTTCGAAACGGCCTGCCAGATCGGCCGTCACCATCTCGGCATAGTGGCCATCATGACGGAAGATGGGCCAAGAGCTCTGCTCACGCGTGACACGGACCACATCGCCTAATTCGACATTCTTACCTTGCCGCGCTGTGCCACCGGCAGGCAATGGCGTCGAGAGAATCTTCTCCGTCCATGCCAAATCCTCTTTTGGCAGCGCGACTGTGATGTCGATGGGCTTCAAGCCGGTACCGCGTTGCGAGTAACCGATCTTTACGCCACCAACGAGGGCCGCCAGCGTGTCATAGACGCTGCGCTCTTCGACACCATGAAATTCCAATGCATCTTGATCGATGGCGAAGCGAATACGTTCGCCGCGCGTCCCGAGGCTGTCATCGACATCGACGACGAAATCAACCTTATTGAAAGCTTCACGCATTTTCCGCGCTGTTTCGCGCCGCGTCTCTGCGTCCGGACCATAGATTTCAACCATCAAGGTCGCGAGCACAGGCGGACCGGGCGGAACCTCGACAAGTTTCAAGCGTGCTCCTTCCGGTAGCGTCAATCCGGCTAATCGCTTGCGAATATCGAGTGCAATATCATGGCTCGCACGCGAACGTTCCGCCTTGGGCGAGAGATTGATCATCAGATCGCCGAGCTCAGGCGTCTCGCGATAGAAATAGTGACGAACAAGGCCATTAAAATTGAAGGGCGAAGCGGTGCCAGCATAGGCCTGAATCGACGTCAGCTCGGGCAGATCAGCCAGGCGCTTAGCGATGGCAACCAATTGGTTCTGTGTATCTTCAAGCGTTGCACCGCGCGGTAAATCAAGAACAAGCTGAATTTCAGACTTGTTGTCGAAAGGCAGAAGCTTCACGCGGACTGTCTTTGTTGCAAACAAAGCCATTGAGGCCAAGGTTGCCAGCGTCACACCGAGCAGAAAGCGCTTAGCCACTTTTTGATCTGCAATCACAGGCCGTGCCATGCGGCGATAGAAGCGACCCATCGCACCTTCACCATGGTGATGCGTGGAACCATTCGCCTCCTGCGCGAATTTCTTGCGCGCAATCTTCAAGAGAAGCCAGGGCGTGATTGTTACAGCAACGAAGAAGGAGAAGAGCATTGCCATCGAGGCATTGGCCGGAATGGGGCTCATGTAAGGACCCATCAAACCGGAGACGAACATCATCGGCAGAAGCGCTGCGACGATCGTAAGCGTTGCGACAATCGTGGGATTACCCACTTCCGCTACGGCCTCGACCGCAGTTTCGACGAGGCCGCGCTTTCCACGCATACCCCAATGCCGCACGATGTTCTCAACCACAACAATCGCATCATCAACAAGAATGCCGATGGAAAAGATCAGGGCAAACAGGCTGACACGATTGATCGTGTAACCCATCAACCATGACGCAAAGAGGGTGAGCAAGATCGTCGTCGGGATAATGACGAGCACGACGAGGCCTTCGCGCCAACCAATGGCGAGCGTGATGAGAACGACGATTGAGACGGTCGCAAGCGCGAGATGAAACAGAAGTTCATCGGCCTTTTCCGTAGCCGTTTCGCCATAATCGCGCGTCACGCTGATACCGATATCAGCCGGCACAATGCGGCCTTCGACCGTCTTTAACCTTTGCATGATATCATGCGAGACAGTGACGGCATTGGCACCCTTGCGCTTGGCAAGGGCGATCGACACGGCCGGACGGATATCGAGGCTGCCACCCTTCTCCGGTGTCATCGTGAAAGCGCGCTTATCGCGCTCGGCTGCGCCAACGATGATGCGTGCTACGTCCTTCACATAGACCGGGCGACCATCCCGCGTGGTCAACAATAATAGGCCGACATCAGGAACGCCTTGCAATGTCTGCCCAGCTAAGACAGGCAGGGATTTGCCCTGATCCCGAAAGGAACCAATTTGAAAGCTGCGATTGGCATTGGTGAGCTTGTCGATCAGCTGATTGAGTGTCACGCCATAAAGCGCCAGCTTTTCTGGATCAGGCTCAATACGGATCTGGTTCGGACTGCCACCAACGAGATAGGTGCCAGCAACATTCTCGACTTTGCTGAGCTCGATCCGCAATTCATCAGCCACTTGATAAAGCGCGTTATCGGTCCAACGGTATGCCTTGCCCGGCTTGGCGGCGAGCGTCAAAACGACAATGGCAACGTCGTTGATGCCACGCCCAATAATCACCGGTTCTGGGACACCTTTCGGCAAAGCCGGAATGTTCGCGCGGATCTTTTCATGAATGCGTAGAATGGCGGCATCTTCATCGGTGCCAACAAGGAACCGCGCGGTCACGACGGCGCGATCATCCATGGTTTGCGAGTAAACGTGCTCGACGCCGTTGATGCCCTTGATGATGGTTTCAAGCGGACGCGTCACAAGTTCGACAGCATCATCAGCACGCCAGCCATTGGCTTCGACGATGATGTCGACCATGGGGACGCTGATTTGTGGCTCCTCCTCGCGCGGCAAGGACATCAACGCAATCAGGCCTACGATCAAGGAGCCGATCAGTAGCAAGGGCGTCAACGGTGAAGTAATGAACGTGCGCGTCAACACACCCGAGAGGCCGAGCTTCGGTGGTTTCATCGGCTCATGCTTTTGCGTCATGGCGTCACCACGATATCGCCAGCCTTGAGGCCGGAGAGAATTTCAATATCGGTGCCTCGTGCTTCGCCGGGCTGAACGGCGATCTCGCTGCCATTCTTCAATGTCACGAACCAAACACCCGCACGCACAGTGAGCGCCGCTTTGGGAATGAAGATTGCGTCACGCTGGCCAGTGGGCACGAGCACGCGCGTGCGTTCACCAATGAAGTAATCAGCAAGGCCATCCACCTCGACATCGGCAATGACACGGCCACCTTGCACGTCGGGATAGACGATACGGACCTTGCCTTTCTGCATTGCATTCGGATCCGCTTCACCGCGCCCGGCAATGGTGACGCTGTCACCAGCACGCAAGAAGCGCGCATGGCGTTCTGGCAATTGTAGCCGCAGGATCATGCCGTCGACAGCAATCGTCGCGATGGTTTCGCCGGGCATGACAACCTGACCTTCGACGACCGGGACTGTGATGACGCGGCCTTTTCCGGGCGCGACCACGCCGCCTTCGCTCATCTGTTGCAGGATCACGTCACGATCGGCATTTAGCGCCGAGAGAACACGCTCGGCGACATCAAGCGCGGTGCGCGATTGGTCGGCCTGCGTCTGGGTGCCAGCACCGCGCCGAACGAGTTCCTGATAGCGCTCGGCATCGGCGCGGGCCTGATCACGCTGTGCTTGCTGCGATTTGATC
The DNA here is from genome assembly GCA_019083985.1 of Rhizobiales bacterium TNE-4. Taxonomy (GTDB): domain Bacteria; phylum Pseudomonadota; class Alphaproteobacteria; order Rhizobiales; family Beijerinckiaceae; genus TNE-4. The sequence goes on along the minus strand of JAHRCV010000003.1, from coordinate 447,709 downwards.
CGTTGGTCGAGACCGCGGATCTGTAGCTGCAACTTCTGATCGGCGATGAGCGCGATCTCGGCACCGCTCTCGACGGTCTGGCCTTCCTTGATCTTGAGCTGTTCGACGATGCCGCCAATCCGGGCGCGCGCTGTCAGGAGGCGGCCGGGTTCGACCGTCGCGACGACTGCCTTGTAATCATCGACCATACGTCGCGCGACAGTGATCTCGCCCGCGAAGACCGCGTGGGGAAGGCAGGCCAGCAGCAAGACGGAAAGGCGGACCATGGACGGCGTCTCCTCGAAAATCGCTTGACACATATATTATGATATTCTAAATTAGCAAGTATGAATTTAGAGGCTCTCACGACCCAGGCCGGACGGGCAGAAGCGCTCCTGAAGGCCATCGCCAACCGTTACCGCCTGATGGTGCTCTGCGAACTCCATCAGGGCGAATTGTCTGTCTCGGCGTTGCAGCAGCGGATCGGGCTGAGCCAATCAGCACTCTCGCAACACCTCGCCAAGCTGCGGGCCGAGGAGATCGTGACGACCCGGCGCGATGCGCAGACGATCTACTATGCGCTCGCGAGCGCTGAGATCAGCCGCATCATTGCGACGCTACATGACATCTACTGCTCCGATACCTGCCCACCTGAAAGGACATGACCATGACCATTGATCGTATTGTGATGGCGTTTGCCGGCACCGTCGTTCTCATCAGCGTTCTGCTCTCCGTTTATGTGAGTCCGAATTGGCTTTGGCTCACAGGTTTTGTTGGCGCCAATCTTTTGCAGGCTTCGTTCACGGGTTTCTGCCCGCTGGCGATGGTGCTGAAAAAGATCGGTATTCAACCCGGCAAAGCGTTCGCCTGATCGCGGGATTGTAGCGTGTTTTCATTTTTCCGCGGCGGCGCGGCCGCTTCCGCCGATCTCGCGTCGCATGACGATCTTGTCGAAGCGTCACAAAAAGGCACTTGTGCCATCATTGATGTGCGTGAGCCGGGTGAGTTTGCTGCCGGCCGCGTGCCAGGGGCGCGCAACATGCCCTTGTCACGCTTTGATCCGCATGCGCTGCCGAAAGACAAGCCGTTGATCCTGATTTGTCAGGCTGGCGGACGTTCGGCGCGCGCCCTCTCAGCCTGCCGCGCCGCAGGCCTCACAGACACACGGCATTACAAGCCGGGCACAGGGGGCTGGATGGCACAGGGCGGCGCGATCGAACGCTGACGCTTGCGAGGCATGCGGATATTGCTGTGATCGCTAACGCGTTGGATTAAGGCGCAAGAGCCGGCCTTGCGGGCTGTCCGTTAGAAGATAGATGAAACCATCTGGCCCTTGCCGCACATCGCGAATGCGCTCCTGCAAGGCTGCAAGCATGCGCTCCTCGCTCGTGATGCGCGGACCATCGAGCGTCAAGCGTGACACGCTTTCGCCCGCCAAGGCGCCAACGAGCAATTGACCTTTCCAACTCGGATAACGATCGGACGTCACGAACGCCATGCCGGATGGCGCGATCGATGGATCCCAAACGTAGATCGGCTGTTCCATGCCGGGCGCAGCTGTTCCGGTGCCAATCTTGGCCCCTGAATAATGCTGGCCATAGGCGATGACGGGCCAACCATAATTTTTGCCAGCCTGCGGAATGTTGATTTCATCACCACCGCGCGCGCCATGCTCGACAGCCCAAAGCGCGCCCGTTTGCGGGTGAATGGCTGCAGCTTGCACGTTACGATGACCGTAAGACCAGATCTCTGGTTTCTTGCCGCTCTGGCCTACGAACGGATTGTCGGGCGGAACACTGCCATCCAGATTGATGCGGACGATTTTGCCTAAATGATTGGCGAGATTTTGCGCCTGATCCATGAGCGCGAAACGCTCGCCCAAGGTGACGAACAAAGTCCCATCGCGCGCGAAAACGAGACGGCCACCAAAATGCATCCCATTGGCATAAGATGGCTCCTGCCGAAAAATCACTTTCACATTGTCGAGGCGATCGGCTTGCGGAGATAGTTTGGCGACAGCGACGCTGGTGCCATTCCCCTGCTCGCGTGGTTCAGTGAAACTGAACACGATGCGCCGCGATGTAGAAAAATCCGGCGTAAGAGCGACATCCAGCAAACCACCCTGACCGCCAGCCGCGATGGCGGGTAAGCCGGCAATGCGCGTCAGCTTTCCATGAGCGTCGACCAGGTTGAGACGCCCCGGGCGCTCGGTCACCAACATCCGGCCATCAGGAAGAAAGGCCAGCGACCAAGGATGTTCGAGCCCCTTTGCAACCGTCTGCACATTCAACGGCATTGTCTGCGTTGCAATCGGTTGGGATACCGCCTCACTGGCAATCAGGAGTGCAGACAAAGCCACCGTGACAATCATCCGAACGGCAAACACAGGGCAATCTCCTGAAACGGTAACAGGCCGTCATTGCGGTTAGCCCATCATCGCAGACACGATGATGCGATGCCAGAACCGCCCATTGTCGCTACTGAGAGGCCGAGCATGGACCCGCGCGCGACCACGAGCGCTCCGCTTTCGTCGATGAGGGCTAAAGGAATGGTACAGCTGCCCCGGCTTGAACGGGGGACCCCCAGATCCACAATCTGGTGCTCTAACCAACTGAGCTACAGCTGCATGCTCTTGTGAAGCGGGCGGAACCTAATCCGAGGGTGGCGTCATTTCAAGCCGAAATGCATCCCCGCATGAAGAAAGGGCGGCTTACGCCGCCCTCTGTCACGCTTGCATCGCTGCTTTGACAGGGCAGCGCCGTCAGACTTTTGGCTGTTCGAACAGGGAGCGGATGCGCTCATTGTTGCTCTCGAACGCCTTTTGGAAATAGGCGGCCATTTCACGCGCCTGGCCGGCGACGATCTCAAACTGCACGCGGGAATGCCGCGCATTGACGGCCAAAGCATCAGCAATGGTGCGTGCATCCTTCGCGTCCTGCCACCAGGCAAGGGCCGCTTCGGATTGTGCCTTCACAAGTTCGTTCCATGCGGCCGGCATGGTGCCTTCCACAGAGGCTGACGCGGCAGGCGCCACGACGGGCGTTGGTGCTGGAGTGCTCGCCTCTGCCTTGGCCCTTGCCGTTTTAGCGGCAGGCTTGGCCGGCTCAGCTTTGGCGATCTCAGCTTTTGTGGGTTCAGACTTGCCAGGCTTGCTGGCCGCAACGGGTTCCGGCTTGCCGGAGGCACTCTTGGCGAGGGTCACGGGCTTGGCCCGGCCTGCCTTATGGGGCGTCGACATGGCTCTATCCTCTATCGGTCGGTGCTTGGACAATGAACCGTGCCTCGCGGCGCGGTGACGACTTAATCAAACGGCAGAAAGACGACCCCGGCGAAATGCGCCGGGGCCGGTAGGGATCGATTAGCGCTTGGTGGCGTCCGAAGCCGCCTTCTGCACTTCAGACGCGGCCTTCTGCATGGTGGCCTGCGCTTCGGTGGCAGCCTTCTGCACCGTGCTCTGCAGCGCGGCACCGAATTCCTGCATCTGCGACTGGAGAGCCGACATCTGCGACTTCAGGAATTCAGCCTGATGCTGCATGACTTCCTGTACATCGCGCGAACGCACGATCTTTTCGGCGAGGTCGAACGCTGCCGTCACATTCTGTTCGGCATAGGTGAAGGCCTTCTTGGCCATATCCTTGCCGTTCGCCTGGACCGAGTCGGCCTGCGTTTCGGCAGCCGAGACGGCCTTGGTGGCGGCGCTCATGAAGCCGCCGACGGCCTTCTTGGCCTGATCGACGCTTTTTTCAGCCATATCGCGCATTTCAGCGGGGATTTCGTAGTTGAAAGGGGGCTTCGTCATGGAACTGTCCTCATTGGAGGGAGTGGCCACGGCCGATCCGTTCCTCTCCCGAATTGTGCATTGCAATATATTGTTGCACTGCACAAAGTCAAGTTGATCTTCTGGCTGAGGCCGCTTTTTCTGACGGGCGCGGATTAACCCTAACCACAAAAGCTGCTCCGGTAACCATTCCGGGGCGTGGGCTTCGGTTCCGCAATATGCTTAATAAAGTCTGAACGCATTCCCTCACGGCAACCGGGGCACAGATGGGGCAAGACAAGCCTGATGGCAGCGCGCCGCCTTTTGCCGGCGATCCCGATCTCGCCCGCCTGGCGGCTGAGGGCGTGGCCCTCGTTTTGATCGCCGCCAATGGCGCAGACGTGCTGTGGGCAAGCCCCGCTGGGGCCGCGATGATCGGTGCGCCCTATCCTATCACCAATTTCCGCCTCGCGACCGGGCTTGCCCCCATTGAGAGGCTTGCCAAGCTTGCCACTGAGACCGCTCCCGTGGAAGGGGCGCGGCTTGAGCGCCTGCGCTTCGTCAATGGACGGCAACTTTCGGTCGTCACCGTCGCCGCCCGCCGTGGAACCGGGCCCGATGGCTCCCCACTTCTCCTTCTCACCTTTGCCGGACAACGCGGCGCCCCTGCACCCTTGCCCGATTGGCTCGCCCAGCGCCGCGCGGCCACGCCGGCCGAGGCTCCGCCTGCCCGCGCGGACATCTCAACACCAACCCGGCTGCGGTTCACCTATCGGCTCGACTCCGAATTTCGCTTCGAGGCGATCAGCGATGCCTTTGCGGCGCTGCTGCCCGCAGGCTTCGATGTCATCGGACGCTCATGGGCGGATTTGATTGCAGCAGGCGTGATCGACGATGGCCATCGGTTATGCGCAGCGTTGGCATTGCGTGAAACCTTCCATGCACTGCCGACTGCGTTCCCATCAAATGCCGGCGTGTGGCTTGATGTGGCGCTCTCAGGCACACCAATCCACGATCCGACCACAGGCTTTGCCGGTTTTCGCGGTTTCGGTGTCAGCGTGACAACGCAACGAGCCGCACCTTCGACAGTCGCGCCGCAGGCCGTTCCCTCATCAGAACCATCGGCCCCGATTGAACCAGCGGCAGAAGCGGTTGCACAAACTGAACCGCATACAGACGCGGGCGAGGACGCCGACGACGGAAAATTAAGCAAGAGCGAGCGCGAGGCGTTCCGCCAGATTGCACGCGCCCTCGGTGCGTTCGCGGCTGAGGAACCGACGCAGTCGACGGCTGCTCAAGACAACACCATCAGCGAACAGACCCCACGCGCGACCGATGCCGTCGAAAATTTGGCTGCCGCCGCTGCAGCTGAGACCCTGCGCGCAGCTGCCGATGAAACACCCGCCAAACCGGCCCCGGTAATTGGTGAGGATGGCATTGAAGACGGTGAGTTCATCGAAATTGACGAGAGCGATATCATCGCACTCCCGTCTCTCAGCCATGATGATGTTGTGCCGCCTCGTGATGTCGACAGTCTGGCGGAGAATGCAACGCGTTTGCTCGATCGTTTGCCCATCGGCATCATCGTCTCGCGTGGTGACGTGCCCATCATCATGAACCGCACCATGCTCGATATGGTCGCCTATGAGGATATCGATCAATTCTTCGATGCCGGCGGCCTTGATGCCATGTTCCGTGGCCGCTCGGCCGATCAGATCGGGATGGCGGCGAAAGGCGGCGACATTGCGTTATCGCGCCGCGATGGCGGTGTAATCGCCGCCGAAGCGCGGATGCAAACCATTCAATGGGGCGACCTTCCTGCCACATTGATGATCTTCCGTCGCCCGGCGGAAGAGGATGAGGGCGCAGGCCAAGCAACACTCGAACTTGAATTGCGCCGCCGCGAAGCGGAGTTACAGGAATTGCATGCGGTGCTCGACACCGCGACCGACGGTATCGTCATGCTTGATGGCGATGGCCGTATCATGGCGATGAACCGCTCGGCGGAAGCCCTGTTCGGCTACGACCAGAATGAAGTGGCTGGCGAAGCCTTCATCACCCTCCTCGCGCCTGAAAGTCATGCCGCTGCCATCGATTATATCGAAGGCTTGCGTGCGGGTGGTGTCGCAGCTGTACTGAATGACGGACGCGAATTGCTTGGTCGAGAGCGGCAGGGTGGCTCGCTTCCCCTTTTCACAACGATTGGCCGCATCGGAACAGAGCACGACCCCAAATATTGCATCGTGATGCGCGACATTACGCCGTGGAAAAAGGCTGAGGCTGATCTGATTTCGGCCAAACGCGCTGCCGAAAGCGCGAATGCGCAGAAGAGCGATTTTCTCGCTCGCATGAGCCATGAAATCCGCACCCCGATGTCCGCCATCATGGGCTTTGCCGAAGTGATGCTCGATGAACGTTTCGGGCCTATCGGTAATGAACGCTATCGTGACTATTTGAAAGACATGCACACATCGGGTGCGCATGTGATCAGCCTCATCAATGATCTGCTCGATATTTCGAAAATTGAGGCAGGACGGGCCGATCTCAATTTCATTCGGCTTGATCTTAATGCGGCCGCAGCAAACGCCGCCAATCTGATGCAGAACGAAGCGCGGCGTGCGCGTGTTATTTTGCGGATGAATTTGGAAGATCGCTTACCGGCTATTGTGGCGGATGATCGCTCGATCAGGCAGATTTTTCTCAATCTTCTTTCGAATGCGATCAAGTTTTCCGAAGCCGGCGGCCAGATCATCGTCTCAACGACTCTGTCCGAGCGCGGTGAAGTGGTGTTACGCATTCGTGATAATGGCATCGGCATGCGCGAAGAAGACATTGCCACAGCGCTTGAACCGTTCCGGCAGGTGGGAACAGCGCGCCGCAGCGGCGGCACGGGCCTCGGCTTGCCTTTGACCAAGGCTTTAGTTGAAGCCAATCGCGCCGCCCTGTCGATCCGTTCTGCGCCCGATAAGGGCACACTGGTTGAAGTGACGTTTCCGCCTAACCGTGTGCTGGCCGAATAAGCCCGCACACATTTTTTAGACAGGGCTTCGGCCCGGAGATTGCGCGATGAAAAACGATTGGGCACTCGCCTCTATTGCCTATCCGCTATCAAGGTTTCTGTTTCCGCTCGTGAGCTTCGGGCGCATCCAGATCGCGCCATGGGAAAGCCGCACGGAGGCCCCTTGGCGGCTTCGCCGTATTGCAAAGACGCGCATTGAGCTCGGGCCGGATCTCGCAGGCGTTTCCATCTGCGCACTCTTGGCATTCGAGGCATTTTCGCTAATGAATGCGCTCGCCATGCTCCAGCGCCTGTCCGGCTAGTTGCGCGAAAGTCGCACAGGAACACCTCTTCAATTTAAGGGCGATAGGCCCTAGCCTCTCCTGCAAGGGAGAGACCGATGGAATTCGCGTTTTCAGATGAAGAGATCATGATCCGTGAGGCGGCGGACAAGATTGCCGCCGACCGTCTGGCCCCTTTGGCCGACCGGCTGGATCGGGGCGAAGGACGGGCGGAGTTCCTCGCCAATCTCAAGCTTCTGGCTGAGAACGGTTTTATGGCTCTCAATGTGCGGCCCGAATTTGGCGGCACTGGCGCAGGCACGGTGGCTTTTGCGTTGGCGATTGAAGCATTGGCAAAAGGATGCGCCTCGACGGCTGTGACGACGTCTGTGACCAATATGGTTGGCGAGGTGATTCAAGCGGTCGGTAGCGAAGAGCAGCGCCAGACCTATTTGCCAAGAATTGCCGATGGCACCTACCCGGCGGGTGCCTTTTGCCTCACCGAAAGCGGCGCGGGCTCTGATCCTGCTGGTATGCGCACACGCGCCCGCAAGGATGGCGACCACTACATTCTGGATGGCGAAAAAATTTATATCACCTCGGCGGAATATGCCGGCATCTTCGTCGTCTGGGCTGTCACGGATCCCGACAAGCCAAAAGGCAAAGGCATTTCATGCTTTTTGGTCGAAGCCGGCACGCCCGGCCTCATCATTGGCAAGGCCGAAGAAAAAATGGGACAGCACGGCTCGGCCACCAACATCGTCCATTTCGAGAATTGCCGCGTGCCCGCCTCGGCGATGATGGGGCGTGAGAATGACGGCTTCCGCGTGGCTGTGGGCGAATTGGCGGGCGGCCGCATTGGTGTCGCGGCGCTCTCGCTCGGGATCGGCCGTGCCGCACTCGAGGCCGCCAAATCCTACATCGCCGAGCGACGGCAATTTGGCCAACGCATCGCTGAGTTCCAAGGCATCCAATGGATGGTGGCCGACCGCGAGACAGAGCTTGAAGCCGCACGCCTTCTGATCCTCAACGCTGCAGCGAAGAAGGATCGCGGCGAGCCCTTTGGCAAAGAAGCGTCCATGGCGAAGCTGTTTGCCTCGGAAAGCGCACACAAGGCGACCGACACGGCCATTCAACTCCATGGCGGTGCGGGCTATTGCCGTGATTATCCGGTTGAACGGCTGGCGCGCGACGCCCGCATCACGCGGATCTATGAGGGAACCTCTGAGATCCAACGCATGATCATCGCCCGCGACGTTCTCGGAAATCGCTAAAACCACCCAAAGTATGGCCCATCCGCACAGAACCGGATGGATTTTATTGTGCGCTGCACAATATAGTCATCTTTCCGTGGCACCGTTGGTTTGGGCTTGAGTGATGCCCAAGCCGGACGGCGCGTCCGGAGGAGGCTAAAGTGAGCATTGAAGGTCTGGACCGGCTTTTTGCCCCCCGTTCGGCGGCGTTGGTCGGCGCGAGCCCCCGCCCCGACTCGCTGGGGCGGTCGGTGGTCCGGAAAATTCGCGAAGGTGGCTTTCGCGGCCCCCTCGCCCTCGTTAATCCGCATCATCGCGAGATCGACGGCATCACCACCGTTCCATCCCTCGCGGCTCTCGATTTCGTTCCCGATGTCGTGGTGATCGCCACGCCGCGTGACACCGTGCCTAACCTTGTGCGTGAAGCGGCCGACATCGGCGCGGCCGCCGCCATCATCATCACGGCAGGCTTTACACAAGACGATCCACTAGCGGATGAATTGCGTGCCATTGCTCGCCGCACGTCCATTCGCATTGTCGGACCGAATTGCATGGGCCTCATCGCGCCGCGTGCGCATTTCGATGCAAGTTTTGCTGCGAAGCCCGCTCTGCCGGGCGATCTCGCGCTCATCTCACAATCAGGCGCGATTGCCACGGCCATTCTGGAATGGGCCCATGCAAACAAAGCCGGTTTTTCCGCTGTGCTATCGCTTGGCGATAAGTTTGATGTCGATTTTGCCGATTGCCTCGACTATTTCGCGCAAGACCGTACGACACGCGCCATCCTGCTCTACATCGAAGACCTGACCGATGCGCGGAAATTCATGTCCGCTGCACGCGCGGCCGCACGTGTCAAACCCGTGCTCGTGGTGAAGGCTGGGCGACGACGCGCACGCAAGCAAACCGGCCTCACGCATTCTGCGCGCCTCGCCGCACCCGATCTTGTGTATGAAGCCGCATTCCGCCGCGCCGGACTGCTGCGTGTTTATGATCTCGATGAATTATTCGCTGCAGCTGAGACGCTCGCGCATGTGACGCCATTCACCGGTGACCGCATTGGCATTCTCACCAATGGGGGCGGCCTCGGTCAGTTGGCACTCGACCGCATCATTGATCTCGGCGGTCAGATTGCGACGCTGTCTGACGATACGATAACCAAATTGAAAGCACAGCTTGGTTCGGATTGGTCAGCTGGGAACCCGGTTGATTTGCGCGGCGATAGTGGACCAGAGCCGCACGCCGCAGCGCTATCGATCTTGCTCGATGATCCTGGCGTTGATGCCGTACTCGCAATGAATTCACCTACGGCACTGGCCTCAAGCCGTGATATCGCGATCAAGATTGCCGAGACGGTGCGTGCGCATCGGAATGGTGCGCTGAGATCAAAACCTGTCTTCGCCGATTGGGCCGGGCAGCAATCCGATGTCGAAGAGATTTTCGCGAGTGCGCGTATTCCCTCTTACGAAACAGAGGCCGATGCGGTGCGTGGCCTTATGTATCTTGTGCGTTGGCGGCGTGCGCAGGATTCGCTGATGGAATTGCCCGCACGTTTCCTTTCTGAATTCGTGCCTGACACGAAAGGTGCCCGTGCCATCATTGATGCAGCACTGGGGGAAGAGCGCAGCTGGCTCAACCCCGCAGAGGCCTCTGCCGTGCTTGAGTGCTACGGCATTCGCTCTGCACCTGTGAGCGTTGTGGCCAAAGCCGAGGATGCAGGCATTGCCGCGGAAGCGATGATGACGCTTGGCGCGCCCGTCGCTCTCAAGATCGTATCGCAAGATATCGTCCATAAAAGTGAAGTGGGCGGCGTCGCGCTCAATCTCGCGGGGCGTTATGCCGTCACTGAAGCCGCGCGCCGCATGGAAGAGCGGGTCTTGCAAGCCCGGCCTGACGCGGTGATTGAAGGCTTCGCCGTACAGAGCATGGTGCCGCGCGATGGAGGACGTGAATTGATCGCGGGCATTGCCGATGATCCTCTGTTTGGTCCCGTGATCGTGTTCGGCCGTGGCGGCACGGCTGTGGAAGTGATTGACGACAAGGCAATCGGCCTTCCCCCGCTTGATATGAAGCTGGCCGACGATCTGATTGGCCGCACGCGCGTCGCACGCACACTTGACGCCTATCAGGGCGTACCAGCAGCCAACCGCGAAGAGGTCGCACGCACACTCGTGAAGCTTGCACAGATGGCTGTCGATCTGCCGGAATTGCAAGATGTCGATCTTAATCCATTGATTGCTGACGCGTCCGGTGTGATCGCGCTTGATGCACGCATGCGGATTGCGAGGCCGGCCAATGGACGCAAGCGCGGCCCCAATCCACGTCTCGCCATCAAACCTTATCCGAAGGAATGGGAACGCTCCCTCACGCTTAAGGGTGGATGGAAAGTTGATGTGCGGCCCGTGCGGCCTGACGATGCGCCGCTCTACGGCCCCTTCTTCGCGGCTGTGACACGTGAGGATCTGCGCCTGCGCTTTTTCGCGCCGGTAAAGGATTTCTCGGACGCCTTCGTCGCGAAATTGACTCATCTCGATTATTCGCGTGCCATGGCTTTTGCCGCCATCGATCATGAGACGGGGCAATTGCTCGGCGTTGTCCGGCTTCATGCCGATGCTGATCATCGCGAAGGTGAATATGCGATCCTGCTACGCTCTGATCTCAAAGGGCGCGGACTTGGCTGGGCCTTGATGAAACTCATCATCGACTATGCCCGCCAGGATGGTCTCGAAACAATATCGGGGCAGATCCTGCGCGAAAACACCACGATGCTTGGGATGTGCGAGGCGCTTGGCTTTACCGCGCATGCCGACCCGGATGATGCCGATCTCAAAGTCGTGACACTCGATCTTGCCGCGCAAAGCCTCGCGCGCCCGGCGGCATAATCTCAATCAAGCGCGATGCGGCGACAGGCGGGCGGCATGTCGGCCATCCGCAAAGGCGGCCGCGGCTTGCCCGGTTTGGGATTGAGCGCTTCTTCGGTGAACCACCAATCGAGTGAAGCATCGCAACCATCACCGGGCGGCGGTTTATCCTGCGGCGCGCAATCGGGCGCATCGGCGGGGCAGGTGAGCCTGACATGCACGTGATAATTATGCCCCCACATGGGCCGCACTTTCGACAGCCATGAGCGGTCATCTTTGACATCGCGGCAAAGCGCTTTTTTGATCGCCGCGTTGACGAACAGACGTTCGACGCGTTTCTCGCGCGCGAGCAAACGCAGAAATGCAATGTAATCCGGCGACCAGACGGACGGATCAATATCGAGCCAATCGGCACGGACGAGATTGGTCGCTGGCAATTCCTCTCGCTCCGCGCGCGTAAAACGGCGATCGGGCATAGGCATCAGCCATAAATCAGCGTCAAGCCCGCTTTGATGCGAAGCGTGGCCGGTCAGCATCGGGCCGCCGCGTGGCTGCGCCATATCGCCCACGAGAAGTCCGGGGCGGCTCGTCTCTTGCGGCACGCGCACCGATACGCTCTGCAAAAACGCGACAAGATCGGGATGGCCCCAGAAGCGATTACGTGAGGGGCGCATCACCTGCCAATGCGGGCCATCGAGCGGCAGCGCAACACCACCTTGCAAACAGCCTTTGGAATAGAAGCCAACCACTTCGGGCTTGCCCGGTGCGCCATCTTTGGCACGGCCGAACACGTCCTTGGCGACATTGCTGGGATCGGCTGGATTTTTGAGTGGCGGCAAGTCTTTCGGCTGCAACGTCCCGCGATCCTGCGCCAGCGCGGGCGCGGTCATCATAGCCAAGCCAAGAATAAGCGCGCGGATCACGAATCCATCTTCAAGGCGGCAATGAAAGCTTCCTGCGGAATTTCGACCTTGCCGAATTGCCGCATGCGCTTCTTACCCTCTTTCTGCTTGTCGAGGAGCTTGCGCTTACGCGAAATGTCGCCGCCATAACATTTCGCCGTGACATCCTTGCGCAGCGCGCGGATCGTCTCGCGCGCGATGATCTTACCGCCAATGGCGGCCTGCACCGGGATCTGGAACAAATGCTGCGGAATGAGATCCTTCAGCTTTTCGCACATGGCGCGGCCACGCATTTCAGCGCGGGTCCGGTGGACCAGCATCGATAACGCATCGACCGGCTCGGCATTAACAAGCAGAGACATCTTCACGAGATCGCCGGGACGATATTCGGTGATGTGATAATCGAAGGAGGCATAGCCCTTCGAGATCGATTTCAATCGGTCGTAGAAATCGAACACGACCTCGTTGAGCGGCAGGTCATAGGTGACCATAGCGCGCTTGCCGACATAATTGAGGTCGACCTGTTCGCCGCGGCGGTCCTGACAGAGCTTCAAAATACCGCCCAAATATTCGTCCGGCGTCATGATGGTGGCGCGGATCCATGGCTCGGCGATCTCTTCGATCTTCATCACGTCCGGCATATCGGCCGGGTTGTGGAGATCGATCTCGCTGCCATCGGTCAGCTTCAATTTGTAGATGACCGACGGGGCCGTCGCGATCAGATCGAGATTGAACTCGCGCGACAAGCGCTCCTGAATGATCTCGAGATGCAAAAGGCCCAAGAAGCCGCAGCGGAAACCGAAACCAAGCGCAGCTGATGTCTCCATTTCGTAGGAGAAGCTTGCATCGTTCAATCGCAGCTTGCCCATCGCCGCGCGCAAATCTTCAAACTGCGCCGCATCGACCGGGAAGAGACCGCAGAACACGACCGGCTGCGCCGGCTTGAAGCCCGGCAAAGCTTCAGCACATTCGCGCTTCGTCTCGGTGATCGTATCGCCGACACGCGTATCGGAGACTTGTTTGATTTGCGCGGTGATGAAGCCGACTTCGCCCGGACCGAGCTGGGGCAAGTCCGTCATCTTCGGTGAGAACACACCAATGCGATCGACATGATATTGTGCACCCGTTCCCATCATAGTGATGGGTGTGCCCTTCTTCAGCACGCCATCAATGACGCGTACGAGCACGACGACGCCCAGATAGGCATCATACCAGCTGTCAACGAGCATCGCTTTCAACGGGGCTTTTTCATCACCCTTGGGCGAGGGCAATTTTTCGACGATCGCTTCCAACACGGCTTCGATGTTGAGGCCAGTTTTCGCCGAGATCGGCACGGCATCAGAGGCATCAAGGCCAATCACTTCCTCGATCTGTTCTTTGATCCGATCGGGTTCAGCAGCAGGCAGATCGACCTTGTTCAGGACGGGCACGATCTCATGACCGGCATCGAGCGCCTGATAGACGTTGGCGAGCGTCTGCGCTTCAACCCCTTGGGATGCGTCAACGACGAGGAGCGAACCTTCGCACGCGGCGAGCGACCGGCTGACCTCATAGGCGAAGTCGACATGGCCGGGCGTGTCCATGAGGTTCAGGATGTAGGTGTTGCCGTTCTTCGCCTTGTATTGCAGGCGGACGGTCTGCGCTTTGATGGTGATGCCGCGCTCACGCTCGATATCCATATTGTCGAGCACTTGCTCGACCATCTCACGCTCGGCCAGCCCGCCACAAAACTGGATCAGGCGGTCGGCCAAGGTCGATTTCCCGTGGTCGATATGGGCGACGATGGAGAAATTGCGGATGTTGTCGAAGTTGTGCGCGGTCATGGGCGGGAGATAGCAGGGGGACGGCTGATTTCCAAGCACAGAGCAAGGGATCAGGGACGCGGGACAGGTCCAGCAATCGCATGGATTGGGCGCGAGCCTTGCGGCAAGGTGGCTAACCGGGCTCCGCGGGGCAGTCTATCAAGGGTGCTTAAGCCCGTCGGATCGCCCTGTTGTGTCGCTGACCGTCTTCCTTGTCGCCCTTCTAAGCGCGATTCTCCACGCCATCTGGAACGCGGCGACGCGGACGCGGCCCGATGTGGGGGCAGCCTATGCGGCGGTGGTCGTGATGGCGGGGGTGGTCTCACTCCCGGTGATCGCGCTCTATGGCCTGCCCGGGTGGGAGGTGTGGCCTTACGCCACAATCGCGACCCTCATCAATCTGGTCACCACCCGGCTGATCATGGCGGCAAACCGGCAATTGCCCTTCTCCGTCGCTTATCCAGTGATGCGCGGCATCAGCCCCGTTATCGTGACCCTCGCCGGCGTCGTGCTCCTTGGCGACCGTATCCCCAACATCGTTACATTCGCTGGGATCATCTTCATCTCTGTGGCTGTGATGCTGCTTGCGCAAAGCGGCCAGACGCGCGGCGAGAAGGCTAATGTTCGCGGCCTGTTGCTGGCGGTTGCGTCAGGGATTGGGCTCGCGCTGTTCACATTGCTGGATGCACGTGCCGCGCGTCTGTCCGGCAATCCGATTGGCTATGCCGCCTTGATGGCGATCATCATTGCGGTGAGCACCCCGGTGATGCTGGCCTTCGAAGGCGTGTGGCCGAAGCACTTCCTCAAAGGCAATGCGGTGTTCGGCCTGTTGGTGAGTTGCATTTCGACATTGTCTTACATTCTTGCCGTCTGGGGCCTCACGCATGGCCCTGTTGGCCCTGTCGCAGCGCTGCGTGAAACGAGCGTCCTCTTCGCCATGGCGATTGCAGCGTTCATGCTGAAAGAAAAACTCGGCTGGCGGCGTATTCTCGCAGCCTTTCTCGCTGTCAGCGGAATCGGCTTGCTTCGCCTCGCCTAATCATTCCACCGGATTGCGATTGATGAGCTGCGACAGAACGCGCGCCGTATAATCGACCATCGGAACGATGCGACCATAATTCAAACGGGTCGGCCCAATCACGCCAATCACACCCACAATCGTACGCGTCCGATCGCGCACAGGCGCAGCAATTACTGAAGAGCCCGACAGCGAAAACAGATTATTCTCCGAGCCAATAAAGATGCGTACGCCTTCGCTACGCTCGGCGCGGGCGACAAGATCGATCACATCCTTTTGCGTCTCAAGGTCAGAGAATAAAAGGCGGATTCGTTCGAGATCTTCTGCAGCAGAAAGATTTTCCAACAGATTGGCCTGACCGCGCACAATTAGACGGCGACTATCGGAATCACCGACCCAACTGGCGAGCCCGGCTTGCACAAGTTTCGCTGTAATCGTGTCGAGTTCGCGTTCGGCAGCGTTGCGCGCGTTCTCAAGATCGAAATGCAAATCACCGAGTGTCTTGCCGCGAATACGTTCGGAAAGATAATTCGTCGCCTCGACGAGGGACGATGCGGGCAAGCCATGCGGCAATTCGAGAATGCGATTTTCGACGGAGCCATCCTCCGCGACCAGCACCACAAGCGCGCGGTTGTGATCGAGCCGGACGAATTCGATATGTTTCAGCGTCGCATTGGCTTTGGTGGTCACGACAACGCCCGCCCCACGGCTCAAGCCTGAAAGCAGGCCTGAGGCTTCTGCCAGCAGCGTCTCGACCGATTTATGCTCACCGCCGGCGCGGATCTGTGCTTCGATACGCGCGCGCTCTTCTTGCGAGAGGTCGCCGACTTCCATCAGCGCGTCGACAAAGAACCGCAGACCGATTTCTGTCGGCAAACGACCAGCTGAGATATGCGGCGAATAGATAAGACCGGCGGCTTCCAGATCCGCCATGACATTGCGGACAGAGGCGGGCGACAGCGTCATTGGAATGACGCGCGACAGGTTGCGCGAGCCCACCGGCTCACCGGTCGCGAGATAGTTCTCGACGATCCGACGGAAGATTTCGCGTGATCGGCCGTCCAATTCGGCGAGGCGAAGCTGTTTTGGGTCCATATCCGTCTCGAATGCTGCCTTCTCAATGTGGCGAGGGGCGCTGCTGGGATCAAGAGGAACACGCGCGCCTTGGCCCGGCGGTCACAGCTGTCTAAAGTGAAGGCCGGATACCGGGCCGATCAGGGGGCGGAATGGCTGGCTGGGTCGTCATATTGGCCGGTTTGGCCTATCTCTGCGCGCTGTTTGCGATCGCCCATTTCGGCGATACGGCCGGCCGCTCCTTCATTCGTGGGCGGGGCCGCACCGCGATCTATGCGCTGACGCTCGCCGTCTTCTGTACCTCTTGGACCTTCTTTGGCTCCGTCGGCCTGGCGGCGCGGTCGGGCCCCGATTTTCTTGCCATCTATCTCGGCCCCATCCTTGTCATCGGCCTTGGCAGCGTGCTTGTGCGCCGGGTTGTGCGGCTCGCAAAATCGCAGAACATCACCTCGATTGCCGACTTCGTTGCCGCCCGTTACGGCAAGAACGAACGGGTCGCCGCAATTGTCGCGCTTATCGCTGTGATCGGCTCGGTGCCTTACATCGCGCTGCAATTAAAGGCGATCTCCAGTTCGCTCAGCCTCCTTCTCGAGGGGATCGATCCTTCAACGCTCAGCCAGACGAGCTCCCCCTTCGGCGATCTCGCGCTGTGGGTGGCGTTGATCCTCGCCGCTTTCGCCATGGCCTTCGGCACCCGGCAAGTCGATACCACGGAGCATCAAGACGGGTTGATGCTGGCGGTTGCGGCTGAATCGATCATCAAGATCGTGGCTTTCATCGCGGTTGGCTTTTTTGTCAGCTACGGCCTGTTTGATGGTATCGCCGATATTTTCGCGCGGGCGGCACAGCGCAACGACATCGTACCGCTCTTGGATCGCAGCAATGGCCCACTTGCGTTCATCGTCATCGCACTGCTGTCGGGATCGATCATCCTTCTGTTGCCGCGCCAGTTTCACGTCACCATTGTCGAGAACCGCAATGAAGACGATGTAAAAGTCGGCGCGTGGGCGTTCCCGCTCTATATCGTTGCCATCAATATCTTTGTTATCCCGATTGCGCTTGCATCCGACATGCTGATGCCCGGCGGCATTGATCATGACATGGCGGTGCTTGAATTGCCGCTTTATCACGGCGCGCCCATTCTCGCGTTGATCGCGTTTATTGGCGGTCTCTCAGCCGCGACCGCCATGGTGATTGTGGCCTCGGTCGCCCTTGCAATCATGGTGTCGAACGATCTTGTGATGCCGGTTTTGTTACGGCGACGCGCCGTGCTCGCATCGGCAAGCGGAGGCGACATGGGTGGACGCGTGCTGATGATCAGGCGCGGCGCCATTCTCGTCACGATGCTGCTCAGCTATGCCTATTATCGCGCTTCGACCGAACAGGCCCTTGCCGCCATTGGTCTCATTTCCTTTGTGGCGACATCGCAAATTGCGCCATCTTTTTTCGGAGGCCTCTATTGGCGGCGTGCAAACGCCAAAGGCGCGATCGCAGGGCTGACAACCGGTATTTTCGTGTGGGCCGTTCTGCTTCTGCTGCCGTCGGTTCAAGATCTGAAACCGCTCTTTATTCTTCTCGGCAATATTCAGGATACGCTTGGGCTTGATTTTCTATCGCCCGGCCCGAGCAGCCTCGACCGCATCGTGCATGGCACATTGTGGAGCCTCAGCCTCAACATTCTCGCCTTCACCAGCGTCTCGATTATGACGAGCGCGACGCCGCTTGAGCGGTTGCAAGCCAGCGCATTCGTCTCCTCCGAAAAACCGGCGATGGCCCAAGCCTTCCGGCTGTGGCGCACTTCGGTGAGTGTCAGCGATCTGCAGACAGCCGTGGCGCGCTATCTCGGCACGGAGCGCACGCATGAGGCCTTCACAGATTTTGCTCGTAAACGTGGGCAGGCTTTAGAGCCCGGCGCGGAAGCCGACATTCATCTTCTGCGCTTCGCGGAGCATGAACTCGCTTCGGCGATTGGCGCGGCCTCATCACGTCTTGTGATTACACTTCTGTTACGACGCCGGAATGTGACGAAGAAAGCAGCGCTGAAACTGCTCGACGACGCATCGGCCGCCATCCAATATAATCGCGACCTTCTGCAGCACGCACTCGACCACGCGCGTCAGGGCATCACCGTGTTCGACCGCGATCTTCGGCTGATGTGCTGGAACCGTGAATTCCAAGCGCTCTTCCAGCTTCCCGATACGTTGACGCGGACGGGGGTTGGCCTTGATGAAATCATCCGCTTTAACGCGCAGCGTGGCACCTATGGCGATGGCCCGCCGGATGATTACATCGCTGACCGGCTCGAAAGCTTCGTCAATGATCACGATCCCGTGCGTGTGCGCCTGCGCAACAGCGGCATCGTGATCGAAATTCGCTCTGCCCATATGCCGGATGGCGGCATCGTCACCACCTATACGGATGTGACCGAACAAGTGCTGGCGGAAGAAGCCCTCGAACGCGCCAATGAGACGCTTGAGAAACGCGTCGTCGAGCGTACCGAACAATTGACGCGGCTGAACGGCGAACTTGAACGCGCCAAAGGCGAAGCAGAAGAAGCCAACCAATCGAAAACGCGGTTTCTGGCCGCCGCCAGCCATGACATTCTGCAGCCACTCAATGCGGCGCGCCTCTATGCGACGACCTTGCTTGAAACCGCCCAGACGCAGGATGATCCGGCGCTCGCTGAAAACATCAATGCCTCGCTCGAAGCGGTTGAAGATATTCTGACGGCGCTTCTCGATATTTCGCGCCTCGATGCGGGTGCCATGCAAGTCGAGATCGGCGTGTTCCGGATCGACGATATCCTTGCGCAGTTGAAGCGTGAATTTGATCCGATTGCGAAGGAGAAGGGGCTTGATCTCGTCTTCGTGAAAACATCGCTCGCCGTCCGCTCCGATCGACGCCTGCTGCGCCGCCTTTTGCAGAACCTGATTTCAAACGCGATCAAATACACGCCGCGTGGGCGCGTTCTGGTCGGCGCGCGGCGCGATAAGGGGCGCGCAATCATTCAGGTCTGGGATACGGGCCTTGGCATTCCCGATCATAAACGTCGCGAAGTATTCCAAGAATTTCAACGGCTCGAACAGGGGGCGCGCGTGGCGCGCGGCTTGGGCCTTGGTCTTTCGATTGTTGAGCGGATTGCGCGCGTGCTCGACCATGCTGTGGACCTGCAATCGGAACCGGGACGCGGGTCATGTTTCTCGGTCACGCTACCGATCACGCAGGCGCTGCCGAAAACAGATCAGGAGACAGTCAGCGTCCCGACGATTGGTGCGCCATTGGCCGGCACGCTTGTGCTCGCCATCGACAATGAACCTGCCATCCTCGACGGCATGAAGCGGCTCTTGACGGGCTGGGGTTGTGTTGCGGTGACAGCGCCCAATCTCAAAGACGCGATGACGGAGATCCGCCCGTATAAATCAGCGCCGGACGCCATTGTGGCGGATTATCATCTCGATGATGGCGATGGGATCGAAGCCATCGTCGCGCTGCGCTGGAAGCTTGGTATGGATATTCCCGCGATCCTCGTCACCGCAGATCGTTCACCAGAAGTGCGCGATGCGGCGGCGGAAAAATCGATCCATGTTCTGCACAAGCCGTTGCGGCCTGCTGCCCTTCGCTCTTTGCTTGCCCAAGCCCGCGCACTGCGAACGGCAGCCGAGTGATTAGACGTCAGCGCTGTAAGGTGGCCTGTCGCTCACAATTGCATCTTCGAGTAATTCAAGACGGTCCTGACCCCAAAAGACTTCGCCACGGCGGACATAGCAGGGTGAGCCGATGACATTCATCGCAATCGCTTTGCCAACATTGCCTTGATAGGCCTCGACCACCATCGCGCTATCGGCCGCAGCCAAAATGGCAACGGGATCTAAGCCAGCACGGCGCGCGAGCCCTTCGAGCACGGCGTGATCGCCGAGATTGAGATCATTCGCCCAAACACCGCGGAAACAGAGTTCGAGATAGTCAGCCGGGTCATGCCCCATCATGGCTGCCGCGAGCACGGTACGATCAGCGAATTGATGGTCGAATGGCCAGAATTTTGGCCAGATCACCAGATCGACATCACGCTTGACGCGCCAGCGCTGCATCTCGAGCAGGCGATAGCGTTGCCGCGCGGGATGGCGCTTCGGCAAGGGGAGACCGCCCGTCTCAGAAAACACATCGGGCAGATGGACAGGGCAATAATTGATGCTGAGCCCATGGGCCCGGGTCATCGCAACGAATTTGGCGTGGCCGAGATAAGCCCAAGGCGAGGCGAGCGAGAAGAAATAATCGATCTGTTCTGACACGTGCCTCACGCCTTCCGCCTGGCTCTACGCCGCGGCGCGCTGCGCCTCGCCGTAGAAGGTTGCTCCTCGTGCCTCCATATCGCGCAGGCCCTGCGGCACGTCAAACCGCGCGCCATAGACAGCGCGGAGACCGTCGCACAGCGCGTTGAAGCGTCCCACGCCCATGCCATCGATCATCGAGAGAGGCCCGCCCGTGAAGGGCGCAAAGCCGAAGCCTAGAATAGCACCGACATCAGCCTCACGCGGATCGGTGACGATGCCATCGAGATAGGTGCGTGCAGCTTCCAGCGCTTGAACAACGAGAAACCGACGCTTCAGCGTCTCGACATCGATGGCATCGGGATCACGCCGTGCCGCTGCGAAGGCGGCCAAGCCCGGCCAGAGGCGCTTCGCCCCTTCGGCAGGGTAGTCATAGAAGCCTTTGCCGTTTTTCCGGCCATAACGGCCGTCCTTTTCAACCAGTGCTTGGAGGACTGCAGCCTGACGCGGATCAACAGCGCCCGCACCTTCCTGCGCTTCGGTGGCCTTCACGATGCGCCAGGCAAGATCAATCCCGACCTCATCATTGAGAGCAAGCGGACCGACAGGCATGCCCGCCATGCGCGCGACATTCTCGATCATCGCTGGCGGAACGCCTTCCTCCAGCATCAGATGGCCTTCGCGGATATAGGCTCCGACGCAGCGATTGGCATAGAAGCCGCGCGCGTCATTGACGACGATGGGCGTCTTGCCAATCTTGCGAACGAAATCGAGCGCGGTCGCGAGCGCACGGCCGCCCGTCTGTTTCCCCATAATGATTTCGACCAGCATCATCTTCTCAACAGGTGAGAAGAAATGGATACCAATAAAATGGGTTGCGTCCGGCACCGCCTTCGCCAATCCGCTGATGGGAAGCGTTGACGTGTTTGAGGCAATCACCGTATCGCCCACAATCGCCGCGATGCGTGCGAGCGTTTCCGCCTTTACTTTTGGATCCTCGAACACCGCTTCGATCACGAGATCGCAACCTGCAAGCGCCGCATAATCACCGCTGGCCTTGATACGGCTGATGGTTTCGAACGCCTTGTCCGGCGGCACGCGCCCTTTTCCCACGCTTTCGGCAATCTTCGCTTCAATGGCCGAGCGACCCTTCTTAGCGCTCTCTTTGTCGCGATCGATCATCACGACCTCGATGCCCGCGCGCGCTGCCACCGACGCAATTCCTTGACCCATGAAACCAGCACCCACAACACCCAGCTTCTTGATCTCGGTGGGTGGTTGATCTTTCGGGCGACGCGCTCCCTTGTTGATGTCCTGCATTGAGACGAACAACGAGCGGATCATGGCGCGCGCTTGCGGCGTACGTAACACATGGGCGAACCACCGACTTTCGACGGTCAGCGCCTGATCCATTGGCAATTGCAGGCCTTCATGCACACTTTGCAGAATGGCTTTTGCTGCCGGATAATTGTCGTAGGTTTCGCGGCGATAAATGGCATTGGCCGCGGGCCAAATCATCATGCCCTGTGGCGAAAATACTTTGTTTGAAGGGAGCTTGAATTTCTCTTCATCCCACGGTGCCACGGGCGAGATGCCTTTGCGCAACGCAGTCCGTGCCGCATCGAGCAAATCCTCAGGCCGGACCACCTCATGCACAAGGCCAAACTTCAGGGCCATTTCTGGCTTGATCTGATCGCCCTTGAACAGAAGCTGCAAAGCATGATCGGTTGGCATCAGGCGGGCAACGCGCTGCGTACCGCCACCGCCAGGGAAAATACCCACTTTGATTTCCGGCAGACCAACACGCGTTTTGGGATGGGACGTCACGATACGACGATGGCAGGCAAGCGACATTTCGAACGCGCCACCAACGCAAATCCCATTGATTGCGGCCACAAAAGGCTTGCCGCATGTTTCGATCCTTCGGAACAAGAGTGTGAGATGGCGTGTCTCGTCGTAAAATTCGCGGATTGCCGTCTCTTCGCCCTTGATCTTCGCCGTCTCAGCATAGCGCCGCGCAATGCCCTCAAGCATTGTCAGGTCAGCGCCGCCAGAAAACGAATCCGGTTTGCCCGAGGCGATGATAGCACCCTTAATAGCGGGGTCGCTCGCGACGTGATCAACAATCATTGATAATTCGCGAATGACGTCCTCAGTGAAGACGTTCATCGAGCGGCCGGGCATGTCCCATTCAATGAGTGCGATGCCATCATGATCGAGGGTGAAGCGAAATTGTTTGAGCGCGTTCTTATCCATAATGCGACCTCACACGCGTTCGATGATGGTGGCTGTGCCCATGCCGGCACCGATACAAAGTGTGACGAGCGCCGTTGATTTACCGGTGCGTTCCAGTTCATCAATGGCCATGCCGAAGATCATGGCACCGGTGGCACCGAGCGGATGCCCGAAAGCAATTGCGCCGCCACTCGGGTTGACTTTGGCGTGATCGAGATCGAATGCCTGCATGTAACGCAGGACAACCGACGCAAACGCTTCGTTGATTTCGAAGAGATCAATATCGCCGATCGCCATACCGGCGCGGGCGAGCAATTTGCGGGTGACATCGACGGGCCCGGTCAGCATGAGAGCGGGCTCGGAGCCAATATTGGCAAAGGCACGGATTTTCGCGCGTGGCTTGAGCCCCTGCGCAGCGCCAGCCTCTTTCGTTCCCAGCAACACGGCTGCGGCACCATCGACAATGCCGGATGAATTGCCTGCATGATGCACATGGTTGATCGCTTCAATTTCGGGATGGGCCTGAATGGCCACCGCATTGAAGCCGCCTTGTTCACCGAACATGGCAAAAGCTGGTTTGATGGCCGCGAGCGATTGCATGGAGGCCTCGGGCCGCATGTGTTCATCATGCGCGAGAATGATTAGGCCGTTGATGTCTTTGACGGGCGCGATGGAACGTTCGAAGCGATTTTCGTTCCAAGCTTGCGCGGCGCGGCGCTGACTTTCCACGGCATAAGCATCGCAATCATTGCGGTCGAAGCCATATTTCGTGGCGATCAGATCAGCCGAAATCCCTTGCGGCATGAAGTAGGATTTGATCGCGATCTCAGGATCGGAGGGCCACGCACCGCCCGAAGCCGCCATGCCGACGCGGCTCATCGATTCAACGCCACCTGCCACCGCCATGTCTTGCTGGCCGGACATGATCTGCGCAGCGGCAAA
Source organism: Rhizobiales bacterium TNE-4 (assembly GCA_019083985.1). Classification (GTDB taxonomy): domain Bacteria; phylum Pseudomonadota; class Alphaproteobacteria; order Rhizobiales; family Beijerinckiaceae; genus TNE-4. Next base: position 424,342 of record JAHRCV010000003.1, on the reverse strand, counting down.
GTTCACCGCATCGAGTCCTGAGGCACAAAACCGGTTGAGCTGCACACCCGGAACAGTATTTCCATAATCAGCCAGAAGTGCTGCGGCGCGTGCGATATCGCCCCCGGCCTCACCGACTGGATCGACGCAACCGAGCACGACATCATCGATCGCTTCGGCCTCCACTCCATTGCGCTCGCGCACGGCGCGGAGCACCGTTTCGGCGAGCCTGATCGTCGGCACCTCATGCAGCGCACCATCCACCTTGCCGCGCCCGCGCGGTGTCCTGACATGATCGAACACGTAAGCTTCGGCCATTTCTCATTCCTTTCAGGCGGCATCGAGCACGGGGTGGAACGCCATCATGCCAGCGCTCGGCATCATGATGCGCGCAACACGCGTGCGTGTCTCGGGCAAAATGCGCTCGAAGAAGAACTGCGCATTGAGGAGGCGGGCTTGAGTTTCTGGCGCTTCGGGTGTGCGCAGCGCAGCTTCGAGAATGAGAAGCCACATCTGACCCAGAGCGATGAGGCCAGCGACATGCAGCATGTCGAGCGCCCCGGCACCGGCATCATCCGGATTGGCCTTGCCATTTTCAGCCAGAACGAAGGCGGCTTTCTGCGCCGCGCCGAGGGCCTGCGCCAAAGCCCTGCCGAATTGGCCGAGCGTTTCATCGGCCGAGGTGCGTGCGATATCGGCCATCACATCGGTTATGAAGGCTTTGAGCGCGCGGCCGCCATCGGCGGGCATTTTGCGACCGATGAAATCCAGGGCCTGAATGCCGTTCGTTCCTTCATAGATCATCGCAATGCGGGCATCGCGCACGAATTGCTCGACCCCCCACTCAGCGATGTAACCGTGGCCACCAAAGACCTGCTGCGCATCGACGGCATTTTGAAAGCCGCGATCAGTAAAGACGCCCTTGATGATGGGCGTGAGCAGGCCCAACCGGTCGGCGGCCTTGCGACGCAATTCGGGATCGGATGCGTGATGGGCGATATCACTGTCGAGCGCAGCGCGCACAATCATCGCGCGTGCGGCCTCATTAAAGCCGAGACCGTTGTAAATCATGCGGCGCACATCGGCATGACGGCGGATCGGATCAGCAGCAGAGCCGGGCTCGCGTTGGCCTGAGAGGGCGCGGCCTTGCACACGGTCACGTGCATAATGGATCGCGTTTTGGGTTGCGATATCGGAGAGAGCGAGGCCTTGCACGCCCACACCAAGGCGCGCCTCGTTCATCATGACGAACATGCCGGCGAGGCCCTTACCTTCTTGTCCGAGTAAGGTACCGACGGAATCCTCATACGCCATGGCGCAGGTCGGATTGCCGTGAATGCCCATCTTATGTTCGACGGCTGTACACGTGACGCCGTTTGGCGCGCCATTGCTGCCATCGGCACCGATCTTGAATTTCGGCACGATGAAGAGAGAGAGCCCCGACGTCCCCGCCGGTGCACCATCGATCCGCGCCAACACGAGGTGGATGATGTTGTCGGCGAGATCGTGATCGCCCGCCGAGATGAAGATCTTCGCGCCATTGATGCGATAGGTACCATCGCCCTTCGGCGTAGCACGCGTCCGGATCAGGCCGAGATCGGTACCGCATTGCGGTTCCGTGAGGTTCATTGTGCCGGTCCAACGGCCGGAGAGCATGTGCGGGAGGTAAAATTGCTTCTGTTCGTCGCTGCCATTGGCCGCGATGGCGGCAATCGCGCCCATGGTCAGGCCCGGCACCATGGCGAGCGCCATATTGGCGGCCGTCACCAATTCATTGACGGCGGTCCCCAACGCATAGGGCAGGCCTTGGCCGCCATAAGCCGGATCGGCTGCCAATCCGATCCAGCCGCCTTGGGCAAAGGCGTCATAAGCGTCTTTGAAGCCAGGTGGTGTAGTAACCCCATCCTTGCTGCGCGTGCAGCCGATCCGGTCGCCCGCACTATTCAGCGGCAGAAATCGTTCGGTGGCGAGCCGGCCAGCTTCCTCCAACACGGCTTCCGTGGTGTCGCGCGTGAAATCAGCGGCACCAGGCAGGCCGGGGAGGTGCTCAACTGCAAAAACATCATGAAACAAAAAGGCGTAGGACCCGATCGGGGCTTGGTAATGCACCATGGCTCAGGCTCCGTATGGCTTAGCTCGAGATAGTTCACCTCTAAACTATGTCGAAATCATGAAGCTGCCAAACGAAAAAACCCCGCGCGAGGCGGGGTTTTTATTCAACTTTTACGAGAGTTTGGGCTTAGCCCTGCAAACGCTTCTGTTGCGCGCGCAATTCGGCGATGGCCTTGTCGATATCAATCTTCTGTTGCTCGAGATGAGCGATCTGCTCGACGATCTGTTCGGGGGTCAGCTTGAGATCGCCGCCGCCTTCTTCCGATTCCAACATCGCGCGGATTTCGGTGAGGGTGAAACCGAGGTGCTTGCCCTTCAGGATCAGAGCGAGGCGGGCCCGCGCTTTTTCGTTGTAGAGGCGCGTCATACCTGAGCGGCGGGGCGAAATGAGGCCACGATCCTCATAGAAACGCAGCGTGCGCAACGTTACGCCGAATTCGCGAGCAAGATCGCCGATTGTGAAAGCGCTTTCGCCTTCGGCATGCATGGGAACAGTCTTGTCCGCCTGTCCCGCCTTCTGACCATCACGCAACATACAGTTTTCCTGACCTGATAAGATTCGGCGAACTGTCGCCGGTGTCGCAATCTGACTAAGCGATCTCTCAGCGTCTGGCGATGAAAGCCGACGTAAGGAGACGTTACTTACGGTTACAATAAACCGAGCCGCTCAACTGCGTGCCACGCAACAGGCGGAACAACCCGAAATGCGTCATCAAAACTCATTTATCAATTCTTTACCCTGATTTTGCATTGTTTCCGAACGAGCGTTTTTCATTTCGGTTTTGTCATCACGGATTTTTTGACCATGGCTCAGTGGGCGAACAGCACAAACGCATATGCGGAGCCTTACGATTCACCGCACCGGCCTGAGCCAGGAACACGGCTCGATCAAATTCTCGCCGATCTCAAAGCCCGCCCAAGACCGCATCTGCGCGAGCCCGAGCCGCTTGATCACCGTAATGTAACGCCGCTCAACACGCCCTTTCGAACGGAATTTCAAACACTTCAGGACAGTATCGATCAATTGGCGGACCGCATGGATTCCCACCGCCTCACGGAAGCGATTGCTGATCTGTCCGACAAGATCGCGACACTCCATGCTGATCGCAGCCTCGGCGAAGCCGAAATGCGGCTCCTCCGCTCGATCCGCCGCTCGCTCGACGATCTGATCTACCACATGAATTTGACCGGAACGGAGCCTGAAACAGCGCCATCCGCGCGCGCACCCGTGCCCGGGCCGGTTGCAGAGCCGCCGCCGGCTTTTGGTCGCCGGGCGGCACGCCCGGCAGGACCGCGCCCCCTGCCCGGCCAGATTGGCGTACCCCGACTAGAACCGGCCCGTCCACCGCATGCGGGCGTGCGGGGAGGCAAAACCTGGCCCGGCAGCCAGTTTGTGAGCCGTCATCCGCTGACCAGTGTTGCAGCAGCCGTCACGATCGCCGTTGTGCTGGCACAAAGCGTGACGCAATTCTCACCAAAACTGACGGATATCACCGGCTCAATCCGGCAGGGGACACGCGCTAGCACGCCACCCGCCCCGCAGGGCGCTGCACCAGCACCTGCGCCGCAGAGACAGGATTATGTGGGCGTCTATGCGCCCGCGGCACAACCTTCACCGGTGCCCGCTTATGCAGCTGCACCCGTCCCTGTGGCGACACCGATTTCAGCACCGCCGGTCGCGCCACAACCTGCCACCGTGACGGCCGCACGCCCGATGGACGATGTGAGTGGCATCGCTGCCTATCAAGCTGGCGTCCGGCTGGCGGATGGCCCGGCACGCGATTTCCGCGGCGCTATCGTGCTGTTTGAGAAGGCTGGCGACATGCCTGCGGCGCAATTCCGCCTCGCGCTTCTCTATGAACGCGGCCAAGGCACCCCGAAGAACCCGGCTCTGGCGCGCGCGCTTTACCAACGCGCGGCTGAGAAGGGCCATGTCCGGGCCATGCACAATCTCGGCGTGCTTTATGCCGATGGGCCGGATGGCAAGCCTGACTATGCGCTCGCTGCGGAATGGTTCCGCCGCGCGGCCGATTATGGGTTGCGCGACAGCCAATTTAATCTCGCCACGCTCACCGCGCGTGGGCTTGGTGTCGAGAAAAAGCCAGTCGCGGCCTATAGCTGGTTTGCTCTGGCGGCCGCGCAGGGGGATGCCGAAGCCGCCCGCCAGCGCGATGAGATTGCCAAGACTATGGATGCCGGATCGCTGCGCGCGGCGAAAGCCGTGACCGATGCCTTCCGTGCGAAGGCTCCGGACCCTGCTGTCAACCAGATCGCCGTGAACTGATACGCGCGGCGGGATGAACTTCCCGCCGCATTTCCGCTAGTGTGCGCCCCGCGCGTGCCCCGAATCTCCCGGGGCGCCACGGAGCGTCTCTGGTTTGGAACTGTACCTGCCCATCGCCGAAATGCCGATCAACGTCTTGACCGTGCTGGCGGTGAGCGCGGCCGTTGGTTTCATTTCAGGCATGTTCGGCATTGGCGGCGGCTTCATGATGACCCCGCTTCTGATTTTCATGGGTGTGCCCCCCGCGATTGCCGTGGCAACCGGCTCCGCACAGATCGCTGCATCGTCAACCACCGGAACGCTCGCTTATTGGCGACGACAAGCGCTCGATGTGCGGCTTGGCCTGTTGCTCCTCTGCGGCGGCATGATTGGCACGGTGCTCGGCGTCTGGGCCTTTGGCGCGCTCCGGCGCATCGGCCAGCTCGATCTTGTGATCGTTCTTTCCTATGTCACACTGCTCTTCAGTGTCGGCGGGCTGATGCTCATCGAAAGTGTGAAGACGCTGATCGCCAAACGGCGTGGCCAGTCCGCACCCGGCGCACAGCGTGTACATAAGCCTTGGTATTTCAAACTGCCTTTTTCGATGCAGTTTTCGCAATCCAATCTTGAAGCGAGCATCATCCCGCTTCTTGTCCTCGCGCTGCTCATCGGTTTTGTCGGTGCCATTCTGGGTATTGGCGGCGGCTTTTTGATGGTGCCTGCGCTGATCTATTTTTTCCGCGTCCCCACCGCCGTGGTGGTTGGCACATCGCTGTTTCAAATTCTTTTCACCATGCTCGCAGCGACCATCTTGCATGCAGCGACCAATCAGGCGGTCGATATCATGCTCGCGATGGTTCTCATTCTCGGTGGCGTTTTCGGGGCACAATTCGGTGCACGCGCTGCGCGTAATGTCCGGGGCGATTGGTTCAGGCTCATGCTGGCTGTGCTAATCCTCACCATTGGCGCCCGGTTTTCGCTCGATATTCTAGTCCCACCGCAAGAACCCTATTCCTTCGGAACCCAGGAGACGCGGCGATGAGAGCGCTTCTTCTGCTGATCGCAAGCCTTGCATGGCTCGGTAGCGCACGGGCGGAAAGCCTCGTGATTTCACTGTCGAACCAGCATGTCGATATCAATTCAACGTATACAGGCGCACAGCTCGCTCTCTTCGGCGTCGTCGTGCGCGACGGGCGGAGTGCAACACGCGCCGATGCCTATGACATTCTCATCAGCATCAAAGGGCCATCGGGTCTCGTAACCGTGCGGCGTAAAGAACGCTTCGGTCCCATCTGGATCAACCGCGAGCAGCGCAAATTCGCCGATGTGCCAGCAACGCTCGCTTTGATAGGCACACGCCCTTTCACCGACATTGTCGATCGGGACTTCATCGATCGTTTTGGGATGCGGATTGAGAGCCATGTGCTGCCCAAAGGCGCAGCCTTGGCAGATGATTTTGGCGCCGCGCTGATCAGGCTCAAAAAAGAGGATGACCTCTTCACAATCCGCGACCGGGATGTTGCCTTCCTCACCCCCGATGTCTTCCGTGCGACGCTTGATGTGCCTGCCACAGGGCCGCTGGGCATCTACAATGTCGAGGTTTCGCTCTTCGCCGGTGGCGTGAGGCTCGCACAGGCCGAAACCTTCTTTACCGTCGGAAAAGTCGGGTTTGAGCAATTGATTGCGCGCGAGGCTCGCGATCATGGCGTTTTGTATGGTATGGCCACAGCCGCGATGGCGCTGTGCTTCGGCTGGCTCGCCAGCGTGATCTTCAGAAGGGATTGATGCGTTTCATGTCACAGACGACCCACCACCATCAGGCAGAGCCCGAAACCGATGACCGTTCGATCCCGCCGATGGCGTTGTGGCTCGGCCTTTTGGGACTTATTCCCTTCATCGGCCTAACCGCCCTTTACGTCTTGCAAATGGAAAACCGGATCGGCTGGACACCGGGCTATGCGCGCGATGTCCTTGTCTCCTATGGCGCGATCATTCTGGCCTTCCTCGGCGGGATCCGCTGGGGCGTTGCTTTGAAGCACGGTAATTCTGCCCACGCGGTGCGGATGTTCATTCTGTCCGTCGTGGTGCCGCTTGCCGCATGGGTCGCCCTATTCCTGCCAAAGCCGCATGACGTCACATGGTTGATCGCGATCTTCCTGATCGTCGGCGTTGCCGACGTGTCGCTTGTCTCAAAAGGTCACGCGCCACGCTGGTTCGGTACGCTGCGCACGATCCTGACTGTTGGTGTTGTCGGCTGCCTGATCACCGCGCTCGCGCTCTGGCCGTTCCTGTCGATCCCGGCTTAATCGCCTAGCAATAAAGCGGGCGCGATGCCGTAAAGGCGGTCGCGCCCGAGTGCGTGAATGCGCCATGTCTCACGCGTGAGATAAGGCGTGAAGGCGTCGTCGAGGATGTTGAGACCGCCCGTGTACGCGCCGAAGGCTGGCAAGATGCACCGCCGCCCATCGCTGACGAAACAGCGACGCCGCAGAGCCCGTCCACGCCCGGCGATTTTCGCAGCCGGATGCAAATGGCCAGCGATCTCATAATCGCCCGCGCCACCCGGCTCATGCCGCAGCATGATGCCCCCGAGCGCCAATTCCATCACGGATGTTCCCGGCAGATTGGTGACGGGCTCGGGATCGTGATTGCCCGCGATCCAAATCAGATCAGCAACACGACCGAGCGCGCTCAAGCGCGCCACATCATCATCAGAAAGACGCAGCGCCGCCGCACGATCATGAAACCCATCACCGAGCGAGACGATCGCTCTGGGACGGAAACGGCGCGTTAGCGCCTCAAGCCTGATTAACGTATCACGCGTGTCGAAGGGCGGCAGCACATGGCCGCGCCGCGTTAAGGCCGAGCCTTTCTCGAAATGGCAGTCAGCGACGATCAGCATGCGCGTCTCAGGCTCAAACAATGCGCCCGAGACATCGGCGATAAAATCGACGCCACCAAGCGCGATCACCGTTTCCGTCCGCATCATGTCGTCCGCGATACTCATGCCAACGCTTCGTCCATCAAGGCCGCTTCCGCCTCTTCCAGAATCGTGTCCGCGGCCTCGCCATAGATCGCCTCGCGGCCAATTTCCAGCATCACCGAAATGGCCAAGGGCGAAACCCGATCAAGCGGCTTGTGCAGGATCTTGCCTTCAACGCGTGCCAGCATATCGGACAAGCGCTTGAGATCGAGAAGACCTGTCGCTGCATCTTCACGCGCGGCCTGCAACAAAATGTGATCCGGCTGGTGGCGCCGCAACACATCATAGATGAGATCAGTCGAGATCGTCATCTGGCGTCCGGTCTTTTCATCGCCGGGGAAACGGCGAGGGGTGAGGCCGGAAATGATTGCGCAATTCCGAAAGGTCCGTTTCATCAGGGCCGATTCATCTAGCCATTCTTCGAGGTCGTCACCCAGCATATCGCGCGCAAAAAGCGCGTCGAGATCAAGCCGGCCCGTCGCAATGGCGGTTGAAAGATTGCTCATGCCCCATATCGCCAACGCATAATCATTGCAGACGAAGCCCAGTGGCTTGAGCCGCAAGCGCTCAAGACGACGCGTCAGCAGCATTCCAAGCGTCTGGTGCGCGAGGCGCCCTTCAAACGAATAGATGACACAATAATAGCGATTGCCGCGCGGATAGGTTTCGACCAACAGCTTATCGCGCGGTGGTAGGAGCGACTTTTTTTGCTGCATGGCGAGCCAATCGCTCGCCTGTTTCGGCAGCTTTTTCCACTCTGCTGTAGCCGCAATCATCGCGCGCACACGTGCAGCCAAGAAGGTCGAGAGCGGAAATTTGCCGCCGGCCCAAGACGGAATTTTTGGATCGGTCCCCGGTTTTGATCGGGTGACGATCACCTCATTCGTGGCAATGCCTTCAAAACGCAGGACTTCGCCTGCGAAGATGAAAGTGTCGCCCGGCGCGAGCGTTTCGGCAAAATAATCTTCGACTTCACCCAGGATGCGTCCACCGCGGAGCGTATCTGTCCCTTTCACCATGCGGCCCAACCGCACTTTGAGCATCGTCGCTTCGATGATAGTGCCGATATTCATCCGATATTGCTGCGCCATGCGCGGATTGGAGACGCGCCATCGCCCATCTGCACCTTGGCGGATGCGCGCAAACCGATCGTAGTTTTTCAAGGCGTAGCCACCGGTCGCAACAAAATCGAGGACGGCATCAAAACGCGCGCGCGTCAGCGTTTCGTAAGGTTGCGCATGGGTGATTTCAGCAAAAAGCGCATCAGCATCAAAAGGCGCAGCGCACGCCAGGCCAAGAATATGCTGTGCCAGAACGTCGAGCGCGCCGATGCGTGGATCAGGTGTATCCTGCGCGGCCTCTTCCACCGCATCGAGTGCGGCACGACATTCGAGAATTTCGAACCGGTTGGCGGGGACCAATATAGCTTTCGACGGCTCATCAAGCCGATGATTAGCGCGGCCGATGCGTTGCATGAGACGACTTGCGCCTTTGGGTGCACCGACATTGATCACACAATCGACATCACCCCAATCGATGCCGAGATCGAGCGTCGAGGTGCAAACGACAGCGCGTAACTGTCCTGCGCTCATCGCCGCTTCGACCTTGCGACGCTGGCTGGCGTCGAGCGAACCATGATGCAAGCCGATCGGCAGTGCCTGTTCGTTGATGCGCCATAATTCCTGAAAGACGAATTCAGCCTGCATCCGCGTGTTGACGAAGACGAGAGAGAGTTTGTGCGCTTCAATGGCGTGATAGATCTCACCCATGGCGGCAAGCGCCGTGTGCCCCGCAAGCGGGAGCGCGCGCGCGGTTTCCATAATGCCGATGCGCGGGCGCGCGCCACCTTTGACCGTGACGATTTCGGCCTGTGGCGTCACGCCATCCTGCGGCACCAAAAAGCGCGCCAATGTTTCGGGCTCACGCACGGTGGCTGACAATCCCACCATGCGCGCTTGGGGTGCCAGCGCCCAAAGACGGGACAAAGCCAGCGATAAAAGATCGCCGCGCTTCGACGTGACGAGCGCATGGAGTTCATCGAGAATGATCGTATCGAGCGTTCCGAAAAATTCGTCCGCATCCTTATGCGACAATAAGAGCGAGAGCTGTTCCGGCGTTGTCAGCAGAATGTCGGGTGGGCTCGTTTTCTGCCGCGCCTTTTTATGCGCTGATGTATCACCCGTGCGCGTTTCGATCCGGATCGGCAAATTCATCTCGCGCACAGGCGCTTCGAGATTACGCGCAATATCGACAGCAAGCGCCTTCAAGGGTGAGAGGTAGAGCGTATGCAAGCCCCGCCGGTTGCGTTTGCGCGCGAGCTTTGTCAGCGAGGGGAGAAAACCCGCCAGCGTTTTGCCAGCCCCTGTCGGTGCGACCAACAACGCAGACGCATTGCGATCGGCTGCTTCGAGTAACGCCAATTGGTGCGCACGCGGCTCCCAGCCCCGCGCGGCGAACCAGTCGCGGAACGCGGGAGGCAAAAGAGTGTCCGCAGCCTTGGGCATGGAGGGAGATTTAGGGTCGCGGGCGGGCCCTGTCATCCTTTTCGCAGCACAACGACGAGACCGGGCACCGGCACGCCACGATCAAGCCGGGTGGTGCAGTCCTCGAGCGTTGCAACCATGAAGCCTGCGGCGGCCGCCCACAGACGAAGTTGCTCTGGCGCATGGGCATATCGCAAATCTTCGCCGAGCGAGATGCCGCTCGCACCCTTCTGGACGGTAAAGGCAAACAAACCGCCCTGCGGCAGTGTGGCGGCGACCGCGGCAAACACTGGCGCGAGATCGCCAATATAGACGAGCACATCCGCTGCAAGGACGAGATCGGCGCTTTGGCCGGTGAGATAGGCCAACAAAGCTTCGGCCTTCAGGTCGTCGTAAAGCGCTTTGGCGTCCGCCTTCGCCACCATGGCCGGGGACAGGTCGCAGCCACCGAGCCAATCGACGTGGGGCCTGATCACCGCGCCCATCAGGCCCGTGCCACAGCCAAGATCAAGCGCACGGGCGAAGCGGGCCGCAGGCCTGATCCGCTCCAGCGCGGCCATGATTGTTTCGGGCCCCGAATAGCCCAGCGCACCGCGCAAATGGCTGTCGAAGCGAGGCGCATAATCGTCAAACAGGGCGCGGATATAAGCATCGCCCACCGCCTCTTCGGGTGCGCCGATGCCAAGGCGGGCTAAACGCGGACGCGCGCCCAACCGGTCATCCGGATCGCCTTGCAATGCGTTCTGCCAGGCCGCGATGGCAGCATCACGATCATTCAAGGCCCATTTCGCATCCCCGAGCGCGAGGAGCGCCGGCGGCCAGCCGGGCACGATTTCCAGCGTCTGCGCCAAGAGATCAGCTGCAGCTTCATGATCGGCCTCTTTGGCGGCCGCCATGGCGTAAGCATAGCGGCGGTCGGCCAAGAGATCGCCAGAGGACAGGAGAGAAGAGGACATTGCGGGCTTATCGCGCTTCCATCCCTGCCGGTAAAGACTATCTGTGAGGGATGCGCCCAACCGATCTGTTGAAGGTTCTGCCCCAAGGCCTCTATTGCCCGCCCGCCGATGTGTTCATCGATCCGGTGCGGCCGGTCGAACGCGCGCTCATCACTCATGGCCATTCCGACCATGCCCGTGCCGGACATGGGGCGGTGCTCGCCACACCTGAAACGCTCGCCATTATGGGTGTGCGTTACGGCGCAAACTTCGCAGGATCGACGCAAGCGGTGCGTTATGGCGAGAGCGTGACGATCGGCGACACCAAATTCAGCTTCGCACCTGCGGGCCATGTGCTCGGCTCGGCGCAGATTTTGGTGGAAGCGGGGCCGCTACGGATTGTCGTATCAGGCGATTATAAACGCGCGCCGGATCCTACCTGCGCACCGTTTCAAGTCGTTCCCTGCGATGTGTTCGTCACCGAGGCGACCTTTGGTTTGCCGGTGTTTCGCCATCCGCCACTCGGCGATGAAGTTCAAAAATTGTTGCGCTCGCTGCAGCAATTTCCAGAACAGACCCATCTCATCGGCGCTTACGCGCTGGGCAAAGCGCAGCGCCTGATGGCGCTAATCCGTGAGGCGGGTTACGAGAAACCAATCTACATCCATGGCGCGCTCGAGACTCTCACACGGCTTTATCAAGCGCATGGTGTTGATTTAGGCGACATCCGTAAAATCAGCGCTGAGGATGGAACGCTCGCGGGCGAAATCGTGATTTGTCCGCCCTCCGCCATTCAGGATCGCTGGACACGGCGCTTCGCCGATCCAATCACTGCTTTTGCATCAGGCTGGATGCGTATTCGTGCACGAGCGCGGCAACGCGGTGTCGAATTGCCGCTTGTTGTTTCAGATCACGCCGATTGGGAAGATCTTTGCCGCACGATCCGCGAAACAGGTGCTGGTGAAATCTGGGTTACCCATGGCGCAGAAGATGCGCTCGTTCATTGGTGCCATGTGCAAGGCTTGCGTGCGCAACCGCTCCATATGGTCGGCTATGGCGATGAGGGCGAGGCAGAGCCTGCCCTGCCACACGATAGCCAACAAGCAAGCGGTGCCGCATGAACCGCTTCGCCACACTGATTGACCGGCTCGCCTATGAGCCACGGCGCAACGCAAAAGTTATTCTGCTGCGCGATTATTTCGCAACCACGCCCGATCCTGAACGTGGCTATGCACTCGCAGCTCTCACCGGTGCCCTCTCGTTCAAACATGCCAAGCCTGCATTGATCCGGACGCTGGTGAGTGAGCGCACAGATCCGGTGCTGTTTGGCCTGTCTTACGATTTCGTTGGCGATCTTTCGGAAACGGCGGCACTAATCTGGCCCGTTGCAGCACGCCCGCAAGATGAAATCCCGGAACAACCCTCGCTCAGCACTGTTGTTGAGACGCTAGCGAGTTTGAGTAAGACGGAATTGCCACATCGGCTCGCGGCATGGCTCGATGCGCTCGACGAGACAGGCCGCTGGGCTTTGCTGAAACTCATCACAGGCGGCTTGCGGATTGGTGTTTCGGCACGGCTTGCGAAGACTGCCATCGCCGCCCTTGGCCCGCATGCGCCCGATGCGATTGAAGATGTCTGGCATGGCGTGACGCCGCCCTATCGCGAATTATTTGCGTGGGCGGAAGGGCATGGCCCGCGGCCCGAACATTCCGATCCTGCGCCATTCCGCCCCGTGATGTTGGCTCATACCATCGAAGAAGACGATTTTGATACGCTTGATGCAAAAGACTTCATCGCTGAATGGAAATGGGACGGTATTCGCGTGCAGGCCGCCTCAGCACGTGACGAGGACGGCCGCGTCGTGACACGGCTTTATTCGCGCACGGGCGAAGATATCTCAAACGCGTTCCCCGATCTCGCCGATGCGTTATCCGGTATTGATGCGGCCATCGATGGCGAATTGCTCATCATTCGCGACGGCGTCGTGCAGGATTTCAACACGCTGCAAAAGCGGCTGAACCGTACAGCCGTAAACGCAAAAATGCTGGCCGAATTGCCTGCCGCCATTCGCGCTTACGATGTCCTGTTCGCCGATGGCCGTGATTGGCGCGAAGAGCCTTTTGTTGAGCGGCGCGCGCGATTGAAGCGATTGATCCGTGAACATGGTTCGGAACGGCTCGATCTCTCACCTGTGGTGCCGTTCGACGACTGGGATGGGTTGCGCGCCGCGCGGCGTGACCCGGCAGCTTTGGGCGCCGATGCGAAAGCGATCGAAGGCGTGATGCTGAAACGTGCAAACAGCACCTATCTGCCGGGACGGCCGAAGGGCTATTGGTACAAATGGAAGCGCGATCCTTTCACGGTGGATGCCGTGCTGATGTATGCCCAGCGCGGCCATGGCAAACGCTCATCCTTCTATTCCGATTACACGTTCGGGGTCTGGCGTGCGGGACCTCATGGTGATGAGCTTGTTCCTGTAGGCAAGGCCTATTTCGGTTTCACCGACGCAGAATTACGCCAGATCGACGCTTTCGTGCGCCGAAACACCACAAACCGCTTTGGTCCGGTGCGTGAGGTGACGCATACGGCCGATGAGGGGCTGGTGTTCGAGGTTGCGTTTGAAGGCCTGTCGCGCTCGACACGGCACAAATCCGGGCTCGCCATGCGTTTTCCGCGCATTGCGCGGCTCCGCTGGGACAAACCACCGCGCGAAGCCGACCGTATTGAAACTCTGGAAACACTGGCCGATGGCGCCGCCATGCGCCTTGCCGCACCATCCGAACCGGATGAAAGGACCTCGTAATGTCACCGAAACGGATCGCCTCGCTCTTATTTGCCGCCATTCTTACCATCGCGATCATCTGGGCGATGGGCCAAAAGCCCATCGGCGAGAGTTTTGCGGCGATGATCCGCGATCCATGGGGTGTGGTGACGCTGATTGACCTTTATGCCGGCTTCATCGCCTTTGCGCTGGTGATTGCGCTGTTCGAGAAGCCTTGGGTCGCTGTCGTGCTGTTCGGGCTTCTCTGCGTCTTGGGTAATATCATCTCGCTGGGTTGGCTCGCTTTCCGCGGTTTTCGACTCATCGAGAGCCGGTGGAACCACACTGAGACGCCCTGACGCGGTATTTTCACAATCTCCTGTTGCGCTTCGCCAAATTTGGCAGAAAAATGGCGGAAAGGGATGAGGCTGGACGGAAGCCTCGCCGAGGGGAGGTTGAATTGGCTGATCCAGATCTGCGGATTTTGGTTGCGGACGACCACCCATTGGTCCGCGGCGCGCTCAAACAGGCTCTGCAAGGCATCGCCAGTGACGATGGTATCGCGGAGGCTGGCACTTTCGACGATGTCTCGAAAAACCTCGCCGAAACGGATCAGGATCTCGTCCTGCTCGATCTCACAATGCCCGGCGTGCAAGGGTTCTCCGGGCTGATCTATCTCCGCGCGCAGCACCCCGCCACACCTGTGATCGTGGTGTCGGGCAATGAGGACCGCGCCGTCATCCGCCGCTGCATCGAATTCGGTGCTTCGGGCTTCATCCCCAAATCCGTTGACGTGGAGACGATGCGCGCCGCGATCCGCGCCGTGCTCGATGGTGGCTCATGGACGCCGCCTGACGTCGACCTCTCCACACCGGCCGATAAGGAAACGAGCGATCTCGTCCGCCGCCTCGGTTCACTAACGCCACAGCAAGTGCGCGTTCTGATGATGCTGTCGGAAGGCTTGCTCAACAAGCAGATCGCCTATGAGCTTGGCGTGTCGGAAGCTACAGTCAAAGCGCATGTCTCCGCGATCCTGCAGAAACTCGGTGTCGAAAGCCGGACGCAGGCGGTGATCGCCGCGTCCAAAATTGCTGCCGGACAATGGCAGGCCGCACCGGGACAGGCGCAGCCCGCCTGATCAGGCCGCGTTTAAAAACGCATCCATCCGGCTCAAGGCTTTTTCTGTTGTCTCACAGGGAAAAGCCGTGAAGACATGCGGCGCACCGGGCCAAATATCGAGCTCACAGCGATTGCCTGCCGCTGACCAGCGCGCGGTCATGAACAATGAATCGTCGAGTAATGGATCGCGCGTACCGATCGTGAACAGAGCCGGCGGCAATCCGGTGAGATCGGCATGGATCGGCGAAATATCGGCTGAACGGACATCACCGCCCGCGCGCAGGAAGAAATGCGTGAACATGAAAATGTCGCGCGTGTTGAGGATCAATTTTTCCTGACCCCAATTGCGCACGCTCGGTGTCATCGCAAGATCGTAGCAACCGGCGATCAGATTGGCGGCGCGGAACGGCAACAGGCGATGCTTGTCGCGCAAGCGCAACATCGTGACGACCGAGAGATGCGCGCCAGCCGATTCCCCCCCAATGAATAACCGACCCGTGCCAAACAAAGTGGCGGCTTCGCGCACCAGCCAGAGGGCCGCTGCCTCACAATCATCCGGCCCCGCCGGATAAGGATGCTCGGGCGCGAGCCGATACTCGACTGAGACGACAGCAAGGCCGCAATGGCGTGCCAAACGCTCTTGGCGCTCGTCCTGCATATCGGCCGAGCCGAAGACCCAGCCCCCACCATGGATGTGCAGGTAGACACCTTTGGCCGGGCCATCGGGCCGGAACACACGCAAGGGAACGTCGCCACCAGGGCCGGGAATGAGGATTTCCTGCGCGCCGGGGCTCAAGGCCTCCATCGGGAACACGCCCGCCCCTTTCTTGCGGGCATCACGGATCATTTGTGGCGGAAAGGACCATTGATCCGGTGCGTTCTTGAAAAAGGCCAAAATCCGCTCATTGATGGCGGCAATGTCAGCGGGAATGGCGGCCTTATCGAAGGATGAGGGATTGATCAGCATGGGGACAGGATTCACATCTTGAGGCGGGACAGCGGATCAAACATGGCCTAAACGCTTTGGTCCAGCCCGGCACCCCGATTGAACGAGGATAGAGCGACGATGGCGAACGGAATTCAGAAGCTCTTAGGCGGACCGCCCGTGGCGGTGCTGACAAAGCTCGTTTTCATGTCGATCGTTGTCGGCGCTTTTCTGGCCCTGTTGGGGCTCACGCCGCCGGATCTCTTTCGCGGGATCCGCGATCTGATCAACCACATCGTCAATCTCGGCTTCGATGCGGTCGAGACTGTGTTCCGCTATTTCATCTATGGCGCCGTGATCGTTATCCCGATCTGGTTGTTCACACGGCTGTTCCGCGGCTGATGAGTGCAGTGACTGCGGCGCGGCCGGTTGAGGCCAGCATCGGGCGCTTTCTTGCGCTCGCGCTGCCCGTGATGGCCGCCAACATCACAGAACCGCTGATCGGGATCGTTGATACGGCCGCGATCGGGCAATTGGGCGAAGTCTCGCTGCTTGGTGCTGTCGCGCTCAGCGCCGTGCTGTTCGAGTTTCTGTTTTGGGGTTTGGGTTCGCTGCGCATGAGCACGGCGGGCCTGACCGCGCAGGCGCTGGGCGCAGGCGATGATCGGGAAATCGCGATTGCATTGGGCCGCGCATTGCTGCTCGCGCTTTTTCTCGGCGGCCTACTCGTGATCCTACAAAAGCCGATCATCGTTTTGGCAATGATGGTTTTCACGCCCAGCGCAAACGTCGCTGAAGCCGCGCAAACCTATATTGCGATCAGGATCTGGTCGGCGCCGTTCGCCTTAATGAATTATGCCATCCTTGGCTCACTCGTTGGGCAGGGCCGGACGGGTATTGGCCTCTTCGTTCAGGTTGCGATCAATCTCACGAAGATCGGCCTTACTATTCTTGCCGTCAGCGTGTTGAAGGGAGGGATTGCCGGTGCAGCGATTGCCACCGTCATTGCAGAATTCATCGGCGCATGCCTCGGCTTAATCGTATCAATGCGGCTTGGCGCACTCCGGCGTGACATCAGCTGGCGTGAAATCTTTCAGCCAACCGCGCTTGGCCGCATGCTTGCTGTCAACCGCGATGTCGCAATCCGCACCTGTGCGCTTCTCATTGCCTTCATCATCTTCACGGCGCAGGGATCCAAGCGCGGTGATGTGACACTGGCGGCCAATGGCGTGCTCTACCAGCTCTTTCTTGCAGCCGCTTATGTCCTCGATGGGTTTGCAACGGCGGCTGAGCAAATGTGCGGACAGGCGCTCGGAAGTGGCGACGCAAAAGGATTTCGGAAAGCGTCCCGCCTCTCGGTCGGTTTCAGCTTTGCATTCGGGATTGTCTTGTCGATCGTTCTGTTCGGAACCGGCGTACTCTTCATCGATATGCTGACCACAAGCGATACGATCCGTGCCGAAGCCTATCTTTACCTGCCTTTAGCGGCACTGACGCCTTTTGCTGGAGCGGCCGCCTTCGCCTATGACGGGATTTACGCAGGCGCGACATGGACACGCGCGATGCGCAATCTCATGTTGATCGCGCTCGCGCTCTTTGTCGTCGTGATCTACACCGGGTCGCTGTTCGGCGCATTCGGATTATGGATTGCGATGCTCGTGTTCCTTGCCACCCGCGGCATGGGACAGGCGTTCTTTTACAATCGCCTGTTCAACCAAAGCTTCACGGCGCGCGCTTAAATCTTCATCCGCCAATCCGCGACGCGTTTGCCTGTCAGCGCGGCAAGATTGGGCAGGCCTTCCCGCTTGATGCGGGCGACCAAGGCCTGCTTGATCTGATCAACAAGTGCAGGGCCCTGATAGGTGAGCGCAGAATAAAGCTGAATAAGGCTCGCACCTGCTTCCAATTTCGCAATCGCGCTCTCAGGGGAATGAATACCGCCCACGCCAATGATGGGGCAGAAGCCTTCAAGCCGGACAAAGGTTTCGGCCAAGATGCGTGTCGATAGATCAAAAAGTGGACGACCTGAGAGGCCGCCTGTTTCTTTGGCCACCGCTTGGTCGCGCAAAGTTGCCGGGCGCGACACCGTGGTGTTTGAGACGATCATGCCATCAAGCCCGCGTGCCCGCACGATGCGGACGATGCCGTCAAGCTCGTCGAGCGTGAGATCGGGTGCGATTTTCAACAAGACAGGACGGCGGGGATGGCTTTCACTGGCTGCATCACGCGCATCGATCACCCGCGCTACGAGATCATCGAGCGCCTTTTCATGCTGCAGATCGCGCAAGCCAGGCGTGTTGGGTGAGGAAATGTTCACGGTGAAATAATTGGCAAGCGATACGAATGCCTTGATGCCCGCCACATAATCGGCGACACGGTCAACCGCATCCTTGTTCGCGCCGATATTGACACCAACAATGCCACGCGGCGCGCGTGCAGCAAGGCGGCGGAACGCAGCCTCGTGCCCCTCGCTGTTAAATCCATAACGATTGATGACAGCTTCATCATCCGGCAGACGGAACAGGCGCGGGCGTGGATTGCCCGGCTGTGGCCGTGGCGTCACCGTGCCAATTTCAGTGAAGCCGAAACCTAAACCCAGCACCGCATCAGGCACTTCGGCGTTCTTATCAAAGCCTGCGGCCATGCCTACCGGATTGGGAAACTCCAAGCCGAAAGAGGTGGTGCGCAAAAGTGGGTCATCGTTTTGCGGCAGCGCGAATGGCATGGCGCGTAACGCCGCTATCGTCATGCCATGCGCCTTTTCAGGATCCATGGCCGCGATCAAGGGACGCGCGAACGAGAACAGAAGATTGCGCATTACAGCGACTCCGGAAACATATGCACACCATCGCGATTGCGCGGCAATTCATGAACTGCGATCACGGCTGCGAGCGGCATCGGGCCATAAAGATGAGGAAAGAGATCGCCTCCGCGCGAGGGTTCGTAAATAAGCGAGGGCCCAAGCGCTTGGCCATCGACGGCAATCAACAAGAGGTCATCCTGATTGGCAAAATGTTTCGCGGCCGTCTCGCGCACTTGCGCCGCCGTCGAGAAATGAATGAAGCCATCGGCATGATCGACCGGCGCGCCATCGAAGACACCCTTGTCTTGCGCCTGTTGCCAAAGCGCACGCGGCATAATTTTGTAGATGGGCATGGCCGGACCTCGCATGGGTATGGCAAGCGGATTGATCACGGATCTTTGAAACCGTG
Source organism: Rhizobiales bacterium TNE-4 (assembly GCA_019083985.1). Classification (GTDB taxonomy): domain Bacteria; phylum Pseudomonadota; class Alphaproteobacteria; order Rhizobiales; family Beijerinckiaceae; genus TNE-4. The sequence continues at coordinate 405,570 of JAHRCV010000003.1, read as the reverse complement.
AGAGTTGCGCCCGTCAAGCCGAGTGATTAAGGATGATCGGACATAGCCTGCCGCAGGGTTCGAGCGCGGCGCAGATTTTTTCGCGGATTGTGCGTCGATGATGCTGTCTCATGACCAGATTTGGAATGCGATTGATTCACTCGCCGAGCGGTATGGGCTGAGCGCATCAGGCCTCGCCAAGCGCGCCGGTCTCGATCCGACGACATTCAATCCCTCCAAACGGGTCGGCGTCGATGGGCGCTTGCGTTGGCCGTCCACTGAGTCCCTTGCCAAAGTGCTCGACGCGACGGGCGCCGATCTCGATGAGTTCATGGCGCTGATTGGCCGCAAGCCAACCGGCAAGACAAAGCGGAAGGCAACGCGAAGCGACGCCTTCCCCTCCGGCCAAGGCCTCTCCGTCCTGACAGGCGCCATTGTGGACCGCCGCAATGCGGTTGTCCGTGTTGAAGGCTGGGAGGGCGCACCGCTTTATGGCCCGGGCACGATGCTGGTCGTCTCACCCGATGCGCCCCGCAAGGGCGACCGGACAGCGATCATGACCCGGACAGGCCTTCGGATCGGCACTTTCCGCCGGAAGACCACCAAGGCGATCGAATTGGCTTCAGTGACCGACAGCGCTCCGGTCATTCAAGTGCCAGCCGGGGATGTGATCTGGACCGGCCGGATCCGTTTCGCCAGCCAGTGAGCCTTTAGGGTAGCGGTCCGATGATCGCCATCGCGCGCATCAGCGGCTCCGCCGTGATCCGAACGAGGCCGTGAAACGGGGTATTCAGCTCATTAATGAGGAAAAGGGACGCTGAGATCGACACAGCGCCCACGACCAAAGCCCCGATGGCCGTTGGATTGACGGGGGTAAACAGGCCAAAACTGGCGAAAATGATCGCAAGCCAGAGCATGACGACCGCAATGAAGGCCCCGGGCAGAGTGTCGGTCTCTTCCTGAAGCAGCATCCACCGCGCCCGGGCGAGATCGGCGGACAAGGTCAGCGCGCGCTGCTGGAGCCATTCCTCACCTGATGAGGTCGTCACAAGGGCCCGAATGTCTTTCTGCATCGCCTCGTGATTGCGCACCAGCGGGCCTAATGGGTCTGCGGCATCGACCGCGTTGGACGCCAGGCTCAGCTGTGTTTTTACTGCAATATCAATAGTTTGCCTTAGCTTCTCGCGCGGGGCCCGGGCCTTGTCCCCAAGCTCGGCCAGCGCGCGATCCATCATGATGAAGTCGGCGGAGGCCGATTTCACATCGGTCGAGACGGCATCATAAGAGTTTTTTGCCGTCGCAATCAGAAGCGACAGAACAAGGCCGGCAATGGTCGCGATGATGCCCGTGGCAAGCTTGACGATGTCTTTGGTCGCCTCGTTCAGATGCTCGTTCGGAACGCGGTGGTTGAGATAGACGCCAAGGGCTGAGCCAGCCAGCATCAGAAGGGTTGCAACACTGGCGATGACGATAGAGGACACGGGGACAGGACCTTTGCTCAGGGCAGCGGCAAGACTAATGGAGAAAGTCGCTCCCGCGCGCAACCGATGTGATGCCACGATGGGATTCAATCGCGTTGACTTTCCCCCGGCCATCCGCCATAAGCCCGCGAGATTTTTCTGAACGTCCGCAGCCGGGAGGCGCGACCGCAAAAAGCGGCCCGAAGCCCCACGGCGCGGCGTCTCGTTGCCCCCGCGGGTGACGGCTAGACCGGAGATACGACCGTGAAACGGACCTACCAGCCCTCAAAGCTCGTGCGCAAGCGCCGCCATGGTTTCCGCGCCCGCATGGCAACCAAAGGCGGCCGCAAGGTCATCGCGGCCCGCCGTTCGCGCGGCCGCAAGCGCCTTTCAGCCTGATTGCGTTCAGCTCCCGAGGCGGTGACCGCCATGATCGGGAGTGCTTGTCCGCCTTCCGCGTCTCCTGAGGCTCAAAGCCCCGCGGGACACCATCAAGCGGCCCGGCCCGCCACCTCCCCGGTGCGCGGGTCTTCGTATGAGCGCCTCCTGAAGCGAGCCGATTTTGTGGCCGCCCAACGGGGCCGACGCCATTCGACACCGCTGATGACCGTGCAAGGCCTGGCCCGCGCCGATCTAGCTGATGCGCCCGCCCGTCTGGGGCTGACCGTGACCCGCAAAGTGGGCACGGCCACCGAGCGCAACCGGATCAAGCGCCGCCTGCGCGCCGCCCTTCGCCTCTGCGCCGAAAGCGCGCAGGTTGGTGTCGATTATGTGATTGTCGCTCGTCGCGACCTTCTCGCCGCCCCATTTGCGTCCATTGTGACCGATCTTGAAAACGCCATGAGCCGCCTCGGCCAAAAGCCTGCGGCGAAACCGACACCCTCTCCGGACAGGCCGCGCTGAGCCATGCAAGACCAAAAAAATCTGATCATCGCCATTTCGCTTTCGCTCGCGATTTTGCTCGGCTGGAATTATTTCTACGCCGCACCGAAACTCGACCAAGCGAAGAAAACGGCTGAACTCACGCAGACGGCGCCAGGTGCATCCGCGGATGGCAAAGCGACAGCGCCGGCTCCCGGCAGCGCCGCTTCAGACATCACGCTCGCACCGACACGTGAAGCCGCACTGGGCGCTTCGCCGCGTGTGACCATCGATTCTGAAAAGATCCGCGGCTCGATCGCGCTCAAGGGTGCTGATTTCGATGACATCGCGCTGAAAGACTATCACGAGACGGTCTCGAAATCCTCGCCGAACATCATCGTCTTCACGCCGCCTTCGGCCAAGGATGGTTATTTCGCGCGCTTCGGCTGGCTCGGCGTCAATCCCAACGACCTGCCCAACGCGCAGACGGTATGGACCGCCGATCAAACCAAGCTGATGGAAAAGACGCCCGTCACACTGACGTATGACAATGGCAAGGGCCTCGTCTTCAAGCGCATCATCGCTGTCGACGAAGATTATATGTTCACTGTCACCGACCGCGTCGAAAATAAATCCGGCACAGAATTGAAGCTGACACCTTATGGCTTCATTCGCCGTGTTGGTACGCCCCATACGGAAGGCTATTACATCCTTCACGAAGGTTTGCTCGGCGTGTTCGGCGAGCAGGGCTTGAAAGAACTGACCTACGCCAATCTCGAAAAAGAACCGAACCTGTCGGCCACCGACAAGGGTAAGGACTTCAAAGCGTCGCAGGGCGGTTGGGCTGGCTTTACCGACAAGTATTGGGCGTCGGCGATCGTTCCGGATCAGAAGATCAATTTCGACACCACGCTTAGCATGGCGATGCCATCGGTCGCGACCGCGCCGAAAGTGTATCAAACCTTTGTGACGCAGCCGACAACAACGGTTGCCGCAAACGGCACGACGGAAGTGACAACGCGTCTCTTTGTTGGCGCGAAGGAAGTCAACACCCTCAATGATTACGAGAACAAGCTCGGCATCAAGCAATTCAAGCTGCTGATCGATTGGGGCTGGTTCTGGTTCATCACGCAGCCCTTGTTCCGCGTGCTCGACCTGATCTTCAAGTTCACCGGCAATTTCGGCATCGCGATCTTGGTCGTGACCGTCTTGGTGAAAGCGGTCTTCTATCCGCTTGCCAATAAGAGCTATGCCTCGATGGCGAAAATGAAGGCGGTGCAGCCGCAGATGATGGCCATTCGCGAACGCTTTGCGGATGACCGCGTCAAGCAGCAGCAAGAATTGATGGAGCTCTACAAGAAAGAGAAGATCAATCCGCTTGCCGGTTGCTTGCCGATCTTGATTCAGATCCCGGTCTTCTTCGCGCTCTATAAAGTGCTGTTCGTGACGATCGAAATGCGTCACGCACCGTTCTTTGGTTGGATCAAGGATTTGGCTGCGCCCGATCCGACGTCGCTGTTTAATTTGTTCGGCCTGTTGCCCTTCGCCGTGCCGGCCTTCCTGCTGATTGGTGTCTGGCCGATCATCATGGGCATCACGATGTTCGTGCAGATGAAGATGAACCCGGAGCCGACCGATCCAATCCAGAAGACGATGTTCACCTGGATGCCGGTCATCTTCACATTCATGCTGGCCTCATTCCCAGCCGGTCTCGTGATCTACTGGTCGTGGAACAATTTCCTCTCGATCCTGCAGCAATATGCGATCATGAAAAAGCAGGGCGTGAAGGTTGAGCTGTGGGACAATCTGCGCAGCATGACCAAACGCCCGCAGAAGAGCGGCTGACATGAGCGGCCCCAATCCCATCGAGCGGGGCCTTCCGGAGGAAGCACGTAAACTCTTCGCCGGTGAGGTCGATTTCAAATGGGGCGCGGACACGATTGAAGGTCTGCCCCCCATGGGGCTGCCGGAGATCGCGTTTGCCGGCCGTTCCAATGTTGGCAAATCGAGCCTTGTGAATGCGCTCACCGGCCGCAAAACGCTGGCGCGGACCTCGCACACACCGGGCCGGACGCAGCAGCTCAATTATTTCAATGTCGGCGACCGCTTCATGCTGGTCGATATGCCGGGCTATGGCTATGCAGCGGTCGGCAAGGAAAAGGTCGCGAAATGGAATGCGATGCTACGCGCCTATTTGCGCGGGCGCGCCAATCTCTATCGCGTCTATGTGCTGATCGATGCGCGCCACGGCGTGAAGCCGAACGATGCCGAAATGCTCGACATGCTGGATGAGGCGGCCGTGTCTTACGCGCTCGTCCTCACCAAGGCGGATGAACTCAAGAAATCTGAAATCGAGCCGGCTCTTGAAGCTGCGCGCGCCGTGCTGGCCAAACGGCCAGCCGCCTTCCCCGAAATCATCCTCACATCGAGTGAGACCGGCGAAGGGATTTCCGATCTCCGCGAAGCGGTCGTCCGCCTCCTGCGTGAGCGTGGAAAATGAGTGGACCCAACCGCCTCCTGATGCTGATCGGCACGCTTTATGGCGCGCTGGGCGTGATCATGGCGGCGTTGGCGGGACACGCCATGCCCGGCTCGACATTAGGGCCGGGCTCACAATTCCTGATGATCCATGCAGCCGCGCTGATCGCGCTCGGCGTTGCGCTCGAAACTGGTCTTGTGGCCGAACAGGTCGGGCGGATCGGTGCTTATCTGCTCTTGGGCGGCACGGCACTCTTCTCCGGCGATATGGCGGTGCGTGCCTTTCTTCATATGCCGCTCTTCCCCATGGCCGCCCCGATCGGTGGGTTTCTCATGATCGGCGGCTGGCTTCTCTCGGGTTGGGCCATTCTGACGGCCCCGCGCAAGCGGAACGAGCCGCCGCCGAGCGAATAATTTTCCGTTTTCGTTTTTTGGCCGGGATGCTCTAGAACGGTGTCGCCCGTTCGGGCGTTGACCCTGCCCCTTTCCGTCCGGCCTCTCGCGCCGGCTCCATGGACGATGCGATGACCGACCATTCCGACCCGCACCTGCAGGCCGAAATTCTCGTGCAGGCCCTTCCGCACATGCTGCATTACGACGAAGCCACTGTGGTGGTGAAATATGGCGGCCATGCCATGGGCGACGAGAAGGTGGCGCGTGATTTCGCACGCGACATGGTGCTGCTCGAGCAATCTGGTGTGAACCCGGTTGTCGTGCATGGCGGCGGCCCGCAGATCGGCGCGATGCTGGCCAAGCTTGGCATCAAGAGCGAATTCGCTGCGGGCCTGCGCATCACCGACAAGCCGACGGTGGAAGTCGTCGAGATGGTGTTGGCTGGACAGATCAACAAGCAGATCGTCGGCTTCATCAACAATGAAGGCGGCCGTGCCATCGGGCTCTGCGGCAAGGACGGCAATATGGTACTCGCGAAAAAAGCGGTGCGCACCATTGTCGATCCCGAAACGAAAACGGAAAAAGAAGTCGATCTCGGTTTTGTCGGCGAGCCGGACAAGGTTGATCCGCGCGTGCTCGAAAATCTACTCGGCCGTGAAGTGATCCCCGTTCTTGCGCCGGTGGCGAATGGCGCAGACGGCAATACATACAACGTCAATGCAGACACGTTTGCCGGTGCGATTGCAGGCGCGTTGAAAGCCAAGCGCCTTCTGCTTCTGACCGATGTGCCGGGCGTGCTCGACAAGAACAAGAATCTGATCAAGGAATTGACCGTCAACCAGATCCGCGAATTGATTGCGGACGGCACGATCTCAGGCGGCATGATTCCAAAGGTTGAAACCTGCATCTATGCGATTGAAGCAGGCGTTGAAGGTGTTGTCATTCTCGATGGCAAGGTGCCGCACGCCGTGCTTCTTGAATTGCTGACCGACCATGGCGCAGGCACGCTGATTAGGCCGTGAGTTACACGACAAATCGCTAAGGGAATTCATGACGGAGACAAGCCGCATCGCCGACCCCCTGCCGCTTAAGACAGCGCATCATTTCGACGATGTGAATGTCTGGATCTTCGATCTCGATAACACGCTTTATCCGCATGAATGCCAGCTCTGGCCGCAGGTTGACCAGCGTATCACGCTCTTCCTCGTGGACATGTTTGGGCTTGATGGGCTGTCAGCCCGCGCGCTGCAGAAATATTATTACACGCGCTATGGCACGACGCTGAAAGGCTTGATGGACGAGCACGCGATCTCGCCGCATGATTTTCTCGATTTCGCGCATCAGATCGATCTGTCGCTGGTCGATCCTGATCCGCGGCTCGGGCAAGCGATCGAAGCCTTGCCGGGCCGCAAGCTGATCCTCACCAATGGCTCGCGCCAACATGCCGAAAATGTTTCACGCAAGCTCGGCATCCGCGATCATTTCGAAGAGATTTTCGACATCGTCGCTGCCGATTTCGTGCCGAAGCCCGAAACCCGCACCTATGAAAAATTCCTCAGACAGCACGATGTCGACCCCGGTCGTGCGGCGATGTTCGAGGATCTGGCAAAAAACCTCGTCGCCCCTGCCGCGCTCGGCATGAAGACGGTGCTGGTCCTGCCGAAAGTGGCGGACCCGTTCCGGGAGCTGCACGAGCAAACGGCCCCCGAAGCCCCCTATATCCATTACCGGACGACGGATCTCGCGGGCTTCCTTGAGCAGATCGAGACGGCGCGCGGCGTCAGGCCGCCACAGGCGCTGCCCAAGGGATGACAGCGCCGCCTGCGGTTGCTAGGAAACCTGACCTCACCCCCAAACGACCAATACGGGACTGAAACCATGTCGCACGCCGCCCTTGCCTCGATCATTGATGCCGCCTGGGAAAAGCGCACCGAAATTGGCGCCTCGACCAAGGGTGAGATCCGCGACAGCGTTGAACAGGCTTTGGCGCTTCTCGACAGTGGGCAGGCGCGTGTGGCCGAGCGCGATGGCGCGGGCTGGAAAGTCAATCAATGGCTGAAGAAGGCGGTGCTTTTGTCCTTCCGCCTCAACGACAACACCATCATCAAGCATGGCCCGGGTGAATCGGTGTGGTTCGACAAGGTGCCGTCAAAATTCGACGGCTGGGATGCAGGCCGCTTCCAGCAGGCCGGTTTCCGTGCCGTGCCGAATTGCACCGTGCGCCGCGGCGCGCATATCGCTTCGGGCGTCGTGCTGATGCCATCCTTCGTCAATATCGGCGCGTTCGTTGACTCAGGCACGATGGTCGACACATGGGCCACCGTCGGCTCCTGCGCACAGATCGGTAAGAATGTGCATCTGTCGGGCGGCGTCGGTATTGGTGGCGTGCTTGAGCCGTTGCAGGCCGATCCGGTCATCATCGAAGACAACTGCTTTATCGGCGCGCGCTCAGAAGTCGTCGAAGGCGTGCGCGTCGGCGAAGGCTCGGTGCTCGGCATGGGCGTCTATATCGGCCAATCGACCAAGATCGTCGATCGCGCCACCGGCGAAATCCATATGGGTTATGTGCCGCCCTATTCCGTCGTTGTCTCCGGCTCGCTGACGAATACACAACTCAAGGGCTCGAACGAAACCGTCTCGCTCTATTGTGCGGTGATCGTGAAGCGCGTCGATGAAAAGACCCGCTCGAAGACGGCCATCAACGAACTCCTGCGCGACTGATGCTTGACGCCCGCAACGCCGTTGCGCTGACGCAGGCGCTGATCCGTTGTCCGTCAGTGACGCCGGACGAAGGTGGTGCGCTGCGTCTCATCGCCGACATTCTTGGCGCTGCCGGTTTTGAAACGCATTTCTTGCGTTTTTCGGCGGACGGCACGCCGGATGTCGACAATCTCTACGCACGCTTCGGGCGCGGCACGCCGCATCTTCTCTTTGCCGGGCACACTGATGTTGTCCCCGTCGGCGATGAAACGAAATGGACCGTGCCGCCTTTCTCAGGCGACATCCGCGACGGCAAACTATATGGCCGTGGCGCTACCGACATGAAAGGCGGCGTGGCAGCATCCATCTCCGCCGCACTGCGCTTCATCGATACGCATCCTGATTTTGGTGGCTCGATTGGTTTTCTCATCACAGGTGATGAAGAAGGTCCTGCCATCAATGGCACGGTGAAAGTGCTCGACTGGATGAAGGCGAAGGGCGAAACATTCGACCATTGCATTCTCGGCGAACCCACCAATCCCGAGCGCCTTGGCGACATGATCAAGATCGGGCGGCGCGGCTCACTGACCGGCCATATCGTGGTCCAAGGCAAGCAAGGTCACGTCGCCTATCCGCATCTCGCCGACAATCCGATCCCGGGCATGATGCGCCTCGTGCAAGGCGTCTTGGCAGAGCCGCTCGATCAAGGCACAGCGCATTTCGGTGCAACGAACTGCGAATTCACCACCATCGATGTCGGCAACACAGCGACGAATGTAATTCCAAACGCCGTGCGAGCGACGTTCAATATCCGCTTCAATGACATTTGGACGCCTGAAACGCTCGAAGCGGAGATCCGCAAACGGCTCGACAAGGCGGCGGGAAATTCCATCCGTTACGAGGCGCGTTTCGAGCCAACGAATGCCATTGCCTTCATGACGCAACCCGGACCATTCGTTGATAAAATGGCGGCCGCCATTGAAGAGATGACAGGCATCAAGCCGCAGCTCTCGACAACGGGTGGTACGTCCGATGCGCGCTTCATTTGCCAGCACGGGCCGGTGATTGAATTTGGCCTGACCGGCAAGACCATGCATCAGATCGATGAACACGCAGACGCGGCTGAGATCGACGCTTTGGCGAAGATCTATGAAGGCGTGATAGAACGCTATTTTGCGTCGTAATCGACTTTGACGAGATAAAGCCCATCGGGTGGCGCCATTGGGCCGCACCGCGTACGATCACGCGCTTCAAGCGCCGCCTGCAAATCATCCGCCGTCCATTTTCCAGAACCCACTTCGACAAGCGAACCGGTGATGGAGCGCACCTGATGATGCAGGAAGGAGCGCGCAAAAGCGACGATACGCACCTCATCACCAATACGCGTGACATCAAGCTGCGTCAGCGTTTTCACGGGCGATGCTGCTTGGCATTCGGCAGCACGAAAGGTCGTGAAATCATGCTTTCCGACAAGCCGTTGCGCCGCTTCGTGCATAGCGTCCGCATCGAGTCGCCATTTGATATGCCAGGCGCGACCCTTGTCGAAGGTCAATTTCGCACGGCGATCAATGATGCGGTAAATGTAGTGACGCCCTGTTGCTGAAAAACGCGCGTGAAATTCATCATCCACCGGCGTCACATCAAGAATGGCAATTGCATCATAGTTGAGCCATGCATTGAGCGCTTCGCGCAGTTTCAACGGGTCCCATTCGCGCGAGAGATCGATGTGGGCAACTTGTCCGGTTGCGTGCACGCCTGCATCGGTACGGCCTGCGCCATGCACCCGCACCTCTTCATGCGTGAAGGCTTTCAGCGCGGCTTCGATTGCGCCCTGCACGGAGCGGCCATTGTCCTGAAATTGCCAGCCAACATAGGCCGAGCCTTGATATTCAATGATGAGCCGATAGCGCGGCATCAGCTCAAGACCGTGCCTGTGGGGACGGCAAAACCACGCAAGAGATCCTCGGCTTTCATCGGCTTTGATCCTGCGCGCTGAACGTCGAGCAGGCGAACCGCACCCTCGCCGCATGCGATCAGCAAATGATCATCCAGTGCGGTCCCGGGTGTACCCTGTCCGTCAGCACGTGCGGTGCGCAGAATTTTCATGCGCTCAGGACCCTTCGCACCTGCGATCATGCAGAACGCGCCGGGGAAGGGCGAAAGACCACGGACATGGTCGTGTACCGCTTGCGCAGACTGCGTCCAATCAATGCGCGCGTCATCATTGGTTATTTTTTTGGCGTAGGTCACACCGTCTTCGGGCTGCGGTGTGAAAGCCAATGTGCCGCGTGACAGGGCAGCGAGCGCACGCCCCAACGCATCAGCACCACTGCGCGCCAACCGATCATGCAATTCACCGGCGGTCATGTCGGGCGTGATCGCCACCTTCTCGACGAGACCGACAGGCCCCGTATCAAGCCCGGCTTCCATCTGCATGATGGCCACGCCGGTTTCCTGATCGCCCGCCATGATGGCGCGCTGGATCGGCGCTGCACCGCGCCAGCGTGGCAGAAGCGACGCATGCACATTGATGCACCCAAGCGGCGGAATATCGAGCACCGCTTGCGGCAGGATCACGCCATAGGCAACAACCACGATCAGATCGGGGGCCAGTGCGGCCAGCGCGTCGACATCATCCGTATTGCGAAAATTCTTCGGCGTGCGCACCTCGATGCCAAACCGTTCTGCAGCGACATGCACCGGCGATTTTCGCAACTCCATGCCACGCCCCGCCGGCGCTGGCGCGCGCGAATAGACGGCAACGACGTCATGGCCTTGGCCGACAATCTCGGCGAGGGTGGGCACGGAAAAATCCGGCGTGCCCATAAAGACGACGCGCAGCGCCATCAGAACTCGTGCTCGCGTTTGGCCTGTTTCTGGAATTTCTTGATCACGCGGTCGCGCTTCAGCTTCGATAGATGATCGATGAAGAGTTTGCCTTCGAGATGGTCGATCTCATGTTGCAAGCAGGTGGCGAGCAGACCATCGGCTTCCAACTCATGCGCTTCGCCCTTCTCGTCCTGATAACGGACGCGGACTTTGGCAGGACGCTCGACCTCTTCGTAATATTGCGGGATCGAGAGGCAGCCCTCTTCATAGGTCGACTGCTCATCCGACGACCAGACGATCTCCGGATTGACGAAGACCATCGGCTTCTTCTCTTCGCCTTCGCGGGCAAGATCGATGGTGACGATGCGCTTGGTGATGCCGACCTGTACGGCCGCCAACCCGATGCCGGGGGCGTCATACATGGTCTCGAACATGTCAGCGACGAGCGCGCGCACATCGTCGTCCACCCTGACAATCGGGGTCGATTTCTCCCGCAGAACGGGGTCGGGCAGAATGATGATCGGTCGCAAAGCCATAATGGGCTCGACATAGTCATTCCGTCTGGCGGCGTCAAAGCCCTTTACCGAGACGTTCGGTATTTGTTCCCGATGACGGAATCGGCTAGGCTCCGGCCATGGCTCCGAACATCGTTTCCGTCTTTTTCGACCGGCTACTGCAAGGCCAACTCTCCACCGCCGAGACGCTGGCGCTCGCCTTTGGCCTCCTCTCGCTGCTGCTGATCGTGGCCGTGATGCGGGGTTCGGGCGCGCGGCGCGGTCTTGCGGAAGAAGCGGCTGCAGCTGCAGAGCGCCAGCGTGAGCTTGATGACAAGGTGGCGCTGTTGCTGCAGGCGCAGGCGCAAATGAGCGGGCGCGTCTCGCAGATTGGCGAAACCTTCGAGAGCCGCCAGACCAACCTTGCCCGGTTGCTCGCTGAACGTATCGATAGCCTCAATGCGCGACTAGGCGATGGGCTGAAAGAAAACGCCACCAGCACGCTCGAAAATCTGGCCAAACTCAATGAGAGACTGGCGCTGATCGATCAAGCGCAGAAAAATCTCAACACGCTGACGAGCGAAGTGCTGACGCTGAAGGATATTCTCGCCAACAAGCAATCGCGCGGTGCCTTCGGCCAAGGCCGGATGGAAGCGATCGTCAAGGATGGCTTGCCACATGGCGCGTTCGAGTTCCAAGCCACGCTGAGCAATCGCTCGCGGCCTGATTGTGTCATTCATCTGCCGGGCGATACGCGCCCTTTGATCGTCGATGCGAAGTTTCCGCTTGAGGGTTTTGCCGCTTTCCGTGAAGCACGCAGCGATGAAGACCGCAAAGCTGCTTCAGCGCGCGTGCGGACCGACATGCAAAACCATATCAAAGATATTGCAGGCAAATATCTTATTCCGGGAGAAACGCAGGATATTGCGATCCTCTTTGTCCCGTCAGAATCAATCTATGCCGATTTGATGGAGCATTTCGACGATCAGGTGCAAAAGGCGCATCGCGCTCGCATCCTTGTGGTCTCGCCTTCGCTGCTGACCATGGCGATTCAAGTGATGCAGGCTATCGTGCGCGATTCCAAAATGCGCGAAGCGGCGCATCTCATTCAGGATGAAGTGCGCAAAATTCTCGACGATGTCGGGCGTTTGCGTGACCGGGTTGGCAAGCTCGAAGGCCATTTCCGGCAAGCGAATGAAGATGTCGCCGCCATCATCGTGTCAGCCGACAAGGTGGTGAAGCGTGGGGACCGGATCGAGGCGATGGAATTTGGCGATGCGCCCGCTGCTGTTCCGGCCCCGCCGGTGCTTGCGCCTGAAGGCGGCCTTTTTCCGCTCGATCAGCGGACCGCGTCGCGCTGAAGCGGATTATGAATCCCGCTCGTTGATGCACTCGTCCAGCAAGGTATAGGCCGTCTCGGCCCCCTCATCCTCGCCATAAGCCTCGATCAGCGTGTCGAGCGCCGCCGTGATAAGGATGGCCGCCGCTGTATCCGGATCGCCGAGGCTGCCGGTATCCAGCAACGCGACGAGTTCGGCGGCAAGCGCATCGAGCGCATCATGGCCACCTTCATCCTCGGCTGCCTGCGAGGCAGCTTCGCGCTCCGCCTGACGGGCGGCACGGGCTTCTGCCAGAGAGATGATGTTCGGACGTGGAGGCTTGCTCATGCCCTGAATCTAGGGATGGACCGGGCGCTTGAAAAGACATTTTGCAAAACAGCAAAGTCTTAGTTTGGCGTTTTGCAAGCTTTGCCCGAAGTCGAAAACGCGGCCCCACCGGGTCTTGCCGGGCGGAACGGCTTAGGCCATTGCTCGGACATGATTTTCGACGCGCCCCTGCCGATTGATGCCGTTCTGGGCGACATTGCCGCCGCGCTCAAAACGCATAACCGAGCAGTGCTGGTGGCGCCGCCGGGGGCAGGCAAGACTACTCGTGTGCCGTTGGCGCTCCTCGACCACCCGCAGCTCAAGCGCGGCCGTATCCTCGTTCTGGAGCCGCGACGGCTGGCCGCGCGCGCGTCCGCCGAGCGCATGGCCGCGACGCTTGGGGAGAAGGTGGGCGACACGGTCGGCCTCAGGACACGGCTCGACACACGCGTCAGCGGCAAGACGCGGATTGAAGTCATCACCGAGGGCATTTTCACGCGGATGATCCTCGACGATCCGGCGCTGGATGGGATTGTTGCTGTTCTGTTCGACGAATTTCACGAACGCTCACTCGATGCCGATTTTGGCTTGGCGCTCGCGCTCGATACGCAGGCCGCGTTGCGCGAGGATCTCCGCATCATGCCGATGTCAGCCACGCTTGATGGCGCGCGCGTTGCGGCTCTTCTCGGCGATGCGCCCATCATCGAATCTGAAGGGCGCGCATTTCCGGTCGAGACCGTGTGGCTCGGTCGCGATGCCACGCGCCGCATCGATGACCAGATGGTTGATGCCATCCTGCGTGCCTTGCGTGAGGAAACCGGCTCGATCCTCGCGTTTCTACCCGGGCAAGGTGAGATCACGCGCGTCGCGCGCCTGCTCGACGAAAAGGTGAAGTCCCCCGGCATCATCGTCGCGCCGCTCTATGGCGCGATGGATCCCGCCGCACAGCGCGCCGCGATTGCGCCAGCACCACAAGGCGCACGCAAGATCGTGCTTGCGACGTCGATTGCCGAAACCTCGCTGACGATCGAAGGCGTCCGTGTCGTCGTCGATTCAGGACTGGCACGCGTGCCACGTTTCGAACCTAATCTCGGATTGACGCGGCTTGAAACCGTGCGTGTATCGCGCGCCGCGGCTGATCAACGCCGCGGCCGCGCCGGGCGCACAGAGCCGGGGCTTTGCTATCGGCTTTGGGAGCAGGCGGCCGAAGGTGCAATGGAGCCCTTTGCCCGGCCAGAAATTCTCTCGGCCGATTTATCGGGCCTGTTGCTTGATTGTGCGGCGTGGGGCGAAAGCGATCCGACGCGACTTGCTTTTCTCGATCCGCCACCCGCACCGGCGTTGAAAGAAGCACGCGCGCTGTTGCACGAACTCGGCGCGCTTGATGACGACAATCGTCTCACTCCAACGGGTAAGAAACTGCGTGCACTGCCTCTTCCTGTTCGTTTAGCCCGTATGGTGATCGATGCCGTGCCCCATGGTGAAGCGTTGCTCGCCGCTGAAATCGCTGCGCTTCTCTCCGAGCGCGGCTTGGGTGGCGATGGTAGCGATCTGCGTCATCGTCTCGACCGGTTCCGACGCGAGCGTGGCGGGCGCGCCGATGATCTACGACGCATGGCACGCCAATGGGTGAAGATTGCGGGCGGCACGCCTGATGACGCGCCCTCTGAGCGCGCGGGTGCAGTGATTGCGCTCGGTTTTCCCGATCGCATTGCCAAGGCGCGCGGGACGCAAGGCACATTCGTGATGGCGAATGGCCGTGGTGCCATGGTCGAACCGCATGATGCCTTGGCACGCGAACCGTTCTTGGCCATTGCCGAAATCACGGGCGGCGGCGTCTCTGCCCTTATTCTGGCGGCAGCGCCACTTTCGCTCGAAACGATCCTTGATGATTATAGCGACCGTATTGTCACACGTGATGACATCGCGTTCGATCCGCAGGCGAAAGCGGTGCGCGCGCGACGCACGACACGGCTTGGCGCGATCACGCTTTCCGACCAGACACAGCGCGCAACCGCCAATGAAGATACCAAAGCGGCCCTGTTGAAGGGCGTCGCCGCGCTTGGATTTACGGCCTTGCCCCTGTCGAAAGCGACAGGGCAATGGCGCGACCGTGTGAATTTCCTGCGTCGCGCCGAGGGTGAGCCTTGGCCCGATCTCTCCGATGCGCATTTGATGGAGACGATCCTCGATTGGCTTGGTCCTTATGCGGATGGCGCACTTTCCTTGGCCGATCTCAAGGAAGGCATCATCGACCAAGCCCTGCGCGCGACACTGGATTGGAACCTGCAACAAAGGCTTGATGCAGAAGCGCCCACGCATTTCGATGCGCCATCAGGCCAGCGCCATCCGATTGATTATGATGCCGGCGATGATCCCGTCCTTGCCATCCGCGTGCAAGAATTGTTTGGGCTCAAAGACCATCCTGCGCTTGCGGGCGGCCGGGTGCCCTTGTTGCTGCATCTGTTGTCACCGGCGCACGGACCGATCCAGATTACGCGCGATCTGCCCGGCTTCTGGAAAGGCTCATGGTCTTCCGTGAAAGCCGAGATGAAGGGCCGTTATCCCAAACATGTTTGGCCGGATGATCCGGCAGCAGCGACAGCGACACATCGGGCAAAGCCGCGCGGGACCTAATTATTTTCCCAGCGCTCGCGCCACATTTTCTCGCCTGCCATGCAATCACTGCGCGGGGTTTGCGTCTGCGCTTTCTGGATCGGCAAGGGATCGTCGGGGATCAGGGCGATTTCGAGCAAAATCTTCGTGCGAATTGCATCGACGAAATGAGCCCGCTCGCGAATGGGGACGACAAAGGCCCCCGGCCCGCCAATGACGCAATCGGCATAATAATGATCAAGATTGTCGACATCACGATAACCGGCGACAGGACGGTTCAGCATAATCGGGAGGCCGTTGATCACGATCCCTTCCGCAAGCGCATCGTCGCGGGAACGCTCGACAGGGCGGCCTTGATTGTTCGAACCATCGCCAGAAATATCGATGACCTGTTTGAGGCCACGGAAATTATTGTTCCGAAACATGGGCACGGCAAAATCGATCGCGCCGGAAATCGATGTGCGGGAAAACCGCCGCACCGGCCGTTCGACCAGTTTGCGCGTGAATTGGAGGGCCGATTCCGCATCTTCGATGATATGCCAATCGGCTACGATCTCGCGGGAGGCGACGCCCGCCCATTCGACATAGGCGACGGCGATCTTGCCATTCACGCCTTTTTTGATGGCGTTGAGAATTTCAGGTGAATTGAGCGCTTCAATATAGCCTTCGCGCTGCAGCTTCTGTTCTTCGGGATCCATCGAATAAGAGACATCGACCGCAAGGACGAGTTCAACATCGACGTCAATATCGCCCTCGCGCGCGTGGGCCGATGGAAACGGCGCGATACAACAGGCGATCAGTGCACACAAAGCACTGAAGAGACGCATTCCAATAGCATCACTGCAAGCCATGGCCCGATCCTTTCCGGCCCGCCCGATCCTGCAAGTGTGCCAAAGCGCGAAGGCGACGCCAAGAGGTTTGATTGGACAAGAGGTTTGATCAGATGCGCAAAAGCGATGCACGGACTTCACCTCGTGCCACGGTCATGTCATGGTTAAGTTCGCAACGATGACGGAGGGGAATATGCGCGCTCTGGTTCTGGGACTGGCCGTTTCGGCCATGGCAGGCTTTGCTCCGATAGGCTCAGCTTCGGCGCAGGCGATCAAACCCGCCATCGTCTATGACCTCGGCGGGAAATTCGACAAATCCTTCAATGAAGGCGTCTATCAAGGCGCCGAACAGTTCAAGAAAGCGACAGGAATCGATTACCGCGATTTCGAGATCCAGAACGATGCCCAGCGCGAGCAGGCGTTGCGGCGTTTCGCACGAGACGGCTTCTCGCCCATCGTGGCGGTCGGCTTCAGCCAAGCCACAGCGCTTGAGAAGGTTGCCAAGGAATTCCCTGATACGAAATTCACTCTCATCGACATGGTCGTGAACGCGCCCAATGTGCAATCGGTGGTGTTCAAGGAGCAGGAAGGCTCCTACCTCGTCGGGCTTCTCGCCGCGATGGCCTCGAAAACCGGCAAGGTTGGGTTCGTCGGGGGCATGGACATTCCCCTCATTCGTCGCTTTGCATGTGGCTATGTGCAGGGCGTGAAGGCGGCCAACCCTTCGGCAGACGTGTTCCAAAACATGACGGGGACAACAGGGGCGGCGTGGACCGATCCGGTCAAGGGTGCCGAACTCGCCAAATCACAGATCGATCGTGGGGCTGACGTGGTCTATCACGCGGCCGGCGGCACGGGCATCGGCGTGCTGCGCGCAGCTGCTGATGCGGGCAAGCTCGGCATTGGCGTTGATTCCAACCAGAACGGCATGCATCCCGGCAAGGTGCTGACATCGATGCTGAAGCGTGTGGATGTTGCGACGCTGACCGCCTTCTCCGATGCGAAAGACGGCAAATGGAAGCCGGGCGTGATGGTTCTTGGCCTGAACGAGAAGGGCGTCGATTGGGCGCTCGATGACAATAACAAAGCGCTGATCACACCTGCGATGAAAGCGGCCGCAGACAAGGCTGCCGCGGGCATCGTAGCTGGCTCGATCAAGGTCCATGACTACATGGCCGACGGGAAGTGCCCGCTCTGAGGCCTATCCTTGCGCGTTCATTCTGATCCGGGCGGCACATCGCCGCCCGCCATCGTTTTCGACCATATCGACAAGAGGTTCGGTGCTGTGCACGCGAACCGCTCCATTCACTTGGCCATTGCGCGCGGAGACATTCATGCGTTGGTGGGTGAGAATGGGGCAGGCAAATCGACACTCATGTCGATTTTGTTCGGCTTCTATCAAGCCGATTCCGGCCGTATCCTGATCGACGGACAAGAGAGCAAGATCACATCGCCATCAGACGCTATCGCCTCGGGCATTGGCATGGTGCATCAGCATTTCATGCTGGTGGAACCGATGAGCGTGGCCGACAATCTGATGCTTGGGCATGAAGGCGGTTTTGCACTGGCAGGCGGACGGAAGGCTTTGCTGGCAAAGCTTGATGCATTGGCGCGCGATTATGATCTCACGATCGAACCCGATGCGATTGTCAGCGATCTCCCTGTAGGACTGCAGCAACGCGTCGAACTTCTCAAATCGCTTGTGCGCGATGCCGATATTCTCGTGCTGGACGAGCCAACCGCCGTGTTGACGCCGGGCGAGGCTGACAGACTCTTTGCGCTGCTGCGTGACCTGAAAGCGCGCGGCAAAACCATCATCCTCATCACGCATAAATTGCGCGAAGTGATGGAGATTGCTGATCGCGTCTCGGTGTTGCGACAAGGGGCGTGTGTTGGCACCTATCCCATTGTAGACACAAATGAGGCCGCACTGGCAGAAGCGATGATTGGGCGGCGCGTGCATATGCCCGAACGCGCCGATACTCTTGCTGATGATGAACCCCTTCTGACCGTTGAAGCGCTTTGCGTTCGCGATGCACGCGGCGGGATGGCGGTGAAGGACGTATCCTTGATGGTACGACCCGGCGAAATCCTTGGCATTGCCGGTGTCGCAGGCAATGGGCAGACGGAATTACTGGAAGCGCTCGCCGGTTTACGGGCAGCCACAAGCGGCTCCATTCGCTTCAAAAATAGCGATATCAGCCATGCCACCCCAGCCGATCTGCATGCGCTTGGAATTCGCCATATCCCGGAAGATCGTTTGCGCTACGCGCTCGCCTACCCATTCGCCGTGTGGGAGAATTGTCTGATCGGCGCTGATGACGAACAGGGTTCTCTCATTGCACGGCAGACCGTGATGGGCGACGCAGCCCGGCTGATGCAGGCCTATGATGTGCGCCCCGCCGATCCGCTGCTCCGCGCGGGCGCATTGTCTGGTGGCAATCAGCAAAAATTGGTTCTGGGCCGCGAAATCGAACAAAGGCCACGGCTTTTATTGGTCGGCCAGCCGACGCGTGGCGTCGATATTG
Source organism: Rhizobiales bacterium TNE-4 (assembly GCA_019083985.1). Taxonomy (GTDB): domain Bacteria; phylum Pseudomonadota; class Alphaproteobacteria; order Rhizobiales; family Beijerinckiaceae; genus TNE-4. Next base: position 386,756 of record JAHRCV010000003.1, on the reverse strand, counting down.
GTGCGATTGCGTTCATTCATCGTCGCCTGCTTGATCTGCGCGCGCAAGGTGTGGCGATCCTTTTGGTCTCGGTTGAACTCGATGAAATCTTGCGCCTCAGCGATCGCATTCTCGTGATGCAGGAGGGACGCATTGCGGGCGAGCGCCGCGCGGGTGAAACGGATGAGCGTGATCTCGGCCTCTTGATGGCGGGCATTGCATGAGCGCGCCGGTTCCACTGCCAGCTTGGGCCGATCGCCTCCTGATGCCATTGCTTGCATTGGCGACAGCCGCCTTGGCGGCGGCCTTATTGCTCTTTGGCATTGGTGAAAATCCTGCAGATGCGTTAGCCATCATGCTGCGTGGCGCGCTTGGTAGTGGTGAAGGCATTGGTTTCACTCTCTATTACGCGACCAATTTCATTTTCACCGGGCTTGCGGTTGCGCTCGCCTATCATGCGGGCCTGTTCAACATTGGCGCTGAAGGACAGGCGACGATGGCAGGCATCGGCGCAGCGCTTTTCATCTTTGCGGCAGAACCGATCACACAAGGCTTCTTGCTGATCCCGATCGGGATCGTCGGTGCGATGATTTTTGGTGCGGTATGGGCGGCCATTCCCGGTTGGTTGCAAGCGTGGCGCGGCAGCCATGTTGTCATTACGACCATCATGTTCAATTTTCTGGCTGCCATCGTCAGCGTCTATCTGCTCGTCAATGTCATCGGCAAAGAAGGTTCGATGCAGCCCGAGACCCGATTGATAGCGGATGGCGCGCAGCTTTGGACAATGCAAGCGATGCTGGGTGCCTTAGGCTTCAAAAGCCCTAGCACACCCTTGAATTTCGCTTTTGTACTCGCACTTCTTGCCGCCTTCGCGGTGTGGGTCCTCATTTTCCGATCCAAATTTGGCTTTCATCTCCGCCTGATAGGCACAGGCAATGACGCCGCGCGCTATGCCGGGATCAATACACAGCGGATGATCGTGCTCGCCATGGCGCTCTCGGGTGCACTTGCCGCCGGCATGGCGGTGAATGAAGTGATGGGCGTGCAACATCGCGTCGTGATCGAATTCACATCCGGTTATGGTTTTGTCGGCATTGCCGTAGCCCTTATGGGACGCAATCATCCGGTTGGCGTCATTCTCTCGGCCTTGTTGTTCGGTGCGCTTTATCAAGGCGGAACAGAACTTGCCTTCGAGCGCCCAGCGATCACGCGCGATCTGATCGTGACACTATCGGGCCTCGTGATTTTCTGTGTAGGCGCGCTCGATCAGCTTTATCGCAAACCATTGGCGCAACTATTGGCACGCAGGGAGCCCGGCTAATGGACGCGCTCTCGCTTATCCAAATTCTTGAATCCGGATTGCGGCTTTCGGTGCCGCTGATCTTTGCCTGCCTGGCAGGGCTTTGGTCGGAGAAATCCGGCATTGTCGACATTGGGCTTGAAGGCAAAATGCTGATGGCTGCCTTTGCTGCTGCAGTGGCCGCCTTCATGACAGGCCATGCGTGGATCGGCGTGTTCGCCGGCATGGCCGCCTCGACTTTGCTCGGCTTGCTGCACGGCTTTGCCAGCATCAGCCAGCGTGGCAACCAGATCATTTCCGGTGTAGCGCTCAACATGCTGGCCGCGGGGCTCACTGCTCTCCTTGGTCATGTGATCTTCAAACAGGGGGGACGCTCGCCACCGCTCGAAGGTGCAGCGCGTTTGCCAGAGCTCGCGTTTGGACAAAGCGCCATGAGCTTTCTCGCGATTGCTGCGGCACTCCTTACGGCATTGGCGCTCGCGCGCACCCGCTTTGGTCTGCGTGTCAGGGCGGCAGGTGAGAACCCGGCGGCCGTCGACAATGCGGGCGTGTCCGTCACGCGGCTGCGCTATGGCGCGGTGATCTTGGCGGGTCTCTTATGCGGGCTTGCCGGGGCGACGCTCTCGCTCGGGCAGGCCGCCGGCTTCCTGCCCATGATGACCTCGGGCAAAGGCTTTGTGGCGCTCGCCGCCCTCATCTTCGCAAAATGGCGGGCATGGCCGGCCTTTTGGACATGCTTCCTGTTCGGGCTTCTCGATGCCATCGCCATTCGCCTGCAGGGCGTGGCGCTCCCCGGCATCGGTGCCATTCCGGTTCAGGCGATACAGGCGCTGCCCTATCTGTTTACAATCGTGCTCTTGGCGGGGTTCATGGGCCGGGCAGTGCCGCCGCGCGCCGCCGGGCAGCCTTATGTGAAGGAGCGTTGAGATGCCGATCGAATCTCTGTTTGCCGCTGCCCGCGCCGTGCGCGACCGCGCTTACGCTCCCTATTCGGGCTTTCAGGTCGGGGCCGCCATCCTCACGCGTAACGGCCACACCTATCTCGGCTGCAATGTCGAGAATGCGGCCTATCCGTCCGGCACCTGTGCCGAGCAAGCCGCCATCTCGGCCATGGTGGCGGCAGGCGAAAAAGAGATCGCCGCCATTGCAATTGCGGGCTCAGCACCGGAAACATGTTTTCCCTGTGGCGCATGTCGCCAGCGCATCCGTGAATTTGCCGATGGCGACACGAAAGTGATCGCAGGCGGCACGCTCGGTGCCGAACGTGTGGAGACGACACTCGATGCACTCCTGCCGCATGCGTTCGGGCCGGAGCAATTGCCTGGCCTCTCAGGGCTCGAGGGCTGATGACGATGGATTACGCTGCGCGCGATCTGTTGCGAGCCGCGGGTGTGGGACGGCCCGATTGGGCTGTCATTCTCGGCACGGGGCTCGGCGGTTTCGCCGATGCCCTCGAAGGCGCAATCAGCATTCCTTACGAAGCGATCCCCGGTTTTCCGCAAAGCGGGGTTTCCGGCCATGCCGGGCGCCTTGTTGTCGGCCGGCTTGGCAAGGCGCGCGTGGTCGCGCTGCAAGGCCGCGCGCATTTCTACGAGCATGGCGATGCCGCCATCATGCGCACGCCGATTGAAACCCTCGCAGCACTTGGGACAGGCGCGCTGATCCTCACCAATGCGGCGGGCGGTTTACGGCCCGATCTTGCGCCCGGCTCAGTCGCCCTTGTCACTGATCACATCAATTTCTCCGGTCGTAATCCGCTGATCGGGGAGACCGGGGATGCGCGCTTCGTGCCGATGGTGAATGCGTATGATCCGGCGCTTGGCGCACGGTTCCGCGCTGCTGCCGCGCGCCTCGATCTTGCGCTGCCCGATGGCGTTTACATGTGGTTCTCGGGGCCGAGCTTCGAGACGCCGGCGGAAGTGCGGATGGCGCATCTCTTGGGGGCCGATCTCGTTGGCATGTCGACCGTGCCGGAAGTGATCCTCGCCCGCCGCTATGGCTTGCGCTGTGCAGCGCTCTCGCTCGTGACCAATTTCGGCGCCGGACTCTTTGATGGCGCGCCCTCCCATGACGAAACCCGCCGTGTCGCTGCCGCAGGCAGTGCCAACCTCATCGCGCTTCTGTCTGAAACATTGCGCGAACCCCTCTCCGAGTCGCTTGCATGATAGACCCTCATCTCGCCCGCCAATTGATCGGTTTTATCGATCTGACCGATCTCTCCGAACCGTGCACGGAGGAGGCTGTCGCCGCACTCTGCGCCAAAGCTGTGGGCCCGATGGGCCCTCCCGCCGCACTCTGCCTGTGGCCGCAATTTGTTGGCCAAGCCCAACGGCAGATCGGCAATGCTTTGCCCGTTGCCACTGTCATCAATTTTCCGCAGGGCGGCGACGATATCGAACGTGTGCTTGAAGATGTTGATGAAGCGCTTGGCGATGGTGCTGACGAGATCGACCTCGTTTTTCCCTATCGCGCTTTCATGGCTGGCGAGATCGATCTTGCGACTGACCTTGTGGCTGCGACCAAAGAACGATGCGAAAGCCGCGTTCTCAAAGTGATCCTTGAGACCGGTGCTTGGAGCGACACAAAAGCGCTACATCAGGCAGCGATTTGCGCGCTGGACGCAGGGGCAGACTTTCTCAAAACATCGACGGGAAAAATTGCAGTGGGCGCAACTGAAGATGCAGCGCGCCTGTTGCTCGAGACGATCCGTGACCATGGCAATCACGTCGGTTTCAAAGCGTCCGGCGGTGTTCGCACATTCGCGCAGGCCAAACGCTACCATGATCTCTTTGAAGAGATTTGCGGTGTGCCGGCCAGCAAGGCCCGTTTCCGGATTGGTGCCAGCGCCTTGTTCGACGTGTTAGCCGGCGATGCGGGCCAAGGGACTTACTGATGATCCCACAGGAAATCATCCGCCGCAAACGCGACGGCCATCGCCTTCACGACAGCGAGATCGCGCAATTCATCGACGGGCTCACCCATGGCCAAGTCACCGAGGGACAAGCCGCCGCTTTCGCGATGGCCGTGTTCTTCCGTGGCATGGAGCGCGGTGAATGTGTCGCGCTGACGCGTGCGATGACCGAAAGCGGCGCACGAATGGAATGGGATCTGCCGGGCCCCGCTCTCGACAAGCATTCAACCGGCGGCATTGGCGATACGGTGAGCCTCTTGCTTGCGCCGCTTGTGGCAGCGTGTGGCGGCTATGTGCCAATGATTTCCGGTCGCGGACTGGGCCATACTGGCGGCACGCTGGACAAGCTCGATTCCATCCCCGGTTACGTCTCGACGCCAGATCGTGCTTTGTTCAAAAAAGTGGTGCGGGATGTGGGATGCGCGATCATCGGCCAGACGGCGGATCTCGCACCTGCCGATCGCATTCTCTATGCCATCCGCGATGTCACCGCGACGGTTGAATCCACTCCGTTGATTACTGCCTCGATCCTATCGAAGAAGATCGCCGCGGGCCTTGATGGCCTTGTGATGGACGTGAAAACGGGTTCGGGGGCGTTCATGACGTCGCTTACCGATTCGCGCGCTTTGGCACAAAGTATTGCGGGCGTCGCGAATGGTGCGGGCCTTAAAACCATCGCTCGCATCACCGACATGAACGAGCCCTTGGCGAATTGCGCTGGCAATGCGCTTGAAGTGCGCCACGCCATTTTGCATCTCAAGGGCGAAGCGGTCGATCCGCGTTTGCATGATGTCACATTCGCCTTATGCGCCGACATGCTGGTGCTGGGCGGGCTTGCCCGTGATGACGATGATGCGCGCCGCAAACTCGATGATGCGTGGCGATCTGGCCGCGCTGCCACTATTTTCGGTCGCATGGTGACAGCGCTCGGTGGTCCTGCTGCTTTGATGGATGATCCCGACAGCATTCTGCCGCAAGCGCCCTTGAGGCGGCTGGTGAAAGCCGAGCGCGCTGGCTTTGTTGCATCGATCGATACGCGTGCCATCGGCGTTGCGGTGCTTGAATTGGGCGGCGGACGCCGTCGCGCTGCTGATAGCATCGACTTTGCAGTAGGCGTCACTGATCTTGCGCGGTGTGGTGCCTTCCTCGCCCATGGCGATGGGCTTGCCCTTATCCATGCGCGCGATGAAGACAGTGCTGCCCGTGCTGAAGCACTCCTCAAATCCGCCTATTCGTTGGCACCGGACGCGCCCGCGCCCGCGCCTCTTCTCGTCGAAAAACTCACAGGATAAGAAATGCTGCTGGTTGCCTTGTCAGGTTGGAATGTCGGCCAATGGGTCGAGCGTTTGCAGAAAAAAATGCCGGGCCGTGAAATCGTCGCGCTTGGCGAACCGTTTGATCGCCGGGCCGTCCATTACGCTGTCTCATGGAAGCATCCGGCTGGTTCGCTCGCCAACCTGCCTAATCTCTCCGCGATCTTTTCGCTTGGTGCGGGCGTCGATTTTCTGTTCAATGATGATCGCCTGCCGGATGTGCCGATCTATCGCGTCGTCGATTCCGATCTCACCAACCGGATGAGCGAATATGTCATCATGCATTGCCTGATGCTGTTGCGCCAAACGCGGCGCTACGACGCGCAGCAAAAGGAAAAGCTCTGGGATGATGACCGTTTTCAACCTGCCGCCAGCGATGTACGCATCGGCATCATGGGCATGGGCGAATTAGGCCAGGATGCAGCACGCAAATTGCGCATGATGGGTTTCCAAGTGGCAGGATGGAGCCGCACGCCAAAACAGATCGACGGCGTCACGACCTATTCTGGCGATACGGGATTGCAAGAATTCTTAAGCTGCACCGACATTCTCGTTGTGCTGCTGCCCCTGACGCCGCAGACGCGCGGCATCATCGACGAGCGCCTGATCCGCGGGCTCGCGCAGAATGGTAGGCTTGGTAAGCCTGCGCTCATCAATGCAGGGCGTGGCGGCTTGCAAAAGGAAGCCGACATTCTGAAGACGTTGAACGAGGGCGTGCTCGGCCATGTCGTGCTCGACGTATTCGAGACCGAGCCCTTGCCGCAGGATTCCCTGTTGTGGACGCATCCGCTGGTGACCGTAACGCCGCACAATGCGGCGATGTCCGATCCTGACGCGATTGGCGCTCTGGTCGCGCGCCAAATTGCAAAGATGGAAGCGGGACAAGAGCCGGACTATCGCGTCGATCGCGCACGGGCTTATTGAAATACATTTTCTGCCTCATCCTGAGGAGCGATGCAAAGCATCGCGTCTCGAAGGACGAAGGATTTTAGCGCACGCAATAACATAGCCCTCGTGGTTCGAGATGCCGCTGACGCGGCGCCTCACCATGAGGGCTTACAGCTTCGCCTAAGCGCGATTAAAGCCGCCGGATCATCACGATCGGGCCTGAGCCCTTGGCCAAGGTACGGTCTCGCGCCATGCGCAAAGGCTCGCTGACCACTTCCATGAAATGGCCATTCGCGTGCACCAGATTTTCGGGATCGAGCATGATCCCCACATGGCCTTTCCAGAACACGAAATCACCGCGCTGCAGACCGAGCAAGCGATCATCCCATTCGATGGGCGATCCCAATTCATTCACTTGCATCGATGTATCGCGTGGGCAGGCGATGCCCGCTGCTTTTAACGCCGTCTGAACGAGACCGGAGCAATCAATGCCGAGCGAGGATTTCCCGCCCCACAAATAGGGAATACCTTCAAAGCGTTTGGCGGTCTCAGCGTAATCCTTTTCGGTTTCATCAAGCGGTTTGGTATGCATGGCGAAAATGAAACCATCGGCAATCTTGAAGAATTTCCCTTCTTCACCGTGCACCGCAATGGTGCTGCCGAGCGATAGCGCGGCGCGCGGCGGTTCCTTGATCGAAGGGCCGGGATAAACGAAGGTCCGCAACGCATCGATGCGATGGGTGGGGGCGGCCTTATCAGGGCCAAGCGCTTCGGTCGGCACATAGCCGACATAGGAATCGTCGTGGAGTTGCACCCACGACCAGCCTTCCGAATCCGTTTCGTAAACAGTGACCGCTTCGCCGAATAAGGCTTCGGTGTCGAGCGGCGCATCGGGGCGCGGTTCACGCCGCAAGGACGCAACAGGGACACGTACACGCATCGGCGTACCAGTGACGAAACGGGCCGCCTCCACTTGCCCTTTCAAATGGGCGGCGGCGAGGTCGGGGCGGGCAGGACGGCGTGGATCGCTCATGCTCAACTTTCAAACAGGCAGGTTTTTGGCGCGCGCGATGACGGAATCGCCGAGCCGATCGACATAGAGCGCGCCTTCGACAGTGCGCTGGATGATGACATTGCGGCGATCGTTATCGTCGCGCCGCCGTGTGAGAAGCTTGCGCTTACCCATCGTATCGAGCGCGCGGGTAATCGCAGGTTTGGTGACGCCGAGCTTTTTGGCAAGGCCGCGCACTGTATGCGGCGGCGGCTCGAGATAAACTGTCAGCAGGATCACCGTCTGGCGGGCCGACAAATCGGGCGCGCCATCGCGGACGAGATCGAGCGTCACGTCGTGCCACAAGCCAAGCGCTTGGGAGGCGCGCAGCGCGATGCTCATGGAAGGGTCCAACGTTTGACATTCATGCCTCTGTCATAGTCCTGCCCAAAGCTTCGCTTCAAGTGGGCGGCATCGAGGTGGAGCGACTTGGCAAGACGCGACCGCCTCCCCACATCGTTGGCAGCCGTTAATCGCGACGGCGCGGAGGATTTCGTGATGACACCGGAAGAGCGCCAGCTTTTGAGCCAATTGTTCGATCGCATGCGGGCGGTCGGTTCCGCCCCGCGCGACCGCGAAGCCGAAGACTTCATCGCGCAGGCAGTGCGGGAACAGCCCTATGCGCCCTATCTGATGGCACAGACAGTCATCGTGCAGGAGGAAGCGCTGAAACAGGCGGGCGCCCGGATTGAAGCGCTGGAAGCCGAATTGAAGGCCAAGGAGGCCGGATCAGGCTCGTTTCTGGGCGGCCTTGGCCGCTCGGTCTTCGGGACAGGCTCGGTGCCTTCGGTCAGTCAGCGTCCCTCCCAGCCGGTGGCAGCGCCGCGTTCAGGCCCGTGGGGGCAGCCGCTGGGCGCAGCGCAGCCCATGACACCCCAGCCGTCCACCAATCCCCTCTTCGGCCAGCAGGGCCAGCGTGGCAGCTTCTTGCAGACGGCAATGGCGACAGTCGCCGGTGTGGCGGGCGGGGCGCTCCTCGCCCATGGGCTGCAATCGCTGTTCTCAGGCCAAGGGGCCAACCCCCAAGCGTTGGCGGGCGACCCCAGCGCTGCGGCAACGCCTGCCGCAACCGAAGGGGGTATGATCCCGGACATCTTCGGACCGGAGGACCGCGCCCTTCAGCAAGCGTCCTTTGATGAGGCGCCGGACGCTGGCTTCGACGATGCTGGCGGCGACGATTGGGCCTGATTTTCATCGGCGGCAGAACGGTCTAGTTTCGTCACATGGACCGTCCTGACAGTAAGGCGCAAAAAGCGTCGCCCGCCTATCGGCTCCCCGCGCTCGACGAGGAATTTCTCCTCGGCGATTCAATGCGCGGGGTTCGTTTTCTTCTCGAATATGCCAAGGCGGAAGAGCATCTCCGCAATTGGGGTGTGCGCTCAACAATCGTCGTGTTCGGCACGGCGCGTGCGCGCGAAGATGGCGCAGGCCCGGTCGGCGAAAATGGTGCCCGTTGGTATCGCGTGGCGCGCGAATTCGGCCGCATCGCATCCTTGCGCGGCGGCGCGCTGCACCATAATGGCGGCTTGCGTGACAATGTGATTGCAACGGGCGGCGGGCCGGGCGTGATGGAAGCCGCTAATCGCGGCGCACTCGATGCAGGCGCTCCAACAATTGGTTTCAACATCACCTTGCCCCATGAGCAAGAACCCAATCCTTATTCGACACCCGATCTCACCTTCCAATTTCATTATTTCGCCATGCGTAAAATGCATTTGGCCATGCGGGCCAATGCGCTCGTCGTCTTCCCCGGTGGGTTCGGCACGTTCGACGAATTGTTCGAAATCCTGACACTGCGCCAGACACAAAAAATTCCGCACCGTTTGCCGATCGTGCTTTACGACCCCACGTTCTGGCATGAGGTGATCGGCTGGAAGAAACTCGTCGAAGCAGGTGTCATCGCCGAAGCGGATCTCGATTTGTTTGCGTTTGCCGATAGCGCCGAAGCGATTTGGGATGCGTTGATCCGTCTGGGTCTGTCGCTCCCCTTCGCCGAGAAAACGCTTGAAGATCGTGTCGCGGGCATTTCCGAGGCGCCGGCGAAATGACGGCGATCCGCCCTGGCCATGATGGCGATGGGCCGGCGATGGCCGCCCTCATCGCCACCATCTTCACCGAATATGAGAACTGCCCCTTCGTGCCCGAGGAGTTCCCTGAGCTCGCAGCACCGGCCTCCCATTATGCAGCGCGCCAGGGCGCGCTCTGGGTCGTTGAAGAGGTGGGCCAGATCGTCGGGTGCTTGGCCTTGTATGAGACGTGGGAGAAGGGTGTCTTTGCGCTGGCCAAAGTTTACCTAGCGGCAGATCGGCGTGGGTCCGGGCTCGCGGCGCGGCTCCTTGAGCGGGCTGAGGCCTTTGCGACCGACCGAGGCGGCAGCCGCCTCACCCTCTGGTCCGACACGCGCTTTGCATCGGGCCATGCCTTCTACCGGAAGCATGGCTTCCAGCAGGAGGCGGGCGTCCGCCAGGTGCACGATGTGGCCCGAACGGTCGAGTTCCGCTTTTCCCGGCCGATTCCAGTGCCGGGGGGCTAACCCTTTCAAAGAAGAGTCTTTTTTTGCCAGACCCTCGCCTTGACAGGGTTTGGGGGCGTCCTTATCTCCCCTTCACCCTTGTTGGCACTCGTAAGAAGCGAGTGCTAGCAGGTCACGAATTCACCCCGCGTGCCTCATGGGGCGCGGCTCAATGATAAGGACAGTGACCATGAAATTTCGTCCGCTGCACGACCGCGTTGTCGTTCGCCGGCTCGAGTCCGAGGAAAAGACGAAGGGCGGCATCATCATTCCAGATACGGCGAAGGAAAAGCCGCAGGAAGGCGAGATCATTGCTGTGGGCTCCGGCGCTCGCGATGAAGCCGGCAAGCTCGTCCCGCTCGACGTCAAGAAGGGCGACCGCGTCCTCTTCGGCAAGTGGTCGGGAACTGAAGTGAAGATCGACGGTCAGGATCTCCTCATCATGAAGGAATCCGACATCATGGGTATCGTCGGCTAAGCCAACGCTGAACCCTTTTTCAATCATTCAGGAGAATTCACATGGCTGCGAAAGACGTCCGTTTTTCGTCTGATGCCCGCGACAAGATGCTGCGCGGTGTCGACATCCTCGCCAATGCGGTGAAAGTCACGCTCGGCCCGAAAGGCCGTAACGTCGTGATCGAAAAGTCCTTCGGCGCTCCGCGCATCACCAAGGACGGTGTGACGGTCGCGAAGGAAATCGAACTGGAAGACAAGTTCGAAAACATGGGCGCCCAGATGGTGCGCGAAGTCGCTTCGAAGACGAACGACATCGCGGGCGACGGCACGACGACGGCGACGGTGCTCGCTCAGGCGATCGTGCGTGAAGGCGCTAAGGCAGTTGCTGCCGGCATGAACCCGATGGATCTGAAGCGCGGCATCGACCAGGCTGTCGAAGTTGCGATCAATGATATCAAGGCACGCGCCAAGAAGGTGAAGTCGACCGAAGAAGTTGCTCAGGTCGGCACGATCTCGGCCAATGGCGATCGCTTCATCGGCGAAGAAATCGCCAAGGCGATGCAGAAGGTCGGCAATGAAGGCGTGATCACGGTTGAAGAAGCCAAGAGCCTCGAAACCGAAGTCGATATCGTCGAAGGCATGCAGTTCGACCGCGGCTATCTCTCGCCGTACTTCATCACGAATGCGGAAAAGATGATTGCGGACCTCGAAGATCCGTACATCCTCATCCACGAGAAGAAGCTCTCCTCGCTGCAGCCGATGCTGCCGATCCTCGAAGCGGTCGTCCAGACGGGCAAGCCCCTCCTCATCATCGCGGAAGACGTTGAAGGCGAAGCGCTTGCGACCCTCGTCGTCAACAAGCTGCGCGGCGGCCTCAAGATTGCGGCCGTGAAGGCTCCTGGCTTCGGTGATCGTCGCAAGGCGATGCTCGAAGACATCGCGATCCTGACCGGTGGCCAGATGATCGCCGAAGATCTCGGCATCAAGCTCGAAACCGTGACGTTGAACATGCTCGGCCGCGCCAAGAAGGTGCGTATCGAGAAGGAAAACACCACGATCATCGACGGCGCTGGCAAGAAGAAAGACATCGAAGGCCGCGTAAACCAGATCAAGGCGCAGATCGAGGAAACCACCTCGGACTACGACCGTGAAAAGCTGCAAGAACGCCTCGCCAAGCTCGCAGGCGGCGTTGCGGTGATCCGCGTCGGCGGTGCGACCGAAGTCGAAGTGAAGGAAAAGAAGGACCGCGTTGATGACGCGCTGAACGCCACCCGCGCTGCGGTGGAAGAAGGCATCGTCCCCGGCGGCGGCACCGCTCTTCTCCGCGCTAAGGGCGCCGTTGCAGGCCTCAAGTCGAAGAACGCCGACGTTCAGGCTGGCATCAACATTGTGCTCAAGGCGCTCGAAGCCCCGATCCGTCAGATCGTGGAAAACGCTGGCGTCGAAGGCTCGATCGTTGTCGGCAAGATTGCTGAAAACAAGTCGGAAACCTTCGGCTTTAACGCGCAGACCGAAGAATATGTCGACCTGATCAAGGCCGGTATCGTTGACCCCGCAAAGGTTGTCCGCACTGCGCTGCAGGACGCTGCCTCTGTGGCTGGCCTCCTCATCACGACGGAAGCCATGGTCGCCGAACTGCCGAAGGACAAGCCTGCCATGCCTGCCGGCGGTGGCATGGGCGGCATGGGCGGCATGGACTTCTAAGAAGTCCAACCTCTCAAAAGGACAGAGGGCGCGGAGCAATCCGCGCCCTTTTTCATGCCGCCCGCATGTTCATGATGTTCAAGCCGGGCAGGCCCGGCTTGAATGGCGGCATGGATTTCTAAGAAATCCAACCTCTCAAAAGGACAGAGGGCGCGGAGCAATCCGCACCCTTTTTCATGCCGCCCGCATGTTCATGATGTTCAAGCCGGGCAGGCCCGGCTTGAATGGCGGCATGGATTTCTAAGAAGTCCCTCCTCTCTAAAAGATTGGGGCGCGGAGCGATCCGCGCCCTTTTTGTTGGCTGGTTCTCGACGCTCCTGCGCCAGAGGTTTAAGGTTCAGCCTCAATTTGCGACGGAGTCACTCAAATGAAAGCAGCAGCACGGTGGGTCTCAGGGCGTCTGTTCGCCGGCGAAACCGGATCAGGCCATCGCGTGATGATGGATGGCGCGCCCGAGCATGGCGGACGCAATCTGGGATCGCGCCCCATGGAGATGCTGCTGTTGGGTCTCGCCGGGTGCTCCGGCTTCGATGTCGTTATGATCCTTGAAAAAGGACGTGTCGGGCTTGTCACTTGCGACGTGGAAGTCGAGGCCGAACGCGCTCCGGAGGATCCAAAAGTCTTCACGCGCATTCACATGCATTATGTGGTGAAAGGCGAAGGCCTGACGGAAGACAAGGTCAAGCGCGCCGTCGAACTATCGGCTGAAAAATATTGCTCGGCTTCGGTGATGCTCGGAAAGACCGCGACCATTACGCATGATTGGGAAATCCGCGCGTGACCAGATATGCTCACTACCATCCCGAAACGCGGCTCGTCCATAGCGGTGGATTACGAACCGAATTCGGCGAAACCTCGGAAGCCCTGTTTCTGACGCAAGGCTTTGTCTACGACAATCCTGAGGAAGCCGAAGCGCGTTTTGATGGTTCGGAGCCGGGCTTCATCTATTCGCGTTTTTCCAATCCAACGGTTGCCATGTTCGAGCGGCGCATGTGCGCGCTCGAAGGCGCAGAGGCTGCACGCGCTACAGCCAGCGGCATGGCGGCGGTGACAGCCGCTTTGATGGGCGTTGTGCGGGCGGGCGATCATGTTGTCGCGGCACAAGCCTTGTTTGGTTCATGCCGCTGGGTGATCGAGGAATGGCTGCCGCGCTTTGGCGTGGCCACCACGCTGGTGGATGGCCCCGATCTCGCTGCATGGCAAGCCGCCGTGCGCCCGGAGACGAAGGCCTTCTTCCTTGAAAGTCCCGCGAACCCGACTTTGGAAGTCATCGATATTTTAGGTGTGGCAGCCATTGCGAAAGCATGCGGCGCTAAACTGATCGTCGATAATGTGTTTGCAACACCGCTCTTTCAGAAGCCACTCACGCTTGGAGCGGATTGCGTTGTCTATTCGGCAACAAAACATATTGACGGACAGGGACGCTGCTTGGGCGGCGTCATTCTCGCTTCGCAAGAATTCATCGATACCTATGTCCATCAGGTGTTGCGCCAAACCGGGCCTTCCATTTCACCCTTCAATGCATGGGTTTTGTTGAAAGGGCTCGAAACCTTGCCGGTGCGTGTTGAAAAACAGGCGCAGACAGCGAGCTTCCTCGCCAAGGCCATCGCTGCCCATCCAAAGGTGAAGCGCGTCAATTTTCCTGGCGATCCTCAGCATCCACAAGCGGCCATTATTGCCCGACAGATGAGCGGCCCTTCGACGCTGATCGCTTTCGAAATCGAAGGTGAGCGCGCGGGTGCCTATCGTTTTTTGAATGCGCTCCAGATTGTCAAAATCTCGAATAATCTTGGCGATGCAAAAAGCCTCGTGACCCATCCGGCAACGACGACGCATCAGCGCTTTACGCTTGAACAGCGATTGGCGATGGGCATTCCTGAAGGGATGGTACGCCTATCCTGCGGGCTCGAACATCAAGCAGATTTGGCGGCCGACATCCTTGCGGCACTTGATTCCGTTTGATCGCCGAATAATTCGGCCGGATTACGCAAAATCGGAAAACGCATTTCGACACGTGTTCCGCCATCCGAAACAAAACGAACAGTGCCACGCATCTGCCCAGCCAAGGCTTGAATCAGCCTGATACCCGTCCCGGCATCCAGTTCGTTATCAAAGCCGACGCCATTATCAGCGACAGTAACTTTCCATTCCTGCTCAGATGCTGACGCAATAATCGTAATCACGCCTCTTTGACCATCCGGAAAGGCATGTTTGATCGCGTTGACCAACGCTTCACTGACCACAAGGCCCATTGAAATCGCCGTATTCAGATCAAGTTCACCCTCGCCGCGCGTTTCAATCATGATGCCTCTGTCGCCAATCCCATAAACGTCACCTTCCAGCATGGCGAGGCGTTGCAAATAGGATTGAACCGAGACAGCGGATGCCGCCTCCTGCTCATAGATCGTTTGATGGACAAGGCCGATGGCGCGAATACGCCGTGCTATCTCCGCGAACACGCCACGCGCCAAGCTATCATGCACATGATGCGACGAGAGGCGGACCATGGACGCGACGACTTGCAGATTATTTTTGACACGATGATGCACTTCACGGAGCAGAACAGTCTTATCGTCGACTGATTGCTGCAATTCTTGCGTAAGGGTTTCAAGCTTTTGTGTACGCTCGCTCACACGTTGCTCAAGAACGGTGTTGAACATGCGCAGATCATTCAAAGCTGCCTCTTCGCGGTCCGCATAGCGCACAGCGATACCCGTCAATCCGAGTAAGGCAACAAAAGCGACAAGACCCACCATCGCATAATCGGCAAGGTCCTGATTCCATTTCCGTGTGATCTGCTCGCGGTCTGTGCCAACGCGAATAAAAAGATCAGTTCCTGGAATCGGGCGATGCGCCCAGATGCGCGGTGTCTGATCGATCGATTGATAGACGGCGACATCTAAGCGGGCTTTTTTGATTTGCCCCCAGAGATCAGGTTCAATGTAACGCTGGCTCAAATCAGGGGGCGGGGAAACGTCAACCAGAACCCGCCCATCATCCGCAATCAATTGAAAGACGGAGCCATATTCGACAGGCGCCAGATTGGCGAAATAATTCGCCAACGCTTCCAGATTGAAGGAGACCATGGCGACCCCCTCCATATTTCCGGCAGGATCAAGAATGGATCGGCTCATCACCATGATCGCTTCGCCACTGGCTTGGCTTTGCACGCCCGTCGTGATGATCGGCCCCGTTTCACCACCGATATGACGTTTATAATAGCTGCGCGCGCTAATGTTCAGCGGCGGAGGATTAAGCATGGACGTCGCAATAATGTCGCCTTTGGCATCGGAGACAAAAACACGAAAAAGATAAGGCTTATCGCGAATGAGTTCGACAAGTTGCGGGCGATGCGCGCTGGGACTTGTGATGTTGCGTTTCTCAAAATCTATGTGCTCCAACGATAAAATCGTGTTGGCGACATCGAGAATATGGATCATCTGATTTTGCATCAGCTTGGCCATATCGCGTGTGACCTGCTCGCCTTCGCGCAGAACGCGGCTGCGGCTTTGGAGCAAAGCGGCGGCAGCAACAGCAGAAATGGCAAAGATGACAGCCGCCATCATCGCAAGGACGAAATGGCGTGGACGTGTCAGGTTGAGGACGATGTTCGATGCCATGCGTGATCCAGGCCGGAGCTTGCACTATTCTAATGGCAATACATCGCCTTTCCAATCAAAAGCGATTCCAGTCACGCAGCGCAAATTGAGGAATGGTGCGCGAACTCAGGCAGCTTCATCTTCAGCCCTTTGCTTGAGTCGAACCACCGTGACTGTGCAGGGTGCTTGCGCGACAACTTGCGATGACACACTGCCAAGATAACGCCTGACCGTTGAAGAGCCCCGCGCGCCTAGCACGATGTGATCGACTGTGTTGTGGCGGGCATAATCGATCAAGGCGGCTGCCGCATCGACAGCTTCGAGGACGTGATAGGACACGACCTCGTCTCGGCTGACCAAGGGGCGCGCCCAATCTTTCAACTCGATCAAACGTTGAACATAGGCATTGTGCCCATCGCGAAGATCATCATTTTCAACTGAGAGCAGAGCCGTTTTGAGAACGGTCACAAAGGCGATCCGAGCGTCGGGTTGGGTTGTCAAAATCAACCCCGCCTGCATCCGCAAAGTCGCGGCCAATTCGTCAACGCCTTGTGCAAGATCGACCGCAATCATCACGATAGGCGCTGTATCGACGAGTGGCTTTTCAACGAGTGATGGCAAGTCCGCCGTACGTGATTTGAAGAAACGCGCCACACGTGTGCCCAAGCCATCACGTTCGGTTTTTTCAGCCAGCTCTGTCAGTTTAATCTGATCAGGATGTTGGAGCGCAAAGCAGAGCTGCGCAGCCGACGGATAGCGCCGCTCAGGATCAACACTAAGGCAGCGCAGGATCACTTCCTGAAGCCAAGGCGGACAATCGGGCCGTAAAGTGCGCGGTGGCACGGGGTCGGACCAGAGGCGTTGGCGCAAGCCGCCCTGCCCTTTTGGGTTGCCGAACGGATACTCGCCCGTCAGCCATTCATAGAGAATGACACCGACCGCAAAAACATCGCTGCGCGGATCGGTCCGACGGCCAAGCACCTGTTCAGGGGCCATGTAGGGCGCCGAGCCCATGGGTACATCCGATTCCTCAGCAAGCAAATCGGGTAATTGGAGATGACGCGAGAGGCCAAAATCAATGAAGACGATGTCGCCATGAGCGCGACGCATCAAATTGGCCGGCTTGAGATCGAGATGGATGACGTGCTGACGATGCAGATCCTGCAACGCTTTTGCGACTTTGATGCCAGTCGACACAATCGTATCAATCGGCCAAGTGCCACTCTGTCTATCCGGAAGTGGCGTGCCGTCGATCAATTCCATGGCGATGTAAGGTAGGCGATTGAAATCGCCAAGCCCAGCAAAGCGAGGCACATGCGGGCCAGTCAGCCGCGGCATGATCATCTGTTCGACCTCAAAACCGACAATCGTCGAAGCATCTTCGCCGTCGCCAAGGAACGGGATTTTGATGACAAGCGGTTCACCCGTTACAGCGTTCCGTGCGCGCCAGAGCGAACCCATACCACCCTGATGCAAACGCTTTTCGAAAACGAAGCCGTCAAGCTCCAATCCCTCGACGGGACGTATCGCTGGCATTCTTACTGTCCTTTCAGCAAGCGCTCGGCGAGAGACGCAGGCAGTCCCGCAGCGAGTATTTTGCGTGAAGCTGTCTCGCAATCATAAGGCACGCGCTGATACATGATCTCACGGCGCACATCATCGAACAGGACGTAACCGGCCGCGCGATTGCCATCCCGTGGTTGACCTACTGCAGGCGTAATGGCGAGCCATTGACGTGTCTCAATCAACGGGATCGCAACGCCTGTGACTGGTACAAACAAGGAGGCAGGCCGGTTGGCCGACATATGAAACACGGAGGGCTGGTGGGTGTGGCCGCAAAAGGTGAGCCGCTGCGCAGTCCGCCGCATCGACCGTTCGGCTTCCTGCGCGGTGCGAATATAGCCCCACCCTTGCGGGTGCCAGCCATTGGCATGGACGAGCAGTACATCCGGCTCCGCGCAGGACAGGGGGAGACCTGCAAGCCATGCCTTCTCTTCGGGGCGGATCCGTTCACGCGTCCAAGCAATCGCGGCCTGCGCGGTGCCTGACATATCGTTGTCGGCACCGGCCGCCGCCTCATCATGATTGCCTTTGAGGACAATGGCGCCTTCAGCCTCGAGCTGGCGGACCGCATCAATGCAATAGGCGGGATCGGCGCCATAGCCGACGATATCGCCCAGCACGGCAATGCGATCAGCCCCGGTCGACCGGATATGGCTGAGCACAGCGGCCAGCGCTTCGCGGTTCGCATGAATATCCGAGATGAGCGCGGTGAGCACGGAAGCTTCCTCAGGGCCATGCGGGGGAGCTTTGAAAATGTGCACCCTGCGCAAGGTGCCGTCCAATGGACTTTCGTCTCCCGCAACGCTGACGCTGCAAAAGTGGCTCATTGTAACGAAGTGTTACTTGCGTAAAAGAAGTATTGGTGCGGCGTAATTCCTTCGAAAAGCATCGAAAACTGTACTTTCGTAAGGTCATCAAATAGATTTTATCTCTCTCACGCCATTCATACGGACTGCTTCACCAAGAAAAACGGTGAGGCCTTGGGACAAATACTATGTCGACGCTCTACACCACGACTGCTTCTGCTCCTCGGACAAATATGACGCTGACTTTCGGGGATGAATTCAATGGAAATACTTTACCGGAGACACTCGGCTCAGCTTGGAAGACTGCATCACTTTGTATTTTGATCACAGGCAGATGCGCTCATTGGCCAAGCCGGAGAGGCTGAAGGTCCCGGTGTATTTCATCGCTCATCTGGCCGCTGGCGGCAGGGGCGACGCACGGGATCTTGGATTAACATCGCTCGATGCGGTTTTGTCGCATGCCGTTGCCAATGGCACGAGCACGATCATCACGGCCGACAATGGCGAGGTGATTACGCTGCAAAATGTGAACAAGGCCTTGTTGATGGCTCACGACTTCGTTTTCTGAGCGATCTCTCCCCTCTCGCTCCGAAATCCCGCTGTCTCCCGGCGGGACCGTGGACCCCTGAGCCGCAAGGCTCTGGGGTTTCCTTGCTCATGGTTCAAGACGTTGCGGATGATGGGGCCAATTTCAAAAGGCCCTCTGACCCATCAAGTCGCATGAAGGATACAGCACCATCGGTGAGACCCTTAGCGAGATCAATGGACTTCACGCCCAGCTGGTCGAGCATTCTAAATTCACCGTCTTGAAATTGGCCATCTTGGTTGGCATCCAACCAGATCCCGCATTTCTGGAATTGCGGATCGTCGATATCGAAATAGTTATCACTGTTGGCATCAAAGCTTTTCAGCGCATCGAAATTGCTGGTCGCACCGCTTGCATCCTGCAACAACGATAATTCACTGTTGGGATCAATGGCGCCATCACCATTCCGATCAAAGGCAAGCACAGACAGTCTCGACCGCGTTGGATCGCCCTGGTCAACGGCTGGCTCATCTGGTGCGGGCAGATTATCATCTTCCGAATCTTGGCTTTCAAGTTTCGTTCGCAAGATAGCGATGCGGCGGGCTTTGCTTTTACCACCAAACCAGATTTTGAATATGCCACCAAAAATCATCGGCTGAATTCCAAATGATTGCGCAATGTTTCTATCAAAGCCGGAAGTCTGTCGATGGCGCAACACATCTTCACGATCAACGTAAAGAAAGTGCAATAGCACGCGACCAAATACACGAGATGATTGATGAAGCGGAATAAAATCAACTCAAAATAGAAAAGGCGGCCCAAAGGCCGCCTTTTCCAATCTCATTACCGAGGCGTCAATTACTCGCTGGCTTCGGCCACTTCTTCGGCCGTCGGCTTGCCTTCAAGGTCTTCGCCCGTGGTCTGGTCGACGACCTTCATCGACAGGCGAACCTTGCCGCGATCGTCGAAGCCGAGGAGCTTCACCTTGACCTTGTCGCCTTCCTTGACGACGTCAGTGACCTTCTGCACGCGCTGCGGCGCGAGCTGCGAAATATGGACGAGACCATCCTTCGCACCGAAGAAGTTCACGAAGGCGCCGAAATCCGTCGTCTTGACGACCGTGCCATCATAGATGACGCCGATTTCAGGCTCGGATGCGATCGACTTGATCCAATTGATCGCCGCCGTGATCGACGCACCGTCTGACGATGCAATCTTCACTGTGCCGTCATCTTCAATGTTGATCTTCGCGCCCGTCTTTTCGACGATTTCACGAATGACCTTGCCACCAGTCCCGATGACTTCACGGATCTTATCGACCGGGATCTTGATCGTCTCGATGCGCGGTGCGTATTGGCCGAGTTCCTGACGAGCACCGGTGAGTGCCTTCGCCATTTCACCAAGAATGTGCAAACGGCCGCCCTTGGCCTGATTGAGGGCAACGCGCATGATTTCTTCGGTGATGCCCGCGATCTTGATGTCCATCTGCAGCGAGGTCACGCCGTTGGCGGTACCGGCCACTTTGAAGTCCATATCGCCGAGGTGATCTTCGTCGCCGAGAATGTCGGAGAGAACGGCGTAGCGATCACCTTCAAGGATGAGACCCATCGCAATGCCCGCGACGGGCGACTTCAGCGGCACGCCTGCATCCATGAGAGCGAGCGAAGAGCCGCACACGGTCGCCATCGACGACGAACCATTCGATTCCGTGATCTCGGAAACGAGACGGATCGTGTAGGGGAATTCGTGATGCGGCGGCAACATCGGACGCACAGCGCGCCAAGCGAGCTTGCCGTGACCGATTTCGCGGCGGCCCGGCGAACCCATGCGGCCGGTTTCACCGACGCTGTAGGGCGGGAAGTTATAATGCAGCAGGAAGGTTTCCTTGTAGGTGCCTTCGAGCGCGTCGATGAATTGCTCATCATCGCCCGTGCCGAGCGTCGCCACTACAAGCGCCTGCGTTTCGCCGCGCGTGAAGAGGGCCGAACCATGCGTACGCGGCAGGATGCCGACTTCCGACACGATCGGACGCACTGTCACGAGATCACGACCATCGATGCGGCGACCCGTGTCGAGAATGTTCCAACGCACGATCTTGGCTTCGACTTCCTTGAAGACCGAAGCGACGAGAAGGGGTGCGAGCGGATTTTCGACGCCTTCGCCTGACAGCGTGGCCAGCACTTTCTGCTTTGCGGCAGCGACCTTGTCCTGACGCTCTTTCTTCTGCGGCGTCGAATACGCAACGCGCAGATCGCTTTCCACAAGCGCGAGGATCTTGGCTTCGAGCTCGGAATAATCCGGCGTCGTGAAATCGCGCGGATCTTTCGCAGCGACTTCGGCAAGCTTGATGATCGCGTCGATGACCGGCTGGAAGCCCTTATGACCGTGCATGACGGCGCCGAGCATCACGTCTTCCGCCAATTCCTTCGCTTCCGATTCCACCATCAGAACCGCGTCGGCTGTACCAGCGACAACGAGGTCGAGATCGGATGCAGCCATTTCGGCGATTGTCGGATTGAGCTTGAATTGGCCGTTCACATAGCCAACACGCGCTGCACCAACCGGGCCCATAAAGGGCACGCCCGAGAGCGTGAGTGCAGCCGAGGCAGCCACCATGGCGACCACATCGGGATCGTTTTCAAGATCATGCGACAGCACCGTGACGACAACTTGCGTGTCGTTCTTGTAGCCATCGACAAAGAGCGGACGGATCGGACGGTCGATCAGGCGGGAGACAAGCGTCTCTTTTTCTGACGGACGGCCTTCGCGCTTGAAATAACCGCCGGGAATACGGCCGGCCGCGAAGGTCTTTTCCTGATAATTGACGGTGAGCGGGAAGAAATCGACGCCGGCCTTCGGTTCTTTCGCCGAAACAACGGTGGCGAGCACGGTGGTTTCACCATAGGTGGCAAGCACAGCGCCATCAGCCTGACGAGCAATGCGGCCGGTTTCGAGCGTGAGCTTGCGCCCCGCCCACACGAGTTCAACGCGTTGGGTATCGAACATGGGTGTTCAGTCCTTCGAGAGGCCAGAACCTGCGCCATGAGCAAGACGACGAGGGGCTTCCTTGGGAGAGCAGGCCACGCTGCTGAAAGCCCCCGGCAATCCTGCCATGATCCGCAGGCCCCGGCGGGGTAACCGGACGGGTCCATTCCCGTTCCGGATAAGACAAGGGCCGTCTTGCCGGCCCAAAGGGAAAAGGCGGGCCATGGCCCGCCTTCAATGACCTTGCTTAGCGGCGGATGCCGAGGCGCTCGATCAGCGTCTTGTAGCGGCCCACATCCTGACGCTTCACATAATCGAGAAGCGAACGGCGCTGGGACACGAGCTTCAGGAGGCCGCGGCGGGAATGGTTGTCCTTGGCGTGCGTCTTGAAGTGTTCGGTGAGGTTGGTGATGCGCTCGGTCAGGATTGCCACCTGGACTTCCGGGGAACCGGTATCGCCCGCTTTGGTGGCGTATTCCTTGATCAGCGCCTGCTTGCGCTCAGCCGTAATCGACATCGGGTGCTCCTTATCTGTTGGAGGGAGAGGCGGCCCTGCCGGGATGTCGTCCAGCAAGGTCGATAGCGCGGCAGGCCGAGACCTGTCGCGTGCGCCGTCTTCATACACGAAAAGGCCGGAAAAGCTAGAGGGTGAGCCAATCGGCCAGCTTCAGACCCGGGATGCGAGAAAACTCGCGGGTGTTGTTGGTGACGAGGGTTAACCGCCGCGTGATGGCCTGCGCCGCGATCAGAATATCGTAAGGACCAATCGACAGTCCTTTTTCAGCGAGGTCGGCTTTTGCTTGAGCGGCACAGGCCGCATCGTCTGCCGTGAATGACAAGAGATCAAAAGGGGCTGCCATTAGCTGGTCTAGCGCCGCCTTCGCCCGCGCCCGGTGCTTTGCACGCTGAACGCCAAATTGCAGCTCCATCAGAGCGATGGACGATAGGCCGATCGGGCCCTTTTGGCAGGCATCAACAAAGCGTTCTTCGACATCCGGCCGTCCTCCCCGCAACAGCGTGATGGCAATGTTCGTATCAAGGCAAAACATCAGTCAAAAATCGACTTTTCATCAGGGTTTTCAGGCTGTTGGCGCCCGTCTTCCATAAACATGGGATCTTGATGGGCCCGCAACTCAGCCAACCACATCGTCGGATCAAACTCTTTCGGCTCAATCAGCACACCCCGTCCCATTGGACGGATTGTCACTTCCGTCCCGGGCATCCGGAACTCCTTGGGCAGCCGAACGGCCTGGCTGCCGCCATGCTTGAAGAGCTTGGCATATCTAGGAGGAAGGGACTGCTTGTTCATAGATACAGTTTGTATCTATGAAAGCGCCGTTACGTCAACTTTAAATCGCGAGGTTGAAGACGCGCACGGGCACGAACTCGCCGCGCTCAACCATGCCGACCGCGACGGGGACGCCGGCACAGGTGGCATAGATGAGCTCGCCCTCAGGCGGGGCATCACGCCCGCGTAGGATCACGCTTTGGCCGCGGCGCAGCCGCATCGCCGAGTCACGGTTCATCACCACGCATTCAAGCTCAGAAAGGCCCGCCTCGACGGGCAGCACAGCAGCGGCAGCCGCTTCAGGCTGATCGGCCATGGCGCTCCACGGCGTCGCATCGGCGAGCGTGAACGGGCCGACCCGCGTGCGGCGCAAAGCCGTGACATGGCCATAACAGCCGAGCATCCGACCGATATCGCGTGCGATGGCGCGGACATAAGTGCCCTTGCCGCATTCAGCCGCCAGCGTCGCGCGCTCGGGTGAGAACGCAACAAGCTTGAGCGAATAAATTTCGACCTGACGCGATTTCATCTCGATCGCTTCGCCTTCGCGGGCGAGATCGTAAGCGCGTTCGCCGCCAATCTTGATGGCAGAAAAACGCGGCGGCACCTGTTCGATCACGCCTTCGAAACGCGGGAGCACTTCTTCGAGCTCAGATTGTTCAGGCCGACGCGCGCTCGTCTCGGTGACGCGGCCTTCGCTGTCATCCGTATCGGTTTCAGAACCGAAATCGACAGTGAACGTATACGCCTTCTCGCCATCAACGACATAAGGCACGGTCTTTGTGGCTTCACCAAAGGCGAGCGGCAGAATGCCGGAGGCCAAGGGATCAAGCGTGCCGGCATGGCCTGCCTTTTTGGCATTGAGCAAACGGCGCACCGCGGAGACCGCATGCGTCGACGTCATGCCCAACGGCTTGTCGAGGACGATCCAACCATTCACGTCAACGCGGGTCTTACGCGGCGCGTTCATTCGCCATCCTCCGCATCATGCTGCGGTTTGGCGAGATCGCGCTGCACCTGCGGCGAACGCAAAAGCGCGTCAATCTTTTGCGCTTCGACGAGCCCTTCATCGGGACGGAAGCGCAAATCAGGCGCGAATTTCAAATTGACGCGATGGGCAATTTCCATCCGTAGAAATTTCCGCTCATCGGCAAAAGCGCGGATGATCTCTTTCTCATTCTCGTGATTATGCAATGTCACATAGATCGTTGCGATCTTGAGATCAGGGCTCATGCGGACTTCAGGGATGGTGATGAACGCACCGAGAAGAACCGGGTTTTGCAGATCGCCGCGCGAAAGAATTTCCGTCATCGCATGGCGAATGAGCTCGCCGACACGCAGCTGGCGCTGCGACGGACCTTTTTTGTCGTCGTGATGTTTCATGTCTCACCATTCCTGCCGGATTCGGACCGGCTTCAGGACGGAAAAGAAAAGGCCCGCGAGCGAGAACTGCGCGGGCCGTTCCGAAATTTTCGGTCAGGCCGTCAGAGCGAGCGGCGAATTTCCTCGATGCGATAGCATTCGATGATGTCGCCTTCGCGCATGTCCTGATAATTCTCGAACGCCATGCCGCATTCCTGACCCGACATGACTTCTTTGACTTCATCCTTGAAGCGCTTGAGCGTCGACAGCTTGCCTTCGTGGATAACGACGTTGTCGCGAATGAGGCGCACATTAGCGCCACGTTCGACACGGCCGTCCTGCACGAGGCAGCCTGCGACCTTGCCGACCTTCGACACTGCGAAGACCTGCAGGATGCGCGCTTCGCCGAGGCGCTCTTCGCGCAGCGTCGGCGCGAGCAGACCCGACATCGCCGATTTCACGTCATCCACGAGATCGTAGATGATGTTGTAATAGCGAATTTCAGTGCCCGAACGCTCGGCTGCTTCGCGTGCTTCCTTGTTGGCGCGCACGTTGAAGCCAATGACGGCCGCACCTGACGCTTCCGCCAGGGTGATGTCGCTCTCGTTGATGCCGCCTGCGCCTGCGTGAATGACACGCGCACCGACTTCATCGGTGCCAAGCTTGTCGAGTGCGCCAATGATCGCTTCGACCGAGCCCTGAACGTCGCCCTTGACGACGAGCGGGAATTCCTTGCGACCCGCGGTCTTGAGCTGGCTCATCATGTCCGCAAGCGAACCGCGCGCCTTACCAGCACGGGCTGCCGCACGTTCGCGCTTCTGGCGCGTCCGATATTCGGTGATCTCGCGGGCACGGGCTTCGTTCTCGACCGCGGCAACGCGATCACCCGCTTCGGGTGCGCCATTGAAGCCAAGGATTTCGACGGGAACCGACGGACCCGCCTTTTGCACCTGCGCACCGAGATCGGAGACGAGCGCACGCACACGGCCCCATTCGGAACCGGCAATCACGATGTCGCCCGTCTTCAGCGTGCCACGTTGCACGAGTACGGTGGCAACGGGGCCGCGGCCGCGATCAAGCTTTGCTTCGATGACGGTGCCTTCAGCGGCACGATCCGGATTAGCCTTGAGATCGAGAATTTCCGACTGCAACGCGATCGCATCAAGCAGCTTGTCGAGATTGATGCGCTTCGTCGCTGAAACTTCGATTTCGAGTACGTCGCCGCCCATCGATTCGACCTGCACTTCATATTGCAGAAGTTCGGTACGAACGCGGTTGGCGTCAACATTCGGCTTGTCGATCTTGTTGATCGCGACGATCAGCGGCACTTTCGCCGCCTTGGCATGATTGATCGCTTCGATCGTCTGCGGCATGACGCCGTCATCCGCCGCAACAACCAGCACGACAATGTCGGTCACTTTCGCGCCACGCGCACGCATCGCGGTAAACGCGGCGTGGCCCGGCGTATCGATGAAGGTGATCTTGTCGCCATTCGGCGCAGTCACCTGATAGGCGCCAATATGCTGCGTGATGCCGCCGGCTTCACCGGAGACGACATTGGTCTGGCGAATAGCGTCGAGCAGCGAGGTCTTGCCGTGGTCGACGTGACCCATGATGGTGACGACCGGCGGACGCGCTTCGAGATGCTCGTCGGCATCCGGCGTGTCGAACAGGCCTTCTTCCACGTCAGCTTCAGCCACGCGCTTAACGGTGTGCCCGAATTCTTCCGCAACAAGCTGCGCCGTATCAGCGTCGACCACATCGGTGATCTTCACGAGCTGGCCCTGCTTCATGAGGAAGCGGATCACATCCACCGCGCGTTCCGTCATGCGGTTCGCGAGTTCCTGAATGGTGATCGTTTCCGGGATCGTCACTTCACGCGCGATCTTTTCCTTCTGTTCCGCAGCACCACCGCCTTTGAGGCGTTGGACACGACGACGGAACGCGGCAACCGAACGTGTGCGTTCATCTTCACCGCTCGTGGCAGCCGAAACGGTCAGGCGACCACGGCGCTTTTCGTCACCGGCGCGGGCGCGCTCAGGACGTGCAGGCGCAGCCGGACGCGCCGGACCAGCACCACGACGCGGCGCACCACGACGACGCTCATCGTCATCGGGCTCGGCCGGAACCGGCGCACGCGACAAGCCTGGCGGTGCAGGACGACGGATCGGGCCATCGGAGGACGGACGCGGTGCAGATGATGGCGCAGCACTCGGCGCAGGCGCAGAATCGCCCAGCCGGCGCTTGGCTTCGTCTTCGGCCTTGCGCTTCACTTCGTCATCGTGACGGCGGCGCTCTTCTTCGTCGCGCTTGCGGGCTTCGGCAGCGGCGCGTTCGATGCGCTCGCGCTCTTCGCGTTCGGCGCGGATCTTGGCTTCTTCTTCGGCGCGCTTGCGATCTTCGGTCTCGCGCTTGCGCGCTTCAACCAAAGCCAAAGCGCGGGCATCGCGTTCTTCATCGGTCAGCGTACGCAACACAACGCCGGAACCAGAACGCGGCGCGCTCTGCTGGGCACGGCCTTCGCCGCGGCCGGGCGCCGGAGCGCGACCGCTTGAACGGGCAGCGGGCGCGGCCGCAGGCTTGGCCGGTGCGGCGGCCACGGGCTGGGGTGCAGGGGTGGCAGCGGGCGCAGGTGCTGGTTCGGCCTTCGGCGTTTCGCCGGGTCCGATCGTGCGGCGCTTCACCTTCTCAACCACAACGGCCTTGGTGCGGCCATGGGAGAAGCTCTGACGCACCACCCCCTGCTCGACAGGACGCTTCAAGGACAGCGTCTTCGAGGGGACATGCAACGTCTTGTCGCCGCCAGTATTCTTCGTATCGCTCATTCAGCTCTGCCCTAACGGCTTTCCGTCTTCATGACCCGGATTATCCGGGATGTCCCGATCGGTCTTGCCGGTCCGGTAGCGTTCAAGGATCCGGAGCCGCGCCACACAGAGGCGCGAGGCCGGACCATCGAGAAGCGCTGCATGTATCACATGTGACCGGCCCAATGCCAAACCCAATTCCTCGAAATTCAGCCCACGCAACGTCATTTCGACGGCTGCGCTTTCGCCGAACCTCCTTTTGAGCGCCTGAGAGAGCTTGCGCACCCCATCAGCCGCCGCATCTGAAGCATGGACCACGACGCGGACAGGTCCGCGCCCAATCGCTGCTTCCACCTTGTCGAAGCCCGAAACGACGAGCCCCGCCTTGTTGGCGAGGCTCAATGCCTCGCGTGCCTGCCGCGCGAGCAGACCCTCCACGAGAGAGGGCAGATCCGCATCGGCCTTCACATCGGCCTTGAGCCCGCGCCCAAAGGCCTTTTTCCGAACCGCCTCGGCCACCGCATCCCGCGTCGCCGAAACCCAGACCCCGCGTCCCGGCAGGTTCCGCTTGAGATCGGGAACCACCGAACCATCAGGCGCGGCCACGAAACGGATCAGATCGTCGACCTTGTGCCGCGTACGTGTCGCGATGCAGGTCCGTTCCGGCCCGGTTTCCTCCGCGCCGTCAGCGTCTCGATCCATTTCGCGGGCCATGTGTGTTTCCCGCCTGAAGAGCGGGCCTTAGCCCGCCACTTCCTCTTCCGCAGTCTCAGCGGCGGCTTCAATCCAGCCCGCCTTGACGCGCGCATCCATGATCATCGCTTCGGCTTCCTCACGCGACATTTCAATGCCATCGAGGAACCCGGCGATCTTCGTGGTTTCGCCATTCTTGCGCTCAGTCCAACCGACGAGATCGTCGGTCGCGCAACCGGCGAGGTCTTCGATGGATTTCACATCGTTCTCGCCGAGTTTGACCATGATCTCGGTCGTTATGCCGTTGATGTCACGCAATTCATCGAGCACGCCAAGCGCACGACGACGATCGTCAAATTCCGCTTCGATACGCGCAAGGTAATCGCGCGCACGATTCTGGATTTCTTCGGCCGTATCTTCGTCGAAACCTTCGATCGACGCGAGTTCGGCCGCTTCCACAAACGCGAGTTCTTCCACCGAACGGAAACCTTCCGACGCCAAGAGCTGGCCGACGACTTCGTCGACATCGAGTGCGTCCATGAAGGTCTGCGTACGCTCGACGAATTCCTTCTGGCGACGCTCGGATTCTTCAGCTTCTGTCAGAATATCGATGTCCCACCCCGTCAATTGCGAAGCAAGACGAACATTCTGTCCACGCCGCCCGATAGCGAGCGAGAGTTGGTCATCCGGCACGACAACTTCGATGCGTTCGGCATCTTCATCGAGCACGACTTTCGAAACTTCGGCTGGTTGCAATGCGTTGACGATGAAGGTCGCAACATCCGGCGACCACGGGATGATGTCGATCTTTTCGCCCTGCAATTCACCGACGACAGCCTGCACGCGCGAACCACGCATACCCACGCAGGCGCCAACCGGATCGATCGAGGAATCGCGCGAGATGACAGCGATCTTGGCACGCGAACCCGGGTCACGCGCAACCGCCTTCACTTCGATGATGCCATCATAGATTTCCGGCACTTCTTGGGCAAAGAGCTTGGCCATGAATTGCGGATGGGTGCGCGATAGGAAGATCTGCGGGCCCCGCTGCTCGCGGCGCACATCGAACACATAAGCGCGGATACGGTCGCCAGCGCGGAACATTTCCCGCGGGATCAATTCATCGCGGCGGACAATGGCTTCGGCGCGACCGAGATCGACGATCACATTGCCATATTCAGCGCGCTTGACCTGACCATTGACGATTTCGCCAATGCGATCCTTGAATTCGTCATACTGACGATCACGCTCGGCTTCGCGCACTTTCTGCACGATGACCTGCTTGGCCGATTGCGCGGCGATGCGGCCGAAATCGAACGGCGGCAGCGTATCGGCAATCGTATCGCCGATCTGAGCGGCAGGATTGAAGCGCTGCGCGTCGACAAGTGCGATTTCGGTGGCCGGATTTTCGACCTGTTCGACAACCTGCAAATAACGCGACAAGCGCAGCTCACCGGTGCGCGGATTGATTTCCGCATGCACATCGGTTTCGGCGCCATAGCGCGAGCGCGACGCTTTAGCGATCGCATCTTCCATCGCCGCGATCACGATCTGACGATCGATATTCTTTTCGCGCGCGACTGCGTCGGCGATCTGCAACAATTCGAGCCTATTGGCGCTGACGGCCATGGGTATCACTCCTTGTTTCGTGTCGACGGCTTCTTCGGCTTTTTGGCCGGTTTGTCCGCCTGTTCGAATGCGTCGGATTCTTGATCTTCGGTTTCTTGCTCTTCGGATTCGGTCTCTGCGCCGCGGGCCTTACGGGCCGCCTTGTCACGGCGCAGCGATTCCCGAATGAGTTCATCAGTGAGCACGAGGCGCGCCTCGTTGATGTCGACGAGTGGAATCGCGACACGCGGCTCCTCATCCTTGCCGGCATCCTCACGCTCGATCACAACCGCACCTTCGGCCGCGCCGATGATCACGCCTTTGAAGCGCTTGCGGCCATGGACCGGCAGTTTGGTCTCGATCTTGACGTCGTAATCGGCCCAACGGGTGAAATCCGATGGACGCACCAATGGACGATCAATGCCAGGAGAGGAGATTTCGAGATGATAGGCGCGATCGACCGGGTCTTCGAGATCGAGAATGGGTGAGATCGCGCGGCTGACCGCCTCGCAATCGTCAACGCTCATCGTGCCATCAGGGCGTTCGGCCATGATCTGGACAGTGCAGCCATTGAGGCCGGAGACACGCACGCGCACGAGCCGGAAGCCGAGATCCTCGATGGGGGCTTCAATCAGCTCCGCCACCCGGGCCGCGACACCGTTTTCCACGATCATCCGGCGGTTTTCCGCGCTCTGATCTGTCTCTTCGCTCAAATCTGCGTCCTGCCTCATCGTCTCCGGCCGGATCGCGGCAACAAAAAAGAGCGGGTCCCGGGGGGCCCACTCTCACGATCCGATCCGAAGATCACGTTAGAGATGTCTATTACTCGCTCTTCCTACTCCCAAAACCGGCTGAAGGCAAGGTTTTTCAAATCAGCTCCCCAAAGGTCACCGGTCAGCGAGAGCGCAACCATTTGGTAATTGCCCTTACGTAATGCTCTCAATGATTGCGGAGATTCGATAATGCAACCAATCCATTCCCTCGTGACCGAGGTCGAACAGGCCATTGCCACCCATGAGGCCACGAAGCGGATGACCGTTTTGCGCCAGATCACCTCACTTTTCATCGACCATGCACCTCTGCTCACCGATGACCATGTCGCCGTCTATGATGAGGTGATCGTCAGGCTTGCACGCGAGATCGAGTTTCATGCCCGTGTCGAGCTAGCTGACCGGATGGCCGACATCCCCAATGCCCCTCTGCAGACGATCCGGGAATTGGCGCTTGATGAGGATATTGCCGTCGCCGGGCCGGTGTTGCGGCGTTCGGTCCGGGTGAGCGAAGACGATCTTGTGACGATTGCCGAAACGCGAGGCCCGCTGCATCTCCGGGCCGTCGCCGCGCGCGAGGATATTGGCGAGCGCGTTACCGACATTCTTGTCGATCGCGGCGATACCGACGTGCACCACATTGTCGCCGGCAATGCCGCGGCACGCCTGTCAGAGAACGGGTTTCGCAAACTCGCAGAAACAGCAGCCAGCGATGGCACATTGCTCGCGCTTCTGCGCCAGCGTGGCGAAGACGAAGCGACACTGAGTGCCATTGTCGAAGCGGCGAGCGAACGGGCGGCACAAAGGCTGGCTGAAACGGGCATTACCGAACGCGGAACCGCGGGGCTGACCGAAATGCTCGAAGGTCATGCTGAGCGCCTGATGGCGCGTGACAGCGCGGTTGATCTTGTTGGCGCGATTGAAGCGGCGTTATCGCTCGCCGAAAGCGTGCTCGCTGCTAAACGGCTTGATGAAGATTATCTCATCGCGCAATTACAACGCGGACAGGTGCCGGAAGCGTTGGCAGGCCTCTCGCTTCTTTCAGGAGCTCCCCCCATCATCGTGGCGCGCGCATTCGATGCACCGCAGTTCGATCCACTCTTGTTTCTGGTGCGCTCCGTACGCTTCAACTGGCCCTGCTTCAAAGCATTCTTGGCAGCAAAATCGGATCGCGAATTGCCAGAAGCGCTTCTTCGCAGCGCATTTTCGAGCTTTGATGAATTGACGGTTCCAACTGCTCAGCGCGTCATTCGCTTTGTCTGTGCCCGCGCCAAATTGGAAGAAGAAAGCGAAGTGGTAGCGGATTGAACGCGCTTGAAGCGCAAATAGCTCGGTGTGCGGCCTTCGCGTTTGGCTTTCGCCTCATAGCGTGTGCCGGGCCAACCTTCATAAGGCGTGCGCCAATCATCGGCGTTGGCAGCAGGCCACATAAAATCGGGCGACCGCAATATCCGCGCAAGTGTCCAGCCGACATAATGATCGATATCGCTAGCGAACCAGAAATCGCCGCCCGGCTTAATGATGCGCGCGAGTTTCGTCAGCATCTCGTCCGACACGAAGCGGCGTTTATGGTGGCGACGCTTTGGCCAGGGGTCGGGATAAAGCAAAAAAACGCGCGACACCGACGCGTCGGGCAGACCGGCAATCACATGCGCGGCATCGCTGTCATAAAGCCGGACATTATCGAGATGGTCACTCTCAACAGCAGCAAGCAATTTTGCCATGCCGTTGACGAAGGGTTCACAGCCAATGAAACCGACGGCCGGATTTTCGCGCGCACGATGAGCGAGATGTTCGCCACCGCCAAATCCAATCTCAAGCCAAAGTTCCGTGATCGGACGCGGAAAGAGGGCGGCGGGATTTTTCAATTCCTCCGGCCGCACACGTAGGCGCGGCAGGAGTTCTTCAAACAGATTGGCCTGATGGGCACGGAGCGGATGACCTTTACGTCGGCCATAAAAGGCCGTGTCACGACGCTCCGTCCGCATGATGTTAGAAAGCAGCCTTGAGCTTGTCAGCGAGATCAGTCTTTTCCCACGAGAAGCCGCCATCGGCCTCGGGCTTGCGCCCGAAATGGCCGTAAGCGGCGGTGCGGGCATAGATCGGCTTGTTGAGATCGAGATGGGTGCGGATGCCGCGCGGGGACAGATCCATCGCTTCCATCAGAACCTTCTCAAGCTTCGCCGGATCGACCTGGCCGGTGCCGTGAAGGTCGGCATAGATCGACAGCGGCTTGGCGACGCCAATCGCATAAGAAAGCTGGATCGTGCAGCGATCGGCGAGGCCGCCCGCGACGACGTTCTTGGCGAGGTAGCGCGCGGCATAAGCGGCCGAACGGTCCACCTTGGTCGGATCCTTGCCGGAGAAGGCGCCGCCGCCATGAGGCGCTGCGCCACCATAAGTGTCGACGATGATCTTGCGGCCGGTGAGGCCGGTGTCGCCATCGGGCCCGCCGATCACGAATTTGCCCGTCGGGTTGACGTGCCAGACTGTGTTGGCATCGATCCAGCCCTGCGGCAGCGTCTCGCGGACGTAAGGCTCAACGATGGCGCGGACGTCATGCGAAGAGAGGTTCTCGTCGAGATGCTGGGTCGAGACAACGATCTGGGTGACGCCGACGGGCTTGCCATCGACATAGCGGACCGTGACCTGGCTCTTGGCATCGGGGCCGAGCACCTTGCTCTCGCCCGAGCGGCGGGCCTTGGACAGGCGCTGTAGGATGTTATGGGCGTAGTGCAGCGGCGCCGGCATCAGCTCAGGCGTTTCGCGGCAGGCATAACCGAACATGATGCCCTGGTCGCCTGCGCCCTCGTCCTTGTTGCCGGCCGAATCCACACCGACGGCAATATCGGCCGATTGCGGGTGCAGAAGCACCTCAATATCGGCATCCTGCCAGTGGAACCCATCCTGCTCATAGCCGATGTCGCGGATGGCGAGGCGGGCGATATGGGCGATGTAATCGGCCGTGAGCGTCTCGGGACCGCGGGTTTCGCCGGCAATGACGACGCGGTTGGTGGTGGCGAGCGTCTCGCAGGCCACGCGGATCTGCCAGGGATCAATGCCTTGAGCGGCGCCTTCGCGGAAGAAGGCATCCACGACCTCGTCGGAAATCCGGTCACAAACCTTGTCCGGATGGCCTTCAGAGACCGATTCACTGGTAAACAGATAATCCGCGCGTGCCACTCAGACCTCCTGCGTTTGGAAGTACGGCGGCTCACCCGCCGGGCGGCCTTCCCGGCCGCCGGCGCTCAGTGCCATGGAGGCTCACCGTCCGTCAAGATATGGCGGACGAATTGTTCGGTTTGGCGAACGGTCGCCCCAAGCCTCAGGCGGCTTCCTCGGGCGCCCCGGCGATCTCGCGGACGAGCTCAACCACTTTCCGGCGTAGTTTGGCATCGCGGATGCGGACGAAGGCCTTGTTGAGTTGGACGCCTTCCGCCGTAGAGAGGAAATCGACCACATAGGTCGCCTCCGTCTCATGGGCGGGCAACATCGGCGTCGTCTCATCCTGCGGCATTCCATCGAAGAAATAATCGACCGGAACACCGAGAATATTGGCAATCGCCTGTAGGCGGCTGGCACCGATGCGGTTTGTGCCCTTCTCGTATTTCTGCACCTGCTGGAATGTCAGGCCCAGCGCATCGCCCAGCTTCTCCTGGCTCATGCCAACCAGAATGCGCCGCATGCGGACACGGCTACCGACATGAACATCGACGGGATTGGGAACCTTCTTCATCATGCGTCCTCTGCGGAGACAATGGGCCAACGCGCGACGCAACGGGAACAATCGAGATGCAATCCGAACTGATCAATTCACGGTTGCATAATTACGAATAAACAATTTCTAAGATAATACTCGTATTAATCACATAAATACACTCTACACTTTCTAAGGGTAAGTCAATCGAAATGACGCCCGTACAAGGCTATACCGCCTAGCAAAACAAGCATTAACATTAAGGGAATTGATTGCATTTGAGTAAAAACCGGCGGATCAATGGCGCCGGGCAGTGCTCCATCAACTATTCCCGTTTCGCCAAGCTTAAGTTGTGCGCGAATACGCCCATACGAATCAATGATCGCTGAAATGCCGTTGTTGGCGGCGCGCACCAAGGGCAAGCCTTCCTCGATACTGCGTAGCCGCGCTTGCGCGAAATGCTGATGCGGCCCAGGCGTGATACCGAACCACGCATCATTGGTGACATTCAACAACCAAAGCGGACGAGCGTCATCGGGCAAGACCTCGCCCGGAAAAATCGCCTCATAACAAATCAACGGCGATGCATCCGGCAGACCGGGCACTGACAGCGCCACGCGTTCTGCGCCCGGGGTGAACACGCCCGGCACTGGCACGAAGGTCCGCAAGCCCAATGCTTCCAAAGCGTCGGCGAGCGGCAAATATTCGCCGAATGGAACGAGATGCACCTTATCGGCATGGTCAAGCACTTCGCCCTTCCCGCCGATCACCTGAATGCCATTGTAATAGGCGTGCCGCATTTCACCCGGCAGTGCGGGCCGTGCACGCACGGCACCCGTGATGAGCACTGCACGCCCCTTCAACATGGCAGCGATGTCGTCGAGGGCTTGGCCGTCGCGCGTCAGCAGAAAGGGGAAGGGCGATTCTGGCCAAATGTAATGCGTGACCTTCTCAGCGCCGGGCGCACTCGAGACGGAGAAATAACGCGCCATGATGGCATCGCGATTCTGCGGGCGGAACTTCGCATCCTGCGGCACATCCGGTTGCATAATGCGCAACACGACCCCAGCAACATCAGGGGGTGCGGGTTGTGATAAGCGCCATTGGCCAAAACCGATCATGGCCATGATGACAAGTGAAGACGCCACAAGCGGGCTAGCGCGACGCATCCACGTGCCGCGCCCCACAAGCGCCGCAGGTGAAGCGGCGGCAAAGATTGCGATGATGTTCAGCCCATAGGCTCCGATCAACGATGCCGTTTGTGCAAGCGTCAATGAACCCGCAAGCGCCATGCCCGGCATGTTCCACGGAAAGCCCGTAAAGATATGGCCGCGAATCCATTCAATCAGCGCCAAAGACAGGGCGAAGGCGGCAATCCGTGCAGGCCCGCGCGACCAGAGCGCCGCCGCCAGAATGAAAGCCAATCCGTAAAAGACGGCCAAAACGGCAGGAAGGCCAATGACGCCAAGCGGCAAAAGCAACGCGAATTGATCAGGCTCGACCAAGAAGGCCATGCCGAGCCACCAGAGCCCAGCGACGAACCAGCCAAAGCCGAAACTCCATCCAGCTGCGAAGGCTGCACGCCATCGTGCTTTGCCTGTTTGCGTACCGGCGACAACACCATCAAGCATGATGATGGCTGCGCTCATTGCAATGACCAGAGCTGGCAGAAAATGATAAGGCGCCAACGCGAACGACCCAATGGCACCGGCCACCATGCCGAACACCATCGCCCGCCATCCTGTGAGAGGGCGGATAAAATTGGTCGCGCGTGCGTCGATCATTCTTGCGGTTCGGTCTTCTTCGTGCCGTCCTGCGTCTCGCCATCCGCCTTGACGCGATGAATGCGGGCTTTTTTCACACGGCGCGGATCGGCATCCAGCACTTCGAATTCAAGACCGAGTGGACCTGCGATGATTTCACCCCGCACAGGCACACGCCCTGCAAGTGTGGCGACAAGGCCACCGACCGTATCGACATCTTCGGCAATATCGATTTCGGCAAAACTCACGCCCAGCAATTCCTCGACATCCTCAAGCGAGGCCCGCCCATCGGCGATGTAGATTTCCTCGCTCTCGCGCGTGATCAGCTGCGCTTCGGCATCATCATGCTCGTCCTCAATATCGCCGACGACGATCTCGACAAGATCCTCGATCGAAACGAGACCATCGGTGCCACCATATTCGTCAATCACGAGAGCCATATGGGTGCGCGTGGTCTGCATCTTCACCAACAGATCAAGGGCAGGCATGGATGGCGGCACATAGAGCACGGGACGGAAAATACGCGCTTCCGCCAAGGTCGTCGTCAAATCGATGCGGCCAAGATCGGGCGAAGACGTCGCCGTGTCCTGTCCAACCGCAGCCTCAGCGCGGGCCGCGAGGTAATCGAGAAAGTCGCGGATGTGGACCATGCCGCGCGGGTCGTCGAGCGTGTCAGAATAGACCGGCAAACGCGAATGGCCTTCCGTCCGAAAAAGGCGCAACAATTCACCAAGTGACGTATCGATCTCGACCGCGACAATGTCAGCGCGCGGCACCATCACATCATGCACGTGCTGGATACGGAGCCGCAGCACGTTGCGCAGCATCTCGCGCTCTTCCGGCGAGAAGCCGCCATTGGTGTCGCCTTCTTCGAGCGCATCTTCCAACTCGCCACGAATAAGCGCACCGGACCGCAGACCGATCTTGCCAAGAAGACGATCAATCAGGCTTTCGCCATCGCGCTCAGGCAGCGGCGGAATTTTGGTCTGATCAGCGGCGTTTTTCGATTCGTCGGACATGATTGATCCTCAATGCTCATCCGCATAGGGGTCGGCAATGCCGAGCGCAGCCAGAATACGGGTTTCGAGCGCTTCCATGACATCCGCCTCGCGATCATCAATGTGATCATGGCCGAGGAGGTGTAAAAATCCATGCACGACCAAATGGGCTGCATGGTCGTCAAAATTTTTGCCTTCGTTCGCCGCTTCGCGCTCCACCGTTTCGCAAGCCAGCACGATATCGCCGAGAAAAGGCGCACTGGCGAGCCGCTCCGGCGGCACCGATTGAAACGAGAGGACATTGGTCGGCTTGTCCTTCTCGCGCCATTCGCGGTTCATCTCGCGCATCCGCGCATCGTCGATGAGCAGGAGCGAGACTTCCGCCCCATTAAGGAGCGTCATACCGCAATCCTGCGCCGCCTGCGCGAGCGCACGTTCGGCCACCGCCTCAATACCGGGATGGCGCTCCCAGAGCGGACTTTCGCTAACGCAATCGAGCACGATCATGCGCGCGACGTTTCTCCGCGGCTCTGCGCTTCATAGGCCGTGACAATGCGGCGAACGAGATCGTGACGCACGACATCGGCTTCGGCGAAGGTCACGCGGCCAATGCCTTCGACCCCATCGAGCACACGCACAGCCTCGACGAGGCCCGATTTCTGGCCGGGCGGCAAATCGATCTGTGTCGGATCGCCCGTGATAATCATGCGCGAACCTTCACCCAAACGCGTGAGGAACATCTTCATCTGCATTGATGTGGTGTTCTGCGCTTCGTCCAGCAAGACCATGGCGTTGGTCAGTGTGCGGCCACGCATGAAGGCGAGCGGCGCGATTTCGATCATGCCGGTCTGCAGCCCGCGTTCGACATGGCGCGCTTCCATAAAGTCATAGAGCGCATCATAGATCGGGCGCAGATAGGGATCGACTTTCTCACGCATGTCGCCTGGTAAAAAGCCAAGGCGTTCGCCCGCTTCCACCGCGGGACGCGACAGGATGAGACGCTCCACAACGCCTTGTTCCAGAAGCTGCACGGCGTGGCCGACGGCAAGCCATGTCTTACCGGTGCCGGCGGGGCCTTCGGCAAAAACCAGCTCATGCTTTTTCAAGAGCTTGAGATACCGATGCTGCGCGGCATTACGTGCGCGCACGCGGCGCTTGCGTGTCGCGACTTCATCAAAGCTTGTGACGATGTCTTCGCCTTCGGGGAAGAGTGACCCTTGCATGGCCTGTTCTTCGATCATGCCATCGATATCGCCGGTCGAAATAGCACCCGCCTGCCGCACGCGATCATAGAGACCTTCCAGAATGCGGCGCGCCTGTTCCGTCGTCTCTGGCGGCCCTTTGATCGTAACCTGATTGCCATTGACATGCGCGATCACGCCAATGCGGCGCTCAAGATGCGCAAGGTTTTGATCGTAATGGCCGAAGACAAGACCCGCGAGCTTGTTGTCATCGAAGGAGAGTTTGATCTCAGCCGTTTCAGCGAGCCCTTCGCGGGGCCGAACTTCGGTGCGGGTGAAGCGATTCAAACCGTCCTGCGCTCTCAACGGGGGCTCCTTGCTGCGTGCGTCATGAAATGTGCGCGCTCCTGGCCGGGCCTGCAACCCGTCCGTTTAGGCTGTTGGCGACGATCGAGGTGATTTCCACCGGAACGATGTCACCCGTATGAACCTCATGCTCGACCACCACCGGCTGAAGATAGGGCGATTTGCCGGTCCATTGGCCGGGATGGCGGCCACGCTTCTCGATCAGGACGTCGACGACCTTGCCGATGGTCGCGGCGTTGAAGGCCGTCTGCTGCTCCATGATCAGCGCCTGCAGCGCGTAGATGCGCTCATTCTTGACGCTTTCGGGGAGTTGTTCGGTCAGTTCGGCCGCGGGCGTGCCCGGACGCTCGCTATATTTAAACGAAAAGGCCGAGCCGAAGCCCACCCGGCGGACCAAATCCATCGTGTCTTCGAAATCGCGATCTGTTTCGCCCGGGAAGCCAACGATGAAGTCTGACGACAGCGCAATGTCTGGCCGCGCCGCACGGATGCGGTCGATCAGGCGCAGATAATCGTCACGCGTGTGCTTACGATTCATCGCATCGAGAATCTTATCGGAACCCGATTGGACCGGCAAATGCAGATAGGGCATCAGCTGCGGCAGATCGCGATGGGCCGCGATCAGGCTCTCGTCCATGTCGCGCGGATGGCTGGTGGTGTAGCGCAAGCGCTCGATGCCGGGGATATCAGCAACGGCATAGAGCAATTCACCCAGCGTCGAGGCAGCGCCATCATGGCCCTTGCCATGCCACGCATTCACATTCTGGCCGATCAGCGTGACTTCGCGAATGCCGGCTTCGGCGAGATGGCGGGCTTCGCGCAGAATGGCATCCATATCACGTGAGAGCTCGGCGCCGCGCGTATAGGGTACGACACAGAAGGTGCAGAATTTATCGCAACCTTCCTGCACGGTGAGGAAGGCGGAAACGCCACGTGCCAAGGTCTTTTTGGCGCTCGGCATCGGGAGCGCAGAAAATTTGTCGTCGACCGGAAACTCTGTATCGACGATGCCACGCCGGGCTTCGGCCTGCTTGAGCAAATCGGGCAGGCGGTGATAATTTTGTGGCCCGACCACGAGATCGACCGCTGGCGCACGGCGGGTGATCTCGACGCCTTCGGCCTGCG
The DNA here is from genome assembly GCA_019083985.1 of Rhizobiales bacterium TNE-4. Classification (GTDB taxonomy): domain Bacteria; phylum Pseudomonadota; class Alphaproteobacteria; order Rhizobiales; family Beijerinckiaceae; genus TNE-4. Next base: position 347,508 of record JAHRCV010000003.1, on the reverse strand, counting down.
CGACGCATCCCGCCACAACGATCTTGGTGTCGTGGCCTGCGGCGTTGCGCTCTTTCTTCAGCTCACGCACGCGACCTAATTCCGAATAGACCTTTTCGACCGCCTTTTCGCGGATATGACAGGTATTGAGGATGACGATATCGGCGTCTTCCATCGCCTGCGTTTCGACGAATCCTTCGGGCGCGAGAACGTCCGCCATGCGCTGGGCGTCATAGACGTTCATCTGGCAGCCATAGGATTTGACGAAGAGCTTTTTCGGGTCCGTCGCGGTCATGGTTGGGGCTGGGCTCGGTTGCGGGCCGTTCTTATCCGCTCTTGGCCGGGATGAGAACCGGATTCCGCCGTTCAGACGGGCCCCAGCCGCAGCGCGTCATAGGTGCACGCAATTTCGGCCTCAAGATCGCGGGCCAAGGCCTTGCGGTCGCCCTCAGGGGCAATCGCGACCGGTGTGCCAAAGCGCAGCGCCGCCTGAATGGGGGGACCCATGATCACGTCTTTGAGGTGAGGCAAAAGGTCCATGTCGCCATGCCAAGCGAGGTCGGGGCCCGGCAAGGCCATTTCCGCCCCGGCCCGGCCGGGATAGGCGACCGTCAAGGCCTGGACACGGGCAGGGCCCTCTTCGGTCGCGACGCTGGTTGCAGCGCCGATCAAGGCCGAGCGGAAAGGCAGGACGCGATGGCCATCCGACGTCGTCCCTTCAGCAAAGAGCACCAAGGGATCGCCTTGAGCGAGCCGCGCAGTCATCGCGGCATGAGCGTCACGCGTCGCGGTGCGGCGGGTGCGGTCGATAAAGACCGAGCGTTGCATGCGGGCGAATGTGCCGATCAGGGGCCACGTCCCCACTTCCGCCTTGGCGATGAAGCTCACCGGGAAAGCTGCTCCGATAACAACAATGTCGAGCCAAGACAGATGGTTCGACACGATGAGCAAGGGACGATCGGGCGCAGGCGCTCCCTCGATCCGCACACGCACGCGCAGCAATTTTAAAACCAGCCGATGAAACCAAACCGGCATTTTATGCGCGATGCGCCAATTATATTTCAGCGCAAGTGCTTGCACCGCCATCATCGGCGGCGTGACTTGCGCGAGCACCGCGAGCACGAAAGGAACGCGCCAGCGCACGGATCAAAAATTCCGACGCATGACAATGGCTTCCGCCGTGCTGCCATCGGCTTTGCGATAATAGGCTGGGCGGCGTCCAACTTCTTCGAAGCCGAAATGGCGGTAGAGTTTCAGCGCTGGAATGTTCTCAGCCTCGACTTCGAGAAAAAGCGAACGGACGCGTTCGACACCGAGACCGGCAATGCCGCGCGCGAGCATAGCTTTGGCAATCCCGCGCTCGCGTGCATGACGGGCCACGGCGATTGATAAGATTTCCGCTTCATCGGCAGCGATGCGGCACAAGAGAAAACCGCAGAGTGTCTTCTCACCCGGTAATTGCGCGCCAACACCATAACACGTGGCGTCTGTGATGAGATTTTCGCATTCCGGTACAGACCAACCGCGATCGAAATTGTCGCCATGAAGAAACGCGACATCATCTGCGTCAGACGGCTTCAGCCTTGCAATGACAGGCCGCTTCGAACGGCCGAACAAGCGTGCGAACAAACCCATCTCACGCCTCCTGCTCCGCCCGCGCAATGCGCGCATGCGCTTGCGGCTTGGCATCAGGCGCGCGCAAATAATAAGGCCGTGGCGGTGCGCTCGCTGGATCGGCCACAAGTCCGAGCCGCGCGACATAGACGATGTCAGGGCAAGGCGCGGCATCGGCCGAAATCACATTGAGACCGAAGGCGCGCGCATCATCTGCGAAAAGTTCAGCCCCCGTCCCGACGATACGGAGCGAAGCCTGACCCAACATCCGCACGGCCTCGCGCACGGGCGCAATGCGCGGTGTGATCAAGGTCATGCTCCGCGGCGCAACGGCTTGGACATAAACCTGCCCATGCCGCGCATCGATGGCGGCGACGGACACGGACGCGTCCTGCTGCATGATGAGCGGGGCAGCATAGGCAGCCAGCGTCGTTACACCGACGCAGGGTACATTGGCGGCTAAAGCAATGGCGCGCGCCGCCGAAATGCCGACGCGAAGCCCGGTAAAACTGCCCGGACCAACCGTGACGGCGACACGATCAAGCGACGAGAAACTGCCGTCGACTTTCGCCATCACGCGTTCGACAAGCGGTAAGAGCGCTTCTGCATGGCCGCGCTCAATGAGCAGCGTCTCCATGGCGAGCGGCTCCGCCGCGCCGGTTTCAAGCACGCAGGCAGAACAACCGTTCAGGGCCGTATCAATCGCGAGACAACGCAAGCGCGAATCCTCCATTCGTTTCGTCTAGCGCATTTTGCGGCTGAATTGCAGGCATCAGGATGATTTTTTCCCGCGCTGAGCGTTTTAGAGATGCCAAGTCTTGACTTAGAGATGCCAAGTCTCGACCAGCATGTCGCGAAAGCGCTGTGCGGCCGGGGACAGCCGCGCCTTGCGCCGCTCGACGAGGCCGATGGTGCGCGAGATCGGCGGCGCACCGATGGTGCGGGAGACGATCAGCGGGTGGCCATCGGGCGGTGTTGCCAGCTTTGGCAGAATAGCGATCCCGAGCCCACGCTCGACAAGGCCAAGCGATGTCGTGAGGTGATTGACCTCATATTGAAACTCGAGATGCACATCGAGCGCGGCGAGCGCGCTTTCGAGAATGACGCGATTACCGCTCGCGCGGCTGACGCCAACCAGCGCTTCGCCTTCGAGGTCTTTCCATGTCAGGCGCGTGCGTTCGGCAAGCGCATGGTCGCGCCGACATGCAAGCACGAAGGGATCGTCGATCAGCGGGGTGAAATCCAGATCGGTCTCGCTGTTGCCGGTGAGATTGATGCCGAAATCGGCCTCGCCGCGACTTACGCTGAGAAGCCCGTCATTGCTGGATAGATCGAGGATGCGAAAGCGGATGCGCGGATAAAGCGCGTGAAAGCGGTCGATCGCACGCGGCAGGAAATAGAACGCCGCCGTGGGGATGCAGGCGAGCGTGATCTGGCCGCTTTGTTGCGCCCCCACGCCCGTGATGCCGAGCAGATTGTCCTCGAATTCATGCAGCACGCGGCGGGCCAAAGGCGCGAAGGAGAGACCGATCGGCGTTGGCCCGACCCGGCGCGTCGTTCGCTCCAGAAGCGAGGCACCCACCATCGCCTCAAGCGCCTGCAGACGGCGCGATAATGCGGGCTGCGACATGCCCAGCATTTCGGCGGCCTTGTGGAAGCTGCCGAGATCGAAAACCGCCAAAAAGGCGCGCAAATCGTTGAGTTCGAAATTGATCCGCATTTCGCAATAATTTCAGAAATCATTGCATTTAACAAGATTATTGCTGTCCATTAAATGAATGAATCGGTCTGATTATTCCTGAAAATGAAACAATTAATGTCAAAATCGTCGATCCCTTGCGCGCTGATGCGCGGCGGCACCTCACGGGGCGCGGTCTTTCTCGCGACCGACCTGCCGGCCGACCCCGCCCGCCGTGACAGCATTCTCATCTCGGCCATGGGCGCCGGGCATGAATTGCAAGTCGATGGCATTGGCGGCGGCAATCCGCTGACGAGCAAAGTGGCCATTGTCGGCCCCCCGAGCCGGGCCGGCGCCGATGTCGACTACCTGTTTGCGCAGGTGAAGGTGCTCGACCGGATCGTCGATACCTCCCCCAATTGCGGCAACATGCTTGCGGCCGTCGGGCCATTCGCTGTCGAGCGTGGATTGGTGGCAGCAACCGATGGTGAGACGGTTCTCACCATTCACAACGTCAATACCGGCAGCCTCGTTGAAGCGCGGCTGACAACGCCCGGCGGGGTCCTCACCTATGAAGGCGAAGCGCGCATTGATGGCGTCCCAGGCACAGCGGCCTCCATCCGCCTGAGTTTCCCCGATGCGATCGGTAAAAAGACGGGCCATCTGCTCCCGACAGGCGCGGCGCAGGATGTAATCGAAGGCGTTCCGGTCAGCCTTGTCGATGCGGGCGTGCCGCTTGTCATTCTCCGCGCCGAAAGCATCGGCAAGACGGGACAAGAAAGCCCGGCAGAATTGGATGCCGATCGCGGCTTTCTCGCACGCCTCGAAAAAATCCGCCGTGTGTGTGGTGAGGCGATGGGCCTTGGCGATGTGTCGGGCCTTGTCATCCCCAAACCCGTTTTGATCGCACCAGCCGCACGCGGTGGCGCTTTCACTGCACGCTATTTCATGCCGGCAAGTTGCCACAAGGCACTGGCCGTGACCGGCGCTGTTGGACTTGCGACTGCAGCGGCAACGCCGGGCACGCTCGTGCACGCGCTTGCGGCTGATGCTGCGGCCACAGGCCAGCTCACCATCGAACATCCGGCGGGACAAATCGACCTCGCCATCAAACCTGCCGCTGACAGCCATACGCCGCCGACCGTGTCGCTGATCCGCACAGCACGCATGATTCTCGACGGATCATTGCGGTTGCCTGCTTCCCTCATGTCGCGCACGAATTGACCACGGAGAAAGAACGATGCGCATCATCCGGCGTATGATTATGGCTGGCCTGTGCCTGTTTCCGCTCGCCGCGCAGGCGCAATTTCCTGATCGCCCAATCAAATTGATTGTGCCTTATGCCGCCGGTGGCGGCACCGATGCCATTGCACGCCTCGTCGCGCAGGGCATGAGTGAAAATCTTGGCCAATCGGTCGTGGTTGAAAACAATGGTTCGGCCGGGGGCAACATCGCCGTGGCGCAAGCCGCGGGGGCGCCGCCCGATGGTTACACGATCCTGATGGCCAATCAGGGGCCAATGACCGTCAATCCGCATATGTTCAAAAGCGTGAAAGTCGATCCGCTTGCAGCCTTTGATGCACTTACGCTGATTGCCGCCGCACCACTCGTGCTTGTCGTGCCAAAAAACTCGCCGTTCCAGTCGTTCCAGGATTTGATCGACTACGCCAAAAAGAATCCCGGCAAATTATCATATGGATCGGCGGGCAATGGATCAGCCAGTCATGTGGCCGTGTTGCTGCTTGGTGAAGTCGCGGGCATTCAAATGGTGCATGTGCCGTATCGCGGCGCAGGGCCTGCGCTCAACGATCTTGTTGGCGGACAAACGCAATTCATGATCACGACGCTGCCGTCGGTGACGGGCCTCGTGCATGGCGGGCAATTGCGTGCGCTCGCCGTGACATCGCGCAAAGCGATTCCGCAGCTCCCGGGTATCCCGGCTATCGCAGAAGCGGGTTATCCCGATTATGAATCGACAGCGTGGTATGGCTTCGTCGTGCCGAAGGGCGTGCCTGCTGCCGTGAAGGAGCGTCTCTCAACCGCCATTGCTGCGGCCATTCGCAGCGACGTCATTCGCGGTCGTCTCTCGGATGAAGGGGCCGCGCCAATCGGCAACAGCGCGCAGGAATTTGCAACCATGATGGCGCAGGAATCGGCACGCTGGAAGAAAGTGATCGCCGCCTCGGGCTTTAAGCTCGACTGACGCTCAATCTAATCCGGGGGGATGAAGCGCGCCGCATTGGCGCGCTTCTTTTTTGCATCAGACGATTTTCGCGATATCGGCGAAGGCGTGGCGCGGCGAACGCGGGAACAATCCCTTCGGATCGCCATGGCCGATATTGCATAGGAAATTCGCTTTCACTTTGCCATCGGGGAAGAAAGCTTTCTCGACGGCGGCCTTGTTGAAGCCTGACATGGCACCGCAATCAAGCCCCAATGCACGCGCGGCGAGGATGAGATAGCCACCTTGCAACGATGAATTTCGGAAGGCCGTCTCTTCAATGAAATCGGGTTTGCCGTCGAACCAGCTTTTGGCATCGGCATGCGGGAAGAGCTTCGGCAGATGCTGATGAAATTCCGTGTCATAGCCGATGATGGCGGTGACAGGAGCGGCCATTGTCTTGTCGACATTGCCGGGCGACAGCGCCGGGCGCAGCTTTTCCTTCGCTTCTTTCGAGCGCACGAAGATGATGCGGGCTGGCAGCGCATTCACGCTCGTCGGCGCCATCAGCATCAAAGATACGAGGCGTTCTAATTCGCCATCGCTGACGGGCTTGTCCGTCCAAGCATTATGCGTGCGGGCATCAAGAAACAGTTGACGCAAAGCGTCATCCGACAAGGGCGTATCAAACATGAAAATGTTCCAGATCGAGGACTAAACAGACGATGCGTGATCACATCGCCTGAACTTCGCGCACATCAGGCAAGAAGTGGCGCAGAAGATTTTGAATGCCATGCTTGAGCGTGGCGGTTGACGACGGGCAGCCTGAGCAGGAGCCCTTCATCGCGAGATAGACGATCCCGTCTTTGAACCCGCGGAACGTGATATCGCCGCCATCGCCTGCAACGGCGGGGCGAATGCGTGTTTCCAGCAATTCCTTGATCGTGGCGACCGTGGCGCTGTCCTTGTCGTCGAAAAATTCTTCATCCTCGGCCGAGGCCGCATCAGCCTCACCTTCGAGGATCGGATCGCCCGAGAGGTAATGCTCCATGATGGCGCCCAGAATAGCGGGCTTCATGTGCTGCCACTCGCCCTCGTCCTTGGTGACGGAGACGAAATCGGAGCCGAAAAACACACCGGTGACACCGGGGACGGCAAACAGGCGGCGGGCCAAAGGCGAACGTTCGGCAGCGCGCGGATCGCGAATGTCGAGTGTGCCATCGGCCATCACGGTACGGCCGGGCAAGAATTTCAGCGTGGCGGGGTTCGGGGTGGCTTCGGTCTGGATGAACATGGCTCTCTCGTCTCCTCAGGACCGGTTCAAGGCCGGCAGGGATGCTGTCCTCTATCTGTGGCGGCAGGGCCGAAAGATCAATGGAAAAACGGCAAAACCGGGCCAAGCCCCAGCATGGCAGATGCCTCTTAGGCGACGGCGTCGATTTGGGCGTCGGACAAGCCCGCCGGGACGATGGCAATCGGCACCGGAAAGGGCGTGGCATCGCTCGCCAAAAGCGAATCGATCAAGAGACCCGGCCCCTGCCCCCGGGGCGAGGCGGCAAGAACAAGGAGGGAGACATCCTCATCATTGTCGATGACGTCGAGGAGCGCTGCCGCACGGTCGCCCTCGCGGATCAACAGCGTCGGCGCCGCCCCAGCTAAGGCACCGGTCGCGGCGGCGACAGTGGCAAGACGAGTATGGGCTTGGGCGGCAGCCTCATCGCGGATGAGATCCGCAACGCCAAGGAGATCTGGCGCTTCAGGATCGGGCGCGATCACCGCCAGCAGGACAAGATCGGCACCCACTCGACGAGCGCGGCGGGCGGCGAAACGCAACGCACGATCGCATTCGACACTGTGATCAACCAGCGCCAGAAACTTCGGACGATGGCCAGCCTCATAGGCGCGGCGGGGTTTGTGTGCGTGGCGCGTCATCAGCATGAGCGAAAGCTGGCATGGCTTTGCGGCGAAATGGGGTCGCTCGGATCACCCGCGCGATCTTCGCCCGGAGCGGCAGCGCAGTGGCGGCCACGACGGCTACGCTCTCGCCATGCGGTGTCTTGTTCCAGCGGAAAGGATGGCGCACCAGTTCGATCAGGGCGAGCCAAGCGCATCCCCAGATCAGCAGCATGTAGATTGGTGCTCCGAAGAGCGCGCGCAGATAGGCGCGCGGCGAGAGGTGCGGTTTGGCCGCCAGAAGCAATGCCACCATGGAAATCACGCCCGCAACCGCCAGAGCCGAACCGAGCGCGATCATGCCCTCCTGTACAGGACTGATGACGCCATCCATCCATTCGACAAGGAGCGCGACGGCGAAAAGCGGTGTCATCAGGGCAGCGACAGGCGTGCCAACCAGATGGTGCAACATAGCAATTTTTTGAAGCAGACTGAGATTGCGCCAATGGTTGGCGGGTCGACGCAGTTGAACCAGGGCCGTTTGCATCCAGCCCTTGATCCAACGCACACGCTGACGCTGCCAAAATTTGAACGTGTCAGGCGCCTCTTCCCATGTGCGCGAAGCCAGATGAACGACGCGATAGCCATGCCAAGCGAGGCGCAAGCCAAGATCAGCATCTTCGGTCACATTCCAAGCATCCCAACCGTGCAACGCCACCAAAACAGAGCGCCGGAAATGATTGGATGTACCGCCAAGTGCGACGGGGAGATTGAACACGCAAAATGATGGAACAACCAATTGAAAAAGCATGGCATATTCCAGCGCAAAACCACGCGTGAGAAAATGATTGTCCGCTTGATCAATGGCGAGTTCGGCCTGAAGACAGGCGACATCATCGGGTTGTGTGCGAAAAAGCGCGGCTGCCTTTAAAAGTTGATCCGGCTCCGGGCGATCTTCGGCATCATAAATCGCAACGAATTCACCACGACATTCGTGGAGGCCAAGATTGAGTGCCCGTGGCTTGGTACGCGGCACGCCATCCGGACAGGGGACAATGCGCATGAAGGACGGTAGACGATAACGCTTCAAAGCGTTGCGTGTCATTGCGTCCTGCGTTTCAACGAGAAAAAGAATTTCGAGTTTCTCAGGTGGATAATCAAAGCCGCCAAGCGCTTCCACCAAGGCCCCAATCACCGCATCTTCACGGTAAAGAGGTACAAGCACCGAATAGAAGGGCAGTTCTCCCGGTGGAAGCGTTTCGATGGGATGGGGTCGCCGCGTCTCAGAGCGCACGGCGACAGCCACGATCCGTTGCGCAATGGTCCAAGCAAATACAAGAAAAAGCGGCACGGTGATCGGCAAGGACAGGAGTGGATCGCCAAATAGGATGGCAACAAGCGCCAGAACCCACGCGCCGGCCGTGAACCCCGACGCGCTGCCATCGCGATGGGCCGTTTCACCGGGGGTTGAAAGCCCGAGTTCACCCGCTGCGCATAAGGCATGCTCATGACGAAGCGCAGCGCGTTGGCTGTCGCGCAGAATGCGCGGCGATGTCAGAATGCTGAAGGCTGGACGTTCGACGAGAAAACGATCAAGCCAAATCCCTTGCGGCGCAGCGATCAGGCGACCGCGCGTGTCGCGCGTCAAACCCGCCTCGACTGCATGCGGCGAGACAAAGCGCCGATCAACATCAAAGCGACGGGCCAGAAAGCCAAGACCGAGCACACGGGCCAAAGCGGCGTAGAATGCATCTTCCGTGACGAGGCCCCATGCGATCGCCACGGTCTCCGGCCCGGTCTTCAGGGCGGCAGCTCGCGTTTCGATATCGGCACATTGGCGGGCGCTGAGACCCATGTAACGGAGCACGTCCCGCACGCTGACCATCGACGCGGCCTGCTTCGACGGGCGGGATGGGATGGAAAAGGCGGCGCGCTGCATCGGCTGACACTGCGTTACATGCGTTCTGCGTTCTGCTCGGTTGTTCCGCGCCCGTCGATCGGTCCCGTCCGATTGGACGGAGCCAGCCTTCCTGCGCTATGTCCCGCGCCTTGAGCCCGGCGGCTGCACTCTCTATTGTCCGGCGCTCCGTTTCTGATCCGTATTGAAAGTATCTGCCCGTGTCTGACCCAGCCCTTCGCGAAGCCGCCCTCCAATCTCCCGCTTGGCCGTTCGAGGAAGCGAAGAAACTCGTCGCGCGGGCAGAAAAACTCGGCAAAAGCGAGATCATCTTCGAGACCGGCTATGGCCCCTCGGGCCTGCCCCATATCGGCACGTTCGGCGAAGTGGCGCGCACGACCATGGTGCGGCAGGCCTTCCGCCTCCTCACCGATGACAAGATCAAGACCCGGCTCATCGCCTTCTCCGACGACATGGACGGCCTGCGCAAGGTGCCGGACAATGTGCCGAAGCAGGACGAGATGCGGCTGGCGCTCAATCTGCCGCTGACGAAAGTGCCTGATCCGTTCGGCACGCATCCTTCCTTCGGCGAGCACAACAATGCGCGCCTGCGCGCGTTCCTTGATGCGTTCAACTTCGAATATGAGTTTCTCTCCGCGACGCAGTGCTACAAGGATGGCCGCTTCGACAAGACGCTGTTGCTGATGCTCGATCGCTATGACGCGATCATGGAAATCATGCTGCCATCGCTGCGCGCCGAGCGTGCGCAGAGCTATTCGCCGTTCCTCCCGGTCCACCCCGTCACAGGTCATGTGATGCAAGTGCCGATCGACGAAGTGCTCACATCGAAGGGCGCTGTCGTGTGGCGCGATCCTGCGACAGGCGAACGTTATGAGACGCTTGTCACCGGTGGGCATTGCAAGCTGCAATGGAAACCCGATTGGGCGATGCGCTGGACGGCAATGGGCATTGATTACGAAATGGCGGGCAAGGATCTGATCGACTCCGTCAAGCTATCGTCGGAAATCTGCCGCGCGCTGGGCGGCACGCCGCCCGATGGCTTCAATTATGAATTGTTCCTCGATGAAGAGGGCAAGAAAATCTCGAAGTCGAAAGGCAATGGCCTGACGATCGAAGATTGGCTCGGCTATGCCAGCCCGGAAAGTCTGGCACTGTTCATGTATTCAAAGCCGCGTGAAGCCAAGCGGCTGCATTTCGATGTCATTCCGCGCAATGTTGACGATTATCTGACATTTTTGGAAAAATATCCGGCGCAAGCGCCACGCGAACGGCTGATGAATCCCGTCTGGCACATTCATGGCGGCAACCCGCCTGCGGCCGAAACGCTTGCGAATGCTGCTGGACAAGGTTCGACCGTATCATTCGGTATGCTGCTGAACCTTGTCGCCGTCGCCAACACCGAAGACAAGAACGTGCTCTGGGCGTTTCTGCGCCGCTATGCGCCTGATGCGAGCCCGGACAAATATCCGCGGCTTGATAAGCTCGTCGGCTACGCGCTCAATTATTTCCGTGATTTCGTCCGGCCTTCGAAAGTGTACGAAACGCCGGACGATCAAGCGCGCGCCGCACTCAAAGACTTGTCCGATACGCTCGCCTCGCATGAAGGCTCGACTGATCCCGAAGCGTTGCAGGCTGTCGTTTACGAAGTGGGGCGCCGCCATTATCCTGACCTCTCTGGCAAGTCGAAAAGCCCGGATGGGCGGCCTGGCGTGTCGCAACAATGGTTCACGACCATCTACAAGATCCTGCTGGGGCAGGAGCGTGGACCGCGCTTCGGATCATTCGTCGCGCTTTATGGCGTCAACGAAACACGCGCATTGATCGACAAAGCCTTGTCGGGCGCGCTTGTGGCGGAACACGAAGCCTTCCTAGCCAGCCGCAAATAAAAAAAGCCCCGCCGAAGCGGGGCTTTTTACTTGCTCAGATGTTTGCTCTCACAACCCTTCAAACAAAGCCGTCGAAAGATAGCGTTCCGCGAAGGACGGGATGATCACAACAATCGTCTTGCCGGCATTTTCTGGACGCGCGCCAAGTTCAAGCGCGGCGGCGGTTGCAGCACCCGCCGAGATTCCCGTCGGTATGCCTTCGAGGCGAGCGAGTTTGCGCGCCGTATCGAACGCGGTCTGATTGCCGACAGTGATGACTTCATCGATCACGCCGCGATCGAGAATGCCGGGCACGAAGCCTGCGCCAATGCCTTGGATCTTGTGCGGGCCGGGCGCACCACCAGAGAGCACCGGCGAATCTTCCGGCTCGACCGCGACGACCTTCACACCGGGCTTATATTTCTTCAGCACCTGACCGACACCGGTGATGGTGCCGCCTGTGCCGACACCCGACACGAAGATATCGACGCCGCCCTGCGTGTCGTTCCAGATTTCTTCCGCCGTCGTTGCACGATGGATTGCCGGGTTGGCGGGGTTCTCGAATTGCTGCGGGATGACGGCGCCGGGAATTGACGCTTTCAGCTCTTCGGCGCGCGCAATCGCGCCCTTCATACCGAGCGGGCCGGGTGTGAGTTCGAGTTCAGCCCCGAGCAACGCCAACATCTTGCGACGCTCGACCGACATCGTCTCCGGCATCACGAGAATGAGGCGATAGCCGCGCGCCGCGGCAACAAAGGCGAGCGCGATGCCGGTGTTGCCGGATGTCGGCTCGATCAACGTCGCGCCCGGCTTGATGGCGCCCGAGGCCTCAAGCGCCTCGATCATGGCGACGCCGATGCGATCCTTCACGCTGGCGATGGGATTGAAGAATTCGAGCTTGGCGAGAATCGTGGCCTTCACACCGCGCTCATCCGCGATGCGGTTCAACCTCACCAACGGCGTGTCGCCAATCGTCTCGGTGATGGAGTGATAGATCCGGCCGCGACCGGCGGGACGGGATGCCGACTCGATTTTACGGGCAGCTTCGGTCATGTCGCGATCTCCCTGACAGGGGCGGCGTGGCCCCGTTCAAAACATGCAGAGAGTGTAGGCTAAACCACAGAAAGGGTCGAGATATAATTTTATTTTACAATTTAAATTGTATAATCGACTGGGCTCGCTGCGCCAGCAAAGACATTCCGCTCTTCGGCCTGATGGCAGAGATCCTCGACGGTGAGCTTATCAAGGGACGCGAGGAAGACCTCGCCGGCATCGCGCACCGCAGGACCAACGACGAGATCAACCAGTTTCGATTCTGGAATCGGCGGCATCGAATCTTCGCCTGTTGATGTCATGGCGGCGCGAACAATGTCGCCGGCCGTAACCTTGCGGCGCTCCTTGGCCAATTCGTAACCGCCGCGTGGGCCACGCACGCCTTTGAGAATACCGGCGCGGACGAGCGCCTGCAGCATGGTTTCGAGATGGCGGGGCGGAAGGTTGTGGCGCGCGGCGAGAAGCTTGGCGGCAGCGGGAGCCGGACGCGCATGCAAGGCGATATCAACCACGGCGGCGATGGCTAGAAGGCTGCGACGCGAGAGGAGTATCATCTGAACCGCCCTTCCATCTGGCAGGGCCGGCTCCGGTCAAACACCGGTCGATCCGAACCCGCCCGCGCCCCGCGTGGAGGCCTCGACTTCATCCACTGCAACCAGATCGACCCGACTGACCGGTGCGATCACCATCTGCGCAATCCTAAGACCGCGCGTAATCTCAAAATCGTCCTCGCCGAGATTGACGAGGATCACCCCAATCTCGCCGCGGTAATCGGCGTCGATCGTGCCGGGCGCATTGACGAGAGCGATCCCGTTTTTGAGCGCCAATCCCGACCGGGGTCGTACCTGTGCCTCATAGCCATCCGGCAGATGGATTTGCAGGCCAGTAGGAATTAGCGCCCTTTTCCCGGGTTTCAATGTGATTTTTTCATTTTCACCAATGGCGGCAGCTAAGTCGAGTCCAGCCGCGCCCGGCGTCGCATAATGCGGCAAAGGAAGGCCTTTGGCGTGGTCCAATTGCTTGATCGCGACCTTCACCATCAAACCCAACGCCCCTTCAACGTCGCAGCGATGCGCGCGACCAGCTTCTCGGCCACCGCGTCCTTGCCCATCTTCGGCCAATCCTCGACGCCTGTTTTGGTCACGAGATGCACGGTGTTCATGTCCCCGCCCATCACGCCGCCTTCATGGGAGACGTCATTGGCGACGATCCAGTCGCACCCTTTGCGCGCGAGTTTCGCTTGGGCGTGGGCGATCACCTTTTCCGTCTCCGCGGCGAAGCCGACCACCAGCTCCGGCCGCTTGTCGCCCATACGCGACACGGTAGCGAGGATATCCGGGTTCTCGGTGAGCGAAAGGGGCGGAAGGCCGCCCGCCTCTTTCTTGAATTTCTGGTCACCTTCATTCGCGACGCGCCAATCGGCCACCGCGGCGCAAAAGATCGCGCAATCGGCCGGGAGCGCCTTCTCCACCGCCTGCAGCATGTCGCGCGCCGTCTCAACACGGATGGTCTTCACACCGGGCGGATTGGGAATGGCGACGGGGCCTGAGACAAGGGTCACGTCTGCACCGAGGCTGGCCGCGGCAGCGGCAATGGCATGACCCTGTTTGCCCGACGACCGATTGGCGATGTAACGCACCGGGTCGATTGGTTCATGCGTGGGGCCCGACGTGACGAGAATGCGCCGCCCACTCAGAGGGCCTTCCGCACCCAGCAGGCGCGCCGCTGCATCTGCAATCGCGGCCGGCTCGGCCATACGGCCGGGGCCAAACTCACCGCACGCCATCTCGCCCTCATCCGGGCCGACAAAGATAATGCCGTCGCCTTTAAGCGACGCGCTGTTGCGCTGGGTCGCGGCATGGGTCCACATGCGGACATTCATCGCGGGAGCCACGAGGACGCGCTTATCGGTAGCGAGTAACGCGGTCGAGGCGAGATCGTTCGCTAGCCCATGCGCCATCTTGGCCAGAAGATCGGCCGTCGCGGGCGCGACGACCAGAAGGTCGGCATCGCGCGAGAGCTCAATATGGCCCATCTCGGCTTCGTCGGTGAGCGAGAAGAGATCGGTGTAGCATTTGTCGCCGGTCAACGAGGCGACCGACAAGGGCGTGACGAATTCCGCCCCGGCCTTGGTCAAAATGCCACGCACCGATGCGCCGCGCTTGCGGAAGTCGCGGATCAATTCCAGCGCCTTATAGGCGGCGATGCCGCCGCCGATGATCAGGAGGATACGCTTGCCTGCGAGGGCCATCCGACAAACTCCGGCCGAAACTTGGCCTCTTTTACCATGAGGCGATCAGAAATGGCGAAAGACGGCGTAAAGCAGGGTTAAGGCGATAAGCCAGAGGGCGCCATTGCCCCAGCGATTGCGGCGCGCCTCGGCATCGCCAATCGCCTGCACGCTCTCCGGATCAAGCCGAAAACCGCGACGCGTGGCACGATCGAGATGCTCGGCGACACGCTCCACGCGCCCTGTCAGTTCCGGCAGGTTGGCGATCATATTGGCGAAGGAACGCGCACCGCGGCTGGCGTCTTCTATGCGGCCGACCGGGCCGAGATTGCGCTCGATCCATTCGCGCACGACAGGCTCTGCCGTCGTCCACATATTGAGTTTCGGATCGAGCGAACGCGCCACACCTTCGACGACGACCATCGTCTTCTGCAGCATCACAAGCTCAGTCCGTGTCTTCATGTCGAACAGGGCTGTGATCTCGAACAGAAGCGTCAAAAGTTTCGCCATCGAAATCTGATCAGCGGTGCGGCTGTGGATCGGCTCACCGATCGCGCGGATCGCTTGCGCAAAATCCTCAACCGAATGATGCGCAGGCACATAGCCCGCTTCGAAATGCACTTCGGCGACGCGGCGATAATCGCGCGTGATGAAGCCTAAGAGAATTTCGGCGAGGAAGCGGCGCTCTTTCGGACCGAGGCGACCCATAATGCCGAAATCGACGGCGCAGAGCCGCTCTTGATCGTCGACGAATAAATTGCCGGGATGCATATCGGCATGGAAGAAGCCGTCGCGCAAAGCGTGACGCAAAAACGACTGAATGACGGTACGGGCAAGTGCAACGCGATCAATGCCCGCCGCTTCGATCCGCTTGATGTCGTTGAGCGGAATGCCATCAATCCATTCCAGCGTCAGAACATCGCGCGCCGTGCGATCCCAATCGACGGACGGCACACGGAAATCGGCATCGCTACGGCAGTTCTCTGCCATTTCGGAAAGAGCAGCGGCTTCAAGCCGCAGATCCATTTCCATCGTAACGGAGCGCGCCAGCGTTTCAACGACTTCAACCGGCTTCAGCCGACGCAGATCCGGAACGCGATGTTCAAGCTGGGATGCCGCGAAATGCATGGCGTTGAGATCGCGGCGAAAACGGGCGCGGACGCCCGGGCGCAACACTTTGACCGCGACAACGCGCGTTGCCTCGCCATCGGCGATAATGCCTTGTTGCACTTGCGCAATCGAGGCCGCAGCCATCGGCTCGCCGAGCTCTATATATAATGACTCAAGCGGCAGGCCGAAGGATTGTTCAATCGTGCTCACGGCCTCGCTGCGCGGGAAAGGCGGCAGGCGATCTTGCAATTGTTCAAGATCACGCGCGACGCGCACACCCACGACATCAGGACGCGTGGCGAGAAATTGCCCGAATTTCACATAGGAGGGGCCGAGACGCGTGAGCGCCTTGGCAAGACGTTGCGCACCATCGCCTGCATCGCGCCGTTCGATGAGCCGGCCCATGCGCAACAATACACGACCACCGCTTGGTAGATCATTCGGATCAACGAGTGCCAGCGCGCCTTCGCGGCCCAGCACGAAGCCGACGCGCATCAAACGCAGCGCATTTAGAAAGGAACCCATCAAGCCGCCTCAGATCGACCAGCCGGAATGCAGCCGCACAATGCCGCCCGTCATGGGCCGGTGCGTGACATTGGCAAAGCCTGCATCGCGCATCATGGCGGCGAAGCGGTCGGGCTCGGGAAATTGGCGGATCGATTCAACCAGATATTGATAAGGCTGCGCATCGCCCGTGACGAGACGGCCCATCGGCGGCACAAGGTTGAACGAATAGAAATCATAGATCCGGTCGAAGCCCGGCACATCGACATGCGAGAATTCGAGGCACAGAAAATGCCCGCCACGCTTGAGCACACGCTTGGCCTCGCTCAACGCCTTGTCGATCCGCGGCACATTGCGAATGCCGAACGCGATCGTATAGGCGTCGAAGCTTTTGTCCGGAAACGGGAGGTCTTCGGCATTGCCTTCGACGAAAGTCAGCCGATCTGCGATCTTGGCGGGCGCACGCTCGCGGCCCACCGCCAACATGTCGCCATTGATATCGCAGACAGTGGCGCGCGCTTGGGACGAGGCCGCCTCCAACACCCGGAAAGAGATATCGCCCGTGCCACCCGCAACATCGAGGAGATCGAACGGGCCTTGTTTGGGCGGACGCAAAGCGGAGACGAGCGCATCCTTCCAGGCGCGATGAAGACCGGCCGACATCAGATCGTTCATCAGATCGTAACGGCGCGCCACCTTGTGGAACACCTCGTCGACCATGCCCTGCTTTTCGCCGAGACTGACGGTCGAAAAGCCGAAATGCGTGTCTTCGTCCCTGCCCGATGCGGTCTGGACCATGGATTGCCCCTTCGCGATTGCGCGCGGACCATAGCGCCGGACGCGGCTTGAGGCTATGGCAGAGGGGGAGATTTTCCGAAAGACGCCATGCCCGAGCTGCCCGAAGTCGAAACCGTCAGACGCGGCCTTGCGCCGATCATGGAAGGCCGCCGCCTGATCCGGGTGGAACAGAGGCGCCCCGATCTACGCTTTCCCTTTCCTGCCCGCTTCACCGAACGGCTTGAAGGCCAGACCCTGATCGCCCTTGGGCGGCGGGCGAAATATCTCGTCGCCGATCTCTCCTCGGGTGAAGCCCTGATCATGCATCTGGGCATGTCAGGCCGTTTCACCATTATCGAGGACGGGCAAAGCACGCTGCAGGGCGAATTCGTGCATCAAGCCGGCCGGATCGCCGCGCATGATCACGTCGTGTTCCATCTCGAGGGTGGCGCACGTGTCATTTATAATGATGCGCGGCGGTTTGGATTCATGGATCTTGTGCCGCGCGACGCCTTGGCCGAGAACCGCCATATCAAAGGCCTCGGCATCGAGCCGCTTGGCAATGAGCTTGATGGCGCGCTCTTGGCATCGCTCTTTGCAGGTAAGAAGACGCCGCTCAAAGCCGCGCTCCTCGACCAAAGTCTGATCGCAGGCTTGGGCAATATCTATGTGTGCGAGGCGCTTCACCGTGCGGGCTTGTCGCCGCAGCGCGCGGCCGGAAAGCTCTCGCTCAAGAGCGGCAAGCCGCATCCCAAAGCAGATTTGCTTGCCACCGCCATTCGTGACGTGCTCAGCGAAGCGGTTGAAGCCGGCGGCTCGACCTTGCGCGATTATGCGCAGGCGGATGGTTCACTCGGCTATTTCCAGCATGCGTTTCGCGCCTATGACCGCGAAGGGGAGGCGTGCAGCAATCCGGGGTGCACCGGCACGATCCGTCGCATCGTGCAATCGGGCCGCTCGACCTTCTATTGTGCGTCCTGCCAGAAATAGCCCTGCATAAAGGATGATTGCCGGTTGCGCGGCGATCGTTTAGCCAAGACGGAAGCAACAGGGGAGGCGTCATCATGGCCTACGAAAACATCATTGTTACGCAGGAAGACCGTGTCGGCATCATCACGATCAACCGCCCGCAAGCGATGAATGCGCTCAATTCCAAGGTGATTGCCGAAATCAATGCTGCGCTCGACGGTTTCGAAAAAGATCCGAATATCGGCTGCATGCTGATTACCGGTTCGGACAAGGCTTTCGCCGCCGGCGCTGACATCAAGGAGATGCAGAACCTCTCCTTCCCTTCGACCTATCTCGACGATTTCATCACGCAATGGGACGGGATTGCCACCCGCCGCAAACCGTTGATTGCAGCCGTGGCAGGCTTTGCGCTCGGTGGCGGCTGCGAAATGGCGATGATGTGCGATTTCATTCTCGCCGCTGACAATGCCAAATTCGGCCAGCCAGAAATCAAGCTAGGGGTGATGCCGGGCGCTGGCGGCACGCAACGCCTCACACGCGCAGTTGGCAAAGCCAAAGCCATGGAATTGTGCCTGACCGGCCGCATGATGGATGCGGCGGAGGCGGAACGGTCTGGCCTTGTTGCACGCGTCATTCCGCTTGCCGACCTTCTCACCGAAGCGAAGAAAACTGCGACGACCATCGCCAATATGTCGCTGCCGATTGCGATGATCACCAAGGAATCGGTCAATCGCGCGTTTGAGACGACGCTCGCTGAAGGGTTGCGGTTCGAACGCCGCCTGTTCCAGCCGATGTTTGCCATCGCCGACCAGAAAGAAGGCATGACCGCCTTCGTCGAAAAGCGCCCGGCGAAATTCTCGCATCGCTGATCGCGCGTTCGTCCGATGGAGTTCAGCCCCGAGATTCTGGCGCTTCTGGCGCTGGCGGCCTTCTGTGCGGGGCTGATTGATGCGATTGCAGGTGGCGGCGGCCTTTTGACCGTCCCCGCGCTTTTGCTGGCCGGGGCCGACCCGGTGACGGCGGTTGCCACCAACAAGTTGCAAGGTTCGTTCGGGACTGCATCAGCCACATTGGCTTTCGCGCGCGCCAAGCAGATCGATTGGCGGAACGCCGCGCCTTTAGCCGCGATTGCCGTGTTGAGCTCGGTTTTGGGCGGATTGGCGGTTGCAACCCTGCCGTCCCGCTGGCTCGGTGCCGTCGTCCCCCTGCTTTTGGTCGCGGTCGCGCTCTGGTTCGCGTTATCGCCCCGGTTTGGCCAGTCCGACCGGCCAGCCCGCATCTCGATGCCGGTCTTTGCCCTTGCCGTGGTGCCACCCATTGCCTTTTACGACGGGTTTTTCGGCCCGGGCGCCGGATCCTTCTACATGCTGGGCTTTGCGGCCTTGATGGGATTAAGCGGGGTGCGCGCCGTCGCGCAGACAAAACTTCTCAATTTGGCCTCCAATGGCGGTGCTTTGGTCTTTTTTGCACTCTCGGGCCATATTGTTTGGGCGGCGGGCTTGGCCATGGGGATCGCGGCCTTTGCCGGGGCGCAAGTGGGCTCCCGGCTTGTTCTCAAGCATGGGGCAACGCTGATCCGGCCCTTGATCGTGATCGTCTGTCTTGCCGTGGCGGCGCGGCTTGTCTCCGATCCGGCCAATCCGCTGCGGGCCTTGTTGGGCATCTAACGTCGGCAGACGCATGAAAAGACTCATTCTTTCCGCCACAGCCGTTGACGCCGCCAGAGGCTAAAGCTATAAGCCGCGCCACGCCGGTCGCATTCTTTGCGTCCGCAATCCCTTTCCGTTTTAACGCGACGCGCCTCGGGCCCAGGTCGGGTCTCCGCTTCGCATGAGGATCAAAGATCATGGCGAATACGAAGTCCGCCAAAAAAGCGACCCGCAAGATCGAGCGCCGCACGGCGGTCAATCGTATGCGCCGTTCGGCGATGCGCACGTCCATCCGCAAGGTGGAAGAAGCCCTCAAGAGCGGCGACAAGACGGCCGCTGCTGAAGCGCTCAAGAATGCGGAGCCGGTGGTGGCGCGCATGGCTCAGAAGGGCATCGTTCACCGCAATACGGCGTCGCGCAAAATCTCGCGTCTCGCGCATGCTGTGAAAGTTCTCGGCGCGTAATTTCCGAACGTCATTTCGCGCTTACGAATAACCCGGCGAAAGCCGGGTTTTTTGTTGTGCGGCAATGCTTATCGATGCCCGTTATATGGCTCCTTTGCCCCAATTTGCGCCAATGCTGAACACTTATTTCGCTTGACTCGGCCAAGTTCAAAATCGGATTTCGCCGCACTTTATGCGCGCAAAAAAAGCTAACTAGAATCAAGGTTTTACAGGCTAAGACCGGAACCTGCGCGGCAACGCGCAGCGACACGCGATGAACCTGACGGGATGAATCCAAAACTGATCGGCCGTTTTCGGTGCGCCAATCGTTAAAGAATGATGAATGTCCTCAACAGTTTGCGGCGACGTGTCCGGCAAATAGTCCTGTCAAGAGGGCCCCCGTCCGGCGGGTTTCAGAACCTGCATTTTGCAACCCGTGTTGCGTGCATCTGAGGCGCTGTGTAAGGTCCCTTCACTTCAGCACGCGATGTGCTGACGTTTCAAAAAGCTATACAGGCGTTGCGTTTTCTCGCTTCGAGACAATGTAGAACTGTGTGCGACAATGAGTGGCGCGAAAGCGACCATTCGATTTTTGAGAATGCTCACGCGGACACAATCCGGGTGAGATGGATGATCAAGACGTTCGGCCGATTTCAACGGCTGGCGACTGCAGCGGGGGTAGTGATGACACGTTTTGGCGAAATGCGGCTTCTTTCCCAATCGTCGCTTTTTTGCAGCGGTCACAACCCTCAGCCCTCCGGCGCGTAAGTTTTCGATTTTCATCCTTCTTGAGGCCTGCTCCTGACCGGGGCTGGCGAGCCTATGCGCTGAGTGCTTTTGACAATGCTGCAATCTTCTTCCCTTTCTTCGTCTTCCCCCTCAGATCAGGAGTCGGGCATGGCTGGCCAGCGCGACACCCAAGAGGCTTGGGACCGGGTCAAACGCCGTTTGCGCGCTGAGCTTGGGGAAGATGTGTTTTCAAGCTGGTTTGGCCGGCTCGAGCTCGTATCCATCGTCGAAGGCGTGGCGCATCTGTCGGTGCCGACACGGTTTTTGAAGAGCTGGATCGAGAGCCATTATATCGATCGCTTGCGCCTGCGCGTTTCAGAAGAAATGCCGGCCGTGACGAATGTGCATCTGGCCGTGCGCAGCGCGATCCAGCGTCCGGCGCAACGCCCCGCTGAGACGCCTGCACCCAGCAAGCCGCGTCTTGTTGAGAAACCGAGCCTGCCGGCGATGGAAAGCCGCGCTGTTTCGACCGATCAGGAAGGGCTCGCTGGATCACCGCTCGACCGCCGCCTGACCTTTGCAAGCTTCCTTGTTGGCCGCTCGAATGCATTGGCCCATGCGGCGGCAGAGCGCGTTGCCCGCCATGAGCCGGGCCAGACGCCGCTCTATAACCCGCTCTACATCCATTCGTCCGTCGGCTTGGGCAAAACCCATCTTCTGCACGCCATCGGGCATGAAGTGATCGGCTCGGGCCGCCGCGTGATTTATCTCACCGCCGACCGTTTCATGTATGGCTTCGTCGCCGCGCTGAAGGCGCAAACGGCTTTGGCGTTCAAAGAGCGTCTGCGCGGTATCGATCTTCTGATCATCGACGATGTGCAGTTTCTGCAGGGCAAATCGATCCAGCAGGAATTCTGCCACACGATCAACGCTTTGATCGATGCGGGACGTCAGATCGTGATTGCGGCTGATCGCGCCCCATCTGACCTCGAAAGTCTCGATGAGCGCGTGCGCTCGCGACTCGCCGGTGGACTGGCAGTCGAAATCGGCGGGCTCGATGAGGCCCTGCGAGCCCAGATCATCGAAGCGCGGATTGCGGCGGCCCGCCAACACCAACCCTCCTTCGAAGTGAGCCCGGCGGTTGTTGCCTATGTCGCGCGTGCCATCGCGACCAATGGCCGCGATCTCGACGGCGCTGTGAACAGGCTTCTCGCCCACTCGACCTTGTCGCAGACGCCGCTGACGATCGACGCGGCGGAAGCGGCGATCCGCGATCTTGTGCGTTCGCGCGAGCCGAAAAAGGTCAAGATCGAGGACATTCAGAAGCTCGTCGCGACGCATTTCAATGTTAGCCGCGCCGACATCCTGTCCTCGCGCCGCTCGGCCAGCGTTGTGAAGCCGCGCCAGATCGCGATGTACCTCTCCAAAGTGCTCACCTTGCGCTCTCTGCCCGAAATCGGGCGGCGTTTCGGTGGCCGCGATCACACCACAGTGCTGCACGCCGTCCGCAAGATCGAAACGGCCGTGCAGGCGGACACGACGCTGCGCGACGATGTCGAACTCCTCAAGCGCATGCTGCAGGAATAAGCGGCCGCCCTTTCAGGTAAAAACCTGTTGAGAGAACGGCTTCGGCAGGGGTGCAAACGCCCCCGCTGCGCCCTAATTGCTTGCCTTGGACCGGGCCAATTGCGATTGTGCGGTCCCATTGGCTCCCCGCACGCAAGGTGCGGGCTCCGGGCAGGCCCGGAAGATTGATCGTGCGGATTGGTTCCATGCAGGTGACAGTCGAACGCTCGGCGCTTCTGAAATCACTCGGTCACGTTCACCGGGTCGTCGAACGCCGCAATACGATCCCGATTCTCTCGAACGTGCTGTTGCGCGCATCGGGCGGTGTCCTGGGTCTGAAAGCCACCGACCTCGATCTTGAAGTCACCGAAAGCCTGCCCGCCGATGTGACGCAGCCGGGTGCGACGACGGTGCCCGCGCACATGATCTACGACATCATTCGCAAACTGCCCGACGGCGCGCAGGTCTCGCTCGAGACGACGGGCGAAACCGGGCAAATGCTGATCCGCTCCGGCCGTTCGCGCTTCACGCTGCAGACATTGCCGGAAAGCGATTTCCCCGATCTCGCTGCCGGCGATATGACGCATCGCTTCAGCCTGCCCGCGCAGGAATTGCGCCGCCTGATTGAGAAGACGCAGTTCGCGATCTCGACAGAAGAGACGCGCTATTATTTGAACGGCATCTATCTGCACACAGCCGAAAACGATGGCGGACCAGTGATGCGCGCTGTTGCCACGGACGGCCATCGCCTCGCCCGTGTTGAAACGGCTGCGCCTTCCGGCTCTGCTGGCATGCCCGGCGTGATCGTGCCGCGCAAAGCTGTCGCTGAAATCATCAAGCTCGTTGAAACGGCGGGCGAGGAAGTTGGTCTTGAACTGAGCCCGGCGAAAATCCGCATTACGTTTGATTCCGTTGTGCTGACATCGAAATTGATTGACGGCACATTCCCCGATTATCAGCGCGTTATTCCGGCGAACAATGACAAGACGCTGATCGTCGAGCGCGGTGATTTTGCGGCTGCAGTCGATCGCGTGTCGACCATTTCCTCCGAGCGCGGCCGCGCGGTGAAACTGGCTGTTTCAGACGGCCAGGTGACGCTGTCGGTGACCAATCCTGATTCCGGTTCGGCGGTGGAAGAATTGCAAGCCGATTATGCGGCCGCACCGATCGAGATCGGTTTCAATGCGCGTTATCTGCTCGACATCACTGAGCAACTCGATAGCGACACGGCGACGTTCAAACTTGCCGATGCCGGTTCACCGACGCTCGTTCAGGATCGCGAAGGCGCATCCGCGCTTTATGTGCTGATGCCGATGCGCGTGTGACGCGCGCCCCGTCCGGGGAAGTCTCATGAATGGTTCCTTGTCCGACGGCGCGCCGATGGTGCGCCGTCTGATTTTGTCGGAGTTCCGCTCCTATCCGGCGCTTGATCTGGCGTTCGGGTCACGCCTTGTCGCCTTCATGGGTGAGAATGGCGCGGGCAAGACCAATCTTCTCGAAGCCTTGTCGCTTTTCTCCGTTGGCCGCGGCTTACGGCGTGCCGATTTGCCGGAGATGGCGCGTGAAGGCGGCTCGGGTGGTTTTGCCGTCTCAATCCTGATCGAGACAGGGGGCGGAGAGCATAGGCTCGGTACAGCCTTGGAGCCTGCCAAAGGCGGCGGCTTCGAACGGACGAGCCGGATCGACCGTAACCCCGTTTCTTCCGCCTCGGCCTTTGCCGATTTCGTCCGCGTTGTCTGGCTCACGCCTGCACTTGACGGGCTTTTCACCGGCGCACCCGGCGACCGGCGTCGTTTTCTTGACCGGCTGGTGCTGGCGGTGGACCCGACCCATGGTAGCCGCGTCAACGCGCTAGAGAAGGCGCTGCGCTCGCGCAATAAGCTTTTGGAGGCCGAAAGGCTTGATGCGGCGTGGCTGGACGCTGTCGAGCGCGAGGTGGCCGAGACGGGCGTGGCGGTCGCCATGGCGCGGCAGGAGACAGTGGGGCGGCTTCAGGCCCTGATCGCCGACACGCGGCAAGAGGGCGACCCATTCCCTTGGGCCGCGCTGACGCTGGAAGGTCCCCTCGATGCAGTCCTTGGCACCGCATCGGCGCTGGAGATCGAGGATCTCTATCGTGGCTGGCTCAAGGACAATCGGCTCAAGGACCGTGCCGCGGGGCGCACCCTGCTGGGCCCGCAAGCAACCGACCTTCTGGTCCGCCATGGGCCGAAGGATGTGGCGGCCGAACGGGCCTCGACGGGCGAACAAAAGGCGCTTCTGGTTGGGCTCGTGCTCGCTCATGCACGGCTTGTGGCGGCGATGACCGGCATCGTGCCATTTGTGCTGCTCGATGAAGTGGCGGCCCATCTCGACCCACGCCGTAGAGCTGGCCTTTATGCCGCACTCGATGCGCTCGGCGCGCAGGTGTTCATGACCGGAGCCGACCCCGCTTTGTTCGCCGATTTGCCCGCCGACAGCCTGCGGCTGGCGGTGACGGGCGGGCGGGTTTTCCCGGCTCCATAAGCGGCGGTTTTATCGTCTGCGGGACACCGAAAAAGGGTGAAAAATCCACCCCTTTCGGTTATAAAATTCGGCAAGCGAATCAAAAGCTTCGCAGCTCCCCGCAGGCCCTTTCCGAACGCTCCAACCTACGCCCCAAGAGAGACCCTCCGATGGCCGATCAAGACCAGCCCGATTCCTATGGCGCCGATAGCATCAAGGTGCTGAAGGGACTGGACGCTGTCCGCAAGCGTCCAGGGATGTATATCGGCGATACGGATGATGGCTCGGGCCTGCATCACATGGTCTACGAAGTCGTCGACAATGCAATCGACGAAGCATTGGCAGGCCATGCAACACGCGTGACCGTGACGCTGAATGCCGATGGCTCATGCACGGTTAACGACAATGGCCGTGGCATCCCGACCGACATTCACACCGAAGAAGGCGTGTCGGCTGCTGAAGTGATCATGACGCAGCTGCATGCGGGCGGAAAATTCGACCAGAATTCCTACAAAGTGTCAGGCGGCCTGCACGGCGTCGGCGTGTCCGTCGTCAATGCGCTGTCGACGAAATTGCATTTGCGCATCTGGCGTAACGGCAAAGAACATCACATGTCGTTCTCGCATGGCGAGGCGGATGCGCCACTCGCCATCGTGGGCGATGCGGGCGAGAAGCGCGGCACGGAAGTGACCTTCCTGCCTTCGCCACAGACATTCACCATGACGGAATTCGATTATGAGACGCTTGAGCGCCGTTTGCGCGAATTGGCGTTTCTGAATTCTGGCGTGCGCATTCTTTTGACCGACAATCGCCACGCCGAACCACGTTCGGAAGAAATGATGTACGAGGGCGGGCTAGAAGCCTTCGTCCGCTATCTCGACCGCGTGAAGACGCCGCTGATCAGCGCGCCTGTCATGATGCGGGCGGAACGCGATGGCATTACTGTAGAAGCCGCTTTGTGGTGGAACGATACCTACCATGAAAACGTGCTTTGCTTTACAAACAACATTCCGCAGCGCGATGGCGGCACGCATCTGGCCGGTTTCCGCGCCGCGTTGACGCGGCAGGTTAATGGCTATGCCGATTCCTCGGGCCTGACGAAAAAAGAAAAAGTCTCGCTGACGGGCGATGATTGCCGTGAAGGATTGACGGCTGTTCTTTCGGTGAAAGTGCCTGATCCAAAATTCTCGTCGCAGACGAAGGACAAACTTGTTTCGTCCGAAGTGCGACCTGTCGTCGAAAATCTTCTCAACGAAGCGCTTTCGGTGTGGCTGGAAGAGCATCCCTCCGAAGCGAAGATTCTCGTCAGCAAGGTCGTTGAAGCGGCCGCAGCGCGCGAGGCGGCACGCAAGGCGCGCGAACTCACCCGCCGCAAGGGTGCGCTCGATATCGCTTCGCTCCCCGGCAAGCTTGCCGATTGTCAGGAACGCGATCCGTCAAAGGCCGAACTCTTCATCGTCGAAGGGGACTCCGCCGGTGGCTCCGCCAAGCAAGGCCGCGCACGCGAATATCAGGCCGTGCTGCCGCTGCGCGGTAAAATTCTCAATGTGGAGCGCGCACGCTTCGACAAGATGCTGTCGAGCCAAGAAATCGGCACGCTCATTACCGCGCTTGGCACAGGCATCGGCAAGGAAGAATTCAACGCCGACAAGCTGCGCTATCACAAGATCATCATCATGACGGACGCCGACGTCGACGGCGCGCATATCCGGACCTTGCTGTTGACGTTCTTCTACCGGCAAATGCCGGATTTGATCGAGCGCGGCCATATCTTCATTGCGCAGCCGCCGCTCTACAAGGTGACGCGCGGCAAATCGCAGCAATATCTGAAAGATGAGCGCGCGCTCGAAGATTATCTCATCGAGCAGGGCACCGAGGGCGCCGTCCTGAAGCTCGCCTCCAGCGAGGAACGGGCAGGGCAAGATCTCAAATCGCTCGTCGAACAAGCACGCGCCGTGCGCAATGTGCTCAACACGCTGCACTCGCGCTATGACCGTATGATTCTGGAGCAGGCAGCCATTGCCGGTATTCTGCATCCGATCGACGATGTGGCGCGCGCGGAAGCGGCCGCCCAGACGATCGCGCGCCGCCTTGACGATATGGCCGATGTGATTGAGCGCGGCTGGACAGCGCGGGTCGAGAATGGCGGCTTCATTTTTGAGCGTACGCTGCGCGGCGTGAAGCATGTCGCCACAGTCGATGCGGGGCTTTTGGCTTCGCAAGATGCGCGCAAGCTTGATGAAACGGCCGCTCCGCTTGCGGATGTGTTCGGTGGTTCGGCGCGATTCATGCGCAAGGGCGATGAGGCGATGATCCACAGCCCGACGGAATTGTTCGATGCGGTCAACGCAATTGGCCGCAAGGGGCTGACGCTGCAGCGCTATAAAGGCCTTGGCGAAATGAACCCCGAGCAATTGTGGGAGACGACGCTCGACCGCAATGTACGCTCGCTGTTGCAGGTGAAGGTGCGCGAAAGCGTCGAGGCGGATGACATCTTTACCAAGCTGATGGGCGATGTCGTGGAGCCGCGGCGCGAATTCATTCAGTCCAATGCGCTGAACGTCGCTAATCTCGACGTCTAAAAAGGCGGACGATGCCGTCATGACTGAAGTGGCGGCCTCGTCCAACGCCTTTGCCTCACCTGATTTTCAGCGCTTCTTTGCAACGCGCGTGGTCTATGGCCTCGCCTATCAAATGAATATCGTGGCGCTGGGTTGGCTGGTCTATTCGATCACCGGCAGCGCGTTCGCATTGGGCATGGTCGGGCTCGTCTCATTCCTGCCCGTGCTTTTGGCATCCCTCGTCTCCGGCCATGTTGCCGATCAATATGATCGTCGACGCATCGTGATGGCGGGCCACGCCGTGCTTGCCATTGCATCGCTTGGGCTCCTCGCCTGCGCCTATACGGGCGAAGAGGCGCTGCCGTTCATTTATGCGCTGGCAGGCACGATTGGGCTTGCGCGCGCTTTTTCTAATCCTGCATCGCAAGCTTTGATGCCGATGCTGGTGCCGCGCAGTGCCTTGGGCAATGCGATCAGTTGGAATTCATCCGGCTGGCAAAGCTCAGCGATTGCAGGCCCGGCCTTGGGCGGCCTTTTTTATGCGCTGGGGCCTGCGGCTGTCTTTGGCACAACCGCGACCATGTTCGCAGTCGCCGTCTATCTGATCGGATCCATCTCGGTCAGGCGGCCCAAGGATGCGCCGCGCGAACCGCATACGCTCGAGACGGCGCTGGCCGGCTTCCGCTTCATCCGTTCGCGCCCGGTGATTTTTGGCGCAATCTCGCTTGATCTGTTTGCGGTCTTGCTGGGTGGCGCGACGGCGCTGATGCCGATCTTTGCGAAGGATATTCTGCAAACGGGGCCGTGGGGCCTTGGGCTTTTGCGCAGCTCCGTCTCGGTCGGCGGCGTGTTCATGGCATTGGCACTCGCACGCTGGCCCCTCAAGCGGCAGGCCGGACCCCGCATGCTGTTTGCTGTCGTGATCTTCGGTATTGCGACGATTGTGTTTGGATTGTCGACATCGTTTTGGCTGTCGATGGCCGCCTTGTTCGTGATGGGTGCCGCCGACATGATCAGCGTCTATGTGCGGCAAACGCTCGTTCAAGGCGAAACACCCGATGCGATGCGCGGCCGCGTCTCGGCTGTGAGCACGGTTTTCATCGGGGCCTCGAACGAACTTGGCGAATTCGAGAGCGGTATGTTAGCCGCCCTCGTCGGTGCCGTTCCGGCCGTGGTGATCGGCGGGGTTGGCACGATTGCCGTTGTCGGCCTTTGGGCGTGGCTGTTCCCGGATTTACGGCGTCGCGATCATCTGATCCCCGACAAGCTTTGAGCGACGAGCACGGTTGCGCCCGCGCGCGTCATGTCTTGCGGCGGGGCCGTGTCATGGCATCTTCGCGCGCGATCTGATCCTCTTCGTCGTCCTCGTCACCAGCCTCAGTCGCGGCTTTGGTCAGATCGGCTTTCTCGGCGGCGCGCACGGCGCCTTTCGGCAAGTCGAGCTTGGTGGGTGTGACCTCCTCCTTATCGCTCACCTCTGTTAACGGCGCTTCGCGCGGCGGCTCATCGGTGGTTGAAGGAGGGGGGCCAATAATCGCCGAGCCGCCCATATAAGAGGGTGGATCACTCGCCGGGAATGAGAGTTCAGAACCGGCATCAACCAGCTTTTCGGTTTCTTCGGAGGCTTCCTGCGGCATTGCTGCGGCAGGGTCTTCCTTGGGCGGTTTCTTTTTGTCCGGCATGGGCACTCTCCTCGCGTGACGAGAAAAGGAAACGCCCACGCTGCGGCGAAGTTGCCGAAGCGTGGGCGCATAATGGCCGGTGAAACGATCAGCCCAGCAGTTTGTAGGCCGGGAGCGTCAGGAATTCTTCGAAGTCAGGCGCAAGCGACATCTCTTCGAAAAGCTTGACCGCTTCAGGGAAGCGACCCTTGTCATAATTCTCAGGGCCGATGGCGGCGCGCACTTTTGCCATCTCATCCTTGAGCACTTCGCGGAACAGCTCCGGCGTCACCTTGCGGCCATCGCTGAGCGTGGCGCCATGGTAAAGCCATTGCCAGATCTGGGCGCGTGAGATTTCCGCCGTCGCGGCGTCTTCCATGAGATTGTAGAGCGGCACCGCGCCGCGGCCGCGCAACCAGGCCTCGATATATTGCACGCCGACGCGGATATTTTCGCGCAAGCCTGCTTCCGTGCGCTCACCCTTATGAACCGACAGCATATCATCGCGCGTGATGTTCACATCCTGCCGTTTCTTGTCGACCTGATTAGCCTGCGGCATCACGCGGTTGAAGACTTCCATCGCGACCGGCACGAGATCGGGGTGCGCGACCCATGTGCCATCATGGCCATTGGTGGCTTCACGCTCTTTATCGGCACGAACCTTGGCAAAGGCTGCCTGATTGGCTTCGTCATTGCCCTTCACTGGAATTTGCGCGGCCATACCGCCCATCGCAAATGCATTGCGGCGATGGCAGGTCTTGATCAAAAGCAGCGAATACGCCGCAAGGAAGTTCGAGCCCATCACCATCACGCCGCGATCTGGCGTGAGGAAATTCGGATTCTTCCGCAGACGCTTGATGAAGGAGAAGATGTAATCCCAACGGCCGCAATTGAGGCCGACGATGTGATCGCGCATTTCGTAAAGGATTTCATCCATCTCAAACGCAGCAGGGAGCGTCTCGATCAGGATGGTGGCGCGGAAGGAACCATGCGGCACGCCGAGCGTCTTTTCCGCGAAGGTGAAGGCATCATTCCACAGCCGCGCTTCGAGATGGCTTTCCATCTTCGGCAGATAGAAGCCGGGTGTCTTGCCCTTGGCGAGAATGGTTTTGGCGTTGTGGAAGACATAGAGACCGAAATCGAACAAGCCGCCTGAAATCGGTTCGCCATCGACCAGGACGTGATCTTCCGGCAGATGCCAGCCGCGGGGACGCACGAGGAGCGTCGCTGGGTTGGGGCCAAGCGCGTAACGCTTGCCGGTCTTCTCATCGGTGAAATCGATCTGGCCGTTCCAGAGATCCTTGAGATTGGCCTGACCCTCGATCATGTTCGCCCATGTCGGCGAGGAGGCGTCTTCAAAATCGGTCATGAAGACTTTCGCGCCCGAATTAAGCGCGTTGACGATCATCTTGCGATCGACAGGGCCGGTGATTTCGACGCGGCGATCCGTGAGATCGGCCGGGATCGGCGCAACCGTCCAGTCACTCTCGCGGATATGCTTCGTCTCCGGCAGGAAGTCTGGCAATTCGCCAGCGTCGAAACGCTTCTGACGCTCAGCGCGCTTGGCGAGCAATTCCTTGCGGCGACCATTGAAGTGACGATGGAGCGCGGCGACAAAGTCCAGCGCTTCCGGCGTCAGGATCTCGTCCTGCCGCGGGGCCTTTGCGCCCTTGATCTCAATACCCGCCATAGCGATGCCTCCCTTTTCTTGAAGTTTGTTGCATTGTGGTGCGCGAGGCCTGTTTCTCAAGCCGCGCTTGGCCCGATCAATTTGGCCCGATCAATTTGGCCCGATCAATTTGGCCCGATCAGTGGAGCGCGTCCGGCTTCGGGCCGCCCGTCGCCCAATCGAGCAATTCGACCGTGTGGACCACGGCCACGTCGTGATCGTGATCGGCGAAACCTTTGGCCAGCTGCGTCATACAACCGATATTGCCAGTGGCGACCAAGGCCGCTTTGGTCTTGGCGATGTTGCCGACCTTGCGATCACGCAGGCGGCCAGAGAGTTCTGGCTGGAGCAGATTATAGGTGCCCGCCGAGCCGCAGCAGATATGCCCTTCCGGTACGTCCTTCACCTTGAAGCCCGCTTGCGTGAGAAGCTTCTTGGGCTCATCGCGCACTTGCTGGCCATGCTGCATCGAACAGGCCGAATGATAGGCGAGTGGCGCCTCATGTTTGAAATGCGTCTCCGGCAAACCGAAACGGGCCAGCACTTCGGTAATGTCTTTGGCAAGCGATGAGACAGTCGCGGCCTTGGCCGCATAGGCTTTATCATCGCGGAACATGAAGCCGTAATCCTTGATCGTCGTGCCACAGCCCGAGGCCGTGATGACGATGGCATCGAGCGGCTCACGCTGATGCTCGGCGACCCACGCATCGATCAGCTGTTTCGCCATCGCGTGGCTCTCATGCTCCTTGCCCATGTGATGGACGAGCGCGCCGCAGCAGCTTTCATTCTGCGGCAGCACGACTTCGATCCCCATACGGGTGAGCAACCGGATCGTTGCTTCGTTGATGTTCGGTGCAAGAACGCTTTGCGCACAACCCGACAAGAGGGCGACGCGGCCTTTGCGCTGCCCTTCCGCGGCGAATCGCTGCGGGCCTTCAAAACCCGAACGCGACGGGAGGCGCGCAGGCGCAAGTGACAGCATCGCAGCCAGACGCCGGCCAACGAAAGGCAGGGCACGCATGAGCGGCGCGAATGGCTTGGCAAGCCACGCGCCGAGCAACGCCAAGCGGAAGCGATTGGGATAAGGCAGGATCGCCGCAAGCGTATTGCGCATCAGGCGATCAACGAAGGGACGCTGATAAGTCTCCTCGATATAGGCGCGACCATGATCGACAAGATGCATGTAATTGACGCCGGACGGACACGTCGTCATGCAGGACAGGCAGGAGAGGCAACGATCAATATGCTTGACTACTTCGGCGCGCGCCGGCGCGCCGCTCTCGAGCATCTCCTTCATCATATAGATGCGACCGCGCGGTGAATCGAGCTCATCACCCAGCAGAAGATAGGTCGGGCAAGTGGCGGTACAGAAACCGCAATGCACGCAGGCGCGCAGGATTTTTTCCGACGAAGCCATCGCCGGATCCGCCAGTTGCGCGAGAGAAAAATTGGTTTGCATGGCTTACAGTCCCGCCATCATGCGGCCAGCATTGAACAGACGATCCGGATCGAACGCATCCTTGATGCCTTCGCTCAACATACGAACAGGCGATGCAGGCGGCTCGAACACATCGACATGCGCACGGATGGATTGCGGTGCGCGGATCAGCGTGGCGTGTGCTTTGAATTTTTGCGTCGCCTGTCGCAGGGTTTTCGCACCGGCATCGCCTTGCGGCTTGGTCGCAAGCCAGAGCAATCCACCGCCCCAATCCATAAACCAGCATTGTGGTACTGCGCCCAAATCCTCGAGTAGAAGCGGCGCTTTCGTCGGCGCAACAGACACACGCCAGACGCAATCATCACCAGTGGCGAGAAAACGCGCATCGCGCACATTCTGCCACAACACTTCGGATGCATCAGCCGTAACGACATCGGCACTGCCAAATCCGGCGAGCAATGTACGCAAAGCATCGAGGCGATACGTTACCGATGGCGCAAAGCCTTCCAAACGCAGCAAGGTTTTCGCGACGCGATCAATGCTTGATGGCAGATGGGCAGCCCCATTCACTTCAAAGGGCGAACCCAAAGCGCGCGCCATCGCGTCCACCGCCTGCGCGGGAGAGAGGCCATGGATCATCAAGGTGGCGCTCGTCTCCGTGACGGGAAGAACCTTGAAGGTCAATT
The DNA here is from genome assembly GCA_019083985.1 of Rhizobiales bacterium TNE-4. Classification (GTDB taxonomy): domain Bacteria; phylum Pseudomonadota; class Alphaproteobacteria; order Rhizobiales; family Beijerinckiaceae; genus TNE-4. The sequence goes on along the minus strand of JAHRCV010000003.1, from coordinate 314,871 downwards.
CGGTGAAGAGACCGAGCGTGCCCCAGGAGCCTGCCGCCAATTTCACAAGGTCAAGTCCGGTGACATTTTTCATCACCCGGCCGCCACTCGAAATCGCTTCGCCACGGCCGGTGACGATACGCACGCCGATCAAGGAATCGCGGCACGCACCCACCATGATGCGGCGTGGACCCGAAATATTAGCGGCCACCATGCCGCCGACAGTCGGCTCACCAGTCGTGCCAAGCAGCACGCGATAATCCATGGGCTCGAAGGGGAGGCGCTGACCTTTGCTCGCGAGCGTCGCTTCCAACTCTGCCACAGGTGTGCCGGGCAAAGCGCGGATCATCATCTCGGCAGGTTCATACAGCGTGACGCCACTCATCGCACGCGAGGACAGGGTCAATTCATCCTGCGCAGGACGACCGATGGACGCTTTTGTTCCTTGACCCGCGACCGTGACCGGCGTTTTACGCGCACGCAAATCCTGAACGATGGCGACAGCATCCGCCTCGCTCTTCGGCAACAAAATTTCAGTCATGCGAGGCGGCCTTCAAGCGGGAAGACTTTGGCCGGGTTGAGGAGCCAGTGACGATCAAAGACAGCGCGGACACGTTGTTGCTGATGCAATTCAGCGTCTGTGAATTGATGGCGCATCAAATCGCGCTTCTCGATACCGACACCATGCTCGCCGGTGAGACAACCACCAACATCGACGCAGAGCGTGAGAATGTCATTGCCGGCGGCTTCCGCTTTACGCGCTTCTTCCGGATCATTGACATTATAAAGAATAAGCGGATGCAAATTGCCGTCGCCCGCGTGGAACACGTTGGCGACACGCAGGCCATAGCTCTTCACGATTTCATCAATACGACGGAGCACATAAGGCAATTGCCCTGTCGGGATGGTGCCGTCCATGCAGATATAATCAGCGATGCGGCCTGTTGCACCGAATGCCGATTTGCGGCCCTTCCAAATCAAAGCCGTCTCAAGCGCTGATTTTGATTCCTTGATTGTTTTGACATTGTATTGCTGCGCAATGGCAACGATGCGCGCGAGCATCGCGTCCATCTCAGCGTCAGAGCCTTCCACTTCGATGATGAGCAAGGCTTCGACATCGAGCGGATAGCCTGCATGCGCAAAGGCTTCGCAGATTTCGACCGCCTGCTTGTCCATGAATTCCATCGCGACCGGAATGATCCCGGCAGCAATGATAGCGGCGACACAGGCGCCGGCCGTCTCGCTGGAATCAAAACCGAACAGAACAGGGCGCGCACCTTCTGCAGCGCGCAGAATACGCACGGTCGCTTCCGTCACGATGCCAAGCTGGCCTTCCGAGCCGACGACAAGACCGAGCAAATCATAGCCCGGCGCATCAAGCGCATCGCCACCAATCTCAACCACTGTGCCATCAACAAGCACCATGGTGACGCCGAGAATATTGTTCGTCGTCACGCCATATTTGAGACAATGGGCGCCACCGGAATTCATGCCGATATTGCCGCCAATGGTGCAGGCCAATTGCGACGACGGATCGGGTGCGTAGAAAAAGCCTTCGCCCATCACATGGTTGGAAATGGCGAGATTGGTGATGCCTGCTTCAACACGCATGGTGCGGTCGGCGAAGTTCACATCAAGCACGCGGCTCATCTTTGCGAGCCCGAGAATGATGGCATCTTCCTGCGGGATCGCACCGCCAGAGAGCGACGTACCAGCACCACGTGCAACGACTTTAACACCTGCCTCATGGCAGTAGCGCATCACGGCTGCCACTTCCGCCGTCGAGCGCGGCAACACCACGGCCAGTGGCATCTTGCGATAGGCGGTGAGCGCATCGGTTTCAAACGCGCGGCGTTCTTCCTCGCTCTCGATCACGCATTCAGTCGGGAGAAGAGCGCGCAACGCCGCAACGATGGAATCGCGCCGCGTCAGAATGGCCGCATCGGGCAGGGGGAAAGCGATGGTCATCATGGCCTCGCATGAAAAAGGGGTAGCAGAACTTACCGGTTTGGCCGCACGCGCGAAAGATCAGGATTTCTCGAAGCGGTGCCGGATTTGCCGAACGACGACCGCGATCCCCAGAATTGAGACGGGTACGAACAGAGCCGTCGCAATGACGGGATCGACGGGCAGCCAGCCGAGGTCCTTCAGCGCCTTGAAGACGTAGGAGCCAAGGCTCACGACGTAATAAGAGATGGCGGCGACCGACAGGCCTTCGACGGTCTGCTGCAGCCTCAGCTGCATGCGGGCGCGGTCGTTCATTGAATGCAGGAGATCGCGGTTCTGTCGCTCGATCTCTACGTCGACCCGCGTGCGCAGCAGGTTTGCGGCACGGGTGAGCTTGCGCGAGAGGTCGGCCTGGCGTTCCTGCAGCATCTGGCAGGTGCGCATGGCGGGCGCCATCCGGCGCGACAGGAAGGAGCTGATCGTGGGATAGGCGAGATAGGGCTCTTCCTTGATCGCCTGCAGACGCTGCTGGACGATGCCGTCATAGGCGCGGCTGGCTCCGAAGCGAAAAGCCGCTTCCGTTGCCTCAGCCTCTGAGCGGGCGGCAAGCCCGGTGAGCTGTTCCAACAGCCGATTGTCGGATTCGAGCCCCTCCGTCGAGGCCATGGCATTGCTGATCCGCGCCAATTCCTGCTCGGCGGTGCCGACCGAAGGCGACAGGCGCTGGGCCAGCGGCAGGCCATAAAGGGCCAAGATCCGGTAGGTTTCGATCTCCAAAAGCCGAATGGCGAGCGCCCCAGCGGCCTTGCCATCGAGCTTGCGGTCGAGCACGGCGATGCGGACGAACCCATCACGCACGGCGCGGAAATCGGTCGCGGCGACGGCATCGCCATTAACGACTTGCGCCACCGATAAGCTCATCGGATCAAACACGGCCTCAAGATCGAGGTGAGCCGAAGCGGGCAAAATATGCAGATCAACCGCCACAAGAAGCGGGCCGGGTGCTGGCAAGCCGGTGAAAGGCGTCGGCAAAGCGCGCGGATCGGGGAAGAAGGCGCGCGCGGGATCGCCCGGCACATCGACGGTGTAGGTGGTGAACTCGCTGTGCTGTTCCCAGCGCAGGGCCATATCCCCTAACGTCAACCGATGGTGCTTGGCGTTCTCGCCGGGGCCGGGCAGCCCCTGTCGCTCACAAAAGACGGCGAGCGCCTGCCGGTCCGCCCGCGCGGAGGCGGCGTCGGTCATGAAGGCGAAATGAAGGAGACGGCGCGGGGCCGCGAGCGGATGGAAAGGCCGGGCATGCACTTCACCCAGCACCGCATCGCGTTGCGGATGTGGCTTGAGATCGTCGAAAGGCAGTCCCGTCGTGGTCATGACCCGCTTCCGCTCAAGCCCTGTTTCCGAAACTGGAGCATGGGGCGGTGAGGCCTGCGCTTCAAGGCCGGAAGTACAGAACGGCGCGGTGAAACACCATCTTGCACTTGCGTTAGGTCTAGGCCATCGTCCCGGCCCTCAGCATTGAAGGAGGCCCTTTTGGCCGCACCCACCTCATCCCGTCCGCCGCGCGTGGCCCTGTTTGCCACCTGCCTCGTCGATTTGATGCGCCCCTCGATCGGCATGGCCACCGCCAAGCTGCTCGAAGATGCCGGCTGCATCGTCGAAGTGCCATCCCAGACCTGCTGCGGGCAGCCCGCCTTCAACTCCGGTGACCGCGATACCGCGCGCGCTTTGGCCGAACAGATGATCACGGCGTTTGAGGGCTATGATTATATCGTGGCGCCCTCTGGCTCCTGCGCGGGACAGGTGCGCAAACATTATCCCGAACTCTTCAAGCATGACCCGAACCTCGCGCGGCGTGCCGATGAGATCGCCGAAAAGACCTATGAATTGACGAGCTTCCTCGTCGACGTGCTTGGCGTACGGAAAGTCGATGCGTCTATCTCGGGGACCGCGACCTATCACGATTCCTGCTCGGGCCTGCGCGAACTCGGCGTGAAAAAACAGCCGCGCCTGCTGCTGCAATCGGTTGAGGGATTGCACCTCACGGAGATGAACGAAAACGAAGTGTGCTGCGGCTTTGGTGGCACGTTCGCTGTTAAATATGGCGAGATTTCCGATTCCATCGTGACGAAAAAAGCCGAAAACATTGAAGCGGCCGAGCCTGACATGTTGATTGCAGGCGATCTTGGCTGCCTGATGAACATGGCAGGCAAACTCTCACGCATGGGTTCGACCATCGCCGTGCGCCATGTGGCCGAAGTGCTTGCAGGCATGACGGATGTGCCGCCGATCGGCGCGCCGAACGGTCAGGAGAAGACACGATGACCGCGCATCCCACCTCTCCTTATTTCAAAGAGAATGCGCATGAGGCGCTGAAGGACGAGCAGCTCCAGATGGCGCTCTCCAATGTGCGCCAAGGCTTCATCGACAAGCGCGCCGCTGTGGCGGCAAAGCTGCCAGAATTCGAGGCGCTACGCGACAGTGCGCGCGACATCAAAAATCACACGCTCGCCAATCTCGATCTCTATCTCGAGAAATGGGAAAACAAAGTTCAGGATGCGGGCGGGCATGTGCATTGGGCGCGTACGGCGGAAGAAGCCCGCCAAGCCATTGTCGATATTTGCCGTAAGGCGGGCGCCAAAACCGTTACCAAAGGCAAGTCGATGATCTCGGAAGAGATCAATCTGAATGCTGCGATCGAAGCGGCCGGCATGACGCCGGTTGAAACCGATCTGGGTGAATACATCATTCAGCTGCGCAATGAAGCACCGTCCCACATCATCGCGCCAGCCGTACATTTGAATGCGACGCAGGTAGAAAGTGATTTCCGCCGCGTGCATACGCATCTTGATCCGAACCGTGATCTTTCTGAGCCGGTCCAGCTCCTCACCGAAGCACGCCAAGTTTTGCGCGAAAAATTCCTCGCCGCCGATGTTGGCATTACGGGTGCGAATTTTCTGATCGCCGAAACAGGCACCTCAGTGATCGTCACCAATGAGGGCAATGGCGATCTCACGCAGATTTTGCCGAAAATCCATATCGTGATTGCGTCGATTGAAAAGCTCGTGCCGACGCTTGATGACGTATCGCAAATCCTGCGCGTGCTTGCACGTTCGGCGACCGGGCAGGAAATGAGCGTCTATACGACATTTTCGACCGGTCCGCGCCGTCCCGGCGATGTAGACGGGCCGGAAGAATATCACGTCGTCGTGCTCGACAATGGCCGCTCGGCAATGCTTGGCACTTCGTTCCAAGACATGCTGCGCTGCATCCGCTGCGGCGCTTGCATGAATCATTGCCCTGTTTATCACGCTGTCGGCGGGCATGCGTATGGCTGGGTCTATCCCGGGCCGATGGGCGCCGTGTTATCGCCGTCTTTGATTGGCGTTGATAAAGCGGGCCATCTGCCGAATGCATCAACCTTCTGCGGCCGCTGCGAAAGCGTCTGCCCTGTGCGCATTCCCTTGCCGAAAATGATGCGGCATTGGCGCGAGCAGGAATTCGAACGCCACCTCACGCCCGCCACTGTGCGGTCAGGTCTTGGCGTGTGGGCCTTCTTTGCCAAGCGCCCGATGCTTTATCGTTTCGCAAGCAATCTCGGCATGAAGGCGCTCGCTTGGTTCGGGCGCGACAAGGGCAAATTCACATCGCTTCCCTTCGCAGGCGGATGGACGGATTACCGTGATTTCCCCGCGCCACAAGGCGGCACGTTCCAAGAACAATGGAAAGCCCGCAAGGGAGCGAAGGCATGAGCGCGCGTGAAGAAATATTCGGTTCGGTGCGTCGTTCGCTCGGCGTGACGGGAAAAGAGCAGCCGCGGCGTGAAGCGGTGAACGAACGCATCGCGAAAGCGCCGCGCGGTATCGTGCCGGAGCGCGGCCATCTTTCGGGCGAAGCATTACTGGCCCTTTTTGAAGAGCAGGCGAAAGCCACGCTTGCCACGATTGACCGCGTGAAAGATCGCGCGGCCGTGCCGGAAGCGATCGCTGATTTTCTGCGCCGGACGAATTTGCCGGCGCGCCTGCGGATGGGCGCAGATGAACGCCTTGCCGGCATGCCATGGGACAAGACCGCGCTTGAAATCTCGCATGGCAAGAGCGATGGCGGCGATCTCGTGGCCGTCAATCACGCCTTCGCCGGTGTGGCCGAGACAGGCACGCTGATCATGACATCGGGGCCGGACAATCCCTCTACTTTGAACTTCCTTCCCGACTACGCGATCGTCGTGGTCGATGCGAAAGATGTGCGCGGCTCGTATGAAGATGTCTGGCAACGCATTCGTGAGCGCGATGGCAAAGGCCACATGCCGCGTACAGTGAATTGGATCACAGGACCTTCCCGCTCGGGCGATATCGAACAGAAATTGCTGCTCGGCGCGCATGGGCCGCGCTCGGTCCATATCGTGCTCGTAGGGGAATGACCTCGGCTTTCAAGAGGGTGCCCCCAAAAGTCGGGTTGCTCCCATGGCCTGCGCTGTCTAAGGTTCAACCACCTTGTCGGTGCCCCCGTGGTGGGGGTGAAACTGGGAATGCGGTGCGGGACCTTGTCCCTAGTCCGCAGCTGCCCCCGCAACTGTGAGCGGCGAGCCTGAAACCGTTACCACTGGATCTTGATGATCCGGGAAGGGGTTTTAAGGCCGTGACCCGTGAGCCAGGAGACCGGCCGACATATCACGCCAACGCCGTCGGTGGGACGGTTCGAGGTTGATATGACTGCGCCAACGCGCTTTTTGCCGCTTCTGCGGCCTCCCTTCATTGCGGCTATCGCCGCGCTCTCCACACCCGCCTTCGCCCAATTGCAGGATGCGCCCTCATCCAACGAAATTGTGGTGACGCCGCTGCGCGCTCCGCAAGCGGTGGCGAAAACCGGTTCCTCGGTGACCGTCATCACCCGTGAAGAAATCGAGAACAAAGCCGCCAAAAGTATCGCCGATGTGCTGCGTCCCGTCGAAGGGGTGTTCGTCTCCGAACGGGGTGGGATTGGCGGCAACACCTCGATCACGCTGCGCGGTTCGAAGCCGAGCCAGACCTTGGTGATGATCGATGGCGTTCGCATTGGCGATCCGTCCTCGATCGCGGGTGATTTCGATTTTGGCGGTTACTCGCCATCGGATATCGAGCGCATCGAAATTCTGCGCGGACCACAATCAGCGCTTTACGGTTCGGACGCGATGGGCGGCGTGATCAACATCGTGACACGCAAAGGCGCGGGCAATCCCAAAGCCTCGCTGACCGTTGAAGGCGGATCTTATGGAACCGCCCTCGCGCGTGCAGCGCTTACAGGCTCCTATGGCGATTTCAATTATGCCTTTTCGCTGAACGGCCTCCGTACCGACGGTTTTTCAAGCTTCGGTTATCGTATCGGCCGCTACGCAGCGTTCGGCCCGTTCGACAATGATCCGGCGCAAAAAATCAATGGCAGCGCGCGCTTGGGCTGGGCCAATGGCAATGGTGTCAGTCTTGAAGCGGGTTATCTCGGTTTCTGGTCGAATGTGCATTACGACAATGGTGCATCGCCTGGCGCAACACCTGCGGACATCAGCTTTGCCGATGTGACACTCAACCGGCAGCGCGCCTTCACCAATCAATTCTGGGCGAAGGGTGCGGTTGACGGGCTCGACGGCCGGATGACGACGACCCTGAACCTGTTTGGCAACCGCACCGATCGCAATTCGATCAATGATTGGTCCTCATCTTATGGGCCCTATTTCGCTTCGAATGATTATAGCGGGCAGCGTTATGGGGCAGAGCTTCAGAACAATTTCAAGATCAACAATAACTTCTTCCTGATCACCGGCCTGCGTAACGAGACCGAAACGGCCAAAAGCATGACCGGGCCGGTGCCACGCAACGCATCACTCGCCACGATTGATGTCGACGCCAACCAAGTGACAAATTCGGCGTTCTCGACACTGCAATGGACCCCGACCGAGCAATGGTCGTTCACCGTGGGCGGTCGTGTTGACAGCGTCGAAAGCGTCGACAATTTCTGGACGTGGCGCGGCACGGCCGCCTACGATCTCACGACAACGACAAAACTGCGCGCAAGCGTTGGGACTGGCGCGAAGGCACCCTCGCTCTATCAGATGTATTCGGCCTATGGGCCGATCGCGAATGATCTGCCGGCTTTGCAACCGGAACATAATATTGGTGTGGATGCCGGTATCGACCAATCGCTGCTTGATGGCCGCCTTGTTCTTTCGGGCACAGCGTTCTGGTCGCGCTATCGCAATTTGATCGATTTTACCTGCGCGGGTTTCAGCTGCGTCTATTACAATGTGGGACGCGCGCTGATCTCCGGTGTCGAAGCGTCAGCCAAGTATAATCTTGTACCGGGCCAATGGCTCGTCAAAGGCAGCTATACTTACCTCTATGGCGAAAATCTCGATACGGATTCGCAATTGCTGCGCCGTCCACGCAATCGCGGCAGTTTGAGTGCCATCTATACCGGCATCACCAACACTGAGATTGAAGCGCAGCTTTATCTGGTCGGATCACAGCTCGATTACGGCAATGTGACGCTCGCCCCCTATGCGCGGCTTGATATGTGGGCGCGTTATAAATTCAACGATCATTTCACCGCCTATCTGCGCGCTGAAAACCTGACCAATGCGCAGTATCAGGAAGTGTATAGCTATGGCACATCAGGCCGGGCGATTTATGCTGGCCTGAAGGCGAGCTGGTAAGATGACGATGCGCGCCGTCCGTCTTGTACCGGCGCTCATCATCCTTCTCGTTGCGCTCACTTGCGCGTCGCTCATGATCGGATCGGTCTCCTTATCATGGATCGATCTGATCAAAGGCTTCATCCGGCAAGATCAGACGGCAGCACTGATCATCTATGACATTCGCTTGCCGCGGACATTGCTGGCGTTGAGCGTTGGCTTCGTGCTCGGCCTGTCGGGCGCAGCCTTGCAAGGCCTTTTGCGTAATCCACTCGCTGATCCAGCCTTGTTCGGCGCACCCCAAGCGGCTGCGCTTGGCGCGGTCCTCGTCCTTTATACGGGGACTGTGGAGGCGCTTTCATTTGCGTTGCCGGTAGCAGCGCTCGGCGGCGCGTTATTGTCGGTGTTGCTGGTCTTAGCCGTTGCCGGTCGCGTTGCCGGTGTCACCACATTGATTTTGGCAGGGCTCGCGGTTGCGAGCCTTGCAGCAGCGCTCACATCGATCGTGATCAATCTCTCTGCCAATCCGTTCGCTGTGACCGAAATCGTATTCTGGTTATTGGGATCATTCGAAGATCGTTCGTTTCGCCACGTTGCGATGGCCGCACCTTTCATGGTGATTGGCTCGCTTCTTCTTCTGCGCGCGGGCGAACCCTTGCGCGCTTTGACCCTTGGCGAAGAGACTGCAGAAAGTCTCGGCCTGTCTTTGGTGCGGGAGCGCATTCTGATCGTGCTTGGTGTGGCGTGCGCACTGGGCGGGGCGGTCTCAGTTTCAGGCGCAATAGGATTTGTCGGGCTCGTTGCACCCCATCTTGTGCGCGATGCAGTGAAGGGCGATCCGAAAGCGGTGTTATTGCCGGCTGCCTTGGTGGGCGCCGCGCTCACGCTCAGTGCCGATATGCTGGCGCGTCTTGTGCCTGCACCGACCGAACTCAAAGTCGGTGCGCTGACGGCCTTGATGGGCGTACCATTCTTCCTTGCCATTATTGCGCGGCGGCGCGGTGCGATTGCGGCGGATGCATCATGACAGAGCTCGCGGCGCACGATCTCACCGTTTCGCTTGGCGGCCGTATTGTGCTGAAGGGGATCGATTTTGCTGCACAGAGCGGCGAACTGATTTGCATTCTGGGGCCGAACGGGGCTGGCAAATCGACTTTGCTGCGCGCGCTTGCGGGGCTTCTCAAAACCAAAAGCATCACGCTCGACGGACAGGCGCTGAATGTCCTGTCGCCGGTCGCACGTGCGCGCACCATTGGCTGGTTGCCGCAAACAGGACAGGCGGTCTGGCCGCTGGCGGTACGCTCAGTGGTTGCGCTTGGGCGTATGCCGCACGGCGCGACGCTCGATAGCCTGACAGCACGCGATGACATGGCCATCGCCCAAGCGCTCAGCGCGTGCGATCTCGACGCTTTGGCCGATCGCGACATCACCACGCTTTCGGGAGGCGAACAGGCACGTGCGTTTCTCGCACGCGCGCTTGCGGTGGAAGCACCCATTCTGCTCACCGATGAGCCTGTATCGGCGCTTGATCCGCGCCATCAGCTGAGCGTGATGGAAACCTTGCAAGCCCAAGCGCGCGCGAACCGCCTTGTGATTGTTGTCTTGCACGATCTGGCGTTGGCCGCGCGTTTCGCCGACCGCATCATCCTGATGGACAAGGGTGCGATCGCCGCCGATGGAGCACCCGCTGCAGTGTTGACGCCTGAGCAACTCGGCGCGGTGTTTGGCGTTGAGATTGTCAGCTTTGAACGCGACGGTGTCCGCGCAATCTTACCATGGGCGGCACGCTCGATGGAACGCGAGGCTTAGGATGCGCGACTGCCATGAACGCACAGATCGGTCACCACCCAGGAGCGGTTGATCTTGCGCACAAGGCCCTTGTGCAACAGGACCTGCAATTTGCGGCGCACCGTCTCGCGCGACAGACCTGTGATCCGCGCCAATTCAATGGCGCTCACAGGCGTCAGCGCCAACATGGTCCGGCTCGAGTCGCGAATATTGCTGAAATAGACGCTGGTGAGCAGGAACCAGGAGGCAATGTCGATCCGATAGGCCCGCTGCAGCCGTTCAAAATTTTCAAATACGAGTGCAGCAGTCTCAGCCGGAAAAGCCGGGTTGGACGGGGGAGAAGGAACAACCATAAGAGCGTCGTTTGGCGTCAATGAACTTTCAGGTACCGCAACCCAGAATGGAGGCCGCAGGCGCAGGCTTATCGGCCCAGTTGTCAATCCGGGCCAAACCGGCACGGATTGATCCAACCATATTTGGCTCCAAAAGGGAAATATTCCCCATGATGGGTTCATTCGTTCCGTTTTGGCATCACAAATCATGGGCACCGACGGAGCCATGCCATAAACGTTGATCTCCCTGAGCGTAGCGGCGTCGATGAACCAACCGTCCGAAGTTCTGAACCTAGCATCGCATGTCAAAAAGACCCTGGCGGGGGTGTTCAAGTTTCGCGCCGCCGCTGGTCTCGATATTGAGCAAGTGCTGATCTACCTCGCGCTTGGCAGCATGAACCTTGAGGGGTCGCATAGCGCAGTCGTGACGGTGCAGCCGGTCAATATCGCGACGCTCTGCCAAGCCATTGAATTGCCGCGCGAGACCGTGCGGCGGAAACTCATCCAACTTGAAGATCAGAAACTGGTGCGCCGGTCAGCCGCCGGGTTCTTCATCGACGATCTCACCCGCTGGAGTGAACTCGCAGCGCGGCTCGCCCTCGTAAACGAAAACGGCCGGGACTAACCCGGCCGGTCTCTTATTCGCGTTCGTTCAGAAGCTTACTGGGCAACCGCGCCCGAAGCCTTGATCACCGGCGTCCAGCGCGCGACTTCCTGCGCGACGAAGGTGCCGAGCGCATCCTGCGTCTGACCCGCCTTGTCCGGCAGGACAGCGCCAAGCTCGAGCAGACGCTTGCGCGTGTTCTCATCGGCCAAAGCCTTGCCGAGCGCGTCGTTCAGCTTCGCGGTGATATCCTTCGGCGTGCCCTTCGGTGCGAAAACCGCGTTCCATGCACTGACTTGATATTCAGGCAGGCCCGCTTCCTTCGTTGTCGGAACGTCTGGCAAAGCAGGTGAACGCTCAGGCGTTGCAATCGCATAAGCCTTGATATTGCCGCCCTTGATCTGCTCGACGAGATTAACGATCTGGTCGCACATGAAATCGACCTGACCGGAGACAAGATCGTTCAGCGCCGGGCCTGTGCCCTTATAGGGAACCTGCGTCGGCTTGAGGCCGGCCTGCGCATTCAGGAGAAGGCAGGTGGTGTGCGAGACGGAGCCGATGCCGGCATGCGCTTCGTTGATCTTGTCACCATCCGCTTTGGCCTTGGCGAGGAATTCCTTCAGATCTTTGGCGGGGAAATTCTTCTTCGCCACGATCAGGATCGGCGTGCCTGCGGCCATGCCGATCGGTTCGAAATCCTTCGACGGATCATATTTCAGATTAGGATAGAGTGCTGGCGCTGCGCCATGCGTACCCATATGGCCCATCATGATAGTGTAGCCATCGGGCGCGGACTGCGCGGCGCGCGTCGTACCCGTGGTGCCGCCCGCACCGGCGACATTTTCGACAACGATCTGCTGGCCGAGCGTTTTGGACATGTTATCGGCGACGATGCGCGCGATCACGTCGGTCGGACCGCCTGCCGCAAACGGCACAATCATCGTGATGGGCTTGGCGGGATAGGACTGGGCCCAAGCCGGGCTGGCCGCGAGAACGGTCGCCAGCCCGAGAGCCGAGAGCATGGATTTCATGGCATTCTCCCTTTTAAGTTCTTGTTATTGCTTCCGCGCACGTGGCGTCATTCCGTGAACACTTCGTCGCGGCCCTTGCGGATCGACGGCAGCAGCGCAATGGCCAGCATGATGGCAGCCACCAGCAACAATCCACCCGAAACAGGTCGCTCCACAAATGTGGCAAAACTGCCGCGTGACAAGATGAGAGCTTGTCGCAGCTTCTCCTCCATCAGCTTGCCCAGCACGAAGCCGAGTAGCAGAGGGGCTGGCTCATAGCCGAATTTAAGCAGGGCATAGCCAACCAGGCCGAAAAACGCCGTGAAGATCACGTCCGATGTCGAATTATTGATCGAATAGATGCCGATGCAGCAGAACAGCAGGATCGCTGGGTAGAGAAGGCTATAGGGCACCTTGAGAAGGCGCACCCAGAGCCCGACCAGTGGCAGGTTGATGACAAGCAGCATCAAATTGCCAACCCACATCGAGGCGATCATGCCCCAGAAAAGCTGCGGGTTCTTGGTCACGACCTGTGGGCCGGGAATGATGCCATGAATGGTCATCGCACCCACCATCAGCGCCATCACGGCATTCGGCGGAATACCAAGGGTGAGCAGAGGAATGAAGGCGGTTTGCGCACCCGCATTATTCGCCGCTTCAGGACCAGCCACACCTTCGATGGCACCACGACCAAAACGTGACGGATCTTTCGTGATCTTCTTTTCGAGCGTGTAGGACGCGAACGGACCCAGCACGGCACCATTGCCCGGCAAAATCCCGAGAATGGCACCCAAGCCCGTGCCACGCAGGATCGGCGCGAGCGCCTGTTTGAAATCATCCTTGCTTGGCAGAAGACGGCCAATCTTGCCGCGCACCACGTCACGCGTTTCAGGATTTTCGAGATTGCGAATAATTTCAGCGAAACCGAAAATCCCCATCGCCAGCACAGCGAAATCGACACCATCGGACAATTCAGCGATGCCGAAGGTGAGACGCTCTTGTCCCGTTTCAAGGTCAGTGCCGACTGTGGAGAGCAAGAGGCCAACCACGATCATCGCAATCGCCTTCGGCAACGAGCCGCGTGCGAGCACGACTGCAAAGACGAGCCCCATCACCATCAGCGAGAAATATTCAGCTGGGCCGAACAGAAGCGCGAGCTTGGTGAGCGGCTCGCCCAACGCTGCGATCACCAGCGTGGCGATGCAACCAGCGATGAAGGAAGCAATGGCTGCGATGCCCAGCGCCACGCCGGCGCGACCAGCCCGCGCCATTTGATGACCATCAAGTGTCGTGACCACGCTGGTCGCTTCGCCGGGAATGTTGACGAGGATGGCCGTCGTCGAGCCACCATATTGTGCGCCGTAATAAATGCCGGCAAGCATGATGAGCGCACCCGTCGGATCAATGCCGAACGTGACGGGCAAGAGCATTGCAATCGTTGCGATCGGACCGACACCCGGCAAAACGCCAATCAACGTGCCGACGAGGCACCCCAAAAAGCAAAGTCCAATATTTTTGAGACTGAGCGCCGTGGAAAAACCAAGCGCAAGATTATCGACCAATTGTTCCATGGCGGCGGCTCACAGGAATGTGATGACAGGGATCGGCAAGCGCAGCGCCACTTTGAACAGCAGAATGCAAAAAGCCGTGAGCACAATGGAGAAAATCAGCGTGTGCTTCCAATTCGTCTGCGGATCGGCGGCACCAGCGATCAACATGGTCAACGGGCCCGCAACGATCAGGCCGGCCAAGCGAACCGTGAGCGCGAAAGAAATGATCGCGCCGAGAACGAACAGAAGTCCGCGAAAGCTCCACTTCTCGAACGCCGCGCCGGGGCGCAATGCACCGATCAAGAAAATGGCGGCGCCGAAACCGGCCAACAGCACAGCGAGCGCCGTGGGGAGCATGCCTGCCCCCATGGAGCGCAAGGTGCCCAGAGGTAAACCTTGTGCCTGCCAAAGGGCGATCAATGCCACCGCAATCAGAAAAAGACCCGCAGCCATATCCTGCGTGCCCCGCCTGGGATGGGGAACGGATTCGTCCCTTGTCTCATGCGATGCCATGAATGCCCCCTCATCGTGCCGGTGTTGTAACCGGTTGGTCTTTATTGTGACCGTTTTGGTCTTGGCGTCAGCATATCATGAGGGGCCGGTTTGACCAGAGAGCCCGAATGTATTGTGAGGTCTTGCGCCGGTCGCAGATTCACGGTAGCGGGCGATTATGGACACGCTGCTACAATCCGCCATTCCCGTTCTCCAGATTATCTGGATTGATCTTGTGCTCTCCGGCGACAACGCCGTGGTGATTGCATTGGCTTGCCGGGATCTGCCGGCCAAGCAGAAGCGCATGGGCATGGTGCTGGGGGCAGGTGTCGCCATCGGTCTGCGGATCCTGTTCGCTTTGATCGTGACGCAGTTGATGGCGTTGCCATTCCTCAAGATCGTCGGCGCGCTGCTCCTGTTCTGGATCGCCTCGAAAATGCTCGTCGAAGAAGAGGACGAGAAAGACATTCCGGCCAGCGACAAGCTGTGGCAGGCCGTGAAAACCATTGCGATCGCAGATGCCGCGATGAGCCTCGACAATGTCTTGGCGCTCGCCGCTGTCGCCCGTGGTGACGTGGGCCTCTTGGTCTTCGGCCTTGTCGTGTCGATTCCTCTCATCATTGCCGGCGCCACCTTGGTGATGGCGATGATCGCCCGTTTCCCCATTCTCGTTTGGGCTGGCTCAGCACTGCTTGGCTGGATTTCTGGCGAAATGTTTGTGTCCGACCCCTTCCTCGTCGGCCAGATTGGCGAAGAGCTGACCAAGAAGCTGCATTATCCGGCAGCACTCCTCGGCGCGGTCGTGGTTGTTGGGATCGGCTATATGCTGCGGCGCAAACAGGGCCACACGCCGGCCTGATCGCATGCAGCCTCCTGAAAAGCCGGGCCTCACGCTCACGCGGGCCGGGATTGTCGAGGGTATGAAACTCGCCATCCCGATCCTGCCTGGCATTTGCTTTTTTGGCATGGCTTACGGTGCGGCAGCGGCGCAGACCCATATGAGCCTGCTCGAAGCCACCCTGTCTTCATGGTTGGTTTTTGCCGGCGCCTCGCAACTCGTCGCGCTGGAATTGTGGCGCGAAAACTGGACCTTCACGGCCATTCTCGGCTTGGCGCTGATCGTTGGCACGGTCAATTCACGCCTGATCTTGATGGGCGCATCGCTGCATCAATGGCTGGGGCAGCTGCCGGCGATCAAGCTTTGGCCAAGCCTGTTTTTCCTGACTGATGCGAACTGGATCATCTCGGAACGCTATCGCGCACAAGGTGGACATGATGCCGGGATCTATCTCGGCTCGGGTCTTCTTTTGTGGGTCGTTTGGGGCGCGGTGACCGTCCCCGGCTATCTGATCTCCAGCCTTGTGCCTGATCCAAAATTGTTCGGCCTCGATCTCGTGATGCCGCTGTTTTTCATTCTGATGCTTGTGCCGATGTGGAAGAGCCGCGCCGATCTCGTCCCGTGGTGCGTCGCAGGAACCGTCGCTTCGCTCGTTTGGATGATCGTGCCGGGCTATGCGTTCATCGTCACAGGCGCGGTTGCCGGTGCGCTCACCGGTGCCTTCCTGCCGGAGCGCGCCGATGTCTGAGCGTTTCGCGGAATGGTTTACGATCACGCCGCTGTCATTTGCCGCGATCTGCGCGATGCTGGCGGCAACCTATTTCTGTCGTGCGGGCGGCTTCTGGCTGATGCAGCATGTCCCGCTCACAGCACGGGTGCGACGGGGGCTTGCAGCACTCCCCGGCTCGATTGTGATGGCAACGGTGGTTCCGCTTGCGCTACGCGGCGGCTGGCCTGCCGCGATCGGAATCACCTGCGCCTTTCTCACCATGCTCAAAACACGCAATGAATTGATTGCGCTTTTGGCCGGGCTTGCGACCGTTGCGGCCGCGCGCGCGACCGGGCTCTGATCAGTTCAGGTTGACGCCGACCGGTACAATGCCTTTGCCGCGGACATAGCGTGCAAAGAACACATTGTCCGGCCTCAGCGCATCATGATTGGTGGGCGTGAAAGCGGGATCATAGCGCCGCACAAGCCCTTGCCATGGTGGCAAACGCTCTAGCGCATTACGCACGGCGGCCGGATCGACAGTGCCTGCGGTTTCGATCGCGCGCGCCACCGCATGTGTCAGATCGTAAGCATGAGCGATGCCGACCGGGCTCTCAATCGCTTCAACCGTCGCAAGGCCATATCGCTCTTTCAGTGCTGCCAAAACGCGTGTCTTCACGGGATCGGGCGGGCCGTAAAACGAATAGGTTTGGATCACTTTCAAATCGATGGCGTAGAGCGCATCGCCGACCATCTGCTCGAATGCGCCGCCGGTGATCCCCCAATGCGACAGGATGGGAATAGTGCGATTGCGCCCCGCCGCGACTTCGCGCGCAAGGATCGCACCTTCTGCTTCATTGCCGACGAAGACGATGGTTTGCGCGCCTTGGCCGATGAGACTGTCAAAATGGGAAATGAGCGTCTTGTCACCCCAATGATACCACTCGGTACCGACAATCGCGACGTCCTTGTCCTTTGCCGCTTTCTCAAGCGCGGCAACATTACTACGACCCCAAGCCGTATTCGGCGTGATGACGCCAATTCTACGATGTCCTGATTTCACAGCCTCGGCCACAAAGGCAGGGCCCGCCCATGAATCTTTCAGTGACAGGCGAAACACCCAAGACGGCGTGACCGCCATGTCGGTGATCGCATCAGCCGAACCCCATGGATTGAGGAGCAGCGTCTTCATCTCATTGGCGATGGGCGCGACTTCAATATAGGTCGGGCTGAATTTACCGCCAAATACGCCGAGGATTGTTGGATCAGCGCCTGCCGCGCGAAAATTATCGACGCCGATGGCTGTGATGCCTTTATTGTCACTCATTTTCAATTCAAGCGGACGTCCGAGCACGCCACCTTTAGCGTTGATCTCGTCCATGGCAATTTTAATGCCGCGTTCAATCGCTTGGGCCGATGTGCTTGTCTTATTACCGAACTCGGCATCAAGCAGAAGATAGACCGGCTCTGCTGCCATTGCAGCGGTCGCCATGACCAGACTGAGACAATTCAACAGAATCGAACGCAACATTGGACCTGTACCTGATAGCAAGATGAGAAGTGACCTCACGAAACCTTTGCGGGAAGCGTGCATTTTGCCGCGTTGACTTCGAAGACGTACGCGCGCAATGCGTCGATTGAGAGAGCGCGCGCAAAATAATATCCTTGAACGGAATGGCAGCGCAGACGTTTGAGTGCATCGAACTGCGCCTTCGTCTCAACACCTTCGGCCAAGGTTGTCATGCCGAGTGAATCAGCGATGGTAACGATGGCGTTGATAATGCCATCGGAATCCCGATCGCTCGGCAAGCCCGACACAAAAGAACTGTCGATCTTGAGACGTGTAACCGGCAAACGTTGGAGCCGGCTCAAGGATGAATAACCAACACCGAAATCGTCAATCGCGATCTCGACACCACGTTCACGCAGTTCAGTGAGCGTTTCGATGGCTTGCGGTTGATCCCCGGCAAGAACGGTTTCCGTGACTTCGATTTCCAGACGATCAAGCGGGAAATTATTGATTGCGGCAATCCGTTCGATGCGCTCGACGATATTGTTTTCAGCGCAATCATTCGCGGAGAAATTGACAGCCAGGCGTAACTGATCGCCATTCTCGCGGATGATGTGCCCTGTGTCGCGCATGGTCTGCATCAGCATGGCTTCCGTAAGCCGCGGCATGAGCCCGCTATCTTCCGCAACGCTTGTTGCTTCACTCGCGGGAACGGGACCAAGCTCGTCATCGGTCCAACGCAGAAGCGCCTCGAAACCTGAGATCAGACCGGTTTCGACATCGATCTGCGGTTGATAGTGGAAGGTCAGCGCGCTGTGATCGAGCGCATGGCGCAGCCGCGCCTCGACCTGATAACGACGATTATTGATATCGCGAATATGCGATGAAAAGAGTTCAGCACGACCTTTGCCCGCGCCTTTGGCAAAATTTAAAGCAAGATCAGCATGCCGCATGAGATCATCAACGGTACCAGCATCATCGGGATAAAGGCTGATGCCGATCGTCACGCCCACAGTGACTGTCTCACCCGATTCAATGGTGATCGGTGTATTCACAATATCGATGAGCGCATTGGCCAGCGTGACGGCGGTTTCTGGATCGGCCACAGTATCAAGCAAGACCATAAATTCATCGCCGCCGCGACGCGATACAATATCGGACGCGCGCAAACGATTGCGGATGCGATCAGCGACGACACGAATGATCTCATCGCCTGCTGCGTGGCCAAAGACATCGTTGACGATCTTGAAACGATCGAGATCGAGAAAGAGAAGGGCGAGTTTCTCGCCTGCACGCGACGCGCGGCTCATGGAGCGCGCGACACTGCGCTCGAAGAAATTCCGGTTGTAAAGGCCCGTCAATCCATCGTGATGCGCGACATAGGCGAGTGCTTTTTGTGCATTTTTCTGCGCCGTAATATCGGAGAGGACGCAGACATATTCGGTGGTCTCGTCATCATCATCTGTCGCGACCGGACTTAATGTCATCTGGAGGTTCAATTCCTCCTTCTGATTTTGAAAGAGCAATTCGCGTTTCACAGCTTCGCCCCGGCGCGCCGCTTTCAACGCATTGCCAATCGCACCTTGCGCATCGGCGAATGGCAAGCTCCACAATGTCCGTCCGATCAAATCGGTCGGGGTCAATTCGACAAGGCGCTCAAAGGCCGTGTTGGATTCGAGAATGCGGCCATGCCGGTTGAGCACCACGATGCCCTCGCCCGACGAACGGAACACGGCGGCCGTCTGTTCAAGATTACGCATCAAACGGCGCTGTTGCATGAAGGCGCTGTTGAGCGTGTCGGCCAAAATTTTCAATTCGCTTGACCAGCCGCGTGGCGTGAGCGTCACAGGTTCGCCCGCGGCAAACCGGGTCGATGCCTCCGTCAACAGCGCGAGTTGCCATGTAATGCGATCGGCAAACCGCCGTGCGAGGAACGCGCTCAACCCCGACAGCAACAAGGCAGCCGCAAGGCCCATGAGGGTAAATTGGCGCGCAATATCAGCCAGCGGATCACCGACGAAATAGAGGCTGACGGTGAGATTGAGGGCTGCGTCTTCATAGGCTACGCGAATTTGGCGCTGGTTAGCGAGCCGCCCGATAGCGGAACCGCTCGGCTCTGCTTGATCGCCGCTGGGCTCAATTGAAATCGCGAAATCACGCCCGCCATAGCGCTGCACGGGTGCGGTGATGGCACCGAAATCATAGGTCTGGGCTAGCACGCCCATGGCGCCTTCAAGGTAGGGATAGGAGACGGGCGCGGCAATTGTCAGGCGGCGTTGCGCATCGGTCTGGCCCGGTTGCGGCGGCAGGATGGCGACCACCGGCTTGGTATCGCGGAGCGCTTGCGCGGCCATATTGGCCACGGCCGGGGGGCCGGCACGCATGTTCTGCTCGGTCGAGAGAACCGGACGGGCGCGATAATCGAACAGGTAGGACTGGCCGCCGAGCGCGTTGGCGGCTTCCGATTGAAGGCTTTTCAAGAAGGGCAGCAGGACCGCGCCGCGGTCCTTGGTGTCCATCAACGCGGTCGAAACGATGGGCGAGCGCGACAGGCGGACGGCATCCCGGATCAGGCCTTCGATAACGAGAGACAGGCGCTCTTCAACAAGGCGGCTTGTGAACTGCGCCTCGCCGACCATGCGTTCGCGCGCAAAGCTGATCGCCGCGACGACCGAGACGAGTGTCAACAAGACGACAATGGCCGTTGTGCTCAGGCTCGCCAATAGCGCGATCCGCCCACGGAGAGTAGGCGGCAGCGGCATGATGGTCCGAAAGCGATCTGGCACGCCTTACCTCAAGCTTCCCTTTCGACAAGACAGCTTCTTCAATACCCGATTTCTGGACCATTGCGTGGCTAAACATGGGTCAAATCTGCATTTGATTGCCAAAACGGGTCAGACGCGAGGCTTCCGGGGCGGACCGCAACAGGGGCTTCGAGGCCACAAGCCCACGGATTTGATCTAGCGCAAATAGAGACGCGCCCCTTTGTGTCACTTTTATTGGACAACGAAGGGGACCACGATGCGCATTCTGTTCGTCCACCCGAATTACCATTCCGGCGGTGCCGAGATTGCGGGATCGTGGCCGCCCGCGTGGGTCGCCTATCTGTCAGGCCATCTCCGGCAGGCGGGTTTCGATGACATCCATTTCATCGATGCGATGACGGAGAATGTGTCGGACGAGGATCTTGCCCTTCGGATCAAGGCCTTGGCCCCTGACGCCATCGGCGTGACGGCCATCACCGCTTCGATCTACCGCGCCGAAGATGTGCTCAAGATTGCCGCCGACGTCGCGCCACAGGCGGTCCGCATTCTCGGCGGCGTCCATGCGACCTTTCTCTACAAGCAGGTCTTGAGCGAGGCGCCATGGGTCGATGTGATCGTGCGCGGCGAGGGCGAAGAAGTCTGCACGGCCTTGATGGAAGCGATCCGCGACGGGCGCTGGCCCCAAGACCGCGCCACCATCAAAGGGCTCGCTTATCGCGACGGCGATCAGATCGTCGCCAATGCGGCGGCCGGAACCGTCAAGGATCTCAAAACGATCAAGCCCGATTGGTCGATCCTCGATTGGAGCCGCTACATTTACATTCCGCTCAATACGCGTGTCGCCATTCCCAATCTGGCGCGCGGTTGCCCTTTCACTTGCTCTTTCTGTTCGCAATGGAAATTCTGGCGCGATTATCGCGTGCGTGACCCTAAAGACGTGGTCGATGAGATCGAAGATCTCGTCAACAATCACGGCGTCGGCTTTTTCATCCTTGCTGATGAAGAACCGACCATCAACAAAAAGAAGTTCATTGCCTTTTGTGACGAGCTGATCGCGCGTGGCCTACCCGACAAGGTGAAATGGGGCATCAACACACGCGTGACCGACATTTATCGCGATCGTGATTTATTGAAATTCTATCGTAAAGCGGGGCTCGTGCATGTAAGCCTTGGCACGGAGGCCGCAGCCCAGCTCAAACTCGACCAGTTCAATAAGGAAACCAAGGTCGAGGAAAACAAAACTGCCATCCGCTTGCTGCGCGAAGCTGACATTCTTGTCGAGGCGCAATTCATCGTTGGCCTCGATAACGAAACACCTGAAACGCTTGAAGAGACCTATCGCATGGCGTGGGATTGGCAGCCAGACCTCGCCAATTGGTCGATGTATACGCCTTGGCCTTTCACCCCGCTCTTTCAGGAATTGAAAGACAAGGTGCAAGTGTTCGACTTTAGCAAATATAATTTCGTGACACCGATCATGAAGCCAGCGGCTATGACGCGCGGCGAACTCCTCGACGGCGTGATGAACAATTATCGCCGTTTTTATATGAAGAAGGCGCTGTTCCATTATCCATGGCGGGGCACCGGCTTTAGACGGCGCTATCTGCTCGGTTGCCTCTTCGCCTTTTTGAAAGCAGGCGTTGGGCGCACTTTCTACGATCTTGGCAAGGCTGGTTATTGGGGACCACAGACCAAAGACAAGGTCGATTTCCATTTTGATGAAACACGGCAGATTGCCGAAGCACAAATGGATGATTGGATCGCATCTGCTGACAAAGCGCAGAAAGCGGCTGAGCGTCGCGAGGCTGTGCGCGCGCAAATGAAAGAACGGGCCGAAGTACGCGCTTGCGGTGGCGGCACTGAACAAATGCAGGACGCATGACGATGAAGGTTGATGCCTTCAACCTCATCGGTCCTAATGCCATCTTGCAATTATGGCCTATCTTGAACGCGCAACTTGGCGCAGAGCGTGCGCGCGCCCTTCTCGATCAGGCCGGATTGCACACACTGCCTGACGGCCATGCGATGATCCCAGAAGCCGATGCTGCAAGCTTGCATCGCGCTGTACGATGCAGCGCACCCGGTGAGGCCTCCATTATCTTACGCGAGGCTGGGATACGGACGGCCGATTACATTCTCGCGCATCGCATTCCCAAGCCTGCCCAAATTCTTCTGAAAATACTGCCGACGCCCATTGCCGCATGGTTACTTTCGCGCGCTATCACGCAGCATGCATGGACCTTTGTGGGGAGCGGACAATTTCGACGCGTCACATCCTGGCAGTTCGAGATTGAGCATAACCCTTTGATTGCAGGCGAACAGGCGGAAACATGTCTGTGCGGCTGGCATGCGGCTGTTTTCGCACGTCTCTATCGTGCATTGATATCACCTCACGCACGCTGTGAAGAAACGATATGCGGCGCTCAGACGCATGAGGGCGTTTGCTGCTTTGTGCTGATAATTTAATCAGGCTTATTAGTCTCATATGCGCTAAGCCCATTTTGGGGCCGGGATCCTGCCCATGCGCCAGAGACTCATCTAAACTGCCACAATCTGAAGATTGTTCTTTCAGACTTCAACTTTGCCGAGGTTCCCTCATCATGAGAATCAAATCAGTGCTTGGCTGTGTCGCAGCCGCGTTTTTATTGAGCGGCACCGCCGCACAGGCCGATATGTATCTGCCGCCCTTCTATGCCGCTGCTACGCAATTGAAAGCGAACGGCAAGCTCGGCCAAATTATCAAGAAGGAAAAGATCACCACCGCAGTACCGAACGCACAGGCATGGCGCATTGCGTACATCTCTTCCGACATGGCAGGAAGAAAGACCGTTGTGACCGGTGTTGTGGTTGCACCAACCGGTGCTGCGCCGAAGGGCGGCCGCCCCATTATGTCATGGGCGCATGGGACAACCGGAACCGCGCAGAATTGCGGCCCTTCGCAAGTTGGCAACCCGACTGCGCCGCTGAATGAATATTTTTTGATGAACGGCAATTCGTGGACCGATTACGGTATTCCCGCCATCAATGAATTCATCAAGGCGGGCTATGTCGTCGTCGCCACCGATTATCAAGGTCTCGGCGGCGGTGGAAAACATCAATATCAGTTGGCCGCGACACAGGCGCGCGACACGATTGATGCGATCCGTGCTGCTGGAAGCATGAAAGCGACGGGCGCTAACAAAACCGCCATCGTCTATGGTTGGTCACAAGGCGGCAGCGCCATGACTGCCGCTGCCAGTGCGGCGGATTATATCAACCAGACCGGCACAGCCTTCGATGGCATCAAGCTTGTCGGCGGCGTTGCAATGGCGCCGCCCGATTTCTCCACGCTCGCACCGCCCGGCGGATTAACCGACGCCAATGCGCAGGCGATGATAGGCAATATCGCAAAATCCTTTTCGGGCAGCATTGCGAATTTCACGCATTTCACGATGGTGTTGTGGGGCGCGCAAGCGGCCTATCCGGATAAGCTGAAAATCAGCGACATTCTCACCGATGAAGGCGTGAAAGCAGTCGACACGATCCTGAAGAATAAATGCGTGCATGGCTCGGCCGATGCCTTCACCTATGCCTATGGCGACCAATTTGCATCGCTGATCAAGCCGAACCCCGATAATGCCAAAGCATGGGGCGATGTGCTGATTGCCAGCGCGGGGACGGCGACGAAGCCGGTCGCACCCATCATCATTTATTGGGGCACGAAGGATATCGTTGCACCGCCGATCATGCACAAAATCTACCGTGAACGGATGTGCAAACTCGGCGGCAATGTCGCGCGGATGCAGCTCGCGGGTGAGAAGACGCATTTCGCCACGCCGGGCGCCTCGCAACCGCTCTATCTGCCGTGGATCGCCGACCGGCTTGCCGGCAAGGCCGCACCCGATGGCTGCCTGGCGGAGCAGGTGCAGAATTAATCCATTCCACCTCTGTGGAATGTGTGAGCGGGCGGGGGCAACCCCGCCCGTTTACTTTGAAGCAGGAGCGTCGAGGCCGGATTCGTTGACCGGCCGCTCCATTTCCGACACAACACCGGGCGGAAGATCCCCCGCTTCTCCATCATCCGGTGATGCTGATGTCCGTTCACGCCGCCCATGCCGCACCCAACGCTGCGGCCGCCGCTGCCCTGAAGGGCAAGATCCTGCCGGAGGCGAAGCCGCTCTTCTCCTATCGCAAGCATTGGGCGCACCGTTTCGGCACGGCGCCCTTCTTCCCGATGACGCGGGCGGAGATGGAGCAGCTCGGCTGGGATTCCTGTGACGTCATTCTCGTGACGGGCGACGCTTATATCGATCATCCCAGTTTCGGCATGGCGCTGATCGCACGCCTTCTGGAAGCCCAAGGCTTTCGCGTCGGCATCATCGCGCAACCCGATTGGCGTGACGCCTCGGCCTTCAAGGCGCTCGGCAAGCCGAACGTCTTTTTCGGCATCACATCGGGCAACATGGATTCGATGGTGAACCGCTACACCTCGGATCGTCGTCTGCGCCACAATGACAGCTACACCCCGGGCGGCGAAGGCGGCAAAAGGCCCGACCGCGCCGTGATTGTTTATGCACAACGCTGCCGTGAAGCCTTCCCGGATGCGCCCATCGTTCTGGGCGGCATTGAAGCCTCCCTCCGCCGCATCGCGCATTATGATTATTGGTCCGACAAGGTGCGTCGCTCGATCCTGATGGATGCGAAGGGCGATCTGCTGCTTTACGGCAATGCCGAACGTGCGCTCGTCGAAGTGGCGCATCGCATCGCCAAGCGCGGGATCGATCAAGATTTTTCCGATGTGCGCGGCGTTGCCTTTGTGCGCGACGCAACGCCTGAGGGTTGGGCTGAAGCCTCTGCCGACGACATCGAAAGCCCGGACGAAGGCATTCGCCGCAAGCAAATGGGCGATATTCCGACCGTTATCCGCATGCCATCCTTCGAGCAGGTAGCGGACGACAAGGAGCTCTATGCCCGCGCTTCACGCGTGCTGCACAAAGAAGCCAATCCCGGCAATGCACTGCCTTTGATCCAACGCCATGGCGATAAGGAAATCTGGCTCACGCCGCCGCCCGTGCCATTGACGACGGAAGAAATGGACGGCGTCTACGACCTGCCCTATGCGCGCGCGCCGCACCCGTCCTATGCTGGCCAAAAGATCCCGGCATGGGAGATGATCCGTCATTCCGTCACTATCATGCGCGGTTGCTTCGGTGGCTGCTCTTTCTGCTCAATCACCGAGCATGAAGGCCGCATCATTCAATCGCGTTCGGAAAAATCGATCCTGAAAGAGATCGAGACCATCCGTGACAAGACGGAAGGTTTCACCGGCGTGATTTCTGACATTGGCGGGCCGACGGCCAATATGTATCGCATCGCCTGCAAAGATCGCGAGACGGAAGCGCTGTGCCGCCGCCCTTCTTGCGTCTATCCGGACATCTGCAAAAACCTCAACACAAGCCACGACCCGTTGATCCAGCTCTACCGCAAGGTGCGCGCGGTACCGGGCGTGAAGAAGGTCAATGTTGCGTCAGGCGTGCGCTATGATCTTGCGGTTGAGAGCCCGGAATATGTGAAAGAACTCGTCGAGCATCATGTCGGTGGCTATCTCAAGATCGCGCCCGAACATACGGAAGATGGCCCGCTCTCAAAAATGATGAAGCCGGGCATCGGCAGCTACGATGCATTCAAGAAATTGTTCGATGAGGCGGCCCAAAAGGCAGGCAAGAAATATTTTCTGATTCCCTATTTCATCGCGGCCCATCCCGGCACGACGGACGAGGACATGATGAACCTCGCGCTGTGGCTTAAGAAAAATAATTATCGCGCCGACCAGGTGCAGACCTATCTGCCCTCGCCCATGGCGCTGTCGACCGCGATGTATCACACGGGCTTCAATCCGCTGCGCCCTGTGCGCCGCGGCGTCTCAGAACCTGTCGACACCGTACGCAATCTCCGCCAGCGCCGCTTGCACAAGGCGTTTTTGCGTTATCACGACGCGGAAAACTGGCCGCTTCTGCGCGAAGCATTAAAGAGCATGGGCCGCGCCGATTTGATTGGCCCCGGCAAACATCAGCTCGTGCCGAATTGGCAACCGGCGGGAACCGGACAGCAAGGCGAAGGCGCGCGCATCGGCCATAAGGGCAAGCAGCGTCCGGGCACCGGCGGCAGCGGACAGAAGGTGCAAAAATTCACGACGAAGGGCGTGTTCGGGAAAAAGCCGAAGAAGTGAGAGGCGTTACCCCGTTACCTTACTGGAAGTCCGGCATTTTTAATCCTAGCTCTGACGGATAAATGCAAGAAATTGCATAATTCATTTAACTGCTGGACAGTTGGATAATTATCTTTAGTGCCAGTGTAAATGTAGCGGCTTAAGCTGTTAACTTTATGATGTGCGATCAGCGCGATGAGCTCCTTAAAATGACTATTTTCTTTAGAGAAGAGTTCATCGCTAGAATTGCATAGATCAACAAGGCGATGACCTATGTTTCTCAATTCATTTACGTTTCGCGTTAGTCGGAGATACGATTTCAAAAATAGCTCGATTGCATGCACATAAAGAAAATCGATAGGGGCACCTGGATGCGTAATACCATGAATATTTATTTCTTCGAGAGCAACCGCTGATTTCCAGTAAGAGCAGGCGTAATTGAATAATCCAACCGCATTGGTGCGTTCGTCTTCAGTAATATCGTCATCATTCATTTTTATGATCCAAGAATCCAGTTTTATGAATGTTCACTTTTTTAGCGCTGTCCTCTTGTCAGGACTAATCCGTCTACCGTATTGAACACAATGCTGTTAGCCCCGCTTCCAAGCGCCTGAATCAACCGCGCCTGGAGCAGCATCGGATTTTTATTATACATGGCAGAGCTGTTCGCAAGATTACGCAAGACAGCCCGTTCACCGCGCGCCTGTTCCAGCTTTTTCTGTGCCTCTTTCTGAGCTTCAAGGATACCGGCATAGGCTTTGCGAACGCTCGCCGGCACCAAGATGTCCTTGATGACAATGGAAGATAATTCTAATCCCAGCTCATGAGCTGGCACCCGCATCGCCTCCTCAAGATTTGCGCCAAGTTCCTTCCTGCGATCCAATACTTCGTCCAGCGTCAACGACGATATCGTATTGCGGAGCGCAACTTGAACCATCGTGTAAAATTCTCTTGATGAATAGTCGGACAGGTGATGCGCGCGGATAACATCCGCAACCTGATAAAATCCATCGAGCGTGACTTTGATAAAAATTCGATCTCGCGTGAAAATTTCCTGTGCAGGGATAAAAATATGCGTCTTTCTCATATCAACAGGAATGATTGAAGAATAGGTGTGAACGACACGGTAACGGCCCGCATCGACAACGCCGATCAGACGGCCTTGACGATATGATAAGCCTTTTTGATAGTCATAAATCAGCACGACAAAAACGTTCCGTCGCCACCACAAAACGGCGCTAGCGATGATAATGGCTGCTGATCCTGCCAAAAATGTGATCGAAATCATCGCGCAATCTCATGCTTGAAAAGAAAAAGCGGGTTTTGTTTCCGACGCCACGATACGCAGGGGAGGTCGCACCTGCAGGCCTGTTTTTCGCTCGCCTTTCGGCCAACGCACAGAAACAAAACCCTATGGATACCTACCGGGTAAACGGGGATTCGAACCCCAATCTGCAACACGGGCAATATGCACAGAACGTATGCGTTCACCCTTCGCAGCACGTTGAAGCTAGATACGCCTCTGAAAGCGAGCAATACGACGGATGAGACGGGTTCGCGTTGCTCAGCAAGCCCCATGAGCCAATTCGCCGCATCGCCCGTGGCGTCCCATAGATTATCACGCTCCCCAAAGGAGTCTCCGATGGCGTCTGAATCTGGTGCGTTCGAATCTCGTCACATCGCAATGCTGTGCAAATATGCCGGCATCAGTTTTATTTCCGGTGCGGTCAATCACGGCATGTTCAGCGGCGAGCGTTCGCTGTACACGGCTTTCCTTGGCATTGCCGTCTATCTTGTGGGTGCCTTCATAACCCAGCGCCAAAGCGAAGAGCGCATCTCGCTGCAAGATCTGTTGGGCTATGGCGTCGTCGCCTCCATCGGGCTCGGATTCTTCACCGGTGGCTTGCAGCATTTCCCCGATTCACCGGAGCGTAGCGTCTGGGTCGTGCCGCTCGGCTATGTGATGAGCCTGATCGCGTTTTATACGTTGGAAGGACGGGCCATGATGTCAGGCCAAGCCATTCTGCGTTTCGGTCTCATCAGCAGTGTCGTTGTGCTCGTCGCGTCCCTCGGCGCGTGGGCCTTTTTCGACCATTTCGGCCATGGTCATCACGATCACGCGCATTGAAAGGCAGCCCTGAGGGGATGACGTTCAATCAAAAATTGTTCGTGAAATAATGGCGGAGGGAGCGGGATTCGAACCCGCGATACGGTTTCCCGTATACACACTTTCCAGGCGTGCGCCTTCAACCACTCGGCCACCCCTCCGCAGAATGCACTAACGCGCATTGAGTTCGTACCGAACGTGCGGCACGCGGTTGAGAGCGCGCTTATAGCCCACGGGCCGATTGGTGCAATCTTTTTCCCGTCGGCTACGGCCTCTCAGCCTTGGAACGGGTCGTCATGGGTGGGGCGTGCAGGGGCGAAGGGCCAGCCGCCGG
Source organism: Rhizobiales bacterium TNE-4 (assembly GCA_019083985.1). Taxonomy (GTDB): domain Bacteria; phylum Pseudomonadota; class Alphaproteobacteria; order Rhizobiales; family Beijerinckiaceae; genus TNE-4. Next base: position 286,055 of record JAHRCV010000003.1, on the reverse strand, counting down.
AAAAATCGAGGATCGCTCCGGTCATGAAGCGGGTCTTCATGGTTGCGAGGAAGGCGATCACCTCGCCGATTTCATGCGGTTCGGCGAGGCGGCCGACCGGCACGGCGGCGCTGACATAGGCGCGGCCACGTTCGGTTTCCCTAAAGAGTGCGGCGGGATAATAGGCCTCGCTATAGAGGTAATTGGGGGCCACCGCGTTGATGACAATCCCATGCGGGGCGAGATCGATGGCGAGAGACCGGACCATGGCGTTCACCGCTGCCCGCGCGGCATCCGGGAACGCACCGCCTGAGAGAGGCAATCGGGTGCGGTTGGACGTGATCATCACGATGTTGCCGCCGCCTTGCTGCTTCAGGGCGGGGAGCGCCGCCTGAACCATGCGGAACGGGAATTCGACCAGTTTCTCATAGTTTTGCTGCAAGCCTGCGACCGGTGCCGTCGCCGGATCTTGGCTGGGTGCGGGCCAATGATCATTGCTGACGAGAACGGAGAAGGGTTCGCCGTGTTGCAAAACCCGCGCGATGATCACCTCAGGTTCAGCCGCTGAGACGGGGTGGAGATGCGCGCGCTCCTGCCGGAAACCATCCCATTGTGCGGGATCGCTGAAGGCGATGTCGTGTGCAAAGACGGTGAAGCCGGCCTCAAGCAGGGCGTCAACGGCGGGGGGCCCTGCAAATCCCGTCGCGTTGGTGACGAGGGCCGTTTTCCGGCGGGGCTGCGACATGAGGGCTCCGAGAATGATAAGTGCCGCCCATGATGGGCGAGGCAGGCGCGCGAGATCAAGGACACGCCGCCTCGCAAAAGCCTGATCTCAACCCCATATTGGCGGCAAACGAGGAGGAGATCCCCCATGTTCGGCTTTCTCAAGAAAACTGCCATGCCCAATGCCGCTGAGGCCCTGCCCGGCCGGCCAACCGCCATCCCCACCGCTCGCACCCATCACGTGAATGGCCAGCCGCTGAAAGGCCCGTTCCCCGATGGGCTTGAGATGGCGATGTTTGGGCTCGGGTGTTTCTGGGGGGCCGAGCGCGCCTTCTGGACACTGCCCGGCGTCTACGTCACCGCTGTCGGCTATGCGGCGGGTTACACGCCCAATCCCACCTATGAAGAAGTGTGCTCAGGCCAGACGGGCCATAACGAGGTCGTCCTTGTGGTGTTCGACCCGAAAGTGATTTCGTACGAAGCGCTGCTGAAGGCCTTTTTCGAAAGCCATGACCCGACCCAAGGGATGCGGCAGGGCAATGATATCGGCACGCAATATCGCTCGGGCATCTACACCTATTCACCCGAGCAGATGGCGCAGGCGCTCGCCGCCAAGGCGGCCTACAGCCAGGCGCTGGCGGGCCGTGGCTATGGGCCGGTGACGACTGAAATCCGCGAGGCGCCTGAGTTTTACTACGCCGAGGACTACCACCAGCAATACCTGTCCAAAAATCCAGGCGGTTATTGCGGCCTCGGCGGCACGGGCGTGTCCTGCCCCATTGGGCTAGCGGTTTAAGACAGCGCAGGCGCGACGCTCGCGCCTTCTGATGGTACAAGTCCGGTGAAGCGATTCACCGGACTTTTCATTGCGGAGAACTTTGATGATCGAGCGCGCGTTGGAAAAATTCCTCTTCGCCAGCCGCTGGCTGTTGGCGCCCTTCTATGTCGCGCTCGTCATCAGCCTCGCGTTGATGCTGATGAAGACAGTGCAGGAAATCGCGCATTTCCTGCCGCTCGCCTTCACGCTTACCGAGAGCGAAGTCATCCTCGCCGTACTCTCGCTCGTCGACCTTACCCTGACGGGCTCGCTGATCGTGATCGTGATTTTCTCAGGCTATGAGAATTTCGTTTCAAAGATCGACGAAAGCGAACACAAGGATTGGCCCGAATGGATGGGCAAGATCGATTTCACTGGGCTGAAATTGAAATTGCTTTCATCGATCGTTGCCATCTCAGCGATTCAATTGCTGAAATCCTTCATGAATGTGAAGAATGTCAGTGACCGCGATCTGATGTGGCTCGTGATCATCCACGTCGTCTTCGTCGCGTCCGGCGTGCTACTGGCTTGGACGGATAAGATCGCCGCATCATCCGAGAAGCACTAAGCGCAGCGCTGAAACTCAGCGCTCGCTGACGCGCTCGATCTCGGCACCACAGCGGCCGAGTTTCTGTTCCAACGCCTCAAACCCTCGATCGAGATGATAGACGCGGTGGATCATAGTTTCGCCTTCGGCGGCGAGTGCGGCAATCACCAAAGAGACGGAGGCGCGTAGATCGGTCGCCATCACGGGCGCACCCTTCAATGCGGCATTGCCTTCAACAATCGCAAGGTCGCCATCGAGTTTGATCTTCGCGCCTAAGCGAGCCAATTCCTGCACATGCATGAAACGGTTTTCGAAAATCGTTTCGCGAATATGGGATGTGCCATTGGCTTTCAGCATCAAGGCCATGAATTGCGCTTGCAGATCCGTCGGGAAACCCGGGAACGGCTCTGTTGTCACATCAACAGGTTTCAGCCCCGCGCCATTGCGCTTGACGCGCACGCCCTCATTGGTGGCCGATATCTCAGCACCGGCGACAGCCAAACTATCAAGTGCTGACTGAAAGAGATCAGCACGCGCATGTTCGAGCAGCACATCGCCACCTGCCATCGCCACCGCCATGGCATAAGTGCCCGCTTCGATCCGATCGGGCAGAACGGTGTGATGCGCGCCGGTGAGTGATGACACGCCTTGCACGCGAATGGTGCTGGTGCCTGCGCCTTCGATCTTCGCGCCCATTTTAGAAAGACAATCGGCGAGATCGGTGATTTCAGGTTCGCGCGCGGCATTTTCGATCAGGCTTTCACCTTGCGCGAGCACAGCGCCCATCAGTGCGGTGTGCGTGCCGCCGACTGTCACTTTCGGGAAATGGATGGAATTGCCGATGAGGCCGTTCTTCGCACGGGCCACCACATAACCCGCATCAATATCAATCTGTGCACCGAGGCGCTCGAGCGCCATCAGGAGAAGATCAACGGGGCGTGTCCCGATCGCGCACCCGCCGGGCAGTGAGACGCGCGCTTCACCCATGCGCGCCACAAGCGGCGCGAGCACCCAGAAACTCGCGCGCATTTTCGCAACAAGTTCGTAAGGCGCCGTCGTATCAACAATGTCGCGCGCCGACAGCGTGATCGTATCGCCATTGTCAGTGAGCTGGCCGGCGCGTTTGCCGCTGATCGCGGCGTCGACACCATGATTGCCGAGGATGCGCATCAGCAGGCGCACATCGGACAGGCGCGGCACACCGTGCAAAGTGAGCGTATCGCGCGAGAGTAGGCTCGCAATCATCAGCGGCAAAGCGGCGTTCTTGGCGCCGGAAATGGCGATGGAGCCATTGAGCTTCTGCCCGCCGACGATCCTGATGCGATCCATGTCCTACTCCTGCGCGCCGTTTTGAGGCGCGGCCTCGGGCGTGCCCTTGTCGCCCGGCTCCGCGGCGGAATTGCGACGGTTGCGGTCCTGCGCTTTGCGGCGCTTGAGATTGTCTCTCAGCGCTGCGGCAAGCCGTCTGCGTCGGTCATCTTCAGCGCCCATCTCTGACCATCCGGTGACAAAGGCCGATGATTCGCGCCCTGCGGCGGGCCAAGGAGGCATAGGGGAAGGGTTCGGGCGGGACAAGCGCCAAAGCGGGTCTGAGCCGCCCAAAGAAGGGGGATGCGCAATCCACCGCATTGCAGCGGACGCTTCGCTATGCGAAGGAGCCGCAAAAGGACGCGAGCCATCCCCCATGGATTATAACCGTTTCTTTTCGCAGGCCCTCGACGCGCTCAAATCCGAGCGCCGCTACCGCGTTTTCGCCGATATTGAGCGGATCGTCGGGCGCTTTCCGCATGCGCTGCGGCATACGGCCGAGGGCCGGACACCGGTGATCCTGTGGTGCTCGAACGATTATCTCGGCATGGGCCAGCATCCGACCGTTGTCGAGGCGATGGCTGAAACGGCCCGGCGCATGGGCGCGGGCGCGGGCGGCACCCGCAACATTTCCGGCAATCACCACCCGATCGTGGAACTGGAGCACACGCTCGCCGAAAACCACGGTAAAGAAGCGGCTTTGGTGATGAATTCGGGCTATATCGCCAATTGGGCCGGTATTTCGACGATTGCCAAATTGCTGCCGGACTGCCTGATCCTGTCCGATGCCGGCAACCACAATTCCATGATCGAAGGGGTCCGCGCCGCCGGGCGTGAGCGCGTCATCTTCCGCCATAATGACCTCGCCCATCTCGAAGAGCTTTTGGCGCGCGCTGGGCAGAACCGGCCGAAGCTGATCGCCTTCGAAAGCGTCTATTCGATGGATGGCGATGTCGGCCCGCTGCATGCCATTTGCGATCTCGCCGCCCGCTATGGCGCGTTGACCTATTGCGACGAGGTCCATGCCGTTGGCCTCTATGGTGCGCATGGGGCCGGCTATGCCGAGGAAATCGGCGCGATGGACCGGATCGACGTCATTCAAGGCACGCTCGGTAAGGCCTATGGTGCCCATGGCGGTTATCTGGCCGGGTCCGCGCCGCTGATCGATGCCGTGCGTTCGCATGCGCCGGGTTTCATCTTCTCGACCGCGATGCCGCCGGGCGTCGCTGCTGCCGCCTTGGCCTCGGTTCGCCATCTCGCTCTGTCACAAGAGGAACGCCGGCTACACCGGATCGCAGTCGGCCGGACAAAAGCCGCGCTCGCCCAACGTGGCCTGCCCGTGCTGGCAAACGAGACCCATATCGTGCCTCTGATGGTGGGCGACAGCGCGCTCTGCAAGGCTGCATCGGACCGGCTGCTCGACACCCATGGCATCTATATCCAGCCGATCAACTACCCAACCGTGCCGCGCGGCACGGAACGGCTTCGCATCACCCCGACACCCTTCCATGACGAGGCGCTGATCGGCCATCTCGCCCAAGCATTGGATGAGGTGTGGTGCCATTTCGGTCTCGATCGGGCCGAGAAGGCAGCGGCAGCCGAATAGAGGCCCGACCGCACCCGCGAAATCCGGGTCACGCGGTTGCGCCGCCGGAATGTCTGTGGCAAGAGGACGCGCGTTCGCGGGGCTTTCTACCGAAGGCTTGCCGCACAACGCTGCCGTAGCTCAGTGGTAGAGCACTCCCTTGGTAAGGGAGAGGTCGAGAGTTCAATCCTCTCCGGCAGCACCAGCACCCAGCCCGTTTCAACTGAGCGCAGTGCAGGCTTTCCCATCGTAGCGCATCGTGTCCATTTTGGATCAATGAGCGTGTTCTGATTGAAGAGTTCACTGGCCGACTTTATACCGTTCGATATTAGAACTCATTGATAAACGGGCTGACATTCGATCTCGCGGGCGCGCTGCGCCGTTTTCCTGCGCACGATCATCAGCATGCTAAAGAGCGACATCATGAAAAACCCGATCGGATCGGTTTTCGCCCTGACACTCGCCATCGCGACGACATCGGCCCACGCCGAGTTTAGTTTCAATGAACCGCGACCCATTGTTCAAATTGCGAATGGCAAACTGCAAGGCGTCGAGCGCGATGGGATGGTGATGTTCAAGAACATCCCTTATGCCGCCCCGCCTGTCGGTGAGTTACGCTGGCGTCCACCGCAGCCCCCGAAGAATTGGACGGGCGTGCGCGATGCCAGCAAATATGGCGAGGCCTGTCCGCAACCGCTCGTCTTTGGCTACACAAACGAGCTTGTGCCCGGCAATGAGGATTGTCTGAAGCTCAGCATCTATGCACCGAAGGGCGCCAAAGACCGGCCTGTGATGGTTTGGATCCATGGTGGTGGCTTGATCGCGGGCGCGTCATGGGAACCCTATTACTATCCACCCGGCCTCATCCGCGAAGGTGTAATTGTTGTTTCCATTGACTACCGCATGGGACGGCTTGGGTTTTTCGCGCCACAAGAATTGATCGACGAAGCCAAGGCAAAAGGCGAGCCCTTCGGCAATTATGGAATCATGGATCAGATCCAGGCGCTTAAATGGGTGCGCGACAATATCGCGACTTTCGGCGGCGACCCCAAAAACGTAACGATTTTTGGCCAGTCGGGCGGCGGCCGCAGCGTGACATGGTTGATGACATCTCCTGCTGCCGAAGGCTTGTTTCACAAGGCGATTGCGCAAAGCCCCAATCAATTGCCGCTGCGAGACCTAAGAAAAGAAGTCTTTGGCAAGCCCGGCGTGATTGAAAACGACAATAAATTTGTGGCGTCAAAGGGTCGGAAATCACTCGCTGAACTGCGCGCTTTGCCAACCGATGAGGTGATGCTGACACCGCAAGATTTTGCCGAAGGCAATTTCGACTCCTCTTTCATTGACGGTCAGATTCTTGTCGGTGACCCGTTGCCGCTCTTCGCGCAAGGCAAACATCACAAGGTTCCATTGATGATCGGAACGATGAAATGGGATGCCAGCCTGTTCACGGTAGGTGGTGTGAACAAGGATGCGTTCACCAAGCTGATGGGGCAGGACCCCAAGATCATCGACAGGCTCTATGCCAAATACCCCGCGCAATGCGACCTAGCGATTGGCGCACAAATGATGGCGGACGGCTTCTTCACGGCAGCCGTCAAGCTCCTTGCCGATAGTGCCAACAAAGCAGCACCAAGCTACGCTTATCATTTCAGCTATCTGACACCGACATTACGGAACAAATATATCGGTCCAGCACATAGTTTCGAGATCCCGTATATGTTCGGGGGGCTTGATACGGTTTACAGCGCACCCGCCAAAATGACGGCGGCGGTGAGCTTGTGCAAAACGATCATCGACGCGCATACCGTGATGAAAGAAAAGGACCAATGGCCCGCCTATTGGACGCCCACAACCAGCCCCGATCGCAAGGATGATCGCGACATGTCTCTGCAAATGTCGAAAAGCTGGGCGTCTTTTGCCAAGACAGGCAACCCCAATTATGACGGCAAGGCGACCTGGCCGCGATATGACATTTCAAACGATGTCATGCGTGAATTCACGAATGGTCCACAAAAGACCGTCAAAAATCTCGATCGAGAGCGCGTGGACTATCAGATGAAGTCCATCAAGACGCTTTATCAGATGCAATAAGTCGCTGATGTATCAAAGCGCAGCATGGGCATTCGGCCCATGCTTCACTGAGGTGCATGAAAGAGTGGCTCAGTCATAGGCGCCAAGATCGGCGACGTAATTGCGTACCATGGCGTCGCCTGTCGCGGTTGGGCGCATGGCGGGTGCACGATCAAACACGGGCAGCCCCGCGCGATAGGCGAACAATCGCTTGCCATAGCAGATCAGGTTTTCGACGCCCTGCATGGTGAAGACGATGGCAGGCAGGATCTTCTGATAGAGAGCATCCGCTTCTTCAGAGCGGCCGTTGCGATAGGCTTCATAAATTTTCACGGAATAATCGATCAAATCGGGCGCCAAGATCAGACCGCGACAGCCCGCTTTCAGATTATCAGTGAATTCGAGACCAGCGCGGCCATTCAGAACTGCGAATTTGTTTTCCGTTGCGGCGATGAGATTGGCAATATCGACGACAGGCCCTTCGCCCTTGATGATTTTAACGTTAGGCGCATGCTTGTTGAGTTCAATCATATCGGTGATGGTGAGGGACCGTCCCAAAAAAGCGGGCGCGTTCTGGATGCCGACGGGCAAATGCGTGGCATTGGCGACGCGGATAAAAAAATCGATATATTCGCGCGCGCCATAGGACCCCACGATGGGTGGCTGCAAGATCACCCAATCGGCACCGGCCTTTTCAGCCTGACGAATTTGGCGCGTTTGCTCGGCGACCGATGATCCAAAAATCGTGAAGCACATTGGAATGAACGATGAGCGATCTTCCGCCAGCCAATCCATAATGGTGAAACGCTCAGTCTCGCTCAATTTCGAGACCTCGGTCGCAAGGCCCAAAGCAGCAAGGCCGTGCACGCCTGCCTTCATACAAATCTCAACCTGTCGCCGCATGGCACGACGATCAAGATTTTCATTCTCATCGAACAGGGCGTAGAGGATAGCGTGGATGCCGTGGAGATGGTCGACGTTCAACATGAGCGTAACGCCTTAATGGCTTTCGCGCGGTACGTCATGACCGCGGCAACCAACGAGAAAATCAAGATCCGCACCGCGATCGGCTTGCAGCACCCTTTCAACGTAAAGGCTTTGGTAGCCGCCTTTCATCGCCGGCTCCGGTGGACGCCATTCTTGGCGGCGGCGCGTCAACTCCTCATCGGACACAACGAGATTGAGCGTGCGTTCGGGCACATTCACTTCGATCCAATCGCCATCTTTCACGAGAGCCAATGGACCGCCAATGGCTGCTTCAGGCGCGACATGCAAGATGACAGTGCCAAATGCAGTACCTGACATACGCGCATCTGAAATGCGGACGAGATCACGCACGCCTTTTTCGAGAAGCTTTTTCGGCAAGGCCATATTGCCGACTTCCGCCATACCGGGATAACCCTTCGGCCCGCAATTCTTCAGCACCATGATGGACGTCTCGGTGATCGGAAGAGCGGGGTCGTCGATCCGTGCTTTAAAATCCTCGATGGTTTCAAACACGACCGCTTGGCCGCGATGGACCATCAAGGATGGCGTCGCGGCGGAGGGTTTGATGATCGCGCCATTCGGTGCAAGATTGCCACGCAGCACCGCCAAGCCGCCTTGTGCCGTCAACGGATTACTCACGGGACGAATGACATCGCGGTTGAAGTTTTCAGCACCGGCGATCTGTTCGCCCATAGTGCAACCGCTGACCGTCCGCGCATTTGGACGCAACAGAGGTGCAATCTCTTTCATCACAGCGGGAAGGCCGCCGGCATAACAAAAATCTTCCATCAGAAAACGGCCTGACGGCATCAGATCGAGGATGGTCGGCACATCACGGCCAAACTCATCCCAATCATCCAACGTCAGCGGCACACCAACGCGCCCAGCAATAGCGATGAGATGGATGACGGCATTGGTTGATCCGCCAATCGCACCAGCGACGCGAATGGCGTTGATAAACGCATCCTTGGTGAGAATGGCGGAGGGACGCAGATCTTCATGGACCATCGTCACGATGCGGCGGCCCGTGTGCCGCGCCAGCCGATTGCGGTGCGCATCGACGGCGGGATAGGCCGCATTGTAAGCGAGCGACATGCCGAGCGCTTCGACCATCGACGCCATCGTCGACGCGGTTCCCATCGTCATGCAATGGCCGGGCGAACGTGACATGGCGCTCTCAGCCGCGGCGAACTCTTCTGGTGACATTTTGCCCGCGCGCACATCCTCGGACAATTTCCAGACATCGGTGCCCGAGCCGATGGTGCGGCCACGATATTGGCCGTTCAACATCGGGCCACCTGAGACGACGATCGCGGGAAGATCGCAGGAGGCGGCACCCATCAGGAGCGACGGTGTTGTCTTGTCGCAGCCCGCCATCAAGACGACGCCGTCGATGGGATTGCCGCGAATGGCCTCTTCGACATCCATCGAGGCCAAATTGCGAAACAGCATCGCCGTGGGGCGCAGATTGGATTCGCCGCAAGAGAACACCGGGAATTGGACCGGGATGCCGCCCGCTTCCAAAATCCCAGCCTTCACATGCTCAATAAGGCCGCGGAAATGAATGTGGCAAGGCGTCAGCTCGGAAAACGTGTTGCAGATGCCAATGACGGGCCGGCCATCGAAAGCGTCATCGGGGAGCCCATTGTTCTTCATCCAGCTGCGATGGATGAAGGCATCCTTGCCTAAGCCCCCGAACCAGCTTTGTGAGCGAAGGCGACGCATGGATGGCTCTCCCGAACGCAAGGACACGAGGTGTGGCGCTCAGGCTATTGGAAGCGGGGCTTCATGCAAGCCCCTCTCCTCGGTCCCGAGACGCGAGCGACGTTCATCGCGTCTCGCTTCACGAAATCTTTACCTTCACCGCTCTTGATGGCGCCCTTGTTGCGTGGAGAGAGTTCCCATGAATGGATGGCGTCTGACGGCCTTCACCCTTGCGGCTTCGCTGATTTCAGCCAACGCCATCGCGGCCGATCCGCCAGCTGGCAAGCGTCAGAAGGCCGAGGCGAAATTCAAGAAGGCCGATGCCAATCGGGATGGCAAGATCTCGCGCAGCGAATGGCTGGCAGCAGGCTATCCGGACGTTCTGTTCGTGCGTATCGACACGAATAAGGACGGCGTGATCGAGCTGATCGAGTTCATCGCCGCACCAGCAAACTGATCCTGATACCGCAGACGGCATTAATGTGACGCGATCAGATCGCGCGCATTCCGTTTGAGCCAGGCCGCAGCATAGCCGCAAAGAGGCTTGATCAGGACCGCTTCGTTGCGGGCCAAATCTGCGACGTCCCGCATGAGACGGTCCGCAGCGCCGGTCCCACGCAAGATGGGATCGGCTTCGACATGCCTGATGATCAAAATGTCCCGGTCACGGCGATAAAGCGCGACGACACGCGCGCCATTTTCTTCACGCTCAAACCGGCTTTGCTCGCGATTGTCGATCATGCGATACCCTCCCGCCCGATCAACGCGGCAGAGTGAGCTCAAATCCCAACCGGATTAAGCCTAACGACGCTTATTCGTCGTCGCCCTTGCCGCCTTTTTTATCGTCGGCATTGAAGGGAATGACATTTTCCGATTTGGTGCCGCCCTCGATCACCGCTTTGCCGACAATGCTCATCTCGGAGATGATGTTGCGCAAATTGGTGATTTCGCGGGTCTGCGTGTCGCGCTCCTTGCGCAACGACTCGACCGAGCCCTTGAGCATGGCGATTTCGACCCGCATACGCTCTTCGCCCTCGGCGAATTTTTCCTTGTTCTCGTTGGCCGTCTTCTGCAGATCGATGTTCATCGCCTGCGCCTGCGAGATCTTGGCTTTCAGCACTTCGAGCTGATCGTTGAGAAGATCGACCTGATTCTGCAGGGTCTTGTTCTCCTGCTCGGTCTTCTTGATCTTGGCGTTGTTCGCCTTGCGCTCCGTATCCATGCGCGCAATGGCATTATTCGCTTCTTCGAGTGACCGGCTCAGGCGCGCATTGACGGCGTCAATGGTCTTCAGATCGACCGAGAGCTTGCGCTCGCTGATTTGCAGCGTGTTCATCTCGATCGTTTGCTTGCCGATCGTCTCACGCATCGAATTGTTGAGACGCTCAAGGATCTCGATCTTCGATTCTTTGCTGACGCGGGTATCTTCAAGCTCGCGCTCAAGCCGACGGATCGTACCTTCGAGCGTGAATTTTTCCTGGCTGAGATTATCGAGGCGATTCTTGATCGTCTGATAATTGTCGGTCTGCTCTTCGATCACACCTTGCAGATCGATGATCTGCGCGCGCAATTCACCAATCGTACGGGTGGCGAGATTGATCTCGTCTTCCTTGCGCGTCAGGTTTTGATAAAGATCGGTGTTCTTCTCGCTGAGGAGAGCAACTTCCTGCCGCTCTCTGTCGAGATCGAGCCGCATATCGGACAGGCGCTTTTCAACGGCCTCGCGCGCCGCTTTCTCAGCCTCGAAGAGGCTTTCGGCATGGCGCAGCTTGGGTAGGTTTTCTTCAAGCGCGGCATTGTGCTTCATCAGCAGCTTGGTGCGCTCTTCGAAATCTTCGCGCTCCTTTGCCACGTCCTGATATTGACGTGTCAAAAGCGACAATTGCGAGGTTGTGACGTTGAGCTTGACGATTAGCTCTTCCTGTTCCTCGCGGTATTGTTCGATCTTCTGCTCTTGCGCATCGAGCGTTTCTTCAAGCTGGCGCTTGCGATCATTCAGCTGCGCGACCTGTTCACGCGAGGCTTCGAGCAAATTGACGTTCTGGGCGTATTGGCGCTGGAAGTTGAGAACGGACTTCTTCAGCTTCTCTTGCACCATGATCAGGTCGGACGAGGCCGAAATGACCGAGATGAGATCTTCGGTGCCAGCGACAGTGGGGGCGGGCGCGGGAGCAGGCGGAGGCGTCATCGCAGCCGCGGTTGCCGTTGCCACCGGGGCTTCGCCAGCCGGACCACCATCGTTTGAGCCGCCCTTGCCTTTGCGGAAGAACATTGCCGAACCCCATCTCACCCGGCCTTAGCCGGTCTTTACGGTTATTCTGACCTCGCGGCCGTTTTGGAACGGACCTCAACCGGCGCCCATCCCAAACCTGTTATGCTTAACAAACCCTTAGGGTGAACCCATTACGGGACCACACGCCCCGGTCCGTGCCGACGCATGGGAGACGCAAAAGCAACATTCCCACGATGAGCTGGACCGCCAAGGTTCGATCCCTATCAGCTTGGCCTTGTACTGCCGACAGGCGCCTGAGTCCATGGTGAGAGCCCGTGAAATTGCAGGCAATTTGACCACTTTTCGAGCTTCGGTGAATCAACTCCCGCGATGCGGGTAGAGCCCATAATCGCTGCACGCAGCAGTCGCTTGCGCCGGGAAACCCCCTCGGACAGGCTTTCATGATTGGGAGACTGCACCATGCACGGCCAGATTGATTGGAGCGAATTGCTCACACCAGACCCCGAGGCTGCCAAAACCTTCTACGGTACGGTCTTCGGGTGGACGTTTTCATCTATGCCCATGCCACAAGGGGGGTCCTATTGGGTCGCGATGGCCGGGGATCAGCCCGTTGCCGGGATCATGGCCACAGCCGACGTTGGACCCGATACGCAACCGCAATGGTTCACTTACATCGCGACCGATGACGTTGACCGAAGCTGTGAGGCCATCGTCAGCGGAGGCGGCACCGTCCTGCAGGCGCCTTGGGATATTCCCTATGTCGGCCGAATCGCTGTGGTGATGGACGCGCAAAAGGTCGCCTTCGGCCTGATGACGCGGTCCTGACGGACGGAAGGCTCAGGCCGGGAAGCCGAGCTTGCGCAAATCGGTGGTGAGCTGATCCGGACCGGTGAAATGAACGGCGTGCATCCCAACGGCATGCGCGCCCTGAACATTAGCGATCGAATCGTCGATAAAGACGCAATCGGCGGCCTCAAGGCCGTAGCGATGGAGCAGCAGCCGGTAAATCTCCGGCTCCGGCTTCAGCAGCTTCTCTTCACCCGAGACAATGGTGCCACGAAATTCCGCCAAAAATGGAAAACGTGTTTTGGCAATCGCAAATTTCTCGTGCGAGAAATTAGTGATAGCGTAGTCAGCGATACCCTGTGCACGCATGCGTGCGAGAAGATCGACAGTGCCAGAAATCGGTCCCGACACCGTTTCTTCCCAACGCTCGTCAAATGCCCGGATCGCCACTTCGTGATCCGGGAAGAGCGCGATGCGTTCGGCGACGGCATCAGCGAAAGTCCGGCCGCAATCTTGCTCGAGATTCCACGCCGATGTGCAGACATGGCCGAGAAACCATTCCATCTCCGCTTCATCCGCAAAAATCTTGCGATAGAGAAAACGCGGATCCCACGCGATCAGCACATTGCCGATATCGAAAACCAGTGTCTGCGGTTGCCGTGCCATCATCCGCCCAAATTGAAGGCAGCAAGCGCAGCCATATTCACGATATCGGAATCCTTCGCGCCCAGCGGGACGATCTGCACCGGCTTATCAAGCCCGACGAGCAAAGGACCAATCACGGTCGAGCCCCCCAGTGTCTGCAACATCTTGGTTGAGATCGACGCTGAATGGAATGCTGGCATGATCAGCACATTGGCCGTGTCTGACAGGCGCGCGAATGGATATTGCTGCAGCAATTCCTTGTTAAGGGCGACATCGGCGGCCATCTCGCCATCATATTCGAAATCAACGCGCTTCTGATCGAGGATGCGCACCGCTTCGATCACTTTTGCCGAACGTTCGCCGGGCGGGTGGCCGAAAGTTGAGAAGGCGAGCATCGCCACGCGTGGCTCATAACCAAGACGGCGTGCGACGCGTGCGGCTTCAATTGCGATCTCGGCCAATTCCTCCGCGGTTGGCATTTCGGTAATTGCCGTATCAGCGACAAGCACGGTCCGTCCACGTGCGAGGACAAGCGATACACCGATGAGACGATGGCCTGGCTTGGTATCGATGACGTGGCGGATATCTTGCAGCGCAATCGAATAATTACGCGTGACACCCGTGACCATCGCATCGGCATCGCCGAGCGCGACCATCGCCGCACCGAAATGATTGCGATCCTGATTGACGAGGCGCTGGCAGTCGCGGAACAGATAACCATTGCGCTGCAAGCGTTCATAGAGATAGTTCGCATAAGCCGCGTTGCGATGCGACAGACGTGCATTGTGAATTTCGATACCTTCGCGGCCCTCAAGATCGATGCCAGCAAAAGTGGCCGTTTCATAGATACGGTCTTCACGACCGACGAGGATCGCCGTGCCAAGCCCTTGCGCCGCAAAGGACACGGCTGCACGAATGACTTGTTCTTCTTCACCCTCAGCGAACACAACACGCTTAGGATAACGCCGCACGCGTTCAATCGTGCGTTGCAATGCGCCAGCGACAGGATCACGCCGCGCTGACAATTGCGCTTTATACGCATTCATATCCACGATGGGGCGACGCGCGACGCCTGTCTCCATCGCGGCTTTCGCAACAGCGGGCGGAATGGTGTAGATCAAACGCGGATCAAACGGGACGGGAATGATATAATCGCGGCCGAAGCGGGGGCGTGCACCTTGATAAGCGGACGCCACTTCATCCGGCACGTCTTCACGTGCAAGTTCGGCGAGCGCGAGCGTTGCGGCGATCTTCATTTCCATATTGATGGTCGTGGCGCGCACATCGAGCGCGCCACGGAAAATATAGGGAAAGCCGAGAACATTGTTGACCTGGTTGGGATAGTCAGACCGGCCCGTAGCGATGATGACATCATCCCGCACAGCCATAGCTTCTTCCGGCGTGATTTCGGGATCAGGATTGGCCATCGCGAAAATGATCGGATTAGGCGCCATGGTTTTGACCATCTCAGCCGACAATGCGCCCTTGGCTGACAGGCCAAAGAACACATCTGCGCCTTGCATGGCATCGGCCAAAGAACGCGCCTTCGTCTCAGTGGCGTGCGCACTCTTCCATTGGTTCATACCTTCAGTGCGGCCTTTATAGACCACGCCCTTGGTGTCGCAGAGAATGACGTTCTCAGGGGCAAAGCCCATCGCCTTGATGAGCTCGAGACAGGCAATACCTGCCGCGCCTGCACCATTACAAACGAGCTTCGTGTTCTTGATATTGCGGCCCGTCAGCTCCAAAGCATTGATGATGCCGGCTGCAGCGATGATCGCAGTGCCATGCTGATCGTCATGGAAGACAGGAATATCCATCAATTCGCGCAAGCGCTCTTCGATGATGAAGCATTCTGGCGCCTTGATGTCTTCGAGATTGATACCGCCGAAGGATGGGCCGAGATAGCGGACGGCATTGATGAACGCCTCCGGATCTTCGGTATCGACTTCGAGATCGATCGAATCGACATCGGCGAAGCGCTTGAACAGAACGGCCTTGCCTTCCATCACGGGCTTGGATGCCAAGGCGCCCAGATTGCCGAGGCCGAGAATGGCGGTGCCGTTTGAGATCACGGCGACGAGATTGCCGCGCGTCGTGTAATCGAAGGCGCGTGATGGATCTTCCGCAATGGCTTTGACAGGAACCGCGACGCCGGGCGAATAAGCGAGCGACAGGTCACGCTGGGTCGCCATCGGCTTCGTCGGTACGATCTCGAGCTTGCCGGGACGGCCCATCTGGTGGAAATGGAGCGCCTCCTGATCGGAGATGGCCGGGCGGCCGCGTTTCATCGTCTCTGCGCTGCGGGTGGTTTTGCCCGTCGTTTCTTTCTTAGCCATCGGCGCCGTCACTCCCTGCTCTTTGACAGGACCATAGCATTGGATCCAGCGGGCTCAACCCGCCAAACGGCGGAGGCAGACGATCATGACGCCGGGCAGGATGGGAGAAAACCGTTGAAAGCAGCAGACTGAGCGATGCAGCGGCACGGGCGCTTTGCTAGGGTGCGGCACATGACCGCCACTGCCGCATCATCCCTCCCGCGCAAAGACGCAGCCGCCGCGACGGACGCGCGCGTCACGCCGATGATGGCGCAATATATCGAGATCAAGGCGGCCAATCCGGATTCCTTGTTGTTCTACCGGATGGGCGATTTCTATGAATTATTCTTTGAGGATGCCGAAATCGCATCGCGCACGCTGGGCATCGTGCTCACCAAACGCGGTAAGCATCAGGGCGACGATATCCCGATGTGTGGCGTGCCGGTGGAGCGGGCGGATGAATATCTGCAGCGGCTGATCGCCGCCGGACATCGTGTCGCCGTCTGCGAGCAGACCGAAGATCCGGCCGAAGCAAAGAAGCGCGGCGCGAAATCCGTCGTCAAGCGCGATGTCGTGCGGTTGGTGACGCCTGGGACTATCACCGAAGAACGCCTTCTCGACCCCTCACGTGCCAATCTCCTCTGTGCGATTTCACGCATCCGCGCTGGCGAAGACGCTTGGGATTACGCGCTTGCATCGGCGGATATTTCGACTGGCCGTGTGAGCCTGATTGCCAGCGATGGCGGCCGCTTGGCCGCTGACATTGCACGGATCGATCCGCGTGAATTGCTTGTGCCCGATTCCCTGATCGATGATCCGGCGCTGACGCCGATCTGGCGTGATTGTCGGGCGGCACTGACACCGCTGGCGCGCGACGGCCTTGATTCCACCAATGCAGAACGGCGCATCCTCGATTTCTACGGGTTGCAGACGCTTGATGGGTTCGGCCGCTTCTCGCGTGCTGAGACGGTCGCGCTGGCGGCTGTCCTCCTCTACATCGACCGAACACAATTGGGTGTCCGTCCCGCTTTGTCGCCGCCGCAACGCGACGGCCAAGGCGAAACGGTGCTGATCGACCCAGCAACGCGTGCCAATCTCGAACTCACGCGCACCTTGCAAGGTGACCGCACAGGTTCAATCCTTGCCGATATCGACCGCACCCGTACCCCGCAGGGCGGGCGTTTGTTGGCTGAGTGGATTGCCAGTCCGCTGACACAGGTCGATGCGATTGCGCGGCGCGCTGAGGCCATCACGACACTGGTCGAAGACAGAGCGTTACGCTCACTTTTACGTGGCGATTTGGCACGCCTGCCCGATCTGGCGCGCGCCTTGGGCCGCATTGCCGTCAACCGCTGCGGGCCACGCGATCTCGCCGTGTTGCGGGATGGGGCGATGGCAGCAGCACGCATGAGCGACCGCTTTGCGGCCGGTTCAACGCTGCCACCCTTGCTGGCTGAGGCCGTGCAGGGATTACGGTCACTCGACCCGGCTTTTGCCGCCCGCTTCGCCGATGCGCTTGCGGAGGAATTGCCCCTTAATCGGCGCGACGGCCATTTCATTCGTGCGGGCTATGATGCGGAACTCGATGCCACGCGTAGCCTGCGCGATGACAGTCGCAAAGTGGTGGCAAGCCTGCAGGCACGTTATGCCGAGACGACCGGCGTCAAAAATCTCCGCATCAAGCACAATAATTTTCTGGGCTATTTCATCGAAGTGCCGCAGCAGGCGGGCGAAACCTTGCGCGCGGATCATCAATTCATCCATCGCCAGACGATGCAGGATGCGATGCGGTTTTCGACCGCAGAACTCGGTGAGCTGGAGGCGAAGATTGCGTCGGCTGCCGATCGTGCCCTCGCGATTGAGAACAGCGTGTTCGACCGCCTCACCGCGGATGCGATGGCCCATGCCGCGCCACTCAAAGCAACCGCTGATGCACTCGCACTCATTGATGTGATCGCCGCCTTGGCCGAACGGGCCGAAGAAGGCCGCTGGAACCGCCCCAAGGTTGATGACAGCCTCGCTTTCGTGATCGAGGGTGGGCGCCATCCCGTCGTCGAAAGTGCGCTCAAGAAAAGTGGCGAAGCGTTTGTTGCCAATGGATCGGATCTTTCGCCGCCACGCGCGGGTGAGGATGGGCGTATCGGTCTGATCACCGGTCCGAACATGGCCGGTAAATCGACCTATCTTAGACAGAATGCGGTCATTGCGCTGCTTGCGCAGATTGGCTCTTACGTACCCGCGGAAGCCGCGCATATTGGCATTGTTGATCGTCTCTTCTCACGCGTCGGCGCTGCCGATGATCTCGCACGTGGGCGCTCGACATTCATGGTCGAAATGGTGGAGACCGCCGCCATTCTCAATCAGGCGACGGAACGGTCCTTCGTCATCCTTGATGAAATTGGCCGTGGCACAGCCACTTTTGATGGCCTGTCAATCGCGTGGGCGGCGATCGAATATCTGCACGAAGCCAATCGCTGCCGCGCCTTGTTCGCGACGCATTATCACGAATTGACGGCCTTGGCCGGACGGTTGCCACGTCTCGTCAATCTCACCATGCGCGTCAAGGAATGGAATAACGAGGTTATCTTCCTGCATGAAGTGATGCCGGGCACAGCTGATCGTTCCTACGGCATTCAGGTTGCACGTTTGGCGGGCCTTCCTGCCGCCGTCGTTGAACGGGCGCGCACCATTTTGGCAGAACTCGAAGACACGCAAAGACAAACACCTGTCGAGAAAATGATCGACGATCTGCCCTTGTTTTCGGCAAAGCCTGCGCGGGTCGCGCAACCCATGAATGACGCGCCTGATGAATTGCGCGTTGAAGTTGAAAAACTTGACCCCGATTCCTTATCGCCTCGTGAAGCACTTGAGGCGCTCTATCGGATCAAATCACTTTTGAAATAAAAGCCACACAGTTTTTTGTATTTTGTAAGTCATTTCCGACGATCATTCGTCATGTCAGGACTACACAATCAAAGATTGAATAAGCAGCCACTGAGCAATTATGACTTGCACAGTGTCGCGCGCCGTTCGGCCCGTGAGCTGATCCGACTCAATCGTCGGATCGATCCGAAATTTGGTTTCGAACAATGGATCGTCGCGCATGAAATTGCGCTCGGGCGCTATATTGATGGTGATCGGTTCCAATATAATCACATACCGGAGCGCCTGTTTTGTCGCATGTCAGAAGCCATGATCCATTCATGGCTACGCAAAGGTGCAATCCGGCTAGAAACATTCTCGCTCAATCCAGCCATTAATGCGGCGGATATACCCGATACGCCGGATGCTCCGTACCTGCTTGCGCTGCATAGCGAGACAACCACGCCTGCGCTGCCGATTGCGCTTGGACGGCGCGCGCTCGTATTCCGTGCCTTTCTGGATCCATACGTCTATATCGGCCGCTATCAGCATTGCATTGCCATTGACGACCCTGACGGATTCGTCAGTTGCGTCACGCGCAAACTCAATGAAGTGTTGCAGCAAATCGATTGTCGAGTTGTTCGGCTTTTGCATGCGCCTTGTGTGTATCAATGGTCACGGCTTGTCGGCACGCAACGCGGAGAAATGGATGCGATCCATGGGCAAAAGCTAGACGAGCAAAACGCGCATGCCGTGTTGGACGAGGGGGAATCGTGGCCCAATCCTGAAGATGCAAAGTATTTTATTAAGCCCGGATATGGATTTCACGATGCAGAGTTTCGGTTCGTTTGGATCCTCGATCAAGATTTCGAGGGACATGTTGACCTGCGATGCCCCGATCTTCTGCCAACCATTTCAGTCTTTTCCGATCCCCTGCCCTGAGCGATCGCGCGACGGTCGGCCATGATCGCACGCGTGGCCACCGTCGCCTTTCAGGGCATCGAAGCGGTGGCCGTGGATGTACAGGCGCAAATCGCGCCCGGGCGTATTCTGTTCAATATTGTCGGCTTGCCGGACAAGGCCGTTGCCGAATCGCGCGAGCGCGTACGCTCCGCACTCATCGCGTCCGGACTGGCGCTGCCGGCGAAACGGATCACAGTCAACCTAGCGCCGGCCGATCTTCCGAAAGAGGGCAGTCATTTCGATCTGCCTGTTGCCCTTGCATTGATGGTGGCGATCGGGGCCATTCCGGCCGATGCCGTCGAAGGGTTGACGGCGCTTGGCGAACTCGCGCTCGATGGAACGCTTTTGCCCGTAAACGGGATTTTACCGGCCGCTGTGGGCGCAAATATACGCGGCCATGGTCTCATCTGTCCCGAAATGTGCGGGCCCGAAGCGGCGTGGGCCTCTCCCGATATCCCGATCATTGCGGCGCGTTCGCTCATTCAGCTCGCCAATCATTTCAAGGGATCGCAGGTGCTACGCCGTCCCGCCCCCGCGATCAGTACGCGCGATGGGCCGCTGCCCGATCTCGCCGATTTGGCAGGGCAGGAAAACGCGCGCCGCGCGCTCGAAATTGCAGCGGCGGGTGGGCACCACATGTTGATGAATGGACCGCCCGGCGCTGGCAAATCGATGCTGGCATCACGCTTGCCGTCAATCTTGCCACCGCTCTCCCCGCGCGAATTGCTCGACGTCTCGATGATCCATTCCGTGGCCGGGCTGATTGCCGGTGGTGCCTTGACCGATCAGCGGCCGTTCCGCGCACCGCATCATTCAGCGTCGATGGCCGCCCTCGTTGGCGGTGGATTACGCGCGCAGCCGGGCGAGATCTCGCTCGCGCATCATGGCGTGCTGTTTCTCGACGAATTGCCGGAGTTTCGCCGCGAAACGCTCGAAGCGTTGCGACAACCTATCGAAAGCGGCGAGGTGGCGATTGCACGCGCCAATTATCGCATCACTTATCCGGCACGGTTCCAGCTGATTGCAGCGATGAATCCGTGCCGTTGCGGGATGGCAACCGATGCCGGTTTTACCTGCAAATTACAACCCAATGCCCGCTGCATGGCGCAATATCGCGCGCGCCTTTCAGGCCCTTTTCTCGACAGGATCGATCTGGCGATCGACGTTCCGGCCGTGCGTGCCAGCGATCTGATTACGCCGAAAAAGGGCGAGACATCCCAACGCGTGAAGCAACGTGTGACGGCCGCGCGCACTCTGCAAGGCGTGCGCTATGCCCAGAAGATCTGGACCGGACCTGCGCTGAATGCCGCCTGCCCTGCTGCCGAGATCGACGCCGTAATGGCGCTCGATCCCGACGGCATAGCGCTATTGCGTGCCGCTTCGGATTCCATGCGGCTTTCCGCCCGCGCCTATCATCGTGTTTTGAAAGTGGCACGCACCATCGCCGATCTCGATGGCTCAGAGAATGTACGAAGGATTCACCTTGCCGAAGCCTTATCGTACCGCCCATCGAACGAATTCGCGCCGGGATGATTATCTCTGCAGCGTTCTTGCTTGTGCATTGAGTTCATCATGGTTGCGAAAATGAAGTCGCGTTCGCGTACTGAAGACACCCTTGCGTCACGCCCTGCGGGGCATGAGCGGCTTGCGATCGCAGCGCATGAGATCCGCAATCCGGCGCAAGCGCTCATGGGACTGACGGACATGCTGTGCGACATGCCGCTCGCACCGGAAGCGCAAGCCTGCGCAAAAGTGATCCGCCAATCGGCACAAGCAATTTTGACCGTGGTTGATGATGCGCTTGATCTTGTGCGGCTACGCGAAGGTCTGATCGAATTCGTGGCCGAACCGTTCGATCCGCATCTTGTCATCGCGAGCACGGTCGAATTGCTGCACCGACAGGCGGCCGCAAAAGAGCTCGACCTTGCAGGCTTCTGCGATCCGACCATTCCTGCCCGTGTCATCGGCGATGCCGGGCGGATCCGCCAGATCCTGCTCAATCTTGCCAGCAATGCGATCAAATTTACCGAAGAGGGCGGGGTCGGCCTTGCGCTACGACGCGGCGCGGATGGCGCGTTTCTCTTCATGGTTGAAGATACGGGGCCGGGCCTCGCCGAACCTGACAGGGCGGCGCTGTTTTCGGCCTTCACGAGCACAGCGCATGAGCAGGGCGGATTGGGGCTGGGCCTCGCCGTATCGGCCGGGATCGCTGGCGCACTGGGCGGTTCCCTCTCCGTCGAAGCGCGCGCAGAAGGCGGCACACGCTTTACCCTGACGCTCCATTGCCCCGAGGTCCCCAAACCGGCAGCGGCCAGCGACCCTCATGACGATAAGCGGCCCGTGCTGATCGCTTCAGCAACACCCTTCACAGGGCCTTATCTTGCCGAAACATTGCAAGGTCTCGGCCATGAGACTGCGCTGATAACCCGGCCCGAGCGGGCGGGGCTTTGGCTTGGCGAGCATCCCGGTGCCGTCCTTCTGGGCGATGCCGCTCTTGGCCAAAGGGGCCTGAACGTGGCGATCCATCGGGCGCTGGCTGTCGGCTGCGATGCGATTGCGCTTCTGCGCTCCATTGATGAAGGCAAGGCGTTGAAGCCTGTGGCGGGTGAAATGGAATGGCCGGTGATCCGCAAGCCCGTGATGGGGCGACAGGCATCGCTCCGGCTCAACGCAATCGGCCGACGGGCCTATCGGTCCGATCCCGATTCAGGGCCGGTGGCCCTTGTTGCGGATGATTGCCCGATCAATCGGCTGTTGGCCTGCCGCCTGCTCGAACAAGATGGCTACCGGACGGTCGCTGCCGCCGACGGCACGGAAGCGGTGGATTGCGTGGCACGGCGGCTTTCCGAAGACGGCGCGCCCTTCAACCTCATCCTGATCGATTGGCGAATGCCTGGGCTCGACGGCCCCATGACGGCGCGACAAATCCGCGGTGTCGAGGCGTTGTTCTTGGCCCCGCCCGCCCTGATTGTCGGCCTTTCAGCCTTCGTGACACCGGACATGGTGGCCGCAGGCCAAGCGGAAGGGATGGATGAGGTCGTGGCGAAACCGCTTGCGCCTGCTGCGTTGATGCGGCTGAGAGACGCTGCGGCACAAAAATCTGTCATGCGCTTGTCAGAGACGTGTAAGACAAGACGTGCAGCGGCCCCGAAGCGGGGCTGATCAGGAACACGCCATCATGCTGTCTTTGCGTCTCCCGAGCGGAGGGCATTTTCTTCCCCTCTCGCGGCTTGCACCCGAAGATCGTGTTCTCGGCCGTATCGGTGCGCTTGAAGTGCGGCTTGCGACACGGAAGCGGCACATCAAAAAAGCGCAACGCCTGCGCTATGAAGTGTTTTACGAAGATGGTCGGGCCATCCCTGATCTCGTTGCCAAACTGTCCCGCCGCGATATGGACGCGTTTGATGCGGTCTGCGACCATCTGCTCGTCGTCGACACGGAAAAGAAGTTTGGGCGCAAGATTGTCGGCACCTATCGCCTACTCCGGCGCGAGATTGCCGAACAACATTTCGGTTTCTATAGCGAAACCGAATTCGATATTGCGCCCGTCTTGCAGCGGCATCCGCAGGCACGGCTTCTCGAACTCGGTCGCTCCTGCGTTCTCAAACCTTATCGCGACAAACGAACGGTCGAACTCCTCTGGCATGGGATCTGGACCTATGTGCGTCAGCACCGTATCGACGCCATGTTCGGCTGCGCCAGCTTTGATGGGACCGATCCGGATAGGCTCACGCTACCGCTGAGTTTCCTCGCACGGCATGCACTGATCCGCGAAGAATGGCGCATGCGTGCGATCGATACACACTATGTCGCCATGGACCGGCTTGGACACGCGCCTCTTGATGCCAAACGCGCCATTGCGGCGATGCCACCCTTGATCAAGGGTTATCTCCGCCTTGGCGCACGCTTTGGCGACGGTGCGGTGATCGACCGACAATTCAATACGATCGACGTTCTTGTCGTTTTACCGGTGAGCGATATTGAACCGCGTTACATTGCCCATTTTGGCGCAGATGCCGAGCGCCATGCCGCGTGATCTTTTAGCGTCCCTCTAAAGAAACGATTTGAGACCTTCCCGATAGGTCGGATAAAGCAGGATGTCGTCGCCGAAAATGGCGCGGATAAGCGCGTTCGAAACGCGCTTGTTCTCTTCGTAAAAGCTCAACCCCATCGGCGAGAGGCCTGCATCACGCCAATTCACTTCTGGCGGTGGTTCCATCTTGAGCAATTTGGCGGCATAGGTGATCACATCCTGCGGTGGCGCGGGTTCATCATCCGTCACATTGTAAATCGCGCCATCGCGCGGCTGTTCAAGTGCTGCGCGGGTGATACGCGCAATATCATCGACATGAATGCGGTTGAACACTTGCCCGGGCTTGACGATCCGCCGTGCACTGCCAGAGCGCATGTGTTCAATGGCATTCTGCCCAGGGCCGTAAATGCCCGCCAGGCGCAATATGGCTGTTGTTGCACCAAGCATGGTGCCTGTTTTTTGCCAATTCAATTCGGCTTCATAGCGGCGGATTGAGCGCGGTTGCATCGGCGTGGCGGGATCGTTCTCCGTCACCCATGCACCATCACGATCGCCATAAACACCGATGGTGGAATAATAGAGAATCGATTTGAGCCGACCTTTGCCCGCGAGCGCTTCGACGAGCGCAGCGTGGCCATCGCTGCCTTCACCCGGTGGAATAGAGACAATCAGTGCATCGGCTTGCCGTAACGCATTCAAGCATTCCGCCGTGATGGTTTGGCCATCGAACACGAAGGCTTGAAATCCCTGCCGATGCAGCGCTGCCGCTTTCTCCTCTGTCCGCACAGAACCGGCAATGAAATAATCCTCGCCAAAAAGCGTGGCGAAGCGTTGCGCAGAATAGCCAAAGCCAAGACAAAATATGTTCATGTAAGTGACTCCAGCTGCCATTCGGCACGCACGCTCGCATCCGCTTCGTGTGTGAGCTGTGATGAACGCAGATTTTCAAAATCAGAGCGAGGCAAAAGGCGTGATAGCGCCCAAACCGCTGCGCCGCGCACAATTGGCGCAGGATCATCAAGCCGCGCGCGCGCGTGATCAGCCAAAGTCACATCGCCGGAATTACCAATGGCAATCAGGACATTACGGACGAAACGATCGCGCCCGGTACGTTTCACAGGCGTGGCGGCAAAGAATTGGCGGAAGGCTGCATCATCCAGCTGAACGAGATCGGCGAGCTTCGGTGCAACAAGTTCAGGGCGCATGGCGAGTTTGGCATCGCGCGCCGCACTTGCAAACCGGTTCCACGGGCAGACGGCGAGGCAATCATCGCAGCCGAAAATGCGGTTGCCCATCGGCACCCGAAACTCTGTCGGGATCGGGCCATGATGTTCGATGGTGAGATAGGCAATGCAGCGGCGAGAATCGAGCGTGTAGGGTGTTGGAAACGCATCGGTCGGGCAAGCGGTGAGACAACGCGTACAGGAACCGCAATGATCGGGTGACGCTTGATCGAATGGTAACTCAGCCGTTGTAAAGATTGCGCCGAGAAACAACCACGAGCCATGCTGGCGCGAGACAAGCACTGTATGCTTGCCCTGCCAGCCGAGACCTGCAGCAGCAGCCAAAGGCTTTTCCATAACGGGTGCGGTATCGACGAAAACTTTCACCTCTGCGCCAGCGTCTTTCGCAAGAAAGCCGGCGATCTGTTTCAGGCGCCCTTTGATGACATCGTGATAATCGCGCATGCGCGCATAAACCGAAATCGTGCCGACATCACGCATGGTCAGCGTCGCCATCGGATCCCTGTCCGGTGCGTAGGATGTGCCGAGCATGATGATCGACTTCACATCGGGCCAGAGTGCACGCGGATCAGCGCGCCATTCCTGCTTTTCCGCCAGCCACTCCATCCCGCCATGATGACCCTTGGCGAGATGCTCTTCGAGCCGTGCGCGGAGATGCGGCACGCTCGCGGGCGATGCAATGCCGAATGCGGTGAACCCTTCCGCGCGGGCACGGGCTTCCAATCTGTCGCGGAGCTTATCGGGCGTCAGAAATCGAGATCCGCGTAATGCGTCGCCGGTTCCATCCCTGCGACGCGATCCATCAGCAGCGGCCGGAAGGACGGACGCGACTTCACCTTTTGATACCAGTGTTTTGCCGCTTCGTTGTCCGCCCATGGCACATCGCCGAGATAATCTGCCACCGAGAGCTGGGCTGCGGCAGCGAGATCAGCATAGCTGAGCGCATCGCCAGCAAGCCAGTTCCGTTCGGCATGGAGATAGCCGATATAAGCGAGATGATAGCGGATATTGGCACGCGCCGCGCGGATTGCCGCCATATCGGGTGCGCCACCGCCCTGCTCGACCGGCATGAAGCGCTTGAAGATCTTCTCATGGGCCAGATAGCCGGTCACTTCCTGGTGCATCTTGCCGTTGAACCAATCCATCAGGCGGCGCACCTCGACCCGGCCTTTTGGATCGGGCGGCAGAAGGCGGCGCTCACCCAAGGCAAGCCCACGTGTCTCATCAAGATATTCGGCGGCTGGCATCGCGCCAATCACAAGGCCGACTTGCTCTTCCTGATAGACAGGGGTGGTGGCAGCCGGGTTCATGCGCAGAAAATCAAGGCGGCGTTCCCAAACGCGCTCCTCAATTAAATCAGCGTCGAGCCCGAGCTCGCCGAGGACCAAACGCAAAAAGCGCGACTGGGCACAAAAGGGATGATGGTAGAGCGTGGCCATTCGCCCGCTGCTCCGTTTCATCGAACAGGAAAGGGGACGCGGCCATGGCGCCGCGCGGGGACCCCGTATAGAACCCCTCAAGGTTTGCGACAACCCGATTCGAGAGGGCGAAGGGTTGCGCGGCGGCGTTCATCAGAGGGACCTTGACCGAAATGGACATGATTGCGGCATTGAAAGCAGCCATTCTCGGCGTTCTGGAAGGATTTACCGAATATTTACCGGTTTCATCGACAGGCCATCTCCTGCTCGCCGAACATTTCCTCAACCTCGATTTCGGTGATGAGCGCTTCAGCAAGACCTTTGTCGTTCTCGTCCAGCTCGGATCGATCTTGGCCCTTGTGGGCTATTATTTCCGCCGCCTTCTGAACATTGCGCTGGCGGCGCGGCACGATCGCGATGCGCGGAATTTCATTATCGGCGTGCTCATCGCCTTCCTGCCCGCAGCCATCATCGGCGCGGGTTTGCACAGTTTCATCAAGGGCGTCCTGTTCAATCCGCTTGTCGTCTGCATTGCGTTGATCGTGGGCGGCTTCATTCTGCTTGTCGTTGACGAGATGAAACTGCCGCAAGACCGCGACGATGCGACGCGCTTTCCCCTGATGATGTATCTCAAGATCGGGCTCATTCAATGCGTCGCGATGATCCCCGGCGTGTCGCGCTCGGGCGCGACGATTGTGGGCGCAATGCTGATGGGGGCCTCGAAACGCGCGGCGGCGGAATTTTCATTCTTCCTCGCCATGCCGACAATGGCGGGCGCCTTCGCGTATGATCTCTACAAGAATTACAAATTCTTGAGTGCGTCGGATATCGGCGTGATCGGCATCGGTTTCGTCACTGCATTCATCTCAGGCTATATCGTTGTCTCTGGCCTGTTGAATTATGTCACCAAGCACGGCTTCAAGCCTTTCGCGTGGTGGCGTATCGCTGTCGGCTCGGCGGGCTTGGCAGCGTTGATGGTGTGGGGGTGAAAGACACGCTGTGCGTCTTGCGATGACGCGGCAACCCAACTTCCAGAACATAAATGCTCAGCCCTCATCCTGAGGAGCGATGCATCGCATCGCGTCTCGAAGGAACAAGGGCGTCGTTTCAGTGCAAGCTGGTGCGCCTCGTCCTTCGAGACGGCGCTTCGCGCCTCCTCAGGATGAGGGGTTTTGCGTCACGCGCATCATGGATTGCCACGGCGCATTGCGCGCTCGCGATGACGCGATTAAACAACGGAACAGCGCGGCAATGCGACCCGCGCTCACAATTTCCTGAGAGCCACGCGCTCGATGCGATGGCTGGCGCCCTTGGTCAAAACGAGATCGGCGCGGGGCCGCGTCGGCAAAATATTCTCTTGCAGATTGGGCAGGTTGATCCGGTGCCAGATGCCTTTGGCAGTCTCCATCGCCTGTGCATCTGTCAGCGTCGCATACTTGGTGAAGAACGAGCGCGGATCGCGGAACGCCGTTTCGCGCAGGCGCATGAAGCGCTCGACATACCAACGCTCGAGCAAATCATCATCGGCATCGAGATAGATCGAGAAATCGAAAAAGTCTGATACGAACGGAATTGATTTTCCATCGCGCGGCAAACGATTGGGCAACAGCACGTTGAGCCCTTCGACGATCAGAATATCGGGACGATCGACGGTCACATATTCGTTCGGCACCACGTCATAAACGAGATGCGAATAAACCGGGGCCTGCACTTGGCCTTTGCCCGCCTTGATCTCCGACAAAAAGCGGATGAGCGCGGTGCCATCATAGCTTTCCGGAAAACCTTTGCGCTCCATCAGGCCTTCGGCCTGCAAGACGGCGTTCGGATAGAGAAAACCATCCGTCGTGATGAGCTCGACCTTCGGCGTGTTGGGCCAGCGCGACAGCAGTGCCTTCAACACGCGCGCGGTGGTCGACTTACCCGCCGATACCGAGCCAGCGAGGCCGACGATGTAAGGGACTTTGCCGTCTTCCGCCAAAAGGAAGCGCTGCGTTGCCTTGAATAAGCCCTGCGTGGCGGCCGCATAGAGCGAAAGCAAACGCGACAACGGCAAATAAATTGCCACCACCTCTTCGATCGAAATCGGATCGTGCGAGGATTGCAGCTTGACGAGATCCTCGACCGTCAGGGTCATCGGCGTATCGGCACGCAAAGCCGCCCATTCCTCCCGCGTGAAGACGCGGAAGGGGGAGAGGTCGCCATTATCGCGGAACGGGTTCACGTCATGCGGGTCCGGGCAGAGGGGGGCGCGAAGACCGCGTCAGCCTTGCGGCCGCGCTGCCTTCTCGGCGAGGCCTGATTGCGCCGTGCGCCTCTCAAGCTCCGCGAGCACATCCTGCAACGGGACGCCGCGTAAGCGAAGCACGACCAAAAGATGATAGAGGACGTCTGCGGCCTCCATTTTGAGGCCTCTGAGATCGCCTTCGACCGCGGCGATGACGGCTTCCACCACTTCTTCGCCCAGTTTCTTACTCGCATAGGCCGGCCCGCCCGCGATGAGCTTGGCGGTATAGGACTGGTCAGGCGAGGCCTTGGCCCGTTCGGCCAGGAAGGCATCGAGCTGTTCGAGGGTGAAGGCCATCAATCCATCCTCACGGGGAGCCCGGCTTCGGCCAGCCGGGTCTTGGCTTCGCGGATCGTATGATCGCCGAAATGGAAAATCGAGGCCGCCAGAACGGCAGAGGCATGGCCGTCGCGGACGCCGATCACAAGATGGTCGAGCGAACCGACACCGCCCGAGGCGATTACCGGCACCGGGACGGCATCGGCCACGGCGCGGGTCAGCGCGACATCATAGCCCGCTTTGGTGCCGTCGCGATCCATCGAGGTGAGGAGGATTTCGCCAGCACCGAGGGATGCGACCTCGCGGGCATAATCAACCGCATCGATGCCCGTTGGCTTGCGGCCACCATGGGTAAAAATCTCCCAGCGCGGCGCTTCGCCATCGGCGGAGACGCGCTTGGCATCAATGGCGACGACGATGCATTGATCGCCGAATTTATCCGCCGCGCGGGCCACGAATTGCCGGTCAAACACGGCCGCCGTGTTGATCGAGACTTTGTCTGCGCCCGCCAGCAAGAGCGCCCGAATATCATCCACCGTACGCACGCCACCGCCAACTGTCAGCGGCATGAAGCAGGCTTCGGCCGTGCGCGTGACGACATCGATCAGCGTGCCGCGATTTTCATGGCTGGCCGTAATGTCGAGAAAGCAAAGTTCGTCCGCACCTGCTTTATCATAAGCCATCGCGCTTTCGACCGGATCGCCCGCATCGCGCAATTGTTCGAATTGCACGCCTTTGACGACACGCCCATCCTTCACATCAAGGCAGGGAATAACGCGGACTTTAAGCATGTGATGTTTTGGCCTCGGCGGCGGCGATCAAAGCAAGCGCTTCTTTCGGATCGAGGCGGCCATCATACAAAGCGCGACCGGAAATCGCGCCTTCAAGCTTGGCACAATCAGGCTGCAGCAGACGCTTCACATCATCGAGCGAAGCCAATCCGCCCGACGCGATGACGGGAATGGTCAGCGCCTCGGCGAGTGCGAGCGTCGCTTCCATATTGAGACCTTTGAGCACACCATCGCGTGCAATATCGGTGTAGATGATAGCGGCGACGCCCGCATCTTCGAACGAGCGGCCAAGATCATCGGCCTGCATTTCGGAGAGCCGCGCCCAGCCTTCCACCGCCACGCGCCCATCGCGCGCATCGATGCCAACGGCGATTTGGCCGGGGAACAAACGCGCCGCTTCACGCACAAAAGCGGGATCACGCACAGCTGCCGTGCCAATGATGACGCGCTTGATGCCGCGGGTGAGCCAACCTTCGACCGTGCGCAGATCACGAATGCCGCCACCAAGCTGCACCGGAATGGTGACGCGCTTAAGAATGGCTTCCACCGCGGCCGCATTGACCGGCTTGCCGGCAAAAGCGCCATCGAGATCGACGAGATGAAGCCAACGAAAACCTTGGCTTTCGAAATCGGTCGCTTGTGCGCCTGGGTCATCATTGAAAACAGTGGCCTGATCCATGTCGCCTTGCACGAGGCGCACGCAACGGCCTTCTTTCAGGTCAATCGCGGGAAACAGGATCACGGCCGCCACCTCAAAAAATTCGCCAGTAAAGCCAGACCAAGCTGCTGGCTTTTTTCCGGATGGAACTGCGTTCCTACCCAATTGTCGCGCGCGACGATGGCGGTCACCGGTCCACCATAATCGGACGTCGCAACACATTCATCCGTTGCACCGTTCCGGCAATGGTAGGAATGGACGAAGTAAGCATGGAGCCCATCGCGTCCCGTCTTGATGCCGTCGAGCAAAGCGTGCGGGCGGTGCACGTCCAGGGTGTTCCAACCCATATGCGGAATTTTCAATGTCGGGTCTTTGGGTTCGATCAACGCAATCTCGCCTTTGATCCAACCAAGCCCAGGTGTGACCGTTTTTTCTAAGCCACGCTCGGCCATCAATTGCATACCGACGCAAATGCCGAGAAAGGGTTTGCCTGCTTTGTGCACGCTCTCTTCAAGCGCTGCGACGAGGCCCGGCACAGCATCGAGGCCCGCGCGGCAATCGGCAAACGCGCCAACACCCGGCAGCACGATGCGATCAGCGTGACGCACAGCATCGGGATCGGACGTCGATGCAACCGAAGCCTCAATGCGATGATCCTGCGCGGCACGCTCAAACGCTTTCAGCGCCGAATGCAGATTGCCCGAACCATAATCGATGATGGCGACGTTCATCGACCGCCGCTTTCGGGGAAGAGGCCGATGACAGGACCTTGCGGCGCGCGAATGGCCGGACCCGTCGCAACGCTTGTCGATGGCGTGATCTGACCTTCCATCCAATGATGAGCGAAACGGGCAAGGGCCTCATCTTCATCCAAGCCGGGCATCGCCGCCATCGCGGTAAAGCCCTGGCGCTCACGCGCCGTGATGATCCAATCGGAGGCGGCGTTGGCGGCATAAACACCGACCAGTAGA
The DNA here is from genome assembly GCA_019083985.1 of Rhizobiales bacterium TNE-4. Lineage (GTDB taxonomy): Bacteria > Pseudomonadota > Alphaproteobacteria > Rhizobiales > Beijerinckiaceae > TNE-4. The sequence goes on along the minus strand of JAHRCV010000003.1, from coordinate 254,847 downwards.
TCAAGCAGGAGCGCGGCCCAATCGGTGATGAGATCAAACGAGGCCGCCGCACCCAAAGCCGCCATCAGCACGAGCATGGCGGCGAAAGGCCGCCAGAGCCGGTTTGCGAGCGCAAACAGCATCGGGAACACAAGCGCCCATGTGCGAAAGCCATTCTTGACAGGAATGGCCGCCTCAAGCGCCTCGATATGTCCGGGGCGTGCGCCGGACGGAAGCAGAATCGTATAGGTCGCCATCGGCCTTCAGCCTCAAAAGATCGGCTCAGAGCGAGCCCTTGGTCGAGGGAACGCGGCCCGCTTCACGCGGGTCCAACGCAACAGCCTTACGCAAGGTACGCGCCAGCGCCTTGAAGCAGCTCTCGGCGATATGATGGGCGTTTTCGCCGTAAAGCGTCTCGACATGGAGGGTCAGGCCAGCCTGAGTGGCAAAGGCCTGAAACCATTCCCGGACGAGTTCCGTGTCGAATGTCCCGATCTTCTCACGCGCGAACACTGTCCGGAACACCAGCATCGGGCGACCGGAGATATCGACGGCACAGCGCGTCAGCGTCTCATCCATAGGCAGATGCACGTCGGCATAGCGGGCGATGCCTGCCTTGTCGCCAAGCGCCTTCAGGAAGGCCTGGCCAAGCGCGATACCGACATCCTCGACCGTGTGGTGATCGTCGATATGCGTGTCGCCCTTGGCCTTCACCTCAAGGTCAAACAAGCCATGACGGGCAAAAAGCTCGAGCATATGGTCGAAAAAGCCGACTCCGGTGGCAATCGAGGCCTTGCCCGTCCCATCGAGGGTCAGGCTGACGGAAATATCGGTTTCGGCGGTTTTCCGCGCGATCGAGGCGGTACGCATGGCGTTTCGTCCATTTGGCTCTCTGCCTCGTCCGGCCGCGAGCGCGGGAGGCTGGGGCCTTCTAGCAAGTCATGCGCCGGGACGCCACCATCTCGGGTCCCTTCCGCAGTCCGCCTGCATCGCCTACATGAGAGCGGAGGACAGGAGAGACGATGACAACCATTTGCATGGTGCGCCGGAACGGGATCGTGGCGGTGGGCGGCGACGGACAGGTCAGCCTCGGCCAGACGGTGATGAAGGCCAGTGCGCACAAGGTGCGCCGGCTCGGCAAGGGCGATGTGATTGCCGGTTTCGCAGGCTCGACGGCCGACGCCTTCGCGCTCTTTGAACGGCTCGAGAAAAAACTCGACCAATACTCCGGCCAATTGATGCGGGCGGCCGTCGAGCTCGCCAAGGAATGGCGCACCGACCGCGCGCTGCGCCAGCTTGAAGCCATGATGATCGTGGCTGATGCGCAGACCGGCCTCGTCATTTCCGGCAATGGCGATGTCGTCGAGCCGGAAAGCGATATTGCCGCAATTGGTTCAGGCGGGCCGTTTGCGCTGGCAGCCGCACGCGCCCTCAGCGATTTCGATCTCTCTGCCGAAGAGATGGTACGGCGCAGCCTGACGATTGCAGGCGAGATCTGCGTTTACACCAACACCACCCTCACCATTGAAACGCTGAAGAGCGCGAAAGCCTGATGACCCATTTTTCGCCCCGCGAGATCGTCTCCGAACTCGACCGCTTCATCGTCGGACAGCACAGCGCCAAGCGTGCGGTTGCCATCGCTTTGCGCAATCGCTGGCGGCGTCAGCAATTGCAAGGCGCGTTGCGCGAAGAGGTGATGCCGAAAAACATTCTCATGATCGGCCCGACCGGGTGCGGGAAGACGGAAATCGCGCGCCGCTTGGCGCGGCTCGCCAATGCGCCTTTTCTCAAGGTGGAAGCGACGAAATTTACCGAAGTGGGCTATGTCGGCCGTGATGTTGAACAGATTGTACGCGATCTTGTCGAAGTCGGAATCACGTTGGTTCGTAATGAGCGCCGCAAAGCCGTCGTAGCGCGTGCGCAGCTTGCAGCTGAAGAGCGTGTCCTTGATGCACTGGTTGGTGCCAATTCAAGTGCGGCGACACGCGACGCTTTTCGTAAAAAACTGCGTAATGACGAACTCGATGATAAGGAAATCGAGATCGAAATGCGCGAGACGAGCGGCAACGGGATGCCGATGTTCGAATTGCCTGGCATGCCGGGTGCCTCCGTTGGCGCGATTTCTGTCGGTGATATTTTTGGGAAGGCTTTTGGCAATCGTACGAAAAAGCGGCGCACAACCGTGCGCGAAGCCTATGAGCCCCTCATTGCAGAAGAAAGCGACGCGCTGCTCGATCAGGAACAGATCGTGCAGGACGCGATCCGGGAAGTCGAAAACAACGGCATCGTCTTTCTCGATGAGATCGACAAGATCTGCGCGCGTGAGCAGCGTGGTGGTGCTGATGTTTCGCGTGAAGGCGTGCAGCGTGATCTTCTGCCACTGATCGAGGGCACGACTGTTTCCACCAAGCATGGTTCGGTGAAGACCGATCATATTCTCTTCATCGCCTCAGGCGCTTTCCATGTCTCAAAGCCGTCGGATTTGTTGCCAGAATTGCAAGGCCGCCTGCCGATTCGTGTCGAGTTATCATCGCTTGATGTCAATGATTTCAAACGGATTTTGACCGATACGGAAGCGAGCTTGATCAAGCAATCGGTCGCGCTGATGGGCACTGAAAGCGTGACGCTCGATTTTGCTGACGATGCAATCGAGGCCATTGCGCAAGTGGCGGTCGATGTGAATGCAACCGTCGAGAACATTGGTGCACGGCGTTTGCAGACGGTGCTGGAACGCGTCCTCGATGACATTTCCTTCACCGCCACGGATCGCTCGGGCGAAATCGTCCGCATTGATGCAGACTATGTGCGCAAGAGCGTCGGCGATCTCGCCAAGAATGCCGATTTGAGCCGGTTTATTCTGTGATGCTGGATACGCGAAACGAGCCGAAGACGTTTCGCAACACGGCGGTGGTTGCCTTTGCGGGCGGGGTCTCGCGTGTGACAGGCTTTGTCCGCGATATCATGTTGGCGGCGCTTCTGGGCGCAGGCCCAGCGGCGGACGCCTTTGTCATCGCGTTTCGTATTCCCTATCTCGCGCGCAAGATCCTGTCCGAAGGCGCGTTGCATGGCGCATTGGTTCCTGTCGGCGTTGATCTCAAAACACGGGATGGCGATCTGGCTGCGCGACGCTTTGCAGGTGAGAGCCTCGCCAGCATGGCGCTCCTGCTGCTCCTTCTCTCGGCAGTGGTGACGCTGTTCGCGCCCGCTTTGATTTTTGCGATGGCGCCCGGCTTCACACCCGGCGGCGCAACCGCAGAGCTTGCCACCTTATGTTTGCGCCTGTCATTTCCGCTTGTTGCCGGCGCCGTGCTCGGCGCAATGGGGGCGGCCTTTTTGGCTGCCGAAGGCCGTTTCGGGATTGCGAGTTGGTCGCCCGTTGCCGTCAACGCAGCGATGATCGCGGTGCTCTATTATGTCAGCGCCTGGGCGACGATTACGCCAGAGCGGGCGGCGCTTTGGGTGGCAGCAGCGTCTTCACTCGGTGGCCTGATCCAAATGGCCATCGTCGCATGGGCGCTCTATCGCTCGCATCACGCGCCCCTTCTCACATGGCCCCGTTTCGGCCCAAGCGTACGGCGCTTTTTTGCGCTGGCAGGCCCCGGCCTGATCATCGCAGCCTCATCGCAGTTCATTCTCATCGTGGCGCTGCAATTTGCATCCGGCCTGCCGGGCGCCGTGCCGCAGCTTCACTACGCTGACCGCGTGGCACAATTGCCGCTTGGTTTTGTCGCGGCATCGGTTGCGATTGTCGCCATGCCCAATCTTGCAGCCCTCGCCAAGGCGGGACAGAGCCTGCATGACGAGATCGAGCGTGGCCTGCATTGGTCCTTGTTGCTCGCCTGCCCCGCGGCCATCGGCTTGGCGGTGCTAGCGCGACCCATCGTCGACATTCTATTCAAGCATGGTGCGTTCACGGTCGGCGATGCGGATGCGACCATCGCCGCGTTGACCGGCCTTGCGATCTTCCTGCCTTTCGCCGCGATGGCGCGGGTCTTGTCGCAACCCTTCTTCGCGCAGGAACGGACCGGCCCGGCGCTTTTTGCCGTCTTCACCGCCGCGGGCGTGACCGCCATGGCCGCGTTCGTCCTGCGCGCGGATTATGGCGTCGCCGGGATTGCAGTGGCGGCGGGCCTCGGCACGTTCGCACAAGCGCTGGTGCTGGGCGTGGCGCTCCACAGGGCCGGCTGGTGGCAACCCGATGCCGCCTCTCTGCTGCGGCTCTTGCGTGGGCTGGCGGCCGCCGCGCTGATGGGGCTTCTCCTCTGGGCGGCGCTGCGCTGGGCTGCGCCCTTCTTCGCTACAGGGGTCGCGCTTCTGAGGCGCGCTATGGCGCTTTTCGTCTTCGTCGTCGCTGGAGCGGGTCTTTTCCTGCTCTTGGCGCTTTTGACACGCGCCATTCGCCTGTCGGACCTGAAACGCCCCTGAGCGCTTGCGCGCCGGGCTCACGATTGCCATAACGCCCGCCAGATTGAGATCCCGAGGACCGACGCGCATGGCTTTCAAAGAATTGGTGTTTTCCGGCGTTCAGCCGACGGGCAATCTCCATCTCGGGAATTATCTCGGCGCGATCGTCAAATTCGTCGAGCTGCAGAACAGCCATGACTGCATCTATTGCGTCGTCGATATGCATGCGATCACGCAGGCCCATGACCCCAAGCAGCTAGTCGCCAATATTCGTGAAGTGACCGCCGCCTTCATCGCCTGCGGCATCGATCCGAAAAAGCACATCGTCTTCAACCAGAGCCAAGTGGCCGAACATGCCGAGCTCGCCTGGGTGTTCAATTGCGTCGCCCGGATCGGTTGGTTGAACCGCATGACGCAGTTCAAGGAAAAGGCCGGCAAGGATCGGGAGAACGCGTCCATCGGGCTCTATGATTATCCGGTGCTGATGGCCGCTGATATTCTTGTCTATCGCGCCACGCATGTTCCCGTCGGCGAAGACCAAAAGCAGCATCTCGAACTGGCGCGCGACATCGCACAGAAGTTCAACAATGACTTCGCCGAGTCGATTACCGCGCATGGTTTTGGAGACGGTTTTTTCCCGCTGCCGGAGCCGCTCATTCAGGGGCCCGCAACGCGCGTGATGAGCCTGCGCGACGGCACGAAGAAAATGTCGAAATCGGATGCGTCGGATTATTCGCGGATCAACCTGTCCGATGATGCCGATGCGATTGCGCAGAAAGTGCGCAAGGCGAAGACGGATCCTGAGCCCTTGCCGTCGGAATTGCCGGGGCTCGACAAGCGTCCTGAAGCCGCAAATCTTGTCGGCATCTATGCGGCCTTGTCAGGCGCGACGAAAGAGAAGGTGCTGTCTGATTTTGGCGGCGGGCAATTTTCGCAATTCAAAGCCTCACTCGTCGATCTGGCCGTGGCCAAGCTCGGCCCGATCGGTGCTGAGATGAAAAAGCTCTCCGCCGATCATGCCTATATTGACGCTGTGCTGCGCGACGGTTCGGACCGCGCACGTGCCATAGCCGCGCCGAATATGAAAGCGGTGAAAGAGATCGTTGGCTTTTTGAACTGAGATATCGCCCTCATCCTGAGGAGCATTGCTTTAAGTCGATGGGGCCTAACAGGCCTCGTGGTTCGAGACGCCGCTTTCGCGGCTCCTCACCATGAGGGCTTTGGGTTCCGCTTCAATTTTTTATAAATATTTCTGGATCTCTTTGGCCGCCTCTTCGGGCGGGCGCTTCAAATTGAAGCTCTCGATAAAACGGCCCTTGGAATCCATCAGATAGACCAAGGCGGTGTGGTCCATCGTATAGCCGCCACCCTCAAGCGGAACTTTACGGGCATAACCGCGATAGGCTTTGAGTGCGGCCGTCGCCTGCTCGGGCGTGCCTGTCAGCCCCACAATGCGCGGATCGAAACTTGAAATGTAATCGCGCAACAAGTCGGGTGTGTCACGCTCAGGATCGACCGTGATGAAGAATGTGCGCAAGCGATCACCTTTCGGGCCGAGCGCCTGATAAACTTGCGTGATTTCGTAAAGCGCCGTCGGGCAGACATCCGGGCAATGGGTGAAGCCGAAAAAGACCAGCGATGCGCCGGGCCCTTCCAACGCCTTCTCTGTGACTTTTTGTCCGGCCTGATTGGTCAGCGTGAAGGGCCCGCCGACTCCGGTCCCCGGCTGGCGGCCCAGTGTGATGAACAACACAAGACCCAGCGCAAGCGCCGAGAAGACGAACAGCACCAAAGGCAGAGCGAGACGTGAAGCTTTCATAAGCTTAGAAGCACCATGCAATCGCGGCAGAAACGAGATCGGTAAAGATCGCCGCACCATGGATCGACCAGAGATAGAGACCGGTCGCGAGTAACGCCACGCCGACACCTGCGGCGACCGCGATGATCGGCAATGTCCCCGTTTCGGGCTCAGTCTCTTCGGCGCGCTCGGCCATAGTCCCTTCCTCACCCCGCAACGCCAAAGCGGGCGTCCGGTTCAGGCGCGAAGTTTAGGCCATGGAGCGGGAGAAGGGAATCGAACCCTCGACATACAGCTTGGGAAGCTGTCGTTCTACCACTGAACTACTCCCGCGCTCGCCTCGGATTTTACGCGCCCCAAGGGGCGGAGGCAAGCGTGAGGCGTAAACCGCCCATTGACAAATTCCGACCCATAACAAAATGTCGCGAATCAGGGAGATGCGCCATGACCCGCCCCACCCCAGAAATGACGTCTTGGTTTCTTGAGTTAATTCGAGCAGGGTATGTTGCTCAGCCCGCGTCGATGGAGGAGCTGACGCTTCCGGGCGCCTACGAATATGTCCCGTCTTTTGTAGCGTATGGCGTTCCCGACCACTCTTTGCGAGCAGGTGTGAATAACCATGCCCAACTGGGACAGCATTCTTCGGGAAATAGCAACCGAGCAGAGCAATATCGTCGCCGCTGAACAAAGCCGCATCATTGAATCTGCCTTTGATCGTGTTCGGAGAAAATACCTCAGACTTCTAAACGAGCACACACGCAGGAACGTCATTGCCTATTATTCTGGTTTTCTTACAAGACCAAACATTGATGTCTGCTCAATATCCGACGAAGACAAAAACGGTTTTATGCTTTGTATTCACGAACTAACCCGTGAGGGAGTTGGGCTAGATTTAATTCTTCATACACCAGGCGGCGATACGCAAGCGACGGTCTCGCTAGTCGATTACCTCAGAGCGATGTTCGGTCGGGATATTCGGGCGATAGTTCCACAAATCGCGATGTCCGCCGGAACAATGCTAGCATGTTCGTGCAAGAATATTGTGATGGGAAAGCAGTCGTCCTTGGGACCAATCGATCCGCAGTTTGGATTCGTGGGAGCGGCAAACCTGTTAGCTGAGGTTAAGAAAGCTCGCGACGATATCATCGCTGATCCACGGACGGCCCAATTTTGGACCCACATCCTGTCTCGGATTACGCCGTCATTTCTCGAGCGTTGCGAATGGGCAGTAAAAGATTCAGAAGAGTTTCTTTCGAAGACGTTGCGAGCCAATATGTTCGCAGATCTGGCGGCCCACGAAATCGAAAAAAGGGTATCCAGAGTACAGGACGTTTTTGGCAACAATAAAGGACGAGCTCACAACACACACATACAGTACCAAGAATGTAGAGATTGTGGGCTTGAGGTTGACAGACTTGAAGACGATCAAACTTTACAAGACATCGTACTTACGCTTCATCATTGTTACATGCACACCATCTCGCATGCCGGCGCGTTGAAAGTAATAGAAAACCATCTGGGTCGCGCAATCATTAGGCATGACGGACGATTGACAGCTCCGATGCAACCACAAGCATCAATTCAGGAGCATTGAAACTCAGAGCACAAAATGCTTCGACAGCTTCAGGCCTTGTGCCTGATAATTCGATTTGAGATCGGCGCCGTAAAGCGCGGCGGGGCGGGCCGCCATCCGCTCATAGACGAGGCGGCCTACGATCTGGCTATCTTCAAGGATGAAGGGCACATCGCGCGAGCGCACTTCCAGAACGGCGCGGCTACCCGCGCCGCCTGCACCGGCATGGCCGAAGCCGGGATCGAAGAAACCGGCATAATGGACGCGGAATTCACCAACGAGCGGATCGAACGGCGTCATCTCGGCGGCGTAATCGGGCGGCACATGCACCGCTTCCTTCGACGCCAGAATATAGAACCGATCAGGATCAAGGATCAGCTCACGCCGCGCGGTGACATGCAGCGGATCCCAGAAATCGGCTGCCTTGCAGGCACCGACGCGATCGACATCGATCACATCGGTATGACGCTTGGCGGCATAGCCGATCAAACCGTCACCATCGAACCCGGCGAGGTCGACGCTGACCGCCACGCCCGAGGATTCAATCGAGGGTTCGGACGAGGTAACGAGCTTCTCGCTCGCATGCAGCGCCCGCAATTCCTGATCGTCGAGGCGCACAGCGCCCGCGCGGAAACGGAGCTGCGACAGGCGCGAGCCTGTGCGCACCAGGACCGGGAAGGTGCGGGGCGAGATTTCGATATAGAGCGGACCTTTATAGCCCTGCGCAATCTGATCAAATTCACGCGAATGATCGGTGATGACGCGGGTGAAGACGTCGAGACGACCGGTCGAGCTTTTCGGATTAGCGGCTGCAGCCATCCAATCGGGAAGTGCGAGGCTTTCCAGAATTTCGGCGACGTAAACGGCGCCCGTTTCAAGCACAGCGCCCTTGCTCAAATCGATCTCGAACAGCGAGAGCGATTTGAGCCGTTCCGCAACGGTTGAATCGCGACCGGGCAAAAAGGACGCGCGTACGCGATAGACCCGCAAGCCCAAACGCAGATCGAGCGAGGCTGGCTGCACCTGCCCCACCGCGAAAGGCTGCGGCGTCGCAATGTGACCGGCGGCGGCGAGCGCCTCGATCGTTTGTGATGGCAGAATGCCGGTCTGTCGCGAAAGGCTTGTCACGTCATTCCGCCGCAGTTTTGGCGAGCAGCGCTTCGGCTGCCGTCTCAGCGGCATCAACCGTCTTGAGCGCTTCGGGATGCGGCATCGAGACGATGTTATAGCCAGAATCGACGTAGTGGATTTCACCTGTCACGCCGGTCGAGAGATCGGAGAGGAGATAAATACCCGATCCGCCAATCTCTTCGATTGTCACAGTCCGACGCAGCGGCGCGTGACGCTTCTGATAATTGAACATCAAACGCGCATCGGCGATGCCAGCACCCGCCAAGGTGCGCACCGGGCCAGCGGAAATCGCATTCACGCGAATGTTCTGCGGGCCGTAATCATTGGCGAGATAACGCACGCTGGCTTCAAGCGCGGCTTTCGCGACACCCATGACATTGTAATTCGGCATCACGCGGACGCTGCCCGCATAAGTCAGCGTCACCATCGAACCGCCATCGACCATCAAAGGCGCTGCGCGCTTGGCGATTTCGGTGAAGGAGAAGCAGGAGATCAGCATGGTGCGCGCGAAATTCTCGCGCGTCGTATCGGCATAACGACCCTTGAGCTCGTTCTTGTCCGAGAACGCAATCGCGTGGACGAGAAAATCGAGCTTGCCCCATGTCTTCTCAAGGGCGGTGAAGACTGCATCGACCGAGGCCAAATCTTCGACATCGCACGGCAAGAGCAATGACGAGCCGACACTTTGCGCGAGTGGCTCGACCCGCTTTTTCAGTGAATCACCTTGGTAGGTGAACGCCAATTCAGCACCCTGATCGGCAACCGCCTTCGCAATGCCCCACGCAATCGAATGATCATTGGCAACGCCCATGATCAGGCCGCGCTTGCCCTTCATCAAGGATCCGGTCATGCAATCCCCCCTGCTCGGCGCGCTTAGGCGTCGAGCTGTTTGAAGACGAGCGTGGCGTTGGTGCCGCCAAAGCCGAACGAGTTCGAGAGAACAGACCGGATTTTCGCATTGTCGACACGCTTGCGTACGATCGGCATGTCCGCGAAATCGGGATCGAGTTCTTCGATATTGGCGCTTTCGCAGATGAAACCATTGTTCATCATCAGGAGCGAATAGATCGCTTCCTGCACACCGGTGGCGCCGAGCGAATGGCCTGTGAGCGATTTCGTCGCCGAGATCGGCGGGCATTTATCGCCTGCACCGAACACATGGCGGATCGCCTCGATTTCCTTCGCATCACCCACCGGCGTCGACGTCGCGTGCGGATTGATGTAATCGATCGGCGTCTTCACGGTGGCGAGCGCTTGCTGCATGCAGCGGATCGCGCCTTCGCCCGACGGTGCGACCATGTCGTAACCATCCGATGTCGCGCCATAGCCGACGATTTCGCCATAAATCTTTGCGCCACGCGCTTTGGCGTGTTCAAGCTCTTCGAGAACAAGCACGCCTGCACCGCCCGCAATGACGAACCCGTCGCGGTTCTTGTCATAAGCGCGCGAGGCGACTGATGGCGTGTCGTTATATTTCGTCGACATCGCGCCCATGGCGTCGAACAGGCAGGAGAGCGTCCAATCGAGCTCTTCGCAGCCACCGGCAAACATCACATCCTGCTTGCCATATTGAATCATTTCATAAGCATTGCCGACGCAATGGTTCGACGTCGCGCAGGCTGACGAGATCGAATAATTCACGCCCTTGATCTTGAACCAGGTGGCGAGCGTAGCCGAGGCTGTCGACGACATCGCCTTTGGCACAGCGAACGGGCCAATACGCTTGACGCCTTTTTCGCGCGCAATATCGGCACTTTCGACAATGGTGCGTGCGGATGGACCGCCCGAACCCATCACAATGCCGGTGCGCTCATTGGAAATGTCTTTTTCCTCAAGCCCCGCATCGCGAATGGCCTGATCCATCGCGACATGGTTCCATGCGGTGCCGGTGGCGTGGAAGCGCATCGCGCGACGATCGACAAGGTCGGCTGGATCAAGATTGGGCGCGCCATGAACCTGGCAGCGGAACCCCATCTCGGCATATTTGTCAGCGCGGATGATGCCGGGCTTTGCCTCGCGCAGAGAGGCAAGAACCTCTTGCGTGTTGTTGCCGATGGACGAAACGATGCCCATCCCGGTGACGACGACGCGTCTCATGATCGCTTTCCTGTTTTTCGCGCGAGATCAATGCCCGCGAGATTGTTTTGCCTGATGAATGCGGCGGTGTTGGGAGCGCCGCATTCCGTCAAAGCTGCATCAGCTCTTGAAAAGGCCGACGCGCAAATCCGAGGCTTCATAAATGCGGCGGCCATCGGCTTCGAGCCAGCCATCAGCAATGCCGAGCACGAGTTTCGAGCGGAAGACACGCTTGAGATCGACACCATAGACGACGTGCTTCACCGACGGCAAAACCTGATCAGCGAATTTCACTTCGCCGACGCCCAATGCGCGACCGCGGCCTTCAGCACCAAGCCAGCCAAGGAAGAAACCGCATAATTGCCAGAGCGCATCAAGGCCGAGGCAACCGGGCATCACCGGATCATTCTGAAAATGACAGGGGAAGAACCAAAGGTCGGGACGGATCGCAAGTTCCGCCCGGATAAAACCTTTGCCGTTCGGACCACCTGTTTCGGAAATTTCCGAAATGCGATCGAACATCAGCATGGGCGGCAAAGGCAGTTGCGCATTGCCCGGACCGAACATCTCGCCGCGGCCGCAGGCGAGCAGGTCCTCATATTCAAATGATGAGCGGCGCTCCATGATCCCTGTATGGCTCCATTCCCCACGAGACCCGCGAAAACGGGCCTCATTCCCGGGCGTTGGTACCACAGCACGGCGCGAGCCGGAAGCCATTTGGGCCAAGCTTCACCGGGTTGTTAGGCCTTGTTTGGGCCTGTCACTAGGCAGACACAGAATGGTAAGGCCGGGATGGTGGCGACTGGAATCGGCGCGGGCCGAAGGGTGCCCGGCTTGCGGGGGCTTGCCCCTGTCACTATTATAACAATCGTATAGACGCGCGGCTTTCTTGCGCTGTCATCCTGTCAGAACCGGTTTCCACCTCTTGTCTCATCCTATGGCGGCCCAGCAGACAGCATCGTCCCCCTCGCTTTCCCCGGCCCAGCGGTCGGAGGGAACGGGTTGCCCTGTGCATGATCTTCGCCGGCGGCTGCGGCAAGCGGGCTTACGGCCGACACGACAGCGTGTGGGCCTCGGCTGGCTGCTGTTTGCCAAGGGCGACCGGCATCTGACCGCCGAAATGCTCTATGAGGAAGCCGCCAAGGCGCGGGTTCCGGTGTCGCTGGCCACCGTCTACAACACGCTCCACCAGTTCACCGAAGCGGGGCTCCTGCGCGAAGTGGCAGTCGATGGGGCAAAAACCTATTTCGACACGAATACGGGCGACCACCACCATTTCTTCCTCGAAGGGGAGAATGCGCTGGTCGATATCGCGCATCAGCAGGTTGAAGTCAGCGCCATTCCCGAGGCGCCGCCCGGCTATGAAGTCGCCCGCGTTGATGTCATCGTCCGCTTGCGCAAAATCGGCGCTTAAGGCCGGATTTCAGCCGGTTTAGGCCGGATCAATCGATCTTTTCGTTCGGATAGGCGCCCCAGAGGCGGTCTTGCTGGACATAGCCATCAAATCCCGGTCCGGCGAAACGGCACCATTGGCCATCGCAATTCCTGATCTGGCCCAGCACATTCGGCTGCAATTCGGCCGCAAGATCCGCTTTGGCGTTGGGCTTGGCATAAAGCGGCACCGTGCCGCTCTTGGCCCAAGGCGTGACGAGCGCGGTGCGACGGCCTGACAGCAGCGAATGGAGCACCCAACCTTCCGCGCCTTCGGAATCACGAATCCGACGCCACGTCTCGAATTCAGCCGTGATCTCGACAGGCAGACCGGCGCGCTGGAACACCCAGCTCGTGCGGTGATCCTTGGATGGGCCCTCGCGCAAATTGACGCGGTCCGATTTGAGACTGACATAACGGGGCACGGGCAGGCCGGTGGCTGATCCTTTGGTGATGGCATCGGCCGCGGCCAGCGGGGCGATTTCGGCGAAAAACAGCGTCAACGCTGCACAAAAGGCCCCCAAGAGACTGCGCGAGGAGAAAGTGCGCAACGCCATACCTGCCGAACTCCGGATTGCATTCCACCGGCGCGATTGTCATTCCCCGTTCGCCTCGCTAGAGAGGGCGGAGGGATGCCGTCCGGCGTTCATCCGTTCATGTCATTGCGACCGTTAAAGGTTCGTGAAGGATTGGACGGTTTCGAGCCGGGGGCGGCATCAAGCCGCGTCGCAGAGGGGGGATGGTTTTCATGACAAAGAAAAAGCCGCTCGTTGTCGTGACGCGGAAACTGCCCGACGTTGTCGAAACGCGCATGCGCGAATTGTTTGACGCGCGACTGAACGTCTCTGACAAGCCAATGGAGCGCGCCGCCCTCGTTGAGGCGATGCAGACCGCCGATGTGCTGGTCCCGACTGTGACCGACACGATTGATGCCGGACTGCTTGGCCAGGCTGGCCCGCAATTGAAGCTGATCGCCAATTTCGGCAATGGCGTCGACAATATCGACGTCCAGACCGCGCTCTCGCGCGGCATCACAGTCACCAATACGCCCGGCGTGCTCACCGAAGATACCGCCGATATGACCATGGCGTTGATCCTCGCCGTATCGCGCCGCATTCCCGAAGGTGCGCTCGTCATCCCGAACGAGCAATGGGAAGGCTGGTCGCCGACATGGATGCTCGGCCATCGCATCACCGGCAAGCGCCTCGGCATTGTCGGCATGGGCCGCATCGGCCAGGCGCTGGCGCGACGCGCGCGCGCCTTCGGCCTTCAAGTGCATTATCACAATCGCCGCCGCGTCTCGCCGGCGATCGAAGAGCAATTGGAAGCTACCTATTGGGATTCGCTCGACCAGATGCTGGCGCGCATGGACATTGTATCGGTCAATTGCCCGCACACGCCCGCGACCTATCACCTTTTGTCGGCACGTCGCCTCAAGCTCCTCAAGAAGGATGCGATCATCGTCAATACGGCGCGCGGCGACATTATCGACGAAACCGCTCTGGTGCGGATGCTTGAGGCCAATGAAATCGCTGGGGCTGGCCTCGACGTGTTCCAGCATGAACCGGCGATTTCGCCGCGGCTTCTGAAGCTCGTGAAGGCGCATCGCGCTGTCGTGTTGCCGCATATGGGTTCAGCCACGATCGAAGGCCGCATCGACATGGGCGAGAAGGTCATCGTCAACATCAAGACCTTCATGGACGGCCACCGGCCACCCGATCGCGTTTTGCCATCGATGCTGTGACGCAGGCTTAGTGACACATGCAAAAGCCGCCCCTTGGGCGGCTTTTTTATTAGTGACATTTTATCGTCGACGAAATTGGGCCTGTGTCATTTGAGGACGCATTCAGCCGAGCGCCGCTGCAATCTCTTGGGCCACCGCATCGGCTGCCGCTTTCGGGTCTTGAGCATCCGTGATCGGACGACCGATGACGAGACGCGTCGCGCCAGCCTTGATCGCTTCACCCGGCGTCATCACGCGTTTCTGATCGCCGACGGCCGCACCCGCCGGGCGAATACCCGGGGTGACGAGATCAAGCGAAGAGCCGATCAATGCACGCATTGCGGTGACTTCTTCCGCCGAGAGAATTAATCCGCCAATGCCGATCTCCTTGGCCTGCTGCGCGCGGCGCGCCACCAAATCCTTGACGCCCATGGCGTAACCGGCCGTTGCAAGATCGGAATCGTCGTAAGACGTCATCACGGTGACACCCAAGATTTTTGTGCCCGTGCCTTGCGTGCCTTCGAGCGCTGCCTTCATCGTCTGCGGAAAGGCATGCACCGTCAGATAGGTCATGCCGAGGCGTGAGACTTGCGCAGCGGCTTTTTTCACCGTGTTCGGGATGTCGTGCAATTTGAGATCGAGAAAGACTTTCTTGCCCGACGCAGCCAGATCGCGCGCAAAATCAAGACCACCGCCATACACGAGTTCCATGCCGATCTTGTAGAAGCTGACGCTGTCGCCAAGCTGGCTGACCAAAGCGGTGGCTTTCTGCGTATCAGCGACATCGAGCGCGACAATCATGCGATCGCGGGCATCGTCTAGACGAGACATCACGGGGATCCTTAATGGTCGCGGCGGGGCTTGGTTTTGCGCCGTTTGTTTTCGCGTGGCGCTTCCATCGCTTCGCCGATTTTCTCAAAAAAGTCGAGCGCCGGTTTGAGCCGCGGATCGTGCCGTAGACGGCCCGCTTCCTGCGCGATCTTCATCTCAAGCCGGGCACGGCTTGCGTTGAATTCCCGCCTGACAAAACGCGTGCCGATCTTCACCGTATCGGCCAGATCATTCTTCTTGCGGCGGAACATCGGCCCGCGCATCGAGCGATACACCCAGACGCGCGCGGGAGGCACGTTCAACCAGACGCGCGGGGAGACATGCGCTTCGACCCGCGCTTCATCGAGCGGTAAGGGTGAGACGACGGCATAGGTGAATTGGATGAAGGGCGCATCGTCATCAGCCCGTTCAAGGGCTTTTTCGACGAGTGAAATCCGCGTCTCTTCCGGCTTAGTGAAAAGCGGCAGGCTCGACACAATGGCCGCGGCACCGGCGACGGCATCATCCGTCTCGAAAAACCGATAGGCATCGCCTTGGATGATGCGGGCTTTCGGAAATTTGCGTGCCAACAGATCGCAAAAATCAGGATCATATTCGACGAGCACCAGCCGCTCTTCAGCGACGCCACGTTCAAGCAGCGCCTGCGTGACAGGGCCTGTTCCCGGGCCTAATTCAACGATGGGGCCGATGCTGCGCGGATCGACATAACGCGCCATCATTTTGGCGAGCGCCGGGCTTGAGGGCGAAATGGCACCGGTAACGAGTGGCTTGTCGAACCAGGATTTGATGAAACGGGCTTCGTCCTGCCACCGCTCTTCGAGGCGCGACAGGGATTTTGATCGCGAACGCCCGCTGTCGCGCACCATCAGCTCCCGCCTGCGAAGAAATCGCGCACCTTGCCGAAGAAACCTTCGCTCTCGGGTTGATTGTCGCCATTGCTCTCGGCCAGAAATTCCTTGAGCAATTCGCGCTGCCGCGTGTTCAAATTGCGCGGCGTCTCGACGACCACTTGAATGTAGAGATCACCACGATTCTTCGACCGCAGGATCGTCATGCCGCGACCCTTGATCGGGAATTGCTTGCCGGTCTGCGTGCCTTCAGGAATCGTAATCTCAGCTTCCTGCCCATCGAGCGTCGGCACTTTGATGTGGGCACCGAGCGCGGCATGGGCCATTGCGATCGGCACACGGCAGAACAAATCGGCGCCATCGCGTTGAAACAGCTGATGCGGTTTCACCGACAGGAAAATATAGAGGTCACCCGCGGGACCACCGCGCAATCCACCTTCGCCTTCGCCTGCCAAGCGAATGCGCGTGCCATCTTCGACACCGGCGGGGATGTTGACCGAGAGGTTGCGCTCCTTCATCACGCGGCCTTCGCCACGGCAGGAGGGGCAGGGATTATCAATCGTCTCGCCGCGGCCCTGACAGGCCATGCAAGTGCGTTCAATGGCGAAGAACCCTTGCTGCGCACGGACGCGGCCATGGCCACCGCAGGTCGAACAGGTTCTTGCTTTTGATCCAGCCTTCGCACCGGTACCGGTGCAGGCCTCACATGTGATGGCGGTCGGAATTTTCAGCTCAGCCGTCTTGCCGGCATAGGCTTCTTCCAAACTGATTTCGAGATTGTAGCGCAGATCAGAACCGCGCTCGCGGCCATTGCTGCGGCCACCGCGTTGGCGGCCGGCAAAATCGCCGAAGAGGTCTTCGAAAATATCGGCCATGGAGGAGGCGAAACCATCGCCAAATCCGCCACCGCGGCCTTGTTCAAACGCGGCGTGGCCATGCCTGTCATAGGCGGCGCGCTGCTGCGGATCCATCAGGATCTGATAGGCTTCGTTGATCTCTTTGAATTTGATTTCCGCTTCCGCGTCGCCCGGATTGCGGTCGGGATGAAATTTCATGGCGAGCTTGCGGAAGGACACTTTGATGTCTGCTTCCGTCGCGGTGCGCGACACGCCTAAAACCTCGTAAAAATCGCGCTTGCTCATGCGTCATCCGGCAGGCTGGAAAAGAAAGACGCCGGCCCCTTGCGGGACCGGCGTTTCCTCTGTCAATTACGCACGCTTCTTCTTGTCGTCGTCGCCGACTTCGCGGAAATCCGCGTCGATGACGTCGTCCTGCGGCTTCTGTTCGCCTTCGGCCTGTTCGCCACCCTGCTGGGCTTTGTACATGGCTTCGCCGAGCTTCATCGATGCCTGCATCAGCGCATTGGTCGCCGACTGGATCGCTTCTGCGTCGTCGCCTTCGAGCGTCGTCTTCAGCGCGGCAATCGCGCTTTCAACGGCTGACTTGTCAGCGGCCGAGACCTTGTCGCCATAATCGGCGAGCGATTTCTCGGTCTGGTGAACAAGGCTTTCGCCCGCATTCTTGGCTTCCACGACTTCGCGACGCTTTTTGTCGTCAGCAGCATGGGCTTCCGCATCCTTGACCATCTTGTCGATGTCAGCATCGCTGAGACCGCCAGACGCCTGAATCCGGATCTGCTGTTCCTTGCCGGTCGCCTTATCCTTCGCGGTCACGGAAACAATGCCGTTGGCGTCGATATCAAAGGTGACCTCAACCTGCGGCACGCCGCGCGGTGCGGGCGGAATGCCAACGAGATCGAACTGGCCGAGCATCTTATTGTCGGCTGCCATTTCACGCTCGCCTTGGAAGACGCGGATCGTCACGGCCGTCTGATTGTCTTCAGCGGTCGAGAAAACCTGGCTCTTCTTCGTCGGGATCGTCGTGTTGCGGTCGATAAGACGCGTGAACACGCCGCCGAGCGTTTCGATGCCGAGCGAGAGCGGCGTCACGTCGAGTAGCAGAACGTCCTTGACGTCGCCTTGCAGAACGCCCGCCTGAACCGCCGCGCCGATGGCGACGACTTCGTCAGGATTGACGCCCTTATGCGGCTCCTTGCCGAAGAACTGCTTGACGACTTCCTGCACCTTCGGCATGCGCGTCATGCCGCCGACGAGGATGACTTCGTCAATCTGGCCGGCAGAGAGACCGGCATCCTTCAGCGCCTTTTTGCAAGGCTCGATCGTCTTCTGGACGAGATCGTCAACGAGCGTTTCGAATTTCGCACGCGTCAGCTTGAGCGTGAGATGCTTCGGACCGGTCGCATCGGCCGTGATGTAAGGCAGGTTGATTTCGGTCTGCTGCGCCGAGGACAGTTCGATCTTCGCTTTTTCTGCGGCTTCCTTCAGACGCTGCAGAGCAAGCTTGTCCTTCTTGAGATCGATGCCGTTCTCTTTCTTGAATTCGTCAGCCAGATATTCGACGAGACGCATGTCGAAATCTTCGCCGCCCAAGAACGTGTCGCCATTGGTCGACTTCACTTCGAAGACGCCATCGCCGATTTCGAGGATGGACACGTCGAACGTGCCACCGCCGAGGTCATAGACCGCGACCGTGCCAGCCTTCTTCTTGTCGAGGCCATAGGCGAGTGCGGCGGCCGTCGGCTCGTTGATGATACGCAGCACTTCAAGACCCGCAATCTTGCCAGCATCTTTCGTCGCTTGGCGCTGCGCGTCATTGAAGTAAGCGGGAACGGTGATGACAGCCTGCGTCACGGTCTGGCCGAGATAGGCTTCCGCCGTTTCCTTCATCTTCTGCAGAATGAAGGCCGAGATCTGCGAGGGCGAGAATTCCTTGCCGCGCTCTTCGACCCATGCGTCGCCATTCTTGGCGCGCACGATCTTGTACGGAACAAGACCCATATCCTTCTGCGTCATCGGATCTTCGAATGTGCGACCGATGAGACGCTTGATCGCGAAGAACGTGCCTTCCGGATTGGTGACGGCCTGACGCTTGGCCGGCTGACCAACGAGGCGCTCCTCCGAATCCGTAAACGCCACAACCGACGGTGTGGTGCGCGCGCCTTCGGCGTTCTCGATGACTTTAGGCGTCGAGCCTTCCATGACCGCCACGCAGGAATTGGTGGTGCCGAGGTCGATGCCGATAACTTTGCTCATGTGTTTCCCCTTTCACAGCGAGACCGCCGAGCCCCGAAGCGGCACCGGCCAGGCCGCCCGTCCTCTCCCCGCATGGGAAGCAATGGACGACCGGTCCCCTATATTCGAATTGCCGCATGCTGGAGTGCGAAGAACCGGTAATGACTTCTTCGCAGCATGCGCCGGGATTGCGGATCAGATTTCCGCGACCGGGGCGTATATAAGAAGGCGATTCCGGGGCTGCAAGGCGGCGCCTTGGCCGGATTTCGAGATTCTTTTCAAGGCTTTGCCAAGGCCATGACCGGAGCCCAGGACCCGGCTTAGGGCGCCGCTCCTCCCGTTTACCAAACGGACGAGTGAGGGCTTGCTGTGACATGAAATCGGCTTCGCCGGCGCATCGATGCTGGTAAGGTTGCCCTTATGTTTTGCGTCCAGACCCTTCGCCCCCTCGCGCTTGCGGCACTCTTGATCGGCATGGCTGCGCCCGCCATGGCTCAGCTCGTCCTGCCGGGCGCCTCTGCGCCCACCAGCGAAGGGGCCGTCCAACCACGCCCCGCTCCGCCCAAGATCAAACCGGCGACGGTCGATCCGCTTCTCGGCAAACCCATCATGCAGAACGGTTTTCGCGGCCGGATGACGTTGAGCCGCGAGAAAAACGGCCTTGCCGTCCGCGTGATCTTCGCAGGGGAGAAGATTTCCAAACCGAATGAGGCGTGCGGAATCGATCCCGGCGGCAATGAGCCGATTAGCCTGAGGACTGTTCCCTCGACAGGCGCGCCCATGTTCGAAGTCCCGGCGGAGGGATGCCCCTTCACCATCGCCGTCCTCGACGATTCCGTCATGGTGACCGGGGTCACGCAGGCCTGCGTCTTCCAAAGTGCTGATTGCCGCGTCGACCCGCGCGGCCTGTGGGGCCCAAGCCCGCAGGTGCTCGAGCCACGGACAGGCGATTTCGAGAAGGAACGCCCGCGCGCCGACCGCGCCGTGCGTGAGACCTATAAGGAAAAGATCGCCGACGCCTCGGGCAAGGCTGAGGTGAAGCAGATTGCGGCGGAACAGGCTGGTTTCTCAGCCGAACGCGAAATGACATGCCGCAATTACGCCCGCGAAACCGTCCATGGTTTCTGCGCCCTGCGGTTTACCGAACTCCGCGCCGTAACGCTGCAAGCCCCGCCCGTGCCACCGCCCGCGGCGGCAAGCCCCGCAAAACCCGCGGCAAGGCCGGCGGCAAAACCGCCCGCCAAGCCCGCAAACCCGCCGACGAACTGAGAGTTCGGTCAGACGGTTCCGGCGCGGGCGGCTTCCCAGCCGAGCATCGCCTGTTTGCGGGTAAGCCCCCAATGATAGCCGGTCAGCGCACCCGTCGATCCGATCACACGGTGGCACGGCACGACAAAGGAAATCGGGTTACGGCCGACCGCAGCACCCACGGCCCGGGCCGCTTTGGGCTTGCCGATGTGGGAAGCGATGGATGAATAGGTGATCGCCGCCCCCATCGGGATCCGCAACAGCGTCTCCCAGACGCGGACTTCGAAATCCGAACCAATGAAGACGACCCGCAAGGGCTGACCCGATTGCCACGCCGCCGGATCGAACGCTTGGCGCGCCGCGTCGGCCGTTGCGACCTGATCGGGCTTGAAAAGGGCATTCGGCCAGCGGCGCGTCATGTCAGCCAGCGCGGCGGGGCGGTCGGCGCCATCAACAAAGCCAAGACCGGCGAGGCCGCGCGGTGTCGTGACCACGATCGCCTCACCGAAGGGCGAGGGGTGGAAGCCATAGGCCAAAGTGAGGCCCGCGCCCTTGGCTTTCCATTCGCCGGGCGACATCGCTTCATGCGTGACGAAAAGATCGTGGAGCCGACCCGGTCCAGACAGGCCGACCTCAAGAGCGGTGTCGAGCAGGCTCGCATTGGCGCGCAACAAAGCGCGGGCATGATCAAGCGTCAGCGCTTGCAAAAACGCTTTCGGCGTTATTCCCGCCCAACGGCGGAAGATATGATTGAGATGGGTTGCCGAGAGACCAAGATGGGCCGCGACCTCATCGAGCGATGGCTGATCGCGCCAATTCCCCGTCATAAAGGCAAGCGCGCGACGGACATGATCATAATCGGCCGAAGGCAAGGTCACCGGATCGGGTTCGGTCAGAGCGGCTTGCATGAGGATCTCTCCTTGTGACGCTTTTGACCTTGCCCGATGCCCGCGTGCGCCGACACCCGTTTCCTGCGCTCAAGGATTGAAAATATGGCCTTGCCGAGCGGTCGCCACAGCGGCGGCCAGCCGGTCACCGAACCGTGCCATTTCATCGCGCGGCAAAAAACGGCCAACCGTGACGCTCTGTCCACGCGAAGCGAGCCATAAGCGCTCAATGCCGAATTCGGCATGTTCATCGCGATGCACCCGCGTCCAAATCGGGTTGAAGCGCCATTCCACCGCCTCGCCTTTGGGATTCACTTTTTTCAGCGACACTTCGAGCGGACTGACGCGCACTTCCTCATAGGCCTTGGCCGCCGCGAAATTGGCGCGAAAAGCGAAATAGAGCAGCAGCACGTCGAGGCCGTAAAAACCGGCGACAGGCCAGAAGCCCAAAACAATGAAAGGGATTGACGCGACGATGCTCGCCAAAGCGACGAGCACCATGATGAGACGCGCGCCTTCAACCTTGAGCGAGCGATAAGGCCGCAAGGTCGCTGCAAACAGCGGTTTGGCAAAAGGATCGTCGGAAAGCGCGTGATCTGTCATGGATATGGCCGGGGGAAGACTTGCCCACTATATCTCTTCTATGCCCGCGAAAAAGCCCCCTGTGAAACCTGGCCGCAGCAAGGCCGCCACCGCCAAAGCGGCCACGAAATCGGTGGCCAAAGTGGCAGGAAAACCAGCTGCCAAACGGACGAAACAGCCCAAACCCTTGCCACCCGAGGCGGTGTTTGAGGTCTTCCGTCGTTTCGAGGCGATCGAGCCAGAGCCCAAGGGCGAGCTCGAACATGTCAATCCGTTCACGCTACTTGTTGCCGTTGTGCTCTCGGCACAAGCGACGGACGCCGGGGTGAACAAAGCGACGCGCGCTTTGTTCAAGATTGCCGACACACCAGAGAAAATGGTCGCCCTCGGCGAAGAGGCGATCCGCGATTATGTGAAGACGATTGGGCTTTACCGCACGAAGGCGAAGAATGTTTTTCTCTTATCGCAGCAATTAATCGCGGAACATGGCAGTGTCGTGCCGCAAGACCGCGACGCGCTCGAAAAGCTCCCGGGCGTAGGCCGCAAGACGGCCAATGTTGTACTCAACATGGCGTTTGGCGAACATACCATCGCCGTCGACACCCATCTCTTCCGTGTCTCAAACCGGGTTCCCCTTGCACCGGGTAAAACGCCCTTGGCGGTGGAATTGGGCCTTTTAAAAATCGTGCCACCACGTTTCGGCCGGCACGCGCATCATTGGCTCATTCTGCATGGCCGCTACATCTGCAAAGCGCGCAAGCCGGAATGTTGGCGCTGCCCGATCAACGATCTCTGTCGTTTCGAGCCGAAGACAAAAGGACCCTGAATTTCATTTCATTCGAAATGAATTGCGGTGACGGACCTTAGCCTTCCTCGCGATGACGAGAATCTTTTTTTGTCTTGTCGGCTTACCCTCGCGAAGCGTGCGGCGACACAGCGCTCCTGATTGACATCATGAATGCTGTGAACTATAGTTCACAGTATTCACGATACAGCAAACGGATGTTTTCCGGTCGTGGCTGCGCGAGTTGCGTGATCGGCGCGCCGTGGCACGGATCGCAATACGCATCGACAGATTAGCGCATGGCAATGCAGGCGATGTTCGCCCTGTTGGCGCTGGCGTCAGCGAATTAAGGATCGATTATGGTCCAGGTTATCGCGTCTATTTTGTACGGCGACAGAGAGAGGTCGTCATTTTGCTCTGTGGTGGCGATAAATCATCGCAAGCGACCGACATTGCACGCGCACTGAACCTAGTGAACGAGGTGTAAATTGACCCGCACAATATCACCATGGGATTCAGCGGAGGTTCTCGACACGCCCGCCGCGGTTGCTGCCTATCTCGAGGCGGCACTTGAAGAGGATGATCCGGCGCTTCTCACCCATGCCCTCGGTGTGATTGCCCGCGCGCAAGGCATGGCGAAAATCGCCGAAGAGGCTGGCGTGACACGAGAAGCCCTTTACAAAGCATTGTCTGCTGACGGCGATCCACGTCTGTCGACATTTCTCGGCGTTGTGAGGGCACTTGGCTTGCGGCTTGATATTCGGGCGGCGTGAGGCTTGGCAGAAATAGATTGCCGCCTTGCGCTAAACTATCCTCGCGCAACGCGGCATCCATCCATTTTAGAAAACGGCTTACGCTAAGCCATTCTCCGCCGCGAGCGCTGCCAAATCCTTTTCCGGCCGGGCGCCGAGATGCTGAATGATTTCAGCCGCCGCCAAAGCACCCAAACGCGCACAATCGCGATAGGATTTGTCCTGTGCCAAACCCGCCATGAAGCCGGCGGCAAACAGATCGCCTGCACCTGTCGTATCGATCAATTCATTGATCGGGAACACGGGCACGGCCAAGGTCTCTTCGCGCGTGACAACGACCGAACCTTGCTCCGAACGCGTGATGACGGCGAGCAACCCATTTTCAGCACGCAACGCTTCGATTGCATCCTCAGTGCGGGCGGCAACATAGAGCGCGCGCAATTCATGCTCATTAGCAAAGAGAATATCGATGGTACCCGTGCGGATGAGATCGATGAATTCATCCCGCCAACGATCGACACAGAATGAATCGGACAGGGTGAGCGCAACCTTGCGTCCGTGCTTATGGGCAGCAGCGGCCGCTTTGCGGAAGGCGTCCTTCGCAGCCGGCGGATCCCACAAATAGCCTTCGAGATAGACGATGGATGACGCGGCAATCTGCGCCTCGTCAATATCGAGCACAGTGAGATTCTGGCACGCACCGAGATAGGTGTTCATGGTGCGCTCGCCATCGGGCGTGACGAGAATGAAACTACGGGCTGTTGCAGGCCCACCAAGCGCGGGTGAAGAATCAAAGCCGACGCCTGCCGCGCGAATGTCATGCGTAAAGAGATGGCCGACTTCATCATCCTTCACCTTGCCGATGAAGGCTGCGCGCGCACCGAGTGAAGCGACACCGACAGCGGTGTTGGCGGCAGAACCGCCTGAGACGATATGAGCCGGACCCATGGCCTTGTAGAGCGTTTCGGCTTCCGGCTCGCCAATCAGACGCATCGACCCTTTTTCGAGATTGTGTGCCAGCAGGAAATCATCTTCGGTGCGGGCGATCACATCGACAATGGCATTGCCAAGGGCGAGCACGTCATATTGCGCATGGGCCATCGATAAACACTCCTCAAAACGTGGTTTCGCTTCGCACCTTGGCGAGACAAGGTCAAGAAAAGGGTCAGCGCGGCTTTTTCGGCTCGATGGTTTTGAGAAGCTCGTCGAGCGTGGCGCCATCAAGCTCGCCTATGCGGCGGGCGAGGCGATTGGCAAACAAGGTGGCGCGTGGATCAAGCCCTGCCGTATCGACCGTGACGCGTGGATGGGACACGTCAGCAAGGCGCTGCAATTCCTCGGCATCATCCCAAATGATGTTGAAGAAATGGATGACGCGCTGGACGAACACCCAGTTGGGCTGGCCGCGCCGGCCATGTTCGAGCGCGGAAAGATAGGTGGGCGTGACGCCGATCGCCTCCGCCATTTCGCCTAAGGAAATGCCGCGCTCAGCCCGCAGCGCCCGCAGTTTTTCGCCGAAGGGGGTCATGCTTCGCGCCGTTTGCGCAGACGGATGTACAGCGCGCCACCGCCGCCATGATGTTGCGCGGCTTCTTCGAAACCGAGCACGATCCCGCGCAGATCAGGCATCCGGAGCCAATGCGGAACAACGCGACGCAGGACGCCACGTTCGCCGGGATGACCAGGCATGGCATCAACTGCAGCGCCGCCCTTGCCGGTTACAACCAGAACGACGGCCGCGCCGCCCGCTTGGGCAGAGCGCAGAAAACCACGCAGGCGGTGATGGGCCTCCTCTTGCCGCAGGCCGTGCAAATCAAGCACCGCCTCAATCGGATGCGTGCCGCGCGAAAGCCGCTGCCGCAGACGTCGCTCGAGCGGCACAAGTGGTGGCGGGGCGGGCGGCTTGGGCGGCGGAGAGGGAGAAGGCGGAGGGGCCACAACAGCCTTGGCTTTTTTCCCCCTTGGCTGAGGTGGCGGAGGCGGTGCGATTTCCGCCGCGAGCAAGGCTTGCTCGTCTTCCGACACCGTAATTTTGGCAGCGAAAGGTGACACATGGCGCGTGACATAGGTCCAGAGCGCGCGTTCTCCCTGTGTCAAAGTCCGGCGGCGGCTCATAAGGTCCTCGGCAAAAGCACGATCATCTCCGCCCTATGCCGGACGGCGCCCGCCTGCAAGCCAGCCACTTCGCCCGCACCAAAAAAGAGATCAGCCCGGGCGGGCCCGACGATCGCCGAGCCCGTATCTTGCGCGATCCAGAGGCGATTGGAGGGCAGATCACCATCGGCCGTGATGAAGAAGGGCATGCCATAGGGCCATAGCGTGCGATCGACCGCGATGGAGCGCAACGGTATCAGCGGGTGGCCAGCCGCACCGATGGGTCCATCCTCTGGTGCCAATGTCTTGTCCACGCTGAAGAATATATAGGAGCGATTGAGCCGCATGATCCGGCGCGCTTCGGCCGGATGACGACGAAGCCAATCCTTCAAAGGAGCCAGCGTGGCTTGTTCGAGCGGGAGATGACCTTCTTGAACGATGACCCGGCCAATCGAGGTATAGGGATGGCCATTGCGCCCGGCATAGACAAGGCGCGCTGTGCCGCCATCGGGCAATTTCAGGCGGGCTGATCCCTGCACATGCATGAAGAAGAGATCGACGCGATCTCTGAGCCAAGCGATTTCCAGCCCCTGACCGCCAAAGGCGCCGTCTTCAATATCGGCACGGTCAGGCGCGGCGGCAGGGCCTTGCGGTGTTGCCATGTAGCTTTGAAGGGACGGATCGAGCGGCGCGGGCGGCGTTCCACCTTGTGGCACGGTGACGAGACCCGATGGGCGGGCGAGGACGGGCACGGGATAATCGGGATGAGGGATGAGCGAGCCTGACAATTCTGGCTCGTAATAACCGGTGAGGAAGCCAGCGCCAGTCTCGGGCCGGATGGCAAAAGGGGTGAACTGGGTCTCGAAAAAGGCTTTTGGCGTGCCAGCCCACGCCAAAGCAGCCGTAAAGGCGGCGATGAGAGCGGGATCAGGCGCCAGACCCTGCCTGAGGGCCGGTTCGGCATTCACATGATGGGTGGCGCTGCGGCGAAAGGCGGCGAAAGCCGCCGCGTGATCATCGACCGCCCAGCCGGGAAGCGTGGAGAAGGCGCGCGGTTCGAGCCGCGCGCCGCCGGGGCCGAAAGGCGACGCGGTCACTGGCCCGATTCAGTGGCGATCAGCTTCCAATTCGGGTCGCGCTGGCCAGTATCGCGCGCGAAAGTCCAGATATCGGTGACATCGACTACCTTGTCGGCCGCACCATCAACAATGGTGCCCTGCCGGTCGCGGGTGGCGCTGATGAGCTTCGACTGGAAGCGCACCGTGATCTGCGCTGAGCGGCCCCGCAGTTCGGCCTCTTGGATCGTTGCCTTGTCGATTGAGACGAAAGTGGTCTCGACTGTCTCCCCCCGCTGTTCGCGATCGGCAATGGCCGCAGCAAAACCTTCGAAAACGTCCCGCGACAGGAGATCGCGCAGCATGTTGCGATCGCCGCCGGCAAAAGCGGTCACGATCATTTCATAAGCGCCACGGGCCCCTTCCAAGAACTCCTTGGCGTCGAAGCTCGGATCAGCCGCGGCAATGGCCGACAGGCCATGGGCGACATCGCTATCAGGCTCGGCAATACCGGCCCAGCGCGGCTTGATCACTTCAGGATCTGGCTCATGGGCGGGATGATTGAGGATTGTCCCAGATTCGGCAGGCGATTCGGGCAGGGGCTCCGGACGGCGCGAGAAACGGCTTGGCGGAATCTGCTCCTGGCCGGTGCGGGTGCCCAACACCGCCCAAAGGCGCCAGATCACGACAGCGGCCAAGCCCATGAAAACGAGAGTTGTGACGTCCATTGCAGTGCCTCTTTTGCCCCGCCTGCCGGCGGGCCTGTTTTCCCGCTTATACAACGGGAACGTCTGAAGCATAATATGGATAGGGCGGTGCCCTGATCCAGTCTCCGCGTTCGATCCTTCAGGCTCCGGCTTCAACCGGGCGGCTGCGCTTGTCGCATGCCCGCTCTTCATGCTAGGCGCGCCTCAGTCCGGCTCGCCCGGTTCCTCAAATCACGGCTTCGGCCGGTATGGAGACGATGATGGCAGGTGAAAATGGCAATGGCGTGCCGCAAGGCGAAGAAGCGCCGGCTCTGAATGCGCTCGCCCAATATATCAAGGACCTGTCCTTCGAAAATCCGAATGCGCCGCGCTCGCTGCAGCCGCAGAACCAATCGCCCAACATTGCCATTACGGTCAATGTGAATGCGCAGCCGCTGTCGGCCACCGATTACGAAGTCGAGCTGACGCTGGAAGGCAAAGCAGGCGAAGGCGAAGGCCTCCTTTTCAATTTCGAATTGATCTATGCCGGCATTTTCCGCCTGCAGAACATCCCGCAGGAAACGGCGCATGCGGTGATCATGATCGAATGCCCGCGCCTTTTGTTCCCGTTCGCGCGCCAGATCGTTGCTGATTGCGTCCGCAATGGTGGCTTCCCGCCGCTCTTCATCGATCCGATCGATTTCGCTGCGCTTTATCGCCAGCGTCTTGCCGATGCACAGACACCGAACCCGGCTAACGCCTAAATCGTCTGCTTCGTCTCGTTCAAACCCGTCCGGTGTAAACCGGGCGGGTTTTTTATTGGGCCGCTTCGTCGGCGATATAATTTTTCCACACCGCCTGCTCGCCCAGCGACGCGACGAAAGAAGCATGCGCTGCCATTTCCGCTGGTGTGAGGCGCGAGGGAAGAGCGACAGGCCGCGCGCGGCTTGGTGATCCACCCAGCGTATCGGTCGTGACGCCAGCAACAACGATCTCGGCGGCGAGATCGAGCCCGGTTTGCCGGCCGCCCATCATCTCAAGATAGACTTCCGCCAGAATTTCAGCGTCGAGCAATGCGCCATGTTTAGTGCGGCGGGAATTGTCGATGCCATAGCGCGCGCAAAGCGCATCGAGCGAATTCGGTCCGAACGGATTTTTCTTTCGCGCCAAAGCCAGCGTGTCAACGATACGGCTCGCATCAATGGGCGCATAGCCGAGGCGGCTCAATTCGGCATTGATGAAGCCTAAATCGAAGAATGCATTATGGGCGACGAGCTTGGCGTCGCCGACAAATTTGACGAAATCTTCGGCAATGCTGGCAAAGACCGGTTTGGTGCGGAGAAAATCGCTCGACAACCCGTGTACTTTGAAGGCCGCTTCCGGCATGTCGCGTTCGGGATTGATATAAACGTGAAAAACTTCACCGGTCGGCACATGGTTGATGCATTCGACGCAGCCGATTTCGACAACACGATCACCGGTGGCGGGATCAAGCCCCGTCGTTTCCGTATCGAATACGATTTCGCGCATCACCGTCCCGCCAAAGTTCTAATGACATCCTTGACCGCACGGCGCGCGGCCTCAAATCCTCGTCCCGTATCAATGACGAAATGCGCGCGACGGCGCTTTTCCGAATCGGGGATTTGCCGGGCGACAATCGCCTGAAACTTCGCTTCCGTCATCCCCGGTCGCGCCAGAACCCGCTCTCTTTGCACAGAGGGATCGGCCGAGACGACGACAATCGCGTCGCAATCGCGGTCTCGGCCCACTTCAAACAAGAGGGGCACATCGAGCACAACGAGGCG
Organism: Rhizobiales bacterium TNE-4; assembly: GCA_019083985.1. Taxonomy (GTDB): domain Bacteria; phylum Pseudomonadota; class Alphaproteobacteria; order Rhizobiales; family Beijerinckiaceae; genus TNE-4. The sequence goes on along the minus strand of JAHRCV010000003.1, from coordinate 226,068 downwards.
ATGGCCTGCTTTTTCGGCAGTCGCCAGAAAATTGAGCGTCGTCTCTGTGACGAGGGGATGGACAATGCTTTCGAGTTTTTTCATCGCTGCATCATTGTTGAGGACAGCAGCCCCCAATAAAGCGCGATCGACGACGCCATCCTTCACCGTGCCGGGAAACGCGGCTTCAATCAAAGGCGCAGCGGCTCCGGCATAAAGCCGATGCACGGCAGCATCCGAATCATGCACGGGGATGCCCGCCTCACGAAACATCGTGGCGGTGGCTGATTTGCCCATACCAATCGAGCCGGTGAGCCCAAGCCTGATCATCCGCCAGCCTTTCGCACATCATCTTCTAAGATGGCGCGCAAAGCGGGGGTCACTTCCGGTGTCGTACCGAACCACGCGGCAAAGCCAGGCACAGCCTGATGCAGCAACATGCCAAGCCCCCCGGCAACACGATGGCCGCGTGCTTTCGCCTGTTTGAGAAGGCCTGTTTCGAGCGGCACATACACAATGTCGGAAACGAGGGCACCGTCTTTCAATGAATCAAGCGAGAGAAGAAGCGGCTCCTTGCCCTGCATGCCAAGTGCGGTCGTGTTGACCAACATATCCGCCTCTCTCATCAAGAGCGGCGCTTGATCAAATCCATAGGCATGGACGCGCTTGCCAAACAGCCCGGCCAAATCCTCGGCGCGCGCGAAATTGCGATTGACGAGATCAATGCGGCCGATGCCACGGCGCAACAGAGCCGCGATGATGGCACGCGACGCACCGCCTGCTCCCAGAACCAGAGCCCGTTCGGCTTTGTCCCAGCCCGGCACATCCTGATCGAGGCTCATTTCATAGCCATGGGAATCGGTGTTGTCGGCACAGAGTTCGCCATTCTCAAACCAGATCGTGTTGGCCGCGCCGAATTCTTCAGCGCGCGGCGTGCGATGCTGGGCGAGGCGCAACGCCTCTTCCTTATGAGGCACCGTGACATTGCAACCGACCAAACCACGATCGGCCATGCTGGCAAAGAAGGCAGCAAGTTCGCCCGGTTTTACTTCGATCTTGTCGTAGGAGCCCGCAATGCCATGGTGCTGCAGCCAGTAATTATGGATGAGGGGCGAACGCGAATGGGCGATCGGAGAACCGATGACGCAGGCCCGCTTGAACTCCATCGCACTCACAATCTGATCCATCCCTCGGCGCGAAGCCCTGCGAGCACATCCAGAAGCGGCAGGCCGCGAATGGTGAAATGATCGCCTTCGATACGGTTGAACAAATGCGCGCCGCGTCCTTCGATTTCATAGCAGCCGGCGCAAGCAGTTAGCGCTGCGCCAGCCTGATCGGCATAAAGCGCAATCGCCACTGAATCCAGAGGGCGCATGGTGAGGGAGGCTTCGGATACACTTTCAAAGACGGTGTGCCCATCGCGAACAAGGACCGCAGCGCTGGTCAACCGATGGGTTTTACCCGCCAACGCTGCGAGTTTCTGCTCGGCTTCGGAACGGTCTCGCGCTTTATCGAAGATCGTCCCATCACAATCAAGCAATTGGTCAGCGCCCAACACCAAGCGGCCGGGATGGTGAGCCGACACAGCGGCCGCTTTGGCGCGTGCGAGAGCCAGCGCGATCTTACCCGGCGGCGCACCAGCGGCGCGTAGGGATTGATCCAACGCCCGTTCATCAATCCGCGCGGGTTCAATATCGACAGGAATACCGGCATCCATGAGCATGGCGCGGCGCGCGGTGCTGGCGGATGCCAGAAGAAGCGGCGACGGGAAAGACCAGAGGCTCATTCGGCCAGCATCGCCATTTGTCGGCTGCGATGAAGATCGATGATCGCCGCCGCTGTTTCTTCAATCGACCGACGCGTGACATCAATCACCGGCCAATGATGGCGGGCGCAGAGCTTGCGCGAAAAAGCGATTTCTTCCGTCACGCGATCCTTGTCGACATAGGGGCTATCGGTTTCGGCATTGAGCGCGAGCAAACGGTTCTGCCGGATCTGCACGATACGTTCAGGCGTGGCGACAAGACCAACCACGAGCGGCTTTTTCAATTTCTCGACTTCGGAAGGAAATGGAATATGCGGCACGAGCGGTATATTCGCCGTTTTGATGCCGCGATTGGCAAGATAGATCGAGGTCGGCGTTTTCGATGTGCGGCTGACCCCGACCAGCACAACATCGGCCTGTTCGAGCTCATGCGTCATTTGGCCGTCATCGTGCAAAAGCGTGTAATTCAAAGCATCGATGCGTTTGAAGTAATCAGCATTGAGCACGTGTTGCGCGCCCGGCCGGTGCGTTGAAGCCGTGCCAAGATAAGATTGGAACAACATCAGCACGGGGTCGAGAACCGACAGATAAGGACAGCCCAATTCATTGCAGGCTTTTTCAAGCCGCTCGGCGAGGGCGGGTTCAACAAGCGTATAAAGGACGAGGCCCGGAGCGGATTCGAGTTCGTCGATGACACGATCGAGCTGAATTTCGGAGCGCACCAGCGGATAAACATGCTCAATCGCCGAGATGCCTTGATATTGTGCGGCAGCGGCGCGCGCGACAGAAATCAATGTTTCGCCGGTCGCGTCCGAGATGAGGTGGAGATGAAAATAAGAGCGGCCCAAAATTCGTCTCCGGTGGCGCGGGTTTTCCCGCAGGCTGTGAATTAGGGGGAGGAGCGGGGATAGATGCCCTCTTTCCGGCCGGGGGCCAAAGACACTCTGGCGAAAGCCTCTCAGACGATCAACAGGTCAGCCCATGGGGACAGGAATTGTCCCAAGGCCCAGGTCAGTGGGGAGTTGAAAGGGTTGAGCTTCGCCGAAGTGATTGTGGCCGCAGGGTTAATGAAAGGTTAAGGTCGGGCCACGAACCGGTTCCGCGGAAGGGTGGACCTGTGGAGCGCATGTGGACGGCTTGGTAACCCCGGCCTTCGCAGGCTAAGAACAACAACAAGAGTCTTATCTCTTAGGAATCTTCTTTATGTCCTCTTCCCCGGCCAGCGCGCCTACACGCAAGCTTCTCAAGGTTCTCGATGGTGAGGCGTTTGAGATCCCACCGATCTGGATCATGCGGCAGGCTGGCCGTTACCTGCCGGAATATCGGGAGTTGAGAGCCAAAGCCTCCTCCTTCATGGAATTTTGCTACACGCCTGCCATGGCTGCCGAAGCGACGTTGCAGCCGATCCGGCGGTACGGCTTTGATGGCGCCATCCTGTTTTCGGATATTCTGGTCATTCCCGATGCTTTGGGCCAACCGGTCTCCTTCCATGAAGGAGAAGGCCCTCGACTCGATCCGCTGACATCGATCGACGATGCCAAAAAGAGGCTTTCGGGTGAACTCGATCTCAACCGGCTGGCACCCGTCTTCGAGACCATCGAACGGGTCCGTGGCAGCCTCCCCGCCGAGACCACGTTCCTTGGCTTCTGCGGTGCTCCTTGGACGGTGGCGGGCTATATGATTGCGGGTAAGTCCACCCCGGAGCTGGCCCCCTCACGTCTCTTGGCCTATCGCGACCCCGAATTCCTGGAATACGTCATCGATACGCTGGTTCAGGCCTCGATCCGCTATCTCGTCCGGCAGTTCCGGTCAGGTGTGGATGCGGTCCAGATTTTTGAGAGCTTTGCCGGTGCCTTGACTGCAGAGGGCATTGGCCGCTGGTCGATTGAACCGATCAAACGGATCATTGAGGGCGTCCGGAAGGAAGTGCCCGGTGCGCGGATCATCGTGTTCGGCCGTGGTTCGGGCTCAGGCCATATCCGTTATGCCGCTGAGACGGGAGCCAATGCGGTTGGCCTCGATTGGGGTGTGGATCCGGATTGGGCTGCGAAAAACGTCCAATCTATCAAGCCTGTACAGGGCAATCTCGATCCGTTGGCCGTCGTTGCCGGGGGACAAGCGCTCGACCAGGGTGTGGACAAGGTGTTGAAAGCCTTTGGAGGCCGACCGCATATTTTCAACTTCGGTCATGGCATCGTGCCTGAGACGCCGCCCGCTCATGTCGAGCAGCTGGTCAAGCGGATCCGCAGGGGCTGACAAGGTCTGCCGATGTATCTCTGGATCAAGGCCCTGCATGTCGTTGCCATCATCGCGTGGATGGCAGGACTGCTCTATCTGCCGCGGCTCTTCGTTTATCATTGTGAGGCAGAGAAGGGGTCGGTTCAGTCCGAAACCTTCAAGATCATGGAGCGTCGCCTGCTTAAGGCGATCATGAACCCGGCGATGATCGTCGCGTGGGCAGCTGGGCTTTATCTGGCTTGGGCGCAGAATTTCTGGCTCGACCCATGGTTCATGGCGAAATTCGCCTCCGTTTTGGGTCTGACCTTTGTCCACCACATGCTGGTCAGGGATGTGAAGCGGTTTGCTGCCGACGCTAATGAGCGGCCGCAACGCCATTACCGGATCCTCAACGAAGTGCCGACCCTTCTGATGATCGGCATTGTCATCTTCGTCATCGTGAAACCTTTCTAGCTGACGCTTCGTTGAGACCGGCCGGGACGGGATTGCACTCGTCGGCAAAAAAGGCTAACCAGACAGTCCTTCCCAAGAGGTGTCTCCTGGACCCGGCCTTTGCCGGTGCGTCGAACGGATCACGCCTCCCGATCACATCGGTACCCTTTTCCTCCTGTTCGCGTTCCTTCGAGCAGCAGCCCCGATTCTCAGGACCATCATCCCATGCGGGAAATCAAACTTCAGGATTTGAAGGCGAAATCGCCAACCGAACTTCTCGCGTTTGCCGAGGAATTGTTGGTCGAGAATGCCAGCACCATGCGCAAGCAGGAGCTGATGTTCGCCATCCTCAAGCAACTCGCGACCAATGAAGTCGAGATCATCGGCGAAGGTGTCGTCGAAGTGCTGCCTGACGGCTTCGGCTTTTTGCGCTCGCCCGATTCGAACTATCTCTCCGGCCCAGACGACATCTATGTCTCGCCCTCGCAGATCCGCCGCTTCGGCCTGCGCACGGGTGATACGGTCGAAGGTCAAATTCGTAGCCCGAAGGAAGGCGAACGCTATTTCGCACTTCTCAAGGTCAACACGATCAATTTCGAGGATCCAGAAAAGACCCGTCACAAGGTCAATTTCGACAACCTCACACCGCTTTATCCGAACAGCCGGCTGAAGCTCGAAATCGAAGATCCGACCCGCAAGGATTATTCGCCCCGTCTGATCGATATTGTGTCGCCGATCGGCAAAGGCCAGCGTGCTTTGATCGTCGCGCCGCCGCGGACTGGTAAAACCGTTCTGTTGCAGAATATCGCGCAGTCGATCACGACCAATCATCCGGAATGTTATCTGATCGTTCTTTTGATCGATGAGCGTCCGGAAGAAGTGACCGACATGCAGCGCTCGGTACGCGGTGAAGTCGTGTCGTCAACCTTCGACGAACCAGCCTCACGCCACGTGCAGGTCGCCGAAATGGTGATCGAGAAAGCCAAGCGTCTTGTCGAACATGGCCGCGATGTCGTGATCCTGCTCGATTCGATTACACGCTTGGGTCGCGCTTACAACACGGTGGTTCCGTCGTCGGGTAAGGTGCTCACGGGTGGCGTCGATGCCAATGCGTTGCAACGGCCGAAACGCTTCTTCGGCGCTGCGCGTAACATCGAAGAAGGTGGCTCGCTGACGATCATCGCCACGGCGCTGATCGATACCGGCTCGCGCATGGACGAAGTGATCTTCGAAGAATTCAAAGGCACCGGTAACTCGGAAATCATCCTTGACCGGAAAGTGTCGGACAAGCGCGTTTTCCCGGCGCTCGACATCACGCGGTCAGGCACGCGCAAAGAAGAATTGCTGGTGCCGGCCGATGTGCTCAAGAAGATGTATGTGCTGCGCCGCATCCTCAATCCGATGGGCACGGTCGATGCGATCGAGTTCCTGCTCGACAAGCTGCGCCAGACCAAGACGAATGGCGACTTCTTCGATTCGATGAATACCTAAGCGCGCTGTCGCTTTTACGATTCAGCATCCCTTCAAACCTCCGCTTTCGGGCGGAGGTTTTTTCATGTCGCGATCAGCGTCTGCCATTCGGCCTTGAGGTGAGCAGCCTCATGAAGCGGCAACGTGCAACGCGATCCGACGCAGAGGAAAGCGGCTCCTTCGCCCGCCTCGTTCCATTGGGCCTGATCGACGGGCCCCGGTTGGGTTGTGCCGGGCGGAACGAGGATGGTCGTCATCGGCGAGATTTCTCGCGCAACCATCATCAAGGGTGTCGGGTTCGTTCCGGCGATGGCGATGGTGACAGCGCTTGCGCGCATCATCAGGCCGGAGACGATCGAGCCATGGCCGAGTGGCGCTTGGCTCGCGGCAGCCAAACCACGGGCGAGCAGTTCATCGGCGCGGTCGAGATGCGTTGGATCGCCGGTCAGAGCATGGAGCCGGATCAGCACCTCAATCATGATACCATTAGGGTTCTGGATGGCGTCGTCACGGGTGGAGCTGGCGGGCACGGGCAGATCGGTGCCGGCCTGCGCCAATGCCAATAACCCATCGGCCGTCCGATAGTGCGCGCAACACGTATTAACCCATTGAATTGATTTGTGAATTAGGTTTTCTTGGCAGCTTCCTGCCTCATGCAGGGACAAAGCGGCGAGCGCCATCGCTGCATGATCGCTGGCAAAGCCGGGAAACAAAAGTCGCCCTTCGCGCCAAGAATGACCGAGCTGTCCGTCGCGGTCCATGGTGCGCGCGATGAAGTCGAACGCGCGTTCGGCAAGGGTCAGCCAATCGGGTCGCGCAAACACACGCGACGCACGCGCGAGGGCTGCGATCATCATGCCGTTCCAATCAGCGAGGACCTTGTCATCACGGCCGGGCGGGATCCGTTTCATGCGGACGCGCAGGAGCCGGTCCCGTAACGGGGCGAGGGCGGTGTCCTCTTCATCGGAGAGGGTCGGCTTGCCGATGCGATTGGGGATTGCATGACCTTCCCAATTGCCGCCGGGATGAATGTCGTAAGCGTCGCTTAAAAGATTCGCCTCTGAAGTGGTGAAATGCGTGTCGAGCTCGGCACGCGTCCAAACATAGAATTTGCCTTCTTCGCCTTCGCTGTCGGCATCGAGCGAAGAGGCAAAACCGCCCTCTGGCATGAGCATCTCGCGCTCGAGCCAAACGACGATGCCTTCGGCTGCGCGGCGATAATGATCGGCCCCGGTGAGCGCATAGGCTTCAGCGAGAAGCTCGAGGATTTGCGCATTGTCGTAGAGCATTTTTTCGAAATGCGGCACGAGCCATTGTTCATCGACGGCGTAGCGGGAAAAACCGCCGCCGATGTGATCATGAATGCCACCCGCGATCATGCCATCAAGGGTTGTGAGGAAAGCCTGCCACGATGGCGATTGTTGATCCGCGATGCCGTCGCGCAGAAGCACGGCCAATAAGGGCGCATTGGGAAATTTAGGGGCGCCTTGCAAGCCGCCGAACTCTGTATCTGTCGCCGCGGCGAGTGTCGCAGCGATACGGCCGGGATCGATGGTTGTCTCCGGGACAACAGGCACAGCGAAGTTCTGAATCAAGGCATCGCGGATGGCGCCGGCATTCTCATCGATTCGGTTCCGTTCCTCGCGATAGAGGCGCGCGATCTCTTGCAGGATTTGCGGGAAACTCGCTTTGCCATAACGCGGCACGGGCGGGAAATAGGTGCCACCCCAAAACGCTTGGCGTTGGTCGGTCAGGAACATGGTGAGCGGCCAACCGCCTTGTTCACCGAGTGTATGTAACGCGGCCATGTAGACTTGATCGACATCGGGCCGTTCTTCGCGATCGACCTTGATGCAGATGAAGAGCTCATTCATCAGCGCCGCAATCGAATCGTTTTCGAAACTTTCATGAGCCATCACATGGCACCAATGGCAGGCGGCATAACCGATCGAGAGCAGGACAGGTTTGCCGGTGCGTGCGGCTTCGGCGAAGGCCTCATTGCCCCATTCCCACCAGGCGACCGGATTGTCCTTATGCTGGAGGAGATAAGGGCTCGTGGCATTGGCTAGCCGGTTCATGATAGGACTCCGCGGCTTTTCGAGCCTGAGGTTGATGTGACGACGACCAACGATCCCGAGGTGATCTTCGCTCCCGCGACCGGCATGGGCCGCGCGGCTGTTGCTATTGTGCGTGTGTCGGGGGCGGGGACAAGGGGCGTTCTTGAAGCCTTGTGCGGTCGCGTGCCGCAACCGCGTCGTGCATCGCTTCGGACCCTGTGTGATCCGGCCACCGGCGAGGATCTGGATCAGGCCTTGGTCGTGTGGTTTCCGGGCCCCGCCAGTTTCACCGGTGAAGATATGGCGGAGCTACAATGCCATGGCGGCCGGGGTGTCATCGCGTCAATCCTGCGGGTGCTCGCCCGTTTGCCACACTGCCGTCCGGCCTTGGCGGGTGAGTTCACACGGCGGGCCTTGCTGAATGGCCGGATGACGCTTGATCAAGTCGAGGGCCTTGCCGACCTGATCGATGCCGAGACGGAGGCGCAGAGGCGTCAGGCCTTGCGCGCCCTCGAAGGCGAAACGGGCAAGGCCGTCCAGCAATGGCGTGAGGATATCATCGGGGCCATGGCCTTGATGGAAGCGGCGATCGATTTTTCGGACGAGAGCGATGTTTCGGAGAAGGTGATCGCTGATGGGTTGCGGATTGCGCAATCGATTCGGGACCAAATCGAATCCGAGCTTTCTAAGCCGCAGCGGCCGGAAAGGTTAAGAGAAGGTTACCGGATTGTTCTCGCTGGCCCACCCAATGCCGGCAAATCGACGCTGCTGAATGCGCTTGCACGGCGTGACGCGGCGATTGTCTCACCGATTGCGGGCACGACGCGTGATGTCATCGAGGTGCATCTCGATCTGGGCGGGTATCCTGTGCTGTTGATTGACACGGCAGGGCTGCGAGAGAGTGACGATCGTGTCGAGCAGGAAGGGATCCGGCGAACACAAGCGCGGATTGCCGAGGCTGATCTGGTCATCTGGTTGCAGCCCCCTGGTGGTGAGGCGTGCCCGCTGGACGGGCCGGATGTTTTGGTTCTGGGGACCAAGGCAGATCTCGGAACTTCTGGCTCCGGTCTTTCGGTTTCAGCCACGACAGGGGTCGGGATCGATCGCTTGCTATCGCTTTTACAGATTCGTGCCGAAACGGCGTTTGCGGCGGGCGAGGGGATTTTGATTACACGAGAGCGTCATCGGGCAGCGTTAGAGGATACATTGGCCTGCCTCGATCGCGCCTTGGCTGGTGATGCCGAAGGGGCGACGGAGCTCGTAGCGGAAGATTTACGGTTGGCAGCTCGGGCGCTTGGCCGGATTACTGGCGAGGTCGATGTCGAGGATGTGTTGGATCGGCTGTTCGCTGGATTCTGCATCGGCAAGTGAGGCCATGTTTCACGTGAAACAACTTTGGCGAGTCCAATCGGGCGGCGCGGTTCAACCCCGCATTGTTTCACGTGAAACAGCCCGCCTGAATTTCTCGACTCTCATGCCGCTTTAAGATATGGAAATCGCTATGCACTCCCCCTCGCAAAGCTTTGACGTCATCGTTGTCGGTGGCGGGCACGCTGGTTCGGAAGCGGCTGCGGCCGCTGCCCGGATGGGCGCGCGTACCGCTTTGGTGACGCAGAGGGTCGACACGATCGGCGTGATGTCCTGCAACCCAGCTATTGGGGGTTTGGGCAAGGGTCATCTGGTCCGGGAGATCGACGCGCTTGACGGGTTGATGGGACGGGCTGCCGACGCGGCTGGGATCCAATTCCGGCTGCTCAATCGTCGCAAAGGGCCCGCCGTCCGGGGTCCGCGGACCCAAGCGGACCGCAAGCTCTATCGGCAGGCCATTCAAAAGCTCCTGCGTGAGCAGGATGGTCTCACCTTGATCGAAGGTGAAGCCGACGGTCTTGTCGTCACGAATGGTCGGGTGACTGGCCTTGTACTGACCGATGGCCGCAGTCTTCAGACCGGCGCGGTGGTTTTAACGACGGGCACCTTCCTCAATGGCCTCATCCATTGCGGGGAACATACCGAGCCGGCAGGCCGCGTGGGCGATCGACCATCGGTCGGCTTGGCGCAGTCGCTCCATGCCCTTGGGTTGCCGATGGGACGGCTCAAGACAGGTACACCCGCGCGGCTCGATGGCCGGACCATCCGTTGGGATCAGCTCGAATGGCAGCACGGGGACGAAGAGCCGGAACTGTTCTCCGATTTGAGCACGCGCGTGGCCGTACCGCAGATTGCGTGCGGGATCACCAGCACGACGCCGGAAGCGCATGATATCATCCGCGCCAATCTCCATCGCGCCCCGATGTATTCGGGCCAAATCCAAGGCCGCGGGCCGCGTTATTGCCCATCCATCGAGGACAAGGTCGTTCGATTCGCAGACAAAACGAATCATCAGATTTTCCTTGAGCCAGAAGGGCTGGATGATCCCACGGTCTATCCGAACGGGATTTCGACATCGCTGCCGGTCGATGTGCAGGAAGCTTTCATTCGGGCCATGCCGGGTCTCGACCAAGTCCGGATCGTCAGGCCGGGCTATGCCATCGAATATGATTATGTCGATCCGCGTGCGCTCGATCCGACGCTTGAATTACGGGCTTGTCGCGGGCTGTTTCTGGCCGGTCAGATCAATGGTACAACCGGCTATGAAGAAGCGGGCGCCCAAGGCCTTTTGGCCGGATTGAATGCGGCGCGGCTGGCCGGTGGCCAAGAGGCCATTACGATTGATCGCACAAAAGCCTATCTGGGTGTGATGATCGACGATCTGGTGACCCAAGGCGTCACCGAGCCTTATCGGATGTTCACGTCCCGGTCCGAATACCGGCTTTCATTGCGTTCCGACAATGCCGATGAGCGGCTCGGCCCGCTCGGCGAAGCGCTGGGGTGTCTGTCGGTGGAACGGCGGGCGCATTTCAAGCAGAAACAGGCCCAATTGTTACAAGCGCAGGCTTTGCTGAATGAGCGTGTCTTGACGCCCAACGAAGCAGCGGCCCGCGGCCTGACGCTCAATCAGGATGGCCGCCGTCGCACGGCTTTCGAAATCCTGTCTTATCCTACGGTGTCTTGGGCGGATCTCATCCGCATCTGGCCGGAGCTTCGCTCTGTCCCGGAGCGGATTGCCGCCCGCGTCGAAACCGATGCGAAATATGCCGTCTATTTGGAGCGGCAGGAGCGAGACATTGCCGCCTTCAAGCGGGATGAGGACCTGGCCTTGCCGGAAAGCCTCTCGTTCAAGTCGATTTCAGGTCTTTCGGCCGAATTGGCTGGCAAGCTGGAGACCGTTCGCCCCCGGACGCTGGGACAGGCCGGTCGGGTCGAAGGTATGACACCGGCTGCCCTGACGCTTCTGATTGCCCATGCCAAGGCGGCATCGCGCGCGAAAGTGAGCGTTTGATGCTGACTGATAAGGCCGCCGCTCTGGCCATCACGCCTGTTTCACGTGAAACAGAATCGAAATTGCAGGGCATCGTCGACAATCTAACGCGCTGGCAGAAGATCAAGAATTTGGTCGGTCCGAGCACGCTGGACGAGGTATGGCTCCGCCATATTGCGGATTCCCTCCAGATTGCTGCGGCGGCGCCCGATGCCAAGCTTTGGGCCGATTTTGGCTCGGGCGCGGGCTTTCCCGGTCTCGTGATCGCGGCGACACTTGTCGATGTGCCTGGCGCACGCGTTCATCTTGTGGAAAGCAACGATCGCAAAAGCGCTTTTTTACGAGAGACATCACGCCTTCTTGGGCTTCCCGTGACCGTCCATCCCGAGCGGATCGAAGAGGTGGTGAATCGACTCCCGCCTGTGGAAATCGTTACGGCAAGGGCGCTGGCGCCGCTGAGCGATCTTCTGGAGATGACCTCGCCTCTTCTCCAAAAAGGTGCCGTCGCTCTGTTTCCAAAGGGACAAGATCTTGCGAATGAATTGACGGAAGCCGCTAAATGTTGGAAAATAAAGGCCATTGAGCTTCCAAGCCTCACTGATCCTAAGGCACGTATCCTCCGGGTCGAGCAGGCTGATAAGCGGGTTGGTGGCGAAGACGATGACACAAACTGACACCCCCTCCGAGCAGGGTACGGATTCGATCCGTCTGAGCCGCAATGGCGCGCAGCCGCGCGTGCTGGCGCTCGCCAACCAGAAGGGCGGGGTCGGCAAGACGACGACCGCGATCAATCTCGGTACCGCGCTGGCCGCCATTGGCGAGAAGGTTCTCATCATCGATCTCGACCCGCAGGGCAATGCGTCGACCGGTCTCGGGATCGATCGCAAAAGCCGTCGCATCTCAACCTACGATGTGCTTGTCGGCGAAGCGCCGCTTTCGGCCGCCATTATCGATACGGCCGTGCCGCGCCTGTCGATTGCCGCTTCGACGCTCGACCTTCTCGGGGTCGAGCTTGAAATCGCACCGGAGCGCGACCGCGCCCACCGCCTCAAGAAAGCCGTTGAGCAACTCCACGATGAGCGGATTGCTGCTGGTCTTGAAACCTACACCTATGTGTTGGTCGATTGCCCGCCATCGCTGAACCTCTTGACCATCAATTCGATGGTGGCTGCCGATGCCGTGCTGGTGCCGCTGCAATGCGAGTTCTTCGCGCTCGAAGGTTTGTCGCAGCTTTTGAAGACCGTCGAGCAGGTGCGCTCAGCCCTCAATCCGGGCCTCACCATTCATGGCGTTGTCCTGACCATGTTCGATCCGCGCAACAATTTGTCGGCGCAGGTCGTGAGCGATGTGCGCTCCTTCATGGGCGAGAAGGTCTATCAGACCGTGATCCCGCGCAATGTGCGCGTGTCGGAAGCGCCCTCGCATGGCAAGCCGGTTCTGCTGTACGATCTCAAATGTTCGGGTGCGCAGGCCTATCTCAAACTGGCCTCGGAAATCATCCAGCGTGAACGCCGCCTCCACGCGGCAGCGTAAAACTATAAGAATAACAAGGGTTTAGCATGGCGGACGACGGACAGAAATCGCGTCTCGGGCGCGGTCTTGCGGCGCTTATAGGCGACATGGGCGACGAAGTCTCTGTCGTCGAAAGATCACGCGGCCAGCGTCGCGTGCCGACGGAATTTCTGCGCCCCAATCCGCGCAATCCGCGCAAGACTTTCCTCGATGAAGATCTCGAGGACCTGTCCAACTCCATCCGCGAAAAAGGCATCATCCAGCCGATCCTCGTCCGGGCGCTGCCCGGCATGGCGGATGTGTATGAGATCATCGCCGGTGAGCGGCGCTGGCGCGCCGCCCAGCGCGCCGCTCTTCACGACGTGCCGATCACGCTGGTTGAGGCGACGGATCGTGAGGCGCTTGAACTTGCCATCATCGAAAACGTCCAACGTGCCGATCTCAACGCGCTGGAAGAAGCGCTCGGCTACGAAAAGCTGATGAATGATTTCGGCTATGCCCAGGCCGATCTCGCCAAGATCATCGGCAAGAGCCGTAGCCATGTCGCCAACATGCTGCGCCTGCTGAAATTGCCGGACAGCGTGAAACAGATGTTGGCGGAAGGTGTTCTCACGGCAGGCCATGCCCGCGCACTCCTCTCCGTCGATGACCCGGAAGCGGTTGCCAAGCGCATTGTCGAGCAGGGCCTCAATGTCCGCGATGTTGAGAAGCTCGGCCAGGACGATACCAAGGCTTCCACCGGCAAGGCCCCGCGCGCCAAGGCCGAAAAAGATCCCGATACGCGCGCGCTCGAAAAAGCGCTCGAAGATGTCCTCGGTCTGCATGTCTCGATCGAGCATGGTCCAAAGGGCGGCGAATTGCGTTTGAAATATTCGACGCTCGACCAGCTCGACGATCTTTGCCGCCGTTTGCGCGATTAAGCTTTACGCGCGAGCGCGTGCAGCCAATGCAATCCTCAGCATCGCGCGTGAGGCGGCACTGTCAGCCATCGCATTTTGTTTGCGTGTCGTGACGACGGCATCGGCCAATTGCGCAATCGCACTATCGAGTGCGTCGAGTGTCCAAATCCGCATCTGTTTCTGAAAAGCGGCTTGGCGCTTGAAAAAAATACGCGCGCTTTTCATCACCGAGTCCATGGGTGTGCCGCCATCGAGTGCAATGCGGCTTTTCTGCAAGGATATGGCGTGGCGCAACGCAAAGCCGAGCATCACACCGGCATCATTGCCTTCCGCCAACATCCGCGCGAGCGCGTGATCGGCTTGCGATGCTTGGCCCGTGAAAACCGCGTCGATCAGATTGTCGTAAGCGAGCGCCGACGCATCCGCCATCAAGGTTTCGACATCCTCGATGGTGAGCGTGCCGCCTTGTCCTGCAAAGGTTACAAGTTTTTGCAATTCCTGCCGTGTCTGCAAACGGTCTGAACCCAAGAGCGAGGCAACCAGCGTGATCACATCGCGCGGCGCTGACACACCCGCTTCGCGGAATGTGTCGTTCACGAGTGCTGAAACATCGCGCGCTTCATCGAGATAGCAGGCAAGCGCCATCGCGTGTTTCGACGCCTCAACCATCGCGCGGACCGCGTGCTTCGGGGCGAGGTCACCGGCATCGATGACAATCTTTGCTTCCGGTTCGGCGTTCTTCAGAAGCGGCTCGAGTGCGGGCGCGACATTTTTCGATCCAAGCCGCACCCAGAGCACGCGCTTGCCGCCGAATAAGGGGACCGTGAAAGCCTCATCAGCCAAGCGTTCGGGATCGGATGCGAGATCATCGCCTTCCATGCGCACAAGCTGGAACGGGTCATCGGGGTTATCGACCAAAGCGCGCGCAACCGCGCGCGCGCGTTCAGAGACTGCGCCCGAATCCGGTCCATAAACGAGAATGACGCGATAGGCTGTGTCCGGTTTCCGGACAAAGGCTTCAACCTCACCGGACCGCGTCAGCTTCGCCATGGTCAGGATTTCGTGGCGAAATAGGCCGCGATACGCGTCTGGATCTGTTCGGCCAAGGTTTCGGCAATGCGCTTTTCTGAGTCGATCCCGGCGCGCAGACCAGCGTAGCGCTGCGTCAAACGATCAAACGAGGCCGATCCTGTCGCGCGGCCATCAACCAAAACCGTTCCGCCCTCATAAGGCAGAAGCCGGAAATAGGCTTCGGCCCGCATGGTGGCGACATCGGCGCGGCCGGTCGAGGTGTCGATAATCGGCGTCACGACAGAGCGCGTCACTGTCACTTCAAGGCGATACTTCATTTGCGGCGCAGGATCGCCGCCATGGAACGCAAACCGCAGATCTTCGGTCAAATAGTGACCAAAGCGCTCGGGCACCGGCTTGATGTCGATGGCGGCGAGCTGTGAATTGGTCACGGCCCCTTTGCTATCGACGGTCGCATACATCGGACGGATACACCCCGCGAGTGGTACACCCGCAAGCGCCACCAGAAACAGACGACGCGAAACCGGTCCTGAGCGATCAGACGACGACATTGACGATCCTCTGCGGCACGACAATGAATTTGCGCAAGGGCTTGCCTTCCATCGCGCGCTGAACCGCCTCGAGTGCGAGAACGGCTTTCTCTATCGTCGCCTGATCTGCGTTGCGGTCAACCACAATATCAGCCCGCTTCTTGCCGTTGACCTGCACCGGCAGGGTGATCGTGTCTTCAACGATCAGGGCGCGGTCGGCCACGGGCCAGGCTTGTTCACCAACGAGCGATGTGTGGCCCAGAGCAGACCAGCATTCTTCCGCGAGATGCGGCATCATGGGTGCCAGAATACGCACGAGGATGGATCCGGCTTCCGCCAAAGCGGCTTTCATGCCGGCGTCGAGCTCACCTTTCTCGGCGGCCAGCGCGGCCTGCAAAGCGTTGGCAAGCTCATAAATATGCGCGACGCAGCGGTTGAAACGCAGACGCTCGACATCTTCTTCGGTGCGCACCAAAGCCTTGTGCGCCGCTTTGCGGACCGCAAGTGCGGCATCCGAATAGGAGGATGCTGCCGGAGCCGTTCCTGCGCGATCAGCGATTTCGCCAATCAGCCGCCAAACGCGCTGCACGAAACGGGCGGCGCCCTGCACACCTTCTTCGGTCCAGATCACGTCGCGCTCGGGCGGTGAATCCGACAGCATGAACCAACGCGCCGTATCGGCGCCATAAGTGCCAATGATATCGTCGGGATCAACCGTATTGCGCTTCGACTTCGACATCTTCTCGATCGAACCGATCTCGATCTCGATGCCATCGGTGAGACGCTTGGCGCGACGGTTCGCACCCTCGCTGGTGATTTCAATTTCAGACGGCGCGACCCATGACCCATCTGGCGCACGATAGGTTTCGTGCACCACCATGCCCTGTGTGAACAAGCCAGCAAATGGCTCATCAAGACCGGCATGGCCGGTGCGTTTCATCGCGCGGGTAAACCAGCGTGAATAAAGGAGATGCAGGATCGCGTGTTCGATGCCGCCAATATATTGGTCGACGGGGAGCCAATGATCGACGGCCTGACGCGTCGTTGGCTCCGTCTCGTTCCATGGATCGGTGAAGCGTGCGAAATACCAAGACGAATCGACGAAGGTGTCCATCGTGTCAGTTTCGCGCCGGGCTTTCGTGCCGCATTGCGGGCAATCGACATGTTTCCATGTCGGATGGCGATCCAGCGGATTGCCCGGCACGTCGAAGGTTACATCGTCCGGCAATTTGACCGGCAGATCCTTATTCGGAACCGCCACGACGCCACAGCTGTCGCAATGGATGACCGGGATCGGGCAACCCCAATAACGCTGGCGTGAAATACCCCAATCGCGCAGGCGGAAATTGACTTTGCGTGTCGCAACAGGGCGATTGCCCAGCGTTGCTTTTTCCAAGCGCTTGGCGACTTCCTCGCGTGCATCGGCGGTGGTCATGCCATCGAGGAAGCGCGAATTGATCATGCGGCCATCCTCGACATAGGCGGTGTCGGTGATGACGAAGCTTTGCGGATCTTGTCCTTCGGGGCAGACGACAGGCGTGTTGCCAAGCCCGTACATATTCACGAAATCAAGGTCGCGCTGGTCGTGCGCCGGGCAGCCGAAGATCGCGCCCGTGCCGTAATCCATCAAGATGAAATTCGCGACATAGACGGGCAGCGTCCAATTCGGATCGAATGGATGCACGGCGCGAATGCCGGTGTCGAAACCGCGCTTCTCAGCCTTTTCGATTTCTTCCTGCGCTGTTCCCATGCGTTTGCATTCAGCAATGAAATCAGCGAGGCCGGGATTGTTTGCCGCGGCCGCTTTCGCGAGCGGATGATCGGGCGCAAGAGCCAAGAATTTCGCGCCGAACAAAGTGTCAGGCCGCGTCGTGAAAATCTCAAGATCGCTCTCACCTTTCGGTGTCGTCTTCTCATCGAGCGCAAACCGCACGAGAAGACCTTCCGAACGGCCGATCCAATTCTTCTGCATGAGCCGGACTTTTTCCGGCCAGCGCTCGAGCCCGTCGAGTGCGTCGAGCAATTCCTGCGAATCGTCGGCGATCTTGAAGAACCATTGCGTCAATTCGCGCTGCTCGACGAGCGCGCCTGAACGCCAACCGCGACCATCGATCACCTGCTCATTGGCAAGGACGGTCTGGTCAACCGGGTCCCAATTCACTTTCGCGGTTTTGCGATCGACCAATCCCGCCTTCAGGAAGTCGAGAAACATCCGCTGCTGATGGCGGTAATAGGAGGGGTCACAGGTCGCGATCTCACGATCCCAATCGAGCGACAGCCCCATGGATTTAAGCTGGCCGCGCATGGTCGCGATGTTCGCGTAGGTCCATTCGGCCGGATGGACCTTATTGGCCATCGCCGCATTCTCGGCCGGCATGCCGAACGCGTCCCATCCCATCGGATGGAGCACGTTGAAACCCTTCGCGCGGCGGTAGCGCGCAACCACATCGCCCATCGCGTAATTGCGGACGTGACCCATATGGATCCGGCCCGAAGGATAGGGGAACATCTCCAGCACATAATATTTGGGGCGCGGATCATCGTTCCGCGTGCTGAAAAGCTTTTTCCGCTCCCATTCGGCCTGCCATTTCGGCTCGGACTCACGGGCGTTATACCGCTCGGATCGCATGGTTCTCGTCAGGAATTTCAGGGTCTTCGGGATCTTCGGACAAGCCCCGCAAGCCGGAAGGCCTTGCCGGACAAGGTTCGGCCGGACTAGGACATGAATTCGGCTTCCCGGTCAACAGAAGGGGCGAGGAATGGACGATGCCGTTGAACGGCTTGCCGCAGTCAGGACCGACATCGCGACCGCCGCCGCCGATTGCGAGCGCCCGGCCGATGATGTCACCCTTGTTGCGGTGTCCAAAACCATGGTGGCGGAGATCATCCAGCCCGTCCTCGCCGCTGGCCAGCGTGTCTTTGGCGAGAATCGCGTGCAGGAAGCCAAGGCCAAATGGCCGGGGTTGAAGGCCGATTATCCCGGTGTCGAGCTTCATCTCATCGGACCCCTGCAATCGAACAAGGTGAAAGAGGCGGTCGGGCTGTTCGATGTCATCGAAACGGTCGATCGGGAGAGCCTTGTCGCCGAGCTGGTCAAGGAATTGCCGAAAGAAATGGCCCGTTCGGGCCGGATCCCGAAGCTTCTCGTCCAAATCAATACGGGCGACGAGCCACAAAAGGCCGGTGTGTCGCCGCAAGACGCCGACGCCTTCATCCAATCCTGCCAAGCCCGCGGTCTCGTCATTGAAGGGCTCATGTGCATCCCCCCGGCCGATGAGCCGCCATCACCGCATTTTGCCATGCTGGCGAAGATCGCCGCCCGCCATGGCCTCAAAATCCTATCGATGGGCATGAGCGCCGATTACCGCGAGGCCATTCAGCTTGGCGCCACCCATGTCCGGGTCGGCAGTGCCATCTTCGGCGCGCGGCCGCCGGGGCGGGAACACGGCTGATGGCAAAATCGGGGATCGAGGGCGGGGCAGCGTTTCTGCCGCTGATGGGGCGGCTCTGGCGCGATTGGCTTAAGCCGCATTGGCCGTCGCTTGTCGCTATCACCCTTGTCGTGGTGATCTTGTCGGCAGCCGCCGGTCTTTATCCCGTCATCATCAAACGCGCTTTCGATGCGTTCGAAACGCGCGACCATGCCGCGATCACCTGGATCCCGCTCGTTGTCATTCTCGTCACCTCGATCAAGGGTGCGGCGATGTATGGCCTCGCCGTCTTGACCAACCGCGTGGTCACGCGGATCGAGGCGGATATGCAGAGCGCCCTTTATGATCGCCTGATCCATGCCGACATGGCGCAACTTGCCCGCGACTCGAGCGCCGCACTGACACAACGCTTCACCACGGACTTCGCCTATATCCGCGAAGCGCTGACGCGGCTCTCGGCCGTCTTCTTGCGCGATGCTGGGACGGCCGTGGCCGTGATCGCAGCGATGTTCTGGATCGATTGGCAGATGACGCTTGTCGCTTTGATCGCAATCCCGATCATTCTGCCGCCGATGCAAGGCATTGCGAAAAAGCTGCGCCGTAATGCGCATGCGATGCAGGAAGAAACCGGCAGCATGGCAAGCCATGTTGCGGAAAGCCTCGGTGCGGCGCGGATCGCGAAGACTTATCGGCTCGAAGATTATCTCGCGACACGCGCGCGCAAAAGTTTCGAGACGATGCGTCGGCTCAAAATGAAAGGGGCCGATCAGCGCGCACGCCTTGATCCGCTTTTGGAAGGCGCGGGCGGATTAGCGGTTGCTGCCGTTCTCTTCTTCATCAGCTGGCGCATCATTAGCGGGCAGGCGACTGTCGGTGATTTTACCGGTTTCATCACGGCTCTCTTGTTAGCCGCGCAGTCCTTGCGTGCGATTGGCAATCTCAATTCGATTTTACAGGAAGCGGCTGCTGCTCTTCATCGCTTCTTCGGTACGCTTGATACCAAGCCGCAGATTGTTGATGCACCCGATGCCGTCATGCTTCAAAAAGTAAAGGGACGCATTGCGTTTCGTGATGTGTCCTTTGCTTATGATGGTCATGAAGCCGCGCTCAACGACATTGCCGTTACCATCGAGCCGGGTCAGCGCGTCGCGTTGGTGGGTCCGTCGGGTTCCGGCAAATCGACCTTGATTTCGCTTGTACCGCGGCTCTTCGATGTTTCTGCTGGCGCCATTGAAATCGACGGACAGGATATTCGCCAAGTCACGCTTACGTCCTTGCGCGATGCGATGGCGGCGGTCTCGCAGGAACCTTTGCTGTTTGATGAAACCGTGCGCGTCAATATTGCGCTCGGCCGGCCGGGCGCGAGCGATGCGGCGATCGAAGACGCAGCAAAAGCCGCAGCGGCGCATGATTTTATCATGCAATTACCAGAGGGCTATGAAACGCGGGTTGGTGAACGTGGCTCGCGGCTCTCTGGCGGTCAGCGCCAGCGTATTGCCATTGCGCGCGCCATTCTGCGCGATGCGCCCATTCTCATTCTCGATGAAGCGACGAGTGCACTCGATTCCGAATCGGAGCGGGCCGTACAGGATGCGCTCGACCGATTGGCAAAAGGGCGCACATCGCTTGTCATCGCTCATCGCCTATCGACGATCCGCGACGCCGATCTCATTTTGGTGATGGATCAGGGTCGCATCGTCGAACGCGGCACGCATGAGGCCTTGATTGAACGTGACGGTCTCTACCGCCGTCTCCATCGGCTGCAAACGGCCTGATTATTCGCGGTGCAGAATTCGGTCGACGACGAGGTCGGAAACCACGCCCGTCTTGAATTGCTGTTTTAGCCGCTCGGGGTCGTAATCGTCGCGCACCCAATCAAGAAAGGCTTTGCCCTTCTTCTCGCCTTCGTCGCGATACATTTCGATGAAGGCATCGAGAATGCCTGTTTTCGCGAAGCGGAAATGGCCATACCAAGGCGAGAGCTGCGCCAGCGCCTCATCGGCACTGCGGTTCTCCGCAACCAGCAGATAAAGTGCCGCCATGAAACCGGCGCGGTCCGCACCCGATTTACAATGGACGAGCACGGGGTAGTGCAACGTCCGGAAAAATTCCGGGAGCGACAAGATCGTTTCCCGGTCGGGCACTTCGCGCGACCGCAGCACGAATTCGGCCAACACAAGCCCGTTGGCTTCGCAGGCCTCTTTTTCAAGCGGCCATGAACCGTATTCCCGGCCGCCGCGCAGATTGACGATGGTCTTGATGCCGTCTTTGCCCGCCGCGGCAATCTGGCCGGGTGTTGGTTGGGCTGCGCGCCAGAACACATCAGTGACGCGGTGGCGATTCAAATAGATGATGCGGAAGATTCCATGATCAACGAAGACCATGTTCATCCACGCGCGGAAGCGATCCCAGCCCGGCGCAAGCGGGCGATCCCAACGGGCAATGCGCGCCATGCGGCGGGCGTAACGCTCATCGTCTGATCGCTTGAAGAGGGGCAAGGCGCAGTTCCGGTTGGCTGCCGGAGGCCATAGCAGGGGAGCGGCTAGGCGGCAAACGGGGGATAGCTTGCTCCTGCCTAGAAAACAGCCAACGCTTCCGCTAGTTCAGGGGATCCCCTGCGCGTGCCGGAGCACCCCCCGATGGATTTTATCACTCTCGATCTCGCCACCATCCTCATTCTGGCGCTTGCTGGTCTGGTTGCCGGGACCGTCAATGCAGTGGCGGGCGGGGGCACCTTCTTCACGTTTTCGGCCTTGGTCTTTGTCGGTATTCCGCCTGTGGCTGCGAATGCGACCTCTGCCGTGGCATTGACGCCGTCAAATCTGTCCAGCGTCGCTGCTTATTTGCCGGAAATCCGAGTCCATTGGCGCCGCTATGCCGCGCTTGGCATTGCTTCGGCCATTGGCGGTTATCTCGGCGCACAATTGCTGCTCGCCACACCGGCCAAGGCTTTCATCGCACTGGTGCCTTGGTTCTTGGGTTTCGCAACCATCCTCTTCGCCGTGAGCCCGCTGCTGCGCCAAGTGATTGATCGCTTTTCGCAAGGGCCCGGCACGCCCGGTCGCCGCATGGCGGGGCTTGTGATGCAATTGATCGTCTCGGTTTATGGCGGTTATTTCGGTGCAGGGATGGGCATCATCATGCTCGCCGCTTTGTCTGTCGCCGAAGGCGACGATTATCATTTCATCAATGCGGCGAAGAATATTTGCGCGTCACTCATTCAGATTTTCGCGCTAATTTCATTCTTGAGTTCGGGCATCGTGCAATGGCCGGCCGGCTTGGTCGCTGGTGTCGGTTCAGTCATCGGTGGATATTATGGCGTCGCACTCGCGCGCCGTGTGCCGCCTGCGGTGATGCGCTGGTTCGTCGTTGGTGTCGGCGCGTTGCTGACGCTCAGATTTGCCTTGGCCTGAGCGTTTTTTCACTCTTGCCGCCGCATCGCGGGCGGGCCTAGACTGATCCCATGGCCCAATCGCTCCTCACCATTCGCTTGGCGCGGCCGCATGATGCGGAAGCGGTGGCGAGCGTGCATGATCTTTCATGGCGTGAGGCCTATCGCGGCATCATCCCAGGGCGTGAGCTTGAGCGTATGGTCGAGCGGCGCGGTCCTTCATGGTGGGAAACGGCGATTTCGCGTGGTAGCCGCGTTGCCGTCCTCGATTTTGATGACCGCATCGGCGGCTATGTCACCTTTGGCGTGAACCGGCTGTCGGCCTCCCCCTATCAGGGCGAGATCTTCGAACTCTATCTTCTGCCCGAATTTCAGGGCCTTGGCTTTGGCCGCCGGCTGTTCCAAGCCGCGCGGAAGGACCTCAATGCCCGTCGCCTCGATGGGCTGATGGTCTGGTCGCTGTCGGCCAATGACCGGGCCTGCCACTTTTATGAAAAGCTTGGCGGACGGAAGGTCCGCCGGATGGTCGAGCGGTTTGGCGATGTCCCGCTCGAACGGATCGGCTTTGGCTGGGCGTGAGCCCCCGCAAAGCGAGCCTTGAGCCCCGCCGGGGGCGCTCTCCCCGAAAGTCTTTCTTGTGAAGCCCGTGCCGGGGCTTTATGCACGCGGGCAATCAAGGAGACCGGACCATGCGCATCGACGCCGTTTCGATCGGAAAAAACGCCCCCCACGAAGTCAATGTCATCATTGAAGTGCCGATCGGTGGCGAGCCCATCAAGTATGAGATGGACAAGGAGGCTGGCGCGCTCATCGTTGACCGCTTCCTCTACACATCAATGCGCTATCCGGGGAATTATGGCTTCATCCCGCACACGCTCTCGGATGATGGCGACCCCTGCGACGTGATCATCGTCAACACACGCGCGATCATCCCCGGCGCGATCATGGCCGTTCGTCCGGTCGGCGTGCTTTTGATGGAAGATGAGAGCGGCGGCGACGAGAAGATCATCGCGGTCCCCTCGAGCAAGCTGACCAAGCGGTATGAAAAGATCGTCAATTACACCGATCTGCCGCAGATCACGCTCGACCAGATACAGCACTTCTTCGAGCATTATAAGGATCTTGAGCCCGGCAAATGGGTCAAGGTCGTGCGCTGGGGCGATGCGGCAGAAGCCCGCTCGCTGATCGAAAAGGGCACAGCCAAGGCGAAAGCCAAGGGCTGACCCTGTCAGGGTTCAGCGCCATCGCCCCATTCCGGAGCTTCGGCCTTGCGGCCGTCGCATTTCGGGTGATCTTTAGGCCAGACCCCGAATCGTCTGACCGAGGCCCCGAGTGACGGCGCTGTTTCATCGTCTGATCGTTCTGATTGTTTTGGCTGGCGCGGCCATCGTGCCGCTCCATGCCCAAACGCCGCCGTCACCGCCGACGGCCGGAACCTTGACGGCACCCTCGCCCTTGGCGGCGCAGCGCCAGGTTCTCGACGCAGCGAAACTGCAACTCGATCAACTCGATCGCGCATTGCAAAACCGCGATCTCAGCGACGCACAACTTGCCGATCTGCGCCGAAGCCTCACGGGACTGCCCGAGCGCATCCGTGTTGTGATCGATGACGTGCAACCGCGCGTCGATCTCTTGAAAGTGCGCCTGAAAGAGCTTGGCCCGAAACCGGCTGACGCATCGACGGAAGCGGCCGATATTTCGCGTGAACGCGATGAACGTGAAAAGGCTCTGCAGGAGAATGAAGAGGTCGCACGGCTTGCCCGCACGCTTGCGGTGCAATCCGATCAGATCCTCACGCAGATTATCGACAAGAGGCGCGAATTGTTCAGCTCGCGCCTGTTTGCACCCTCCGCCAGCATCCTCTCGCCGGATCTTTGGTATTCGGTGGCGCAAAATCTACCGCGCGATCTGAACGCGTTCCGCACACTCAGCGTCGATATCACCCAACGGATTATTGGCGAATTGGGCATCACTGGCATCGGTGTCTTGTTCGCACTCTGCGCCCTTTTGCTGTTTGCATCCTTGCCGCTCTATCGCCTGTTCACAGCGTTCTTCGTCAATCGACATGATGAAACGCCAACGCCTCTGGCCCGCGATCTAGCAGCAACCACTTATGCGCTGGCGGCTCTCGGCGTCTCGGGCGCATTCGCTATTCTCATCAACGCCTATGTGACGCATTTCAAATTATTGCCGCCACGGCTTGAGGATGTGCTAGTCACGATCCTGTCGAGCTTTGTGATCATGGCGACGGCACGCGCCTTGGCCGATGGCGTGTTGGCACCCGCCCGGCCGCAATGGCGGCTTGTGAAAGCGACGGATGCGACGGCGGCTAAACTTCTGCGCTACGCCTATCTGATGCTGAGCTTCTGGGCGTTGATGCGGATTGCAGGCGCTTTCAACACAGCCATCTCGTCAGGTTTGGCATTGGAAGTCGCTACGCGTGGCTCCTTCGCTGTCCTCATCATTCTGACCTTTGCGAGCGCGCTGAAATCGATCCGGCCGTTCGACGAGATCGATGAAAAAACCTTCGGAACCTACGTCAATACGGAATCGGCATGGATCGGCCCGGCGCGCATTCTCGGCTGGTGTGTGGTGGGCATTGCGCTTGCCGCGCTTGTCACGGGTTATATCGCGCTTGGCTCCTTCCTCGCGGTTCAGATCACATGGGCTGTCACGGTCATCGCGACGACGACGCTGCTGGTCAACCTCACCGACCATGCGCTTGAGCGACTGATTTCGCCAACATCTCGCGTCACCCGTTTTCTTTATGCAACGGTGGGCCTGCCGCGCTCGGGGCTCGATCAGCTCTTCGTCTTGGCGCAAGGCATTTTACGGCTCATCATCATCGCCATTGGCGCGCTTGCTGTGCTGGCGCCATGGGGCTTTGAATCGGGCGATTTCATCGCCTCAATCAAAAGGTTCTTCTTCGGTTTCACGATTGGCGATGTGACAATTTCGTTTGCCGGTATTTTGGGCGCGATTTTCGTCTTCGTGATCGGTATTTTTCTCACGCGCGCCTTCCAAGGTTGGCTGCAGCGCCGCTATCTGCCGCAGACTCCGCTTGATTCCGGCATCCGCAATTCCATCGTCACCGGCATTGGCTATATCGGTTTTATTGCGGCCGGTGCGCTCTCTTTCTCCTATGTCGGGCTCAGCCTCGAAAAAATTACCATCGTTGCCGGCGCACTCTCCGTCGGTATCGGTTTTGGCCTGCAATCGGTCGTCAACAATTTCGTTTCCGGCCTCATCCTATTGTGGGAGCGCGGCATCCGTGTCGGCGATCTCATCGTGGTGGGTGAAGAGCAAGGCTATGTGAAACGCATCAGCGTCAGAGCGACGGAAATCGAAACCTTCGATCGCGCAACTGTGATCGTTCCAAATTCCAATCTCGTCTCTGGCGTCGTGAAGAACCGCGTCCATACGGATCGTGTTGGGCGTATCATCGTGCCCGTACCCGTGCCGCGGGAAAGCGATTGTGATCTCGTCGCGACGATCCTGCGTGAGACGGCGGAGAGCAATCATGATGTGCTGGAAGATCCAGCCCCGCGCGTCAATTTCAAAACAATCGGTGAGGGCTCACTGACGTTCGAGCTTGTCTGCTTCGTACCCGAAGTAGAAACCGCGGCGCGTGTTAGCTCTGATTTGACGTTTGCGATCTTTCGCAAGCTCCGCGAAAAAGACGTCATCAAATTGCCGCCCCCCTTCGCGCGGATGGAAATCGTCAATGCAGCGGCGTTCGCTCACCCCGCCGAAGGAGCGCCGAAGGCGTCATGATCCGGTCTGTTGTTGTTTGCGTTGCGTGCGCGATTCTCTTCGCTGGTTGCACGAAAGCGCCGCCGTCTTCGTCGGGGACGCCCTCATTCTATCAACGGCTTGATGCGCCCAAGGCCGTTTTCGATCCCAATGGTCTTGCCGGTCTCATCAATGCCTATCGTGCTAAGAATGGTCTTGCCGCCCTTGCGCTTGATCCGGCTTTGACCAACGAGGCGATGCAAGCGGCGCGGCAGGATGCGGATGCCGATCGTTCTGTCCATGGCACGATGCCCACGCTCTCGCGTGCGGCCATGCAGGGCCGGGTGGCACGGCCTTCAGCCGGTTACCGCACAGCGGCAGAAGCGTTTTCGGGGTGGCGTGATAGCCCGGGTCTCAACGCGGCCATGCTCGATCCGCAAGCCCGCCGGATCGGTCTGGGCGCTGCTGCGAAGGCGCAATCGAAATATGGCGTCTATTGGATGCTGATCGTTTCGCCCTAATCATTTGAAGGGCGAACCGGCCGGAAGCGGTGGCGTTTCCGGCCTCACCAAAATCGAGACGCGGCCATTCGAGCGCAAATAGGGATGCTCGGGGAAAGCGGGTTCAGCCGCGCCCTTGCCGACGATGGCGCTGAACCGTTCGCGACCGATGCCATTGGCCGCGAGAATGTCGCGCACCACGATGGCGCGACCGGCGGAGAGGTCGAACGGCTCCCATGTCGCCATCGCGCCGGGACGAATGGCATTGGTATGGCCCGTCACGATCAGCTTGTTCGGCAGTTTGCGCAGCAGTGGCGCGAGTTTTTCGATCGCGAGCCGGGTGCGGTCGAACGGTTCGCGCGCGCCATCGGGAAACATCGGCATGTTGTCGCGATCCGCAAGTGTGATCTCGATGCCTTCGGTGGTTTCCTCAATCGTCAGGCCTTCGGCGAAGCGCGCCAATTCCGGCATGTCATGCATCGCTTTCTTCATCGAGGCTGCAGCAGTTGAAAGCGCACTATCACGCCAGGCGCCCGGACCGATGCGGCTTGCACGATCTTCCGAGGGACGCCCGACATTCTTGATCGCATCATGGGTCGCGGTGCCGTCCCGCTCGATCACGCCCGCGAGGCGGCGCTCGCTCTGCACGCCGAATGCATCGCGGAAAGAGCCTGCGAGCTGTTCGAGCTTTTTTTGATCTTGCGTTGACATGGCGGTGAGCATCACAAAGAAGCTCATCATCAAGGCCATCAAATCGGCAAAGGTGACGAACCAGCCATGCCCGCCGCCATGGCCTCCACCTTTCTTGCGCGCCATCTCAATGCGCCTCCTCGAGATCGCGATGATGATGCGGCAAATAGGCCAACAGCATTTCGCGCACGACAGTGGGGCTCTTGGCGTCGCGGATTTGCAAAACGCCATCGATCACAAGGGTGCGGGAGATATCCTCTTCCTCGAGCTTGAGATGCAGCTTGTCGGCAATCGGCAAACAAATGAGATTGCCAACCAGTGCGCCATAGAGCGTGGCCAACAGCGAAATCGCCATGAAGGGACCCAGTTTCGACGCGTCCGACATGTTGGCGAACATCTGCACCATGCCGATCAACGTGCCGACCATGCCCCATGCCGGCGCCGCATCACCAATGGCGCGATAAATCTTTTGCCCTTCGTCGAGCCTTTG
The DNA here is from genome assembly GCA_019083985.1 of Rhizobiales bacterium TNE-4. GTDB lineage: Bacteria > Pseudomonadota > Alphaproteobacteria > Rhizobiales > Beijerinckiaceae > TNE-4. Next base: position 198,562 of record JAHRCV010000003.1, on the reverse strand, counting down.
CAGAAAATTGTCGCGGTCGCGTTCAAGTGTGTCGCGGATGAATTCGCGATCATAGCCGTCGGCAATGTACCGGATCGCCTGCGCAAGAAACGGATCGGAGGGGTTCGCGCTTTCAAGTGCCACTGGCCCGGATTTGCGGGTGATCTCTGCCAATCGGGTGATTTCATCGATCAATTCGCGCGGGTGGGCCGAGCGCATGGTGAAGGCGAACCGTACCCCCATCGGGAAACCGTGCAGCAGGGCCGAAAAGGGGAAGCGGATGAGCGTGGCAGCGGTACAGCCGCCAAAAATCACGATGACGGCATGAATGTCATAGAAGAGGGAGAGGCTGCCCCCCATCAAGATCAGGGTCGTGACGACGCCAATTCCGGCGACAAAACCAATTATGGTGGCCAAATCCATGGCTGAAATCCTGAAAATCGCCGACTAATCAAAAAAGGTGCATTGGCAATCGCAGGACAACCGTAGGAAAACAGACTGAAAGAAGCCTTAATACCCCTCCGAATCGGATGAGTTGGCGAAAGAGACTGCAATGAGCCTGACGACGATCTATTGGCGCGTGTTGAAACAGCTGGGCCCCGAAGCCCGGTTGGGCGTGGTGCTGGCGCTCGCGAATGTGGCGTTGGCCGGGGCGCAATTCGCTGAGCCCGTCCTGTTCGGCCGCATCGTCGACACGCTCTCCAAAGCGCAAGCCACCGGTGTCGCGCCGACATGGGATCAATTGATGCCCCTGATCGGTGCGTGGGTGCTGTTTGGTCTCTTTACGATCGGTGCTGGTGTCTTGATCGCGCTGCATGCCGACCGGCTGTCGCATCGCCGCCGCTTGGCCACCATGGCGGATTATTTCGAGCACGTCCTGACCTTGCCGATGCTCTTTCACGGCCAGACGCATTCGGGCCGCATCCTCAAAGTGATGATCGATGGCGCCGGTTCGATGGCGTGGTTGTGGCTCTCTTTCTTTCGCGAGCATTGCGCCGCCTTCGTGCTGCTCGTTGTGCTTTTGCCGGCGTCGCTGATCATCAATTGGCAGCTCGGCTTGATGCTGCTCTCGCTCTTGATCCTGTTCTCTGTTTTGACAGCGGGCGTGCTGCACAAGACTGAAACGATGCAGGGCGCGGTGGAAGCCTATAATTCCCAATTGGCCGAACACGCGTCGGACGCGCTCGGCAATGTCCCGGTGATCCAGAGCTTCACCCGCATCGATAAGGAAGCGCGTGCCTTGCGATCCATTTCCGATCAGTTATTGGCGGCGCAAATTCCGGTTCTGTCTTGGTGGGCGTTGGCGGCGGTGGCCACGCGAGCATCCGCCACGCTGACGGTGCTGGCGATTTTCCTGCTTGGCACCTGGCTCAACATCAATGGCAAGGCCAGTGTTGGCGAGATTGTCACCTTCATGGCGCTCGCCACCATGCTGGTCGGCCGCATGGAAGCTGCCGTTGGTTTCGTGAACTCGCTCTTCATGCAGGGTCCAAAACTCGCCGAATTCTTCGACATCATGGATACGGTGCCAGCCGTTCGTGACCGGCCCGATGCGCCCGAACTTGGCGATGTCAAAGGCGAAGTCACGCTCAATGATGTTAGCTTCTCCTATGATGGGAAGCGCCCTGCGGTGCAGGACATTTCCATTCACGTGAAGCCGGGTGAGCGGATTGCGCTCGTTGGTTCAACGGGTTCAGGCAAGTCCACCACGCTGGGGCTTTTGTTCCGTGCGTTTGATCCGCAGTCGGGCTCGGTAAAGATCGACGGCATCGACATTCGCGATGTGTCGCTCGTCTCGCTGCGCCGTCATATCGGTGTGGTGTTTCAAGAGCCGATGCTGTTTGCTCGCTCCATCGAGGAAAATCTACGCGTCGGACGCCCCGATGCGACAGACGCTGAAATTCAGGATGCAATTGATCGCGCGCAGGCGGCGGATTTCATCCAGCGCGAGCCCGATGGTCTGCATACGCTCGTGGGCGAACGCGGCCGTTCGCTCTCGGGCGGTGAACGTCAGCGCCTGTCGATTGCACGCGCTTTGTTGAAGAACCCGCCGATCCTCATTCTCGATGAGGCGACGAGCGCGCTCGATGCAGGCACGGAGCGCAAGCTGCAAGTGGCGCTTGATGAGGTGATGAAGGGGCGCACCACTTTCGTCATCGCTCATCGTCTCGCCACGGTGCGTAATGCTGATCGTATTCTCGTGTTCGAGCGCGGTCACATTGTCGAGCAGGGTACTTTCGAAGACTTGGTGCGGCAGGGCGGCCTGTTTGCGGCGCTCGCCAAAGCCCAGTTCATGGACAAGATCGAAGAAGCGTAATGTTCAAGAATGACGCGTCACGGCTCGAGCGCCGCAACGATGCGGGCCAGGCTTGGGTCGGTGATGCCCATCTCGGCCAATTGCAGATGGGTGTTGCGGACATAATCGGGATTGGCGCCTGAGACACCGACCCCTTGGCGGACGAGGCGGATCACCTCGTCTTCCTGCAGGAGGCGGGCATATTGGCGGTGGGCGCGATCAACCGTATAGGCGACGCCTTCGACCAGACGGCCATCGGCGAGCCGCAGGCGGTGCCATGTTTCGCGATAGACCATGGTGACCTGCTCGCGGTCGCGCAGATAATCCAAGGTCGCGGCACGCTTTTCAGGCCGGACGCGGAAGGCTATGCCCCTGCATGAGCCGCCGCGGTCGAGCCCCATCACAAGGCCGGGGGCCTCGGGCGTGCCGCGATGGACATGGGAGAAGACGCACAGCGCCCGATGATAGCCATGAAGCGTAGCGAGGATCCGCTCCTCCGCGTCGAAGCCGGGCCGCCACATGAGCGACCCATAACCGAACACCCAGAGATCTTGCGTATCGTCCCGCATCGCGAAACAGTCCATAAGGAAGGCCAGCCGCGTAACAGGCCGGAGAGACAATGGCAAACGACGACATCACAAAAGACGCCCCCCTGCCGGAAGGCCGTGTCAGCCGGTGGAAGCTCTTTCTCCCCGTCGGCGTGCTCTTCGCGCTGTTCGGCGCCTTGGCCGTTTTCTGGGCCTGGTCGATCCATATGGCGGGTGCGCAGATCGATGCATGGATTGCGCGCGAAGCCTCGCTCGGCCGGACATGGACCTGCCCCGATCGCAGCCTTGGCGGCTTTCCGTTCCGCATCGAGGTCCGCTGCAAGGCGCCGCGCTTCGTCCGCAATGATACCGGCCTTAAAGGTGGGCTCGAAGGCATCACCGCTGTGGCACAGATCTACAACCCGACCTTGATGATCATCGAGGCGGATGGCCCGCTCAAGCTTGAAGATGGCCGCGGCGTCTATGCGCTCGATTGGTCTTTGCTCCGTGCGAGCTTGCGCGGTCGACCCGGCGAGCGGCTTGATCGGCTGTCGATGGAAGGCAAGGATTTTGCGCTGAATTGGACGGATGCGCTCGGCGCTGCGCGCAAAGCGAGCGCAGCCCAAGGCGAGTTCCACATCCGCCGCGTGGTCGATCGGCCAGCAGACGAGCATGCTTATGACATCGTCACGTCGCTGACCGGTTTTGCTTTGCCTGCGCTTGATCCGTTTACCGGTGGTACAGGGCAAGCGGCTTTCGCGTTCAATGGCGTGCTGACGCATGCCGATCCGTTTGCAGGCGTTGGCTTCCCGGCGGAAATCGAACGTTGGCGCGCTGCCGGTGGCAAAATCCAGATCAAGGATATGTCGCTGTCGAAAGATGCGAGCCGCTTGGCGCTCAATGGCGAATTGGGGCTCGATGATCGGGCGCGGCCGCAAGGTGCGCTCGATATCGCTATGACAGGTCTTGATCCGGCGATGAAATTGTTCGGCATACCGCCTTTGCGCGATCCGAATGGCGGCAAGACAACAAATCTCAAACTGCGTTTTGATCGCGGCCAGATCTTTCTAGGCCCGATCCCGCTGGGCAAGACATTCCCGCTCTATTGAACGTAGACCCTTATCGAGAGGCGCGATGCTTCTGCATCGCGTTTCAAACGATAAGGGATTTGTAGCGTGCCTTGAGGCATGGCTTGCCGCGTCAGGCTTAAGCCCTCTTCGCAAGGACGCGGATTAAGTGGATATAATCAACCGCCTTCACGACGCGCAAAGCGCCGCGGTGAACGATTGTTCTCATCCGCTCACAAGGATGTGATTTATTCTTTCTCGTCCGCCGCGTGGCGGCCGAAATCCGGTGCGGCCGTATCCTGACCCTGCTCGATGATGGAGCGGCGGATGGCGCGTGTGCGCGAAAATAAATTGAACAGGGCTTCGCCATCGCCCCAACGGATCGCGCGTTGCAATGCGGCGAGGTCCTCGTTGAAACGGCCGAGCATTTCAAGCACGGCATCACGATTGTTCAAAAATACGTCGCGCCACATCGTCGGATCTGATGCGGCGATGCGGGTAAAATCACGAAAGCCTGACGCCGAAAATTTGATGACTTCCGATTGTGTCACGGTTTCAAGATCGGCCGCGGTGCCGACGATGTTGTAAGCAATCAGATGCGGTAGATGCGAGGTGACGGCAAGCACCAGATCGTGCCGTGCCACATCCATGATTTCGACATTCGAGCCAAAGGCGCGCCAGAACGTGGCAAGCTGATCAGTGGCCGCCGGATCGCCATTCTCAATCGGCGTGAGAATAAGCCAACGATTGAGAAACAAAGTCGCAAACCCAGCATCAGGCCCGGAATGTTCCGTCCCTGCAATCGGATGGGCGGGGATGAAATGCACATGCGAAGGCAGATGCGGCTGCATCGCGGCGACAACAGCGCCTTTGACCGAGCCAACATCGGAGACGATTGCGCCTTGTTTGAGATGGGCCGCGATTTTTTCCGCGGCAGCACCGCACGCACCCACCGGCACGCATAAGATCACGCAATCGGAGTCTTTTACGGCCGCGGTAAGATCGCTCGTCACCTCATCGGCAAAACCCAAGGCGCGCACACGATTGCAGACATCTTCTGAGATATCTGCCGCGACAATGGTTTTCGCCGCGTGTGTGCGGCGGGCGGCGCGCGCAATCGAGGACCCGATCAGGCCGAGGCCAATGATCGTCAGACGGTCGAAAACAGGCGTATCAAGCGCGCGCAGCGTATCGGGCAAATCAGGCTCCCATGAATTTGGCCAGCGTCCCGACGAGATGGCGGTTGGCGTCTTCTTGGCCAACCGTCAGGCGTAGCGCATCGGGCAGGCCATAAGCAGCAACGCTCCGCAGGATCAAACCGTTCTGTGACAAGAAGGCATCAGCCTCCTTCGCCGTCTTGCCGGTCTTTGGAAAATGGATCAGCAGGAAATTGCCGACGCTGGGCGTCACTTTCAGGCCGAGCTTTTCGATTTCCGTCGTCAACCAAGGCAGCCAGCGCTCATTATGCGCAATCGCTTTCGCGATGTGGCTTTCATCACCGATCGCGGCAATGCCGGCTGCCATCGCCGGGCCATTGACGTTGAAGGGGCCACGAATGCGGTTGAGCGCATCGGCGACACCGGCGGGCGCATAGCACCAGCCGAGCCGCACCAAAGCAAGGCCGTAGATTTTCGAGAAAGTGCGCGTCATCACGACATTCTCGAATTCCGACACGAGCTCGATACCGGCCGCATAATCATTGCGGCGGACATATTCGGCGTAAGCGGCATCAAGCACGAGCAGCACGTTTTTCGGCAGGCCCGCATGCAGACGCTTCACCTCTTCGAACGGAATGTAAGTGCCCGTCGGATTGTTCGGATTGGCGAGATAGACGATTTTCGTCTTCGGCGTCACACGCGCCAGCAACGCATCGACATCGGTGGTGAGGTTCTTTTCTGGTGCGACGACGGGTGTGCCGCCAGCCGCAAGAATCGCGAGCTTGTAAACGAGAAAGCCATGTTCGGAATAAAGCCCTTCATCGCCTGGGCCCATATAGGCATTGGTGATGAGGGACAGAATTTCATCAGAGCCTGACCCGCAAATGATGCGCGCAGGATCAAGACCGAACCGACCAGCAATCGCTTCCCGCAACGGTTTTGATGAACCATCCGGATAAAGCGCAAGTTCGTCAGCGGCGTTCTTGAACGCTTCGATAGCAGCAGGCGGTGGGCCGAGCGGCGTTTCGTTCGACGAGAGCTTGTAGATTTTCGCAGCACCGGGCGCACTGCTCTTGCCGGGCACATAGGCCTCGATGGCGAGCACGCCGGGGCGGGGAACGGGGCGGGTGTTGTCTGCGCGCATGGGGCTGATCCAGTCAGGCGTTCAATCTTGCAAACGGAAGCGGGCAGCGTGGCTGCCAATCTCGGTGATCTCGACACGGCCAAGGCCTAAGCCCGCCATGGCCGCGAGCAGTGCATCGCGTCCTGCGCTGCCGGGCGCTGAGACGAGCAGGCTCAAACCATCATCGTCGGCGGCGCTCGCTTCGACGGCTGCACCTATGGCAGCAAGTGCGGGTGTCACGCCTTCGCGCCAGCGTTCGACACCAACGGCATAGAGCACGATCTCGCGCACGGCCGCATCAGCCAAGGGTTTGGCGATCAAATAGACAGGCTGTCCAGCCGGATGGCCCGGCCGTTCAACGAAGGGCAGGCGCGCAATGATCTTTGGTGCAGCAGGCTCTGCAAGCCGTTTCCACCAGACGCCTTCGGAGCGCCCGGTCTCGACCGGGAAGAGGCCGAGATCGCCAGCCGAATTTTCAACCGCGTCGATGACGGCGGAGGCACCATCATGCGCGATCAACGGCACGGTAAAGCCGAAATGGAAGCGGGCGCTGTCGCGCATCGGCGCATCGCCGCCTGCGATATCGGCGTGAACCGAATAGGGCGCCTGAACATAGGTGAAGGTGGCGATGATCACGCGCCAAATGCTCTCGGCGACGTCGAAGGGCAGAGAACCATGATGGCGCTCGGCGAGCCGCTTCATCATCTCTGCCTCGCGGCCGGGACGGAACGCCGAGCCAGAGGCCTGCGTCTTCTTCACCTCGATCAGGGTGTCGATGACCTCGCCGCGCTCCATCAGGAGGCGGTGCATGCCCTCGTCGAGCCGGTCGATCTCGCGGCGGATGTCCGCCAGCGTCGGATTGGGTCCCAGAGACGCCATGTTTCCCCCGCCTGCCGCACGCCTGCGGCTGAAAGCGCCCCTTCCATAGAACCAAGGGGCGGCAAACGCAAAGGTGAAGACGGGGATTCCCTCTTGCCCGCCTCCGTTCCGCGCGCTAGCAAAGGCGTTCTGTAATCAGAACAAAACGACCTGAGCACCAAACGCCGTCATGTCTGCCGCGCTCGATAGCATTGCCAATCCCGAGGCCGAGAACCCGTCGAGCCTCGTTGCGCGCTTTGGGCCCGACAAACCGCTGCTGCTCGATTGCGGCGTCGCGCTGACGCCGTTCCAGATTGCGTATCAGACCTATGGCACCCTCAATGCCGACAAATCGAACGCGCTCCTGATCTGTCATGCGCTGACGGGCGACCAGCACGTCGCCAATGATCATCCGCTGACGAAAAAGAGCGGCTGGTGGCTGAACATGATCGGCCCCGGCAAAGTGTTCGATACGGATCGCTTCTTCATCATTTGCTCGAATGTGGTCGGCGCCTGCATGGGCACGACAGGTCCTGCCTCGCAAAACCCGCATGGCGATGGTGTGTGGGCCCTCGATTTTCCGGTCGTTACCATTCGTGACATGGTGCGTGCGCAGGCCATGCTGATCGATCATCTCGGGATCGATACGCTGTTTTGCGTCGCAGGCGGTTCGATGGGCGGGATGCAAGTGCTGCAATGGGCAGCGTCCTATCCGGACCGCGTCTTCGCAGCGATGCCGATTGCAACTGCGCCAAAACATTCGGCACAGAATATCGCGTTTCATGAAGTCGGTCGCCAAGCGATCATGGCTGACCCACTCTGGAAAGCCGGGCGCTATATCGAAGCCGGTGTGCGGCCTGAAAAGGGGTTAGCCGTCGCGCGCATGGCCGCGCACATCACCTATTTGTCGGAGCCTGCGCTGCATCGGAAGTTCGGCCGCAAGCTGCAGGACCGTGATGCGCCGACCTTCTCCTTCGATGCCGATTTCGAAGTCGAATCCTATCTGCGTTATCAAGGCCGCAGTTTCGTCGAACGTTTCGACGCCAATTCCTATCTCTATCTCACGCGTGCGATGGATTACTTCGACCTCGCTGCCGATTATGATGGTGTGTTGGCGCGCGCATTTAAAGGAACAAAGACGCGCTTCTGTGTTGTCTCCTTCACATCCGATTGGCTGTTTCCAACCTCCGATTCACGCGCCGTTGTGCATGCGCTCAACGCAGCCGGTGCGTCGGTCTCTTTCGTCGAAGTCGAAACCGACAAGGGGCATGATGCGTTTTTGCTCGATGAACCCGTGTTGACGGCCACGATGGGTGGCTTCATTTCCTCGGCCGCACGGGCGCGCGGTTTGGTGGGAGGCGCTCTATGAGCCTCGCTCCCACCGGACAGAACGCCACGCGTGTCGATCTTCTGCTTGTCGCTGACATGATCGAGAAAGGCGCGCGTGTGCTCGATGTCGGCTGCGGCGACGGCGCGTTGTTAAAGACGCTGATCGACAATCGGGGTGTTGACGCGCGTGGCATCGAGTTATCTCAAGCGGGCGTGAATTCCTGCGTGGCACAAGGGCTTTCGGTCATCCAAGGCGATGCCGATACCGATCTTGATGCCTATCCCGACGATAGTTTCGATTATGTCGTTCTCTCGCAGACCTTGCAGGCCACGCGCAATCCGCGCGTTGTGCTGGAGCAGCTTTTACGCATCGGGCACCGCGCGATCGTCTCTTTTCCCAATTTCGGGCATTGGCGTGTGCGCACGTCGCTTCTGTTCGGCGGTCGCATGCCCGTCACAGAAAATCTGACCTATGCCTGGTATGAGACGCCGAACATTCATTTCTGTACGATCCGCGATTTCGTCGATCTATGTGATGCGATCGGCGCGAAGATCGAAGGCGGCGTTGCATTGAACGGCTCAGGTGACAAGGTCGGTCTGCAATTGCCATGGGCAGTGTGGAACCTCTTTGGCGAGCAGGCGATCTTTTTGCTGTCGCGGCCGCGTTAAGTTTCGCCGAGTGGGTGCAGATCACGCACCAGAGATTTCAGCCGCTCATCCAGAATATGCGTGTAAATCTGCGTCGTTGAAATATCAGCATGGCCGAGCAATTGCTGCACGCTGCGTAGATCAGCACCATTTTGTAGCAAATGGCTAGCGAAGGCATGGCGCAAGACGTGTGGGCTGACACGAGCCGGGTCGATCCCTGCCGCAATCGCAATGTCTTTTAGATCGCGCGCAAACACCTGACGCGGCAAAAATCCACTTTCGCTGTCGGCAGGAAACAGAAATTTGCTCTGGTCCTGCTTCGTTGCAGAGCGAAATTCCATATGTCTCTTCAGCGCATCGCGCGCCTTTTGTGTCAGCGGCACCAGCCGTTCGCGTCCACCCTTGCCTTTGATTTGCAGCAACCGATCTTGGCTGCGTGCCACTTGGGCTGGCAGTGCCACGAGTTCGGAGACACGCAATCCTGTTGCATAAAGTAATTCGAGCAAGGCACTCATCCGCGCAGCCGCAGCGCGTTCGCGCAAGGGGCGCTTTTCGTCATCCATGCCTTCGGCAGCGGTGGCGAGTAATGTATCAACTTCTTTGATCGAGAGAATTTTCGGCAGCGTCTGTTCGCGTTTCGGCCCGTTGAGGCGGGCTGCGGGATCGTCGCTGCGTTTGCCTTCAGCATAGAGAAAACGAAAGAGCTGTTTGGCGCTTGAAAGCCGACGTGCCGCAGAACTTGCTTTCAAGCCGCGGGCGCGGCCATCCTCCAGCCAGTCGCGGATCGCGTCGGTATCGGCCTTGCGCAGCGTGCTACCGGCGGCAGTGAGGAAATCCGCGAGATCCTCACAATCCCGGCGATAGGCATCGAGCGTGTTTTTGGCCGCGCCGCGCTCGGCCGCCATCATGTCGATGAAGGCGTCGATCAGCGCGGTTTCGGCCGTAGGCTTCATGGTTGTTCGGTCGGCTTGTCACGCGGGGCGGCGGACAGCGTCAGCCCCAAGGCGGCCGCGACCTTGATGAGCGTGGCGAGCTCTGGATTGCCGGTCCGGCTAAGCGAGCGATACAGGCTTTCGCGTGATAGGCCCGTCTCCCGCGCTAGCGCCGTCATGCCCTTGAGCTTGCCCAGAATGCCGAGCGCCTCCGCGATGAAGGAGGGGTCGCCGGTTGCGAAGGCTTCCGACAGGAAGAAGGCGGCATCCTCCTCCGTCTTGATGTAATCGGCCGGGTTGAAGGGCAGGGGGGCGGTGGCCATGAAACGCAACTCCAGACAATTTGTAGCATTTGCGCTACAAATTTCGTGTTTCGTCAAGCCTCAGACGGGCTGCGGCGTTCGCAGAGGATGACGCTTGGGGTCCCCTCCTGCTAAAAGAAGCCGAATTCCGGAACGACGATAGTGAACAGCGACGCGCAGGGACAGGAACAGGCAGCCCGCCTCCGAGAGGCTTTGGGGCGTCGTTCTATCGTGCTCGTCGGCATGATGGGTTCCGGCAAATCCTCGGTCGGCCGCAGGCTCGCGGCACGCCTTGGCCTTCCGTTTTCCGATGCCGATCTCGAAATCGAGCAGGCGGCGGGGATGACGATCCCGGAAATTTTCGCCGCCCATGGCGAGGCGTTTTTTCGCGATGGTGAACGGCGCGTGATCGCGCGGCTTCTGGGTTCGGGCCCGCGTGTGCTCGCGACCGGTGGCGGCGCTTTCATGAGCGAAGAGACACGCCAGCGGATTGCTGAACAAGGCATCTCGGTCTGGCTCAAGGCCGAGCCTGACGTCTTGATGCGGCGCGTGCGCAAGCGCGCCAATCGTCCGCTTTTGCAAACGCCCGATCCTGAAGGCACGCTGCGGCATTTGCTGAGCGTACGCGAGCCCGTTTATGCGCTCGCTGATCTCACCATTGAATCGCATGATGCGCCGCATGAGGCTGTCGTTGGCGATCTCTTTATCGCGCTCGCTCAGCATCTCGGCCTCTCGGCCCCGGCTGGCGCGCCGCAATTGGCGCATGCCCTTGTTCATGTCGGGCTTGGTGCGCGCGCCTACGATATTCTCATCGGCAAGCATGTGATTGATGAGGCCGGACCGCGCCTCGCTGCCATGGCTCCCGGTGCGGGGTGTGCGATTGTCTGCGACGCGAATGTCGCTGCCCTTCATCTGCATCGGCTCGAGGAAAGTCTCGATGCCCATCACATCCGGCATAAAGCGATCATCGTGCCGCCGGGTGAGAGCACCAAATGTTATGCCGAATTTGCGCGCGTCTGCGACGCGATCATTGAAGGCAAGTTTGAGCGCGGCGATTTCGTTGTTGCATTGGGCGGCGGAGTTGTTGGCGATCTCGCTGGGTTCTGCGCGGCATCGGTGCGGCGTGGTATGCGCTTCATGCAAATTCCGACGAGCCTTCTGGCGCAGGTTGATTCCTCCGTGGGTGGAAAAACCGGCATCAATTCGCCGCATGGCAAAAATCTCGTCGGTGCATTCTACCAGCCCAATCTCGTTCTGGCCGATGTCGCCATTCTCGATAGCCTGCCTGTGCGCGAATTCCGCGCCGGCTATGCTGAAGTCGTGAAATATGGGCTCATCAATGATGCGCCATTTTTCGAATGGCTGGAAAAGCACGAAGCCGAGATCATGGCGGGCGGACCGGCCCGGGCGGAAGCCATCCGCGTGTCTTGCGCCGCCAAGGCCGCGATCGTGATGCGGGACGAGCGTGAGGATGGCGAGCGCGCTTTGCTTAATCTCGGCCACACCTTTGCGCACGCCTTCGAGCGCTTGACCAATTATGATGGCAGCCGCCTCGTTCATGGCGAAGCCGTCGCTATCGGCTTGGTCTGCGCCTTCAATTTCTCGGTCAAGCGCGGGCTTGCAACGCGGCAAGATGCCGTCCGTGTCGAAAGGCATCTCCACAAGGCAGGATTGCCCACCCATATTGCGGATATCCCCGGCTGGAACGCCGGGCCAGACGCCATCATCGACGCCATGCTGCAGGATAAGAAAGTGTCACGCGGACAATTGACGTTCATTCTCGCCCGCGGCATCGGGCAAAGCTTCATCGCCAAGGGCGTGGAAGCAAGCGATGTGCGTGAGTTTTTGAACGAGGAGCTGGCGCGGGAGGCCGCCTGATCCATCCATGGAATCGATCGACACCGACCTTAGTCCCTGGATCGCGCTGGCGATCGTCATCTTCTGTCTGGCGCTGTCCGCTTTCTTCTCCGGTGCGGAAACCGCACTGACTGCGGCATCGCGCGCGCGCATGCACGCGCTTGAAAATGGTGGCGACAGCCGCGCCCGCACCGTCAACAAATTGCTGCTGATGCGCGAGCGCCTGATCGGTGCGATGCTGATTGGCAATAACATCGTCAATATCGGCGCCTCGGCCTTCACCACGAGCGTGCTCGTCGCGATCTTCGGCGCGGAAGGCGTGATCTATGCCACGATTGTCATGTCGATCCTTGTCATCATCTTCTCCGAAGTGATGCCGAAGACGGTCGCGATCAAAGCGCCTGACCGTACCGCGCTTCTGCTTGCTAAGCCGGTCGCCATCGTTGTCGCTCTTTTGGGGCCTTTGGCCATCACGATCGAAGCCATTGTGCGGCTGCTGTTGCGTCCGTTCGGCGTCAAGATTGGCGAAAACCAATCTGTGCTCTCGCCGCAGGAAGAATTGCGCGGCACGGTCGATCTCCTGCACCGCGAAGGCGGCGTGGAGCGTGAAGCGCGCAACATGATTGGCGGGCTCATCGATCTTGGTGAGCTCGAAGTGTCGGATGTGATGGTGCATCGCATCCGCATGCGGACGATCTGCGCCGATCAGGAACCGCAAGCAATCGTGCGCGAAGTGCTCGCCTCTCCCTATACGCGCCTGCCGCTCTGGTCGGAGACGCCCGACAACATCATCGGCATTCTGCATGCGAAAGATTTGCTGCGCGCGCTCGACATGGTGAAGGGCGACGCATCCAAGCTCGATGTGCGGGGCGTGGCGACCGATCCTTGGTTCGTGCCGGATACGACCTCGCTGCCCGATCAGCTGCGCGCTTTTCTGTCGCGCAAATCGCATTTCGCACTCGTCGTCGACGAATATGGCGAGGTGATGGGCCTTGTGACGCTCGAAGACATTCTCGAAGAGATTGTCGGCGACATCAAGGATGAGCATGACGTTGCCGTAACGGGCGTGCGCCCGCAAACCGACGGTTCTGTGAATGTCGATGGCTCCGTGCCGATCCGCGATCTCAATCGCGCCATGGATTGGAGCCTGCCGGATGAGGAAGCCACCACCATTGCCGGCCTTGTCATTCATGAGGCGCGCGCCATTCCGGATCCGGGGCAGGTGTTCACCTTCTATGGTTATCGTTTTCAGGTGATCCGCAAATCGAAGAACCGGATTACGGCGCTTAAGATCACCCCGCTCGGCCGACGGAGGGCCGCAGAATGACGGAGACACGTTCCGCCCCTCCGCCTGCACCATCAGGCGGCCTGTCTCTCATTGCGCTTGCCAATCCAACGCGATTTCTCGCCTTGGCAAAAACACTCATTCCGATCCTGACGGGTATCGCCGTGCTGCTGGCCACCATCGGCCTCTATCTCGTCTTCGCCGTGGCACCTGAAGATTATCAGCAGGGCCATACAGTGAAGATCATGTATGTGCATGTGCCCGCTGCATGGATCGCGATGGGCGGTTACACGCTGATGGCCTTGTCAGCGCTTGGCACGCTGGTGTGGAAACATCCGCTCGCCGATGTGTCGCAAAAAGCGATGGCCCCTTTGGGCGCTGCGTTCACTTTGATTTGCCTTGTCACGGGCGCGCTTTGGGGTCGTCCAATGTGGGGCACGTGGTGGGTGTGGGATGCACGGCTCACTTCCGTTCTCGTGCTGTTTCTGATGTATTGCGGTCTCATTGCTCTTTGGAGCGCCATCGAAGATCAAACGCGTGCGGCCCGCGCGGCGGCCCTTTTGACGCTTGTTGGATTTCTCAACATTCCGATCGTGAAATTTTCCGTCGATTGGTGGAACACGCTGCATCAACCGGCAAGCGTGGTGAAGATGGGTGGACCATCGATTCATCCTTCGATGCTCTGGCCGCTCCTGATCATGGCGGTCGCATTTCTGGCGCTCTTCATCGCGCTGCATTTGATGGGCATGCGGAATGAAATTCTCCGCCGCCGGGTGCAGACGCTCGGCATGCGCGCTGCGCGGGAGGGCGTGTGATGGAAGCCTTTCTCGGAGAGCATTGGGGTTTCATCGTCGCAGCCTATGGCTTCGTTGTCGTCATTCTTGGCGCCGTCATTGGCTTGACGCTGATTGATGGCGCGCAACAGGCGCGTGCGCTCGCCGCGCTTGAAGCGCGGGGCATTCGCCGCCGCTCGGAGCAAGGCTGATGAGCGGAGAGCCAGCGCCCGCGCCATCGAGCCGCAAATGGCTCCTCTTGCCCGCCTTGGCGTTTGCGGCGCTTGCAGCGATCTTCTTGCTCCGCATCGATCAATCGCGTGATTCCGGCGGCAACATCTCGAAATTGCCAAGCGCGCTGATTGGCAAAGCCGCACCGGCCACAGCCTTGCCGCCGCTGCAGGGTTTGAACATGCCGGGGCTCGACCCTGCCGCGCTCAAGGGTGCGGTGACGCTCGTCAACATTTTCGCGTCATGGTGCGGGCCATGCCGCGATGAGCATCCTGAATTGCTGGAGCTCGCCAAGCGCAGCGACATCCGTCTCATCGGTTTCAATTACAAGGACAAGGATGAGAATGCGCGCCGCTTCCTCGGCTCGCTTGGCAATCCGTATGCGGCAGTCGGCGTCGATCCTTCCGGCCGTGCCGGCGTCGAATGGGGCGTGTATGGCGTGCCGGAAACCTTCGTGATCGCACCCGATGGGACGATCGTCTACAAGCATGTCGGGCCGATCACACCCGAGATCCGCACCGGCAAATTGGCTGCCGCTATCACCGCGGCCGCGCAGAAGAAGTGATTAGTCCGTCTTTTCGTATTTTTTGAGCAGTGGCGTCTGCGCCAGCGCGAAGATGATCGTGATCGGCATGATGCCGAAGACTTTGAAATTCACCCAAAAATCATTGCTCTGCGTGCGCCAGACGATCTCGTTGAGAAAAGCGAGTACGAAAAAGAACAAGGCCCAACGGAAGGTCAGCTTCTTCCAGCCCTCGTCTGTGAGCGAAAACACGCTGCCCATCACCAGTGAGAGCAAGGGTTTGCCAAAGGCGAGGCCGATCAGAAGCGCAATGCCGAACAGGGTATTGACGATGGTCGGCTTCAATTTGATGAAAAGTTCATTTTCCCAATACAGCGTCAGCCCGCCGAAGATCAGCACGACAACCGCCGAGACGAGCGGCATGATTGGCCATTGTTTGAGAAGGACGCGGGACAGACCCAGCGAGATGACGACCGCTCCCATGAAGACGGCCGTGGCTGCGAAGATCCCGGCCTTCGCATTGGTAACGAAAAACAGCACCAACGGGCCCATTTCCAGCGCCAGCTTGATGAGCGGATTTTCGTCCTTCGAAGGGGCGTCCTGCCCGGTGCCGGGCTTCAATTCACTGGTCATGCGTGATCGCTAGCTGGGCTTCTCGCCGGAGGTGGCTTTCGATAAGGTCAGGCCCGTCTTCTAGCGGAGCCTGAGGGTTGCCGCCAGTCTCACTGCAAGGAACTGCCTCGTGTCCGACTATGTCATTGCTCCTCCGCCGCGTGCTGCCATTCCGGTGCGCGGATCCTCCAAGCTCTTCCCGGTCCGCCGCATCTATTGCATCGGTCGCAATTATGCCGCGCATACGCGCGAAATGGGCGGCGACCCGACGCGTGATCCGCCGTTCTTCTTTCAGAAGGCATCTGACGCGGTCGATCTCGTGCCGGAAGGTGGGGTTCTCAACCATCCCTATCCGCCAATGACGTCGAATTATCATTTCGAGATCGAGATGGCGGTGGCCCTGTCGAAAGGCGGCGAAAACATCGCCGAAACCGACGCGCTCAACCATGTATTTGGTTATGCAGTCGCGCTTGATATGACACGGCGTGATTTGCAGGATGAGGCCAAGAAATTGGCGCGTCCATGGGAAGTCGCCAAAAGCGGTGATCGCTCCGCGCCGATTGGTGCCTTGGTGCCGGCTTCTGAAATTGGTCATCTGTCACAGGGCGCGATCCGTCTCGCTGTCGATGGCGTGATGAAACAGAATGCCAATTTGGCGGATATGATCTGGTCGGTGCCGGAGCAGATCGCGATCTTGTCGCGTTATTACAAGCTTGAAGCAGGGGACATCATTTTGTCGGGTACGCCGGAAGGCGTCGGCAAAGTGGAGCGCGGCCAGACAATGACCGGTTCCATCGAAGGTCTCGGCGAGATCAAAGTGAAAGTTGTGTGAGGGACATCGCTCCTCACGATGAGGGAATTGTCGTCATTGCGAGGCGCGCAAGCGCCGTGGCGACATATGGATTGCTATGTCGGCCGTAGCGGCCTCCGCGCAATGACGCATGGATATGGCTCAGAATAAAACTAAGCGCTAATCCAATCCCGCAATCGCGCGGGCAAATTCATCGGCGGTGAAGGTTTCGAGATCCTCGACACTTTCACCGACGCCGATGAAATGCACAGGCAGGCCAAATTTCTCGGCCAACGCGACAAGAATGCCACCGCGGGCTGTGCCATCGAGCTTCGTCATCACAAGACCTGTGACACCGGCAATCTTGCCGAAGATCTCAACCTGAGACAGCGCGTTCTGGCCGACCGTGGCATCAAGCGTGAGCAAAACGGCATGCGGCGCAGAGGGTTCAAGCTTCTTAATCACCCGTACAGTCTTTTCGAGTTCGGCCATCAGCTCGGCGCGGTTCTGTAAGCGCCCCGCTGTGTCGATCATCAAGATATCGGTGTTTTCAGCGCGCGCCTGCTGCAACGCGTCGTAAGCAAGGCCAGCCGCATCGGCCCCTTGGTCACGAGCGATGACGGTGGCGCCCGTGCGCTCACCCCAAACCTTCAGCTGCTCAATCGCCGCGGCGCGGAACGTGTCGCCTGCAGCCAGCATCACGCTTCGGCCTTCGCTGCGAAATTTGGCCGCGAGCTTGCCGATGGTGGTTGTCTTGCCGGACCCGTTCACCCCGACCATCAGAATGACAAAGGGGCGTTGGGCAGCATCGACGACAAGCGGCTTTGCCACCGGCGTCAGCACTTTCTCGATTTCGCCAGCGAGAATGGCTTTGACCTCGCTGTCCTCAAGCTCCTTGCCATAGCGGCCCTTGCCGATCGCTTCGACGATACGGGCGGATACGGTCAGTCCGAGGTCGGCGCGGATCAGCACGTCCTCGAAATCTTCCAGCGTCTCCGCATCGAGCTTCTTCTTGGTGAAGAGGTCTGTGATGCCTTGGCCGATGGAGGTCGATGAGCGTGCGAGCCCGCCCTTCAGGCGCTGCCACCAGGAGAGTTTCGGCGCGGCCTCCGCTGCTGCGGAGACAGTGTCAGCGGGCTTGCCGCCGCCGAACAGGCGGGACAAGAGGCCGGGTTTGGGCGCATCGGTGCTCATGGGGTTCCGAATAGCGGTTTCCGGCAGGCTTTAGAAGCGCTAAGCGGAGGCATGGTTGAACCCGCGCCCCTCATCGACCTTGAAAGCCGTCTTCTCTACCGCGACGGGTTGATGCTGATCATCAACAAACCGGCCGGCATGGCCTGCCACAAAGGCCCGCAGGCGGCTTTCGGCACGCATGACAATCTCGAAGCGCATTTCGGCCAGCTGCAATTCGGCCTACCGAACCCGCCCGCGCTCGCGCATCGGCTTGATCGCGACACGTCGGGTTGCCTCGTACTGGGGCGGCACCGCAAGGCGCTCGAAAAGCTCGGCGATCTCTTCAAGAAGGGCCTCATCGACAAAACCTATTGGGCCGTCGTCGAAGGCGGGCCTCAAGACGATGAAGGCCTGATCGATCTGCCGCTCGGCCGCAAGGATCCGACGCGCGGTTGGTGGATGAAGGTCGATCCCGAAGGCCAACCCTCACAGACGCGCTGGCGCGTGATGGGACGCGGCGATGGCTTGACCGCGCTTGCGCTCGAACCGTTGACGGGACGTACGCATCAATTGCGCGTGCATTGTTCGGCGATGGGTTGGCCCATTCTCGGTGATCCCATTTATGGCTCGGCGCCGCGTGAAGGTGGGCCGGGGCTCCATCTGCATGCGCGCGCGATCACGATTCCGATTTCGAAAAATAAACCACCAGTGAGTGTGACAGCCCCTTTGCCCGACGCGATGAAAGTGGCGTTTGCAGCGTGTGGCGTCGAGGCTTGACCTTAACATTACGTAACGTAACAATAAAGCATGCAGGATACGCCATCGACCACCCCAGACGACTATTTACCGCGGCCAATTGGAATCCCGCAGCAATTGCTGGATCAGTGGATTGCTATTCCTCATCAAGATTATTTGGAGTTCGCCCTTACACGAAACGATCTCGATTAGCTCTTTGCGCTACTCGACGGGATCATCAAAAATCAGCGTCTTCTGTCACAACTGGTGGTTGATTGGTCGAATGGCAATCTGGATGCAGCTAATCAAGCGCTACGTGATTCTCGTTTTACAGCCGGGCAGGCGAGTAACAACCTGCGCACGTGGTTCATTGCGTTAATGGCATCAGCTCTAGCGCAACGGACCCGGCGCGATGGCCCAAGCCAATGAAAATGTGTTACAATTCTCAAAACGTGGTGGTGACGTTGGTTCTCGTGAACCTCCTGGGCCACCCTTATTGCCGCCAGGTGGAGGCGATGGGATGTCTGATCTAGAAGTCAGGGTTGCCGTGCTTGAAGCTGACCTAGGCAACATCAAAACGAACATTGTCGACATTAAATCGGACATCAAAGATGTACGAAGTGAAATTAAAGCCCTAAGCGAGAAGCTGAGTGCAGGCGTAATTTGGATTCTAGGTGTGGGAGGAGGCATCGTCCTATTAGGAATAAGTGCAACGGTCGGCTTGGCTTATCTCATGGCCAAAGGTTTTAAGTGGCTCTGACCGATATCTAACCAGCAAGAAAATGCCCGTCCTGCATTGTAATCATCCGCTTCACCAACGCCCCCGCGTCTGGCGGTTCTGAGAATTTCACCGGGAAAAAGGTTTCCGTCCGTCCGGTGCTATCGCGTTCGACAAGGATGGAATGCGTACGGCCGCATTGACGCGCGAGATTGCGCGCATAGGTTTCAGCGCCCTTGTCGCGTAGACGCGCGGCGCGTTCTTTCACAAGCGTGCGCGACACTTGCGGCATTTTCGCAGCCGGTGTGCCCGGCCGCGGCGAATAGGGGAAGACATGCAAGAACGCGATGTCGCATTCCTCGACCAGATCGAGCGAGCGGCGAAACATATCCTCATCTTCGGTCGGAAAACCGGCGATGATGTCGGCGCCGAAGACGATGTCGGGTCGTTCGTTGCGGAGTGTTTGGCAAAGGTCAATCGCATCTTGCCGCGCATGACGCCGTTTCATCCGTTTGAGGATGAGATCGTCGCCGGCCTGCAGCGACAGATGCAGATGCGGCATGAAGCGTGGCTCTGCCACGATCACGTCCATGAGATCGGCGTCAATCTCGACGGAATCGATCGAGGACAGTCGCAGCCGCTTCAATTCGGGCACATGCTTCAAAATTGTTTTGATCAGTGTTCCTAGTTTTGGCGCGCCAGGGAGATCAGCACCCCAGCTCGTCACGTCGACGCCCGTCAGTACGATCTCAGCATAATCCTGTGCCAATTCACTGATTTGCGTGACAACAACGCCCATTGGCACAGAGCGTGAATTTCCGCGGCCGAACGGGATGATGCAGAAGGTGCAGCGATGGTCGCAACCATTCTGAACTTGTACGAAAGCGCGCGTGCGGCCTTCGAAATGCTCAGCGAAGTGTGGGGCACTTTCTCGCACGGCCATGATGTCATTGACGCGGATCCGCTCGGTGTCGAGGTGCGGATCGCGCAGGGAAGCCCAGGTCGTGGCCTGTGCCTTCTCTTCATTGCCGATGACTCGGTCGACCTCCGGCATCGCGGCGAACATGTTCGGATCGATCTGTGCGGCGCAACCGGTCACGACAATCCGTGTCTCGGGATGCTCGCGCTTCAGGCGGCGAATAGCCTGCCTTGCTTGGCGGACGGCTTCGCCCGTCACGGCGCACGTATTGACGATGGCAAGGTGGCGATGACCCGCGCTCTCCGCCGCTTTCTTCATCGCTTCAGATTCAGCGATGTTCAGACGGCACCCAAAGGTCAGAAGATCGACAGCCATCAGGCGGTCTCGAAAATCGCCGGATCGAATTGGCCGGTATGTTCAAGCTCAACCGGTCCCGTCATCAGCACGTGATTGTCGCTCTTGCGCCATTGGATCAGGAGATCGCCGCCGGGCAATGAGACGCGGACGTCGCGTCCCGTTAAACCACGGCGTGCCGCAGCAACCGCAGCAGCACATGCGCCTGAACCGCACGCCCGCGTTTCGCCCGCGCCACGCTCCCAGACGCGTAAATTCATCGAATCCTTTGCTGTGATTTCAGCAAAGGACACGTTCACCCGTTCCGGGAACAGCGGATCATGTTCAATCTTCGGGCCGATGCCCGGCACATCCCATGCCGCGACCGTGTCGACGAAAAAGATCACATGCGGATTGCCCATGCTGACCACGGAGGGCGTCGTCAAAATCGGCGCGTCTGCAGGGCCGAAATAATAATCAACGGCGTCAGGCGAGGCGACCGGGCGGGACAGTGGGATTTCCTGCCAATCGAATCGCGGTTCGCCCATATCCACCGTGAAGGTCAGTGCGCCGTCGCGGCGGCATTCGAGCAGGCCAGACTCGGTCTCAAGCCGCAGCGCGCTGTGCGGTGTTCCTTCCAGCATGGCCCATGCAACGCAGCGCGTACCATTCCCACACGCGCTCGAAGCTGAGCCATCCGTGTTGTAGATCCGCATGAACGCATTGGTTCCGGCGCTGTGCGGCCGATGCAACACCATCAGCTGATCGAAATGCGAGCCGGGAGCCTTCGCAATGGCACGCGCCTCTGCCGCGCTCACGATATGCTCGGAATCGCGCAGATCGAGCACGACAATCTCATTGCCGGCTCCGTTCATCTTCAGATATGGGCGTTCCGCGAGGCTCATCGGTTCGGTCCTGTCTGCTGTGCATATAATGTTTTGCGCGCCAAACCGCGAGTCCGCTCTCGACCGAAGCGGGTCTCGGCGGGTAAACTCGCTCATGCGAATCCGGGGCGAAACGATGAAGGCGGCACACTTCCTGATCCTGCTTGGCTGCATGGCCCCGCTCTTGGCGAGTGCGCCTTTGCACGCGCAACAGACCGTCCCTGCGCCCCAGCCGGTCGAAAGCCAGCCCTTGCCGCCGCCTGCGGCCGCGCCTGAAACGCCGAAAGCCGATGGGCCGAAGGCGGATCCAGCGCCTGCCACGCCGCAACAGGCTGCCCCCGCGCCCGCAACCCCGCCTCCGGTAGCCGTAGCACCACCTGCCGCAACGGTGCAGACATTGGTGCCGCCGCCGGCCGACCCGTCCATGCCTGACAAGGTTGAGCTTGCCGGCCGCCCCGCTGCGCTGCTGCGCGGCGCAGCGACA
The DNA here is from genome assembly GCA_019083985.1 of Rhizobiales bacterium TNE-4. Classification (GTDB taxonomy): domain Bacteria; phylum Pseudomonadota; class Alphaproteobacteria; order Rhizobiales; family Beijerinckiaceae; genus TNE-4. The sequence goes on along the minus strand of JAHRCV010000003.1, from coordinate 177,027 downwards.
TGGGATGATGGCTATGACAAGCTGACTGGTGCCTTCACCAAGCTGCAGGATTCGATGAAGGCCAATGGCATCGCCATCACCGGCAAGCCGATCGCGCTCTTTCTCGAAACCGACGATCTCGGCTTCCGCTTCGAAGCGCAATTGCCGATCGATCGTGCGCCTGCCGAGCGGCCTTCTGGGCTTGCCGCCGATATCCGTTTCGGCCTGACACCGACAGGCAGCGCATGGCGCTTCGTTCACCGTGCGCCTTATGAAGACATCGATTCCACCTATGAGGCGATCACCGCCTATCTCGACCAGCGCGGGATCGATGCGAAGGAAACCTTCATCGAGGAATATGTCACGCTTGGCCAAGGCCCGGCTGATGAGGCACTCGAAATCAACATTTTCGTGCAGCCCCGAAAATAGTCAGGCGTTTTTCAGCGTCGCTCCATTCAGCATGAAGGCTTGGCCCGGGCGCATGGCACGGAAACGTGTCCGCTCGATGCCTTTTGCATCCAGCGCAATCTCGAGCGCTTCGGGCGGCCGCATCACGCCTTCATCGGTCAGTTTGAACGTACCCCAATGATGGCCGAGTGCGTGGCTTGCCCCCAAGAGCCGCATGATCTCGACCGCTTCTTCAGGGTTGATATGCTGATCCTTCATGAACCAACGCGGCTCATAGGCCCCGATCGGTAAAATCGCGAGACGCGGCGCCCCATATTTTTTGCGCGCATCAGTGAACAATGCTGCATCGAAACCGGTATCCCCGACATGGTAGATCAGACCGGCCGGCGTTTCGATGACATATGAACTCCACAAGGCGCAGAGCCTGTCGAACAAGCCGCGCGCGGACCAATGCTGCGCCGGTGTAAAATGCACGCGGATTTTATTGTTCAGTTTGACGTCTTGGTGCCAGTCAAACACGGTGATTTGCGCGGTGGGAATGGCTTCACGCACGATCGTATCATTGCCGAGCGGTGCAATCAGGCGTGGATTATCGCGCTTCACTAATGCGCCCAGCGTATCGACATCGAGATGGTCATAATGATTGTGCGTGATCAGAACAATGTCGATGCGTGGCAAATCATCAAACGCGATGCCCGGCGGATTGACGCGCTTAGGCCCCGCAAAACTCACCGGTGAGCACCGCTCCGACCAGACGGGATCGATCAGAATGTTGAGCCCGCCTGTCTGCAAAAAATGGCTGGCATGCCCAACAAAGGCGATGCGTGCAGCCGTGCCATCAACGCGTGCCGGGGGCTTATCCTGAAACGGGCTCGGAACACTCTCGGGCCATGGTTCTTTGCCCTCGCTGGCCATTTGCCAGCGCAGAAGATCGAGACGGGATTTATTCCAAGGCCGGCCCGGATTGAAAAACCGCGTGCCGTCGAAATGGTCACTGATCGGGCCCTCATAATAAGGGTTGCCCGATAGGGGTGCGAAGGCTGTCGCCGTGAGCGAGGCTGCGCCCAGCCCCACCATTTTGAGAATGTTGCGCCGTTTCATCATCGCTTCGAGATGGATCGCGCGCGCCAAAATTCAATGAACGATCAGGCGGGTGCGACGTCCAAGCCGCGGCCAGAGGATGCGCATGTCGCGCGGTGCAAGCGCGATGCATCCCGCCGTTGGGCCACCATCATGCCGACGCAGATGGATGAAGATGGCGCTGCCGCGCCCTTTGACGGCCGGTCGCCGGTTCCAATCACTGTCGATCACCACGTCATAGAGATGATCTTTGCGCCACATCTCTTCATGGCTGGCCTTGCACGGAAGTGGCACGGGCTGGTTGTAGCGGGGTGAGGTGACATCGTCGCACCAGCCGTCGCTACGGCGGATCGGCGTGGTCTTGAGCCCGTTCGTACCAAAACGTTGGCCGTCCTTGCGGGTGAAGGCCTGCAGGAGACGCCAACAGCCCGCAGGCGTCGCGCCATCGCCCTCGCGCTTCTGGCGCGTGATGCCGGCGCGGCCAAGGCTGACCCGAAACCGCAAAGGCCCGGCCACCAGCCATCCCTGTTGCCGGTTGAGCGGGTCGGCATAGACATCAATGCGGCTGAGGCGCGTGCAGTTCATGGTGTGGTCGTCGTGCTTGCTTGCGGGCTTCGCTCCGGTTTAGGTGAAAAAAGAGCCTTGCCGCAACCGTACCGAGTTCATGACCGAACGCCATTCCATCCTGATCATCGATGAGGACGCGGATTTCGCCACCGCGCTCGCCGAGCAATTGGCGCTTGATCCCGGCTTTTCGCCGCGCACAGCGACAACGCTTGCGGACGCGCTGCATCTACTCGGCGCTGAGCCAGCCCATGCCATCATTGTCGCAGGCGACGACGTCACGGCGGAAGAACATCGCGATGCGCTGCACGCCGCCGGCTGCGATGCGCCGGCGCTCACGCTGTTGCCGCGCGGCGAAAGCGCCGCCGATGAAGCGACATTGGTGAAGCCTGTGCGTCTTGCGCGGCTTCTTCCGAAGCTGCGGCGGCTGTTACGCCAGGCGGGGCGTGACGAGACGATTCCGATCGGGCCTTTCCTGTTCCGGCCGCTCGCCAAAACCTTGCAGGCGGAAGGCAGCGATGTGCTGCGACTGACGGAAAAGGAAGCGGCGATCCTGCTTTATCTCCATCGCGCTAACGAAGCGGTGGCTCGCGAAACGCTTCTCGCTGAAGTGTGGGGTTACAATCCGCGCGTGACGACGCATACTCTCGAAACGCATATTTACCGCCTGCGTCAGAAGCTCGAAGCCGATCCCTCGGATGCGCGCCTTCTGGTCACGGAAGCTGGCGGTTACCGGCTCGCTTTGTGAGGATATGACGGCCCATGGCGCTGCGCGATGACATGCTCTTGTTGCAGGCTTTCCCGGTTTTCGCTGCGATGGAACCGGAGGCGTTGCAGCTCGTCGCGTTTTCCGCTGAGACACGCTTCTTGCGCTCCAATGACGCGTTGTTTCGGCGCGGCGATCCAGCCGATGCTGCTTACATCATCACCAGCGGCCGCATGCTGGTATCCACGCCGGGTGGTGAACCTGTCACGGCCATTCGCGGCGCGATGGTGGGTGAAATCGCGCTCTTTGCTGAAACGGAATATCAGGGCACGGCCATTGCGCAGGAAACCACAAGCCTGATGCGGATTCCCCGCACAGTGATGCGCCGGGTTCTCGAAGAATTTCCCGATACCGCGGTCAATATTTTTAAAATCCTACGCCAGCGCACCGATACGCTGTATCGCGATTTGCAACGCGTCAGCGTCACACTCGATTGATCATTTCAGCGTGATCGTCACCGGAACGTGATCGGAAGGGCGCTCCCAATTGCGGGCGTCGCGCAAAATGTTGGATTTTTTCACGCTCGGCGCGAGATCTTGCGATACCCAGATATGGTCGAGCCTGCGGCCGCGGTCAGATTTTTCCCAATCCTGCGCGCGATAACTCCACCATGTATAGATTTTTTCAGGCTCGGGCGTGAGCTGGCGAATGGCATCGACCCATTGACCATCATTTTGCGCGGCGTTGAATTTCTCGCATTCGATCGGCGTGTGCGACACCACATCCAATAATTGCTTGTGGCTCCACACATCATTGGCGAGTGGTGCAACGTTGAGATCGCCAACGAGAATGGCCTTTTGTTGCGCAGGCCGGTCTTTTCTGCCCCAGTCGCGCATCTCGTCGAGGAATGAGAGTTTGTGCGCAAATTTTTCGTTCGCCTCGGGGTCGGGAATATCACCACCCGCAGGAACGTAGAAATTATGCACGGTGAGGCCCGCTGCTTTCGTGCCTGCATCGAAGGTTACGCTGATGTGGCGGGCATCATTCTTGTCGCAGAATTGCCTGGCCGATTGGTCGGCAAAAGGCAGGCGCGAAACGATGGCAACGCCGTGATAGCCCTTCTGTCCGTTGATCGCGATGTGGCGGTAGCCCATCTTGCGGAAATCGGAGAGCGGGAATTTATCGTCCTGCACCTTGGTTTCCTGCAGGCATAGAATATCGGGCTTCGTCTCGGTCAAAAACCGTTCGACGAGGCCGATGCGCAGGCGGACCGAATTGATGTTCCAGGTGCTGACCGTGATGGGCAAGGCAGGGCTCCGGCAAGGGATGTCCTATCCGGCCTAAGCCTTGCCGCAGCGCCCCGCAAGGGGTCAGTTCCGCAGCCTGTTGATGACGAAAAAATCGTTCTCGGGCCGGGTTTTCGTGTCGATATTCTCGAGCCGAACAAGGGTTTCGTAGCCCTGCGGGTCGGTTACGACCCATTGGCGGAGCGCCAAGGTCGCGGGGTCGAACATCAGCGCGATCTTCGAGGTGCCGCCAAAGGTCGATTTATCCTCGAGATTAACAGTCAGCCGGTCCTTTTCCCGCTCGATCCCGGTCACAACCGTGTCGCGGGCAAGGTCGAGGCCGGGTTTCAGGATGAATTTCAGCGGGGTCTGGCCGATCTGGTAGAGATCCTGCGTCTTCAGCTTGCGGTCGGTGATCGCCACCTGATTGCCGTCGGCAACGATGTTCACGGTGGCGGGCGGATCATATTCGAAGCGCAGGCGGCCGGGTTTCAGCACGGTCAGCGTGCCTGAGAGCCTTTTGCCGTTCGCGCCCACTTGGGTGAAATCGGCCGACATGAAAGGCACGGCGTTCAGCGCCGCATTGACCCGCTCGATGATCTCGCGATTCGTCATTTGCGGCGTGATCTGGCTCGGGCCGGGGGCCGCGGGCATGGCTGGCTTGAGGGCTGGAGCGGTGGTTGCGGCGGCTGGCGGTGGGGCCACAACGACAGGCCCTTTGGACCCGCCAAGGCTCGCGGGGCGCGGCGGTGGCAAGGGCACTTTGGCCGGGAACGTCACTTTGGGCGGGGGCGATTGCGCGAGGCCGGGCAGCGGCGCAAGCGCCAACGCCGCCGTGACGAGGACGGCGGCGCGGATCAGGCGTGGGGCGGTAGGACGAACCGGATCAATCATCGTATCCGGTATCGTGTCTCCCTTGCGGGCTTTCAAGGAGGATCTCGCGCTTTCCGGCATGATTGGCCGGTCCGACGATGTTTTCGTTCTCCATCCGCTCCATCAGCGAGGCGGCGCGGTTGTAGCCGATTTGCAGGCGTCGCTGGATGTAGGAGGTCGAGGCTTTCCGGTCACGCAATACGAGCGCCACGGCCTGATCGTAGAGATCGCCCGAGGCAGCGCCGAACGCGCCCTGATCCATGATGGCACCGCCACCATCTTCCTCTTCGCCCGGGCCATCATCTTGCAGCACGGCTTCGAGATATTGCGGCCGCGCTTGTGCCTTGAGATGGGCCACCACTTTTTCCACTTCATCGTCCGACACGAACGGACCATGCACACGCGCGATGCGGCCACCGCCTGCCATGTAGAGCATGTCGCCTTGGCCAAGGAGCTGTTCAGCACCCTGCTCGCCGAGAATGGTGCGGCTGTCGATCTTCGACGTGACTTGGAATGAGATGCGGGTTGGGAAATTCGCCTTGATCGTGCCGGTGATGACGTCGACCGAGGGGCGCTGTGTCGCGAGGATGACATGGATGCCCGCTGCACGGGCCATTTGCGCCAAGCGCTGAATCGCGCCTTCGATGTCCTTGCCAGCGACCATCATCAGGTCAGCCATCTCGTCGACGATGACGACGATGTAAGGCAAGGGTTCGAGATCCATCACCTCTTCTTCGTAGATCGCCTCGCCGGTCTCACGGTCAAATCCCGTTTGCACCGTGCGTGTGATGATTTCGCCGCGCGATTTGGCTTCACCGACGCGCGCATTGAAACCGTCAATGTTGCGCACGCCGAGTTTCGACATTTTCTTGTAGCGCTCTTCCATCTCGCGCACCGCCCATTTGAGCGCGACGACGGCTTTCTTCGGATCGGTGACGACGGGCGTCAGCAGATGCGGAATGCCGTCATAGACGGAGAGTTCGAGCATTTTCGGATCGACCATGATCAAGCGGCATTCCTGCGGCGTGAGCCGGTAGAGGAGCGACAAGATCATGGTGTTGATGGCGACTGATTTGCCTGAACCGGTGGTGCCGGCGACCAGCAAATGCGGCATGCGCGCGAGTTCGGTGATGACGGGCTCGCCGCCAATCGTTTTGCCGAGGCAAAGCGCAAGCTTCAATTTCGATTTTTCGAAATCCTGCGACGACAGCAATTCGCGCAGCCACACGGTTTCACGCTTCTGGTTTGGTAATTCGATGCCAATGGCATTGCGTCCTTGCACCACGGCGACGCGTGCCGACACGGCGCTCATCGAGCGCGCAATATCATCAGCAAGACCGATCACGCGTGAGGATTTGATACCCGGTGCGGGCTCCAATTCATACAGCGTGACGACCGGGCCCGGGCGCACATTGATGATTTCGCCGCGTACGCCGAAATCTTCCAAAACACTCTCGAGAAGGCGCGCATTCTGCTCAAGCGCTTCTGTCGATAATTGTGTTTGTACGACGCGCTTATGCTCTGCGAGCAGCGACAAGGGCGGCAGGCGGTATTCGCCATTGTCGAGCATCGAAGTTTGCGCTTCAGAGGCAGCGCGTTTGCCCTGTTTTGGTGCCGGTGCGCGCGGGGCCACACGGGTCGGTTGCGCGGGCTGTTGCGACGTTACTTCGTCGTCGGGCAGATCAAGTGGCTGGCGCAACGGATAGGTGCCGAAATCGGGTTCGGTGCGGCCCATGGCACCGCGGCGGCGCATCGCTTCGAGCGGATCGTCATCACGATCACGCAACTTCAATGCAAAGCGGCTGAAAAAACCGGGGCCTGACGACGCGCTACGGCTTGGCATGCGCCGCGCCAGTGCACCGCGCAGACTCAACAGCGCATGAAAGATGGCCCCGAGCGAGACGATGCCGAAGCCGGGATCGCCCGCGCGGTCGTCATCGTCGAAATCTTCTGCCTTTACGGGACGGCGGCTTTTCGCTTCCGGATGGCGCGGATCAGCCTCTTCACCACGGCCGAAAAAGCCGCTGGAAAAAGCGAGCGAGAAGAAGGCCAAAGCGCCAAAGGCGAGGCCGAACAAAGCGCGCATGGCGCTGCCGCCCAAACCCAAGCCGTTTTGGAGGAGATTAAGCACGGCATCGCCCGCCACGCCGCCGAGCCCCGTTGGCAAAGGCCAGGCATCGGTCCGCGGCATCGCCGCCGCGCAGGCGCAGGCCGCGATCGCACCAATGAACCAGAAGATGAAACGGGATTTGCCGAGCCGACCTTGGCGGCCGGAGAACAGCCGGAAACCGGAGAGGGCAATCGGCCCGATCATCGCGATTGAGGCGACGCCAAAGAGCTGCATCGCGAGATCGGCCAATAATGCGCCGGGTCGGCCGAGCCAGTTGCGCACAGGGCCTGAGGTCGCGTGATTGATGCTGGGGTCCTGCACCGACCAGGTGATGAGCGCCAATGTCATCACTACGGCGAAGACGAGCATCGCGACGCCCGCAATCTCAGCCGTGCGGCGGAGAAGAAAGTCTTTCAGATGGAGGCCGAATTCATCGAAACCGGACCTCGAGGATCGTGTCGTTCGCATACTGACCCAGACCACGCCACATGGCACCGCCCGGTCTTGGCCACCGGGGAGCGCACCTTCTCTCCTCGCACCCTAAGAAGGCCGGAGTTAAAGCGGTCTTAACCTTGGAGCCCGCCAAGGCAGAGGCGAACTAAAAAAGCGGCCGGATTGCTCCGGCCGCTTCCCCCTCTCCCCGCTCGCGCGGGAAGCGCGTGAGACCCTTGCGGATCAATAATTGTAGGCGCGCTCGTCATGCTCGCCGATATCGAGGCCTTCGCGCTCTTCTTCGGCCGGAACGCGCAGGCCGATGATGAGATCGACGATCTTGAAGAGGATCGCAGAGCCAACGCCCGACCAGACGAGGGTCAGCAGCACCGCCTTGATCTGCGCGAACATCTGCGTGCCGAATTCATAGGACGCGACTGCGAGTTCGCCGGGCTTCGAGACGTAATCGGGGATGCCGACGCCGCCGAGATCCGGATTGACGAGGATGCCCGTGGCAATCGCACCGATGATGCCGCCGACGCAGTGGACGCCGAACACATCGAGCGAGTCGTCATATTTGAGCGCGTTCTTCACCGTCGAGACGAAGAAGTAGCAGACCGGGCCAGCGACAAGGCCGAGCACGATCGAGCCCATCGGACCGGCAAAGCCCGATGCCGGTGTCACCGCGACGAGACCCGCCACGGCGCCCGACACAAGGCCAAGCAAGGTCGGCTTGCCTTTGGCCACCCATTCGACAACCAACCAAGCAAAGCCAGCAGCAGCCGTGGCCACGAAAGTGTTGACCATCGCGAGAGCGGCCGTGCCATTCGCTTCGAGGTTCGAACCGGCGTTGAAACCGAACCAGCCGACCCAGAGAAGCGAAGCGCCAATCATGGTCATCGTCAGCGAATGCGGCGCCATCAATTCCTTGCCGTAGCCGATGCGCTTGCCAATCATCAGCGCGCCGACAAGACCTGCGATGCCGGCATTGATGTGCACAACGGTGCCGCCAGCGAAATCGAGCGCACCCCATTTGAAAATGAGACCTGCATCGGCGAGCACTTCGTCGAGCTTGGCTTGCGCTGCCGTCTTTGCAGCGGCGTCAGAGGCTGAGGCCACGGCTTTCGCGGCCGTCGCAATCGCATCCGGGCCCGCCCAGTACCACACCATGTGCGCGATCGGGAAATAGATCACCGTGACCCACAACGCGACGAAGAGAAGCACTGCGGAAAAGCGCATACGCTCTGCAAAAGCGCCGACGATGAGCGCGGGCGTAATGCACGCAAATGTCATCTGGAAGGCCATGTAGACGAGTTCAGGAATGACAACGCCATTCGAGAAGGTCGCAGCCACCGCCTCCGGCGTCACGCCCTTCAGGAAAATCTTATCGAGGCCACCGATGAAATCATTGCCACCGGTGAAGGCGAGCGAATAGCCAAACGCCACCCACAGGATTGCGACCATGCAGACGATGGCGAAAACCTGCGAGAGAACGGACAGCATGTTCTTGGTGCGAACGAGGCCGCCGTAAAACAGGGCAAGCCCCGGGATCGTCATCAACAGAACGAGCACGGTGGAAATCAGCATCCATGCCGTGTCGCCCTTGTTGGGAACGGGTGCAGCATCAGCAGCCATCGCCACAGTGCTAGCAAAGGAGAGGGCTGTGCCAATCAGGCTCGCCCGGAGAATTGATTTCTGTGTCATCATAAATTCCTCGTGAGCCTTAGAGCGCGTCCTGATCGCGTTCACCGGTGCGGATGCGCACCGCTTGTTCGATCGGCATGACGAAAATCTTGCCATCGCCGATCTGGCCGGTTTTCGCCGCGCCTGAAATCGCGTCGATCACGGTGGCGACGAGATCCGAGCTCACCGCGACTTCGATTTTCAGCTTGGGGAGGAAACTCACGGCATATTCGGCGCCGCGATAGATTTCAGTATGACCCTTCTGCCGCCCGTAACCCTTCACTTCGGTGACAGTCAGCCCATGAACGCCGATGGCGGTCAGCGCATCGCGGACCTCCTCCAGCTTGAACGGCTTGATGATCGCCATCACGATTTTCATTGTGCAGTCCCTCGTGCGCCCGGGAGCCGGGCTTCGGGGATCTGCAATTCAAGGGGCGTGCCAGCCGGGATTCGGGCCGGATTCGGCTCGAATCGGTCTATTGCCTCAACATTGTGCCTAAAAATTAATCAGTCGGATGAGGAAGCCGCCTCATTCGAATCCAGACCGCCGCTCACGCTTTGGGCCGTCTGACGCGAATGAGGCCTTCTTGCGCCACGGACGCCACGAGTTCACCGGTGCGGGTGAAGATCAGCCCGCGCGACAGGCCGCGGCCGCCGCCGGAGAAGGGGCTATCCTGTGCGTAGAGTAGCCATTCATCGGCCCGGAAGGGGCGGTGGAACCACAGCGCGTGGTCGAGGCTGGCGGCGACGATCGAGCCGTCGAGGACTGAGCGGCCATGGGCGACGAGTGAAGTGTCGAGCAGCGTCATGTCGGACGCATAGGCCAGCACCGATTGGTGGATCGCCGGGTCATCGGGCAGCGGGTTCGTCGTTTTGATCCAGACATTGAAGACCGGATCGCGCGTTTGGCCGGGTTTGACCCGCCGGTCGAAGCTTACAGGGCGCAATTCGATCGGCCGTTCGCGCTCATAATAGCGGCGAATGCCCTCTGGCAGCGATGGCAGAATGGTTTTCTTGAGTTCGTCATCATCCGGCAGATCTTCCGGCATCGGCACGTCGGGCATCGGCATTTGGTGCGTCAGCCCCTCCTCAGGCGTCTGGTAGGACGCCGAGAGAGTGAAAATCGCGTGGCCGTGCTGGATCGCCTTCACCCGCCGCGTGGTGAAGCTCTTGCCGTCCCGGATGCGCTCAACCTCGTAAATGATCGGAATGGCGGGATCGCCGGGCAGCAGAAAATAGCCATGGAGGGAATGCGGCGGCCGATCGGCCACGACGGTGCGGGTCGCGGCCACGAGCGCTTGCCCGATCACCTGGCCGCCGAAGACACGCTGCCAGCCCACTTGTGGCGATCGCCCACGGAACAGGTTTTCTTCCAGCTGTTCCAGATCGAGGATCGACAGAAGTTCCGGGATTCCGAGCGCCATAGTTTCAACTCCTTGCCAAGTGGTTATGCCACCCCGCCGCCGTGCTTTCCAGCAAGCGCCGGACTTGGTTTGAAATCTCCGGCCGCAAAAGTCTTGCTTGAGCCGCAATCCCGGCCCAGAACCAAGATCGAAACTCTACGGATTGAGCGCCATGATCCCTCCCGGACAATCACCGGAACGTGCGGCCATCGTCATCGGCGGTGGCGGTCTTGCAGGCCTCACTTTGGCGCTCGCTTTACGCCAAGCGGCTGGCGGCCGTTTGAAGGTTGTTGTGTGCGATCCGGCTTTTGCCACGCCGCCGCGGCCTGACGATCGCGCGTTTGCGCTCGCTGCAGGTGGAAAGCGCATGTTCGAAGCGCTGGGCGTGTGGGATCGCGTCGCGCCCCAAGCCGAACCAATCCGCGACATGGTGATCACCGATTCGCGGTTGAACGATCCGGTGCGGCCGGTGTTTCTGACCTTCGCGGGTGAAGTCGATGATGGCGAGCCATTCGCATCGATGGCGCCGCAAGGCGCACTCATTCGCGCGCTGCGCGAGGAAGCCGAACGCGTGGGTGTCGATATGCGCGCAGTGGCAATTAAGGACTTTGTGACAGGGCCCGCGCGCATCACGATCACGCTATCGGATGACACGCTGATGGACGCGCAGCTTTTGTGTGCGTGCGATGGCGGACCATCGCCGATCCGCCGCATGGCGAAGATCGATGTGGTGCGTTGGTCATATGATCAGTCCGGCATCGTTACGACCATCGCGCATGAGCGGCCGCATCATGGCCGTGCGGAAGAACATTTTTTGCCATCGGGTCCGTTCGCGACGCTGCCTCTGCCGGGCAACGAATCCTCCATCGTCTGGTCAGAGCGCAATGAAAATATCGATGCTTTGCTCTCGCTCGATGACGAGGATCTGCTCGCGGAGATCGAAAAGCGTTTCGGGTTGAAACTCGGACGCTTGACGATGAAGGCGCGGCCCAAAGCATGGCCGTTGAATTTTCAGATGGCACGTCGTTTCGTGGCACCGCGCGTCGCGCTTGTGGGCGATTCAGCGCATGTCATCCATCCCATTGCGGGACAGGGTCTCAATCTTGGTCTCGAAGATATCGCTGTGCTCGCTGAATTGATTGCGGAGCAAGCCGCACTCGGGCTCGATCTCGGCGATATCGATATGCTCGAAACTTATGAGCGCGCGCGCCGCACACCAACCGTTGCCATGGCTGCTGTCACGGATGGATTGAACCGGCTGTTCTCGAACGACAACCCAGCGCTCCGTGCGTTGCGTGATTTCGGGTTGGGGCTTGTCGATCGTCTGCCTTCGCTAAAAAATCGCTTCATTCAGGAAGCGGCCGCAAGCGCACAATCGCCGCGGCTGTTGCGCGGATTGCCGCTCTGACATGACCGCGCGAGCCTATCCTCCAGCGCGAGCGCGTTTTGGGTGGATCCTGTTTGATTGGTCGACACAGCCTTTCTTCACGCTGGTGACGACCTTTATCTTTGCGCCTTATTTCACGTCCGCTGTCGTCAGCAATCCGGCGGAAGGCCAAGCGCTGTGGGGTTATGCCACCGGGTTCGCCGGCCTTTGCATTGCGTTGCTGTCGCCTTTTCTGGGGTCGGTGGCGGATGCGAGCGGTCCGCGCAAACCGTGGATCGCCTTGTTTGGGGCATTTGTGTTTATCGGATGCGCGATGCTCTGGTTGGCTGTGCCAGGCGCGCCCTATGCCATTGCATTTGGTTTGCTCGGTTATGTGATTGCAACGCTGGGGGCGGAATTCGCCACCGTGTTCAACAATGCGATGATGCCGACCCTTGCGCCGCCAGAAAAACTCGGCCGCCTCTCCGGTACAGGATGGGCTGTGGGCTATGTCGGCGGTTTGATTTCGCTCATCATGGCGCTTGCTTTTCTCGCGACGGATCCTGAGACGGGCAAGACTCTGCTCGGACGCGATCCCGCCTTTGGCCTTGATGCGGCAAGCCGCGCCGGTGATCGTGCGTCCGGTCCCTTTGCGGCGCTCTGGTTTCTTATTTTCGTGTTGCCGCTTTTCCTGTTCACGCCGGATATTGCGAAAACGGGTTTGAGTTTGCGCGCGGCGATGGCTGATGGTTTGCGCAGCCTGCGCCAAGCGGTGCGCGGTTTGCGGGACGACAAAAACCTCGCGCGCTTTCTCCTTGCCAACATGATCTATGCTGATGGCTTGGCAGCCTTATTTGCGTTTGCAGGGATCTATGCCGCAGGCGTGTTTGGCTGGGGTTCGACGCAGATTGGCGTGTTCGGTATTTTGCTCACGGTCACCGCCACATTGGGCGCATGGCTGGGTGGTAAAGCGGATGATGCATTCGGGCCTGCGCCCGTCATCGCCGTGGCGTTGTGCGTTTTGATCTTGGCATCGATCGGTATTGTCGGCACGGGGCGCGACGTGATTTTCTATGTCGTGCCCGTCGTTCCCGCAGATGCTTTGGCCGGGCTTTTCACCGGGACATCGGAACGCGTCTATATCGCGCTCGGCTTATTGATTGGGCTTGTCGCCGGACCCTTGCAGGCAGCGTCACGCACGCTGCTGATCCGGCTGTCAAAACCTGAAAAAATCGGCCAGAATTTCGGTCTGTTTGCACTCTCCGGAAAAGTGACGAGCTTTCTCGGGCCAACGCTTGTTGCGTTGGTTACGGGAATCACCGCGAGCCAGCGCGCTGGCGTTGCGGTGCTGATCGCCTTTTTCGCGATTGGATTGGTACTGGTGTTACGCGTGCGGCGGTAGATTTCCGCGTCAGACGACTCTCTCGTCGTCATGACGCAATCTTTCTGAACGATTTGTTCTTTTCTTAATGCCGGAAATGGCGATGGCCGGTGAAGACCATCGCAAGGCCTGCATCGTCAGCCGCCTTAATCACTTCGTCATCACGCATCGAACCGCCGGGCTGAATGATCGCAGTGGCGCCGGCATCAGCGGCGGCCAACAATCCATCGGCGAAGGGGAAGAATGCATCCGATGCAACGACAGAGCCTTTGGCGAGGCTTTCTGCCAAGCCAGCGGCTTTCGCGGCTTCGGCCGCTTTCCAAGCCGCGATGCGGGATGAATCGACGCGGCTCATTTGGCCTGCGCCAATGCCAACTGTCGCGAGATCCTTGGCATAGACAATCGCGTTCGACTTCACATGTTTGGCGACGCGGAAGGCAAAGCGTAGATCGGCCATTTCGCGTTCGGTTGGTGCACGCTTCGTCACGACTTTCAGGGTCATGTCATCGACAACGGCATTATCGCGCGACTGCGCAAGGAAGCCGCCTGCAACAGTGCGGAAGTCGAGGCCCGAGGCGCGTGGATCAGCGAGGCCGCCGGTCACCAGCAGACGCAAATTCTTTTTCGCCGCGACAAGCGCAATAGCATCTGCATCGGCGTCAGGCGCGATGATGACTTCGGTGAAGATTTCGACAATCGCCTTGGCGGCTTCAGCATCGAGTTTGCGGTTGAGCGCCACAATGCCGCCAAAGGTCGAAACCGGATCGCAACGCAGTGCTTTCTCATAGGCTTCGCGTAGGCTCGCGCCTTCGGCAACACCACAAGGATTGGCATGCTTGACGATCACGACTGCAGCCGCACGGTTCGGATCGAATTCCGAAACGCATTCGAACGCGGCATTCGTATCGTTGATGTTGTTGAAGGAGAGCTGCTTGCCTTGCACCTGACGTGCAGTGGCGACACCGGGGCGAATTTCGGCGGTGTGGTAGAAGGCGGCACTCTGGTGCGGGTTTTCGCCATACCGCATGGGTTCGGCAAGCTTGCCGCCAAGGGCGCGGAAATCCGGTGTTGCTTCACCGAGATGGGCAGCGAACCAAGTCGAGATCGCAGCATCGTAAGCGGCGGTGCGTGCGAACGCCTTGGCGGCCAGATGTTTGCGCAGCGCCAGTGATGTTGCGCCCTTGTTGGCGTTCATCTCGGCGAGAACTTTTTCATAATCGGCGGCTTCGACGATCACGGTGACGTCACCATGATTTTTCGATGCGGCGCGGATCATCGCGGGGCCGCCAATATCGATGTTCTCGATGCAATCCTCTTCGCTCTTGTTGGCTTGAATGGTGGCTTCGAACGGGTAGAGATTGACGACGAGGAGATCGATAGGGCCGATGCCATGGGCGAGCATGGCGGCTTCATGTTCAGGATTTTCGCGAATGGCGAGCAAGCCACCATGCACTTTCGGGTGCAGGGTCTTCACGCGGCCATCCATCATTTCCGGGAAGCCTGTGATGTCGGACACGTCCTTCACCGGCAGGCCGGCATCAGCGAGCGCTTTGCGTGTGCCGCCGGTCGAAATCAGCTCGACGCCCATCGCGTGCAAAGCCTGCGCGAAGGGAATGAGCCCTGTCTTATCGGAAACGGACAGAAGCGCGCGGCCAATGCGGCGGAGATCGGTTGTCATGGTACTCACCCGGTTGAGGACGGGCGCGCTCTAGCATGACTTTGGAGGCGGCGAAACCGCACCTTCGCCAAAGGCGCGCTCAGCCTTCACGCCGCGCAAGCGACCAGCGGATTGCGGCGGTCTCGGCAATGCGGCCATTGATCGTGATGGCGCGTGTCGGCCGGGCCCCATCGGCGGCGGCAAAGAAGATGCTGTCTTCGATCTGTGGTGCGTGGCCTTCGCAGGTGAAACGCCAGATCTCGCCCGAAGGGAGGGTCAGGGCAATGGCATTGCCGTCGCCCGCGGGCTCCGCCTGCACGGCCGGGTGCAAATGAAAGCGCAGCACGAACGGGCCGCCCTCAGGGCCAAGCCGTCCCTCCTGCACGCTGACGAAGACGTCTTCGCCTTCAAGCCTTGTGCCATTGTTGGCAAGTGCCAAGCGGCGCTCATGATCGACGCCGAAACGCGCGCGCCAGCCATCATGGGACGCACGCATCGATTGGCCGGCGCTGTTGGCTGCGCGGGCAACAGGAACCTGTTTCGGCCCGGCGATGATCGGATAGCCGAGGCGGGCTGCCATGCGGCTGTCGCCCTCGAGGAAACGGCAGGACGATTGCCCGCCAATGCTGATGGTTGCATGCGCCGCGGTATGACGCGCCAATTGGCGACGCGCTTCTTGCGCGGCCGGTGGCGCACCGCAATTCACGATCAAGCGATAAGGCCCATCGGAGAATTCGAAGGAGAGACATCCGGCATGCGCATCGCCCGAGAAGCTTTCGGGCGGCGGCGGACCGGCATCGAGGATCAACACGCTGCTCTGCGCCTGCATCCGCTGATAGCCGGAGTGAGCGGCATTCTCGATCGGTTGGGCCCGTGTATCGGAATAGGAGAGCAGGGTGGCCAGAAGATCGGGTGGCGTTGCGCCCATGCCGTTGAACAAAGCCAAATTGCCATCGCCATGCCGAAAAAGACGCAGCATCGGCATCATCCGGTCAATCGCATTCAGAAGCGCAGGCGGTGCATCGACATTTTGCGCGGCATAGATTTGGCGTAGTGGCAGAAGATCGGCGAGAAGCTCGATGAGTAAAGCCGGGTTGCGGCTGATATGGCCACCATCGGGCAGAATCTGGCGGTCGAGCGTGGTCGCGAGCAGGTTGGACGCGCGTTTGACGAGGGAGGGCGCGCCGGATGTGCAGAGCCCCGTATAAGCGAGCGCAATCGCCGCGCGGAGCTGGCTGGTGCATGGGCCAGAGCGCAGAGCGGCGCGTTCGAGCCATGCGGCTTGCCGTGCCAATGAGCGCATGTAGCGATGATAGAAATCGCGGTCGGCCCCGGTGAGGATCAGCGGCGATTGTGACAGCCATGAGATCAAGCGGCGGGCGACGAGATCACAGCTCCAATCCTGACCGCGGCCATAAAGCCTGATCCAGTCTTCGATCAGCGCACGGGCATTGGCGCGGGCGAGGGCGGAATCGGCCGCGCCCAGATGGCGCAGCCAGCCGAAGCTTTGCAGCTCGTCCCACCACGCTTGCGAGGGGGGGTCGAGTTCAAAAGGCGAACGGCCGGACGCGGCGACCACTTTGCCGGCGAGTGAGAAATAGCCGGCATAGATCTCGGAAGCGACGGTTGGGTCGGCGGTGCGCAAATCCTGCGGCGCCACATTCACGGCTTCTGGCCGCCCACGCGGCAGGCGAGGCAGACAGGCGCGCAGGGTCAAACCGACCCCGCGGAGCGCTTGGGCCATGCCCCTGCGCATCACGAGGCGCGCGATCCGCAACCCGTCCGCAACCGGTTCAGCCGTCAAGCCCTAACTCCACACGTGAAACTTTTACTAACCTTAACCCGATCGCGCTTGGCGTGCGAACATTCCCGAGCGTTACCGCATTTTGTGGTTAATCCTGAGGATCACGCCCGCCGGCGCAGCCGCGCGGCGAAGAAACCGTCAAGACCGCTCAGACGTGGATCGGCATGAGGCCAAAGATCGGGTGTCGTTCGGATGTCGCCTTCGGGCGACAAAAACTCATCGACGCCTGCGATCTCGCCAGGGCGGACAGGGTCCCGTTCCATGCTGGGATGGCGGGCCAGAAAGGCATCGATCTGACGCTCGCCTTCCTCAGGTTCGAGCGAGCAGGTGCAATAGACGAGGCGGCCGCCCGGCTTGAGGAGATGAGCGGCGCGATCGAGGAGCCGCGCCTGAAGCGCGGTCAACTTGGCCAAGTCCTCCTCCGACTTGTTCCACGCCACATCAGGGTGGCGGCGGATGGTGCCGGTCGCCGAGCAGGGCGCATCGAGCAGAATGGCATCGAAAGGGCCCGCTTCAAGGGTCGCTGCGTCGGCGATCTTGGTTTCCACGTTTAAGCCCAAGCGCCGCATATTCTCGGAAAACCGCTTCATCCGCTGCGCAGAGCGGTCCACAGCCAGAACATCGGCCCCGGCCGCGGCCAATTGGGCCGTCTTGCCGCCGGGCGCGGCACAGAGATCGGCGACCTTTTCGCCCGGCTTCACATCCAGAAGGAGCGCGGGCAGAGAGGCAGCAGCATCTTGCACCCACCATGCGCCGTCCTTGTAGCCTACAAGCGACGGAATGGGATCCCGTCCGCGCAAGCGGAGCGAGCCTGTGGGCAGCAAGAGGGCGTCGAGACGTTCGGCCCAAGCTGGTGCGTCGCTTTTAACCCACAGATCGATAGAGGGCTCCTCGCCATGGGCCGCCGCAATGGCGCGCGCTTTCACTTCGCCATAATGTGCCAGCCAGCGCTCGGCGAGCCAAAGCGGAGTGTCATCCGCAAGGGGGTTGGCAGCGGCGAGGATCTCGTCCTTCTCGCGCGCAATCCTGCGCAGCACGGCATTGGCGAGCTTTGCGAAGGGGCGCGATTCCTTGTCCGCGCCGATCAGGTTGACGGCGGTGTCGACGGCGGCATGATCGGGCACGTCGAGATAAAGGATCTGCGCGGCGGCGGCGATCATGATGGCGGGGAAGCGCCCGGCCCGTGGCCAAGCGCCGCTGGCGAGCCGGGTCTCGATGGCTTTGCGGATCAAGCCCGAATGGCGGACAGCCACCGTCGCGATCGCGCGCACGAGCCCCTTGTCGCGCGCATCGAGGCTAGACTCGGCCAGGGTCCGTTCCAGCGTTTCGTCGAGGGGCAGAGCGCGGCGCAGGACATCTTCAATGATCGTCGCGGCCAAGAGCCGCGTGCGCTGTCCTTCGTCGGTCGCCTCACTCACAAAATGCTCTCCTGAATGGCTGCCGGGTCCGGCATGCGTGCGCGCTTCTACCCGATCGCGCCCGGCTGTCCTAGATTAATCGCATGACCGAGCCGAAGCCTGCTTCCGAAGGCGTGGACGAAAGCCCCGCCAAAGTGCTGACCCCTGCGGCCGCCCGTGCGCTGGCCGAAGCAGCCGAACGCCGCGCCCTCTATGAGAAGGCGGCGCAAGAGGCTGCGCGCGAAAAAGAGATCGATGGCCGTGGCGGGCTTGAACCTGTGCGTTATGGCGATTGGGAAATCAAAGGGCTGACGTCGGACTTTTAGGCGTCGGTGCCTTGCACGATGCCTTCCGCGCGCAGCGCCGCAATCTCGTCCGCATCAAATCCCAATTCCTGAAGGATCGCGACACTGTCTTCGCCAATGCGTGGGACATCGCGATGAAGGCCCAAGCGTTCGCCATTCATGGCGATGGGGAGGGCTGGCACTGGCGCCGTGCGGCCATCGCCCAAGCTCACCTCAACCATGGCGCCTGGCGCATTGAGATGCGGATCGTTGAACAGATCTTCCGGTTTCTTGATGGGTGCGAATGGAAGCCGCGCCTTTTCACACAAGGCGGCAATGTCGCTGCTTGATCGTGTTGCAAACAGGGCGCGCAAATCGGGAATGAGCGTTTCGCGCGCCGCAACACGCAATGCATTGCTAGCGAGATTGGGTTGCGCCTTCAAATCGGGACGCTCAAACGCATCGCAAAAGGCTATCCATTGCGTGTCGCTGACGATGCCGACAAAAATCTGTTCCGGCCCTGCCGTGTCGAACACGTCATAAACACCCCAAGCCGAAATGCGTGCAGGCATGGGTGCCGCCGGTTTGCCTGTCACCTTGTATTGCATCATGTGTTGCGCCACGAGAAACATATTGCTCTCGAACAACGCGCTTTTCACATATTGGCCCTGCCCGGTGGCGTGGCGCTGTTCCAAGGCAGCGAGAATGGCAATCGCCGCAAACATACCACCCATAATGTCATTCACCGATGCGCCAGCGCGAAGCGGGCGGCCGGGCGGGCCTGTCATATAGGCAAGCCCGCCCATCATCTGCACCACTTCGTCAAGCGCTGCGCGTTGTTCATAAGGGCCTGCTAGAAAGCCCTTCATCGAACAATAGATCAGACGTGGATTAGCGATTTTCAACGCTTCATAACCCAGCCCCATCGCATCCAATGCGCCGGGGCGGAAATTCTCAGTGAGAATATCAGCTTGCGCGATCAACCGCTTGACGATGGCGAGGCCTTTCGGCGTTTTCAGATCAATCGCCAGCGAGCGTTTGTTGCGGTTGAAGGTGACAAAAAATCCTGCCCCAGAACCCGGTAAACGGCGCGTTTTATCGCCTTCTTTGACAGGTTCTATCTTGATCACATCGCAGCCGAGATCGGCAAGAATGACGCCGCAGGACGGCCCCATCACCATATGCGAAAATTCAACCAGCTTAAGGCCAGAGAGCGGACGCTGCGCGGACATCAGGACCTCGCATAAAGAAAGCCGACAGGCAGGCCCGCCTCCGGCACATGGCCATAAAGTGTTTCATCTGGCAGGGATTCAGCCAGAATGCGTCGTGCGTCTGCCAATTTGTCGAGATCGATACCGGTGTGCAAACCCATCGCTTCAAGCATGAATACGAGATCTTCGGTGACGATGTTGCCTGACGCACCGGGCGCATAAGGGCAGCCGCCTAAACCGGCTTGCGACGAATCAAATGCTGTGACGCCGACATCGATCGCAGCGACAACATTGGCGAGACCTTGTCCGCGCGTATTGTGAAAATGAGCGCCACCTGCCTTCATCCCAAGATCGCGAATGAGCGCAGTGAAAAGTCGTTTTACTTGCGCCGGATTGCCCATGCCCGTCGTATCCGACAGGCCGACCGAATCCGCACCCGCTTCCGCCGCCATGCTGGCAAGTCGGATCACCCAATCCTCATCGATCCGCCCTTCCATGGTGCAGCCAAACGCTGTCGAAATGCCCACTTCAACGCGTGGTTTGGTGCCCGGCCATGATCGGCGCAGCGCATCGATGGCGCGGATCTGCGCAATCACGTCCTCTGGCGTCATGCCGAGATTGGCTTGGCTGTGCGCGCGTGAAGCAGAGACGGGAATGGTGACTTTATGCGCGCCCGCGGCAAAAGCCCGTTCGGCGCCGCGCAGATTCGGAACGAGGGCGAGAATGACCGTCCCTTGCGTATTATTGACAGCGTGCGCGATCACGTCATCCGTATCGGCCATTTGCGGCAGGCGCTTGGGTGAGACGCAGGAACCCACTTCGATTTCTGGCAATCCTGCGTGCGCCAAGGCCTCGATCCAACGCAGTTTGGCGTGGGTCGGCATGGTCCGCGCGAGCATTTGCAGGCCATCGCGTGGCCCCACTTCGCTGACCAGAACATCGATGCCAGAATTGTCTTGGGATTGCATGGCGGGCGGCTCCTGCCTTCTTCTGGCATGAATGGGGATGGGTTCAAAGTGGGGCGAAGTCAGGTGAAACAGTCGCGCTCCTGCCATAATGTACCTGCAGCGTTCGGTCTGTTTCAGAGGAGGGTTTCGAATGATCCGCGTCACGGTTTTGGCTCTGGCAGCGCTCTTGTCCGCCGGTCCGGCGTTTGCGCAAAACATGCATCAGGGCCATGGGGCACATGGTGCGCATGGCGCCTCGTCGGCGAATGCCACCCCGTCAACCAAAGCCTATGAGGCGGCCAATGACAAAATGCATAAGGACATGGCCATCAAATATAGCGGGGATGCTGATAAGGACTTCTTGCGTGGCATGATCCCGCATCATCAAGGCGCGATCGATATGGCCAAGGTTGTTCTACAATATGGCAAGGATCCGAAGGTGAAGGCGCTGGCGGAAAAGATCATCAAGGATCAGGAAGCCGAAATCGCTGAAATGAAGGCCATGCTGGCCAAGTGAGCCCCTCCAGAAGGGCCATCCGCGCCCTTTGCAGCATTGGCATGGCGCCAAGCCGTCGCTAGAGAAGGCGCAGCTTTAAGGAGGCTGCGTCGATGAAAGCCCATTACGTGCTGACCCTGTCCTGCCAAGACCGGCCGCGCATTGTCGCGACGGTGACGGCGGCGCTCGCCGATTTGGGCGGCAACATCGCCGAAAGCGCGCAGTTCTGGGATCGAACGTCCAATCGCTTTTTCATGCGCATTGCCTTCGAGATCGATCCGTCCGTCTCGCTTGATGCGGTCCGGGCTGCGCTGGAATCAGCGCGCGCTGCGTTTGCCATGGATCTGGCGCTTGCTGATCTCGGTCGGCTGCCGAAGATCGTGATCATGGTGTCGAAATTCGACCATTGTCTCGAACATCTCCTCTATCAGGTGCGTGTTGGTTGGTTGAAAGCCGATGTCGTCGCTATTGTTTCCAATCACGCCGATGCTGCATCGATTGCCGCGCAAAATGGAATCCCGTTTCATCATTGGCCAGTAACGAAGGATACCAAGCTCGCGCAGGAAGATCGGTTGCGTGCGCTTGTTGCCGAGACGGGTGCCGAGCTTGTGGTGCTTGCCCGTTACATGCAGGTTCTGTCCGATCGCCTTTCATCGGATCTCTTCGGGCGTGTCATCAATATCCATCATTCCTTCCTACCAAGCTTCAAAGGCGCAAAGCCCTATCATCAGGCGCATGAGCGCGGCGTGAAGTTGATTGGTGCGACCGCTCATTATGTGACACCCGATCTTGATGAAGGCCCGATCATCGAGCAGGAAACCGAGCGCGTGACCCATGCGCTCTCAGCGGATGATTTTGTTGCCACCGGGCGCGATATCGAAGCGCGCGTGCTGGCGCGTGCCGTCAAGATGCATCTCGAATCACGCATCGTGCTGAACGGCCATCGTACCGTCGTATTTGGCTGAAAAGTCAATCAAACTTTCCTTGGGAAGGGGCGCACTGGCCGATTGCAAGCGCGCGGCGGCTCGGCCAAGGATCGGCTCACGTCTTGTGAGCCGAACCGGGGTGCCATGCTTTCGATCAATGCCCGCCTTGCGACCGAACTGAATTGCCGTGAAGCGCAAATCAATGCCGCTGTCGAATTGCTCGATAGTGGCTCAACGGTGCCCTTCATCGCGCGGTATCGCAAGGAAGTGACAGGCGGTCTCGATGATGCGCAATTGCGCCTCCTCGAAGAGCGGTTGCGTTATCTGCGTGAGCTTGAACAGCGCCGAGCTGCTATTCTTGAAAGCATTGCCGAACAGGGCAAGCTTGACGATGCGTTGAAGGCCGCGATCGATGCTGCGGATACCAAGGCACGGCTTGAAGATCTCTATCTGCCGTTCAAGCCGAAGCGTCGTACCAAAGCCCAGATCGCGCGCGAAGCGGGGCTCGCGCCGCTCGCTGACACGCTTCTCAAAAATCCCACGACCGATCCGCAAGTAGAAGCAGCGTTGTTCATTGATGCGGAGAAAGGTGTCACCACGGCGCAGGATGCACTCGATGGTGCACGTGCGATTCTCGTCGAGCATTTCTCTGAAGATGCAGGCCTCGTCGGCGATCTGCGCGAAACCTATTGGGCGCAAGGCCGTCTCGTTGCCAAAGTGCGCGAAGGCAAGGAAAATGACGGGGCGAAATTCAAGGATTATTTCGACTTCGCTGAGCCTTTCACAAAATTGCCGTCGCATCGCATTTTGGCGATGCTGCGCGGCGAAAAGGAAGACGTGCTCTCGCTCGATTTCTCACCTGATCCGCAGCCGCTCGAGCCCGGCCAACCGAGCCTTTATGAAGGCCGCATCGCCGCACGGTTCGGCATTGAGGACAAGGGCCGCAAGGCCGATCGCTGGCTGCTCGATACGGCGCGGTGGGCGTGGCGTACCCGCATTCAGGTGACGTTGCAGCTTGATATCCGCATGCGTCTCATCGATGTGGCAGAAACCGAAGCGGTGCGTGTGTTCGCATCCAATCTGCGTGATTTGTTGTTGGCTCCGCCCGCGGGCACGCGGCCCACGCTTGGCCTTGATCCGGGTTTCCGCACGGGCGTGAAGTGTGCGGTTGTCGATTCCACCGGCAAGGTGCTCGATACGGCGACGATCTATCCGCATGAACCCAAGAACCAATGGGATGAGGCGATGGCCGTTGTCGCGGCGTTGTGTCGCCGCCATGGCGTCGAGCTTGTCGCTGTGGGCAATGGCACGGCCTCGCGCGAGACGGATCGTCTCGTCATCGAAACGCAAAAGAAATATCCGGAATTGAAGATCATCAAGGCCATGGTGTCGGAAGCAGGCGCATCCGTTTATTCCGCCTCCGCCTATGCGTCGCAGGAATTGCCGTCACTCGATGTCACCTTGCGTGGCGCGGTCTCGATTGCACGGCGCCTGCAAGATCCGCTCGCTGAATTGGTGAAGATTGATCCGAAGTCGATTGGCGTTGGCCAATATCAGCACGACATCATGGAGCATAAGCTGTCGCGTGCACTGGATGCGGTGGTGGAAGATTGCGTGAATGCCGTCGGCGTTGATGTGAACACGGCATCCGTGCCCTTGCTCGCACGGGTGTCGGGTGTCGGCCCCTCGCTGGCTGAACAGATCGTTACGTATCGCGATGCCAACGGCCCTTTCAAAAAGCGCACGGCCCTCAAGGATGTGCCGCGTCTTGGTCCGAAGGCGTTTGAACAATGTGCAGGTTTCTTGCGCATTCAGGATGGCGAGGATCCACTCGATCGCTCCGGCGTGCATCCGGAATCCTATCCGGTCGTCCGCCGTATCTTGGAGCAAACGAAGAAAGACATTCGCGCGCTGATTGGCGACGCCACCACCTTACGCACGCTGCAACCCAAGCAGTTTGCCGATGATACTTTTGGTGTGCCAACTGTGACCGACATTATCAAGGAATTGGAAAAGCCGGGGCGTGATCCGCGGCCAGCGTTCAAAACGGCGACCTTTATGGAAGGCGTCGAAACGATCGGTCAATTACGCCCGGCGATGATCCTTGAAGGCGTGGTCACCAATGTCGCGGCGTTCGGCGCATTCGTCGATATCGGCGTACATCAGGATGGGCTTGTCCATGTCTCAGCGCTCTCGAAAAATTTTGTCAAGGATCCACGCGAAGTGGTGAAGCCCGGCGATGTCGTGCGCGTGAAGGTGATGGAGGTTGATGTGCCGCGTAAGCGCATCAGCCTGTCAATGCGGCTTGATGATGAGCCGGGTGCCAAACCGGCCCCGGGAGGCGAGCGGCGGGATGCGCGGCCGAAGGGGCCGATGCGGACGCCAGAAAAACCGTCCGCTGGCAATAATGCTTTTGCGGCTGCGTTGGCAAAAGCCGGATTTAAAAAATAGCCAAAGAAAAACCGCGCGGATTGCTCCGCGCGGTTTTGTGTTTAGCGCTTGAACCAAGCCGTTGGCCGGCCTTTGCTATTGGCATTGGCGCTTTTGGGCGCTCCTGCGCCGGGGCGCTGGCCTTGCGGCCGTTCGCTGCGCGGTTCAGAGGCGCTACGTTCATCGCGGCGCGGGCCTGATCCTTTCGGACCGTTCGGCTTTTTCTGCGGCGGCCGACCGGCGCTGTGACGCTGACCACCGGGCTTGCCATTGCGGTTGGGCTGGCTGCGGCGTTCGTCATGCGGAAGTGCGGGGAGCACTTCCGGCACAGCGCCGAGTGGGCTTTCCATGACAGGGATTTTCTGCCGTGTTGTGCGTTCAATATCGAGGAGAAAAGCCCGCTCTTCACGATCGCAGAACGAGATCGCAATGCCATCGGCACCCGCACGTGCGGTGCGACCAATCCGGTGGACATAGGATTCCGGGATGTTCGGCAGGTCGTAATTGATGACATGCGAAACCGCATCGATATCGATGCCGCGGGCCGCGATATCCGTCGCTACGAGAAGACGGCAATGTCCGCTCTTGAAATCGAACAAAGCGCGTTCGCGCGCATTCTGGCTTTTGTTGCCGTGAATGGCAGCTGCCGTAATGCCCGAAGCGACAAGCCGCTTCACCACCTTGTCGGCACCATGTTTCGTGCGCGAGAAGACGAGCGCCTTGTTGATCGATGGATCGTCTTTTAACAAACGCAGCAGCAGTTCCGGCTTGCGGGCCGTGTCGACGAAGATGATCTTCTGCTCGACGCGTTCCGCGGTCGTCGCCACAGGTGTGACGGCAACATGCACGGGATCGCGCAGAAACTTCTTCGACAATTCCGCAATCTCTTGCGGCATGGTGGCCGAGAAGAGAATGGTTTGGCGCTTGACGGACATCATTGCCACGAGTTTGCGGATCGTGTGGATGAAGCCCATGTCGAGCATCTGATCGGCTTCGTCGAGGACGAAGATTTCGACGCAATCGATGCGGAACGCCTTCTGCCCGATGAGATCGAGCAGGCGGCCGGGTGTGGCGACGAGAATGTCGACGCCATTGGCGAGCGCACGCATCTGGTTGTTGATCGAGACGCCGCCGTAAACGACTGCGCTCGTCAGTTTCATATGGCGGCCATAGATGCGGATATTCTCCGCAATCTGGCCGGCGAGTTCACGGGTCGGGCTCAGGATGAGTGCGCGGCAGGAGCGGCGCGGGGTTTCGCGGCGATCCTGATCGAGCCGTTGCAGGATCGGCAGCGCGAAGGCGGCCGTCTTGCCTGTACCCGTTTGCGCAATGCCAACAAGATCGCGGCCTTCAAGCAAGGGCGTGATCGATTGTTGTTGGATTGGCGTCGGGGTTTCGTAGTTTTCGGTCGCCAGCGCCTTCAGAAGGGGCGCGGAAAGGCCGAGTTCAGTAAAAGTCGTCATTGCATTCTTTCAAACACGCCCGCAGCAGGGCGCAGCATCGGTGAGCCCGTTGGGGCTTGGCCGAGGCGAACAAAGGGTGTCTGACTTCAGGCTCCGGAAGGAACCTGAGGACGCCCCCGCGTGAATTGGGATGTCGAGAAAAGTCTTGAGCGCTGCGGCTCAGGCCGGAAACTGGGTCAGCGGGGCCAAAAAGATGAAGCCCAACTCTCACGCGACCCGTGGCGTTTCGGCCGACGGTGTGAGGCGTATATGGGCGTGCGGGCCGGATAAGTCAAATCCGAACCGCGCCTTTTGCGCCTTATGCGCTCGACCGGCGCGACCCTGCGAAAAATCCGTAAATGGTGAGAATGATAATGGCGCCTACCACGGATCCGATCAGCCCTGCGCCTTTGCCCGCCCGATACCAGCCCAAGGCCTGCCCAACCCATGTGGCGACGAAAGCCCCGATGATGCCGAGCACTGTGGTGAGGATGAAGCCTGACGGTTCATTGTCGCCAGGCATGATCAGCTTCGCGATCACGCCTGCAACGAAGCCGATGATGATAGTCCAGATGATTCCCATGGCCGATTGCCTCCTGCTGCGGCAAGCTTGCCTTTTCGCAATATATCAATTAATCTAGATATATGGAAAATACAGATGTCATCCTCGTTTTGGCGGCCTTGGGCCAGCCGACGCGGCTTGAGACCTTCCGGCACCTCGTACGCAAGGAGCCCGAGGGGATCGCGGCTGGTGAACTTGCCCGCCTGATGGCTGTGCCGCAGAACACGATGTCGGCTCATCTCGCGGTGCTGGCGCGTGCGGGCCTTGTGCGCGGTGAGCGGCAAAGCCGCTCGATCGTCTACCGGGCCGAGCTTGGCCGTGTTCAGGCGCTCGTCGACTATCTCCTCAAAGATTGTTGCGGGGGGCATCCAGCGCTTTGCGGCCCTCTCACCTCTTTGGTCGCCCAAGACCCCGCACTGCAATCGACCTGCCCATGATATTTTGCGACCGGACCGAACGGAACCTTCATGTCGACGTTTGAACGTTACCTGACTCTTTGGGTCGCGCTGTGCATCGTCGTTGGCATTGCGGCAGGCCATTTCATGCCTGCATTTTTTGCTACGATCGGTGCAGCTGAAGTGGCTCAGGTCAATCTACCCGTCGCTTTGCTCGTTTGGTTGATGATCATTCCAATGTTGCTGAAGATCGATTTCAGCGCGCTCACATCTGTTGCGACGCATTGGCGTGGAATCGGCGTCACCTTGTTCATCAATTGGGCCGTCAAACCCTTTTCGATGGCTCTGCTGGGATGGTTCTTCATCGGGTGGCTTTTCCGTCCCTATCTGCCAGCCGATCAAATTGATTCCTACATTGCCGGATTGATTTTGCTGGCGGCAGCGCCCTGCACTGCGATGGTCTTTGTGTGGAGCCATCTCACGCGTGGTGAGCCGCTCTTCACCCTGTCACAAGTGGCGCTCAACGATGCCATCATGATCATTGCCTTTGCGCCCATCGTCGGGTTGCTGCTTGGTCTGTCGGCGATCACCGTGCCGTGGAATACGCTGTTTCTCTCTGTCGTCCTCTATATCATTGTTCCTGTTCTTGTTGCGCAAATCATCCGGCAGCAGCTTTTGGCGCGTGGTGGCGAACATGCGCTTGCAAAAGTTCTTGCCGTGCTCAGCCCCTTGTCGCTCGTCGCTTTGCTCACAACGCTCGTCTTGTTGTTCGGCTTCCAAGGTGAGCAAATCATCAGGCAACCCTTAGTCATCGCTCTTCTAGCGATCCCGATTTTGATCCAAGTTTATTTCAACGCAGGCCTCGCCTACACGCTCAACCGATTGTTCGGTGAGCAGCATTGTGTGGCTGGCCCCTCAGCCTTAATCGGCGCGAGTAATTTTTTCGAACTTGCTGTGGCTGCCGCCATCAGCCTGTTCGGTTTGCACTCTGGGGCAGCTCTCGCAACCGTCGTCGGCGTTCTCATCGAAGTGCCGGTGATGCTGAGTGTGGTCGCCATCGTTAATCGCAGTGAGGCTTGGTACCAGCGCGGCCTCGCAAAGCCAGCAACGGACATCGCAGAATGAGTGTCGTTATTCACCACAACCCGGAGTGTGGGACATCCCGCAATGTGTTGGCTTTGATAGAGGCGGCCGGTTATGAGCCCACCGTCATCGATTATCTCAAGACGGGATGGACGAAGCCGCAATTGCTCGCCCTTTTTGCAGCCGCTGGGCTCACACCACGCGATGCCTTGCGCGTGTCGAAATCGCCCGCCGTTGAATTGGGTCTCACTCACCCTGATGTCTCGGATGAGCAATTGTTGGACGCAATGGTGACCCATCCCATCCTTGTCAATCGCCCCATTGTCTGCACGCCTCAGGGTGTGCGGCTCTGCCGGCCGAGCGAGGTCGTGCTCGACCTTCTTGAAAATTGGCCGCAAGGCCCGTTTCTGAAAGAAGATGGAACCGTGTTGATCGACGCTAACGGGCGCCGCGTTTCGTAACAGACAAGCAATTGCACAAAATTTAGCTTTTTATACTGACGTAAC
The DNA here is from genome assembly GCA_019083985.1 of Rhizobiales bacterium TNE-4. Taxonomy (GTDB): domain Bacteria; phylum Pseudomonadota; class Alphaproteobacteria; order Rhizobiales; family Beijerinckiaceae; genus TNE-4. The sequence continues at coordinate 148,616 of JAHRCV010000003.1, read as the reverse complement.
GTTAAATCAATCGCAGGTCCTTTGCTTCCCCCAAAGGCTAAGCCTTCCGGCAGGATTTCAATTTGTGAAAGGCTGCGATAAATCCAATCCTGAAATGTTGAGTGCAAGGGGACCGCGTATGAAAAAATTATTGGCCGCGTTTTGTCTGGCGGGTCTGATGATGGCGACGCCGTCGGCTCAGGCCGCCGAAGTTGCTGTAGCGCCCTTCTATCAGAAGGTCATGCAGATGAAGCCGACGGGTCCGCTCGGCACTGTCATCGCCAAGGAAAAAGTCCAAACGAAAATTCCCGGCGCCGTTGCATGGCGCATCGCCTATATTTCGTCGGATCTCTTCGATAGGCCGACAATCTCAACCGGCCTCGTCATTGCTCCGAAAGGCAAGCCGCCGAAGGGTGGCCGTCCCATTTTGGCGTGGTCGCATGGGACTACAGGTACGGCGCAGAATTGCGGACCTTCGCAGGTGCTCGATCCGGCGCAGGACCTCAATCAATATTTTCTGATTGGCGGCACATCTTGGACCGATTTTGGTCTGCCTGCGGCAACGGAGTTTATCAAGCAGGGCTACGTTCTTGTTGCGACTGATTATCAAGGCCTTGGTGGCGGTGGTGGCAAACATCATTATGGCATCGCAGCGACGAATGGGCGCGATATGATCAATTCTGCGCGCGCGGTCGGAAGCATGGGCCTATCCGGCAGCAGCAAGAAGGTTGCTTTCTATGGTTGGTCTCAGGGTGGCGGCTCGGTGGTCGCGGCAGCCAGCTCGACCGCTTACATTCAGAAGAAAAACACAGCGTTTGATGGTATGGATGTTGTTGGCGCCGTCTCGATGGCTCCCGATGCGCTGAGCGGCATGATCCCAAAGGAAGCGCTGACCGATCCCGCCGTTGCCAGCAAAACATGGCAAGACATGATCACCATTTTTGCCGATAACATCTTCAACTTCTCGCATTTCGCGATGAATGTCTGGGCGATGGACGGTACCTTCCCCGGTATCAAGATGACGGATGTTTTCACTGCTGATGGTGCGAAGACGATTAACGCTATTCAAGCAACAAAATGCATGCATCCCGGCGCGGACACTTACGTATTCAATGTCGGTTCCACATATAAGCAGATGTTCGCGCCGCAACCGACCAATTTGCAGGCGTTTATGAAGGCCATCGTCGACGGAAGTACGCCGAGCGATAAGCCGGTTGCGCCCATGCTCGTATTCTGGGGCGACAAGGATACGGTGATGCCGCCAATCCAGAGTGAGATTTACCAAAAACAGAAATGTGCGATTGGCGGCAATGTGCAGCGTATCCATCTGCCGGGTGCCAGCCATTTCACAACGCCGGGCATGGCGCAGCCGATCTTCACGCAGTGGATCAAGGACCGTTTTGACGGCAAGCCGCTGCCGAATGGTTGCCCATCCTAAGCGGACGATTTGAGAAACAAGGGCCGGCTGTGAGTGATCGCAGCCGGCCTTTTTTTGTCCGCTTTCGTTCTCTCGGCGCATTAGACCGATCGCATCAAGCCACCATCGACACGCAGATTTTGGCTGGTGATGTAACCTGCATCGGCCGAAAGCAGAAAAGCGACAGTGCCTGCGATCTCATCCGATGAACCATAGCGCGCCATGGGTACGGTTTGGCGTCGTTCGTCGGTTGCAGGCAGGCTATCGATCCAACCGGGTAGAACATTGTTCATACGCACATTGAAGGGCGCGAATTCATCCGCGAAAATCTTCGTATAAGCGGCAAGACCGGCACGGAATACAGCGGATGTTGGAAACATTGGGCTCGGCTCGGCCACCCATGCCGTCGAGATGTTCACTATGGCACCTGTCTTTTGCGCTTTCATGATGGGCGCCACGAGCCGCACAGCCCGCACCACATTCATGAAATAAACATTCATGCCGGTTTGCCATTGTTCATCACTGATCTCCGTGATGGGTGCGCGCGGTCCGTGCCCGGCGCTGTTGACGAGCGCATCAATGCGCCCCCAACGCTCCATCGCACCGTCGATCAATCGGTTCAGGTCATCCGTTGATTGGTTCGAACCCGTGACGCCGAACCCACCAAGGTCCTGCGCAAGCGCCTCGCCCTTGCCGGAGGATGACAAGATCGCGACCTTGTAGCCGTCGCGCGCAAGGCGTTTGGCCGTGGCGGCACCCATGCCGCTGCCACCTGCAGTGATCAATGCAATTTTGGGGGTCATGCTCAGGCTCCAAAGGCATCATCAATGCTATGAGCCTATCATAAAGCGGCGACGGGCGCCTGCCTCGATCGCAAGCGTCGATCGGGGTCACGCGACGCATGACCCCGATGACTGATGCTATTTACTTCAAGAAGACGTTGACTGTTTCAGCAAACCTTTTGTGTTCCTGAAACAAGAATGCATGACCACCTTCAAAGAAGGCGAGCCATGCAAATGGAATTTGGCTCGCAATGATTGTCGAATTGATCGGCTTATCGATCACATCATAGCGACCATCCGTTACGAGCACGGGATTTTTGATGTTTTTGAGATTGTTGAAATTCTCGTTATCGGCGCTCCACAACGTGGTCCGGGCGCGATTTTGACGAATGGTTGTTTCTTTCGAAACAGTGAAATCGTTCGGCGCACTTCCTTGCTTGGCCGCCTTTTCGAACCGTTGCATCATAGCCAGTGCCGTTTTTGAGCCGCCTTCTTGCGGCGGCACAATCAAAGCAAGCTTCTGACTGATTGGCAGATTGGGATCGTTGAGCTTGTCTTCAACGTCCTTGTCCGCGGGAACGGCGTGGCTTCCGCCTGGATTGGCTGCGGCCAAAATCGCTTTCCCCACGAGATCGGGATGGCGGATCAACACTTGCTGGGCAATGCGTGCGCCCATCGACCAGCCGAGAATATCAGGCTTCTTAAGGCCCAGTGCCTTGATGAGGCCTGCTGCATCATCGGCCATTTGCGGGATGGTTGTTTTGTTTTCTTTTGTATCGGTCGAATAGCCGACGCCGCGATTATCAAAAATTATCAGCTGACGGGTTTTCGCGAGCTCTTCAACAAGCAAGGGATCCCAATAGCTCATGGTGGAAATGAAACCATTGATCATGACCAAGGGCTTGCCTTTGCCACGGACATAATAGGCAAGTTTAACGTCGCCCACTTGCACATATTGTATTTTTGCCTTGAAGGCAGCTTCAGCCGGTGCACGCATCAGAAAGAACGCGCTGAACACCGCAAAGGCGAGGATGCATTTCCCCAAAATCGTTCGTCTCATCATGACTAGTCCTGTCAGAACATTTGCAAATCATGTGGCTCGATCAGCGGATCGCCGCATCGAATCCACACTCGATGTTGGAAGAATTATTTTAATTAAATCGACCTGAAAAGACTGAGGCTATCCTATCGTTTAACTCTTTCGATTTATTCCCTTACGTCAGGATCGTTTTATCTGCTCAAAATGGGCTTCACCTGTTGCTTCTCAGCGTTTATCAATGAGAACTCAAACATCGCTACGATTTTATCGTGAGGTTTTTCAATGTGCCGTGCGTGCGTATCCCAACTTTATTTGCGTGATGAACTTTTTGCGAATGGGAGTGCCGGATTATTTGGTACGACAGAAGTCAGGACGACGCGGCGCGACTTCATGGCCCTTTCCGCGACAGCGGCCGCGGTAGCATCGACACTTGGTAGCAGCCGCTCTGCTTTTGCCGCCGATGGCGGGGCTGATACGATTTTCATCAATGGTACAGTGATCCCGGTCCCCGGCGTGACACCTGTGAATGCGCTGGCGATTGGTCAGGGAAAAGTCCTTGCGACCGGCAGCAAGAATGTCGTGATGGGTCTGAAGACAGCGCAGACAAAAATCGTCGATCTCGAAGGGCGCACGCTTCTGCCGGGCCTCATGGACTCGCATCACCATACGGTCATGGCCGGTCTCGTTTTCGAGCTTCTGCACGATGTGGGTTACAGCGTCTTTCCGACACGCCGGCAATTGATCGATGGTCTGCGCGCCATTGCGGCACGCACGCCGCCGGGTCAATGGATCTGCGGCGCGAAATTCGACAATTTGCTGCAGGGTGGCAATCTTTCGAAAGAAGAACTCGACGGCGTCTCAACGCAACATCCGATCTTCATCTGGTACGTCAATTCGCATGATGCGTGCGTCAATAGCCTTGCTTATAAGGATGCCAATATTCCCAATAATATCGGCACCTTGCCAGGGAATTCCTATTTTGGCCGGGATGCCAATGGCCAATTCAATGGCCTCCTCTATGAAGAAGCGGCGCTGATGATGTTTGCGCCCAAACTGTTTCCAAAAATCACACCCCAACTGGCCGCCAAAGCGACGCAGGATTATCTACGGACAGTGGCTGCAACGGGAACAACGTTCGTGCATGAGCCGGGCACGCTCCGTTCTGAATGGATCGCACCCTTTGCAAAATTGTCGAACTCGTTTGCTTGCCGTACCAGTGCAAGCATCATGTTCGATGATGTGAAGGGGCTTGAGCCTTACAGAGGCCTTGGCCTTGGCGCCAAGGCGGCACAGGTGCCAAATTCTCTCTTCACGCTTTACGGTATCAAGATCGTCGTCGACGGTTCGCCGCAAACGGAAACAGCCGCTTACACCCAACCTTATCTTCATACCGACAATAAGGGAAAGCCGAACTTTACAGCCGCGCAGTTGAAAGAGATGGTCGCAGCCGCCAAAGCGTTTGGTATGCCGGTCCTCTTGCACTGCCAAGGTGATTACACCGTCGATATCGCGCTTGACGCCATTGAAGCGGCTTATGGCAACTCAACTGCACTTGGCGTTAATCGGATCGAACATTCCATGTTCACAAGGGAGGATCAATATCAGCGCATGAAGGCGCTCAATGTTGAAGCGACGTTCCTGATGAACAATATCCGCTATTATGGCCAGGCTTATCGCGATGATATTTTCGGGCCGCGGCGCACCAATTATTCGGCCGCGACGGGCGCCTGCCTGCAGAACAAGATCAATTTCAGCCTGCACACCGATGCGCCATGTTCGCCAGTTGGCCCACTTCCCCTCGTCGAAACGGCAATGACGCGCGTCTGCGTGATCGACAATTCGGTCATTGGTGCGGATCAAGCCATCTCACTCGATGAGGCCTTGCGTGCGGTGACCATTAACGCCGCGCGTCAGATTGGTATGGGCGATCGCCTCGGTTCGCTTGAAAAAGGGAAGGAAGCCGACATCACCATTCTCGAAGACAATCCCTACAAGGTCGATCCCGCGCGAATCGGCAAGATCAAGGTCAGCGAAACATGGGTCGCCGGGCGAAAGAGATTTGGTTGATTGATTGGCCGATCATGAAAGGCGAGCGGCGCACCATCGCGGCCGGCCTTTATGTGACGGGCTTTTTTGCCGCGCCATGCGCGTTCGCACACCCTGCCGTGTACAGATAAGTTACGCCGCAGCGATTGTGCGAACGGCGGCTATGAGCGCACCGATGTCCTCTTCGGTATTATAGTAATGCGGGGAGACCCGCACGATCGGCGGAAGATGGCGTGCGTCAGCATCAAGTGGCGTGCTGGATGGATTGGAAACCGATACGTTGATCGCCTTCCCTGCCAATTGCTTCATGATAGACGCCGAATCATGGTTGCTGATTGTGAATGAAATGATTGCTGATTGATGTGCGCCCAGATCGTGAAGTTTGACGCCACGAATCTCGGCAAGCTGCTCGCGAGCAAGGTTTGTGAGGTGTCGGCAGCGCGACTCGATCGCTGATAAACCGATATCAAGCGCATAATCGCATGCGGCGCGGAGGCCAGCCCGCGTTGAATAATTCGTCTCCCATGTCTCGAACCGACGTGCATCGGGACGGATCGTATATGCATGCGGCGCTGTTACTTGGGCGCTGAACAGATCGAGCATAATGGGTTCCGTGCGCGCAAGAAGCTCCTTCTTGATATAGAGAAAGCCCGTGCCACGTGGGCCTCTGAGAAATTTGCGCCCTGTTGCCGTCAGGATGTCGCAGCCAAGACGGGTAACATCAATTGGCATTTGCCCAACGGCTTGGCATGCATCCAGAAGATAGGTGATGCCATGCGCGTTCGCGATCCGTCCTACTTCTTCTGCCGGGTTCACTAAGCCGCCATTCGTTGGGATCCACGTGATGGCAATGAGGCGCACCTTGCCATCGATCATGCGCTCAAGCGCCGTCGGATCGAGAGCGCCCTGACCATCATTCGGAATCACGTCGATTGTGGCGCCAAACCGCTTCGCAATCTGCAGATAGGCAATATAATTGGCTGCATATTCGGATTGCGTGGTCAGAATCCGATCGCCCTCTTTAAAATCAAGAGAATAAAAAGCTCTTTGCCAAGCGACCGTTGCGTTCTCGGCGATGGCGATTTCATCACGCTGGCTGCCGATGAGGGTGGCAACGCTGTCATAGACGGCATTGAGCTCATCCACCTTCTCAGAAGACGTTTCATATCCGCCGATTTGGAGTTCGCGTTCAAGATAGTTTGTGACCGCTTCATAGACCGGCAGCGGCATAAGGGCTGCGCCCGCATTATTCAAATGAATGCGATGATCGACTCCCGGGGTCTCACGCCGGACTTTTGGGAGATCAATCATGTCCTCGTCCATTCAAGCTAGGCGATTGTGCCACGCATGAATGCGTGTTTTGGCGTTCATTCAAGCGGCGATATCTAACAGCCCGGTAAAAAAGAGAAAAGAAGCAGATGCGATCAACCGATCGTCTCTCTCAAAAAGATTAGGGAGACGGGCCGCACGTAAAGGGCGGCCCGCTTATGGCGTTGCGTCTACTTGAGGAAAACTTCGACTGTTTCAGCAAATTTCTTGTGCTGCTGAAAGAGGAAGGCATGGCCGCCCTCGAAGAAAGCCAACCACGCGAAGGGAATCTGTCCGGCAATAATGACGGAATTGATCGGCTTGTCGATCACATCATAGCGTCCGTCCGTCACGAGAACGGGGTTCTTGATATTCTTGAGATTGTTGAAATTCTCTTCGTCGGCGTTCCAAAGTGTCGTGCGCGCGCGGTTCTGGCGGATCGTCGTTTCTTTTGAAACGTTGAAATCGTTTGGCGCGGTGCCTTGTTTCGCCGCTTGCTGCAGCCGCGCGAAGATCTTCATGGCCTCTTTCTCGCCACCCAGCTGCGGAGGCACCAAGAGAGCCAGTTTTTCCGTATCGGGAATATCCGGATTGTTCAGCTTGTCTTCGACATCCTTGTCCGCAGGCACGCCACGACTGCCGCCGGGGTTGGGCGCTGCAAGGATAGCCTTGCCGATCAGATCAGGATGACGGATCAGCAATTGCTGGGCGATGCGCGCGCCCATGGACCAGCCCAAAATGTCAGGCTTCTTGAGGCCAAGCGCTTTGATAAGGCCCGCCGTGTCATCCGCCATTTGCGGGATCGACGTCTTGTTGTCCTTCGTATCGGTGGACAGGCCAACACCACGATTATCGAAGATGATCAGCTGATGACGCTTGGCCAGTTCTTCGATCAGCAAGGGATCCCACAAGCTCATCGTCGAAATGAACCCGTTGATCATGACAAGCGGCTTGCCTTTGCCCCTGACGTAATAAGCAAGCTTGACCTCGCCCACCTGCACATACTGGATTTTCGGTTTAAAGGCGGCTTCAGCAGGCGCCGTCATCGCGAAGCACACAACCAATGCCACAAGCGCCATGACGGCACGACGCATCAAATCACTTTTCATGAGGGCTCAATCCTGTCGGAACGGATGTTCAGTCGGTCGTAGGTCACCCATCATAGCCCAAACTGGGCAGACCGATGAACCGTCACACGCACCCCAATCGCCGCCCAACCCGGTGCGGTGTGGATCAATATGAGGGGAGGACACCGATTTTATGGTGCCGCAAGAGGGATTCGAACCCCCGACCCCCTCATTACGAATGAGGTGCTCTACCAGCTGAGCTATTGCGGCGACGCCGGGCCGATATACGCGCAGAGGCAGAGCATGGCAAGCGGGGCTGGCTCTGTTTTCTAGCCGAACAGACGGAAGCCGCGTGGCTTGGATTGGGCGTCTGGGCTGGGCTCTAGGCCGGGGTCGTCGGGTGCCGCCGGCAACGGGAAAACCACTTCGGATGGTGGAGTAATCGGCGCTGGTCGGCTCGGTGCTGACTGCGCCTGCATCTCGGGTGCCGCGGAGGATGGTGGGGCTGATGATGGCGGCGGAGCGTCCGTTTTTGTGACGGGCTCTGCTGTGCCTGCGGGTTCGGGCATGATCGGGGCTGGGAGGGGTGCCGCCGGTTTTTCGTCGAGATCGGCGAGGATCAAATCCTCGTCATCCGGTGGGGGCGCGAGATCGGCCGGGTGATGCGCGATGCTTTCAGCCGGGCGACCCCATCGGAACGCGTCGAGCCTGCCATCCACCGGCGAGACCGGCATCCATTCATCCGCGATGACGCCTTCGGCAATCCACGCGGCATCGCGCGGCGCGCGCGCCGCCCGGGCCAACCATTCGCGCACGCGACCAGAAGCGCCACCTTCCGCCTCCTCAAGATCGGCCATCAGCAGGCAGACAGCGACTGTCGGCACATCGTCAAGCAGCGCTTTCGTCATTTCGCGTGCGCGCGCAAATTCGCGCGCAGCAATGGCGGTGCGCGCCACGATCATGCGGCTTTCGAAATGGCCGGGTGCCAAGGTGTAGAGCTTTTCGGCGCGCTGATAGCGCTCGCGCGCACTGTCGCCTGTGCGGATTGCCATCGCAGCGGCCGCAATATCGGGATGAGGGAGTGCACGCCATGCCGCTTCCGCGCGCTTGTTCGCTTTGCGTAGATCGCCGCGTTTGGCGAGCAGGCGGATAGCAAGCGCTTGGGCGGGAACAAGATCGGGTGCGAGTTTGCCCGCTTCGAGGGCTTGCTCGAGCGCTTCATCGCTGCGCTTGTCGGCTTTGTCCAGTGCGTCGGCTGTAAGAAGAACAGCGCGTTTACGGCGCGCTTCATCCTTGTCAAACCCTTTGCTGCGCTTCAGCGTCGCGAGTGCATTCTGCCAGCGGCCTTCGGCACATTCATGTTCGAGAACGGCTTCGGCAGCCCATGTCACGCCGGGCGCCAAGCGCGCGGCCTCGGCCACATAAGCACGGGCAGCAGCGGCATCGCCTTTGCGGCGCGCTTCGATGAAAAGACCGCGGAGACCGAGCACGCGCGTGTCTGGTGTGTCGAGCATTGCGCGAAAGGCTTTTTCCGCATCGGCGCGGCGACCATCCATTTGTGCAGATTGAGCGCGCAACAACAAAGTCAGCGGTTCTTCGCCCAAAAGGTTCTGTGCATCATTGGCATAACGGCGCGCGCTTTGCGGATCGCCCGCGCCGACGGCCATCATGCCCCGCGAAATAGCCGTGAAGCCGCGTGCGCGACGGCGTGTTCTGGCCGCAAGCGACATCAAGCCGGGCAAGCGAAAAATGAAGCGGGCAATGCTCCACAGGAGCGCGACGAGAATGGCCGTGCCGAGCAGAAGCACGACACCCATGCCGAGGCTCGCATCGATCCGCCATTGATCGACCACAAGCGTGATTTCGCCGGGTTGTTCTGCCAGCCATGCGCCGCCCATGGCGAGCGCAGCGAGCAACAGAACGAAGACGATCATGCGGATCATGGCTTGGCCGCTCCGAGGCGTTCAACCATGCCAGCCATGATTTGCGAGACCGCACGTTCTGCTTTGATACGTTGATCAAGATCGCGGCCAAAACCGGCAGTATCGCGCCGCGCGGGCTCCGGCAATTTTTGCCACAGCGCAAAGGCTGCGGTGCTGTCGTCCTTCGCGAGTGCGGTTTGGATGCGCACGGTGAGTGATACGGGGTCTTCGCCCTGCGCGGGATCAATCGGCGTGACGCGCACGAGTCGTCCCAAGGCGGCAGAAATTTTATCCGTCCATGCCGCCTCGCCTTGCGGGCGTGGTGGCGGTGCAGCGGCAATCGCGCGAGCGGGCGCTGCGAAACTGGCGGCCAGTGCTGCGGCGCTCGGTATGCCTTGCGCTGCCAGCGGCTTTAAAACGGCGAGCGCATTCGGATCGGCGCGCAATGTCTCGAGTGCTGATAGTTCTTTCGTGAAAGGTTGGCCGTCTTGCAATTTGGCTTTCAAGGCGACAGCCACGGCAAGGCCGCCGCCATCATGAACGCCGGGCGTATTAACAGCGACATTCTTTTCGGTTGTCGCGATCCGTTGGCCCAATTGTGCAATGTCACGATTGAGCGCATCGATTTTTTCAGGCGCGGGAACTTTCGCGGCCGTATCAGCGCTGCTTTTTTCGAGCGTCGATAAGCGTTGCGCCAATGTTGCGAGATCATTGCGCATGTCTTGCAACGCGCGTGTCAGCTGGCCGTCATCATTGGCGGCAACCGTCGGTGTCGGGGCAGGGGCAGGCGCTGCGACAGGCGCAGGCGGCAGGGGCCGTTTCGCCGCTGTCTCGATCTCTGGCAGTTTCGTTTCCAGCGCGGCAACGCGCTTCTCAATCGTCTCGACGCTGCGGCGCGTGGCCGTCCCGCCGACGACATTTTCAACGGCCGTCAGTCGCTCGCCATGATCATTCGTCGGGGCGATGGCCCAAAGGCCGACGCCGATCAGAGCGGCCCCCACAAGACCGCCGCCCAACGCGGCCGTCAGCACCGGGCCGGCTGGTGTCGCGGGTTTCGCCACCACGGCATCGATCACCGGCGGTTCGGTACGGGGCGCGTCGGGCCGTGCGGTCGAGCGTTCGGTGGTGTCGCTGTCGCTCATCGGAGCGGTCTCTCCCCTAGGGCGTTCCGCCCGAATCGTGGTCTTGCCAATGTCTTCCGCTTCGTCACCCCCGGCAAGGGCCAGCATCGCCTCTTCATCGGGCGTGGTGGCAACCCTGACGTCGCAGCCTGCCGCGAGCAGAGGGGCCGCAACAGCCTCCGAAAGCGCGAAATGGCGCAAGCCGGAGCGGGTGATGGGCAGGCCCGCCGCTTCTTTGAGGAAAAGCCGCGCCGCCCGTGGCGAATAATGGAGGACGGTGAGGGGGGCATCATCGCCGAGCGCGGCGCGGGCCGCGTCCGTCAGCGTGCCCTGCGCGACTGCCTGGTAGGTTTCGACCACGGCCAGAAAACGGCCGGCTTCGCTGAGCCGCTCTTCCAGTTGCGGGCGTCTGTCGGCTCCGGCGAGATAGAGAAAGCGGGCCGAGGCGGGCAGCGTGCCAAGGAGGAAGCCTGCGAGTTCGTCCGCATTCCGGCCCTTGGCGGATGCGTTGGTGAATCCCGCCCTGCGCGCGATGTCGGCTGTGCGTTCTCCCACCGTATAAAGCGGCAGCGCTTTGAATGGGCCCGGTTCGGCGAGACCAAGAAATGCGTTGCCACTCGTCGCGAGCAGCGCATCAAAAGGTCCGGGAGGCCATTCGAAAGCCAGCGGCTCGATCTGAGAGAGCGGCGCGCTGATAATGGTGTGACCGGCGCTTGTCAGCCGCTCCGCTGTGCGCGAGGCGGCCTCTTCGGCGCGGGTCAGCAGAACGCGCATTTCAGTGGCCCAGAATTCCTGCGGGCAAAGTTCGGGCGAGCTCTTCGCCAGCATCGTGACCGAGCGCAGCAGCGTCCGTCGTTTTGCCGTGGCGTTTCACTTCGAACACTTCGGTCCCATCCGTGCGCAGCACGAGACCGTGAAAATTCAGCATATCGCCATTGAGTGTGGCGTGGCCTGCAATCGGCGTGCGGCAGGAGCCATCAAGCACGGTCAGAAAGGCGCGTTCTGCGGCGAGTGCGATGGCGGTCGGCGCATGATTGATTTTTGCAAGCGCCGCAAGGGTTTTTTGATCGTCCGTACGACAAGTGATGGCAATCGCGCCTTGGCCGATGGCGGGTGGAAATTGCTCGAGCGGGATGAGGCCTGCAGCACGATGTGCAAAGCCGAGGCGTTTCAACCCAGCGCCTGCCAGCAAGGTGGCGTCAAGTTCACCTTTTTCGACTTTACCAAGCCGCGTCTCGACATTGCCGCGCAAAAGCGTCGTCTCAATATCGGGGCGCAAGCGCTTGACAAGCGCCTGACGCCGTAAACTGGCTGTGCCGACGACCGCGTTCGGCCGCAATTCCATCAGCGTCTTGGCGTCGCGTGCGATCAATGCGTCGCGTACGTCTTCGCGTTCGAGATACGCCGCAATCACGATGCCGTCCGGAAAACGCGTCGGCATGTCCTTTGCGGAATGGACAGCAAGATCGATGCGGCCTTCGAGGAGTGCAATGTCGATCTCTTTCGTGAAGAGACCCTTGCCGCCCGCCTGCGAGAGCGGGCGATCCTGAATCATGTCGCCCGATGTCTTGATGATCTCGAGCGCCACTGCATCATCCGGCCAGCCATGGGCTTGGCGCAATTGCGATGCCGTCTCGTTGGCTTGCCAGAGCGCAAGCGGGCTGCCGCGCGTTCCAATTTTCAACACAGGCTCACGCCCGCCGCTCGTCGCCGTCACTCGTCTCGTCCTGCATGCATGCCGCGCGGCCGCGCGGGCTTCCTCATGGGCGTGGGTCCGGTTGGCCTCACGCCGCTGCCGGACTATACGGGGATGAGACGAATCGCGAAAGCGACGAAGGTGGCATATGGCACTCAAGGTGTTGGGGATCGAGACGACATGCGACGAGACCGCCGCCGCGGTGGTCTCCTCCATGAGTGACGGCGAAGGTCAGATCCTCTCCAACGAGGTCCTGAGCCAGATCGCCCAGCATGCCGCCTATGGCGGCGTCGTCCCCGAGATCGCTGCCCGCGCCCATGTCATCAGCCTCGACCGGATCGTCGATCGTGCGCTGAAGAAGGCTGGGGTGAACCTCTCCGAAGTGGATGCAGTGGCAGCCGCTGCCGGTCCAGGCCTGATTGGCGGGGTCATTGTCGGCCTCACCACGGCCAAAGCGCTGGCGCTTGTCGCGGGCAAGCCTTTCATTGCCGTCAATCATCTGGAAGCGCATGCCTTGATGCCGCGCATGACGGATGAGGTGAAATTCCCCTTCCTCCTGCTCTTGGCCTCGGGCGGGCACACGCAGCTTCTCGCCGTCACCGGCGTCGGGCAATATCAGAAGCTTGGCACGACCATCGATGACGCGATTGGCGAGGCCTTCGACAAGGCGGCGAAAATGCTGGGCCTACCCTATCCCGGCGGTCCTCATGTCGAGAAGGAGGCTGAGCGTGGCGATCCTGAACGCTTTGCATTGCCGCGCCCCATGCTTGGCCGCCCGGCACCCGATTTCTCGCTGTCAGGGTTGAAGACGGCGCTCAGGCTTGAAGCTGAAAAGATCGCACCTTTAACTCAGCGCGACATTGCGGATCTCTGTGCATCGTTTCAGGCGGCGATCGTTGATGTTGTTGTTGATCGCACGCGTGTGGCGTTGCGGCGGTTCCGCGATCAAGTCGGCCAGCCAACTGCGCTTGTCGTCGCGGGCGGCGTCGCCGCCAATCAGGCGTTGCGCCGTGGGTTGCAACGGCTCGCAGGTGAAACGGGTTTGCGCTTTGCTGCACCATCGCCAGCGCTTTGCACGGACAATGGTGCGATGATCGCGTGGGCAGGGATTGAGCGTTTGCGGCTCGGTCTCACGGATGATCTTTCCACCGCGCCGAAAGCGCGCTGGCCGCTCGAAATGCCGGAGAGCGCTGCTTGATCGTGATGGAGCGCGAACCCGATCTCGCGACAGCACGCGTTTGGTTGCGGCGCTGGTGCGAAGCGGATCGTACCGCCTTTGCGCAGATCAATGCCGATCCTGAAGTGATGCGCCATTTTCCCGCTTTGCTGACGCACAGTGAAAGCGATGCGCTGATTACAAATTTCGATGCGCATTTCGATCAATATGGATATGGCATTTGGGCGCTTGAAATTCCCGGCGTGTGTGCGCTCGCCGGTTTTGCCGGTTTGAAGCATGTCGATTTCGATGCGCCTTTCGCACCAGCGGTGGAGATTGGTTGGCGCATGCGGCGTGATCTATGGGGTCAGGGTTATGCGACAGAAGCCGCCGAGGCTATTCTCGCGCACGCCTTTGACGATCTCTATCTCGACGAAATTGTGTCCTTCACCACGCGCGACAATTTGCGTTCGCGTGCCGTGATGGAGCGGATCGGCATGGAGCACGATATAGCGGGTGATTTCGAGCATCCCCGATTGCCGCCGGGCCATCGCCAGCGTCCGCATGTTCTCTATCGCGCACGGAGACAGCCATGAGCATCGGCCGCATCGGTGTGATTGGTGCAGGCGCGTGGGGCACGGCGCTCGCCAATGCAGCAGCGCTTGCCGGACGTGACGTTCTTTTGTGGGGCCGCGATGCCGATGAGATGGCGGCGATGGCAGCAACACGTGAAAACACCAAACGTCTGCCGGGCGTGCGGTTGCATGAGCGTGTGAAGCCTGTGTCATCGCTCAGTGAAGCTGCCGATAGTCGTGCCTTACTTCTCGCCGTTCCGGCGCAGACTTTGCGCTCCGTGTGCGAAGCACTCGCCCTGACAATGAAAGACGGTCTTCCCGCGATCATCACAGCCAAAGGCATTGAACGCGAGACGGGTCTTTTTCTGTCTGATGTTGTGCGCGATACGCTGCCGGGTGCGATGCCGGCCGTTTTGTCAGGCCCGAGTTTTGCCGACGATGTGGCACGTGGGTTGCCGACCGCTGTGGTGTTAGCCGCACCGGATGACCATGTGGCCCAAATTCTCGGCCATGCGCTCAGTTCGTCGCGCTTTCGCGTCTATCACGGTTCTGATGTGCGCGGTGTCGAGATTGGCGGCGCGGCCAAGAATGTGCTCGCCATTGCAGCGGGCATCGTCGAAGGGCGCGGCCTCGGCGAAAGCGCGAAAGCGGCTTTGACAGCGCGCGGCTTTGCCGAATTGCAGCGTTTTGCGACGGCCTATGGCGGCAAGCCCGAAACATTGATGGGGCTGTCGGGCCTCGGCGATCTGATCTTGACCTGCGGTTCGCTGAAATCGCGCAATTTTGCGTTTGGGCATGATCTCGGGCGCGGGCTTTCACCGGGCGAGGCGGGGCAAGGCAAATTGGCGGAAGGGGTTTTCACTGCGCATGTGCTGGTGACGATGGCGCGTGCACGCGGTGTCGGCATGCCCGTGGCCGAAGCGGTGGACGCGGTGCTGCGCGGCGCTATCTCTGTCGACAAGGCGGTCGACGCGTTGATGACCCGGCCTTTGAAAGCGGAGTGACAACATCATGGCGCATTGGTTGGTGAAGAGCGAACCCTCGGTTTGGTCCTGGCAACAGCAGGTGGACGCAGGCGCCAAGGGCACGTTCTGGAATGGTGTGCGCAACCATGTCGCCAAGCAACATTTGATGGCGATGAAGAAGGGCGAACAAGCCTTCTTCTATCACTCCAACGAGGGTAAGGAGATCGTTGGCATCGTCGAAGTGATCAAGACCTTCTATCCCGATCACACCGACGAGAGTGGCAAATTCGGCATGGTCGATTTCAAAGCCGTGAAAGCGCTGAAGCATCCCGTCTCGCTCGGCACGATCAAGGGCGAGACCAAGTTGAAAGATATGGTGCTCGTCAATAACTCGCGGCTTTCAGTGCAGCCCGTCACTGAGGCGGAGTGGAAACTCATCTGCAAGATGGGTGGGATTTAACGTCTGCGGCGCAAGCGCGCAGCATTCGCCTTTGCCGCAATTTCGCCGTGTCGTCAGTCTGTCATTCGCTTGTTTTATGAGGAATGACGGAGGCGATGCCATGACAATGTTCACACCCGCCCTGTTGTTGTGTTTGCCGCTTTGGGCCGCGGCGACCTTGCTGCAAACGATGCAGGCAGCGCAGACGCCGCCACGCGCGTCGAAAAAGGCTTCGCGCGATGGCGCCTGCCCAACCCAATGGGTCGGCATGCCGTTCGTGCCGCCCCCTGTTCATACGCTCTAGCTGGTTTATGATCATGGCGATCTGAGAGGATTGCCATGATCATCATTTCTATCGCTGCCGCGCTCTTGGCGGCTCTCTTCATCTTTTTATCTTTTCGCGTCATCAATCTGCGCCGCACGCGCAAGATTGCGATAGGCGCAGGCGACGATCGGGAGTTGGAGCGCGCGATGCGCGTGCATGCCAATTTCGCTGAATATGTCCCGTTCGCGCTCGTCTTGCTGATCCTATGCGCGTTGCGCGGCCTGCCGGATGTGCTGCTTGCTCTGTTGTGCGCGGCGCTAGTCTTCGGGCGCGCGATCCATGCTTATGGCCTGGCGCAGGTCAAAGAGGATTACCGGTTTCGGACCGCCGGAATGATCGTCACATTCGGTGTGCTAGCGATGAGCGCCTTGGCGCTTTTGGTTCTCGCCTTCCGCTGACCGGGAAGGTTCAGCCGGTCCGACGGATGCCGGCCGCCTCGCGACCAAGTGCGGTGGCAAACTCGATCTCTTCACGGGTGAGAACCGGCGCTTTGCGTGCGCGCGCAAGGCTTGCCAAACGCCGCAACTCGGCCGTGCGTTCTGCGATCATGGCGTCGAGCCGTGCCAGATCGGCGTCGCCGGAGGTGCGGTTGGGGTCGTGATTCGCCGTCATGCCTCCATCAAGACCAGCAGGCGTTAACAAAGGTTTAAGAAAGTCTTAACGTGCGCCCGAGGTTTGGGCGGGAGATGGCCGTGTTGCGTGAAGTGAATTGGACGTTGGGTCTGGCCGTCGGGCTTTTTGGCATCGCTTCGCTGGCAGGGGCGCAAGAGGTGGGCAATGATAGCCCCGCTCTGAAGGCGTGCCTCGCCAAGGCGGAGAACACAGCTGCGATTATTGCCTGCCAGACCGACGAATTGGCCGTGCTCGATCGTACGCTCAACGATGCGTATAAAACGGCGCTCGCGGGCCTGCCCACCGATCAACGGGTCAAGCTCCGCACAGCGCAGCGCGCGTGGCTCGATTTTCGTACGCGGGATTGCGACGTGTTCTATGGCAAGGAAACAGGCACGATCGCCAGCATCGAGGCGGGGGCCTGCATGCTCACCCATACCATGCGTCGTATCGATGATTTGAAGTCGCTCGCTGAGCGGCCCTAGATAGCTTTTCCTCCCCATCAATTCATAGCGGGATTGATTGATGTCCGTTTTGGAGCCGCTTATATTCGGCGGGCTACAAGCTTGGCGAATGCGCGGCTTGATTAAGTTAGCTCTGTAATTTCTATTCGTTGTGTTTTGCTTGTGGTCGTGTTGCTTCTGGTGAAGTTATCGTGACAGGCTTTTTTTTGACAATGCCATCATGAATTGATGAGAGGCGTCATTTGATATGATCAAATCCACCTGGATTTTCAGTTTTATCGTGATCAGCTTCACGTGTGGACTGGCGATTGCAGAAGAGAAGACGCCGTCAGAATTTGACGTATGTATCAACAAGGCGAAGAGTGAAACTAAAGAAAGGCGTTGTTTGTTAAAAGAAAAAGAGCGCCTTGATACAATTCTCAGAGGATATTATGGCAAGGCCCTTACCCATCTTGAGGATGACGAGGGTCGGAAGACCAAGCTCATTCAAGCACAGCGGGCGTGGGAAGAATTTGTGAATGTGGACTGTGAAATCAATAATCGCCAAAGCAAAAACAAATTCAAACTAAAATCTCTCTGCCAAATTCAAAATATCAAAAAAAGGATTGCTATTTTTGACTTTCGAATTTCATCAGAGTTTGGATCAGACGAATAAATAGAAAGGTGCATGATTCAATCAAAACTTTATCGCAGCTATGATTTTTAGAGAGGCATTGGAAGGAGCAATTCATGCGCAAATCAATCAAAACATTTCTGCTCTTATGCGTGTTTCTGAGTTCTTCACCGGCCTTTTCTCAATCTAAATATGCTGAGAAAAATACTCATGGATCACGCCAATCGGCCCCATCAAGCCAAGCCGCCGAAAGCGATGATCTCATTGAAGAAGACTCATCCAGCACAGTGCAATGTTATAGTAAAGACCTATCAGACTTATCGGATTTTGAGCTGATGCGATGTCCCGGACGGCATATCGAAGCGTTGGATATCCAGCTCAATGAAGCTTACAAGGATGCGCTTGCCGTCCTCCCCGAAAGCGAGAGGCTGACATTGCATAAAGCACAACGCCTATGGCGCCAATTCGTCGAACTTGATTGCGATGCTTATTTTGGCCAGGGCACGGGGAGCTACGCGGGGCTTTGGTGCGCGACAGCGAAAATCAGTGAGTTCGAATATCGGATTGCACGTCTGAAAGGACTGGCTAATCGGAAGCAATAGGAGCGCTTGGTCATGATCAGCGTCGCCCTACAAGGTTGGGCCTAAACACCAAAGATAACGATCTGGGAAACTGGAGCGGGCGAAGGGATTCGAACCCTCGACCCCAACCTTGGCAAGGTTGTGCTCTACCCCTGAGCTACACCCGCATCCGTGTCTGCCGGGGCGACCCCGGCTTGGGTGGGCGTTCTATGCCCCAAACCGGCTCGGGTTGCAACAGGGTTTCGCGCGGAAAAGTGAATGCGCAGGCAAAGGCGGGCCATTGGGCGCTTGAAGGGGTGGCTTTGGCCGCGCTAGAAGCCGGGCCTCAGCCCTTTTTGGATTTTCGCCATGCCCGCCACGCCTGAAGATCTCTTTGCGCTGCTTGACCGGCTTGGCGTCGTCCATGAGACGCAGCATCACCCGGCTGTCTTCACGGTCGAGGAAAGCAAGACGTTGCGTGGCAAATTGCCAGGCGCCCATGTCAAAAACCTGTTTCTCAAGGACAAGAAGGGCCGTTTCTTCCTGATCACGGCGCTTGAGAATGCGGCCATCGACCTGAAAACCATTCATCAGGAGATTGGCGGGCAGGGGCGCGTCTCGTTCGGCTCGGCCGATCAGCTGATGGAGCGTCTTGGCGTCGAGCCGGGCTCGGTCACGCCCTTTGCGCTGATCAATGACCGGGACAAGGCCGTCACCTTCATCCTCGATGCAAGGTTGATGGACTATGACCGGATCAATGCACATCCCCTGCGCAACACAATGACAACGGGTGTGTCGCGGACCGACCTGTTCCGCTTTTTCGCGGAGATGGGCCATGAGCCGATGCTGATCGCCTTTCCGGCACGCGAAGCGGTTGACGCCTGAGCCCCAGCCGCGCGCATTGCGGCCGGGCCTGCCGGACCCTATTTAGGAAACCAGTTGATCGGGGTTCGCCGTTAGGGTCCCCGCGCGAAGGAGATATGCATGTCCATTCTCGAAGGTGGGGCGCCCGCGCCGCAATCCGATCTCGTCAAGGATACGACGACCAAAACCTTCCGCGAGGATGTACTGACGGAATCGGTCAAGCAGCCCGTGCTTGTCGATTTTTGGGCCCCTTGGTGTGGCCCATGCAAGCAATTGCAGCCGATCATCGAGAAGGTGGTGAAGGCCGCCGGCGGCAAAGTGAAACTCGTCAAAATGAACATTGACGAGAACCCGGAAATTCCCGGCCAGCTTGGCATTCAATCGATCCCGGCGGTGATTGCATTTCAGCGTGGCCAGCCGGTCGATGGCTTTATGGGCGCGCTGCCAGAATCGCAGGTGAAGGGATTCATCGAACGGCTTGTCGGTCCGTTGGGGCCGGGCGCCACAGAGGAATTGATTGCGCAGGCGCAAGAGGCACAGGCGCAGGGCGATGCGGCCGGTGCGGCTGAGCTCTATGCGAGCGTGCTTACGCAAGAGCCGGACAATCTCGCCGCGCTCGCAGGGCTTGCGCGTATCGAGCTCGACGCTGGCAATCTCGAGGGCGCGCGCGGCATTCTCGCGCCGGTGCCGGAAGCCAAGCGCATCGACCCTGCCATCGCATCGGTGATCGCAGCGATTGAACTTGCTGAAAAATCTGCGTCGCTCGGCGATACGGCTGAGCTTGAGGCGCGCGTGGCGCAAAATCCCAATGATCATCAAGCGCGGTTCGATCTTGCGATGGCGTTTGCAGCGAATGATCGCCGTGATGACGCGGTCGATGCGTTAATCGACATCATCAAGCGCGATCGCACATGGGATGAGGATGGCGCGCGGCGTCAGCTCTTGCAGTTCTTCGAAGCTTGGGGTCCCATGGACGAAACAAGCATTGCAGGGCGGCGTAAATTATCGGCCGTTCTCTTCCGCTAACCAAGGGAATAGCGCCGATGCCGATGAATGCGGTCTATCGCGGCCCAGGCGATCTCCCTGATACGCTGCCGCTTTTTCCTTTGCCCGGCGCGCTTTTGTTGCCCCGCGGACAAATGCCGCTGAACATTTTTGAAAAGCGCTATGTGCAGATGATCGATGATGCGCTGAAGGGGCAGCGTCTGATCGGTATGGTACAGCCAGAGCCTGAATCGTCGCGCAGCGCTGTGCCGGGTTTATACAAGGTCGGCTGCGTGGGACGCATTACCCAATTCGCCGAGAGTGGCGATGGACGTTATCTGATCTCGCTGACAGGGATTGCGCGCTATCGCATTCTTGAAGAATTGCCGGCGTTGACACCTTATCGGCAGGCGCGTGTATCCTTTTCGGAGTTCATGCCGGATTTTGCACCCCGTGCGGGTGAAGAGGCTGTCGATCGTGCCGGTGTGATTGCTGTCCTGCGTGACTTTGTGGCGATGAACCGGATCGATGTTGATTGGGACGGAATTGATCAAGCTCCGAACGAGGCCTTGATCAATGCGCTTGCGATGATGGCCCCGTTTGGCGTGCGCGAGAAACAGGCGCTGCTTGAAGCGGCGGATCTGAAAACGCGCGCCGATACGCTGATCGCGATTGCACAAATCGAAATGGCCCGCCGTGATGATGGCGGCGATGTGCCTTTGCAATGAGGTGTCGCTCATGACGGATCAGGATAATCCCCGCGCCGAAATGCACCGGCTCGATCCGCGCCTGCTTGAAATCCTCGTCTGCCCGCTAACCAAAGGCCGCCTGGAGTATAATCGGGAGACGCAGGAATTGGTGAGCTCCTCGGCGCGGCTCGCTTATCCGATCCGCGATGGCATTCCGATCATGCTGCCGGAAGAAGCGCGCCGTCTCGATTGAGCTGTCTGAGCGCGGGAAGCGCTAGGTCGGCGAGGAGCCGGGCTTTCTCGCCCGCATCGCGCGCCAGAAGATGAACATGGATTTCGACACAGCCAGCGAGCGCCGCCAGCGGTTCGGGTGAGCCGGTTCCGACGGCGAGGATGCGGCGGCCGCCATGCCGGTCCCGGCCCACCGCGATCAGGACGGCATCGCCGTAATCCGGAACCGAAGCGGGATGGTAGACGGAGACGACATAGCGCCGGCCCGATAGGCCGCGCCACGAGGTGAGGCCACCGAAAGCCACCGTATCGGCGGCCTTGAGTGGCGCGAGAACGACCGTCTTCTCAGCCTTGGTGCAGATAATTCCGGCCTGTCCCATCGGTCCCTCCCTCGTGAATCGCTCCACGAATACGATGGGAACAAAATGAGAACATTTGTGTGATCTGTCAAGCCGCCCGTTGGGCCTCGGCGATCAGACGGTTCGAGGCCGTCTCAATGTCGTTTTCGAGCCGTGCCATGAAGGCATCGCGCGGCAGGCCGGGGGGAATATCGGGCAGGAACTCGATCACGATGGTTCCTGGGCGCAGTTGCAGGCTGCGGCGTGGCCAAAACACGCCAGAATTCATCGCGACGGGCGTCACCGGGATTTCGAGCGCGCTATACACATGGGCAATGCCGCTCCGATACGCGGGTTCCGCGCCGACGGGGCGGCGGGTGCCTTCCGGGAACATGATGAGTTGGCGGCCCGGTGCGGTGAGGATCGCCTGCTTTGTCCGCCTCAATAGATCATTGCGCACTTTCGCGCCGCCACGGCGGTCAACGGGGATCTGTCCGGTGGCCAGCAGATAAAGTCCGAACAGCGGCACATAAGTCAGTTCCCGCTTCAGGATGAAACAGGGATCATCGAAGAATTGCAGAAGCGCCATCGTCTCCCAGAGCGATTGATGCTTCGCAGCGATGAGAACGGGACCCGTGCGCCGATGGGCACCGCGCACTTCCATCTTGATCCCGGCGACATGGGTGCACAGCCAAATAAAATATCGGCTCCAGAACCGCACCAAAATCATGACGTATCGCTGCGGCAAGATCAGCAGCGGCAGCAAGATGATCATGTAGAGGATCATCGAGACATAGAAGAGGGTGTTGAAGATCAGGGAGCGGATCAGGGCCATGATATGTGCGGGCTCGAAGGCGGGACCGTCACAATGCCCATCGTCAGCCGCTATGCAAGGCCGAAGCGGTGCGTGCCACCAAGACGCGGACGCGTGTGGCACAGAATTTTGCATATTCGGTCACTAAAAGGCGCATCATGCTGGCATCCCGCCACCATTTCGGCCATTCGGCCCGCGGCGGCACGACGGCATGGGGCGTGATGTGGGCCTCGGGCATGGCCTGCCGCATTTCCTCGGTGGCACGTGGCACGTGCCAAGACGATGTCACGAGAATGAGGTCGGTATAACCATTCGCACGCGCCCAGCGTGCGGCCTCTTGCGCATTGCCGCGTGTGTTGAGCGCCTGCCAATCCAAATCAATGCAGCAGGAGGCGGCCTGTCGATCAATGCCGTGCGATCGTTCGAGGTCTTCGCGGCTCGTGCGGCCATGCACGCCGGTGATCAGAATGCGCTGGCCAAATCCGTCGGCGAGAAGTTGTAACCCTTCGGCAATGCGGTCTGGTCCGCCAGTCAGAATGACAATGCCTTGCGCGCGGCCCGGCGGCAAAGTTTCAGCCTGCGGCAGTGACGCGACGAAGCCGAGAAATCCGCCAACAAGGATCAGCAGCAGGATCGTCAAAACAGAGGCGACGAGGCCCAAAGCGCGCATATACACCGCCTAAGTTCTCCGCCTGAGGCGTTCGATTCGTCTATCTTAGCACTGAATAAGGCCAGTCCGTGAACGAAGCGTGAGCGTGTCAGCTGAGCTGCCGTAGCGTCCGCATCACCGTGATACGCGAGCCGATCGAGGTGACAAGCGCCACGAGCACGATGATGAGCCCCATCGCAATAAAGCCGCCAACGCCCAGCGAGAATGATCCGAACAGCGCCTCGATCTGATCGCCGCCGGGTGTCGCAACCCAAGCGGACGCGAGCGCGCCCGCTAGTACGAAGAAAATCATTGCAGCGAGGCCGCCTGCAACGCCGCCTTTCAAGCCAAGGCGGAGAAAATGATTTTGAAATTCATCGGCGATATAGCCATCACTCGCACCGACGAAATGCAGAACTTCTACAATATCGCGATTGCCTGCCATCGCGCCGCGCGTCGCGAACGCTACCGCCAAAGCGGTAGCAGTGATCACGAGCGCAACGATCCCGATCGCCAGAATGACAATCGATTGCGCCATCGAGGCAAGACGCGCAATCCAGACGCGATGATCATCCAGTGTGACACCGCGCACATTTTCAACCAAGGATCGGCGCAACGCGCCGAAATCGGCCGCCTTTTGGTCGTCGAGCCTGAGCACGATCAAACGTGGTACGGGCAATTGATCGAGATTAAGGCCGGTGCCAAGCCATGGTTCGAGAAGGCGTTCGGATTCCTGTCGTGAATAGACTTTCACGCCGGTAATGCCCGGCGTTGCACGCGCAATCTCGGCTGCGCGCGCCACTTCCTGATCAATGGCGCGGCCAGCAACAGGACGGATCTGAATGGTGACTTCGCGTGCCACGGCGCTTTGCCATTCCGACGATGCGGCGCCGACAAGTTGCGCCGCGCCCGCGGTGAGCGCTGCGAGAAACGTCATGATTGCGATGACGATAATGAGCGCACGCCCAGCAATCGATTCCACCGGCACAAGCGGCGGTTCAGCTGCGCGATGCGGTCGCGCGCGCCACCAGCGGGCGATGCGCTGACGAATATGGTGAGTGAAAGCGGCCGCGTTAGTCATAAATGTGCAGCCTGCCTTCGCTTAGCACGAGACGGCGTGAATCGAATTGATCCATTAGCCCGATGTCATGGGTCGCAATCACAATGGCGGTGCCGCTGCGGTTCAATTCCATGAACAGACGCAGCAAACGGCGCGCGAGCGAAGGGTCGACATTGCCTGTCGGTTCATCCGCCAGCAAAAGGTCCGGCTGTGCGATCAGGGCACGCGCAATCGCGGCCCGTTGTTTCTCGCCACCGGAGAGAACTGAGGGGCGCGCATTGACATGGTCGCCCAGTCCCACCCAGTGCAAGAGCTCCTTCACCTCGGCGCGGTAGCTCGCCTCTTCCTTGCCCTGCACGCGCAAAGGCAGCGCGACATTCTCATACGTGGTGAGATGATCGAGCAGACGGAAATCCTGAAACACGACGCCCATGCGGCGGCGTAGATCGGTCAGCTTATCGGCTTCGATCCGGGTGACGTCGGTACCGAAAAGATGGATCAGGCCACGTGTTGGCTTGAGCGACAGCAGGATGAGGCGCAGCAACGTTGTCTTGCCGGCACCCGAAGGGCCGGTGAGGAACTGGAAGGATTGGGGTTCGATGGAGAAGCTGATGTCATGCAGCACCTCCGGCCCCATCCCATAGCGCAGGCCGACATTCTCGAACCTGACCAAATTCACTCTCCGCCGCCGTTCTTGCCGGTTTTTTAACGCTGATCAGCGCCAATCATGCAAGCGGCTGTTTGGGCCAAAGATGGGACCAAGCCGCGTTCGGCCCATTTTTTCCGTGATTCGTCATGCTGATCGTTTGTCCCCATTGCGCAAGTACCTATGACGTCGAAACCACGACCCTTGGTGACAAGGGCCGTCCGGTCCGGTGCGGTGTCTGCCGCACATTGTGGTTCGCCACCCCTGAGCCGGAGCTCGCAGCCGCGGTTCCCACGCCACCGCCTAAGCTGCGGATGACCTTTCGCGAAAAGCTCGATGTGGGTGTCCGCGTCTGCTCGATCGTGACCATGATGGCGTTTGGCGCGTTGACCGGCTTTGCGATGATAGGCGAATGGCCGCGCTGGCTCATTCCCATGGCTCGCTCGGCCGGGTTCGAAAAGCCACTTTGGCCTGAGCTCGATGGGGTCGTCGCCCGCCTCGAGACGACGCAAGAAGGGGCCACAATCCTGTCGATTGAGGGGCAATGGATCGGTGCGGTCCGGACTTCGGCCACGCCGGCGGTCGAATTCGCCGTGCGCAACAGTGCCGAACAGGAGGTTGCCCGCTGGACAGACCGGTCTGGCCCGCCCAAACTTCCCGCTGGCGAAAACGCTCCGTTCCGGTCGCGTTTTGCCATCCCGGGTGGTGATGCGCGGGATGTCAGGGCCCGCTATGTCGGTTTCGTACCGGGCCGCACCGAGTTGATTGAGGCAAGATGACTGAGGAAAGACGCGTCCGCGTTCTGTTCGATGAAGCGGCGATCGCAAAACGTAATGATGAGATCGCGGCCGAGATCGCCAAAAGACAGCCAAAAAATCTGCTGGTTGTTGCGATCCTGAAAGGCAGCTTCATGTTCGCGGCCGATCTGATGCGCGCGCTCCATCGCGCTGGCGTCAAGCCGCAGGTCGAATTCATGCATTTGTCGAGCTATCGCGAAGGCACCACCTCGTCCGGACAGGTGACGATCCTCAAGGATGTCGAAAGCGATGTGCGTGACCGCGATGTGCTGCTGGTCGATGACATTCTGGAATCCGGGCGCACCTTGGCGTTCGCGAAGGATTTGATGTCAGCACGCGGTGCGCGGGTGATGACATGCTGCCTGCTTGAAAAACCGGGTCATCGCGCGGTGGGGCTTGATGCCGATATTGTCGGCTTCACGTGTCCCGACCTGTTCGTGGTCGGTTACGGCATGGATGTCGCTCATTCTTACCGGCAATTGCCGTTCATCGGTGTCGTGGAAACCTGATCAATTGAGCTGCCAGACGGCGGCGTTCAGCACGGTCGCAAAGGCAACCCAAAATGCTGTCGGCACCACGGCGATCGCGGCAATCTTGTCGACGCGATTGAACGCAAAAATCGTCGCGATCACCAGCATTTCGAGCAGCGTACTGACACCAACGGCAAGACCGATCTGTTTCATGCCAAAGAAGGTGACCGACCACAGCGCGTTCACCGCCATGTGCACGAGGAAGATGATGATCGCGGCACGGCGATAGGGCGTTTCGGCTGGGGCTTGTAGCACGCGCCAGAACGCCCAGATCATCAGCGCATAAAGCGACGTCCAAGCGGGGCCGAAGAGCCAGTTGGGTGGATTGAACCAGGGCTTGTTCAGCCCGGCATACCAGACGGGGATCGCGGGCATGGTGGCGGCATTGCCGATCAGGCTTGCGGCCACGACCGGGATCGCGGCCAGCACGAGCAACGTCCATTTCGAGCGCATCATGGTCGCTTTGTTCCGTGTTGGGGCTGAAGGGGCGGCGGATTAAGCCGGCCGCCCCGCCCAATGGTCGAGAAATCCATCGAGCCAACGGCGGACGGCAGGGTCATACTCAAACCAGCCGCTCAAATGTTCGTGCCGCGGTTTGGCCCCAGGCATCTGCATGCGCTCATGCGCTCGGACTGTCCAGCGGCACATCATGGCGTAGGTGACTTCCGGGTGGAATTGCAGGCCGAAGGCGTTCTCGCCAATGCGGAAGGCTTGCTGCTCGAAATCACCACCCGAGACGAGCGCTTCCAAGCCCTTGGGCAGATCAAACCAGCCTTCCCGGTGCCATTGATAGACGGTGCGGGGCCAAGGATTGGCATGGGCGTCGGCTAGTTTTGCCCCGGCTTGCGTGGGTTGCACCGGATAATAGCCGATTTCGGCGCGACCTTCCGGATGGGTCGCGACCTGACCGCCATAGGCGCGGATCATCATCTGCGCGCCAAGGCAGAGGCCCAGAACGCGCGCGCCATCGGCTGAGGCGCGGCCCAAAAGGTCGGTTTCGGCCTTGATCCAGTCCTCAGGGTCGTTGGCGCTTTGCGGGCCGCCAAACACCACCATCGCATGGTGGCGGCTCAGATCCTTGGGCAGAGCCTCGCCCAGTGGCGGGCGGCGAATATCGAGCGCAAAGCCGCGTTCACGCAAAAGGCGACCGACCCGGCCGGGTGTCGAATGTTCCTGATGGAGCACGATGAGGATGGGGTCGGACATTGCGGCGAGAATCAAATCCACGGAACGAGCCGTGAAAATGCCACGCCAAGGCTGAACCGCAAAGGGGCGGGCTTCGCAGGCGCGGGATGGCCGTGCTAAAGGCCTGCCCATGTTTACGCCCGCACAGCGGCTTGCCGCCACCCAAGACCTTCTCGCCCGCGCCGTCAAAGCGCTTGATCTCGGCTTCGGGATCACGCTTTGGGACGGCACCGACATTCCGCCCGCGCAGGGGAATTCGCCCATGCGCATCGTGATTGCCGATGAGGGCGCGCTTGCCACGCTTATTCGCAAGCCTGTGCTCGACACCTTCCTCCGTCTGCATATCGAAGGGCGGATCGATTGGAAGGACGGCACGATTTTCGATCTCGCTACGCTGCGACCGAAGGTGAAGATCAAGACCGTTCTGAAAAAGATCGGTTTCTTCCGCCTTGCCAAAGCGCTCGTGCTCCTTGGCACCGCGCCGGGTCGCGCCAATTTCCAAGCAGGCGATGGCGATGCCGCCTCTCTGAAAAGTGGCGATGCGGCAACGAACAAGAAGAACATCGCTTATCATTACGACGTATCGAACGCTTTCTATAAGCTCTTTCTCGATCCCGACATGGTTTATACCTGCGCGTATTACACACCGGATTTTCATTGGGACATTGCGAAAGCGCAGCGTGATAAGCTCGACATGATCTGCCGCAAATTGCGGATGAAGCCGGGGCAGCGCCATCTCGATATCGGTTGCGGTTGGGGCGCACTGATCTGCCATGCCGCTGAGTTTTATGGCGTTGAAGCCGTCGGTGTGACGCTGTCAGAAGAGCAAGCGGCGTTGGCGCGCGAAAAGATTGCAGCGCGCGGCTTGTCAGATCGTGTCACCGTCAAGCTGATCGATTATAATGATCTCGAAGATGCTCAGTTCGACACGATCTCATCAATCGGCATGTTCGAAGCGGTCGGCATCGATAATCACACGAAATATTTCAAAGCTGTGCATCGTCTTTTGAAGCCGAGCGGGCTTTATCTGCATCACGCGATTTCACGTCCGGCCAAGGGCTCGGACAAGGATTTCCGCAAAATGCGCGCCGAATATCGCGCTTTGGTACGTTACATTTTCCCGGGCGGCGAACTCGACCATCTTGGCATGTCGATTGCCAATATGGAGCGTGCACGGTTCGAAATTCACGATGTCGAAGCGTGGCGCATGCATTACGCGCGCACCTGCCGCATCTGGCACGACAACATCATCGCGCGCCGGGCTGAGGCAGAAGCTGAAATTGGGCCTGAGAAGACGCGGATGTGGCTTCTTTATATTGGTGGCTGCTCGCTCGCATTTGAGCGCGGTGCTGTTGGCATTTTTCAGACGCTGGCCTCGCGCAAGAACAAAGGCTTCCTGCCAACACCTGCGACGCGTGCCGATCTTTACGCCGAGCGCTAAGCGTCAATTCGCAGGCGAAGCGCGGAAGAGCGAAACACGTGCGCGGGCTTCGGGCTCGATTGGGTAGAACATGCCATTTGCCTTGTCGAGCACCTGCAACACGCCGGTCGTGACGTCAAAATAGCAGCCATGCAGATGGAGCTTGCCGCGTTCGTGCAAAATGCGAACGCACGGAAAGCTCATCAGATTGTCGATGCTTTTCATCACTGACATCATGCCGAGCTTCTCGACGTAATCGGCAATCGGCGCTTCGCCACGTGGTCCGACCGCTTTGGCCGCGGGCGCCACAAGCTGCATCCAGCTACCGATGAAATCACCCGGTGAGAGTGGTTCGTCATCGGCAACGAAAGCGCGAATACCGCCGCAGCGGCCATGCCCCATGATGACGATGTGCTGAACGCGCAGCGCTTGCACCGCAAACTCAAGCGCGGCCGATGTGCCGTGTTTTTCACCATCGGGCTGATAGGGCGGGACGATGTTGGCGACGTTGCGAACAACGAAGAGTTCGCCCGGTCGCGCATCGAAGATCACTTCCGGGGACACGCGGCTATCGCAGCAGCCGATCAACATGATTTGTGGCTTCTGGCCCGAAGCGGCCAATTCCTCGAAACGGCTCTGCTCTTGCGGGAAACGGTCGCTCAGAAAAGCGCGATAACCTTCGCGCAGCCGGTCGGGGAACATGACAACACCTCTTGTTGCCCTCCCGCAAACACCCGGGCTGCGCCTGTGTCAAGCAAGCCTATCGGCGGATCAGAAGCGCTCGCCGCGAATGACTTCGGCATCGCTCACGCTGATCAAGCCAATATGGCGCTTCACAAGCTCGAATATGGGGCCGATCACCTCATCGGTGCGCGCCGGATCAATCAGGCACATCACGCAGACCATCCGCTCAGCGTCGGTCACTTGACCGGCCTCGCTCCACGGACCGCCTCTTCCATTGCCTGCAATGGCAGGCAGCACGGTATAGCCCGTCACCTGCACGCGTTCGAGAATTTCGGTGAGCCGGCGCAATCCCGGCGCTTCGAGGATGATTTCAATCCGTTTCTTGCGGTGGAGCTGCATGGTGTTACCCGGCCAGTTTCTGCGCAACGCTGAGATAGAGCGGCAGACCGATGATGAGATTGAAGGGGAAAGTAACGCCAAGCGACAGCGTCAAATAGATGGCGGCATCTGCTTCAGGCAGTGCAAGGCGCATGGCGGCGGGTACGGCGATGTAAGAGGCGGACGCCGCAAGCGTGATGAACAGCATCGCGCCGCCGGGCGACAGGCCGAGCATCGCGGCAATGGGCGCAGCGATGGCGGCCGAAATCAGCGGCATCACGAAGCCGAACAGTATGACCGGTGCTGAGAGCGCTTTTTTCGCGCGCGCAAAGCCGCGTCCAGCTACCAATCCCATGTCGAGCAGGAATAGGCAGAGCATGCCGCGGAAGAGATCGGTGAACAGGGGCGCGATCGGTTTCATGCCAGCAGGCCCTGCAATCCAACCGACGAAGAAGGAGCCAACGAGCACGACGACTGAGCCATTGAAGGCCACTTCATGCAGAAGTTCACCGCGTGAGAGCCCATCATCGGGGCGGGAGCGGCGTGCGATTAGAAGAGCGGCCAAAATGGCGGGCGTCTCCATCACGGCCGCAACCGCGATCATGTAGCCTTCGAAATTGAGCCCCGCACGGCCCAGCACTTCGATGGCCACAGCAAGCGTGACAGCGGAGATCGAGCCGTAATGGGCCGCAACAGCGGCCGCATCGACGGCTGAGAGCCGGGAAACAAACCGAAGAATGGCGTAGGCAAGGAAGGGAATGGCGAAGGAGAGCACCGCGCCCGCAAGAACGGTCAGGATCAACGTGGAAGTCAGGCCTTGGCGGGCCACTTCGACACCGCCCTTCAAGCCGATCGCCATCATCAGGTAGAGCGCGATCCCCTTGGCCACCGCCTCTGGGACGGAGAGGTCGGAGCGCGCGAGCGCTGCAGCGACCCCGAGGGCAAAGAAGAGAACGACCGGGGAAAGAAGGTTCGTGACTGCAAGGTCAACCAGGTTCACCGCCTCACCCTCCCCATTTCCATGCACTGCGTCGTAGCGCATAAAAATTCCCGGTCAATAGCGAGAGCGTTACGGTAAATACAAAGAATTCATGTACTTACCCGAACAGAATCGGGTGGCTGAGGGTTCGGGAAAGGTGTAATATTGGGATTGTCCGCCATGAGCGGACGGCCCATCGAACCCGCCCCATGCGGGCGAGGGAGGCAGTCATGAAACTGCTATTCCAGTGGCTTTTTGCGGCGTTGCTTGCCATGTCAGCCGGCCTGGGGTCGTTCTTTCCCATTTGAGGAATAACCGCTGAGCCGGACAAAAAAGCGCCGCCGAGATTGTTGTCCCGACGGCGCAAGTTTTTGCTGGGTAGTCAGGCATTTGTTATGTCCGAGAGCCTGCCCTAACGTCAACCTTGGCTGACCCGTCTAATCGGACGGGTTCGTGCGAAAAATTGACTCACCCAGCCCCTTCCGGTATTTCCCCTCCCGTTCCGACGAGATCCGTTCTCGCCTTCCGACCGGTGGCCGAAATGCCGGAGGAGACCGCCCGACAGCGCGTTGCGCCCTCGGGCGCGTTTTGCGTTGAGCGTCTCTCGCGGTCCCAAATGGAGCGACCATGTTCGAAGGCCTGTCCCAAAGGCTATCCGGAATTCTCGATGCGCTGACCCGCCGGGGCGCGCTGACGGAGGATGATGTCAACGCCGCGATGCGCGAGGTGCGCCGCGCCTTGATCGAGGCTGATGTCTCGCTCGACGTGGTGAAGAGCTTTACCGACAAGGTGAAGAGCCGCGCGGTGGGCGCCGAAGTGATCAAATCGGTCACCCCGGGCCAGATGGTCGTCAAGATCGTGCATGACACGCTTGTCGAGACGCTTGGTGCCGAAGCCGATCCTGTGAGCCTTGAGGCCGTGCCGCCGGTTCCTGTGCTGATGGTCGGTTTGCAGGGCTCGGGTAAAACGACCACGACGGCAAAGCTCGCCAAGCGTTTCAAGGAACGCGCGAACAAGAAAGTCTTGATGGCGTCGCTCGACACGCGCCGCCCTGCTGCCATGGAGCAGTTGGCTGTTCTAGGACAGCAGATCGGTGTCGATACATTGCCGATCATTGCCGGGCAGAGCGCGGTGCAGATCACGCGGCGTGCGCTCGATGCTGCGCGTCTCGGCGGCTACGACGTCATCATGCTCGATACCGCCGGTCGCACCACGGTCGATGAAGCCTTGATGGCCGAAGTCGCCGAAGTTGCAGCGATCGCCAATCCGCATGAAATTCTGTTGGTCGCTGATGCGTTGACCGGTCAGGATGCGGTCAACACGGCAAAAGCGTTCGCGGGCCGTGTCGATCTGACCGGCATCGTGCTCACCCGTATCGATGGCGATGGCCGCGGTGGTGCCGCACTCTCGATGCGTGCGGTGACCGGCAAGCCCATCAAGATCGTCGGTACCGGCGAAAAAATGGATGCGCTCGAGGATTTCCATCCCGGTCGCATCGCCAATCGCATTCTCGGCATGGGCGATATTGTTTCGCTCGTCGAAAAAGCAGCGGAGTCGATCGACGCTGAAAAAGCGCAGGCCATTGCGGAGAAAATGCGCAAGGGCAAGTTCGATCTCGACGATATGCGCGAGCAACTTGCACAGGTTGAAAAGATCGGCGGCATTGGCGGCATCCTCGGCATGATGCCGGGCGTTGCGAAGATGAAAGATCAGATCGCCAACGCCAATCTCGACAACAAGGTCATCGCGCGGCAGATCGCGATCATCAATTCGATGACGCCGCAAGAGCGCCGTGATCCCGACATTCTGAAAAACTCGCGCAAGAAACGCATTGCAGCGGGTTCGGGCACCAAAGCTGAAGAGATCAACCGCCTTCTGAAAACACATCGTCAGATGGCGGACATGATGAAGATGATGGGCAAGGGCGGCAAACGCGGACCGCTGGCAGGCCTTGCCAATATGTTCGGCCTTGGTGGCGGTGGCATGCCGCAGCCGACGCCGGAAATGATCGAAGAAATGCAACGGAAAATGCCGGGTGGCGGTGGTGGTTTACCGCCCTTGCCGCCGGGCGGTTTCCCGAAAGGCTTGCCCGGTTTGCCGGGCGGATTACCGGGCTTGGGTTCGAAAGGACCGGGGCTTCCGGGTTTCCCCTTTGGGGGAAAGAAAAAGTGAAACAGGCTTTTCGTCGCGCGTTTCCCGCCGGCGGCGACGAGGCCCCTCAAGACCGGTGGGAAATGAAAACAGGACTAAGACCATGTTGAAGATCCGTCTGTCGCGCGGTGGCGCGAAAAAGCGTCCGCATTATTCGATCGTCGTCGCTGACAGCCGCTATCCGCGCGATGGCCGCTTCATCGAAAAGCTCGGCACGTTCAATCCGATGCTGCCGAAGGACAATGCCGAGCGCATCAAGTTCGACATTGAGAAGGCCAAGGCGTGGATTGCCAAGGGCGCACAGCCAACCGATCGCGTGATGCGCTTCCTTGATGCTGCTGGCGTGCTGAAGCGTCCGGCCCGCAACAACCCGCAGAAGTCGCAGCCGAAGAAGAAGGCACAGGAACGCGCTGCCGCTGCTGCTGCCGCCGCGGCGGAAGCCGCTGCCGCTCCGGCTGCTGAATAAAACCTTGCGCGCCGGGACACGCATATGAGCGGGGGCATGATCCTCGTCGGTGTGGTCGGCGCGCCGCATGGCGTGAAGGGTGAGCTCAGGCTCAAATCCTTCACTGCCGATCCGTTGGCAATTGCGGATTATGGCCCGCTGACGGATAGCTCCGGCGAGACGCTCCTTCTCACCAAGGTGCGTCTCCTCAAAGACGATATGCTGGTCGTCAAATTCGATGGCGTCGATGATCGCGACAAGGCGGCGAAACTCACACGCCGCGAACTCTATGTCCTGCGCTCGCAATTGCCGCCGCCGGATGATGATGAATTCTATTTCTCCGATCTGATCGGGCTCCACGCCAAGACTATGACGGGCGAGGATTTCGGAATTGTCGTGGCCGTCGAGAATTTCGGCGCTGGCGATCTCATCGAAGTCGAAAAAGCTGACAAGACCCGCGTTCTTCTGCCTTTTACCAAGGCGGTTGTTCCGCATGTCGATCTTTCAGGGCGCGTTGTCACGATTGATCCGCCGATCGAGGTCGAAGTGCGAGGCGATGAAGACGAGACCGGCACGCCGGGCGCGCTTTGACGATGAACTGGCGTGCCACCATTCTCACGCTTTATCCAGAGATGTTTCCGGGCCCGCTTGGCCTATCACTCGCGGGTGATGCGCTCGCGCGCGGCGCATGGCAATGCGATGCACGTAACATTCGCGATTTTGGCATTGGCAAACACCGCACGGTCGATGATACGCCAGCCGGTGGTGGCGCTGGCATGGTGTTGCGCGCCGATGTTCTGGCCGACGCTCTTGATGCGGCTGTGACGCCAGACGATCCGCGGCCGCGCCTTTTGATGTCACCGCGTGGAAAACCGTTGACGCAAGCGCGCATACGCACGCTTGCCGAAGGGCCGGGTGCGTTGATCGTGTGTGGGCGTTTTGAAGGTGTTGATGAACGGGTGATCGAAGGGCGGCAGCTCGAAGAAGTTTCGATCGGCGATTACATCTTATCGGGCGGCGAGATGGCCGCACTCGTCTTGATGGATGCCTGCGTTCGGTTGCTGCCCGGTGTGATGGGCCATGAGCAATCGGGCGAGGAAGAGAGCTTCGAGAACGGGCTTCTCGAATATCCGCATTATACGCGACCACGCGAATGGGAAGGCCGGGCGATCCCAGACATTTTGTTGTCAGGTGACCATGCCAAGATCGCGCGCTGGCGTCGCGCGCAAAGCGAGGCGATTACGCAGGCGCGACGGCCCGATTTGCTCAAGCCCAAGGGTTGAACAGGGCAACGCCGAGCATCTGGAAATCTTTACTATTGCGAGTCACGAGATGGAGATTGTGCTCCAAAGCTGTCGCGGCCAGAAAACCATCAATCGTTGAAACTGAATGGCCGCTTGTTTTTGCTTCAGCCATTAACACGCCCCAGCGGTCGGCAATATCGATGCTGACAGGAAGCAAGCGTGCGCCAAAGCGTTCGCGCACGTCATCTTCAAGCCATGTCGTCAGTCGATCTCTCTTGCGGCCTGAAGGTAACAACGCAATGCCGCGGCGAAGTTCAGCCCACGTCATTGCGCTTAAAAAGATGCGGTCTTCGTCAGTCTCGTGAATGAAATCCAACACGCTCGGATGGGGGTGTTCGCGCACCAATTCAGAAAGGACATTGGTGTCGAGCAGCCACTTCATTTGGGCCAATCGCGCGGTTCGTCGAGGCTCTGTTCAAGGTCCAGTTCAACCCCAACAAGGGGGGAGCTGCGAAAGAACTCGGCTAACGAGCCTTTGCGCTTTGACTTTTGTTCCCACTCTTCGACGGAGACGATCACGGCCGCTGGTTTGCCATTGCGTGTGATGGTCTGCGGACCATCGCGACGTGCCGATTCAATCACTTCCGAGAAGCGCGCTTTCGCGTCGGCGACAGACCATTCCACATCATCCATCATCACAAACCTAGTTGACGTGACTATTATAGTCATAATGATCGGGGGGTTCAGTGGCAAGTTGGTTTTTGACTGAGCGCGGCCTCTCGGAAGACGAGGATCTGCAGAAGGCGCTGGCTGTGAGCCTAGCCGATGCCGGACGGCTCAAAGCCGCCAACACCGTCCTTGCGCTACGCCGGCAATGTGAGGGCCTGACGCAGTTCCCAAAGCTTGGGCTGAGGTTGTCCAATGGTCTACGGAAGCGTGTTTTTGGCCAATTTCTCGTTATTTATCGGATTGTGGGCGGAGGAGAGATCCAGATCCTCCTCGTCATCTCAGGCCTGGCGGATTGGAAAACGGCGCTGAGACAGCGCCTTGGCCCCCCTTCACAAAGGCCTTCCGCTCCTGTATGAGCCCGCATCTCAACTGAAAACAGCGGTGCCGAACGCCGAGGGGCCCACCCCTCATCCCGGCAGGAGACAGATATGGATATCATTCAGACGCTCGAGAAAGAGCAGGCCGACCGCTTGGCGGCGGTCCGTGCAGTTCCGGATTTTCAGCCCGGCGATACGCTTCAAGTGAATGTGAAGGTGAAGGAAGGCGAGCGCACCCGCGTGCAGGCCTATGAAGGCGTTTGCATCGCGCGTAATGGCGGCGGCCTCAATGAAAGCTTCACGGTCCGCAAGATTTCTTACGGCGAAGGCGTGGAACGTGTGTTCCCGGTCTATTCGCCGAACATCGAGTCGATCAAAGTCGTCCGTAAGGGCAAGGTGCGTCGCGCGAAGCTCTATTACCTGCGCGACCGTCGCGGCAAATCGGCCCGTATCGCCGAGCGCAAGGATGCTGCGCCGGCTGCCGAGAAGGCCTGATCCTTTCCGGATCGCGAATTCCAAAAGCGCGGCTGTCATGGCCGCGCTTTTTGCTTATGGGCTCGGGACTTTTCCGGCCCGCCGCAACCCGCTAAAAGAGCGACCACCCACTTTCACTTCGAGAGAGAAGACCCATGGCTCCGCGCACCCTCTATGACAAGATCTGGGACGATCACGTTGTCGATCAGCAGCCGGATGGCACGTGCCTTCTCTATATCGATCGTCACCTTGTGCATGAGGTAACGAGCCCGCAGGCCTTCGAAGGCTTGCGTGTGACGGGCCGCAAAGTGCGCGCACCGGAAAAGACGCTCGCTGTTGTCGATCATAACGTGCCGACGACTGATCGCTCGAAAGGTATTGAAGATCCCGAAAGCCGCACGCAGGTGGAAACGCTCGCGGAGAATGCGCGCGATTTCGGCATCGAATATTACAACGAACTCGATAAGCGCCAGGGTGTCGTTCACATCATCGGGCCGGAGCAGGGCTTCACGCTGCCGGGCACGACGATCGTGTGCGGCGACAGCCACACGTCGACGCATGGTGCGTTCGGCGCCCTCGCCCATGGCATTGGCACGTCGGAAGTTGAGCATGTGCTCGCAACACAAACGCTGATCCAGAAAAAAGCGAAGAACATGCGCATCACGGTCGACGGCAAATTGCCGGACGGCGTCAGCGCGAAAGACATCATTCTTGCCATCATTGGTGAAATTGGCACGGCCGGCGGCACCGGCCATGTGATGGAATATGCGGGCGAAGCGATCCGCGATCTGTCCATGGAAGGCCGCATGACGATCTGCAACATGTCGATCGAAGGCGGTGCGCGCGCAGGTCTCGTCGCGCCGGATGAGAAGACCTTCGCTTATCTGAAGGATCGTCCGAAATCGCCGAAAGGCATGGCATGGGACATGGCGCTCGATTATTGGCGCACGCTCGTGACCGATGAGGGCGCGCATTTCGATCGCGAGATCAAGCTTGATGCGGCCTCGCTGCCGCCGATCGTCACATGGGGCACAAGCCCTGAAGACGTTGCCTCGATCAACGGGACCGTGCCGCGCCCTGAAGACGCACCGAGCGAGCAGAAGCGTGCCGCGATTGCACGCGCGCTTGACTATATGGGCCTGAAAGGCGGCGAGAAGATCAAGGATATCACCATTGATCGCGTCTTCATCGGTTCGTGCACCAATGGCCGCATCGAAGATCTGCGCGCCGCCGCGAAAATCATCGAAGGCCAGAAGGTCAACGCCAATGTGAGTGCGATGATCGTCCCGGGCTCGGGCCTCGTGAAATTGCAGGCGGAAGCCGAAGGCCTCGACAAGATCTTCAAGGCCGCGGGCTTCGAATGGCGTGAGCCGGGCTGCTCGATGTGCTTGGCGATGAATGCTGACAAGCTGGCACCGGGTGAGCGTTGCGCCTCGACCTCGAACCGCAATTTCGAAGGGCGTCAGGGCTTCAAAGGCCGTACGCATCTCGTCTCGCCGATCATGGCCGCCGCCGCCGCGATCGCTGGCCGTTTCGTCGACGTGCGCGAATGGAAGCATTGAGCGCTGCTGCACTTTGCGCCTAAGATTGAGCCCCGCCTTGCGCGGGGCTTTTTCACGTGTGGATGCTTTTCGCGAGTGGATGATGGCCAAGCAGGAAACGCCTGACGAGATCAACAAGCGCGCCGCGCGCGAGAGCGAGACGCTGCTGTCATCCTCCATGAAGCGCGCTGCCGATCATCTCGCCGGAGAGGATGCGCCGCCCGATGACCCGATTGAAAAATGGGGTCGCCGCGTTGGTCGCACGCTCGGCGTCATTGTTGCCATCTATCTCGCGTTTCAACTTTATCTTCTGCTGTCGGGTCAACGCGGATGAG
The DNA here is from genome assembly GCA_019083985.1 of Rhizobiales bacterium TNE-4. GTDB lineage: Bacteria > Pseudomonadota > Alphaproteobacteria > Rhizobiales > Beijerinckiaceae > TNE-4. The sequence goes on along the minus strand of JAHRCV010000003.1, from coordinate 111,046 downwards.
TGCCGATTGGCGTATGTTGAAATCGCCCTCGCTGGCGGAATTTGAAGATATTGCGCATGAGGCGTATCAGCGCCTGCCGAAACGCTTTCGCGATCTGTGTGATGGCGTCATCATCCGCGTCGATGATTTTCCGGACGAAGAGACGCTCACTCTGATGGAGGCGGAGACGCCCTTTGATCTGCTGGGGCTCTTTACCGGCGTCGGTCTCGCCCATGCGGGTGCATCCTTCGAGACGGGGCAATTCCCCAATATGGTGTTTCTCTACCGTCGTCCCATTCTCGATTATTGGGCCGAGCATGACGAGACTTTAGGGCATGTCATCACCCATGTTCTTGTCCATGAGATTGGACATCATTTCGGCTTGTCGGATGACGATATGGAAGCGATCGAGCAGGAAGCGGGATGATTGCGTCGCGCATCCCGTCGTGATTAATTTCCTGCCAACCAAAAAGCCTGCACAGGAAACGCATCATGGCCCAAATCTCTCGCCCCTATCGCGGTGTCTTCCCCGTCGTTCCCACCATCTTTCATGATGATGGGTCACTTGATCTTGAAGGGCAGAAGCGCGCCATCGATTTCATGATCGATGCGGGGTCGGATGGGCTCTGCATTCTTGCTAATTATTCTGAGCAATTCGTGCTTGGCGATGCCGAGCGTGAAATCCTCACCGATCTTGCACTCAAACATGTTTCAGGCCGCGTGCCGGTGATCGTGACGACGACGCATTATTCAACCGCCATCTGTGTCGAGCGTTGCCGCAAGGCGGAAGCGCTGGGTGCGGCGATGGTGATGATCATGCCGCCCTATCATGGCGCAACGATCCGCGTGGGTGAGGCCGGCATTTATGAGTTTTTCAAAACCGTCTCGGACGCCATCTCAATCCCGATCATGATTCAGGATGCGCCAGTCAGTGGCACGCCGCTCTCTGGTGAGTTCCTCGCCCGCATGGCGAAGGAGATCAAGAACGTCTCCTATTTCAAGATCGAGACGGCCGGGGCCGCCGCCAAGCTGCGCGCGCTCATCGCGGCGGGCGGCGAAGGTGTCGAAGGCCCATGGGATGGCGAAGAAGGCATCACCTTGATGGCCGATCTCGATGCCGGTGCGACTGGTTCGATGACGGGGGGCGGCTATCCGGACGGCTTCCGCCAGATCCTCGATCCATGGTTTGCCGGCGACCGGGCCAAAGCGCGCGCCGCTTATGCGCATTGGCTGCCGTTGATCAATTGGGAGAACCGGCAATGCGGGCTCGCTGCTGCCAAGATTTTGATGAAGGAGGGCGGCATCATCGGCTCGGATCGGCTGCGCCTGCCGCAGCGCCCGGTCGATGCGGATGCGCGCAAGGGCCTCATCGAACTCGCCCGCGAGCGTGACGTGTTGGCGCTGCGCTGGGGCCGCTGAGCCTCTCTCGCAGGGGTGACAGGGCGCTTGCCAAAGGTTCTTGCCAAGGGCTGTGAAACGCCTTATCCAAGCGCCACTTCCACCCGCCTTGGTGTGTTTTTCTGAGGCGGGGAGCGGGGCTGTAGCTCAGATGGGAGAGCGCTGCAATCGCACTGCAGAGGTCAGGGGTTCGAATCCCCTCAGCTCCACCAAAGTTTCCAAATCATGCCGCAGAAAATGTGCCGTGGACGTGCATGGATCGCCACGACGCTTCGCGTCTCGCGATGACGAAGAGGGTTATTTCAGATTAAAGCTCGTCATTGCGAGGAGGGCGGAAGCCCGACGCGGCAATCCATTTTGCAAGCGAGATATCTCATGCCCACCACAGCCCTCGTTCTCTTCTCTGGCGGACAGGATTCCGCCACCTGCCTTGCGTGGGCGCTTGAGCGCTATGACAGGGTGGAGACGATCGGGTTCGATTATGGGCAGAAGCACCGCGTCGAGCTTGATTGCCGCGCGACAACACTGGCAGCCTTGCGCACAGCGTTTCCGGTATGGGCACAGAAATTAGGCGCTGATCATCTGATTGCGTTGCCGGTCATCGGTGAGATCAGCGAAACCGCGCTGACGCGTGATGTTGAAATACAGATGCAGGCGAATGGCTTGCCCAATACGTTCGTGCCGGGGCGCAATCTTCTGTTTCTCACCGTTGCGGCGATGGTCGCTTATCGCAGTGGTGCCAAGCACATTGTGACGGGTGTGTGCGAGACAGATTTTTCGGGCTACCCCGATTGCCGCGATGACACGATCAAGGCGCTGCAAGTGGCGCTCAATCTCGGCATGGAAACGCGGCTTGTGCTGGACACACCCTTGATGTGGATCGACAAGGCGCAGACATGGCAGCTTGCGCACGAGCTCGGCGGCCAGAAGCTCGTCGATCTCATCGTTGAGGAAACACACACCTGCTATCAGGGCGATCGTGTCCATCGCCATGCGTGGGGTTATGGCTGCGGTGTCTGCCCGGCCTGCGATTTACGGCGCAAAGGTTTTGAAGCGTTCGCAGTGCGCTAAGTTTTAGTGGCCTTTCGGCTCATCGCGGCGATATTCCGGCGCTGCACGATCAGGCGTGTTTCGCCGCCGACGCTGCAACATCGCATAAGCGAGAGCAAGGTCGAGAATGATCGGGCCGTCGATGATGGCGAGCGACCAGATTTGTGCACCATCGATGATCTGTCGCCATTCCATGCGCATCTCCCTTCGCGGGACAATGCGACAGCGCGGCTCAGGTTCTCGAATTTTTGGTGATCGCTGCGCGCCGTGCCGCGATCTGATGGCGAATTTCGTCTAACACTAAACCCATCACCTGCGGGTCGTCGAGATCGTCGGGATGTTTGGCACGCAACATCAAACCACGCCGCACGAGTGCGCCTAACTGGTTCTCGACTGCATCGGGATCGTAATTCGGGTCTGTGGAAATTGTTTCGATCAAACGCGAAAGCGCGATGAGATCAGCTTCGCGATGGCTATGGCGGCGGAAAAGCCCGGCTGCACCCGCGCCAATCGAGGCGAGGACTGAGCCAAACATCGCCACGAGGTAGAAGACGTCTTCGAAGCGATCAAACCAGCTTTCCTGATCGTCATTGTAATAGGCTGCAGCCCCAGGGTGCAGCGGCAAATAGGGTGATTTGTCGTCGGTATCGGGCGCGATGATTTGATGCGCCGTGGGCATCAACAGCGCGAGCCGACCTTTGCTGACAATCAGCATGCGGGCGAGTTCACCTGCAACGGCATCGAGCATCGTGTCCTTGGCGACGAGCCGCCATGTCAGAGCGAGTGTGGTGTCGTCATCATCGGGCACTGGTGTTGCGCCACCGAAGGCCCCTTTCGGTACATCGACCGTTTCCATCGCCGGATGCGCCTTGACGTAACCCGACGCATCTTCGACCGGGAGAAACACAGGGGCTTTGCCGCGCGGATCGGCGCGACGCATATCAGCGAGCGCGTCGACAATCGGGCCTATGCCGAGCGGGCCAATACCGAACACGGCGTCGACGGATTTTTTCTTGATCGCGTCTGTCAGCGCATTGCCTGAGAGGGTTTGCCGCTTCACCATCTTCGCATCAACACCGTGGAACGTCAGCAGACTGTCGAACAAGGCAGCATTGTAAGGAGAGCCGGGCAGCATCGCGACGGATTTGCCACCGAGATCACCAAAGCCCTTGATGTCGGACTTGCCGGGGACAAGCAGACCCACTGCATCGCGGCGGAGAATGACAATTACGAGACCGTTCGACGGCGGCTTGATATCAGAACGCAGAATTGCAAGATCGGCCTTGCCCGCTTCAAGCGCTTTGGCGCTCGCGCTGGAATCGCTGGTGATCAGCGCGTTGAAGCGAATGCGCGGCTCTTCCGGCTTAAAGGCTTCGTTGAGTGCGGCGACGAAGCGGCTGCCATAACCATCCGCAGGTCCTGCGGCGACGGTGAGCGTATATTTTGCCGAGAACAGCCAAATCGCCAAAAGGCCCATGAAGATCGCGGCGAAAATGCCTGCGAACCCAAACAGCACCATTCGCCAATGTCTTAATCGCATGCGATGTCCCCGCGCCCCGCAATGATTATGCGCGGTCAAAGCGGAAGCGGCAACTCGGCTTTAGTGTTCGCCTTGCGGGGGGTAAGGATGGCGCGTCCCGTTCGGGTCTTCGACATGGCTCTCGTCGAGATAAGGGGGACCAACTGGCACCTTTCCAGCACCGCCGGGAATGTCGAGAATATAGGTCGGTTGCGCGATACCGGAGAGTTTCCCGCGCAGGTTGCGCATGAGCGCCTGACCTTCCGCGAGCGTCGTGCGGCGATGGGCTGTCCCGGGCGCATAATCGCCCTGATGCAAGTAATAAGGCTTGATACGGTTCTCGACCATGGTGCGGAACAAAGTATCGAGCGTAGCGACATCATCATTGATGCCGCGCAAAAGGACCGTCTGGCCGATCAGAGGAAATCCAGCCCGGCTGAGCTTGGCAATGGCGGCACGGCCTTCATGCGAAAATTCGCGCGCGTGATTGGTATGGATGGAAATCCACACCGCCTTTGTTGATGTGCTGAGTGCAGCGACGAATTCATCTGTGATGCGCTCAGGCTCAACCAGCGGCACGCGCGAATGCCAGCGAATGATTTTGACGTGATCGATGGCGGCAAGACGTTCGGTGATGTCTTGCAAACGGCGTGGTGCGAGAATGAACGGATCGCCGCCTGTGATGATGATTTCCCAGAGTTGCGGTGTGCGGGCAATATAATCGAACGCGGCCTCGAGCTTTTCGCCGGTGAGAAATTCGCTACCCGGGCCGACTGTTTCGCGACGGAAGCAGAAGCGGCAATAGACCGGGCAGGCATGAACGATCTTTAGCAGCGCGCGGTCGGGGTAGCGATGCACGATGCCCTCGACCGGGCTATGCGTTGCATCACCAATCGGATCGGCGGTTTCGCCCGGCGTTTCGATGAGTTCCTGCGCATCAGGGATGAACTGCAACGCTATCGGATCATGCGGATCAGTCGGGTCAATCAGATCGGCCATCGCCGGCGTGATGGCAATGGAATAGCGTTGCGCCACAGCGTCGAAATCTGCGCGCCGGTTTTCGTCTGCCAGCCCCGCAGCGATGAGATCAGCAGGCTGGCGCAAAATGCGACGGGTCATGCCTGTGGCTCCGCCACAGGCAACCACAACACATCTTCGATGCGGCGCGCGCCGGTTGCCAGCATCACGAGGCGATCGAAGCCAAGCGCCACACCGCTTGCCTCTGGCATATCGGCAAGTGCAGCGAGAAAATCGTCATCGAGCGGATAACGCTCGCCATACACACGCTGTTTCTCATCCATCTCGCTCAGAAAGCGGCGGCGCTGCTCGACGGCGTCGGTCAATTCGCCGAAGCCATTCGCCAGTTCAACACCACAGGCATAAAGCTCGAAGCGTTCCGCAACACGCGGATCACCGGCGGGCCGGGCGAGCGCGGCTTCACAGACAGGATATTCGTACAAAACCGTCGGTCGATTATGGCCGAGATACGGCTCGATCTTTTCAACCAGAACACGGCTGAAGATGTCGGCCCAAACATCATCCTCCGCAATGCGGACGCCGGCGATGGTGGCTGCCTTTGCGAGGGCATCGCGATCCGGTACGCCGCCGGGCGTGGTCGCGAGCAGATCGATGTTTGCGAAACGGCCGAACGCTTCGGCCAAGGTCAGCCATTCAGCTTCGGCAGAGGGGTCGCAGGTGATGCCGCGCCATTGCAGTCGATCGGTACCCGCCGCCTCGGCGGCGAGTCGCAGAAAAGCGATGCTGTCAGCAATGACGCTGCGATAGGGTTCGCCTGCGCGGTACCATTCCAGCATCGTGAATTCGGGATGGTGCAATGGCCCGCGCTCACGATTGCGGAAGACGCGCGCCAAGGTGAAGAGCCGTGTCGCGCCCGCGGCCAACAGCTTCTTGCAGGCGAACTCCGGCGAGGTGTGGAGGTAAAGCGGCGTCGCCGTCCCATCGGGGCCGATCTCAGCCGTGGTGAAGGCATGCAGATGCGCCTCATTGCCCGGCGACACCTGCAGGATCGGCGTCTCCACCTCGATGAAGCCATCATCGGCCAGATGCCCCCGGAGTGCGGACGCAATCCGCGCCCGCGCGGCGAGCGCTGGCAGGCGGTCGGCCAGGCGTTCTGGCGTCCAGGCAGGGGAGGGCGGGGTTGGGCGCATCGAGGATCGGCTTTGCGGGGCTAGTATTTCGGGCGGTTTTTTGCCAGAAGACCGTCGGCGTCGCAGGGACGCTTTCCAATCATTCCGGGTGCGCGCCGCTCTTCCCTCATAAAGCGGCGTCCGGCAAGCTTTTTGCCGCCGCACAGGGCCCGCCAGCAAGGATCAGCCGCGTGAAGGTCATCGCTTCCTCGCTCCGCAAGGGCAATATCGTCGAGCAGGACGGGCATCTCTATGTCATCCTCTCGGCTGAAAACATCCATCCCGGCAAGGGCACGCCGGTGACCCAGCTCGACATGCGCCGGATCTCCGACGGCGTGAAGGTCTCCGAGCGCTACCGCACGACCGAGCAGGTCGAGCGCGCCTTCGTCGAAGACCGCGATTATAACTACCTCTATCAGGACGGCGATGGCTTCCATTTCATGAATGGCGAGACCTTCGAACAAGTCGCCGTGCCGGAAGACATTGTCGGCGATTACGCACCCTATCTGCAGGAAAACATGAAGTGCGTGTTGAGCCTCTATAATGGCGTGCCGGTGGCGATCGAACTGCCGCAGCGCGTGACGCTCGAAATCGTCGATACGGAACCGACGGTGAAGGGCCAGACGGCGTCTTCCTCGTATAAGCCTGCGATGCTGTCGAATGGCGTGCGCACCATGGTGCCGCCGCATATTGCTGCTGGCACGCGCGTCATTATCATGACGGAAGATGGCTCTTACGTCGAACGCGCCAAGGATTGATGGCCTTTATCCGGCGCGCTTGAGTGCGCCGGATTTTTCATGCGGAGATTGTCATGCGCGCGCTACTCGACGTCATTCTGATCGCCCTTCAGCTTTATACATGGGTCGTGATCATTCAGGCCGTGCTGAGCTGGCTGATGGCGTTCAACGTCGTCAACATGCGCAATGACATCGTGCGTGCGATTGCCAATGGGCTTTATCAGCTCACCGAACCGGTGCTGCGCCCCATTCGCAATGTGCTGCCCAATCTTGGTGGCATCGATGTTTCGCCGGTGATTTTGCTGCTCGGCATCTTCTTCATCGAGAACGTCATTCAGCGCTACATCTACCCCAACGTCTTCTGACGAGCTGTTGTGTGAGTGAAGCATGGCGCGCAACCTCAGACGGTCTGCGCATTGCCGTGCGGCTGACGCCTAAAGGCGGGCGTGATGATATTGATGGGCTTGAGACGCTGAGCGATGGGCGCACCATCATCAAGGCACGTGTCCGTGCCGCGCCTGAAAACAATGAAGCCAATCAAGCGCTGATTGCGTTGTTTGCGAAGATGCTGGGTGTTTCTAAATCCATGGTCGCGCTTGAAACAGGCGCGACATCGCGCTTGAAAACGCTTGCCATTCAAGGGCCGGCGGATGTGCTCGCCGCGCGCCTGTCTGCTCTGTGTTCAGGAAAGGACCGTCCATGACCGCCACCCTCATCGACGGAAAAGCGATTGCCGAAACATTGCGTGCCGGGATTGCGCGTGAAGTGCAACGGACGGAAGCAGCGCATGGTTTCGTGCCCGGCCTTGCGGTGGTGCTTGTGGGTGAAAATCCCGCGAGCCAAGTGTATGTCCGGTCCAAAGCAAAGCAGACCGTTGAAGCCGGGATGCGCTCAGTCGAACATAAACTGCCCGACACGACCAGCGAGCAGGAACTGCTGATGCTCGTGCAGGCTCTCAACAATGATCCAGGCATCGACGGCATTCTGGTGCAATTGCCGCTGCCGTCACACATCAATGCGGATCGCGTGATTGAAGCGATCGATCCAGACAAGGATGTCGACGGTTTTCACCCGATGAATGCCGGTCGCCTGATGACAGGCACGGGGGGGCTTGTCCCTTGCACGCCGCTTGGTTCGCTGAAACTGATCAAGAGCGTGCGGTCTGATCTTGCTGGCTTGAACGCTGTTGTGATTGGCCGTTCCAACATTGTCGGCAAACCGATGGCGCAATTGCTCATCAGTGAAAGTTGCACGGTGACGGTGGCGCATTCACGCACGCGCGATTTGCCTGCCATGTGCCGGAGCGCGGATATTCTTGTTGCTGCTGTCGGCCGTCCTTTGATGGTGAAGGGCGATTGGGTGAAAGACGGCGCGATCGTGATCGATGTCGGCATCAATCGCGTCGATGCGCCCGATCTCGGACCCGGCAAAACGCGGCTCGTCGGCGATGTCGATTTCTCGACGGCAAAAGAGCACGCGGGGGCGATCACGCCGGTGCCGGGCGGTGTCGGCCCGATGACGATTGCGTGCCTGCTCGCCAACACGTTGACGGCGTCCTATCTGCGCCGCGGCCTTGTGCCGCCCGCTTTGTAATTTGCTTGACTCAGAAGCCCATTCTGGCGACCTGAGCGGCATGAGTTTCTTCCGCGCGCTCCTCCGCAACGGCCTGTTTGGCGTGCTGCTGGCCTATGTGCTGGCGGCGCAGGCCCTCTTGGCGGGACCGTTGCTCGCGGCCCCCGTGAGCGCCGCGCATCAGCTTTGCCTGACCGGCGAGGCCGCCCCAGACGATGGCCCGCATCATGCGGGCGGATCCTGCTGTCTTGCCGCTCCGGCTTTCCAAGCCATCGGTTCGGGCCCAGCCCCGGCGAGCGCGCTGCTCGCCATGCGCGACACCGTACCAGTGCTCTACGCCGCCGCCCTGCGGCTCTGGAGCGAAGGGCAGGGGCCTGAAAGCCCCGCCGCACGCGGACCTCCCTTGCGCCTCGTCTGACCGTTCGCACGGGCCTTGGGCCCGTTCCTGTCATGCGAGGATCATTCTCATGCATTTCCGTTTTTTAGCCGCGTTGGCGGCGTTTACTTCGTTTGCCCCTCTGGCTTCTGCCCATGTCACGCTTGTCCAGCCCGACGCTGTGCCGGGTCAGACATGGGAAAGCGCCATCCGGATAGGCCATGGCTGCAACTCATCCCCGACCATCCGGATCGCGCTAACACTTCCGGCCACATGGGGCACGCCACAGGCGGCAACCAAAGCCGGATGGACCGTCGAGACGCAGGGCAGCACCATCATATGGTCCGGTGGCACGCTGGCCGATGGCGAAAAGGGCGAGTTCGCGTTCAAGGCCCTTGTTGCCAAGGATGCCCCGCTCGGACCGCAGGTGCTTCCCGTGATCCAGACTTGCCAAACAGGCGAACATCGCTGGATCGAGCGCGTGCAAACCGGGCAAGATCCGAAAGAGGTTAAATCACCTGCGCCTGTCGTGAGTGTCGTTCAAAGCCCGCGTGTTCAGGTGAGTGAGCCATGGCTGCGGGCGACGCCTAAGGGCGCGAAGGTGGCGGGTGGTTTTGCCTATTTCGTCAATCCCGCCGGCGAGCCAGACCGGCTTGTGAGCGCATCATTCCCCTCGATCGCCGGTCGCACCGAAATCCATGAAATGGCGATGGCGGGCGGCACGATGACGATGCGGGCCCTGCCCCAAGGCATTGCCATTCCGGCCCATGGGCGGGTCGAGTTCAAGCCCGGCGGCTTCCATCTGATGCTGATGGATCTGAAGGCGCCGCTGTCGGAGGGTCAGAGTGTCGAAGGTACGCTGGTTTTCGACAAGGCGGGGGCGGTGAACGTAAAATTCCCCGTGATGGCGATTGGCGCGCCGGGTCCCGTTCATCAGCATAAGCACTGAACGCGCTCTGCATCTTTTTCCTGACTTGTCGCAGTGCAGCAAAGCCTGCGATAAGTCGGGCGTGCATCGGTTGGATGCGCGGGAGAGCCAGCGATGATCATCGGCAAGACGGATGCGGGACGTTTCTTCGAGGATTTCAAGCTCGGCGAAGTGATCCGCCATGCCACGCCGCGTACGGTGACGACGGGCGATGTCGCGCTCTACACCGCGCTCTATGGCTCGCGTTTCGCCGTGCAATCGTCGGATGCGTTTGCCGAAGAAATTGGATTTGAGCGCGCGCCCATCGACGATGTGCTCGTTTTTCACATCGTGTTTGGCAAGACGGTGCCGGATATCTCGATCAATGCGGTCGCCAATCTTGGCTATGCCGGGGGGCGTTTTCGTGTACCGGTCTATCCGGGTGATACGCTGTCGACGATCTCGGAAGTGATTGGTCTTAAGGAAAATTCAAACGGTAAGACCGGCGTTGTCTATGTGCGTTCGACGGGTTTCAATCAGCGCGGCGATGAAGTGCTCGATTATGTCCGCTGGGTGATGGTCAACAAGCGCGACATTAATGCAAAGGTTGAAGAGCATGTGCCCGTGTTGCCGCGCGCGGTTGCACCCGATGCGTTGGGTGATGCCTGCCCGTTGATTGATGGCAAGGCTTACGACGACAGTTTGGCGGGTTCATCCTTCCTTTGGGACGATTATGCGGTGGGTGAAAAGATCGATCACGTCGATGGCATGACGGTCGAAGAAGCTGAGCATCAATTAGCAACGCGCCTTTATCAAAACACCGCCAAAGTCCATTTCGATGCCTTTGCGCAAAAGGAGAGCCGCTTCGGCCGCCGCCTGATTTATGGGGGCCACGTCATCTCGCTGGCACGCGCTTTGTCCTATAACGGATTGCAGAACGCGTTTCAGATCGCGGCCATCAATGGTGGACGCCATGTCGCGCCGTTGTTTGCAGGCGATACGGTCTATGCGTGGACGGAAATCATTGATCGCGCCGAATTGCCGGGGCGTGACGATGTCGGTGCGTTGCGGCTGCGCATGATCGCGACAAAGAACAAACCCTGCCGCGAATTCCCGCTGATGGAAGGCGAGACCTATGATCCCGCCGTCATTCTTGATCTCGATGTCTGGGCGTTGATGGTTAGGTGATCAGAGGCGGGCGAGCATGCGGATGAGAACGGGACGTAATTCGTTAAAATGCTCGGTGATAACGTTCCAAATCACTTTGTCTTACGCGCGATGATCTTCATGCCTCAATAGATTGCCAATTGCCCGTATCTGAGCCCAGTTTGTTTCTGGTTCAGTCAGGTGGAGATGCTCTGGAATATGCCTTGATGCTTCGGAAACAATTTCCAAGGCTCTTTGTGCTGCATGTCGCAAAATCCAATCTTTCTGAAAAGTTTCATATTCATGATTTTTGATTGCAGCTTGGAGGTGATCCATAACATCAATCATCTCCTGAAGGATGACATCTGTTTCTCTTGTCATCAAAAAATCCTGATTGCAGTCGCCTCAATCTTGGAACGCAAACGAGGATGCAAGCTATCGCGTGTTGTCACATCGATCTTCGCTTCGAGCGCATCTTCCAGAGTGTGCTTGACGCCCGCAAGATCAAGCAACGAAAATTTTTCGCCCTGCTGATCGATGAAAAAATCGATGTCGCTGTCGGGACCAGCTTCGCCGCGGGCAACTGAGCCGAACAGATAAAGTGCGCCGACGCCTTCCTGTTTTAGCCGGTCGATATGCGGGGCGAGACGCTTGATGATCTCCTCTTTCGAGGGCGGTCCTGCCATCGCGGCGTAGCGATCAGCCGAAACCAAGACGGTCCGCACCCGCCCATTCCGTGTCACGGCGATGGGCTGCGTCAGGGCGAGGTCCTGATATTTGCCGATGTTCCGCTGGAACTCGGAAGCGGGGACTTTAAGCATCACAGCGCTCCTTTTCATGCAATTTATGCAATTCATGCATTTCATGCAATTCGCTTCACTTGATCCCTTCCGCTACCCTTGAGCCATGCTGCGCGTCACCCGCTCCATCGCGGTCCCTGAGGAGGAGATCGCTTTTGATTTCATCCGGGCCTCGGGCCCGGGCGGGCAGAACGTCAATAAGGTCGAGACAGCGGTCCAATTGAGGTTTCCGGCGCTGGCCTCGCCCTCGCTGCCGGAGGACCTCAAAGAGCGGTTGGTGCCATTGGCGGGCCAGCGCATGACCAAGGACGGCGTCATCGTCATCACTGCCCGCAGCTTCCGTACGCAGGAGCGTAACCGGCAGGATGCACTCGAGCGATTGCTTGGCCTTCTGCAACAGGCGGCCCATCGGCCCAAGGCACGGATTGCGACCCGTCCAACCCTTGCGTCCAAGCGCCGCAGGCTGGAAGGCAAGACCAAACGCTCGGGCATCAAAACCATGCGCTCCCGGCCGCATTCGGATGATTGAGGTCGACGGCCCATGCAGGGCACCCCTTCTTTGGTCGGGGACCTGCCGCATTGCGGCATAGCGCAAGTTTGGGTAGTGAAGCTCAGTCCCGACATCGAACTGGAAGAGGCCATGGCCGATTCAAAGCTGGAACGCGCGCGACCCCTGTCCCCGCACCTTCAGATCTACAAGCCCGCCATGACGATGGTCATGTCGGTGTTTCACCGTCTCACCGGCGTCGCGCTATATGGCGGCACCCTGTTCCTCGCCGCCTGGTTGATCGCCGCGGCCATGGGCAAGGGCTCGTTTGAGGCTGTGCAATGGGTCTATGGCAGCCTGCTCGGGCGCTTGGTCCTGCTCGGCTTCTCATGGGCGCTCTTGCACCACATGCTTGGCGGTATCCGCCACCTCATCTGGGATACGGGCCGTGGCTATGGCGTAAGCGAACGCGCTTTGCTGGCGCGCCTCACCTTGATCGGTTCGTTGGTCCTGACGGTGCTCGTCTGGGTCGCAGCCTACATGGTGCGCTGAGGAGGATGTGATGCAACGTTCCATGGAAACACCTCTGAAGCGCGTGCGCGGTCTGGGTTCAGCCCATGCCGGTACCGATCATTTCTGGAAGCAGCGCGCGACCGCGCTCGCCGGCATTCCGCTGACGATCGCCTTTCTAGTGATCGTGCTGTCGACAGTCGGCAAGGATTTCGCGACGGTGAAGGCGACGCTCGCCCATCCGCTCGTCGCTATCTTGATGCTGCTCTTCGTGCTCTCGAGCGTCATTCATATGCGCATCGGCATGCAGGTCATCATCGAAGATTATGTGCATGAAGAAGGGCCGAAGGTTCTGCTCCTCATGCTCAACACGTTCTTCGCGATTGCGGTTGGCCTTGCCTCCGCTTTCGCCATTCTGAAACTCGCTTTCGGAGCGTAATCACATGGCCGGTCCCACCAACGGCAAGACCAATGGCAGCGCGAATAAATGGGCTGCTTATCCCATCACGGATCACACATTCGACGTCGTCGTCGTCGGTGCGGGTGGCGCGGGTTTGCGCGCGACCGTCGGGTGCGCGCAAGCGGGCCTGCGCACGGCGTGCATCTCGAAAGTGTTTCCGACGCGGTCGCACACGGTTGCGGCACAGGGCGGCATTTCGGCGGCGCTCGGCAATATGGGCCCTGATGATTGGCGCTGGCACATGTATGACACCGTCAAAGGGTCGGATTGGCTCGGCGATCAGGACGCGATCGAATATCTCTGCCGTAACGCACCGGCCGCTGTTTATGAACTCGAGCATTGGGGCGTGCCGTTCTCGCGCACCGAAGCGGGCAAGATCTATCAGCGCCCGTTTGGCGGCATGACGACCAATTACGGTGAAGGCACGGCGCAGCGCACTTGCGCGGCGGCTGACCGTACGGGTCACGCCATTTTGCACACGCTCTATGGTCAGGCGCTGCGTTATTCGACGGAATTCTTCATCGAATATTTCGCGCTCGATCTGATCATGGACGAGCAGGGCCGTTGCCGCGGCGTGATTGCGCTCAAGATGGATGATGGCACGATCCATCGTTTCCGTTCGCACATGGTCATCCTCGCAACAGGTGGTTATGGCCGCGCTTATTTCTCGGCGACGTCGGCGCATACCTGCACGGGCGATGGCAATGCGATGGTGCTGCGCGCCGGCCTGCCGCTGCAGGATATGGAATTCGTCCAATTCCATCCGACCGGAATTTATGGCGCAGGCTGCCTCATCACTGAAGGGTCGCGCGGCGAAGGCGGTTATCTGACTAATTCGGAAGGCGAGCGCTTCATGGAGCGTTACGCGCCATCCGCGAAGGATCTCGCCTCACGTGACGTCGTCTCGCGCGCGATGACGATGGAAATCCGCGCCGGTCGTGGTGTCGGCAAAAACAAGGATCACATCTACCTGCATCTCGATCATCTCGATCCGAAGATCTTGCACGAGCGCCTGCCCGGCATTTCGGAAAGCGCGAAGATCTTTGCAGGCGTCGATGTCACGAAGGAACCGATCCCGGTTCTGCCGACCGTGCATTACAACATGGGCGGCATTCCGACGAACTTCCATGGCGAAGTGCTGACGAAGAAGAATGGCGATCCGGACACGATCGTTCCCGGTTTGATGGCCATTGGCGAAGCCGCTTGCGTCTCGGTGCATGGTGCAAACCGCCTCGGCTCAAACTCGCTGATCGATCTCGTGGTGTTTGGCCGCGCGGCTGGTCTGCGCGCTGCTGAAATCGTCACGCCGGGCGAGAAGCACGCTGAGCTGCCGGCCGACTCGGCCGATCTCGCGCTGTCGCGTCTTGATCGCTTCCGCAATGCCAAGGGTTCGACGCCGACCGCCGAACTCCGGCTCGCCATGCAGAAGACGATGCAGAACAATTGCGCCGTGTTCCGCACCGGTGAAGTGCTCGCCGAAGGCCAGAAGCTCATCCACGATGTGTGGAAGGGTGAGGCTGATATCGGCGTGACCGATCGTTCGCTGATCTGGAATTCCGACCTCATCGAAACGCTCGAATTCGACAATCTCATCACGCAGGCTGTGGTGACGATGGATTCGGCGGCGAACCGTGAAGAAAGCCGTGGTGCTCACGCACGCGAAGACTTCCCGGATCGCAACGACAAGGAATGGATGAAGCACACGCTTGCTTGGATCGATGATCAGAGCAAGAAGACGAATATCGATTATCGTCCCGTGCACACCTATACGATGACGAATGACGTTCAGTACATCGAGCCGAAAGCGCGCGTGTATTGAGCCGTTGAGAGGATATTATGGCCGAGTTTTCACTCCCCAAAAATTCCCGCCCCGTCGACGGCAAGGTTTGGCCGAAGCCGCAGGGATCGAATAATCTCAAGGAATTCCGGATCTATCGTTATGATCCGGATGGCGAGAGCAATCCGCGCATCGACACCTATTGGGTCGACCGTGACGATTGCGGCCCGATGGTTCTCGACGCGATCATTTGGATCAAGTCGAAGATCGATCCGACGCTGACCTTCCGCCGTTCCTGCCGTGAAGGCATTTGCGGTTCGTGCGCGATGAATATCGATGGCACGAACACGCTCGCCTGCACCAAGGGCATGGAGGATATTGCGGGCGCGGTGCGCATTTATCCGCTGCCGCATATGCCGGTGATCAAGGATCTCGTGCCGGATCTCACGCGCTTTTATGCACAGCATGCCTCGATCGAGCCGTGGCTTCACACTGACAGCCCGGCGCCTGAAAATGAATGGCGCCAGTCGCGCGAGGATCGTGAAAAGCTCGACGGGCTTTACGAGTGCATTCTCTGCGCGTGCTGCTCGACCTCTTGCCCTTCCTATTGGTGGAATGGCGATCGTTATCTTGGCCCGGCCGCACTCCTGCAGGCCTATCGCTGGCTGATCGACAGCCGCGATGAAGCGACGGGTGAACGTCTCGACAATCTCGAAGATCCGTTCCGTCTGTATCGCTGCCACACGATCATGAATTGCGCGAACACCTGCCCGAAGGGCCTCAACCCGGCTAAGGCCATCGCAGAAATCAAGAAGATGATGGTGGCCCGTCAGGTCTGACGCGCTCACTTTCATTCACAACAGCAAAAAACCCCGCTGCGAAGCGGGGTTTTTTTATTCGTAGTGATGCCGACAAGACAGGATGGTTATGGCAGCGTCATCGACTGCGTAAACAACCCGGTTCACATCATCAATTCGCCGTGACCAAAAACCCGACAAATTGTCTCGAAGCGGCTCTGGCTTGCCAATGCCGGCGAAAGGCTGTCGCAAGATGTCACGGATCAATTGGTTGATGCGCTTGAGCGTCTTACGATCTTGCGTTTGCCAGTAAAGATAGTCTTGCCATCCGCGAGAGGTAAACGACAGAATTCTAATCATCGCTTAAAGCACGCTCGATCGCCTTACCGTGGCGGTATTCTTCGATCGAACGCGCAAGCCACTCTGCGTTCGCAGGTGACTTCAACAAATGAGCCGTTTCCATAATGCTGTTAAACGTGTCGAGCGACATCACAACCGCATCGGGCGCGTCGCGCCGGGCAATCACCGTGAAGTCGGCATCATTGACGACGTCGTCAATGACGGACTTCAGATTGTTCCTTGCATCGGTGAAGTTCACGACGCGCATGGCCTAAGCCTCTAACATGTCCCATATATGGAACATGTATAGCGGTCCGCCCTTCATGACGCAAGGGAAATTCTTAGCTCCATGCCGGGCTTGTAAAAATCGCGATGGTGCAGACCAGCGCGCCGGTCCAAAGCCAAGAGCGCGCCGTCGCGCGGTCGGTGGCATAGGCAGCCACGTAGAGACACCGGAGGACGACGAAGGCGACGGCCAAGACATCGATGGTCGAGCCCGGCGTCTCGTAAATCTCTGCCATGATCACGCCCGCCGCGAAGAGCGGGAATGCTTCGAAGCAATTGTTGTGGGCGTCATAGAGGCGGCGCTGAATGCCCTCAGTGACCAACATCGAGCGGCGCGGATCGGCATTGTCGTAGTTGCCGCGCGCCTTCGACAGGCCTGCGACGACGATGGGCATCAACCCGGCAATCAAAACGCACCAAAGGGCAATGGTCATTGAAAGGCTCCGTCCAACCCTGCGCAAAATAGCGCAGGCTTCAACTAGGGCGTGCGGGGGCGGAGGAAAGCGTAGCGCTGCCACCATTTTTGCTGAAGGTCGAGAATAGCGGTGGCAAAGCTGCCTGCATTGGTCACAGCCTCTTGCATCAGCGTGCCAGTTGTCGGCGCAGGGGCCTCAACAATGCCGAGCACATCCTCCGATTCAAAGACCAGTTCGGCGGAAAATCGGCGGGCCAGCGCTTGCATCGCCCGGTTCAAGCCAAGGCAACTCATATAAAGCCGTCTGATGCCGCGGTTGCGGGCCGCGAGAACCACATGCTCCATCAGGCCCGCGCCAATGCCGCGATGCCGATATTCAGGCTCGACGCTGAAGGCAGCTTCAGCCATGCGCGAGCGCTGGCCAGACAGCATGCGCAGCTCCGCGACGCCGCGCAGTTCACCCTGCTCGATATAGCCAAACAGGAGTGTGTCGAGCGCAAAGGCCGTCTCGGCATAGGTGGCCAAGAATTCATCGCTCGCTGCCATGGCAAAGCGTGCCCGGCGGCTATCCGCATCAAGCCGCATCAGGTGGCGGCGGAATTCCGGCAAATCGGCTGGCCATAGCTTACGAATATGGCCTGGGGCGGCCGCATTCTCTGTCATATCCTTCGTCCTCCGCACCTGCGGTTGTCCGAAGGCGTCTTCTCCCAAGCCCGCTCAACCGAGCGAATCGTTTATTGTGCGATGCAATATCAGCTAAACTTGGCAGGACAGTGACAGCAAGGAGCAATGTTGGGCAATTGCTCGCAGAGCGGGCATTGCTGCATTTTCTGCCCAGGGGTTTCTGCCGCACCACCGATGCGCTATGAGCGCCGCATCGTTTGAGAGAGACCGGCCGTTGCCCAGCGTTCTCGCCCGTTACAATGCTTTGGCCCAGCGCGGCGCGCTTGAACGCGATCCGGCCCAGCTCACGCTGGCCGAGCGTCTGGATGACCTCGCGGCCAAATTGGCTGAGGCGCAACTTGCACGCAAAGGTTCGGCGCTCGGCTGGCTGTTCGGCAAGAAGCCCCCGGCACCGGTGAAGGGGCTCTATATCTGGGGATCGGTGGGCCGCGGCAAGACGATGCTGATGGAGCTTTTTTATGATGTGACGAAGGTCACACCGAAAAAGCGGGTCCATTTCCACGCCTTCATGGCGGATATTCACGCCCGCATTTTTGCGTTTCGGCAAAAGGTGAAAGCAGGCGCGGTGAAAGATACCGATCCGATCCCGCCTGTCGCTGCCGACGTGGCGGCTGAAGCGCGGCTTTTGTGTTTCGACGAATTCACGGTCACCGATATTGCCGACGCCATGATTTTGGGACGGCTCTTCACCGCACTTTTTGCGCAGGGCGTCACGGTGGTCTGCACCTCGAATGTCGAACCTTCACGCCTTTATGAAGGGGGCCTCAACCGCGCTTTGTTCCTGCCATTCATCGCATTGCTACAAGAGCGGATGGCTATCGTCGAACTCGATTCACGCACCGATTTTCGGCTGGAAAAACTCGGTGGCGCACCCGTCTGGTATGTGCCATCGGATCAGCATGCGCGCGCGGCGCTGGATGAAGCCTTTTTCAAACTCACGGGCGAACGCGTCGGCCCCTCCGTCACACTGTCCGTCAAGGGCCATGATTTCATCGTGCCGCAGGGCGTGCGCGGCGTGGCGCGTGCCTCCTTTGACGATCTCTGTGCCAAGCCCCTTGGTGCGTCCGATTATCTGGCCCTGGCCGAAAAATTCCATACGCTCATTCTCGATGATATCCCCGTGATGAACATCGAGAAACGCAATGAAGCGAAACGATTCATTCTGCTGATTGATGAACTTTACGATACGCAGACCAAGCTGATTGCGTCCGCTGCAGCAGAGCCGACAGAACTTTATCAGGCAACAAGCGGGCGCGAAGCCTTCGAATTTGATCGCACAGCATCACGCCTCATCGAAATGCGATCGCATGATTATCTGGCCCTGCCGCATGGCCGCGTTCATCTGGGCGGCAGCAGTGCAGGACTTGTCGAGACCTGATTAGATCAGGTTAGCGATGATGAGAGCGAGCACCGCAATCGTCATCATTGCCGTTGCAAGCCCTCCTGCAAAAGTTAAAGCGCGGCTTGCGACGAAGGCGCCCATGATGCGCTGACGTGCGACGATCACCATCATCAAGAGCATGATGGGTACAGCCGCAAACCCATTGATGACGGCCGACCAGAACAGCATCCGGATTGGATTGAGCTCAAACAAACAGATCGTTGCGCCGCCGAGCGTGGCCAGTGCAATGATCCAATAAAATCCGCGCGCACGGCCGGGTCGCGCTTCAAGTGTTGCGTGCCATTTCATCAAGTCAGCGACGGCATAGGCGGTCGAACCGGCGAGCACCGGAACTGCCAACAAGCCCGTGCCGATAATGCCTGAAGCAAAAAGAAGAAATGTCCATTCGCCAGCGAGTGGACGCAAAGCGCCGGCCGCTTCTGCCGCCGTTTTGATCTCGTGTTGTCCCGCAGGAAACAATGTCACAGCCGCGGTCAGCATGATGCAGAAGGCAATCGCATTCGAAAACGCCATGCCGACAATCGTATCAATGAGCACGCGCCGGCTTTGGCGGTGTGCTTGTGAGCCATCGCGCGCAACCGGCCGATCATGACCGATCCGCATGTCTTCGGTTTCTTGCGCTGCCTGCCATACAAAAACATAAGGGCTAATCGTTGTACCAAAGACAGCGATCAGTGTGAGAAGATAATCATGGCTGAAACGGAGCGATGGAATCAATGTGGCGCGGAGCACGTGAGACCAGTCGATTGTCACTGTCAGAACCACGGCCACATAGACGAACAGCACGAGGGTTAAGGCTTTCAGCACAGGTGAGTAGCGCCGATAGGGGACAAAGATCTCAAGCGCCGCGCAGAATGCGCCAAAGCCCATCGCGTACAGAATGCGTGAACCACCAGCAATCAACTCAACAGCTTCGCCCATCGCTGCAAGATCGGCCGCAATGTTGATTGTGTTCACGATCAGGATTGCCAGCGTGAGGGCAGTCAGGAGTGGTTTAGGTGCCATCTCGCGTGCGGCCGCGATGATGCCCTTGCCGGTGCCGCGACCAATGCGGGCCGCCACCAATTGAATCGCCATCATGAAAGGGAAGGAGAGAACAACGCTCCAGAGTTGGCCGGTGCCAAATTGCGCGCCCGCCTGCGAATAGGTGGCGATGCCGGAGGGGTCATCGTCGGCCGCGCCTGCGACGAGCCCGGGACCCAGCTTCGCCAGCCACGATTTTTTGCGAGGCGGGCTCGATGGGGTTGCGGCCCCGTTCTCTCCGGTTGGCGCCACGCGCTTTCTACTCCTGCCTAAGCCCGCGCCCATGATACATACGTCCGATGAGCATGGAGAGTTCAGACACGCGGCTTCTCGTCATTGCGGAGGAGCATGTCCGCCGCTTCGGCATCGAGCGGCTGACCGTTGTCGGCGTCGCCCGCGAAGCGGGTATGACGCATGCCAATGTCTATCGCTATTTTCCCTCCAAAACCGCACTCGCCGACGCGGTGAGCGCGCAATGGCTCAGGCCGCTTGATGCGCTTCTCACCGATGCGGCCGGCGCGCCTGACCCGGCCGATGACAAGCTTGAGCGTATGCTGGTGGCCCTTGCCGCCGCCCTGCGCGACCGGGCCAAAGTCGAGCCCAATTTGTTCCGCCTGTTTGCCGAAGCCTTTGCCGAGGGGCGGGACGTAGCGCGCCGCCATCGTTCGCGGGTGCGCACCCTTGTCGAACGGGTCGTTGAAGAAGGGATCGGGGCAGGCACCTTTCCGGTCAAGAGCCGTGAGCGGGCGCTCGCGCTTGTGTTTGATGCCGCCTATCGTTTTGTTACGCCGCAGCCGGTCGAGACCGACCGGGAGACGAGCCGCCGAATATGGGACAACCGGGCGTTGGCGGCGTTTGGCGCCGCAATTCGGGCGCTGAAGGCGGGTTCGGTGTGACTAAAAACACGTTACAAATGACAAAAAATGTTTTTTGTAACATTTTTTTCGAGCTCCCTTTGTGACACTCTCTTTGAACAGCTAACCTTTGAAGAATCGGGGCTTTTTTCCTCTTTTTGCCCCCTCAACCCCGGCTTTTATGCGGGTTTCTACGTCTTTCGCTGAACTTGAAGCGGTTCGATCGCGCGGCTATGGGTGGCCCGGCTCAAACGGAACGGTTTTGCCCCCTAAACCTTTGAAAACGACCCCTCCCTGAAAGGAAACGTCCCATGGCGCGTAAGAAGATCGCTCTGATCGGTTCAGGCCAGATCGGCGGCACGCTCGCCCACCTCGCCGGTCTCAAGGAACTTGGCGACATCGTCCTCTTCGACATTGCGGAAGGGACTCCTCAGGGCAAGGCCCTCGATATTGCCGAATCCTCCCCGGTTGATGGCTTCGATGCGAAGCTCTCTGGTGCGAATTCTTACGAAGCGATCGCTGGCGCTGACGTCGTGATCGTGACCGCCGGCGTGCCGCGCAAGCCGGGCATGAGCCGCGACGACCTCATCGGCATCAACCTCAAGGTGATGGAAGCGGTGGGCGCAGGCATTAAGCAATATGCGCCGAAGGCTTTCGTGATCTGCATCACCAACCCGCTCGACGCGATGGTGTGGGCGCTGCAGAAATTCTCCGGCATCAACCCGAAGAAGATCGTCGGCATGGCCGGCGTGCTCGACTCGGCCCGCTTCCGTTACTTCCTCGCTGAAGAATTCAACGTGTCGGTGGAAGACGTGACCGCTTTCGTTCTCGGCGGCCATGGCGACGATATGGTGCCGCTCGTCCGTTATTCGACGGTGGCCGGCATCCCGCTGCCTGATCTCGTCAAGATGAAGTGGACGACGCAGGAACGTCTCGACGCGATCGTCGAGCGTACGCGTAAGGGCGGTGGCGAAATCGTCAATCTGCTCAAGACCGGTTCGGCTTTCTACGCGCCTGCCGCTTCGGCGATTGCGATGGCTGAATCCTACCTGAAGGACAAGAAGCGCGTTCTGCCCTGCGCCGCCTATCTCAACGGCGCTTATGGCGCGAAGGGTCTCTTCGTCGGCGTGCCGGTCGTGATCGGTGAGAAGGGCGTCGAGAAGATCGTCAAGATCCGCATGAAGGGTCCGGAACAGCAAATGTTTGCGAAGTCGCTCGCCTCGGTCGAAGGCCTTGTCGACGCGTGCAAGCAGATCAATCCGGCGCTGGCGAAATAATTCGCGCGATGTTCAAGGCCGCGCCACTTTGCGCGGCCTCCCACCCACACTGACTCGAGGAGAGTCGCATGAACATTCATGAATATCAGGCCAAAGCGCTGCTGAAAGAATTCGGCGTGCCGGTCTCCAATGGCCGCGCCGTGCTCGAAAAGGGCCAGGCAGAAGCGGCTGCGAAGGAACTCGGCGGTCCGCTCTGGGTCGTGAAATCGCAGATCCATGCAGGCGGTCGCGGCAAGGGCAAATTCAAAGAAGCTGCCGCTGGCGAAAAGGGCGGCGTGCGCCTTGCCAAGTCGATCGAAGAAGTGAAGCAGTTCGTTGATCAGATGCTCGGCAACACGCTCGTCACGATTCAGACGGGCCCGACTGGCAAGCAGGTCAATCGTCTCTACATCGAAGACGGCTCCGACATCGAAAAGGAATTCTACCTCTCGATGCTGGTGGATCGTTCCACCTCGCGCATCGCTTTCGTCGTCTCGACCGAAGGCGGCATGGACATTGAAGAAGTCGCACACAAGACCCCTGAGAAGATCATCACCTTCTCGGTCGATCCTGCGACGGGCATCATGAGCCATCACGGCCGCCGCGTGGCGCAAGCGCTCAACCTGACGGGCGATCTCGCCAAGCAGGCTGAGAAGCTGACAGCGCAGCTCTACACCGCATTTGTCGCCAAGGACATGGCGATGCTCGAAATCAATCCGTTGATCATCACCAAGCAGGGCCAATTGAAGTGCCTCGATGCGAAGGTGTCGTTCGACGGTAACGCAATCTATCGTCATCCGGATGTCGCTGCCTTGCGCGACGAGACGGAAGAAGATGCGAAAGAAATCGAAGCCTCGAAATATGATCTCAACTACATCGCGCTCGATGGCACGATCGGTTGCATGGTCAATGGCGCCGGTCTTGCCATGGCGACAATGGACATCATCAAGCTCTATGGCGAATTCCCCGCGAACTTCCTCGACGTCGGCGGCGGCGCCACGAAAGAGAAGGTGACGGCGGCATTCAAGATCATCACGGCTGATCCGAATGTGAAGGGCATCCTCGTCAACATCTTCGGCGGCATCATGAAGTGCGATATCATCGCGGAGGGCGTGATCGCCGCCGTGAAGGATGTCGGTCTGCAGGTGCCTCTCGTCGTTCGCCTCGAAGGCACGAATGTCGAACTCGGCAAGAAGATCATTCGCGACTCTGGCCTCAACGTGATCCCCGCTGACGATCTCGATGATGCTGCGCAGAAAATCGTCAAGGCCGTGAAGGAGGCCCGCTAATGTCCGTCCTGATCGACGCCAACACTAAAGTTATTTGCCAAGGTTTCACCGGCAAGAACGGCACGTTCCATTCGGAACAGGCCATCGCTTACGGCACCAAGATGGTCGGCGGCACCTCGCCCGGCAAAGGCGGTTCCACGCATCTCGGCTTGCCCGTGTTCGACACGGTCGTCGAAGCGCGCGCCAAGACCGGTGCTGATGCGTCCGTGATCTATGTTCCGCCGCCGGGTGCAGCAGACGCGATCTGCGAAGCGATTGATGCGGAAATTCCGCTCATCGTGTGCATCACTGAAGGCATCCCGGTGCTCGACATGGTGCGCGTGAAGCGCTCGCTCATTGGCTCGAAGTCGCGTCTCATCGGGCCGAACTGCCCGGGCGTGATGACAGCGGGTGAATGCAAGATCGGCATCATGCCCGGCAACATCTTTAAGAAGGGCAATGTCGGCATCGTCTCGCGCTCCGGCACGTTGACCTATGAAGCCGTGTTCCAGACCACGCAGGAAGGCCTCGGCCAGACGACGGCGGTTGGCATTGGCGGCGATCCGGTCAAGGGCACCGAATTCATTGACGTGCTTGAGATGTTCCTCGCTGATCCAAAGACGGAATCGATCATCATGATCGGTGAAATCGGCGGCTCGGCCGAAGAAGACGCGGCGCAATTCCTCGCTGACGAAGCCAAGCGTGGCCGCAAGAAGCCGACGGTCGGCTTTATCGCGGGCCGCACAGCGCCTCCCGGACGTCGCATGGGCCATGCAGGCGCCATCATCTCCGGCGGCAAGGGCGGCGCGGAAGACAAGATCGCTGCCATGGAAGCAGCGGGCATTCGCGTCTCGCCGTCGCCGGCCCGTCTCGGCAAGACACTCGTCGACGTCCTCAAGGGCTGACGCAAAAACGACACGACCGGCTCGCATCAAGGGCCGGTCGTCTCTCACGGACGGCCGCCGGATCAACCGGCGCATTTCTCGGGTGGATCTTCATCAAGGGTGGTTGCCATGGCACGCCAGGATCAAAACGACGCTTTTCTCGCGACCTCGTTTCTCTACGGTGGCAATGCCACCTATATCGAAGATCTCTATGCGCGGTATCAAAAGGATCCGTCTTCGGTTGATGCCGAATGGCGTGAATTCTTCGCTGCGCTGAACGACGATCCGAACGCCGTTGAAAAAAGCGCCAAGGGCGCGTCATGGAAAAAGCCGAACTGGCCGATCCACGCCAATGGCGAATTGGTCTCCGCGCTTGATGGTAATTGGGCGCAGGTCGATAAGATCGTGACTGACAAGCTGAAGCAGAAGGCTGACGCCAAGGGCGGCGTTACCCCGGTTGAGCTGATGCAGGCCACGCGCGATTCCGTCCGCGCGCTGATGATGATCCGCGCCTACCGTATGCGCGGCCATCTGCACGCCGATCTTGATCCGCTCGCGATCGAACCGCGCAAGGATCATGAAGAGCTTGATCCGTCGAGCTATGGCTTCACTGAAGCGGATTGGGACCGCAAGATCTTCATCGATCATGTGCTCGGGCTCGAATATGCGACGATCCGCGAAATGCTCGCGATCTTGAAGCGCACCTATTGCTCGACAATCGGCTGGGAGTTCATGCACATTTCTAATCCCGCCGAGAAGGCGTGGATTCAGGAACGCATCGAAGGTCCGGATAAGGAAATTGCGTTCACCCGTGAAGGCAAGCGCGCGATCCTCAACAAGCTCGTCGAGGCCGAAGGCTTCGAAAAATTCATCGACGTCAAATATACGGGCACCAAGCGCTTTGGTCTCGATGGCGGCGAATCGCTCGTTCCCGCGCTCGAACAGATCATCAAGCGCGGTGGCAATCTCGGCGTGCGTGAAATCGTGTTCGGCATGGCCCATCGCGGTCGCTTGAACGTGCTTACGCAGGTGATGTCGAAGCCGCACCGCGCCTTGTTCCATGAATTCAAGGGTGGTTCTTACGCACCTGACGACGTCGAAGGTTCGGGCGACGTGAAATACCATCTCGGCGCGTCTTCGGACCGCGTCTTCGATGGCAACACGATCCATCTCTCGCTGACCGCCAATCCGTCGCATCTTGAAATCGTCGACCCGGTTGTGCTCGGCAAGGTGCGCGCCAAGCAGGACCAGCATGGCGACAAGGATACGCGTTCGAGCGTGATGCCTCTCCTGATCCATGGCGACGCGGCGTTCGCCGGTCAGGGTGTGGTTGCGGAGTGCTTGGGTCTTTCAGGCCTGAAGGGTCACCGCACGGGTGGTTCTGTGCATTTCATCATCAACAACCAGATCGGTTTCACGACCTATCCGCGCTTCTCACGCTCCTCGCCCTATCCGTCGGATGTGGCGAAGATGATCGAAGCGCCGATTTTCCACGTGAATGGTGATGATCCGGAAGCGGTCGTATTCGCGGCGAAAGTTGCCACCGAATTCCGCCAGCAATTCCATAAGCCTGTCGTCATCGACATGTTCTGCTATCGCCGCTTCGGCCATAATGAGGGCGACGAGCCGGCGTTCACACAGCCGCTGATGTACAAAAAGATCCGTTCGCACAAAACGACGACGGAACTTTATGCCGACAAGCTCATCGCCGAAGGCGTGATCACGCAGGGCGAATTCGACAAGATGAAGGCTGATTGGCGCACGCGCCTTGAAGCCGAATATGAAGCGGGCCAAGCCTATAAGCCGAATAAGGCGGATTGGCTCGATGGTCGCTGGTCGGGCCTGAAGGTCGTCTCGTCGGAAACGCAGGACGATCCGCGCCGTGGTCAGACCGGTGTGCCACTCGCCGAACTACGCGAGATTGGCGAGAAGATCACGGAAGTGCCGGAAGGCTTCAACATCCATAAGACGATCCAACGTTTCATGGACAATCGCCGCAAGGCCATCGAAACCGGCGAAGGGATCGATTGGGCCACGGCAGAAGCTTTGGCATTCGGCACGATCTTGAAGACCGGTGCGCGCGTGCGTCTCTCCGGTCAGGATTGCGAACGCGGTACCTTCTCGCAGCGCCATTCGGTGCTGATCGATCAGGTGACTGAAAAGCGTTACAAGCCGCTCAGCAATATTGGCCCCGGCCAAGGCAAGTATGAAGTCATCAATTCGATGCTCTCAGAAGAAGCCGTGCTTGGGTTCGAATATGGCTATTCGCTTGCCGAGCCGAATGCACTCGTGATGTGGGAAGCACAGTTTGGCGACTTCGCCAATGGTGCGCAGGTCGTGTTTGACCAATTCATCTCATCGGGCGAACGCAAATGGTTGCGCATGTCCGGCCTCGTCTGCCTTTTGCCGCATGGCTATGAAGGCCAAGGACCGGAGCATTCCTCCGCCCGTCTCGAGCGCTATCTGCAGATGTGCGCGGAAGACAATATGCAGGTTGCCAATTGCACGACGCCGGCGAATTACTTCCATATTCTCCGCCGCCAGCTGAAGCGCGATTTCCGCAAGCCGCTGATTTTGATGACGCCGAAATCGCTTCTGCGTCACAAGCGCGCCGTGTCCCGTCTCGACGAGATGGGCGAAGGCACCTCGTTCCACCGTATTCTGTGGGACGACGCGCAGTTCCTGAAGGGCGAAAAAATCAAGCTCGTAAAGGACAACAAGATCCGCCGCGTCATCCTGTGCTCGGGCAAGGTCTATTACGATCTTTACGAAGAGCGCGAAAAGCGCGGCATCGATGATGTCTACATCATGCGTGTCGAGCAGCTCTATCCGTTCCCGGTGAAGGCGCTGGCGGCCGAATTGTCGCGCTTCAAGAATGCGGATGTGGTGTGGTGCCAGGAAGAGCCGAAAAACATGGGCTCATGGTCCTTCGTCGATCCTTATCTCGAATGGGTTCTCCAGCATGCGGGCTGCAAGGTGAAGCGCGCCCGTTACGCCGGCCGCCCGGCCTCCGCCGCCACCGCGACGGGGCTTATGTCGAAACATCTCGCGCAGCTGCAAGCCTTCCTCGACGAAGCCTTCTCTGCCTGACCTGAACAATTCAACGATCGGAAGAAACGACCATGGCAACAGAAATCCGCGTTCCGACCCTCGGTGAGTCGGTGTCCGAGGCCACGATCGGCCGCTGGTTCAAGAAGCCCGGCGAAGCCGTGAAGGCGGACGAGCCCTTGCTCGAACTCGAAACGGACAAGGTGACGCTTGAAGTGAACGCCCCCGCCGCTGGCGTGCTGGCTGAAATCGTCGCCAAGGAAGGCGATACCGTGAATGTCGGCGCGCTGCTCGGCAATATTGGTGCAGGCAGTGGCGCTGCAGCTGCCGCACCTGCAGCCGCTCCGGCGAAAGCCGAAGCGCCAAAGGCCGCGCCTGCGCCTGCACCGGCCGCAGCCAAGTCAAACGACAATGGCCCAGCCGTTGCGCGCATGGCGGCAGAAACCGGAATCAATCCGGCCGGTGTTGCAGGCACGGGCAAGGATGGTCGCGTGACCAAGGGCGACATGCTGGCTGCGATGTCGGCTCCCGCTCCGGCGCCTGTCGCGTTGCGTGCGCCTTCAACGCCGGTCGATGCTGCACGCGAAGAGCGCGTGCGTATGACAAAGCTGCGCCAGACGATCGCGCGTCGCCTTAAGGAAGCGCAGAATTCGGCTGCAATGCTCACGACCTTCAACGAAGTCGACATGACTGAAGTGATGGCGCTGCGCAATCGCTACAAGGATCTCTTCGAGAAGAAGCATGGCGTGAAGCTCGGCTTCATGGGCTTCTTCGTGAAGGCCTGCGTCGAAGCACTGAAGGAAATCCCGGCGGTGAACGCCGAGATCGACGGCACCGACCTCATCTACAAGAATTATTACAATATCGGCGTCGCTGTCGGCACCGAGAAGGGCCTTGTCGTTCCGGTCGTGCGCGATGCACAGGACATGTCGATTGCGACGGTTGAAAAGACCATCGCTGATTTCGGCCGCCGCGCCCGCGACGGTCAGCTCAAGATTGAAGAAATGCAGGGCGGCACCTTCACCATCTCGAATGGTGGGGTCTATGGCTCCTTGATGTCGACGCCGATCCTGAATGCGCCGCAATCAGGCATTCTCGGGATGCATAAGATCCAAGAGCGTCCGATGGTTATCGGCGGCAAGATCGAGATCCGTCCGATGATGTATCTCGCGCTCTCCTACGATCACCGCATCGTTGATGGCAAAGAAGCAGTCACCTTCCTCGTGCGCGTGAAGGATGCGCTCGAAGATCCGTCCCGCCTCGTGCTCGACCTCTGATCGGGAGTTTTGAATGTCCTACGATCTCATCGTCATTGGTTCGGGTCCTGGCGGGTATGTGTGTGCCATCCGTGCTGCACAGCTCGGTCTGAAAACGGCCATCGTTGAAAAGCGCGCGACGCTTGGCGGCACCTGCCTCAACATTGGCTGCATTCCGTCGAAGGCCTTGCTGCACGCGTCCGATATGTTTGAAGAAGCGGGGCATGATTTCGCCGCGCTCGGCATTAATGTCGGCAAGCCGAAACTCGATCTTGCTGCGATGATGAAGCACAAGGACGAGACGGTGGGCGCGAATGTGCAGGGCGTCGCCTTCCTGATGAAAAAGAACAAGGTCGATGTCCTGACGGGCACCGGCAAAATTCTGGCCGCGGGCAAGGTTGAAGTGACCGATGCCAAGGGTCAGGCGGCCGTTCACGAAGCGAAGTCGATTGTGATTGCGACGGGTTCGGATGTGGCGCCACTGCCAGGTGTGACGATTGACGAAAAAACGATCGTTTCCTCAACCGGAGCGCTGACGCTCGATAAGGTGCCGGGCAAGCTCGTCGTTGTCGGTGCAGGCGTGATCGGTCTCGAGCTCGGTTCGGTGTGGCGCCGCCTCGGTGCGGATGTCACCGTCATCGAATATCTCGATCGTATCTTGCCGGGCATGGATCTCGAAGTGTCGAAGCAATTCCAGCGCATGCTGGAAAAGCAAGGCTTCCAGTTCCATCTCGGCCACAAGGTCACCGGTGTTGAAACCGGCAAGAAGGGCGCGAAGGTCTCGGTCGAACCGGCGGCAGGCGGTGAGAAGAAGACAATCGACGCCGATGTCGTCCTCGTTGCGATTGGTCGGCGTCCTTACACCGAAGGTCTCGGCCTCGAAGGTGCTGGTGTTGCACTCGATCGTGGCCGCGTTGTGATCGATCATCACTTCCAGTCGAGCGTGCCGGGCATTTATGCCATTGGTGATGTCGTGCGCGGGCCGATGTTGGCACACAAGGCAGAAGACGAAGGCGTCGCCGTTGCCGAAATTCTCGCTGGCAAAGCCGGCCATGTGAATTACGACGTCATTCCGGGTGTTGTTTATACGGCGCCGGAAGTCGCCTCGGTCGGCAAGACGGAAGAAGAGCTGAAAGAAGCGGGTGTTGCCTACAAGGTCGGCAAGTTCCCGTTCACGGCCAATGGTCGCGCGCGTGCCATGCGCAAGAATGACGGCTTCGTGAAAGTGTTGGCTGATGCCAATACCGATCGTGTGCTTGGCGCGCATATTGTTGGTTTTGGCGCGGGCGACATGATCCATGAAGTGGCCGTGCTGATGGAATTTGGTGGCTCGTCGGAAGATCTCGCGCGCACCTGCCATGCCCATCCCACGATGAGCGAAGCGGTGAAAGAAGCAGCCCTCGCGGTCGAAAAGCGCGCGCTGCATACGTGAGCGCATGAACCTTTGAGACATTGAAGAACGCGGGCAGCGATGCCCGCGTTTTTTGTTTTGATGGGTGTGAATTCATTGCGTCATCGGGCACACCTTAAGCCCTCATGGTGAGGAGCCGCGTAGCGGCGTCTCGAACCACGAGGGCATCATTTATTCTCAGTGAATTCCCTCGTCCTTCGAGACGCATCGCTTTAGCGATGCTCCTCAGGATGAGGGAAATTGTGCAGACGATGGATTACCGAGGCGCGTCAGCGCCGCGGCGATCCATGGGTGCGCGTGATCAGCCTCTTGGATGCGCGCTCTCAACCACGCGCAACAAATGCTCGCGATCAATCGCGGTGTAGATTTGCGTCGTTGAGAGCGAAGCGTGGCCGAGTAATTCCTGGATGGCGCGCAGATCCCCGCCTTTCGCCAGAAGATGCGTGGCGAAGGAATGGCGCAGCGCATGCGGTGTGGCGGTCTCAGGCAATCCCAACGCACCGCGCAAATGCTGCATGGCAAGCTGCACGATGCGTGGCGAGAGCGGGCCCCCCTTCGCGCCGCGAAAGATGAGATCATCCTCCTTTAACGCGTAAGGGCATTGCGCGAGATAATCCTCAATGGCGCGCCGCACCGGCATGATGATGGGCACCATGCGTGTCTTGTTGCCCTTGCCGACGACGGTGAGGCTGTCACGATTGCCGATGGGGGCGTTGCGCTTGGTCACGCCGAGCGCTTCGGAAATGCGCAAGCCTGCGCCGTAACAAAGCGCGAGTACGGCGGCATCGCGTGCAAAGATCCATGGCTCACGCTCTTCACCGGCGCGGGTGGCAGGATCGATCAGTGCTTTGGCGGCGGAGGTCGCAACGGGCTTTGGCAGGCCCTTGGCGATCTTCGGGCCGCGAATAAGCGACAAGGCAGAGGCATCTGCCTCGCCTTCCCGTTCCAGAAAGCGGAGAAAGGCACGGATCGCGGCGAGCTGGCGCATCAAGGTGCGGCTCCCCACACCCGCTTCGCGCCGTGCGCCCATGAAGGCGCGGATGTCTGCGGCCTGCAACTTGGCCAGCCGCGCGCCTGACCGGTTGGCGAGAAAGCCCAGAAACTGCGCTACATCGCGGCCATAGGCCTCGACCGTTTTGGGCGAGGCACGTCGCTCCGCCGCCAGATGGCGGAGAAACCGTTCAAGCGGGCGGGACGCGGACGCACTCATGCGCTCCATCAGGGGCAAAAAGGGTTAAGCGCCGGTCAACGGCCTCACGAATCGGTGCTAAACGGGAGCCATGACGAAACCATCGGCGCGCGGCGGGTCCTCAGTGGAAAGCCTGTTCGACGCCCCGGCGACCGCGGTGGCCGAGGTGCTGATCCCGCTCGCGCTCGACCAGACCTATTCCTACCGCCTGCCGCACGGGCTCACGGTCGCACCGGGCGATAGTGTGGCGGTCCCGCTCGGCCCGCGCGATGTCGTCGGCGTCGTGTGGGAACTCACCAATTCTGCCTCGGGCGGCAATCTCAAAGCCGTGATCGGTCGCATCGACGCGCCGCCGCTGTCGCAAGCCTTGCGGGATTTCGTCGATTGGGTGGCGCGCTACACTTTGGCGCCGCGCGGCATGGTGTTGAAGATGGCGCTACGCCTGCCCGATGAAGAGCGCAGTGAGCGCATCACCATCGGCGTCCGCCTCTCCGATAATCGTCCCGAACGCATGACGCCCGCGCGCATCAAAGTGATCGCCGCAGCTGAAGGTGGTTTGCTGCATACCAAACGTGAATTGGCAGAACTGGCAGGCGTGAGTGTCGCGGTCATCGATGGGTTGATCGATGAAGAGGTGCTGCTCACGGAAGCAATTGCCGCAAAGCCAATCGCCTTACCCCCTGACCCCGATCATCATCAGCCGAATTTATCGGCAGAACAAAGAGCTGTGGCTGATGCGCTCGTCGCGCATGTGCGGGTGCATGAATTCAAGCCGGCGCTGCTTGAAGGTGTGACGGGTTCCGGCAAGACGGAAGTCTATTTTGAAGCGATTGCCGAAGCGATCCGTCAAGGACGGCAGGCTTTGGTGATGGTTCCAGAAATTGCTTTGACCGCGCAATTTCTCGATCGTTTCACCAAGCGTTTCGGCGTCCGTCCGGCGGAATGGCATTCCGGCATCACGGGTCGCAAGCGTGAACGGACGCTCGCTGCGATTGCGTCGGGCGAAGCGAAAGTCGTTGCAGGCGCACGTTCGGCGCTGTTTCTGCCTTATGCCAATTTAGGTTTGATCGTGCTCGATGAAGAGCATGAGGCAGCCTATAAGCAGGAAGATGGCGTGCATTATCATGCACGCGATATGGCTGTTGTCCGTGGACGCTTTGAATCCTGCCCGGTGATTTTGGCATCGGCGACTCCATCGCTCGAAAGCCGCGTCAATGCAGAGCAGGGGCGCTATGAACATCTGCGTCTCCCAGAGCGGTTCGGTGGTCGCGCTCTGCCAGATCTTGCTGCGATCGACATGCGCGTCGATGCGCCCGTGCGCGGTAAATTTCTGTCGCCGAAACTGGTTGCCGAGATGCGCGCAACGATTGAGCGCGGTGAACAGGTTCTGCTTTATCTCAACCGGCGCGGCTATGCGCCCCTAACGTTGTGCCGCGATTGCGGTCATCGCTTCCAATGTCCTGATTGCACAGCGTGGTTGGTTGAGCATCGTTTTCGCCGCGCGTTGATGTGCCATCATTGCGGCCATCTTGAGCGCAAACCCGATGCATGCCCCGCATGCGGTGCGCAAGAGAGCTTGACCGCCTGTGGACCGGGTGTCGAACGCATTGCCGAGGAAGTCGCCGAAATTTTTCCCGATGCGCGGCGGATCGTGCTGTCGTCGGATTTTCCCGGCGGCACCGAACGGCTCCGGCGCGAACTCGATGCGGTCGCACAAGGCGAGTTTCAAATCGTCATCGGCACGCAATTGGTGGCGAAGGGGCATCATTTCCCCTCGCTCGCTTTGGTCGGCGTGATCGACGCCGATCTTGGCCTGTCCTCGGCCGACCCGCGCGCAGCAGAGCGGACCTTCCAGCTCTTGCAGCAGGTGACGGGGCGTGCGGGCCGGGCAGAGACGGCAGGCCGTGGTTTGCTCCAGACCTTTCAGCCCGACCATCCGGTCATGAAGGCGATCCTGTCGGGGGATTCGGAGCGGTTCTATCGGGAGGAGATCGGGTTGAGGCGCGCGGCCGGGTTGCCGCCCTTTGGGCGCCTGGCGGCGCTCGTCGTCTCAGCGGCCGATAGGGGGGAGGCCGAAGCGCATGGCCGGGCGCTCGCCCGTTCGGTCGAAGCGCCTGCCGATGTTCAGGTTTTGGGCCCGGCCGAGGCCCCCATTGCGATGATCCGAGGGCGGCATCGGTTTCGGCTTCTGGTGAAGACGCCGCGGGCTTTCGATATGCAATCCTATATCCGCGACTGGATCGCCCGGGCGCCTAAGCCCCGCGGCAGCGTTAAAGTGGCGATCGACATCGATCCGCAGAGCTTTTTGTGAGTTTCAGGCCGCTTTCTGCACTGATATCACAACATCCAGTCCGGCTGCGACCGCGAGCTTGACCAACGCATCAAGCGAAAATTGGTCAAGACGACCGCGCAAGAGCGCATTCAGGCGAGGTTGGCTGATCCCTAGACGGCGTGCCGCCTCTGTTTGGGTGGCTTGCCAGCTATCGATAGCCTCCCGGATCCCGTGCATTAGGGTTGAGCGTGCCGAAAGGGCAGCGGCTTGCAGAGGATCCGCTTCAATTTGGTCCCAAACGCTGGGCGGGGAGGTGCGGCTCATGGACGCGTCTCTTTCAACTTCTTCAATTGGTCTCTGGCATAGGCCAAATCCCGAAAAGCCGTCTTTTGCGACGTTTTCCTGAATGCGTGGAGGACGTAAACCGCATCCTTGAACGTTGCGATGTAGATCACTCTGAACGCGCCATCCCGCAATGCGATCCGGATTTCCCGGACATTGGCGCCAATTGTTGGCATCGGTTTCCAATCATCAGGGTCCAAACCACGTTGGACCCGTTCGATTTGAAACCCGGCGACTGATCGTGCTGCGGGCGGAAACTGGCGGATTGCATCGCGTGAAGAACCAAGAAAATCAACAGGTTTCACGTATATATCAAAACCGATATAGGCGCAATCAGGGACCTCGGAGAAGAAGTGATGAAAAGTATCGATGGCGCTTCTGAAAACTTCGTTCCCGCCTCCCCAAAAGTCGCCCCCAGAAAAGGCTCCGGTCGGGTTGCGCACCCCCTACCGCTATGCTAGTTCACCCTCGCTTTTCGAGGGTCCTTCAGGCCCCTCCGAACCCCATTTCCAGCGGCCCGGCATTTGGCGCAGCGGTTTTTCCCCAAACCCGCGCGATTCGTCAGGCTCGCGGAGCAAACGAGAGACGGCCGGTGGCTCAAGACAACACGATCGTTTCAGGCGTTGCCGGCCGCTACGCGGCAGCGCTGTTCGAACTGGCGCAGGAAGCCAAGGCGATTGACGCCGTGGCTGCTGATCTCGCCAAGTTCGAGGCGCTCATCGCCTCCAACCCCGACATGGCCCGCTTCGTGAAGAGCCCCGTCTTCACCTCCGACGAACAGGTGAAGGCGTTGGCGCCGATCCTCGAGAAGGCGGGCATTGGCGGGCTTGCTGCCAAATTTTTGAAACTCGTCGCGGCCAAGCGCCGTCTTTTCGCCGTTCACGACATGGTGCGCGCCTATAACGCGCTGGTCGATCGCGAAAAGGGCGTTGTGCGCGCGCAAGTGACGGTCGCTGATGTGCCGTCCGAGAAGGTTCTCTCGGATGTCAAATCGGCGCTGAAGGACGTGGCCGGTGATAAGGTCGAAGTCGATGTCAAAATCGACCCGACCATCATCGGTGGCATTGTGGTGAAGCTCGGCTCTCGCATGGTCGATGCTTCGCTTCGTACTAAACTCAACGGCATTCGTACCGCGATGAAAGAGGTCGGCTGATGGACATCCGCGCCGCAGAAATCTCCGCGATCCTCAAAGAGCAGATCAAGAATTTCGGCTCTGAGGCAGAGGTCACCGAAGTGGGACAGGTTCTGTCCGTTGGCGACGGCATTGCCCGCGCCTACGGCCTCGACAATGTCCAGGCTGGTGAAATGGTCGAGTTCGAGAACGGCGTGCGTGGCATGGCGTTGAACCTCGAAACCGATAACGTGGGTATCGTTATTTTCGGTTCCGACCGCGACATTAAGGAAGGCCAGACGGTGAAGCGCACGGGCGCCATCGTGGACGCCCCTGTCGGTAAGGGCCTGCTCGGCCGCGTCGTCGACGCGCTCGGCAACCCGATCGATGGCAAAGGCCCGATCAAGGCTGAAGCCCGCAAGCGCGTGGACGTGAAGGCGCCGGGCATCATTCCGCGTCAGTCGGTGCATGAGCCGATGGCAACCGGCCTCAAGGCCGTTGACGCGCTAATCCCGATCGGCCGTGGCCAGCGCGAATTGATCATCGGTGACCGCCAGACCGGCAAGACCGCGATCGCACTCGACACGATCCTCAATCAGAAGCCGCTCAATCAGGGCAATGACGAAAGCCAGAAGCTTTACTGCGTGTATGTCGCGGTGGGCCAGAAGCGTTCGACCGTTGCTCAGTTCGTGAAGGTGCTCGAAGAGCAAGGCGCGCTCGAATATTCGATCGTCGTCGCTGCGACCGCTTCGGACCCGGCGCCGATGCAGTTCCTCGCGCCGTTCACCGGCTGCACGATGGGCGAATATTTCCGTGATAACGGCATGCATGCCGTGATCATCTATGACGATCTGTCCAAGCAGGCCGTCGCTTATCGTCAGATGTCGCTCCTGCTGCGCCGCCCGCCGGGCCGCGAAGCGTATCCGGGCGACGTGTTCTATCTGCATTCGCGCTTGCTTGAGCGCGCTGCGAAGCTGAACAAGGATTTCGGCTCGGGTTCGCTGACGGCTCTGCCGGTCATCGAAACGCAGGCGAACGACGTGTCGGCCTACATCCCGACCAACGTGATCTCGATCACCGACGGTCAGATCTTCTTGGAAACCGATCTGTTCTACCAGGGCATCCGCCCGGCCGTGAACGTCGGTCTCTCGGTGTCGCGCGTGGGTTCGGCCGCGCAGACCAAGGCGATGAAGAAGGTCGCTGGCAAGATCAAGGGCGAGCTCGCGCAGTACCGCGAAATGGCGGCCTTCGCGCAGTTCGGTGGTGACCTCGACGCCACCACGCAGCGTCTTCTCAATCGCGGCGCACGCCTGACGGAATTGCTCAAGCAGTCCCAGTTCGCGCCGATGAAGATGGAAGAACAGGTTTGCGTGATCTATGCCGGCGTCAACGGCTATCTTGATCCGCTGCCGGTCAACCGCGTTCGTCCGTTCCAGGATGGTCTCCTTGACCTCCTGCGCGGCAAGCACGCCGACATTCTCGAAGCGATCCGCTCGTCGAAGGACTTGTCCGACGACAGCGCGGCGAAGCTGAAGGGCGTTGTCGACGCTTACGCCAAGACCTTCTCGTAATCGAGCGGACAGGGAAGAAGACGCGCCATGGCGTCATTGAAGGATCTCCGCAACCGCATCGCTTCGGTGAAGGCGACGCAGAAGATCACCAAGGCCATGCAGATGGTCGCGGCGGCTAAGCTCCGTCGCGCTCAAACTGCGGCCGAGGCGGCGCGTCCCTATGCCGATCGCATGAACAAGGTTCTCGCGAACCTTGCTGCGGGCGTGAAAGGCAATCCGGGCGCTCCGGCGCTGCTCGCCGGTAACGGCAAGGATCAGACCCATCTTCTCGTCGTCTGCACGGCGGAACGTGGCCTTTGCGGCGCGTTCAACTCGTCGATCGCGCGTTTGGCGCGCGACAAGGCGCAGGCGCTGATGGCTGAAGGCAAGACGGTGAAGATCGTCTGCGTCGGCAAGAAGGGTTACGATCTTCTGCGTCGTCAGTTCTCCAAGCAAATCGTCGAATTCATCGAATTCCGTTCGGTGCGTGCGATTGGTTTCGAACAGGCTGATCAAGTGGGTCAGCTCGTTTTGAAAATGTTTGCTGACGGCGAATATGACGTTTGCACGTTGTTCTTCTCGCGCTTCCGCTCGGTGATCGCACAGATCCCGACGGCGTTGCAGCTCATTCCGGCGCAGGTCGAAGAGAGCGCATCAAAGGACACTTCGCTCGCTTCCTATGATTACGAGCCGAGCGACACCGCCATTCTCGAAACGTTGCTGCCGCGCAATGTTTCGATGCAGATTTTCAGCGCGCTTCTCGAAAACGCCGCGTCCGAACAGGGCGCACGCATGAGCGCGATGGACAGTGCGACCCGCAATGCGGGCGAGATGATCAAAAAGCAGACGATGCTCTACAACCGCACGCGTCAGGCCATGATCACCAAAGAACTGATTGAAATCATCTCCGGCGCCGAGGCGCTCTGAGGCTAGACCGAGGGTAAAACGATGGCCAACACGGCAGGCAAAATCGGACGGGTGACGCAGGTGATCGGCGCCGTTGTCGACGTGCAGTTCGACGGCGGGCACCTCCCTGAAATTCTCAACGCGCTCGAGACGACCAATAATGGTCAGCGTCTCGTGCTCGAAGTGGCGCAGCATCTCGGCGAATCGTCGGTGCGTACGATCTCGATGGACGTGACCGAAGGTCTCGTGCGCGGTCAGGAAGTGGTCGACACCGGCCAGCCGATCGCCATCCCGGTCGGCCTGTCGACGCTCGGCCGCATCATCAACGTCATCGGCGAGCCGGTGGACGAAGCGGGCCCGGTGAAGGGCGAAGCGATGCGCGCCATCCATCAGGCGGCGCCGTCCTACGCGGAACAGTCGACCGAAGCGCAAATTCTCGAAACGGGCATCAAGGTCGTCGACCTTCTCGCGCCTTACGCCAAGGGCGGCAAGATCGGCCTGTTCGGCGGCGCGGGCGTCGGCAAGACCGTGCTCATCATGGAACTCATCAACAACGTCGCGAAGGCCCATGGTGGCTTCTCGGTGTTCGCCGGCGTCGGCGAGCGTACGCGTGAAGGCAATGACCTTTACCACGAAATGATCGAATCGGGCGTGAACAAGAAGGGCGGCGGCGACGGTTCGAAGTGCGCCCTCGTGTACGGCCAGATGAACGAACCGCCGGGCGCTCGCGCGCGCGTCGCGCTCACCGGTCTGACGATCGCTGAACATTTCCGCGATCAGGGCCAGGACGTGCTCTTCTTCGTCGACAACATCTTCCGCTTCACGCAGGCGGGCTCGGAAGTGTCGGCGCTCTTGGGCCGTATTCCTTCGGCGGTGGGTTACCAGCCGACGCTCGCGACCGACATGGGCGCGCTGCAGGAACGCATCACCACGACGACCAAGGGTTCGATCACTTCCGTGCAGGCGATTTACGTCCCGGCCGACGACTTGACCGACCCGGCGCCGGCCACCTCCTTCGCGCATCTTGACGCGACGACCGTGTTGTCGCGCTCGATCGCCGAAAAGGGCATTTATCCGGCGGTGGATCCGCTCGACTCGACCTCGCGCATGCTTTCGCCGATGATCGTCGGTGAAGAACATTACGCCGTTGCCCGCGCCGTGCAGCAGACGCTGCAGCGCTACAAGGCGCTTCAGGACATCATCGCCATTCTCGGCATGGATGAATTGTCGGAAGAGGACAAGCTGACCGTGGCGCGCGCCCGTAAGATCGAGCGCTTCCTGTCGCAGCCCTTCCACGTCGCTGAAGTCTTCACCGGTTCGCCGGGCAAGCTCGTCTCGCTCGCCGACACGATCAAGGGCTTCAAGGGCCTCGTTGAAGGCAAGTACGATCACCTCCCCGAAGCCGCCTTCTACATGGTCGGCACCATCGAGGAAGCGATCGAAAAGGCGCAGAAGCTCGCCGCCGAAGCCGCGTAATCTCGCAAGGATCGAAGGGCCATGGCCGCTTTCGCGTTTGAACTCGTTTCGCCGGAACGCATTCTGTTTTCCGGCGACGTCGATCAGGTTGTCGTTCCGGGCACGGAAGGCGATTTCGCGGTGCTGAAGGATCACGCACCGTTGATGTCGTCGCTGCGCGCCGCTGTGCTCACCATCGATGCGGCTGGCAAGCCGACGCAACGCATGTTCATCCGCGGCGGCTTTGCTGACGTGTCTCCGAACGGCCTCACCGTGCTCGCCGAACAGGCGATCCCGGTCGAAGAAGTGACGCCCGATACGCTGCACGCCGAAGCCGAAATCGCTCAGGCCGAATTCGACAAGGCGACGACGGACGAAGGTCGTCGCGCTGCCACGGAGCGGCTTGCTCAGATCATGGAATTGCGCACCGGCCTGTTTGGCTGAGTGGACGTGATTTTGAACTTTCAAAAGCCGCGCGCGAGCGCGGCTTTTTTGTTTTGGGCTCGTGCATTCCATCGCTAAATTGATCGCATGACCGAAACCGTCGCGTTCCCTCCGTCTCGCCGCCGTCCGCGCATCGATCTTCTGCGTGGCTTCGCCATTCTGGCGATGATCGCTTATCACTTCACGTGGGATCTGGGCTTTCTCGGTTTCATCAAGCTCAACATCGCCCAAACGGAATGGGGGATGAATATCGCGCGCGGCATTGCCGCATCATTTCTCACGCTGGTTGGCATTTCGCTCGCGCTCGCCAATGCGCAAGGTTTCGATTTCGGCGCCTTCTGGCGTCGTCTCGTGCTGATTGGCGGAGCGGCTGCTTTGGTCACGCTCGGGACATGGTTTGCCTTTCCCGATGCGTTCATCTTCATGGGCGTGTTGCATTGCATCGCGCTGTCGAGCCTGATTGCCGCAGCGTTTTGGTGCGCACCACTCACCGTCACGCTCGCGGGTGCGGCGCTCGCGTTCACGCTGCCACTCTTCGTGCATAATGTCAGCCCATGGCCGTTCGGCTGGTTCCTCGGGCTTGCCGCCTATACGCCACGCACGAATGATTATGTGCCCTTGTTTCCATGGCTTGGCTTCGTGCTGTCTGGATTGGCCATCGGCCAGATTTTCGCCAACAGCACGCGCGGGATTTTTTCCACCGCGCCGCTGGCCAGCAAGCCTGCCGAAAAACTCGCGCAGGCCGGGCGGCATGGCCTTCTTATTTATCTTGTGCATCAGCCGGTTCTGATCGGCGGCTTGAGTGCCATCCTTTTTGTGTTCGGGCCCGGCGAAGAAGATCGGCAAGCCAGCGCCTTCGACAGTCAATGCGTGCAGGCCTGCATCGTGCAGCGTGATCGGGCTGCCTGCGAAGAAGGCTGCACATGCGTGACAGCGAAATTATTGGAGCAAGGTTATTTCAAGCAGAGCGGTGCGGTCAGCGAACGCCCCGATGCGCCGCAGAAAATCTCCGACGCCGTGCAAGCCTGCATGAAACCCTAATTGGTGGTGGTCCCGGAGGGAGTCGAACCCCCGACCAACGGTTTAGGAAACCGCTGCTCTATCCTGCTGAGCTACGGGACCGCCCGGGAGCGCCATAGCATGGCGCAGATGGCCTCGCCACTCCTCCCCGATCCCGACACACAAAAGGTGACGCAACGGGACGGGGCCAGTAAGCTTATCCAAGGTTTGCGGAGTTGGTGGCCATGACGCGTCTTTTGATCAGTGGAGCCAATCGCGGGATTGGGCTTGAACTTGTGCGTGCGCGCCTTGCGCAAGGCGACCATGTCATCGCCTGTGCGCGTCTGCCTGAAGAAGCGGATGCGCTCCAGGCGCTGAAACACACAGCGTCTGATCGTCTCGTCATCTTGCCGCTCGATGTTGCGGACGCGCCATCCGTATTCGATTTGGGCGCATCACTGGGCGACCGGCCGATCGATGTGCTGGTCAACAATGCGGGCATTATCGGACCACAGGCACAAGCGACACTTGATATGGATTTTGATGGGTGGGCGCATACGCTCGCCATCAATACGCTCGGGCCTTTACGCGTGACGCAGGCCCTGTTGCCGAATTTACGCCACGGAGAAAAACCTCGCATTTTGATCGTGTCGAGCCAGATGGGGTCAATGGCGTCGCACGCCTCCGATCGTTTGGCTTATCGCTCATCCAAGGCGGCGGTGAACAAGGTGGCCCAAGCGCTCGCCACCGACCTTAAGCCCATGGGCATTGCAGTGGCGGCGATCCATCCCGGCTGGGTGCGCACACGAATGGGCGGCCAAGGTGCGCCGTTGGACCCGGCTGAAAGCGCTGCTGGAATTTCCGTTCTCATCGACCGGCTCGATCTCAGCCGCACGGGACAGTTCCTCAATGTCGATGGCGCGCCTTTGGCTTGGTAGCGCCATCTTCTGGCTCGGCTTCATCATTGGAGCCGATGGCTGCACTCTGCCGCGCGGCGAACCCGTCACGCTTGTGGGCACATTGCCCGATCCCGTTCTGGCCGATGGCCGCCTCGTCCGCCTCGCCGGTGTCTTGCCCAAAGGCACGGGGCTCGTCGCCCCGCTTGGAGCGGCGCTGTTCTATCCGACAGCGCGCATGCGAGATCGATGGGGTCGAATTCCCGGTTTTCTCGCGCTTGGTGATGGCGGTCTGGCGGATAGCCTCAATCTCGCTCTGTTGCAGCAAGGACAAGGGTTGGCGCTGCCGGGCGAATGGCCTCCCGGATGCTTCACGCTGGCCCTAGCTGCGGAGATGGATGCGCGGCGTGCCCAGCGCGGGCTGTGGGCGGGCCCGAATCCGGTTCTGGCGGCCACTGCGGTCGACCGATTGCGGGCTGCGGAGGGTCGTTTCACGCTCATTGAAGGCACGGTCCGCTCTGTCCGGCAGAGGCGCACCCAAGTTTTCCTGAATTTTGGCGCATTCGGCAGCGAAAGGTTGAGCGTGACCGTACCGATCGCGCAGCTGGCTGCGTTCCAAGCCGCGGGGCTTGATGTCATGCGCTTGCGTGGGGAGGCGGTGTTGATGCGCGGGGTTGTCGGGCCCGGCCCATCCATGGAATTAAGCGTGACGGATGCGCTGGTGCGTGTCCGGCACCCGTGAGGTTTCTTTGCTGTCAGCCGTCCGGCGCAGAATGCGCCTCCCTCTTTCCTTCGCATTGCTTGTCGCGCTCGCCGTCGCGGGCTGCGACACGCTGCGTTGGGGTGGGAATGAAGCGGCTGTTCTGCCCGCACCGCAAGCGCCCCGCGTGATGGGTGCGCCGGGGCAGGGCGATGGCGATCATCGGCGTCTCGTTGCTGCCTTTGGCGGGGAATATTCAGCCCCCGCTATGGAGCGTCTGCTCGATCAGATCGCGGCGCGTCTTGTTGCGGCGAGTGGTGAGCCCTCGCAACGTTACCAAGTGACGATTCTCAATTCGCCGCTCGTCAATGCGTTCGCGCTGCCGGATGGTCGCCTCTATGTCACCCGCGGTCTTTTGGCGCTTGCGAATGATGAATCCGAAATTGCGGCCGTGATGGCGCATGAAATCGCGCATGTGATCGCCAAGCATGGCGCGCAGCGTGCCGAACTCGAACGGCGTGCCACCGTTGCAAGCCGCGTCGCAACGGAAGTGCTGCAAAGCCGTGCCGCAGGCGAGGCGGTGGCTGCGCAGGGCATGATCACGCTTGCCGGATTTTCGCGT
This sequence comes from Rhizobiales bacterium TNE-4, assembly GCA_019083985.1. Classification (GTDB taxonomy): domain Bacteria; phylum Pseudomonadota; class Alphaproteobacteria; order Rhizobiales; family Beijerinckiaceae; genus TNE-4. The sequence continues at coordinate 68,773 of JAHRCV010000003.1, read as the reverse complement.
GCGCAGGAATTGCAAGCCGATGAAATCGGTGTCGCGATGATTGCCAAGGCCGGGTTTGATCCCGAAGGCGCAGTGCGGTTTCTCGCGGCGCTTGGGCGGCAATCGGCGATGCGTTCGAGCCTTTTCAATCTTGGTGAAACGCAAGACAAGATGAGCTTCCTTGCGACCCATCCCTCAACGCCGGAGCGCACAGCGCGCGCGCAAGCTGCGGCAAAAGCCTTGGCGGCCGGCAAGACAGTGCCGAACGATCGCAATGCCTATCTGCAAGCGCTTGATGGCATGGTCTATGGCGACGATCCGGCCGAAGGGTTAGTGCGCGGTCGAAAGTTTTTGCATCCACGGCTCGGTTTTGAATTCACCGTGCCGGATGGTTTTGCGCTTGAGAATACGGCGAGCGCGGTGATCGGCATCAATTCCGATCAGGGTCAGGCTTTTCGTTTCGACGCGATTGCTGTTGCATCCGGCCTGCCTTTGTCTGCAGCGATTGCAACGGGGTGGATTGAAAACACGAAGCTCGGCAATATCAATCCCATCAGCCCCAGTGGCCTTGAAGGGGCGACTTCGGTCGCCCATGGGGCGGAATGGAGTTTCCGTTTCGCGGCTATTCGCTTCGGCGGCAATGTGTATCGGTTCATGTTTGCTGCGCGCGATTTCACGCAAGCCGCTGATCGTTCTTTCTTGGCGTCGATTGAGAGTTTCCGTCCGCTCGGCGCAGATGATGCTGGCCGCTCGCGGCCTTTGCGGATCACGCTCGTCACAGCGACAGCCAATGATACGGTAGAAAGCCTCGCCGCACGCATGGCGGCGCCCGACCACGCGCTTGCGCGCTTCTTGCTGCTGAACGGATTGACGAAGCCAGCGCTAAAAGTCGGCGAGACTTATAAAATCGTCAGTGAGTGATCAGGCGAACGCTTGCTCAGGTGCGCGTTGCACGAGAGCGGCCCGCAGCTTTTCGAGCGCGCGTGTTTCGATCTGACGCACGCGTTCCTTGGAAATGCCGAGGCGATCACCCAGCGCTTCAAGCGTGGCAGCTTCTTCGCTCAGGCGGCGTTCACGCAGAATGCGTAATTCACGTTCGGAGAGCACATTGAGCGCCGAACGGAGCCAATGAATGCGGCGTTCGCTGTCGATCATGTCGGAGACGGTTTCATCCGGCAGCGGTGCATTGTCGACCAGAAAATCCATCCGCTCGGAACTGTCCGCGCCATCGCTTTCGGTCAGCGGCGCGTTCAGCGACATGTCGTTGGCGGCCAGCCGCACTTCCATCGTCGCCACATCGGAGCGCGACACGCCCACCGCATCGGCGATTTTTTGGTGAACATCGTAATGGCCGGTGCTGGCGGCAGCATCATGCGCCATGCGGGCACGCAGACGGCGCAGATTGAAGAACAGGGCTTTTTGCGCCGAGCTGGTTCCACCGCGCACGATCGACCAATTGCGCAGGATGTAATCTTGGATCGAGGCGCGGATCCACCAGGTCGCGTAGGTGGAGAAGCGGACTTCGCGATCAGGGTCGAAGCGGGCGCCAGCTTCAAGCAGGCCGACATGGCCTTCTTGAATGAGGTCGGCTATCGGCAGGCCGTAATGGCGGAAGCGGGCAGCCACCGAGATCACAAGCCGCATATGAGCGGCGGCGAGGCGGTGCAGCGCCTTCTCATCCTTGAGATCGCGCCAGCGCACCGCGAGGAGGTGTTCCTCTTCGCGTGAGAGGAACGGCGCATCCATGGCGGTGCGAACAAAATTCCCCTTGAGGCCGGCAACGGAACCCATGGGCAACCTCCCCTGTTTTGTGTGTCTACGCCTCAGGGACGGGGTTGGATCAGCCAAGCTTTCACGAATTTTTTAGGGAACGAAAAAGCCCGGCCTTGCGGGCCGGGCTTGGGTCGGTTCGAGGGGGCGGGGCTGGCCTTAGGCGGCCTCGTCCTGCTCGTCTTCGCTTTCAATGTCTTCGGCCTCATCGGCCTCATCAGCGTCGCCTTCAGCCGTGGCTTCGACCGCCTTGCCGCGACGCGGCGATTTAGCAAGCTGGGCTTCAATGAGCTGCAGCGCTTCCGTGTCGGTGACATTGTTCACGGCAGCCACCTCGCGGACCATGCGGTCGAGCGCGGCTTCATAGAGCTGACGTTCGGAATAAGACTGCTCCGGCTGCGTCTCGGCGCGGTGCAGATCGCGCACCACTTCCGAAATCGCGATGATGTCACCGGAATTGATCTTGGCTTCGTATTCCTGCGCGCGACGCGACCACATCGTCCGCTTGATGCGGGCGCGGCCTGTGAGCGTTTCAAGCGCCTTGGTGATGACGGCGGCTTCCGACAATTTGCGCATGCCGACGGCAGCCGCTTTCCCGGTCGGGACACGCAGCGTCATCTTGTCCTTCGCGAACACGACGACATAGAGCTCGAGCTTGAAGCCAGCGACTTCCTGCTCCTCGATGGCCACGATTTGGCCCACGCCATGCGCCGGATAGACGACGTGCTCATCCTTCTTGAAGCCCTTGGGGGCCACCGCAGGCTTGCGGACGAAGGATTGCGCCGTCGGGCGGTTCGGCGCCTGCGAACGCTGCAACTCCGGCCGCAGCGGCGGCTCGGGCTTGCTCATCGGCGCGGGCGGCGGCGGCGGAGCGGGAAGCGGGCGCGTCGCTGGGACTGTCTTGGCGGCCACGAGCTTCGGTTTCACAGCCGGGACAGCCTTCTCCACCACGGCGGGTTCGGCCTTCGCAGCCTTGCCCTTCGCTGCGGGTTTCGCCTTCGATTCTGCCTTCGGCGTCTCCGCCTTCGCGGGTTCAGCTTTTGCTTCGACCTTCTTGGCCACAGCTTCCTTCGCCGGAGCGTCAGCCTTCTTGGCAGTCGCCTTCACAGGCTCAGCGGCCGGTTTCGCGGCAGGAGCCTTATCAGTTGCGGCTTTGGGAGCCGTCGCGGCCGCTTTCGCCTTGGCGGGAGCGGCCTTCTGTTCTTTTGGCATTTTCTGATTTTCGGGTGGGAGTACGGGGGTGTCTGTCTTCTTGGCTGCAGGCGCAGCTTTGATCGTCGCCTTCGTGGCGCTCTTGGTATCAGTCTTCGTTGCAGCCTTCGTGTCCGCGACCTTGCCAGCCGCGGCTTTCGCCACCGGCTTGGCAGCCGGTTTGGCTGGAGCCTTGGCAGCCGCGGGCTTCTGCGCGGTCTTTGCTGCGGGTGATTTCACACTGGCCGTTTTGGCAGGAGCCTTGGTGGCGGCTTTGGCCGCCGCTTTCGCTGCAGGTGCCTTGCTGGGCGCAGCTGCGGCTTTGGCTGCGGGCTTCGCCGCTGCCGGCTTCACGTTGGCTGTCTTGGAGCTCGCTGTATTGGCGCTGCTGGTCTTCGTATTGGTAGCCTTGGCTGTGGCAGCTTTCGCAGCGGGTTTTGGAGCAGCGGTTTTCACCGCGCTTTTCGCCACGCTCGCGGCAGTGGAAGCCGTCTTGCCTTTGGCAGTCTTCTTGGCGCTCGACATTCGAACTCTCCTCTCGTCCGGGCCCGCGCGGACCCGGCAGGACTTGGGCAATGTTCTATGGCTCCGGGGCAAAGCGGCCCCCGGGCCTTGTTCTTGTCGATCTGAAAAGCCACCCGGGACCCAGAACACGCTCAAAAAGACGTTCTGGGCCAAATAAGCCCGGCCTAAAGCGCGTTTCTGACGGAAAAGGGCTTAGCCTGCCCGGGCAAACTCGACCAATCTGAAAAACATCCTATCACAAAATTCCCACCCCTTCAAAGGCTGACAGTGACAAATCGTTAACGGCTGCTGCAACCCAGGGCTGCAACCTTCACGAAAGGGGCAATGATGACTTCAGCAATGCGCCGATGGGGGGCTTAATCGCCTTCGCCGGGTTCGGGAGAGAAATATTTCTCGAGCTTGCCGGGTTCCCCGTCATGCTCTTTTGCATCGCCCGGGGAATCGCGCTTGATCGTGATATTGGGCCAGACCTTGGCATAGTCGGCATTGAGCTTGAGCCAGGATTCGAGCCCTGGCTCGGTATCAGGCTTGATCGCTTCGGCCGGGCATTCCGGCTCGCAAACACCACAATCGATGCATTCATCGGGGTGGATGACGAGCATGTTCTCGCCTTCGTAGAAGCAGTCCACCGGACAGACTTCCACGCAGTCCATGTATTTGCACTTGATGCAGTTTTCGACGACGACATAAGTCATGGATCAGGCTCTTTCAGGCGAGACACGGGGCGTTGGTCCCGTGGTCTTTTGCTAAACAAGAAGCGGTTTCAGCGCAACCCGTCAAGTCGGCTGGACAATTACGTAGAGCGCTTGGGCATCGGAGGCTGAACCGCGACGCTCGGCGAAATCGTCTACCCGGACCACAAGGGTTGCGTGTGGCAACGCCATGGTGAGCACATCCCCGCGCGCAATCTGTCGGTCTGGTCGCTTGACCCGTTCGCCATTGATGCGAACGCGCCCCTTCTCGACAAGTTCGAGGGCCACGCTGCGCGTTTTGACGAAGCGGGCATAAACAAGCCACTTGTCGAGCCTCTGTCGCTCAGAGGCGACAGGGGCCTGATCTTCGGCTCGCGCCATTTACTTCTTGCCCTCAAGCTCCGCTTTGAGCGCAAGGAGCTTCGCGAAGGGCGAATTCGGATCGGGCTGCTTTTCCCGCACGGGACGGTCCTGCCGGAACTCCGGCTTGCCACCCTGCGGACGGCCACCCGGCTTGCCGCCATGAGCGCGATCACCATGGCGCTTGTCACGATCGGGGCGCGGTGGACGCGGACCGCGTTGGTCCTGGCCTTCGCTTTCGGGCTTCTTCCAATGCGGCCGGTCGCGACGCGGGCGGTTCTCAGCCGTTTGGCCTTCGGCACCAGCCTCGGCAGGGCGTTGGCCCTTATTGCGGTGGTCCGGCCGGCGATGTTGCGGGCGTCCGCCACCCTGCTGCCGACGCCCTTGGCGCCAGACTTCAATCAGGACGGGCTCAGCGTCCGCCGGTTCGGCCGTCGCTTCGGCCGCGACGTCGGTGGATTCTTGTGTCTCAGCTGCGGCTGGAGCGGCCTCTATTGCAGCAGGCGCTGCCGCTTCGACCGTTGCCGCCGCCGCGGTGTCAGTCGCTGGTGCATCCGTGGTTGAATCGGTTGCGTCCGTGGCCGCTTCAGGGGAGGCGGGGGCAGACGGTGCCGTGGCCGCTGCAGCAACCAGCGCCACGGTGATCGCGGGACCCTGTCGCTTATCGGCGACATAACCAAGAGACTTCAAAATCGAGGCGAAATCTTCGCCCGCGCAGCCGCACAGCGAGGTCATGGCCGGGGTCACGACAAAGCTTTCGCCATCGGCCGTTCCCGCAGGCGGTTCGCCGGGGGTCACGCCGGGACGATATTGGATGGCCGGGCGAATGAGGTCCGCCAGTCGCTCCAGAATGTCGACGCGAACGGCACGTTCGCCACAGACGCGGAAACCGGCGGCACGATAGAGGCCCTTCGCGACCTCTTTGTCGACCGGGATCGAGGTGCGGCCCGACGAGGCGAGATGCAGGATGTCATCGAGCCCTTTGGGTTCAGGGCCGCCATGCGACAAAGCCCAAAGCTGCGCCGCGAGACCGCGCGGTGCAGGCTTGAGCAAAGTGGGCACTGTGAGATGGTAAGCGCCGAAGCGCACGCCGAGCGCGCGGAGCTTCGCGCGATCGTCTTGCGAGAGGCCACGGACCTCTTCGGAAACTTTGTTGCGCTCGAGAACGCCAAGCGCCTCGGCAATCTGGAAGGCGAGGCCACGCGCGGTGCCGTCAAGTCCTTCGCCCGATTCAAGCTTCAGCAGCGGGCCAAGCAGCTTTTCGATATGGGTCTTGAGCCAGAGGTTCAGCCGCGCTTCGACCTTTTCGAGCGCGGGCCCCGTGAGGCCTTCATCGGCAAGGATTTGCAGACGCGGTTCGAAGATCTTGCTCGAGGCCGTCAGCTTGGCCACGACTTCGCCGAGGAAGCGGAGCGCGCCATCCCGGCCTAGCGCAAAGGCATCGTCAACGGCGTTGGAGACGCGGGTGGCACGGGATTCATATTCGCCCGCCAGCGCCTTCTGAGCCGCCAGACGCAGCGCCTTGGCTTCGGGTCCACCGGCCTGTGGATCAGGCGTGAACTGAAAGCCATGCAACTGGCCGACATGTTGTCCTTCGACAAGCACATCGCCTGTCGTACCGATTTCCGCCTCAAGCATGGCGTTCTCTCTCAGGCGGCGCAGCAAGACACTCGTGCGCCGGTCTACGAAACGTTGTGTCAGCCGCTCGTGCAGAGCATCCGACAATGTGTCCTCTACCTGACGCGCGACGCCCTGCCAATGCTCCGGGTCCTTCAACCAATCAGGTCGGTTTGCGACATAGGTCCAAGTCCGCACCTGCGCGATGCGCTGGGAGAGCATGGCGATGTCGCCTTCGGTGCGCTCCACCTCGCGAATGCGGGCGGCAAACCAATCATCGCTCACATGGCCTTTCTGCATCAAAAAGCGGAAAAGCGTTGCAACAAGATCGGCATGCGCCATGGGTGAGACTTTGCGATAGTCCGGCACCTGACAGGCATCCCACAGCCGCTCCACCTTCTCATGCCCGCGCGCCATGTCGCGGATGTCTTCATCGCGCGATACGAGCTCAAGCGAGTGAAGATCATCGGCCATTGGCGCTTTGATCAGCCCTTCTTCTTCCGAGGGGCGTTCGAGCGAGGCAATCAAACGTGCGATCGACGAAAAATCGAGATGCGCATTACGCCATTGCAGGAGCAACAGCGGATCGAACCGATGCGCTTCAAGCGCCTCGACCAATTCTTCCTCGAACGGTTCGCAACGTCCGGACGTGCCAAAGGTTCCATCGGTGAGATAGCGCCCAGCGCGTCCGGCAATCTGGGCGAGTTCAGCCGGATATAAACGGCGGTGGCGAACACCGTCGAATTTTCTGTCTGACGCGAAGGCGATGTGTTCGATATCGAGGTTGAGACCCATGCCAATCGCATCTGTCGCAACGAGATAATCGACTTCGCGCGATTGATAGAGCGCCACTTGCGCATTGCGTGTGCGCGGCGAGAGAGCGCCCAAAACAACGGCGGCACCGCCGCGTTGGCGGCGGATCAATTCGGCAATCGTGTAAACTTCTTCTGCGGAAAACGCGACGATGGCAGTCCGCGGTGGGAGGCGTGTGATCTTGCGGCCACCCGCAAAAAATAATTGTGACAGGCGCGGGCGCGTGACGATGTTGACGCCGGGCAATAATTTTTCGATCAGCGGTTTCATCGTCAAGGCGCCGATCAATAACGTCTCGGCGCGGCCACGCATGTTGAGCAAACGCTCGGTGAAAATATGGCCGCGATCAAGATCGGCGGCGAGCTGAATTTCGTCGATAGCGACAAAGGAAGGCGCGATGTCGCGCGGCATCGCCTCAACGGTTGCAATCCAATATTTCGCGCCGGGCGGTTTGATTTTTTCTTCGCCCGTGACGAGCGCAACGGCTTGTGGGCCGACGCGATCGACAACGCGCTGATAGACCTCGCGCGCCAGAAGCCGCAGCGGCAGGCCGATGAGGCCGGAATCATGGCCCAGCATCCGCTCGATCGCGAGATGGGTCTTGCCCGTATTGGTCGGCCCCAGAATGGCTGTCACGCCGCGGGCGCGGGCCTCGGGTTTGAGCGGGCGTGGCATGAAGGGCGGGTTCCGGGGTGCCGTTATGGCGAATGGCGGGCAAGAATCGCGCGAGAGCACGATGGCGGCTTCAGGGAGGATATGGCGCGCCGCCGCCAAAACCCAAGCGGCACGGCGGGTGTGTATGGTCAATGCATCGTTAACGCACGACGTTTTCACGGTCCCGCCGCGGGGCAAAACTGGCCAAGCCGTGAACGAAGCAGCGACGAATCGGCAGAATCGCGGCGCTGAGGCGAAAGGCTAGGGTCCGCAAGGTGGTTCGGCGTTTATGGTTAAGCCACGCTTAATGCGATGTCTCAAAAGCCGTTCAATCCGGGCCGTTTCAGGCCGGAACGGGAACAGACCCGGACCGAATCGCGGAACCCTGTTTCGCTTCGGGATTCGTGATCTCCGTCAATCGGCTGAACCTTCTTATGGTTAACCGATGATGAACCCGGGAGCGTCAGTCTGTCCCGCGCGATGGCCTTTTCAGACCGGAGCGGGAACGAAGCGGCGACGAATCGGTGATTGGGGGAGAAGAACAGCCAGCTACGCCCCGGCGACGCGGCCGAGGAGAGCCTTGCGGCTATCGAGGCCCGCTCGAGGCTGGCTCAATCGTTGCGGATAATGGGCAGGCTGCTGTCAGCGGGGGCTGCCGGGATGTCCTCTGGCGGGAGAGGCTTGCCGCCGATCACGATCCGGCGGGCGTCGATGGTCAGCATGCCGATCAAGGTGCGCAGCATGATCCGGGCGGGGATCACGACGCGGCTGCCGCCGACCGGGATCAGCCAGACCTGAATATCGCGATTATCCGCCATGAACTGGACCGCGCGGCGTTCGGCGCGGTGGCCAGCCACGGGCGTATAGCGGACGTCGCAGAGAAGCGCTGGCCCGTCATAACCACGGAATTTGAGCGTGGTCGTCTCTTTGAACTTCAGTGCGACGTCAAAACGGCCACCACCGTCGAAGACAGGCAGGGTGCGATTGCAGCTCGATGGGTCGAGGACGGGTCCACGCCCTGTCACCGGCATCAAAAAGGCCGAGACGGGGTCGAGCACGCCGCGCTTATGCAGTTCGGTCACCGGCACGCGGTCTGGCCGGGGCTCGAGCGGTGGGTCGATGACGATGGAGGTCACATTGCCACTGTTCAGCCCGATCTTGATGCTTTGGAGCGGCCCGCTCCCTGAGACGGTGAGCAGGTAGGAATTGGGCAAAATCCGGCTGGGAAGGCCCGTTCCGGTCGCCACAGCGACCCCTTTTCCGCCAGAGACGATGCTGGCAAGCCCGGTCAGCTTGGCCGTCAGTTCCAGCCGGTATGTGCCGGGGTCGACATTGCCCGTGAGGGTCGCCTGGCCAATCGGCAGGCCAATCAGGGAGAGGTCATAATCAATCGCCAGGCTTTCCGCGCGCGCCTGCCCCAGGCCCCATCCCAGCAGGGCCAAGGCGAGACCACAGGCGCTCACGGCGCGGCGCGGCGCGGCTTTGAGGAAGGCGAAAGCAGGCATCATCTGGGTTCGCTCAAGGGGTGTTTCCCTTGTCGATTGGAAAAGAGACCGATTCATGATCGGAACCTAGGGCGGCAGCATGATTCTGTCTCCCCTCCGCTTGCGTTTGCGGGCCCTCTCCGGTATGGAACCCGCCACAACAGGAACACAGCGTCTCCGTGCGGGCGGCTCAGGCCGCCTTTGGTCTTTTGAGAAGACCCCGCCCGGGACGGAACGAAGGACAAAAACCATGGCGCGCAAGTGCGAATTGACCGGCAAGGGCGTGCAGTCCGGCCACCTCGTCAGCCATTCCAACCGCAAGACGAAGCGGAAGTTTCTGCCGAACCTCTGCAATGTCACGTTGCAGTCGGACATGCTCAACCTCGCCGTGCGTCTGCGCGTCTCGGCTAATGCGCTCCGTTCGGTCGAACATCGCGGCGGTCTCGACGCTTTCCTCATCAAGGCTTCGGTCGAAGAATTGTCGATGAATGCACGCGCTCTGAAGCGCCAGATCGAAAAGAAGATCGCCGGCGCCGCCGCGTAATCCGAATGCGCCGCTTGCGGCGCACTCACGCAGCGTTTTGAATTCGAAACGGGCTTCGCCATCAGGTTGGGCCCGTTTCTTTTTGTCTCCATGCGATTGCCTCGTTAGCCCCGAGCCTCTGGATCCGCGCCATGACGCACGATGTGAAAGCCCTGTTCATCCCGACGCTCGCGATGATTGTCATCGTCGTGGCCGCGAACATTCTCGTTCAGCATCCGATCCATTTTCTTGGCCTCGCCGATCATCTGACATGGGGAGGGCTGACTTATCCGATCAGCTTCCTCGTTACCGATCTCACCAATCGCCATTTCGGTCCGCAGCGCGCGCGCAAAGTCGTCATCGCGGGTTTCTTCATCGGTGTGGCCTTGTCTGTTGCGCTTGCGACGCCGCGTATCGCCTTGGCGTCAGGTCTGGCTTTTCTCTTCGGTCAATTGCTCGACATTGGCGTGTTCAACCGTCTGCGTCGCCTGTCATGGTGGCGCGCGCCGTTGATCGGCAGCGTCGTGGGTTCGGCGATTGATACGGCGCTTTTCTTTTCGATCGCGTTTTATGGCATCGAGCCGATGTCCGTGCCGGTGCAATTCTTTGGCATGGTCACGATGCCGCTCTGGGTCAGCCTTGGTACAACGGATTTTCTGGTGAAGGTCGCCATCGCGCTCATCGCGCTCCTGCCCTATGGGGCGTTGCTGAAAGTTGTCACGCCAGTCGAAGAGACACGCACTCAGCCGAGCGCGTGATCAATCCTCGCGCAGGCGGAATTGCAGCAGAACGGTTCGCTGCAGCATCGAAAAATTATCGTCTGAGATCAGGGTGAGAATTGTCTCACCCTTTTCATTTTTGGTGATCGCCAAACCTTCCATATTGTCGATGACAGTGCCGGGTCCGGCTTCCATCAAGACAACGCCATCAAGCGTGGCATCGGGCTTGATCGTCCGGGGATCGATTTTCCGTAAGCGCATAGCGAGGCCGGAAAACCAACCAAAACGCCGCTCCAATACGAAGAGATCTCCATTGGGGGCAAAGGCGCAATCGGTGATGTCGAAATCATCGCGGCGTTTGAGATCGAAAGCGCCTTTTTGCGCGCCCAATATGATGAAACCGCGGGTCGGTAAATTCTCGCCTTTGCGTGCACGTTCCGCGATGGCGATGAGCGTGCCACGCGCCGGGCCATGGGCTGCATAACACACCGCTTCGAGACTTTGATTGGACGGCAGCTTTTTTGCTTCAGCCGGCAAGGGAACAATTTGTCCCCGCGCCGCCAATCCCTCGCGCCCCACATCAAAGCGCAGCACGTCATGCGCGCGCTCGATACCGACCCACGCAATCCCGTCATGCATGGTGAGGCTTTCCGTGTCGAAGCGTTTGGTGCGGCCGACGGGTTTGCCATCCGGCCCGAGCACGGGTGCCATTTCGGCATCCACGAGTCCTACGGGCTTGCCCTCTTTCGTGACAAGCTTTGCGCGCAGCCACCAGCCATGATCGGAGACGGACATCCAATATCCGCTCGCCGGATCGAAGGCGAGTGCAGAAAATCCGCCAAAGCGGGGCGCTTCGGCACGCAAAGCGAGCCCGCCTCTATATTCGAGCGGACCGAAGATCGTGCGTGTCGGGGCTGCAATTTCGAGCGCGTCGAGCGGCGTCGCATCAACCACGATGCGGCGGCGACCCCACTCATCATCGGCGCGCGCAGGCGCAAGCGCGATCAAGGCCAGTGTGAGCGTAAAGATAAAGCGTTTGCGAAGCCGCCAACGTCTGAACACGGGATGCATCCCTTCGGACAGTGCACGAACCGCTTTCACGGTTCCAGTTCGCTATCCCAATAGAGATAATCCATCCAGCTTTCATGGAGATAATTAGGCGGGAACAGGCGTCCGTTCTGATGCAGATCGTGCACGCTGGGGGCGAACGCTTTCTGCATCGGAAACATGTCGACGTCGCCCGGCATGCGGTCGCCCTTGCGCAGATTGCACGGCGAGCATGCTGCGACGACATTTTCCCATGTGGTCTGTCCGCCCTTCGAGCGGGGGATCACATGGTCGAAGGTCAGGTCTTCGCGCGAGCCGCAATATTGGCATGTGAAGCGATCGCGCAAGAACACGTTGAACCGGGTGAAGGCCGGATTGCGTGCAGGCTTCACATAAGTCTTCAGCGAAACAACGGACGGCAGGCGAATTTCCGCGCTCGGGCTGCGCACTGTCGTTTCGTAAAAAGAGACAATGTTCACGCGCTCGAGAAAGACAGCTTTGATCGCGTCCTGCCAACCCCAGAGCGAGAGGGGGTAATAGCTCAGCGGCCTGTAATCCGCATTGAGCACCAGCGCCGGACAGGCTTCCGGCGAAACGGGTGGGCTGACGTGCACCGTCAACGCGCCGAACCTCCTTGGGCCAAGGACTGCGATTCGCTGTCCTTCTGCTTAGAGTGTAAGGGCCCCGTGACCGAATTGTGAAGGGGGCACAAAAAAGCGCGCCGAAGCGCGCCTTTTGTCATGCCAAATTGGTTGCCGCAGCAGAGGCTTAGCGGGTCGGGACCGGTGTTTCGCCGCGATAATCGTAAAAGCCGCGTTTTGCCTTCCGACCGAGCCAGCCCGCCTCGACATATTTCACCAAGAGCGGGCAGGGGCGATATTTCGAATCCGCCAGGCCTTCATGGAGCACCTGCATCACCGAGAGGCAGGTATCGAGGCCAATAAAATCGGCCAGTTGCAGCGGGCCCATCGGATGGTTGGCGCCAAGCCGCATCGCCGTATCGATGGCTTCGACTGAGCCGACGCCTTCATAGAGCGTGTAGATCGCCTCGTTGATCATCGGCAGCAGAATGCGATTGACGATGAAGGCGGGGAAATCTTCCGCCACCGTGACAGTCTTGCCGAGATTGGAAATGAACTGCTTCGCAGATTCGAAGGTAGGGTCTTCGGTGGCAATGCCGCGGATCAACTCGACAAGTTGCATGCGCGGCACCGGATTCATGAAGTGAATGCCGATGAAGCGTTCTGGGCGATCGGTGCCAGACGCAAGACGTGTGATCGAGATCGACGAGGTGTTGGACGCCACCATCGCATCGGATTTGAGATGCGGTGTCAGTGCGGTGAAGATTTTGCGCTTGATCTCTTCGTTTTCCGTCGCCGCTTCGACGACGAGATCGCAATCGCCAAGATCTTCCAAGGCCGGCGCCGCATTGAGGCGATCAAGCATGGTCTGGCGTTCAGCTTCCGTGATCGTGCCCTTGGCGACGAGCTTGGCGAGGTTGCCGTTGATCGTCGCGAAGCCCGCTTTGATACGGTCTTCGCTGAGATCGTTCAGCGCCACGTCATATCCCGCCTGCACGCAGACCTGAGCAATCCCATTGCCCATTTGGCCTGCGCCGATGATTCCGACTTTACGAATTTCCGACATGGCGTTTTACCGCGAAGGCTATCAGGCCTTCGCGAGTTCCTTTTCAAGTTCGGGCAGGGCGGTGAAGAGATCGGCGACAAGACCATAATCGGCGACCTGGAAAATTGGCGCCTCTTCGTCCTTGTTGATCGCGACGATCACTTTCGAATCTTTCATGCCGGCGAGATGCTGGATCGCGCCGGAAATGCCAACGGCAATGTAGAGTTCAGGCGCAACCACCTTGCCGGTCTGGCCGACCTGCCAATCATTCGGCGCATAACCGGCATCGACAGCGGCGCGGGACGCACCCATCGCTGCACCGAGGCGATCAGCCACCGGTTCGATATAGGTCTTGAAGTTTTCTGCGTTCTGCATCGCGCGGCCGCCGGAGATGATGATCTTCGCCGACGTCAATTCAGGACGATCCGATTTGGCGATTTCCGAACCCTTGAACGATGAAAGGCCGGGATCGCTTGCAGCAGAAGCGTTTTCGATCGTGGCATTGCCACCCGCGCCGGTCGCCTGGAACGAGGCGGTGCGGACGGTGATGATCTTTTTGGCGTCCGAGGATTGCACCGTCTGGATCGCATTGCCGGCATAGATCGGGCGTTCGAACGTATCGGGCGCCACGACTTTGGTGATGTCAGAAATCTGCATCACGTCGAACAGGGCAGCCACACGCGGCAGCACATTCTTGCCCGTCGACGTCGCAGCCGACACGATTGCCGTGTATTGCGCACCAAGCTGATGCAGCAAGGCGGCGAGAGGCTCGGCAAGGGCATGTTCGTAAGCCGGCGCATCGGCAACGATAACCTTCTCGACGCCCTCAAGCTTGGCGGCGGCTTCAGCGGCCGCTTTGCAATTGGTGCCCGCGACAAGGATATGCACCGGCGCACCAAGGGCGCGCGCGGCTGTGAGTGCTTTCGCGGTCGAATCCTTGACCGTGTTGTTGTCGTGATCGGCGAGGAGCAGCGTAGCCATCAGATCACTCCCGCTTCGTTCTTGAGTTTTGCAACGAGTTCTTCGATGGAGCCAACTTTGACGCCTGCTTTGCGGCCGGCAGGTTCGGTGGTCTTGAGAACCGTGAGACGCGGCGCAACGTCAACGCCGTAATCGGCGGGTGACTTTTCATCGAGCGGCTTTTTCTTCGCCTTCATGATGTTGGGCAGCGAAGCATAGCGCGGCTCGTTGAGACGCAGATCGGTCGTGACGATCGCGGGCAGGTTCAGCGTCACTGTTTCAAGTCCGCCGTCGATTTCGCGCGTTACGTCGACGGTGCCGTCAGCGAGCGATACTTTCGAGGCGAAGGTGCCTTGCGGCCAATTCAGCAGCGCGGCGAGCATTTGGCCGGTCTGGTTGCAATCATCGTCGATGGCCTGCTTGCCAAGGATCACAAGACCTGGCGCTTCGGCTTCAATGATGCCTTTGAGAATTTTTGCGACCGCGAGCGGCTCAACCGTCGCATCCGTCTTCACCAGAATGCCGCGATCAGCGCCCATCGCGAGTGCGGTGCGGATTGTTTCGCCAGCCGCCTGCGGACCAATCGAAACGGCGACGATTTCGGTGGCTTTGCCAGCTTCCTTCAGGCGGATCGCTTCTTCGACAGCGATCTCATCGAAAGGGTTCATCGACATTTTCACGTTGGCGAGTTCAACGCCGGAGCCATCGGGCTTCACGCGAATTTTGACGTTGTAGTCTACAACCCGTTTCACGGGCACGAGAATTTTCATCTTATCCTCCGGCCGGGCCGTCCGTCCGATGCTTGTCAGCAGGGGGCGCTCCGCTTCCGAACCCTTGTTTTCAAGGCCAAAAATCCCCCCACGCGGTAGCAGGCCCGCGCGCAGGAACCGGCGGACCGTAAAGGGGGGGTGGAAGGGTTGTCAACGCGGCGAAAGGGGGAGTGCAGGCCTGTTTTTGCGCTCTTCAGCGATGCCCGCCCGGCACCCACAAAACATCCTTCGTGCCGCGGGCATTCACATAGCGCGAGGCAACGAACAGGAAGTCTGACAGCCGGTTGATGTATTTGAGCGCCGGCTCACCCACGCGCTCGCCGGGTGTGGCGGCGAGTTCGACCATCAGGCGCTCGGCCCTCCGGCTGACCGTGCGGGACAGATGCAGGGCCGCAGCGGCAGGGCTGCCGCCCGGCAGGACGAAGGAGCGCAGCGGGTTCAGTTCGGCATTGAGCGTATCGATTTCGCGCTCGATGCGGGTGACCTGCGCCTCGACAATGCGCAAGGGCTCGTAAGGCGGCTTTTCGTCCGTCTCTGGCGTGCAGAGATCTGCACCGAGGTCGAACAGATCGTTCTGGATACGCTCCAGCATCGCATCGACCAGTGGCTCGACTGCTGCTGTGTGCAAGCGTGCCAGCCCGATCGTGGCATTGGTTTCATCCACCGTGCCATAGGCGGTCACCCGCAGGTCGAATTTATGGCGGCGTTCGCCCGTGCCGAGCGCCGTCGTGCCACCGTCGCCGGTGCGGGTGTAGATGCGATTGAGGACGACCATTCCAGCCCCTTATGCCAAGGCGCTGGAATATAGGGGAAAAGGGGACGAGGGAAACCCCAACCGCGTCAGAAGGTCCGGCCCAGCATGACACCAAGATTGGTCAGGCCGCGATTGTGGTTGCACAGATGCGCGTTCGAATAATGCTCGATCGTTGCGACAATCGACCAAGCCGCGTCAAAGCGCCAACCGATCCCGGCTTCTTCGCGGAAACCCCCGCGGCAGCCCAGTGCAGCCCGCCCCTGTCCGGGCTCCGAGAACCCGTTATTGGCTGCCACCGCGAGACTGCCCTCAAGAAACAGCGCGGATGTGAGCGGAAGCGTCCAAAGCGCGCCGGCATAAAGGAAGCTGGTGCCATGCCCGATATGGCCAGATAGGCCGACGACCGGCGCAGGGATGAGCATGGCTGGCAAAGCCGCCTGCCAATCAGGCTTCGGTAGGATCAATTCGGCCCGGAGATTGAGGCCGTGTTCAGGGCTTGTGTAATCCTGCCATGAGACGCCCAAGCGCATCGTGCCGCGGTCGTGTTGGCCTGAACGGGGCGCTGGCTCTTGCGCTCCGGCGGGTAATGTCAGGGCGACCCATGTTATCAGGCCCAAGAGAAGGATGGGGAGCCTTGCTGCACGCGTCGCCCGGCAAGGCGTGCGCCGTAGAACGCGGCACGCCTGCGTCCGTCTCACCGGGCCCTGAGCCAGATCACGCCCATCGCCAAGATCACGACGGCGAACTGCAACAGGACGCGCCAGCGCATCAGCGTCTGCGAGCGGTTCGGGCTACCACCGCGCATCATGTTGACGAGGCCCAGAAGCAGCACCACGGCCACGGCTGCGGCGCCAAACGGGATGAGGGCGTTGATGAATGATTCCATAGCCGTTTTATAGGACGGCAACCGAGAGGGGGAAAGCGCCGATCAGCTTTTGGGGTCGGGCTCGGACACTTTGTCGAACGGTGTTTTGACGAGGATCTTGTGGATCTCACGTTCGACAAAGGAATTCGACGTGAATGCGAAACCAGCCGCACCCCCCTCAATCCAACGGCATTCGCCCATAACGCTCCAAGCCGATTGTGCCGGGCTATCGCGCGCCTCCGCGATGAAGAGATAGACGATATAGTCTTCGCCAACCCGGAAGGGATGATCTGCCCCAACCGTAAGCTTCACACCTTTCTCGCTCACATCCTGCGTATCGAAATCGAGGCCCATCACCGTGGCCTTCACAAAACCAGCCGATGAAAAACGCGGCGTCGCACGCATGGACAATGACTCCAGAAAGGAATGAACCCGCATCAAACCGGGTTTGCTGCTTTACGGCAAGCCGCTGATCTTCATCAGCACGACGCCCGTCGCGGATGCGCCCAACATAATCAGGACGGGGTTGATCCGCGTCGCGACCAGCAGGGCAAACGTCAAGGCACATAGGCCGAACGAGACCGGTCCGTTGAGCGCTTCGCGCGCAATGGCGTAAAGGCCGGAAATCATCAGCCCGAGCGAGACAGGCTCAAGCGCATTCTGGACCGCACGTCGCCACGGCGTTTCACCGACCTTGTCCCAAATGCGCCCGCCGATCAGCGATAACAGCAGAGCGGGTGTGAAGAAGGCGACGAGCACTGTCAGCGCACCGGCAAAACCCGCGATGCGATAACCCAAGGCGAGCACCATCAGCATATTGGGGCCCGGCGCCAATTGGCCGATGCCATAGATATGCACGAAGCTTTCGCCCGAAATGCCATAACGCTGCGCCATCAACGCTTGCATTTCCGGCAGCACGGCAACGCCGCCACCAACGGCCAGAATGGAGAAAAGCGCAAAGCTCGATGCGAGGCCCAGTAGCGACGCTGTATTCGTCATGAACGCGCTCCCGGTCGATTGAACCAAAGCGCAATGGGAAACACGATGGCCAGCACCAATGGCAATGACAGTTTCAAAATTGACATCAGTGTGAATGTCACGGCGATCAAGGCGAGTGACAGGGGATCACGAAAACGCTTGCGGCCCAATTCTCGAACAGTGTTCGCGATAAGGCCTGTGGCTGCTGCGGCAACGGCCGCAAGCGCTAGGTTAGCCAGCGGATTATTATGGCTGTTTTCATAAAGAATGCCGAGGATGAGAACGAGAATGGCTCCCGGCAAAATCAAACCCACAACCGATGCGATCGCGCCTGATAATCCCGCTAGACGCTGACCGACAATGGCGGCGAGATTGACGGAGTTGAGACCTGGTAAGGTTTGCGACAAGGCCAGCGCGGCCATGAATGAATCGGCGTCGACCCATTTTTTCTGATCAACCAACAAGGACCGTTCATAGGCGACGATTCCGCCGCCGAAGCTAATGGCGCCGATGATCAGAAATTGAAAAAAAAGTTCGCCTAGCCCGGGTCGTGCCGGAGCGGCTAGCGTCGTATCGCTCATTCAGGCTTTCCATAGACAAGGGCCGTCTTGGTTGAACCCGTCGCGAGCCGATCGCCCAAGGCCGTTTGCAAGCGGCCGAAAAATTTATCGGCGCGCGCATGGGCTTTGCGGTTCTTGCGGTTCTTCTCATTCACACGATAGGCGAAGGCCAATTCGCCGATCAGTGGTACGCCCGCGGTGCGAAACCAGACGCCGAGATCGCAATGGGCCACGACGTCTTCATCAAATTCGATGATACCGAGGGGCAGGGCTGCTTCAAGGATCGTATTCTCGGCACCGCCGACCTTGCCTAGCGCCTTTGCTTCATCCACAGCGAGCGCCGTCAGGCCCGGGAAGATCGGATAGACTTCGCCGATCCGGTTCTTGTCCAACCGGTCAATCGGTACCGTGTTGATAATGGCATTGTTGGAATAAACCCGCCGGTGTGTCTGCGGATCAGAGCCGCGCAGAATTTCTTCCTTAAAGCGCATCCGGAAGCGGACCTCCTCTTCGAAATGAGGGGTCGGGTCAAACTTGGCGGCGGTATCAAAATCGTCGTGGCGACATTTCAACGTCACCTCGCACCATTCATCGACCCATAGATCCTGCCGAGAAGCGCGCACACGCAAGATAATACGATGATCGCGCAGATCTTCATCGGGCGTGTCGTAGAAAATGATGTTCCGGAGACCTGTGGCGGCGGTCTCATTCGGCAGGTAGGAGATTTTCTGCTTCTTGCAGAAATCGGTCATGAAGCTTTGCAGCGCGGCAACATTGCGCCGCCGTTCAAGTCCATCGGGCTTGATCAATAATTTGAATTCGCGATTGGTGATGGCCTTGGGAACATGGCCTTTGCGCGTGCGATGGGGTCGCTTCGCTTTGGCAGCTTTGGGGGCGGCGTCGGCGCGCGTTTGCGGTGTTGCCTCATTGTCGGCAGGCCGTTTGCCCTTTTGATTACGCGGCGCTGCGCCGGATTTTTTGTCCGACTTCTTGCTTGCATTCTTGCCCACATTCTTGCTCATGCCTGCCTCGCTGTTCAGGCGAAGTCTAAACGGCAGGCAGACAAAGTCGAGAGGCCGTTCAAACGGCCTCTCGCAGTCACCAAAATTCAAGCCCGATCCGGACGATCAGGATTCGGAGCGGCTCTTGATCTGGTAGACATAGGCTGGCGTGATGCCGTGCTTGGCTGCCAAATCGGCCACCGGCGTTCCACCTTCCAACTCTTTTAAGATGGATTGCCGGAATTCAGCCGTTTGGGCGCGATTGCGCCGCGCACCAGCATTGCCGCTTGCGCTACCTCGGCTAGCCTTCTCTTCATTGGCACCCGCCTTGCGACCGCCGCCACTGCGGCTCCGCGCAGAACGGCCTTCCGCCTTGCCAGCGCTGCGGCCTTTGCGTCCGCTTGCGCTCTTGCCACTCGTTTTTTTGCCGCGTGTGGCCGCGCCGCGGCCTTTGCCGCTGCGTTCATTGGTTTGTGACCGGATTTCGCGTTCGATTTCAGTGATCAGCTTCTCGGCCGATGCGATGATTTTATGAAGCTGATTGACATGACTTTGCTTCAGAGCCACTGGCTTCGTCCTTTTTCTTGGGTGATGTGATCCGATCCACTGCATAAGAGTGACCGGAGAGGAATTGACGACCCAACCGAAAGATTACGAGCAACTAAACTAAAAGTTGCATTTCAACTTACTAACAGGACTGATTACGCGATTATTTTTAATGCCAATCAAATGGCCACGCTTACGTTCAAGCTGTCGAATCATCCGTGGACGAAACGCTCATTCGATATGATCCAAAACATCCTCTAGAGCTACTCATTTTTGAAGTTTTTAATTTTGATCACACCCTTGGAGCGATTAATTTATCCGCGAGAATATAAATTCTACCGGACGGATTGTTTCTTGATCAGCATATCAATGTGATGTGCCGTTCAAGCTTTTTTGCAATCGGCGTCCATGCGGTGCGTCGCGATTATATATCGCTGTTGTGTCGATGAAGGGCCGTCAACCCGTCAAATCCGCCGGGTTTGTGACCGGCCTCGTACGCCGCTGACTTCGTTGTCTTGCTTGAGGCGCCGTGGCCCCGCCTGATCGAGAGCGAAGCGCCCAGATACGCTGGCGTTTGTTGCAGATCAGGGCGTCCGCAGGAGGCGTTCGAGATAATCCCGTTCCGCCTCAAGTCGGTTGGGGTCGCCAAGGCGACGACGCAATTCGTCCATCACTTCGCGGGCGCGCTGTTCCAGCGTGCTTTCACGTCCACCCTTGCGAAACTTCGAGCGGTCGCCCGCTTCTTGTGACGGTGTCGGACGGCCAAGCGGATCGTCATTGCGTTCGTCATTGTCAGCGCGGCCTTGCGCTTCGCCGGGACCGCCCGGTCCTTCGCCATATTGCGAGGGCTCGTCGCCTTCTTGGCCGGGCTGGCCTTGCTGTTGTTGTTGCATCTGGCGCGCCATATTCCGGCCGCCGCGGCGCAAGCCTTCCAGCGCACGTCCCTGCGCATCGACGGCTTCGCCATCATTGCCTTGTCCGAGCGCATTCTCCGCTTCGCGCATCGCCTGCTCGGCGTCGTCGAGGCCTTGCTCACCCTGCATGCCTTGCTCTTGCATGCGGCGTTTCATGGCATCAAGCTGTTCGCGGAGTTGGCGCTGGCGTTCACCCAATTGCTGGTTCTGATCGCCTTGGTCGCCGTCCTGCTGCTCACCTTGTTGTTGTTGGCCCTGCTGTCGCTGCTGCTGCCCGCGCTGACCTTGTTGCTGTTGCTGGCGCTGGTTGCGTTGGCCCCGCCGGATTTCTTCCTGCCGCCGCTGGCCTTCTTGAAAGGTACGATCGCGCAATTCCTGCTGTTCGCGGGTCATGCGGTCGAGCTCGTCGAGGTTTTTCTCCATCTCGGCCTGACGGCGCTGACGCTCCATCTGGCCCGGGCGGGCCATCTGCAGATTGCGCATCATTTCGTTGAGCTGTTCGAGCAATTTCTGCGCTTCCGCCGTATCGCCGCGGCGGGCCAGCTCTTCCATGCGGTTGAGCATGTTTCTGAGGTCGCGCGGTGTCACAATGCGCATATTCTGCATGTCGCGCGGGGTGGCCTGCTGGTTGTTGGGATTTTGCCGCATGCGCTCGGCGAGTTCACGCATATAGCGGTCCATTGCCCGGCGGAGATCTTCCGTCAGCTTGCGCATTTCCTCAGGGCTGGCACCGCGTTCAAGGGCCTCGCGTAGATTTTCCTGAGCTTGCTTGAGCGCCTTTTCGACATCGGAAAGACCACCATCTTCGATCGCGAGCGCCATCTCCCACATCAATTCGCTGACAGCGATGAGATCGGCATCATTTTTCGCACGGATGAGGCGGTTGGTGATGGTACGTAGGCCAAGATAGATCGACGGATCGGGCGTAAACCGTGTCGGCTCGATCAACAAAGCGCGCATGGCTTCAATGCGCATGCGGACATTGCCCGGATCGAGAATGAGGTCCCGCCGCTGTTCGACCAGCGAACGCGCGAGCGGATTGCTGAAATTGCGTTGCGGCAAAGTGAATGTGACGGTCTCGCTTTGGCCTTCCTGTCCCGCCTCGTCCTTTGCGTAGAGTGTCAACGCCACTTCGGCACCCGCCCAAGGATGCTGCGCAATGTCGACATTGGTTTTGGCATCGCCTTCGCGGTTAGGCGCACCCGGCAGAACAAGCGGGATTGGCGGCGCGGGAATGAGCGGCTTTTTCTTGGCGCTGGCTTCAAGCGCCGGGCTGCGTGTCATCCGCCCTTCAGCGGAGACGACACCGTAATCATCGTTGAGGCTATAGGAGAGCGTCAGCTGATCGCGCTGCGGATTGGGCTGGGGCGCAGCCGTAAAGCGGATCGCGGGTTTGTTGTCGGGAATGGCAGTTAGCACAATCTCGCCATTGCCGAGCGAGAAGCTTGCATTGCCCTTGAGCGTCCAGCGCCATTCGCGCGCGCCGTCAGCCGCCTGCGGCGTCTCGATCGGTTCGAGTGCACCGTCGATTTTTGGTGCCAGCGTTGCGCCGTCAGATGCGCGCAGAACAAGCATCGCATTGACGGGGACATTGAGTGCGACACGCCCCGGCTTGGCCAGATTGAGAATGGAAGGCGGCACTTGCGTGTAGGCTGGCGGATCGATCCAGGCGTCGATGCGCTTGGCCGCCACCATCTGTTCGGGCGTGCTGCCGGCGTCAAAAAGACCGCCCAAGCGCGACCAGCGTTCGCTGCCTGCGGTGAAGAAGGCAACGGCCAACAAAAGAGCCGCTGCAAACCGCAGCGCGTAGGGATCACGTTTCGCAAGCCCCGGCGCGGGCGGGTTCACTTTCAGCGCTTCAGACGCCTTCAATGCACGGGCGCGGTGCGCCTCCCACAAAGCGCGTGTGGCGGGGTCAGGATGCGGCGTGGCGAGTTCGTCGTCGAGCGCAGTTGCGGGCCGGTGCGGCAGGCCAGAATCGCGGTCGATGCGGGCCAGTTCTTCTTGGGCCGTCGTGCGAGCGCTGAACGCGGCCCGGATTGGGAGCGCGAGCGCCGCGGCCACGATCAAGGCTATGAGCGCGAGACGGGCTGTGACCGGAAAAGGCGTTAGCCACCCAGCCCAAATGGCCGCCAGCAACAAGGCAAGGATCGAGAGGGCAAGCGCCGTCGCCGGCCAGATCCGCTCAAAGCCGATCATGGCCGCCGCCCGGCGGCGGAGCCGGGCGAGGCGGTCGAGCGGCGTGGGCGCGGGGGCGTGCTGCATCGGATCCTCGGCGGTTACTCTCAAAAGTAACACGCGGCCAAGGGAAGACCAGCCCAGCGGCTAAAAAAGGGCGGGCTCAGTCGGTGCTAGAGCCAGTCAGGGACCCGGTCGAGCCCGATCAGCTCTTCATAGGTCTGGCGTGGGCGGACAACGGCGTAATCAGCGCCTTTCACCAGCACTTCCGGCACAAGCGGACGCGAATTGTAGGTGCCGGCCTGCACGGCGCCATAAGCCCCCGCCGTCATGACAGCGAGGAGATCACCGGCCTTGGCGTGCGGCAGGCTGCGCGCCTGCGCCAAATAGTCACCGGTCTCGCAGACGGGGCCCACCACATCGACGATCCGGCGCTCAGCGCCGGGGGCCGCCTGTTTCACCGGTTTGATGTCGTGATGCGCGTCATACAGCGTTGGCCGGATGAGATCGTTCATCGCCGCATCGACGATGTAGAAATCCTTACCGTCTGTTTCCTTCAGGAACACGACCGCGGTGACGAGGATCCCCGCATTGGCGACAATCAGACGCCCCGGTTCGAAAACCAGCGTGCAGCCAAGCCCATCCGTGTTCTTTTTCACGATGGCAGCATAGGCGGAAGGATCGGGCGGCGGCTCATTGTCTTCGCGATAGGGCACACCAAGGCCGCCACCAAGATCGATGTGATCGATGGGATGCCCATCTTCACGCAAGACGCGCACGAATTCGGCAAGCAATGCAAACGCATCATCAAACGGCTTCAGATCGACGATCTGACTGCCGATATGCATGTCAACGCCGGTGATTTTCAGCCCGGGCAATTTTGCCGCATCGCGATAGACGTCACGGGCGCGCGAAATCGGAATGCCGAATTTGTCGCCCGATTTACCGGTCGAAATCTTGTGATGTGTTTTGGCGTCGATATCGGGATTGACGCGGATCGCGACATGGGCGGTCTTGCCGCGCGCTTTCGCAACCGCTGACAATTGCTTCAATTCTGGCTCGGACTCGACGTTGAAGCACAAAATGCCTTCATCGATGGCGTACGCCATCTCACGCTCAGTTTTGCCGACGCCGGAAAAAGTGATTTTTGATGCAGGTACACCGGCGGCGCGTGCGCGGCGCAATTCACCTTCCGACACCACATCCATACCAGCGCCGATGCGCGCAAGCGTTTTCAAAACCGCTTGATTGGAATTGGCCTTCATCGCGTAGCAGACGAGATGATCGGTTCCGTCAAACGCGCCTGAGAACACCTTGAAATGGCGTTCGAGGGTCGCCGTCGAATAGCAATAAAAAGGTGTACCAACCTCAGCGGCGATCCGGCTCAGCGGTACGTCTTCGGCATAAAGTTCGCCGTCGCGATAATGAAAATGATGCATCGGGGTCGCAGTCTCAGAGCAGCGGATCGAGAATGAAGGGTTCTTTCGGCGCGCGGATCGGTGGCGTTTTGCGCGAGGCACCTTTGCCAACGGGCGGGATCGTCACATTGCTGAGGGTCTCGCCTTTTTCTTCTGCAGCCGCTTGCTGCGCTTCCAACGAGCCGGGCGGTGGCTCAAGCGGGCCGCGGCGGCCGCAGCCGCCAAGAGCCAACGCCAGGACCAGCGCGCTACCAATAAGAAGGGGGGCCTTTGAGCGAACCATGATGGACCCTGATGACGTCGATGATGCGAGCATAGGCGAAACCGAAGGAAAAGCGAGCCTTAGGCCTGCTTCTCCTTGGCCAGCTGTTTCAACCAACGTTTGGCCTGCGCCTTGACGTTGGTTGGTGCCGTGCCGCCATAGGAAGTGCGGCTCTTGACCGATTTCGTGACACCCAGAACCTCGAACACCGCTTCGGTGATCTTCGGCTCAACCGATTGCATATCGGCGAGCGATAATTTTTCGAGATCTTTCTTCTGTGCGGCGGCAAGGCCGACGATTTTGCCTGTCACGTGATGGGCATCGCGGAACGGCATCTTCAAAGTCCGCACCAGCCAATCGGCAAGGTCGGTGGCGGTGGCATAGCCGGTGCCAGCGGCCTTCTTCATCGTCTGTGTATTGGGCTGCATATCGCGCACCATCCCCGCCATGGCGGCGATGCAGAGCGAGAGCGAAGTGAGCGCATCGAACACGCCCTCTTTATCTTCCTGCATGTCCTTGGCGTAGGAGAGCGGCAATCCCTTCATCACAATCAGAAGGCCGGTGAGCGCACCGATGATGCGGCCCGATTTGGCGCGCACCAATTCGGCCGCATCCGGATTGCGCTTCTGCGGCATGATCGATGAGCCGGTAGTGAAAGCGTCCGACAAATTGACGAGCGCGAATTGCGGCGTTGTCCAAATGACAATTTCTTCCGCGAAACGCGACAAATGCATGGCGCAGATCGAGGCTGCTGAAAGCGATTCGAGCGCAAAATCGCGATCCGAGACGCTATCGAGCGAATTGGCGGTGGGGCGATCAAA
The DNA here is from genome assembly GCA_019083985.1 of Rhizobiales bacterium TNE-4. Lineage (GTDB taxonomy): Bacteria > Pseudomonadota > Alphaproteobacteria > Rhizobiales > Beijerinckiaceae > TNE-4. Next base: position 43,746 of record JAHRCV010000003.1, on the reverse strand, counting down.
GCCAAGCGCTTTTGCGGTTGCCTCGCGATCGATCGGGAATGATGTGCCCGCAAGTGCGGCCGCGCCGAGCGGGCATTCATTCATGCGACGGCGCGCATCCTTGAAACGGCTCCGATCGCGGCCGAGCATTTCCACATAGGCCATCAGATGATGGCCGAAGGTGACAGGTTGCGCCGATTGCAAATGGGTGAAGCCGGGCATCACGGCGTCCGCATGGTCGAGTGCTTTTTCTGCCAGCGCCTGTTGCAAGTCCGCCAATTGCAGATCGAGCGCATCCACCGTGTCGCGGACATAAAGCCGCATATCGGTCGCGACCTGGTCATTGCGCGAGCGCGCCGTGTGCAGGCGGCCTGCGGCGGCGCCGATCAGCTTCGCAAGGCGGCTTTCGACATTCATATGAATGTCTTCGAGCGAACGGGAGAAGGTGAAATCGCCCTTTTCGATCTCTTGGGCGACCTGATCGAGCCCTTGGGAAATGGCTTTGGCATCCGCCTCGGTGACGATGCCCTGCTTTGCCAGCATGGCGACATGGGCTTTCGAGCCCTGAATGTCCTGCCGCCAGAGTGCCTTGTCGAAGCCGATGGAGGCGTTGATCTCTTCCATGATTGCGGCGGGTGCACTTTGAAACCGGCCGCCCCACATACTATTGCTGCTCATGGAAGATCCTTCCGCCCTGTTCGTATCGTCCGAGGACCCTTGCTTTGAAGAAAGCCCTCATTCCTGCCCTTGGAGCGGCCATCGCCGCCATCGTGGTCGTGGCCGTCCTATACGGGAGGAATGCCCCCGGCGGCAATCAGGCTTCCGCCTGCGCGGGAACGGAAAAGGTGCTCGCCAGCCTGAAGCCCTTGGCCAAGGGCGAGGTGGCGGCGGTGCAGGTGCCCAAAACCTCGCAAAAGATCCCCGACCTCGGTTTCAAGACGCCCGATGGTCAGCCAACGTCGCTCGCGGCACTGCAAGGCAAGACCTTGCTCGTCAATCTCTGGGCAACGTGGTGTGTGCCGTGCCGGAAGGAAATGCCGGCCCTTGACCGCTTGCAGCAGCAGCTGGGTGGCAAGGATTTCGAAGTGGTTGCGATCAATATCGATCAACGCAATCTCGACCGGCCGAAACGCTTCTTGGATGAGATCGGCGTGAAGGCGCTCGCCTATTACGCCGACCCGGATGCGAAAGTGTTTCAGGATTTACAGAAGATCGGCCGGGCGCTGGGCATGCCGACGACGCTGATCGTCGATGCCAAGGGATGTGAACTCGCCCATCTCGCCGGCCCCGCCGAATGGGATTCGCCTGATGCGCTGGCGCTGATCAAGGCGGCGATGGGGCAGTAGCTCCCGCTCACCCTCATTGTTAGGAATGCCAAGCACCGCCTTGCGAATAGGGGCGGGATCTGTGTGTGTTCCTATTCACACGAGCGTGCCCTCACGACACAGCTAACCCGGCTCCTTACCAAAACGGCTTGGGGAGAAGCCCGTCTCATCCGACGGGTTGAAATTGGCGCGCACTCACAGATCCGTTTCAACGTCGGTGATGTTTCAAAGAGCCTGTATCTATAGGCAAATTAACCTTGACAAAAATCCTATAATGTGATCTATCTCGCCCATTGTCGAAGTCCTGTTGTGTTGCGCCGATTGCGTCGAAGGAATTGTGCCGCAGGGGCCATTGCGATGGATGCGATTGAATTTCAGTACAAGCGTATTCGCCAAAAATATCCGGAAGCCCCCGAGCTGGAGATCTGGCACGGCGTGGCGATGGATTTCTACATGCGCTCGGGCACGATTCCCACGGATGTGCTCGTGCGTTCAGCGCTCGCACGGGCGGAAACCTATAGCGTGAAATATCGCCCCGATCAGCTGCGCGTGCCCGCGGGCAATCCCGATGGCGGGCAGTGGACGGATGAAGGCGGTGGTGGCGCCAATCTGCGCGATCGGGTCGCGCGCAATCGCACGCGTGAAGACGCCAAACCAGCCGGCAGCACACCGTCAGCGGAGCGCACACCTGCTGACGCGACGAGTGCGCCGCAAACCTATCGCGATGATTTCGTGCCGGGTGATCAACAGTCGATCGACGGCGCGGAGATTATTCCGGCGGCGGGCGAGGGCGGGAATTATGGCGTCAATCTCCTTGATGATGAGGGGAAGAACGGAGCTCATACTATTGCAAAGCATATTCACTATGACGACGCATCATTATTGAGTACAGCAAGGAGTACGCAACAGAAATATCTGAAGCAATATGCGCTTGGAGAAAGGCGCAATGGCGAAATTGTTGTAGGTGCGTTCACTAGTCTCGAAGCAGCAAATAAACTGGTAAATGCCACTATAGCGGACAATAAAGGAATGTTTGCTGTGTTCTTGGCATCAAAGGACTACGTTCTCCTGAGGTCTACATTCTCAGAGCCGACGGGCCGCGAGGCGTACGCATCCAATCTGTGGAGTGGATTTAAAGTTCGTGATACTTGGAGTGTTAATGTGCTGCTTATGAAAGATTCTTCGGCATTGAAAGGGTATCGCGTACACACTGCCTTTCCAACTCGGTGAGCTATGATGACGATTCCTCCTTTCATTCTTCGTCTTCTGTCAACGTCGCATTACGGACATTTTCCGCCGTACGATAATTTTTATAAACTTGCTGCCGATTGGCCCATGAATGGGAATCGCGATTGGGCTATTCGGTGTGCCGAATGGCTGGATGGCTATCTTGCAACTCAACCGACACCGAGGCAAGCTTTGCATCTTATCTATAATGGCTGGCAGGAAGGGATATTGCTTGCGCATGAGGAGGAGTACGCTCAGCTTTTGTCCGCAATCCGTGATCGGCTCGTTCGCGAGATTCCGAATTGGCAGTACGAATATGATTATGAGTATCCCTTCGATCCGTACACGGAAACTCAGCAATAAATAATCGATTGCCGCTCGGTCACTGCACTGTACTAAGGTATGCCGGAAAGCTGGGGCCACCGACAACGCCCCGATCAGCTGCGCGTGCCTGCGGGCAACCCCGATGGTGGGCAATGGACGGATGAGGGCGGGGGCGGCGGCGCAAGCTTGCGTGATCGTGTTGCGCGCAACCGTCCGCGTGAGGAGGCCAAACCAGCCAGCAGCACGCCGTCAGCGGAGCGCACACCTGCTGACGCGACGAACGCACCGCAAACTTATCGCGACGATTTCGTTCCCGGTGATCAACAGCCGATCGACGGTGCTGAGATTATTCCGGCGGCAGATCGGAGGTGCGGCATCGATCTTGAAGAAGAAGAGAGAGGCACGCCCGCCAGCAGAAGAGGACACACGATTGAAAAGCACGTCGGTCAGACGCGAGAACAGATCATAGCAAGGATCTTCGAAGATAGAATCTTTGATGGATTAAATTATCGGCACCCTATCATTGGCAGCTTCCAAAGTCTTTATGAGGCCAATCTTTACGTCAACGAAGCGCTGGCGCGCCAATCAGCCTTGGTTGAGGCTGTCAAGCGCGGTGATTATGGGAGCCAGCCGAAATGGGTATTTCAAGAGATCGGATTACCGACAGGACGAGAGGGTATATATGAGAACGGGGTAGTCAATTTCTACACAACGCGAGCCGTTACTGTGAGCATTCAACGTGCAAATAATGCAAATGGATTTCGCGTTATCACAGCCTTTCCAAGCAATGTCAGGAGGTGAAAATGTCTGAAAAACTTCCCCTAGAAAATTTCACGAAGCCTATGCACGCCGATATGCATTTTGATGAACCTGACGCGCTTTCGGTTCGATGGCTTGCACAATATGCATTAAACTGTCGTGAAAAGCCGGAGCTTCTTCAAATTATAATACGTGAACTCGAGCAAGTTCTGGAAACGCAGTATTCCGACGATGACTTATCGCGCCTCTGGCTACGACACGCTCCGGGTTACACCTTTGACAGGGGCGGGGTTCGCTTATTTCTTGGTGCTGCGCTAGCTGCGTTTGAAACAGCGAAGCAATCCCTGGCTATGCCAATACTAAACAATTGAAAAGAGATTGCGCGGGCAGAAATCGATGGCGTGAAATATCGCCCGATCAGCTGCGGGATCTCCACGTCGCTGACGCTCCTCGCGATGACGGGGGTTAGCTATGCGCAGCGCGGCGGACATCGAATAATGTGGATTGGCAGAGCGCCCTAATGCAAACCAAAACGCGCGCAGGTCACCCCACGCGCGTCGTAACAATTCAATCGGGGAAAGGCTTAGGCTTGTGCCTGCTTTACCGGCACGCCAGCCTCGGTGAAGTGCTGTTGCAATTCACCCGATTGGAACATTTCGCGGACGATGTCGCAGCCGCCAATAAATTCGCCCTTTACATAGAGTTGCGGAATGGTCGGCCAGTTGGAATAGGTCTTGATGCCTTCGCGCACATCCTGATTGTCGAGTACGTTCACGCCCTTATAGGGGACGCCAAGATAATCGAGGATTTGCACCACTTGGCCAGAGAATCCGCACATCGGGAATTGCGGCGTGCCCTTCATGAACAGCACGACCGGGTTGTTGCTCACGGTGTCCTTGATCTCGTCCTGAATGCTCATGGTCTTCGTCCTGTGCTGACCGCGGTCAAGGCGCGGCGTTGCGATGGGTTCAATTCTCTAGCGGGCTCGTCGTGAGCGCAAGGGCATGCAACACGCCGCCCATATTGCCCTTGAGTGCGGCATAGACCATCTGGTGCTGCTGCACGCGCGTCTTGCCCTTGAAGGCGGCGGATTTTACGGTGGCGGCGTAGTGGTCGCCATCGCCTGCGAGATCCTTAATCTCGATCGATGCGTCCGGGAACGCCTCGCGGATCATGCGTTCGATTTCAGAAGCCTGCATCGCCATGGCTCAGTTCCCCACCGTCGCGGCCATGTAATTGGGCAGCCAGCCTTCATGCGCCTGTTTCAACTCTGCGACCGAGATGGGGCTCTCGCCGGGCAAGTTCAAGTTCGCGCCGCCAACTGTGCCGAGCTTGAGGGCCGGGATACCGGCCGCCTTCGCATCGGCCATCAATTGATCGGCCTCGCTGGGCGCAACAGCCACGACATAGCGGGCCTGATCTTCACCGAAGAGTGCCGCATGAGCCGGCAGGTTGGCTGGTAGCGCGTCGATCGTGGCGCCAAGCCCGCTTGCCATCGCCATTTCGGCCAGCGCGATGGCTAGCCCACCATCCGAACAATCATGCACCGAGGATGTCCGCTTCTTCTGGATCAGGCCGCGCACGAAATCACCATTGCGACGCTCGGCTGCCAGATCGACCGGGGGCGGTGCGCCTTCTTCGCGTCCGCAGACATCGCGCAGCCAGACGGATTGGCCGAGCCAGCCTTGCGTTTCACCGATGAGGAGAATGACATCGCCCGCCTGCCGGAACGCCGCGACAGCGTGGACATTCACGTCTTTCACCGTGCCGACGCCGCCAATGGTCGGTGTTGGCAGAATGCCGCGGCCATTGGTTTCATTGTAGAGCGAGACGTTGCCCGACACGATCGGAAAATCGAGCGCGCGTGCGGCTTCGCCAATGCCTTTGATGCAGCCGACGAACTGGCCCATGATTTCTGGCCGTTCGGGATTGCCGAAATTCAGATTGTCGGTGAGCGCGAGCGGCTGGCCTCCGACCGCGGTGATGTTACGCCACGCTTCGGCAACCGCCTGCTTGCCACCTTCGAATGGATCGGCCTCGCAATAGCGCGGTGTCACATCCGATGTGAGCGCCAAGCCTTTCGGGCCGTCTTCAACGCGGACGATCGCCGCATCGCCACCCGGTGCCTGCACCGTGTTGCCGAGAATGAGATGATCATATTGTTCCCAGATCCAACGCTTCGCGCAGAGGTCTGGCGTCGCCACTAATTTCTTGATCGCATCGGCGTTTGAGAGGGGCGGCGTGATTGTCTCGGCTGCGATGCGTTGCTGGCGCGGGGTCTCAACCCAAGGGCGATCATAGAGTGGCGCTTCGTCGCCCAATTCCTTGATCGGCAGATCGGCCATCACTTCGCCGTGATGTTTCACCACGAAACGCAACGTGTCGGTTGTTTTGCCGATGACCGCGAAATCGAGACCCCATTTGCGGAAAATCGCTTCGGCTTCTTTTTCGCGCTGCGGATCGAGCACCATGAGCATGCGCTCCTGGCTTTCCGACAGCATCATTTCGTAAGCCGTCATGCCTTCTTCGCGGCAGGGCACTTTGTCGAGATCAAGCTCGATGCCGAGATCACCCTTTGCGCCCATTTCGACAGCCGAGCAGGTTAGGCCCGCTGCGCCCATATCTTGAATGGCGATCACCGAGCCCGTGCGCATCAATTCAAGGCAGGCTTCAAGCAGGAGTTTTTCTGCGAAGGGGTCACCGACTTGGACAGTGGGACGCTTTTCTTCCGACGCATCGTCAAATTCAGCCGATGCCATGGTGGCGCCGTGAATGCCGTCGCGTCCGGTTTTCGAACCGAGATAGACGATCGGGTTTCCAACGCCTGTGGCCTTGGCGTAGAAAATCTCATCAGTTTTTGCGATGCCAACGGCCATCGCATTGACGAGATTATTGCCATCATAGCGCGTATGAAAACCGGTCTGGCCGCCAACAGTTGGCACGCCAAACGAATTGCCATAGCCACCAATGCCTGCGACCACACCTGAAACGAGGTGGCGCACTTTCGGATGTGACGGATCGCCGAAGCGCAGCGCATTCAAGCACGCAATCGGGCGCGCGCCCATCGTGAACACGTCGCGCAGAATGCCGCCAACCCCTGTCGTCGCGCCCTGATAAGGCTCGATGAAGCTCGGATGGTTGTGGCTTTCCATTTTGAAGATGCAGGCCATGCCATCGCCAATATCGATGACGCCGGCATTCTCGCCCGGGCCCTGAATGACCCAAGGTGCCTTCGTCGGCAGCGTCTTCAAATGCAGGCGCGAGGATTTATACGAGCAATGCTCGTTCCACATCGCCGAGAAAATGCCGAGTTCGGTAAAGGTCGGTTCACGACCAATCAGGTCGAGAATGCGCTGATATTCGTCAGGCTTAAGGCCGTGTTGCGCGACGAGATCGGGCGTGATTGCGATGTTGTTCTTCATGATGCAACCTTACGCCGCGCGCGCTTTGGCGAGACTGTCAAACAGTCCGCGTCCGTCGGTACCGCCGACGAGATTTTCGATGAGATTTTCCGGATGCGGCATCATGCCAAGCACATTGAGCTTGTCGGAATAGATGCCGGCAATGTCGTTTAGCGAGCCATTCGGATTGGCTGCGCCGCCAACTTTGCCGTCCGCATCGCAATAGCGGAAGGCGACGCGATTGTCGCCTTCAAGGCGTTTCAGGGTCTCGTCATCGGCAATGTAATTGCCTTCGCCATGGGCGATCGCGACCTTGATGGCCTGACCTTCCTTGTAAGCGGAGGTGAAGGCCGTGTCGGTGCGGCCGACTTTGAGATGCTGCATCTTGCAGATGAATTTGAGGCCTGCATTGCGCATCAACACGCCGGGCAGCAAGCCTGACTCAACCAAGATCTGAAAACCGTTGCAGATGCCAAGCACGAGGCCGCCGCGTGCGGCATGCGCGCGGACGGCATCCATGATCGCAGCGCGGCCCGCAATGGCGCCGCAGCGCAAATAATCGCCGTAAGAAAATCCACCCGGCAGCACCACAAGATCGGTGCCCTTGGGAAGATCATGATCGGCGTGCCAGATTTTTTGCGGCGTGTGGCCCGTGGCCTGATGCAGCGCCCGGATCACATCGCCTTCGCGATTGGAACCAGGGAAAACGACGACGGCGGCTTTCATGGCGCTCACCCGACAAATTCGATGCGGTAGTTTTCAATCACCGTATTGGCGAGGAGTTTCTCGCAAGCAACTTTCAGAGCCGCTTCGGCGGCCGCCTTGTCGTTGCCTTTGAGCTCGATATCGAACACCTTGCCTTGGCGGACGCCATCGACGCCTGCCACCCCAAGCGATTTCAGCGCGCCTTCAATGGCCTTGCCCTGAGGGTCGAGAACCCCGGTCTTGAGGGTGACGGTGACGCGCGCTTTCATGGGCAAATCCTCGGCTTGGAGCACGGACCCTTTGGGCCTTCAAAGGGGCCGGAAGGCCTCCGATTAATCGGATTCCGCCCCTGCCGCAATGCAAACCGGCGGGCGGCGGTGGATATTGGGCGAGGTTGCCAAAAGGTAGCACTCAGTGCTATGGTTTGAGATGTGGCGTTCGCAGCGATGGGGACGCCATGGCGATCAGGATTTTTGTGACCAAAAGCTTTGACCGCAAGGCCGGGAAAGTGGGTTTATCAGACCACCTGTTAGTCGAAGCAGCGATGCGCGCGGAGCGGGGATTGGTCGATGCTCATCTTGGCCGCTACCTCATCAAACAACGCGTTGCGCGGGTTGGGCAGGGGCGATCGCGTGGCTTTCGGACGATCATTGTTTACCGAAAAGGCGATCTTGCCGTGTTCATTTTCGCATTTGCAAAATCGGATCAGAGCAATCTCACTGATGACGAACTGATGTCGCTGCAAGCGCTTGCCGATTCATTTATCGAGGCAAGTCCGTCCAAAATCGTCGATCTCGTTGCAATCGGTGAGTGGAGACCGATCCATGTCGTCCACTAAGCCGCGCTACAAAAGCGAGCTGATGGAAGCCATCCATAGTGCCGCTGAGGGCCTGTATCGGGTCGGTGCGATCGATCAGATCACGATGCGAAATTTCGATGTTGCGTGTCTCACGCCGGTCGAGCCAATGAAACCAACGGCCATCCGGGCGTTGCGGCAGAAAGCCAAAATGAGCCAGGCGACGTTCGCTTCCGCGCTGAATGTGACCACATCACTTGTGAGCCAATGGGAGCGCGGCGAGAAGAAGCCGAGCGGCCCGTCGTTGAAATTGCTCTCGCTCATCAAGCGCAAAGGGATCGATGCGATCCTGTGAAGCTAACAAAAAACCCGCCTTACGGCGGGTTTTTCAATTCAGATCAAGAGACCAAGCCCTTACTGCACCAGCTTCGGACCCGTCGCACCGGGGCGCTCATTTTCCGAGATGATGCCGAGGCGGCGGGCCACTTCCGTGTAGGCTTCGACGAGGCCGCCCATGTCGCGGCGGAAACGGTCCTTGTCGAGCTTGTCGGCGGATTTGATGTCCCACAGACGGCAGCTATCGGGCGAGATCTCGTCGGCCACGACAATGCGCATCATGTCGCCTTCCCAGAGGCGACCGCATTCCATCTTGAAATCGACGAGACGAATGCCGACGCCGAGGAAGATACCGGACAGGAAGTCGTTGACGCGGATGGCGAGCGCCATGATGTCGTCGATTTCCTGCGGTGTCGCCCAGCCAAAGGCCGTGATGTGCTCTTCCGAGACCATCGGGTCGTTCAGCGCGTCATTCTTGTAATAGAACTCGATGATCGAGCGAGGCAGCTGGGTGCCCTCCTCGATGCCGAGGCGCTGCGACAGGGACCCTGCCGCAACATTCCGCACCACGATCTCGAGCGGGATGATCTCGACTTCGCGGATCAATTGCTCGCGCATGTTCAGGCGGCGGATGAAATGGGTCGGGACGCCGATCTCGTTCAAATGCTGGAATACATATTCCGAGATGCGGTTGTTCAAAACGCCTTTACCATCAATGACTTCATGCTTTTTGGCATTGAAGGCGGTGGCGTCGTCCTTGAAATGCTGGATCAGCGTGCCGGGTTCGGGGCCTTCGTAAAGGACCTTGGCCTTGCCCTCGTAGATCCTACGGCGGCGGTTCATCGGCGTATACCGTGTCTTGAGGAAGTCCATAAAGCGGGCGATTGCTCCTCCGGGATCAGAGACCGCCCGGACCGGCCGGGGGCTCGAATCGTCGATTGACGCTCTCCACCTGCGGGCGGACCCTATCCGATCCGGGGGGGACGCACAATGCCGCAGGGCTGGCCGCCCGGGCTTTTCCCCCTTTTCCGGCGGCTTGGCCGTCCCCATCTCTTAGGGGAAGGATGGTCCCATCCATCCATCCCGGGAGGAGCTTTTCATGACCACGTTTGACGATCGCGCCGATGCTTTCGAGAAGAAATTCGCCCACGATCAGGACCTTCAATTCAAGGCGACGGCTCGTCGCAACAAGCTTCTGGGCCTGTGGGCCGCAGCCAAACTCGGCAAGAGCGGGGATGCAGCTGAGGCTTATGCCAAAAGCGTGCTGATGGCCGATTTTGAAGAAGCCGGCGATGATGACGTTCTGCGCAAGGTGCAAGCCGATTTCACAGCAGGCGGCGTCACCGTGACCGATAAAGAGCTTCGCCAGCAGATGGACGCTCTCCTTGCGGAAGCGAAAAAGGCCTTGATGGAAGGCCGCTGAGGTCTCTTGCGACGGCATGCCCCGCATGCCGTCCGCTCCTTGCTCCGTCGCTCAAGCCGGACCTAAGGTGTGCGTGAGCCTTTGATGGCTCCCACAACCATTGGCGCAAGCCATCCGCCTCAGAGGACGCCCATGACCAGCCCGACCAACCACACGCTCGCCAGCCTTGCCCAAAAGATGGGAGGCGGTTCGGGTCTCCTCACCGCATGGTGCGGCATGACCGATCCGATTATGGCCGGCGTGCTCGCGCGCGAGTTCGATACTGTCACGCTCGACATGCAGCATGGCTGCTACGACATTGCGTCGATTACCAATGCGGTTGCGCATGTATCGGCTGCCGGCAAACCGGCGATCGTCCGCATCCCGGTCGGCCAATTCGCGATTGCCTCTCGCGTGCTTGATCTCGGTGCTTCCGCTGTCATCGCGCCGATGATCAATTCGGTCGAGGATGCGAAGGCGTTTGCATCATTCATGAAATATCCGCCGATTGGCGAACGCAGCTGGGGCCCGGCCATTCCGCTCACCATGACCAACATGCCGATGGGCGATTATCTGAAGCAGGCCAATCAATTCTCGCTTGCGCTCGCCATGATTGAAACGCGTGCAGCGATTGACGCGCTTGACGGCATTTTGTCGGTCGAAGGCATTGATGGCGTATTCGTTGGCCCGTCCGATACGTCGATTGCCTTGTCGAATGGCGCGCATGTCGATGCAACGCATCCCGATGTGACCAAAACGCTCGATCATGTTGTGGCGCGCTGCAAGGCGCACAAGAAACTCGCATGCTGCTTCTCGCCGACACCGGCTGTGGCGGGAGAGTGGATCAAGAAAGGCTATGATCTTCTTGCGCTTGGGACGGACTTCATGCAGGTGCGTCTCGGCGCGCGTGCGATGATTGAGCAAGTGCGCAAATAATTTTTTGCGCCTCTCTCTGTCCGGACGGCGTTCTTCCCGGTTCGGAGCGCACTATTTGGGCTTCAGGGCCTCGGCGAGAGACATTTTCGCCGAGCCCGGCTTCAGCGGTTTTTGCTGGCTTTCATGCGGAACCCAGCCCGACATCCAGACGAGATCGAAAGTGGCGCGCACGCGGCCATCATCATCTGAAAAGCGTTGGGCATAAATCTGCGCCGCTTTCATCAAGGTCTCGCGGCGTAGAAAGCCACGGCGGCGTTCGGCGAGCGGATTGGCAGCGCCCATCGCACGCAGATCACGCATCAGGGCGAATGGATCGGAATAACGCACAATCACACGATCGACATCAGTGACGGGCAGTGCAAAGCCAGCGCGCTGCAAGAGCGAGCCACAATCGCGCAAATCGGCAAAGGGTGCAACGCGCGGTGATGCGCCGCCCTCAACGGCGATTTCCGCTTCCAAAAAAGATTGACGCAATTCAGTCAGCGTCTCGCCGCCGAGCAGGCACGCGATGAACAATCCGTCCGGCTTAAGCGCGCGACGGAGTTGAATGAGGGTCCCGGGTAGGTCATCCACGCTTTGCAACGCCAAAAGCGACACGGCGAGATCAAAGCTCTCAGGCGTGAGGGGCAGCGTTTCGAGCGGGCTTTCAACCGTGGTCCATGGCCCGTTTCCTGTTGGCCAACCGGGCTGAACGAGGCGTGTCAGCTGTCCGGGTTTTTGCGCCAGCATGCTGGCTGCGAGCGGAAGCGGCGTTCCAAGATCAAGGCGGTGTTCAAAATCCCGCAGAACGACGGCAAGCCGGTCTGAGAGGTCGTGAGCGGCGCGCTGCAGCAGAAAATCGGCCGGTTGGTTCAGCCGTATGGCGCGTTCAGCATGAAGCGTCAGCGCATGCACATCAAACAGGCGAGGAATGGATGAGGCTGAAGCCATGGCGCGCGCTATGACGGATCCGACGGGTTGTGAACAACGCGATTAGAGCCAGAATCGTGCGGGGTCAAAACAGGCGCCACGGATGCGGTCGCAGCAGGAGCATCAGGTGCAAGGCTACGACGCTGACAAAAGCCTGATGCGGCGATGGCTTTCGGCGCCGCGCTACTGGGGTCATGCGCTGGTCGATCTCATTTACCCACCCTCCTGTTTGATGTGCGGGGCGGGTGTCGGCGCCGAGGGTGGGCTCTGTGCAGCCTGCTGGCGGGACGTCCCATTCATCGAGAAGCCTTATTGCCAGCGGCTCGGGACGCCTTTCCCGTTCGACCATGGCGGCGAACTCGTCTCACCTCAGGCCATCGCGCATCCGCCCGTTTTTGCGCAGGCGCGGGCGGTGGCGCGTTATGAAGGGCCGGCGCGGGCGCTCGTGCATGGGCTTAAATATTCGGATCGGCATGATCTCGTCCAACCGATGGCCGCTTGGATGGCGCGGGCCGGGACGGAACTTTTATCTCAGAGCGACCTTCTGGTGCCTGTGCCCTTGCATTGGACACGGTTGTTTCGGCGTCGTTTCAATCAGGCGGCGCTTTTGGCAGAGGCCATCGCCGCCCAAAGCGGGCATGAGGTGGCCGCCCGGGCACTCAAGCGGGTCAAGCGGACACGTCCGCAATTCGGTCTCAGCCGCAATGAACGGGCTCACAATCTGCAAGGGGCGTTCCGGCCCGATCCGGCCTTTCCGGTACTGGGACGGTCTGTGTTGCTCATCGACGATGTGTTCACCACCGGCGCGACCGCCAATGCAGCCGCCGCGCGGCTTTTGCGCGCCGGGGCAGCGTCCGTTTCGCTGCTGACCTTCGCCTGCGTGGCGCAAGCGCCATGAAGTCTCTATATAGGGGCACGTCAGTGAAGGAGTTGGGCCGTGCAACACGTCACAATCTATACCAAGAATTATTGCCCCTATTGCCGTCGGGCCAAGGATCTTCTGACCCAGAAGGGTGTCGATTTCGAAGAAATCGACGTGACGACGGATCCCGAGGGGCAAAAGGCAATGGCAGTGCGGGCGCATGGCCGTTCGACCGTTCCACAAATCTTCATCGGTGATCAGCATATTGGCGGATGCGACGACATCCATGCGCTGGAAGCCGCCGGCAAACTCGACGCGCTGCTCGCGTAAGGATTGAGATCATGACCGCGAAATTCACCGCCGCCTGCGTCCAGATGCGTTCAGGTACCTCGCCTGCAAAAAACACGGATGATGCCGTCACAATGATCCGTGAGGCGGCGTCGCGTGGCGCGCATTTCGTGCAAACGCCGGAAATGTCGAACGCGGTCAATCGCGATCGTGACACGTTGATGGCGTCGTTGTCGCTGGAAGAGAAGGATCCGATGCTGGCGGCCTTCCGGGCCGTTGCGCGGGAGAAAAAGATTTTCATCCATGCAGGATCGCTCGCGATCATGCGGCCAGATGGCAAAGTCGCCAATCGCGCTTTTGTCATTGATCCGACCGGCGAGGTGCTCGCCTCCTATGACAAGATCCATCTCTTCGACGTCGATTTGCCGAATGGCGAAAGTTGGCGCGAAAGCCGCACCTATACGGGCGGTTGCGATGGTGTCGTGGTCGATCTGCCTTGGATCAAGCTTGGGCTTTCGATCTGCTACGATGTCCGCTTTCCTTACCTCTATCGTGCGCTGGCGGAAGCGGGCGCGGGCATGTTGTCGGCACCGGCCTGTTTCACCAGGCAGACGGGTGAGGCGCATTGGGTCGTTTTGCAGCGGGCGCGCGCGATCGAGACGGGGTCATTCATGATTTCGTCAGCGCAAGCAGGCCAGCATGAGGATGGGCGCGAAACCTTCGGTCATTCGATCATCGTTGATCCGTGGGGCCGCGTTTTGGCCGAGGCGGATGACAAGCCCGGCGTGATCCTTGCCGAAATCGATACGGCGCTTGTCGCCGATGCACGTGGGCGTATCCCGACCTTGCAGCATACGCGCGATTTCACCGTGCGTGCGCCTAAAGGCCAACGGGCGACGGCTTGAGATGATCCGTTACACACTTTGCTGCGATCAGGGCCATGATTTTGAATCATGGTTTCGGGATAGCGAGGCTTACGATGCGCAGAAAAAGCGCAAGCTCGTAACCTGCCCGATCTGTCAGTCGCCCAAGGTGGAGAAGACGATCATGGCGCCGCAAGTGGCGCGGAAGGATCGCGGTGGTATCAACGGCCCGCTCTTGCCCGTCGACCTGCCGGAAAACGATAGCCCGGCGCGGGCTCCGTCGACGCCTGCCATGCCAGCAATTGCTGAACCTGCTGCCACCGTTCCTGCGCCTGCCCTTCTGCTCGGTGAGAAGGAGCGCGAACTGCGCGCGATGATCGGCGAGGTGCGTGAAAAAATTCTCGCCGTCACCGATGATGTCGGTGATCGCTTTGCGCATGAGGCGCGAGCGATGGTTGAAGGCGATACCGAGGAGCGCCCCATTCGCGGTACGGCCACAGCGAAGGAATGGCGCGATCTCGTCGAAGATGGCATCGGCGTTTTGCCTTTGCCCGAACTCCCTGAAGACCGTCATTGAGGATCAAGTCGATGCGTCTGTGCGTGGCGTTGAGCGCTGTTCTTTTGTCTTGCCTTGCCGCTGAAGCTGCACCGTGTGTTGCCAGTCCGCCGCCGGCCTCATGGTCGAGTGCACAACCGGCAACACCCGTCGCTTTGCCGACCGATCCGAAAAGCATTGGCCCATTGACGCTCATCATGGTGCGCCATGCCGAGAAGCCGATGAACAGCGATGGGCTGATGATCGAGGATGGCAATCTCAGCGCGGTTGGTGTGCGCCGGGCGCAGCGCCTGCCCGAACGCCTCAAGGCGCTCTATGGCTGCCCGGACATGATCATTTCAACCAATCCGGCGGTGAAGATTCTCAATCGGGCAACCGGGCAGCATTTCAACTATGTCCGTCCGCTGACGACGATTGCGCCTTACTCCGGCATTCTGCAATTCCCGGTCTGGACGCCTTACGGTTACGACCAGACCGAGAAGCTCGTGCAGGATCTGTTCGGGGATAAGGCTTTCGCGCCGAAGGCGGATGGTTCGCCAAAGAAAATCCTGATCGCTTGGGAACATTCCAACGTCATGAAAATGACGGCTGAAATCTTCAAGGATGGTCGCTTCACGCCGATGAAGGGCACGATGCGCAATGGTGGCCGCACGTGGACGTGTCAGACCCCGCCCGTCTGGCCAGAATGCGACTTCGACTCGATCTGGATCGTGAATATCAAGGACGGACAGGCCTGCTTCACCCAGCAATATGAGAAGCTCAATACGCCGTCGTTCCAGAAAGCCTGCAAAGGCGATCTCCGCTAACCGCGCCTTCCCGACCCGCTGGGGAGGGATGAAGGCCGGTTATTGGAAGAGTAGGGCCAAAAATTTCGACATGCGGCAGCCTGCCGCATGTCTTTGCCCGCTTGACGCCACAATCAGGCGCTCCATGTCTTGGGTGTAGCGACCGGGCCCCTCTGGCGGCATGAAACCCGCGATGTCGGCGCTCAATAGTGCAACCGGTGCCCGGAGCTTCGACCCATGGACTTTCTGTTCATTGAACTGATTGGCAAGCCGCTATGGCTGTGGCTGGCCTTTTTCGGAATCGTTTTCCTTCTGCTCGCCTTTGACCTTGGCGTTCTCCATCGCGACAGCGAGAAGGAGATCGGCGTGCGCGAGAGCCTGTTGCTCTCGGCCTTCTATATTGCCATGGGTGTCGCCTTTGGCGGTTTCGTCTGGTGGCAGCTCGATCCGCAGCGCGCGGTTGAGTATTGGACGGGCTTTGTCATCGAGAAATCGCTCTCGATGGACAATGTCTTCGTCATCGCGATGATTTTCGGCGCTTTCGCCATTCCGCGCGCGGCCCAATATCGCGTTCTCTTCTGGGGTATTCTCGCGGTCATCGTGCTGCGTGGCCTCATGATCGGCGTCGGTGCGGCGCTCGTCCAGTCCTTCGGCTGGGTGATGTGGCTCTTCGCGGCGTTCCTTATCATCACCGGCGTGAAGATGGTGGTCTTCGCTGAAAGTCAGCACGATGTCGAAAGCCATCCGCTGCTAAAATTCATGCGCCGCCATCTCAACGTGACGGAGAAATTGCACGGGCAGAAGTTCGTCGTGCGGCAGATCAACCCGAAGACAGGCAAGATGGCGCTGTTCGTCACGCCGCTCTTTCTCGTGCTGGTGCTGGTCAATGTCGCCGACGTGATTTTCGCCGTCGACTCGGTGCCTGCGATCTTCGCCATCACGACCGATACCTTCGTGGTGCTGACCTCGAACATCTTCGCGATCTTGGGTCTGCGTGCGCTCTACTTCGCGCTCTCGGCGATGATCGAGCGGTTCGCTTACCTGAAATATGCGCTGGCTGCGGTTCTCATCTTCATCGGTGGCAAGATCATCGTCGCCGACATGTTGGGTATCGCCAAAGTGCCGCCGTCCATCTCGCTCGGTGTCACCTTCGGCCTGATCGCGATCGGCGTGGCCTATTCGCTCTGGAAGACGCGCGGCGATGATTCTGCCGTGGCTCACAAGAGCTAAGAGTTTCTCGTCCCCCGAGAATGAAAAAGCCGGCCCTCGGGCCGGCTTTTTTGTTGTCTAGTGTGCGAGGTTTCAGTTGCCGCCTTCGAGAAGGCGGCGGGCAATCACTTGCGCCTGAATTTCGGCAGCACCTTCAAAGATGTTGAGAATGCGCGCATCGCATAGCACCCGCGAGATCGCATATTCGAGCGCAAAGCCATTGCCGCCATGGATCTGCAGCGCGTTATCGGCAGCAGCCCACGCGATGCGGGCGCCCAAGAGTTTCGCCATACCGGCCTCGACATCGCAGCGCTTGTCCTGATCCTTGGCGCGGGCCGAGAAATAGGTGAGTTGGCGTGCGATGTTCACTTCCACAGCCATCATCGCAAGCTTGTCGGCGACGCGTGGAAACGCGATCAAAGGCTTGCCGAATTGGATGCGCTCTTCGGCATAGCGCATGCCGATATCGAGTGCGGATTGCGCAACGCCCACGGCACGGGCCGCGGTTTGGATGCGCGCGCTTTCGAAGGTCTGCATCAATTGTTTGAAGCCTTGGCCTTCGACGCCACCGAGCAGGTTCTTGGCCGGCACTTCGAAATTGTCGAAAGCGAGCTCATATTCCTTCATGCCGCGATAGCCGAGCACTTCGATTTCGCCGCCCGTCATGCCCTTCGCCGGGAACGGATTTTCATCCGTGCCGCGCGGCTTTTCGCCCAATAGGATCGAGAGGCCCTTATAGCCAGGCTCGTCTGGATTGGTGCGAACCAGCATGGTCATCACATCGGCGCGAACGGGATGGGTGATCCACGTCTTGTTGCCATTGACCTTGTAGACATCGCCCTCACGCGTTGCGCGCGTCTTGAGCGATGCAAGGTCAGACCCTGTGTTTGGTTCTGTGAAGACCGCTGTCGGCAAAATCTCGCCCGAAGCAATCTTCGGCAGCCAATAGGCTTTCTGCTCGTCCGTGCCGCCGCAGAGAATGAGTTCAGCAGCGATCTCTGAGCGTGTCCCAAGCGAGCCGACGCCAATATAGGCGCGCGACAATTCTTCCGACACGACGCACATCGATTCCTTGCCGAGCGCCATCCCACCGTATTCTTCTGGCAGCGTGAGGCCGAACACGCCCATGGCAGCGAGGCCATCCACGACCGACATCGGGATATAGTCGTTCTTCAAATGCCATTCATGCGCATGGGGTTCGACTTCAGCAGTTGCGAATTTGCGCATCTCGTCGCGGATCGCTTCGAGCGTCTCGTCAAGACCGGGATCGCCAACGGTGGCGGCACCTTGTTGCGCGCGCATCAGTTCGACGAGGCGCGCGCGGTTCTCGCGCGTATTGCCGGTGGCAATCAGCGCTTCAATCACCGGCGTGCGGCGTTGTGCAATCTGCGCCGAGGACAAGCCGATATCGCTCAGGCGAATGATCTCGCCCTGATTCATCGGAATGCCGCCAAAGATCTGCGCGCAATATTCGCCAATGCCGATCGCGACCAGCAGTTCTTCGATTTCGCCGAAGCGCCCTTGTTCGGTGAGCCGCTTGGCGTAGCTCGTCAATTCGCGCACCGATTCCACATAGGTCGCAAGCCAGGCGAGACCGTGCACGGCGTGCTGGTCGCGGTCGATCAGAGCGGCAGAGATTTTGCCGTCTTTCGCCACATCGGCGCGGATCAGCGCAATCGCTTCGCGCAGGAGCACGTCGAGCGTGCCGGTGGCTTCATCGGCAAGGCTCGTCAGGTCCTGCATCGGGACCGTGGCGGAAAGGGCTGCGGCGTGGCTCATCGGGGGCTCCGGGCGTGTGGCGGACCGTAAATATCGCAGTGCAGCATGACGGCAAGGGCCGTTTGCCGCAATGCACCTTTCGGGGAGAGGGTCAGCGCCGGACGGCCAGGGCCACGCCGAAGGCGGTGATGGCCATGCCCAAAACCTGCAAAGCGCTCATGGTTTCGCCGAAAAGCAGGAAAGCCTCGAGCGCGACGGCCGGGGGCACGAGGTAGATCAGGGTGGCGGCGCGTGAGACAGCGCCGCGCCGGATCAACAGCAAGAGTAGCCCAATGGCCCCGATCGAGAGGGCCAAAACCGCCCAGACCAAATTGAGCACCATCACCGTGTTCCAATCGATCCGCATGGGTTCGGTGAGAAAGGCCATGGGCAGGGTCACGGCGAAGGCCCCGGCATATTGCAGGGTCGTCACGGTCCGCAGATCGCCCGTCTGGACATATTTCTTCTGGTAGAAGGTCCCTGCCGTCACCGAGACCATGGCCAGCACATTGACCACGAGCGGTTCGATCTGTGCAGCCAAGGCCGCGCCGGACAGTCCGGAGAGTTTCGGCCAGAGCACCAGCACGATCCCGGCGAAGCCAAGCGCAATCCCGAGCCAATGCCGGGCGGAGATACGCTCGCCCAGCACGAGGGGGGCCAAAAGCGCTGTTAGAATGGGCTGGACGGCGGCGATGAGGCCGGAAATGCCGGCGGGCAGGCCGCGCGAAATCGCCCACCAGACCCCACCCAGATAGATCGCATGAAGCAGCACGCCCGATGCGGCTGCATGGCCGGCGGCTCTGCCACGGGGCCATACCGCTCCCATCGTGACCGCGAGGCTCGCCAGAATGAAACCGGCACAGGCGTAGCGCAGCGACAGGAAGGTCAGCGGGTCGGCATAGGGCGCGGCGTAGCGGGCCGAGATCCAGCCCGTCGACCAGATGAGGACGAACAGACCCGGCGCGATCTTGAGCAGCAATTCGGAACGGCCTTGCATGGCGGGCCCTGTTTCAAGCGGGGCTTCTCTCTAGTCGAACCAATGCGCTGGGTCGAGCTTGGCTCTCGGGAGAGGGCGCAACCCTCTGAGGGGACGGTGAGTTGGCGCGACAGATGGGCGGGAGTAGAAGGTCCGGATGCCACGTTTCGTCCGCATACTTTATGACGCCTATTGGCGCTTTGTTGCCGATGATGGCTGGGCGATTGCCTCGCACATCGCATTGTCGATGTTGATGTCGCTGTTTCCGTTTCTGATTTTTCTCACGGCGCTGGCGGGCTCGCTCGGGCGCGGCAATCTCGCCGATGAGGCAACGAACCTTTTGCTGGAGACATGGCCGCAGCAAGTGGCCGATCCCATGGCGCAACAAATCCGCGCAGTGATCGACAATTCACATCGGGGTGTGCTGACCTTCGGTGTGGTCTTTGCCATCTATTTTTCGTCAAACGGCGTTGAGGCGCTGCGCGTGGCGCTCAACAGGTCTTACGGTCTGGTCGAACATCGCCCATGGTGGCTGACGCGTCTTGAATCGGTCTTCTATGTTCTTGTCAGCGCCATTACGCTTTTGGCGATCTCATTCTTGGTCGTGCTTGGCCCGATTGTGTGGGACCTCATCGTGCGCAATTTTCCGGCGCTCGAACCTTATCGGCAGATCGTGACCGCGACGCGGCTCTTGATCGCAACCTTGATCACCGTGACAGCGCTCCTCGTGCTGCATCTCTATTTGCCGTGCGGCAAGCGTCATCTTGGCCAAGTGTGGCCCGGTATTCTTGTTACGCTTGTTCTGGCCTTGGGATCAGGCGTGGCTTTTGGATTTTATCTAACGAAAGCAGCGCCGAACTATGTCGCGACCTATGCCGGTTTGGCCTCGGTCATGATTGCGCTTGTATTTCTCTACACGATTTCCGCCGTTTTCATTTATGGCGGGTCGGTCAATGCTTTGCTGCTTGGTCGTTCCATTGAAACGCCGCCACCGGATATGGGCGGTCCAAAAATGGACGACGATCGGGCGGCGACACGCGCCGCCCGCTCATAGGATCACCCGCTTGTTCAGGCTTTTGGCTGATTTTCCAACACTTCGTCAAAGGTACGCAGGCCGGCCTTTTGTGCATTGACGAGCACAGCCATATTGCCCGGCGCGTGCTGGTTCTTCCACATTTTGGTATGGGCGACGGGGATCTTCTCCCACGGAAACACTTCGCTCATGCAGGGATCGATACGGCGATCGATCACGAATTGATTGGCCTGCATCGCCTGTTTCAAATGCGCGAAATGTGAACCCTGAATACGCTTCTGGCGCATCCAAACGAAACGCGCATCGAAAGTTAGGTTGAAACCTGTCGTACCAGCGCAGAACACCACCATGCCGCCACGCTTGGCGACGAAGCATGAGGTGGGGAATGTTTGCTCGCCAGGATGTTCGAACACAATGTCGACATCCTTCTTGCCGGTAATATCCCAGATGGCTTTACCGAATTTCCGCGCTTCCGCCATATAGGCATTGAATTCGGGTGAGTTCACCGTGGGCAATTGACCCCAGCAATTGAAATCCTTGCGGTTGATCACGCCTTTTGCGCCGAGGCTCAGCACGTAATCGCGCTTTGATTCATCGGAGATCACGCCGATCGCATTGGCGCCTGAGGCCGCGCAAAGCTGAATGCCGAACACGCCAAGGCCGCCCGAGGCACCCCACACGAGCACATTGTCGCCGGGGCGTACGGTGTGCGGCGCGTGGCCGAACAGCATGCGGTAGGCGGTGGCCAGCGTGAGCGTGTAGCAAGCACTCTCTTCCCACGTCAGATGTTGCGGCCGCGGCATCAGCTGGCGCGATTGCACGCGGCAGAACTGGCTGAAAGAGCCATCGGGCGTTTCATAGCCCCAGATGCGTTGCGAGGGCGAAAACATCGGATCGCCGCCATTGCATTCCTCGTCGTCGCCATCGTCCTGATTGCAGTGGACGATGACTTCGTCGCCAACTTTCCAGCGCTTCACCTTGCGGCCAACCGCCCAGACGATGCCCGACGCATCGGAGCCTGCGACATGGAAAGGTTGCTTATGGCCATTGAAGGGGGAGATCGGCTCGCCCAAGGCAGCCCAAACGCCATTATAGTTGACGCCCGCCGCCATCACGAGAACGAGCACTTCATCGTCGCCGATGCTCCATGTAGGCACGGCTTCGAGCTGCATCGCGTCCTCAGGCGCGCCATGGCGGTCCTTGCGGATCGCCCAGGCCCACATTTTTGCGGGCACATGGCCAAGCGGGGGGATCTCGCCAATATCGTAGAGGTCCTTGGTCACAGGGCTATGCGCAGTCATGGGGGCCTCTCTGAAAACGTTCATCTGATGGAATTATGGGGCATCATGTTGCACTGCGCCATAGGCCTATGGATTAGCGTGGCGGGCTCAACAGGGTGGAAATTGTCGCATTCACGGCCGATCTGGCGGTTTTCTGGCTTAAACCTTTGATCCAGATGACTTTGCGGCCGTATTCCGGCATAGTTTTTTGCTGCAACGCAGCGGGCAGGCCGTCTCCCTGCCGGAGCATCTACGGGGGAATTGCATGACCGGACCAGTGCCTGCGCGTGACAAGCCGTGGATCTTCCGGACTTACGCCGGCCATTCAACGGCAGCTGAATCGAACCTTCTGTACCGGTCGAACCTCGCCAAAGGGCAGACGGGCCTCTCCGTCGCCTTCGACCTGCCGACCCAGACCGGTTACGACCCAGACCATGTGCTGGCGCGCGGCGAAGTCGGCAAGGTGGGCGTCTCGATTGCCCATCTTGGCGACATGCGGACCCTGTTCCGCGACATCCCGCTCGCGGAAATGAATACGTCGATGACGATCAACGCCACCGCAGCGTGGCTGTTGTCGCTTTATATCGCGGTGGCGGATGAGCAGGGTGCGCCGCGGGCCAAGCTCCAAGGCACGACACAGAACGACATCATCAAAGAATATCTTTCGCGCGGCACTTATGTGTTTCCGCCTGCGCCATCGATGCGGCTGATCAAGGACATCATCCTGTTCACCAACAGCGAGATGCCGAAATTCAACCCGACGAATGTGTGCTCTTATCATTTGCAGGAAGCTGGCGCGACGCCGGAACAGGAATTGGGCTTTGCGCTCGCGACCGCCATTGCCGTGCTCGATGAGGTAAAGGCCTCGGGCGTCTATTCGGATGAGCAATTCGGTCGTGTGGTTGGCAGCATTTCGTTCTTCGTCAATGCGGGTATGAAGTTCGTCACCGAGCTTTGCAAAATGCGAGCATTTACGGAATTGTGGGATGAAATCACGCTGGAGCGCTATGGTGTTTCGGACGAGAAGAACCGTCGCTTCCGTTATGGCGTGCAGGTGAATTCGCTCGGACTGACGGAGCAACAGCCCGAGAACAATGTCTATCGTATTCTCATTGAAATGTTGGCGGTTGTGTTATCGAAACGTGCGCGTGCGCGTGCCGTTCAATTGCCGGCATGGAACGAGGCGCTCGGCTTGCCGCGCCCATGGGACCAGCAATGGTCGCTGCGTATGCAGCAGGTCATGGCCTATGAAACGGACCTGCTCGAATATGGTGATATTTTTGACGGCTCGGTTGAGATCCAGCGTAAGGTTGACGAGCTGAAAGAAAAAGCACGTGCCGAGCTTGCGGCGATCGATGCGATGGGTGGCGCGATCAAGGCCGTTGAAAACGGTTTCATGAAGCGTGCTCTGGTTGAATCCAATGCACGTCGTATTCGCGGGATCGAAAAGGGCTCGCAGGTTGTCGTCGGCGTCAATCGCTGGGGTGAGAGTGAGCCATCGCCGCTGACAGCCGGTGAAGGCACCGTTCTCACTGTGCCGGAACAAGTCGAGATCGAAGCAATCGCGCGCATTCGTGATTGGCGTTCAAAGCGTGATGCTAAAGCCGCTGATGCAGCCCTTGATGCCCTGGCTTCCGCTGCGAAGGAAGGCCGCAACATCATGGAGCCGTCGATTGCCTGCGCAAAAGCAGGTGTTACGACAGGCGAATGGGGCGAAACGCTACGGCAGATTTTCGGCCAATATCGTGCGCCGACAGGGGTAACGCCAGAAACGCGTACGGATGCGGCGGATCAAGAGGTCAAACTTGTCATCGCCGATCTCGCGACAAGCTTGGGTGAGTCACCGCGCATGGTGGTTGGCAAGCCGGGTCTCGATGGCCATTCGAATGGGGCCGAGCAGATTGCGCTCCGCGCGCGCGATGTTGGTTTCGAGGTTGCCTATGATGGCATTCGTCTCACGCCCGATGACATCATCCGACAAGTGAAAGAGCAGAAGCCGCATGTGCTTGGTCTCTCGATCTTGTCAGGCTCGCATGTGCCCTTGGTGCGGGACGTCATGGCGAAGCTCCGCAATGAAGGCCTTGGACATATCCCGGTTGTTGTCGGTGGCATCATCCCACCCGACGATGAAAATGTGCTGCGCAATATTGGTGTGGCGGCGATCTATACGCCGAAGGATTACGCGATCGACGGTATCATGAAGGATATTGCCGGGATCGTTGGGCGGAGCACGAAAAGCGCGGCTTGATCAGCGGATGAATTTTATCGCGGTGATCATTAGGCCTGAAAAGCCAATCATCATCCCAAACATCCAACGGAGAATATCTGTCTTCTGCGCCGCCATTTCGCCACGGAGTGAGGCGTCAAGTTTAGCAATCTCGCCGCGAAGCGTGGTGTCAATGTTTCTCATTTCGCCGCGAAGCGAGGTTTCGAGCTTTCCCATGTCGCCGCGGAGAGAAATTTCAAGCTTCTCCATATCGCCACGCAATGCGTTGATATCAGTACGCAGTATGGCAATGTCGTCCTTGGTCGCGACCGTGTCTAAGAGAGCTGTCTGCAACGCAGAGGCATGTGCGCGTGCCTGATCTTCCGGGACCCCTGCGGATTTGAGCGTATCGACATAGAGAAGTCGATCGAACATGCGCGCGCTCTGGTTCATGCCACATAGAAAACCATAGCGGCTTGCACGTTCAATCCAACCTCGAGTTATCGATCAGTTGCGGCTCGCGATAGCCTCTGCAATCGCAACCGTCCGTCGGCCAATTTCGGCATGCAGGCGTTCAACCATTTTGCCATCAAGCTGCAATGCACCTTTGCCAGCATTTTCAGGCTGCTCAAACGCGGCGATAAGCGTACGGGCCCATGCCACTTCGCTCTCGGCGGGCGCAAACAGGCGGTTGGCCGGGTCAATCTGGCTGGGATGAATGAGCGTCTTGCCATCGAAACCACGATCGCGCGCTTCAACGCATTCGCGCTCGAAACCATCCATATCCGCAATCGCATTATAGACGCCATCAATGATGTCGATCTGCGCGACGCGCGCGGCCGCCACGCATGCCATCAGCCATGCATCCATCGGCGCGCGGCCCGGGATGATCTTTGCACGGGTTTCTTTGGCCAGATCGTTGGTGCCCATTACGAAGCAGACGAGGCGCGTCCCTTTGGCTGCTTCAGCAATCGCCAATGCATCGAGCATAGCGCGTGGTGTTTCCATCATTGCCCAAAGTGATGTGTGGGATGGTGCGCCATTCGCTTTCAATGCGTGGTCGGCACGCATGATGTCTTCCGCCGAATTGATCTTCGGAACAAGGATCGCGTCCGGTCCCGCAGCACAGGCGGCCTTCATGTCGGCGTCGCCCCATTCGGTGTCAGGGCCGTTGACGCGAATGATCGTCTCGCGTGCGCCAAAGCCGCCTTGCTTGACGGCCGCGCTCACCTGATCGCGGGCCAATGCTTTGGCATCCGGTGCAACCGCATCCTCAAGGTCGAGGATCAGGGCATCGGCTGCCAGTGTCTTCGCCTTGTCGAGTGCGCGGGCATTCGAGCCCGGCATATAGAGGACGGAACGGCGAGGACGGAAAGCGGCGGCCATAGCGGGCTCCCTTGGCTGTCTATTGCAACGCAACATAGCCAGAGCTGGGTCTGCGCGCCATGATGACAAGGTCGGAGGCAATAATGCGGGTGATGGGGATTGATGGCTGCCGGTCTGGCTGGGTCGCAACGATCCGGCCCTTGGCGGGCGGACCGGCGGAACGGATCGTCACGCCCGATCTCGCCGCCTTGATGCGCCTGCCGGAAATGGCGGCGATCGCCATCGACATGCCCATCGGGCTGCCAGAGCGGATCGGACCCGATGGCCGAGGGCCTGAAAAGGCGCTCAGGCCGCGCTTGGGCGAACGGCAGTCCTCGGTCTTCTCCGTTCCGGCTCGGGCGGCGGTGTATGCGCAGGATTATGCCGATGCCAACCGGCTCTCGCTCATGACCTCCGATCCACCCCGCAAAGTCTCCAAGCAGTGCTTTTTCCTGTTTCCGAAAATCCGGGAGGTCGATGGGCTCTTGCGGGCCGATCCGGTTTTGGCGGCGCGCGTGCATGAATGCCACCCGGAAGGGGCATTTATGGCGATGAACGGTGGCGATCCCCTGGCTCTTTCCAAAAAGGTGAAAGGGCAGGTCCATCGACCGGGCATGGAAGAGCGGCTGCGGCTCCTGATCGACAAGGCGGCTTTCACGCCTGAGTTTCTGCACGCCATCCCCAAAGGCGCGGGCTGGGACGATTGCCTCGATTCTGCGGCGTGCGCTTGGAGCGCCGCTCGAATCGTGCGCGGTGTGGCGATGTCATTTCCATCAAGCCCAACCCGTGACGCGCATGGTTTGCGCATGGTCATCTCTGTTTGAGGGTGCGCTCCATCCAAAGGCGCGCGACCAAAGTGCGACGGGTCGCGCGCTTGCCGCCATAAGGGGCGGTCAGCATAATGTGTCACCATAAAAGGGGGGCTCCGGAGGAGCGCCGAATGGATGACGGGACGCTGATCGCGCCCCGTTCCGGAATGGACGCTTTGACGCGTCAAGGGGAGGATTGCATGTCGGAGAAGATTTATCCCGTTTCGGCGGAATGGGCGAAGCGCGCCTGGGTCGACGATGCCAAGTACAAGGATATGTACAAGGCTTCCGTCGCCAACCCGGATGCGTTCTGGGCCGAGCACGGCAAGCGGATCGACTGGATCAAGCCCTACACCAAGGTCAAGAACGTGTCCTATGCACCGGGCAACGTCTCGATCAAATGGTTTGAAGATGGCGTCACCAATGTCGCGCTCAATTGCGTCGATCGTCACCTTGCCAAGCGCGGTGATCAGGTAGCGATCATTTGGGAAGGCGATGATCCGAATGAATCCAAAAAGATCACCTACAAGGAATTGGCGCACGAAGTTGGCAAATTCGCCAATGTGCTGAAATCGCTTGGCGTGAAAAAAGGCGATCGCGTAACGATCTATCTGCCAATGATTCCGGAAGCCGCTTATGCCATGCTGGCCTGCGCGCGCATTGGTGCAATCCATTCGATCGTCTTTGGCGGGTTCTCCCCCGACTCGCTCGCAAGCCGCATCGAGGATGCTGATTCCGCCGTCGTCATCACAGCCGATGAAGGTCTACGCGGTGGCCGCAAAGTGCCGCTGAAAACCAATGCCGACGCCGCCGCTGACAAGCTCGCTTGCGTCAAGCATGTGCTCGTCGTCAAACGCACCGGCGGCAATATTCCGATGAAGCCGGGTCGCGATGTTTGGTATCATGAAGCAGCGGCGACAGTATCGGCTGATTGCCCGGCAGAACCCATGAACGCGGAAGATCCGTTGTTCCTGCTCTATACGTCAGGTTCGACCGGTAAGCCGAAGGGCGTCGTGCACACGACGGGCGGATATCTCGTCTATGCTTCGATGACGCATCAATATGTCTTCGATTATCACGAGGGCGAAATTTATTGGTGCACGGCTGACGTGGGCTGGGTCACCGGTCACAGCTACATCGTCTATGGTCCGCTCGCCAATGGCGCGACAACTTTGATGTTCGAAGGCATTCCGACCTATCCGTCGATCTCGCGTTTCTGGGATGTGGTCGACAAGCACAAGGTCAACATTTTCTACACTGCGCCGACAGCGATCCGCTCCTTGATGGGTGCGGGTGAAGAGCCTGTGAAGAAAACATCGCGCGCTTCGTTGCGGCTTCTTGGCTCGGTCGGTGAGCCGATCAATCCGGAAGCGTGGGAATGGTATTATCGTGTGGTCGGCGACAAGCGCTGCCCGATCGTCGATACGTGGTGGCAGACGGAAACAGGCGGCATTCTAATCTCGCCGCTGCCGGGTGCGACGGCGTTGAAGCCGGGTTCCGCGACGCGTCCGTTCTTCGGTGTTGAACCGCAAGTCGTCGATGCCGAAGGCAAGGTTCTTGATGGGGCATGCGAAGGCAATCTTGTCATCGCTGAATCTTGGCCGGGTCAGATGCGGACGGTCTATGGCGACCATGCCCGGTTCATGGAGACCTATTTCGCCACCTATCCGAACAAGTACTTCACAGGGGATGGCTGCCGCCGCGATGCGGATGGCTATTACTGGATTACCGGCCGCGTCGATGATGTCATCAACGTGTCGGGCCATCGCATGGGAACAGCGGAAGTTGAAAGCGCATTGGTGGCTCATCCGAAAGTGTCGGAAGCGGCCGTCGTCGGCTACCCGCATGACATCAAGGGGCAGGGCATCTACGCCTATGTCACATTGATGACGGGCGAAGCGCCGACAGAAGAGTTGCGCAAGGAACTCGTTGGTTGGGTGCGCAAGGAAATTGGGCCGATCGCTTCACCCGATCTCATCCAGTTTGCACCGGGCTTGCCCAAAACGCGTTCGGGCAAGATCATGCGTCGTATCCTGCGCAAGATCGCCGAAGACGAATTCGGCAATCTGGGCGATACATCAACGCTCGCCGATCCGACTGTGGTCGATGATCTCATCAACAACCGTCAGAACAAGCGCGCCTGATCTGGCTTAGTCGTGAATACAGAAAGCCCGCTGCATCGCAGCGGGCTTTTTTTTATGGCACGGCCGCTGTGAAGATGAACACCGCGAAGATGACGAGATGGACCGCACCGTGAAGGACCGTGGTACGCCCTGTGCCGAGTGTGAGCGTCGAGATAAACAACGTCGTCACAAGAAGGACGGTCGACAAGGGGTCGACGCCGAGCGGCAGCCGAATGCCAAGAACCAAGGACACGATCGCCACCACAGGAATGGTCAGGCCGATGGTGGCAATAGCCGAACCAAGCGCGAGATTGAGGCTACTTTGCAAGCGATTGGCCATAGCGGCGCGCAGCGAGGCCACAGATTCCGGCAGCAGTACGATCAAGGCGACGATCACACCTAAGAAACTTGTCGGTAGTCCGGCATCGCCAATCAATTTGCTGATGGGAAGCGATAGCCCTTTCGCCAGCAACACCACCAGTGCCAAGGATAGCACCAACAATGCGCCGCTGATCGCCGTTAAGCGCACGGATGGTCTCGGATGCGCCTCATCGGCACTTAATGCGCTCTCGACCGTATCGCCGAAATAATCGCGATGTCGCACCGTCTGGACAAAGATGAACACGGCATAAAGCGCCAGAACGACAAGCGCGATGAACAAGAGATGGCGTGTCGAGTAGAAGGGGCCTGCCACAGACAGTGTGTAATTCGGGAAAATAAGCGTGAAGATCGCAAGCGTGCCGAGGATCGAGAGGGCCGACGATACGCCCTCGAGCCGAAAGCTCTGTTCATAATGGCGCTTGCCACCGGCGACGAGGCATAAGCCGACCACGCCGTTGAGCACGATCATCACCGTCGAATAAACCGTGTCGCGTGCGACGTTCTCCGAGCCGGGCGTGGCAGCCAGCAGAAAGGAGATGATCAGTGACACCTCGATGATGGTGACGGCGATCGCGAGAACGAGGGATCCAAAGGGCTCGCCAAATCGCAATGCGATGATTTCTGCATGGTGGACCGCCGCAAAAACGGTCAGGCCGGTGAGAAGAGCCGCAGGAACCTGCCAGTACCATGCCGACGCCGAAACGCCCGGGACCCATAGACACGCCATGCACAGCACCGCGGCGAGCGGGGCGAGCCATGACCAGTGGAGAACATGGTCGTGCGATTGGGTTGGCATTGCCGGCGTCCCTCACTCAGGGCCTTTAAGAACTTTCTTCCCGATTATTGGGTTCGGCTATGAAGTCAAGTTAGCGATGGCGCAATGCCTCCACAAAAAGCTGCTCAGGATCCTATTTTCGATTGATGCTAAACGCGCTTCTTATTTGATGTCAGAGTAACGGCTTGATCTAGGTCTTTCGGCTAAAAACGGTAATGAGCTAGAATTGTTTTGGTATCTGCGATCACGCTCGTGGCATTTGATATTTCAATGAATATTACGCTTCAAATGATGGTATCAGAATTTCAAATTACGCTAATGGCCTCGACTTTCATCGTTATCTCTTATCAAATTAAAATAGTCTTGCTGTACTGTTTTTTACTATACTGGATGAAAGCTTCGATTTTAGGAAAGTATTTTTGTTTGGCATTGCCGGGTTCACATTCTTGTCACTGTTGCATATGGGTGCTCCCTCGTTGCATGGGCTTATGATTGCACGCTTTCTAGAGAGCTTAGGTGGCACTACTGTCTTGGCGGTGATGGCAGGCACCGACAATGAGGCACTTAATAAGCTGAAAATGTTTAAGAAAACACACTCAAAAATTTGTTTTTCATATCGATTTTTAACTTCGCTCGGCCGAGCCAGCTAGGCCCGATTAACAAACGCGAATTGCCAGAGGAGATGAAGAAGCTCAAGCGTGATCACGCCCACCAAAAGAGGAAAAATGATTTTCTTACTAAGGGGGCTTGTTGCGACACGCGCGCCAATAAGTCCACCCACCACGCTTCCAACGCCCATCAGAGCCCCGACGGACCAATTCACATCCGCTCGAAAGGCGAAGATAACCATGGCGACCGCTGTGACAGCGACAGTCACAACACTCTTGACTGCGTTAGCCTGCGTCAAATTTAACCCAACGAGCAGAGTGAGCGTCAATAAGAGATAGGTTGCGCCATCCAGCACAATGAAACCACACCATATACCGATTAAAAAGAGGAAAGCCATTTCACGTACGGTTAGACGTGGCGCCTCAAGTATTTCCGCATTTTCAATGACTTTTTTGAGCTTAGTGAAGAGTAAAATAAGAGCAGCTAGCATTGCTGCAGTGATGACCAAACCTAATTGGCGAGCTGGGATAATTTGGGCCAAAACGGCACCCACAGGCGCCCCAAGCGCCGCGGGCACGGCAACCTTCGCGGCTACGGACCAAGGAATCAACTTCTTGGCATGGAAACTCAGAGCTGCCGTGACGCCTCCGATCAACACCGGTATACGGTTCGTCGCGTTGGCAGTGATTGGGTCAAGACCGAGTAACATGAGAATGGGAAGTGAGACCGCTGAGCCTGAACTCGCAGCGGTATTCAGGAACCCGCACGCCAATCCTGCGACCAAAGCCAGGACGATAGAGCCGATTTCAAGTTGAGGCACCGTGGGAATCCCGTCCAAGAATACTTGTATGAATGGTAGATGATTATGCGCAGTAAGCCATCAAAAGAATATAGATATGATCAAGCAATTATTCTCCGACGTTAGGTAAAAAATTATGGCCATCACTCGCATAGTCAGGAATCTTAAGAGACATTCCACTTAAGTAGTACTCTTCACTGCATCAGCTTTTAGAAGACTGGGTGGCCGCTTAGTCTTAATCTAACTGTGAAAAACGCTAATGTGATAGGGTCACCTTAGGCGCATACGATGCGCGCGATTCCCTTAGGTGCATGGAATGCGGAAGGAAAAAGCCATGGCAGTGACACGACGGAGATTGCTGCAAAAGCTGGCGCAGATCGCCGGTACAGCGGCAGTCTATCAGGGTCTGGCAGCGTGGGATCTCTTGCGGGGATCACCGGCAATGGCAAAATCCGCTTTGCCATCTGGCAAAGGTAAGTCCGTTGTTATTCTCGGTGCAGGTGTATCGGGTTTGTGCGCCGCCTATGAACTCGACCGCGCCGGCTACACTGTAACAGTGTTGGAAGCGAGCCAGCGCACCGGAGGGCGTAGCCTGACATTGCGGCGGGGCGACCGCTTTCGTGAAATAGGAATGACAGAACAGGAATGCCGGTTTGATGAAGGCCTGTATCTAAATGCGGGCCCAGGGCGCATCCCCCATCACCACACGCACGTCCTTGAGTATTGTCGGCGTTTTGGCGTTGCTTTGCAGCCCTACATCTTCGAAAGCCGCGCTAACCTTGTGCATTCGTCGACGCTTGGTAATGGGGGTACCGTTCAGACACGTCGTCCCTTGTATGATCTGCAGGGGCATGTGGCGGAACTACTAGACAACTGCGTGAGTGGTCCTGCTTTGAACCAATTGGTGAAGACCTCCGAATTAGAGTCTTTTCGCGAGATGCTGGCGCAGTTTGGTGGGCTGACAAAGGTGACACGCGACGGCAAGGTTGCCTATGTGTACCGCAACGAACGTGGGCTTGCGGGCTATGAAATTCCGCCCGGTATCGCGAACCAACCCGGAAAGCCGTTGAGCCCCATGGGTCTCGATGAAATCCTGCGTTCGCAGGTGTGGAACGACTACATTTATCGCGATAACGCCTATTTCTGGCAATCCTCACTGATGGAACCGGTGGGTGGGATGGATCATTTCTTCCGTGCCTTTTTGCGTCAACCTGCGCGCTCAGGTGGGACCATTCAAAGATTGGTGCGCCTAAACGCGCCGGTGAGCGGCATCGAAGTGGGTAACGACAAGGTGGTAGTTGCGTATAAGCGCGCAGGAAAGGCTGCAACGCTGACCGCCGATTACTGCATCAGCACGATTCCTGTGCCGATCTTCAAGAATCTGCGCACCAATCTGCCTGTCGCTTACATGGATGCCGCGCGCAAGCTGCAGGTCATGACGGGCGGTAAGGTTGGCTGGCAGGCTGAGCGTTTCTGGGAACGCAAAGATCAAATTTTTGGTGGCATTTCCTGGACTACAGATCCTATTACTCAGATTTGGTACCCATCGTCAGACTTTTTTAGCCATAAGGGCGTGCTAACTGGCGCTTACATGTATGGTCCGCCGGCAGAGAAATTTAATGCGCAGCCTGTAGCCGAGCGGCTTCGCCAAGCGCGTGAACAAGGCGAAAAGCTACATCCAGGTTACGGAAAGATGGTAGAGCACGGTGTGGCAATCGGATGGAACAATATGGAATTCTCCCGCATGAGCTGGGCCGATGAAACCGATCCAGCTTTTGGTCAAAATGCGCAAGTACTATCCGAGCCTCAGGGACGCTTCGTAATGGCGGGTGATCAGCTCACCTATTGGAGCGGCTGGCAAGAGGGAGCAATCATTAGCGCTCACGCTGCTATTACTGCGATCACGCGTCTGAACAGCTGATATGGGCATTGAGCTCGGCTAGGCGAAAGCTGCAGATAGCTGTCAATCATGGTTGCTCCTGCGTACAAATCCTTTCCTATAATACATACGTTTGGAAAAACTCGTCTATCCAAGGCGCCATTCTTGATTTGGCCCAATACTCTTCCCCATTTTATGCATTTTCTAAAAGGTCGACCAGGATCTAGGCTCGCGACATGCAATTCATCAGGCCATGAGCCTGCCTCCGCTAGCTCCCGAACTAATCTTAGTCCGCCGTATGAATGCTGGCACATATCAAAAGTACTGAACGGAATTAGCATTCGTTTGAAAAAGAAGCTTGACGGCGTAATGCAAAATAAGGCCCCCTAAAGAGGGCGAACGCACTACCTCGCCGCCCCTTAGAGGCCAGTCCTGCCTCTCACCAATTAGTCTGGATCTGCCGTCGATGAAATGCTTGCGTCCCTGTTTTCTTTTTATTCTTGCTGCACTATCGGCGATTATTTCATCACCTGTCCATGCGCTTGAAAAACAAACGAAGTACGGCGTCTATCTTACACAATTAGGCGATTTCAACTTTAAGGCGCGCACATTTTCAGCCACGTTTTGGCTCTTTACCGTCAATCCCGACAAGGATGATAAAGTACTTTCTTCCTTGGAACTTTCGAACTCGACGCAAGTGACAGTCACGAATCAATTTGAGGAGCAGATACCGGATCGTGGATTTTGGTACCAACAACGGATCCGTGGAACCTTTCGCCACGATTGGGACATCAGCCGCTATCCCTTTAACCGGCAAGTCTTGCGTATTGAGATCGAGGGCGCTGAGGACGTTGAGCGACTATCCATCAAACCCGACATATTCAACTCAGGCTATGATCCCAGCATAAACCTTGATGGATGGCAGATTACGTCATTTAACGTGAAAGATCGTAAGAAAGCCTATACGAGCAGCTTTGGTGACCCCCGCCTCGCTCCTAGTTCGAAAACGGAATATGGACAAATTATTCTTGAAATCGTTGTGGATCAGATTGATGTTTCATCTTTTTTGACGATGATTATCACGCCCATCATTAGTATGTTTCTCGCACTCTTCACCTATCTCCTGATGTCAGAGCAAATTGCTCTACTGACAACGCGATTGAACCTTCTCGCCGGCTCAATTTTTGCGATTGTCATCAGTATGCGTAGCGTGGCAGGTGAATTAGGATCTATCACTTCTATCAATCTTGTTGACGTTGTCCATATCGTCGCCATTTTCTATGTCACGAGTGCCATTGTCGATGCCATCTATTGCTGGTGGCTAATCGAGAGAAATAGTGTGAGTTTCGGGATTGCTAAAAAAAGATCGAATATTATTGCCCTGGTATCCTCTCTTATGTCTGTTTCGGTTCTATTTGTTTTCTTTATGAGGTCCTACCTTCACTCCCTTGGCTGAATAGTAAATGCGTAAGTATAGGGAGATATGATCACTCTCTACGCCACACCATTCATCAGAGGCGCCGACCCATGAAGCATTAAAAGCAGCCTTTCTTGATGCTCTGTGAGTAAGCGGTTCATGCCAAGTATCATTGATGACAATATGCCTAAGTTATTATTATCTATCGAAATGACATCGCTTGATTCGCTTTTCAATTTGGCACGCGCAGTTGCTCCAAATAGCCCAAACCGCGTGCGGCAGGTCGGTTCGGCCATTGCGCCCGCCGATGGCGGGGAACCGATTGTTGCCTGCAATACCTTTCCAACAGGTGTGCAGGATCTCGATTGGCGACATGAGGGCGATGGCCGGTTTGTCTGGATGGAGCACGCTGAGCGCAATGCCATCTTCGCCGCAGCGCGCGCCGGCCGCGCGTTGGCGGGCGCGACGATCGCCACTACTTTTTTTCCTTGCATCGATTGCGCCCGCGCCATCGTCCAATGCGGTTTCAAACGCCTCATCACGCCACCGCCCGCTTTCGACGATCCGGTCTGGGGCGTCGCGTTTGAGCGCTCGCACATCATTTTAGTAGAAGGCGGGATCGAACTCAGCGATCCGCCTGCCTAAGGTGTTCTAATCCGCTGTAATTCACGTGCAAGAAAATCGGTCAACCGACTCGCCGAAGCCGACGGCTTCGTGATCGCAGGCACGATCAAACCGAGTTTGAGCCGGTTGATACCACGCGATGCGAAGGGCCTCCAGGCCAGCGTTCCCGCCTCGATGTCGGAGAGAAATCCGAACCGCGTGAAAAAGGCGATGCCCTGATCGGCCAACACTGCCATTTTGAGCATCTGTATTGAATTTGACGTCAGCTTCGCTTCGAAGGATGAACGGAATGCCCAAAAATCTGGATCTATATCTGCCGCAATCGGGATGGCTCCTGCTTGCGCAAGCTTCGGAAACGGTGCCGTTGCGCCGAATTCAATGTACGGCCGGCTCGCCAAAGGATGATCGGGCCGCATAATAACGCCAATCGGTGCCGGAATTTCTACGACAGTTCGTACTTTCGGCCAGGCTGGGCTCACAAAAGTCAGACCTATATCGAACTTTTGTGATGCGACAAGATCAGGAATATCACCGGGACTGACGGCGTCTACACTGTAATTCACGGCTGGAAAATCAGCACGAAATCGATCGATTGTCCGAGGCAAAAAATCGACTAATAAGGAATCAACAGCTGCTATGCCGATATGGCCGGTGCGCGCCTGCCGCAATTGATCGATATCGGTGCGAAGCTTTTCGTAACCATGCAGTGTCGCGTTGACGTGCCGCAGAAGATATTCGCCGGCGGGCGTCAGCCGCATCCCTGACTGCAGGCGCTCAAACACCGGTAGGCCGAGCTCATCCTCGATCTTTTTGATTTGCCGATTGACCGCACTCGCCGCGACATTGAGTTCAAGCCCGGCCTTACGGACAGAGCCAGTGCGTGCCACCACACGAAAATAATGCAAGGCGGCTGCGTGCATCACTCACACCGCGTCGCGCTTGGGCCATGCCGCCACGACAGGATGATCCTTATCTGTCGTGTATCTTGTATCTGCGCCGCGCGGTGAACCCCAGCCTGTCACTCCGTCTTCGAAAAATTCACGATTGATTGCAAGAAAAGCTTGCAGTTCTTGTGGCAAACGCTCCTCAGCATGAATGGCGGCAACGGGACAAACTGTCTCACAGAGCCCGCAATTAATGCATTCGTCAGGTTGGATATAGAGCGTCCGTCCACCTTCATAGATGCAATCGACAGGGCACGCATCGAGACAGGATTTGTCTTTCACATCGATGCAGGTATCGGTGATGACATAGGTCATCGCTTAGCGTCCCTTCCAATTGGGCTTTCTCTTTTCTACGAAGGCACGCACACCTTCCTCCGAATCCTCGGAATGAAGCGCCTCGACCAGCGCTGGCAGACGCAGGGCCTGTGCCTCATTCGCTGTTAAATGCGCGGTGCGGCGCACAACCTGCTTTGTTGCACGGACCGAAAGCGGCGCGCAGGCGAGTATATCCTCGATCCAGCTCAATACAGCTGCGTCGAGCTCCGCCACTGGCACGACTTCGTTGATAAGCCCCATCGCAAGCGCTTGAGAGGCATTGATGCGGCGTCCCGTCATCAGCATGCCCATCGCCTGGCGATACGGGATTTGCCGTTGGAGCAAGGTCATTCCACCATCGAGCGGAAGCCGCCCAACACGTGCCTCAGGCAGACCAAAACTAGCGTGATCCGCCGCAACAACGAGATCGCAACCCAGCACCATCTCGAAACCACCGCCGACTGCATGCCCGTTCACGCGCGCGATTACCGGAATGTCAAGCGTCTCACGCAACGCGATTCCGCCAAATCCACCGGGCCGTGACATGGCCCAATAATCGATTCCGCGTGCGCCGCTGCCACCCTTCATATCGGCACCAGTCGAAAATGCACGTTCTCCCGAACCTGTGAGTACCGCCACCCGTACATTGCGATCATGTTCGATCGCCGACCAGATCTTCTGCAGTTCCTGTTCAGACGCCGCATCGATCGCATTCATGACCTCGGGGCGATCGATGGTGACACGCGCGATCCCGTCCTTCGTTTCGAAATGGATCGGCATTAGGCGGCCGCCTCTGGTTCGCTCAGGCCCAGTTCCGTCATCACCTCTGCCGTGTGTTGCCCTAGTTGAGCTGGCGGAATACGGATCGTCACTGGTGCATCGTCCAGATGCACGGGAGAGCCAACGACGCGCACTGTTTCGATGCTGTTGCGCGTTTCGAGAATCATACCGTTTACCGCAGTCTGCTTATCGGCGAGTGCTTCGGCCAATGTCCGAACGGGTGCACAAAGGAGATCTTGCTCCTCAAGCTTTCCAAGCCAATGCCCAGTTGAATTCTCGGCGAACCGTTTTCGGAAAATCGTATGCAATTCCTTCTT
Source organism: Rhizobiales bacterium TNE-4 (assembly GCA_019083985.1). GTDB lineage: Bacteria > Pseudomonadota > Alphaproteobacteria > Rhizobiales > Beijerinckiaceae > TNE-4. The sequence goes on along the minus strand of JAHRCV010000003.1, from coordinate 6,694 downwards.
GTGCTTCACCTGTGCCGCATGATCGGCAAAGCGTGGATCGTTCTCGATGCCCTCAAGCCCCAGCGCCACGCCGATATCGCGCAATGGGTGCGACTTGAATGCGCCAACGAGTACAACAGCGCCATCGGTAGTTTCGAATACGCCAGAGAGCGGCATAGCACCCCAATTCACTTCGCGACCCCGCATCATCTGCGCCGCAGATTCTTGCGTCTGTGCGGCGAGCATCGAATCATAAAGCGACACGCTCACACGCTGTCCCTTGCCTGTCTTCGCACGCTGCAACAATGCGAGAAGGACACCTTGGACGAGGTGCATACCCGCCGAATAATCGGCAAAAGTCGTGGAATAGATCGAGAGCGGCAGAGAATCGTCGGAGCGACGATGCATGACGCCTGTCATCGCTTGAGCCAGAATATCCTGGCCGCCTTTGTGCGAGTACGGGCCGGTGAGGCCGAAGCCAGTGCCGACGGCGTAAATCAGGCGTGGATTGAGCCTGGCGAGTTCTTCATAGCCAAACCCCATGCGCTCCATGACGCCGGCGCGAAAATTGTTAACGACAACATCGGCTTGTTCCAGAAGTTTGAATACTGCCTTCTTGTCACGCTCCTGTCTAAGATCAAGTACGATTGAGCGCTTATTGCGATTGAGTGAGCAGAATACGGGGCCGGTCAAACCGGCAGGATCGTTCGGAAACGAGGTCCGCGACAGATCTCCCGTTGGCGGCCGTTCGACTTTAATGACATCGGCACCAAAATCCGCCAGCATCTGGGTGGCCACTGGGCCCATCATCACCTGCGTGAAATCAACGATCTTGATTCCCGCGAGGGGCAATTCGTGCGTGCTCATGCCGCGCTCTCCAGAATCTTCGCATTGGCTGACGGTACATCGCCGGGATCGCCGCCTTGCGCGCGAACGCCAGCGCAAATCGCCTTCGGGTCCACGCGCTTTACAGAAATACCATTTTTGACGGCGAGCGCTGCAGCAACACCCGCTGATTGTCCCATCGACATGCACGGTGGGATTTCGCGTGACATTTTCTGCGCCGTCTCGGTCGCAGAATAATGCCGTCCTGCCACGAGCAATCCGTCAACCTCTTTCGGAAGCATAGCGCGATAGGGTGTGTAATAATCGCGGCCGCGCGCTACCGTGTCGTGGAAATGCACACGGTCGAGCACGTCGTCCTTTGTCACGATGTATTCACCTTCAAGCAGGCGCGACTGCCGTACGCCCAGTTGCGGCGCGACATCCACAACAAAGCATTTCTCGAAGCCAGGCATGTTTTTCTGCACATAATCGACAAGCGCATAGATTTTTTTGCGCCCTTCGAAATCGGCCCGTGACAGATCTTCCACTTTTAACGCATCGTATCCGGCCATATGCGGGCAATTGCACCAGACGATGCCGGGTAGCGGCGTCTTAAGCCACCAGAAATCCCATGAGCCGCCCATCACGCGTTTCGCTGTGCGGTCGATCTCAGCATATTTTTCCGGCTCTTCAAGTGCGAAACGTTCGGTCGCATCTGTGTCAACGCCACCGAGGCGAAACACAGTTGTCACGATGAATGAACCATGCGTGAATTTTGCGCCAGCCGCCGCCGCTACATCAAGATCGCCTGTCGTATCAATCACGACCGAGCCCATGATCGCCTCGCGACCTGCTTTGGTTTCACAAATCACGCCCTTGATCTGACCGTTTTCAACGATCGCCTTCGAGAACCAAGAGTGTAGCCGTACATTCACGCCATCTTCGGCGATCATGTCGTTTGAAACGCGCTTCCAGCCATCAGGGTCGAAGGCAGCCGCCATCACGATCGGCTGCGGTTTCGTCTGCACCCGAAAATCGAACACGCCCCAGCGGGCCCATTTGCGATATAGATCCCAATCAGCGCGGCGTTCTTCCGGCGGCGGAAAAACGCAGGCATTGATCTTTGCCATCCGCTCGATCATTTCCATGCAGATGCCGGTGACCGTAGTTTCGCTCTCATTGTGCATGTCGTCGAGCACGAGAACCATGCCGCCGGATGCCAAGCCGCCGAGATATGGATAGCGCTCAACGAGGGTGACGCTCATCCCGGCGCGCCGGGCTGCCAAGGCGGCAGAAAACCCCGCTGGCCCGCCGCCGACGACAACCACATCAGAGCGCGCTACGATGGTGGCGTTTCCGGGCTTTTCTTCGATCCGGTCAGACATAATGCGACCTCATTGTGCAGCCGGGCCATGACGGCGCAGCGTAAGACGTTCGATGAGTGTGATGAGCAGGAAGAAGGCGACAGAGAAGCAGGAGCCGACAATGACCGTCGCATAGAGGAGGGCAGAATCGAACGCATAAGTCGCCTGAATGATAAGTGCGCCAATGCCAACGGTAGAACCGATCCATTCACCGACGATTGCCCCGATCACTGCTGTCGACGCTGCAATCTTCAACGCAGAAAATAGGTATGGCAGCGAATTCGGTAGGCGCAGCTTGAAAAAAATTTCACGTTGCGAGGCCGAGAGGACCCGCATCAATTCCATTGCCTGGGGGTTTACCGATTGCAGGCCGCGCACCATGTTCACGAGCGTCGGGAAAAAGCAGATCAATGCTGCAATCGCAATCTTTGGCTCCATGCCATTGCCGAGCAACAGAACAAGAATCGGTGCTTTGGCAACGACGGGGATCGTGTTGATAATCACGATCACCGGAAAGAAGGCTTCCTCTAACGATTTTTTGTAGACGAAGGCTGTTGCGATCAGGATGGCGCTGAGATTGCCGAGCATGAAGCCCGAAAATGCCTCGATCATGGTGGGAACAAGATTTTCGAAGAGCATCGGGGCTTTCGCCCACAGCGTCGCCGCAACAGCGAAGGGCGATGGCGCCACGAAGGGTGGCACTTTTAATCCATAGACGAGGCCTGCCCACAAAAGCAGGAATGAGCCAATGCCGATCACTGGCATGATGCGGCGGCGCAATGCTTTGCGGCGTTGCTCAGCACGAAAAGCGCTCTCGGCGGCCATAAGTGAGGGATCGAGTGGGGCAGCGATACTCATGCGTGCATTCTCCCCAGCATACCGCGCAAGTGTGCGGCGAGTTGTACGAAATGCGACGTATCTCGCACCGAAAGATCACGGTCACGTGGGAGGTCGATATCAACGCATTCAACCACGCGGCCGGGATTGGGTGAGAGCACCAGCACCTGCTCACCAAGATAAGCGGCTTCATAAACGGAATGCGTGACGAACAAAATCGTCGTCCCTGTTTCCATCCAGATGCGGCGCAGTTCTTCGTTTAGGCGATCGCGTGTGATTTCATCGAGCGCGCCAAACGGTTCGTCCATCAAAAGTAATTTAGGTCCGCCGAGCAGCGCGCGTGCGATCGCAACCCGCTGACGCATGCCACCCGAGAGTTCATGCGGATAGGATTTCTCCCAACCGGACAACCCAACAAGGCGCAACAGATCCACCGGCTTTGGATCGTTTGGGCCAAGCTTTACGCCACCACCCACTTCCAGCGGTAGAGAGACATTGTCGATGGCATTGCGCCATGGAAGCAACGCCGCATCCTGAAACACGAAGCCTAAAGCGCGTGCCGTGCGCGCTTCTTCTGGCGTGCCACCAAACACGCGCATCATGCCGCTGCTCGGTTGAATGAGATCAGCAACAACACGCAATAAGGTTGATTTGCCACAGCCCGACGGGCCGAGCAGGCTTAGAAACCCACCTGGTGCCACCGCGAATGACACCTTCTCAAGCGCCGTCACCACGCGGCTCTCGCTGATGAAACGCACGGTCACATCATCGCACGCAATGGCGGGCCAAGTGGTATCGCCGCGTGAAGCGGCGATACCGGAGAGGGCGGATGCTGTCGTCATCGCTCAGCCGAGTTTCGGCCGGCCAGCGGCGGAGGCTTTGAGAATCTCGAGTGTCATGACTTCATCAAGCTTCGGCGTGCGCTTCGAGAATTGGCCGAGTTGCGCATAGAGATCGATCTGATCCTGCCAGACGGTGGGATCCATTGTGCCCCAGCCATTTTTCGCCGTTTCGGGCGAGAAGGCGTATTGTAGCATCACGTCCAGTGCTTCACGTTCATCCTTGGCGTTGAGGTTGGGGAACTCTTTAACGAGGAATTCCACTGCCTTATCGCGGTTCTGCGCCGCGTAAGCCCAACCCTTGCCAGAAGCGACAAGGAACTTCGCCAACGTGTCGCCCTTGGTCTTGATCGTCTGCGCCGTCGCATAATAGGGCAGTGCATAAAGCTTTACGCCCGTATCCCACAGTCGCATGTCGACGCGCTCATCGCCGAGCACTTTCAGCGCCGTGGTATTGGTGAGCCAACCGGTGACGACATCGACCTGCCCTGTCAGGAGTGGTGCCATATCTGCACCGATCGTGACAATCGTCACATCTTTTTCCGGGATCTTGTTCTTGGCGAGCAACGCACGCAATAGAATGACGCCCGTCGCCTGAATGCCGACTTTCTTCCCGACGAGGTCGGCTGGCTTTCGTACCGGGTTCTTCTTCAGCGAGAAGAAAGTGTAGGGGTGGATCTGCGCACCGGTGGCAAAGCACACGACGGGAATATCCTGCGACGCCGCTAGCATCAGTGACGGGCTCGAGGACACCTGACCGATCTCATAGCGGCCGGAGGCGACAACGGCGACGCCGTCGATACTTGGGCCGCCTGGCTGGAATTTCAGCTCAAGACCTTCTGCATCGTAATAGCCCATTGCCTTGGCGCAGACTTCACCGATCTGGTTGCCGGATAACAGCCAGCCCAATTGAAGATTGATCGTCTGCTTACCCTGCGCGAAGCCCTCAACCGAGAGTAAAGGCGCACCTGCCACCCCTGCTGCCGTTGTCCCGAGAAATTGTCGCCGGTTCATGCTCATCACGGATCCCCCTCCTTCAGGCCTATCCGACTGGATAGCCCCCGAGGAGAGCAGATCATGACTCGCGTGCGCGCAAAAGGGGCAAACAGTAGGACTTAGTGAGCTATTTTTGAGAACGGCAATCCTCAGCAGTCGCTCGCTGCCAAAAGCAGTCGACTAGCTTCCTAAGTAGGAAGCCTGAAGTTGGTTGTTTTGTTCGGTAAAGGTGGCTGCGTGCCCCTCTTGCAACCAACTTTTTAAGCATCAAACCGGACATTTGATTGCCAATTGTCGGTGGCTGCAAGCCCCTGCAACTAAATCTCTTTACATACAATCCATATCGTCAATAATCAGCAACCAATATGTAATTGTCTAAATAGTGGAACAAAATAAGTTCTTATTAGTGATTTCTTCGCTCGCTCGATCAAAAAAATAAGTCTAATGAAGAAGCTAAATGCAATCGATATTTAGATTAAAATTTTAGGACAACTTAGCGTCTAACAATCCGTCCATCGATTTTCTTCTTTAATAGAGACTTCCGTCCGAAAGGCAGCGGTCGTGTACACTGCCTTGCGCCAAAGTGTTTCAACTGAATACGCCGTGCTTTGGCATTTGATGAGACATCGGATTTGGTCTTTTGGGTGTGGCAGGCTTGGCAGAGCACCTGTAGATTGGTTGGTTCATTAGAGCCGCCAAGAGAGAGCGGGATCACATGGTCGAGATCCCATCGCTTTCCTGGGGTGATTTTGAGTGAGCATTGCGCGCAGTGCCCCTTGGCTTGCAGGAAGTATGCAAGCCGCTCTTTTGAAGAAAATGTCCTGCGCTTAGTCATGACGGTCTCCATGGGTTGGAGTATTGCCAATCCGCGTTTGATGCTTTTCGAAGATCTGTTCGGCGTCGTTCCTGCTTGATCGTGGAAGCTGCGAGAGACGCTCAGTGAACTCTTCGGCAATCTCAGCCAGAGTGTCTGGATCTGTGGCGCAGCACAGGGCTGCGTCAAAGAGATCGAGATGGGCCGTGATGTCGTCGGCCGGGATGAAGCCTTGGCTTGGTGTTGTTGTTTGGGGCGCTACGCCGTGCTCTGGAACGGACTGTCTTTGGATCTCCAAAGAGCTCGTCCGTCGTGATGCCACTCGATTACTAGAGAATGCCTGTTCTGGCGATGAATGCGCTTTGGCATACACAGGCGATGGTCCTGCGGACGGCGATGAGCCCAGTTGGCCTTCAGGTGAAGTTGATTGTCCCTGATCCGATGAGACAGCGTTGGTTTGGCTCAGCTCTTTACGCGGTCCACGGGGTTGTTTGACCGACCATTGGTTCCGAAAGCGAAGCGCACGGACATCGCGCGGCATGGATCGCGATCGCCGGAGATTAGCGAGCGGCGGAAGTTTTGCCGTGATAGGCAGCTCACGCTCCCCAGTGATAACTGTCGTTTCAGAGAACTTGCCGTTCTCCTCAAAACGGGCGTTCGGTTCGCCATCTAACCCAACGAGTGTTGCTGCCGTTTGTGGGTTTGGCTGTTCGTTTGCTGAACCTGTGAATTCGTCACGTGATGTGGCCCTACCACTCCAGGTTTGAGTGGACCCAACGCTTACGTTTTGAGGCGCACTTTCTTGCTGAGAGAACGCCTCATCGGTTGAGGTGTTGTTGAACGAGCCTCTCCTAAAGCCATTTGGTGGCTGGTGTTGGTTTTCCTCAACGCGTCCAACCCCAGCGTCTGCCACGCTTGGCGTCTCAGTTTCAAAATGCGGTGCCAATTGGGCTTCTGTCTCAGGCTCAGCCACAAACTCTTCGGTGAGATAGAGACCTCCAAGAACGTCCGGGAAGGCGTCTCTGAGGGCAAAGGCGCGG
>JAHRCV010000002.1:555000-632184 GCA_019083985.1 Rhizobiales bacterium TNE-4 | reverse complement strand
GATGGATGTGTGTGGGTGTTCTCTTTCTTCAAAGCCATGATTGGTTCTCTCCCTCTGTCTCTTGCTCTCGTGTTGTGCGCCTCAACCGGCAAAGCTCTGCCGTTCACGCCAAAGCCTTTTGGCGCGCCAAACGGGTCGGTATTGACCGTGTGATTGTTTTGATTGCTGACCTGGTTGGATCCCCAAAGGATCAAGCCAGGGAATGCTATGAACGCTCAGAACGCTTTTAGAGAACGCTCGTGCCGTCCGAAGGCGCTTTGAGGGTCTAATCAGATCCTCAAAACCAAATCTTCAAACCCATGCGTCGACCCGAAGTGTCGACCTGAAGCGTTGGCCTGTCCTTTTAAGCAGCCACCTTCTCCTCGACACTGTCTGCACCAGGCACAGATAGACCTGCTTGCAAATCATGCTCTGCCAATTTGGCCAAAAGCTTCTGGACAGCCTCATCATTCAAGAAGCGAGGATCGCGATGGTAGTGGGTGATGAGAGCTGTACGATCGGACACCACAATCTTACGCACCCGCCTCAGCGAGATCGTCCGACCAAAGGTTCCAGCTTTGGCAGAGACGGCGAGTGAGCTCAGAACCGAGAGATCGCCATTCTCCGCCTGAAGCTGTTCCATGAGTTCTCGTTCTAATCGCTCGGTCTCAGCAATCAGGAAAGGCTCAAGGGCTTTCTTGCAGAGGCGCTTGCCTTCATCGGCTTGCGACACCAGCGGCTTCCAGCGCTGATCAATGGCACGCCCTTGATCAAGTACAGGCTTCTTGGCCTTCGTGCGCAGCTCTTCGGCCTGCTTCTCAAGCGAGGCAAAGGCATCGGCATAATTGGCGCAACGATCCGCCGTCACCTGATCGGCAATCTCGCCCACTTCAGATAGCCAGGCTAGTACATCGGACTTCAGCATAGACAGATCATGCGCGATCTTCGCAGCGCCGTCCTCGGCGCCAAGCTTAGGACTCTCATCGAGGCCTACTCGGCTGTTATGGCCCAAATGTCCGTAATCCAACAAAGGGATTGTCTCAGAGTGACTGTTCAATGCAGGAACTTGCCTGTCGGCTGATCGCGAATTGGTTGTCACTTTGTCAGCGCTCTGCGCCCGACCGTCAGATTGACGGTTCTTAGTGAGATGACTGGCTGTCAAATTGACGGTTGAATGAACCTTGCTGTCAGAATGACTGTTCACCACTGCGGGAGCGCATGACAAATTGATAGCCGCATGAGTAGCGTTCGGAGAAGGACTTCGCACTGAACGCGCTAATGATACATTGGCAGTCCGCATGTCTGATGTAGCAGTCGGTTCAGTGACCTTCGCTGTCAGTTTGACAGACCTTGCTCCACCAGACCGACGCTTTCTGCGTTCTGCATGAGACTGCCGTGCACCGCCGTCACCCAAACCCTGCCCAACTAACCCAATCTCGTCGGGCCAGAGCGCACGGCCTTCAAGCACCGCCTCATAAGCTTCAACCGACACCGGGTTCAAACACACCCACGTCCAGACCTCATAAGGATCGACCCGCTTGCCATCCCTCAGAGCCAAAAGCGCGCCCGACCCCTCATCCCGCCAGATCCGGACCGGCAAACTCCGGTACCCCTTCCTCGGTCGCGTCCGATACCATCCCTCCTGAGGATCATTTTCGTGGATAGGTGAAAAGCGGGCCTGTAAAGCTGCCCGCCAATAGGTCAAATGTAATGACATCTAGGCTCTCCGCATAGATTAATGTTACATATGTAACATTAATTATAAAAAAACATATGTCAAGCGGTTATAATGATAACTGGATCACAAATACGTGCTGCTCGAGGGCTCTTAAATTGGAGCGCGTCAGACCTCGCTGATAAGGTTGCTGCTACTCGGCAGACGATCTTCCGTCTTGAGCAGGCTGACGGTGTACCCTCAACCAAGATCCAAACTATTCTTTCAATCATCGCTGCGTTCGAAGAAGCTGGCGTCGAGTTTATCGGCTCACCGGATAAAGGCGCAGGTGTTCGCTTCAAGCCGGATGCTGGTTAGAGATCGATGGTATGTTAATTGCTCCCTTCATCTTTTAAGGACTTTTGAGGATCACTGATAAAACGCGCAACCGCAGGTGTAAAAATTTCACGCCTAAACTTTTCTTTTTCTTTTTTGATTCGCTCCAAGAAAATATCGAGCTTCTCGACGGCCTCTTTTAATTGTCGCTTCGCGTCCTCGCCATCTTGGCAGTTCCTATAGAGACCGTTCATTTCAGCGCGATCCGTTTTTAAGTCACGCTCTCGTTTGAGGAGTGCCTTCCATTCGATATCCTCTTTGGGTGACATTGGTCCAAAAACGTGAAAGGTCAGTCCATCATCTGATAACCTACAATCCTCTGGTTTGGGATAGAAAGTGATCGCAGGAAGCCCTTGCCGGCGTTGGCGCTGCTGAACCGCGTCGCTATACATCCGTTGGTACTGACGAATGGCTTCTTGAAATCGATGCGTCATATCGCGGGCGGTTTTGTTGAAAACACTCGCCATCAGGTCGCCACTACTAAATCGTGGTTTGTTTTTGGAACCTTTTGGTCGTCCACGCGGATTGCCAGATTGGCCTTTCTGGAATTGAGAGGCACGGGGCGGGTTTTTAAAGCCAACGGGTCTTTCTGGATCATGTCCACCAAAGCGTTGTCTCGGGCGACGAGGGTAATCGTTGCTCATCGCGCATACTCCGCCGTGCATGCGCGGATAAAGACCTGTGAAAGCAATGGGGATGATAAGACGTTAACTGTCAGTCGTTGTGCCATGGGCATCATCCAATCTGATGGTACAGCGTCGTGCTGAACCGTCGGGATTTTTTGGAGTGATGGCCCATCCTCGCATCGTGGAGGCCGGCATCGTGATGTTCTTGGTTGCCTATTCGGCTAATCGCATCGTGGATTCCAAGACCATGTGCGTACGAGGCTGCCAGATTTTTTCAACTTGTCAAACGAAAATTATGATCAAGCGTCTTGCTACCCGCATCAGCTTCACAGCCAAGAATTAATATATTCAATTCCCGTACCCGCTACGCGCGTACACGCGTAAGGTACATGCAATAATTCGACCCTGTTCTTCCCTGTAATTCCCTGTTTCTGAAATGCTCATATGGGCTCAAATCTATAGGTACCAATCACCGCTGCCGATTAGTTCCTTAGCGTCTCAGGCCGATCGAATTGTGCCGGTAAGAACGAGTAACGAATCAAAAATGCGAATTTGTGAGCCATCGAAGAGCATGGCTCGTTTTGGCAGAACAAAGCTAAATCTGGTTTTGGCAGAACGAAGCTAAATCCATGGCACAGAGCTTAGCGGCGTTGCACAGCCAAAGCAGCCGTCAGAGCTAAGCCTCCTGCGATCACGGCATTCCACGCCGCAAGCGACAGGCCGAAAATCCGCATGGCGACTTCGTCGCAGCGGATGACGCGGACAGTGTCGAGGCTTTTGAGGAAATCACCCATCGAGGCTGCTGTCGGGACCGCGCCTGTGCAGTCGGCAGGGCCTTTCCACCATCCGAATTCGACGCCTGCGTGATAGGCACCCATGCTGGAGGCGATCAGAAAAATCAATGCTGTGAGCGCGAGGAGCGCGCGCGCCGCTTGTGGCGCACGGTCGGCGAGGGCTGCGGTCAGCAACGCGACAGGAATACCGGCGTAATACGGAATACGTTGTTCAAGACAAAGCGGGCAGGGTTTCACACCCAGCACAATCTCGATGAACCAAGCCCCGCCAATCGTCGCAAGCGCACCAAGCGCAATAAGAAGCGCGGCGTTGCGGATTGTGAGAAGCGCCGTCATATCACTTTCACGGCCATCCAGAAGCCGAGCACGACAATCGCAACGGATGCACCGGCGATGAGTGCCAAATGCTTTTCAAGTGCGGCTTTCAGTGGGCCGCCCCAGCGATTGAAGATGCCGGCCAGAATGAAAAAGCGCGCGCCACGTGTGATGAGCGACAAAACGATGAACAGGAGCAGATTGTAATCGAGTGCGCCTGAGACGATCGTGACGAGTTTATAGGGGATGGGCGTCAGACCCTTGATCAGAATGAACCACGCGCCCCATTTGGCGTAAAATTCTTTCAGCGCCGGAATGCGGTCGGCATAGCCATAGAGGTTGAGCAGCCACAGGCCGAGCGTGTCGAACAGAAGATGGCCGATCATCCAACCCGCAACACCGCCCGCAACGGAGGCAACCGTGCAGACCGCGGCATAGAAGAAAGCACGCTGTGGTTTGGCCAGCGCCATCGGCGCCAGCAGCACGTCTGGCGGGATGGGGAAGAAGGAGCTTTCCGCAAAGGAGACACCCGCAAGCGCCCATGGGGCACGCGGGCTTTCGGAAAGGCGAAGTGTCCAATCATAGAGGCGGCGCAACATGCCGCTCCGTTAAACGAGGGGACGTGGCTTGTCCATGCTGGTCCGGATTTCCAGCCGTTTGCTCATTTTGGTTTCCTTCGGCTCAAATTGCACTTGGCAGCACACCCCTCGGCTGTGCCATGCTGGCGTCTAAGCTTGCAGGGTCACGCGTCGCTCGGGGGGAGCGCCGATGGATTTCATGCCCTATGCCCAGCCTTATCTCGACCGCGTCTTCGAGGCGGCAGGCGAGCCTGTGGCCGATTTGCTGCATCGCTACGCGGCCGGATGGGGCCCTGCGATTGGCGAGCAGTTTCTGGTGCAGAGTTTCGAACCCTTGCCTGCTCCCGGCGCGCCACCCCTGATCCCGGGCTTTGCCAAGGCGCATGTGAAGGCGTTGGGTCTGTCACGCCGGCCCGAGGGCGTGATGTTGGCGGCGATCCATTGCCCCTCTCTGCTCCAGCGGGACATCGCGTTCGAGATCGGGATCATGATTGGTGCAAATGGCGTGGTTACGGCCGATCTGACGTCCGATCCTGCTCATGACAATGAATTATGCCTGTTTTTGCTCGGGATGGGCTCGCTCGAGACGATGTATAAGGCGCTGAGCGCGGCACGGCGCTAGCGGCAGGTGATGGTCTCGTCGCTGCCATTGCGGAAATAGGTGCGCACCCATTTCTCCCGCCCGAGCTTGATCAGCATATCGCGATCGCCGCCAAAGGCAGGCGTAAACGCCCAGATCAAATAGCCGCCATCCTCTTCCTGCTTGATCATGCGCATGTTCAATTGCCGCTTCATTCCCTCGACTTCAATCGTCAGGCGGCGTCGCAGATCATCATAGCTCACCGTGTAGCTGAAGCGGCCCTCGCAGCGGGCCGTATGGACGAGGGCCTGCGCCGGGGAGGGGGCATAGGCTAGGCCGAACAGAACGGCCATCACAGCCAAAGCACCATTACGAAACACCATGGCCGCAAGTTTAGCCTGTTTGGCTGACTTTGGCAGCTTCGCCGCGTCCGCGCTTTGTCGCAGCATGCGGGCGGGCTTGCGGCCGAGGCAGGTTAGTCCTAAAAGGCGCGTGGCGTTGCCCCTATGGCGGAACTGGTAGACGCGACCGACTCAAAATCGGTTTCCGCAAGGAGTGCTGGTTCGATTCCGGCTAGGGGCACCATTCTTTCCCATCATGATCCGATAGCAGGCTAGGGTCTCGCTACAGTCCGGAATGCAGGGCCATAGGCTCCGCCTTTCTATCGCGCTCGCCCATGGTCGACGGAGACGACCTCTCCCGCGAGCTCAGCGATTTCATCGGCATCGTGCGAGACATAGATCATCGGCACGCCTTCGGCCGCGAGCCGCAAAAGATAGGGCTTGATCTCTGCCTTGCGCTTGTCGTCGAGCGAGGACATTGGCTCGTCGAGCAAGAGCAGCCGCGGCTTTGCTAAAAGCGCGCGCCCAATGGCAACACGTTGTTGTTCGCCGCCAGAGAGCGCGCCAGTGTCGCGTGCCAACAGATCTTGGATATCAAGCATGGCGATGACATGGGCTTCATGCGCCGCATCACGCGGCAGACCGTTCATGAAGCGGCCATAAGCGAGATTGTTCTTCACCGACAAATGCGGAAAGAGACGGCTATCTTGGAACACAAAGCCGATCCGCCGCTTCCATGCGGGAAGGTTAATCCCTTTGTCTGAATCAAACAAAACGCTACCGCTGACCGATAGATGACCACGGTCGGGTGGGAGCAAGCCTGCGATCATTTTCAGAATGCTGGTTTTGCCGGCACCTGACGGGCCAGACAGCGCAACAATCCGCGCCTCTGTTTCAAGCGTGATGTGGATCGGAAACAGGCCGTCATGCGCATCCCGTTCGAGGGCCAGTGAGAGCATGTCAAAGCCCTCCTTGGCGCGAGCGATTCTTACGCGTCATGGCTTGTGCCGCCAGCAAAGCGGCAAAGGAGATCGCAATCGACACCAGCGCCAACCTCATCACATTGGTTTCGCCATCCGGTGTCTGCAGTGCGGCATAGATCGCCGCCGAAATCGTTTCGGTTTCACCAGGAATGGCTGAAACAAACGTGATCGTGGCCCCGAATTCGCCGAGCGCCTTGGCAAAACATAAAATGGCGCCTGCCATGATGCCCGGCCACGCCAGAGGAAGCGATACAGTCAGAAATACCATCACAGGCGAGGCGCCGAGTGTCGCTGCTGCCTCTTCATGGCGACGGTGCACAGCATCAAATGACAGGCGGATGGCACGCACCATGAGCGGTAGACCCATGATGGCAGCAGCCAGCGCTGCCCCTGTCCAGCGAAATGAAAAAACAATGCCGAAATGGGTCGCTAGAAATTCGCCCACCACACCTTTGCGGCCCATCACCATCAACAGAATATAGCCCGTGACGACGGGCGGCAGTACGAGCGGCAGATGAACAAGCGCGTCAAGCAGCGCACGGCCCGGGAACCGCTTGCGCGATAGCAGGAAGGCGAGCGCAATACCAATCGGCAAAGAGGCGAGCGTTCCCCAGAACGCCACTTTCACGCTGATGCCGACCGCTTGCCATTCCTGCGGCGAGAGGGAAAGCCATTCCATCATGCGGGTCTTTGCGGGGTTAGAACGGAAAAGCCGTCGTGCATGAAAATGGCGCGCGCATCAGGGCCTTGCAGAAAGCGCAGCGCGTGCGTTGCTGTTGGCATTGAGGCTTCGCGCGTCAGTGCGAGGGGGTAGACAATCGGTTTGTGGCTTGTCGCTGGAAAGGTCGCGAGGATTTTCACGCGAGGTTCGGCCATCGCGTCGCTGGCATAGACAATCCCGAGCGGTGTTTCGCCGCGCGCTGTGAGCAAGAGCGCTGCACGAACATTGTCCGTTTCGGCCAGACGAGTGGCGATGCCATCCCACAAACCCAGTGTGGTCAGCGCTTCTTTCGCATAGCGGCCGGCAGGTACAGAACGTGTTTCACCAATCGCGAGGCGGCCATCGCCGAGCGCGTCCTTCAGCGCACTTGGCTGTAAAGCCAGTGTTGCGAGAGGCGCTGTTGCCGGTGCGATGAGCACAAGCTGATTGCCGAGGAGATCGACGATGGTCTCTTTGCGCACGAGGTGACGCGCGCTGCACCATTCCATCCATTCGCGATCAGCAGACCAGAAGAGATCAGCCGGTGCACCCTGTTCAATTTGGCGCGCCAGCACGGCGGAGGAGGCATAGACCAACCGGACCGGTGCAGAGAGGGCATGACGCATTGGCGCGGCCAGCGCATCAAGCGCTGTCTTCAAGGAAGCCGCCGCAAAAATCGTCAGCGGCGCAGCCGCGCGCAAAGGCGGCGACAGGGCCGACAAGGCTGCAGCAATAAAAGCGCGACGGGCGAGCATCGAGATGGAATCCGGAGCGGAGCGGGAAGATCCGGGACCGTCGTTCCGGAGAGGGGGCGGGCTTACGGCGCGCCGAGAACGCTAACCTAAACCGGCTGGCGCTTCTTTTCCAGCGCGGGCCGCTCAGAGCTTGCCTTCACTGGGTCTGCGCGCCAGTGTCCAGCCATGTCTCGCCTCCGCCCGCGTTCTCCCCTCTATTCAGGCCTGCCGCCGCATGGGCGCGGCTTGCGCATTGGCCTTTTGGGCGGCAGCTTCAATCCGGCCCATGCCGCACACCGTCAGATCAGCCGGATTGCGCTAAAGCGTCTGGGGCTGGACGCGGTTTGGTGGCTGGTCACCCCCGGCAATCCGCTGAAAGATAATCGCGGTCTGCCGCCGCTCGCGCTGCGGATGGCCGAAGCCGCCGCGGTTGCGGACGATCCGCGGATCATCGTGACCGGGTTTGAGGCGCGCTGGCGCCTCCGCTTCACCATCGATGTGGTCAGGCAGCTAAAACAGCGGTGCCCAGGGGTGCGCTTCGTCTGGCTGATGGGGTCGGACAATCTCGCTGGTTTTGCGCGCTGGCGGAACTGGCCTGCCATTGCCGCCACGATCCCGATCGCCGTGATTGATCGGCCCGGCACGACGCTGAGGGCAGTCTCGGGGCAAGCAGCAGCCCGTTTGGCGCGGGCGCGCTTGCCGGAAAACGAGGCGCGCGCCCTTCCCAATCGCCAACCGCCAGCTTGGGTCTTCTTGCATGGACGCCGCTCGGCTCTGTCCTCAACCGCTTTGCGGCAAGCCAAAGCGGTGGCGGAAGCGCGGCGCTAGTTGCGATTTTTTACCCCAAAATGCCGTTTCTATTGAAAAATCCCGCCTGATCGACGATATTGATCTTGCGGCACGAAAGCCGCTGAACTGAGGATTAGACACTGACACGAGCTCCAGAAGCCGGGACGGACGCGATCCGGTCCCAGACTCCCCCCGGCGCGATGACGCCGGACGCAGGGGCGAGCGGCGAAAGCACGATGCTGAGCGACATCATCGCCGCACTCGAAGACGCGAAAGCGGAAGACATTGTTCTGATCGATCTGAAAGGCAAAACCGCCCTCGCTGATGCGATGGTGGTGACGTCGGGTCGTTCGAACCGCCATGTCAGCGCGATTGCGGACCAAATCGTCGAGATGCTCAAAGTGAAAGGCTTCGGCACACCGCGGGTCGAGGGCCAGCCGCATTGCGACTGGGTGCTTGTCGATGCGGGTGACGTGGTTCTGCATATCTTCCGGCCTGAAGTGCGCCAATTCTACAATCTTGAAAAGATGTGGGGTGGTGACCGTCCGGCCGAGCGCGTCAGCGCCTGATCCGGCGCGTCCGTGCGGATTGGATTGATTGCTGTCGGCCGCCTGAAGGATGGGCCGGAGCGCCTCCTTGCTGACCGTTATCTCGAGCGGGCCCGGCAGACGGGCCGCACGCTGGGATTGAGCGGTTTTGATAATCTCGAACTTGCTGAAAGCCGCGCCGCGCGGGCGGACGACCGGAAAGCCGAAGAAGCGTCTGCCATAGCAGGCAAGCTCGGCGAAGACCGCTTCATCGCTTTTCACGAAGAGGGCGAAACGATTGATAGCGAGGCTTTTGCCGCGTTGATCGGGCGTTGGCGGGATGAAGGTCGCCGCGCCGTTTTTTGTGCCATTGGCGGGGCGGATGGTTTTGCGCCATCGCTGCTCAAGCGAGCGGACAAGCGCGTCGCGTTCGGGGCGATGACATTGCCGCATCAATTGGTGCGGGTACTCGTGGCCGAACAATTGTATCGTGCAACAACGATTCTAGCCGGCCACCCCTATCACCGCGCCTGAGATGATGCGTTTCACAGTTGCCCTTCTGCTTGCAAGCCTGATGGCGTCACCGCTCGTGGCGCAAAATGCTGTGCCTGCCCCTGTCGATGCGACAGCAGAAAAGCAGGCGGAACGCACCGCCAAGCAATTCGAACTTGAAGCGACAGAACGCAATCTTAAAGAAGGGCAGGCGGCGCGCGACAAATTGCGGGCTGAGGTCGAAGCCTTACGTGCGGATCGTGGCCGTCTCAATCAGGCCCTCATCGACGCGGCGGCCAAGTTGAAGGCCACGGAAGGCCGCATCAGTGGGGTGCAGCAAAAACTGACAACATTGGCGCAAACGGAAGACGCTATCCGCCGCTCGCTGGACGCGCGACGCGGGATCATTGTGGAAGTGCTCGCCTCGCTGCAGCGGATGGGGCGGCGCCCTCCACCGGCCTTGCTGGTGAAGCCGGAAGACATGCTCGAAGCCGTGCGTTCCTCCATGTTGCTGGGCGCGGTCGTTCCGGAACTCAGAGCCGAAACCGAGGCGCTCGCGGGCGATCTCACCGAATTGGTGCGTTTGCGTGATTCAGCCTCGTTTGAGCGCGATGCCTTGGCCCGCGAGACCGATCTTCTGATTGCCGAACGCCAAAGGCTCGCCGCGCTCGTCGACGCACGACAAAAGGCGTTGGCTCAGGCAGAGGGCCTCGCCGCCGATGAGAGCCGCAAGGCTGATCTTCTCGTCGAGCGCGCCAAGGGCTTGCGGGATCTTTTGGGCCGGCTCGAGGCCGATATCGAGGCCGAAGCCAAGGCAGCGGCTGCCGGGGACCCGAAGGCGAAAGAGGCGCGCGAGCGTTTCGCCATGCTGGCTGGCAAAGATCCGGCCCGTCTTGCCCCAAAAACGCCTTTTCAGGAGATGAAAGGTAGTCTGCCACTCCCCATATCGGGAACGTTGATCAAGGGGTTCAACGCGCCGGACGGGATTGGCGGCACGGTTAAGGGTGTTGCCTATGCCACGCGACCCGGGGCGGTGGTCTCAGCGCCTTGCGACGGGTGGGTTGCCTTTGCGGGACCTTTCCGGACGTTTGGACAACTCTTGATCATCAACGCCGGTGGCGGCTACTATTTGTTGCTGGCGGGCATGGAGCGGGTGAACGTGGCTCTCGGGCAGTTCGTCCTGGCAGGGGAGCCGGTCGCGGTGATGGGTGAAAGCTCGAAGGCGACGTCTGCGTCGGTGGGCGCGGACACCAATCAACCGGTTCTCTATATCGAGTTCAGAAAAGACGGTAATTCGTTCGATCCTTCGCCTTGGTGGGCGAATTCGACAGGCGGGAAAGTTCGCGGATGATGCGCAAATTCAAATGGGTCCTGCTTGGCGCCGTAATGGGCGTCGGCATCACCACACTCGCTGGCCAGCTCGGCGGGATCACTCCATCGCGCGCGATTGCCGCCGCTTCGGACACCTATCGCCAGCTCAACCTGTTCGGCGACGTCTTCGAGAAGATCCGCTCCGACTATGTCGATAAGCCGGAAGATTCGAAGCTCATCGAATCGGCCATCAATGGCATGCTGACCTCGCTTGATCCGCATTCTAGCTACATGGATGCGAAGAGCTTCAAGGACATGCAGGTGCAGACCCGCGGTGAATTTGGCGGTCTGGGCATCGAAGTCACGATGGAAGATGGCCAGTTGAAGGTCGTCACGCCGATCGACGATACGCCGGCCGCGAAAGCGGGCGTGATGTCGGGCGATATCATCGCGGCCATCGATGATGAGCCTGTGCAAGGCCTGTCGCTCAACCAAGCCGTTGAAAAGATGCGCGGCGCCGTCAACACGCCGGTACGCCTCAAGATCGTGCGCAAAGGCGTATCCGATCCGCTCGAAATCAAGATCACGCGCGATGTCATCCGCATCCGTTCGGTGCGCATGCGCAATGAGGGCGGCGATATCGGCTATATCCGTATCACGCAGTTCAACGAGCAGACCTTCGACGGTTTGAAAAAGGCGATCGAAGATCTCAACAAGGAGATCCCCGCTGACAAGCTCAAAGGCTATGTCATCGATCTGCGGAACAATCCGGGTGGCCTGCTCGATCAGGCGATCGCGGTGTCGGATGCGTTCCTTGATCGCGGGGAGATTGTGTCGACGCGTGGCCGCAATGCGGATGAATCGCAGCGCTACAATGCGCGCGCTGGCGATTTGACCAAGGGCAAGCCCGTGATCGTGCTGATCAATGGCGGTTCGGCTTCAGCGTCGGAAATCGTCGCAGGCGCCTTGCAGGATCATAAGCGCGCCACCGTTGTGGGATCGCGCTCGTTCGGCAAGGGCTCCGTGCAGACGATCATTCCGCTCGGTTCGAATGGTGCCATTCGTCTCACGACGGCGCGTTACTACACGCCATCGGGCCGTTCGATCCAAGCGAAGGGCATCGATCCTGACGTGCAGATCCTGCAGGACGTTCCGGCCGAATTGAAGGGCAAGGACGAGACCAAGGGTGAAGCGAGCCTGCGCGGCCACCTCAAGAATGATGAGGATGAACGCGGTGGATCGTCTGCCTATGTCCCGCCGGATCCGAAGAATGACAAGCAGCTGAATTATGCGCTCGACGTGTTGCGCGGCGTCAAAGTGAACGACGCCTCTCAGCCTGCGAAGAACAAAACGGCGAATTAACCGGTTCGCCTCACAGTCACGGCGGCGTCTCTGGCGCCGCCGTTTCGATTCCAAAGATCTTGTCGGTTGAGTTTGTTGCGTTTGGCCGCGTTGGTTTCCATCGACGGAACGCATCATGCCGCCCCAAGCCAAGCGACGGATCTCTTCTGCTGCCGGTGTCGGTGCCTCGCACCCTCAGCTCTCTGATCGGCGCGACGCCGCGCTCCCCATTGCGCCGAAAGAGAGCGCGACCTCATCGCTTGTCCGTGTTGTGGCGCCTCTCGGCTTCGCCGCGCCGCAATTGCGCCAAGGGTTTTGGCGTAAGCTCAGTGGCGTTGTGCTCGCGCTCGCTTTTCCGTTTGGTCTGGCGTGCGCCTGGTTCTGGTCCTTCGTTCATGAGCCCGAATTGCCGCTACCGTTTCAGGTCATGGTCGATCACGCGGGGATGGAAAAGCCGCAGCGCAGCGCTGCGGTTGAGATTGCCCCTTTGCGCGTGCCGATGCAGGACGCGGCACCCGTTGCCGGTCTCTCGCGTGATCCGCGCTTGATCGAAAATTCCATTCATGGGCCAGTGCCGCGCGCATCATCCGATGGCCTTAAGGCGCGGCATGTCTATGCGCGGCCGTTCACCGATACGACGAAACGACCGCGGATTGCTCTGATCATCACGGGCCTTGGCCTGGGGATCGCCGTCACCGACAAAGCCATTGCACATTTGCCGCCAGCGGTGGCGCTTGCTTTCTCGCCCTATGGTCAGGATTTGGTGCGGCAGGTTCAGGCTGCACGGCAGGACAATCGGGAATTGCTGCTGCAGATCCCGATGGAGCCGTATGATTTTCCAACCAATGATGCCGGCCCTGCGATGCTTGCGGCTGATGCGCCGTCCGATGTCAATCAGGATCGGCTGTTGTGGTCATTGGCGCGCATGACGGGTTATGTGGGCCTCACCAATCTGCAAGGTGGCCGGTTTCGCGATAGCCCTGCAATGGCGCGTCTTGCTGAGCAGGTGGAACGGCGCGGTCTGTTTTATATCGATGACGGTGCGGGTCGCACAAAGCGCGATGGAAAAAATGAACCGTGGCCGCGTGCATCCATGCTCATCGATCCGGCCGCGCTTGATGCTGGGCTGAAAGAGCTTGAGCGTCTGGCGCAGGAGCGCGGCAGTGCCATTGCCATGATGGCCGTTACGCCTGCCATGATCGACCGCGTGGCTGCGTGGGCACAAACCCTTGAGGCGCGTGGGTTCATTCTTGTGCCGGTGACAGCGGCCTTGGAGCGCGGTACTGCGCCTTAATCGCCATTGCTGCAATCGCCCGCATCGCGCGCATGGGTGTCGCCATAGATGAAGCTAGAGCCGTGTCCCAAACCGAGGAATGATCGATACGCCGGCAAAGCAGAAATGACGAGAGCCATGAGAGCGGAGGCGGTTGCCGCGCTGTAGAAACAGCCGCACTATAGGTGCTCTCGTAACGGTTCTGATTCGTCATGTCGTCTATTCCCTATCGCCCCTGTGTCGGTGTCATGCTTCTCAATCACCGGGGCCAGGTCTTTATCGGTCGCCGGAAAAGTGAGGCCGGGCCTGAGCATGTAGACGATCATCACGCATGGCAGATGCCGCAAGGCGGAATCGACGAGGGCGAAGATCCGCGCGCGGCGGCGTTGCGTGAGCTTTGGGAAGAGACAAACGTGAAGAGCGCCACCATTATTGCGGAGGCGCCGGATTGGTTCAGCTATGACCTGCCTGAAGACATCATCAAGCGCAGCTGGAAGGGGCGCTATCGCGGCCAGACACAGAAATGGTTCGCCATGCGGTTCGAAGGCGAGGAGAGCGAGATCGACATCCACGCCCCGGCGGGCGGGCAGCATCGGCCGGAGTTCAACGCTTGGCGGTGGGCTGAGATGGCGGCGCTGCCATCGCTGATCATCCCATTCAAACGGCCTGTCTATGAGAAAGTTGTGGCGGCGTTTGCACATCTTGTGCAACGGCCGGCTGGTTAAGAAAGCGTTCAACAAACGTTAAGGAACTACAGCGAGAATTCGCATCTTCTTCTTCTGCCGGGAGGCAGCCCATGTCCGATCAGATCAAACGGCTCTATCAGGCTGTGCTCGATGCGCAGGGCCGGGATCCGAACGCGTCGCGCACAGCGAAGCTCTTGACCGAGGGCACGGCGAAAATGGCAAAAAAGCTGGCCG
The DNA here is from genome assembly GCA_019083985.1 of Rhizobiales bacterium TNE-4. Lineage (GTDB taxonomy): Bacteria > Pseudomonadota > Alphaproteobacteria > Rhizobiales > Beijerinckiaceae > TNE-4. The sequence goes on along the minus strand of JAHRCV010000002.1, from coordinate 617,851 downwards.
AGGAAGCCGTCGAGGTTGGGCTTGATGCGGTGCAAGGCAATCGCGAAGCGACGATCCGCGAGAGCGCTGACCTAATCTATAACCTGACTGTGCTCTGGGCAGAATGCGGCATCACGCCGGACGATGTTTATGCCGAAATGGATCGGCGCGAACGCATGCTGGGCATTGCTGAAAAGCTGCCCAAACATCAGGTTCATGATCTCGATCGTGATTTGGCTCGGCTGAAGAAGCTCGCCAAAGGCTAAGAGTTTCGGACTTTAAGGCCTTGTCTGGCCCGTCCCGCGCACACGGTAATTAAAGCTCGTCAATTGTTCGACACCAACAGGGCCGCGCGCATGCATGCGGCCTGTTGCGATGCCAATCTCCGCGCCAAAGCCGAATTCCCCGCCATCGGCGAATTGCGTCGAGGCATTGTGCAGCACAATGGCGGAATCGACCTCGCGCAAAAACCGCTCTGCGCGCGCCGTATCAGCTGTGATGATGCTGTCGGTGTGGTTAGAGCTCCAACGGGCGATGTGCGCAAGCGCGCCATCCAAACCGTCGACAACGCGGCAGGCGATGATGGCATCGAGATATTCGGTCGCCCAATCCTCGTCATTGGCAGGTTTTACACGTGCGTCGATGGCTTGTGTCACCGCATCGCCGCGCACCTCGCAGCCGGCATCGAGAAGATCTTTCACAAGCGGCGCGAGATGGGTTGCGGCGCAGGCTTGGTCGACAAGAAGCGTTTCGGCGGCACCACAAATGCCAGTGCGGCGCAGTTTTGCGTTCTTCACAATGGCGCGCGCCATGGCGAGATCAGCGGCGCCATCGACATAGACGTGACACAGGCCTTCGAGATGGGCGAAGACCGGCACGCGCGCTTCATCCTGCACGCGCGCAACAAGGCTCTTGCCGCCACGCGGAACGATCACGTCAATCGCGCCGTTCAAGCCGCGCAGCATCAGCCCGACGGCCTCACGATCACGTGTCGGGACAAGCTGGATCGCATCAACGGGCAAGTTCGCGGCGCGCAATCCATCACGCATGGCTTCAGCAATGGCAGAGGATGTACGGAAGCTTTCCGAGCCGGCACGCAGGATCACGGCATTGCCACTCTTCACGCAGAGCGCGGCCGCGTCGGCGGTGACATTCGGGCGGCTTTCGAAAATAACGCCGATCACACCCAGCGGCGTTGCAACGCGCTCAAAGTGTAAGCCGTTCGGCTGCGTCCACGAGGCAAGCACGCGACCAACGGGATCGGTCAGTGCCGCCACGTCTTCAACGGCTTTGGCAATCGCGTGGAGGCGTTGCTCGTCAAGCGTCAAACGGTCAAGAAACGCGCCTTTCGTGCCGCGCGCGACGGCGTCGGCGCAATCGTCACGATTGGCGGCGAGAATGGTTGGAGAGGCTGCACGCAACGCCTTTGCCGCGGCACGCAATCCGTCAGCCCGTTGCGCGCCCGATGCCAGCGCCAAGGCACGCGCAGCATGGCGCGCATTCTGGCCCAGCGTCAGCATTGTTTCGGCCAATGCGCTCATCTCAATGCCCCGACAAGGTCATGTCGTCGCGATGGACCATTTCGGCACGCCCTGCGAAACCGAGAATGGCTTCAATATCGCGCGAGGATCGTCCTGCAATCATCTGCGCTTCCGCGGCGTCGTAAGCGGCTAAACCGCGGCCGATTTCTTCGCCATCAGGCGCGCGCAGCAACACGACGTCACCGCGCTCGAACGCGCCTTCGACATTCTTGACCCCGGCCGGCAAAAGGCTCTTGCCATCGCGAATGGCACGCGCCGCACCATCATCGACATGGAGCGCGCCTTTGGGTTCAAGCACGCCGGCGATCCATTTTTTCCGCGAGGCAACAGGATTGCTTGGCGTCGTGAACCAGGTGCAGCGACCACCATCAATGATCCGCTGGATCGGGTTCATTACCCGGCCATCGGCGATGACCATTTGTGTGCCGCCCAATGTTGCGATCTTGGCCGCTTCGATTTTCGTGCGCATTCCGCCGCGCGAAAGTTCAGAGGCGGCACCACCAGCCATCGCTTCGATCTCAGCGGTGATCCGTGGCACGATCGGCAAGAGGATCGCGTTGGGATCGGTCTGCGGCGGCGCGGTGTAAAGTCCATCGACGTCCGATAGCAAGACGAGCAGATCGGCACTCGCCATGGTGGCAACACGTGCGGCAAGGCGATCATTGTCGCCATAGCGAATTTCAGTGGTTGCGACGGTGTCGTTTTCGTTGACGACCGGAATAGCGCGCCATTCCAAAAGGCGCGCCAGCGTTTCGCGCGCATTGAGATAACGGCGGCGTTCTTCCGTGTCGCCGAGCGTCAGCAAGATTTGTCCAGCTGTGATGCCATGGGTGCCCAGTGCATCAGCCCAGCTTTTGGCGAGTGCAATCTGACCAACGGCGGCGGCACCTTGGCTTTCTTCGAGCTTGAGCGCGCCTTTCGGCAGTTTCAGCACGCTCCGCCCCATCGCAATGGCACCGGATGAAACAACAATAATGTCCGCGCCATTTTTGTGCAGATCCGCAATGTCGTCGCAAAGGGCGGATAGCCACGCGTCTTTCAACCGGCCTTGGGCCGCGTCGACAAGAAGCGAGGAACCAACCTTGATCGTGATGCGACGGAAATCGCGAAAGCGCGGCGTGGTCACGGCGCCCACTCCGTCGACGGTTTTTCGACCGTCTCCTCTCGGCGTTGTTCAGCAATGATGGCCAAAAGCTTACGCAGAGCTTCTTCAACGCCTTGGCGCGACGCTGACGAAATGAGCAAGGGCTCGCGGCCACAGGCTTTCTTTAGAGCTTTTCTCTGCTTGGCGATTTCATCGTCGGTCAGCGCGTCGATTTTCGACAGCGCGACGATTTCAGGCTTTTGGCCAAGTTCATGGCCATAGGCTTCGAGTTCGTGCCGTACTGTCTTGTACGCCGTGCCTGCATCTTCGCCTGTTGCATCGACAAGATGCAGCAGCACGCGGCAGCGTTCCACATGGCTTAAGAAGCGATCGCCAAGTCCATGGCCTTCATGCGCGCCTTCGATCAGACCGGGAATATCGGCGAGAACGAATTCTTGCCCATCGATGCGCACAACACCAAGGCCGGGATGTAGCGTGGTGAACGGGTAATCCGCGATCTTCGGTTTTGCCGCGGTCACAGTGGCCAGGAAGGTCGATTTGCCAGCATTCGGCAAGCCAACAAGGCCAGCATCGGCAATCAGTTTCAACTTCAACCGGATCCAGCGTTCCTGCCCTTCCTGTCCGGGATTGGCATGACGCGGGGCACGATTAGTAGAGGTGGTGAAATAGAGATTTCCGAAGCCGCCATTGCCGCCGCGCGCAAGCCGCACGCGTTGGCCGATGGCGGTGAGATCGGCGATGAGTGTTTCGCCATCATCTTCAAAAATCTGCGTGCCCTTCGGCACTTTCAAAATCACGTCAGGCGCATTCGCGCCGGAGCGATTGCGACCCATGCCATGGCCGCCGGGCTTGGCTTTGAAGTGCTGCTGGTAGCGATAATCGATGAGCGTGTTCAGCCCTTCGACACATTCCGCCCACACATCGCCGCCGCGTCCGCCGTCCCCGCCGTCGGGGCCACCGAATTCGATGAATTTTTCACGGCGGAACGACACGGCACCTGCGCCGCCATTGCCGGACCGGATATAGACCTTGGCTTCGTCGAGAAATTTCATGCCGCTTCCCTAGCCTATTCCGGCCGGGAAGGGGAACAGGTTTCGACCTGCCCCTTTGGGCGGCCCTTATCGCTTCTTGATGGTGAGTTCGACGTCACCGACAGTCAGGAACCACCAATGGACCGTCGCCGTGTTGATGACGGTCTTCGCGTCGGTCTGGCGGAGCGCGTCATCGAAATGAACATCGAAGGTTGAGCCACCCTTGGTCTTCTGGCGTGCCTTGTAGGCGAGGCGAACCACAGGGCCATCCTGCCAGACCTTCGCTTCACCGATGACATCTTCGCGCGTGCCGACATAGGTGCCCGGGCCGGTTTTGCGGAAACGCCACGTCTTGCGGTCCTTCTCGCCGTCCGAGAAGACGAAATCCTCGACAAGGGTGAGGGTCTGGGTTTTGCGATCCCATGAGCCTTTCATCACCACGTCGAGGCCGCGCTTCGCCCCATCAATCCGGCTCGTGAAGCTGCCCTTGGCCGTCAATGTGCCGCGGAAAAACTCTTCAAGCACCAGCACCTTGTCGGCGGCATGCGCGGGCGCAAACCAAGCCAGCGGGGCAAGAAGGGCGGCAAGCAACAATAAACGGCGCATGGGTCATCTCCGGCAAAAACCTGTTGTCAGGTCTACGCGCGGAGCGGTTTGCCGGACCATAGATCGGGCTGCGGCGGAATAGCCGGGCGTGGCAAATTGGTCGTCCCGAAGCCGCGATTGGCGTACCAATCCGCCCGGTCGAGCTCGAAGCGGTCCATCGGTCCATTCGAGCAGCGTCCCGGTTGATCGGACAGGCCGCGGCGGCGCCACATGAAGCCGATCTTCTCCAGAACGCGCGCTGAGGCTCGGTTTTCTGGTATGACATGGGCCGCAATGCCGGGACTGTCCGTCAGCATGAAGACGGTATCAACAAGAGCCCCCGCAGCCTCCGTAGCGAAGCCCTGCCGCCAGAATGTGCTGTCGAACGCGTAGCCCAGCACGGGCAAACCGCCTTCCGGGAACCGGACGGAGACCGTGCCGATCAGTTGGCGCGGGGCGCGGTTGAGCACGGCGACCAGTTCGATCGATTGACCGGCTGCATTCCGCTCGCGGGCATGGAGAATGAAGGCTTCAGCGGCACCGGCCGGGTAGGGGTGGGGAATGGCTGCCGTTGTCTCGGCGACTTCTTTTTTGGAGGCAAAGCGGGTGATCGCGGCGGCATCGGCCGCACGCGGCCAGCGCAGCCAGAGCCGCGCCGTCTCAAGCTGAAAAATATCGTCGAGCGCAATATCGGGTAACATGGAGGCGTCTCCTGCCCGCAGGGTCTAGAGCTGTTGGATGACCCTGAAATGACAAAGGGAAGTGGTGATCCCACTTCCCCGGAAACGCTCCCCTTTTGGGGAACTCGGATGATCTTCGTCAGATCGTCCGCCGGGGCTGTGGGCCGGCGGAGATCTTGAAGAAATCCGCCTTATTCGGCCGCTGCGGCCATGCGTACCGCTACATACGTGCGGCCTTGGCCTTTTTTCTCAAATTCCACCGTGCCGGCCGCTGTGGCGAACAGCGTGTGGTCCTTGCCCATGCCGACATTGGCGCCCGGATGGACGCGCGTGCCACGCTGGCGAATGATGATGTTGCCCGGGACGACCGCTTCGCCGCCGAATTTCTTTACGCCGAGGCGACGGCCTTCCGAGTCGCGACCGTTGCGGGACGAACCGCCTGCTTTTTTATGAGCCATTGTTCTGCTCCGTAACTTTCTGGGACCTTAGTCCCGAAACCTGTCCAAACCGTGAATGTGATGACTGTGAGCCGTCTTATTCGGCCGCTTCAGCCTTCTTGGCAGCTTTCTTCGCCTTCGGCGCCGCGCCACCCGTCAGGATCTCAAGGATCTTGACGCGGGTGAGGTCCTGGCGATGGCCGCGCTTGCGCTTGGAGTTCTTGCGGCGGCGCTTGTGGAACGAGATCGAATGGGCGGTGCGGGTCTGTTCGACCACTTCCGCCGACACAGCGGCGCCAGCCACGGTGGGCGCGCCGATCTGGGTGCCAGCGTCGCCGCCGACCATCAGGACCTCGTCGAAGGTAACTGCGTCACCTGCATTGAGATCGAGCTTCTCGATGACGATCACGTCATTGGCGGCAACTTTGTACTGTTTGCCGCCGGTCTTGATTACTGCGAACATCGTTTTCCCTCGTGTTCAGCCCGTCCTGATCCCTAGGCTAAGCCTTTGAACCGGACGGCTTTTTGGCAGTGTTTCACCGGATACGCGCCGTTGGCGCGCAATGGAAAAGGCGCGGGAACCCCGCGCCAATCGCGTTTGAGTACCGGATGGTCTCATCTGAGTCAATCGAAACAGGCCCAGACAGCGCCTTTTCCAGCCGTTCCCGCTTGCGGGGGGAGAGGGCGCATGCTATTCGCCGCGCCGACCACACGAGCGGCTCCAAACCGCCCGGCCCTGCGGAGAGGTGGCAGAGTGGTTGAATGCACCGCACTCGAAATGCGGCATAGGTGCAAGCCTATCGGGAGTTCGAATCTCCCCCTCTCCGCCAGTTTCTTCGTCTTTGGTGCGCTTCAGCGAAAGCGGCTTTGCCCGAGCCGGACGGCGTTGGCCGTCCAGCTCTGACAGCAAGGGCGCTTACACCTTGGGCGTGCCCGTCTTGTAGACGTAATCCAGCATGGCCTGCGGCATGGGCTGGCTTTCGCTCTCCGGGATCATCACTTCGATATAGGCGGCGCTGCCGCTCGCCTCGATCGCAGCGAGCGCGTCGTCGAGTTCGCCCACTGTCGCGACGCGGCGGCTGAGCCAATCCTTGCACCCCATCGCTTGCGGCAGGAGGTGGTACTCGACAGGCGCAATGTCGTCATAGACATGGCCGCGTTCGCTCACGACATCCTCGATGCCGTAGAGGCGGTTGTTGAGCACGAAAATGATTGGCTTGATGCCATACCGTCCCATGACGCCGATCTCGTTCATCGTCAGCTGGTGCGAACCATCCCCCGTCACCAAAATCGTGCGGCCCGTGCGATTGGCCATGGCAATGCCCAGTGCAGCCGGTGTCGCCCAGCCGATCGAGCCCCACAGCGTCTGACTTTCGGAGCCGACGCCGTCCGGCAACAGCATCGGGTTGAGATGCATCATGCACGTGCCCGTTTCGATCACGACCACGTCGCCCTTCTTCAGCATGCGCTGCAGGCGGGGATAGAACACGGCTGAATTGGTCGGATCGGTTGTGTTGCCAGTCATCGGCAAAAGCGCCGGTGCTGGCGCTTGCCCGCGTCCGTTGAAGACAGGCGTCTGCGCGATGAGCGCATCCAAAATGTCTTCGAGAGCCACATAGGAGAAAATGGCAGTGCCGATCTGCACCCAATGATCGTATAGGCTGATCAGCCGATCAGGCGGCAGAACATCGCTCCACATCGTATTGGAATCGGCGCGCACCAATCCGCCCAGTTCAAGGATCAGATCGGCGTCTTCGACCGTCTTTTTCACCGAGGCTGGCATTGAGCTAACGCCATTATAGAGCCCGAGAAAATTCGGATGTGCCTCGCTGATGATGCTTTTGTCGTTGGGCGTTGTGGCGAACGGAATTTTGGCCTTGTCGATGAAGGCGGCGAGCTTTGCTTGAAGGCCATAGCGCGCAAGCATGGCGCTTGGCAGGAGGACAGGATTTTTGGCGGCCTTGAGGCGTGCGATAATCGCATTTGCTGCAGCAGCAAGTTCTTCTGGTGCGCTCGATTGGCGCTTGATTTGCGCCAGCGGCTTGCCTTTCACTGGCGTTCCCACAACCGGCATCAACGCAAAATCCATCGGGATCACGATGTAAGCGGGCGCGCTTTGGCGCAAGGCCTCGCGGATCACGCGTTCCAACTCGTCGATTGCATTATCGGGTGTGAGGTTGGCCTGCACACACGCCGCTGCAGCGGACAAGGCTTCGAAATTGCCATAGACGCCATCGCCCAGCGTGTGATGTGTGACAAGATGCTGATAGGTGATGCGACGGCTCGGTTGGCCGACGAGGTGGAACACCGGCAAACGATGCGCCTTGCTGCCCATGACGCCATTGAGCGCGCTGAGTTCGCCAACGCCATAGGTCGTCGTGAGAATGGCAGCGCCATTGCGGCGCGCATATCCGTCGGCCGCATAAGCAGCATTCAATTCATTCGCGCAACCAACCCACGCGACGGACGGGCAGGCTTCGATCGCGTCATCAATGGGGAAAGCGTAGTCACCCGGAACGCCAAACACGCGGTCGATGCCGAGTTCTGACAAGCGTTGGACGACATAGGCGACAATGCTGGGATTAGCCATTTTTCACTCACTTCGAAGAATAATGTCGAATGTTTCAGAACGTGGGACAGGCTGGCGATGCAATCATAGCCAGCCTGTTCGCCATTGAGCTTTTATGATTTGCAGCCATCGATGGCAGGTTTGCCGTCGAAGCGATCCTTGATCCATTGCGTGAACATGGGCTGCGCAGTCGGCGGGTTGGTGAAGTGATTTTTCCCTGGCAATGGAACGCTTTGCACATTGCCGCCAATCGCGCATTTGGCCTTCTGATAACCCTGGCTCATGATCGGCGGCACCGTCGTATCCTTGTCGCCCCAATAAACGATGACAGGCGCGACCGGCTTATCCGCTGGGATGCTCGAGGCGAGCATCGCCTTCACCCATCCACGTGCATTTTGAGGCTGCGGATTGATGGTTGATTTATACGTATCGCCCATATTGAAATTGATCGTGTCTGCGCCGGCATGCATGCATTTCTTGGAAAAAATGGCATCAAGCGCTTGTGCGCCCTGCGGCGTATAAAGATCGGTCAATTTTAGATCCGGAAATGCGGCTGGCATCGCCCAGAAATTCATCGACATATGCGCAAAGTTGAACGGATTATTGGAGAATTGCGTTTGCAAATCCTGAAGAATTTTATTGGCCGTCGCATCGTCGTTCGCGCTATTGGCCGGAATGACAACAGAGAGATCAAGCGGCGCCATTGCGACAGCGCCGATAATTTCAATGCCGTCAAAAGCTGTCTGTTTCTTGTTGATGTAGCTGGGCATGCTTGCGGCAGCAACGACCGATGCGCCACCCTGCGACCAACCATAGATCGCGGCCTTCTTATTGCTCCCCGACAGACCCATGCTGCCGACGGCGCGGATCGAATTGATCAAATCGCGCGCTTGCGTCGGCGAGATCACATATTGATGTTTGCCGCCGCCGCCGAGGCCCTGATAATCCGTCGCGACCAGAACATACCCCTGTTTGATGAATTCATTGGCCGATGGGACACCAAAATCCGTCCATGATGTGCCACCAATCAGGAAGTATTGGTTCAGCTCCTGCGCTGGGTCTTGCACTTGCGAGGGGCCGCAATTTTGTGCTGTTCCCGTTGTGCCATGCGACCATGCAACGATCGGCCGGCCACCCTTGGGCGCCTTGCCTTTCGGTGCAATCACCAATCCGGTTGAAATGGTCGGGCGCTCATTAATGTCCGATGAAATGTAAGCGATACGCCATGCTTCGGCGCCCGGGATTTGCGTAGCAATTTTTTCTTTTGCAATGACTTTGCCAAGCGGACCTGTTGGCTTCATCTGCCCCACTTTCTGGTAGAAAGGCGGCAGAGCAATTTCGGCTGATTGTGCTTGTGCGGCAAAGCAAGCCGCAGCAACGACCGCGCCAATAAACAGCTTCTTCATGTGATTTTCCTCGAAAGAAATGATGATTCGTTCTAAATCGGATTGGTTGTGCAAACAAGGTGATGCCCGAAAAACGAGCATAACTGACGATAAGGCGGCCGGCCTTACTTAGCGTGCGGCCATCACGATTGATTGCCCCAAATTCGTCAATTCATCCCGCAATGCTGCCCAAGGCAGTGTGATGTCTTGCGGGCCCATGGCATAGGGAGCCACTTCGTACACATTGAATGCAATTGTGAGCCCATCGGCCCCGATCCGCCAATGGCCGGGATCTGTCACGAGTTTGGTGATCTGAGCGGGCTTATCAACCAACATGTCGCCGCCGAGCTGTTTTTTGAGTTGCGCCCAGCTGAGTGACACCAATTTCTTGGTGGCTGTCGGCGTAAACATGTCGCGGAAGGCCAATGGCTTGCCGGTTGCAAGGACAAGATGAGCGGCTGCTGTCATGGTGACGGGATGGGCCGCGCCAACGCCAAAAATCTCGCTGGTCATATCGGCCGATGCAAAAACAGCATTGGCTTGGGCGAGCGCAACCGTGAGTGAGGCGGATGTCTCAGCGTCATCCCAGCCGGCTTTGTCGTTGCCAGCCATGGATTGAAGCCAACCATTCAACGTATTGGCGGCCGTTTCGTCGCCCCCGAACACAAGCGTGATCGTCTTCTCGTGGGTCACGACCGGAAAAAAATCTGGATCCGTACTCGAAGACGGCATGGCCTGGAATTCGGAGACAGCCAAGGTCCGCCATGGACCGATCGCAACGGGCTGGCGTTTCAGGAGCGTCAGGCGATTATTGTATTCCGTCTTGAGGCATTGGGCGAAAGCGGATTTGTCCTTGATTGTGCCCTTGCCGTCGCTTGAGCAGGCGAGCGGGCCATAAGCTAGCCAGCTGCGCTGGCTTTTCTGAAGAGCTTGTTTTGCCGCGGGCGGCAACTCGGACATCAGACGCGTGTAGTTTTGCGCCAGCGCCTCATCGGCTTGGGAAAGGGCAGGGTCTGAGCAGATGATCTTCTCATGGGATTTGGTGGCCTTGGCACAATCGAAACTCGCAGCCTTCCCTTCTGCCGACAGCCCCATCACGGCAAGTGCCACCGCAGCCCCTATCCAACGCATCTGACGAATCCCCGAACGCAAACCTGCGTCAGCTTTTCACAGGCAGGCAACGCTGTCACGGCCCCGCTCATGCCATGCTTGCTTTGCTGCAAAGCCGCGCATGCAGCCATTGCCGATAGGCCAAGGGCATGCCATGTCCGCGGCAACCCCATTCGGTCTGCCGGGAGTGCATCATGGACCTCAAAGGTATTCACCACTTAACCGCGGTGACGGCCCGCGCAGCCGATAATCATCGCTTCTATACCGGCACACTTGGCCTGCGCCTTGTGAAGAAGACGGTCAATCAAGACGATATCAGCGCGTATCATCTGTTTTATGCTGATGGGCAGGCCTCTCCAGGCACGGACATCACGTTCTTTGACTGGCCGGTGGGGCCAGAGACGCGCGGCACACATTCCATCTGCCGGACGGGCTTGCGTGTCGGTGGTGCCGACCAATTGGAATGGTGGGCCAAACATCTCACCGACGCGGGGGTGAAGGCGGGCGCTATCGTCATGCGCGATGGCCGTGCCACGCTCGATTTCGAGGATTTCGAGGGACAGCGCCTCAGTCTTGTCGATGATGGCGCGGTGGGCGTGAGCCATCCATGGGCGAAGAGCCCGGTACCCGCGAATAAGCAGATCCGTGGCCTTGGGCCGATTACCATCAGTGTCCCCGATCTCGCGCCAACCGATGCCGTGCTGCGGGCTTTGATGAATATGCGCCGCGTGCGCGACTATGAGACGCCTGAGGGCGCACGTGTTCACGTTTACGAAATGGGTGCAGGCGGGGCTGGTGCGGAATTGCATGTCGCCGTTGAACCGAATTTGCCTTTTGCGCGCCAGGGTGCCGGCGGGGTGCACCACGTCGCGTTCTGCGTGCCTGATGCTGAATACACAGCATGGGCTGAGCGTCTTCAGAGCCTGCGTGTTCCCAATAGCGGGCCTGTGGATCGGTTCTGGTTCAAGAGCCTCTATTTTCGTGAGCCCAATGGCATTCTGTTCGAGCTTGCGACCGAAGGACCGGGTTTTGCAGCTGACGAGCCGATGGACCGCCTCGGCGAAACCCTGTCCTTGCCGCCCTTTCTGGAACAACGCCGCGCCGAAATTGAAGCGGGATTGGTTCCTTTGACGCCGTAAGGCGTTAACGCCGCGTTTGGGTTAACGCGGACAAATCGTGCCTTATCTTCCCCAATCGCACCGGATCGCAAAAATTGCACGCGATCCGGCAAGGGTTTGATCACTCTTTCGTTCTAGCGTCAGCCGATAAAGGCCGCTGTCGCGGCAATTTTTAGGCTTTTGCGATGTATCTTTTGCGACGCATGTTCCGCGCCTATCAGCGCGATCAAAAGGGTGCTTATGCCGTCATGTTCGCCTTAATGGGCGGTTTCATCGCGATGGCAACGCATGTCGGTTTGACGGCCTATAAGACACAAAATTCGGCAACCACCGCAGAGCAATTGATTGACATTACCTGTCAGAAGCTCGCTTACGCCGACCCAGCGCTTTATCCGACCGGTGAGGCGGCCGCCGCGGCTGCGCAAAAAGCGCTGGATGCGCGCATCGCGCATGGGGTGCGGGAGAGACAGGGCGCGTTCACGGTTACGGCTGAGAAAGTCGATCCATCATTTGCCATTCCGATTAATGGCGACGAGACCTACGCCGATCTAAGGCGCTACGAGTTCACGGTGAGCTATCGTGGGCAAGTCAGCGGTATCAATAAAAACATTTCGCCATCGACCTATGCCGATGTGGCTATCACCAAGAAATGTCGCCCCATTTGCCAGAAGATTTCAAACGTCGTCTACAGTAACGCAACTGCGCTTGGCCATTGGTTTGATGGCCGGACTTTAAAGCTTGCTCAATATATTGATGAATCGAATCAAACCATCGATTCTTTTATGGACGCAATCCTCCCGAATGAAATTGGAAATCCGGTTCCAGACGGGACGCGCTTTGTTCTGACAATTGTGTCAGGTCAGAATCAAGATACGACACCCATACGTTATCGCAAAATTATTTCGCTGCCGTCCCAAATCTACATTGACAATGATCGCTATCGGCAACGTGGTGAACCCTCACGCAAGGCTACTCGTATTGTCGCGAGCGATGATGATCAGATCTTCATTCAAACCTTGAATGCTGACGGTTCTCTTCCTGGCATTTGTGGATCTGCCGATGAGAAGCCATGCGTTGGATCCGATTGTAACGGTACCGTTGGCGGCACGCCTGAGGTGACTGAGCCTGAACCCATACCGCTCAATAATCCGCCCTGCGTGTTTTCTGCTCAATTTCCAATTGATCGTCCGTTCGTTTCTATGCCAAATATCGATTTCAATAAAACTCAAGTGCAATTTTCGTATCCTAGCGGCGGAAAAGCGGGAGAACTCACCTTCAAATTGCAAAATGGCGTGCGCATAACAAAAAAACTTGCGCCTTTTTATGAAAAAAATCTAAGGACAGGCACGGTTAAATTCAAAAACTCAATTCATCGTACCATTACGTCAGAAATGCAGTCTGTTATTGCGCTTTCACATAATCGACGCTGGATTATTTTCACTTATCCCAACAACAAGTATCTCGTCCATATGGCAGGGATTCATTGGTATTATTTTTGGGATGGTAAGGATAGGTGCATTACTCAAAAATCCCCGATTGTCTTCGATACGGACAATATCGGCCACATTCAAACAACGTTTTCCGCCGACTCCAATGATGGTCCGGGTCCCTCATTTGACTATTTTGGGACAGGTAAACCTGTCAAGGTTGAATGGCCGATTGGTCGCGGACAGGCTTGGCTTGTCGATAATCGCGACGGACGTGCTGCGAGTGACATGAATGGAAAACGCTTTTTTGGCGATCTAGATGGTCACAATGATGGCTATGAAAAGCTGCGCGAAATTGACACGAGTGGAACCGGTATTCTCACGGGTCATGATCTCAATGGATTATTGCTCTGGTTCGATAATGGTAACGCTCTTGTCGAGGATGGAGAATTAAAAACGCTTCATGAAGTTGGCGTGACGGAGGTCGATACACGTGCGCAATGGGTGGATCTTCCAGATGGGCGATCTGCTTTAAGAGCCACAGCTGTCATGAATGGCAAGTCGATTATGACTGAGGATATCTTTGTTCAAATTTCGACAAAGGCCGTCCTCGCTGAGCATAAGGTAAAAGACGCTCGTGAGTCATCACAGCCATGATCATTTACAGGAAGTTTAATACATACATTCGTAACCGCCGCGGTGCGACGGCTGTCGAACTTGCCTTAACTTTCCCCTTTTTTTTGCTTATTCTCATGGTCATTCTTGAGACGACGTTGTTCTTCTTTGCAAGCTCTAATGCAGAGCAAGTCGTTCACAATCATTCGCGTCGCCTTATCTTGATGACTTCGCGGCCCTCACAAAAGGACACTTCCGCAGCAATAGAAAATGAGATCGCGGAATTAATAAACCCTAGCTATTTTCGGTCATTTCGATTCGCTATTGATACCGCAACGCCAACAACAGATTTTAAGCGATCAATAAGACAGAACCATGTTGGCCGTTTCTATCTGACCAAGAAAGATCAGCCTCTTTATTTCCGTGTTGTCTTTCAGCGTAATCAATTTACCTATCAATTTCTTCGACCAATTTGGCGTTTGATAGGTAATCCGAGGCTGGGTGGCCTTTATGCGCCGATTGATGTCTTGATTGTCTTGCCATTCCCGCCGAGCGATCAATGATTAATGATGTGCCATTCATCATGCGCCCTTATCTCTCTGCTCGAAATTATCTGAGATCGTCTCGCGCATCGGCTGTCGAGTTCGTTCTTGTATTCCCATTCTTGTTTATCTTTTTTCTTTTTGTTGTTGATTTTTGCAATTGGTTGGCAGATTGGCGGCAGGCAACGCGTATCGCCGAGTCCATTGTGCGTACGGCTCAAGCTCTCGATCGCCGTCTTGTTGATTCCGAGACGCGGCCATTAAGTGACGAGACAATTCAGTTATTGCGCAATATTGCCGATCGCATGAAAGTGCAATTGCCAGACGCCAAAAATTCCGTCTGGATTGGCCGGTATGTCCGTCCGCAAAGGGGGAATGGGTTGGCTGCACAAGCGCCCATCGTTCAACTTTTGCCGAACGGTCTTTCTGACCCTAACAATCAGGGCATCATGTTAAACGGAGACGCTGAGGATGTTGCACAGCGAAATCAGCGTATCTCTGCAAAAATCGAAACGATCGCTTTATCAGGCGAGATCTTCTACGCCGTAGAAATTCGCTTTAGGCGGCACTTTCTTGGACCGCTCCCGCAATGGGCCAAGGAGCGTATGTATACGGTCCAGTTCATTCAATAAACTTAAGCTGATGCGCTGAGCTTCATCGTAATCGCTGTGCATGTTTTAATGAGCTCGGCGCGTATGGCTTCAAGATCAATGGGGTTCTTGCGCAGCGTGAGACAGGGCACCAAAAGGCTCGCAAGGGCCGTTCCGCGCGCGTCAAGGATTGGGCAGATGACGTCATTCACGCCGAGAATGTCGCGGCTGGCAACAATCAGCGAGCCTTGGTGGCGAATTGTGGACATTCGCTCTTCATAATCGGGTGGTGCTTCACCATTCACCGCATCAAGAGCCTCTTGTAGCAGACGTTCTCCCGCCGGCCCTGATTGAAAGGCCAAAATCGTAAGGCCGGAACGCGCTTCGATGGCTTTGTTGCCATAACCAAGACCGAGTGTGATCCCCGCATTGCTTTTGCCTGTCGTTGTTGCGGCAATCACGGTTTCGCCGCTGTGCAAGACAACCAGATTAGCCGACAGGCTTGTGCGCTCGCTGAAGGCCTCCATTTCTGGCAGGGCGGCTGGGATCAATGCGCGGCTTGCAGGTGTTCTCATGCCGAGGCCAAACAATTTGCCAGACAGGCGCAGCCCTTCCGTGCCGGGCATGCGTGTCAGATAGCCGCGGCGCAACAAAACGTGCACCATGCGGAAGATTTCATTCTTTGAACGACCCAGCTGTTCAGCCAGTGCCCGCGTCGTCAAAGGTTCTTCGCTCGTTGCGAGGCATTCGAGGATATCGAGGCCCTTCTCAAGCGCAGGGGCGCTGTAGAGCCGCTCTTGATCATCAATCGTTTCATTTTGCTTCATGAGTGAAACTTGACACCAAATAAGAAACCTCGCTAGCCTCCCAATCGTCATTCTTAGGGATAGGACATCCCATGCAGTCGATTTTGCGAGCCATGCTCGTCGCGACTGCTGCGCGCGCAAGCGTTCAGCGAGAACGAGGCTGCGCGCCATGAAGTATGGCCTGCAATTCCGTGATGTCTTTGCCGCATGGGAATTTCTACTCGATGGATTATTGACGACCATCATCCTATCGGTCGCGACGATGGTTGGCGGTTTGATCATCGGCATTGCTGGTGCCGCCGCGCGTGTTTATGGCGGGCCGCTGCTGCGTTCCTTTGCGGCGGCCTATGTCGAGATCATTCGTAACACGCCGCTCCTCGTGCAATTGTTCTTGATCTTTTTTGGGTTGCCAGCACTTGGCTTAAGGCTTGAGGCTATTCCTGCGGCAATCATCGCGCTAGTGATTAATCTGGGGGCCTATACGACAGAGATCGTACGCGCCGGATTGGAATCGATTCCGCGTGCACAGGTCGAAGCGGGTGAATCGCTCGGCCTCAGCGGGTGGCAGGTCTTCCGTTACATTGTCTTGTTTCCAGCGCTGAAAGCGATGTACCCGGCGCTCGCGAGCCAGTTCGTCTTGTTGATGTTGGCAACATCCATCGTTTCGCAGATTTCTGTTCCCGATCTCTTCCACGCCGGGTCCATCATCCAATCCCGCACTTTCCGCGACTTTGAGGTCTATGCCGTGGTTGGCGGACTTTATCTCGCGCTCGCCTTTATCTTCCGCGGCCTGTTCGCGCTGATTTACCGCTGGACGTTCGCACGATGATCCGCGATTTCGGGACCATCGACGTTCTCTATCTCATCGCAGCGGCACGATGGACATTGCTGCTCACCCTTGTCGCCTTCGTCGGCGGTGCGGTGATGGGGCTCCTGCTGGCCGTCTTGCGGGTTTCACCCATCGCGCCATTGCGTTGGATTGCAACGCTTTACATCCAGATCGTGCAAGGCACGCCGCTGCTTGTTTGGCTGTTCTTGTTCTATTTCGGGCTCTCTATCGTGGGTCTGCCCGTGAATGCTTGGACAGCAGCCACTCTGGCCTTCTCGGTTTATGGTGGCGCGTTTCTGGGTGAAATCTGGCGCGGGTCGTTGATCGCCATTCCCAAGACGCAATGGGAGGCGGCGGCGTCGCTCGGCTTCTCCTTCCTTGAACAGATGCGCTACATCATTATGCCGCAGGCTGTGCGCAGCGCCATTCCGCCAACGGTCGGCTTTCTTGTGCAACTAATCAAGAACACCTCTCTGGCGGCGACCATTGGTTTTGTAGAGTTGACGCGCGAAGGCCAGCTGACATCCGCATCAACCTACAAGCCTTTCGCGGTCTATCTGACCGTGGCAGCCATTTACTTCTGCCTCTGCTTCCCGCTGACGCAATGGAGCCGCTCGCTGGAGCGGAAACTCAATGTCGCTCGTTGAACTCAAAAACGTCTCGAAATCCTATGGTGCACTCAAAGTGCTCGATGGCGTCTCATTGAATGTTGTGCGCGGCGAGGTGATTGCCGTCATTGGTCGGTCTGGTTCTGGCAAAAGCACGATGCTCCGCTGCATCAATGGGCTTGAGCCGATCCAAGGTGGAGAAATCTCGGTCGATGGCCAGCGTGTCAATGCCGCTGGTGTTGATCTCAGGTTGTTGCGCCAGAAAGTCGGTATCGTCTTTCAAAGTTTCAATCTGTTTCCGCACCTTTCTGTCTCGGACAATATCACCTTGGCGCCGCGGATTGTGAAACGTGAATCGTCCGAAAAAGCACGCGCTGTCGCGCTCGATGTGTTGGGGCGTGTTGGTTTAGCCGACAAGATTGATGCGTTTCCTCATCAACTCTCCGGTGGTCAACAGCAGCGCGTCGCGATCGCTCGCTCGCTCGCAATGCAGCCGCAAGTGATGTTGTTTGATGAGGTGACATCAGCGCTTGATCCGGAGTTGACAGGTGAAGTGCTGAAAGTTCTCGAAACCATGGCGCAAGAGGGCATGACGATGATCCTCGTAACGCATGAGATCGGATTTGCGCGCCGTTTTGGCTCGCGGGTGGTGTTTATGCATCAGGGTAAAATCTGGGAGGAAGGCCCTGCGGCTGAAACGCTCGGACGTCCCATGACGCCGGAGCTTGATACATTCCTCAGCGCAGTTTTGCATTGAGGCAGACGATTCAACGGAGGAGGAGAGCATGAAGAAATTACTCGCTGCCGCATTTGCAGCTCTATCGCTTGGTTTCGTTGCCCCACAGGCGGCCAAGGCCGACAAGCTGCAAGATATCATTTCCAAGGGCACGATCCGGATCGGTGTGCCATTGGATGCACCGCCTTTCGGCTCGCAAGATGCCAATCGCAATCCGATTGGTTTTGATATCGAGCTCGCCGAAATGGTTGCAAAACAATTGGGCGTGAAGCTTGAAATGCAGCAGATTACGGGTGCAAACCGCATTCCGTTCCTGCTGACCGACAAGGTTGATGTCGTGATCTCCGTGATGGGCTTGACGCCGGAACGCGCTAAGCAGATCCAGTTCACGGCGCCTTATGCCAACACGTTCCTTGCTGTTTACGGGCCAAAATCGGCGAAGGTCGATTCGCCTGCAACCATGGGCAATCTCAAGGTTGCGGCTGCTAAAGGAACGACGCAGGAATTGGCCATCAGCGCGTCAAATCCGAAGGCCAACATTATGCGCACCGAGGATGATGCCACAGCGGCCGCAGCGTACATCACCGGTCAGGCTGATCTAATCGCCACCAACTCCATCGTGGCGCAGGCCCTTGCCAAGCAGAACCCGAACAAGGAATTCGAGCGCAAGTTCGTCATTCGTCGTTCACCGGCTCACATGGGCGTGCAAATGGACCAGCACAATCTCGTGCGCTGGCTCGATAGCTTCATCTTCTTCAACACGATGAATGGTGAGCTCGATCGGCTCCATCGCAAATATCTTGATATGCCTATGGATCCGCTGCCGACATTGTGACGCAAGTGATGAGGGTCGCGCTTTCAAAGCGCGGCCCTTTTTTCGAAAGGTTTCGCCCATGAGCCGCGCACCCCGCCCATCCACGGCCTTCACCACTGTCGATTTTGACAGGGCCGGCAAGCAATCTGGTTTTGTCATGATCCCGCATTCGCCGCATGACGATGCGTGGGGCGTCACGCGTATCCCGATTGGTGTGATCAAGAACGGCTCAGGCCCCACTGTGATCATGGAGGGCGGCAATCATGGTGACGAGTATGAAGGTCCTATCACGATCGCTGAATTGATCCGTGATCTCGATCCGGGACGAATCCAAGGCCGCCTCATTCTGATGCCGTCGAACAATGTCCATGCCGCTATGGCCGGGCAGCGTACATCGCCGGTCGACGGGCTTAATTTCAATCGTACATTCCCGGGCGATCCGCGGGGCACAATTACGCAGCAGATCTCAGCCTATGTCAGCGATTACATATTCCCGCTGGGCGATGCGTTTCTCGATTTGCATTCGGGCGGTTCATCGCTCGACATCATCCCCAGTGCGATCGTGGAACCTTCGCGCGATCCAGATCTCCATCGCAAAAACATCGCCGCTGTGCAGTCCTTTGGTGCACCCATGACCGTTGTGATCGCGAATATGGGTGATCCACGCACCGCAACGGCCGAGGCTGTGGCACAGGGGCTCATCACCGTTGGCACAGAAATGGCCGGCGCAGGCGCCGTTTCGATTGACGCCTTGAAAATTTGCCGCAAGGGCGTTCGCAATGTGCTGGCCCATCTCGGCGTTTTGCCTCCAGGCGATGCCACACCATCGGGTGGTGATAATACAGTGCTCGAATTGCCGGGGGCGAAGGCTTATGTTTTTGCAGGAAGTGATGGTGTCTTCGAGCCATTCCACAAAAATGGTGAACAGGTAAGCGAGGGACAACCCGCAGGCTTGATCCATTATTTGTGGGATCCTTCGCGGCCGCCGGAAACCTTGCATTATCAGTCCGATGGTATTTTATACGGGCGCAGGCAACCGGGTCGCGTCAAGCCTGGCAATTGCTGCTTGGTCGTGGCCACTCATTACCGCGGAACGCTCTGACATGATCACGCTTGAAGACGTCTTGGCTGCGCGTACGCGCATCAAGGGCAAAGTACGCCATACGCCGATGATGCCGGCGACGCAGATGCGCAATGGGCTTGCACCGCTCGATGTCACGTTGAAAATTGAGTCCCTGCAGGTGACAGGTTCATTCAAAGCGCGTGGCGCGATGAACAAAGTGCTCACGCTGTCGCCCAAGCAGATCGCCAAGGGTCTTGTCACTGCATCAGGTGGCAATCATGGGCTCGCAATGGCGCGCACCGGCTATGTCGCCGGCGTGAAGACGACGATTTATCTGCCATCATCCGTGGTGCCCGATAAGGTCGCCAAGCTGCGTGGTTGGAACGCCGATGTGCAGATTGTCGGTTCAGTGTTCGACGAGGCGAATGAAGCAGCGCTCGCCTTCGCCCGTGAAACGGGCGCGGCCTATGTGCATCCTTTTGCCGATCCGCTGGTGGTGGCAGGTCAGGGCACACTCGGTCTCGAAGTGCTTGATGATATGCCTGACGTTGATACCGTTTTGATCGCGATTGGTGGCGGCGGCCTCATCACGGGCATGGCGACGGCGATGAAGGCGAAGAAGCCGAGTATTCGGATCATTGGGATTGAGCCCGTCGGCGCGCCGACGCTGAAAGCCTCGTTGGATGCTGGCCATGTTGTGACGCTTGATGCGGTGACGACGAAGGTTGCCACCATGGCCTCGCGGCGCACCGATGAAGCCCTTTTTGCCCATGTACGTGACAAGATCGACGATATGATCCTCGTCTCAGACGAAGAGATGGAAGAGGCTGCCAAAAGCCTCTGGTTCGAATTTGGTCTGGCAACCGATCTCTCGGGTGCGGCGTCGCTCGCTGCTTTGCGTAGCGGCCGGATGAGCTTCCGACCGGGCGAACGAATCTGCGCCCTTGTGTGTGGTGCAGGCGCCGACGGGGTCTGAGCCGACTGATCGACGGGCTTGCCGCGTAGCGCTGCCCGAAGAAGGTCACCGCATCCAGATCGATCTGCCCCGCCATGCGCGTGCCATGACAGGGGCGGCCGTCTCGCTCAGCATCGCCCGTTCGCGTCTCTTCGCCGCGTAGGTCGGGCTTGCCCTCTGCCCATCCGGTCCCCACATTTCCGGAAGCCGGGACGGGACCGTTCCGGCCGGAGGTGGATGGATGAACTACGCGAAAACCGCTTTGCTGCTGGCCGGCCTGACGGGTCTCTTCATGGCAGTAGGCTTCATGCTCGGTGGACAGTCCGGCATGCTGCTGGCGCTCGTCATTGCGGCGGCGACCAATCTCTTCGCCTATTGGAATTCCGACCGCATGCTTCTGGGCATGTATGGCGCGCAGGAGGTCGACCGGACGACCGCGCCGGATTTGTACAGCATGACCGAGCAGATGGCAGCGCGCGCTGGGATCCCCATGCCGCGCCTCTACATCATTCATGAAGATCAGCCGAACGCTTTTGCAACCGGGCGCAATCCTGAGAATGCGGCAGTCGCCGTCAATACGGGTCTTCTCAATCTGATGAGCCGCGAGGAAGTCGCAGGCGTGATCGCGCATGAGCTCGCGCATATCAAGAACCGCGACACGCTCATCATGACGATCACGGCGACGGTGGCGGGTGCGATTTCGATGATCGCGAATTTCGGCATGTTCTTCTCTGGTAGCCGTGAGAACAACAATCAGGGCTCGGGCATCATTGCCTCGCTCGCGCTGATGATCTTGGCGCCTCTCGCCGCCATGGTTGTGCAGATGATGATCTCGCGCACGCGCGAATATGCGGCCGACCGGCTTGGTGGCGAGATCGTTGGCAATCCGCTGTGGCTTGCGTCCGGTTTGCAACGGCTTGAGCAAGGTGTCCATGCGATCCAAAATGCGCGTGCCGAATATAACCCCGCCACAGCGCCGCTCTTCATCATCAATCCCTTGTCGGGCGCGCGGATGGATAATCTGTTTTCGACGCATCCGAACACGCACAATCGCGTCGCTGCTTTGGTTGAGCAAGCTCAGGCCATGGGCATCCGCGAGGGTGGCTATGGTGGCGGTGCGCAGGCGGCATCTACCGGCGGCCCATGGGGTGGCGCACAACGCGGAGCGAGTTTTTTGCCGGAGGGCTTTCCGACCCAGCGGCGCAAGGGGCCGTGGGGGTGAGGCTTTGCTATCCCTCATCCTGAGGAGCGATGCGAAGCATCGCGTCTCGAAGGACGAGGGATTTTTCTGAATGCATGAACCACGTGCTCGTGGTTCGAGACGCCGCTTCGCAGCTCCTCACCATGAGGGCCTCGTTCAGCAAAAACAAAAAGGGCTCCTCGCGGAGCCCTTTTGCAATTCAGTGATGATGCGTTGGCATCACGCCATGTTCTGGCCGCCATTGGCCGAGAGCGTTGAACCGGTGATGAAACCGGCATCGTCGCCCGCAAGGAACACAACGCAGCGGCCGATTTCTTCCGGTGTGCCAAGGCGACCCACCGGGATCTGCGGCAGGATGCGTGTCTTCAACACGTTCTCATCAATCGCCATCACCATTTCCGTGCCGATATAGCCCGGGCAAATCGCGTTGACGGTGATGCCCTTGGCCGCGCCTTCCTGCGCGAGGGCTTTCACGAAACCAATATCGCCAGCTTTCGCAGCCGAGTAATTCACTTGGCCCATCTGGCCTTTTTGTCCGTTCACCGACGAAATGACGATGATGCGGCCGAAAGAGCGATCGCGCATGCCTTCCCACACCGGGCGGGTCATGTTGAACAGCGAGTCGAGATTGGTGCGGATGACGGCGGACCATTGATCCTTCGTCATTTTGTGGAACATGCCATCGCGCGTGATGCCAGCATTGTTGACGAGCACGTCGATCGGGCCGATCTCGGCCGTTACCTTGGCGATGCCGGCAGCGCATGCATCATAATCACCCACATCCCATTTGAAGGATTTGATGCCTGTCTCAGCGGTGAACTTTGCTGCCGCCTCATCGTTGCCGCCATAATTGACTGCCACCGTGTAGCCGGCCGCTTTCAACGCCTTTGCAATCGATGCGCCGATACCGCGTGTTCCCCCAGTGACGAGAGCCGTTCTAGCCATGGTCGTTTCCCCTTTTGTCGGTCATTTGCGACCGGTCATTTCTTGATAAATCGATGAAAGAAAAAGAGCGCCGCTTTTCAGCGGCGCTCTCCTGATTTTAGCGTTCGACGCAGAGGGCGATGCCCATGCCGCCGCCGATGCAGAGTGTGGCGAGGCCTTTCTTCGCATCGCGCCGCTTCATTTCATGGAGCAACGTGACAAGAACGCGTGCCCCTGATGCGCCGATCGGATGGCCGATGGCGATCGCGCCGCCATTGACGTTCACCTTGTTGGTGTCCCAGCCCATGTCCTTGTTGACGGCAATGGCTTGGGCAGCAAACGCTTCATTGGCTTCGATCAAATCAAGATCGGAGACTTTCCAACCGGCCTTCTCCAACGCCTTGCGCGATGCCGGGATCGGGCCCGAGCCCATGATCGCCGGATCGACGCCAGCCGTCGCCCACGCCTTAATGGTCGCGAGCGGTGTCAGGCCGCGCTTCTTGGCTTCGCCAGCCGTCATCAGGACAACAGCCGCAGCGCCATCATTGATGCCCGAGGCATTGCCTGCGGTCACAGTTCCTTCCTTTGAGAAGGCCGGCTTCAGCTTGCCGACGCTGTCGAGCGTGGTGCCGTGGCGGATATATTCGTCCTGATCGACGACGATGTCGCCCTTGCGGGTCGAGACCGTGACGGGCGTGATTTCTTCTTTGAACTTGCCGGATTTCTGCGCGGCTTCCGCCTTGTTCTGCGACGCGACAGCGAAGGCATCCTGTTCATCGCGCGAGATCTGCCATTTGGTGGCGATGTTCTCGGCAGTGTTGCCCATGTGATAGCCGTGGAAGGCATCGAGGAGGCCGTCGCGCAGCATGGTGTCGAGAAGCTTCATCTCGCCCATCTTCTGGCCGTTGCGCAGGAAGGCAGCGTGCTGCGAATTCGACATGGATTCCTGGCCGCCAGCGACGATGATCTTGGCGTCGCCATTGGCGATCTGCTGCATGCCGAGCGCGACGGCGCGCAGGCCCGAGCCGCACAATTGGTTGAGGTTCCAAGCCGTCTTTTCCTGCGGCACACCGGCTTTCATCGCAGCTTGACGCGCCGGGTTCTGGCCCTGACCGGCGGTGAGGATCTGCCCGAGGATGACTTCGTCGACTTCGTCCGCCTTCACGCCGGCTTTTTCGATGGCTGACTTTACGGCAATCGCACCCAATTCGTGCGCCGGGAGCGGGCTCAGGGCGCCGCTGAATGAGCCAACCGGGGTCCGGGTTGCGCTGACAATCACAATATCGTTCTCAGCCATGGTGTTTTCTCCCAATTTTCCTGCTGGCCCGGCCAGAATTGGCCCGGCATATGTCTCCTCGCCAGTTTTCGACGCCGCCTCTTCAAGCGTCAAGGCTCAAGGGCTTCTTTTCGCCTTAGCCTTTGGTTCGCCACCCAAGGTGGGGCCGCCCGCAAAAGGGGTTTTCGCTTTGCACAAATTTGCCTAAAGTCGAACCAAGCGAGGATGACGCTCGCCAAAAACGAGGAAGCTTGAGCCCATGGCCGAAGAGACAAATGCGACCCGCAAGCCCATCACCATCAAGAAATACGCGAACCGGCGCCTCTACCATACGGGCACGAGCACCTATGTGACGCTGGACGATCTCGCTTCGATGGTGAAAGCGGGCGAGGAGTTCGCGGTTTTCGATGCCAAGACGGGCGAAGACATCACGCGCTCGGTGCTCACGCAGATCATCTTCGAACAGGAAGGCAAGACGGGGCAAAATCTTCTTCCCGTCGCATTCCTACGCCAGCTCATTTCCTATTATGGCGATAGCATGCAGGCCCTGGTGCCGAGCTATCTCGAATATTCGATCCAATCGCTCGCGCAGAACCAGCAGAAATTCCGTGAGCAGATGCAGTCGACGTTCGGCACCGATGTCATCCAAGCGATGGAAGATCAGGTGCAGAAGAACATGACGATGTTCCGCGATGCGTTGAAGATGTTCACGCCGTTTGGTCTGGCGGCGGGCACGGCCGCGGCTACGGCACCACAGGATAAAGGCGATATCGATACGCTCAAGCAGCAGCTCGACGAGATGCAGAAGCGTCTCGACAAATTATCCCACAGCTGAGGCGCGGCGCGCCGCGTCGCGGGGCGTCTGATGTAAGACGGGTCTGATTTCAGCGGCGCCGAACAAGCGGCCTTGCATGAAGTCGACCCCACATTTTTCCAAGAAGCGGGCCGTTGGCTCGTCTTCAACCCATTCGGCGACAGTCTTCATTCCGCATTGTTGCGCAAGGCCAATCATCGCGCTGACGAATTGACGATCCTCAATTGAGCGCATCAGATTTTGAACGAAGTTACCGGCAATTTTGATAGTCTCGATCGGCAAGAGATTTAAATGACGCAGCGATGTGCGTCCCATGCCGAAATCGTCAATTGCGAGTTTTCCACCCCATGTGTGGAGGGCCATGATCTGTGGCTGTGTGTAGGCGAGTTGGCTCAATTCGGCCTGTTCGGTGATCTCGAAGAGCAGGCGGCTCGCTAGATCCGGGCGGCGTGACAGCCGCACTTCGGCGTAGCGAAACCAGTCGGGATCAGCAAGCGAACGCGGTGCAACATTGAGTGCCAGATGAAGGGTGGGATCGGTTTCTAACGCATCAATCGCGAGCGATAACATGCGGTGATCAAGCAACGCGATCGAGCCGTGCGCTTCGAGCGCGGCCACCAAGTCTTGCGTTGTTTCCTCGCCACCCGCGCCGTCCGGGATGCGTGCCAACGCTTCGTAAAACACAGGTGCACGCGATCCCGCAGCAACAATCGGCTGCAGCGCCATCGCAAGGGTGCGGGTGTTGAGCGCATTGAGCGCGCGCGTCAACGGATCGGGGCCTGTCTCCGGTCGCGCCAAATGGCGTTCGACCTTCTGCAAGGCTTCGATGGGGTGTTTGGCATCACGCGGGATGCAAAGCGCCGTTGCGTTGACGGGGAGATCCGCCTCGCGTGACAGCGCGCTGGCGATTCGGCTTTTCGCGCCCTCGATGGAAGAGGCAGGGCAGGAGCGGGCAAACAAAACCAGCATCGCGCCGACCGTTCCAGCCCGATCGCCAATGCGGGCATAGCGCCGCAGGCTCGCCAGCCATTCCGGCGCCACGGGATCGGGGCCAGGCAGGGCAAAAGCAAACAGGGCGGCTTCAGCTTGCGGGGGAAGGGATTTGAAGTCTCGCCCCAGCATTGCCAAGAAATCGACCTCAAGCTGGCCAGCGGCGAGGGATGGCGGTTCAGCACCACGGCGGACAAGACCCTCGGCACGCGCCGGGCGGCCATTGCGGCCAGCGAACCATCGACCTGTGTCCTCAATCCAGAGGATCGATCCATCGGTGCGGGCGAAGCCATAAACGGCCCGATATGGGACGCCAAAGCCCTCATCCGTCTCATTCGTGAACAGAACCGCATGAGCGCGGGATTGCCCCGGCGAGCCCGTCAGGCGCTGGGCAAAGGCATTGCCGGTCTTGAGGCGCGCCATGCCGGGGAGACCAAAGAAGCGTGCCGCCCCCGTGCCCCACAGCAGACGATCATCAGCCAAGTCCCAGCGATAGCTAATGGTTTCCGCAACCGGGCGCGGCTTCACCAACCGGGTTCGCAAGGGCCGCACGCGTTTGGCGCCGGCCTGATGGTGCTTGGTTCCGGCCAAATGTCTGCCGCCCGCTCTTCAGATCGCGGCCTGAGAGTGACTGAGCCCGGTTAAGGCGGCGTTACGGCACGTCTATTGCTGGTTGCGGGGCAGAATTAGCGTGAACTTTCCGTTGCAGGATCCGCATGCATTCGCCGCTTGCCTCCAATCGGTCCAAACCAGCTGAGCGTCCCATGCGCTGGCCGCGGGCGGATTTCGTCGCGCAGGTGCTGGCAGGGCTATGGGTGGACCGGCCAAAAGAAAAGGCGCCCGGAAGGGGCGCCTCGGATCGACTGCGACGGTGCCGCGCGCGGCACCTCGACATGACAGTCTAGCTCAGTCCTTCGACTTCACCTTGAGGATCTGGCGGCCGCGATACATGCCGGTCTTCAGATCAACGTGGTGGGGACGGCGCAGCTCGCCCGAATCCTTGTCTTCGACATAGGTCGGGGCGGCGAGTGCGTCGGCGGAACGGCGGAAACCGCGCTTCATCGGCGAGGTTTTGCGCTTCGGAACGGCCATGGAACTCTCCGGTCGGTGTCGCGGGACCCGGTCGGCCAGCCGCGTGGAATTGGGAAGCCGGGCTTATACAGGGATTGGGCCCGAATGCAAAGGCCTTGGGGCGGCTTTTGTGCGCACCCTTGCCAAAGCGGGCCTGCCTTTGTTTCATGCCCTCGCTAAAGGGCCGTATCGCGGGCGATTCCGTCGCGAACCCCTCATTTCGGGATCGTTCATGCCGCCCCACACCCCCGATTTCAAGAACCGGCTTGCCGCTCATGCCGCGGCCGTGGAGCAAGCGCTCGCGGCATTGCTGGACGATGCGACCCGCCCCGGCGAGTTGGCTCGCCCAGCCCGCCTCATGGAAGCGATGCGTTACGCCGTCCTGGGCGGGGGCAAGCGGTTGCGGCCGGTGCTCGTCCTCGAAAGCGCGGCCTTGTGCGGTGGCAATCCTGATGCGGCGATGCGCGTCGCCTGTGCGGTGGAGATGCTGCACTGCTATTCACTCGCACATGATGATTTGCCAGCGATGGACAATGATGATCTCCGGCGCGGCCGTCCGACGCTGCACCGTGTGTTCGACGATGCAATGGCGATCCTCGCTGGCGATGCGCTGCTGACCTATGCGTTCGATGTCTTGGCCGATGAGGCGACCCATGCTGATCCGCGCCTGCGCGCCGAACTCGTGCTTGGGCTCGCACGATCCTCGGGCCTCGGCGGCATGGCGGGCGGGCAGGCGCTCGATCTCGAAGCCGAAGGCCGCTACGACAAGGGCCAGCGGCAATCGCTCAATGTTGCTGAAACGCGGCGATTGCAGGCGATGAAGACGGGTGCGCTGATCGCATTCTCGGCAGAAGCCGGGGCGATCGTCGCTGATGCATCGCCCGATCAACGCAAAGCGTTGCGGGCCTATGGCCATGCGATCGGCGCGGCATTTCAAATCGCTGACGATATTCTCGATGTTGAGGCCGATGCGGCAACGCTCGGTAAAGCGACGGGCAAGGATCAGGCGCGTGGTAAATCCACGCTTGTCGAATTTCTTGGCCTTGATGCGGCCAAAGCCGAACGTGACCGGTTGGTACAAGAGGCGAAAACGGCGCTGGCCTCATTTGGCGACAAAGCCGCAACGCTCTCCGTCGCGGCTGATTTCGTCGCAGCGCGGCAATCATGAGGCATGTGCAACATCCCTTGGCCATCCGCCTCTTCGCAGCGCGGCCAAGGCTCCTGACGTCGGCGCTTATTGGGATTTCTGCCATCGTTCTCATGCCGGCCGAGTTTCGGCTGACCAGCCGTCTCCTCGTCGGGTGGGATATTGGTGCGCTGCTTTATCTTGTCTTCGTTTTTGCAATGGTTCGACGTGCGCCGGTCAGCGAAATCAAAAAGCGGGCCGCGCTTTACGATGAGGGCGGCGTTTCCTTTCTGGTGCTCGCCCTTTTGGCTGTTTCAGCCAGTTTTGCAGCGATCTTTGCCGAACTCGCGCATACGAAAGCGATGCCTGAACGCGAAGCCGCATCGATTATACTCGCCGCACTCACGGTGATCCTGTCATGGTCACTGACGCATGTGATGTTTGCTTTGCATTATGCGCATCTTTACTACCGGGGTGGGCATACGGTGGATGGCGGCTTGCTGATGCCTGAGCATGACGAACCGGATTATTCAGATTTCATGTATTTCTCATTCGTGATCGGTTGCGCATCACAAACAGCGGACATTGCGTCCACCACCCGGCCGATGCGCAAGGTCATGACGATCCATGGTATCGTCTCGTTCTTCTTCAACGCTGCCATTTTGGCGCTGACAATCAATATTGCGGCAGGACTTGTGTGATGTCGGATCTTGCGCCACGCCCGGTTTCACTTCTTGATCGTTTTGCGTCGCCGCATGCCCGTATCTTTGCAGCCGCCTTTTGTGGTGGGGTCGTCTATGCCCTCTTGCCGGACAGTTTGCGCTGGTCGATGCGCGTCTTGGCGGGATGGGATTGCGGCGCCCTTCTTTATATTGCCTTGGCTGCCATCATGATGCGTGACGGTACGCCAGACGAGATGCAGCGACGGGCCGCGCTTTATGACGAGCCGCAGTTGAGTTTTGTGATTTTGACGCTGCTTGCGGTCGCGGCAAGCTTCGCGGCCATCTTCGTCGAGTTCTCGGCGGCGAAAACGGCGCCGCAACCATTAATCCCGATTGCTCTGGGTGCTTTTACTTTGATCGTGTCATGGCTGCTGACGCATCTGATGTTCACGATGCATTATGCCCATTTGCAATATGGCACGGGGCTCGCGGCCGGTGGTATCGTGCGGCCAGAAAAGGGCCATCTCAATTATACGGACCTGCTCTATTTCTCATTCTTGATCGGGTGCGCGACGGAAACGTCGGATTTCGTCTCGGTCAACAGCGCTATGCGCCGCTTCATGATCGTGCACAGTGTGGTGGCCTATTTGTTCAACGTCGTTATCATTGCGCTGACAATCAGCGTCATTTCGAGCTTTATCTGAGGCATTGGAGACAGACATGAGCCAGCAAGATCCGATCGTTCCGCCCTTGCCGCCGTCTCCGCCCGCGCATGAGGAAAAAGCGTGGTGGCCCTTGGCGCTTGGCTTGATCCTTGTCGCGCTCGGCTTCTCAGCGTTTTACAAGATCTGGACGGGCGCCGATCAAAACCAGATCATGATCGGCGTCTTGATGATTATTGGTGGCGTGGCGCAGGGGTTCTATGCCGTGTTTGGACGGCATTGGCGTAATTTCCTCGCCGAGATGGCGCCCGCTATTCTCTATCTGCTGGGCGGCATGATCATCATCGCCGATCCGCTCACGGGTTCTTTCGTTTTGACCTTGTTGCTTGCCACGACGCTGGTCGTCGGCGCGGTCTATCGCATTGCGCTTAGCCTGCGCGAAGGGCTGATCAAGGGCTGGCAGATTGCGGCCGTGGCGTTCGGCATTAGTGCCGCGCTCTGGTTGTGGCTGTTATGGGCTTGGCCGAAATCGGGCCTCTGGGTGCTTGGCACCATTGTTGGCGTCGAACTCGTGGCGAGCGGCATTGCATGGATTCAGCGCGGCATCACTGAACGCAAAACCGGTGCGGAAGTGTGAACGCGGCCTATTCCGCCGCGTTCTGCCGGCCGTAGCGCTTCTCGATGTAATCGGCGACCATCGCCTTGAAATCTGCGGCGAGCGTTGGGCCGCGCAATGTTGCGGCTTTCTGGCCGTCGATGAAAACAGGCGCGGTGGGTTGTTCACCAGTGCCCGGCAGCGAAATGCCGATATCGGCATGCTTGCTTTCACCGGGCCCGTTTACGATGCAACCCATCACAGCGACGTTGAGATTTTCGACGCCCGGATAAGTCCGCTTCCATTCAGGCATCGAGGTGACGATCCAACTCTGGATGTCCTGCGCCAATTCCTGAAACACGGTTGACGTGGTGCGGCCGCAGCCCGGGCAGGCGGCGACTAGCGGCACGAAGGTGCGGAAGCCCATGGTTTGCAGGATTTCCTGCGCCACTTTCACTTCAAGCGTGCGATCGCCGTTCGGTTCCGGCGTTAGCGACACGCGGATCGTATCACCAATCCCGTCTTGCAGCAGAATGCCCATCGCTGCTGATGAGGCGACAATACCTTTCGAGCCCATGCCCGCTTCGGTCAGCCCGAGATGGAGCGCGTAATCGGAGCGCGCGGCAAGCATGCGATAAACGGCGATCAAATCCTGCACGGCGGAGACTTTCGCCGACAGCACAATCCGGTCTTTCGGCAGACCGAGTTCGACAGCGCGGTCAGCCGAAAGAAGGGCGGACTGCACCATGGCTTCGCGTGTCACGGCGCGGGCATCAATGGGCTTGGCGCTGTTGGCGTTGATGTCCATCAGATAGGTCAGCAATTCTTGATCGAGCGAACCCCAATTCGCTCCGATGCGCACCGCTTTCTTGTATTTGATGGCCATTTCGACAATGGCGCTGAATTGACGATCCTTCTTGTCTTTGAAGCCGACATTGCCGGGGTTGATCCGGTATTTATCAAGCGCTTCAGCGCAAGCGGGATGATCGGCAAGGAGTTTGTGGCCGATATAGTGGAAATCGCCAATCAGCGGCACATCGATGCCGCGCACGGCGAGTGCGTCGCGAATATGGGGCACGGCGGCGGCGGCTTCATCGCGATCCACCGTGATGCGCACCATTTCGGAGCCGGCGCGCGCAAGGGCTGTGACCTGCTGCACTGTCGCCTTCACATCGGCCGTGTCGGTATTGGTCATCGACTGCACGACGATGGGCGTGCCGCCACCGACCATGACATTGCCGATGCGCACGCCCACCGTCTGATGGCGGGTTTTGGGGCCAGCATCGACCGGCGGAGGGAGGCAAGGGGTCGTCATCGTGTGGTTCCGGTTGTGGTTCAGGCCCGACAATGGCCGCACCGGCCTGTCATTTCAATGACCGAGCGGGTGGCGGCAAAGCCCTGCCGGGCGGCAATCGCCCTCAGACCGTCGGAGACGGCGTCCGATCCCGCCTCGTCGACCCCGCCACAGGCCTCACAAATCATGAAAACGACGGTTTCGCCGGGGCCATGGGCGGAGGGGCAGGCAATGAAGGCGTTAAGGCTCTCGAGCCGGTGGATGAAGCCCTGCGCCCGCAGAAAATCGAGCGTGCGGTAGATGGTAATCGGGGCTGGCGGTTTCTGGCCATTGGCGGCAATCCGCTCGATCAGATCATAGGCGCTGACGGGCCGGTGCGAGGCGTAAAGCGCTGCGAGCACGGAACGGCGCAAGGGCGTCAGCTTTTCGCCCCGTCGCGCGCAGCACTCCTCCGCTGCAGCAAGGGCAGCGGGAGCACGGGCGGCCTGATCATGCGCATGGGCGCAATCATGATGGGCGTGGTCATGATCCATGATGTGTTTCTAACATGTGCAGAGGCCTGCATGAAGCGCAGGACGAATAGCAAAAGGAGGGCTTGACCCTGAGGCGAGCGGATGTTGCATTGCAGCAACTTTCACTCCAGCGAAGAGTCCTTTCCATGTCCGAGCGCTTCCTGTCCGGCCGCCATGCCGTCATTACCGGTTCCACTTCCGGCATCGGTCTCGCGATTGCCAAAGCCTATGCCAAGGCAGGCGCGTCGATCACGCTGAATGGATTGGGCGACAAGGCCACCATTGATGCCATCGTGGCCGATCTTGGCAAGACGCATGGCGTTGCGGTGCGCTATTCGGCAGCCAACATGCTCAAGACCGACGAGATCACGGCGATGATCAAGGATGCCGAAAAGGAGTTCGGCGCTGTCGATCTCCTCGTCAACAATGCGGGCATCCAACATGTTGCGCCCATCGATGAATTTCCGATGGAACAATGGGACCGCATTATTGCAATCAATTTGACGTCTGCCTTCGTCGCGATGCGCGCCGCCATTCCCGGCATGCGCGCCAAGGGCTGGGGGCGCATCATTTCAACCGCTTCAGCGCATTCGCTGACAGCGTCACCATTCAAGGCGGCCTATGTCGCTGCGAAGCATGGCATTGCGGGCCTCACCAAAACAGCGGCTCTTGAGCTTGCCACGACAGGTGTGACGGCGAATGCGATTTCGCCCGGTTATGTCTGGACACCGCTCGTCGAAGCGCAGATTCCCGACACGATGAAGGCGCGTAACATGACGAAGGAGCAGGTCATTCAGGAAGTGATGCTTGAGCGTCAGCCGACCAAGCGTTTCGTGACGGTGGAGCAAGTGGCAGGAACGGCCTTGTTCCTCGCATCCGACGCTGCGGCCGAAATCACCGGCACGAATATCTCCATCGACGGCGGTTGGACTGCGCAGTGAGATGGCATTCGGCTCGCTCCTGAAAAAGAAAGATAGCGGGCCCATACGCAAGAAGGTCAATCTCGCCTTACAGGGCGGAGGCGCGCATGGCGCCTTCACCTGGGGCGTGCTCGATGCGCTCCTGTCTGATGAGCGCCTCGAAATCGAAGGCATTTCCGGTACCAGTGCGGGTGCCATGAATGGTGCCATCGTCGCTGGCGCATTGGCGCAAACGGACGATCATGATCGTGCTAAGGCCCGCGAGGCTCTGCGGCAATTTTGGCGCGATGTATCGGTCGATGGAAAATTATCGACCGGGCAGCGCGTGCTCGCCGATATCGTCCTCGCACCCTGGCGGCTGGGGATGGCGGCGGCCGGCCCTTTCATGGATGTGACGCGCCGCTTTGCATCGCCTTATGAATTCAACCCGCTCGATATCAATCCCTTGCGTGGCGTCGTTGAAAGCCATGTCGACACTGCTGCCATTCAGAAGGGCAAAGGACCCAAATTCTTTGTCGCCGCGACGAATGTTTATACCGGCCGTCTGCGCGTATTTCGCAATGCTGAGATTACGCCTGACGTCCTGATGGCGTCTGCT
Organism: Rhizobiales bacterium TNE-4; assembly: GCA_019083985.1. GTDB lineage: Bacteria > Pseudomonadota > Alphaproteobacteria > Rhizobiales > Beijerinckiaceae > TNE-4. Next base: position 584,681 of record JAHRCV010000002.1, on the reverse strand, counting down.
GCGCTGCCTTATTTGTTTCGCGCGGTCGAGATCGATGGTGAGCCCTATTGGGATGGCGGCTTCATGGGCAATCCCGCGCTCTACCCGTTCTTTACGGAAACCGAGACCGCCGACATCATTCTTATCCAGATCAATCCGGTCGAGCGGCGTGAATTGCCGAATACCTCGGTTGAGATTATGGAGCGGATCAATGAGATCACGTTCAACGCGCCGCTTCTCAGCGAATTACGCGCAGTCGAGTTCGTGGCGCGATTGATCGATGAAGGTCGCCTCAAAGGCACGCATTACAAATCGATCCGCATGCACCGGATCGAAGCGCCCGCGAGCCTCTCCGATTATGGGGCCACGAGTAAACTCAAAGCCGATTGGCGTTTCTTTGAGGAATTGGCCGTGCATGGTCGCCATGCTGGGCATGAATTCATCAAGGCGCATTTCGACGATCTCGGTGTTAAAGGTACGCTCGATTTGCGCGGTGCGTTGATGCCATCGACCCATGACACGCCCAAACCGCCACGTTGGATTGGTGGTTAAGTTAGGCAAAGGTCCAGACGCGGGTGTGTTTCACATCCGAATCTTCAAGCGTACGTGTCACAGGCACTTGATAATCAGCGAGGGCGCGTAACTGCGCGCGCGGAAGATAGGAGCGGCCGGGATCGCCGATCAGCACGATCGCGCCGCGTGCAGCGCAGGCTTTCAACCAATCTGTCACGCGTTCAGCCATATCACGCTCGTAACAGACGTCACCAGCACAGATCACGTCCCAGCCCTCGTCCTGGCCGACCACATCGCGGAGAGCGCCGGTGAAGGGAACGCCATTGTGCGCACTGTTGAGTGCGATGGCGGCGATGGCGAAATCATCGATATCGGTTGCGTCAACTGAGGCTGCACCCGCTTTCATCGCTGCGATCCCAACAAGACCAGATCCCGATGCAAAATCGAGCACGCGCTGGCCGCGAACAATTTCGGGATGGTCAAGAAGATAGCGTGCCAGTGCTTGCCCGCCGGCCCACGCAAACGCCCAGAAGGGCGGTGGCAAACCCATCTCAGCCAGTTCTTCCTCTGTGCGCTTCCACAGATCAACAGCTTCGTCGGCGAGATGCAGCATGATTTCCGGCGCATGCGGCACCACCAAAAGCCGCGTTTCGGCGCGGATGAAGGCGTCGCGGTCGATCATTCGGCGGCGATATTGTTCAATTTCTCGGCGCGTACGGCTGAGAATTTGAATTCCGGTATTTTTCCATCAGGATCAAGGCGTGGGCTTGTCAAAATATTCGCGGATGCTTCGACATAAGCGAAGGGCACGAACACCATGTCGCGCTGCAGCGCCGGATCAGCGCGGGCGATCAATGTAATGCTGCCGCGCCGTGTCGTCAGGCGCATGGTTTCGCCGGGCTTGATGTCGAGGAGGCGCAAGGTTTCAGGATGAAGCGACGCCGTCGCTTCGGGCTCGAGCGTATCGAGCGCGCGGGCGCGACGTGTCATCGCGCCAGTGTGCCAATGCTCCAATTGACGGCCTGTGGTGAGGATGAGCGGATAATCCTCATCCGGCCATTCACCCGGCGGGAGCGCTTCGGCAGGGACAAAACGCGCGCGCCCACTGGCTGTCGGGAAGCGTTCGCCAAACACGATTGATTGTCCCGGCGCATCGTCTGCGCTGCACGGATAGGTGACCGCATCTTCGCGCTCAAGCCGCTCCCATGAAATATGATCGAGGGAACGCATGAGTTTCTTCATTTCAGTGAAGACGTCGCGTGGATGGGTATAAGACCATTTCAGACCAAGGCGCTGGCCCATCGCGACGAGGAGATCAAAATCGCGCCGTGCCGCACCGGGCGGCGATACGGCAGGGCGTCCCATCTGCACTTGGCGATTGGTATTGGTGACCGTGCCTGTTTTTTCTGGCCATGCAGAGGCGGGCAGAACGACATCGGCGAACATGGCCGTCTCAGTGAGGAAGATATCCTGCACAACGAGATGATCGAGACTCGCGAGCGCAGTGCGCGCGTGATCGGCGTCAGGATCCGACATGGCCGGATTTTCACCCATCACATAAAGCCCGCGGATCTGGCGCTTTTCGATCGCCTGCATGATTTCGACGACGGTGAGTCCGGGCTCTGGGGCGATGGCGGCATCCCAGAGATTTTCAACCCGCCGGCGATTGGCATCGATACTGACGCGCGCGTAATCGGGCAGCATCATCGGGATCAATCCGGCGTCAGATGCGCCTTGCACATTGTTCTGGCCACGCAGCGGATGTAGGCCTGTGCCGGGTCGTCCGGTCTGGCCGCACATCAAGGCGAGAGAAATCAATGCGCGCGCATTGTCTGTGCCGTGAATATGTTGCGAAACACCCATGCCCCAGAAGATGATCGCGCGCGGTGCGGTGGCGTAAGTGCGGGCCACCTCGCGCAAGGTCTCTGCATCAATGCCGCAAATCTCGGCCATCGTTTCAGGCGTATAGGGTGCGAGGTGCTGGCGTAGCCGATCAAACCCTTCAGTATGTGCGGCAATATACGCACGATCGTGCAAATTCTCCGTCACGATGACATGCATCATCGCATTGAGCATGGCGACATCGCTGCCCGGGCGGAATTGTAATAGACGCCATGCCTGTTTGCGCAGCGCCATACCGCGCGGATCCATGACGATCAGCTTCGCGCCGCGCTTGGCTGCCTGTTTGATATAGGTGGCAGCAACAGGGTGGTTCTCGGTCGGGTTGGCGCCGATGACGATGATGACATCCGCATTGAGCGCCTCATCGAAACTCGCTGTCACGGCCGCCGAGCCAATACCTTCCATCAAAGCGGCAACGGAAGACGCGTGGCACAGCCTTGTGCAATGATCGACATTGTTGTGGCCAAAAGCGGTTCGGATCAGCTTCTGGAACAAGTACGCTTCTTCATTCGAACCTTTGGCTGAGCCAAAACCCGCAATACTGCGACCCCCATGGGTGCGGCGTAATTGATCAAAGCCGCCTGCGGCGTGATCAAGCGCCTCGTCCCATGTTGCAGGACGAAAATGCGTCCAAGGATTTTTTGGATCGACATTCAGGCCCTTCGGCGCATCCGGTTTACGGATGAGCGGCACCGTCAATCGCTCGGGATTGTGCACATAATCAAAACCGAAGCGGCCTTTGACGCAGAGTCGGTTTTCATTGGCTGGGCCCTCGCGGCCTTCGACATAGGCAATCTTGCCGTCGCGCATTTTGAAACTGATTTGGCAGCCAACGCCACAATAGGGGCAGACAGAATCGACGCTTTCATCGGCGTGGCGCGTGCCTTGCAATGTCGTCTCATTGACAATTGTTTTGGGCATCAATGCGCCGGTTGGGCAGGCTTGGACACATTCGCCACAGGCCACGCAGGTTGATGTGCCCATCGGATCCGACAGGTCGAAAACGGGCATTGCATCATGGCCGCGCAGTGCCATGCCGATCACATCGTTGACCTGGACCTCGCGGCAGGCGCGGACGCAGAGGCCGCAGGTGATGCAGGCATCAAGCATTACCGCCATGGCGGGATGTGAGAGATCAGCTTCAGGCTTGGTCTTGCGTGATGGAAAGCGCGAGTGCGCAAGCTCCATGGCCGCCGCTTCCTGCCAGAAATGGGATTGCGTATCGTGCGCATCGGCTTGTGCGGGCTGATCGGCGAGCAGCAATTCCATCACCATGCGGCGTGCCGTTTCAGCGCGCGGTGAGGCGCTCGTCACATCCATGCCTTCGGTCGGCTCGCGTTTGCACGAAGGCTGCAAGGTGCGTTCACCCGCAATCTCGACCATGCAGGCCCGGCAATTGCCATCCGGCCGATAGCCGGGTTCAGGCCGGTGACACAGATGCGGAATATGCGTGCCGTAGCGCTGGGCCACCGACCAGATCGTCTCGCCATCTTCGGCCGTGACTGTCTTGCCATCGAGTGTGAAGGTGACGCTCATCCCAGCGTCTCCTCGGGGAAAAAGCGAAAGGCAGTGAGGAGGGGATTGGGGGCGGCTTGTCCCAATCCGCAGATCGAGGCATCCGCCATCACGGTCGAAAGTTCACGCAGTAGTGCTTCATCCCACACATCTTGTGCGAGTAGCGCTGTCATCTTTTCAGTGCCAACGCGGCAGGGCGTGCATTGGCCGCAACTTTCATGCTCGAAAAAACGCGCAAGATTGCGCACAGCATCACGGATCGAATCCTGTTGCGATAGGATGATGACAGCGTGTGACCCAACAAAGGCGCCGAGATCCGCCAATTTGCCAAAATCAAGCGGACGGTCAGCGAGCGATGCCGGCAAAATGCCGCCTGATGCGCCGCCCGGCAGAAAGGCTTTGAGTGTGTGACCGTCCCTCATGCCGCCTGCAAGTGCAATCAATTGCTGCGCCGTGACGCCCGCCGGTGCGATGTAGACACCTGGATGTTTGACACGACCCGACACTGACCATGAACGTAGTCCGTTCGCACCATTCAGCCCTTTTTTGGCAAACCAATCAGCACCGCGTTGCAGGAGGATGGGTAGCCAGCACAAAGTTTCGACATTGTGGTTGAGTGTCGGTCGACCGAACAAGCCTGCTTCCGCGATGATGGGCGGACGCTGGCGTGGATAGCCGCGCTTGCCTTCAATCGACTCAATCATGGCGCTCTCTTCGCCACAGACATAGGCACCGGCGCCACGGCGGATTTCGATGAAACCCTGCGGCATGAGGTTCGCGCCCTCAAGCGCCGTGACCTCATGGGCAAGGATGTGCCTGAGCGCAGGATATTCATCGCGCAAATAGAGATAGATTTTGTCGGCACCAACACATTGTGCTGCAATCAATGCGCCTTCAAGCATTAAATGCGGATCATGTTCGAGCCAGAAACGATCTTTGAACGTACCGGGCTCGCCTTCATCTGCATTGATCGTCATCAGGCGTGGTGCTGGCTGGGCGCGCACCGTCATCCATTTGCGGCCAGCGGGAAAGCCAGCGCCGCCTAAACCTTGCAGGCCTGATTGAGAGAGTGTCGCAATGACATCATCAGCGGTGCGGCGATTGTCTCGCAGCGCGATGAGAACGTCATAGCCACCGCGTGCGCGATAGGCGGCAAGATCAGCGTAAGTTGGCTTTGTTGGCGTTAGGGCATGATCGGCAACATCATTGAGCACATGCTCAGCATCGGCGTGTCCTATGCGGCGCTCTCCGGCCAGAACGGCAGGTGCTTCATTGCATGAGCCGATACACGGCGCTTCGACAATCCGGACACGGTTTGGATCGGCCTTGGCCAGCAGGGCCAGCCGCAGCGTTTCCGCCCCCGCCATTTGGCAGGGCAGAGATGAGCACACGCGGATGGTGATCGGGGCCGGGCGCTCAGCAAGATCTTCGACGCAATCAAAATGCGCGTAGAATGTTGCAACCTCTTCAATCTGCGCCATCGGCAGGTTCATCCACTCCGCCAATGCGCGGCGGTGAGGAGCAGGCAGGCATCCAAGATGATCTTGTAGGCGATGTAGATTTTCAATGAGTTGGTCGGCCATGCGCCCGCGTTCACCGACAAGGCGCGCGACCATGTGCAACGCATCCGTGTCGAGAGGGCGGCCGCGCGGGACTAGGCGCGGTTTGCGGCGTGCCATGCCGGGATTATCACGCAAACTCTGATCGTTCATGCTGCAGAGACAACAGAAGCCGCGCGATCATTGCAAGGGAAAGCTCTGCGGCAATGCAGCACGGCGAGACGGCTGCGCATGCGGCCGTCTTCATGGTTAATCAATCCTTACTTCAGGCGACGATAAAGTCATCGGTATGTAGCATGGCTTTGCCGACGTTTTGGAGGATGATGGTCGTCCCCTCTGCAACGATCGCGGCGTGCCCCTTGATCGTCGCCATATGCGCTTGGATCTCGCTAAAACTGTCGCGGTCAAAAGCGCGTAGATCAAGCTGATCGGCGCTAGGATTGAAGTCGGTGATGAAATCACGACCCTCATGAGGAGCGAAGACAAAGACGTCTGCACCGGTGCCACCGGTTAGCCAATCATTCCCCTTTCCAGCGATGATGGTGTTGCAGTCGCCAGCACCGCCTGACTGTGTATCCTGACCATTGCCAACCGATAAATTTTTTGACGCCAAATCGGCAGAGTCTTACCAGACCTTGATCGAGTCTATTTTGAAGTCGGCGGGCCAAGGGGTTTTGGTATCGGGTGCGCCAGCCCAGCCACCAATGGCGAGGTTAGCAATCATATACATAGGTGAATCAAGAGCATCCGGTGTGGCGATGCTGCCCATCTTTTTGCCGTCGACGTAGAAAGTCGTTGTATCTTCCTGCCAATCGACGCCAAAGCGATGAAGCCCTTGTGAGAGATCCGGCAGTTTCACACGTGCGACATTATATTGATGATGTGGCGTATGGATCGTTCCGTTATAGGAACCCGGCGTCTGGCCAAGCATTTCCACAATATCGATTTCGACGCGGTGGGTGGGATCAACCGAGCGTAACCAAAACGCAGGCCATAAACCTTTGCCTGCAGGAATTTCGGCTGTTGTCTCGACATAGCCATAGCGCACTTGATGTGCGTCATAGCTGTTGATCATGCCGGAGATGTACGGCATGCGCACATCATCGAGCAAAGTGCCTGGTGTAGGTTTTGCATTGAGAGTAAGCACGCCCTTTTCGATGTGATGGGCATCGAACGGAATCGCGGCTTTGGTGATCGGCGAACGATACTCATCGTCGAGGTAGAGTTGCTTCTCGCCTGTCGTCGTGATGGTACGTAATCCTCCCGGAAACGTCGTTTTCCAATTCATGTCATCCTTCAGCTCAGAGCGATTGAAATCGTCACTGAACGTCTGAATCATTCCCGCTCGTGGAGGCGATCCCGATGCAAATGCGTGCGTAGCTATTTTATGTCCTCTTCCCGATGAGCACGTCTGCGGTTCAGCCGTGCGCGCGATAGGACGAAGACGAAATGTGCCCATGATGTGGCAGGACGCGATGCAGAAATGGATCCAAGTCGATGATGAAGACTGTCGCGCGAATCGCCCATAGCTCCGCTTGACGAATTTTTGGCTTGCCCGAAGCAGCTTATCCGGGGCAATCTTCAAGCGTCAGCGCAGCGCTTCGTGTGCGAAAAAAATTTGGAGTGATCATCTTTTATCATGGCGGCGGCTCTTGATCTCTCGGCATACAAAGATGGTCTCATCGTTTTGGGTACCGCCGCTGTCATTGTGCCATTGGTCAATCGGCTCAAATTCAGTCCCATTCTCGGCTTTCTTGCAGCAGGGCTCATGTTGGGACCCAAGGGGCTTGGTGCCTTCGCGCAAGATTTTCCGTTTCTCGATTTTGTGACTGTCACTGGCGAAAAGCAGATTGCAGCCATCGCCGAGCTTGGCATTGTCTTTCTCTTGTTCCTCATCGGGCTCGAATTGTCGCCGCAACGCCTCTTCAAGATGAAGCGGCTCGTCTTCGGGTTTGGTGGTCTTCAAATCGTTTTGTCGACCTTCGCTTTGGCGGCGGGGTTGACCATGCTTGGATTTCGTCCCGGTACGGCTGCCGTGATTGGGGCGAGCCTCTCGCTTTCATCGACAGCCATTGTCGTTGAAATTCTAGCGCGCAGTGGGCGACTGGCGACGAACACAGGCCGCACCAGTTTCGCGGTCTTGATTGCGCAAGATATTGCCGTCGTCCCTCTCTTGTTTCTTGTGGGTGTCGTCGGCGCGGGGCAGGAGGGGCCAATCTGGCTCGAACTCGCTTTAGCGTTGGGCCAAGGAGCCTTGGCAATTGCCGCCATCGTGTTGATCAGTCGCGTCGTACTGCAACCCTTGTTCCGGTTGGTTGCGACACCTGACAATCCCGAGTTCTTCATTGCGGCCACGATCTTCGTTGCCATTGGCACGGGCGTCGCCAGCGCTTTTGCGGGATTGTCGATGGCGCTTGGCGCCTTCGTTGCCGGTCTTGTTCTCGCTGAAACTGAATATCGACGTGCCATTGAAGTCACGATCGAGCCGTTCAAATCACTTTTGCTGGGTGTTTTCTTTTTCTCTGTCGGGATGAGTATCGAGCCTGCAGCGATCGTGCGTCATCCGCTTTTGATTGCCGGTGGTGTTTTGGCATTACTCGCCATTAAGACAGTCATTGGCTATGCGCTTGCGCGGGCTTTTCGTGTCTCTAATGCCACCTCCATTGAGACGGCATTTTTACTCGCGCCTGGCGGTGAATTTGCTTTCATCGTGATTGCGATGATCCTGTCGCTTGGCCTCCTCGGTCGTGATGAAGCCGAACTGCTGCTCACGATTGTTGCTGTGAGCATGGCGCTCTTGCCTGGCATTGCGATTGTGGGACGACGGTTTGCGCGGCGGTTTGCTGTTGCCGTTATCCCGCAGGAGGCCATGGTGCAACCGCCGACCGATGAAATGCGGCGTGCTATTGTTGTGGGTCACGGTCGCGTTGGTGAAGTTGTTTGCGATATGCTGGATCGGCACAAAGTGGCGTATCTCGCGACCGATCGCGATGCGAGTGCGGTTTCTCATTGGCGGCGTCGCGGGCGCAACGTGTTTTATGGCGATGCGTCGAACCAACTCTTTCTCAAAAGCTGCGGGATCGACAAGGCGAGCGCTGTGATCGTCACCATCAACAATGCGGCGAAAATCAAAGAAGTCGTCGAGGCTGCCAAAGCGCTCCGCAATGATGTGGTCATTGTCGCCCGCGCCCGGGATGCTGCCCATGCGCGTGAACTCTATGCGGCAGGCGTGACCGATGCCGTGCCAGAGACAATCGAGGCGAGCCTGCAATTATCAGAGGCGGCACTTGTTGGGCTTGGCGTAGCGGCCGGCTATGTCATCGCGTCGGTCCATGAAAAGCGCGATGAATTTCGGCATGAATTGCAGGAAGCAGCGCGTGCGCAAGGGCGCAAAGATAGTCACGCCATTCGCCCTAAGAGTTGAGCGCGCGGGCGCTCAACCCAGCATTTTCTTGAACCAGCCTTTTTTCTCGGCTTCGGGTGCATCTTCTGGCACGGGGCCGACGATCTGTCCGAATTTCTGAAAGAAATCACCCGCCAGCTTTTTCGCCGTCGCGTCGATTAGGCGCGAACCCAATTGGGCGATCTTGCCGCCAATCTGCGCGCTGACTTCGTAATGCAGCATGGTGGCGCCGTCTTCGAGTGGTTCAAGCCGCACTTTGGCGCCACCCTTCGCGTGTCCTGCAGCGCCACCCGATCCTTCGCCTGAGATCGTATAGCCATGCGGCGGGTCGAGATCCGACAATGTCACCTTGCCTGTGAAGGAGGCCTTCACCGGGCCGATCTTCAAAGTGACCTTGGCATCCATGTCGGTATCGGAGGTCTTGTTGATCGTCTCGCAGCCCGGAATGCAGGCTTTCAGAACATCGACATCGTTGAGGGCCGCCCAAACAGTGTCGGGCGACGCTTCGATGCGCTGCGAGCCATTCATATCCATGATCGAATTCTCCCCGGATCCCGGTTGTCTGTTGCTGTCAGCATAGCGGGCCCAAGCTGGCTCGGCCAGAGCGCTTGACAAGACGTCCGTGCTCTCGCATCCCGCGGCGAGGAGTTTTCCATGACACGCGCACAGGCCAGTTGGGCCGGTTTCGGTGCGATTGCCCTGTGGGCCGCGCTGGCTTTTCTCACTGCCGCTTCAGGGCGGGTGCCGCCTTTTCAACTGGCGGCGATGACATTTGCGCTTGGCACCTTGCTCGGCCTTGTGGCCATGGCGGTGCGTGGCACGTGGTCAGCGCTCATCCAACCTTGGCCCGTCTGGGCGCTCGGCATTGTCGGTTTATTCGGCTATCACGCGCTTTATTTCGCAGCGCTGAAATGGGCGCCACCGGCCGAGTCTGCAACCATCAGCGCGCTCTGGCCTCTCTTGATCGTGTTGTTTTCGGCATTCCTGCCCGGCGAGCGGATCAAGCTCATCCATGTCGCGGGTGCCATCCTTGGGTTCGCCGGTGTCGTCGTGCTTGGCTGGTCGCGCATGGGCGCATCGGGTTTCAGTGCGGCTTATCTGCCTGGTTATGCAGCGGCACTCGCCTGTGCGTTCGTCTGGTCGGGCTATTCGGTGCTGTCCCGCCTGTTCGGTTCGGTGCCGACGGATGCCGTCACCGGTTTTTGCGCGGTCACTGCACTTCTCTCCGTGCCGTCACATTTTCTGTTCGAACAGACCGTGATCCCGCAAGGCACCGAATGGGTCGCGATCATCGCGCTGGGTCTCGGGCCAGTTGGCGCTGCATTTTATATCTGGGACATGGGCATGAAGCATGGCGATATCCGCCTCCTCGGCGTGCTCTCTTATGCCGCGCCGGTGCTCTCGACCTGTCTTTTGATTGCCACCGGCTTTGCATCTGCCGATGCAGCGTTGCTGGGCGCTGTCGTCTTGATCGTGGCTGGCGCTTTGATCGCGTCTTCGGACCGCCTACGCTTTAAAGCGTAAGGTAATCGTAGCGATAGGCTTCGCGGAAACCGAAAGCGCGATAAAGCGCAATCGCCGGTTCATTCGCCGCCACAACTTGCAAATAAGCGCGCATTGCGCCCTGTTCGCGCGCCCAGTGCATCAGTGCGTTGACGATGGCGCGGCCATGGCCTTGCCGTCGTGCCTGTTTGGCGGTTGCGATGTGGAAGATGCCAGCAAGACCATGGTCGACAACAGCGCGTCCAACGGCGACAGGCTCGCCATCTTGCATCACCCGCGCGAAGCCTTGGGGTGTCATCACGTCGGCGAGGAGACGCGCGATCAATGCGCGCTCAGCCGCATCCGCACCCGATGCTTCTAATCCCGCGAGCCATTCGTCTGTGAGATGGTTGTCCAGCAATGCATGGTTGTCCGCTGCGGCCAAGCCGCCGAGAGGAGCAACTTGCACTGCGGTTGCATCACCGGTCATGCCCTTGCCATGGGCTTGCAGCCAATCGGCCAGTTCGCGGCCGCCAAGCGGCGTCACACGCAAGGTGCAAGGCAGGTTGCGTTCATCGCAGAGCTTTTTGGCGAGTTTCAGCGTGTCCTCGAGCCTGCCTGCGACAGGTGCCATCGGCGTGACGCAATTGACGCGGCGGGAGCGCGAGCCGGGCGTGAAGCGCACTTCCCAGCCATTCACTTGCACGATTTCCGGTGCAGGCCAGGCGCGGGCGGAATGGGTTTCGAGCGCGCGCACGAGTTGGCGATCGATGGTCGGGTCGAGAATGTTCATGCCATTAAGACTGCGCTGAGCGGGGAACGGGACGCCAGCCGGGCGGCGCCAGTTCGAAATGAGCAAAATCGAAAGCTGGCGCGACGGTGCAGCCAACTAGCGTCCACGCGCCGAGGCTGGTCGCCGTTTGCCAAGCGCCGGGTGGAACGACGCATTGTGGCCGCTCACCCGTTTTCAGATCAGGCCCGATACGATAGGCGGCCGCATCATGCCCGTTCTCGGAAATGGTAAGCACGAGCGGAGCGCCCGCATAATAATGCCAGATCTCGGCGGCATCGATGCGGTGCCATTCCGACACGTCGCCCGTGCCGAGCAGAAAATAAATCAAGCTCGAGGCGGCACGGCCCTGCGCATCGGTCTTTTGATCGCGGAACGTCTCGCGATACCAGCCACCTTCGGGATGGGGTTTCAGATCGAGCGCAGCGATAATCTCTTTTTCCGTCAGGCCGAAATGCATATCAGGCTCTGTTTTTCCGTGCCCGCAATTCGGTGAAGACATCGACCGGCGATGCGCCGGCCATGCCAAGACGCGCAGCGATCAGCGGATCATCAGCCCGCAGGAAGGGGTTTTCTGCATTTTCGGCGCCGATGGTCGATGGCAGTGTGAACGCACCTTTGGCGCGGAGCGCATCAATTTCGCGGGCGCGCTGTTTGAGTGCCGCATTCTCAGGATCGACCGTCAGCGCAAAGCGGGCGTTCGATTGTGTGTATTCGTGGCCGCAATAAAGCTTGGTCGCAGCTGGCAGCGCGCGAAGCTTTTGCAGCGAAGACCACATTTGTGCCGGCGTGCCTTCAAACAATCGGCCGCAACCCAGCGAGAACAGCGTGTCGCCAGCGAAAAGCAGCCCATCATCAGCACAATAATAAGCGATGTGGTTGGCGGTATGGCCGGGGGTTTCGATGATCGCGGCCCGTGTCGAGCCCAGTGTGACGCTGTCCCCTTCCTTGACGCCATGGTCGACGAGCGGCACGCGATCCTTGTCGGCGAGCGGTGCTGTGACTTTGGCGCCAGTGGCCGCCTTCAACTCCGGAATGCCAGCGACATGGTCGCCATGATGATGCGTGACCCAGATGTCGGTCAGCGTCCACCCAGTCTGTTTGAGCGCGACAAGGATGGGCGCGGCTTCACCCGCGTCAATCGTGGCGGTTGCGCCGGACGCCTCATCATGGATGAGGATGCCGTAATTATCGTTACCGATGAGGAATTGGTGAATTGAAGCGGCCATGGCAGTAATGTTCCAGAGAGCGGGGCAGAAGGCCAGTCCCGCCATGGCAGTTCGGATATGCGCAGCGACGTCGTCGATCTCAGAGGGTTTTATGGCGGGCCGCTTGGCCATCTCGCCACCCGTACCATTGGGGCGGTCATCGAGCAGCGCTGGCATGACCACCGTGACGCGATCATGCTCGGTATCGGCTATTCGACGCCTTATCTCGAACCCTTCCGTGCGACGGCCAATCGCGTTCTCGCGCTGATGCCGGAAGGGCAGGGCGTCATCCATTGGCCTGCGAGCGGCCCATCAGCGACGGCTCTGGCCGACACCGGGATGCTGCCGCTCCCCGATCAAACGGTCGATCTTGTGCTGCTCGTTCACGCTTTGGAGACCGATGACAGCCCGCCTGATCTCCTCTCCGAGGTCTGGCGAATTCTCAATCCCGGCGGCCGCCTGATTGCCGTTGTCCCCAATCGGCGCGGATTATGGGCGCGGATGGATACAACGCCGTTTGGCCAAGGCCAGCCCTTTTCGCGCGGGCAATTGACCCGCTTGATGCGGGAGTCGCTGTTTTCGCCGATCTATTGGACCGAGCTTCTCTATATGCCGCCCGTGCGGCGGCGCTTCTTCTGGCGGACAGCGAGTGCGTGGGAAAAGGTCGGGGCGACCCTGTCGCTGCCCTTTGCTGGCGTCCATCTGATCGAGGCGACCAAGCTTCTCTATCGGCCGGCACCGGTACGTGCTTCGCGCCGGGCAGCGGTCCGGTTCCAACCCGTTCTGGTGCCATCCGCGCGCAAGGCGCTGACGCCTTGACGGCGCCTTTTTGTGGGGTCACTTGTCCCGGGCGCTGCGGGCTAGTATCACGGCGCGCAACACAGGGCTTAGGTCCTCACGCTACGGCACCTCGCGGGTTGACCGGTTTGGTTGCCGCGGCAGGTTTACGGCAAAGGGTTTTCCTTGCGCAGCTATCTCGATTTTGAAAAGCCGGTCGCAGAGATTGAGGCGAAGGTCGATGAACTTCGCGCGATCGCTGAGGCGAATGGCTCGGACTCTGTGCGCGACGAAGCTGCACGGTTGCAGAACCGGGCGAATGCCTCGCTCCGCGAGCTCTATGCCAGCCTGACGCCTTGGCAGAAGACGATGGTGGCGCGCCACCCGATGCGGCCGCATTATCGCGATTATCTCGACAGGCTCGTTGAAGACTTCACGCCGCTCGCCGGCGATCGTCTGTTCGGTGAGGATGAAGCCATTGTCGGTGGTTTTGGTCGCTTTCGCGGTCAATCGGTTTGCGTGATCGGGCAAGAGAAGGGCTTCGATACCGAAAGCCGTCTCAAGCATAATTTCGGCATGGCGATGCCTGAAGGCTATCGCAAAGCGGTGCGTCTGATGGATCTGGCCGACCGTTTCGGTCTGCCAGTTCTGAGTTTCGTTGATACGGCTGGTGCCTATCCGGGCATTGATGCGGAAGAGCGTGGTCAGGCGGAAGCGATTGCGCGTTCGACGGATCGCTGCCTGTCGCTCGGTGTGCCCAATGTCGCGCTTGTCATCGGCGAAGGCGGATCGGGCGGCGCGGTGGCGATCGCATCATGCAATAAGGTGCTGATGATGGAGCACGCCATTTATACGGTCGCCTCGCCGGAAGCATCAGCCTCGATCCTGTGGCGTGATCCCGGTCGGGCGCAGGATGCTGCGACCAATATGAAGATCACGGCGCAGGATCTCCTCAAATTCGGCATCATCGATGGGATCGTGCCCGAGCCGGTGGGTGGTGCTCATCGCGATCCGGAAGCTGCGATCCGTGCGGCAGGCGATGCCATTGCAGCCTCCCTCTCCGACCTTGCGCCACTCTCCCCCGAGGCTTTGCGCGACCGCCGCGCGGCCAAATTTCTAGGCATTGGCCGAAAGGCTTGAACGGGTTAAGCTGACCCCTCTTAGCTCTTTCTTAACCATGGCCACCGGTCAAACGGGTCCGCGGTAAGGATTGGGAAAGGATGGCGTCGTTAACGATGGCATTACAATGTCGTCGTGCGCTTGAAGGAATAGCAGGCATGGTGTCCACCACGGTTTCCCGTCTGATCCTGTCGTCCGCTGCCCTGCTGATTGTGGCTGGGTGCGAGGAACAGCGTGGCAAATATCCGGCCCGCGCCTATGCGCCTGTGCCCTCCGCAACAGTCGCCAAGATGGAAGCGAAGGGTTCGTCGAAGAACGCGCCCGTGCTTGTCCGTGCCTACAAGCAAGAATCCGAAATCGAGATTTGGAAGCAGACCGCGAGCGGCGAATACGCGCTCATCAAGAGCTATCCGGTTTGCCGCTGGTCTGGCCAATTGGGCCCGAAGAAGAAGGAAGGCGACCGGCAGGTTCCGGAAGGCTTCTATTACGTCACGCCGGCGCAGATGAATCCCAATTCGTCTTACTGGTTGGCTTTCAATGTCGGTTATCCCAATCCGCTTGAGCGCGCGATGTCGCGCAGCGGTGGCGATATCATGGTGCATGGCACTTGCTCATCGCGTGGTTGCTTCGCGATGACGAACGACCAGATTGAAGAAATCTACGCGATCATGCGCGAGAGCTTCGCCGGCGGTCAGAAGGCAGTGCAGTTTCAGTCCTTCCCGTTCCGTATGACGGCTGAAAACCTCGCCAAATATCGTCACGATCCAAATATGCCCTTCTGGAAGAACCTGAAGGAAGGCAATGACCATTTCGAAGTGACGAAGCGCGAGCCGCAGGTCGGCTATTGCGGCCAAAAATATTATTTCAATGCGTCGGCTGAAGGTGGCCGTCCTGATCCGCTCGCCTCGTGCCCGAAGCTGAAAGTGGATGAGACGCTGGCCGAAGCTGTGAGCGCCAAGCAGGCGAGCGACAATAAGAAGGTTGCCGAATTGATTGAGCGTGGCACGCCCGCGATCTCCGTTCGCTACGCTGATGGCAGTCAGCATGAATCCTTCCGCGACAGCGGGAGCTTCGTCGCACTCGCAGGTGATCGCGTTATCAGCCAACTTCCTGATCGTAGCGCCAAGCTTGGCGATGTGAGCCGGCCTGAAGCCATCGGTGCGGTGGAAGTCGTGCATCTTGATGCGAACGGTGCGCCGAAGACGACAGCCTCGACAACGCCCGCAGTTGCAGCGAAGCCTGCCACCCCGGCGCCTGTTGTAGCCAGTGCTGCACCTGCTGCAGCCAGTAATTCGGCGCCCGTTGCCGCTGCTGCAGCGCCATCATCTGGCTTCACCATGTTCTCTGGCATCGGCTCACTCTTCGGTGAGAAGAAAGAAACCGCGCCGACAAGTGCGCCACAGCAATCTGCAGCGAGCGCGGCGCCTGAGAAATCGATGTTGCAGCGTTGGTTTGGAACGGGCGATACGGCCGCTCCCGCTGACGCCACACAATTCCCCGCCAATGTGCCTCTGCCGCCGCGCCGCGCGAGCAAAGACAATGGCGAGCGTGTTTCCGACGCGACGGGCGCCCGCAAGATCATTGCTGGCGCGCAACCGATCGTGACGGCGGATCTCACCCCCGCACAATGAGCGGGGGCGGACACAGGCCGCATCCATCTGAGCGCACACATCCTGCGCGCATCATCCATGAAGACCCGTCCGATCCCGCGCAGGAAGAAGATGTGCGGACGAAGCAGGCGTTGCTGACGGCGATCGTCGTGCTCGTCCTCTTCGGTATCGGTTTTTGGCTCGTGCAGGAATTTCACCGCAGCATCGCCGTGCATCAATGCCTCGAGCAGGGACGGCGCAATTGTCCCGCGGCGGAAATCAAAACACGCTGAACGACGTTCAACACACCGCATGCAGTGGCATGTCGGTGCGACTTTCGATGCAGAACGAGACGTGTTTGTGGCTGCGAAAATGGCGCGTGCAATGCGCCGTGCGAACCGCAAAACGAATCACTTCAAACGCGTATCGAATCATTTTGCGCGAATCAAAGTTCCGCTTGACATGAAAAACCGGGTTTTCGTGCAGGTTAGATGCAATTTTTTTTGCTTTTTCTAGCGAACACTTAGACGACTAAACTTATTAGTAAATTCAATAACTTAATATGCATAGAATCGGGTCAAAGGGCGCGGTCGTTATCAAATTATTCAGAAATTGCGAGCGAAATCGTCAATGGACTCTTGGTATTTCCAAGATTCTAAGCTTTGATTCACTCGCCATGATTGGACATGGCGCTGGGAGGACTGTTGATCATGAAGGCCCCGAAGAAATCCGCTGCTAAAGCCAAGCCGGCCCGCAAGGCTGGTCGTAAGCCTGCCGCCAAGCGCGGCGCTGCTGCCAAGGCAAAGGCCGCCAACGCGAAGGCGAAGGCCGCTGCTAAGAAGGCTAAGGCCGCTCTCGCCAAGAAGATGAAGGCCGCTCAGGCCAAGGTCAAGAAGGCGACGGCTGCTCTGAAGGCTGCGAAGGCTGCTGTTGCGGCTCTCAAGGCTGGCAAGGCTGCTGGCAAGAAGCCGGCTGCCCGTAAGGCTCGCCGCAAGGGCGCTGGCCGTCCGCGCAAGGCTGCTGCGGCTGCTCCGAAGGCGTAATGGCCTCTGATCCATCGGGGCTTGCTGCGATCTTCTCAGCAAGCCGCCCGCCGTCCCGGCCCCATTCGCGAAGGCCGTGATCAAGGGCAGGTAGGTTCTCCTGCCTTTGGATGGATCCGATCGATCTCGATCGCACGCACCCGATCCTCACGGATTCGGGTGCGTGATCGTTTTGGGGGTACGATCTCCCGCCCGTTTCAACCGGCCATGACGAGGCCGCTGGCCCTCTTCCAAACTTGCACGAAACTTGCTGCATTCATCCATGCAGGGGGGCGTGTCAGACGGAGGGACACGATGAAGTTTTCAACGCTGACCGGTTGGGCGCTGATTCTAGGCCTTACCTTAGGTTGGGTTGCGCAGCCGGCGACGGCCGAAACCTATCAGATGAACTGCAAGAACTCGCGCTATTCTTACCGCGTTTCTTTCGACAATGAGGCCAAACGGTTCCGATGGGCGTCGGATGCGGGCCAGGTCGATTACATCGTCATTCGCTACAAGACCGAAGAGGATGGCGTGACCGTCTGGGGCAAGGTGCGCCAGTACGGCAACGACTTCGTCGCCTATTTCTCAACGGAAGGCTGGATGAAAAGTCTCTATGCCAATGGCAGTTCCATGACGGATATCTGCCGGGGGCGTTAGACCAGCGACACTTGCAGTGAAGCGCCCCTGAAAGGCGTGGCGATCAAAAGTTTTTGCGAAACTGGATGAAACCGCTGCGGTCGGCGACTTTCTCGTAAAGGCCGATGGCGGTCTCATTGGTTTCATGTGTCAGCCAATAGACGCGCGAGGCGCCAGCCTTCTCGGCGGTTTCATAAACCGCTTCGATCAAGCCTCGACCGACACCCTTCCCGCGCGCGGCTTCGCTCGTGAACAGATCTTGCAAATAGACATACGGACCTTGGGTCCAAGTCGAATAGTGAAAAATGTAATGGACGAAGCCGAGGATCGCGCCCTTTTCTTCGGCGACGAAGGCGTTGATCGGCACGAGTTCTTCGAAAAACCGCTCCCACGTCTGGTCCGTCACCGCATCGGCCATCGTGACTTTGTAGAACGCTTGATAGGCTTTCCACAGCGGGAGCCATTGCGCCTTGTCGTTACGGGTGATCGGGCGGATGATCATGGACACGATCCCATAAAAAATCCGGCGAGAGCGTCGCCGGATTTTTGATTTACACGAACTGCCCGTGGCAGTGCTTGTACTTCTTGCCTGAGCCGCAGGGGCAAGGCTCGTTGCGGCCGACGCGCCCCCATGTATCGGGATTGTTCGGGTCACGTGCCTGCTTGTCGCTGGGTGTCGCAAAAGCAAGGTTGGCCATCGCCATTTCGTTTTCGCCCGTATTGGGATCGAGATGGCTTGCCACCATCGGCGGCAATTCTGGTTCCGGCGGTGGGGCGAACTGCACTTCGATCCGCATCAGCTGGCCCGTGACGTTTTCGCGCAAATGGCCGATCAAGCCATTGAAGAGCTCGAACGCTTCGGATTTGTATTCATTGAGCGGGTCGCGCTGGGCGTAGCCGCGCCAGCCAATCACTTGGCGGAGTTGGTCGAGCGTAACGAGATGTTCGCGCCAGAGATGGTCGAGCATCTGCAAGAGCACTTGCTTCTCGACATAGTTCATCACGTCCGGCGTATTGCGTTCGATGCGCGCCGCATAGGCAGTGTCGGCCGCTTCACGAATGCGGTCGCGGATTTCCTCATCCGCAATGCCTTCTTCCTTCGCCCAAGCCGCGACCGGCAATTCCATGGCGAGGAATTTCTGGATGTCTTCATCAAGTCCCGCCAGATCCCATTGCTCGGGATAGGCCCCTTCTGGGATATGACGGGCCACGATATCGTCGATCACGCCATGGCGCATATCGTCGATGGTGGTGCGCACGCTTTCATCCGCCATGAAATCACGACGCTGTTCAAACACGACCTTGCGCTGGTCGTTCATCACGTCGTCATATTTCAGAATGTTCTTACGCATGTCGAAATTGCGCGTTTCGACTTTTTGCTGCGCTTTCTCGATCGCTTTGTTGATCCACGGATGGATGATCGCCTCATCTTCCTTGAGGCCGAGCTTGGTTAACATGCCATCCATGCGCTCGGAGCCGAAAATGCGCATGAGGTCATCTTGTAGCGACAAGAAGAATTTCGAGCGGCCCGGATCGCCTTGACGGCCTGAGCGGCCACGCAACTGATTATCGATGCGGCGGCTTTCGTGGCGTTCAGTACCGATCACGTAGAGGCCGCCTGCGTCCAGGGCCTTCTTCTTGAAGTCGGCGATCTCGGTGCGGATTTCAGCCTCGCGGCGTGTGCGCTCTTCACCTTCTGGCATGTCGCCGAGATCATGGCCAATGCGCATGTCGGCATTGCCGCCAAGCTGAATGTCGGTGCCGCGGCCCGCCATGTTGGTGGCAATCGTCACAGCGCCTGGCACGCCGGCTTGCGCAACGATGAAGGCTTCCTGCTCGTGGAAGCGTGCGTTCAACACCGCGAAATATTTCGACGCGCGGCCATCGCGTGCAGCCTGATAAAGCGGCTCAAGCGCGTCAGGCTTGGAGAAGTCGATCAGCTTGAAGCCCTGCGAGATCAGATGGTCGGCGAGCTGTTCGGATTTCTCGATCGAAGTGGTGCCAACGAGAAGCGGTTGGCCTTTCTTGGCGGCTTCTTCGATCTCGCGTGTGATGGCCCGGAATTTTTCTTCCGCCGTGCGATAGACCTCGTCATCCTCGTCGATACGCTTGACGGGCAGGTTGGTCGGGATTTCGACGACTTCGAGCTTGTAGATGTCCATGAACTCGTCGGCTTCAGTCGAAGCCGTACCGGTCATGCCGGCAAGCTTGTCATAAAGGCGGAAATAGTTCTGGAACGTGATTGAGGCGAGTGTCTGGTTCTCAGGCTGAACCTGCACATGTTCTTTCGCTTCGAGGGCCTGATGCAGGCCTTCCGAATAGCGGCGTCCCGGCATCATGCGGCCGGTGAATTCGTCGATGATCACCACTTCGCCATTGCGAACGATGTAATCCTTGTCGCGCTGGAACAACGTATGGGCGCGCAAGGCCTGATTGACGTGGTGGACAAGCGTGATGTTGGCAGCGTCGTAGAGCGAGCCTTCCTTCAGAAGGCCGGCTTCGGCGAGCAATTCTTCCATATGCTCGTTGCCTGCTTCCGTGAGGGACACGGCGCGCTGCTTTTCATCGACTTCGAAATCACCCGGCACAAGCTTCGGCAGGATCTTGTCGATCGTGTTGTAGAGATCGGAACGATCGTCGAGCGGGCCGGAAATAATCAACGGCGTGCGCGCTTCATCAACCAGGATCGAGTCGACTTCGTCGACGATGGCGAAGGAATGGCCGCGCTGCACCATCTGCGACAGATCATATTTCATATTGTCGCGCAGATAGTCGAAGCCGAACTCATTGTTCGTGCCATAGGTGATGTCGCAGGCGTAAGCAGCCTTGCGCTCTTCATCGTCGAGACCATGCACGATGACGCCGACGGTCAGGCCTAAAAATTTATAGAGACGGCCCATCCATTCGGAGTCGCGCTTAGCGAGATAGTCGTTCACCGTGACGACATGCACGCCTTTGCCGGCGAGAGCGTTCAAATAAACTGCAAGCGTGGCAACAAGGGTCTTACCTTCACCCGTTCGCATTTCGGCGATGCCGCCTTCATGCAGCACCATGCCGCCGATCAGCTGCACATCGAAATGGCGCTGGCCGAGCACACGACGTCCTGCTTCGCGCACGGTGGCGAACGCTGGAATCAAAATCTCATCGAGCGCCTTGCCTTGCGCAAGCTCGTCGCGGAATTTCTGGGTCTGGGCGCGCAGCTCATCATCAGAGAGCTTCTGCATCTCGGTTTCGAGCGCATTGATGGCGGCCACAGGCGTGCGATAGGTTTTCAACCGGCGCTCATTGGCCGAGCCGAAGATTTTCTTGGCGAGTGCGCCGAACATCGAAGACCCTTCAAATTCTGGGAGGCCGGCAGAAATGGCCCCTCTGGTCCGGAGGCAGCAGAGCGAGAGCCCAGAAAGGGCAGAACCGCATTCGGACGCTGCATACCGGAGGCCCTCACTTAAGGTGTTTCAGCCCGATTTTCAAAGGTTCAATCGGCTTAAAAGGGGGTGGCGTGCGTCATTAAGCCTTGCCAGCGCGGCCGGGTTCGTCCACTTCTCTCACCGCTTTATTTTCTCGCGACCCGGAGCTTTTGATGCGCGCCTCTTTGACCCTTTCCCTTTCGGTCCTTGGCCTTTTGGCGGGCCTGACCCTGCCGCAGGGCGCGCTTTTGGCCCAAACTGCCCCGAAAGATGGGGTCGTCGCCACGATTGACGGCAAGCCGATCACCGAAAAAGACCTCGAACTGGCCTATGAGGACCTCGCTTCGTCCCTGCCGCCGCAGGTCTCGGACGCTCAGAAGCGGGATTATGCCATCAGCTATCTGGCCGACATCAAGGCCGGGGCGCAGGCCGCCATCGCCGCCAAGATCGATCAGGGCGAGGATTACCTCCGCCGCCTCTCCTATACAAAGGACAAGCTGCTGCTGGAGGCCTATCTCGCCGCCGAGACCAAGAAACAGGTCACGGAAGAGAAGATGCGCAAGCTTTATGAAGACTCCATCAAGGCGATGAAGCCTGAATTGGAGATCAAGGCCCGCCATATCCTCGTTCCGACGGAAGACGAGGCCAAGTCGATCGCGGCCAAGCTGAAATCGGGCGAGGACTTCGCCAAACTGGCCCAGGAATTCTCGAAAGACCCCGGTTCGGGCAAGGAAGGCGGCGATCTTGGTTGGTTCACGACCGATCGCATGGTCCCAGAGTTTGGCGATGCAGCCTCCAAGATGAAGCCCGGCCAAGTGTCCGACCCGGTCAAGACGCAATTCGGCTGGCACATCATCAAGGTTGAGGACGTCCGCGAGAAGAAGCCGCCGACCTTCGACGAAGTGAAGGATCAGGTTCAGCAATTCCTCGAGCGTCAGGTGCAGACCGATATCATCGGCAAGCTGCGCGCCTCGTTGAAGATCGAGAAGAAGGATGCCCCAGCGGCAGCGCCTGCTGCGCCCGCGGCTCCGGCTGCTCCGGCGACCCAGCCGAAGAAGTAAGCATCAGGGGTCGCCCGCAAGGCGGCCCCTTTTTTTGACCTGCCCACCCCTCTCTCCCCGGAAGAACGCCGATGTCTGCCACAATTTCTCCGCTCGCACCGAAAACCTATCCCACCCTGCCTGCCATTGAGGGTGTCCGCCTTGCGACGGCCGAGGCCGGTATCCGCTACAAGAACCGCACCGATGTGCTGCTTGTGACGGTGGATGAGGGAACGGCAGCGGCTGGCGTGTTCACGACGTCCAAATGTCCGTCGGCGCCGGTGGATTGGTGCCGCGCGGCGCTGAAGGGCGGCAAGGCCCGCGGACTCGTCGTCAATTCCGGTAATGCCAATGCGTTCACCGGCAAGACGGGTGCGCAAGCGGTGAAGCTGACCGCGCAGATCGCGGCAAAGGCGCTGCGCTGCAAGCCGCAAGAGATCGTGCTCGCATCGACGGGCGTCATCGGCGAACCGCTCGACGCAACCAAGTTCAACGGCGTGCTCGCCGATTGCGCAGCGCGCGCCTCCGATGATGCGTGGCTTGATGCGGCCAAAGCGATCATGACGACCGATACCTATCCCAAGGTCGCTACCAAAAGCGTGAAGATCGATGGCGTGAAGGTGACGATCAACGGCATTGCCAAGGGTGCCGGCATGATCGCGCCCGATATGGCGACGATGCTCTCCTTTGTCTTCACGGATGCGCCGATCGCTGCGGGCGCGCTCAAAGTTCTTCTGAAGAATGCCGTCAATCCGTCATTCAACGCGATTACCGTCGACAGCGACACGTCGACATCGGACACGCTGATCCTGTTTGCGACCGGTGCTGCTAAAAAGCGGGGCTGCCCGAAGATTTCATCAGCGAGCGACAAGCGGCTCGCAGCCTTCACCAAAGCTCTCAATGCACTCGTGATGGATCTCGCCCATCAGGTCGTGAAGGATGGCGAAGGCGCGCGTCATTTCGTCGAGATCACCGTTGATGGCGCGAAGAGCGATGCGTCGGCAAAAAAAATCGCTCTCTCCATTGCCAATTCGCCTTTGGTGAAGACAGCGATTGCGGGTGAAGACGCGAATTGGGGCCGTATCGTCGCGGCTGTTGGCAAGGCTGGCGAGCCCGCTGATCGCGATCGTCTCGCGATTGCGTTTGGTGGAATCCGTGTGGCGCATAAGGGGCTGCGCGACCCGTCTTATGACGAAGCGAAGGTTTCAGCCTATATGAAGAATGAAGATATAGACATTCGCGTCTCGCTGGGTTTGGGCAAAGGCAAAGCGACGGTGTGGACCTGCGATCTCACCAAGGAATATGTCGAGATCAATGGCGATTACCGGAGCTGAGAACCGACAGTGAAACTCGTTCTCGTTGTTGCCTGCGCGCTTATCGATAAGGATGGGCGTATTCTCATTGCCCAGCGCCCGAAGAACAAGGGCATGGCCGATCTATGGGAGTTTCCCGGCGGCAAGGTGGAGGCGGGCGAGCGGCCGGAACAGACGCTGATCCGCGAGCTCAAAGAAGAGCTTGGTATTGATGTGAAAGAGCCGTGCCTTGCGCCGTTATCTTTCGCGAGTTTCGCCTATGACGATTTCCATCTGCTGATGCCGCTTTATGTCTGTCGCCGCTGGGATGGCTTTCCGCAGGCGATCGAGCATCAGGCATTGAAATGGGTGCGGCCGAACCAGCTGCGCGAGTACCCGATGCCACCAGCGGATGAACCTCTTATTCCGCCGCTGATCGATTTGTTTTCGCATCCATGATGATTGTTTTCGCATGATCCCTGCTCTCGGCCCGGGTTCGGGTCCCATCATCGTGCGGATGATGATCTGTTCGTCACTTTGGGGATCAGGTTTTCTGTTCATGCGGCTTGTCGGTCCGGATGTAACGCCGGTCGTGCTCGCTTCAGTGCGCGCCGGGATTGCCGCGATTGCGTTATCCGTCTTTTTCGTGCTGCGGGGGGATAATCCTCTGCCGCAAAAGAGTGATCTCGTGCCATGGCTGACATTAGGCACGTTGAATGGCTGGGTGCCGAATATTCTGACGGCCTTCGCCATTCTGCATATCGCCACCGCACAATCGGCGATCATTCAAGCGGGTGGCCCGTTGATGGTCGCGGTGATGGCGCATTTCGCCTTTCATGATGAAAAGCTCACCTTGCGCCGCATCGGCGGCGTTCTAACTGGTTTCTGCGGCATGGCCTTGCTCATCGGGCCTGCTGCGTTTCAAGGTTTGAGTGGCGAAGGGCTTGGTTTTCTTGCCATGCTTGGCGTCGCCGCGTGTTACGCGTTGGGCAACATTTATGCACGCTTTGTGCGTGAAATGCCGCCCGCTCGCATGGCGCTCGGCCAGCAGGTCGTTTCGGCGACAGTGGCGACCCTGATTGCATTGCTCTGGAGCGGAACAGCAGGTTATTTGCCTGCGCTTGATCGGGCGGTGCCGCTGCTTGCGCTCGGTTTGTTTGCCACATCCATTCCGATCACCGTGTTCATGGGCCTGATCCGCATGGCGGGGCCGACGAAAGCGTCGATGGTCGGCTATCTCATGCCTCTTTGGGCGACGTTTTTCGCGCTCACTTTTCTGGGCGAGACGATCAATCTGCGTCAGATCGTGGGTGCCGCCATCATCTTACTCGGCGTCTTCATCGTGACCACTGCGCCTCGACGCGTTGCATAATTCGGGGACTCTTTTGCAAAGTTTTAGCGCAAAAGTGTTCCTAGCTTGGCACGCATATCTTCCGGCATCGGAACCGGGCGCATCGTGGCGCGATCGACGGTGACATGCACAAACCGGCCGACGCAGAGGGCATGATCAACATCGCGGCGGAAAATCCCCGTCGCATAGACGATGGATGATGTGCCGATCTTATCGACAGCGACGCCCGCTTCGAGCTGTTCCGGATAGGCAGCGCTTTCGAAATAGGTGCAGCCTGTTTCTACCACGACGCTGATGATGGGGCTTTTCTCAATGTCGAGAATTTCGTTCTCGACAAGCCACATATTCACCGCCGTGTCGAAATATTCATAATAGACGACATTATTGATATGGCCGTAGACGTCATTGTCGCTCCAGCGCGGCTGGATCGGGCAGAAATGACGGAAATCGGCGCGGGTTGGACGTTCTTTCTTCATCACCAGGCTTTTTCGTAAATCATCAAGGCATCGTCATAGGTGAGCGCGCGCGGATTGTTGACGAGAAGGCGCGTCTGCTTCATCGCGTCGTCCGCAAGCATTGGTAGGCTTTCGCGTGTTACGCCGTTGTCGCGCAGTTTCGTGGGTAGTCCGCACTCCTGCGCCAAGCGGTGAAGCCTGTCAGCGAAGGCTGCTGCACGGGCCTGCGTACCAATCTCTGCAAGTTCCGGGAATGCATCAACAGCAATCTCGGCATAGAGATGCGCGGCGTCCGGCGCATTGAAGCGTAGCACTTCCGGCAGAACCAACGCGTTCGATAGACCATGCGGAATGTGATAATGGCCGCCGAGCGGATAGGCGAGCGCGTGGACGGCGGCAACCGGTGAATTAGCGAAGGCCTGTCCCGCCAGCATCGCACCAAGGAGCATCGCGCCGCGCGCTTCTTTGTTGGTGCCATCGCGGACGGCAGTGAGAAGGTGAGCGCCCATCAAGCGTAATGCTTCGCGGGCAAGAATTTTCGAGACAGGGTTGTTGTTGGCGCTTTTCGACGCGTAGGCTTCAATCGCGTGAACCATTGCATCAATGCCGGTCGCGGCGGTGACAAGCGGCGGCAGGCCGAGCGTCAAATCCGGATCGAGCAAGGCAATGTCAGGGAGAATGACAGGGGAGACGACGCCCTTCTTTTCATTCGTGCCGGTTGTGACGATCGAAATCGGCGTGACTTCCGAGCCGGTGCCCGCCGTCGTCGGTACCAGCATCAAAGGAAGGCGCGGACCTTTTGCCAATCCGACACCATAAATCGCCGCGAGTGTTTCGCCGCTCTTGGCCAGCAAGGCCGCGAGCTTGGCAACATCCATCGATGAGCCGCCACCAAAGCCAATGACGCCATCCTTGCCTGCGGCCATCGCGGCGCAGCGCAGCACGATGTCTTCCGGCGGATCGGCGACCACCTCGTCGAAGATCGCAATCTCGCAGCCAGCGTCTTTCAACGAAGCAAGGGCGCTTTCTGCAAGGCCGGCTTTGATCACGCCCTTGTCCGTGACGAAGAGGATTTTTGTGCCAAGGCGCGCCTTGGTCAGCGTGCCGATCTTCGCGGCTTCACCCGTGCCAAAAATGATGGAGGCGGATGTGTTGAAAACGAAAGGGCTCATCGCATCGCGCCCCGTGGCAGCTCCGGTGTTGTGCCGGTGAGCGATTGGGCGAGAAACAATCCGCCATGCAGAAGGCCGCCGCCATCAATGCCATGCCCAATCCCGAAGGAAAGATGGAATTGGCACGGCAGCTCCGCTTTGGCGAGGGCATCTGCGGACATGAACAATGCATCGAGCGGGATCACCTCGTCCTGATCGCCATGGACGAGAAGCACCGGCGGCTTGTGCTGGACTTCGCCCAGATGCTCGGGGCCAACGAGCACGCCGGAATAGCCGAGGATCGCGCCGGGTTTCCGCGCGCGGCGCAGGCCCGTGTGCAGCGCCATCATTGTGCCTTGTGAAAAGCCGACCAAAGCGAGGTGGGAATCGTCGAGGCCGTGCTTGGCCAGTTCAGCATCGAGAAAAGCATCGAGCGTCGGGCGCGCCGTCGTCACTCCGCGCCAACGTTCGTCGGGATCACGAAAGGTGAGACCGAACCATTGCCGCCCCATGGGCGACATGCCGCAAGGCTCGGGCGCATGCGGGGAGACGAAAGCGGCGTCTGGCAACAGGCCCTGCCATTGCTTGCCGATCTCGATGAGATCATTGCCGTCCGCGCCATAGCCGTGAAGGAAGACCACAAGCTGCTTCGCTTTGCCTGATTTTGGCGCCACGCGCGGTCCATCGATCGATACGGCCATTCTATCCTCCCCATTCCGGTCTTGCCTGTTTTGCACCCGGGGCGCAGGCGGGCAAGAGGGGCGGGGCATGCGGCGTTAGACACCTTCGCGGGATTTCGCGACCTTGTAATAGGCCCAGAGGGCCAGGGCGGCTGTTCCACGCACCGGGCGCCAGCGCTCGGCAAAAGCCGCTAGCGCCTTGGCATCGGGCCGTTTGCGCTTGCGGTAAGCGAGGCGAACCGCCTCTTGCAATGCGAGATCGCCTGCGGGGAAGGCGTCCGGATGGCCCAGGCAGAACAGAAGATAGATGTCGGCCGTCCACGGGCCGATGCCTTTGACGGCAATCATCAGGCGATGGGCTTCGTCGGCCGGGAGCGCGTGCAGCGTATCAAGGGGCAGGCTGCCGGTTACGATGGCTTCGGCGACCGCACGCAGGGTCCGCATTTTCGGCGCAGATAGGCCGCAGGCGCGCAACGTCTCCTCGCTGGCCGCAAGGACGGTCTCGGGCGTGAGTGGATCAAGTCCCGCCGCGGTTCGGTTCCAGATGGCAGCTGCACTTGCGACTGAGACCTGTTGGCCCACGATGATGCGCGCTATGCCGCGAAAGCCCGGCTCGCTTTTGCGCAGCGGTGGGGGGCCCGCGCGCTGCATGATCTCAGCCATGGCAGGGTCGATGTCGGCGAGTAACGTGGCTGCTTCCGCAAGCGTTGGCTCATCCGTCAGCATTGCATCGAAGCGGCGTAAGATCTTAGGTTTGCGCGCCATGAGTTTGCCATTCGCCGGTCACCACAAGGGCGGTCCGCCAGTTTTTCGGTTTGCGCCGAGCCCGAACGGGCCGTTGCATCGTGGGCACGCTTTGTCGGCACTCCTGAATGCTGAACTTGCGAGGCGGCATGGCGGGCGCTTTCTGTTGCGGATTGAAGATATCGACGCCGAGCGCAGCCGCAAAGAGCATATCGCTGCGATTGAGGACGGCCTCACATGGCTGGGTCTTGATTGGGACAGGCCTGTACGGCAGCAGTCCCAGCACATGGAAGATTATGCGCGCGCCCTCGATGCTCTCAAGCGCAAGGGCGTGCTTTATCCCTGTTTCTGCACACGCGGTGCGATCACAGCCAAGGTGGCCGATGCCGCGGCCCGCGGCACTCTGTGGCCGCGCGATCCTGATGGCGCGCCGCTTTATGACGGTGTGTGCCGCTCTGTACCTATGCCAGAACAAGAGGCGCGGATTGCCGCGGGTGAAGCGCATCAATGGCGGCTCGATACGCAAAAAGCGCTCGGGCTAACCGGGCCCTTGGCTTGGCATCGGTTCGATCCGCATACAGGGCAAGCCGAACGCGTTGCGGCCGATCCGTTGCGCTGGGGTGATCCCGTCATCGCGCGCAAAGGTCTGCCGACAAGTTATCATCTCTCCGTTGTCGTCGATGATGTCTTGCAAGGCATTAGTCATGTCGTACGTGGCATCGATCTTGAGCCCGCGACCGATATTCACGTCGTGCTGCAATCTCTGCTCGGTCTGCCGCAGCCATTTTATTGGCATCATCCGTTGGTGCTGGATGCGGAGGGTCGCAAGCTTGCCAAAAGTAAGGGCTCGCGCTCCCTTCAGGATGAGCGCGCAGCCGGTGTGACACCGCAATTGCTGCGCGCTGAAGCGCTATCAGTGCTCGATTAGCGAATGCCGAGCCAAGCGAGCCAAAATGCCGAAGTAATGACGGACAGTGCGGTGGATAGCGCGATGGCACTCGAAGCGATGCGTGCGCCCGCACGATAGCGTTCGGCGAAGAGATACGCGTTCACCCCTGCCGGTGATGAGGCAAACAGGACGGCAACGCCAGCCCAGACGGGCGGCATGGTGAAGACGTGAAACGCAAAGATGTAGACAAGCAGCGGATGGAGAATGAGCTTCAACGCACTGATTGTGGCCGCAAGCTTGAAGTCTTCACCGACGCCATAGCGATAGAGCGCAATACCCATGGCAATCAGTGCGCACGGAATGGCTGATGCACCGAGCATCTCGATGATTGTTTTGATCGTCGCGGGAACCGGAAGACCTGAAAAGCGAAAAGCGGTGCTGAAAAAAATCGCCAACAAAATCGGATGCAACAACAATTGACGCGCCATGCGCCGCCAATGCGTATGGCCCTTCTCAGCCATCAGCGTCGCGATTGTCATCATGATCGGCAGATGGATCGCAATCAGTAAAAACAGCGGCACCGCGCCCGGCTTGCCATAGGCTTCGAGGATGAGCGGAATGCCGACCATGACCGTATTGGCCTGCGCGGACGAAAAGCCAGCCACCACATTGTCCATGCGTGTCAATTTGAAAAAGCGTTGGCCTATGGCCATCGCCAAGGCCCAGACAATTCCGGCCCCGAGAAAATAGGCGAACCAATAACCCCAAGGCTGGCTTTCGGGCAGATCGGCCGCAGTCAAGGTTTTGAAGATCAAGGCGGGGACGGCGATCGTAAAGACGTAATCGGAAAGGCCGTCGCCGGTGCGATCCAGAACGAGCTTGGCTCGTCTTGCGCCATAACCAATAGCGATCAGGCCGAAGACAGGCAGAACAATCGAGAGAATATGCAGCATCGCTCCGGTCCGTATGCCGACGCGCGGTGCTGCAAGAAAATCAGCGCAACGACGCGCGCTCCGAAATGCGCGTGGCTTGTGGTGCTTTGCGCATCAGATCATCGATCCGCTCACGCTCCTTGCGGAATTCGGCCAGCTGTCGCTGGTCAAGCTCTCTGCCGCGCGGCAGGCGGATCGACATTGGATCGACGAAATTGTCGTTGACGAGCACTTCGTAATGCA
>JAHRCV010000002.1:505000-545000 GCA_019083985.1 Rhizobiales bacterium TNE-4 | reverse complement strand
GTGGTAGCGCGCCTAGTAAACCAATGAAAAGGCTTATGGTGAAGTAGAGTCTTAGAATCCATAAGGGAAAAATTGATCGGTCAGTCTTAGATTTTTCAATGCCTGTCCAAACAGCAATGATTGTTACAATTGGAAAGCTCATGAGACAGATTGAATTAATTGAAAGTGCATTTGTTATATGACCAAATAAGTATAAACATAATGAGACGATCGGAAGAAAAGAAATCAAATTGACTGGAATTGAAATCCAGCGCTTCATTCCAGCATTGTCTAATAGCAACTTATTAAATTGCATCGCTGCGAATGTATAAAAAATAATGATAGCTGAATGCGCCTTATCAAGAATAGAGTCTGTTATAAATTTGTCCAAAAGTGCTCGTGCAACCCCAAACGCTAATAGTGAATAAAGTATGGCAGTTAATTGTGTCGTAGCGAAATAACCAAGAAGCGGATCGCGAGTTGACCAAAAATTGATGATTGCCCAAAACCAAACTAAAGTCATGACGCTGAGATAGAGCGACAGCAGCAACATCCGATGCCACTCAGCGCGTTCCGCTTCAATTTGGCTTAGGAGTTCAACATTAATCTGATAACTGTGGACGGACTGGATTCGAATATATACGTCTCTCGGCGTATTTGTTTTTTCTAAAACAAAAGCGTGGCTCAGAGAGGGAAACTCGCTTAATGACCAAGGAAAATGGTCGCCGGTTTGCCGAAAATGTGATCCTTGCTCTCTCGGATCATAAAGGCGAATGTTATCATGCCAGCTTGGTTGTAAGCGTAAGATCCAAGGTTGTGTACCGGGTTTTCCAGGTGGAATTAGAACTTTCAGCCAATAAACGGCCTTAGTGTCATATCCCTTCGATAATATTCCTTCGAAGGGTGTAAAGGTCGCTGATGTTTCGACTTCATTGAAGCTCGCCTGACCAGAGGCATCTTTAAAATACGCAATAGAAAAAGAATTGGTCTCATCCTTTGCAGCATAGGCTGGATTGATGAAAAGGCATCCAAAGACGATGAAGAGCAATACAAAAAGTCTTTTCATGTCAGAGACTTAGGCCTTTCATTCAAGCCAATATAAGCAAGCCACCTTATTTATCTAGCCGGAATATGGACTGCGTCCAAGTATAACCTGAATTCCATTAGGCTTCATTAGGTTTTGGAAGATTTGCCTCGCTAAATTCAAGCACCGCTGATCGATTTAAAGACCGTCTTACGCGCTTTGAAACGGTCACTTCGGCGGGGCGGTTATCGGCGAGACTTGAACAATGAAAAGTGGCGTGAAGTTGTTGTGCGTACAATCGATTGCAGATTACTTCTCGCGGCTAGCGCGCAGACAAAACGTCTCTAAAAATATCACGCAGTTGAGAAAAGATTGCAATGGCACCCATATGCCAATTGTAATGATATGCGGGCTTCTTATTCTTTCATCAACTACAAGTCGTGTGATTGCGCAAACATCAATTATTGTTTCCGCTCCAGCCGTCAGCTCAACAAGCTTCACGCTCAATGGTGCTAGTTACTCAGGAAGTCAAAACTATTATTCAATTGCCGGGGGTCTCAATAATAGCGGTACAATCCAGAACTTGCAGGCACCGTACTCCTTGAGCCTATATCAATTTTACGCAAACTCTCAAACTACAAATCCACCTAACGGAAACGTCCAAAATCCCCCCGCGTATTTTCCGACGGGACTCACATGGGCTATTTCTGGTAACGGCGTCTATTCTGGAAACCAGCCGACAATTCAGCTTTTATCGACTGGAGCGTCGACGGTCGCTTATAATTATAACGCCTCTGATAATACTTATGGTAACGGCTATTTTGGAAATTATGGTTCGAATCTCGTCCTCAATGCAACCAATCAAGCGGCGTCCGTTTCTCTTTCGCCTTCAATATCAATCACGTCAGCTTACACCGTAACATCTGTTGGTGGATCAGGATCATCAGCTTTTATTAAAGGGCCAAACTGGAACATCAACATACCAACCTACTCCACGTTTGGAGCAGCTGGCGGTGATGTTAATTTCAATCTTTCGAATACAATAGGTTCGGCTACGCCGCTTTTTGTCTCTGTATCCGGCACGTCGCCAACAGGATCAACTTTGCCATGGCTGATTCAGACCGGCGGGATCGTTGCGTCTTCTGTCGGTGGAGCGGGGAGTGCCTACTCATTTAATAATGGGCATACGATTACCCAGATTCCTGGACAGGGAGGGAATGGCGGAAATGTGAATGTCAGTGTTGGTAGTGGCATTGAGATTGCGCTCGGTACAGCCCAATCACCATTAGTTACATCGATAACTTCACCGGCTGCTGGTATCGTC
This sequence comes from Rhizobiales bacterium TNE-4, assembly GCA_019083985.1. Taxonomy (GTDB): domain Bacteria; phylum Pseudomonadota; class Alphaproteobacteria; order Rhizobiales; family Beijerinckiaceae; genus TNE-4. The sequence goes on along the minus strand of JAHRCV010000002.1, from coordinate 542,673 downwards.
GCCACGTCTATTGGAGGAGCCGCCGGAATCTGCTGTAGCAACAACGGGCCGGTAACATTAGCCTCTACCGGCCCTTGGCCTAGCGTCCTACAGTTCCCGTATAATGCTAACGCGGGATCAGTTGGTGTTGATTTTTCGGGCTCGATTGTTGGAACATCGCCTTACCTTTACGGTATTGTTGCCGCGAGTGTCGGCGCTTCTAGCCAAGTCCCTCCCACGGAAACGTCTACAATTTGGCAACAATCTGGCCCGTCAGGAACTGGCGGGCCCGTCAGCGTTGCGTTGACTGGCGGGCAAATCAATCTCTCAGGGTCAAATTCTGTTGGTATTTTTGCCGGTAGCTTGGCCGGCCAAGTCATTCTGCCGCCTCAGATACAAGCAGTTGGAAGCATTAGCGCTGCTGGAAATGTCCAAGTTACACTCGATAGTGCGAGCAGTGTTTTGGTGGGCACAAATAGTCCGGTTCCCTCAGGCCAATTAAGCGCTGGCGTGATAGCTGTGAGTTCGACAGGATGGCTATTCCAGCCCGTAGGCCCGGCTGTGACCGGATCCGTTGCGGCTGGCAATGGCGGTAATATTTCGATTGCTAATGGGGGTACGATCGCGGCCTACGGCGGATCAGCCTTCGGTATTATTGGTCTCAGCCTTGGTAATGGCGGGGTTCTCAGTAACGCGCCAGCAAGCTTCTCGGGCGTGCAATATGCCAATACGCCAAATGTTGCGGTCTATTCCAATACGAGCGGCGCGGTCAACATTTCCAACAGTGGTACCGTTCTGGCTCAGGGCAATACGTCCATTGGCATCCTAGCCGTCAGTAATGGCAGTGGCGGTCTTATCAATAATATTCCGAACGCCGTTTATAGTAGCTCAACATTAAATGCTCAAAAGATTGCGATTGGCACACCCAGTGCTGGCCTTGTTGTTGGCTCAGCTAGCTCACCATTCGCTGCGCCCGGTGGCGATATAACAATTACGAATTCAGGAACGGTTCAATCTACTGCAAATGCTGTTGCTATTGGTGTTCTGGCACAATCCGTCGGCGGGGGTGGCGCTGCCGCGACCCAAGGTGCTCCCTTCTATATCGGCGATAGTGGAGGTAGCAGCGGCGGTGATGGCGGATCAATTACACTCACCAACAGCGGGACGATCTCGACATCGGGTATCGGCTCTATTGGTTTCCTTGCTCATTCTATTGGGGGTGGCGGCGGCAACGGAGCGAATTCATCAGGTCTTTTCGTTGCCGTTGGCGGCCAAGGAGGTGCTGGTGGTGCTGGCGGGAATATCGCAGCGAATTTTCAACCGGGGAGTCAATTTCTCACCAGCGGTGACTTCTCGTCAGGGCTTGTCCTCCAAACGATTGGTGGCGGTGGTGGTAATGGTGGATATGGAAGAGCCCATGGCACTTTCATTAGTATTGGTATCGGCGGCGTGGGCGGTAGTGGTGGCGCCGGTGGCAACATAAACGTTTCATCGGCCTCATCGCTGATATCAAATTCCGCAACTTATGGTGATCAATCCCATGGCCTTCTCTTGCAGTCGATTGGCGGCGGCGGCGGCCTAGGCGGGCACGCTTATAGTTTTTCGGCAAACGGTGTCTTTGCTGGCGCTGTTGCCGTGGGCGGGAGTGGTGGAACGGCAGGTGCGGGTGGAAACATTGCTGTTTCTGGCTTGAACGGAACAATTTCAACAGCCGGAACAGATTCGATGGGGCTGTTTCTTCAGTCGATTGGCGGAGGCGGAGGATATGGCGGGGGCGCCATCAGTAAAGCCTATGCTTTTGGTGCGGTCCCTGAAGTGCCCACGATTTCGCTATCAGCTGCTGTTGGTGGATCAGCCGCAGCCGGCGCCAATGGCGGCGGTATCAACGCGTCGATTGGCACTAATGTTTCAACGTTCGGAACCGGCTCGCACGCGATATTCGCTCAATCGATTGGCGGTGGTGGCGGTGGTGGAGCGGATTCTACCGCTGGTGCGAATACCATCAATACAAGCGACATGACCTTTGTCGGCAGCATCGGCATCGGCGGTGTTGGAGGCGGCGGCGGCGCGGGTGGATCAATTAACCTCAACACATACAACAATACCATCTCGACTCTTGGTCATAATGCCTCGGCCATTCTAGGCCAATCGATCGGTGGTGGTGGTGGCTACGGCGCGGCTGGTAATGCCACACAAAGTGATATCTCAACCGGTGAGAAACAGGTGGGTCTTACATTTTCGCTCGGTGGGACTGGTGGAAGTGGAGGCGCTGGCGGTGTTGTTACAATCGCTAACAATAGTAATAGCATCTCAACAGGCGGCACGCAGTCACCGGGTATCATTGGCCAAAGTATTAGTGGCGGCGGCGGTATAGGTGGTAATGCAGGCGCTCAGGGTTTCCGGGGCAACCATAACGTTGGCATCACGGTTGGTGGCAATGCTGGTGGTGGGCAGCCTGGCGGCTCTGTCTCCGTTACAAATAACGGTGCAATCACGACTGGCATGCAGCTTGATCTAGCAAGCCGCAATATCAATTCGATGTCTCTTTCTCGGCCTATTGCGATCGGTGGTGATTCCCATGGCATCATCGCACAATCGATCGGGGGTGGCGGTGGTATCGGTGGCAATGCTGATCCGTCCGCTGCTTTGATTGGCAGTGTTCAGTCCCTGATAAATAAGGGTGCCAAGGATTATTTCATTGCCAGAGGCGTTTACAACTTTTTCCAAGGCGGAGAGAAAGAAACAGAAGTAGATTATAATGCCAAAATAGCTGTCGGCGGTAGAGGTGGTGCAGGCGGCGCAGGTGGCTCTGTGACCGTGTCTAACAATGGACCCATCACCACATTTGGCCATCGCTCATATGGTATCTTTGCCCAATCGGTTGGCGGAGGTGGTGGCATTGGCGGCTCAAGTACGGCCAGCTCGGCCTTCGTCAGCGGAGAGGTCAATTATTCACCCCTTTCGGGTGTCGATCTGGGTTTGGGCATTAACGTTGGTGGCCAAGGGGGTAATGGCGGCAACGGTGGTGCTGTTAATCTTAATCTTACTGGATTGGCTTCAAAAGGAGCGGCTCCACAAATCACGACTACAGGATACGCCTCTCATGGCGTTCTCGCGCAATCCATAGGCGGGGGTGGTGGTGTTGCCCATGATGGATCGGTTTTTGACGCGTCAGCTTCAGTCGGACTCACCAAGCAAATAGCCGTCAACCCCAGCATCACACTTGGTTCACTGTCGACCGGCGCTGGAATGCAAGGTCAAGGCGGGTCAATCTCGTTGGGGACCACAGCAATCACCGCGGAAGGAATTCCAACGCAAACACCGCAAACTATTGCCTCTGGAACAATTGTCACAATGGGTGATGCTGCCTCAGGTATTGTTTTGCAGAGCATTGGTGGAGGGGGTGGTCTTGTTACTTTTGGCTGCACCAATAGTGGGAATGGCGCGCCTCCAATTGATCAAACCGCCACTGCAACAAATTATACCGCAAGTGCATGCTTGCATAATTCAAGCTCGACAACGGTTCCGGGAACAACAGACGGCTCTTTGACACCCTCGGCCTTTCAAGGTGCTGGGGCTGCCCAAAAATTTTCTGCTGTTATTCAGTCGTCATCTGGGACGGGATCAAATAGTCAGGGCGGCGCCATCAATGTTTTCAGTGAGAATACAATCATTACACAAGGCAATCGAAGCATAGGTCTCATTGCACAATCCATCGGCGGCGGCGGGGGATATGTCTCAGCGCCAGCTCAATCCTTCTCATCGGCTACACTGCCAAGCGCCGGAAACAACCAAAGCCCCGGTGGTCCCATAAACATTAATTTTGCGTCATGGGAGAATGCCGGCATTTTTACATCCGGTAATGGGGCTTGGGGTATTCTTGCTCAATCAATCGGCGGTGGCGGCGGTTTTATCGGTGATCCAACCTTTAGTCTCAATTCAGTTCCTGTCGCAAACAATCCAACCGCGGCACAGAGCACAGGGCCAGCAAATGGCGGCAATGTTTCCATCAATGTGGGACAGGCCGGAAACCGCACTTCCGTCAATATCGTGACAAACGGAACGAATGCACATGGTATTGTCGCCCAAAGTGTCGGTGGTGGCGGCGGTATTGCGAACACAGGTACGCCGGTCATTGGCGCGACTGCGACGACAAATCCAGCAAATTACGGCAGTGGCGGCACTATCAGTGTCAACGTCGCATCGAATAGTAGTGTCACCACATATGGAAGAGATTCTATAGGTATCTTCGCGCAATCGACAGGAAATACGCCTTCAAGTGGCGCAATTGCAATCAATATCGATGGTGCGGTCAACGCCTACGGTCAGTACAATTCAACAATATTGCCTACCGTCGGATCGCCAACCGCCATCATGGTATCAGGTGGTAGTACGCAAGTATCCAATCCCAACACGATTACGATTGGCTCCTCAGGCAAGGTGAGTGTTGGCAATGCCGATGTTGGAATCGGTATTGTTACTAACTATGGCTATACCAATGTTGTTAATCATGGATCATTGGAAGGCAGTGTGATGCTAGGCTCAACGCCTGGCGAGATGACGAATTCCGTGACGGGTCGATTTTATAGTGGGGCAAATGTCGTCGTTTCGAATAATAGTTTCAATAATTATGGTCTTTACAGTGTTGGTTCATTGAAGACTGTTTCCCGAACAGATTTAACGGGACGTTTTGTTCAGTATGATAGTGGTAGTCTTGCAGTAAGCATTGATAGTCTCAGGCCCATTAAGAATGATTTTCTGCAAATCAATGGAAATGCAATTGTAAACGGTGTTGTTCGACCGCTCGCTAGGACGCTTTTGCCAGGACCTGTTCCGTTCTTAACAGCAATGAATTTAGTATCATCAGCATCAGTGCGTGACACTCACGTGTTCGATTGGAGTCTTGCTCAATCAAATAATACGCTGATCATGACGCCTGAGGAGAATTTTAAACCTGCCGGATATCGCTTAAGTGTTAATCAAAGTTCACTAGCAGACTATTTTAAACGCAGTTGGAAAAACTCTGATCCAGCTTCAGCCAAAAGTTCTGATCAAGCTTTAGCGCCGATTTACGGCTATTTGCACGAAATTCCGTCCGGTGATCACGCGACTTATCAGTTCGTCTTGAACCAACTCTCCGGTCAGGTCTTAAATAGCCAAGCTATACAGATGAAAACGGGGTTCGCAAATGCGTTGTCATACAGCATGGCCTGCCCATTGCTTGATTCACAGACAAGTGAACTCCGACAGACCGACTGTTCGTGGGGGACCGTCTCCGGTAGCTTAACTAATCAAGCATCGAATGATTCAAATTCTGGTTATCAAGCAGTCACGGGGACTCTGCGCTTTGGCGCACAGAAAAGCATCACAGATGATGTGACCGCTGGGTTTGCCGTCGGCTATGCGACAAATAAACTTACTTCGAGCGGCCTCTCTAGCAATGGTGACATGCTCGATGTTTCTATTTCTGCGTCGAAAGCGATCAATCAATGGTCGTTTGGTGGATCTTTATTCTATGCTCAAGGTTGGTTTAATAATTCACGAATACCACAGCTCTTTGGGCAAGGAATTGCTGATAGTTTAGCGAGCGCGTATGCGAGCAATTCAGGAATGTTTGCGCTCGGTGGGCGGATTCGGTCTGCCTATAGTTTTCAGCTGACAAATGTTTATATTAAGCCCTACGTCGATTTGGATGTGGTTTATGCTAAGCAGCCCGGCTATTCTGAGACGAGCGGGACATCGGCTTTAAGTGCTGGTTCATCTCAGCAAATAAATTTTATAGCAACGCCGATGCTAGAACTAGGAACAAGTTGGGTGGCTGCCGACAGCTTCTCAGTAAAGGGGTATGTCAGCTTTGGTGCAAGCTTCTTACCTAATAATAGAATATTGACACAGATGACGTTTTTGAATGCGTCCGCATCAAATGGTACCTTTAATGTTGTGGCTACCGGCCCAAATGCGCTGGGTGTCTTTAAGGCTGGATTACAGGCTTATGAAACGGAAAAATTCGAAATCCGGGCTGAGTATGGAATGCAGGCTAGTCAGGGGTATCTCAATCAAAGTGTCGGCGCTAACTTGATTTATCGGTTTTAAGAAATCGAGAAATCAAAGCGAAAGAAGGACCGGTCGAGATTTCGAAGGGGAGGGTATTCTCCTGCTATCCTATCTCACGTCATCTCAGATCAAGGGATTGGTTAGTAAGGATATATGTCGATGCGACCTATCGTAATAATGTTGAGTTTTTTGTATAGCACTGTTGCTTCATTCCCGGTAAGCGCGACCGATCGTCCGACTTTTATATCTTCCAAGTCAAGTACGACGGTGCAACTAGGCGAAGTGCAGAGCGCCACCCATAATCTGCGGCAGCTGAACCAGAGCATGTTCCGCATATATGATCATGCAATTAAGATCTTTCAGAATGATTTGTTTCAAAAGCATTCAATCATCATAGCCCAATTATCAGGTTCAGGCGGCCGTTTAGTTCTATACAGACCAGGTCTCCCTGCAGAAGAAGCTGCTGAGATACCTGCTGTATATCAAGTAATGAAAGAGTTAAGTCATAGTGCGCTAGCAGTGTCTGAAATTGTCTTACCCTATATTGATCGCCCTTACGATAAGGGTTGGATTTCGACCATGCGTGGATATTTAGCAGAAGCCAAGCTTGCTCGTGAAGGAATTGATTTTGTTGATATGCCGAACGAATGGCGAGCTAACTCGCGAGCTATTCTCGATACAAATATCAAATTCATGCAAGACTGTTTGCTGAAAGGGCAAATCGAAAAAGAAGATCTTTATTTGTTTGGTAAAGCACAACGCCCGTTCGTAAAAAATGCAATCGCTTGGGCGGCGCAAACGCAAGTATCGCATTTGATGAAGGTACTTGACGAATGGCAAGTAAAACTGGGTGGAAATTTCGATAACACTTATGCTGCTACCAATACAATTTACGTGACAAGACAAAATAACATTATTTTCAGTATTTTGGCTCAGTATTTTGGAGCAGACGCCATCAATGATCGCTTGTTCCTAATTGAGACGTTATCATTCACGCCGTCGCAAGACGATATCATCGCCAAGATGGTCCGTATTCTCGCAGATCGAAATGTTGGCGCGTTGCTCTTCGGCAATGATAGAGTAATGGACTATGAGTTGATGGGCTCCGATGCGCGCGCCGCTATTGTGGCGGAGATGAAATCTCGTGGAAAAGAAGCAATCCTTCCGCCGCTCGTTCCTTATGGATCTAAACAATGGCCTGCTCTGATATCTGGCGGTAGCGGCCCAGCCACTCTGGATGCGCTACAGTAACCTAAACAATCCTAGGGGATAGGACGGGAATATGAGGGTCTCGGCTTGCGAATCTCGTTGTCCCTGCCAATAGGCGCTGGAAAACTGGTTTGGCTTGACGATTGCCGTCTTCCGCTAGGTAAAGCGTATTTGCTCGGGCCGTTTGCAGGCTTCGGTAACCACGTTTGTTGAACATCAAACCGGACATTTTATTGCCAATTGTCGGTGGTTGCGGGCCCCCGCAACCAAATCAAAAGCCAAAACCAAACACACCAAGCCCTGCTCAACGCGGGGCTTGTGTTGTACGATTCACAAGGTGATTGCGCGCTGCCTTCCTGAAAAGCCGCACTGAATTGGTTCTGTTCCAGAGTAGTCCGCGGCCGGTCCAGCGTGGCGTTTCTCTCTATGTGCTCTTGTGCGCTGCACCATTTTTGGGTGCGGCCTGCGGCTTTCCGTCCTTTATCCTGTCTCAAAAAAAGAGCTTCACGAAAGAAATCCTTCAAGCTTAAAATAAACGGAGGATCGCCGGGTGTCGGCGTGCCATCCGGGGAATAAACCGGCAGGGAGAGGTCGCAAGACCGGAAGAGGGGAGTGACGATGATCAAAGCCAAGCTATTCGTGACGCTCGGCGCGGTTGCCTTGATGGCAAGTTCCGCAGCTGCGCAAGAGAAGCTGAAAGTCGGTATTGTGGTGACCCTGTCCGGACCGTCTGCGGTTCTTGGTCAGCAGGCCCGTGACGGCTTCAACCTCGCCGTCAAGCAATTGGGCGGCAAGCTCGGTGGCCTCGATACCGAAGTCATAATTGTCGACGACGAACTGAAACCCGACGTTGCGGTCAACAAGGTGAAAGGCCTTGTCGAGCGTGATCAAGTGAATTTCGTGGTAGGCCCCATCTTCTCGAATGTGCTGCAGGCTATTCACAAGCCGGTCGTCGAATCGAACGCCTTTCTGATTAGCCCGAATGCCGGTACGTCCAACTTTGCCGGGCCACAATGCAATCCGAACTTCTTCGTCACCTCTTATCAGAATGATCAGGTGCATGAAGTGCTCGGCAAGACGGCACAGGACAAGGGCTATAAGCGTTTGTTCTTGATTGCGCCGAACTACCAGGCTGGCAAGGACTCGCTCGCCGGTGTGAAGCGTCATTACAAGGGTGAGGTCGTCGGCGAGATTTATACGCCGCTCAACCAGCTCGACTTCTCGGCTGAACTTGCGCAGATTGCTGCGGCGAAGCCGGACGCGGTGTTTGCCTTCATGCCGGGCGGCATGGGTGTCAACCTTGTGCGCCAATATCGCCAAGCGGGCCTCGCCAATATCCCGTTCCTCTCCGCCTTCACCGTCGATGAATCGACGCTGCCGGCGCAAAAGGAAGCGGCTGTCGGCTTTTTCGGTGGTGCCAACTGGGCGCCCGACATGAAGAACCCGCAGAACGAAGCCTTCGTGAAGGCTTATGAAGCGGCTTATAACTCCGTCCCCGGCACTTATGCCATGCAGGCCTATGATGCGGCGTTGCTGATCGATTCCGCGATCAAATCAGCAGGTGGCAAGCTGAGCGATAAGAACGCGCTGCGTGCCGGCTTGAAAAAGGCTGACTTCAAATCCCTGCGTGGCAATTTCAAGATCGGCGTGAATGGTTATCCGGTTCAGGATTTCTATCTCGTGCAGGTCGTGCAGCGTCCGGATGGCAAGTTTGCGACCTCGCTGCGTGAAAAAGTCTTCAGCGATTACGTTGACGTTTACGCCAAGGACTGCAAGCTGACGAATTGATCAGGCATGGTGCGAGGCTTCTTGTGATCGGATCGAGAAGCCTCGCCTCTTCTTTTTGCGTTCTCTGTAATACCCGCTTGCGAAACGGCATTTCATGTCCCTGACGCTCCTTTACGTGCAGACGCTGAATGGTCTCCAGCTTGGCGTCTTGCTGTTTCTGATTGCGGCGGGGTTGACGCTCGTGTTTGGCGTCATGGATTTCGTCAATCTCGCTCATGGCGTCCAATATATGATTGGTGCCTATCTTGCGGCGATGTTCACAGCGCTCACGGGTAATTTCTTTTTCGGACTGGCACTCGCTTTACCCTCTGCCTTACTGTTTGGTCTGTTGCTTGAGTTTTTCATTTTTCGACATCTATACGCGCGCGATCATCTCGATCAGGTGCTCGCGACATTTGGTATCATCCTCACGCTGAACCAGGCCGTAAAAGTCATTTGGGGCGCCGCCCCTCTGTCCGTTCCGATTCCTGAGATTTTTTCGGGCTCTGTCGTGCTGATGCCAGGCCTTCTCTATCCGGTCTGGCGCCTCGTCATCATCGCGTCCGGTCTCGCGATTGCGCTTCTGCTGGGCATCCTTGTCACAAAAACGCGGATCGGCATGTTGGTGCGCGCGGGCGCGACCAATGCGCCCATGGTCTCGGCGCTAGGTGTCGATATTGGTCGCCTGTTTATGATCGTATTCGGTTTCGGGGCCATGCTGGCGGGTTTCGCCGGGGCGATGGTGGCCCCCATTCTCTCGGTCGAGCCAGGGATGGGTGACAATCTCCTCATCCTCACCTTTGTTGTGATCGTGATTGGCGGTATCGGCTCGATCCGTGGTGCCTTCATCGCTGCGCTGATGGTGGGGCTCGTCGATACGCTCGGACGCTCGTTCGGACCATCCATCTTAAGGGCATTTCTCGATCCTGCTGCCGCTGCACAGACAGGGCGCGCGTTGGCGCCTATGCTCATCTATATTCTTATGGCCGCCGTCCTGTTCTTCAGGCCTGCCGGTCTGTTTCCGGCAAAGAAATGATCATGCGGCGCGAAATCCTGCCTTTGTCGATCTTCCTCGCATTCGCCGTTCTGCCGCTGCTTGGTAATTTTGGATCGGATGCGTTCATTCTCTCGATTGTCACCCGTGTGATGATCTTTGCAATTGCCGCCGTCTCTCTTGATCTCATTCTTGGCTATGGCGCACTTGTTTCCTTCGGCCACGCTGCTTTTCTCGGCATCGGCGCCTATGCCGTCGGGATTTTGTCCGCGCATGGGATTCGTGAGGCAGCGATCCAAATCCCGGCTGCCCTGATTGTCTCAGCCTTGTTTGCGCTCTTGACGGGCGCGATTTCGCTGCGGACCAAGGGTATTTATTTTATTATGATCACGCTGGCCTTCGGTCAGATGGCTTACTTCTTTGCCGTCTCGCTCGCGGCCTATGGCGGCGATGATGGCATGACGTTGCCGGGCCGTTCGCTCTTCTTTGGCTATGATATCGCGCAGAGCGAGCGCGCCTTCTACTTCCTTGTCTTTGCCTGCCTCATTGCTGTCTATGCCGCTTGCCGCATGATCGTGACATCGCGCTTCGGTCGCGTCATTCGTGGTGCGCGCGAAAATCCTCAACGCATGGAAGCCATTGGCTTTTCACTCTTTGCGTATCAATTGACGATCTATGTCATCGCCGGAACTTTGTGCGGATTGGCAGGATTTCTGCTTGCTAACCAGACGCAGTTTGTCTCGCCCGCTTATATGACATGGCAGCGTTCGGGTGAATTGATCGTCATGGTGCTTCTTGGTGGCCTCGGCTCACTGAACGGTGCCATCTTGGGTGCAGCCGCCTTCCTTCTGCTGGAAGAGGGGCTTTCGCATTTCACTGAATATTGGAAGCTCTATTTCGGTCCCTTCCTCGTGCTCGTTGTGCTGTTTGCACGGGGCGGATTGATGGGTGGTTTCAAGCGATTGACGGGTACGGGTGATGGGCGATGACCGTACCGATGCTTGAACTCCGTCATATCCGTAAGAATTTTGGTGCGTTGAATGTCACTGATGATGTGTCCCTGACGATTCCGCGTCATGAATTGCACGCAATGATCGGACCGAATGGTGCGGGCAAGACAACGCTCATTCATCAGATTTCAGGACTTCTGCCATCAAACTCCGGTACGCTCCTCTTAAATGGCGAAGACATCACAGCGCTCGATTTGCCCCAACGTGCGCGTAAAGGCATTGTGCGTTCGTTCCAGATCACGTCTATCCTTCCGCATTTCTCGACGTTGGAGAATGTCGCGCTCGCGGTGCAAGCGCGCTCGGGATCAAGCTTCCGTTTTTTCGGTCGTGCTGATCGGGAAGCGGTTCTGAACGATGCTGCGCTTGCCGCTTTGACGGAAGTTGGTCTGCAAGACCGCGCCAATCTGCGCGCCGGCCTGCTCAGCCACGGGGAAAAACGTCAGCTCGAACTCGCCATCGCGCTTGCTGCACAACCGTCCGTGTTGTTGCTCGATGAGCCGCTGGCTGGAACAGGGCCGGAAGAAAGTGCCGTTCTGACCGATCTTCTCCGTCGGCTCAAAGGGCGGCTGACGATCGTGCTGATCGAACACGACATGGAAGCTGTCTTTTCGCTTGCCGATCGCATTTCCGTGCTCGTCTATGGCAAGATCATCGCGACTGACACGCCACAAGCCATTCGTGACAATCCCGAGGTCCGCACGGCCTATTTGGGCGAGGAGACCGCGTGATGCTCCATGTCGAGGGATTGGAAGCCGCGTATGGCGATAGCCAGGTTCTGTTTGGGGTGAGTTTTGCGGTTGCGGCGGGGGAAGTCGTCACGCTGCTGGGTCGCAATGGCATGGGCAAGACGACGACGGTCAAGGCGATCATGGGCCTTGTGCGCCCGCGCGCAGGACGTGTGGTGATCGAGGGCCATGACGTAGCAGGTGAGCCCCCGTTTAAAATCGCGCAATGTGGTTTGGGGCTTGTGCCAGAGGGGCGTCAGATCTTTCCGACACTCTCAGTCGAGGAAAATCTGATCGCAACGGCCGCTCATCGCTTTGGGCCACCACGCTGGACGCTTGAGCGCGTCTATACGCTCTTCCCCCGTTTGCAGGAGCGCTCACGGAATATGGGACATCAGCTCTCCGGCGGCGAGCAGCAAATGCTGGCCATTGGCCGTGCGCTGATGACAAACCCGAAGCTTGTTATTCTCGATGAGGCGACGGAGGGGCTGGCGCCACTGATCCGACAGGAAATCTGGACTTGCCTCAAGACACTCAAGGATGAGGGCGAAGCGATCCTCATCATCGACAAGAATGTCGATGCATTGGCGGCGTTCGCCGACCGGCATATCATTCTGGAAAAGGGGCGCGTCGTCTGGTCAGGCAATTCTGCGGCGTTGATCGCCGATCCTGTCCTGAAGGACCGCTATCTGCATGTTTGAATCCCGCATCGCGGGAGACGTAAGGAGGACGCTATGAAACTCACTCCCGGAATTACCCGCGCAGGCGAGGGATTGGACGGCATCAAGTGGAACATTCTTGGCCAGATCTATGTTCCTAAATCGCTTTCTGAGACGTCCTTCTCGTGGCATGCCACGTTTCCTCCCGGCACTTTCGTGCCGCCGCACATTCATCCGACGCAGGATGAATTCATTTATATGCTGGAAGGAAAGTTTGAATTGCTGCTCGATGGCCGCGAGGTCCATGCAGGTCCGGGCGATCTGATACGCCTGCCAATGGGCATTCCGCATGGCATTTTTAACAAGACGCAGGACACGGTGAAGTGCTTCTTCTGGGTCTCTCCGACGCGCAAACTGTTCGACCTCTTCTGGGGTATCCATTCCATGAAGGAACAGAACCCAGCCGAGGTCGTCGCCTTGTCGGCGCGGCATGAGGTGGATTTTTTGCCGCCGCCTGAAGCATGATTTAAGAATGATACGCATATGAAAAGAGCCTCTGTCAGGAGGCTCTTTTTGTTTAGCTGGCTTTTTTATTGACCTGCTGCAGCGCGTAACCAGCTTTGCCGGCGTAACCTCGGACGATGGCACGCCGCTCATCATGCGAAAGCACGCGCTCGACATCGCTGAAACCGGCGGGCGCCAATTTCTCAACTTCGTCGATCACACGCTCAGGGCCGCCCTTGCGGTTGAGCGCAACGATTTCGGCCGTCTTCGGCAGGCGATCTTCCTCATATTCAAGCAGTGCCTGATAGGGATGTTCTGCCTTGGCAATACAATCAGCCAGTTTGCGCGCATCAAGAATGGCTTGTCCCGCGCCATTCGATCCCACTGGGTACATCGGATGGGCCGCATCGCCTAACAGCGTCACGCGGCCAAACGTCCATTTCGGCAGGGGATCGCGATCACACATCGGATATTCGTAGAAGGCATCCGTTGCGCGGATCAGCTTCACAAGATCAAAGCCGGGCACTTCGAAACGGCGCGCATAGGGCAGCACTTCATCAAGGCGGCCTTTGCGCGACCAGCTTTCCTTACCCGGCGGATGCGGCGTATCAGACACGCGCACATTCACAACCCAATTGGTAAGTCGCGTATTCGGCGATTTGCCCGGCGCAATCGGATAGAGCACGAACTTCGCACCCATGCCGCCCGCGATGATCATGGAATGGCCGTCAAGGAAAACTGGGAAATCGGCCACGCCACGCCACATTTGAATGCCGTTCCAGCTCGGCGGGCCCTGATGCGGGAAATAATGGCTGCGAATGGCTGAATGGATGCCATCAGCACCGATCAGCATTTCTCCGCGCACCGTCTCACTCTGCGAGCCTTCAATGGCATCAACAAAATGGGCGGTAACGCCACCTTCATCTTGAATGAAGCCTGCGAGTTTCCGTCCCGTAACCACGGAGCCCGGCCCGAGCCGTTCAATCACCGTGTCGTAGAGCGCTTTCTGTAGCCGGCCGCGATGGATCGAATATTGCGGCACTTCGAAACCGGCCGCGATGCCACGCGGTTCGCGCCACACGATTTGACCGAGCCGGTTCATGTAAATCAGTTCATGCGTGCGGATGCCGACCTTGTCGAGCACCGGGACAAGATCGAGATCGGCTAATTCGCGAATGGCATGGGGCAGCACATTGATGCCTGCGCCGATCGGTTCAACGCGGCTTGCCTGTTCATAAACGACGGCGCCAATGCCGCGCTGGTGGAGGAGGAGCGCTAACGTGAGGCCGCCAACGCCGGCGCCCGCAATGATCACCCGTGGCGTTGTGGTGGCGCCATGGCCCCGGTGATGGGGCAGCACCATCACGGCCCCTTTTGAGGCGCGGCTCGTCTTCGCTTTGGTCGATGGGGATTTGGCGCTGGCGAGCGGTTTGGGCTTTGCAGTCTTGGTCATGGCGTCTCCTGAACCACCATAGGAAGCCGGAACAGCGCTCCTTGCAAGGTGCTTTCCAGCTTGCGCATTCAACTAATCCGGAATGACCGCGGTCGTCTCGATCTCGACGCGTGCCTTTGGTTCGACCAGCGAAACAACCTGAACAAGCGCCATGGCTGGGAAATGGCGGCCAATGGTTTCCCGATAGGCCGCGCCGATGGCACGCAGATTGTTGCGGTACGCATCCATGTCGGTCACATACCAGGTCATCCGAACGATGTGTTCTGGTTTGGCGCCCCCTGCTTCCAGAACGGCGACGACGTTTCGCAACGTCTGGGCCACTTGTGCGATGAAATCGTCTGGAAACTGACCCTGTGCATCCCAGCCAACCAGCCCGCCGGTGACAAGCACCGTGCCGCGCCCAACCATGCCGTTGGAATAGCCCTTGGGCTGCGGCCAGCCTTCGGGCTCGACAGAGACAGGGCCATGCTTCAGCGCGTCGCGATCAATCGGTGCCATACTTATTCTGTCCTTCACTGCGCGCTGTTTGCTGGCTCTGCCGCCATGCGCCGGAGCTCAAAGCGCTGCAATTTACCTGTCCGCGTTTTCGGCAACTCGTCCACGTAAGCGATTTCGCGCGGATATTTGTAGGGTGCAATATCGGCTTTGACGTAATCTTGTAAGGCTTTGGTCAATGCAGCGTCTGCTGTCACACCGCTTTTCAGGACGACATAGGCCTTTACGATCATGCCGCGCTCCGGATCGGGCGCGCCGACCACGCCACATTCGGCAATGGCGGGATGGGTGAGAAGGCTCGCTTCCACTTCGGGTCCGGCGATGTTGTAGCCGGCCGATATGATCATGTCGTCCGATCGCGCCTGGTACCAGAAGAAGCCGTCAGCATCGCGGATGTAAGTATCGCCCGATACGTTCCAGCCATTCATCACATATTTCTTCTGCCGCTCGTCGGCGAGATAGCGGCAGCCCGTCGGACCGCGTATCGCGAGCTTGCCGGGTGTCCCATCCGGCACATCATGGCCATGCTCATCGATGATCCTTGCTTCATAGCCAGGCACGACTTGGCCCGTTGCGCCTGGCTTATTTTCTCCAGCCGGTGACGCGATGAAGATATGGAGCATTTCGGTTGCGCCGAGACCATCGAGCAGCGCAATACCAGTTTTGTCCTGCCAGGCGAGGAAGGTCGATTTTGGCAGGGTCTCACCTGCCGACACGCAGATGCGGAGTTTGGCTTTCCCGATGCGCGTCACTTCTTCAAGCATGGCGCGATAGGCCGTCGGCGCTGTGAAGCAAACAGTTGCACCAAATTTATGAATGGCAGGCAGAAGGTCAACCGGGCCTGCCTTTTCGAACAAGACCGCAGATGCGCCGATCCGAAACGGAAACAATACAAGGCCGCCCAACCCGAATGTGAAGGCCAGCGGCGGCGAGCCAATGAAACGATCGTCCGGCGTTGCGCGCAAAGTCCTCGCACCAAATGTGTCGCAGATTGCCAAGAGATCGCGGTGGAAATGCATCGTGCCTTTGGGTTCTCCCGTCGTGCCCGACGTAAAGGCGATGAGGCAGACATCGTCCTGCGCTGTATCAACGGCCGTGAACTGATCATACCCCGCTTTCTGCATCAGCGCTTCAAGATCGCCATTGCCAAAGGTCACGGTTTTCTTGAGATCTGGTGCCTGTGTTGCCGCCGCGGCCATTTCATCGATCATCCGATGATCGCAAATGGCGAGACTGATTTTGGCTTTGTTGAGCGGATAGGCGATTTCCTTTGCGCGCAAAAGCGGCATCGTAGCCACCACGACACCACCCGCTTTGATAATGGCAAAATAGATTGCCACCATCATTGGATTGTTAGGCGCGCGCAGCAGCACGCGTTGGCCGGGCTTTAGATCAAGATCGCGAACGAGTGCATTGGCGATGCGATTGACGCGTTCGGCGAGTTCAGAATAGGTCCATTCAATCCCTTCGCCGATGATGGCGATGCGTGCCCCATGACCTTCTACGACATGACGGTCAATAAAATCATGGCTTACATTCATCCGCTCGGGATAGGAAAGGCCGGCCTCAGCAATACGCAAATCGGGCCATTGGTCAGCGGGCGGCAGGTTGTCCCTGCAGAAACTGTCGACATGCCCCGATCGGATCATGAGACGCTCCATGTTACGCATAGGCTTTGAGGCATTCACGCGCGATGACGATTTTTTGCACGTCGGTCGCGCCTTCATAAATACGAAGCGCACGAATCTCGCGATAAAGTTCCTCGACCTTCACGCCTTTGGTGACACCAAGGCCACCATGAAGTTGAACCGCGCGATCAATGATTTTTTGCGCATTCTCTGTGGCGACCATCTTCGCCATGGCCGCTTCGCGCGTCACGCGCGGCGCCCCTTGATCCTTCGTCCACGCGGCGCGGTAGACGAGTAAGCTTGCGGCATCGAGTTCCGCAGCTGATTCGGCAATCGCTGCTTGTACGAGTTGAAGATCGCCCAGAACCCCACCAAACAATTGCCGCGATGAGGCGCGCTTGATCGTTTCGTGCTGAGCGCGACGGGCAAAGCCGAGCGCCGCTGCACCAACCGTGGATCTGAAAATATCGAGCGTCGCCATGGCGATCTTGAAGCCTTCCCCCGGCGGTCCGAGGCGGTGCGTCACCGGCACGCGACATTTATCAAATCGCAAGGTTGCGAGGGGGTGTGGTGCGATTACGTCAATACGCTCTTCAATGGTGAGGCCTGGCGTTGTGGCATCGACAACAAAAGCAGAGAGGCCGCGTGCGCCGGGTGCTTCGCCCGTGCGGGCAAAGACGATATAATGATCGGCGATGCCTCCGTTGGAAATCCATGTCTTGCTGCCATCAATGACGACGTGATCGGCGCCATCCAGCGTCGCCGTTGTCGCAATCGCGGCTACATCTGATCCCGCTTCGCGTTCTGAAAGTGCAAACGCCGCGATGGTCTCACCGCGCGCAATCGGCGGCAGATAGGTCTCTTTCAAGCGCGTCGAACCGAACAATGAAATCGAGCCCGTCCCCAAGCCTTGCATCGCAAAGGCGAAATCGGCGAGCCCGTCCTGGGCAGCCAGTATATCGCGTGAGAGGCAAAGGGTGCGCACATCAAGTTCAGCTGTCAGGCCGCCATAAGCTGCAGGCACGGCGGCGCGCAGAAAGCCCGCTTTACCAAGCGCGCGTACGCGTGCACGGCACGCCGCATCCACATCATCATGCGGTAAATCATGGAGCGTTTCGGCAAAGGTACTCAGTTCCTTCGCATAGGAACGATGCCGTTGCTCGAAAAAGGGCCAGTCGAGCGTGTCGCCGAGCGGAATCATCACGGGTCAATTGCCTTCAAAAACAGGTGTCTGTTTGGCAGCAAACGCCCGGAAGGCGCGGCCGAAATCTTCCGTTTGCATGCATAAAGCCTGAGCGACGGCTTCGGCTTCGATGGCCGTTTCGACACTCATGGCCCATTCCATCTGCAGCATGCGTTTTGTCATTGCATGCGCAAAATTGGGCCCATCTGCAATTTCCTTTGCCAGCGCCCACGCTTCGCTCAGCACGGTGTCGGATGTAACAAGGCGATTGAAGAAGCCAACATTATGCGCTTCGTCCCCGCGCATGATGCGGCCGGTATAAAGTAATTCTGCAGCACGGCCCTGGCCGATGATACGGGGCAAAATTGCGCAAGCACCCATATCGCAACCCGCCAAGCCGACACGATTGAAAAGAAATGCGATTTTGGCACCTGCCGTGCCAATACGCAGATCTGACGCCATGGCGATGATGGCGCCCGCACCCGCGCATATGCCATCAATGGCCGCGATGACGGGTTGAGGGCAGGCATACATGGTCTTGACGAGTTCACCTGTCATCTTGGTGAACTTCAGCAATTCATGCGTCTTCATTTCGACAAGCGGTCCGATGATCTCGAAGACGTCGCCGCCTGAACAGAAATTGCCGCCCGCACCCGTTACAACGACGGCTTTGACCTCTTCGTCTTTTTGAAGCGCCTGAAAAAAATCAGCGAGTTCGCGATAGCTTTCGAAGGTTAGTGGATTTTTACGGTCAGGCCGATTGAGCGTGATCGTTGCGACGCGATCCTTCACCTCAAGGAGGAAATGGCTTGGTTTGAAAGCGGATACCGGCAGGATCGTCAGATTCGCATTCACCATCGCCGTTTATCTCCCTTATTCGTCCGCTGTGGGGCTTTTGACGGCCTGCTGGATCGAGGCTTTCGTCTTGTTCAATTGGGTCATCAGAAGCGCGACATCGTCTTCGCTTAACCCGGAGAAGAGTTCTGCGATCCATTCTTCATGGCGCGCGGCCATGGTGCGGAACATTTTGCGACCCGCTGCTGTGAGCGAGACAACTTGCACGCGCTTGTCATGCGGGGCAGGGCGCTTATCAACAAGGCCTTCTTCGACCAGGCCCGTCACGACTGTTGTGACATTGCCGTTCGAGACCATCAGGCGTTGTGAGACTTCGCCCACCGTCATACCAGTCGCCGATTTTTCGAGTTGAGCCATCAGATCGAAGCGCGGCAGAGTAATCTGAAATTCTTCACGCAGGCGTTGGCGTACCTCGCGCTCGATCAGCGTGGCGCAGGTCAACATGCGCAGCCAGAGCCGCAATTCGCCCTTATGATCGCCGGGGCGTTCGCTCGCTTTCGTCTCGCGATCGAAATCAGTGAGGGGGAGCGAGGCCCGCATTAGAATTCCCCGCCATTTATTGCGATAGCCTGACCTGACACCGACGCCGCACCGGGGCTGCACAGCCAGAGCACTGTTTCCGCCACTTCGTCGGGCGTGATCAGCCGCTTCATGGGGTTATCTTGTGCGAAACCGCTTTTGGCGTCTTCAAGCGAGATGCCGCGCTTGGCCGCAATTGCTTCGGCGCCGCCGCGGATCAAATCCGTGTCGGTATACCCTGGGCAAACGGCATTGGCGGTGATGCCTGTCGTGGCATATTCGAGCGCGAGCGAGCGCACGAGGCCGATGACCGCATGCTTGGCTGCGCTATAGGCCGACACGGCAGGAAAGCCGCGTAGACCTGCCGTTGATGCGATCGCGATCAGGCGGCCATAGCCTCTTTCTTTCATTGCGGGCAGGGCGGCATGGAAGCTTGTGACCACGCCCATGAAGTTCACGTCCAGCATGCGGCGGAACAGGGCATTGTCGCTCCGTCCGAAAGACGCTGTCTCGGCCCAGCCCGCATTAGCGATGACCATGTCAAAGGGGGCGTTATCAGCCAGGCGGGCTATAGCGTCGCGCGTCGCTGTCTCGTCCGTGACATCGGCCGAGGCCGTTGCCCAAACATCACCGGATGCTTTGGCTGCGGCCAAGGTCGCCTCATCGCGGCCGATGATCGAGACCCGCACGCCGGCCGCAGTCAGCCGCGCGGCAATGGCACGGCCAATCCCACGTCCGCCACCCGTCACCAATGCGTGTCTGCCACGGAGTTCAGCGCCCATGGGGTCTCCTTATCTGAAATATTATTCGCAATTCAAAAGAATTGTCCAGCGTCATCATGGGGGTTGGTGCGGAGCATGATAAGATCAAAAAATATCGTATTATCAATGTATTATTTCAAATTAGTTGTTTCGCTGCGGCTTTTTCGCCGACCGCCGATACGGCCGCTTGCCGGGCTTCTATTTGAAGCTTAAAATGATTTTGCGGAGAGGAGACCGGTCATGCGCATAGCGGTTGTCGGCGGCGGTCCTGCGGGCCTTTATTTCGCTCTTTTGATGAAACGGGACTGGCCTCAGATCGATGTCACGGTCTTCGAGCGCAACCGGCAGGACGATACGTTTGGCTTCGGCGTCGTCTTCTCCGATCAGACGCTCGACATCTTCAAGCGCGTCGATGAGCCAAGCTATCGTGCCATCGCGTCTGAATTCGCCTATTGGGACGATATTGAGATCCATTTCAAAGACACGGTCCATCGGATCGGTGGCAATGGGTTCTGTGGGTGCTCGCGTCATACGCTCCTGCGTCTCTTGCAGGAGCGGGCGACCGCGCTCGGTGTTAATCTGGTCTTCAATCGCGAGATCGACGATGTCGACGCGTTCGCCAAGGACTATGACCTCGTCATAGCGGCCGATGGCATCAACAGCCGTATCCGCGACACGTGGAAAGATCATTTCCAGCCACAAGTAGAAATCCGTCCCAACCATTTCGCATGGATGGGGTCGACGCGACCTTTCGACAGTTTCACCTTCTTCTTCAAAGAAACCGAACACGGCATCTTCATTGCCCATTGCTATCAATATGAGGCAGGGCGTTCGACCTGGGTGATGGAGACCGACCCCGAAACGTTCAAGCGTGCCGGTCTCGGCGCCATGGACGAGGCGACATCAGCGCGGTTCCTTGAAAACGTCTTCAAGGACGAGCTTCAAGGTCATCCACTCATCACCAATCGCTCGCTATGGCGCAATTTTCCGGTCATCCAATGCAAGCGTTGGGTAAAGGACAATGTCGTCATCATGGGCGATGCGAAGGCATCAGCACATTTTTCCATCGGGTCCGGTACCAAGCTTGCGATGGAAGATGCGATTGCGCTGCATGAATCTTTCGTCCACCAAGGGCTTAACGTCCCGCAAGCGCTTTCGCATTACGAGCAGACACGCCGCCTCGAAGTCGAGAAGACGCAGCACGCGGCCGAAGTGAGCCTTGTCTGGTTCGAAGAGGTGAAACGCTTCTGGCCGTTCGCGCCATTGCGCTTCGTCTTCGGCCTGATGACGCGTTCGAAAGCGATCACCTATGATAATCTCGCGCTGCGTGCGCCCGAACTGGTGGCTGCGATCGATCAGCTCTGTGCGGATGAGGCGGGTGCGGACGCCAAATATCGCAAAGATGGCACACCAGTGCCGCCTTTATTTCAGCCCTTCTTCTTGCGCGGCATGAAGCTTGAAAATCGAGCTGTTGTCTCGCCGATGTGCCAATACAGCGCCGAGAATGGTCTGCCCGGCGATTGGCATTTGATGCATTATGGCGCGCGTGCGACAGGCGGTGCAGGGCTCATCTATACCGAGATGACCTGCGTGTCAGAGGATGCGCGTATCACGCCGGGATGCGCCGGTCTTTACACCGACGCGCAGGAAGCGGCGTGGAAGCGCATCGTCGATTTCGTGCATCAGCATTCGGCCGCGAAGATTGCGTTGCAGCTCGGCCATGCAGGGCGCAAAGGGTCAACCAAGCTGATGTGGGATGGCATGGATCGTCCGCTGCCCGCAGGCAATTGGCCAATCATGTCCGCCTCACCCATTCCCTATTACCCCGAAAGCCAGACGCCACGGGAGATGGACCGCGCCGATATGGATCGCGTGAAGGCGGATTTTGTGGCGGCTGCGAAACGTGGCCATCGCGCCGGGTTCGACATGCTTGAAATGCATGCGGCTCATGGCTATTTGCTTGCAAGCTTTCTCTCCCCGCTCACCAATCATCGCACCGACGCCTATGGTGGTAGCCTTGAGAACCGCTTGCGTTATCCGCTCGAAATCTTCCATGCCTTGCGTGAGGTCTGGCCTGCGGACAAGCCTATGTCCGTGCGTATTTCCGCGACGGATTGGAAAGAAGGCGGCCTTACGGATGCTGAATCGGTAGCGATCGGCCGCGCTTTTGCTGAGGCAGGTTGCGATCTGATCGACGTTTCGACGGGGCAGACCGTGGCTGATGCACGCCCGGTGTTCGGCCGCATGTTCCAGACGCCTTATGCTGATCGCATCCGCAACGAAGCCGGTATTGCGACGATGGCGGTCGGTGCCATCACCAGTGCGGATCAAATGAACACCATCATTGCTGCGGGGCGCGCTGATCTTGTGGCGTTGGGGCGGCCGCACCTCGCTGATCCAGCATTCACCTTGCGTGCGGCGGCATGGTATCAAGCCGATGTGACAGTGCCGAAACAGTATTTCGCGGGCAAAGATCAGCTGATGCGTAATTCGGTCCGTGAGCGCGATGATCTGATCGATCTGAAGCTTAAGGCGAAGCCGACACGTCACGCTAATACATGGCCAAAAGCGGCGGAATAAGACCACGCCAATGGCCGCTCTCTCCCATCGTGTGCAAGACGGAATAGCAGTAATCGCCGTCGGCGATCTTGGCGCGGCGATGGATGCAGGACTGTCGGGCAGCCTTGCGGAACTCCAAGCCGCTGCCGCTGTAGAAGGATTCGTTATCGCTTTTTCGGGCAGTCAACCGATTGAGGATGTCGAGCGCGTGAAAGCGCTGCCCGCCTTGCTGCAGCAGGTCGAAAATAGTGAAAAACCTATCGTGGCCGTGTGGCAGGACACGGTGAGTGATGAGGTCTGCGAATTTGGTCTCGCGGCGCATGCACGGATTATTGTGGCGGGTGCGCGGCTCGGCTTCACTTTTGTGAAGCGTGGGCGCATCCCTGGGGCAGGCGGGACACAAACTCTGCCGCGCCTTGTAGGCCTGCCATTAGCGGCCGATCTTCTGCTCTCTGGCCGCATGGTGCAGGCAGACGAAGCGTTGCGCTGCGGTCTTGTGGATCATGTTGCGACGAGTGATGGCCTTGCGGAGGCGATCGCCATGGCTCGCTCTTTGGCGGGAACCGCCTTACGCCATACGGGCGCATTGGCCATTGCGGCGGACGATGCGGGGCTTGTTCAAGCGACCGCGCCATTTCTGCGCCGCTTGCGGGGTCAGGATGCGCCGCAGGAGATCGTCCGCCTGTTACGCCTCGCGGCGACACAAGATTATGCGACGGGTCTTGCCGAAGAACAGGCTGTGGCGTCGCGTCTCGCGCGCGGGCCGCAGGCGGCAGCACTCAATTATGTGACTTGGGCCGAGCGCGATCTTGCCCACCGATCACGCGCGCAATCGCAACCGGCGCGCACGGTTCAGACCGTGGGCATCATCGGCGCCGGCACGATGGGGACCGGCATTGCGGTGGCTTTTCTCGACGCCGGTTATGATGTCACGCTGATCGAGATGGATGATGCTGCGCTGACGCGTGGGGTTACGCGGATCAAGGCGATCTATGAGCGTCTCGTTACGGGCGGGCGCTTGAAGGATGCAGTGCGGCAGGAAAGGCTCGCCCGTCTTTCACCTCGCACGGATCTGGCTGTCTTGCGATCCACCGGTCTCGTGCTGGAAGCGATCTTCGAGGATATGGCCGTCAAAAAGGCGCTCTTTGCGCAGCTTGATGCCATCACGAAACCCTCTTGCGTCCTCGCAACCAATACGTCCTATCTGAATATTGATCGTATGGCGGAAGGCTTGTCCGATCCGTCGCGCCTCGTCGGCATGCATTTTTTCTCGCCGGCGAACATTATGAAAATGCTTGAAGTGGTGCGAGGGGATCACACGGCACCGGATGTTCTAGCGACGGCACTCGCTGTTGGCCGTCGCCTCGGCAAGATCGCTGTCGTCGCTGGCGTCTGCGATGGTTTCATCGGCAATCGCATTTTTTCGCAATATCGGGTGGCCTGCGAATTCATGCTCGAAGAAGGCGCGCTGCCGTTCGAAATCGATGAGGCGCTTGAACGCTATGGCTTCGCCATGGGGCCGTTTGCCCAATCCGATTTAGCGGGGCTTGATATCTCATGGGCGCGGCGGAAGGCGCTCGCACCAACCCGGCGGCCTGATGATCGTTATGTGCCCATCGCGGACCGGATTTGCGAGATGGGGCGTTTCGGTCAGAAGACGGGCTCTGGCTGGTATCGTTATGAAAATGGACAACGCATTCGCGATCCCGAGATCGAGGCGCTGGTGCGCGCGCATGCGGCTGTTGCTGGCTATCCGCAGCGGGCATGGACGGCGGATGAGATCGTCGCACGCGTTTTGGCCGTGATGGCGAATGAAGGCGCATCGATCCTCAATGATGGGGTTGCCGCGCAGGCGAGCGATATCGATCTTGTCTTGTTGAATGGCTACGGATTTCCCGCCTATCGCGGAGGACCCATGTTTGCCGGTGATGTGATGGGTTGGGATGAAGTGGTTCATCAGGTGGAATCAATTGCGACGCTCGGCGGATCATCCTTCAAAGTCGCGGCATTGGCGCAAAGGCTCGCAACTGAGAAGGCGCGCCTCCATAGGCCGGACTGATCTTGATTGAAGTTGAGCGCTTCACGCGATAAGCCCGAAAAGGATTGGCTCCGCGTCGCGCGCAGCTGATCGGCTAGGATTGGAGTGCGCGATGGGGCGGTTGACCTATCCCCGTTATGATGACCGGTGCGGCTGGAACGCGCTTCTGCCGAAGCGTGAACCGCGCCCAGCTGCCACCGGCGAGCATCGCGTCAAATATGCCATCATTGGCGGCGGTTATACTGGCCTCGCAGCAGCGCGTCGTTTGCATGCGCTTGATCCTGATGCTGAGATCGTCGTTCTGGAGGCCACCGAAATCGGCGAGGGCTCGTCTGGTCGTAACTCTGGCTTCGCCAGCCAGCACGATCTCAAGCTCGATCTCTCCGGCGCGCAGCTTGTTCATGCCGATACGCTCAACGCGTGTCTACGCGAGGGCTTCGATGCGCTGACCGATGTGATGGCAGAGGGGGGGTTTAACTGCGACTTGCAGCATACGGGTCGGATCACGGCGGCGGCAACGCCGCTCGGCATCGACAAGGTTGAAGGCATGGCGGCCCGAGCCAAGGCGCTTGGCGTTCCGCATCGCCTGCTTGATCGTGCCGCAATCCGGCAGGCCACGGGGATGGACTATTATCAATGCGGCATCGCGATCGATGAAGGCCATTTGCTGCAACCGGCCGCGCTGATCCGCGGCTTGGCCGATACCCTGCCCAAAGCGATTGCACTTTATGAGAATTCTCCCGTGGTGCGGTTTGAGGCCGGGCCACCATCGCTCATCGCGACAGACCATGCGCGCTTCCATGCTGATCATGTGATTTTTGCGACGAACGCGGCCATCAAGAATTTCGGCTATTGGCGCGATCGTCTGGTAACGATTTACACGTTCGCAGGACTGACCGAAGAGCTTGACGCACACGATGCATCGCAACTCGGCGATCCAGCTTGGGGCGTGTTGCCCTCGCATCGGTTGGGCACAACCTTGCGCCGCGCCGGACACAATCGGCTGCTGGTACGTTCGCTCTACGCTTACGAAAAGCCGCTTGATCCATCTGATGTGCGCACCGCGCTGACATCATGCTTCCATCGCCGCTATCCCATGCTCAGCCATCGGCATCTGGAGCATGTCTGGAGCGGTACGACGGCACTGACAATGAATGGTGCCCCGCGCTGGGGCAAAGTGGCGGACGGCGTCTATGGCGCCGCCGGATGCAATGGCTCAGGCATCGTAAAGGGCACGCTGCTCGGTCAACGTCTCGCCAATCTTATCGTTACCGGCGCGCCGCAGACCGATGTTGAAACGGTTTACGGCCAAGCGAATTGGGTAGCCCCTGAACCATTTCGGACTATCGGCTTCCACGCGATTTCTGCCGTGGAGCGGCGCAAGGCCGGGCTCGAAATGTGAGCCTTAACGCACGATCAGGTCACAAAAGGAAAAGCGCTCGCCATCGAACAGGCCTTTGTCACTCAGCTTCAGGCGCGGAATGACCAGAAGCGCCATGAAGGACAGCGCCATCATCGGAGAGCGTAGATTTGAGCCGAGCGCGTGTGCCTTTTTCGTAAGCAAGGCGAAGTCACGCGCCACGTCATCGCCCTCACGGTCGCTCATCAATCCGGCGATCGGAAGCGGCAAGGCCTCTACCGTGTGGCCATCCGTCACCGAAAGTCCGCCGCCTGTGGCCACCACGGCATTGATCGCTTGCGCTAAAGACGCGGCATCGCAACCGACAGCAACGACATTGTGAGAATCATGGGCGACGCTTGATGCAATCGCGCCCTGTTTCAAGCCAAAGCCCTTGATCAAAGCCAGAGCGGGTGGGGCTTTTGCATAGCGATTGACAACAGCGATGAGCAGGAGGTCGCGCTCGGGTGCTGCATGAATCTCTCCTTTGAGGACGGGCAAGCTTTCGATGGCTTCATCGGTGATCAATTGACCATCCTGCGCCACGATGATGCGGCAAGATGCTGATGATGCTCCCGAAGGTGCCGCGATCTTCAGTGAATCGGGCGAGACAGGCGGCGCGTCAAATCGGTTCACTGCCGTTGCGGCGCGATAGGGAAGGCGCGTTTTGCCATCAGCAAAGACCGTCACGCCATCAATGATCGTCGCGACAACGTGGAAGTCTTTCAAATTTGCCACGAGTGTCCCGGTCATCGGGTCGCCCACCTGTAATGTGCCTAGGGGCAGGCGATAATGCTCGCGTGGTGTGATACAGCCCGCTGTCAGCACATCAAACAGGTCGTGGCCGCGCGCGCAGGCGCGCGCCGCTAACCGGTTGATATGGCCTTCAACGAGATCGTCAGGGTGACAATCATCGGTACAGAACATGATCTTTCCGGGGTGGCGCGCCAGCAAGGGATGCAGTGCATCGAAATTGCGCGCGGCTGATCCCTCTCTTATGATGATTTTCATTCCTGCTGCGATCTTGTCCTCCGCTTCGTCGAGGCTCACGCATTCATGATCGGTTGAGATGCCGGCATTTGCATAGCGGCGCGCATCTTCCCCGCGCAGGCCTGGCGCATGCCCATCGACCGGCAGGCCGCGTTGATGTGCGGCTGCGATCTTGGCCATCAAATCCGGATCACCTGCGAGGACGCCGGGGAAGTTCATCACTTCCGAGAGGTAGCCAATACCGGGCTCATCGAGCAGGGCAGCGACATCGACTGGGCCGAGCGTGGCGCCGGCCGTTTCAAACGGCGTCGCGGGAACACAGCTTGGCGCGCCAAACAGAATGTGAAGCGGCGTTTGCAGTCCTTCGTGCACCATGAAGCGCACGCCGTCGATCCCCAGCACATTTGCGATTTCATGCGGATCGGAGATGGTCGCTACGGTGCCTTGCCGGACGGCGAGGCGGGCGAATTCCGCCGGTGGCAAAAGACTACTTTCGATATGGACATGCGCATCGATAAAGCCGGGTAGGAGGAAGGGCAGGTCCGGGCGGGCAGGGCCAAGCGGATGGATCGCCACGATCTTGCCGTCCTGCCACGCGATCGCGGTGGCTTCGATGGTCCGATTGGCGATGTCGACGCGATTGGCTTCCAACCGTTCCATGGGCTTTCTCCGTCTTACGAAGCCGAAGAGAGCCGCCAAACCACGGGGCTGTCAAAAGAGGGTTTATCCGAGCTTGATTTGCAGCAAGGTGCCGCGCCAGCATGAGCGCTAGTGTATCTGAGATGGCTATAAGTGTTGCGGAGTGAGCGTATGTCCCGGGTTGGTATGTGTGTCGCCCTTGTCCTCTTGGGTGGAGGCGGGGCTCAGGCGGCCATTACGACCTATAGCTGCAAGGCCTCAGGTGTCGCGTATCGGCTCATTCTCGATGACGATGCAGGCACGCTGGTGTCCGTGATGCAGGGGAAGGAAACGGTCTATGGCGTGCGCGGCATCAAGCGCGAAATGGGGACCCTGACCGTCAACGGATATGTGACCGGGCGTGGCACCGATTACGTGCTGACACATCGCTTCTCGCCATCGATTACCTACACTTATGGCAATGGCGGCCAGCGCACGGATTCATGCTCGGTTGAGTAAGAACGCGCCGCTAAAGCGCGGCGCGGATTGTTGCCACCCAACCGGACAGCCATTCCATCCATGTTTCAGACCGGGGCGTTGCAGCCGGCGCACCGGAGGCCATCCTGTCCCAATGGGCGAGGCGTTCGGGCCCCGCCGGATGGGTCCTTAGAAAGCGCGGCGTCGTATCGCCCTTTGAGAGCGCGCCCATGGCGAGCACCATGCCGCGGGCATTCTTGGGGTCATAGCCTGCGCGCCGCAGGATATCCGCGGCCAGTGCATCCGCCTCTTTCTCGTTCTCGACGCTGAATGCCAGCACGCCGGCTTTGGCGCCAACGCCTGCGGCGGTCTGGCGAGCGGTTTCAACAAGGCCACCGGGCAAGGGTAGCCCCAATTCAACCGCCAGCCATTGCGCCCCCAGAACGATCAGAATGTCCGCGACAAAGGCGCCAATCCCAGCATTGCGATTGGTTTCGGCAATATGGTCCAGAATATGGTGGGCCTGCTCATGCGCCAGCACCATAGCGATATCAGTCTCGTTGCTGGCTGCGCTGAAAAGCCCGCCATGCATCACGATCTGATCCTGACCCGATGCAAACGCGTTGAACACCGGATCGTGGCGGTATTCGACCCGCCAGCGGCAGTGCCCCCCGCCCTTTTCCCGGCAGACTGCGGTGGCGGCCGGCCGCAGCCGGGCTTCCACTCTCTGCAGGGTCGTCTCCGCCCCTGTCCGATCCGGAAGGCCGATTTTGGGCGCGGGCGTTCCGGCAATTTCTTGTGCCGCCGCCGCAATTTCCTGCTGCGCGATCGGGGCGGGATCTTGGCCGCATCCCGTGAGCAAAAGGAGGGCGAGGCCCCCGGCGAAAGCGTGTCTCATGCACTGCCATGTGGGGCGATAGCCCATCGCATGAAAGGCTTGAGCGGCAGCAGAGAGCACGAAAGGGGTGAGGCGTTTTGCCGCCATGCCACCAGCAGCGTGACAGGCTGCTACGTCTCAGGCTAGCCTTCACCAAGGGCTGGGCTACCAGCCGAGGGGAGACCAACTATGAAGACCTTTTCAAAAGCTTTTCTCGCCGTTTTGGCCGTCGGGACCATCTTGGCCTCGGCCGCGTCGGCGCAGACGCTGAAATGGGCCCGTTCGGGCGACTCGCTGACGCTCGATCCGCATGGGCAGAACGAAGGCCCGACGACGACGCTCAACAACCACATCTATGAAGCGCTGACCGAACGCGATGCCGCCGGCAAGCTGCTTCCGGCGCTGGCCGTCTCGTGGCGCGTTCTGCCGAACGATCCGTCTGTATGGGAATTCAAGCTGCGTCCCGGTGTGAAGTTCCATGATGGCACGCCGCTGACGGCTGACGACGTGGTGTTCTCTTATCAGCGCGCTATGCAGCCGACATCCGATTTCAAAGGTTATCTGACGAGCGTGGCCTCGGTCACCAAGGTCGATGACAACACGGTGCAGATCAAAACGAAGAGCCCCGATCCGCTGCTGATCAACGCGACGAACTCGATCTTGATCATGAGCAAGGCGTGGGCAGAAAAGAACAACACGACCAAGGCGCAAGACTTCAAGAACAAGGAAGAAAACTTCGCCGTCCGCAATGCCAATGGCACTGGCCCGTTCGTTCTTGTTTCGCGCGAGCCGGACGTGAAAACGGTCATGAAGCGGAACGATGCCTATTGGGGCAAGGGTGAAGTGCCTCTGCAGGTCACCGAAATCATCTATACGCCGATCAAGGCTGACGCGACGCGCGTCGCCGCGCTCTTGTCGGGCGAGATTGATTTCGTCCAGGACGTGCCGGTGCAGGATATTGCCAAGCTGAAGGAAGATCAGAAGGTCCGCCTCAATAGTGGGCCGGAAAATCGGACGATCTTCTTTGGTATGAATGTTGGCGCGGCGGATCTGAAGTCTGACAATGTCGACGGCAAAAATCCGTTCGCCGATAAGCGCGTGCGTCAGGCCATGAACATGGCTGTCAATCGCGCGGCAATCCAGCGCGTCGTGATGCGCGGTGAATCCATTCCGACGGGCGTTATCATGCCGCCCTTCGTGAATGGTTGGACGAAGGAACTCGACGCGGTACCGGCGAGCGATGTCGCCGCTGCCAAGAAGCTGATGGCGGATGCCGGTTATCCGAACGGTTTCTCGGTCACGCTGCACTGCCCGAATGATCGTTATGTCAATGACGAGGCGATCTGTCAGGCGGTCGTGGGCATGTGGGCGCAGATCGGTATCAAGGTCAATCTCGTCAGCCAATCCAAGTCGATCCATTTCCCGCTTGTGCTGAAGCAGCCGGCTGAAACGGATCTCTATATGTATGGCTGGGGCGTGCCGACCTTCGACAGCAACTACATCTTCACTTTCCTCTATCACACGCGTGAAGGCAGCCTCGGCTCCTCGAATGGCACGGGCTATTCGAACAAGGAAGTCGACAAGATGATCCAATCGCTCAACAGCGAGACGGATACGGCCAAGCGCAACGCGACCATTGCTGAGATTTGGAAAGTGCTGAAGGACGATGTGGTTTACATCCCCGTGCACAACCAGACTTTGGCGTACGCGATGAAGAAGAACATCGACATTCCGGTCGACGTCTCCAACACGCCGAAGCTCAAAATGGTCAAGTTCGCGAACTGATCGTGATGCAATGATGCGCCAGGGCCGCAAGGCCCTGGCCTCTTTTTTGGATTACCCCATCGCATGTTTGCCTACGCGCTCCGGTCGCTGGTTCTGGGTCTGCTCGTACTCGTGGCGGTGGCCTTCATCGCCTTTTCAATGTTCCGCTTCGTTGGTGACCCTGTGGCCAATATGGTGGGGCAGGAAGCGACGCTGCAGGACCGGCAGGAATTGTCCGAACGGCTCGGGCTCAACGATCCATGGCCGGTGCAATTTGTGCGCTTCATGGGCAATGCCGCGCGTGGCGAGTTTGGTGTCTCCTACAGGCAGGGCCGCAAAGTCTCCGACCTCATTCAAGAGCGCTTGCCCGCAACCGTCGAACTGGCGGTTTTGTCAGCTATTTTTTCGACCGTGTTCGGCGTGATGCTCGGGATCTACGCGGCGATCCACCGGACCGGCTTCGTCAGCAACACCATCATGACATTGAGTTTGGTGGGCGTGTCTTTGCCGACTTTCTTGATTGGCATCGGGCTCATTTATGTGTTTGCGGTGGAGTTACGCATGCTGCCCTCGTTCGGGCGCGGCGACGTCGTCAAAATCGGTTGGTGGAGTACAGGACTTCTCACCGAATCCGGCTTGAAATCGCTTGTCATGCCAGTGCTGACGCTCGGTTTTTTTCAATTGACGCTCATCATGCGCCTTGTGCGATCAGAAATGCTCGAAGCGATGCGGACCGATTATGTTCGTTTTGCGCGCGCTCGCGGCATCTCTGAACGGTCGATCCAGATGCGGCATGCCTTGCGGAACACGCTCGTACCCGTGGTGACGATTGCCGGTCTGCAACTTGGTTCAGTGATTGCCTTCGCTATTGTTACCGAGACCGTGTTCCAATGGCCTGGCCTTGGATCGCTCTTCGTCAATGCGGTGCAATTTGCGGATGTGCCGGTGATGGCGGCCTATCTGATGTTTGTTGCGTCTGTCTTCGTGATCGTCAGCCTCGTCGTCGATCTTTTGTATTTCGTGATCGATCCGCGCCTGCGCAGCCAGTCGCGCCTCGGAAAGGCGCATTGAGATGAGCACATTGTCGTCTTCACCGCAGCCGGAACAGCAGGAAAGCCGCTGGCATCGTTTCTATGACAGCGATCTTGTCTATGCCTTCCGTCATTCGCCTGTCGCGATCCTTTCAGCGTTGCTATCTCTGTTCATGATCGGCGGCGCGCTGGTGGGCCCCTATTTTGTGCCGCAGGATCCGTTCGATCCAGCAGCGCTGAATTTGATGGATGGCATGACCAAGCCGGGCGTGCCGAATGAGTTCACCAATAATATGTTCCTCTTCGGCACCGATCCGCAGGGGCGCGATATGCTGTCCGCTGTTGTTTACGGAACGCGCGTGTCGCTTTTGGTGGGCGCTGCGTCCGTTCTGTTCTCTATGGTTTTTGGCGTCTTGCTAGGTCTCATTGCCGGGTATTATGGTGGCAAGGTCGAGTCTATCGTGATGCGCGTTGCCGATGTGCAATTGTCTTTTCCGGCCATTTTGATCGCGCTCCTCGTGTTCGGTGTCGCCCGTGGCGTGATCCCGCCAGCGCAGCAGGAAAGTGCGACGCTCTTTCTCCTCATCATCGCGATTGGCCTTTCGAATTGGGCGCAATATGCGCGGACCGTGCGCGGCTCAACCTTGATTGAAAAAGACCGCGAATATGTTCAGGCCGCACGCGTCAGCGGTCGATCGGGTCTTGCGATCATGGCGTTGCACATCCTGCCTAATGTGATGGGCCCCATTACGGTCATCGCAACGATCAATTTGGCGCTCGCGATCATCGAGGAGGCGACGCTCTCCTTCCTTGGCGTCGGTATGCCGCCCACACAACCTTCGCTCGGAACTTTGATCCGTATTGGCCAGCAATTTCTGTTCTCTGGCGAATGGTGGATTCTGTTGTTCCCTGCGCTCACCCTGATCGTCTTGGCGCTGGCCATTAATCTCTTGGGAGATTGGCTGCGCGATGCGCTCAATCCCAAATTGCGCTGATTGCAGAACTCAGCGTATCCGAATCGCCGCATTATGTGGCGGCTAATGAATTTGTCTGAAAGGGTCGCTCATGAGTACGCAAGGCAATCTCCGCATCAATAGCGCAAGGCTGTGGGACAGCCTGATGGAGATGGCCAAGATCGGGGCGACGCCGGGCGGAGGCTGCAATCGCCAGACGCTCACGGATGTCGACCGTGAAGGGCGCGCCCTGTTCCGGCGTTGGTGCGAAGAGGCGGGGCTTACTGTCGGCGTTGACGATATGGGCACGATGTTTGCGCGCCGGTCTGGGCGCAACAATGAGCTCGCTCCTGTGGCGACCGGCAGCCATCTTGATACGCAGCCGACTGGCGGAAAATTCGATGGCGTGCTCGGCGTGCTCGCCGGCCTTGAAGTGGTGCGCACGCTCAATGAGCTCGGCATTGTCACGGAACGGCCGATTGAAGTCATCAACTGGACGAATGAAGAAGGGTGCCGTTTTGGCCCCGCTATGCTCGCTTCAGGTGTGTTTGCAGGCACACATCCGCGTGATTGGGCGCTCGCACGTAAAGATGCGCAAGGCGTGAGTTTCGGCGACGCGCTGACGGGCGGTGGTTTCATCGGCGACGAGAAGACCGGCGCGCGCAAGCTGCATGCCTATGTCGAATTGCACATCGAGCAAGGCCCTATCCTAGAAATGGAAGGCTGCGAAATTGGCGTGGTGACGACGGGGCAGGGGTTCCGTTGGTTCGACGTGGAAATCAAGGGACGCGATAGCCATACGGGTGCAACACCGATGGCACGCCGGTTTGACGCGCTGTTGGGTGCCTCGCGCATCGTCGAGCGTGTGCATCAGATCGCGCTCGCGCATCCCAATTCTGTGGGCACGGTCGGCTTCATGGAAGTCTCGCCCAATTCCCGCAATGTCATTCCAGGCTTGGTGAAATTCACGGTCGATTTCCGGCATGTCGATGGCGATGCACTTGCAGCCATGGCCGATCAGTTCATGAAGGATTCACAGGCGATCGCGGCCGCACAGGGTCTTGATATCGTCATCGATCCCGCTGGTGCGCAGCCGCCGGTCCAATTCAACCCTGAGATTTGTCAGCTCATCCGCACGGCATCCGATGAATCGGGCTATAAGCATCGCGATATCGCGTCAGGCGCTGGGCATGATGCCTTCCACATTGCCAAGGTCGCGCCAGCGGCGATGATCTTCTGCCCGTGTGTCGATGGTCTCTCGCACAATGAGGCGGAAACCATTTTCCCCGAATGGGCGAAGGCAGGCGCGGACGTGCTGTTGCAGACCCTTGTGACGTTGGCGCGCGCCTGATTTCAGGCGCGCTTCACCGGCTTGTCGAACCATTCTTTCGCCAGCATGACGTGAATGCCTTTATTGCCATTCACGAGCTGGGTCACGCGTACATCGGCGACAAGCGAGAGCAGCGCATAGGCTTCATCGCGATCAAGCGGCGTGCGCGCTGTCACAAGATCAATCATTGATGTCAGCGCAATTTGTGCGGCGGCATCAAGCGAGGGATCAAACGCCATCGTGATCATGTGCGTCGCCGTCTCAGCCATCGGCCATGTCAATGTCATATCATTGCGTGCCGTTAGCCGGAATGTGCCGATCAGACCTGTCTCGATGGCGGTGATGCAGACTTCGCCATCGCCTTGCGCGCCATGCCCATCACCGACCGAGAAATTGGCACCATCGACGAAGACCGGCAAATAGAGTGTCGTGCCAGCGATCAATTCTTTGTTATCAAGATTGCCGCCATTACGGCGCGGCGGCAGCGTGTTGATCCGGCCCCATTCGCGCGGTGGTGCCGTCACCATCACGCCAAAAAAAGGTCGGTCACAGGGAATGGCATGGCCCCATGGCATATGCGCCAATTTGGTCGTGCGATCGATGCGTGAGGGGAAATTGCGGAAATCTTTCGCTTCATCAGGCAGTGCGCCCGATAATGGCCGCACATAAGTATAGCCGAAATCATAATGCAACGCGATGTCGAGAATATCGATTTGCAGAGCATGACCCGCCTTCGCGCCTGTCACTGCAACGGGGCCAGTGCAGATGTGGCCCGGCAAAGTGGGCTTGCCGATTTTCTGATGAACATCAATGAGGCCGGGCGGAGTTTCTTTGGCCCACGCAGGGATGAATTCCGGACCGCCGGAAACGGTAGACATGGTCACGCTATCGCCTGATGCAATCGTCAGTCGCGGTGGAATGGCTGCTTCAAGGTAGCCCCAGTGAACAGTGTCGCCATTGGCGTCGATCCGGTGTTGCATCCTTGAAAATCCCTCAAGTGGATGGGCGTGTTGCAAGATGTTTGCGTAAGACGAGAGCGGCATTCCAGCCAACGCTGACGAAAAGGGCAAGGGCGAGCGCCCATGCAGAGCCAAGCGGAACAGCCGTGACATGAAGCGCCGTGATCGCAAACGCAAAACCGCCAAGGCCGGGGAGGCTATTGGCCAATGTTGCAGCGGCGATCTTTCCACCGAGGCGTGGATGAAGCATCGCAGCAAGGCTCGACAACACAATGGGGAAGGGGGCGGCGATGCCAGCGGCTTGCGGCCCAGCGAGATTACCCAGTGTGATGACGATTCCGACGAGGGCGACAACACCGAAAGCGCGCATGGGAATATCCCATTTGCCACGTTTCAAGACGCCCGCTCTTGGTACCGCCATGAAGGGTTTGCACAAATATGCGCTCACCACATATGCAAGGCCATTGGCCAATAAAGCGGTTGCCAACGTCCACGGCACAAAAGAAAAGCCCGCCATCAGAACGCACCAGACCAACCAGCCAATGCCCAGGCTCCGCACAATGCCCTGTCGCTGCGCGAGATGCGCATAAACCGTGACGAAGAGCATAGTTGCAGCATTGGCGGTGAGTGTGGTCAACGCCGCCGATGCGATGAATGCTGAATCATGGTCGAGCGCGAGAAAAATGTAGGACGGCCCCGCCGAGATCGGCACCGTCGCAATCATGCCGCCGATGAAGGGGCCTGTTCGTTCGACGATTAGCGACGTGCCGACGACCACCAGCATAGTGATGAGCATCTTGAGAGTGAGCATCGCAAGATAAGCGATATCGGGCGAAGGCATGGCTGCGGCTCAATCGCCTTGTGCGGCGGCGGTCCGCTTCAACGTCTGAACAGCCATAGAACGCACCAAACCCTCAATGGCCACCCATGGCCGTCTTTGCAACTTCCCATGCGGGGTCGACCTGTCAAGCAAGTGGCGCGCATAGCTCAGGCGATTTCAGGCGGTTTGGTGCAGGGCTATGTGCCGCGCTTGATCGAACTTGGTCGGGCTTGGCAAATAAAGCTGATCCTGCAACATAGGAACGGTTTCGACGAGTTGCGCGCGATGATGGTTTTGCCCTTCCTTCTGTTCACCGGTGCCATAGCTGCGGGCTGGCGCCGCCATGCGATGCTTTCGATCCTTTTGTGGCTGGCAGGTCTCGCGGCCATGCTTGCTATGTTCCGCTATCATGTGACGAGTTCGCTCGACCTTGCTTTCTGACGGTTGCTCATGTCCGGTCGCGTCCTGATTTATTTGAACAGCCTCGGTTTGTTGGGCCTCTCGGGGGCTCTGGGCTTTGCGCTCGCTGATCAATTGATCAATCATGATCTGCCCTGTCCGCTTTGCCTGCTGCAACGGATGGCGATGTTCGGTGTCGGAATTGGCCTCGTTCTCAATATCGCGGTCAGTCACCATCCGCGCCATTACGGCATGATGATCGTCTCTGCCGTCCTCGGCATGTTCATCGCCATGCGGCAAATCCTGCTGCATATCGTGCCGGGCACAGGGGCTTATGGCGACCCATTCCTCGGCCTCCATTTCTACACGTGGGCTTTCATCCTGTTTGTCGGTGTTATCGCAGGCGCTTCACTGATGCTTCTCTTCGTGCCGCGTTGGTCGCATGAGCGCCATGCCAGCATCCCGGCGTTGGGGGCGCTGGCGATTGGCGTGTTTTTTCTGCTGGCGGTAGCGAATGTTGTCGGCACGACCTTAGAATGCGGTGCCGGTGCCTGCCCTGATGATCCCACGAGTTATGAATTTCTCGACCGGCTGCTCGGCCTCAATAACCGAAACTAGACATTGATTTTCGGAGAGCCGGACTTACGCTCGGGACATCGGGGGAGGCTCGTATGGCAGCAAAGACGAAAACAAAAAAGCGTTCAGCGACGCGCAACGAAGACCCAGCGCTCGCCAAGGCAAAGCGACTTCTCAAACGTATTGCTCTCGTTGATGGCCATAATGATCTGCCATGGGTGATCTATGCCGATCCGCAGGCGCGTGGGGATGTGGCAGCCTATGATCTGACCCGTGTGCATCAGGAGGGTGATACCGACATTCCTCGCTTAAAGCAGAGCGGGCTTGCGGCGCAATTTTGGTCGGCCTTCGTACCAACGGAAATTGCACATCCCGGTCGCTCCGTGCTCGAAGTGATCGATGTGTGGCGTCGGATGAACGAAGCCCACCCGGATATTTTCATGCAAGCGACGAAGTCGAGCGATATTGCGAAAGCCAAGCGCGCTGGCAAGATTGCCTCATTCCTGACTGTTGAAGGTGGTGTGGGGCTTGAGAACTCGCTTGCCCCTTTGCGTATTTGGCACGCGGCCGGGGCGCGGCTGATGGTGCTCTCGCATAATGAAACGCTCGATTGGGTCGACAGTGCCACCGATGAGCGCCGCCATGGTGGGTTGACGGAATTTGGGCGCGAAGTCGTCCGCGAATTGAACCGTCTCGGTATGCTGATCGACCTCGCTCATGTCACGGATGAGGTGATGCACCAGGTTCTCGACCTGACGAAGGCACCGATCGTCTTTTCGCATTCGAATGCACGGGCGTTGTGCAATCATCCGCGCAATGTCCCTGATGATGTGCTCAAGCGTGTGCCGCAGAATGGCGGTGTCGTCATGCTCACCTTTGTGCCGGAGTTCATCAATCAGGCGGCGCTCGATTGGGCGCGCCCGCTCAAGGACCAATATACCAAAGGCCGGAAAGACATCGATCGTCATGCCGCCTATGCCGCGCGTGCAAAAGAATTGGGACCGCCACCTAAAGCCACGCTTGAGCAGTTGTGTGACCATATCGAATATGTTGCGCAAAGCATCGGTATCAAACATGTCGGTATCGGT
>JAHRCV010000002.1:0-495000 GCA_019083985.1 Rhizobiales bacterium TNE-4 | reverse complement strand
TGCGCCATCAAGAATCTGTGTCAGCATGTCATGCATAAACCCGATGCCAATCGCTGTTTCGCCCAATGCAAGCGCCTTGATCGGAGCAATACCCGATTTGGTATATTGATTGACGTTCTTGTGCATGGCTTTGAGGTACTCAAAGCCCTTCTCTTCTCCGAGCCGTTGCACTGTCGTCGCTAAGAAGACATACGCCGTCCCAGACGAGCTTGGATCAGCAATTTGAATTTCGTCGCGGTAGCGTGGATCCAGAAGGTCCGCCCAGCATTTTGGTTCTGGTAAATTACGCTTCTTCAAAACATCGGTATTATAACCAATCCCTAGAACACCGAGATAGATGCCATTCGTTCCGAATTGTGCATTTTTCGCGTAGGTTTGTGCCCAAGGATAAAGCTCGGCCATACGAGGTGACTGATAAGGTGTCAGAAGATTTTCTCCCGCCGCTTGCAAGTGAGCTTCACCAGGGCCGCCCCACCACACATCGGCTTTGGGGTTGGCAGCTTCCGCGCGGATCTGCGCATATACCTCGCCCGTGCTTTTGCGCACCATGGTCACTTTGGTTCCCGTCATCTTCTCGAACAGGGCACTGCCTTCGCGGCACTGTTCTTCGAGAATGGAGCAATAGACCGTGACCTCCTGCCCCCATACAGGCGATGCCGTTGCAATCACAACAGCAGGTGCGAGCAGTCGCGCAAAATGCATCATGATGAAGCTCCCCTTCGGTCAGGTCTTTTGTTGCTGCCATCATGTCGCTGCCGTGTAGCCTTGTCGAGGGGGCCTAAGGCTTCTGTTTCGCCGCGCGTGCATGCCTTTCATGCAGTTGCAAACGGGCACGTGTTGGCGATGATGGTGGGTCAGTGGTGCGGCATCTCAAGCGACGGACCACAAGCCGGAGGTTAACTTGGATCAAACTTTTGATATCGGCGTCATTGGCCTTGGTCAGATGGGGCTTGCCATGGCGCAAACATTGGTGCGCGCCGGCCAGAGTGTTCTCGGCTATGATGTGGCCGCGGAGCGACGGGCGCTTTTTGTACCGCACACGAATCAGATCCAAGACCTGGCGAACACATGTCAGACGCTGCTTCTGTCCTTGCCGCACAGTGGCATCGTCGAACAGGTTATGGATACCATATTTCCGTATTGCCGACCTGGCATGCTGATTATTGACACATCGACGGCCGATCCTGATTCAACGCGCAAACTCGCGCAGGCTGCGCATGCAAAAGGCGTCTTCTATGTCGATGCGCCCGTCTCGGGCGGCGCTGCGGGGGCAGCGGCCGGGACGCTGTTCATCATGGCTGGCGGAGATGACGATGCCCTTCACCGTGCAAAGCCGGTGTTGGATATTCTTGGGCGTGAGACGGTGTTATGCGGCGGCCCCGGTTGCGGTAATGTCGTCAAAATCCTCAACAATGCCCTCTGCGCTGCGCATCTCGCTTTAGCTGGTGAAGCCCTCGCTGCAGGTGAGAAGGCTGGCCTTAATCGCGAGGCGCTTGCGGCGGCTTTGGCAAAAGGTTCGGGCCGTAGCGCGGTGTTTGAAGTCAATCTACCGAAATGGGTCTTGTCCGGTTCTTTCGATTCGGGCTTCACCATGGGATTGATGCGCAAGGATGTGCGCCTGTTTGATGAATTCGCCACGGCGAACTCCATTTCACCAATTCTCTTGCAAACAGCATCAACTCTGTGGCGTGAGAGCAAGGCCATACTCGGCGATAGCGAAGATTTTAACTGTATGGTTCCATTTGCTGGTGAACGCTCATGAGCGAACAATTGCATATCGAAAGCTTCATCGGCGGTGTGAGTATCAGCGGTGCTGGCGAGGTCTTTACGCTTATCAATCCAGCTGATGAGACCGAATTATCCTCTTATCGTGAAGCGGGCGAAGAACTGGCTTGCGCGGCGCATCAGGCTGCTTTGAAAGGCGGTGCTCATTGGCGACGCATGACTGCGTCAGCGCGGGGTGCTGCTTTGTTCGAAATCAGCCGTCTCGTGCGGCGTGATGCGGAGGCACTTGCACAAGCGGAAGCGCGAATTGCCGGCAAGCCTATTCGCGATTGCCGCGGCGAAGTCGCGAAAGTGGCGGACATGTTCGCCTATTATGCTGGTTGGGCTGACAAGATCGAAGGTCGCGTCATTCCGGTGCCGACGTCGCACCTGAATGTTGTTGAGCATGAGCCGCTTGGCACGATCGTGCAGATGACACCGTGGAACGCGCCAATCTTCACGGCTGGTTGGCAAATTGCGCCAGCTCTCGCGGCCGGTAACGCTGTTATTCTCAAGCCATCGGAATGGACGCCGGTGACGTCCTTGATGCTGGCCAAGCTTGCGCAGGAAGCGGGGCTTCCTGATGGCGCGCTCAACATTGTAGTGGGCGGTCCACGCACAGGTGCTGCGCTTGTCGATACGCCTTTGTGCGGTAAGGCAGTCTTCATTGGCTCAGTGGCAACGGGTCGAAAAGTGGCTGCTTTGGCGGGCAGCGCCGGGCGACCCGCATTGCTTGAACTTGGCGGAAAATCAGCGAATGTGATTTTTGCCGATTGCGATTTGGCGCGGGCCGTAAAAGCCGCACAGGGCGCGATTTTCGGTGCTGCGGGGCAAAGCTGCACAGCCGGCTCACGATTGCTCGTTGAGCGCTCCGTCCATGATAAAGTGGTTGCAGCACTAAGCGATGCAGCGCAACGCTTGCGCGTCGGTTTGCCACTTGATGACGCAACTGAGATTGGACCTTTACACAGTGTGCGGCAATGGGAGCGCATTACTGCCATGGTTGCACGTGCAAAAGACCAAGGTGCGGCGCTTGCTGTAGGTGGCAACAAGCCGGAGCACACCAAGTCCGGTTATTTTCTGGCGCCAACGATTCTTGCCGGTGCTAAGCCCGGCATGGAAATCTTTGACGAGGAGATTTTTGGACCGGTTCTCGCCGTAACACCATTCGACACGGAGGAGGAGGCGATCAGCCTCGCCAATGCCGGTGAGTTTGATCTTGCTGGTGCGGTTTGGAGCGGGCAGGGCACGCGCGCTATCCGTGTGGCGCGCGCTCTGCGTGCCGGTTCCGTCTGGATCAATGGATATCGCACCTTATCCGTGCAATCGCCCTTCGGCGGTATGCGAGGATCTGGTTTCGGTCGATCATCAGGGCATGATGTTTTGCTTGAATATACGCAACCCAAAAGCATCTGGATCGAAACCGACGATCATGCGCCTATCGCCTTCGGCTATGATGTTTTGAAAGCGTGATTCAATCAGTGCGGCGGGGCTGTTGTCCCACGCACGATCAGATCAACGCCCACAAGAACGCGTTCGACGGGTTTTGTGGGGCGAGCTATGCGCGCCAACAACATCTCCGCAGCGCGTTGGCCAATGCGATCTTCATGATTGCGAATGGTGGTGAGGCCCGGGAACCATTGTTCCGCTTCGCTGATATCATCGCAACCGATGATGGATAGGTCGCGTCCCGCTTCAAGCCCCTTATGACGCATCCCCATCAAGGCGCCAAAGGCTGTCAGATCATTGAAGCAAAGCGCTGCGGTCGGTGGATGGCGCTGTTCAAGCACGGTCTGGATCCCGCGAAAACCTGTTTCACGCGTCCCAAAGCCTTCGATGATGAGATCCTCTTCGATGGATAGCCCAAGCGCAATCATCGTTTGGCGATAAGCGGTTTGTCGCGTGCGGCCGGTGGATGCGTTTGGTGCCCCGCCGATCATCGCAATTCGCCGATGACCCAATGCGTAAAGATGACGGAGAGCGAGTTCGACGCCCATCTCGTCATCGGCACCCACATAATCAAGCGTCGGATCGACTTCGCGCATGACTTGAACGAGCGGTATCCCGCTCGCTTTGAGATTTTGTAAATGCCGCCCATCCGAGCCGCCCGCAGCGCAGACCAGCATGCCATCGGGGCGGTATTCTCGCAGCGTTTCAAATACGCGCTGTTGCCGATCAAGGCTTTCACTATACCGGCGGCCGCTTCCGCGCGTGTTCTCCGCATAGGTGCCGAGCACGATCGAAAGACCCGCATCGCGAATGGCGTCTTCGACGGAGGCCATCAGCCCCATGAAAAAGGGATTGGTGAAATCATGGAACACGACGCCCAACATATGGGTTCGCGATGTCCGCAAGCTGGCGGCGGATCGGTTATAGACATAGCCCAGTTCACGCGCGAGCGATTGAACTTTCTCCCGCGTCGCCTCCGCAACCAAAGCAGAGCCACGCAAGGCAAGCGATACGGTCGCCGTCGACACAGAGAGCCGATCAGCCAGAACTTGGAGGGTCACGCGACCCTGCTCGATAGGAGAGCCGGTCTCGGTTCCGGCAAGCGACATAGCGTTTCACCCTTAGAAGCAAACCGCGTTAGTGTCAGGAAAACTTGTCACATAGCAAGTCTTCGTCGCACGGGTTGCCGCGGTTTATTCGATTTCTGCCTTAATCTGCACCAGACCGTCGGTGCAGGAAAGCGCACCTTTCGTATGTTGCAATGCGAAAAAAGTGAGGCCCTTTGACAATCATTCGCCTTGTGCTTTGCTGAGCTTCAACAGCCGTTAGAGCTGTCAAACCTCGGGGAGGACTATGCAAATGCTTCGGCGTGATATCTTGAAAGTGCTTGGCGGATCGATTGTAGCTGTCGCAGCCCCATCGGTTCTGCGTGCGCAGACCGTCATTACACTGAACGGCGCGTCTCAGTTTAATGATGACCATGCGTTCACGCGTGCACTCACGCGCTTTGGTGAACTCGTCAACAAGTACTATGGCAAGCAGCCGGTCAATTTCGTGATCCACAAAAACTCAAGCCTTGGTCTTGAGAAGCAATATTTTGAATATATGTCGCAGGGCAAAGCGGTCGATTTCGCAATCGTATCGCCGGCCCATATGTCGACCTTTGCTAAATCGGCCCCGTTCATCGATGCACCCTTTGTGTTCCGCGATGTGGCGCACATGAACAAGGTGATTGAGCTTGATTTGCTTAAGCCCATCAATGATGAGGTGACGGCAAAGGCTGGCGTCATGATGATTGGCCAGGCTGGCGGCGGAACGCGTAACATCTTCGCCAATAAGCCGATCAAGAATCTTGACGAAATCAAGGGCCTCAAAGTGCGTGTGCAAGGTGCGCCGATTTGGTCGCGTACCTTTGCCGCCGTCGGCATGTCTCCTACCGTGATCGCTTATAACGAAGTCTATAACGGCATCCAGAATGGCGTCATTCAGGCTGGTGAAAACGAAGCCGCTGGCGTCGAGGCGATGAAATTCTACGAAGTCGCTCCGAACCTCAGCATGACGCAGCATGCTGTTTCCATTCGTCCGATCTGCTTCTCGGTCAAGACGTTGCAGACCTTGCCAAAGGATTTGCAGGATGCCGTCATGAAGGCCGGTAAAGAAGCGGGCGATTATGGTCGCCAGCTCGAATCGAGCGAAGATAGTCAGAAGCTTGATAAGCTGCAGAGCGAAGGCAAGCTCAAGAAGATCACGTTCGAGGATCGCGCTCAGATGAAGAAGCTGGTCGATCCTGTGATGGAAGCCTATGCCAAGGAAATCGGCGCCGAAGAAATCTACAAGAAGATCAACGCGGCCTGATCGCCTCTCGTGCACGTCATTGAACCGCAGCCTTAAGGGCTGCGGTTCTTCCATCGCAGGACTACCGCAATGACAAGCAACGCCAATGCACCGCGCTCGGCCCTCGGCGCGTTTTCTTACTATTATGGCCAGTTATTAGACATCCTTTTAGCGCTTTCTGTTCTGATCCTTGTTTTCCCTGTTTCGCTTCAGATCTTTTCGCGCTTCACGAGCCTCATTCCGCACTACATCTGGACGGAAGAGATGGCCCGTTTCCTTTTCATCTGGACGATCATGATCGGATCCATGGTCGGTGTTCGCGACAATGTGCACTTCGATGTCGATCTTTGGCCAGATATGGGTCGCCGCGGTAACGCGTTGCTTAATCTCAGTGGTCGGATCGGTGTTTTGGTGCTGGCTTACATCTTTGTATATGCCGGAATTGAATTCACCCGCTTTGCCTGGCATCGCACGTCGGAGCTCGCTGAACTGCCCTTATGGTTGATCCATATCGCTTGGCCGCTGACTGGGCTGACATGGTTCCTCTATGCCGGCCAACAGGCCTACGCTGATCTCCGCATTATTTTTGGTGCCAAGTGATGATGTCCACGGTTCTCTCGCCCGGCCAAGCGGCGATCATTCTCTTTGGCCTCTTCTTCCTGTTCATGTTCTTGCGCGTGCCGGTCGCATTTGCGCTGGCGCTGGCTTGCGTTCCTATTCTCATCATCGAGCCGCGGCTCGATACGATGACGCTGATGTCGGAAACCTTCAACGCCTACAATTCATTCATCCTTTTGGCCGTTCCCTTCTTTCTGTTGACGGCAAATCTGATGAATGTCGGTGGCATTACTGATCGTCTGATGACTTTGTCGCGTACCATGGTCGGCCATTGGCCGGGCGGTCTAGCGCAGATCAACGTGGTGCTGTCGATTTTCTTCGCAGGCATTTCTGGCTCATCAACGGCGGATGCCGCGAGCCAGTCGAAACTCTTCATCGATGCGCAACGTAAAGAAGGTTATGACGATTCCTTCTCCGTCGCCATCACAGCCGTCTCCGCTGTTCTTGCGGTGATCATTCCACCATCAATCTTGATGATTGTTTGGGGCGGTATTCTCAATGTGTCGATCGGCGCATTGTTTCTGGCTGGCGTTGTACCGGGCCTGCTGATCGGATTGGCGCAAATGGGCACCGTGCATGCCTATGCCAAAATGCGCAATTACCCCACTTATCCGCGGGCCAGCTGGGGCGAATTCTTCGTTTCCATGTTCAAATCCGTTCCGGCATTGATGACCCCAGGCATCATCATTGGCGGTAAGATCTTTGGCTGGTTTACCGCAACCGAATCAGCCGCGATTGCCGTGCTCTACGCC
The DNA here is from genome assembly GCA_019083985.1 of Rhizobiales bacterium TNE-4. GTDB lineage: Bacteria > Pseudomonadota > Alphaproteobacteria > Rhizobiales > Beijerinckiaceae > TNE-4. The sequence continues at coordinate 488,083 of JAHRCV010000002.1, read as the reverse complement.
GGTTTTCTCTCGATTTTCTACTATCGGGAAATGACGCGCCGTCAGTTCTACAACGCGTTGCTTGATACAGGAAAATTAGCCGGCGTGGCCTTGTTCTGTGTCGGTACGGCCAGTTGCTTTGGCTGGCTACTCGCTTACTACCAAATTCCCAAGGTGATCTTATCGAGCGTCTCGTCTTGGCATATGGGGTTTGCTGCGACAGGCTTTTTCATTGCCTTCGTCTTCCTCGTCGTCGGTTGCTTTCTTGATGCGATCCCTGCGATCATCATTGTCGCGACGATCCTCGAGCCACTTTCCAAATCCGTTGGTATGGACCCTGTCCATTTCGCAATGATTGGGATTGTGTCGCTGGCCTTCGGTCTCGTGACGCCACCTTATGGCATGTGTCTTATGATTGCATGTTCTGTGGCGGGGATGCGGATCAAGGATGCGCTCAAAGATACGCTGATTATGCTAATCCCCATGCTCATTGTCTTGGCGCTTGTGATTGTGTGGCCCGCAGTATCGCTCTGGTTGCCCGCACTGATCTCGCCGGAATTCTTGCGCTAATCCCAATCCTCACCGGCCTAGGCCGGTCAAGAAAAAGAAAGGACTTCACCATGATTGAAGATCTCAAGGGCAAAGTCGTGCTCATCACGGGCGGCTCGACGGGGATCGGTGCCGCGACGGCGGAAGCATTCGCGGCCAATGGCGCCAAGGTCATCGTTCACTACAATTCAAGCGAGGCCGAAGCGAAGGCGCTCGCCGATGGCATCAAAGCCAAGGGCGGCGCCGTTGCGCTGGTGAAAGGTGATGTCATGGACCGTCGCCAGCCAAAAGAAATCGTTGCCAAGGCGCTTGCTGCGTTCGGGCGTATCGATGTTCTTGTGAACAATGCTGGTGGCATGCTGGGGCGCAAACCCCTGCCAGAGATGACCGACGAGCAATATGATCGTGTGATGGATCTCAATGCTTGGTCCGTCGTCGCGTTCATGCGCGAGGTGCACCCGATCATGAAAAAGCAGGGTGGTGGTAACATCATCAACACGACATCGATTGCTGCGCGCAATGGCGGTGGTGGCGGCGCGGTGCTGTATGCTGCATCGAAGGGTTTCGTCTCCACCTTCACGCGCGGTATGGCGAAGGAATTGTGGGCCGATAAAATCCGCGTCAATGCGGTGGCACCGGGTGTCATCACCACACCGTTTCACGAGCGCTATTCGAATGCGCAGCAGCTAGAAGCGATGCGTCTCACGGTACCGATGGGCTATCTCGCAGAGGCCAAGGAATGCGCTGGCGCATTTTTGTTCCTCGCATCTGACCAATTGTCCGGCTACATGATTGGGCAGGTCATCGAGGTCAATGGTGGGCAGTTGATGCCGTAAGTTTGGCGGCGGCGGCCTTGTGCCGCCGCACCTGTTCTGGATCGCGATTGTGAGCAAATATGCTTTTGTCCTTCACGCTGTTTTGATTGGCGTGGGAACCACTTTGATCTTTGATCTTTGGGTGCGTTTTGCCGCGCGCTTTCTCGGTGGGCCTCAGGTGAACTGGGCTATGCCTGGCCGTTGGTTCGTCTATCTGCTGCGCGGGCGTTTCTTTCATAAGACAATCGCGCAATCCTCGCCCGTGCCCTATGAACTCGCCATTGGATGGGGGTTCCACTATGCGGTTGGTGTTCTCTTTGCCGCAGCAGCGATGATCTTGGGTGGTCCGGGCTGGGCGCAATCGCCGACATGGGGGCCGGCACTTTTTGTGGGAATTTCGACCGTCTTATGCGGTTGGCTGATCCTGTCTCCCGGGCTTGGTTTTGGAATCGCTGGCAGCGCCTTTCCCGATGCAAACAGAAGGCGGCTCTTTCAATTCCTGTCCCATGTCGTCTTCGGAATCGGGCTTTACGTCTGCGCCTCTCTTCTGCGCGGAGTGGTGGGCTAGGCTGCAACGTCCCTGCGTTGAAAGCAGCTAGACCTGCGGTAGGCTGTTTCTGCTGAGGTGTTTCGTGCACCTCTCTCGCTTTTTAGGAGCTATCTGATGGATTATCGTTCGCTTGGCCGCAGCGGCCTCAAGGTTTCTCCGATTTGCCTCGGGACTATGATGTTTGGGGGACAGACCGATGAATCGGTGTCGCAACGCATTATCGACAAGGCGAAGGAAGCGGGGATCAATTTCATCGATACGGCCGATGTTTACAATGAAGGCCGTTCTGAGGAGATCGTCGGCGCGGCAATCCGGAAAGCACGGACGCATTGGATTTTAGCGACGAAAGTAGCCAACCCTATGGGCCCTGGACCCAATGAGCGTGGCTTATCACGCCGCTGGATCATGGAAGAGGTTGAACACAGCCTAAGGCGGCTTGGGACTGATTTCATCGATATCTATTATCTCCATAAGGAAGATCACACGACGCCGCTGGAAGAGACTGTTCATGCCATGGGTGATCTCGTACGCGCCGGCAAGATTCGCTATTTTGGCGTCTCGAACCATCGTGCATGGCGCGTCGCCGAAATTTGCCGCATTTGCGATACGCTCGGTATTGACCGCCCGGTTGTCAGCCAACCCTATTACAATGCGCTGAACCGGATGCCGGAGGTCGAACATCTCCCCGCCTGCGGTTATTTCGGTTTGGGTGTCGTGCCCTACAGCCCGATCGCGCGCGGTGTGTTGACCGGCAAGTATGATCCCAATCTGCCGCCGCCTGCCGGCACGCGCGCCGGACGACAGGATGCGCGCATGATGCAGAGCGAGTGGCGCCCCGAATCCCTTGAGATTGCGCAAGAGGTCAAGCGTTATGCGGCGGCTAAGGGTACGAAAGCGCAGACGCTGGCTGTTAACTGGGTGCTCAATAATCGTTTCGTCACAAGCGTGATCGCAGGCCCGCGCACGGAAGAGCAATGGGACGATTACATCGAAGCGCTGGCTTACACATTCACCGCCGATGACGAGAAATTGTTCGACCAGCTGGTCGCGCCCGGTCATCCGTCAACGCCGGGCTATAATGACCCAGCCTATCCGCTTGAGGGGCGCCCGGTGCGCACCTGATTATTTGGTGCGTGGATCCAGGGCGTCGCGCAAGCCATCGCCAAACAGGTTGAAGCTGAGGACTGTCACAAAAATCGCCAGTCCCGGCCACACCGCCATCCATGGCGCATTGGTCAGGAAACGCTGGGCGGCATTTAGCATCGAACCCCAAGAGGGGGCGGGTGGCTGTTGCCCGAGGCCTAGGAAAGAGAGGCTTGCCTCGGCGATGATGGCGGTTGCAATGGTGAGTGTTGCTTGCACCAACAAGGCTGGCATCACATTGGGTAGGATATGGCGCAGCGCAATGCGCCAGCCCGGATTACCGACAGCGCGTGCGGCTTCGATATAGTCTTCCTTGACGACTGACAGCGTCTGCCCGCGCGTGAGGCGGATGAAGAGCGGTGTCGCTGTCACGCCAATCGCAATCATTGCATTGCCTAAGCTTGGTCCAAGGAAAGCGGCCAGCGCAATTGCGAGAATGAGAAAGGGTACGGCCAGCATGGCGTCGGTGATGCGGCCAAGAATGGCGTCAACCTTACCGCCAAGATAACCCGCAAGCAGTCCCAGCGGAACGCCAATGGAAATGGCGATGCCAACCGAAATGACACCTGCAGAAAGCGACGCACGCGTGCCGTAAATGATACGCGAGAGAATATCGCGGCCCACCTCGTCGGTGCCGAACCAATGCGCAAGCGAGGGCGCTTTGCGCACCGCGCTCCAGCTCTGCTTGGTGGGATCGTAAGGCGCGATCAGAGGCGCGAAGATCGCGATGAGGATCAGAGCAATGATAACAAAGAGGGCAAACAGCGCGCTCTTGCGCTGCTTCAACCGCCGCCAGGCCCGACGGGCGGGACTTTCAATCGCGAGTGGTGCCGGTGTTTCCATCGTGACAGCACTCATCCGCGCAACCTCGGATTGACGAGTACATAGCCAATATCGGCGAGAAGATTGAGCAATACATAAGTCGTTGCGGTCACAAGCACGACACCCTGCACCACGGCGTAGTCGCGGTTAAACACCGCATCGACAATCAATTTGCCAAAGCCAGGAATAGTGAAGATCTGCTCGGTCAAAACTGCGCCCGACAAGAGGGTGCCGAATTCCAATGCGCCCAGCGTGATAACTGGCGTCAACGCATTGCGCATGGCGTGTTTAATGACGACTTTAGGTTCCAGCAAGCCTTTCGCACGCGCCGTGCGAACATAGTCGGAATCAAGCGCTTGTAGCATGGCGCTGCGGGTGTGGCGCATCAGAACGCCGGCAATCGCATTGCCTAGGACGAAGGCCGGTAGAATGGTCGTTTTAAGCGACCCCCAGAAATCTTCAAAGGGGCTGACATAGCCTGAAGCTGGCAGCCAGCCAAGGTTCACGGCAAAGAGGAAGATCAACATAATCCCGAGCCAAAAATTGGGCGTCGAGATGCCGATCAGCCCAATCACATTGACGATGTAATCGAGTTTGGTGCCGCGATACACGGCAGAGACCACACCTGCAGTGACGCCGATGAGAAGTGCGATCAACATCGCCATCGAGGCGAGTTGCAGGGTCACTGGTAATTTGGACAGAACGAGGTCCGACACGGGCGCCTTAAGACGCATCGACTCGCCGAGATTGCCGGTCAGTACACCCTTGAGCCAATAGACATATTGGATAGGGATCGGTTGATCGAGCCGGTATTGCTTGCGGATCTGCTCGATGACTTCAGGATCTTTTTCTTCCCCTGCCATCACAAGTGCGGGATCGCCCGGCAGCAATTGCTGCAGCGAGAAAATGAGCACCGACACCACGAATAATGTCGGGATCAATTGCAACATGCGTTTGGCGATGAGCGAAAACATGGATCCGTCCGCAGGAGGGATGGGAGGCGGGCGTGCCGCCTCCCTGTGATTTTACTTGAACTTCAAGCCGACGACGCGGACGAGGCCATCCGGACGCTGCGTGTAGCCTTCCAACCGGTCGGTATGCGCGATCAGCACTTTCCGATGGTAGAGGTACAGAATGCCGCCACGGCCATCGAGCAGTTTTGCGGCGACCTTCTCATAGACAGGCTTGCGCTTGTCCATGCCTGAGATGGCGCGCGTCTCATTCAGCAACGCATCGACATCCGCTTCGCAGAAGCCCGAATAGTTGAGCGGCTGCTTGCAAGCGGCGAAGGAATAGATGTTGCCATCCGGATCCGTACGGCCGGACCAGGCAATCAGGTAAGCCTGATAATTGCCTTGTTCAGCCTGCTGCAGGGATGTCGCAAACTCGGTGATGCGGATCTTCATGTCGAAGCCGGCTTCCGCCGCCATCGATTGGATGACTTCCGCGACTTGACGCGTTTCAGGATTGTTCGGGACCATGAAGTCGATGGTGAGCGGTGTCTTCACGCCCGCATCGGCCATCAGCTTCTTGGCTTTTGCAACATCGCGGCCCTTGACCGGGAAGTTCTTCATGTACCAGGGGTTCTCTGGGTTCACCCATTGATTACCCGGCACGAATTCACCGTTGAACACAACATCGTTTAGTGCCTTGCGATCGATCGCGAGATCAAGCGCCTCACGCACGCGCGGATCAAGTCCAAGGCCGGCCTTGCCCGCATCGCTCTTGGCGATGTTCATCGTCAGGCCCTGGTAGCCAAGTTCAAGCGCGGTGGCGAGCTTGATATTCTTGGTGGCCTTGATGTCCTTGATGTCGGTTGCCAAAGCGCGCTCAATAAGATCGAGCTGACCCGATTTCAGATTGGCGAGGCGCACAGTGGAATCGGTGATTGGCAGATAGACGATGCGGTCGATGAACACATTCGCCTTGTCCCAATAATCAGCGAACTTCTCGACGACGATACGGTCCTGCTGCACGCGTTCCACGAACTTGTAAGGACCGGCGCAGACCGGCTTCAGGCCGAATTTGTCGCCACCTTCCTTCGCTGCCTTCGGCGACACCATCATGCCCGCGCGATCGGTCAATTGCGCGATCAAGGGTGAGAAGGGGTTCTTGAGAACCAGCTTCACCGTGAGCGGGTCGATGATCTCCACTTTTTCAACGGCACTCAATTCCGGCTTGCGGAATGAGCCTTGGAAATTCATGTGACGTTCGAGTGAGAATTTCACCGCTTCGGCGTCCATCGCCTCGCCATCATGAAACTTCACGCCCGGGCGCAACTTGATCGTCACTTCCTTGCCATCGGCAGAGGTTGTATGTGACAGCGCCAATTGCGGAATGATGTTCAGCTTGTCATCAATGTCGAACAGCTTGTCGCAGATCGACGAGAAGACGATACGGCCGACATAGGTCCGCCCCAGCGTGGGATCGAGCACGTCCGGATCTTCCGCGAGGCCGATGCGGAGCGTCGACGGTGATTGGGCCAAGGCCGCTCCGCTCATCAGAGCGGCGGCGAAGAGCCCGGCCATCAGTTTGTAACGCATGATGTGTCCCCTTCTTGATGTCATTAGTTTGTTGTTTCTGATTTTGACGGACGCACGAAAGCGGCCATCAGTCTCTTCAAAACCGGTGCGGTCGCGTGATCCCGCATCGGTGAATCATAATCCGGTAGCGCGGCATGCCGAATGCACGCGCTGCGATGGTCATGGCCGCCACATGGTTCAAGCGGCGGACGTCCAGTCCGGCATGCGTCGATCACAAACGGGCAGCGCGTTTGGAAATGGCAACCCGGCGGCGGCGAAATCGGGCTTGGGACGTCGCCTTGCAGAAGCGGCCGACTTTCGCGCTTGGGAACGGGTAAGGGCACGGCATTAACAAGCGCACGCGTATAAGGATGGCGCGGATTAGCGAAGATATCTTCGGCGCGGCCTTCTTCGACGACACGCCCCAGATACATCACTGCGACGCGATCGGCGACAGAGCGAACGACGCTTAGATCATGGCTGATGAAAAGAAGTGAAAGACCAAGCTTCGCCTTGAGATCAGCCAATAGATTAAGAATTTGCGCCCGGATCGAAACATCAAGCGCGGAGACAGGCTCGTCGCAAATGATCAGGTCAGGTTCGACGGCGAGCGCGCGGGCAATCGCGATGCGTTGGCGCTGGCCACCGGAAAACTCATGCGGGAACCGCTTGGCATCTTGTGGTTTCAAGCCAACCTGAACAAGAAGCGCGCTGACGCGTCCATCCTGCTCAGAAGCTGGGACAACATCATGGAGCATTAGGGGTTCGTTCAGAATATCGCCCACCGTCATGCGCGGATTAAGCGATGCGAAGGGATCCTGAAAAATGAGCTGAGCTTTGCGGCGGAAAGAGCGAAGCGCGCTCGGCGATAGAGCTGTGATGTTATCGCCGTCGAAACGGATCTCCCCTTCGCTTGGATCGATGAGGCGGAGGACGACGCGTGCAAGTGTCGACTTTCCGCAGCCTGATTCACCGACGATGGCCAGCGTTTCACCGCGTTTTAAGGTGAGATCAATACCATCAAGCGCGCGCAATGTTTGCAGCGGTGCGCCGAAGAGCGAGCGCTTCACCACAAAGCTTTTGCCAATCTGCTTAAGATCAAGAAGCGTGCCGCTCATGCGACCAGCCTTTCAAGCGGAGCGCGACGGCAGCGTGTGAAATGGCCCGAGGTGGCTTCAACAAGCGGTGGCACCGCGTCGAGGCAGGCTTGCTCGACAAAGGGACAACGCGATGCGAAGCGGCAACCCTTTGGCGGGCGTGTCATGTCTGGAACAGAGCCTTCGACAGCGGCGAGCCGTTCACGGCTGCCATCAAGACGCGGCAGGGAACCGAGGAGGCCGATCGTATAAGGATGTTGCGGCTGTTCAAACAAGTCCGCACAGGGTGCACGCTCAACCACTTGGCCGGCATACATCACGGCGACATCGTCACACATTTCAGCCACCACACCGAGATCATGGGTGATGAGGATGATGGCGGTGCCTGACTCATCTTTTAGGCGGCGCATGAGATCAAGAATTTGGGCTTGAATGGTGACATCCAGCGCTGTTGTAGGTTCGTCCGCGATCAAGAGGTCAGGCGTGCAGGCAAGCGCCATTGCGATCATCACGCGTTGACGCATGCCACCCGATAATTTGTGCGGATATTCATCATAACGCTCTTCCGCACTGGGAATACGCACACGCTTCAACATGTCGATGGCGTGGCGGCGTGCTTCCTCTTTCGTTACATTACGATGGCGCAGGATCGCTTCGGCAATTTGGTCACCAATCGTATAAGACGGATTGAGCGACGTCATGGGCTCCTGAAATATCATCGCGATGCGATCGCCGCGCAAATCGCGGAGCGTCCGGTCCGGGATGGTTGCGAGGTCGTTGCCTTCGAAGCGGATATGACCGTTGATGTCAGCCGCGCCTTTCGGCAAGAGGCCCATAATGGCCAGCGACGTCACGCTTTTGCCGCAGCCCGATTCCCCCACAATGCCGAGTGTCCGGCCGCGCTTGACTTCGAGGTCGATACCATCGACCGCGTGCATCGCCATGCCGTCGGGGCGATGGAACGCAACGCGTAAATCCTCGATCGTGAGGAGCGGTTCGGACATCAGCCCTTATTCTCCTCAGCGGCAATCGATTCTGCGATCCGGCGCTCGATTTCGGCGCGGTCGGTGATGCCGAACGGGTTTTCACGCGATGGCATGAATTTACGATAGTGCATGTAGCGGCCGCGGGAGACCTCTTCGAGCCGCGTGAGCTCAGCCAGCGGATCGGTATGGTCATCAACGCGGATATCGAGCAGGGGATATTCTTCCTCATCATGAATGAGGAGAGCAGCCGATTGCTTGCCGCGCTTGTCGCCGCCAGCTTGCTCGCCCGCTTTCAACGCCGTCAACACGCGCTGCGCGAAGGGCATGTCTTTATGGGCGCCAAATACGCGCGCCGTCTCATCGACAACGGCCGGTCCTGCCAGCATGTTGCCGGCGACGGAGAAGGTTTTGTGAATTGTGTGTCCGCACCATTCGACGCAGCCATCGCCTGTGTAAGCGGCGATGTTGCCCCAGCGGTCCTGCACATGAACCTGCCGTTGCGAGCGGCCGCCATCCCCTTCGGTGAGAATATGGACGACATCGGCCGCTTTCGCGCCGGCGCGTAACAATTCCAAACCGCGATAGCCGTAATAGGGATTGACGAAGCTTTGCGTCGCAATCGCACCAATCCCGGTCGCGATGAAGGGCACACGGGCTCCCACGGCAAACGCGCAGGTTGAAACCGCAACACCAAAATGGCCTGTCTTTTCGTCGCGCGCGACAATCGACCAAGTCATGACATGTTCTCCTTAGCGGCCAATGGCATAGCCTTGCATACCGCGCGGATTGGCGGCGGCTTTGCGGTGTACGCCTTCGCGTTTTGCGGCCACGAGGCGGCCTTCAGACCAATCATCGCCGATTTCGACGATATGGCCACGGCGGCGCAGTTCCTCGATTGTTTCCTTCGGCATGCGGCCTTCAACGACAAGGACACCCGGACGCGAATTGCGCGGCCAGAATGAACCGGGGAAATGCTCGGAATGCCATGCGGGCGCGTCGATCGATTCCTGCATGTTCATGTTGCAATGAACGTGGCGCAGCAAGAATTGCGGGATCCACTGGTCCTGCTGATCACCACCGGGTGTGCCCCATGCAAGCCACGGAATGCCATCGCGATCAGCCATGGCTGGCGATAGTGTCGAGCGCGGCCGCTTCCCAGGCGCGAGAGCGGCGGGATGAGTGTCGTCTAGCCAGAACATTTGCATGCGACTGCCAAGGCAGAAGCCTAGTTCCGGAATGATCGGGGAGGATTGCAGCCAGCCACCCGATGGCGTGGCGGCGATCATATTGCCGTCGCGATCGATGATGTCGAAATGCACGGTATCGCCACGCGATTCACCCATGCGGCCAACAGTCGGTTCGCCGGCGCCGGTCGCACCCACGGCGGTACGCTTGCCCGAGGCGACACGTGCATCGACCTTGCCGCCTGTGCCGGGAATGGAGCCGGGGCGCAATTCGAGTGAGGCCGTCGCGCCCATCAGCTTGCGGCGTTCGGCGTTGTAGGAATCTGACAGCAATGTCTCAATCGGAACATTCACGAATTCCGGATCGCCATAGAAAGCTTCGCGGTCGGCAAAGGCGAGCTTGGAAGCCTCCACGATCAAATGGATGAAATCGGGGCTCGTCGGATCCATGCCGTCGAGTTCAAATCCCTTGAGCAGGGCGAATTGTTGCAGCGCTGCAAGGCCCTGGCTCCACGGCCCCGTCTTGTAGATGCGATAGCGGCCATAATCATAATGGATCGGTGCTTCGACATGGGCTTGCCATGTCGCCATATCCTGCCCGGTCAGAACGCCGCGATGTTTGCGGCCGGAGACATCCATCAATTCCTGCGTGCGGCAGAACTTGTCGATCGCTTCTGCGACAAAGCCTTGCGACCACACTTTGCGGGCGCGTTCAATCTCCGCTTCGCGGCCACCGCCGCCTGCTTCCGCCTCGCGCAGGATGCGGTCATACATGTCGGCCATAGCGGGGTTGCGGAAAAGCGAGCCGGGCTCAGGCACTTTGCCATGGGGCAGATAAACGGCCGCCGATGTCGGCCATTCGTCTTCGAACAGTTTCTGAACGGTCTTGATCGTCGCGCAAATGCGTTCGACGAGCGGATAGCCGTGCCGGGCATAATGGATGGCGGCTTCAAGCACATCGCGCACGCGCATGGTGCCGTAATCGCGCAGGAGAAGCATATAGGCATCGAAAGTGCCGGGGATGCATCCTGCGAGTAAGCCCGTCCCTGGAATGAGGTCGAGCCCGAGCGATTTGAAATGCGCGATGGTGGCGCCGGCCGGGGCTGGGCCTTGGCCACAAATCACTTCGGTCTTGCCGCGCTTCACATCGTGAACAAGAATCGGAACGTCGCCGCCAGGACCATTGAGATGCGGTTCCACTACCTGCAAAGTGAAAGCTGCAGCAGCGCCCGCATCGAACGCATTGCCGCCCCGTTCCAATATGCCCATGGCGACGGCAGAGGCGATCCAATGCGTGGTGGCAACGGCACCAAACGTTCCATCAATTTCGGGGCGTGTGGTGAAGCGGTTGGGCGAAATGAAACTCATGCAGGCGGTACTCCCTTAAGCGTAAGAGCTTAGGACTCTTACCGCAAAAATCTAGAGAGTGGCCGCGATGGTTTAGGCCATTTTTGAAGCAGTTGCCGCCTGTTCTCGCGTCTCTATGCCTGTTTTTGAGATGTCAATTAGAGGTGACACTGGCAACGCGTCTGATGCTTGTGGGGCCTGCAAAATCAAATTCGGAGCGGAGGCGAATTTAATACCCAAAGCGGGGAATTCCAACAACATCCGCTTAACCGCAACCCGCTGGACATAAGTCGGGTTGACCGGCTTTACCGTGAATTTGAAGCGCATGATGAGTGCATTGTCTTCTATGTCCGCCACGCCCTGCAATTTCAATGGTGCGATGAACTGATCCTTCAATTCAGGATCTTCCAACAATTCCTGTCCCATGCGTTTGGTTGCCTTGCGCAGCGCATCCACATCGATGTCGCGGGCGAAACGCAGATTGAATTTCACAGTCGCCCAGTCGCGGCTGAAATTTGTAATCTGCCCGAGCTGGCCAAACGGGATTGTATGGATCTGGCCGTTTTGATGCCGCAGCTTGATGGAGCGCAGGGTAAACCCTTCCACGGTCCCCTTGACCGATTTGCAATCGATATATTCGCCCACGCGGAATGCATCGTCCGCGAGGAAGAAGATGCCGGATACAATGTCCTTCACCAGTGTCTGACTGCCGAAGGAAATAGCAAGGCCGATCACGGATGCGCCAGCGATCAGGGGTGTCGTGTTGATGCCGAGGCTTGAGAGCACCATCAGGGCTGTTGTGATGATGATTGCAACGGCCATTGCCACGCGGAAGGGCGGCATCAGCGTTTGCAATCGCGTTGCGCCTGTCGGTGCTGTGAGTGAATCTTCCTGAGCGCTATCGGTGATTTGATGTTTGGCGTAGCGGGCACTGATGAAGGATACGATTTCCCATGCAAAGAATGCGCCGATCAGGATGAACGCAACCGTGCTCCACGATTCGATGATGCGGCTCCAATCCTCTGCCTTCAGAAGGCTCAATCCGCTCACGGCCCAAATATTGGCAATCGAAAGCACAGCAATGATGATCGCGATGACCTGAATGGCGCGGAGTACGAAGGGGCGCAATTGGTTCGCCAGCGTTTGGCCTTCCATTGGTCGCCGCGCGATGAAGACGAGCACTGTTTCAAGAAAGATGAAAGCGATCACGATGTTGATCGTGATGCCGCTTGCCGTTGCTATTCCAGCATTGGCTGTGACGGCGCTGAAGAGCCGCGTCAATGCCGTAAAGAGAAGCAGGGGAATGGCAACGGTGAACCAATGCCGTGCCAACAACAGCTTGAAACGCGAGCTACGGCGTTCCGTATCAACAAGGCCCATAAACCATTGCGAGAGAGGCGCATGCAACTGATAGAGGAAGCCGATATAGGTGGCGGTCACGATGATCGTTGTGACCATTAAGGCGGCCGCCAGGACGGCTGGCGAAACAAACAGCGTCGCGTAGAACTTCGTCGCAGAGACGATCGCGCTCGTCAGAATGATCCAAAAGGCGATCTTACTTGCTGCTCTATCGTCTACTGGTGCGAGACGTGCCGAAGGGAGCGTGGGACGCAGGATAATCTCGGTCAGAACGGCGAAAATTCGCCAGCGTAACCAAGCATCGAGTGCCGCTTGCATCACGAATGATTGGAAGCTCGCATTATCGAACCAGACTGCGATCATCACGTGGATGACGCCAATCACGGCAGCAATGCGCAGCAATTCTAGTGACGTCAGCGCAAACAGATCACGAAGGCCGCGCTCACCGGGAATGTTGATTGCAAGCCTTTCGCGCAGGTGTGCCGACATCCTCCGCACGAGCCATTCTGCGAAGGCTGCGGCTGCCAGAGCGCCCGCCAAAGCCAGCATGAAACCCGCAAAACTCAAACCGCCTTGGGCCGATCGATCGAGCCGTGTCGGCATACGCTCAAGCGCGAAAATCATGCCGGGGATACCGGCCAATACGGCGGGCGTTCGTTCGACAATGCTCGCAAGGGCGCGCCCCAGCGAATTGCGTTCGTTCATGTCATTGTTAGCCGATGGCGTCTCTGCGGTGCGCGATGGCTGCTCTTGCATCGCTTTCGTCACCGCATCGGTCACGGATTTTACCAGCGTGTCGAATTGTTCCTGCGTCATGCCAACAGGCGCCGTTGGCTTTGGCGCTGTCTTCAAATCGTCGATCTCTGCATGCGCGACCACTGCGCCCAGTGTCATGAAGAGGAGAGCCAACCAAAAGCGACGCATGGGTCTAAAAATCCGGTTCCAAAAGAGGGGGGGACCCTAGCACATGGGGCGCAGTGCTGCCTATGCCTCAGGTTTAAGCCGCATTGTCCAACGTTGGGTTTCGCCGGGCGCAAGACAGGTGATGCCAGGCTTGTCAGCCAGTTCGGCTGTAAAGCCAGCCGGGTCAGGGAGGCCAGCCCATGGCTCGATGCAGAGATAATCGGCCTCGCCGGGCCCGGGCCAGCGCCACAACACAAGAACCGGAGTGTCGAAATCTATAGTGAGGCCCGGCTGGCCCGGCACACCGAACCAGACGGAGCGGCTTTCGATCTGATCGAAGATCGCCGATCCCGCGCAAAAGAGGTGATCGTCGAGCGCGACCATCCGGTTCCTGACCGGCGAGGGGAGCGTCGCTCCACCCATCAACCCATCCGCATTGGGCAACGCGATCGGATGAGGCTCATCGTTCTCGAAAATGAGGCGGTGGTCGGCCTTTGGCCCTGCGCCGGGAAGCGGCCAAACAAAGCCCGGGTGAAACCCCGCAGCCATCGGCATCCGCTCAGGGCCCATATTCGTGCAAATGATGGCCTGTTCCAGCGCGCCATCGCGAACCGTGAAATGAACCTCAAGCTTGAAGGCGAAAGGGTAGAGCGCGCGCGTTTCTGGCGTGTCGGTCAGCGTGAAAACCGCCTGCGTTTCGCTTCTGCGCGTGATGGCGAAGGCGCTGGTGGGGGCAAAACCATGGATCGGTTGATCGGGATAGAGGGTGCCACCCACGCGGATGGTGCGCCCCGCTGTCCGCCCGCAATGCGGGAATAAGACCGGTGCCTGGCGCGGCCAGGATGCCGTGTCGCCCTGCCAGAGCCATTCCTTGCCCTTGTAGCGCAACGATTTGAGCTCTGCGCCGACGGGGCTGATCGTCACACTGAGATCACCTGATCCGATCGTGACATTGTGCGTAAACGGTGAGGTTGCCATGCCCGATCAACAGCATGTCATGGGACGGCGGCAAGCCCCTTCACTTCTAACCGGCTTAAATGGCTTTATTGTGCGCAATAACCCATAATGAGCTTGATAAATGAACGTTCATTCACTATACTTTTGCCATGCGTAAAGCGAACGAAATTCTGCACGAAGACCGGCGGCATCAGATTTTGGATGCGGCCCAGCTGTGCTGTGCACGCACGGGCTTTCATCAGACCACGATGCAGGACGTCGCGGCTGAGGCGGGCATGAGCCCGGCCAATATCTACCGCTACTTTGCCTCGAAGGACGCGTTGATTGCAGGCATGACCGAGCGTGACCGTGCCCGGATCCTGCAGGACTTTGCCAGCATTCACGACGCGCCTGACATGTTGGCTGCTCTGGAAGGGCTCGCACGCAAACATCTGATCGATGAGCCGTGCGGCGCTGCTGTGATGGCACTCGAAATCTGGTCGGAAGCCGCGCGCAATCCTGCCGTGGGTGCCATGATCCGCGGGATTGAAGCAGCGGTCCATGAAGGGCTTTGCGACGTCCTCCAGAAACTGAAACAGCAAGGCGGCGTCGCGCCCGGCGTCGATCTAGACGCGGTCGCGCGCCTGATCGGCACGTTGGTCGACGGTCTCTTCAAGCGTCGCGCGCTTGAACCTGATTTTGACGGCGAATGGGCGGTTGCGGCTGTCCTCGCTGCCACACGCGCGGCCCTCGCCGGCCAAATCGCATTCAATCCAACTTCCGCTGCAGTGCGCGATGATGTGCTGCACGCAGCGCATCCCTGAGGAGTCGTCTCATGTTCTCAAGTCGCATTATTGCGCTCATCCTCGTTCTTGGGGCTGCACTCTGGATCGGATCTGGTCATTTCGGTTCCAAGACTGATGCGAATGCCGCAGGCCAGAGCGCGCAGCCAGAGCAGAAACTCTTTCGTGTGGCTGTCGTAAAGGCGGAAACCGTTGAGCGCTCACGCAAGCTGAATGTTTCGGGCCGCACCGAAGCCGATCGCCGGACAACGGCGGTGGCCCGCACAAGTGGCGTTGTCACAGATCTCAAGGTCCGTCGCGGGTCGGAAGTGAAGGAAGGCGATGTGCTTGCCATCCTCTCAGACGAAGCGCGTGAAGCCAATGTCACGCAGGCACAAGCACGCGTTGATCAGCGTAAGCGTGAATTCGAAGCACGCCGCGCGTTGATTGAAACCGGAAATCTGCCGAAACTAAACGCAGCGCAATTAGAAGCTGACTTGAAGGGTGCTGAGGCGGCGCTTGCCTTGGCCATTGCCGAACGAGATCGTGGCAATGTCACAGCGCCGATTTCCGGCTTCGTCAACGATGTTCCTGTCGTTGTGGGTCAGGCCTTGCAGCCGGGTGCACCTGTCGCTGAAGTTCTCGCGCTTGATCCGATGCTGGCCGTCGTCGAAATTTCAGAGCGCCGGTTGGGGAGCGTACGCGAAGGCGATCGCGCGGAAGTGAAGCTCGTCACAGGCCAATCGTATAAAGGACAAGTGCGTTTCGTGTCGAACCGCGCGAGCCCGCAGACGCGGACATATCGCGTCGACGTCGGACTGCCGAATCCCGATCGCAAAATCCCCGATGGTGTGACGGCAGAAGTGTCGTTGTGGCTTGCCGCGGTGCCTGCCACGCGCGTGCCGCGCTCGGTTCTCACCTTCTCCGCAGAAGGGAAGCTCGGTGTCCGCGCCGTTGATGCCAAGGATGTCGTCATGTTCATTCCTGTCAGTCTCGTGGAGGATGAAACGCAATATCTCTGGGTCTCGGGCATTCCTGATGGCACGCGTCTCATCGTGCAGGGACAGGACTTCGTCAAAGAAGGCCAGAAGGTCGAACCTGTTCCGGCGGCGCAATCCTGAGGCGTGCTATGAACCCGATCAATTACGCCGTCTCCCATGCGCGCCTCACGCTGGCGCTGTTGCTCTTCCTGCTGGTTGCGGGTTTTTCTGCCTATGTGACCATTCCGAAGGAATCGGAACCGGATGTGAAGGTTCCGATCGTTTATGTGCAATTGAGCCAACGTGGCATCAGCCCGGAAGATTCCGAACGGCTGTTGTTGCGGCCGATGGAAACGCAGCTCAAGAGCGTCAACAACGTCAAGGAAATGCGTTCGACCGCCTTTGAAGGCGGGGGCTATGTGCTGCTTGAATTCGAGGCTGGGTTCGACGCCTCGAAAGCACTCGCTGATGTGCGCGCCAAGGTCGATGACGCTAAGCGCGATCTTCCACGCGATGCTGACCAACCTACCGTGCGCGAAGTCAATTTGTCGCTCTATCCTGTTCTTGTCGTAGGCCTCCGCGGCAATGTGCCGGAACGTACGCTTTTGCGCGTGGCGCGTTCGGCCAAGAATGCGCTTGAGCAAGTCCCCGGTGTTCTTTCTGCCGAATTGCGCGGCACGCGCGATGAGGTGGTGGAGATCATTGCCGAGCCAAGCCTCTTGCGTGCTTACGGCGTCTCCTTGGCGGATCTCGCCGCTGGTACATCCGCGGGCAATAGTCTTGTGACGGCGGGCGCGATGGAAGGTGGATCGGGCCGCTTTGCCGTCAAGGTTCCGGCGCTGATCGAAAAGCCAGAAGATGTTCTGAAGTTGCCGCTGACAGCGTCTTCGGGCGCAAGCGTGCAATTAGGCGATGTTGCCGAAGTTCGTCCTACCTTCAAAGACGCAACCTCGATCACGCGGTTTAATGGGCAGCCTGGTGTTGCTATCGAAGTCTCCAAGCGCACCGGCGCCAATCTGATTGAGACGGTCGATGCGGTGAAATATGTCATCGCCGAATTGCAGAAGACTTGGCCCTCGAGCATCGAAGTCTCTTTCACGCAGGACAAGTCGAAGACGATCCGTGACATGTTGCATGAACTGCAGAACAGCGTGATTACGGCTGTGCTGCTCGTCTTTGTCATCATGCTGGTCACGCTGGGCGGACGTGCGTCGATCTTTATTGGCATCGCCATTCCCGCCTCCTTCCTCACAGGTATTTTGGCGCTGCAAATGGCGGGTCTTACCGTCAACATTGTCGTGCTGTTTTCGCTGATCCTGGCCGTCGGCATGCTCGTCGACGATGCGATCATCGTGTCGGAATATGCTGAGCGCCGCATGGGCGAGGGGATGCCGGCGGCTCAGGCCTATACGCTCGCGGCGAAGCGCATGGCGGGGCCTGTGATCTCCTCCACGCTGACACGCATCGCGGCGTTCTCGCCGCTTCTGTTCTGGCCCGGCATTGTTGGCCAGTTCATGAAATACATGCCGCTCACCCTGATCGCGACCCTGTCGGCTTCGCTGGTGGTCGCCTTGTTCTTTACGCCGACCTTGGGTGCCCTGCTTGGGCGTGCGCCAGAAATCCACGATGACCGCGCCAAGATGGATGGCCCCTATATGAGGGTTGTAACCCTCTCGCTGAAGCGGCCCTTGGTGACGATTGGTGCGACGATTGCACTGCTTTTTGTCGTCATTTTCGGTTATGGCAAGCTTGGCAAGGGTGTCGAATTCTTCCCCAATGTCGAGCCTGATTACGGCGTTGTGCAGATCCGTGCGCGCGGCAATCTCTCGCTTGCCGAGAAAGATGCGCTCGTCCGCAAGGTCGAGGAACGCATTCTGCCGATGACGGAATTGCGTACCGTTTATGCGCGTTCGGGCGAAGGCCAGAAGGGCAACAATGAAGTCACCGAAGACAATATCGGTACGATCCAGTTTGAATTCGTCGACTGGCAGAAGCGTCGCCCAGCGCATGAAATCATGGATGATATTCGTCACCGGACGGCGGATATATCCGGTGTGAACATCGAGGTAACAGCGCCGCGCGCTGGGCCGCCGACGGGTAAACCCATTCAGGTGCAATTGACCGCACTTGATCCGGATCTGCTTGACCCTGCCGCTCGCAAGGTTGCGGCTTATCTTGAGAAAAAGCCTGAGATCCGCGACCTCGATGATGGGCAGCAATTGCCCGGCATCGATTGGACCATTCGCGTCGATAAGGCGGAGGCTGCCAAATATGGCGCGAGCGCCCTCACTGTCGGTAATGCGGTGCAACTCATCACGAACGGGTTGAAGATCACGGAATATCGTCCGAACGATACTGACAAGTCGGTCGATATCATTCTCCGTTTTCCAGAAGACCGGCGTACGCTTGATGAAATTGATGAACTCCGCATGAATACGCCAGCGGGCTATGTGCCAGTTGGTAATTTCGTGACACGTGAGGCGACCCGTCGCGTCGGCATGATCAATCGCGTTGGTGGCCAGCGTGTCGTAACGGTCTCGTCCAATCTGGCCGAAGGCGTTCAATCGGCGGCCGTGCAGCAGGAGATCATGCGTGATCTGCGTGCGATGGATCTGGGGCCCGGTGTAACCTTCCGCATGAAGGGTGAAGATGAAGAGCGCGCCAAAGCGGGGGCCTTCCTCTCGAAAGCGTTCGGGACCGCGATCTTCCTGATTTTCGCGATCCTGCTTGCACAATTCAACAAGTTTACATCCGTGTTGTTGGTGCTGTCGGCGGTTATCTTGTCAACGATAGGCGTGTTGCTCGGCCTCATCATCATGGGCCAAGCGTTCGGCGTCGTGATGACTGGCATCGGCATCATCGCCAATGCGGGGGTGATCGTGAACAACAATATCGTGTTGATCGATACGTATGACCGCCTCAGGCGCGAAGGCTGGAAGGCTTATGATGCTGTGATCGAAACCTGCCGCGAACGTGCGCGGCCGGTGGCGTTGACGGCGATCACGGCCATTCTCGGTGTGCTGGCGATTGCCTTCGGCGTTAATATCGATTTCGTCCATCGCTCGATTGCCGTGGGCGCGCCTTCAACGCAGTGGTGGGTGCATCTCTCAACCGCCATCGTGTTCGGCCTCGGCTTCGCGACCTTGTTGACGCTGGTTGTGACGCCAGCGGCCCTGCTCGTGATTGCGCGCTTGGGTGAATGGCGCCCCGGCTGGGTTACGCTTGCACGACGGAAATGGCGTTTGGGCTCAAAAACGGTCACGCATCCGGCCGAGTGACAGTGAGGGCGGCGATTGACTTCGCCGCCCTCTTTCTATTCCCTCGCGCTTCGCAGGCGAGGAGTGAATGCAATGACGATGCGCGAGCGGGATGCCCAATTGGAGCGCGTGATGCGGGCGGGCCCGGTGATCCCCGTACTCACCATTGATGATGTTGCGCATGCCGTCCCTTTAGCGCGCGCACTTGTTGAAGGCGGATTGCCTGCCATCGAAATCACGTTGCGGACCAAGCCTGCTTTGGCAGCAATCGAAGCGGTGGCGCGTGATGTGCCGGGTGCCCTCGTTGGGGCTGGCACTGTTCTCAATCGCGAGCAATTGCGCGATGCACAACGGGCCGGTGCAATCTTTGCTGTCAGTCCTGGTGCAACGCCGGCTTTGCTCGAAGCGGCTGATGTTGCTGGAATGGGCTTGCTGCCGGGCGTTGCCACAGCCAGCGAAGCGATGGTTGCGCAGGAAGCGGGTTACCAACTTCTCAAATTCTTTCCCGCCGAAGCATCGGGCGGTACCGCCTTTTTGAAAGCGGTTTATGGGCCACTGCCCGATTTGCGCTTCTGCCCGACGGGCGGCATCGACGCGGCGAAAGCGAAAGATTATCTCGCCCTGCCGAATGTGCTCTGCGTCGGCGGTTCATGGGTCGTGCCCAGCGCCGCGTTGAAAGCGGGTGATTTTGCGACGATCACCAAGCTGGCGCGCGAAGCCTGCGCCGCCGCAGGCCGCTGATTATTTCACGAACGGACCGGCAAACATATCCGGTGCGCTGGTATTGTGCCGTGATGGCACAACGCGGCCCAGCCGGAATGTGGTCGCTTCACCGCCCTTGAATTGCATCACGGGCGCTTCCCGCCAACCTTTGGCACCGGGCGTTTTCCATTCCACGCGTGCTGAGTCCGCATTGCTCTCGGTCACATACATGGAACGGAAGGTCAGGAAGGGCTTCCCGCGCACTTCATGGGACAGCGCTATATCGATTTTGGCCGTCTGCTCCGTGGGCGGTGCAACGGTCAGCGTGGCGCTGCCACCTTTTTCGAACTGCAGCGTGAAACGGCGCGTTTGCGGGTCGTAGGCAATGTCCTTGAGCGGCACGTAAGGCCGCTCTTTTTGTTCAACCGGGCCGACGAGAAAGGATGTACCATAGGCGACTTGTTCGAGCCGTGCAGGCGGCAGCGGCCGGGCGCGCCAATAGCCATCAAGTGGATAGAGAACAAGATATTCGTAAGGGCCTTTCGGTGTCTTTACGAAGAGTTGCACCAATTGCAATTGATGCGTCACCGTATCGCGCACTTTGAGCGGCACTTCAGCGCGCCGCCAAAAGCCCGTCACACGATAGCCGACAAGCATGGACTGCTCATCCTCATGCAGGATGACGCGCAGACGCTCGCTGCCTGGCTGCGGTGGCTCATCCTTGGTGATGCAATCGGTGAAATCGGGTGCAGTGGAGTCGACGACGATCGTGCCGATCGCCGCCGGGGGCTTTGCTTCCAAGCTGAAACGCTTCGCCGCGCCGCGCACATCGATCTGCACATTGTCATCTTCCGCGCACAGCGTTGGATGCGATTTGTTGACGAGTTTCACCGCCAGAGGCTCGGCCAAGGCCGGGCCGCAAGCGAAGCTCCAAAGGATAGCGGCGGCAGCGGCGCGGTGTTTCATTGTTGCGGATTGACCGTCGTGAGAAACTCTTCCATGCGCTTCAATGCGTGGCGAATATTTTCGGCTGAATTGGCATAGGAGAGGCGGATATAGCCTTCCCCGTAGACGCCGAAATCGGGCCCACCAATGGTGGCCACGCCCGTCTCTTCGAGCAGGGCCGAAGCGAGCTTCTTCGCTTTCCATCCCGTTTTGCTGATGTTCGGGAAAGCGTAGAACGCTCCTTTCGGCACAGCGCATGAGACATTTGGCAAAGCGTTCAAGCCTTCGACAACGATCTTCCGGCGCGCATCGAATTCAGCGACCATTTTGTGCACTTCATCCTGCGGGCCGGTCAGCGCGGCGAGCCCGGCATATTGCGCCGATGCGTTGACGCAGGAGAAGGAATTGACCGCGAGTTTGCGCGCCGCGTCGTACAGCATTTTCGGCCAGACCGAATAGCCCATGCGCCAGCCGGTCATGGCGTAGGTCTTCGACCAGCCATCGAGCAGGATCAAGCGGTCGCGGATTTCCGGATAGGCGAGCAAGGTCTGATGCGCGAGGCCATCATAGGTCATTTGCGCGTAGATCTCGTCCGACATGATGGCGACGTCGGGGAACTTGGCGAGGCCGGCGATCAGCTTGTCGATTTCGGCTTTCGGCGTTACGCCGCCCGTGGGGTTGGCCGGCGAGTTGACGATCAGAAGCCGCGTCTTCGGCGTGATGAGCGCGAGCGTTTCATCCGCTGAAAAGGCGAAGCCGTTCGCCTCGCGGATCGGCACGGGCACCGGCGTGGCGCCCGTGAACTCGATCATCGAGCGGTAAATCGGGAAGCCCGGATCGGGGTACATGATTTCCACACCTGGCTCACCGAACATAAGGATCGCCATGAACATGGTGACCTTGCCGCCGGGCATAATCATCACAAGGTCCGGATCAACAGTGACATTGAAACGCTTGTGAAGATCGGCCGCGACAGCCTCACGCAAGGGAAGGATGCCGGTGGCAGGCGTATAGCCGTGATGGCCATCACGCAGCGCCTTGATGGCAGCTTCAACAATGTGTTCGGGGGTACGGAAATCGGGCTGGCCGATGCCGAGATTGATGATGTCCTTGCCCTGGCGCTGCAGTTCGGTGGCGCGGGCGAGCACGGCGAAGGCGTTTTCCTCGCCGATGCGGTTGAAGGACTGAACAAGATGCAGCGTCATCGGCGTCTCCCCGGTGGGCACCCCTTAGCGGGGCGCCTCGCGTTCCTTTGGTTGTGGCTTGCGTTTGAACAGCAAAGCAGCCGGGACGGCAAGAGCTGCCGCTACCCCTGCTTGAGGCGCGGCTCACCTGTGCTCAGGCGCCTTATTGATTTGGTCACGCTTTGCGGCAATGCTCGGGTCAATCAAATCGGTTCAGGTCACTGATCCGGACAAGACGCTCAGGGAGAAAGACATGGCGGGTAATGGGAAAAAGCCGGCGGCTGCCGGACGGAAGGCTCATGGCGCGGCGGCCAAGACGGCTCCGGCCAAACGCAAGCGGATCACATCGGCGCAGCTACGCTCGAAGCTCTGGTTCGACAATCCCGAAAACCCCGGCATGACGGCGCTTTATCTCGAGCGCTATCTCAATTTCGGCCTCACGCGCGAAGAGTTAATGTCGGGCAAGCCGATCATCGGCATTGCGCAGACGGGTTCGGATCTTTCGCCGTGCAATCGCCACCACCTCGAATTGGCCAAGCGCGTGCGCGAAGGCATCACGGCGGCAGGCGGTGTGTGCTTTGAATTCCCGGTGCATCCGATCCAGGAAACCGGCAAGCGCCCGACGGCCTCGCTCGATCGCAATCTCGCTTATCTCGGTCTTGTCGAAATTCTGTATGGCTATCCGCTCGACGGCGTCGTGTTGACGACGGGGTGCGATAAGACGACGCCTGCCGTGATCATGGCGGCAGCGACGGTCAATATTCCGTCCATCGTTCTCTCTGGTGGGCCGATGCTGAATGGTTATTGGCATGGCGAGCGCACGGGTTCAGGCACGATCGTGTGGAAGAGCCGTGAAAAACTAGCAGCCGGTGAAATTGATTATGATGAATTCATCGACATTGTCGCGTCGTCAGCTCCGTCGGTTGGTCATTGCAACACGATGGGCACCGCCTCGACAATGAACTCGCTCGCTGAAGCACTTGGCATGTCTTTGCCGGGTTGCGCTGCCATTCCGGCGCCCTATCGCGAGCGCGGCCAGATTGCTTATGAAACCGGCAAGCGCATCGTCGAGATGGTGTGGGAAGATCTCAAGCCATCCGATATTCTCACACGCGAAGCGTTCGAGAATTGCATCGTTGTGAATTCGGCAATTGGTGGTTCAACGAATGCGCCGATCCATATCAACGCCATTGCACGTCATATCGGTGTGCCGCTCGCGGTCGAAGACTGGCAGAAGTATGGCCACAAAGTTCCGCTCATCGTCAATCTGCAACCAGCTGGCGAATATCTCGGTGAAGATTATCACCATGCCGGCGGGGTTCCTGCCGTCGTTTATGAGCTGATGAAGAAGAAGCTCATTCATGAAAATGCACTCACGGTGAATGGCAAATCCATTGGCCAGAACTGCAAAAAGTCGAAAGCGATCGACCCAAAAGTCATCCTGCCGATCGACAAGCCGATGAAGAAGGATGCCGGCTTCCTCGTGCTCAAGGGCAATTTGTTCGACAATGCGGTGATGAAGACGAGCGTGATCTCGGAAGAATTCCGCAATCGCTATTTGTCAAACCCGAAGGATCCGGAAGCGTTCGAAGGTCGTGCCGTCGTTTTCGACGGGCCGGAAGATTACCACGCGCGTATCGACGATCCGAAGCTGAAGATCGACGAGAACACGATGCTGTTCATGCGTGGCACGGGGCCAATTGGTTATCCGGGTGCTGCGGAAGTCGTGAACATGCAGCCGCCTGCAGCGCTCATCAAGCGCGGCATCCACTCGCTGCCATGCATTGGCGATGGTCGCCAATCGGGTACGTCCGGTTCGCCGTCCATCCTCAACGCCTCGCCGGAAGCCGCGGCGGGCGGTGGTCTCGCGATTCTCAAGACGGGCGACCGCGTGCGCATCGATCTGAAAAAGGGCACGGCGGACATTCTCATTTCCAAGGATGAATATGCCAAGCGCATGGCAGCCTTGGAGAAGGCGGGCGGTTATAAATATCCTGCCAGCCAGACGCCGTGGCAGGAAATTCAACGCAGCATGGTCGACCAGCTCGGCAGTGGCATGGTGCTGAAGCCGGCCGTGAAGTATCAGCGCGTCGCGCAGACCAAGGGCGTTCCGCGCGACAATCACTGATGACGCTCACGTCCGTTCCTCATCCCGATTCCGGTTTGCCGGTCGGGGTCGTGCTTGATCCGGTGCAAGCCAAAAGTCCCGCGCGCATCACGCTCGCGGGACGCTTTGCGCGCCTTGAGCCACTGGATGCCCGCACGCATGGACGCGCACTTTATGAGGCGACGCATGGCCCTGATCGCGAAGCGATCTGGGCCTATATTGGCGATGGGCCTTATACCGATTTTGATAGCTTTCGCGTGGCGCTCGACGCGAAGGCTCAATCCGAAGATCCGTTGTTTTTTGCCGTTATCGACAACGCCGACGGGCAGGCGAAAGGCTATTCCACGCTGATGCGTATCGATCGGCCGAACCGGGTGATTGAGGTTGGCAATATCGTTTATGGCAGCGCGATGCAGAAGACGCCGCTTGCCACCGAGGCCCAATATCTCCTGATGCGCCATGCTTTCGACGATTTGGGCTATCGCCGCTATGAGTGGAAATGCAATGCGCTAAATGCGCCTTCGCGTAAGGCAGCGGACAGGTATGGCTTCACTTATGAAGGGTTGTTCCGCCAGCACATGATCATCAAAGGGCGCAATCGCGATACAGCCTGGTACTCCATCGTCGATGGGGAATGGCCGCGCATCAAAGCCGCCTTTGAAGCGTGGCTTGCGCCCGACAATTTCACGCCCGATGGGCAGCAGAAAAAAAGCCTCGCTGCATTGCGCGGCTAAATCATCAAAGAGAGGATCCAATGGCCAAGAGATTGCAGGGAAAAGTCGCGGTCGTGACCGCAGCGGGGCAGGGAATTGGACGCGCGATTGCGGAAGCCTTCGTTGCTGAAGGGGCCACCGTTTATGCAACCGATGTGGATGTCACAAAACTCGAAGGCATCGCCAAGGCGAAGAAGCGCAAGCTTGATGTGTTGTCCGACAGGCAGGTGGCAAATTTTGCCGAAAAAGTCGGGCCTATCGATATCCTCGTGAATGCAGCAGGCTTTGTGCATCATGGTTCGATTCTCGAATGCGATGACAAGGCTTGGGATTTCTCGTTCGATCTGAACGTCAAATCGATGCATCGTATGACGAAAGCGTTTCTGCCCGGCATGATTGCCAAGGGCCATGGTTCGATCGTCAATATTGCATCGGGGGCAAGTTCGGTGCGCGGCATCCCGAACCGCTATGTTTATGGCGCAACGAAGGCTGCTGTCATCGGGCTTACTAAGGCGGTGGCTGCGGATTTCATCAAGAAGGGTATTCGCGCCAATGCGATCTGCCCCGGTACGATCCAGTCGCCTTCGCTCGATGAGCGCATCAAGGATCTGGCGAAGAGCCAAGGCATCACCGAGCAGGCCGCGCGTCAGGCTTTCATCGATCGTCAACCGATGGGTCGGCTTGGGACAGCGCCTGAGATCGCTGCGCTGGCCGTCTATCTGGGGTCTGATGAAGCCAGCTATTCGACGGGGCAGATCTACCTCGCCGATGGCGGTTTCGCGCTGTAATCAAAACGGTTTGGAGAAAGCATCGTGAATATCCTCATCATCGGGGCGGCCGGCATGGTTGGTCGCAAGCTTGTCGAAAAGCTGGCCAAGGACGGCACGCTGGGTGGCAAGAAAATTGATCATGCCATTCTGCATGACGTGATCATGCCGGAGGCGCCCACTCAGGCGCCTTTCAAGACTGAATGCCGTGCGTCAGATTTCTCGCAGCCTGGCGAAGCAGAAAAGCTCGTCGCGTCGAAGCCTGATGTCATCTTCCATCTTGCTGCCATCGTGTCCGGTGAGGCGGAGCAGGATTTTGACAAGGGCTACCGTATCAACCTCGATGGCACGCGCTATCTGTTCGAGGCTGTGCGTCAGATCGGCGGGGGCTATAAGCCGCGTCTCGTCTTTACATCGTCGATTGCGGTGTTTGGGGCACCGTTCCCGGATGCGATTTATGACGAGTTCTTCACCACGCCTTTGACGTCCTATGGCACGCAAAAGGCGATCGGCGAATTGCTCCTCAACGATTACTCACGCCGTGGCTTTTTCGATGGCGTGGCGTTGCGGTTCCCGACGATCTGCGTGCGTCCCGGCAAACCGAATAAAGCGGCATCGGGCTTTTTCTCGAACATCATTCGCGAGCCGCTTGCGGGCCATGAAGCTGTGCTGCCGGTGCCGGAGGATGTCATGCATTGGCATGCGTCGCCGCGCGCTGCCGTCGGCTTTCTCATCCATGCCGCAACGATGGATACGGCGAAACTCGGTAATCGCCGTACGGTGACATTGCCGGGGCTTGCCTGCACGATCGCTGAGCAAATCGATGCGTTGCGTCGTGTTGCGGGCGACAAGGTGGTCGCGCGTATCAAGCGTGAGCCTGATGCCACGATCATGAAAATCGTTGCGGGTTGGCCGCGTAATTTCAACGCCAAGCGCGCGCAGGATCTTGGCTTTCAAGCCGAGAAGACATTTGACGAGATCATCCGGGTCCATATCGAGGATGAGCTCGGCGGAAAGATCGCCTAACCCACATAGAAAGGGCCGCTTACGCGGCCCTTTCTTTTTCATGTCGATGCAGGTGGTTTATTTTTTATAGGGTGTTTCAGCAACCGGGGTGACCGGGCCTTTGCCTGCAAACCAAGAGCGCAGATTGTCGACTACGAGTTGGCCCATCAGATTGCGGGTATGGTGCGAAGCAGACCCCACATGCGGCAGCAACACGACGCGCTCAAGCGTCAAAAATTCGGCCGGCACATTCGGTTCGAATTCGAACACGTCGAGGCCAGCGGCGTAGATCGTGCCATCCTGCAGCGCCTTGATGAGCGCAGGCTCATCGACGGCGCTGCCACGGCCGATATTGATGAAGGTGCCTTGTGGCCCGAGCGCTTTGAACACGTCGGCATTGATCAGGTGGAAGGTATCAGGGCCGCCCGGTGCGACTGAGATCAGGATGTCGACGGCTTTGGCGAGGCCCACCAGCGTGTCGTGATAGGCATAGGACACATCCTTGGCCTTGCTACGATTGTGATAGGCGATCTCGACGCCGAACCCCTCAAGCCGTTTAGCGATCGCCTTGCCGATGCGGCCCAGGCCAAAGATGCCGATCTTCTTGCCGCGCAGCGTATTGTGCGTCAGCGGGTAGGGGCCTTTGCCGGTCCAGTGGCCTGAACGCAGCCATTGTTCGGATTGTGGCAGCTCGCGCACTGTCATCAGCAACAGGCCAAGGCAGGTATCGGCGACTTCGTCGGTCAACACGTCCGGCGTGTTGGTGACAATGATGTTGTGCTGGCCAGCCCATTTGGCATCGATCGAATCATAGCCGACGCCAAAATTCGCAACGATTTCGAGCTTGGGAAAACGGGCGAGCATGGCCGCATCGCAGGCGAGATGCCCGGCGACCGCAATGCCGCGCACCTCGGGAGCCCATTCTGTCAGGGCCTTGTCGCGGTCCGGTCCGGGGGCTGGCAGCTTCAACAGCGTGAAGGTTTCGGCCAGTTGGTCGGCCACCAGCGGCATCATGGATGCTGGTGTCAGGATTTTGATGGATTTCACCGGTTTCCTCCGCCCATACCGTTAGGGCACGGGTCATTTACAGCTTTTCAATCGGTTAAAGCGGCCAAAACCATGAGGGTCCTTGATTTCCGCCGCTGGGATGCAATGATGCATATGGAAGGAAGCCGGGCAATGGCCAGTGGCGCATGCCTCTGTTTTGTCTGGTTCCAACGCCTCATGGCGAACTGACGATAAAGCCGCACAAGGCGGCCACGAGATAAGGCCGCGCAAGGCGGCTGCGGGAGGAGAGAGAATGGCGTCCGTCGAGATCCGCGACGTGCGGAAAGCCTATGGGGCAACCCCGGTGATTCACGGGGTGAATATCGATATCGAAGACGGTGAATTCGTCATTCTGGTCGGCCCGTCGGGCTGTGGAAAGTCGACCTTGCTGCGCATGATCGCCGGTCTTGAGAATATTACGGCTGGTCAGATTTTGATTGGCGATCGCGTCGTCAACGATATGCCGCCGAAAGAGCGCGACATCGCGATGGTGTTCCAGAACTATGCGCTCTATCCGCATATGACGGTCGCGGACAACATGTCCTTCTCGTTGAAGCTGCGTAAAGCGCCGCAATCGGAAATCGATTCACGCGTGAAGAAGGCAGCTGGCATTCTCGGCTTGGAAAAGCTGCTTGATCGCTATCCGCGTCAGCTCTCGGGTGGTCAGCGTCAGCGCGTCGCCATGGGCCGCGCTATCGTGCGCGATCCGCAAGTGTTTTTGTTCGACGAACCGCTCTCGAATTTGGACGCGAAGCTCCGTGTGCAGATGCGCACGGAAATCAAGGAATTGCATCAGCGTCTGAAGACGACGACCGTTTACGTCACGCACGATCAGATCGAAGCGATGACAATGGCCGACAAGATCGTTGTCATGCATGACGGCATTGTTGAGCAGATGGGAGCACCGCTCGATCTTTATGATCGTCCGAACAATCTGTTCGTCGCGGGCTTCATCGGTTCGCCGGCGATGAATTTCATCAAGGGCACAATCACCGGCAATGGTGTGAAGACCGATGGCGGCTTGATCCTGCCGCTGGGATCAGCGCCGGCCGGCTCCGAAGGTCGCCGCGTTGTGTATGGCATGCGCCCCGAGCACATTCATCTGTCGAATGACAGCCTGAAGGCCGAAGTCGTTGTCGTCGAGCCGACGGGTTCGGAAACGCAGGTGGTGGTGAAGGTCGGCGGGCAGGAACTCGTCTGCGTCTTCCGCGAGCGCATCACCGCGAAGCCGGGCGAAATGATCGGCATTGCGCCGGATCTCGCCCTCATCCACCTCTTCGATGAGGCGACTGGCAAGCGCCTTTGACGCTAACGATTTTTGCTTCCCAGCAAGATGAACGCCGCCCTTAGGTCAACCTCGGGCGGCGTTTTTCATAGCAGCTATCTCTAACCGCGAATTGCACCATCGCGGGCGATCAGCGAAGACAAGAACACAAGGGCCGCAGAGCCCAAAAAGGAGGAGAGACGATGAGCAAGGAAACAATTGGCTTTATCGGTGTTGGCCTGATGGGTCATGGCATGGCCAAGAACATTGTCGAAAAGGGCTATCCGCTCACGGTGATGGGCCATCGCAACCGCGCCCCTGTTGAGGATTTGCTCAAGCGCGGCGCAAAAGAGGCGAAGTCCGCCAAGGAGATTGGGGCGGCCTCCAGCATCGTCTTTCTGTGCGTTACGGGTTCTCGCGAAGTTGAGGCCGTTGTGCGCGGGCCTGATGGCCTTGTGGCCGGCTTGAAGCCCGGTTCAATTATCGTCGATTGCTCGACATCGGACCCGACCAGCACGATGGCGCTCGCCGAAGAATTGAAGAGCCATGGCATCACGCTTGTCGATGCGCCGCTCTCGCGCACGCCGAAGGAAGCGTGGGAAGGCATGCTCGACACGATGGTGGGAGCAACGCCCGAAATCTTTGCGCGGTTGAAGCCAGTGCTTGATACATGGGCCGGTCGCGTCATCCATATCGGCAATACGGGTGATGGCCACCGGATGAAGCTTCTGAACAATTTCATCTCGATGGGATATGCGGCTCTCTACGCGGAAGCGCTGACCTTGGCCGAGAAAGTCGGTATCACGCCCGACCGGTTTGACAGCGTCGTCCGTGGTGGTCGTATGGACTCCCCCTTCTATCAAACCTTCATGCGCTACACGCTGGAGGGTGACCGCGACGCACATAAATTCACGCTGCAAAATGCCTTTAAAGACATGCGCTATCTTGAAAGCATGGCGGATGCGGCGGGCATCGCAAACCCGATGGGCAATGCGGTAAAGAACGCCTTTGGTCTCGCCGTGGCGGCGGGCAAAGGGCAGGATTACGTCCCGATGCTGGCGGAGAATGTTGCGGCGGCCAACGGGGTCAAGCTCACCCGGAAATGATCCGGGCTTGATTTACGTCAAAGAAGCTGAGGTCTGGCTGGCCGACAAAGGCCTATGAACCGGACCTCAGCCTTGATCCTCGCCGAGCGCGCCGTGCCGCGCTATACGAGCTATCCAACCGCCCCGCATTTCGCGAACACGGTCAATAGCGAGGTCGTGCGCCATTGGATGGCAACGCTTAATCCGGACGCCTCTCTCTCGCTCTATCTGCACATCCCCTATTGCCGCGACATGTGCGCGTATTGCGGTTGCGCTACTAAGGCGACCAAGCGGGACGAGCCCATCGAAGCTTATGTCAGCACACTCATTGACGAGATCGAGCAAGCCGGTGCGATGATGCTTGCGAAATCGGTGCGCGCGATCCACTGGGGTGGCGGTACGCCGAGCCTTGTCGGGCCCAAGCGCTTTTCCCGTATCATAGCAGCGCTGACAAACGCGTTCGATCTTTCCAACGTGGTCGAGCATGCGGTCGAACTTGATCCGCGCGTCGTGACAGAAGAGTTTATCGCGATGATGGCACGCCATGGTGTCAATCGCGCAAGCCTTGGCGTCCAGGATTTGAATGCGCATGTGCAGGTGGCCATGGGGCGCGTGCAGCCTTTCGTCATGGTGGCCGATTGCGTGGCGCATCTGCGCGCCCATGGGATCAACGCGATCAATTTCGACCTTATGTATGGGCTGCCGCAGCAAAGTGTCGCGGATGTTGAAAAGAGTGCGCGTCTCGCTTTGCAATTGAAGCCGTCGCGTATTGCCAGCTTCGGCTATGCCCATGTGCCATGGATGCGGCCGCATCAGAAGATGATTGATGCGGCCTCACTGCCCGGTGCTGCAGAGCGGATCGAGCAGGCCGAAATGGCCGAGCAGATTTTTGTCGAAGCAGGCTATCAGGCGATCGGGCTCGATCATTTTGCCTTGCCCGATGATCCGCTTGCGATTGCCGCGCGCAACGGCACGATGCGGCGTAATTTTCAAGGCTATGTCACCGATGATGCCGATGCGTTGATTGGCTTTGGCGCAACCTCGA
Source organism: Rhizobiales bacterium TNE-4 (assembly GCA_019083985.1). Lineage (GTDB taxonomy): Bacteria > Pseudomonadota > Alphaproteobacteria > Rhizobiales > Beijerinckiaceae > TNE-4. The sequence continues at coordinate 457,008 of JAHRCV010000002.1, read as the reverse complement.
TTGGGCGATTGCCGCGTGGCTATGTCCAGAATTTTCCAGATGTCGGCCATTGGCGTCGCGCGGTGGAAGCCGGGGAATTGCCGATTGCGCGTGGGCTTGTCTTTTCTGCCGACGACCATGCGCGGGGTGCTGTGATCGAGCGCTTGATGTGCGATTTTGCTGTCGATTTTGGTGGAATTGCAGATGAATATTTCGGCCATGCCGATTATTTCGACGATGCTCTTGCGGAGCTTGATGCCTTGGCCGCGCAAGGCGTTCTGATGCGGCAAGATCGTGTTGTCACTCTCTCTGAGGGGGGACGTAGCTTTGTCCGTCTCGCCGCCGCCTGTTTCGATGCCTATCTCGAGCACAATAGAGCGCGCCATTCTGTGGCGGTTTAATCAGACGCTCTTTTTCTTTTCCTGCCAAAGTAGATAAAGGCCAGAGACAATCACGATCGCGCCACCAATGAGTGTGAAGCGGTCTGGCACATCGCCGAAGCCGATATAGCCAATCAGGACCATCCAGATCAGCTGCGTATACATGAATGGCATCAAGGTTGAAGCTGGTGCACGCTGATGTGCGAGGATCATGCAATAATGCCCTAACGCCGCGAATGCGCCGACACCAACCATCCCGGCAATCACCAGTCCGTTGGGGGGTGTCACCCAGATGAAGGGTAAAATCAGGCTAACCAATCCAAAGCCAACAAGGCCCGAAAAAACTAAAGTCGTTTCCGGCGGGTCGTGCGACGCTAACATGCGGGTGAGGATGGAATAGAGGCCATACCCCACGCATCCCCCCAGCGTCAGCAAAGCGGCCGGATTGAAGCCGGATAAGCCCGGCTGCACGACTACTAATACGCCAGCAAATCCCACCAGAATGGCCATCAGACGCGGCAGGCCAACGCGCTCACCTAGAATGGGAATGGCAAAGAGCGCCACCAGCAAAGGTGTGATGAAGCTAATCGAAATCGCCTCAGCGAGTTGCAAATAGCGCAAGGCAATGAAGTTCATCGCCGTCGAGAAGAAGAGCAGAAATGATCGGGTCAATTGCAATGTGAGCCGCGATGTCTTGTAAGCGCGTGGATGCGTGATCGGACTTAAAACGGCACAGACGATCAGCACGTTCGAGGCATAGCGCGCCCATACCGTTTGCAAGCTTGGCATGGAATGATTGAGCCATTTTGCCGTGCCGTCGAGAAATGCAAAGCACAGCACAGCGCAGCACATGAGCAGGATGCCAATGAGACGGTTACGGCGTGTATCGGCTTTGACAGCAGGGGGCGGACGGTCGTTCATTGCGGTCATGCTAGGGGCATGGATGGCGTAAAGAAATCCCGCTTTGTGCGGAGCTCCTGTGCGCAGGGGGAGGAGGTCGGAACAGGCCGCTCAACGGTGCCCGCCCATGATCGCGGCTTCACTTTGCGATCCTTTTCAGAACGACGGCCGAACGTTCGGTTCCAACTAATCCACCATCGCGCGCTGGGCGCTCCAGCGCGCAAGCACGACCCGCGCGATCAGGCCGGTTAGCGCGTAGATGATGACGCCGGTCAGTGCAATCAGCACAAGGGCTGCAAACAGGCGCGGCATATTGAGCCGATAGCTGGCCTCGACAATGCGATAGGCCAATCCCGCCTGATCGCCGACTGTGCCGGCGACAAATTCTGCGACAACGGCACCAATTAGGGCGAGGCCACCGGCAGTGCGCAACCCCGCCATGATAAAGGGCAAAGCAGACGGCGCTTCGAGACGCCACAGGCGCTGTGTGGCGTTAGCGCCATAGACGGTGAAGAGATCACTGAGCGCCGGGTCGACGGCGCGTAAGCCTGAAAGTGTGCCGGCAAGCATGGGGAAGAACGCCACCAAAAACGCGGCAACGTAGAGCGTGGCGTGCGGGCCGATATAGATGATGAGCAAGGGCGCGATCGCGACAAGCGGCGTCACTTGCAAAATAACAGCGAGGGGTGAGATCGCGTTTTCAAGCAATCGCGAACGGCTGGCGATCAATCCAATGCCCACGCCGCCGACGATCGCGAGCATCAAGCCAGCCAGCGTCACCTGCAGGGTCGATGCGAAGGCGGGACCAAGCACTGCCCAATCCGCAATTAACGTGGAGACTATGCGTGAGGGTGCAGGCAGTTTCCATTCAGGAATCGAGAGGGCCCGCACGGCAATTTCCCATGCCGCGATGAGGATGATGACAATCGCGATCGATGTGCGCGCGTTTCTCATGCGGCGCTCACCCCATCACTATCGTCCATCGCACGTCCTAAAGCTGCGGAAAGGCGCGCGGTCTCTGCGGTGAAGCGTGCATCCTGGCGCAAGGTTGGCGCGCGTTCTGCAGGCCAGGGCATCGTGAATTCAGCCATCACATGGCCTGGCCTATGCGATAGAACGGCAACGCGGTCGGACAGATAAGTTGCCTCGGCGACAGAATGCGTGACGAACAGCAAGGATGTGCCATGGGCGCGCACAAGCTGCAGCATTTCATCATTCAGAGCATAGCGCGTCATTTCATCGAGCGCAGCAAAAGGCTCATCCATCAAAATCAGCGCCGGATCCGTAATCAGCGCACGCGCAAGCGCGACGCGCATTCTCATTCCACCTGATAATTCATGCGGCGCTGCGCGCGTAAAATCACCGAGCCCAAGCTTTCCCAGCATGGCATGAGCCCGCAGACGCGCCTCTTTGCGATGCTTGCCTTGTAAGATGAGGGGTAACGCGACATTCGCTTCGGCGCTCGCCCATGGCATCAAGGTCGGATCTTGAAACACATAGCCGATGCGGCCTTGCGCATGGAGTGCATCTGCCCGGATGATGGTGCCGGTGTCAGGTTCCGTGAGGCCCGCAATCATGCGCAGGATGGTCGTCTTGCCGCAGCCGGAGGGGCCAATCAGCGATAGGATTTCGCCTTGCTGGAGGGAGAAGGACACGTCCCGCAACACGACACGCCCGGCAAAAGATTTACCGGTGCCGATAAGGCGGAGAAGTGCGCGTTCTGCCATGTCAGCGCGCCTTCAGCGCCATGCCCCGATTGACATAATCGAACGAGAATACGCTGCGCCAAGCCGTGTCAGGTTTCACTAACCCGGCTTTTACCATCGCGTCGAAGAATTTCTGCACGCGTTCAGGGCTCATTGCGCCGATACCCTTGGCGCGTGTCTCGTCATTTTCGACAAGGCCATAGGCCTTCATGGCGCGCACCGCATGCTCAATCAGTTCGGGTGTGATGTCGGGGTTCAACTTGCGGATGAGAGCATTGGCGGCACGGTTGTCGCCATGCAGATAATTCGCCCAACCTTCAATGGAAGCGTTGACGAAACGCGCTACGAGATCGGATCGCTTGTCGGTGATGTCGCGCCGCGTCTCGATCGTCGTCGAATAAGACGCAAAACCATAATCGGCGAGCAGGAACACGCGTGGCTTGAAGCCACCCGCCCGCTCAATCACGAAAGGTTCAGAAGTTACATAACCCTGCTGGGCAGAATTCTTGTCGGCGAGAAAGGGTGCGGGCGAGAAGGCATAGGGCTTCACCTGCGCATCGCGAAAGCCCCATTCGCTTTTCATCCATTGGAAGGACGAGGCCACCGTCTGTTGCGACAGGAAGAGTGTCGCCTTCTTCAAATCGGGAAAGGTTTGAAACGGTGAATCGGGGTGCGCCATCAGAATTTGTGGATCTTTTTGGAACAGCGCAGCAACCACCATCAAAGGTTGGCCGCGCTCAGCGGCGGCGAAGGGCTGGATGAGATTGCCGCCCATATAAAAATCGAGCTGACCGTTAAGCAGTAGCAAGCGGTTGTTGATCTGCGGGCCGCCTTGCACGATCGTCACGTCGAGGCCGTAGCGCGCATAGGTGCCATCCGCGACCGCTTGGTAGAATCCGCCATGCTCGGGTTGCGCCAGCCAATTGGTGCCGAAACGCACCTTGTCGAGGGCGGCGGCGGGCCACGCTGCTAGGCAGGCTAAAATCACAGCGGCAAGGCGAAGCAATGTCATCGGGGGCACTCTTAAACGAGGGCTTTCTCATAGCGCAGCGCCGCTTCTCCGTCCTCATAATAGTCTTCGATTTGGGCGAAACGGGTGTAGCCGGCACGATCGTAAAGGCGGATGGCGGCCGCATTGTCGGCGCGGACCTCAAGCCTCAGGCGGTCGGCACCGCGGCGCCGGGCATGGCGTTCGGCGGCCGCCAGAAGCTTACGGCCAAGCCCTTGCCCTGTGGCGCCGGGCTTAACCGCGAGGGAGTAGAGCCGCGCCAGCGCCGAGCCTTTGCGGAAGGCGATCAGGGCGTGGCCAACAAGGTGTCCGCCCTCGCGGGCCACCAGGAAGCCGAGGCTCTGGCTTTGAATGTTGCGTGCGAGCGCGCGGCGGCTCATCCGGTCGCCGGGGAAGGCGGCCTCCTCAAGCGCCACAAGGGCGTCAAGGTCGGAGGGGCGTGCGGGGGCGATCCGGAGGGTCATGCGGGCGCGGACGCTAATTGCGCGGCCTCTGGGGTGCAAGGGCGGCCCGGCCGTGGCTAAACTTCGCAGGATGCGAATCGGGAGCAACGTCCATGGCTGAGGCCTATCCGCGCGACCTGAGAGGTTATGGCCGCACACCGCCCGATCCGCATTGGCCTGGCGGCGCACGGATCGCGGTGCAATTCGTCCTCAATTACGAGGAGGGCGGGGAGAACAACATTCTCCATGGCGATGCCGCGTCCGAGGCCTTTTTATCCGAGATCGTCGGTGCGCAGCCTTGGCCGGGCCAGCGGCATTGGAACATGGAATCGATCTACGAATATGGTACCCGGGCCGGTTTCTGGCGGTTGTGGCGGATGTTCACCAAGCGCCAGCTGCCCCTGACCATCTATGGCGTCGCAACGGCGTTGGAACGGTCTCCCGATCAAGTTGCCGCGATGCTTGAGGCTGGGTGGGAGATCGCTAGCCACGGCTATAAATGGATCGAGCACAAGGATATGAGCCCGGATGAGGAGCGCGCGCAGATCCGGGCCGCCATCCAAATTCATGAGGCGCTGACAGGGAGCAAGCCGACAGGCTGGTACACGGGCCGCTGCTCGATGAACACACGCGCGCTCGTGATGGAGGAGCTCGACCTCCTCTATTCCTCAGACGATTACGCTGATGATCTGCCCTATTATGTGGCAGGCCCCAAGGGACAGCATCTTGTGATCCCCTATACGCTTGATGCGAACGACATGCGCTTTGCGACGCCGCAGGGGTTTAACACAGGCGAGCAGTTCTTCACCTATCTGCGGGACAGTTTTGATGTGCTGTATCAAGAAGGGCTTGAGGGTTCACCGAAAATGATGTCCGTGGGGCTGCATTGTCGGCTTGTCGGGCGGCCGGGGCGGGCGGCCGGGCTTGCGCGTTTTCTCGATTACATCGCCGGATTTGACCGGGTCTGGGTGGCGCGCCGCGCCGATATAGCGCGCCATTGGCTTGCCCAATTCCCGCCCGCTTGAGTTGGCAAAAGCGCCCATCCTGCCTATGTGCCTTGCAGATCGTTTGTGAAGGAAGCCGGAATGAGTCTCGATCGCCGCCAATTCGTGAAGCTCGGGCTTGCATTGCAGGCCGCCGCCGCTTTGGGCGTGGGCGAGGCCGCTGCACAAACGGCGTCGCCGGATCTCAAATTCGGTCCGGCCGAGCCTTTTTCGCGCGATGCCTTGAAAGCCAAGGTGCGTGAGCTTGCGAAGGCGGCTTATGTCGCGCCGCCGCGGCCTGATCCCAACATCGTCAAGCAGATCGATTACGACGCGCATGGCAAGTTGAAATATCGCCAAGACAGCGCCTTGTTCGCCAAGGGAGGCAGCCTCTATCCCGTCACCTTCCAGCATGTTGGCATGTATTTCCCGAAGACGGTGGCGATGCATGTCGTCGAGGGCGGGAAGTCGCGCGAAATTCTCTACGATCCGAAATTATTCATGGGTGGGCCTGATCACGTCGCAGCAAAACTGCCGGCGCAGCCTTCGGCTTTTGCAGGTTTTTGGGTACAGGAGCCCGGCCCGAACTGGAAGAAGCTGGAGCCGTGGGCGACGTTTCTCGGCGCCTCCTATTTCCGCGCGATCGGTGAACTCGGGCAGGTCGGTCTTTCCGCACGCGGCTTGGCGATGGGGCCGGGCACGGCGAACCCTGAAGAATTCCCAGACTTCACCAATTTCTGGTTCGAGCCTGTCACGAAAGAGAGCGATCCTTTCATCGTGCATGCGCTGCTCGACGGGCCTTCCGTGGTGGGCGCCTATCGTTTTGCGATGAGCCGCACCAAAGGCGTCATCATGGATATCGACGCCTATGTGATCTTGCGCAAGCCGGCGGAACGCTTGGGCATTGCGCCGCTTACCTCGATGTTCTGGTATTCGGAAACGGTGAAGCCGACAGCGGTGGATTGGCGTCCTGAAATTCATGATTCCGATGGGCTCGCAGTCTGGACGGGCGCTGGCGAACATTTCTGGCGTCCGCTGAATAATCCGTCGCGTGTGATGGTATCGAGCTTTGTCGATGACAATCCGCGCGGCTTTGGCCTCTCGCAGCGTGATCGTCAATTCGATCATTATCTTGACGGCGTGCGTTATCATCTGCGCCCGTCGGCATGGGTTGAGCCAAAAGGCAATTGGGGTAAGGGCGCAATCCAACTCACCGAGATTCCTACCGACGATGAGATCCACGACAACATTGTCGCGATGTGGGTGCCGCAAGAACCGACAAAAGCGGGCTCCACCTACGATCTCTCTTATCGTCTGCATTGGTTTGCCGATGAGCCGTTTCCTTCGCCGCTCGGCCGCGTTGTCGCGACGCGTTTGGGCAATGGCGGCCAACCGGGCCAGCCGCGCCCGCAAGGCGTGCGCAAATTCATGGTGGAGTTTGCCGGCCCTCCACTCGCCAATCTGCCTTTCGGAACCAAACCCGAACCGGTGCTCTGGGCCTCGCGCGGTAAGTTCAGCTACATCATGACGGAAGCCGTACCGAACGATGTAAAGGGCCATTGGCGCGCCCAATTCGATCTCACGGTCGAAGGCAAGGAACCGGTGGAAATGCGCGCATTCCTCAAAAATGGCGACAAGGTGCTCACCGAGACGTGGCTTTATCAATATCATCCGTTTTGAGGGGATATATCACTCAGCATAGCGTTCAAAAACCAATTATACTCGGGCAGCGATCATAACGAAACTTGACAAATGGTTGATCAAATTTTCCCAAAAACCATGTGCTTGGCGATACAATGACGTTGCTCCATCGAGGCGGAAGAATAAAGAAACTGGCTGTCATTATCGCCAAACAGAAAAAATAGGTTTTGAGAAATGTTTTCATCGCCTAGGGCTCACCATAAATAATGCAGATATTCCGCACCATGATTGCGAATATTCAATGCTTTCACTCTCTTGTCCGTCCACAACAACGGTATTATTTCCGTTCCAGAAAATAGACGGCGGAACATTTGCGTTGCGAGTTAAAGTCAAAATATGTGCCGCCATATCAAGGCGCGTCGCTGAAACAAATAAGTTATTGTATCCTCTTGGCCAATTTAAATCATCTTCGCATACAACGCTCAACAAGGTTGCGATAAATCGGCCATCTTGAGAGACGCTGTTAGTGCGGTGTATAAATTTGCATGTGGGTCCGGGTGCTAGGGGGCCAACGTCTGAATTGAGTGACTTTAAAATTCCGTGCCCTGCCATGAGTAACATGGCCGGTGCTAAGAGAGCGGATACGATGCCAAGTGCAACTGCTATTAGGTTATTTTGACTTGGCATCGATTTCGCGACCTAGTTGGTATCCAATTAACGTATTCTCATAATTCCGCTGTGGCAGAAAATATAAAAAGCTGCGTTCTTCGCCCGGTTTGAAATTACTATTAAGCGCCGCATATACGGCTTGTCCTGGCAAGATGGCGTAACTTGGTATCATGGCTCCATAGGAGTAAAGACCAATAGCTATCGTGGAATAGTCGCGTAGTTCGTGATTGATGGGGTTAATTCCATATTCATTAAATACACGCTGCATGTCCCAATCTCTGCCGTGGAAAAACTTACTTATGTCCGTTTCAAGTTGTAGGACTCCTTCACGCAGGTCTGAATAGTTGCCGATGCTCCTCTGCGCCAATGCGCGCCCTTGCATTACGAAAAATTCAGGCGGAAATGCTTTTGGGTACGCTACGATTTCGCCTGTCGGACCACGCACATAACTTCCACCCGGGCGCTTCAGAGCCGCCATAGGTTTATTGGGATTTTTGGAGTCTTCGATAAGCCTTCTTTCGCGTTCCCGCGCCTCGCGCCCGCCCTCGCTGGAATTGGGGTCGCGTGTCCATCGGCCGCCATCGGATTGGCCAGCCGGGACGCGCGGCTGATCTGGGCTGTACTTGCGAATGATGTCGCTGGCGGAATCAAGACCGCGTTGCACCAAAGAGACGGACGCGGGAACGCGCCCCCAATTCAAGCGGGCACGATAGGCAAGCGTGCGCATAATCTCAGGATGCGTCGCATCTGGGTTGCGTGAGAGAATGTCTCTCATCTGTTGGTTGATGAAGTCGTCGGTCGCCACAGCAATCTCCTGAAAAACAACGCATGAAAAAGAACATTATCCTAAAATAGGAAAATAATGCGTTTTTGTCAAGGTGCTCTGTCGGTTCTGGCGCGGCATTTACGCTTGCTCGGCCCCTTTGACTCTTCGCTTGAACCGCCCCATCTTTTCGTCATGTCCTTGGAGTTGCCTATCCGCCTGAAAAGACGGGCTTTGGTTCTGCTGGCTGCAGCATCGCTTCTTGCTGCCGGCTCCGTCGCGTTGGCACAAGCGCCGCAGCCTATGCAGCCCGGTCAAAAGCCCAAAACAGAAGCGCCCAAAGCAGAGGAGCCGCAGGCCAAGGCCCCTCAGATCCGCGGCACGCTCGACGATCTTTTTCGCCGTCTGAAAGAGGCCAAAAACCCGCAAGAGGCGAAATCGATCGCCACGCAGATCGAGCGGCGTTTTGCCCGGTCTGGTTCGGACACGGCCGATCTTTTGGCGGCGCGGGCCAACGAGGTCTTTGCCGAGGGTGAGCCGGCGGTCGGTATCGAGATCATCGACCGTGTGATCGTCCTCCAGCCCAATTGGGCCGAGGCGTATCACCGGCGTGCGTTGATGTTCTTCGCCATGGATGATCTGACCCGGGCTTTGGTCGATCTCAATGCAACGCTGCAGCGTGAGCCGCGCCATTTCGGGGCGCTTACGGGCCTCGGTCTCGTCTTCCAGCGCCTTGGTGATGAGAGGCGATCCTTCGCTGCCTATGCGAAGGCCTATGAGATCAACCCGTCGCTTGAAAGCGTGAAGACCATCCTCGACCGCATGCGGCCGGATGTCGAAGGTCGGGATATCTGAGCTTTATGCGCTCTATCGCTTGACGATGCGGCCGACCACAGCAATTCGCATGTTCGCGCCAAACCGTAGAACGCGCGGCAGTCTTGTCGCTGTGCAGTTTATTTCTGCACAAACGCGATGCGCACCATGTTCGTCGCGCCCGGCGTGCCGAAGGGTACACCCGCCACGATGATCACGCGCTGACCCGCGCGGGCGAAGCCTTCGCTGTTGGCGATCTTGCAGGCGCGGTCGGCCATGTCGTCGACGTCGCGCGCATCTTCGGTGATCACGGCGTGCACGCCCCAGACGAGCGCCAGCCGGCGCGCCGTCTCCGTTTTCGGCGTGAGAGCGAGAATAGGCGGCTGTGGCCTTTCGCGCGCGATACGCAGGCCCGTCGAGCCCGATGAGGTCCACGCCACGATCGCTTTGAGATCGAGTGTTTCGGCCACGTCGCGCGCGGCGACTGCAATCGCATCTGCGCCTGTCGCCTCGGGCGCTGCGCGCTGTGCGTTGATGACGGCGCGATAGACCTGATCGCGCTCAACTTCTTCGGCGATGCGGTTCATGGTCGATACCGCTTCAATCGGATATTGGCCCGCAGCACTTTCCGCGGACAGCATCACGGCGTCAGCGCCTTCGAACACAGCGGTGGCAACGTCCGACACCTCAGCGCGTGTTGGCACCGGGGAGGCAATCATTGATTCCAACATTTGCGTGGCGACGACGACCGGCTTGCCGAGGCGACGTGCCATACGCGTGATGCGTTTTTGCAGGCCCGGCACTTTTTCAAGTGGCATTTCAACGCCGAGATCGCCGCGCGCCACCATCAGCGCATCGGAAATTTCCATGATTTCATCGAGCCGCACGATGGCTTGAGGCTTTTCGATCTTGGCCATCACCAAGGCGCGTCCGGCGCAGGTCTTCTTCACTTCGGCGACGTCTTCCGGCCGCTGCACGAAAGAGAGTGCGACCCAATCAATGCCAGCCGCGAGCGCAGCTTCCAGATCGGATCGATCCTTGGGTGTCATCGCCGAAACGGGGATGATGGTATCCGGCAGGCTCACGCCCTTGCGGTTCGACACGCGCCCGGCGACGATGACTTCGGTGACAGCCTTCGTCTTTGTGGCCTCGATGACTTTCAGCCGCACTTTGCCATCATCGATCAAGATGGCATGGCCAGGCTCAAGTGCAGAAAGAATTTCAGGATGGGGGAGATGGACGCGCGTCGCATCACCTGGTGTCTTGTCCGCATCGAGGATGAAGCGTGCGCCGCGCGCGAGATTTTCTGCGCCATCCTTGAATTCACCTAGGCGCAGTTTCGGTCCTTGCAAATCAGCAAGAATACCGATCGGGCGGCCAACCTTTTTCTCGACCGCACGAATTTGCGCAATGCGCTCGCGCATCACATCATGCGAGGAATGGCTCATATTGATGCGGAAGACGTCCGCGCCTGCGCGAAACAGCTTTTCAATGCTCGCCTGATCCGGATTGGCCGGGCCGAGTGTCGCCAAAATCTTGACGCGCCGATTTCTGCGCATGGTGTCATCTCCCTTTAAGGACGCGCTGGAGTTCCCGTGCGCCCTTGATCCGTCAATTGGACGGTCCAATTTTTTTGTTCGCCTGTATCAACTTCGAAAAAGCCAGCGCGCTCATAGCCGCGCGCGAGACAATTATCAGCGCCCCGAATGGTGAATTCCTTGTCGCGTGTGCACATCGCATGTGCGCCTGCCCATTCACCGCCGCGTTCGTAATCCTGCGCGTAGACATAGTAATAACGCGCTGCGAGTGGGCCCCGCAGCACGGTCTCGCACTCATTCGCTTTCAGGTTCCACCAGCCTTCAGAAATCCAGCCCTGCGCATCGCGATAGCCGAGCGCGATGCCGATGCGACTCTGCGTCATGTTGCACAGGCGTAGATCAGCGCGCGCGTCGGCTATCATCGCGAGCGAGAGAAGAAGAACACAAAGGGAGAGCGTGTAACGCATAATCTGCAGAAAGCCTTATTCGCGCTCAAGGATCAACCAGAATGGCACGCAGATCGTTGACATTCGTGCCGGTGGGGCCGGGATCGAGCAGGTCGCCTGCCGCGCGGAAGAACGCGGTTGAATCATTATTGTCGAGATCGACGGCAGGATTGCGGCCGGCCGCTTGGGCCCGCTGCAGCGTGGCTGCATCAACAAAAGCGCCAGCCGGATCATCGGCGTTACCGCCGCCGCCATCGGTGCCATCGGTATCGCCTGCAAGCGCGGCAATGCCGGGTGTATTGTTGAGCGCGATGGCCAACGCCAACGCATATTCCTGATTGGGGCCACCTGCGCCATGGCCACGGATCGTCACAGTCAGTTCGCCGCCTGACAGGATCACGGCTTTTCGGCCAGCGCGCTTGGCCTCAAGCGCTAGGGCGGCATGGGCGCGTGCCACATCGCGCGCTTCGCCGGCCACTTCGGCACCGAGATTGATCAAGTCATAGCCTGCTGCGGCCGCCTTTTCTGCAGCGGCCGCCAGCGATAACGCCGGCGATGCGACGACGGTATAACGCGACAGCGCAAAAGCGGGATTACCCGGCTTTGGGCTCTCATAGGCAGGGTTGGCCAAAATGCGCGCCGCCGTCTCAGGCAAGGCCATGCCATATTTCACAACGATTTCCAGCGCATCGGCCTGCGTGGAAGGGTCGGGCACGGTTGGTCCAGAGCCGATGACCGAAGGATCATCGAAGGGCACGTCGGAGATCCCAAGTGTCACGATGGGGGCGGGCGCTGCAGCCAGCGCCAATCGTCCGCCCTTGATGGCAGAGAGGTGTTTGCGCAGCGTGTTCATCTCGCCAATACCTGCGCCTGAACGCAGGAGCGTGCGTGTGATCGCCTGCTTGTCAGCCAATGTCAGATCAGCGAGTGGCGCAATCCAATTGGCCGATGCGCCTCCTGAAAAAAGGACCAGTACAAGATCGTCCGGTCCCGCCTGTTCGGCCAGCGCGATGATCCGCCGTGTTGCCTCGACGCCGGTTTGGTCCGGAACGGGATGGGCCGCCTCGACCACTTCAATCCGTTCGGTTGGCACGGCATAGCCGCGGCGTGTCACCGCGAGGCCATTGAACCGGTCAGGGCCAAGGCCGAGCGCGCCGATGTAATGCGCTTCTGCTGCTGCGGCCATGCGGGCTGCGGCCTTGCCACCAGCCAAGAGAACGATCCGGCCTTTGGGGGGCTCAGGCCAATGGGGCGGCAAGCAAAGGGCAGGCTGGGCCGCTGCGACGGCGGTGTCATAAAGCGTGCGGAGCAGCGCGCGGGGCGGGTGGGGGCAGGTCATGCGGGCTTTCAAACGTTTCGAGCGGCGATCTTAGGGGAGGGATGCGGGCCCGTCATCCTGCCTCTCTCGCTGGTTCTTCCCCGCCTTCCACAGGCATTCTGCCATCCCGGCCGTGGGCGCTTGACCGGGCCATGGCCATGGCCGAGAGAAGCGGCCCAACCAAGTCAGAGGCATTGCAATGGTCGACACCAATTCCGTGGCCGCCGGCGAACTCAAAGCCTTCATCGAGCGCATCGAGCGCCTCGAGGAAGAGAAGAAGGCGCTCGCGGGTGATTTGCGCGATGTCTACACGGAAGCCAAATCGCAAGGCTTCGATACCAAGGTGATGCGCAAGATTGTTGCCTTGCGCCGGCGCGACCATGCGGAGCGCAAAGAGGAAGAGGCTATTATGGACCTCTACCTCGAAGCCTTGGGCATGCAGGCCTAAGGCCTGCGGTCATTACTGCAGTGTTGAGAGTGGCTTGACGGCCGGGCCGGTAAAGCGGTCCGTGCTGATGCCATTGGCCGGATCTTGGCCAAACTTCGTCACGACGCTTTTGGTGCCGCTCAGATTTTGCGATTGCGGTGCCGCGAGCGTGCTCGGCGACGCTTGCGCGATGCTCACTTCCGAGAACAGAGCCTTCAGACCCGCACGATCAAGCGCAGGCGCTTGCGTTGCTTCCTGCTTCGGACCCACTGCGCCGCGTAAAACGGCGGGCATGACGTCCTGTTGAGCCGCATAGCCGAGCGCCTTAGCCGGTGCATCGAGCGGACGGCGACCAATCGTGCCGACGATTGCAGGATCGGCATCGGCCACGCGTGCGAATTGCGCGGGACGCTGCGGCGGCAGCGGCACGGACGCCGGTTTGCCTTCGAGTGGCTTGAGGGCGGGTGTAGTGGGGACAGCCTGATTGGACGCGACCTGCGCACGGCCGGGCAGGCTGCCCGGGCGTTGCGGCGGCAGTGGCACGTCGGCGACCTTGCCACGCAGCCGTGCGAGTTGGCCGGCGGGGCCTTGGACCCAGACGGTCTGCGGCCCGGCGGATGCGACGGCCACCCGTGTGAACTCAGGCGGACGCGCGACGGGCAGCGGCACATTCGCCACTTTGAGTTCCACGATCGGCGGCGTGGCCGGCTGTACGGCCGCAGTGGCACGCGCCGTCGGCGTCGGTGGTGTCGGCTCGATGACGGTGTTGGTCGGCAGGCTCGCGGTCTGGATCGTCGCCTGCGAGCGTCCAGCCGGGGCTGCCTGTTGTGGACGATTGCCGCCGCCGAAGACGCGGGCAAAGAAATTGTCGTTCTGCGGATCGTTGGCGTCGGCAGATGCGACCTGCGTGCGGTTCGGCTGGCGTGCGGCGACCGCGCGGCCACCCCGGCGCGGCGTGCGCGCCACTTCAGCATCTTCATCCTCGCCGCCGCCAAACAGGCGCGCAAAGAAGCTCTTGCCGCTCGGCGTGACGCCCTCTTCATCGGCTGAATTGTAGCCGGCGCTCGGCACCGTGCCGCCATTGGCTTCAATCTCAGCGAGTGCAACCTCATAACCTGGCATCGGCTTGCCATCGGAGGGTAAATGCACGGTCTTGCCATCAGGGAACACGCGCGCGAGTTGATCGCGTGTCATGCGCGGCCAATGGCGCACGCTGCCTGAATCGAGATGCACGAAGGGATTGTAAGCGGTCGGATAATAGCCAACACCGCCGCGATGCATTTTCAGCGCGATTTCACGCACTTTCGCCATCGACACGTCGGTGAGGTAGAAGTCCATCGCGCGGCCTTGCGTATGCTGCGAATGTTTCGCAACCGCACGCGAGCGGCGGCGCAGCATGGCGTTGGTCTCAGGTGCGCGATAGGCGGAGACGACATTGATCGGTTCTTGTGAGCCGACAGCGCGGTGTGTTTCCCACACAATGTCGAAGAGGCGCGGATCCATTTTTGTGGGTTCGTCGCGGCGCCAATCGCGCAAGAGCCAATTCAACTTTTCAAGCGCGGCCGCATCATAGGAGCCGTTACGCTTGTAGGTGATGCTCAGCGATTCCTGCGTGTGGGTATGATAGATTTCAATCGTCCGCGTATCGCCATTGGCAATCGCGTTGCCGACTTGCGACGTCCCAAAAGCCCACAGCGTCACGGCCGATCCAGCCAAAACAAAAAAGCGCTGGGCGCGTTGGAGTGTCAGTTTTTTACGCAAGGTCGCTACTCTGGGCATTGTCAGCGACGCAAGCGTCGCTCCGAAACGCATCGGACTGATGGGTCTCACCCTTGCCGATAATCGTTAATGCCACGTTAGTAAGCCCCAAGCGCGCCGGTTTTTCCGGGGTTGAACACGCCCAACCACTGTCTTTTTTCTGGCACAAAATGGGTCTGAGCGAAAGCCAAGCCATGTGTCAGCGCGCCTGTCCCAAACGGGCGTAAGACGCGCGCGTCTGTGCGCTGAGGGCCGTTTTCAGACCCGGATCGTAATTGTAGATATCGGCCACGCGTTCGATCTGGCCGTTTTCGCCGATCTTCAGTGTGAAATAGGTCAGATGCACGGGCACAGGCTTGGCCAGTTTGATCATCCGTTCGCCTGATCCCACCATGCTGCGTAAGCGTTGTTCATCATAGCCTTGATCGATCAGCAGCACCTCGGCGAGCCGGAAGGGCTGGTCAACACGGACGCAGCCATGGCTAAGCGCACGTTGATCGCGGGCGAAGAGTGTGCGGTTCGGCGTGTCATGCAAATAGACGGCGTGCTCGTTAGGAAACATGAATTTCACGAGACCGAGCGCGTTGCGCTCGCCCGGCGGTTGGCGCACCGAAATATTCTTGCCAGAGCGATATACTTGATAGCCGAGTTTCGCAGCGTAATCGGGATCCTGCGCCAGTTTGGGAAGAATTTCGTTACGCAAGATCGACGGCGGAATGCTCCATGACGGATTGACGATGATGTGCTCCATCTCGTCAGAGAACACCGGCGTCTGGGTGTTCGGCTTGCCGACGATGACGCGCGCTTCATGCGTGACGCGGTCCTTGTCAACAAGGCGCATACGATAATCGGGCACGTTCACGATGATGTGGCGATCGCCGAGATCGGCCGGGAGCCAGCGCCAACGCTCCATATTCGCCAAAACGTCGGCCACCGAAATGGGGGCGGGCGATGCCTTTTTGCCGTCTGCAGTGGGGGGTGTTTCAATTGCGCCTGTCGTTTCGCGTAATTCTGCCAGTTTGGTGCGTAAGGCGCGATACCCCTCATGCGGTGGATTGAAAGAGGCAAGCGCACGATCGGCGTCGCGGGCAACCGCAATCGTCTCAAGCACGTCAAAGGCTGAGGGCAGTGCGAGTTTTGGCGTAATGAGTTTACCCAAGCGACGTGGTTCGACACGGCCGCCGCGCGCCGCGCGTGCATAGGCGATGGTGGCTTGTGCAAGATCGATTTCAAATTGCGCCAGCGCATCCGGATCGGTTTCGCCTGCAGGGTCCAGCTTGCTCAAGGTGGGCGTATCGAGGCCGTCATCGCCAGCCAGCGCAAGACGCGCAAGAACCGCGCGACCCTTGGATGAAATACCATCGCGGCCAGTGAACAAAGGAGCGCCATCGCGGCCAGCGTAAAAGGCGAGGATGCCTTCGCTCTTCGTTTGCACGGCCCGGTCGAGAATGGCGGCGCGCACCGCTTCACGGAAACTCAGAGGAACCGGCGCCAGAACAAGATTTTTCGGACGCACGGGTGGCAGTGGGATCACATCTGAAAAATCAGGCGTTGCAGGCTCAACGAGAGGAAAATCTAGAGTTGCATCCGTTTCCGCGTGGATTGGCGCGCCCATGAACGTCAGGATGGGGAGGGCCAATAGGGGGAGACGCAAGATCGAACGCATGGAACCCTCGGGGTGGCACAATGTGCCAAGGAACACAGAAGAAACTGATTTGCTTAAGCGCGGCAAGAGCGCCATCAGGCGGCCTCGTCACGCAATGTGTTTGAGGGTGCATCCGCTTCGGCAAGGCCGAGATCCTTCATGCGCCGGTAGAGTGTGGAGCGGCCAATCCCGAGCTTGCGGGCCATGTCGCTGATCTGGCCGCGGCAGAACGATAGCGCAAAGCGAATGGCATCTTCTTCGAGCTGGGTGAGCGTGCGCAGATCGCCCCGCTCATCGACCAAGCTGATCATGCCGGGTTCGATCCGTTCGGGTTCGATCGATGGTGGTGTTGCCAATGGCGCGCGCATTGCCGGCAATGGCGGCACAATCACGTCGAAGCCATCGGTCAGCGCGGCGATCTGTGGGAACTCTGCCATGGTCAGTTCCGAGCCGTCGGCGAGGACCACGGCGCGGAAAATCGCGTTTTCCAGCTGGCGCACATTGCCCGGCCACTCATAGCGCATGAGACAGGCCATGGCGTCTGCGCTGATCGTGTCGATCCGGCGACCTTCCTCAGCCGCGAAGCGCGCTAAAAAGCGTTGTGCCAGAACAGGAATTTCTTCACGCCGCTGACGCAAGGGCGGCAACGCGATGGGAAACACGTTAAGCCGATAATAGAGATCCTCGCGGAAGCGGCCTTGACGCACGAGATCTAGCAGGTCGGCATTGGTCGCAGAGATAAGGCGGAAATCGACTTTCACCGGACGGCGGCTGCCAACGGGGTCAACCTCGCCTTCCTGCAAGGCGCGCAACAGTTTCACCTGCGCGTCGAGCGGCAATTCGCCGATCTCATCGAGGAACAGCGTGCCGCCATGCGCGTCGACGAATTTGCCGGGATGCTTTTCCGTGGCGCCTGTGAACGCGCCCTTCTCATGACCGAAGAGCACGCTCTCGACGAGATCGGGCGGGATCGCGCCGCAATTGACCGTGACGAAGGGTTTTCCACGCCGGTCGGAGGCCGCCTGAATGGCGCGCGCGACCACTTCCTTGCCGGTGCCGGGCTCGCCTTCCAGCAGCACGGGGATGCCGGATTTAGCGGCGCGCTCGCCAAGCCGTGCGACGCGCTCCATCAGAGGTGAGGCCAGAGCCAGATCGCGGAAGCCGGGGCGCATGGGCGTTACCCGGCTCGATGTGCGGATTTCGCCCTCGAGCGCCTCGCGCCGCAACGCATTGCGGATGGAGACCAGCAGACGCTCTGGGCCGACCGGCTTCACCACGAAATCGGCTGCGCCGGCGCGCATGGCCGAAATGACGGTGTCGATCGACCCATGGGCGGTCTGCACGATGACCGGGCAATCAAGGCCTTCACGTCGCATGGCATCGAGCACGCCCATACCGTCACGATCGGGCATGACGAGATCGAGCAGAAGAAGGTCGATGCGTGGGGCGCCTTGCTGTCGCAGGCGGGCCAAAGCCGCCTCGCCCCCCTCAACCACGACGACGTCATGGCCGAAACGCCGGATTTGCGCCTCCAGAAGCCGTCTCTGAACGGGATCGTCATCGGCGACGAGGATCAAAGCTGGCATGGGCACTCCGGCGACTCAGTTGTATCAAACCGGGGCGATCCTGCGGGCCCCGGGTAAACGCCCCTTTAACGACATGCCCAGCTTTCGCCGGGTTTGTCGTTTTTCTCGATAGGGTTGCTCCCCGCCCTGCGAGACCGATATGCAGGGGATGCTTTCCGCTTGAGGTGATTGATATGCGCGCCGTTGTCCCCGTTTTGTCTCCTGCTGCTCCTGCTGCCGCTGTGGCCAAGGATCTTGGGGCTCTGCCTGAATGGGATCTGTCGGCGCTGTATCCATCGATGGACAGCCCAGCCTATGCCGCGGACCTGCAAAAGGCGGCGGCACTCTGCAAGGATTTCAACCAGACATGGCGCGGTCGGCTTGAGGCGATCGCCAAGGGGGCGCATGGCGCCCGCGATCTTGCCGAGGCGATCCGGGCTTATGAGCAGATCGACGATCTGCTGGGCCGGATCATTTCTTATGCCGGCCTTCTTTATGCGGGCGATACAACCGATCCCAAGCGCGCGAAATTTTATGGCGACGCGCAAGAAAAGATCACGGCTGCCTCATCGGATCTTTTGTTCTTTCAATTGGAGCTCAACCGCATTGATGATGCGGCCCTCGAAGCCGTTTGGGATCAAACACCGCTCAATCAATGGAAGCCGTGGCTGATCGATATTCGCCGCGAGAAACCCTATCAGCTGGATGACAAGCTCGAACAGCTGTTCCACGAGAAATCGGTAACGGGCCGCGGCGCATGGAACCGCTTGTTTGATGAAACAATCTCGTCGCTGCGTTTCGATGTTGATGGTGAGACGCTGACACTTGAGCCGGTCCTCAACAAAATGCAGGACACGAATGGCGAGGTGCGGCGCAAAGCATCCGAAGCGCTCGCCAAAACCTTCGGCGAAAATCTTCGCACCTTTACGCTCATCACCAACACGCTCGCCAAGGACAAGGAAATCTCCGATCGTTGGCGCGGTTTCGAAGACGTCGCCGATTCACGGCATCTCGCCAATCGTGTCGAGCGTGAGGTTGTTGATGCCTTGGTGAGTGCAGTGGAGAACGCTTATCCACGCCTGTCGCATCGCTATTATCGTTTGAAGGCGAAATGGTTCGGTGTCGAAGCGCTGCCGCATTGGGACCGCAACGCGCCTTTGCCGAAGGTCGAGCAGCGCGACATTCCATGGACGGAAGCGCGCAACACGGTGCTTGATGCCTATCATGGTTTTTCGCCGCGCATGGCTGATATTGCGCGTCGCTTCTTCGATGAAAACTGGATCGATGCACCGGTGCGTCCGGGTAAGGCGCCGGGCGCGTTTGCGCATCCAACCGTGCCGTCCGCGCATCCTTATGTCTTGCTCAATTATCAGGGCAAACCGCGTGATGTGATGACGCTCGCGCATGAATTAGGCCATGGCGTGCATCAGGTTCTCGCGGCACCCAATGGTGCGCTGATGGCCCCGACGCCGCTGACGCTTGCCGAAACGGCCTCCGTCTTTGGCGAAATGCTGACATTCCGGGCGTTGCTCGATCGCACGACGAATCCGAAGCAACGCAAAGCGATGCTTGCGGCCAAGGTCGAGGACATGATCAACACCGTGGTGCGCCAGATTGCGTTCTATACGTTCGAACGCGAGGTGCATGTTGAGCGTCGCAATGGCGAACTCACCTCAGAGCAACTCGGCGAGATTTGGAAAAAAGTGCAAACCCGCTCGCTGGGCCCGGCGATTGCGCTCAAGGACGGCTATGAAAACTTCTGGGCCTATATTCCACATTTTATCCATTCGCCGTTTTATGTTTATGCGTATGCGTTCGGCGATTGCCTCGTGAATTCGCTTTATGGCGTCTATCAAAAGGCCGAGCAGGGCTTTGCCGAACGCTATCTTGCGATGCTGGCGGCAGGCGGTACCAAGCATCATTCCGAAGTGCTCGCGCCGTTCGGGCTCGATGCCCGCGACCCCGCCTTCTGGCAGATCGGCCTCGCCATGATCGAGGGGCTGATCGAGGAACTGGAAGCGATGGAGTGATCTGGCAGGATCGTGCCTGACGGGCTCGGATACAGGCTCCGGGCCCCGTCGACATCCGGCATTGCCGCCCCATATCTGGTCCATGAGTGATCGCGAGAACGACAAGGAGCGCAACCGGCTGTCCGCCCGGGCGATGCGCTATGCCAAGGTAGGGGCAAATATTGGTGGCGTTGCGGCCCGCATGGCCGGTGCGCGACTGACCGGGACCGGTATCAAGGATCGCAGCAATGCGGCGGCGCTGACGGCTGCTCTCGGCGGCCTGAAAGGGCCGATCATGAAGGTGGCGCAGCTCCTGGCCACGGTGCCCGACATGCTGCCCCCCGAATATGCGGAAGAATTGTCAAAGCTGCAGAGTGAGGCGCCGCCCATGGGGGCGGCCTTCGTCAAACGGCGCATGATGGCGGAGCTCGGTGCTGATTGGCGCCAGCGCTTTGCCGCCTTTGATCTGCACCCCGCCGCTGCGGCGTCGCTGGGGCAGGTGCATCGGGCGGAGGCGCTCGACGGCGTGCGGCTCGCCTGCAAACTGCAATATCCCGATATGCAGTCAGCGGTGGAAGCGGATCTGAAACAGCTCGATGTCTTGTTCGCACTGCATCGGCGGATGGATCCCGCCATCGACACACGCGAAATGGCGAAGGAAATCGGCGCGCGCGTGCGCGAAGAGCTCGACTATAAGCGTGAGGCGAAGCACGCCGCGCTTTATGCCGAGATTTTGACGGATGAGCCGCTTGTCCGCGTTCCGGCTGTGCGGCCTGATCTCTCGACGAACCGATTACTCACCCTGCAATGGCTTGATGGCGAGAAAATCTTGAACTTCAAATCGCATGGTCTTGAGGAGCGAAATCTTCTTGCGACCGCGATGTTCCGCGCATGGTGGATTCCCTTCTCGCGCTTTGGCGTGATCCATGGCGATCCGCATCTCGGCAATTACACCGTGTTTTCAGAACAGGGCGCGCCGCAGGGCATTAATCTGTTGGATTATGGCTGCATCCGTATCTTCCCACAGAGTTTTGTGGCCGGTGTCGTCGAGCTCTACACTGCGCTCCTGCATGATGATTTCGATCGGACCGTGCATGCCTATGAGACGTGGGGCTTCAAGGGGCTCAATCGCGGCCTTGTCGAAGTTCTGAACATTTGGGCGCGTTTCATCTATGGGCCGCTATTGGATGATCGCGTGCGGACGATTGCGGATGGTGTCGCGCCATCCGAATATGGGCGGCGCGAAGCCTTCCGTGTGCATCAGGCGCTGAAAGAAAAAGGCCCGGTAACGATCCCCCAGGAATTTGTGTTCATGGATCGCGCGGCCATCGGCCTTGGCGCCGTGTTCCTGCATCTTGACGCACGGCTCAATTTCTATCGCCTGTTCAATGAGGCGATCGAAAATTTCTCAGCCGACAAGGTCGGGCAGAGGCAGGCTCAGGCGCTCGCTTCCGTGGGGCTCACGAACTGACGCTTACGTTCCGGGTCCCTGCACAAGATCGTCGAGCAGGCCTGAGGCAATCGTCATTTTCGAGAGCGTCACGCCGCCCTGCAAAAGCTGCGCGATGGTGGCTGGGAAGCGAATGGCCGTATCACCGCGGTGGGTAATCCATGCATCGAGGGCGCTGTCGCCTGCGCCCATCTCCATCGTGATCGCCTTTGTGACTGTTCGATGCGCACTGTCGATCATGTCGATGGCACGGTCGAGCGCCAGGCGATCATAATAATCAAGTGCGGGAATGCCGCCCGCTGCTTCAATCAGATTGGCAATGCCGAAGCGTTCACCAACAGCTGCGTGATTGGCGAGAATGCCGCCAATCGGCTTGCCTGTCTGCTCAGCGATCAGGATCAGGTCTTGCGCCGCGCGTAAATCGTGCAGGGCAACGAGATCTTTCGCGAGTGGAGCGGGCACGCCTTGGGCGAGAAGGGGGGCTGCGAGTGACGCAAGACGTGCGGGATCGAGCGACGCCTTCACATCCGCGATCGCATGACGGAAACGAGTGATGACGCTTGCGGCATCGCTATGCAGCCAGTCAATATTGCGGACGAACCACAACATGCGTCCGAGCAAGGCATCCTGCACACGGCCATAAAGATCGTTCTGGACGACGCCAGGAATCTGATTGTTAAGCGCGTCGATAGCGGCAATGAGCGCATCAAGGTTGAAACTGTCGCGCGCCGCAAGATAGGCAAGTGCGACGGAGCCGGCATCCGCACCGGTCCGTTCGATCAGGCGCAAGGTTGCGGTGGGGCCACCTCGATCGATCAGCGCATTGGCAATTCGTGTTGCGATGATGTCGCGGCGCAGGCGGTGAGTGTTGATGTCCTGCGCATAGGCGACACGCATATCCTGCGGGAAATAGGCGAAAAGCTCGCCTTCAAAAGCGGGGTTGTCGAGCGCCTCACTTTTCAGAAGCGCATCTTTGAAAGCCATTTTTGCGTAGGCCAGCAGGACCGCGATTTCAGGCCGGGTCAGTCCTTCGCCGCGTGTTTCCCGTTCTGTCAGGCGGGCGTCATCAGGCAGATACTCGACATTCCGATCAAGCCGCCCTGCTGTTTCGAGCACCTGCATGAGGCGGCGTGCAAACGCCATATCTTCGGTGCCACGGCGTTGCGCCAATGACAGTGCTAGGGTCTGCGTTTCATTGTTTCGCAAAACAAGATGAGCGACCTCATCTGTCATCGCGGCCAGCAATGCATTGCGGCGTTCAGTATCAAGCCGGCCATCACGAATAGCCGAGGCCAGTGCGATCTTGATATTCACCTCAACGTCGGATGTGTTCACGCCGGCGGAATTGTCGATGGCATCGGTATTGAGCCGCACGCCGCGCATCGCGGCTTCGATACGGCCCAATTGCGTACAACCTAGATTCGCACCTTCGCCGATCACGGCGGCGCGTACCTCGGATCCCGTGATCCGGATCGCGTCATTAGCGCGGTCGCGCGCGTCCTCGTCTGTTTCTGTTGTCGCGCGGAGATAGGTGCCAATACCACCAAACCAGAGGAGGTCGACTTTTGCGGTGAGAATCGTGCGCATCAGTTCGACCGGTGTCATTTCCGTCGCCGTGACACCAAACAGAGCACGCATTTCGTCTGAAAGTGGAATTTTCTTGGCGCCTCGGGAAAATACACCGCCGCCTTGTGAGATCAGTGTCTTGTCGTAGTCCTGCCAAGATGAGCGCGGCAGATCGAAGAGACGCTTACGTTCCGCCCACGCTTTCTCTGCATCCGGATTGGGATCAATGAAGATATCGCGATGATCAAAGGCGGCGATAAGCTGCGTCGCGTGTGACAGCAACATGCCATTGCCAAACACATCGCCTGACATATCGCCAACGCCACAGACGGTGAAGGGTGTCGTTTGAATATCGCGGTCCAATTCACGGAAATGACGCTTCACTGCCTCCCATGCGCCACGCGCCGTGATGCCCATTTTCTTATGGTCATAGCCCTGCGAGCCACCGGAGGCGAACGCGTCATCGAGCCAGAAATCATGGGCCTGCGACAGGCCATTGGCGATGTCAGAAAATGTCGCCGTACCCTTGTCGGCAGCCACGACGAGATAGGGATCATCGCCATCATGCCGCACCGTATCGGCAGGCGGAACGATCGTGCCGCTTACCAAATTGTCCGTGAGATCCAGCATGGTGCCGACAAATAATTGATAGGCGGCGATGCCTTCGTCCATGAAGGCTTGCCGGTCTGAGGCGGGCGGTAATTTCTTCGGATAGAAACCACCCTTCGCCCCCACAGGCACGATCACGGCATTTTTGACTTGTTGCGCTTTCACAAGCCCCAGCACTTCGGTGCGGAAATCCTGCTGCCGATCGGACCAGCGCAAGCCGCCACGCGCCACAGGACCGAACCGCAAATGGACCCCTTCCACGCGGGGGGAATGCACGAAGATTTCAACATAAGGCCGCGGCAGCGGGAGATTGTCGATCTTGTAGGAATCGAATTTGAAAGCGATGGCCGGACGTGGCTGGCCATCGGGGCCCAATTGGTAGAAATTGGTACGCAAGGCCGCTTCGATGAGATTGATGAAGCGGCGGATGATGCGATCTTCATCAAGGCTTGTAATGTCTTCGAGGGCCGCTTCAAGTTCGGTACGAATGGCGGCCTGCCTCTCGTGGCGTGAGGCCTCGCTGTTGCGCGGATCGAAGCGCGCGTGGAACAAGGCCACAAGCAATTTTGCGATATGCGGATGGGCGACCAATGTCGCTGCCATATAATCTTGGCTGAACGGAACGCGTGCTTGCTGCAAATAGCGGGACAGCGTGCGTAAGGCGGCAATTTCGCGCCAGCCTAAGCCAGCCTCCAGGGTGAGTGTATTGAAGCGGTCGCTCTCAGCCTGTGCGGTACCGAGCGCTGAGAGCAGCGATTCGATTTTCGGTTTAAGGCTCTTCACATCGATCGCGCCATTGCTTGCGCGCTCGAGCAACATGTCGTGCAGCCAGATCCGGATGCCGCGTTCACCTTCTGGGAGAATGCGGTATGTGCGCTCACTCATCACGCGGAAGCCCATGGCTTCAAGCGGCGGGACGCGGTCGGAGAGGGGGAGCGCATCGCCGCGCACATAGACCTGCAGATTGGCGCGCGCAGGTGCATCGCCATCACGCCGTTCGAAGCGCGCGGCGCGCGGATGCGCATCGCTTAAGTGCTCAAGGATGGCGATATCGGCGACCGCATGTTCAGCCCCGAAGGCTTCGCGATAGGCCATGGAAAAGGCATGACCCCAGCGTTGCGACAGGGCGCGGGCTTTGGAGCCTGGATATTGCCGGTCCAATTCGATGCGCAATGAATCCGCCCAGCTGCGCACGATTGATGTGATCGCTTCCTCGATCTGAGGGCGCGTAATCTCGGGCGTCGTGCCTTCATCGCGACCGATGATGATGTGAATGCGTGCGAGCGGCCCCTCGGGATAGGCGGGGTGAACAGCGGAGACGCGACCTTGATAAAGCCGCGCCAGCATGGCGGCGATCTTTTCACGGATGCGTGTATCGTCATGATCTTTCAGGATGAAGATCAGAATTGACACGAACCGATCAAAACGATCGACGCGCGGTAATGCCATCACGCGTGGTCGCTCATAAAGCGACATGATGTCTTGGGAGAACGCGCTGAGCGTCGGCACGTCGATCTGAAACAATTCGTCGCGCGGATAGAATTCAAGGATATTGCGCAGCGCACGGCCCGAATAGCTGGCGCGATCAACGCCTGTATCGCGGATCACGTGAGCGGCTTTGCGGCGGATCACAGGAATTTCATCCACCGTGTCCGTATAGGCGGAGGATGTGAAAAGCCCAATGACCCGTAATTCGCCCGTGACAGAGCCGTCGCTCGCAAAGAGTTTGACGCCGACATAATCCATATGCACGCGGCGATGGACGAGCGATTTGACGCTCGCTTTCGCAATGATGAGCGGAACAGGTTCGGCAAGGAAGGCGCGCACTTCCGGCGTGATGGCGACAAGTTCGCGACCCTTGCGCAACACGTTAAGCGATGGGTCGGCGAGAATGCCGAGGCCAGTCCCTTCGACGGGATCGGCGGCAACATCGCCAGACGGAATGCGATATTCACGCACGCCGAGAATGGTAAAATGGTCAGCCAGCATCCAATCGAGAAAGGCTTCGGCTTCGGCAAGTTCGCCCGGTTCGATCGGTGGTGGATCGTCACGCCACGCCCGCACCGCCTCAGCAATACGCGTGCGCATCGCGCTCCAATCGCGGACAGCAGCGTTGACGGCACCGAATACGCGTTCAAGCGAGCGGACAAGGTCGGCACGTTGACCGGGATCGTCGAGCCGGTCGAGCACGATCTCGATCATGCTCTCGCGTTTGGTGCCGGCAACACCAGAATTCTCAGCGGCGAGGCGTACGAATGCGCCTGCGCTATTGCGTTCAACGCCCAGAATAGGATGGATGACGAAGAGTGGCTCGCGTCCGCCGGTTTCGAGCTCGGCCAAAGTAGAATCGAGCAGGAAGGGCTTGTTGTCGTTGATGATCTGCAAAAGGGTCACATCTCGCACATGGCCCGCCATCCGTAATTGGCGGTCATCGAGGCGGATCGTGGTGCTGCCGCCGGGGCGCGGTTCGTTCAAAGCCTGCCATGCGCCTTCGGCAATGATGGCAAAGCTTTCGCCGTCAAACAGGCGCACATCATCGGGTGTCAGGCGGGCCAGAAGGAGGCTCACCAGATCGGCCGGGGCATCGCTTTTCTGTTCAAGGAGGCGGATTGCCTCTTGCAGTGCAGTGTGGTCGGTTTCCTGTCGCATCCGGCCAATCCCCGTCCAGTTCATCCGTCAAATTACAGGCTTCCCATATGAAAGCCAGAGCCTCACTCTGTCTTTCGAGATCGACAGGGAGATGACCATGGCAAAAGCGAAAGCGGCCAAAGAGAGCACGAAGAAGGTTAAGGGCAAGGCAAAGGATAAAGCCAAACAGGTCGGCGAGATGCCGGCCCGCCAGGATGGGCCGCCGCCCGTGATGGCGCTCAATTTGTCGCAGGCGGAATTGACGCCAGGCATTGCCGCCTATTTCGAGAAGTGCCGCGAGAAGATCGGCTATGTGCCAAACGTATTACTCGCCTATGCCCATGACATGGCGAAGCTCGAAGCCTTTGCTGGCATGTATAATGATCTCATGCTTGCCCCTTCGGGCCTGTCCAAACTTGAGCGTGAAATGATCGCGGTCGCTGTCTCGGCGGAGAATAGATGTTTCTACTGTCTCGCCTCCCATGGTGCTGCGGTCCGCGTTCTGTCGGGTGATCCTGTGCTCGGTGAATTGCTGGTGATGAATTGGCGTGCGGCGAAATTGTCGAAACGCCATCGCGCCATGTTGACCTTCGCAACGAAGATGACGCGCGCATCCGCCGAGATCGTCGAGGATGATCGCGATGCGCTACGCAAGGCAGGATTTTCCGAGCGCGACATTTGGGACATTGCTGCCGTGGCAGCCTTTTTCAACATGTCGAACCGGTTGTCATCCGCGCTCGATATGCGACCCAATGTCGAATATCACAGCGATGGTCGCTGATATGAAAAAGCCGCCCTTTGGGGCGGCTTTCTGATCTTAGACGAAGGCCTTTTCGAGGATGCGCGCCAGTCGTGCCGTGAAATCCGATGGATCTTTCGGCGCCTCGCCATCGGCGGCACGTGCGCTATCGAAAATCAGATGTGCGGCATCGTCGATCAAGCTGCGGTCTTCATGCGCGACAAAGCGCTTGGCCAATTGGGCAACCAGCGGATGGCCCGGGTTGATCTCAAGCACAGGTTTTGCGGCTTCCGGCAATTGGCCATGCGAGGCGAGGATTTTTTCCAGTCGCCGGTCGGGTCCGCTGGCGCCCGCCACGAGACAGGCGAGGCTTGAGGCCAAACGGGTTGAGCCGCGGACATCGGCCGCCTCGTTTGCGAGGACATCCTTGAAATGCGCAAACAAGGTTGCCGTTTGCGCATCCACTTCGGTCGAAGCCGCTTCCCCTTCAGCCACTGGCACGCTGTCGATATCGGCAGCGCCTTGCGTGACAGATTTGAACGGCTTGCCCTCATAGCCGACAGCGGTGTTGACCCAGAAAGCATCGACAGGATCAGGCAGAAGGAGCACTTCAATGCCACGTGCGCGGAACCCTTCGAGATGCGGGCTCTTTTTCAAGCGCTCCAGATCATCACCAACGAGGTAATAAATCGCCGTCTGGTTTGGGCGCAGCGCGGCGATGTAATCTTTCAAGGTGCGGCCGCCATCCGGATGCGTGGATGTCGCAAAGCGGCACAGCTCAAAGAGCTGATCGCGCTTTTCGGGTGCTTCATAGAGGCCTTCTTTGAGCACCGGACCAAAATTGTCCCAAATGCCCTTGTATTTTTCGGCGTCGTTTTGCGCCGTCTTTTCGAGATCGGAGAGAACGCGGTTCGTGACGCCATTCTTGATCGCGGCGAGAATCGGGCTTGTCTGGATCATTTCGCGCGAGAGGTTGAGCGGCAGATCGGCACTGTCGACAATGCCGGTCACAAAGCGCAGCCAGCCCGGTGTTAGCTCAACATCGTCGGCGATGAACATGCGGCGGACATAGAGTTTCATCCGTCCCTGACGATCCGGGTTGAACAAATTCATCGGCCGCGCGCCCGGCACAAAGGCGAGCACGGTGTACTCATGCCGACCTTCGGCACGCCAATGCAGTGTCAGCGCCGGATCGTCGAAACCGAAGGCGAGGCTGCGATAGAAAGAGGTGTAATCTTCCTCACTCACTTCGGATTTCGGCTTCGCCCAGATCACGGCGCCATCGGCAATCTTTTCCGGCTCGGCATCGGGTTTGGGAATGAGTGTCACGGCAACCGGAATGGCGCTCGCATAATTGCGCAGCACGCGGCCGACATGGAACGGATCGAGGAAATCTTTGGCATCCGCATTGATGTGAAGCGAGACGCGGGTGCCGCGCAAAGGCGCATTGTCGCCCGCGGGTTCGACGGTGAATTCGCCCTTACCATCGGATGACCATGTGAAGGCGTCTGGCGTGCCAGCCTTGCGGCTCGTCACGTCGACGCGATCGGCAATCATGAAGGCTGCATAAAAGCCAACACCGAATTGCCCGATGAGATTTTTCGCGGCGTCCGTCTCGGCATTGGCGTCGAGGAAATGGCGCGTGCCTGAGCGGGCGATGGTGCCAAGCGCGTCGATCATTTCGTCGCGCGTCATGCCGATGCCATTGTCTTCGACGATCAGGCGGCCTGCGTCGGTATCAATGCGGACTGTCACGCCAAGTTGTGCATCGTCGCCATAAAGTGATTGGTCGGAGAGGGCGAGGGTGCGCAGCTTTTCGCAGGCGTCGGCCCCGTTGGCGACGAGCTCGCGCAGGGCCACATCACGGTCCGAATAGACCGAGTGGACCATCATATGGAGGAGGCGGGCGACGTCGGCGTCAAAAGAGCGGCGTTCGGCAGTCATCGTATCCGTCATGGGGTCCGTCTTCTTGTTGGTTGAGACGGTCCGGATATCGAAAGCGCAGCGGCGAGTTTCAAGGGCGGTTCAAACGCAGGCGGCTGGCAAAGAAAAAGGGCCGGCTCGCGCCGGCCCATAAAGGGGTTGCTGTATTTGGAGGGACGGGTCCGGACCATCCTTCGGGGGGCTGGGGGGCTGAAACATCCGTCAGACGGACCGGACCCTCAGGCAACGAAGAGAGTTTCGCCTCAGATCAAGGCCCCGCATGGGCCAGCTTGCGGCAAAATCGTGAAAAAGCCGGGGTATGGTTGCGGCAGGATCGCTTCGCCCTTGCCCGATCCGGGAACGGGGGTCATCATCCCCTGATGAGCGGTGCGACCCCGGAGCCCCGATGAGCGAGAGCGATAGCCCGACGGCCCACCCTGGTTTGCGGCCCGTAGCCTCGCAGCCCGTGCCAACCACCGCGCCAGTGCCCGCCACCATTGCCTTTGACCGGCATGAATTGCGCGAGATCTTCAATCTCTATGGCCGCATGGTCGCCTCAGGCGAATGGCGCGATTATGCGATGGATTTCGGCAAGGAGAAGGCGGTGTTCTCGGTCTATCGCCGGTCGAATGAACATCCGCTCTACCGCATCGAGAAGAACCCCAAGCTCGCCCGCAAACAGGGTGCCTATGCCGTCATCGCCGTGACGGGGCTCATCCTCAAGCGCGGGCATGAGCTCGCCCGCGTGCTGCAAGTGCTCGACAAACCCGTGAAGCTCGCGGTGGTGTGATTACACCGGCGTGCTCGTCGCGCCGTCGCCGAGGCTCTTTTGCATGATGACCTGATCGAGCCAGCGGCCTTTCTTGAAGCCGACATTGCGCACCGTGCCGACATGCACAAAGCCCATCGCCTGATGCAAGCCGATGGATGGGGCCGACAGTGAATCGCCGATCACGGCGACCATCTGGCGAAAGCCTTTCTCCTCACAAACGCTGATGAGTTTGGCGAGCAAAGCACGGCCTGCACCTGAGCGATGCGCATCCGGCGCCACATAAATCGAATCCTCGACAGTGAATGCATAGGCGGGGCGCGGGCGATAGGCGCCTGCATAGGCATAGCCCAGAATGCGGTCCGCGCGTTCGGCGACGAGATAGGGAAAGCCCTTCTCGATCAGCGCCGCGCGGCGCGCCGTCATCTCTGCCACGTCTGGCGGTTCAAGCTCGAACGAAGCGGTGCCATTCAGAACGGCGTCGGCATAGATCGCGGTGATCGCGTCCATGTCTTCATCGTGGGCGGGGCGGATCAGGACTGTCATGGGCGGGCTTTTCCCAGATGCGGGCGCGAAAGGCAAGCGGAGCGGGGCGTGGTTCTTCCCATTGACCGCGCCCTGTGGCTTGGCGATCAATGGGCATGGTTCGTGGTTCCGCCTTCACCCTTACGCCTGCTACCTCCGCCGCCGATCTCGATGCGATCCGGGCCTTGTTTCGCGCCTATGCTGCCTCGCTCCCGGTCGATCTCGGCTATCAGGGATTTGAAGACGAGCTCGCGGCGCTGCCTGGAGCCTATGCGCCGCCGCAAGGTCTTTTGCTCTTGGCACGTGGCGCGGACGGGCAACCGATAGGCTGCGGCGCGTTCCGTGCGATGAAGGGCGGGGATGGCTGCGAAATGAAACGCGTCTATATCGCGCCCGCGGCGCGCGGGCTTGGGCTTGGCATCGCTATCGTCGAGGCGCTGATGGCGCAGGCACGGGCGGCGGGCTATCGCGCCATCGCACTCGATACGCTGCCCAGCATGACCGAAGCGCATCGGCTTTATGCGAAGCTCGGCTTCACACCGATCGCGCCTTATTACGATACGCCGATTGAGGGCACGGCGTTTCTTGGCCGCGCCTTGTAAACGCGCCGACAAAAGAAAAAGGCCGCGGTCTCCCGCGGCCTTTCTTGATTCCGGTGCAGCGAGGATTACTCGTTGCGGTTGCCCACGAAGGACAGGATCAGCTGGAACATGTTGATGAAGTTCAGGTAGAGCGACAGAGCACCCATCACCGAAGCCTTCTGCATCAACGCGGCATCACCAGCCACCACATCATATTCTTCCTTCAAGCGCTGCGTATCCCAAGCGGTGAGACCCGCGAAGATCAGGATCGCGACAACGTTGATGGCGAGCTGGAACACGCTCGACTGGAAGAACAGGTTGGCGAGGCCAGCCAGAATGACGCCGAACAGGCCCATGATTAGGAACGAACCCATCGCCGACAGGCTACGCTTTGTGGTGTAGCCATAGAGCGAGAGCGCGCCGAACGCGGCCGTCGTGATGAAGAGCGCCTGCACGATGCTCGCCGTCGTATAGACGAGGAAGATCGAGCCCATCGACAGACCCATCGTCGCCGCGAAGGCGAGGAAGGTGCCGAACAGCGCGCTCTGGCTCATCCGGTCGAAACGGAACGACAGGAAGAACACGAAAGCGAGCGGGGCCAGCATCACCACCCATTTCAGCGGGCTCGCGAAGAGCGCATAGCCGAAGGAGGTGAGATAGGTGTTCGCGCCAAACTTGGCAGCGGCGGCCGAAGCGTCGCCGGTCACCGACAGGGCGGCAACGCCCCAAGCGACCATGGCCGACACAGCGAGCGCCAGCGTCATATAGTTATAGATGCCCAGCATGTAGGACCGGAGGCCGAGATCGTATTCGGCTGTCCCGGCACGGGAGACCCCGCCAAACTGGGCGTAGGCGTTGCGGTCATAGTTGGACATTTGAGATCCTCTCGAAGAGCGGATGAATTCATCTCCGCCGGTCATCCGGCGTTGCGATGAATATGGAAGACCGATTGTGGAAATACAAGGGCAGCCGCAAGGAGAAGCGGCCTTTAAAGGCCCGTTCGACTTGCGGTTTCATGTCAAAACGGGGTGCGGCGAAGTGCTGCAGCGCCCAGAACGGCCGTCCTGCTGCGACTTACATCGTGCTTTGTAGTTAAGCGGGCGGTTTTACTTAAAGATTTCGTAAATATGACGCCGGTTTTTGTGACAGTATTCGCCAGGTTCCAACAAGACCAAACAGAATGGTCACAACAATCGCGACAATACAGGCCGAGAGTGCTGAGCCGATCAGCCAGTGGAAGCTGAGATTCATCAGCCGCGAGACAATGGCCCATGCAGCAAGACTTCCGGCCAGGAAGCCGAACAGCGCGGTGACAGTTCCCAAAAGCCCATATTCGAGAAGGAACGCGCCGAAGAGTTTCAAACGCGTCGCCCCGAGCGTCTTGAGGATGACCGCGTCGCCGATCCGCGCTCGCTGGCCGGCCCCAAGAGCCCCCGCCAGCACCAGCACGCTGGCAATGATCGTGACGGCGCTTGCGCCGCGAATGGCGAGCGCGAGCTTCGCGACGAGGCTGTTGACCTGTTCCAGCGCTTCGCGCACGCCAATGGCGGTCACCATCGGAAAGGTCTTCGCCACTTCGGCAAGCAGCCCTGCTTCGTAGGAGCGTGCACCTTCCGGCAGTGTGAGGGTTGCGAGCGATGTCGCGGGCGCGCCCGCGAACGTATTGGGCGAAAACACCATCACGAAATTGATGCCAAGCGATTGCCAATCGATCCGGCGGAGATTGGCGATGGTCGCCTCGATCGGGCGGCCGAGCACATTGACGGTGAGCGTATCGCCGACCTTCAGCTTCAGCGAACGCGCGAGTTCCACGTCGAATGAGACAAGCGGCTTGCCTTTGTAATCAGCCGGCCACCATTCGCCGTCGACAAGGGTCGAGCCAGAGGGGAGGCGCTCGGCATAGGTGATGCCGCGATCGCCTTCGAGCACCCAAGCCGCATTTTCCGGCGCGCTGATCTTGCCTGCATCGACGCCGTTAAGGCGGGTGATCCGGCCTCGCATCATGGGCACGCGGTCGAGCTTGCCTTCCGGTGCGCGGGCCTGAATGAAGGCATCGAATTCCCGTGCATTATTGTTGGGAATGTCGACGAAGAACAGGTTCGGTGCTTTCTCGGGCAGGCTTTCGCCGAGTTGGCGATTGATGTTGGCGTCGATCAACGCGACAGCGACGAGTAACGCAACGCCTAAACCGAGCGAGAGGACGAGAGACGGCGTCAGTGTCCCGGGCCGATAGAGGCTTGAGATCGCAAGCCGCCACACGGTTGATTTCGGCCGCGGCAGCGCCCGCGCCACCATCATGATCCCGCTCGCAACAAGGCGCAGAATGATGAAAGAGCCGGCCACGCCAATCGCCGCGAATACCGCCACGCGGCGATCATATGCAAAGAGGATCGACAGGCCGATCAGCAATGAGGCGGCGGCAATGAGGGCCGCGATATAGCGCTTTCGTGGCCATTTGCGCACGAGTTCGACGTGATCGCGGAACAGCGCCGAGACAGGCACGTCATGCACGCGACCCAGCGGGCCCAGCGAAAACACGAGCGCTGCCAAGAGCCCATAGACGGCGCCTAGGGCCAGCGTGCCGGGATAGAAATGAGCATCAAGGGCCACGGGCAAAAGATCGCCGAACAAAGCGCCGACGACAAAAGGCAAAGCGGCACCAACCGCAAGACCGATCGCAATGCCGACGAGAGCCAGCAACATCACTTCGATCAGCGCGAGAAGAAAGACATCGCTGCCGGTCGCACCGAGGCTTTTCATCGTTGCGAGTGTGGGGCGGCGGCGTTCGACATAGGCGGCGACCGCGTTTGCCACGCCAACACCGCCAACGATCAAAGCAGTGAAGCCGACAATGGCGAGGAATTGTGTAAAGCGCTCCACATTGCGATTGAACTGCGGCGAGACATTGCTGCGTGTGCGCATGTCGAATTCGCCTTCAGGCATGGTTGCGCGCAGTTTTTCGCCGAGGCTTTTTGCAGTCGCTTCATCGGCATTGCCGGGTAGCAGAATGCGATAGGTGAAGCGCGCCAATGTTCCGGGCTGGATCAAGCCTGACGCGCGCAGGCCCGCTTCGCTTGTGAGAAAGCGCGGGCCGAAACCGATGCCGGTCGCAAGCTTGTCGGGCTCGCTTTCCAGCGTGGCGCGCAGTTCAAAGGTGGCATTGCCAATCAGGACACGCGCGCCGGGTTTGATCTGCAATCGCTCGAACAGGGCCGGTTCCGCCGCTGCGCCATAGATGCCATTGGCGTCCGCAAAGAGATCTTTGAGGGGCAATTCCGGTGAGAGCTCGGGTTTGCCGGTGAGCGGCCATTGCGCATCAACAGCCTTGAGTTCGACAAGGGCAGCCTGTCCATCGCCAGGTAGGCGCGCCATCGCACGCGTTGTGATGCCGAATGAAACCTGTCCGAGCGAGGCGAATTTCGCGCGTTCCTCTGGCGTCGCTTCGCGATGAATCCGCGAAAACGAGAGATCGCCGCCGAGAATGGTCTTTGCCTGCTTGCCAAGCCCGTCGGTCAACGCATTCGAAAGCGAGGAAACACCCGCAATCGCCGCAACGCCCAGCGCAATACACGCGATGAAGACGCGAAAGCCGGAGAGGCCGCCTTGCAGATTGCGCAGGGCAAAGCGCCACAGCACGGACCATGGTGAAGAGGCGCGACGATGTTTCGGGCGGACAGGTGCGTGCACGTCAGGCCCCAATCGCGGCGTGATCTTCGATCCGACCTGAGCGCAGGCGGATCACGCGGTCGCATTGCGCGGCAAGGCCCGGATCATGCGTGACGAGGACCAGCGTCGCACCGCGATCATTTTTCAGTTGGAACAGCAATTCGACGATGCCCTTGCCCGTCGCCTCATCAAGATTGCCCGTCGGCTCATCCGCGATCAGCAGTGCCGGGTCGACGACCAGTGCGCGGGCGAGTGCCACGCGCTGTTGCTCGCCGCCTGAAAGTTGCGCCGGATAATGCGAGAGACGCCCGCCGAGCCCAACGGCTTTGAGTTCCGCCGCAGCGCGGTCGAACGCGTCATCATCGCCCGCGAGTTCGAGCGGCACGGCGACATTTTCGAGCGCTGTCATGGTGGGGATCAAATGGAAGGATTGGAACACGATGCCGATGTTACGGCCGCGGAAACGGGCCAACCCGTCTTCGTCGAGGCACGAGAGATCCTCGCCATCAATGATGATACGGCCGGTGTCTGGCCGTTCGAGCCCGGCCATGGTCATCAAAAGGGTCGATTTGCCGGATCCCGATGGCCCGACCAGGCCGATTGCTTCGCCGCGGCCGATCTCAAGCGAGATCGATTTCAGGATATGGACGCGGGACGCGTCTCGCCCGAGGCTCAGATCGAGAGCCTCGATCTTGACCAAAGGGTCGCGGACGGACGGGATTGCCTTGACGGCCTCAACCTGCATGCCGATATGCCTTTGCGATGACACAGATGAAAAACCCATATGGGGGCAGCAAGGCTGCCGTAAAGGCGCGGCGTGGCTTTCTTGCGGCAATGGGCCTGACCCTTTTGGCCGCAGCCACGGGAGGGCCTGCTATGGCCGCCAAGCGCAAACTGAAGCTTGTGGCCTTCGGCGACAGCCTGACGGCGGGCTATAATCTCCCGGCGTCGGCCGCTTTTCCCGCCCAGCTTGAAAAGGCACTCCGGGCCAAGGGCTTTGATGTCGAAATCATCAATGCCGGCGTTTCGGGGGATACGACCACGTCGGCCATGGGGCGACTCGATTGGTCGATCCCGGACGGTACGGACGGGGTCATCATGGAGCTCGGGGCCAATGATGCGCTGCGTGGCGTCGATCCCGGCCTGACTGAGAACAATTTCCGCATCATGCTGCAAAAGCTGCAGGACCGCGGCATTCCCGTGCTGCTGGCGGGCATGCTCGCGCCCCGCAATATGGGCGAGAATTATGTGAAACTGTTTGACGGTATGTACCGGCCGCTCGCCGCGCAGTTCAACGCCACTTACTACCCGTTTTTCCTGCAAGGCATTGCGGGCGATCCAAAGCTCAACCTGCCGGACGGGATCCACCCGAATGCCGAAGGGGTGGCAGTGATCGTCAAGAACATCCTGCCGACGGTCGAGGATTTCATTCGGCAAATTCAGACCGGCAGTTGAGGTCTGGCGCCAAGGCAGCGCTTGTGCTTTGAAGGGCGGCCTTTTGCCGCCCCGTCCGGGGTGGCCCTATCCCGGAGTATCTCCCGATGGAATATCGCGCCCTTGGCCGCACCGGCCTCAAGGTCAGCAAAATCTGTCTCGGCACCATGACGTGGGGCGAGCAGAACACGGAAGCCGAAGGCCATGCGCAGATGGATTATGCGCTCGACCAGGGCATCAATTTCTTTGACACAGCCGAACTCTATTCAATCCCGCCGAAAGCCGAGACGCAGGGCTCGACCGAGCGCATCATCGGCACATGGTTCAAGGCGCGCAGCAATCGCGACAAGGTGATCCTCGCCTCGAAGGTGGTCGGCCGTACACCGATGGATTGGTTCCGCAAGGGCCGCCCGGCAGAATTGTCGAAAGCGGACATGACTTACGCTCTCGATGAAAGCTTGAAGCGTCTGCAAACCGATTACATCGATCTTTATCAGCTGCATTGGCCGGATCGTCCGATGCCGTGGGGTTCGAACCCAACACATTATCGCCAAGCCGAATTCGAGAGCGACAATTTCCATTCGTTCCAAGAGATTTTGGAAACGCTCAATGGTTTCATCAAGGCGGGCAAGGTGCGCCATATCGGCCTCTCCAATGAGAGCGCATGGGGCACGATGAAATTCATGCATGAATCGGAAACACGCGGCCTGCCGCGCATGGCGTCGATTCAGAACGCCTATAATCTTCTCAACCGCACATACGAAGTAGCGTTGGCCGAGATCACTTATCGCGAACAGATCGGGCTTCTCGCTTATTCGCCGCTCGCGCAAGGCTATCTCACCGGCAAATATCGCAATGGTGCGCGGCCTGCAGGTGCACGCACGACGCTGTTCAATCGTGGCCAGCGTTATGAAAAGCCAGGTTCTGCCGAAGCGATTGAGGCTTATTGGAAGCTCTCACAAGAGGTCGGCATGGACATGGCGACGATTGCACTCGCTTTCGTCAATGATCGCCCGTTCGTGACGTCGAACATCATCGGCGCGACCAAGATGGATCAGCTGAAGCATGATATCGCCTCGGCACAGGTGGCCTTGTCGCAAGACATCATCGACCGCATTGATGCGATCCATCAGGTGCATATGAATCCGGCGCCTTAATTTTTTTGAGGCCTCGCGAAGGCTCGGGCGCGCGGTCGCGCCTGCGGGCTTCGCCCGTATGTTTGGGGCCTCGCAAAGGCTCGATAAAGGCCCTCATGGTGAGGAGCCGCGCAAGCGGCGTCTCGAACCACGAGGGCTTTTTTTGCGCACGAATTCCCTCGTCCTTCGAGACGCGATGCGTTGCATCGCTCCTCAGGATGAGGGACGAAGCTCCCAATGATACCCCTTACTTCGCTACGACCATGTAATTCACGTCACGATCGCGCGAGAGCGACCATTTATCGGACAGCGGATTGTAGACCACGCCCTTTTCGTCGAACACCTCAAGCCCGCCGCGTGCAATCGCGTCCGCTAATTCTTTCGGCGTGACGAATTTGTCCCATTGATGCGTGCCTTTCGGCAGCCAGCCCAAAATATATTCCGCACCCACAATGGCGAGCGCGAACGCCTTCATCGTGCGGTTGAGCGTGGCCATGAACAGAAGGCCGCCCGGTTTCACCGCCGCCGTGCAGGCGCGCACGAAAGCATCGACATCGGCGACATGTTCGACGACTTCCATGGCGAGCACGATGTCGAAGCTCTGCCCCTCGGCAACCAATTGCTCGATAGTGGCCTGCCGATAAGTGACCGGCACACCGCTTTCAGCGCAATGAAGCTTGGCGACCTCGACATTGGTGGGCGCAGGATCGATGCCTGTGACGGTCGCGCCAAGCCGCGCCAGCGGTTCGCATAGAAGGCCGCCGCCGCAGCCGACATCAACCAGCGAAAGGCCGGCGAGTGTATTGCCGTCGCGCGTGTCACGGTTCCAATGGTCGGCGACCTGATCGCGGATATAGGCGAGCCGCACGGGATTGAATTTGTGCAGCGTCTTCATCGGGCCTTTGGCATCCCACCAGGTCCGGGCAATTTTCTCGAAACGGGCGACTTCTGCCGGGTCGATGGTGGTGCCTTGCGTTTCGGTGGTCATTTTCCGCTCCTTGAGCCGGACGGGTGATTGACAGGCCCGGGCATGGCCGTCATGGAAGAGCGCTCTTTTCGGCCGGGTTGCAGCGCGACGCAAGCATGCTTGTCTCGCGGTCAGGTCCGGGCGATCCCAAACATCATCATCCGGACCCCTCATGGCCCGTCTTGTCATGAAATTCGGCGGCACGTCCGTCGCGAATATGGAGCGCATCCGCAACGTCGCCCAGCATGTGCGGCGTGAGGTGGAGGCGGGCCATCAGGTTGCCGTCGTTGTATCCGCCATGGCGGGCAAGACGAATGAGCTCGTCGGCTGGGTCAATGAGGGTTCGAAACTCTACGATCCGCGCGAATATGATGCCGTCGTCGCCTCGGGCGAGCAGGTCACGTCAGGGCTTCTCGCCATCGTCTTGCAGGACATGGGCATCTCGGCCCGCTCCTGGCAGGGCTGGCAGATCCCGCTTTTGACGTCGGACGCGCATGGCTCGGCGCGCATCGCCGGCATCGATGGCAAGAACCTCGATGAAGGCTTCAAGCGCGGCGAAGTCGCCGTCATTGCTGGTTTTCAGGGCATTCATGCCGAAACCGGCCGCCTGACGACCTTGGGTCGCGGTGGCTCTGATACGTCGGCGGTGGCCATTGCGGCAGCCATCGGGGCCGAGCGTTGCGACATCTATACCGATGTCGACGGCGTCTATACGACCGACCCACGCATCGTGCCCAAGGCCAAACGGCTCGAGAAGGTGGCTTTCGAGGAGATGCTCGAAATGGCCTCCCTTGGGGCCAAGGTTTTGCAGGTGCGCTCGGTCGAGCTCGCCATGGTGCATAAGGTGCG
This sequence comes from Rhizobiales bacterium TNE-4, assembly GCA_019083985.1. GTDB lineage: Bacteria > Pseudomonadota > Alphaproteobacteria > Rhizobiales > Beijerinckiaceae > TNE-4. Next base: position 418,174 of record JAHRCV010000002.1, on the reverse strand, counting down.
TACCTATGTGCGCTCCTCTTTCGACGACCCAGCCAACCCCACGCCTGGCACCCTCATCTGCGACGAGGAAGAGATCATGGAACAGCAGATCGTCACCGGCATCGCCTATTCAAAGGACGAGGCCCAGATCACGCTCCGCCGCGTCGCCGACAAGCCGGGCGTGGCCGCCGCCATCTTCGTGCCGCTGGCCGAAGCCAATATCAATGTCGACATGATCATTCAGGTCACGTCCGACAACACGACCACGACGGACATTACCTTTACCGTCCCGACCGCCGATTTCGAGCGCGCCAAGACGATTCTCGAAGGGCGGAAGGCCGAAATCGCCTATGGCGCTTTGGAAGGCGCACGGGACCTTGTGAAGGTCTCGGCCATCGGGATCGGCATGCGCTCGCATGCCGGCGTGGCGGCCCGGGCGTTCAAGGCTTTTGCCGAAAAAGGCATTAATATCAGAGCGATCACCACGTCAGAGATCAAATTTTCGCTCTTGATCGACGCCGCCTATACGGAATTGGCGGTGCGGACCCTACATTCCCTCTACGGTCTGGATGCGGCCTGACCCGTCTCTTTGGACGGGTTTGGACTTTCGTCGCGGTCCAGACTTTGCATTGATCGTCATGCCTCGCTAAAGCGGGGGGAAGAGCGCGGCTTGTTGCCGCCTCTTTGGGCAGGGAAGGGCTCTCTGGGGCCAGACGGGATCGATCTATGCCGATGCGCGGCGCACTTGGCGGACCTCGCCTTTTGCTCCGCCGTCTCCGCGAAGTTATGGCGGAGCCGGTGGGCGCGCAGGCGCGCCTCGACAAGATCGTCGTCATCATCGCCGCCAACATGGTGGCCGAGGTCTGCTCCTTCTATGTGATGCGGGCTGATGGCACGCTCGAACTCTTCGCGACCGAAGGTTTGAAGCGCGAGGCGGTGCACGTCACCACCATGCGGCCGGGCGAAGGCTTGGTCGGCATGATCGCGGCCGAGGCTGAGCCGCTCAACCTGTCGGATGCACAGAACCATCCCGCCTTCTCCTACAAGCCGGAGACGGGCGAAGAGATCTATCAATCCTTCCTCGGTGTGCCGGTGCTGCGCGCGGGCAATCTGCTCGGCGTGCTCGTGGTGCAGAACCGCGCCAGCCGCACCTATTCGGAAGAAGAAGTTGAGGCGATGCAGACGACGGCGATGGTGCTCGCCGAAATGCTCGCTTCCGGTGAATTGCAGGCGCTCGCGCGTCCCGGGCAAGACATTGCACTGCGCAAGCCTTTGCATCTGGGTGGCCAAAGCCTCGCTGATGGCGTCGGGCTGGGGCATGTGGTGCTGCATGAGCCACGCGTTGTCGTTGGCAATATCATCGCCGATGATCCCAGCAGCGAATTAAAGCGCCTCGAGAGTGCTCTCGCTGAACTGCGTGCTTCGCTCGATCAATTACTTGATCGTGGTGATCTCGCCCATGGTGGCGAACATCGCGAAGTGCTCGAAACCTTCCGCATGTTTGCGCATGATCCAGGTTGGATGCGGCGTCTGCGCGAAGCCGTGACAAGTGGCTTGACGGCGGAAGCCGCTGTCGAGCGCGTGCAATCGGATAATCGCGCGCGCATGCTGCGGCAGACCGATCCTTATCTGCGTGAGCGTCTGCACGATCTCGATGAACTCGCCAATCGTCTCTTGCACCGGCTGATGGGGCAGGAACTGGTCTCAACGCATGCAGCGTTGCCAGACAACGCAATTGTTGTTGCCCGTTCGATGGGCCCCGCCGCATTGCTCGATTATGATCGTGCCAAATTGCGCGGCCTCGTTCTCGAAGAAGGTGGGCCGACCAGCCATATCGCCATCGTCGCGCGTGCGCTGGGCATCCCGGCTGTTGGCAATGTCGACAATGTCACGAGTCTTGTCGAAACTGGCGATGCTATCATCGTCGATGGCGCGACAGGCGATGTGCATATTCGGCCGCAGCCGGATGTTGAATCCGCTTTTGCCGAAAAAGCACGCCTGCGGGCCAAGCGGCAGGAGCAATATCGCCGTTTGCGCGATGTTCCGGCCGTCACGCAGGATGGCGTGAAAGTCGATCTGCATTTGAATGCAGGCCTTATCGTCGATCTGTCTCATATTGATGAGACGGGCGCAGCGGGTGTGGGCCTTTTCCGTACCGAATTGCAGTTCATGGTAGCCGAGAAATTGCCGCGCACGAATGAGCAGATCGAGCTCTATCGCAAAGTGCTTGATGCAGCGGGTTCACGCCCTGTCACGTTCCGCACGCTCGATATTGGTGGCGACAAGGTGCTGCCTTATCTCCTGACGGGTGAAGAAGAAAACCCGGCGCTCGGTTGGCGTGCGATCCGCATCGGGCTTGATCGCCCCGGCCTGTTACGGGCGCAATTGCGCGCGCTGTTGAAGGCTGCTTCAGGGCGGCATGTTAAAATCATGTTCCCGATGATCTCGACGGTGGAAGAGTTCCACCGGGCACGTGAGATTTTCGAACGTGAGATCGCCTATCTCACCCGCCATGGCTATGAGCATCCAGCCGAGACGAAGCTGGGTGTGATGGTGGAAGTACCGTCGCTTCTGTTTGAGATTGAAGAAATGGCGCGCTGCGCTGATTTCCTCTCGGTCGGTTCGAACGATTTGATGCAATTCCTGTTTGCAGCGGATCGTGAAAACCCCGCGATGGCGCATCGTTTCGATCCGCTGGCCCCTGCGCCCTTGCGCGTGTTGAAGCGCATTGCCGATGCGGGGCAGGACGCTGACATCCCCGTCACGTTATGCGGTGAATTGGGTGGCAAGCCGCTCGAAGCCTTGGTGCTCGTCGCATTGGGCTATCGCGCGCTGTCGATGTCGCCCGCCTCGATTGGTCCCGTGAAGGCTGCCATTCTCGCCGCGAAGATTACGCCTTTGCGCGAGATGATCGAGACCGCCTTGGCCGATCGGCGGCGTGTCACCACTCTTCGTCCCGATATTGCAGCCTTTGCGGCTGCGCATGATCTACCGCTGTAGCGACGCCCGCTTTCGTGCGCCGTCACTTGTCAGCTGGATCTCGTCATGTCTCTCCCCACTGCTAAACTCGATGCCATTCTCGCCCGTCATGCGATTTTGACGGATAAGCTCGCCGCTGGCGCCGATGGCGAAGCGTTTGTTGCACTCTCGCGCGAATTGGCCGAGGTGGAGCCGGTCGCTGCTAGCATTGCGCAGTACCAAGCGTGCCTCAAGGAAGCGGACGATATTGAAGCCTTGCTTGCTGACGCTGGCACCGATGCCGATATGCGGGCCATGGCCGAGGCCGAACGGGACGAGCTCGCGCAACGTCTTGAAACGCTCGCGCATCACGTCAAGATCATGCTGCTACCGAAAGATGCAGCCGATGAGCGCGGCGTCATTCTCGAAGTGCGCGCAGGCACGGGCGGGGATGAAGCCGCCTTGTTCGCAGGCGATCTCTTCCGCATGTATCAGCGTTATGCCGAAACACGACGCTGGAAGGTTGAGATCCTGTCTGCCAGCGACGGGGTGATGGGCGGCTACAAAGAAATCGTCGCTGAGATTCACGGCGCAGGCGCCTATGCGCGTTTGAAATTCGAAAGCGGCGTGCACCGTGTCCAACGCGTGCCGGATACCGAAACGCAAGGCCGTATTCATACGTCAGCAGCCACTGTCGCGGTGCTGCCGATTGCCGAAGATGTCGATGTCGCCATCGACGACAAGGATCTCGTGATCGAGACCATGCGCGCGGGTGGGGCGGGCGGACAGCACGTCAACAAGACCGAGAGCGCGATCCGCGTCACGCATAAGCCGTCAGGTATTGTGGTGATGATGCAGGAGGAGCGCTCGCAGCATCGCAACCGGCAGAAGGCGATGGACATTCTGCGCTCGCGCCTGTTCGACATGGAGCGGCAGAAGCGCGATAGCGCCCGCGCGGCGGAACGCAAAAGCCAAGTCGGTTCTGGGGATCGCTCGGAACGCATCCGGACCTATAATTTTCCGCAAGGTCGGGTCACCGATCATCGTATCAATCTCACGCTCTATAAACTGCCACAGATTATTGATGGCAGTGCGCTCGACGAATTGGTCGATGCGTTGACGACAGAGCATCAAGCCGCATTGCTGGCGGAGGCCGACGCATGAGCATTCAATTGAAGCCTGAGACAACGCGCGTTGAAGCACTCAAGCATCTTGGTGAGATTTTCCGTGAGGCAGGGATCGAGACGGCCCAGCGTGACGCACGTCTTCTGCTGCTCGATGCCACGGGCATCAAACATTCCGACCTCTTGAGCGCGGCGCGCGCGCCACTTGGTGATGCTGCCGAAAAGCTGGCGGCTTATGTGGCGCGGCGGATCACGCGCGAGCCTGTCGCGCGCATTCTCGGCGAATGGGAATTCTGGTCGATGCCGTTTACGCTGACGCCGGATACGCTCGTGCCGCGTCCTGATAGTGAAACGGTCGTGGCGGCGGCTTTGCTCGGCTTGAAAGATCGTCGGCACAAGGCAGAGGGCGTCCGCATTCTCGATCTTGGAACAGGATCGGGCTGTCTCCTCATCGCATTGTTGAAAGAGCTGCCGGGCGCTAGCGGGCTTGGCACGGATATTTCGGAAGGCGCGCTCAAGACGGCGCAGTTCAACGCCACTCGCAATGGTGTGGCTGATCGGGCCACGTTCATCCGATCGGATTGGGAGAAGGCGATCGAGGGGCGGTTCGATGTGATCGTCTCAAATCCCCCCTATATCGCAGACAAGGTGATCGAGGGGCTTGAGCCGGAAGTCCGCGTGCATGATCCGGTCTTGGCGCTCTCAGGCGGCAAGGATGGGCTTGAGGCCTATCGTGCGATTGCGGCGGCCCTGCCTTCGCTCCTCAATGAGGGCGGGTTCGCGACGCTCGAGATCGGCTCGGATCAGGCCGAGACGGTGCCAGCGATCTTCCTGAAGGCGGGCTTTGAAATCGAGGGCCCGTTTGCCGATTTCGGTGCCCGGCCGCGCGCCATCACCGTGCGCCCGAAGGCTGCTTCAGCCGAAAGTTAACCGGCTTACGCGAATTAGGCTTGGATTACCGGCCCTGACGGGCTAGGGTGCTTGGCAAGGAACGTCGAATCCTGTCGAGATCCGGGAGTACATAGCCGGTCTCCGGGACCAAGGTTCGGGCAAGGCCCGGAACGTTCGGCTTTCACCCCGGTTCTTCATTGGTGTCCGTGTCTGCGCTCTCAGCGCCGTCCCGGTGCCCGCGGCAGACGCCGCGCGAGGCAGGAAAAGGTTGCAAACCTTGTACTTAAGGCAGGTTGTCCGGTCGCACAAAGCGCCTGGTGCCGCAATTCAAACGAGACTGAAACCCTTTGAGGACGTTCGATGAGACCCAATCATCAGAACAAGCGCATGCGTGGCCGTAACCGGAATGGTGGCAAGGGACCTAACCCCCTGTCCCGGACCTATGAATCGAACGGCCCCGACGTGAAGGTGCGTGGCACCGCGCAGCATATTGCCGAAAAATATATGCAGCTCGGGCGTGATGCGTCGGCCACCGGCGATCACATCGCGGCGGAAAACTATTTCCAGCATGCTGAGCATTATCTGCGTCTAATTGCGGCCGCGCAGGAGCAATACCGGCTGCAGAACCCCAATTATCAGCCCTATTCGCCGAATGATCAGGACGATGATGGCGGCGATGACGATATGGCTTATGGCCATGGCGCGCCGCAGCCTGATGTCCGCTTTGGCTCTGGGCCGCAGCCCGATCTCGAGGGCGAAGAGCAGCCGCGCATTCCCTATCCGCCCCGCGAACCACGTGAACCGCGTGAACCTCGCGAGTTCCAGCCGCGCCAGCAGGGCGAAGGACAGGGCGGTCGCGAAGGTCGCGAAGGCGGTCAGCCGCGCGAAGGTCGCTATAACCGAGACGATCGTTTCCCGCGTCGCGAACGCGGCGAATTCCGCAATCGCGGCGAGCGCGGTGAGCGTAATGATCAGCCGCGTTTCGAGCGCCAGCCGGTCGAAGCCGCGTCGGACGACAATGTGTTGCCAGCCTTCATTACGGCGCCTGTGCGGGCCAATCCCGTCCCGGCTCCGGCTGAAGAGGTCCTGCCCGCCGTTGCTGGTGGCGATGGGGCTGTGGAGGGCGGCGAGTTCCCGCGCCGCCGCCGTGGCCGGCCGCCGCGCCGCCCGGTTGAGGGCGAAGGCGAATAAGTTGAAAGCCCCGCTCCGGCGGGGCTTTTTTTATGAAGCACCCCTTCCGTTGCCGATCTGCAACACCTACATGACCCTCAGAGAGCGGGCCCGGGATACGGGTGCCGCCAGAAACGGCGCGTGATCGCATCGCCTGATTGGGAGCGACACGCGGCTGGGGAGCAAAACCATGGATTTTGAAAAATACACCGACCGGGCGAAAGGCTTCGTGCAAGCGGCGCAAACCATCGCGATGCGCGAAGGCAATCCGCAACTGACGCCCGAACATCTTTTGAAGGCCCTTCTCGACGATTCCGAAGGCATGGCGGCCGGTCTCATTGATCGCGCCGGCGGAAACGCGCGCGAGGCGCGTCGCCTCGTTGACGAATGGGTCGCTAAACAGCCGAAGGTTTCAGGCGGAGGTGCTGCCAATCCGCAGGCCACGCGCGACCTCGTGCGCCTCTTCGATAGTGCCGAAAAGATCGCGCAGAAGGCAGGTGATTCCTATGTCACCGTCGAGCGTCTTCTCTTGGCCATGGCGACCGAGAAGGACATGGACGTCGGCAAGATCCTCGCGCAAGCGGGGGTGACGGCGCAGGCTTTGAACACGGCCATCAATGAGCTGCGCAAGGGCCGCACCGCTGACAATGCGTCCGCGGAAAACGCCTATGACGCACTCAAGAAATACGCGCGTGATCTGACGCAGGCCGCGCGCGATGGCAAGCTTGATCCAGTCATCGGTCGCGACGAAGAAATTCGTCGTTCGATTCAGGTTCTGTCGCGCCGGACGAAGAATAACCCCGTTCTCATCGGCGAGCCCGGCGTGGGTAAAACGGCGATCGTCGAAGGTCTCGCTTTGCGGATCGTCAATGGCGATGTGCCGGAGAGCCTCAAGGACAAGCAACTCCTCGCACTCGACATGGGTGCGTTGATTGCGGGCGCGAAATATCGCGGCGAGTTCGAAGAGCGTCTGAAGTCGATCCTCAACGAGGTGCAATCGGCGGAAGGTGATATCATCCTCTTCATCGACGAAATGCACACGCTCGTCGGGGCTGGCAAAGGTGATGGCGCGATGGATGCGTCGAACCTTCTCAAGCCTGCCTTGGCGCGTGGTGAATTGCACTGCATCGGCGCGACGACGCTTGATGAATATCGCAAGCATGTTGAAAAGGATCCGGCGCTTGCCCGCCGCTTCCAGCCTGTGTTCGTCTCCGAGCCGACAGTCGAGGACACGATCTCGATCTTGCGCGGTCTCAAAGAGAAGTACGAACTCCATCACGGCGTGCGTATCACCGATTCCGCGATCGTCTCAGCGGCGACTTTGTCGAACCGCTATATCACGGATCGTTTCTTGCCGGACAAAGCGATCGATCTGATCGATGAAGCGGCAGCGCGCTTGCGGATGCAGGTCGATTCCAAGCCGGAAGAGCTTGATGAGCTCGACCGTCGGATCATCCAGCTCAAGATTGAGCAGGAAGCACTCAAGAAGGAGAGCGATGCCGCGTCGAAAGACCGGCTCGGCCGCCTCGAGAAGGAATTGGCTGATCTCGAAGAGAAATCCGCTGCGCTGACCGCGAAATGGAAGGCGGAAAAGGAAAAGCTCAACGAGGCGCAAAAGCTGAAAGAGCTGCTTGAGCAGGCACGTAACGATCTGTTGATCGCGCAACGCAAGGGCGAATTCCAGCGCGCGGGTGAATTGGCTTATGGCCTCATCCCCGATCTCGAGAAGAAGCTCACGACTGTCGAAGCGCAGGAAGATAAGGGTTCGATGGTCGACGAGGCCGTCACATCCAGCGATGTGGCGCAAGTCGTCTCGCGTTGGACCGGTGTCCCCGTCGACAAGATGCTCGAAGGCGAGAAGGAAAAGCTCCTCAAGATGGAAGAGCAACTCGCCAAGCGCGTTGTCGGACAGGCGGAAGCTGTGACGGCAGTGGCGACAGCGGTACGCCGCGCGCGTGCAGGGTTGCAAGACCCGAACCGGCCGATCGGCTCGTTCATGTTCTTAGGCCCCACGGGTGTCGGCAAAACCGAATTGACCAAGGCGCTTGCGTCTTTCTTGTTCGACGACGATACCGCCATCGTGCGCATCGACATGTCCGAATATATGGAGAAGCACTCGGTATCCCGGTTGATCGGGGCTCCTCCCGGCTATGTCGGCTATGAAGAAGGGGGCGCATTGACGGAAGCGGTGCGGCGTCGGCCTTATCAGGTCGTGCTGTTCGACGAAGTCGAGAAAGCGCATCCGGATGTGTTCAACATCCTGTTGCAGGTTCTTGACGATGGCCGGCTCACCGATGGGCAAGGTCGCACGGTCGATTTCCGCAACACGCTGATCATCATGACGTCGAACCTCGGCGCTGAATATCTGGTGAACCAGCCGGATGGCGCAGATTCGGAAGAAGTTCGGGATGAGGTGATGGGCGTCGTGCGCTCACATTTCCGCCCCGAATTCCTCAACCGCATCGACGAAATCATCCTGTTCCATCGCCTCAAGCGCGATCAGATGGGGGCCATCGTCGATATCCAGCTCGCGCGTCTGCAGAAGCTTCTTGATGAACGCAAGATCACCTTGCAGCTGATGGATGATGCGCGCGATTGGCTTGCGGAGAAGGGTTATGATCCGGCCTATGGCGCACGTCCGCTCAAGCGCGTGATCCAGAAGCATGTGCAAGATCCCCTGGCGCAGCTGATCCTGGCGGCTGCGGTGAAGGATGGTGAGACGGTGCCGGTGCATGCCGGCCCGGACGGTCTGCGCATCGCCGATGTCACGGTGGTGGCCGACAAGCCGAAGAACAAGCGCGCGCTTAACTGAGTGGCGCCTACATCTAACGCAATTAGGGCGGCCCTGCGGGCCGCCCTTTTTCATTGCCGCAACGCGTTATCGCGAATGCTGCGAACGGGGCGTATGAGCGCCTGCATCACCGTTTGTTGCCCTGAGAGAATATCGACTTCCGCCATCATGCCGGGGATCACCGGTCTGCTAGGGCCAAAATGGGCAGCTTCCGCTTCAAGTTTGACGCGATAATAGGTCTGCCCTTTTTCATCCGTCAGCGTATCGGGTGATACGTCGATTACCTTGCCGGTGAGGCCACCATATTGCGAGAAATCATAGGCGCTGATTTTGACCGTTGCTGGCAGGCCGGGCCAGACCTGCGCGCGATCATTCGGTGAGACGCGCGCTTCCACCGAAATGGCGCTGCCCGTTGGCACCAATTGCACCAGCGGTTCGCCCGATTTCACCACGCCGCCAAGTGTGGTGAAGAAGAGCTTGTTGACGACGCCATCAAGCGGGGCCACCACGTCAGCGCGGACTGACCGGTCGGTCATGGCGGCAATCTGCTCTTCAAGTTTCGCAATGGCCAATTCCGTATCGGCCCATTCACGTTCTGAATCGGCGCGAAAACGTAAGGTCAATTCATTCTTGCGTTCACGCAATTCGTTAATCGCTGCTTCGGTGCGCGGAATATCATGCGCCAGATCAGAAATCCGTGTTTCGATCTGCTGCAGGCCACGCTCATTATCCAAAAGCTCGTTCTGGGAAACCGCGCCCGCAACAGCAAGACGTCGGAGATTGACGAGCCGCCGGGTTACGAGATCGCGCTCTGATTGGGTTAATTTCCAGCGTGAGTTCAGTTCTGAAAGCTCTAATTCCTTCTGGCGTAATTGCTCGTCAAGAATGCGCGATTGGGAATCAAGTGTCTGTAGGCGGCTCTTGAATAAATCGCTTTCACGCGAAGCGAGCAGGACCAGATCACGAATTAGCACAGTATCGAAGGTCAGTTCTGTTGCGCCCTGAGCCTCTGCACTCAGCCTGAGTGCTCTTAATTTTTTGACGCGTGTTTCGAGCCGCGCCGATTGGAGTTCAGCGCGTGCAAACGAATTATCGATCCGGAGCAGCACATCGCCCTTTTTCACCGTGTCGCCCTCGCGCACGAGGATTTCAGCAATGATGCCGCCTTCAAAATGTTGAACCATCTGATTTTGTGCTTGCGGCACGACGCGGCCGACGCCACGCACAACCTTATCGAGGACCGTGAATTGCGCCCAGACAATGAAGGCGACCAGAAAAAAGAGGGTCGTCGCCACGGCGCGGATATGGGCGTCCGAGACGAGGTCATCAACCTTGCGCCGTGCCATCGGCATGGCCGCGGTGGTTTGGGAGCCGAGCGCGGCGGACGCAAGGCCCGCGCGCGCATCGGCATTTTGGCTGGGCTGCATGTGCGCAGTATTGCGCATCATGCTTTACGTAACGTTAAGCGCTGCATGCGAGAGAGAGTTGAGCCGTGGTGTTGCGTCAACCGGCGAGAGGACCGGGGACCGGCATGGACGCAGACAGTCAGACATCGCGCGAGACGGCATCGTCCGGGCATCTCCTCGCCAATTTACGTGAATTGATGGCGGCATGGTTTCAAGAACGCGATCGGGGTGGGGAAACATCAGACGTTGAAAGGAAGCTCGCGGAAGCCGCCGCGCGGCAGGGGCTGGCGCTTGGCTTTCGCAAAATGGCGCTCGCCGATGTCGCGGATGATGCGTTTCCGGTGGTGCTGCTTGAGCGGGGTGGATCGAGCCGTTTGATCCTCGCGCGCACGCCCGAGCGCACCTATCTCTGCCATGGGCAGGGTGCACGTTACACCGTGTCGGAGGCCGTGCTCCAACAAGTGGAAACCGGCACGATCTTTTTTGCGCGCGCTGAAGCCAACAGGAACACGCAGGCCACAGAAAACGCCGACGCGGTGTCTGAGCGCGCCGCTAACAAGCAAGAGGCGTCGGGGCTGCGCGGGAGAGCGTCTTCTACGCCGCCAGCGGAGAGGGCTGAAGACAGCGATGTTGCGCCGCCTGATGATATCGTTCGGCCCATCCCGTTCAGCTTGCGGCGTTCACCGACGGTTCGTGCATTGATTGCGGAGATGGTGGTCGGGCAGGGGCGATTGCTCGGCGCGTTGGCGGCTGCGGGCCTCATTGGCAATTTACTCTTCGTCGCCTTGCCGATTTTCTCCATGGCCGTTTACGACAAGGTGGTGCCACACAATGCCAGCGAGACCATGGTTGCTCTCTCTATCGGTGTAATGTTGGCTTTGATTACGGATTTCGGCCTCCGTGCCGTCCGAACGAAATTGTCAGACGCGCTGGCTTTACGTGTGCAGGTTGATTTCACGTCGCGGGTTCTCAAGCGCTTGCTCGAAATGCGTATGGCCGATGCGCCGCGCGATCCGGCCTCTCTCCTGATGGCGTTGCGCGATCTTGAGGCTTTCTGTCAAATTTTGCCGGCTTTGTTTGTATCTCTAGCCATCGATATTTTGTTCGTTATCGCGATCTGCATTTTTCTCACAATCATTGGCGGCTATGTCGGTCTCGTGCCGCTCATCGGCTTTGTCATGTTGGCGATCACATATGGCATCAGCCATTTTCTGGCTGAGCGCGAAGGAGAAAAAAGTCAGAAATTGCAACGGACGCAGTCCTCCTTGATTATTTCAACCGTTGCTGCGCTTGAGACGATCAAGGCTCATCATGGTGAGCGCCAACTCGCGCATCGGTTTCAGGCGATTGCTGACAGTGCCGCCTATGCGGGGCATCGCGAGCGCCATTTCGGGGCATTAGCCAATCAGGCGGCGATCACCATTGCACAGATCATGACGGTGCTGGCGATGGTCTTCAGTGTAATAGCCATCGGTGCGGGTGCGATGACAGTGGGCGCGATGTCGGCCGCCTCCATGATCGTGAGCCGTGTCATGCCGCCCCTCAGTCAGATGATCGGCTTCTTTCATCGTCTGTGGCAATTGCGGCGCGGTATCGAGCGGATCGATCATGTGATGGCAAAGGCACCAGAACGTGGCAGCGACAGTTCCCTGGCGCAGAGGCTCTTGCGCGGCGAGATCACGCTCCATGGTGTGTCGCTGGTTTACCCCGGCGCTTCACGCAAAGCGCTCGACGCTGTCTCCTTTCACATCAAGCCTGGTGAGAAAGTTGGTCTCGTCGGCCGGATAGGATGCGGCAAGACATCCCTGATGCGTTTGATCGCACGCTTGGCCGATGCAAGCGAAGGTGCCGTTAGCATCGATGGGCATGATGTTCAGCAATATGATCCTCATATCCTGCGCCGCTCGGTTGGGTTTCTAAGGCAGGACACGCAGATTTTTGGTGGCTCGCCCGCCTCTCATCTCGGCTTAGGTTTTGATGAGCCCGATCCTGATCGCGTCGCGGAAGCACTTGCGATGAGCGGTGCAGCCGATTTCATCAAGCGGCATCCGCAAGGATTGCAGATGCCTGCGGGTGCCGATGGACAGGCTTTGTCTGGCGGTGAACGACAATCCATCGCTTTGGCGCGCCTTATCCTTGGCGATCCGCGGATTGTGCTGCTCGATGAACCAACCGCAGCGATGGATAACGCGCTTGAAGCACATGTCATCAAACAGATGCGAACTTGGCTTGAGGGGCGCACGATGATCCTCTCGACCCATCGTGTGCCGCTTCTCTCGCTCGTTGATCGCATCATTGTGATGGACCAAGGCCGTATCCTTGCCGATGGCCCGCGCGATGAGGTGTTGCGAAAACTCAGCCAGCCTGCGGCCTAAGCCTTCCCTAACGTTAACTGAATCACAAGAGGTCACAGCCTAGATTGCAGTTCAGTGTCAGGAGAGGTGTCATTCCATGGCGGGTGCGGCGCAGGAAGGCGAAGACGAAAACTATTGGCCGGGTTTCGTCGATGCTTTGACGACCATGGTGATGGTGCTGACCTTCATCATGATGATCCTCGGCATCACCGTGTTCAGCCTTTCACAAAACGTGTCCAAAGCGTTGCTTGCCGATGTCGCGAAGGCAGTGGATGTCGAGACGAAGCCGACGGACTTTTCAGAGGAATTGGCGAAGCGGATCGTGGCCGCCATTGTCTCGCAGCGCAATGATATCGACGGGCAAAAGCGCAAGGCGCAAGACATCGTCACCGAAAAGCCACTGGAAGAACGCTCGCAGCGCGAGACAGTTCTATCGCTTCCCGGAGAGAAGCATATCTCGCAAGCGCCTGCTGATCTTAAGCCGCTGGCCAGTGGTGCGGCGGCCGGTGCGAGTGAAGTGGCACTGACCATTGTCTTCCAACCGAATGCTGCCAGTTTTGATGATGCTGTACGCCGGGAAATTACCAATTTTGCGAACAAATCGCGAGATGCCGAGTTTATCATCCGTGCTTTTGCGGTTGAGAATGGTGGCACGATCTCGGAAGCGCGCCGTCTTGCCTATTACCGTGCCATGTTGATCCGGCAGGAAATGATTAAAGCCGGGCTCAAGCCTGCACAGGTGCAGGCGCAGATTGACGATAGTGCCGATATTGCCAACCGATCCGTCGTGCGTGTTCTTGGCGTGCGTAAACAACCCTAATTGCGACATTCTTTTTTCGAGACCGCCATGAATCGCGAAATCACTCTGCAGAAATTCAAGGTTCTGTTCGTTTATGCCCTCATGACGGGTGTCATCGCCTATGAGTGGCATTTCGTTCATAGCGGCATCCTGTCTCTGCCTGTCTTGAACGGCACGATCATCGCAACCTTTTTGATTGGCAATTTGATCGTCTGGAAATCGCTTCTTTCACTTCGTAACGAAACGGCGATCCTGCGGTTAATCACGGAATCGTTCAAAGATACGCATTCCGGCGTCGTCGACGATGAGGTGCTCGCGGCACGTCGCCAACGCTGCCTGCAAAAAGGAATTGTGATCAAGCGTCCCGTTTTGCTTGGGCCGGCGTTCGACATCTTGATGGATGAATTCTGGCGCGGTCGTTCACTGCGCTTCCGTCTCGATACGGTGCAGATGCTGTTGGCCACGGTCGAGCATAAAATGGCGCGAGAGCGCGGGCTTATTGGCTATGTGGCAGGCTTGGCGATCTTTTTGGGGCTGATCGGCACATTCGTCGGCCTCATGGAAATGGTGCACTCCGTTGGCGGCATCATTGGTTCCTTGGCTGGAGCCAATGCATCGCCCGAATCCATTCAAAACCTGATCAAAGCATTGCAAGCACCATTAACGGGTATGGCGCAGGGGTTCTCTGCGTCTCTCTTTGGCTTGTTTGCATCCTTGGTGCTCGGTCTTATCGGCCGCTTCGCCAACAGCGCCAATTACAGTGTCAAGGAGCAGTTCGAGTCATGGCTGACAAGCGTCAGTCAGCTCGAGCAGACGCGTCAGGGTGAAGGGCGGGACCGCAGCAATGCGAGTGCTCCATTGCCAACGGCCCCGGCCGTGCAGGTTGCCGCTCCAGATGTTTTGGCACCTGCTTTGGCCCGTGCGGCTGATGCGCAATTGGCTCAAGCGCGCGAATTGGAACGTCTCGCTGAGCGGTTTGAAGCCGTCGCCATCAATCATGGCGCTCTGCAAGAGGTTTTGCGGCGAACCGATCTTATGGCCGATGAAATGGGACGTCTGCGCCAAAGCGTAGCGCAGGATCAGGCGGTGTTGCGCGCTTTTACAGAAGATGGTTTTGCCAGCCTGCGTCAGATCGCGGGCGAGCAGAAAGCCGAAACCGGTGCCGTACAGAGCCAGCTGGAAGGTCTCCGGGCTTCATTTGATGCGCGCTTTGAAGTTACCGAGCGGCGCTTTGGTGAATTGTCCGAAGCCCAGCGTCAGAGCCATGTGCAATTTGATGCAAGCTTGCAGGATGCGAAGCGTGCGCGCGATGCGTTCGCGGCTGATATGGCAGGGCGTCAAGCCGATCTTGTCGCCGGGTTGCGCCGCATGGAAGCGCAAATTGCTATGGCACCCGATCCGACATTGATCGGCAGCTCGCTACGCGGTGTGCTCGTCGAGGGCTTTGCTGATATCGCACGTCGTCTTGAAGATGCCACACAGGCTGCCGTGCAAACAGCCGTGACAACGCGTGCGTCCGCGGATGAGGCCGGTGCGATTACAGAAATCCGTGAAATGACGCGCATGTTGGAATCATCTCTGGCGCATGGGCTCAGCGATGTCGCCCAATCGTTCCGGCATACGCTTGATCTTTATGCTGGCTTGATGCGTCAGGCCCAAACCCAGCAACCGCACAATGCGTCGCACGAGGCGCGTACGCGTGATGCAGGCTGACAGCGACGGAGATAGATATGGCCCTCGATATTCTGAAACTGTTCAAACGTTCCAAAGCCGTTGATGATTGTCGCGTCGCTGCATGGCTGCATTTGCCGGATGATATCGCCTTGCCCGGCATGATCATGAAGATCGGTGAGGGCGTCGTTTTATTCCGCGAGGCATCGCAATTCGTTCTGGTGCGCGATGGCGTGAGTGCCAAAATCGTTTTTGAAGGCGGCGAGGTCGACGGCGTCATCACGCGCTCATCACCTGACGGTTATCTCATCAAAGCGACAGCCGAGCGGATGGCTGCTTAGGGGACGCCATAAAAAAAGCCGCAGGGCTAACCCTGCGGCTTGATCGTAGGACGATGAAGGGCGGCTTAGGCCGCCTTTTTCTTTGGCTGCAGAAGCTTGCGATTGATCAGCGCCTCAGCAATCTGGATCGCATTGAGCGCTGCGCCCTTGCGCAGATTGTCCGATACGCACCAGAAGGCGATGCCGTTCTCAACCGTGTTGTCTTCGCGGATGCGCGAAATATAGGTCGCATCTTCACCGGCCGCTTCGTGCGGGGTGATGTAGCCACCCGGCTCGCGCTTATCGATGACGAGGCAACCCGGCGCCGCGCGCAGAATGTCGCGTGCTTCATCGGCCGTGATCGGATTGGCGAATTCCACATTCACCGCTTCCGAGTGGGAGATGAACACCGGCACGCGCACGCATGTGGCGGTCAGCTTGATTTTCGGGTCGAGAATCTTCTTCGTCTCGACCGTCATCTTCCATTCTTCCTTGGTGAAGCCGTCTTCCATGAAGACGTCGATCTGCGGAATGAGGTTGAAGGCGATGCGCTTGGGGAATTTCTTGCTTTCCGCTTCGCCCGTGGTGAACACGGCGCGCGTTTGCGAGAAGAGTTCGTCCATCGCTTCCTTGCCGGCACCCGACACCGATTGATAGGTCGAGACAACGACGCGCTTAATCGTTGCCTTGTCGTGCAGCGGCTTGAGAGCCACGACGAGCTGCGCCGTCGAGCAATTCGGGTTGGCGATGATGTTCATGCGCTTCTTATCGGCCATAAAATCGGCGAGCACATGCGCATTCACTTCCGGCACCACGAGCGGCACGCGCTCGTCATAGCGCCAGCAAGACGAATTATCGATCACGATGCAGCCTTGCGCGCCAATCTTCGGCGCCCATTCCTTCGACACGCTCGAGCCTGCCGACATCAGGCAGATATCAGTGTCGGAAAAGTCATAATGCTCGAGCGCTTTGCATTTGAGCGTTTTGTCGCCGAACGAAACTTCCGTGCCGAGGCTGCGCGAGGAGGCGAGCGCGACGACCTCGTCGACCGGGAAAGCCCGTTCGTCGAGGATGGAAAGAAGTTCACGGCCCACATTGCCTGTGGCGCCGACGATTGCGACCTTGAAGCCCATCATCTGTCTCCGAAAGACCCGGGGATTGGCCCGGGTGACGTCTACCTGTGGCAAAGGGCCCGGTAGACTTGGGGCAGAAACACGCAGAAGCCCCGAAAGTCAATCGAAACAGGGCTAAAACTGGCCTTTTTGCGCTATTTTAGCCGAAGGTTCGAGCGCTCGGCTGATCCAGCCAGAAACGGTAGGCGACCTTTTCCGTCCGCTCGCCGCCAAGCCGTTCATAGAAGCGCTGGGCGCCGTCATTGCCGGGGTCCGTGGTCAGATCGATGCGTCCAATGCCGCGCCTGACCGCCTCAGCCTTGAGGAACGCGAAAAGGGCTTCACCCACGCCTTGGCCGCGCGCCTCTCGGTGCACGAAGATCTCCTTGGCGTAGAGCACGCCTTTGAGATCGCGGCCGGGCCGGAGCAGGGCGAAGGCGGCAAGGCCCACGGGCGCACCGGCCATCTCGGCCAGCGCGAAAAGCGTGCCCTCGCATGTCTCAAGTGTGTCGCGCGCCATAATGGCCGCCGCCGCGACCGAAGGTGCCACCCTCTCATCGCGATAATGCACGTCGATCTCCCGGATGAGGGCGCCAATGGCAGGCGCATCGGCGGCCGTCGCGAGCCGGACATGGATTTGTTCGGACATTGTTAACCCTCATCCGTAACCAGCCATTCAGCCTGTTTCGGCTTTCCGCTTCGGGAATGGCGTCCTTCGCTTTTGAATAAACCGTGCTGGGTTTGGGGGCGAGGGATTCTGTATGGTTGCGTTGGCGTCAGGCCATTGGCCGCGGGCTGTGGGTTTCATGGGGGCGGGCACGATTGGTGCCATTGGCCTCATCTTTCTCGGTGTCGCCCTGTTCCCTTGGCATGATGCACAACAATCCGCTTTGCCTGGCAGCGCGCGTTCGCCCGCCGCGCCGGAAGAATGGCAAGCGGTTGAGAAACCCGCCATCCCCGTTTCCATCGATATGCCTGAGTGGAAAGGTTTGGCGCGGAGCCATGAGGCGCGCCGCCATGCCCGTACGCGCTTGCGCGAAGACATGATCGCCATCGGCCAACCGCAATCAAATGCGCTTTATGCCCGCCTTGTTCTTGCGCGCAGCGCCAATGGCGAGGCCTTGCCGGGCAGTTCGTTTTATCTCGATGTGACGCGGCGCGCAGCGCAAGTCGGCTTGGCCGTCATCAAAACTGAAGCGCCCACTTCGCTTGATACGAAGTTCGGCCCCTTCGAAATGGCGGAAGCGGAATTAGCGACAGGGTCCGTCACGCGCCCTTGTTTCGCTTTTCGCGGGCCAGAAGGCGAAAGCGGTATTCGCCTGACTGGTTTTGTCTGCGGTACGGCGGAGAGAAAGCCCGATCCGCGACAGCTCACATGCTTCATCGATCGGCTCGAGCCATCGATTGAAGATCGCGTTGTGCGCGATCTCTTTCGCGGCACGGATGTCTATCGCAATGTGGCCTGTCGCAATGGCAAGGTTTCAGGCGGCACGAAAAATCGCGTCGCTGTGAATTAAGGCTCGTCGGTCAGCCGCGTTTGCGTCACCGCGAGGCGGCGTGGCGCTCCATCGTCGGCGCCATGCGCTCATCGATGGATTGCCACGTTGGGCTTACGCCCTCCTCGCCATAGCGTGCTTTAAGTGACTCAGCCCGCGAGCTTCTGCACCGTCTTGATAATCGTGTCGCCCATCTCGGTGGTGGAGACGGCGTTCTGTCCAGGTGCTGCAATGTCCTTTGTCCGCAGGCCCTGATCGAGCGCCATCGAAATGGCCTTCTCGACGAGGTCTGCTTCTTTGCCGAGACCGAAGGAATAGCGCAGCGCCATCGCAAACGAACCGAACATAGCGATCGGGTTAGCGAGGCCTCGGCCTGCAATGTCGGGTGCCGAACCATGCACGGGTTCATAGAGCGCTTTGCGCTTGCCCGTTGAAGGATCTTCCGCACCGAGTGACGCCGATGGCAGCATGCCCAGCGAACCCGTCAACATGGCGGCCACATCGGACAGCATGTCGCCGAACAGATTGTCGGTGACAATCACGTCGAATTGCTTCGGGTAACGCACAAGCTGCATACCCAGCGCGTCGGCGAGCTGATGTTCAAGCGTCACATCCGGATATTCACGCTTATGCAGCGCGGAGATCACTTGGTTCCACAACACGCCCGATTTCATCACATTGCGCTTTTCGGACGAGGTGACCTTATTGTTGCGCTTGCGTGCGAGTTCGAACGCGACACGGCCAATGCGCTCGATTTCGTGGGTGGTGTAAACTTGCGTATCGACGGCGCGCTTTTCGCCATTCTCCAGCGTGACGATTTCCTTCGGCTCACCGAAATAGACACCGCCGGTCAGTTCACGCACGATCACAATGTCGAGGCCTTCGACGAGGTCGCGCTTAAGCGAGGAAGCGTCCGCCAAGGCCGGATAGCAGATGGCAGGGCGGAGATTGGCGAAGAGCCCCAAATCCTTGCGCAGGCGTAGGAGGCCTGCTTCCGGGCGCGCGTCGTACGGCACGTTATCCCATTTCGGGCCGCCGACTGCGCCAAACAGCACGGCATCGGCCGAGAGCGCCTTTTTCATCGCGTCTTCGGAGACGGCGACCTTATGGGCATCAAAGGCGGCGCCACCGACAAGGTCGGTCTCGGTCTCAAATTTGACCATGCCGGTCTTGTTCATCCAGTCGACGAGCTTTTTGACCTCGCCCATGACCTCGGGGCCGATGCCGTCGCCGGGCAGAAGAAGAAGATTGAATGCCATGAGAAAAGCCCCCTTCGAGACGCGTTGTCCAACCGGGCGTGAGCTTTAGGGGGCAGGGGCCGGGGTGGCAAGGGGGAGGGGAGGGTGGCCGATGCGGCAAGCCATGGCAGTGCCAGGGCGCGCTCTATGATGGATAGCCACGCGCGCTGCCGAGCGCAATGACGAGGATTGTTTTGCGAACTTTGTGATGTACCCCAACCCTCATCCTGAGGAGCGATGCTTTGCATCGCGTCTCGAAGGACGAGGGAGTCCACGTTGCGCAATAAACAACCAGACGCCCGCGTGGTTCGAGACGCCGCTTCGCGGCTCCTCACCATGAGGGCTTGAGGACGCAGTCGCGATGGTTGCCTCTGTTAGTCTCGTTTCTTCCGTTCGTTCGCGTCGCTTGCCAGCCATTCGTTGGTGTTTCGCATTCCAAACTCTGTACCGTCTGGTCTTCGGTATATTAGACTCGTACTGTGGGTTCTTGCCCGCTTCGCTCGCCGCAGCACAGGTGCTATGCTCAGAACATCCCTTTCGCTGTTCAGTCATTTAGGAAAAAGCGTCCCTCGCCATCAATATCTAGCGTTTTGCCAAAGAAGTTTTCAAAGTCCCGTTCAATGACAAAGAAGACGACCTTCATCCCGTTGATGATCGTCCAATCCCCTGCCTTTAACTGGCTAAAAAGTTTGCGATTATAAAAGCCAAAGAAAACGCCGTAGGGTGCTTTGCGCCCATCATGATAAGTCACCGTCCCCCAATGGATCACCAATGCTTCAGGTGTTTCACCATCCTCGCGTGCAACCTGCTCTGCAATTGTATGAATCACATCCATTGCGCGAGGCGAAATTTTGAAATTGGCATGAAGTTCAGCGCGCGTGATCATAGAAAAGTCGCCTTCTGACGGATGTTATCGTTCAACGGAAGTAATCGATAGTGAGATACTGAACTTGGAAGTGGTGCAATTTCGCAAGGAAATGAATTCGGTCCCGGCCCCTCGACGACGCCGAATGAAAACACATAGCGGCAAAGCCGACCTTCAGGTGTCATCCGTTCGCTGAGTAAGTAACCCCGTTCGTAGAGCTGTGCGATCTGGACATTGTTTTCATTGCTGAAATTGTCCGCATCACTCCCACCGCCCCCATCAACTTCCTCGCCGTCAATGCTCCCGCTACTCCCACCATCATCGGTCCATTGCCCGCCATCCGGATTGCCTGCAGGCACGCGGGGCTGGTCTTCGCGATATTTGCGCGCAAGCAGTCCCTCGCGGGCGATGGCCTTGTAGTACAACACTTCTTCTGGGACGTGGCCGGTCCGCAAATAGCAATCAAGCGCCACGCCATTCCAGCGTTCCTCCTCATTCTCATCAGGGTAGCGCTCAGCGCGCCGTTTGTAGCGCAGCGCAATGGGGTCCATCACAATTCTCCAAGTTGCAATTGTTCACGTAGCAATCCGATGAGAATGTCCCATAAAAGGAAAATAGTCAAGGATAAAATACCTAATTATAAAAGATAGAGCGATGCATAACATTTCATCAAACCAGGCGGTGGTGGCGGACGCAATCCGACTCTTTAGACGGGTTTGCCTATCCATGGATCGCCACAGCGCTCACGCGCCTTGCGGTAACGAGAGTTATTTTGATGTAGCGCAGTGGCCTATCAATTTTTAAGCGCGTCATTGCGAGGAGCTTGAGTACTCCCCCCTCATCCTGAGGAGCGATGCAAAGCATCGCGTCTCGAAGGACGAGGGCGTCCACTTGGTGCATGAACGACCAAACGCCCTCGTGGTTCGAGAGGCCGCTTCGCGGCTCCTCACCATGAGGGCGTTTAGCGCCTTGCCAACCCCAAGAAAAAAGCGGGCCATGCGGCCCGCTTTTCATCCCCCCGGATGAGGTCTGCGTTCAAGCAATACCCTTTTGCTTGAGCGCGTTTTCGATTTCGTCGAGCACGGCCGGATCGTCGATCGTTGCAGGCATCGACCACGCATCATTGTCGGCGATTTTCTTCATCGTGCCGCGCAAAATTTTGCCAGAACGTGTCTTTGGCAGGCGATTGACTGTGATCGCGATCTTGAAGGCAGCCACCGGGCCGATCTTTTCGCGCACCAGCGCCACGATTTCCTTTTCGATTTCCGTTGGCAGGCGATTGACGCCCGCCTTCAGCACGATGAAACCGCAAGGTTGTTCGCCCTTGAGCGCATCCTTGATGCCGATGACAGCACATTCCGCCACATCCGGATGAGATGCGAGCACTTCTTCCATGCCGCCCGTTGAGAGGCGATGGCCCGCAACATTGATGATGTCGTCGGTGCGGCCCATGATGAAGAGATAACCATCTTGATCGACAAAGCCCGCATCCGACGTGTTGTAATAACCCGGGAACGCATCAAGATAGGATTCCTTGAAGCGATCATCCTGTTGCCACAGCGTCGGCAAGCAGCCGGGCGGCAACGGCAATTTCACAACGATCGAGCCCATCTTTCCTGCGGCGACAGGTTTGCCGCCTTCATCGACGATCTGCACATCATAACCGGGCATCGGCACGGTCGGCGAACCGTGCTTGACCGGCAAGGCGCCAAGCCCGAGCGGATTGCCCGCAATCGCCCAACCGGTTTCCGTCTGCCACCAATGGTCGATGACGGGAACGCCCAAAATGTTTTCCGCCCATTGCACCGTGTCTGGATCGGCACGCTCGCCAGCCAAGAAGAGAGCACGCAGGCATTTGACGTCGTACTTCTTGAGATGCTCCGCGTTGGGATCTTCTTTCTTGATCGCACGGAACGCGGTTGGCGCAGTGAAGAGCGTCTGGATGTTGTATTCCGAAATCATGCGCCAGAACGCGCCCGGGTCGGGCGTGCCGACGGGCTTGCCTTCATACACAATCGTCGTGCAGCCATGCAGCAATGGGCCATAGACGATGTAGGAATGGCCGACCACCCAACCGACATCGGACGCCGCCCAATAGACTTCGCCGGGATCGACGCCGTAGAGATTTTTCATTGACCACAGCAACGCCACCATGTGGCCGCCATTGTCGCGCACGACGCCTTTTGGCTTGCCGGTGGTGCCTGATGTGTAGAGCACATAAAGCGGATCGGTCGCAGCGACAGCCACGCAATCGGCCGCTTCGCCCCGTGCTTTTGCCGTCGCTAAGGCGTCAGCCCAATCATGGTCGCGGCCAGCCATCATCGTCGCCTGTGCCTGTGGGCGTTGCAGGAGAAGAACCGATGATGGTTTCGACGATGAGAGCTCAATCGCTTCATCAAGCAGCGGCTTATATTGCACGACACGGCCGGGTTCGATGCCACATGAGGCCGTCAAAATCATTTTCGGCTTTGCGTCGTCGATGCGGGTGGCAAGTTCTTTTGCTGCGAATCCGCCGAACACGACGGAATGAATGGCACCAATGCGCGCGCATGCCAGCATCGCCATCACGGCTTCCGGAATCATCGGCATATAGATGATAACGCGGTCGCCTTTGGTGACACCTTGCGCCTTGATCA
The DNA here is from genome assembly GCA_019083985.1 of Rhizobiales bacterium TNE-4. Lineage (GTDB taxonomy): Bacteria > Pseudomonadota > Alphaproteobacteria > Rhizobiales > Beijerinckiaceae > TNE-4. The sequence goes on along the minus strand of JAHRCV010000002.1, from coordinate 395,364 downwards.
CCGCAGCGAGCGCAGCCACATCGTCGCGTAATTCGCGATAGCTGATCTTTTTCTTCGCGCCCGTCACGGGGCTATCGTAGATAATCGCGGCTTGGTCGCCGCGGGTCGCAACATGGCGGTCAACGGCGTTCCAGCAGGTGTTGCATTCTGCGCCGGCAAACCAGCGGCCATAGACGCCTTGGGACGCGTCGAAGATCTTTTCCGGCGGCTTGATCCAGTCGATCGCTTTGGCCGCTTCCGCCCAGAAGGCTTCAGGGTCTTTCTGCCAGGCAGCGTAGGTTGCGGGATAGCGGCTTCCGTTTGCGGCGTTCATCGTGGTTCTCCCCCTGGCAGGCGGTATGGTCTAGGCTTACCAACCTGCCGCGGTCCTAGCATTGCAGGCGGAAGTCGTCAGGAGAGACTTTGGATGAAACGGGACGCCGACGCCCTGCGACACGTCAAAGCAGATTTGCGGTCGAGCGCCTTGGCGCGGCGTGACGCATGTGAGCCAAGCTTCCGGGCCGATGCCTCAGCGCGGGTGGCGGTTTTGGCCTTGCCGCTGTTTCAGGGGCTCGCAAAGGGTGCAGTGGTGGCTGGGTTCTTCCCCATGCGGAGTGAAATTGACCCGCGGCCTTTGATGCAGGCCTTGGTCGGCCATGGTTTTGCGCTGGCGCTGCCTTGCGTGACTAAGGACGGGCTCGTCTTTCGCCATTGGGTCTATGGCGATCCTCTTGCCAAGCGCCGCTTCGGCCTTTCCGAACCCTTGGACAGTGCGCCGCGTGTCACGCCCGCCGCTTTCATTGTGCCGCTGGCGGCATTTGACCGGCGCGGACACCGGATCGGCTATGGCGCGGGCCATTATGATCGCGCCTTGGCGGCCCATCCTGGCGCTTTAGCGGTCGGTCTCGCGTTCTCGATCCAGGAAGTTCCGCGTGTCCCGGATGAGCCGCATGATCACCCGCTCAACGCGGTGGTGACGGAAGAGGGCGTGGTCCGTCCTCATGGGACCTGATAGGACAGAAATAGGAGCCCTCATGGTGAGGAGCCCGCTTGCGGGCGTCTCGAACCGCGAGGGCGTGATTATCCGGACGCCTCGTCCTTCGAGACGGCGCTTCGCGCCTCCTCAGGATGAGGCTCGCCGGTGCGGAGTGTGGCATGCGCCTTCTGTTTCTCGGGGATGTCGTCGGTCGACCCGGCCGGCAGGTCGTGGCAGAGCTTTTGCCCGGCCTGCGGCAGAGCTGGCGGCTCGATTGCGTTGTCATCAATGGCGAGAACGCCGCCGGCGGGTTCGGTATCACGGAAGCCATCTGCGATGAATTGCTGGCTGCGGGCGCCGATGCCGTCACGCTCGGCAATCATTCTTGGGATCAACGGGAGGCCTTGGTCTTCATTGAACGCCAGCCACGCCTCATCCGTCCGATCAATTATCCGCTCGGCACGCCGGGCCGTGGCGCGGCTTTGATCGAAACCGAAAGCGGCCGCCGCGTGCTCGTCATCAACGTCATGGGGCGGCTCTATATGGATCCGCTCGATGATCCGTTCGCCGCCGTTGATCGAGAGCTTCATGCCTGTCCGCTTGGTGCGGTGTGCGACGCCGCCATTGTCGACGTTCATGCCGAGGCGACCAGCGAAAAGCAGGGCATGGGCGTGTTTTGCGATGGGCGAGCAAGCCTTGTGATCGGGACGCACACCCATGTGCCGACCTCCGACCATCGGATCATGCCCGGCGGCACGGCCTTTATGAGCGATGCTGGCATGTGCGGCGATTATGATTCCATGCTCGGCATGGCGAAGGAGGAGCCGCTGCGTCGCTTTCTCGAAAAGACGCCGGGCACGCGGCTGGAAGCAGCGTCCGGCGAGGGCACCCTGTCAGGCCTTGCGGTTGAGACCGATGACCGAACGGGGCTTGCGATCCGTGTGTCGCCTGTTCGGCTGGGTGGTTGCCTTGAGCCCGTTATGCCGGGGTTCTGGACGTAACCGGTCCTCGCCCTCTATAAGCGCGCCAGTTTTCCAAGATCCTGTCCGAGGACACTGCCATGGCCGGCCATTCCCAGTTTAAAAACATCATGCACCGCAAGGGCCGTCAGGATGCCGTGCGGTCGAAGCTGTTTTCCAAGCTCGCGCGCGAAATCACGGTCGCTGCAAAAATGGGCCTGCCTGATCCCAACATGAATCCGCGCCTGCGCGCTGCCATTCAGGCCGCGCGGGCGGAGAACATGCCGAAAGACAATATCGAGCGTGCGATCAAGAAGGCGCTCGGCGGCGAATCCGAAAACTACGAAGAAATTCGTTACGAAGGCTATGCGCCCGGTGGCGTTGCTGTGATCATCGAAGCGCTCACCGATAATCGCAATCGCACCGCGTCCGAAGTGCGTTCCTATTTCACCAAGGCAGGTGGTTCACTTGCGGAAACGGGTGCGGTCTCATTCATGTTCGATCGCGTCGGCGTGATCGAATATGACGCAAAGGTCGCCTCTGAAGACGCGATGATGGAAGCCGCTATCGAAGCGGGTGCGGATGATGTGTCCTCGTCTGACGAAGGGCACGAAATCGTCACTGCCATGGACGCGCTGCGCGATGTGGCCAAGGAACTCGAAGCGAAATTTGGCGAACCGAAAAAGGCGGCGCTCGTTTGGCGCGCGCAGAACCAAATCGCGGTCGATGACGAAGCAGGCGAAAAGATCGTCAAGCTGATGGATTCGCTTGATGACAATGACGACGTGCAGCATGTCTATTCGAACGCATCTTTCTCGGACACGCTGATGGCGAAGATGGGCTAAGCCGAAAGTTCTCGTGGTGAGTTGGAACGCGGCGCGTTCCGTCTCGCACCACGAGGGCGTAGGATCAGTGCAAACTGGTTTCCCGCGTCCTTCGCGATGCGATGCCCGCATCGCTCCTCAGGATGAGGGTTCGCTCCATCGAGCTTGCAATTCTTGCAATGATAAGCGGCGGTATAACGGCGCGTGCAGCGCGGAGACCCACGGCATGGCCATCATCCGCATCCTCGGCATCGATCCCGGGCTTCGTAATACGGGCTGGGGCATGATTGCGTCGGAGGGGACGCGGCTGTCTTTTCTGGGCTGCGGCACCGTTCATTCTGACGGCAAAGCGCCTTTGGCCGAGCGTCTCAAGCAGCTGAACGAAGGCATAGCGGGCGTCATCCGGGCTTGGACGCCGGATGAGGCAGCGATCGAAGAAACCTTCGTCAACAAGGATGCACGTGCCACGCTCAAACTCGGTCATGCGCGTGGCGTTTCCATGCTGGCCTGCGCGGTGGCGGGTCTCCAAGTCGATGAATATGCGCCAAACCTTGTGAAGAAGACGATTGTTGGCGCGGGCCATGCCGAGAAGGACCAGATCCACATGATGGTGAAGGTGCTGCTCCCCAAGGCTGATCCGGCAACGCCCGACGCGGCGGATGCCTTGGCGGTGGCGCTCACCCATGCCCAGCACCGGGGCGCGCTGGCGCGTGAGCGGCTTCTCGCCAAAGGCTAAGAGAAGCCGCTACCGAATCTCGCGGGGGCGCTCTATGATCCCGTTTCGTTCTCTTTTGGACCGACCGCGATGTACCAGCCACCCGCTTTCAAGGAACATGACCACGCCGCTATGGCGCAGCTGATGCGCGCCTGTCCGCTCGGGCTTCTCATTACCGCCGGGGCGAGTGGTGTCATCGCCAATGCGATCCCTTTTCTCTACGACCCTGAGCCCGCACCATTCGGCACGCTGCGCTGCCATGTGGCGAAAGCCAACGGCCAATGGAAAGAGATTGGCGATGGGCTTGAAGCGCTGGTCGTCTTTCAAGGCAGCGATCATTATATCCGTCCGAACTGGTACGAAACGAAGCGCGAGACGCACAAAGTCGTGCCAACATGGAATTACGCCATGGTGCAGGCGCGCGGTATCGCGCGCGCGATTGAAGACAAGCATTGGCTCGCCCAGCAAATTCGCGGTGTCACGACGATGATGGAAGGTGGCGCGCCGGACCCTTGGTCGGTTGAGGATGCGCCGGAGGATTTCATCGCGTCGCAGATCAAAGGCATTGTCGGTATCGAGATCGCGCTCACTGCGCTCGATGGCAAATGGAAGACGAGCCAAAACCGCAATGAAGCGGATCGCCAAGGCGTCGTCGCAGGCCTATCGCAGCTTGGTGATCCGGCCGCGGAAGAAATGGCCGTGCTGGTCGCTGGCACGTTGAAGGGCCACGCATGATCGGCAAGCTCAAAGGCACGATCGATTCTTATGGCGAGGATCACATCATCCTTGATGTGCATGGCGTCGGCTACCTCGTCCATTGCTCCGCAAAAACGCTAACGGCGTTGCCCTCGCCGGGGGAAGCGGCGGTGCTGTCGATTGAGACGATCGTGCGGGAAGACATGATTAAGCTTTTTGGCTTCCGTACCGATCAAGAGCGCGAATGGTTCCGCTTGTTGCAAACGGTGCAAGGTGTCGGCGCAAAAGTGGCGCTCGCGATTTTGTCGGCGCTTGAACCCGGCGCACTGGCGACGGCGCTTGGCACGGGCGACAAGGCGATGATCGGTCGCGCCCCCGGTGTGGGGCCGAAGCTCGCGCAGCGCATTGTGACAGAGTTGAAAGATAAGGCGCCCGCCTTTGGCAGTGTCGATCCGGCCATTATCAAATTGTCGGATTCGGTCGCGGAGAAAACCGCGCCAGTCCCAGTGGCCGATGCGGTGTCTGCCTTGATCAATCTTGGTTATCAGCAGGCGCAGGCGTCCGCCGCGGTGGCCGCGGCTGTGCGTGTGGCGGGTGATACGGCGTCCTCGCCGCAGCTCATCCGGTTGGCGTTGAAAGAAATGGCGAAATGAACGACAAGCCGTCCCGCCCCGGTCTGATGGCGCCTGAAGCGCGCGAAGACGATCTCGACCGTTCGTTGCGGCCTTTGGTGCTTGATGATTTCGTTGGCCAACAACAGGCACGCGCCAATCTCAAAGTGTTCATCGAAGCCGCGAAAACACGTAAGGATGCACTCGATCATGTCTTGTTCGTTGGCCCGCCGGGCTTGGGTAAGACGACGCTCGCGCAGATTGTTGCGCGCGAATTGGGCGTGAATTTCCGCTCAACCTCGGGGCCAGTGATTGCGAAAGCGGGCGATCTCGCCGCGCAGCTCACCAATCTCGAAGAGCGTGACGTGCTGTTCATCGATGAAATCCACCGCCTCAATCCGGCAGTGGAAGAAATCCTTTATCCAGCGATGGAGGATTTTCAGCTCGATTTGATTATTGGTGAAGGGCCTGCGGCGCGCTCGGTGAAGATTGATCTCGCCAAATTCACCCTTGTGGGCGCGACGACGCGTGCAGGTTTGCTGACGACGCCATTGCGCGACCGTTTCGGCATTCCGATCCGGCTCAATTTCTACACGATTGAAGAATTGGAATTCATCGTCAAACGCGGTGCGCGCGTGCTTGGCATCGGCATGAGCCAAGAGGGTGCGAACGAAATTGCGCGCCGTGCGCGCGGTACGCCCCGCATTGCAGGGCGCCTGTTGCGCCGCGTGCGCGATTTTGCGGTGGTTGAACATGCGGCAGAAGTCACGCGTACCATTGCCGACCGTGCGTTGACATTGCTTGATGTTGACGCCGTCGGGCTCGATCAGATGGATCGGCGCTATTTGTCGCTGGTGGCGGAAAATTTTGGTGGCGGTCCGGTCGGCATCGAAACGATTGCAGCGGCCCTGTCGGAACCGCGCGACGCGATCGAAGACATCATCGAACCCTATTTGTTGCAGCAGGGCTTTTTGCAGCGCACGCCGCGGGGGCGTCTGCTCACGCCGCTCGCCTTCAAACATCTTGGCCTTGCCGTGCCGACCAGCGCTGGTGCGCAGTTCGGGCTCTTTCCGGATGGGGACCAGTAATATGCGCCCTCATGGTGAGGAGCGGCGCAGCCGCGTCTCGAACCAAGAGGGTGCACTCAAGTGTGTGAAGCGCCTCGTCCTTCGAGACGCCCCTTGCGGGGCTCCTCAGGATGAGGCTCAAAAGGCAACGGGGCATTATGGTGTTCCGCGTGGGAGAGATCATTGACCCATCATCGTTTCCCCCTGCGCGTTTATTACGAGGACACGGATTTCTCCGGCGTTGTCTATCACGCCTCCTATTTGCGCTTTTTCGAGCGCGGGCGGACCGAGTTCATCCGTTCCTGCGGCATTGACCAGCAAGCCCTGCATCGTGAGACGGGCGTCTATTTCGTCGTGCGCCGTATGGCCGTCGATTGGCTCAAGCCCGCTTTGATGGATGATGAACTGGTTGTTGAGACCAAGGCCGTGAAATTCGGTGGCGCTTCGATGGAGCTGTCCCAGCGCATTCTGCGTGGCAACGAGGTTCTGACCACGGCCGAGGTGCTTGTGGTGATTCTGAAGGAGGGGCGGCCGACGCGTCTGCCCGATTCCATCCGGGCTCAAATTCCGGCCGGCTAACCTGACGGGCGCGAACCCATTTCTTCTGTTTCGCATCATCTTGGGCCGCAAACCGGCTCTCCCTTTGTGGGATGATGCGGTTTCTTAACTCCCTCTTAATCATAAAGGTCCACTTGCTCGAAAACGGGCAATTGCGGGCCGATTCGGCCTGAAAGCGCCCTTGTTTCGCCGGATTTCGCCGCCATTCGGGAGGCTGAGATCCAGCACAAGCGAATGCGTTCAACCGGGCCGCCTTATCCAAGGTCGGTCCCGCGGAAAGGAACAGGCGTATGAACGGAACCGAAGTCGTGCAAGCGGGCCTTGGGGCAGCGGGCGGCGATATCACCCTCTGGTCCATGTTCTGGCACGCGCATTTCGTGGTGAAATTCGTGATGCTCGGGTTGATGGCCGCTTCGGTCTGGTCATGGGCCATTATCATCGACAAGAGTCTGTTCTTCCGCCGCTCCGAGCGTGCGATGGATCGCTTCGAGGAAGTGTTCTGGTCCGGCCAATCGCTGGAAGAATTGTACCAGATGCTGGTTGATCGCCCGGCCGGTGCGATGGCGGCCGTTTTCGTGGCCGCCATGCGCGAATGGAAGCGCGCTGTTGAAAATCCTGGCCGTTCTTTCGCCAATCTCGGTCAACGGATCGACAAGGTGCTCGACGTGACGATCCAGCGCGAGCGTGAACGGTTTGAATCGAAATTGCTGGTGTTGGCGACCATCGGTTCGGCCTCGCCCTTCATCGGCCTGTTCGGCACGGTGTGGGGCATCATGACGTCGTTCCGCTCGATTGCCGCATCGAAGAACACATCGCTTGCAGTGGTTGCGCCCGGCATTGCGGAAGCTTTGTTTGCCACCGCGATTGGCCTTTTCGCCGCCATTCCGGCGGTCATCGCCTACAACAAGCTGCAGGCGGAAGCCAATAAGCAGCAGGCGCGGCTTGAGGCTTATGCGGATGAATTCTCCGCAATTCTCTCGCGCCAGATCGACGAACGCATCGCCGCCTGAGGAGGATAGCCAATGGCCATGTCCATGGCAGGGGGCGGAGGAGGCGGCGGTCGCAGACGACGCGGCAGCCGCAAGCACGCGCCCATCGCTGACATCAACATGACGCCGTTCATCGACGTCATGCTTGTTCTTTTGATCATCTTCATGGTGGCCGCGCCCTTGCTCGCCACGGGCGTGCCGCTTGATCTGCCGCAGACCAAAGCGGCGCCGCTCAATATCGACAAGGTGCCGCTCACCATTTCGATCAAGGCGGATGGCAAGATCTATGTGATGGAGGAGCCGATTGCGCTTTCTGATATCGCGGTGAAATTGCAGGCGGTGGCGAAGACGGGTGCGGATGAGCGCATCTATGTGCGCGCTGACAAATCCATTGCCTATGGCCGCGTCGCGGAATTGATGGCAGCGATCACCGCTGGCGGTTTCCGCAAAGTGGCACTTGTGAACGAGCCGGAAGCGGCAAAATGAATTGGCGCGAGCGTTTCCAGATCGATTGGTCCCAGCCGGGCCTGCCGCTCTCGGGGATGCTGCATGCCGGTCTTTTGCTGTCGACGCTCATTGCCTTCGCGTTCACACCGAAATTCGAGGAAGCGCCGGAGGCGGTTCCCGTCGATCTTGTCGATCTCTCTCAACCGGCGACCGTGACGAAGGGCGAAAAAACCGCCCCGCCGCAAAAGGTCGAGACGCCAAAGCCGCGCGCGCAACGTGTGGCGCAGCAGGAAGAATTGAAGCCCGAGAATGCCGACGCCAAGCGCGACATTCCGGTGCCGCCCAGCCGTCCGCCCGAGCCTGAGCCCGATAAGGCGAAAGCGGAAGCCGAGAAGGCTGAACAGCAAAAGCAACAAGCAGAAGCCGAAGCGAAGGCCAAGGCCGTGCAGCAGGAAGCGAAGGCAAAAGTCGAAGCGGCCGCGCGCAAGGCCGAAGCGGAAGCCGAAGCCATCGAGAAGGCGAAGAAGGAAGCTGAAGCCAAGGAAAAGGCCGAGGCTGAAGCAAAAGCCAAAGCGGAGGCGAAAGCCAAGGCTGACGCTGCGGCCAAAGCGAAGGCCGAAGCCGAAGCCAAGCAAAAAGCCGAAGAGCAGAAAAAGCTCGCGGCGCTGGCGGCTGAACAGGCGAAGAAACAGGCTGAGAAAAAGCCGGACGCGCCGCAATTCAATCCGAACGACATCAAGAAATTGCTTGAGTCGAAAGAAAAGCCGCAACAGCAGGCGGCGTCTGCCGCTGAGGTCAACCGCACGGCGGCCCTTGGTGCGGCCAATGCCACGGGGCCGAAACTTAACCCCAGCCAGCGCGATCAATTAGGCGCGTTGTTGAAGGAACAGCTTGCGCAATGCTGGAGCCCACCCGCCGGACTCGCAGGTGCTGAAAACGTCAAGCCGATTGTCAAAATGCAGCTATCGCAAAGCGGTGAATTGCAGGGCCAGCCGGTGCTTGTGAATAATTCGTCCGATCCCGCGTTCCGGCCCGTTGCCGAGAGCGCCATGCGCGCCATTCGCCGCTGCTCACCGTTCCGTATTCCGCAACAATTCGCTCCGTTCTTCAATGATTGGAAGGATTGGAGCATCACCTTCGACGCTCGGGAGATGTTGGGATGACCGCCATGCTCGCTTGCATCTTTCATGACAGGACAAAGACTGCCATGCGCCATCGTTTTGCGTTTCTTGCTCTCTCCGCTCTGGCGTGCTTCGCCGGATTGTCGGCTGCCGCGCCGCGTGCGCAGGCTGAAATTGCCATCACGCTCGATCGCGGCCAATTCCAGCCGCTGCCGATCGCGATTGCCGATTTCACCGGCACTGATCCGGAATTGGGTCGTAACATCGCCGCCGTCATCACGGCCGATCTGAAGCGCTCGGGTGTGTTTCTACCAATCGACAAGGCGGCCTTCATCGAAAAGGCCGTGAACCCTGATGTCGCGCCGAAATTTGATTCATGGAAAGTGATCAACGCGCAGGCGCTTGTGACGGGCAAGATCGTGCGTGACCCTTCTGGCCGTCTCAAGGCCGAGTTTCGCCTGTGGGACGTGTTTGCTGGCCAGCAGCTCACGGGTCAGCAATATTTCACCGATCCTAACAATTGGCGCCGCGTCGCTCATATCATCGCCGATGCAATCTATTCGCGTCTGACGGGTGAAAAAGGTTTCTTCGATTCCCGCATCGTCTTCGTCGATGAGACGGGACCGAAGGACAAGCGCGTCAAGAAACTGGCGATCATGGATTCGGATGGCGCGAATGTGCGTTATCTGACGCGCGGCGAAGATCTCGTGGTGACGCCGCGCTTCTCGCCTTCGTCGCAGGATGTGACCTATATGTCTTTCGGGAATGGCGATCCGAAAGTGTACTTGCTCAATATCGAAACCGGCCAGCGTGAGATGGTTGGTAACTTCCCGGGCATGACCTTTTCGCCACGTTTCTCGCCCGATGGGCAGAAGGTGGTCATGTCGCTTTCGCAAGGTGCATCGTCCAATCTGTTCGTGATGGATTTGCGCTCGCGTAATACGACACGCCTCACCGATGCAAATGCGATTGATACGTCCCCGTCCTATTCACCGGATGGGTCGCAGATCGTGTTTGAAAGTGATCGCGGTGGCTCGCAGCAGATTTACGTGATGCCGGCAGGCGGTGGCGCTGCGCGTCGTATTTCGTTCGGCGATGGCCGTTATTCAACGCCGGTGTGGTCACCGCGCGGTGATTATATCGCGTTCACGCGCCAGAAGGGCGGCACATTCTCCATCGGCATCATGAAGCCGGATGGCTCGGGTGAGCGCATCCTCACGGAAGGCTTCCACAATGAAGGGCCGACTTGGGCTCCCAATGGTCGCTACCTGATGTTTTTCCGCGATGCGGGCGGCAATTCCGGTCCGCGCCTGTTCATGGTCGATATCACCGGCCGTGTGGAAATGCCGATCCAGACGCCGGGCTTCGGCTCCGATCCGGCGTGGTCACCCTTGTTGAATTGAGGGTGCACGCGCCATCCATGGCGGCGGCAATCTCAAGCCCTCATGGTGAGGAGCCGCGTCAGCGGCGTCTCGAACCACGAGGGTGTTGCGTGTTGCAATCTGGACTCCCTCGTCCTTCGAGACGCGATGCTTTCGCATCGCCCCTCAGGATGAGGGGATTGGCGTATATTGATTGATGGATTGCCGCGTCGGGCTTCACTCTCCTCGCAAAGACGAACGAGGTTTCTGCGCGCGCTCACACGGATGCATCACAATAAGCCTCGTCATTGCGAGGCGTGGAACGCGCCGTGGTGATCCATGGGGCGATATTTTCAAGCCCTCATGGTGAGGAGCCGCGTAGCAGCGTCTCGAACCACGAGGATTTATTGATTAGTCGACGCGGACGAACTTTATTCTTCGCCCGCACCGGCGGCATAGACGCCTTCGGCGCCGATTCCCGTTTCGAGCATCAGGCGAGCGCGGGCGCGCAGCTTTTCCGTTTCGCTCTTCAATTGACCGCAGGCCGCGAGAATATCCCGCCCGCGCGGCGTGCGCACCGGAGATGCATAACCCGCCCGGAAGACAATTTCTGAAAACGCTTCAATGCGGTCCCAATCCGAGCACTCATATTTGGTGCCCGGCCAAGGGTTGAACGGAATGAGGTTGATCTTCGCCGGAATGCCTTTGAGCAAACGCACCAATTCACGCGCATCAGCGTCGGAATCGTTCACGCCCTTCAGCATCACATATTCGAATGTGATGCGGCGGGCGTTCGATAGGCCGGGATAGTTCCGGCAGGCGTCGAGCAATTCCTTGATCGGATATTTCTTGTTGAGCGGCACCAGCGTGTTGCGCAGATCGTCGCGCACGGCATGCAGCGAAATCGCCAGCATGGAATTGATCTCTTCGCCGGCGCGCACAATGTTTGGCACGACGCCCGATGTCGAAAGCGTGATGCGGCGGCGGGACAGCGACAGCCCTTCGCCATCGGTGACGACTTCCATCGCGTCGCGCACATTCTCGAAATTATAAAGCGGCTCGCCCATGCCCATCAGCACGATGTTTGACACAGCGCGATCGGCATCGGGCACAAGCCCGTTGGTGGGCCGTTCGGCGCCTGGCCAGTCACCCAACCGGTCGCGCGCCACGACGATCTGTGCGGCGATTTCTGCTGCCGTCAGGTTGCGAACAAGCCGTTGCGTGCCGGTGTGGCAGAACGAACAGGTGAGCGTGCAGCCGACCTGCGAGGAAACGCAGAGCGTGCCGCGATCACTTTCGGGGATATAGACGGCTTCGATCTCGGCGCCCTTATCATGCGGGCCGACAGGCTGCATGCGGATCAGCCATTTGCGCGTGCCATCGACCGAGATCTGTTCGGAGACGACTTCGGGCCGGTCAAGCGTGAAGCGCTCTGCCAATGTGGCGCGCAAATGCTTGGAGACATTCAGCATGGCGGCGAAATCGGTTGCGCCGCGATGATAGATCCAATGCCAGAGCTGCGAGACACGCATCTTCAATTCGCGCTCGGGCACGCCGATGGAGGCGAGCGCATCCTTGAGCTGGCCACGGGTGAGACCGACGAGCGAAGGCTGCTCGCCGCGCAATGTCGCGGCGATCATCTCGGGCGTCTTTTCGACGAAGGGGGCGTCAGCGCGTGCGGATGCGCTTTCGGCGATGCTCATGGTCCGGCCTTTCTGGAAGGCCGGTTCCCTATCATGGAAGGGGGAGGGCCGCCAAGCGCGGCCGCCAAGAAGCCGTCATGAGCCCTTTACGAGCCCGTTATGGGCATTCCTTCTTGATCCGATCGAGCGCCTGCCCAAGCCCGTTGAGGCTATAGCGGTCGGTCGTGACATTGCCTTTGCCCGAGACGGTCTTGGTCGTCAGCGTCGAGCCCTTCTTCATGGTCTCAATGGCCGCAGGGTCCTGCGCCGGATTGCCAAGCCACGCCGAATTGCCCTTCTGCACCAGCTTGTAGGTCGTGCTGCCAATGGCGAAGTCGCCCGGCGCATTATCCTTGGTCGGGAAGCCGGTGATGATGCTGATCTCGTTGCGCACGCCCTCAGCCGGGCGGGTCGAGATGAACAGGAAGCCCGGGTCGCGCTTCAGTTCTTTCGGTAGGCGTTCTTTCGGTTGGCTGAGCGCATAGCAGACGCGGCCATTGGCGGTGTCGGATGCATACACACCCCAATCGCCAAAAGTGGCCAAGAGGAATGGTCCCTGCTCCGTCGGCGCAGCAGCAGGCTTGGCGCCTGCCGCAGGCTTGGCCGGGGCGGCAGCCGGCTTGGGTGCGGGCTTGCTCTGCTGGGCCAGGGCGGGAGCTGCGAGGGCGAACAAGACGCCGGCGGCGAGCGCGCCGCGTGAAAGGAAGCTTCGAATCATCGCGTCACTTTACTCCGGGACCCGCCCCCTGCCCATACCGATGGGACCGCCACCGATACCGAACCGGATGCCGGGTTGCAAACACCCTGTGCCGGGTCCGTTAAAGATCCGCTAACCCTGAGCCCGCTTTCCACATTTTTTGCCGTCAAAAGGGTTGGATAACGAGTGTAAGGTTTTCAGGACGAATGGGTCGTGCCACATTCCCGACACCGACGGAGGCTTGGCTCTTCGTTCCGGGACAGGTTGTCCATTGGTATCGACGAGGATTTGAAGCTTTGGCCGGCAATTCCGAACTCGCGGCGTGGGTCCACGCGGTTGCGCGCTCGCGCGACCGGGATGCCTTTGCCCGCCTGTTCGATCATTTTGCCCCCCGGCTCGAGGCCTGGCTGATCCGCGCCGGGGCCGATTCAGGCACGGCGGAGGAGGTCACGCAGGATGTGATGGTGACCTTGTGGCGCAAGGCCGAATTGTTCGATCCGTCCAAATCGTCCGTGACCACGTGGCTCTACCGCATTGCGCGCAATCGTCGCATCGATATTTTGCGCCGCGACAAGGTCGATTTCGTCGACCCGCTCGAACCGACCCATGAACCGTCCGAGACGCCCGATTTCGATCAGGCGCTCGACATGCAGGATCGTGAGGGCCGTGTGCGCGAAGCGTTGACCGCGCTGCCGGAAGAACAGCTCGCGCTCGTCCGTCTCGCCTTTTTCGATGGGCTATCACACAGCGACATTGCCGAAAAAACCGGGCTACCGCTCGGCACGGTGAAGAGCCGCATTCGTTTGGCGTTTACCCGGCTTAGGCGCAATCTCGAAGCGGCCGGCGTGGTGGAGGCCTCCTAATGCGTGCCTTGATCTGCCATGCACTGACGGGGCTTGATGCACTCAGCGTTGAAACATTGCCCGATCCTGTTCCTGCAGCGGATGAAGTGGTTGTTGCGGTCAGCCATTGCGGCTTGAATTTTTTCGACACGCTGATCATCCGCGGCCAATATCAATTCAAGCCCGAGCCGCCATTTTCGCCGGGCGGTGAATTAGCGGGCACCATTGTCGCTCTTGGCACGAACGTCACAGGCTTTGCGGTCGGCGAGCGTGTAGCCGCTTATGTCACCTATGGCGCGTGCCGCTCCCATGTGGCTGTTCCGGCCAATCGTATCGTCCGCATTCCCGATGGCGTCAGCGATGCCGATGCCGCCGGTCTCCTTGTCACCTATGGAACATCGCTGCATGCGTTGAAAGATCGCGGCGCATTGAAGCCCGACGAAACACTCGTTGTGTTGGGTGCGGCCGGTGGCGCAGGTCTTGCTGCTGTGAAGCTTGGAAAATTACTGGGGGCACGCGTGATTGCGTGTGCGTCATCGGCTGACAAGCTCGCGCTGGCGCAAGCCTCTGGTGCAGATGCGCTCCTTGATTACACGCAAGACAATCTCCGCGACGGGTTAAAGCGCCTGACAGATGGTCACGGTGCCGATGTCATTTACGATCCGGTGGGCGGGGATTTGGCAGAATTGGCGTTGCGCGCCATTGCGTGGAAGGGGCGCTTCCTCGTGATCGGATTTGCATCTGGAACGATCCCGAAAATTCCGCTCAACCTCACGCTCTTGAAAGGCTGCGATATTCGCGGCGTGTTCTGGGGTGCCTTCGCCGAGAAAGAGCCTGAGGCGAATGCCGCCAACAATGCGCAGCTTCTGCGTTGGACGGCGGAGGGCAAAATCCGCGATGAAGCGGATGAGATTGTACCGCTTGAACAAGCGCACGATGCCATCGCCCGCATCGCGGCGCGTCAGGCCAAAGGCAAAATTCTCGTCAGGATGTGACGCTTAGCGCTTGAGCGTTTCGCGCGCTTTGTCGCGATGGGTGTCAGTGATGCCAGAGCGCACAGCGGCGATGGCCGCTGCGATCACGGCGGCATCATCGGTGAAGCCAATGATCGGGAAGAGATCCGGCAACGCGTCCATCGGCATCAGAAAATAGGCCGCAGCACCGAAGAGAACGAGTTTCACTTTGCGGTCAGTCGCAGGGTCGAGCGCGCAATAAAGCGCGGCCAAGAGATCTTCGGCGAAGGGGAGGCGGCCACTGAGCTTCTTCAACCGGTCACGCGTGCGGGTGAATAGGCTTTCGCTGTCGCGCGCCTCACGGCGCATCGCATCCATTTCGTCCTTGGTGAAAGGGCGTCCCAAGGGTTCGCCCGCGAATTCGACCATGGTCCTCTCTCCTTCCGCCTTGAGCGGCTGAGGGATCAAAGCCGGTTCCTTTGGCGGAATCGTGGCAGTCCTCGCCTTTTGGCGAGGCGACTTATACGCCGGCTCCGGCTAAAAAGAGCCAAACAGGGGGAAGTGCGTCATGAAGATCGATCAGACGATTGCAGCCATTGTCACCGGCGGGGCTTCTGGGCTTGGCGAAGCGACAGCGCGGATGCTGGCGGCGCAAGGCGCCAAGGTCGCCTTGTTCGACATGAATGAGGAGCGCGGCCAGACGGTCGCCAAGGAGATTGGTGGACTTTTCTGCAAGGTCGATGTGACGGATGAGGCTTCCATCGATGCCGGCCTTGCTGCGGCGCGCGCCAAGCATGGTCAGGAGCGCATTCTGGTTAATTGTGCAGGCATTGCGCCGGGCATGCGCACCGTGTCGAAGAAGCGCGATACTGGTGAACTGGTCGCGCATAATCTTGGCACGTTTGCCAAGGTGCTCGCCGTTAATCTTGGCGGCACCTTCAACATGATCGCGAAATCGGCTGTCGGCATGGCCGGGCTTGATCCGGTGACGCAAGATGGCGGTCGCGGCGTGGTCGTTTGCACTGCGTCTGTCGCAGCCGAAGATGGGCAGATCGGGCAGGCGGCTTATGCGGCCTCGAAGGGCGGTGTCGTGGGGCTCACGCTGCCGGTTGCGCGTGATCTGTCGGGCTATGGCATCCGCGTGATGACGATCATGCCGGGGCTTTTCCATACGCCGATGTTCGAAAGCGTGCCGGAAGATTTCCGCAAAGCACTTGAAGCGAATGTGCCGTTCCCCTCGCGCCTCGGTAAACCGGCGGAATATGCAGCGCTCGTGAAGACCATTATCGACAATGACATGCTGAATGGCACGACAATCCGTCTCGACGGCGCGCTGCGCATGCAGCCGAAATAAGGCTATTGCCAGAACTGCCAGAGCGCGGCGGCCCAAAGCACCAGCGCCGCGCAACGGCTCACGAAAACAGCGGCACTGCCAAGATCTTTGATGTAGCCGATCCGCTCATGCGGATCGGGAGCGAGATGATCGCAAAGGGTTTCAATGGCGGTGTTGATCACCTCCATGGCGATCACGAGAAGGATTGCGCCCAAAAGAACGGCGCGATCGCCAATGTCATGCCCGATCACGACGACGGCCGGACAGGCCAGCACAAAAATCAACACTTCGCGCCGCACCGCCTTTTCCGTGGCGAGGGCCCGATGCAGGCCGCGCAAGGAGTTGACGATGGCCGCGCGCTTACCCATTGGCGGCGATCGCATCCATGGCGTGGGCGAGTGCGATATCCTTTTCGGTGAGGCCGCCCGCATCATGCGTGGAGAGTGTCACATCGACACGGTTGTAGACGTTGAACCATTCAGGATGGTGATCGGCCTTCTCCGCAATCAGCGCCACGCGCGCCATGAAGCCGAACGCCGCGTTGAAATCCTTGAAGCGGAATTGCCGCGCAATGGCATCGCGACCCTCGACCGCGTGCCAAGCCGGAATCGATGCGAGTGCCTTTAGGCGATCCTCGCCCTGTAATCGTGTGGCCATGCGTGCCTCCCTTCGTGGCGGCCCAAAGGGTAGGCCGCCTCAACGATATAGGGCCCACCCCCCGTCGAGGCACGGGACGAGAACAGCACGAATTCATTCACGGTGAAGCTTGGGGCCATAGTCGGGCCGCGCAGCGCCAGAAATTCGGCCGCCTGCCGGGGCGATGTGTCGCGCAGGCGAGCCAAGGTGATGTGCGGGGTAAATTTCCGCGTCTCGGGCGCAAGGCCGCAGCGCCGGACGAGGCGCTCATGCTCAGCCTGCAATTCGAGGAGCTCACGGTTGGGCGTGATCGCCGCCACCAGTGCGCGCGGCCGATCGCCGCCAAAGATCCGAAGGCCATCGACCGTGACAGTAAGGCCGGAGCGGCGCACCCCTTCCAGCAAATGGGCGATGTCGCGGGCCATGCCGCCGTCAATATCGCCCATGAAGCGCAGGGTGATGTGGTAATTGTCGGGGTCGATCCAGCGGGCACCTGAGAGGCCGCCGCGGCAGAGCGAGAGGGAGAAGGCGAGATCGTCGGGGATCTCGAGGCCGGTGAAAAGACGGGGCATCGGCACCTCCTCACTGGCGAATCGGCAACGGGCGATTCGTGCCATCAGTCTGACCGCACGCAGGCCACTGTACAACCCGTGGGGCCATGCTTGACCCCAAAGGCTGATTGAAGCGCGGCTCCGGTCTTTCTATAAGCCTCGGCAAAGGCGCACCCATGCTCGTTCCTGATACTGAATACGACCGGATCTATGCCGGGTTCCGTTGGACCCTGCCGGAGCGTTACAATATCGGCGTTGATGTCTGCGACCGTTGGGCGGCGATCGATCCGTCTCGCATCGCGATTTTCGATGTGAAGGCTGATGGCACGGTCACGCCGATCGACTTCCGGCATCTGCGTGCGCTCTCAAACCGTTTTGCTAATCTTCTCGTGCGCCATGGAATCCAGCGCGGCGATCGCGTGGCGATCTTGCTGCCCCAATCGGTCGAGGTCGCAGCCGCCCATATCGGTATTTACAAGGCCGGTGCAGTGGCTCTGCCGCTTGCCGTTTTGTTCGGTGCCGATGCGCTCTCGTTCCGCTTGCAGAATGCGGGCGCCAGCGTGCTCCTCACCGAGGCCGCAGGGCTTGCCAAGATTGCGCCTTTGCGCGCGCTCCTTCCCGACCTGCGTGTGCTGATTTCGATTGATGGGCCGGATGGTGCAACACTGGGCTTCACCGAAGCGCTCGCACGTGAAAGCGACGATTTTACGCCTGCCAATACGACGCCCAACGATCCGGCGCTGATGATCTACACATCCGGCACGACAGGACAGCCGAAGGGCGCGTTGCATGGTCATCGTGTTTTGCTGGGCCATTTGCCGGGCATTCAATTGCCGCATGAGTTCATGCCGCAGCCGGGCGATCTGATGTGGACGCCGGCCGATTGGGCGTGGGCGGGTGGATTGCTCAACGGGCTTTTGCCGTCGCTCCATTTTGGCGTGCCAGTGGTGGCACGCAAATTCGAAAAATTCGATCCCGACGAAGCCTTCCGGCTGATGCAGGATCTCGCCATCCGCAATATTTTCGTGCCGCCCACGGCACTGCGCATGTTGCGCGCTGTTAATCATCCACGCGGCCGTTTCAATCTCGATCTGCGCACGATTGCATCAGCCGGCGAAGCGCTGGGTGCGGAAACTCTGCATTGGGGCCGTGAAAGCCTCGGCCTCACCATCAACGAGGCTTATGGCCAGACGGAGTGCAATCTCGTCATCGCTTCAAGCGCGTCAATTGGCGTTATCAAGCCGGGCTTCATCGGCAAGCCGGTGCCGGGTCATCGTGTCGCCGTCATTCGCCCTGATGGAACGGAATGCGCGCCGGGTGAAGACGGGCAAATCGCAGTGATGCGACCTGATCCCGTGATGTTCCTTGGCTATTGGAATAATGAAGAAGGGACGCGCGCCAAATTTATCGGCGATTGGATGATGACCGGCGATCAGGCCGTGGCGGATGAGGAGGGTTATATCCGTTTCGTGGGCCGCGACGATGATGTGATCACGTCATCGGGTTATCGCATCGGCCCTACCGAAATCGAAGATTGTCTGATGAAGCATGAGGCGGTGGCGCTGTCAGCCGTTGTTGGCAAGCCTGATCCGCTGCGTACGGAAATCGTGAAGGCGTTTCTGGTTTTGAAGCCTGGCTATGCCGCCAGCGATGCGCTCGCCGCCGATATTTCCGCGTTCGTGCGCGAGCGCCTGTCGGCGCATGAATATCCGCGTGAGATTGCCTTCGTCGAGTCTCTGCCGTTGACGACCACGGGTAAGATCATACGGCGTGAATTGCGGGCGCGCGGTTAGCGGCGTTCATGCCTGATTGGCAGCATAGCCGACATAGCTATCCGTCTTTCCGCACGCGCGCTCCTGAGCGAACCTCTAAAGCCTGATCGCCTTCGACAAAATCTGTGCGTAGAGATCGGCATCAAGGCGCACATAGCGGCCTTCGCCGGAATGATCGAACCAGAGCGGATCGGTGATGACCGTGGGATCAAATCCTTCTTTCACCAGATCGACCTTTTTGATCTTGAACGTGCCGGTATGCTCGAGCTCGGTCCGGATCCGCAGAAAAACCGGCCGCGCATAGACAGGCAGGCGCTTTTTCATTTCGGCATGGAGCGCCGCAAAATCGAGATTTTCCGTCGCGCTGGCAGCAATCGCCGCCATCCCAGCGCGGCCATCATAGCCCGGCACATGCACGCCGTAGACATTCGCCTCCGCAATGCCGGGGAATACACCCATGGCTTCGGCGACTTCGCTTGTCGCGACATTTTCGCCCTTCCAGCGGAAGGTGTCACCAATACGATCGATGAAATAGAAATAACCTTGCGTATCACGCTTCAAGAGATCGCCTGAACGGAACCATGCATCGCCTTCGGCAAAGGCATTGCGGAGGATCTTCTTTTCCGTCGCGGCCTTGTCGGCATAGCCTTCGAAACGGTTGGCAGGCTTCATCGGATCGTTGAGAATTTGGCCCATGATCTCGCCAATTTCGTCAGGCCCACAGGCCTGACAAAACCCATCGGCACCCCGCACCGGCTCTTCACGCTCGACATCGTAACGCACGACTTTGACGACGAAGCGCCGCTCAGCCCATTTCGGAATGCGGCCGACTGAACCGGGCTTCGAATCGAAATTGAACAGCGCGATATTGCCTTCGGTCGCAGCATAGAATTCACGAATATTCTTGATGCCGAAACGGTCGACGAATTCGTTCCAAATGTCAGGGCGCAAGCCATTGCCGCAAATGAGACGGATCTTGTGCTGCCGATCTTGCGGCGCTGGCGGCTGATTGACGAGATAGCGACAGAGTTCGCCAATGTAGAAAAACAGCGTGCAGTTGAAGCGGATGATCTCGTTCCAGAATTCGCGGGCTGAAAACCGTTCGCGGATGACGACCGAGCCGCCTTGGCACAAGACGCCATAGGTTGCGAGCACACCGCCATTGGAATGGTAGAGCGGCAGCGTGTCATACATGCGGTCGTCTGGTTGTACGTCCATCACGGCTGAGAAGCCGAGTGCCATCGCCTTGATGCGGTAATGGTTGATGTTGGCGGCTTTGGGCAGGCCCGTCGTACCGGACGTGTAAATATAGACGCAGCGATCCTCGATGGTGAGCGGCACTTTTTCGCTCGGCGCGAGCGGCTCTGCGGAATGGGCATCGCGTTCATGCTCAAAACGCTTATAGCCGTCGAGGCTGCCGCCGAAGGTCAAGATCTCGGGCTTATCGGTCAGGAGTGTTTCGGCCGCCTGCCATGCGCCGAGCAATGGCATGCCGACGATGATCTTTTTCGCATTCACGATCGAAACGGAATGGGCAAGGCCTTGTCCGGTCAGGTTTGTGTTGATGAGGGCTGTCGCGCCACCCGCACGGGCGATACCAAGCCAGATCAGCGGGTAGTCGCGACAATTATTGAGAAGCAGCGCAACGGTATCGCCTTTGCCGATCCCTGATGCGCGCGCCCAGCGTGCAACACGATTGACGCGACCGATCATGTCGCGGAACGTCCAGATATCTTCATCGCCCACCAAAGCGGGGCGATCGGCAAATTGTTCCGCCGCCTCTTCCATCAGATCGCAGAGGACATGGTTCGGGTTGAGTGCGACGGGTTTGGTGCGGTTCAGCGTTCTGAGCGCGCCGCGCAGATAGGCGACCTCGCTTGTCAGGCGATCCAAAAAGCCCATGGCTCTCCCCCGGTCTGTTCTCGTTTTTTAACGATGATAGAAGCTCGCGGGGCAGGAGCAAGCCCTGCTGCCGGGGCAATCAGCCGCGGCGTAAGGAGAGCGGGTTGTCTTCGAGTGCGGCCCGGTCAGGTGTGTCGATCCGCGGTGTGCCTGTGAGTGCATCAAACAGCGCGCGAACGGCGTTCTCGTCGAGCTTGCGGCCAATAAAGACGAGGCGCGTACGGCGATCTTGATCGGGCCAAGCGCGTAGCAATTCCGGCGGATGGAGGACGTGCTGCACTGCTTGCAGCAGAAGCGGGCGGTCCGGTTCCGTTGTTAGCCGCACGAGGCCTTTCATGCGCAGGAGCTTTTCACCCTGCGTCTGGCGCAAAAGGCCGAGAAACAGATCAAGCGCACCGGGGTCGACAGGTGTGTCACGGATAATCGCAAAAGTTGTAACATCGCCATGACGGTTCGGATCATGGCTGTGGTCGTGTGCGGTCAGTCCCAGCGCTTCTTCATCAAGCCATTGCCGCACTTCGGCACTTTTGCCCTGTTCGCCGAAAAGGCCTGCGTCGACGATGAGGGAGGCATCACAGCGTGCTGCATCAAGGATTGGTGCAACCGGGTTCACGCTATTGAGAAAGCGTTCAACCTCTGCGCGCCGTTCTGCGCGTTCATCGGCGGGCCAGAGATCGGTCTTGGTCAGCACGATCCGGTCGGCCACCGCGATCTGTTTCAGCGCTTCCTCTTGCGTCTCGATCAGCGTTTCGATCTGCGTGGCATCTGCAAGGGTGACGATGCCCGCCAGCGCGCAGATACGCGATAGCCAAGGATGCGCCAACACGGCCTGCATCACCGGCACAGGATCGGCGAGGCCGGTCGTTTCAATCAGGACGCGCTGGAACAGATTGCCCGATCCCTCATCGCGGGCGCGAAACAGATCTTCAAGCGTGGCGACGAGATCGCCACGGACGGTGCAGCACAGGCACCCCGAGGAGAGCAGGACCATCTCGCCATCGGCGCGCGATTCCAGAAAGAGATGGTCAAGGCCGACTTCGCCGAATTCATTGACGATCACGATGGTGCCGCTCAGCGCGGGATCGTGTAGCAGCCGGTTGAGGAGCGTGGTTTTGCCTGCCCCCAGAAAGCCGGTGACGATTCCAACAGGCGTGCGGCGTTCCTCGCGCATGGGGCTATTCCGGCACGATCTTGGTGATGGCGGTGGCGCGGCGGTTTTCGAACACGACGTTGAGCATGATGGCCGCAATCACCAAAGCACCCCCGGCATATTGCAGCGGGCCGAGCCGTTCGTTCAACACCAGAACGGATGTGATCGCCGCCACAACGGGTTCGGCGCAAAAGGCCAATCCGGCAGCCGACGCTGGGATGCGGTTGAGCGCCAGCATCTGGAACAGAAAGCCCAGCATGAAACCGCCAATCGTCAGCCCAACGGCGAGGGGAGAATTCAAAAGCACGGAGGGCGGCTTCATGCCGCCGGCTACCATCGCAATCATCAGCGTGAAGGGGAGGGCAACGATTTGCACGCCAAGAATCTTGCTTTGTAAGGACGTATTGCGACAGCGCGTGCCTGCAAAAAATTGGATTGCGGCCGAAATGCTGGCCACGAAGGCCAGCACGATGCCGCGCCAATCCAGCGCATCAATCGCCGGGCCTACAACCATCACAACACCGGTGAAGGCGAGGATCGTCACAAATAGCATGGTCGGTGTGAGCGGCCTTTTATCGATGAAAGGCGTCGCGATCACGATCAGAATCGGAAACGTGTAGAAAATGACAGCTGCAACCGTGACCGGGATGAACGCGACCGCCGAAAGATAGCCAACGCCAACGCCAATCGAGGTCAGGCCAATCAGAATGACACCAGCGCGATCGCCTTTAGGAATGTGGAATGCCGTGCGCAGCAGGGCGTGCGCTGCAATCGCCAAGACCATCATGGTCACAATGCGATAGGCGACGAGAACCGGGCCGCTCACGCCGTCTTGCGCCGCGAGCGCTGCAAAAGAAATGTTGAAGCCATAAAAAAAGGCGCCGCCGAGCGCCATGGCGACGCCAGCAACGGAAAGCGAATGTCTCATTGGTCCGCTGCGGGTTTGAGGGCTGGCTTGGCTGTATCGGGTTTGGCGGCTGGGGCTGGCTTCGTCAGGGTCGAAGGCAGGGGTGCGGCCGCGCCGGGCAGGATGAGGGGTCCCGATCCGCCGCCAGCAGGCGCTGCGCTCGGAGCGGGTTGTACGGCGCCGCGGAACGAGGCGGGACCCGATTGAGAGATGCCGATGCCACCCGCATTCTCAACAGATGGCGCGACTTTAACTGGTGCTGCAGGGGCGGGCGACGCCGTCGCTGAAGGGGCGGGTGCAGGCTCGGATGTCGGTGCGGGTTCCTGCTTGGCCGGTTTTGCGGGCGCAGGTTTTTTTGTTGCCGCTTTTTCAGGTTTTTTGGCAGCCGGTTTCTTCGCGTCAGCTTTTGCCGCGCTGGATTTGGGCTCGGCCTTCACGGGCGCGTCAGCCGTGGCCGTTTGTGTTGTGGGCGTCGTTTTCCGATTGGCGGCGATGGGGGCGCGCTTTGATCCGGATGAGGGGCCGATGAACACGTCGATCGGTGTGAATTCGTCACGTGGCCCTGTCGCATAAGCGGTGCCATTGGCCATCATCATCACCGGGCGGCCATCATCCTGCGTGCCTTGGGTGAGCATGGCCGGCGCATCACTCTCTGATGGCTCGCGGCCAATGCGCTTGACGCAGATATCTTCGCGCAGATTGGGCGGCGCACCACCGACGCGCGGCAAGGCCGCAAGTTGCGGCCCGCGACTGAACTCTCCATTGAACGCACGGTCGAACAATTGCGAGGCCTTGATGGTACGCTTTTGCGCCGAAGGTTCGCCGAACACGACGGCGACATATTTTCTGCCGCCGCGCGCGGCCGTGGCGACGACGTTGAAGCCCGATGCGCAAATAAAACCCGTCTTCATGCCATCGGCGCCGGGGTAGCGGCCAATCAGCCCATTCGTGTTGAGCATCACGACATCGTTGAGCTTGACGGCGCCAATGCCGAAGAGCTGTGCATATTCCGGAAATTCGGTCAGCAGAGCGCGGGCGAGCACCGCCATGTCGCGCGCTGAGGATTGCTGACCCGCCGCGAATAATCCGTTCGGATTGATGAAATGGCTGTCTGTCATGCCGAGACGTTGCGCTTCCGCATTCATCATAGCGGCAAAGTTCTCGACCGTGCCCCCCACGCCTTCGGCAATGACGATGGCGACATCATTGGCCGACTTCACCATCATGATCTTTAGCGCATTATCGAGCGTGATCTCTTGCCCCGGCTTCAGCCGGATTTTGGAGGGTGGTGCAGCGGATGCGCGCTTCGAGACGGGGATCGCTGTCTCAAGTCCGACTTTGCCTTCGGCCAGAGCCTTGAGTGCGACATAGACGGTCATCAATTTGGTGACGGACGCCGGATGCCAAGGCTTGGTCGCCTCCTCGGCATAAAGCACGCGGCCTGAATCGATATCGGCCACGATGGCGGGACCGGCCATGGCAGGCATGGCGACGGACGCGGTCATGGCAAGGGCGAGCGCGGCGAGAGCGCGTTTGGGCTGGCTTCTCTCCATGGCGCCTTTCGTACCGGGACATGGCCGATTTGCCTAGAGGCTGGATTTGCCAAACGCCTTGGGCGTGATAGGCGCGAGAACCGCTTTCGTTTGGACGGCCATGCTCGCGCTTCTCTGGATCCCGACCACCCTTATCGCCGCTGCCGCTCAGACGGCGCGGAATGCCACGCAAGCGGGGCTGATCAAAACAATCGGCACGATTGGGGCAACGCAGGTCCGGTTTCTCTACGGCTTTCCCTTCGCGCTCCTCTTTTTGGCACTCGTTACAGCGATCTCTGGCGAGGCTGTGCCCCGTCCCGATGGTGATTTTCTCCTGTTCACGCTGGCGGGTGCCGTCAGCCAGATCGCCGCAACGGCCCTGATGTTGGCAGCCATGAAGGATCGCTCCTTCTCGGTCACAACCGCCTATGTGAAGACCGAACCGCTGTTGATCGCGCTCGCCGGGCTAATCCTTCTGGGCGACAATCCGTCACCCATGGGCTGGACGGCGATTGCGCTGGCAACGGCCGGGGTGGTGCTCACGGCGCTCAAACCGGGCGCGCCGATCACATCGGCTGGCTTGAAGCCGGTCGGTCTTGGCCTTGCGGCCGCCGCCAGTTTCGCCCTGTCGGCCGTATGCTTCCGCGGCGCGATCATGGGGCTCGACAGCGGCTTTTTCGTCATGCGTGCCACGACGACGTTGGCTTGGTCGCTTGGGATGCAGACGGCATTACTGCTCGTCTGGATGGTGCTGTTCGACCGGCCCGCGCTGATGGGCTCCTTCAAAGCCTGGCGGCAATCGATCCCGGCCGGTTTTTTGGGGGCCTTCGCGTCGCAATTCTGGTTCATCGGCTTCTCGCTCACGAGTGCCGCGAATGTGCGGACCTTGGCCTTGGTCGAAGTGTTCATGGCCATGTTCGTGTCACGCCGGTTCTTCGATCAGTCGATTTCGCGGCGTGAAGTGGCGGGTATGGTGCTGATCGTCTTCGGCGTTGCGCTTCTTTTGTGGTCGCACCAATAAGCCATCTTAGCTGAATGTCGGGTCTCGGCCGTCTTGCGCCGGGGTGCGGCAGGCCGCACATTAGCGGCAGAGAACAATGTTCAGGGTGGATCTCATGACTTCGATCGTCGGCTGGGCGCATACGCCATTTGGAAAGCTTGATGCGGAAAGCGTCGAAAGCCTCATTGTGCGCGTGACGCGCGAGGCGCTGGAGCATGCCGGAATCGAAGCCTCCGACGTCGATGCCATCATGCTCGGCCATTTCAATGGCGGCTTCTCGGCGCAGGATTTTACGACCTCGCTCGTCCTGCAGGCTGATGATCGGCTGCGCTTCAAGCCCGCGCTGCGCGTCGAAAATGCGTGCGCCACAGGGTCGGCGGCCGTGCGTGAAGGGCTCAAGACGATTGCAGCCAAACAGGCCAAAATCGTTCTCGTTGTCGGCGTCGAGCAAATGACGAAGACGCCCGGTCCCGAAATTGGCAAGACGCTTCTCAAAGCCTCTTATCTGCCCGAAGACGGTGACACGCCTGGCGGTTTCGCTGGTGTGTTCGGCAAGATTGCGGCGGCCTATTTCCAACGTCATGGCGATCAATCTGATGCGCTTGCGATGATCGCAGCAAAAAATCATTTGAACGGTGTCGATAATCCTTATGCGCAAATGCGCAAGGATGTCGGCTTCGATTTCTGCCGCAATGAGAGCGAGAAAAATCCATTTGTCGCGGGTCCACTCAAGCGCACCGATTGCTCACTCGTGTCTGATGGTGCCGCAGCGATCGTGCTGGCCGACGATGAAATTGCCGCTGGCATGAAGCGGCAAGTCAAATTCCGCGCGACCGCGCATGCGCAGGATTTCCTGCCCATGTCGAAGCGCGATATTCTGAAATTCGAAGGCTGTGGCGTCGCGTGGCGTCGTGCATTGGCCGATGCGGGGTTGACGCTCAATGATCTGTCTTTCGTTGAGACACATGATTGTTTCACCATCGCGGAACTCATCGAATATGAAGCGATGGGCCTTGTGCCGGAAGGCCAAGGTGCGCGTGCGATCAAGGAAGGTTGGACCACGAAAAATGGCAAATTGCCGATCAACCGTTCGGGCGGCTTGAAGGCAAAGGGTCATCCGATCGGTGCGACCGGTGTGTCCATGCATGCCCTCACCGCGATGCAATTGTCGGGTGAAGCAGGTGACATGCAGATCCCGAATGCGCAATTCGGCGGCATCTTCAATATGGGCGGTGCTGCTGTTGCGAATTACATCAGCATTCTCGAGAAGGCGCGGTAAGAGAGATAAGCCCTCATGGTGAGGAGCGGCGCAGCCGCGTCTCGAACCGCGAGGGCGTTTTTTCAAACGTGTCCTCCCTCGTCCTTCGAGACGGCGCGCGGTGCGCGCCTCCTCAGGATGAGGTGACTTGCGCAAGGTGAAGGATGGATCGCCACGGCGCTCACGCGCCTCGCGATGACGAGAATCATTCTGATACAGCGATGTAAGCCATCAAATGAGCGCGCGTCATTGCGAGGAGGGCTTAAGCCCGACGCGGCAATCCATTCTTCAAATCGCACAATATCCCTCATCCTGAGGAGCGATGCGCAGCATCGCGTCTCGAAGGACGGAAGAGTGCAGATCGCACATCAATCACCCCCTCGTGGTTCGAGCCACCGCTTTGCGGCTCCTCACCATGAGGGCCTTTTGTATGGATCTCACTCCGCCTTCGCTTCGATTGCGAGGGCGTGCACGCCGCCCTTCAGTTCCTCAGCGACGCAGGCGTTAATCGCGCGGTGAATATCGACACGGCTCTTGCCCTTGAAGGCGGGCGACACGATCTTGATACGGAAATGGGTCTCGCCGCCCTCGCGCCAGCCGCCATGGCCGTGATGCTGGTCCGACTCGTCGAGGACCGTCAGGCTGGCAGGGGCAAACGCCGCCTCAAGCTTGCGCGTCATCGTTTCCTTCACACTCATGGCTCATTCTTTCTCTTCGGGGCGGCCTTTCTCGGGCAGCACCGCTTGCCGAGGGGGTGGGGTCTCTCATAATAGCTCAACCATGAATCTCAACTCGCGCCTGTTCGACCGCATCCGGGTGAAGCCCCGGGCCGAGGCTGCCTCCAAGACGGAGACGGCCCGTTGCGACCGTGTGGGCTGTCAGGCGGCCGGTGAGTTCCGGGCTCCCAAGGGGCGCCATCATGAGGGTGAGTACTGGAAATTCTGCCTCGACCACGTCCGAGAATACAATTCGACCTATAATTACTTTGCCGGCATGGATGATGATGCGGTGGCAAAGTACCAGAAGGAAGACCTGATCGGCCACCGGCCGACCTGGTCGATGGGGGTCAATTCCGCCACTCGTGAGGCAGCAGCCAAGGCTGGCGCCGCCGAGTTTTCAGCCTCAGACCCGTTCGATATCCTGCGTGGCGGCGGTTTTCGCGCCGAGCAACGCCGGGCCGCGGAGCCAGAAAGCCGGATCGGGCCTCTGGCTCGCAAAGCGTTCGAGACGCTCGATCTGCCTGAGACGACCGAAAAGGGCGAGGTGAAGGCCCGGTTCAAGATCCTCGTGAAGCGCTTCCACCCCGATATGAACGGGGGCGACCGCTCCTATGAGGACAAGTTGCGCGAGATCATCAACGCCTACAACACGTTGAAGTC
This sequence comes from Rhizobiales bacterium TNE-4, assembly GCA_019083985.1. Lineage (GTDB taxonomy): Bacteria > Pseudomonadota > Alphaproteobacteria > Rhizobiales > Beijerinckiaceae > TNE-4. The sequence goes on along the minus strand of JAHRCV010000002.1, from coordinate 367,467 downwards.
CTCCGGTCTCGCCTGAGCCTCGCCAAGGGCGGAGCTGATCCGCCTCGGGGCGATGGACTTCACTGGGGCAAAAGCCTAAAACGAACCGATCAATGGATCGTCATGCGGTGGTTCCGGCGGCGGAGGCCATGAAGTTCATGGGCCCGGGCCGCGCTTCCGCAATTCGATGGTGTTTGCCTGGCGAGGATGTATGCCTGCGAAGAACGAAGCGCTGAAAGAAGCCAACGACTCGATCCCCGGCCTGCCCGATACGACTGTGTCGGCACGCAAAGTGTTCGGCATCGATACCGACATGATGGTCCCGGCTTTCAGCCAGACCGATCCGCATGTGCCGGATCTCGACCCCGATTACCTGTTTGATCGCGACACCACGCTCGCGATCCTTGCCGGTTTTGCAAAAAATCGCCGCGTAATGGTGACGGGTTATCACGGCACCGGGAAGTCGACGCATATTGAGCAGGTCGCTGCGCGCCTGAATTGGCCGTGCATCCGTATCAACCTCGACAGTCACGTCTCGCGTATCGATCTCGTCGGCAAAGACGCGATCGTGCTGAAGGACGGCAAGCAGATCACCGAATTCCAAGACGGTATTCTGCCTTGGGCGTTGCAGAACAATGTCGCGCTTGTGTTCGACGAATATGATGCGGGTCGTCCGGACGTGATGTTCGTGATCCAGCGCGTGTTGGAAGTGTCAGGCAAGCTCACACTTCTCGACCAGAAGCGCGTCATTCGTCCGCATCCGGCGTTCCGCCTGTTCGCGACGGCGAACACGGTGGGCCTCGGCGACACGTCGGGCCTCTATCATGGCACGCAGCAAATCAACCAAGGTCAGATGGACCGTTGGTCGATTGTGACAACGCTCAATTATCTGCCGCATGACAAGGAAGTCGACATCGTTCTGTCCAAGGCCAAGCATTACACCGGCAAGGAAGGGCGCGACATCGTCAATCGCATGGTGCGTGTGGCGGATCTCACCCGAAACGCCTTCATCAATGGCGATTTGTCGACGGTGATGAGCCCGCGCACGGTGATCACTTGGGCCGAGAATGCCGAGATCTTCAAGGATGTCGGCTTCGCGTTCCGTGTCACCTTCCTCAACAAATGCGACGAGCTCGAACGTTCGCTGGTGGCAGAATTCTACCAGCGCTCCTTCGGCGTCGAATTGCCGGAAAGCGCCGTCAACGTCGCACTGAGCTGAGGCGAGAAAAGGCGTGAGCACGCCCTCGAACCGCAAACCGACGCAGGCGAAAGAGGCGCCGACAGAGCCGTTCAAGCGGTCGCTGGCGGGCGCGATGCGTGCGCTTGCGCGCAAGCCCGAGCTTGAAATCACCTATGCGACAGATCGGCCGTCGCTTGTCGGCGAACGGGCGCGTCTACCCGAACCGCCGCGCAAGATGACGGCGGACGATGTGGCGGTAGTGCGCGGCCATGCCGATGCGATGGCGCTCCGTCTCGCTTGCCATGATGACAATGTGCATCGTCGCCTTGCGCCGGAAGGACAAGCCGCGCGCGCCGTATTTGATGCTGTCGAGCAGGCCCGTGTCGAAGCGATCGGTTCGCGCCGTATGGCGGGTGTCGCTACGAATATCTCGGCGATGCTGGAAGACCGCTATCATCGCGGCAATTATCACGAAATCACCGACCGCGCCGATGCGCCGCTCGAAGATGCCGTCGCCATGCTGGTGCGCGAACGTCTCACCGGGCTCAAGCCCCCGCCGGCGGCGCAAAAAGTGGTCGATCTCTGGCGCTCCTTCGTTGAAGAAAAGGCGGGTGCATCACTCGACCGTTTGCTCAACGATATTGAAGATCAAAAATCCTTTGCCCGTGACATCCGTGACGTGCTTGCCAGGCTCGACATGGAGGATGATTCCAACCTCGATCCTGATGACGAAGAGAATGAGGAGCAGGACGAGGGCGACAATCAAAACGAACAGAGCGATCAGGGCGACGCGGAAGAGCAATCCTCGGCTGAACGCGCCGAGATGCAGGAAAGCGAAGACGCGTCGGCCGAGCTCGAAGAAGGGGCTAAGGAAGACGCTGATGGTCCAACCGGCGAAATGCCGGACGATATGGACGAGACCGATAGCGACAATCCGTCCGAAGCCTCCCGGCCGCCGCCCAATGCGGGCCAGCAATCACGCGGGCCGGATTACAAGGCGTATACTCAAAAATTCGACGAGACGATCAAGGCGGAAGACCTTTGCGACGCGGATGAGCTCGCGCGCTTGCGCGCCTATCTCGACAAGCAACTCAATCATCTGCAAGGCGTTGTCGCGCGGCTTGCCAATCGCTTGCAGCGCCGCCTGATGGCGCAACAAAATCGCGCCTGGGAATTCGATCTTGAAGAAGGGTCGCTCGACCCTGCGCGTCTCACCCGTATCGTGATCGATCCTTATCAACCGCTCTCGTTCAAACGCGAGAAGGACACGAATTTCCGCGACACGGTCGTGACGCTGTTGATCGACAATTCAGGCTCGATGCGTGGACGCCCCATTACGGTCGCCGCCACGTGCGGCGATGTGCTCGCCCGCACGCTCGAGCGTTGCGGCGTGAAGACTGAAATTCTCGGTTTTACCACGCGTGCGTGGAAAGGCGGCCAATCACGCGAGGCGTGGTTGCAGGCTGGCAAGCCGCCAGCCCCAGGACGCCTCAACGATTTGCGCCATATCATCTACAAGGATGCGGATGCGCCGTGGCGGCGCGCGCGCAAAAATCTTGGCTTGATGATGCGCGAAGGGCTCCTCAAGGAGAACATTGATGGCGAGGCGCTCGATTGGGCGCATCAGCGGCTTTTGGCGCGGCCAGAGCAGCGCAAGATCCTCATGATGATTTCCGATGGTGCGCCTGTTGATGATTCAACGCTGTCCGTCAATCCGGGCAATTATCTCGAAAAGCATTTGCGAAAAGTGATCGAAGAGATCGAAACGCGCTCTCCGGTCGAATTGATCGCGATTGGCATCGGCCATGACGTGACGCGCTATTATCGCCGTGCGGTGACGATTGTGGACGCCGAAGAGCTCGGCGGCGCCATGACAGAAAAGCTCGCCGAATTGTTCGACGATGACGTGCCTGCGCCGCGGATGAAGAAGCGGGCTTGAAAAACGCCCTCCTGGTGAGGAACCGTGAGGGCGTGGTTCATGCGCTCACTGGTTTATCTCTTCCTTCGAGACGCGATGCTTCGCATCGCTCCTCAGGATGAGGGGAGCAGCTTCTATCACTCCGCCATGGCCATCAGGCTGGCATTGCCGCCCGCAGCAGCGGTGTTGATCGTCACCGTCTGCTCAAGCCCGAAACGTTTCAGATAATTCGGGCCGCCTGCTTTGGGGCCTGTGCCAGACAAGCCTGATCCGCCAAAGGGCTGCGTGCCGACGACGGCGCCAATCATGTTGCGGTTCACATAGCAATTGCCGCTGTCGAGCCGTTCGAGAATCGTCTCGATGGTGGAATCGATGCGCGAATGGACGCCCAGCGTCAGCCCATAGCCCTTGTCATCAATAGCATTGAGCAGTTTGGGGAGTTCGCCCGCCTTCCAACGCACCACATGCAGGACGGGGCCAAAGATTTCGTCCTGCAGATCCTCAGGCTTTCCGAGTTCGATGATATGGGGCGCAACGAAGTAACCGTTCGACGGAGCTGTGCCGAGCGCCTCGACCTTCGCCGTTTTTTTCATCGCGGCGATGTGGCCGTCGAGTTTGGCTTTCGCTTCGGCATCGATGACTGGGCCGACATGAACGGCGATGTTCCGCGGATCGCCGATTTTTAATTCCTGCCCTGCACCACGGATCATCTCGATCATCTTGTCAGCGACGTCCTCTTGCACGCACAGCATGCGCAGCGCCGAACAGCGTTGTCCTGCCGAGCGGAACGCAGACATAACGACATCGTCTGTGACCTGTTCTGGCAGGGCGGTGGCATCGACCACCATCGCATTGATGCCACCGGTTTCCGCAATGAGCGGCACGATCGGACCATCCTTGGCGGCCAAGGCGCGGTTGATGCGCCACGCCGTTTCGGTCGAGCCGGTAAAAGCGACGCCCGCAATCTGCGGATGATTGACGAGGGCGGCACCGATCGCGCCATCGCCGAGAATGAGCGCTAAGGCATCGGCGGGTAGGCCGGCCCGCTGCATCAATTGCACCATGGTATAGGCAATGAGCGGCGTTTGCTCGGCCGGTTTGGCGACAACGGTATTGCCCGCAGCAAGGGCGGCCGCAATCTGGCCGGTGAAAATCGCGAGCGGGAAATTCCATGGGCTGATGCAAACGAAGACACCACGGCCACGATGACGCAAGCGGTTCGATTCGCCGGTCGGACCCGGTAGCATTTCCCCTTCGCCAAACACGCGCCGCGCATCGGCGGCGTAGTAACGGAGGAAATCGACGGCTTCGCGGATTTCCGCCAAGGCATCATCGAGTATCTTGCCCGCTTCCACTTGGAGAAGATGCGCGAACAGGCCGCGCTCCTGTTCCAAGGCGTCAGCGATCCGCAATAGAATATCCGCACGCGCCGTCGCGTCCGTCCGCTCCCATGAGCGCCACGCGGCGCGTGTCGATGCAAGGGCGCGTTTGACGTCATCCGCTGTGGCTTCGGTGACGAGGCCATAGGAATCCCCATCGATGGGAGAACGCAGCGCGCGCGCCTCGCCCTTCGCTTCACGTCCACCGATCAACGAAGCGGCGCATTTTGGGGCTTTCTCTGCGCCGGTTTTGATTTCGGCCAAAAAGTCTTCGAGTGCTTCCTCATGGCCAAATTCGACACCGCGCGAGTTCAACCGGTTTGGGCCATAAAGATCTTTCGGCATCGGGATATGCGCGTTACGCGCGTGCGCGGCATCGCCAATGATGGCGGCGGGTCGCTTCAACAGGGATGTGACGGCGATGTTCGGGTCCGCGGCCACGGACACGAAGGATGAGTTTGCGCCATTCTCGAGCAAGCGCCGGACGAGATAAGCGAGAAGATCGCGATGGCCGCCGACAGGCGCATAAGTCCGGCAGGCCGTCCCGGGCCGTGTCTCAAGCAATTTGTCATAGACGCCTTCGCCCATGCCGTGCAGGCGTTGAAATTCGAAGCCATCGACACCGCCGGCGCGCTCGATGATGGACGCGACCGTGAGTGCATTATGCGTGGCGAATTGTGGGTAGATGAGCGGGCGTGCGGCAAGGAGTTTTTCAGCGCAAGCCATGTAGTTGAGATCGGTCATCGCCTTGCGGGTGAAGACAGGGTAATCATCAAGCCCGCGCTCCTGCGTGCGTTTGACTTCCGTGTCCCAATAGGCGCCTTTCACAAGGCGCACCATCATGCGGCGATTATATTTCTTCGCGAGCATCACGATGTGGTCGATCACTTCGGGTGCGCGCTTTTGATAGGCCTGAATGGCAAGGCCGAACCCATCCCAGCCATCGAGCGAAGGATCTGCAAACACGCGGTCGATGACGTCGAGCGAGAGTTCAAGCCGGTCGGCTTCTTCGGCATCAATGGTGAAATTGAGATCGTAAGATTTTGCTTTTTGCGCGAGCGTAATCACTTCCGGCACGAGTTCTTTCATCACGCGCGCATGCGATAAAGCCTCGTAACGCGGATGGAGTGCCGATAATTTTACTGAAATGCCGGGCCGGTTCGGCAGTGCCTCATTGCCAGCCGCGCGGCCAATTGCATCAATCGCATCGGCATAGGATTGGTAATAGCGCTTGGCATCATCTGCGGTGCGTGCACCTTCGCCGAGCATGTCGAAGGAATAGCGGTAGATCCGCCCTTGCGGGGATTGTGCTTTACCGAGCGCTTCTTCGATGGTTTGGCCGAGCACGAAATGATTGCCGAGTACGCGCATGGCTTGGCGCGTCGCGGTGCGCACGGTCGGCAATCCCATGCGCTTCACAAGGCCACCCAAGATGCCTTCCGGCGTTTCGCCCGGCTGAATGATGCGCGCCGTAATCCCAAGCGCCCATGCGGAGGCCGATACAAGCAGCGCATCGGATTTGCGTTCGTGATGGGCAAAATCGCCTTGGCCAAGCTTGTCTTCGATCAGCCTGTCGGCCGTGGCGGCATCCGGCACGCGCAGCAGCGCTTCCGCCAAGACCATCAGCGCGAGCCCTTCGCGGGTCGAGAGCGAATATTCGCGCAGCAATTCTTCGACACCGCCGAAGCCGCCGGTCTTGGCGCGGATCGCGTCGATTAACGTCGTCGCCTCAGCATCAATCCGCGCTTCACGGTCTGGCGACAACGTCGCGCTGGCAAGAAGCGTGCGGGCCATCGCTTCATCCGAGGGGGCATAGGCGGCACGAAAAGGAGCGGGTAGGGCGGTCATGGGAATCTCCGAAGGCTGAAAGGAGATTCCGCAAGGCAGGCCGGGGTTTCAATGGGCGTTTTAATCTGTTTATAGTGAAAAACACTATGAAATAGAGCTTACATAGAGAAAGCTATGGAAAAGATCGACCGTACTGATCGTAAGATCTTGAAATTGCTACAAGAAGACGGTCGCCTCGCCACCGTCGAACTCGCTGACAAAATTGGCCTTTCCCCTACCGCGACCAGCGAGCGCCTGAAACGGCTGTTGCGGGATGGGTATGTCACCGGGTTCCGCGCCATGCTCGATCCGGCCAAGCTCGGGCGCGAGCTCTTGGTGTTCATCGAGGTTGGTCTCGATAAGACGACCGCGGATGTGTTCGAAAAGTTTGCCGCCGCCGTGCGCCGCGCGCCCGAAGTGCTCGAATGCCATATGGTCGGCGGCGGGTTTGATTATCTCGTGAAGACGCGTGTCGCCGATATGAACGCCTATCGGCGTTTTCTCGGCGACGTCGTGCTTGGCCTGCCCGGCGTGAAGGAGACGCGGACCTATGTCGTCATGGAAGAAGTGAAGAGTGACGGGCTTTTGCCCGTCTGATTGTCTTACTTCTTGCGGTTGCTACGCCCGGTGGCGCGGCGCAGCGCCTGATCGAGGTCAGCATAAAGATCGTCGACATCTTCAATGCCGGCCGAAAGCCGCAACAGATCGGGCGGGCAGGGTGTTCCTTCGCCCTCAATCGAAGCGCGATGCTCGATCAGGCTTTCGACGCCGCCGAGTGAGGTTGCACGCTTCCAGAGTTCGACGGCTGCTGCCGTGGCCACAGCGCTGGCTTCGCCGCCTTTCACGCGGACCGACAGCATATGGCCGAAGCCGCCCTTCATCTGTTTTTTCGCAAGCTGATATTGCGGATGTGATGGCAGGCCGGGATAGAGCACTTCCGCGACGGATGGATGTTCGGAAAAGCGCTTTGCGAGTTCCATCGCATTGGCCGACGCCGCGCGGACGCGGAGATCAAGCGTACGCAAGCCGCGCATCAGCAAAAACGCTTCAAACGGGCCGAGGATCGCACCAAGATTTTTGCGGTTGGCGGCAATACGCTGCCAGAATTCATCATCCTTCGCTGTGGCAAGCGCGCCGGCGACAACGTCGGAATGGCCATTCATCGATTTTGTCGCTGCGTGCATAACGATGTCGGCGCCGAGCGTCAGCGGCTGCGAGAAAACGGGCGTGGCGCAGGTTGAATCAACGGCCAGGCGCGCGCCCGCTTTGTGCGCGATGTCAGCCAACGCTGAAAGGTCGGCGACGCTCCACATCGGATTGGAGGGTGTCTCCGCCCAGATCAGCTTGGTTTGACCTTTGCGGACAGCAGCTTTCACAGCGGCCGTGTCAGTGCCGTCAACGAATTCGACGTTGAGTCCGAGCCGGACAGCATCGTTCTTCAGCCAATTGCGCAGGGACCAATACATCACCTTCGGCGCGATGACATGATCGCCCGGGTTCAGCGCCAGAAAGATCGAGGTGGCGGCTGCCATACCGGACGAAAACAGCATCGCCGCCTTGGCGTCTTCCCACATGGCGATGATGGCTTCGGTCTCGCGCACCGTCTCATTGTCAGGGCGGCCATAGATGAAGCCTGAGGAATAGGCGTTGTCGGGATCACGGATGAACGTGGTCGCGACGTGGATCGGCCGGACGACGCCGCGGGTTTCCTCATCAATCCCGCCCATGGCCTGCGCCGTCAGCGTGCGCTTTGACCAGCCTGTCTTGGCAGGAGCGGGCTTCTTGGACGGGGTTTTGGGGGTGCGGGCCATGGCTTCAACCTCAACGGGGCAGGAGGAAGCCGATTAGCCGGGAATGGGCTCCCCTTCAATGGGCCCCCGACGCAGGGCAGACTACCCTTCACCGCGCCCCTCTGCTAGAAACCGGCGCAAATCCGGCCCACCCTATTCGAGGCGCATCCATGGACAAGTTCACCACCCTGACCGGCGTCGCCGCGCCCCTGAAGATCATGAACATCGACACGGACATGATCATTCCGAAGCAATATCTGAAGACGATCAAGCGCACCGGATTGGGAACGGGTCTCTTCGCAGAAATGCGCTTCAAGGAAGACGGCACCGAAAATCCGGATTTCGTGCTGAACAAGCCAGCCTATCGCAAGGCGCAGATCCTCGTGGCGGGTGACAATTTCGGCTGCGGCTCCTCGCGCGAGCATGCGCCGTGGGCCCTGCTCGATTTTGGTATTCGTTGCGTGATCTCGACGAGCTTTGCCGACATTTTTTATAATAACTGCTTCAAGAACGGCATTCTGCCGATCAAGGTTTCGCAGGAAGATCTCGACAAGCTGTTCGATGATGCTGATCGCGGTTCGAACTCGACCCTGACGATCGATCTTGAAGCGCAGGAAATTCGTGGCCCTGATGGTGGCGCGATCAAGTTCGAGATGGATCCGTTCCGCAAGCATTGCCTCATGAACGGTCTCGACGACATCGGGTTGACGATGGAAAAGGCGACGTCGATCAAGACCTATGAAGAAAAGGCGGCGCAGTCGCGGCCATGGCTCTGAGGTTTCGCGTGATGATCGCGCGTTTGATTGTGGCGGCGGCGCTTGGCGCCGCCGTTTCGATTCCAGCCACGCTCTCGGCGTCGGCGCAAGATTTTCGGGCCTGTCTTTCGGGCCTCAAAGCGGATGCGGCTGCGAAGGGTGTCACGGCGGCCACTTTCGATGCAGCGACCCGTGGTTTGCAGCCTGATATGAAGGTGTTGGAGTTTCTCGATTTCCAACCCGAATTCAAAACGCCGATTTGGGATTACCTCGCCGCGCTTGTCGATGATCAGCGTGTTGTCGATGGTCGTGCCATGCTCAAGCAATATGCTGCACCCTTGGCGTCCGCGCAGCAGAAATATGGTGTCGATCCCGCCACTGTGATTGCCGTGTGGGGCGTGGAAAGCGATTATGGTCGCGCCATTGGCAAGCGCCCCCTCGTGCAATCGCTAGCGACGTTGTCGTGTTATGGACGGCGGCAACAATTTTTCCGCGGCGAATTGATCGCGACACTCACCATCCTGCAGCGTGGCGATGTCGATCCGAACCATCTTGTGGGGTCATGGGCCGGCGCGTTTGGGCATACGCAGTTCATGCCGTCGACCTATCTGCGCAATGCGGTGGATCATGATGGCGATGGCCGCGCCGATCTCGTCGATTCCATTCCCGACGCTTTGGGCTCGACTGCAAATTATTTGAAAAAGGCGGGATGGGTCCCCGGGCAGATTTGGGGCTTCGAAGTCATCCTGCCGCAAGGCTTCAATGCGTCGCTGGCGGGTCGCACCAAGAAACGCGATTTTTCGCAATGGTCGACATCAGGTGTCCGCCGCGCCGATGGTAAGCCGATGCCGTCATCGGGTCAGGCTGGCCTGATCATTCCGGCGGGCGTGAATGGTCCGGCTTTTCTCGTCACGAAAAATTTCGATGCGATCTATGCCTATAACGCGGCCGAAAGTTACGCACTGGCGATTGCGCATCTGTCCGACCGTCTGCGTGGGGGTGGTCCCTTCCGTACGCCATGGCCAACGGATGATCGCGGCCTGTCGCGCGTCGAACGTAAAGAGTTGCAGGCGCTTCTCAACAAGCGCGGCTACGATGTTGGCGAACCCGATGGCGCCATTGGCACCAAGACGCGGCAGGCAATCGCGGATTATCAGGTCAAGATCGGCCTGCCGCGCGATGGGCGCGCCTCCGGCAAAGTGCTCGATGCGCTAAAGGCCGGGCGGTAAATTCGCTTCTCGTCATGCGTAAGCGCTGTGGCGGTCCGCGGGTGTATGGTGGGCCATGGATTGCCGCGTAGGGCTTCGGCCTCCTTGCCGTGAGGAGGGAGGCGATGCGCAGAAAACGGGTGGTCTGAAGCGCGCGGTTCAGGCACAAATCGCCCATGAGCGATTTTTCCTTTCTCCCCACATTGCCTGTTCTCTTCGCCTATTCGGCGGCGGTGTTTTTCATTGCCATCACGCCTGGCCCCGATATGGCGCTCTTTATTTCACGAACAGTCTCCGGCGGGCGGCGCGCCGGGTTTGCTGCGATGCTGGGGGCATCCGCCGGATTGATCGTGCATGCACTGCTTGCGGCGTTCGGCCTCTCGGCTTTGTTGGCTGCATCCGCCACAGCCTTTACCGTTGTTAAGTGTGTGGGTGCTTCCTATCTCGTCTGGCTGGCGATTGGCGCCGTGCGGCATGGCTCGTCTTTCCATATTCAGGAAGCGCCACAAGAGCAGCGGCCATTCTCGCGCGATTTTCTGGTCGGTCTTGGCATCAACCTCACCAATCCGAAAGTTGTGATGTTCTTTGTGACCTTTCTGCCGCAATTCGTGGAGGCGGGCGACGCACAAGCGAGCGCGCGATTATTGTTTCTTGGGCTTTGGTTTTTGATGATCGGCATGCCGGTCTCGGGGGCCATTATCGTGATGGCTGGGCGTTTCACCACCTTCATGCAAAGTTCGCCGCGTGTGATGCGGGGTTTTGATTACGGCTTTGCGGCGCTGATGACGGCGTTTGCCGCACGGCTTTTGTTCGCGCGTTAGGAGGCCCCATGCCGCGCCAATTGATCTCCACTGGTTCGCCTTTCGAGGCCGCGTTCGGTTATTCGCGTGCCGTCATCGATGGTGGCTTTGTCTTTGTGTCGGGGACAACGGGGTATGATTACGCCACGATGACAATGCCTGAGGATCCGGCCGAACAAGCGCGCAATATCTTCGCAACGGTCGCGAAAGTTTTGGAGGAGGCGGGCGTGTCGCTCGCCGATGTCGTACGCGCGCAATATTTCGTAACGGATCGCGCCTATTGCGAGCCGGTCCTCGCCGTTTGCGGCGAAGTTTTCGGCGCCATTCGCCCGGCAGCGGGGATTTACGTTGTTGCGGGTCTTCTCCGGCCGGAGATGAAGGTTGAGATCGAAGTGACAGCAAAGCTGCGATAGCGGCCGAACCTCGTGTGACCGGCGGAACCTCTCTCATCCTTGAACATTGAGTGTGCAGAGACACAGCCCCGATGGGGAGAGGGTGGATGATCTGCTACACTAAAATGAAAGATGGCGATCGGGTGAAGCTTGTGCTGCTGATCGGTGATCGGGATCCGATGCCTGAAGGCACGCTCGGCACAATCGTCAAGGCCAACGTCACAACACTTGGTTCGATGCGTTATGATGTGCATTGGGATTGCGACATCAAATGTGCGGTGTTTGTGCCACCTGACCGGGTCGAGCTTCACGACGATATTCAATAAAAAAACCGCCGGGTTTCCCCGGCGGTTTTCATATCTGTGGCTTTATCCGTGATTACGCAGCGAGGCCGCGGATCACGTAAGGCAGAATGCCGCCATTGCGGAAATATTCGAGTTCGTCGAGCGTATCGATGCGGCACTGCAGCTTCACCTTCTTGGTGCTGCCATCCGCATATTTGATATCCGCTTCGAGCATTTGGCGCGGCTTCAATTCACCCGCGATGCCCTTGATGGTGACGATCTCGTCGCCCTTCAAGCCGAGCGACTGCCAGTTCGTGCCCTGTTCGAACACGAGCGGGACAATGCCCATACCAACGAGGTTCGAGCGGTGGATGCGCTCGAAGCTCTCGGCGATCACAGCGCGAACGCCGAGCAGGTTGGTGCCCTTCGCCGCCCAGTCGCGCGATGAGCCGGTGCCATATTCCTTGCCCGCGAAAATCACGAGCGGCACACCGGCCTTCTGATATTCCATCGCCGCGTCATAGATCGGCATCTGCTTGCCATCCGGATAATGGATGGTGACACCGCCTTCCACACCCGGAACCATCTGGTTCTTGATGCGGATGTTGGCGAAGGTGCCGCGCATCATGACTTCATGATTGCCACGGCGTGTGCCGTATTGGTTGAAGTCGGCGGGCGCCACCTTGTTGTCGATCAGATATTTACCCGCAGGCGAAGCGGCCTTAATCGAGCCCGCCGGCGAGATGTGGTCGGTCGTGATCGAGTCGAGGAAGAGACCGAGCACGCGTGCGTTCACGATATCTTCGACAGCCTTCGGCTTCATCGACATGCCGGTGAAGTAAGGCGGGTTCTGCACATAGGTGGATTTGTTATTCCACTCATAGGTGAGGCCCTTGCCAACCTTGATCTTGCGCCAATGCGTGTCGCCCTTGAAGACGTCGGCATATTTCTTCTTGAAGAGCGCTTTGGTGACAGTCTTCTTAATGACGGCGTTGATCTCTTTCGAGGTCGGCCAGATGTCCTTCAGATAAACCGGCTTGCCCTTCTTGTCGGTGCCGATCGGATCCTTGGTGAGGTCGACCTGCATCGAGCCTGCGAGTGCGTAAGCGACGACGAGCGGCGGCGAAGCGAGATAGTTCGCGCGCACGTCAGGGTTCACGCGGCCTTCGAAGTTGCGGTTGCCCGAGAGCACAGCAGCGGCAACAAGATCATGCTCGTTGATCGCCTTCGAGACTTCCGCATCGAGCGGGCCCGAATTGCCGATGCAGGTCGTGCAGCCGAAGCCGACGAGGTTGAAACCGATCTTGTCGAGCGATTTCTGCAGGCCGGACTTTTCGAGATATTCAGCGACGACTTGCGAACCGGGCGCGAGCGAGGTCTTCACCCATGGCTTCGAGGTGAGGCCCTTTTCCGCTGCCTTCTTGGCAACGAGGCCGGCTGCCACCATCACGCTCGGGTTCGAGGTGTTGGTGCACGACGTGATCGCTGCGATCACAACATCGCCATTGCCGAGGTCGAATTTACGACCATCGACCTTGTAGCGCTTGCCGAGATCAGCCGCCGTCTTCTTGAATTCGGTTTCCATTGAGGCGGCGAAGCCAGCCTTGGCATCCGAAAGAAGAACACGATCCTGCGGGCGCTTCGGACCGGCGAGTGACGGCAGCACCGTCGACAGGTCGAGTTCGAGCGTGTCGGTGAAGACCGGATCGGCGGACTTGTTCGTGCGGAACATGCCCTGCGCCTTGGCGTATTTGTCCACGAGCGCGACGCGCGCCGAAGCGCGGCCCGAATTCTTCAAGAAATCGAGCGTTTCATCATCAACCGGGAAGAAGCCGCAGGTCGCGCCATATTCAGGAGCCATGTTGGCGATCGTGGCGCGGTCGGCGAGCGACATGCCGGCGAGGCCGGGGCCGAAGAATTCGACGAACTTGCCGACGACGCCCTTCTTGCGCAGCATCTGCGTGACGGTCAGCACGATGTCGGTGGCGGTGACGCCTTCTTTCGCCTTGCCGGTCAGCTTGAAACCGATGACTTCTGGAATGAGCATCGAGATCGGCTGGCCGAGCATGGCCGCTTCCGCTTCGATGCCGCCGACGCCCCAACCCAGAACGGCCATGCCGTTCACCATGGTGGTGTGCGAATCGGTGCCGACGAGCGTGTCGGGATAAGCGACCTCGACCGTGGTCGAACGGCCTTTGACCTTCGCCTTTTCCTTCTTCGTCCAGACGGTCTGGGCGAGATATTCGAGGTTCACCTGGTGGCAGATGCCAGTGCCGGGCGGAACGACGCGGAAATTGTCGAAAGCCTGCTGGCCCCAACGCAGGAAGTTATAGCGCTCGACATTGCGCTCATATTCGAGCGCGACGTTTTCCTTGAGTGCCTTCTTCGAGCCGAACGCGTCAACGATGACCGAATGGTCGATGACGAGGTCGACGGGAACGAGCGGGTTGATCTTCTTCGGATCGCCACCAAGCTTCTTCATGGCGTCGCGCATGGCGGCGAGGTCGACCACGGCCGGAACGCCGGTGAAGTCCTGCATCAGCACGCGGGCCGGGCGATAGGCGATTTCACGTTCGGCCTTGCCGCGGTTCTTCAACCATTCGGCCGTGGCGAGAATGTCATCCTTCGTGACGGAGCGGCCGTCTTCGAAGCGGAGCAGGTTTTCGAGCAACACCTTCAGCGAGAAGGGGAGGTTCGAAATGCCCTTGAGGCCGTTCTTTTCGGCATCCTTGAGCGAGTAATAGATATAGGTCTTGGCACCGACCTTGAGCTTCTTGCGGCATTTGAAGCTGTCGAGTGAAGTCGTCACGGCGAAATCCTCTCGGGGTTCATGTTGCGGCCAAAGTGTTGACACACGCGCCGTCTCGGGAGTGCCCGAGTTCCCCACGCGATCAGCGTCGGCGCAGCCGGTTTGCTTATAGATAATTCCAAACAAAACCGCTACATGACGAAAGTCGTTTGAGGCTCCGGAGTCACACCTATCCATGCGGCTTTTTGCCGATAGTCTGGCCTGCCGAAGGTCATCCCGGGTGGTCTTCGACAGCCTCACCTTTGAGGCCGGAGCCGGGGAGGCGCTCGCCATTGTCGGGCCGAACGGGGCTGGCAAATCAACGCTTCTGCGCGTCATTGCTGGCTTGCTCCCCATTATGTCAGGCCGCATCGGGCTTGAGCCCACGCCCGATGACACGCCGCCGGCGGAGCTTTGCCATTATGTTGGCCATCGCGATGCGCTGAAGCCGGTTTTGACGCCGCGCGAACAGCTCGCGTTCTGGCAGACCATGCTTGGAAACGCTGCGTTGCCGCCCGATGAGGCGCTGGCGATTGTTGGCCTGACCCATGCGGCGGGTCTGCCCTCTGGCTATTTGTCTGCTGGGCAAAGGCGGCGTCTTGCATTCGCCCGCTTGCTTGTGGCGCGTCGCCCCGTCTGGCTGCTTGATGAGCCGCAATCAGCACTCGATGCGGCCTCGCGCGACAGGTTGGCTGGGTTGATGGCCCGTCATCTCGCTGAAGGCGGGATCATTCTGGCCGCCACCCACGATCCGCTTGGCGTATCTGCCCGCACGCTCGATCTCGGGGGGAGGGGCTGATGTTCTGGGCGCTCGTCCGTCGGGATCTCAAGCTAGCAACCCGCATTGGCGGCGGCGGGGCGATGGGGCTTGTCTTCTTCCTGTCGCTTGTCACGGTCATGCCGTTCGCCGTCGGGCCCGATCTCAACCTCTTGTCCCGCATTGGTGCGGCGATCCTCTGGGTGGCGGCCATGTTGGCGACCCTTTTGGGCCTCGACCGGATCTTTCAGGCTGAGGAAGAGGATGGCTCGCTCGACCTGCTCTTGATGTCGCCGCTGCCCTTGCCCTTGATCGTTCTCGCCAAAGGCCTGGCCCATTGGCTCGCAACGGGTCTGCCGCTCGTTCTCGCCGCCCCCTTGCTCGGGCTGCTCTTGGCGCTTCAACCTGTCGTGCTGGGGGCTGTGACCTTGACCCTCTTGGTCGGAACGCCGGCTCTCACCTTTTTAGGCGTGGTCGGTGCCGCTTTGACGGCGGGACTGAGGCGCGGGGGGCTGATCCTGCCCATTCTCGTGATGCCTTTGATGGTGCCCGTGCTGATTTTTGGGGTGGCTGCGTCCAATGCGGTGTTGGAAGCCACAACCCCTTTCGCCCCGCCGTTGATGCTGCTTATCGCAGCAAGCCTGTTTGCCGTCGTCGCTGGGGTTATCGCCGGGGCTGCTTCGCTCCGGCATGCAGGTGGGTAACGCCCTTCGGCCGATTGCACGGTTTTCGACCATGCTGTAAAGCCTCCGGAGGTTTACTGACCTTTTTGGGGACTAAAATGGCTGAATCGCACTCACAAGGCACCGGAATGGACTATCCTGAGCACGAGCGCACCTATGAGCACTTCGTGACCTTTGTGAAATGGAGCACGATTGCCGTGTGTGCCATTGTCGTAGGCATGGCCATTTTCCTGGTCTGACCTAGATACGGTCCTAGGACCGCCCTTTGATCTGGGTCGTTTCGTTTCCGGAGAGTGCCGATGCGCATTGCCGTCATCACAGAAAGCGACCCACAGGAAAGCCGCGTTGCGGCGACGCCTGAAACGGTCAAAAAATTGAAGGCGCTCGGTGCGGAGATCCGCATCGAGGCTGGAGCCGGGCTTAAGTCCGGTATCACCGACGCTGACTACACCACGGCGGGCGCAGACATTGCGCCTGATGCGCGCGGTGCTCTGGCGGACGCTGACATTGTTCTCAAAGTGCGCCGTCCCAATGACAGCGAAATCGCTGGCATCAAAAAAGGCGCGCTCGTCATCGGCATCATGGACCCTTACGGCCATGAAGATGCGCTGAAAAAGCTTGCCGATGCTGGCTTGGCCGCGTTCGCGATGGAATTCATGCCGCGCATTACGCGCGCGCAGGTGATGGACGTTCTTTCCTCGCAAGCCAACCTCGCGGGCTATCGCGCGGTGGTTGACGCGTCGGCCGCTTACGGTCGCGCACTGCCGATGATGATGACAGCAGCAGGCACAGTGCCTGCGGCGAAGATCTTCATCATGGGCGTCGGCGTGGCCGGTTTGCAGGCCATTGCCACGGCACGCCGCATGGGTGCCGTTGTTACGGCAACTGACGTGCGGCCCGCCACGAAGGAACAAGTTGAATCGCTCGGCGCGAAATTCGTCGCCGTTGAGGATGACGAGTTCAAACAGGCGGAAACGTCAGGCGGCTACGCTAAGGAAATGTCGAAAGAGTATCAGGCCAAGCAGGCCGAACTCGTCGCTTCACACATTGCCAAGCAAGATATCGTCATCACGACCGCTTTGATCCCTGGACGTCCGGCGCCGAAGCTCGTGTCCGAAGCCATGGTCGCTTCGATGCGTCAGGGTTCGGTGATCGTCGATCTCGCGGTCGAACGCGGCGGCAATGTCGCCGGGTCAAAGGCCGGTGAGACTGTGACGACGCCGAATGGCGTGACAATCCTCGGTTATCTCAACGTGCCAGGCCGTCTCGCGGCCACAGCGTCGAGCCTTTATGCGAAAAACCTTTATTCCTTCTTGGAGACGATGGTCGACAAGAAGGAGAAGGTGCTCGCGGTTAATTGGGACGATGAATTGGTGGCTGCCACCAATCTCACGCGCGAAGGCGCGATCGTTCATCCGCAATTCAAGCCGCAAGTCTGAGGAGATCTGTCATGGCCAATGATACAGCCCAGCAAATCCTCGATCGCGCACAGGCTGCTGCGAAAATCGCAAAAGAAGCAGCCCAGCAAGCGCAGACGCATCTTGAGCAGGCGAGTGCAGCACTGGGCGGCGCGGCCAGTGCCGCCTCGGGCGGCGCGATCGATCCGTTCATTTTCCAGCTCGCCATTTTCGTGCTTGCGGTCTTCGTCGGCTATTACGTCGTCTGGTCGGTGACGCCGGCTTTGCACACGCCGCTGATGTCGGTGACGAATGCGATTTCGTCCGTGATCGTGGTGGGCGCATTGCTCGCCGTTGGCGTTGAAGCGGTGGGCAATGATGCTGGCACCGGTTGGGCGCGACTCTTCGGTTTTGGCGCGCTGATCCTTGCCAGCGTCAATATCTTCGGCGGGTTCCTCGTCACCCAGCGTATGCTGGCGATGTATAAGAAGAAGGGCTGAGACGATGAGCGCCAATCTCGCAGCCATTCTCTATCTCGTCTCGGGCGGCCTGTTCATCATGGCGTTGCGCGGGCTGTCGTCGCCCGCCACCAGCCGTCAGGGCAATCTCTACGGCATGATCGGCATGGGCATTGCCATCGTGACCTCGCTTGCGGTGGCCACGCCGACAGGTTTCGCCAGCTGGGCGATGATCATCGGGGGCCTTGCTATTGGCGGGGGTGCCGGTGCGATCGTTGCCAAGCGGATCGCCATGACGGCGATGCCGCAGCTCGTCGCCTTCTTCCATTCGCTGGTGGGCCTCGCGGCTGTGCTCGTGGCGGCTGCAGCCCTCTACGCGCCGAAAGCATTCGGCATTATTGGCCCCACAGGTGCGATCAAGGCTGCAAGCCTTGTTGAAATGGCGCTGGGTGTGGCCATCGGCGCGATCACGTTTACCGGCTCGATCATCGCATTTTTGAAACTCGATGGCCGTATGAGTGGCAAGCCGATCATGCTGCCACAGCGCCACGTCATCAACATCGCGCTTGCCGCAGCGTTGGTCGTGTTGATCGGCCTCTTCGTTGTCACGCAATCGACTTTGGTGTTCTGGCTCATCACGCTCGTCTCGCTCGTGCTTGGCGTGTTGATCATCATCCCGATTGGCGGCGCGGATATGCCGGTCGTCGTGTCGATGCTCAATTCCTATTCAGGATGGGCTGCAGCAGGCATCGGCTTCACGCTCGGCAACATGGCGTTGATCATCACCGGTGCGCTTGTTGGTTCGTCGGGTGCGATCCTGTCTTACATCATGTGTAAGGGCATGAACCGCTCGTTCATCTCGGTGATCCTCGGCGGCTTCGGCGGCGAGACGGCTTCGGCTGGCGGCGGGGAAGTCGAGCAGCGTCCAGTCAAGCAGGGCTCTGCCGATGATGCAGCGTTCATGATGAAGAATGCGTCGAAGGTCATCATCGTGCCGGGCTATGGCATGGCGGTGGCGCAGGCACAGCATGCGTTGCGCGAGATGGCCGACAACCTCAAGAAAGAGGGCGTCGAAGTGAAATACGCCATCCATCCGGTGGCGGGCCGCATGCCGGGTCACATGAACGTGCTGCTGGCTGAAGCCAATGTGCCTTACGACGAAGTGTTCGAATTGGAAGATATCAATTCGGAATTTGCACAGGCCGACGTTGCCTTCGTGATTGGCGCGAATGACGTGACCAATCCGGCGGCTAAGACCGATCCGGCCTCACCGATCTTCGGCATGCCAATCCTTGACGTTGAAAAGGCAAAGACAGTGCTCTTCATCAAGCGCGGCATGGGCTCTGGCTATGCCGGCGTCGAGAATGAGTTGTTCTTCAAGGATAATACCTTGATGCTCTTCGCCGACGCGAAAAAGATGGTCGAAGACATCAACAAGGCGATGGCGCATTAAAGCGCTCGACTTTGAACAAATAAAAAACCGGCCTCAGGGCCGGTTTTTTATTACATAAAGTACAGGCTTAAGGCCTTGTCTCGCGTGTCAGACCGCGCTCAGCGACCCAAGCGGCGTAAGCCTTCGCGCGCGGCGGTGTTACTTGAGTCGAGATTGACCGCACGCTGATAGGCTTCGATCGCCTTTTGCTTGTCGCCGAGTTTTTCATACGCCAGGCCGAGCCCGGCCCAGCCATTCGGTTGGCGATTGTCGACATTGAGGCCTGCGTTGAAATCTTCAACGGCGAGTTGGTATTTGCCCAGTTCAAGCAGGCTTTGCCCGCGGCCCAGATAGGGAGCCATCGCAAAGGGATCGCGGTCGATGGCGGCGTCAAAATCATTGACGGCCATTTGCTGCTGGCCCTGACGCTGATGGATCAGGCCGCGCGCGTGATAGGCTTGTGCCGATTCAGGATTGAGGCGGATCGCTTGCGCCAAATCGGTGAGCGCTTCGGCGAATTGGTTTTCCGCGCGATAGAGATTGCCGCGGCCAAGATAGGCCGGGCCGTAATTCGGATCGGACAGGATGGCGCGGTTAAAATCGGCGAGCGCTTCCGCATTGCGTCCTGTTTGGCGCAGGGCGAGCGCGCGATTGGTGTAGGCCGCGGCATAATTCTGGTTGAGCTGGATCGCTTTCGAGAAATCGCTGATCGCATCGCTATAGCGGCCAATGCGCGCGTAGGCTGCGCCGCGTGTGTTGTAGGCCGTCGCGTTCTGCGGATTTTGCCGGACGACTTCCGAGAGCGATTCAATATTGGTCGCCGCCGCGCCGCTTGTATCGGTATCGACTTCGGCAATCGCCGCGCCACCCGAGCGTGATGTCGGGCTACAGGCGGCCAGCATCAAGGCCGCGCCAAGAGCAGCGGCAAGTGCCAAGGACGAGGGGCGCGAGGCGAGGGACGGGGAAAACCGCATCATCATGGAACGCTTCCGAGGGAGCACCGGCGAATCAGTTGAAACCACTTTTCCCGCATGGGCGGAAAACACAAGCATTGCCGGAGCCTGTTGGCGAAAAAGCGGCAGCCTTGGCCGCAAACAAATCCGGCGCCCATCGGCCTCAGCCGGGGCGCCGTGATTGAAGTTCTTCAGGGGAGCAGCGCAGGCGGCTGCTCCAAGGCGCTTAGCGCGCGGCCGGCTTGGCCTTCGGCGCGGCCGGGATCAGGCCTTCACGCTGGGCGCGCTTGCGGGCGAGCTTGCGAGCGCGGCGAACGGCTTCAGCCTTTTCGCGGGCGCGCTTCTCGGACGGCTTTTCGTAATGGCCGCGGAGCTTCATTTCACGGAAGATGCCTTCGCGCTGCATCTTCTTCTTGAGGGCCTTGAGGGCCTGATCAACATTGTTGTCGCGGACGAGAACCTGCACGTCTATGTCCCGTTTTGAGGGGTGAAAATGGAGTTCCGTAGCGCAGAGCCAATGGCTAGCACCGGATTGGGCTGAGCGGATACCAGAAAGAATCCACTCTGTCCATGGCCGACGGCCGAATTTGCAGGAAAAAGCCTGTATTAGCCGTTTTCCGGCAACAGACGGGTCACGTGGCCCATCTTCCGGCCCGGCCGGCTCTCGGCCTTGCCGTAGAGATGCAGATGAACGCCAGGCTCCTTCAGGAGCGCTTCCCAGCGATCGGCTTCATCGCCGACAAGGTTGTCCATCATGATCCGGCCGCGGCGGCGGGTGATCCCTAAAGGCCAGCCCGCGACGGCGCGGATATGATTTTCGAATTGCGAGGTCTCGGCCCCTTCGATGGTCCAATGGCCGGAATTATGGACGCGCGGGGCGATTTCATTAACCAGAAGCCGATCACCCGCCACGAACAACTCGACCGCAATGACGCCGACATAATCGAGCGCGGCGGCGATCTTTTCGCCGATCGCCATCGCTTCATGGCCCAAGGCGGCTGGGACGGCAGCCGGCAGGGTCGTGCGGGCAAGGATATGGTGGCGGTGTTCGTTCTCGCACAACTCATAGGCAACGCTATCGCCATTGGCTGAACGGGCAGCAATCACCGAGCATTCACGGTCGAACGGCACGAAAGATTCGAGAATGGAGGGCGCTTGCCCCACCTTCTCCCACGCCGCGCCGAGGTCGGTCTCGGGACGTATCATCGCTTGCCCTTTGCCGTCATAGCCGAAACGGCGCGTCTTCAGCACGCCAAAGCCGCCCATCGCGGCCGCAGCCGCTTTGAGGTCATCGAGGCTGTCGATCGCCCGGAAATCGGGCACGGGCAGCCCCAGATCGCGGATAAAGCTCTTTTCGGTCAGGCGATCCTGCGTGACGGCGAGCGCATGTGGATTGGGGTGGACCGGACGGATGGCTGCCAGCACTTCGGCGGTCCGGGCTGGCACGTTCTCGAATTCATAAGTGATGACATCGACGGCGGCGGCGAAACGCTGCAAGGCCGCCTCATCGTCATAGTCGGCTTCGGTTACGGCGGCGGCGACATCAAAAGCCGGATTATCGCCTTGTGGCGCGTAGATATGACATTTGAGGCCAAGCGGAGCGGCCGCCAGCGCCATCATGCGGGCCAATTGGCCGCCGCCCAAGATCCCGATGGTCGCGCCCGGCTTGAGCATTTCAGCCCTCGTCAGATGGGCGTTCGGCGACGGAGGCGGTCTGTTTGGTCCGCCACGCGTCAAGCCGTGCAGCCAAGGCATCATCGTTCAAGGCCAGCACTGCGGCCGCCAGCAGGGCGGCGTTGATCGCGCCAGCCTTGCCAATGGCCAGCGTGCCGACAGGGATGCCGCCGGGCATCTGGACGATAGAGAGAAGACTGTCCTGTCCCGATAGGGCCTTGGATTCGACCGGGACACCAAAGACCGGCAGCGCCGTCATCGCGGCGGTCATGCCTGGCAGATGGGCTGCGCCGCCCGCGCCAGCAATAACCACTTTGAACCCTTCAGCCTTTGCACCCTTGGCGAAGGCAACAAGACGGTCCGGGGTGCGGTGGGCTGAGACGATCCGGCAATCATGGCCAACACCGAGTGCATCGAGGGTTTCAGCGGCATGGCGCATCGTTGCCCAGTCCGACTGGCTCCCCATGATAATCGCCACAGGCTTTGCGCTCATGATCCGGCCCTTTCGCGGAAAGGGGCGGGAATAGAGCAGGGGCGTTGCGATGGCAAGTTAGAGATGCCGTTCAGGCGATGATGTCTGGCGTCAGCTGATCCTCGATGGCCGAAATCCGGTCCTTGAGGATGAGTTTGCGTCGCTTCAGCCGTTGGATTTGCAATTGATCGACCGCCGGCAGCGCAAGCAGGGCATCAATGGCATCATTGAGATCGCCATGCTCGGTCTTGAGGCGACCAAGTTCAGCGATCAAGTCCTGCGCTTGTGGATCTTGGGACAAATCATTCATGTCCGGCGGCTCATCCCGGCAATTGCGAGCCTGTGGAGTATGGCTCTCAACGGGTCAGCCCGCAACCATGAAATATGTCGAAAATCAGGTCAGAATTCATGCACCTTTTTAGGCAAAATGACGCCTCGCTTTTATCTCCGGTTGTGGCAGACTTGAGCTCTCACAAGGAGAACCGACCATGGCGATACAGGCCCATTTGGCAGAACTCGAAAAACGTCATGAAGCTCTAGAACGTGAAATTCAAACCGAGATGTTGCGACCAAGCGGCGATGATTTGAAAGTCGTCACGCTGAAGCGGAAAAAATTAATGCTCAAAGAAGAAATTGAGCGATTGCGCCACAAAAGCGCTAAACCCGTTTTACACTGACACGATGAAGGCCGGGTGATACCGGCCTTTTGCATTTTGAAAAGCGGAGCGTTGACGCTCCGCTTTTTATTTTTACGCCGCGAACAAAAAGGACTCATGCGGGAGAGCGCGTGAGTTGCGCACGGGCTGTGGCTCTATTTCAAGTCCGTCGTCGCGCGAGACGCGATGTTGCGCAGCGCTCCTCGGGATGAGGCGTTTGGTGTGAAATATAAAAACAAAAAAGCGGGCCTTAGCCCGCTTGATTTTATTCTTCCGTTTCGTGCGCCGCTTCGGCCTCATCTGGCTCCAGCGTTTTCGGGGGTAGTTTCACCGAGCGCAGCATGAAGCTTGGCACATGATCGCCGAGGCCTTGCGGCGTCGGGCCATCATCGTCGCGGTCGCGCGGGCGGCGATCTTCACGACGCGGACGCTCGCGGCGTTCTTCGCGTTCAGGTCGCTCTGCGCGCTCAGGACGCTCGGTGCGCTCGGGACGTGTCCGCTCCGGACGTGGTGCGCGTGCTTCAACTTCATCGGGTTGATCGTCCGCCATCACGACGATTTCAGGTTCACGCGAGCGACGCGGTTCGCGGCCACGGCCACGCCCTTTTTCGCTACGTTCGCCGCGCTCGCGGCCACGGCCCCGTTCGGGACGGCGTTCGCCGTCATCCGGCGGCAGATTGGCAAGATCAGGTCCATCGAATTCAATTTTCGATTTGATCAAATGTTCGATGGCGCCCAACACTTTCGCGTCCGATTCCGACACGATGGTGTAGGCCGTGCCTTTGCGGCCTGCGCGGCCGGTACGACCGATCCGGTGGACATAATCTTCGGCATGATGGGGCGCATCATAATTGAAGACATGGCTGACTTCGGGAATGTCGAGTCCGCGCGCGGCGACATCTGATGCGACAAGCAATTGCGTTGTGCCATTGCGGAACGCTTCAAGTGCGGCCATCCGCGAGCGCTGATCCATATCGCCATGCAGCGCAGCCACGTTGAAGCCATGCTTCGACAGCGATTTATAGACGATGTGCACATCGCTTTTGCGATTGCAGAAGATGATGCCGTTCTTCAGCTCTTCCGCATCGCGGATGAGGCGGCGCAGTGTTTCGCGCTTGGCGCTGGCATGCCCATGTGTGGCAACAAGGCGTTGCGTGATCGTCGATGCCGTCGTCGATTGACGCGCCACTTCGATACGCACCGGATTGTGGAGAAAGGTTTCGGTCAGGCGTTGGATTTCCGGCGGCATGGTCGCCGAGAAAAACAAGGTCTGGCGTGTGAACGGAACCAATTTGCAGATGCGCTCGATATCCGGGATGAAACCCATGTCGAGCATGCGGTCAGCCTCGTCGATGACGAGAATTTCGATGCCGGTCAGGAGAAGCTTGCCGCGTTCGAAATGATCGAGCAGGCGACCGGGCGTTGCGATCAGCACATCGACGCCGCGCGTGATTTTGACATCCTGATCGCCAAACGACACGCCGCCGATCAGAAGTGCAACGTCGAGCCGTTGGCCAACACTGTATTTGTTGAAGCTTTCTTCAACCTGCGCCGCCAATTCGCGGGTCGGTTCGAGGATGAGCGTACGCGGCATGCGGGCACGCGCGCGGCCCTGTTCGAGCAGCGTCATCATCGGAAGGGTGAAGGCGGCGGTCTTGCCGGTGCCGGTCTGCGCAATGCCAAGTACATCGCGACGGGCCAAAATTTCGGGAATGGCTTGGGCCTGAATCGGCGTCGGCTCGGTGTAACCAGTGGCGGTCACAGCATCGAGGACTTTTTGGCTCAGGCCGAGGTCTGAAAAGCTCATCGTGTCTAACGGCCCCTTCGGGGCGAGGGGGAGAGCCAATGCTCATCCCGGGATGGAGGGGCAGGGGACGGAACGCCGTCCGGTCGGAATTTTGCCCCCGACGCGGCGCACAATAGAAAGAATCCGTGCTAAGTCAACGATCAAGGGCCAGTAGGGCCTGACTGTGAGGGTGTTTCACGATGACTGAGCCACTTGTTCTGGTTCCCGGGCTCAATTGTACCGACGCGTTGTTCCGCCCTCAGAGCGATGTGTTTTCTACTGAACGCCATGTCTTGATCGTCGATCAGACGCAAGACGATACGATTGCGGCCATGGCTGAGCGCGCCTTGGCCGAGGCGCCGCCGCGCTTTGCCCTTGGTGGTCTCTCGATGGGCGGCTATGTGGCGCTCGCCATGCAGCGCATGGCTCCCGAACGGGTCACCCGCTTGGCCTTGCTCGATACGACCGCGCGCCCCGATACAGAAGACGGCACAGCACGCCGCCGCACTTTGATGGAGCTTGCGCGCACGGGGCGCTTCGCAGAGGTGCATCAGGCCCTCTGGCCACGCCTTGTCCATCCAGACCGTCACGCTGACGCGGCGCTCGAAGCCATTGTGCGGCAGATGATGGATGATACCGGTGTGGACGCCTTCTGCCGGCAGCAAGAAGCGATCATCGCACGACCGGATTCCCGTCCGCTTTTATCGGCGATCGCCTGTCCCACTTTGGTGCTCGTCGGTTCACAGGATGCCATCACGCCAGTCGAGATGGCGCAGGAAATGGCGGATGCCATTCCAGGCGCGACGCTGACGGTCGTGCCGGAGACGGGGCATCTTGCAACGCTCGAAGCGCCCGTACATGTGAATGCCGCGCTGGCAAAATGGCTGCTACGGCCGGTGTAAAGTCCGGCCGCCGTCACAGTGCCGCTTAAGCATCCTTGGCCATTTCGCGCAGGCGGAATTTCTGAATCTTGCCCGTCGATGTTTTTGGCAATTCCGTAAACACGATATGGCGCGGGCATTTGTAAGCGGCGAGATGTTGGCGGCACCACGCCAATAATTCATCCGCCGTGGCGCTTTTCTCCGGTTTCAACTCGATGAAGGCGCAGGGCGTCTCGCCCCATTTGTCATCCGGCTTGGCCACCACAGCGGCCGCCTGCACGGCGGGATGTTTGAACAGCGCGTCCTCGACCTCGATCGACGAGATATTCTCGCCGCCTGAGATGATGATGTCTTTCGAGCGGTCCTTTAGCTGAATATAGCCATCAGGATATTTCACGCCGAGATCGCCGGAATGGAACCAGCCGCCCGCAAAGGCTTCATCGGATGCTTTGCGGTTCTTGAGATAACCTTTCATCACGACATTGCCGCGCATCATCACTTCGCCCAGCGTTTCGCCATCGGCGGGCACGCTTTCCATCGTCTCAGGATTTTTGACGTCGAGCGCTTCAAGCGCGAGATAGCGTACACCTTGGCGTGCTTTTTTCGCGGCCTGTTCATTGGCAGGTAGGGCGTTCCACTCATCTTTCCAATCGTTGACGACGGAAGGACCATAGGTTTCCGTCAGCCCGTAAATATGGGTCACGTTGAAACCGGCATCCTTCATCCCCGCGAGAACGGCTTCGGGTGGAGGTGCGGCCGCCGTGAAGAATTCCACCACATGCGGCAGGGGGCGCTTTTCTGCTGCTGGCGCGTTGAGCAGCGTCGACATCACAATCGGCGCGCCGCAGAGATGCGTCACTTTGTAATCGGCAATGGCATCGAAAATCGCTTTCGCGCGGACTTGTCTTAAGCAGACATGCGTGCCTGCAAGCACGGAAATCGACCACGGGAAACACCAGCCATTGCAATGAAACATCGGTAGCGTCCAAAGATAGACGGGATGTTTCGTCATGTTGCAGGTGATGACATTGCCTTGCGCCAGCAGATAGGCGCCGCGGTGATGGTAGACGACGCCCTTTGGATTACCGGTCGTTCCTGACGTGTAGTTGAGCGCAATCGCATCCCATTCATCATCCGGTGATGCGCGTTCGTAATCTTCGCTGCCGGTTGCAATGAAATCCTCATATTCCATCTCACCGAGCAATTCGCCGTCACCTGAAAATTCCGGATCGTTATAATCGATGATGATTGGCTTGGCTTTGCATTGTGCAAGTGCGGGCTTGATCGTTTTAGCGAATTCGCGATCAGTGATGAGTACTTTGGCTTCACCATGATCAAGCGAAAAAGCAATGATTGCCGCGTCTAATCGCGTGTTCAGCGTATTGAGGACGGCGCCTGTCATTGGCACGCCATAATGGCATTCGAGCATTGCAGGCGTGTTAGCCAGCATCACGGCAACGGTGTCACCTTTGCCGATGCCGCGTTTGGCCAGTGCAGAAGCGAGTTTTTTTGAGCGTGCGTAGAAATCGCGATAGGTGCGGCGCAGCGGCCCGTGAATGATCGCCAGGTGCTCGGGATAGACGAGCGCGGCCCGCTCGAGGAAGGACAAGGGCGTCAGCGGCTGGTAATTGGCCGGGTTCTTGTCGAGATCGAATTGATATGGGCTTGTCGCCATTGGCAGTCCTCCACTGCCGCCGATGCTAGACCGGCGGGTGCAGGCGCGCCAACTAGCCGAAAAGGCGGATCGCTCCGTCCCAGATCAATTTAAGGCCGACCGCGAAGGTCAGCGCGTAGACGATTGTGTAGAACCGGTTGGCGTCGACGCGACGGACGAGCCAGACGCCCGTGATCGTGGCGAGGATCGCGAGCGGGAACAGCGCTCCCGCGATGGTCAGATTGCCCGTGGAAAATTGACCAAGTGCCGCATAGGGGCCGAGTTTCACCAAATTGGTGACAGCGAAGAACATCGTGTTGGTGCCGGCGTAAAGCTGTGGCGGCAGGCGTTGCGGCAGCACATAGACCTGAAAAGGCGGCCCACCGGCATGGGCCACAAAGCTCGTCAGCCCCGCGACGGTCCCCCAAAAGAACCCGAGCGGTCCGCTGGGCTTTAATTGCGCCGCCGCCTCAAGCACGGCTTGCTTGCGCCAATTGATCAGTACGAAGCCGGCGGCGACGATACCGACCGCCAACAGAACCATCGCGTCTGACAGGCGGGCGGCGAAATACCAGCCAAGCCCAATGCCGACTACGCAGCCGGGAAGAAGCAGCATCAGGTTTCGGCGGTCGAAAGTCTTGCGATAGGCCCAAACCGAGACCGCATCCTGCACAATGAGGATCGGCAGCATCACGGCGGCGGCCTGCACTGGCGGCATCACAAGGCAGAGAAGCGGGATCGAGAGCAGGCCAAGGCCTGAAAAGCCACCCTTGGCGAGGCCCATCAGCAGCACGGCAGGAATCGCGGCGAGCCAGAAGACGGGATCGGAGAGGAGAACGGGCAAGGCGGGGGAACCAACAAAACAGGAGTGCGGAGCCACCTCGGCCGTGGGGTTTTCGATCCCGGGTACCTACAAAGTAGGTGGGCGCCGTTTTGGCCGAGCCCACGGGCAAGACCAGGGACAGCTCCCTCAAGGATCGATAAGGCCCCGGGGATTAGAAGTCCTCACGCACCGCGCAGCCCCGCCCTCAGACTCTAGGCGCGCCAGAGGCCGAATGCCAGAGGTGGACGTGAAAAATTGGGGCCAGTCAGCCCCGTGCGAGCGTTTCGAGTTTCGCGGCGACGTCATTGAGCGCCTTGGCGATCTCGTCCTCGCTCTCGGCCACCATGGCGTCGATCCGCTCGGTGCGGGCTCGCAGATCGGCGAGTTCCGCCTCGAGTTCGGCGACGCGAAGCTTCACATCCTCGCGCTCATCGAGAAAGGAGATGGCCGCCATCACGGTCAGCCGGTTGTCGCCGATTTCGCCAAAGGCCTTACGCATGTCGCCGATGCGGCCATCGAGTTCATGGGCGAGGCTTTCGAGATGGGGTTCCTGCCCATCATCACAGGCGATGCGGAAAATTTTGCCAGCAATGGTGACGGTGACTTGTGCCATCTCAGACCGCCCCGTTCTTTTCAAGCACGGCGCGGACCGTCGTCATGGCGGCATCGACGCGGCGGGTGAGGTCTTCGGCCAGGCTTTCCACCCGGTTCGAACGGGCAAGCGCCGCATCGAGTTCGGTGGCCAAACGCGCACGATCATCCTGCATCAGGGCCAGTTCTGTCTCGATTGGGCCTGTCTGACGCTGGTTTTCACGGCGGCGGGCTTCGGCCTGTTCCAAGACATCCACAGCGGCGCGCAGACGCATGAGCGATTGGCGGATAGCAGGGGATAAGGGCCGACCCATCGGAATAGTCCTGCTGGGGCGCCGCTCCAATTCCAAGCCGGGAATCGAAGCTCGAACGCGCAAACACGAGCGAATCTTCAACCAGAATCTTAGGGTCGCCCGCCTAACAGCGTCAATCGGCACGGGCCTGCGCCGCACAGGAAACCGAGCGTTTGCGTGCATGAGGGCGCGGACCAGGCCTTGCCCACGCCTTTTTGCGGAGAAGACATGGGTTTTCCTCGCATTGACAGAGGGGGGTGAGGTGCTATCAAGCCCGCGCCTGCCCCAACCGGAAATTCCCATGACCGCGCGCGAAACTCACGTCTCAATGGCCAATGCAATCCGGGCTTTGGCCATGGATGGCGTCGAGAAGGCCAAGTCCGGCCATCCTGGCCTCCCGATGGGAGCTGCTGATGTCGCCACCGTTCTCTTTTCGCGGTTTTTGAAATTCGATCCTGCCGATCCGCGTTGGCCGGATCGCGACCGGTTCGTGCTCTCAGCCGGGCATGGCTCGATGCTGCTTTATGCGCTCCTCCACCTCATTGGTGTCGAGGAGATGACGCTCGATGAATTGAAGCGTTTCCGCCAATGGGGCTCGAAGACGCCGGGTCATCCTGAATTCGGGCATACGCAAGGTGTCGAGACGACCACGGGCCCGCTCGGTCAAGGTCTTGCCACCGCGGTCGGTATGGCGATTGCTGAACGCCATATGGCGGCGGAATTTGGCGCGAGCGTCGTCGATCATTTCACCTATGTGCTCGCTTCCGACGGCGATTTGATGGAAGGCCTTTCGCAAGAGTCGATCGCGCTTGCGGGCCATCTGAAACTGAACCGTCTCATTGTGCTGTGGGACGACAATGGCATTTCAATCGATGGGCCGTTGTCGATTGCCGACTCTGTCGATCAGCTGAAGCGTTTCGATGCGGCAGGCTGGGCAACCGCGCGTGTCGACGGTCACGATCCCGACGCCATCGCGAAAGCGATTGAAGCCGCGCAAAAAGCCGATCGTCCAACGCTGATCGCGTGCAAGACCATCATCGGCTATGGCGCGCCGAACCGCGCTGGCACATCGAAGGCGCATGGCGAGCCGCTCGGCGGCGATGAACTCAAAGCTGCGAAAGAAAAGCTCGGTCTTCTTGCCGATGCGTTTGCCGTTCCTGGCGAAGTGCTGTCGGCATGGCGCGCGATTGGTCAGCGTTCGGCTGCGCTGCGTGCAAATTGGCAAAACAATCTTTCGGCTCTTGATGCCGCCAAACGTGCGGAGTTCGAGCGTCGGATGGCTGGCAAATTGCCCGATGCACTGGCCCCCGCCATCGATGCATTGAAGGCCAAGCTTGTGGCTGAACCGCAGACGATTGCGACACGCAAAGCATCCGAAGTGGCGCTTGAGGCGATTACGGCAGCTGTCCCTGAACTTATTCTTGGCTCCGCCGATCTCACGCCGTCCAACAACACGAAGACGAAGAACCTCGCCGTGTTGAAGGCAGGAGAATATGGCGGCCGCTACATCCATTATGGCATTCGCGAGCATGGCATGGCCGCAGCCATGAACGGGATGGCGCTGCATGGTGGCGTCATTCCGGCCGGTGCGACCTTCATGGTCTTCACCGATTATTGCCGTCCTGCCATTCGCCTCTCGGCGCTGATGGGTGTGCGTGTGATCTATGTGATGACGCATGACTCGATCGGTCTTGGTGAAGATGGCCCGACGCATCAGCCGGTCGAACATCTCGCCGCGCTGCGTGCGATCCCGAATCTTGACGTGTTCCGCCCAGCCGATCCGGTCGAGACGGCGGAATGCTGGCAGCTAGCGCTTGAGAATAGTCAGAAGCCGACGGTGTTGGCGTTGACGCGGCAAAATCTCGCACCGTTCCGCAAGACGGATTCGAAAGCCAATCTGTGCGCTCAGGGCGCGTATGAACTCTCGCCCGCGCAAGGCAAGGCGAAGGTCTCGCTGTTTGCATCAGGTTCGGAAGTCGAGATCGCGATGGCAGCGCAGGCGCAGCTGGCTGAAAAAGGCATTGCCGCGCGTGTTGTTTCGGTGCCGTCCTTGACGCGGCTTCTTGCCTTGTCGGATGCCGAGCGTAACGCCATCATTGGTGATGCCGCCGTCAATATCGCGATTGAAGCGGGTATCCGCATGGGCTGGGATCAGGTGATCGGGCCCAAGGGCGCGTTTATCGGCATGAATTCGTTTGGTGCCAGCGCGCCCTATAAAGAGCTCTACACGCAATTCGGCATTACGGCCGACAATGCGGTGAAGGAAGCGATGGCGCGTCTCTGACGCGCCTTCGTTTATGGATTGACCCGGGCAGGCGTCAGCGTCTGGCGCACGCCTCTCCGGGTTTGAACGTTCGAACAGGGAGAATGCACATGACCGTCCGTGTTGCCATTAACGGCTTTGGCCGTATCGGCCGTAACGTCCTTCGCGCGATCATCGAATCGGGCCGCAAGGATATCGAAGTCGTTGCGATCAACGATCTCGGTCCGGTCGAAACCAATGCCCATCTCCTGCGCTATGATTCCGTGCATGGCCGTTTCCCGCATGATGTGATCGTCAAGGGTGATACGATCGATG
The DNA here is from genome assembly GCA_019083985.1 of Rhizobiales bacterium TNE-4. Classification (GTDB taxonomy): domain Bacteria; phylum Pseudomonadota; class Alphaproteobacteria; order Rhizobiales; family Beijerinckiaceae; genus TNE-4. Next base: position 336,079 of record JAHRCV010000002.1, on the reverse strand, counting down.
TCGGTCGCGGCCCGATCAAGGTCACGGCGATCAAGAACCCGGCCGAATTGCCGCACAAGGAACTTGGCGTCGATATTGCGCTTGAATGCACGGGTATCTTCACGTCGCGCGACAAGGCTGCGGCGCATCTTCAAGCTGGTGCCAAGCGCGTGCTTGTTTCGGCCCCGGCCGATGGCGCTGATTTCACCGTTGTCTATGGCGTCAACCATGACAAGCTGACGAAGGATCATCTCGTTGTCTCGAACGCATCCTGCACGACGAATTGCCTCGCGCCGGTTGCGAAAGTGCTCAACGATGCCATTGGCATCGAACGTGGCATGATGACGACGATTCATTCCTACACCGGCGACCAGCCGACGCTCGACACGATGCACAAGGATCTTTACCGCGCGCGTGCTGCTGCTCTGTCGATGATCCCGACCTCGACGGGTGCTGCGAAAGCCGTCGGTCTCGTGTTGCCGGAACTCAATGGCAAGCTCGATGGTTTCGCGATGCGTGTGCCGACGCCGAACGTCTCGGTTGTCGATCTGAAGTTCATTGCCAAGCGCGGCACGACGAAGGATGAAGTCAACGCAGCAATCAAGGCGGCGGCCGAAGGTCCGCTCAAGGGCGTGCTGGGCTTCACCAACGCGGCGAATGTGTCGATCGATTTCAACCACGACCCGCATTCCTCGATCTTCCATATGGACCAGACCAAGGTGATGGACGGCAATTTCGTCTCGATCCTGTCGTGGTACGACAATGAATGGGGCTTCTCGAACCGTATGGCCGATACGGCCGTCGCCATGGGCAAGCTTCTCTAAGGGAGGCTTTCATGGCGAGCCCTTTCAAAACTCTCGACGATGCCAAGCTTGATGGTCAGCGCGTGCTCGTGCGCGTTGATCTCAACGTCCCGATGGAAAATGGCACCGTGTCGGACGCGACGCGTATCGAGCGCGTGCTGCCAACCATTCGTGAAATCTCCGACAAGGGCGGCAAGGTCATCTTGCTCGCGCATTTCGGCCGTCCGAAAGGGCGTGATCTGAAAGAAAGCCTGGCGCCGGTCGCGAAGGCTGTCGCGCAGCATCTCGGCCGCGCGGTAACCTTTGCGGAAGATTGCATCGGTGATGTTGCGAAGAAGGCCATCGATGCAATGAAGAAGGGCGAGGTGCTTCTCCTTGAGAACACCCGCTTCCATCCGCAAGAGGAAAAGAACGATCCAGATTTCACAAAGGCGCTCGCGGCCAATGGCGATGTCTTCGTGAATGATGCGTTCTCCGCCGCCCATCGCGCGCATGCTTCGACGGAAGGGCTTGCGAAGATTCTTCCAGCCTATGCGGGTCGGACGATGCAGGCGGAAATCGAAGCCCTGTCAAAGGCGCTTGAAAAGCCTGAGCGCCCTGTGGCGGCCGTGGTCGGCGGCGCCAAGATTTCGACGAAGCTCGAGCTTCTCGGCAATCTCGTGAAGAAGGTCGATATTCTGATCATCGCCGGCGGCATGGCGAACACGTTTCTTGCCGCGCAAGGCAAGAAGATCGGCAAATCCTTGTGCGAGAAGGATCTCATCGACACGGCGAAAGCGATCCTCGTCGAAGCTGAGAAAGCCAAATGCGAAATCGTTCTGCCGCAGCAGGTCGTTGTCGCAAAGGAATTCAAAGCTGGCGCCGCAAGCCGCATCGCATCGGCTGACGATGTGCATGATGACGAGATGATCCTCGACATTGGCCCGGATGAAGCCTGCCGCATCGCGGGCATTCTGGCGCGTGCCAAGACGCTCGTGTGGAACGGCCCATTCGGCGCGTTCGAGATCGCGCCCTTCGACAAGGGTACGGTTGCGGTGGCGCAGGATGCGGCGCGGCTGACGCGCGAAGGCAAGCTTCTGTCTGTCGCCGGTGGCGGCGACACGGTCTCGGCGCTCAATCACGCGCACGCAGCCGACGATTTCACCTATGTCTCAACAGCGGGCGGTGCCTTTCTCGAATGGCTCGAGGGCAAGGCGCTGCCGGGTGTTGAAGTGCTTCGCAAGAATTGATCCTTAGGGGAGAACGAAACCATGGCCCGCATCACCCTGCGCCAGCTGCTCGACCACGCCGCCGAACATGATTACGGCGTGCCGGCGTTCAACATCAACAATATGGAACAGGCGCTTGCCATTATGGCGGCGGCCAGCGCTGTCGATGCGCCGGTCATCATTCAGGCCTCGCGCGGTGCGCGCCAATATGCGCATGACGTGATGCTGAAGCACATGATGGATGCGGTGACGGAAATCTATCCGCAGATTCCGGTTTGCGTGCATCTCGACCATGGCAACAATGCCGCGACCTGTATGACCGCAATCCAAGCGGGCTTCACCTCGGTGATGATGGACGGTTCGCTGAAGGAAGACGGTAAGACACCGGCCGATTGGGATTACAATGTCGGCGTGACGAAACAGGTTGTCGACATGTCGCATCTTGGCGGCATTTCAGTCGAGGGCGAACTTGGCGTGTTGGGCTCGCTTGAAACGGGCATGGGCGACAAGGAAGACGGCCATGGCGCTGAAGGCAAGCTCAGCCATGATCAATTGCTGACCAACCCGAAGGAAGCCGCTGATTTCGTGCGCGCCACCAAAGTTGATGCGCTCGCCATTGCTATGGGCACGTCGCATGGCGCGTATAAATTCTCGCGCAAGCCGGATGGCGCGATCCTCGCGATGCATGTCATCGAAGAAATCCATCGCCTGTTGCCGAATATGCATCTCGTGATGCATGGCTCGTCGTCTGTGCCGCAGGATTTGCAGGACATCATCAACGCCTATGGCGGGAAAATGCCGCAGACGTGGGGCGTGCCGGTGGAAGAAATCCAGCGCGGCATCAAGCATGGTGTGCGCAAGATCAACATCGACACCGACAACCGCATGGCGATGACGGGGCAGATCCGTAAGATCCTCGCCGAGCATCCGGGCGAGTTCGACCCGCGCAAATATCTGAAGCCCGCCATGGACGCCATGACGAAGCTCTGCAAGCAGCGCCTTGAAGAGTTCAACACGGCCGGCCAGGCTTCCAAGATCAAGCGCGTGCTCACGCTCTCGGAAATGGCCGCACGCTATGCCAAGGGCGAGCTGGACCCGAAGTTCAGCTAAGTCCCCGCAAGGCACTCGAAAGGCCCCGCGGCAGCGGGGCTTTTCTTTTTGGGCCGGGTCTTCAGGGCCCTGCGTTGCGCAGGGGCAAGGCTTCGGGGTAAGCCTCAAGCATGTCGAATCAGGCCCGTCTCGTACTGTTCACCCCTTTTGAGCCCGATGCGGCGACATTGCCGCAGGCGCTTGCGGCCGCCTTGGCGGCGGCACCGGTCGATGCCGTCATCTTGCGCCTGCCGGAAACGGACGATCGCTCCAAGATCAATCTCGCCAAGGCTGTTGCGCCCATCGTGCAGGGCAAAGGTGCCGCCTTGATGCTTGATGGCCATGCCGAACTCGTCGCCCGCACCGGCGCTGATGGCGCGCATGTCACCGGGCTTGATGCGGTCGGTCCCGCGCTTGAAGTTCTCCGCGCGCAGGATCGCATGTGTGGCGTCGGTGGATTGCCGGCGCGCCATGATGCGATGGAAGCGGCTGAACTCGGCACCGATTATGTGATGTTCGGTGAGCCGCGCGAGGATGGTTCGGTGCCGCCGATTTCGGCGGTGATTGAGCGTGCACAATGGTGGGCTGAATTGTTCCAAGTGCCGTGCGTCGCCTATGCACCAACGATCGACGATGTCGGTTCGCTGTCTGCGACGGGCTGTGAATTCGTAGCGCTCGGCGATTATGTTTTCCGTGATGAGGAAGGGCCGGCGGCTGCCATGCAGCGCGCCCTTTATGCGCTCGGTGGAGCCGACGCTGGCGCCAAATGATCAAGCGGCCATTTCTTCTCGCTGCTGCCACGCTGTTGGCGATTGTATCGCCTGCAATGGTTGGGTTTGTGTCGGCGCAACAGCAGCCAAAGCCGCCTGCCCCCAAATTTCTGCCGATGCCGCAATCCGCGCAACGACTGCCAGCGCAGGATGGCGATAAGGCCTATGCCGCTTATCAATTGGGGCTTTATCGCGAAGCGATGCAGGAAGCAGAAGCGCGCGTCAAAACCAATCCGAAAGATGGTGCCGCGTTCACCTTGATGGGTGAGCTCTACGCCAAAGGTTTTGGGGTGAAGCCTGATCTTACGAAGGCGGCTCAGAATTTTCAGAAGGCCGCCGCCGCAGGCGATGCGCAGGGGCAATATGCGCTCGCCATGTTGAAGCTTGAAGGCAAGGGCGTGCCGAAAGATGAGTCGGCTGCCAAAACTTTGCTCGAGAGTTCTGCCGCGAAAGTGCCTGCGGCGTCTTACGCGCTCGGGCTGATGTTGCTCACGGATGGCAAGCCGGATTCCGATCGCCGTGCCGTAACCCTGTTTCAGGATGCAGCGTTGCGTGGCGATGCCGATGCGCAATATGGCCTTGCGGTTCTTTACAAAGAGGGGCGCGGCGTTCCGAAAAGTCCGTCTGATGCAGCGCTTTGGATGGGGCGTGCCGCGCTGAGCAAAAACGTCGCCGCCGAAACTGAATATGGCATCATGCTGTTTAATGGCGAAGGTGTCGGCCGGAATGAACAGGCAGCGGCCGCCATGTTCCGCCGCGCGGCGGAAAAGAATGGCGCCGTTGCACAGAACCGTCTTGCCCGGCTCTATTTCGCAGGTCGCGGCGTGCGGCGCGATCTCGTCCAAGGGGCTAAATGGGCCATCCTGTCCAGTGCACAGGGGCTGAAAGATCCTTGGCTTGATGATGCGATGCGTGAATTGACGCCGGGCGAACGGCGGCAGGCCGAAGAGGCCGTTCAGCGGTTCCTGAGCCCCTGACCCGCGTGTGCGCGGCTTGACCTCGGCTCCCCCGCATGAGACGAGGCCTTGCGCGGCCAACCCTTCGTGGTGTGGCTTGCCTTGCTGTTTGACGCCGGAGTGACTGCCATGATCCGTTCCCCCCAGATGACCGTGATGGTCGATGCGGTGATGAAAGCCGCGCGCGGTCTGCGCCGGGATTTCGGCGAAGTTGAGCAGTTGCAAGTCTCGCGCAAAGGGCCCGGCGATTTTGTGTCAAACGCCGATCACAAGGCTGAGAAAGTGTTGCATGAAGCGCTTTTGAAAGCGCGGCCCGATTACGGGTTCGTGATGGAAGAAAGCGGCGTCGTCGAAGGCAAAGACAAGGCGCATCGTTGGCATATCGATCCGCTCGATGGCACGATCAATTTTCTGCATGGCATCCCGCATTTCTGCGTCTCACTCGCGCTCGAGCGCGAAGGCGTCATCGTCGCGGGCGTGGTCTATGATCCCATCAAGGATGAATTGTTCATTGCCGAGCGTGGCAAGGGCGCATTTCTCAACAATCGTCGTATTCGCGTGGCGGGCCGCGACCGTGTGGCTGATGCCGTTTTCGCGACGGGTATTCCGACGCTCGGACGCGCGCATCATCAGGAATTTCAAGGCCTGCTTGGCAAGGTGATGGCGCAATGCTCAGGCGTTCGTCGTTTTGGTTCGGCCGCGCTGGATCTCGCTTACGTCGCCGCCGGCCGTTATGACGGCTATTGGGAGCGTGGCCTCAACAGCTGGGATATTGCTGCGGGCGCGCTGCTCGTAAAGGAAGCCGGGGGCTTCGTCGGCGATATGAACGGTGCCGACTTCACGCCTGAGACTCGCGACGTCGTGTGTGGCAATGAAGCCATGCATAAGGCGCTTCTCGCCATGGTGAAGCTTCCCACCCCTTGATCATAGCGGCTTGGGCGGCGAACATGGGGTATGAAACTCGCTGCCCCGCCCACCCGTGACCGCCTGACGAAACCCCGGATCTATCTGTTGCGGATGGCGGTGTTCGTCATCCTCTCCGGGTTCATCGCGTTCATTCTTTATCAGCCGATCTGGAACGCGTTTCTCGCTAATCCCGGATTGAATGGCCTGATCGTCGGTGTCTTGGCGATCGGCATTTTATTGAGCTTTCGCGGTGTCACGCGGCTCTTCCGTGAAATCAACTGGGTGAATGGTTGGCATGCGGGCGCAACGGTACCGCGGCCCAAAAATTATACGCCCGTCTTGCTGCAACCCTTAGCAATCCTGCTGGGTCGCACGGTGCCGGGCAGTGTCTCGACGCTTTCGTTGCGAGCCGCGCTCGATTCGGTTGCGCTCCGCCTTGATGAGGCGCGCGACATTGGCCGTTATCTCACCGGGCTCCTGGTTTTTCTGGGTCTGCTCGGTACGTTCTGGGGCTTGCTCGAAACCGTCAGTTCGGTCGGGCGCGTGATCCAGACCATGAAGGGGGGTGCCGATGCTGGGCTGATGTTCGATGAGTTGAAATCGGGACTGGCCGCACCATTGAGTGGCATGGGCATTTCGTTTTCGTCGTCGTTGTTCGGTCTTGCCGGCTCGCTCGTCCTTGGCTTTCTCGATTTACAGGCCGGGCAGGCGCAAAACCGGTTCTATCAAGAGCTTGAAGATTGGTTAAGTGCCGCCGTGCTCGACTTGGGCGAAGAGCCGGAAACGCCGGCCGATCGTCTCGCGCAGATTGAATCAACATTGGAAACAATCCGCCAAACCATGCCGCCGGGCGAAGCAGTGGCGAGCCTCGCCGACAGTCTGCAAACCATGGTCGCCCATATGCGCAGCGAACAGCAAATGTTGCGCGATTGGGTTGAGGCGCAGGCCTTGCGCGATCAGGAAATGAAGAATTTTCTTGTCCGCACGATTGAGGGGCTCAAAAAATGAGCTTGCCGCGGTCTCGACGGCGGGCTGTTCGAACGGTTGATTATTGGCCGGGCTTTGTCGATGCGCTGTCGACCTTGGTGCTCGCCATTGTCTTTCTTTTGTCCGTCTTTGTGATGGTGCAATTCTTTTTGAGCCAGCAGGTGACGGATAAGGATACGGCTCTGCAAAAGCTCAATCGGCAGATCTCGGAATTGACCGATCTTCTCGCGCTGGAGCGCGTCAATCGCCGCAATGCCGAAGATAATCTCAATCAAGTCACCATCACGCTCCGCGCGTTGGAAGCTGAACGTAACCGCCTTTTGGGGCTTGCTGACGCGCAGTCTGGTGCAGCGGCCGATGCGGCCGGAAAAGCTGGTACGCTCGGCCAGCAACTCGCCAGTGAGAAAGAGATTTCGGCGCGCGCTTTGGCGCAGGTCGAGGCGCTCAATCAGCAGATTTCCGCACTGAGGCGCCAACTTGCTGCGCTCGAAGAAGCGCTCGATGCATCAGAGAAGCGCGACCGCGAAAGTCAGGCGCGAATTGCTGATCTCGGCTCACGCCTCAATGTGGCTCTGGCGCAGAAAGTCCAGGAATTGGCGCGTTATCGCTCCGATTTCTTCGGGCGGCTTCGGCAAGTGCTTGGCAATCGCAATGATATTCGCATCGTCGGCGACCGTTTCGTATTCCAGTCGGAAGTGTTTTTCGATCCCGGCCAATCGGTGTTGACGGAGCAGGGCAAGGCTGAGATCGATAAGATCGCAACAGCCCTCGTCGATCTTTCGCGCGAAATCCCGCCCGACATTCCATGGGTGCTGCGCGTCGATGGGCATACTGACAAGCGGCCCTTATCGGGTGCAGGGCAATTCAAGAACAATTGGGAATTGTCGACCTCGCGTGCCATCGCCGTCGTGCAATATCTCATCACCAAGGGGATCCCGCCGCAGAAATTGCTCGCCGCGGGATTTGCGGAATTCCAGCCGCTGGAACTTGGTGAAGGTGATGAAGCCTACAAGCGCAATCGCCGTATCGAATTGAAGCTGACCGAGCGATGAGCCTGACATTTCGGCCGATGCGGCTTGATGAAATTGACGCGTGCGCCGATCTTTGGGTCGAGACGTGGGCCGATACTTATCCCGCGATCGATTTCACGGCGCGGCGCGGCTGGTTCATCGAACGCTTCACTGCCTACATCACGGGCCGTGTGCATGCCGATGTCATGTGCGATGCTAACGGCACTGTTCTCGGCCTTGTCAGCGTCGATCCGGAAACGGGCCATATTGATCAATTCGCGATCGCCAAACAGGCGCGCGGGCAGGGCGTCGCCTCAGCCTTGATGGATCATGCGAAGGCGATTGCGCCGGGCTTTCTGCATTTGGACGTGAATACCGACAATCATCGTGCGATCCGCTTTTACGAGCGCGAGGGGTTTCATCGCGTGCGCGAGGGTTTCAGCGCGTCGGGCCGGCCGTCTTATTTTTATGAATGGATTGCTGCAGATGCACTCACGCGTTCAACATGAACGCGTCATTTCTATCACGCGGCCGAACCCGTCACTCCGCTGCCATCTCATGGCCGAATTGCAGGCGCGCGAGGCGGGCATAAAGGCCGCCCTTGGCAACGAGAGCGGCGTGGGTGCCTTCCTCGACGATGCGGCCATCTTCCATCACCAAGATGCGATCGGCTTTCAGAATGGTGGCCAAACGATGCGCAATCACCAACGTCGTGCGGCCTTCCATCAAGCGATCAAGGGCGGCTTGGACGAGGCGTTCGTTTTCGGCATCGAGCGCGCTGGTTGCTTCATCAAGGAGCAGGATCGGCGCGTCGCGAAGAATGGCGCGCGCAATCGCGATGCGTTGACGTTGACCGCCTGACAGTGTGACACCGCGCTCACCAACGACCGTGTCGTAACCGCCCGGCAGCTTCTCGATGAATTCGGCCGCCGCAGCCAATTCAGCCGCATGCCGGATGGCGTCACGCGTGGCGTTTTTCTGGCCATAGGCGATGTTGTCGGCAATCGACGTGCCGAAGATCACCGCTTCCTGCGGCACAAACGCGATGCGATCGCGCAAGGCTTCCGGGTCGGCGTCCGTGAGGTTGACATCATCCACAACCACGCGGCCGTGCTGCGGATCATAGAAACGCAAGATCAGCTGCGCCACCGTACTCTTGCCTGCGCCCGACGGGCCGACCAGCGCGATGCGTTCGCCTTTCGTCATGGCGAAAGAGAGGCCGTGCAGCACATTCGTTTCAGGCCGGGTGGGGTAGGCAAAGCTGACATTGTCGAAACGCACCGTGCCCTGTGGCGGAACCGGGAAAGGCTTCGGATGGGCTGGCGCCGTGATGGCCGGTTTCACATCGAGCAATTCGGCAAGGCGGCTGGCCGCGCCCGAAGCGGCGCTGATTTCGCCCCACACTTGCGAGAGCTCGCCCAAAGCGCCCGCACCGAAGACCGCATAGAGCACGAATTGCGAGAGCTCGCCGCCCGTCATGCGGCCGGTGAGAACATCCTGCGCACCCCACCACAACACGCCGACAACGGAGGCAAAAATCAGGAAGATCGCGACAGCCGTCAAAATCGAGCGCGCACGCGTTGCATCGCGTGCGGTTGTATAGGCGTTCTCTGAAGCGTCGGCGAAATGATGGCCGGTTTCACGTTCGGCGTTGAAGGCTTGCATCACGCGTGTTGCGGCCATCGCTTCGGTCGCATAGGCGGATGCATCGGCCAAGCGATCTTGCGCCAAGCGCGTGCGGCGACGCACGGAGCGGCCGGAGGCGACAAGCGGCAACACGATGAACGGTATCGTTACCAGTACAAGGCCCGAAAGATGTGGGCTCGTGTAAACCATCAATCCAACGGCGCCGAGAAACAGCACGAAATTGCGCAATGCAATCGAGGCTGACGCACCGAACGCGGATTTGATCAAAGTCGTGTCGGACGAAATGCGCGAGACGAGATCGCCGGCGCGCACGCGATCATAAAATCCCGCATCGAGACGCAGAAGATGATTGAACAGCGCGGTGCGCACATCGGCGACAACACGTTCGCCCAGCGTCATCACGAGGTAGTAGCGCGTCGCACTCGCGGCGGCGAGAACACCGACGACGATCACCATCATGCCGAAATAGCGATCGATGAGATCAGCGCCTTCCGCCGTAAATCCGTAATCGATCATTCGGCGCACGGCCATCGGGATGATGAGCGTGGCACCTGAGGCGATCAGGAGCGCCACGAGCGCAGCGGCAAGCCTCGCTTTGTAACGGGTCGCGAAGGGCAAGAGCGGCTTCAGCGCGGCGAGCGACGCGCGATCCTTGGTCTCGGTCTTCAGGGTCTGGCCTTGGGTCGGCGGGGCGTTTTCGGGGGTCATGCGTCTCGGCCGCAGAGGAAACGCCGTTCTTATGGGCGCATTTTCACGATCTTGTCCATGCGGCGTGTTCCCAATGCTTGTCACCCCCGGGCTTCTCCGGTATAGGGGCGCATCCCATTCAGCGGAAAGCCCTGAGGCGCCCGTTCCGGCGGCCTCTTGGGGTGTTCCGGAGACCCGAGGACTGACCATGAAGGCCGAGATTCATCCCGACTACCACACGATCAAGGTCGTCATGACGGACGGCACCGAGTTCACGACCCGCTCCACCTGGGGCAAGGACGGGGACACGATGCAGCTCGACATCGATCCGAACACCCATCCGGCTTGGACCGGCGGAACGCAGCAGCTGCTCGATCGTGGCGGCCGTCTGTCGCGCTTCAACAACAAGTTCGCCGGTCTCGGCCTCAAGAAGTAAGTTTTCCAGCCCCCAAGGCTGCAGCTCGAAAAAAAGCCCCGCTTGCGCGGGGCTTTTCTCGTTGCAGGAGGTTCGCCGCATTGGTGCGGTCTTCTGGAAACGGGTTAGCGGGCGCTGAAAGCGTCCGACAGCATCGACCATTGCGCCGCCACGCCGTTGGTCGGCGGGGCAACCGGCTCGGCATTGCGGGCCGGGCGGGTGTTCAGCAAAGCGTCGATATGCATCACGCGCTGCTGCAGGCGCAGCGAGCGGGCGGAGAGATCCTGAAGCGGGAGCGGCAGGCCTTCGAGGCTACCGGCATCGAAACCGCGGTCCTTTTCGCCCAGTTTCACCTTGGCGAATTGCTGGGTCGCTTGGGATTGCGTCATCTCGCCTTCAATCACGGCGCGCTGGATGAGCAGCCATGAGGCCAGCTGCATCAGCCGCGTCGTCAGGCGCATGCTTTCATTGGCGTAGGCGAGAGCGGGCATGCGGGTCAGCGCCTTGGCTTCTTCGCGGCCGGGGCCGTCGAGATAGGCGGCGGCTTCCTCGACAAGGGCAATGCCCTCGGCAAACAAGGCCTTGAAGCCCTCGGACGAGGCGAAGCTCTGGCCAAAACGGACCGGCTCATTGCGCGGTATGGCACGCCGTTCGGTCGCCACGCGGCTTTTTTTGCGGGCTGGTTCGGCGGCGGTACGGATTTCGGACTCGATCATGGACAGGCCTGAATTGCATCAACGCCTGTACCTTAGGCGGTTCTTTTCGCCTGCGCTTCCTTCACGTCCTATTAAGATTAACGCGTGGCGGTTCGACCCAAGATGTCTTCGCCTTTCGGACGTCCCACCATAAAAAAGAGCCGCCATTTGCGGCGGCTCCAAGTCTATCGAACAGGGAGGAGTCCACGAGCGGGGGAGAACCGCTCTCTCCGGCCATCTGCGCCGGATTGAGACAGTCTGGCGTGAAAGGCTTAACCCTACGTTAAGAACGGATTTTGAAGATGCTTTCGGCCGATTGTTTCGAGGCCTGCTTGGCCATCTTGGCTGCTTCAAGCCGCTCAATTTCGGCCTGCAAAAGCACGATCCGATCCGTCAGCTCGTCAACTGAGAGGGTTCCGAGATCCTGGCCAATGTCATGGGTCAGGGGCTTTTTGACCGGTTTTTCGTCTCCAAAAGGGTCAAACATCGTCTTCTCTCCCCTCCTAAACCACCTCAAAACTGGCCCGTTGCGCGTCAAGCTCTATTGGACAGCCGGACGTGATCGTCCTATATTGCGGGTAACCCCGTCAATTTGGCCTGCCGGGGCTCCGGCCGAAAGGTCCGGCCGGAGCGCGAGAGCCTTTGCGCGTTCTCCGGCACAAGGCCGCCAAGGAGACTGACTATGAGCACCGGCCCCCTGATGCCGAAAGCCACTGCCGTGTGGCTCGTCGACAATACCGCTCTGACGTTCGATCAGATCGCCGATTTCTGCAAACTGCACCCGCTCGAAGTGAAGGGCATTGCGGATGGCGAAGTCGCTGCAGGGATCAAGGGACAGGATCCTGTCTCGGCCGGTCAGTTGACGCGCGATGAAATCGCCAAGGCGGAAGCGGATGCGCAATACCGCATGAAGCTGTCGACCTCGAGCGTTTCGCTGCCGGAAGCCAAGCGCAAGAAGGGCCCGCGCTACACCCCGTTGTCGCGCCGTCACGACCGCCCCAACGCCATTTTGTGGTTGCTGCGCAGCCATCCCGAGCTGAAGGACGCGCAGATCATGCGTCTCGTCGGCACGACGAAGACCACGATCCAGCAGATCCGCGATCGCACGCATTGGAACACGGCGGCCTTGTCGCCGCTTGATCCGGTCACGCTCGGCCTGTGCTCGCAGATCGATCTCGATTTCGAAGTCGCACGTGCGGCCAAGGAAAAGCCAGTGGTGCGCGACGACGCGGGACAGACGCTGCTCCCCGCCGAAGTGACGACGGCGAAGGAAGAGGTCGGCGTCCCGTTCTCGAGCCTCACCGCGCCGAAGGAAGAGGAAGAGAAGATCGACGTCGATTCCGTCTTCGCAAAGCTCAAATCGCTCAAAACCGACGATTGAGAGGCGATTTGACGCGTTTGAGTGGCGCGGTCGTTACCTTCGATTAACCTAAAGGCGGTAAGCCAGCCTTCAGTATCGAGTTAGTTCGCAGGACAAAAACCATGACCTTCGCCATGACCCGCACCGGCCGTCTTTCGAAAATCGCTTTGGCTGCCGTCTTCGCCATGACGCTGGCGGCCTGCTCATCCAACAAGACGGATGAACTTAGCGGCAATCCGTCGGGCGCTTTTGGCGCCGGCGGCGCTGGTGGCGTGGCAACGCCCGGCAGCGCGCAGGATTTCGTGGTCAATGTTGGCGACCGCGTCTTCTTCGAAAGCGACTCGTCCGATCTCACCTCGACCGCGACGACAACGCTCGACAAGCAGGCTCAGTGGCTCAACCAATATCCGAAATACGCGATCACGGTCGAAGGCCATGCCGACGAGCGCGGCACACGCGAATATAACTTCGCGCTGGGTGCCCGCCGTGCGCAGGCCGCTCGCGACTATCTCGTGTCGCGTGGCGTCAATGCCAGCCGGATCAAGACGATCTCCTATGGCAAGGAACGCCCTGTCGCCGTGTGCGATGACATCTCCTGCTGGGCGCAAAACCGCCGTGCTGTGACCGTTCTGGGCGGCCAAGCCGGGATGTAATCCCGCCATATTTTGGCCGGGGACACGACTATGCTAAGCGGCGGGTCGATCACGACCCGTCCGCGAACGAGCCAGTCCGATGCGCCGCATACTCCTGACTGCCAGTCTGACCGTCCTTTTGAGCGCGCCTGCCTTTGCGCAGGACGTGTCTGATCTTCTTGTCCGGTTGAACCGGCTGGAATCGCAGGTCCGGCAATTGTCGGGTCAGAATGAGCAGCTGCAATTCGAGAACAAGCGTCTCTCCGAGCAGCTCGCTAAATTTCAAAAAGACGTCGAGTTCCGCTTCCAGGATATGCAGCCGGCGGCAAAGCCGAGCGCAGCGCCCGCAGCGAAGCCTGCAGCGCCGCCACAGCAGCCCGCGGCCGGGCAAAAACGTTCGGATGCATTTGATCCGACGACGCAGCCTTCAGCGCCTGGCGCGCCACAATCCTTGGGCGTGGCCGATATCATCGCCAAGGATTCGCAAACATCACCCTCGCAGCCGTTGGATCTGAATGCGATGCGACCGGGCGGTCAGGGCGCGCCGACGGCACCGCAAACGACAGCGTCCATCGTCCCGCAAGGTGCGTTGCCGGCGCAAGTGCAAGGTATGAATCCAGCGACGCCTGCAGCCGTGCAGCCCAGTGCCGATGCCTATGAGAATGGGATGGCGCTGATGAATGCGCGCCAATATCAGCAGGCCGAAATGGCGTTCCGCCAATTTCTCACCGCCAATCCACGTTCGCCGAACGTGTCGAATGCGCATTATTGGTTGGGTGAATCCTACCTCAAGCGCAATCTCTTTACCGATGCGGCTGAACAATATTTGAAGATCTACCAATCCTATCCGCAGGCGAGGGTTGCGCCCGACGCGCTCGTGAAATTGGCTGTGTCCTTGCGTGGCATGGGCCAGAAACAACAGGCCTGTGCGACATTGGCGGAAGTCGGCCGCAAATATCCGAATGCGTCGAGTGATGTGCGCGGCGCGGTTGAGCGCGAACAGAAACGCGCTGCCTGCTGACATGAGCGCTCCTTCTCCCCTCGACGAGGCGGAGATCGCGGCGCTGTTTGAGCCGCTGCAATCTTTCGGACATGTGTTGGCTGCCGTTTCGGGCGGGCCTGATTCCATGGCGTTGATGGGATTACTCGCGCGCTGGGGCGCGCTGCGCGATGTTACGATTTCAGTGGCGACCGTTGATCATGGCTTTCGTCCCGAAGCACGGGCGGAAGCTGAATTCGTTGCACGCATCGCAGGTGATCTCGGCCTCGCCTGCACCATTTTAACGCGTGAAGGGCCCGTGCCGGACAGCGGGCTGCAGGAAGCGGCGCGCGAAGCGCGCTACGATCTTCTTTATGGCTGCGCCCGCGCCATTGGTGCACGCGCCTTGGTGACGGCGCATCATGCCGACGACCAAGCCGAAACGGTGTTGATGCGGCTTTGTCACGCTTCGGGCCCCGGCGGACTTGCCGGGATGCGAATGGACACCCCACGCGGCGAGGTCACCCTGATCCGGCCTTTTCTCGATGTGCCGCGCGCGCGTTTGGCAGCCAGTCTGGCTGAACTCGGCCTTGAGAGCCTGACCGATCCATCCAATGCCGATCCGCGGTTCGAGCGGGTACGGCTTAGGCAATTGGCCGATGTTCTTTCGGGGCTCGGGCTGACACGGGAGCGCCTCGTGCTCTTGGGCAAGCGGGCCGCACGAGCGGATGCGGCGCTTGATCGGGCCGCGGAGGCGGCCTTCACCCGCCATAGTCTGCCCGGCGCTGCGGGCTTGGATGCTGTGGGCTTGGATTTTGCCGCGACCCTCTTTGGTGAGCCGCAGGAGATCATCGTGCGGGTTTTGGCCAAGGGGCTCGCCCGCACCGTGCCTGACCGGCAAGTAAGGCTTGAGCGGCTTGAGGATCTGGTCGAGGCGCTAGGCGCGGCCCAGGGGCGGCAGGAGCCGCTGGGGCGGACGCTTGGGGGCGTTGTCGTCCGGCTTAGCCCCGCGGGGCGGCTCAACCTGAGCCCTGAAGGGCCCCGGGGGGCCAAAACCTAGCCCAGCGCGGCGTGTTTACGCAGATTGACCTTTTCCGGGGACCGTTCCCTTGGCAATCGGGGCTGCGACACTTAAATCTAGCCTTCCACTCCTCTCCCTCGCTCTTGCGGGGGACGACCACGGTTGACCGGTCTCATGAACCCCAATGTCAGGAATTTCGCGCTCTGGGTCATCATCATCTTGTTGGTGCTGGCACTTGTGACGCTTTTCCAGAATCCGAGCCATCGCAGCGCGTCGGCTGACGTGTCCTACAGCCAGTTCCTGCAGGATGTTGATGCGGGCCGGGTCACCTCTGTTCAGATTGCGGGTCCTGAGATTCACGGAACCCTGTCGGATGGCCGCTCGTTCCAGACCTATGCGCCGAATGATCCGACACTCGTGCAGAAGCTCTCGCAAAAGGGCGTGAATTTCTCCGCGAAGCCGCAGAATGAATCCATGCCCTGGTTCCTTGCTCTGCTCGTGAATTGGCTGCCGATGATCGTGCTGCTTGCGGCATGGATTTTCCTGTCGCGCCAGATGCAGGGCGGTGCTGGCAAGGCGATGGGTTTCGGCAAATCGAAAGCCAAGCTTCTCAACGAAGCGCATGGCCGCGTGACGTTCGATGACGTCGCGGGTGTCGATGAAGCCAAGGAAGATTTGCAGGAGATCGTCGAATTTTTGCGCGACCCGCAGAAATTCCAACGCCTCGGTGGCCGCATTCCGCGTGGCGTGTTGCTCGTGGGCCCTCCCGGTACCGGTAAGACGCTCATCGCGCGCGCGGTGGCGGGCGAAGCCAACGTGCCGTTCTTCACGATTTCGGGTTCCGACTTCGTCGAAATGTTTGTGGGCGTCGGCGCGAGCCGCGTGCGCGACATGTTCGATCAAGCGAAAAAGAATGCGCCTTGCATTATCTTCATCGACGAAATCGACGCGGTCGGCCGCCATCGTGGCGCCGGTCTTGGCGGTGGCAATGATGAGCGCGAACAGACGCTCAACCAGTTGCTCGTCGAGATGGATGGCTTCGAAGCCAATGAAGGCATCATCATCATCGCCGCGACCAACCGGCCTGACGTGCTTGACCCGGCGCTTCTGCGTCCAGGCCGCTTCGATCGCCAGATCGTTGTGCCGAACCCTGACGTCTCGGGCCGCGAAAAGATCCTCAAGGTCCATGTCCGCAAGGTTCCGCTCGCCCCTGATGTCGATCTCAAGGTGATCGCGCGTGGTACGCCGGGCTTCTCGGGTGCTGACCTGATGAACCTCGTCAACGAAGCGGCTCTGCTGGCGGCACGGCGTGGCAAGCGCATCGTGACGCGCGCCGAGTTCGAAGACGCGAAAGACAAGGTGATGATGGGAGCGGAGCGTCGCTCGCTCGCGCTCAGTGAAGATGAAAAGCGTCTCACCGCCTATCATGAAGCGGGTCACGCAATCGTTGCGCTCAATGTTCCGGCGACTGATCCGGTGCACAAGGCGACCATCATTCCGCGTGGCCGTGCGCTTGGCATGGTCATGCAATTGCCGGAGCGCGATAAGCTCTCGATGAGCTTCGAGCAGATGACATCGCGTCTCGCGATCATGATGGGTGGCCGCATCGCCGAAGAAATGATTTTCGGGAAGACGAAGGTGACGTCCGGCGCGCAGAGTGACATTGAGCAAGCCACACGTCTCGCCCGCATGATGGTGACACGCTGGGGCTTCTCACCGGAGCTCGGTACGGTGGCTTACGGCGAAAATCAGGAAGAAGTGTTCCTTGGCATGTCGGTGGGCCGCCAGCAGAACATTTCGGAATCGACCGCTCAAAAAATCGACGCTGAAGTGCGTCGCTTGGTCGAAGAAGGGCATGAAGAAGCCCGTCGCATCCTCACGGAAAAGCGTGATGCGCTTGAGACGCTTGCCAAGGGTCTCCTCGAATATGAGACCCTCTCTGGCGATGAGATCAAGGATCTGATCAATGGCAAGCCGCCTGTGCGTGATACGGATGAAGAGCCGCCGCGGTCTTCGCCGGCCGTGCCTACAGCCGGCAAGGGTCGCCCACGGGGCGCACCTGATGCGGGTAGCGGATTAGAGCCGCAACCGTCCTAAGCTTAAGCGCCCGGCCCAAGCCGGGCGTTTTCGTTAAGGCCGCAGTTACCAATCGTTATATTTGTTGATCCCGCATATCCGCCACGCGGGCGGGATCGTTTGTTATACAGGCCCGGCCAGTTGGACGGGGCAGGGGAACGCGATGAGCCGGAGCTATTTCGGAACGGATGGAATCCGCGGCGAGGCCAACAAGGTCATCACGCCGGAGCTGGCTTTGAAGGTCGGGCAAGCCGCAGGCATCGTCTTTCAGCGCGGCGATCATCGCCATCGCGTTGTCATCGGCAAGGATACGCGCCTGTCGGGCTACATGATCGAGAACGCGCTCGTCGCCGGTTTCACCTCGGTCGGCATGGATCCATTGCTGCTCGGCCCGATGCCGACGCCGGCGGTTGCGATGCTGACGCATTCGATGCGCGCCGATCTCGGTGTGATGATCTCGGCGTCGCATAATCATTTCCAAGATAACGGCATCAAATTGTTCGGCCCGGATGGCTACAAGCTGTCGGACGAAACGGAAAAAGAAATCGAAGCGCTGCTCGATTCTGATCTGTCATCGAGGCTTGCAGGACCGACACGGCTTGGCCGCGCCAAGCGCGTTGAAGCCGTGCATGCGCGCTATATCGAATTCGCCAAGCGCACCATCATGGGCAGCGTCGAGCTCGCGGGCCTGCGCATCGTTGTCGATTGCGCCAATGGGGCAGGTTACAAAGTCGCGCCGGAAGCCCTGTGGGAATTGGGTGCGGAAGTGTTTGCCATCGGCGTTGAACCCGATGGCTTCAACATCAACCGCGATGTCGGTTCGACAGCGCCGCAGGCCTTGGCCGACAAGGTTCGCGAAATGCGCGCCGATATTGGCATTGCGCTCGATGGCGATGCGGATCGCGTCATTATCGTTGATGAGAAGGGTCAGGTCGTCGATGGCGACCAGCTGATGGCGGTGATTGCGTCGAGCTGGAACGAGGAAGGGCGTCTGTCGAAGCCCGGCATTGTCGCCACCATCATGTCCAATCTCGGGCTTGAGCGTTTTCTTGAATCGCAAGGCCTGTCGCTCATCCGTTCTGCTGTCGGGGATCGTCATGTGCTCGAAGAAATGCGCGCGCATGGCTACAATGTGGGCGGCGAACAATCGGGCCATATCATTCTGAGTGATTTTGGAACGACGGGTGATGGGCTTGTCTCGGCTTTGCAATTGCTCGCCGTGCTGAAACGCAGCGGCAAGCCGGTAAGTGAGCTTTGCCATTGCTTTGAGCCCGTGCCGCAGCTTCTGAAAAATGTGCGCTTCAAATCCGGACGACCGCTCGAGACGGAGCCGGTGAAAAAAGCGATCGAATTGTCGCGTGAAAAGCTCGGTAAAGCGGGGCGTCTGGTGATCCGCCCCTCTGGCACGGAGCCGGTCATCCGCGTGATGGCGGAAGCGGACGATGCAGCGCTCGTGGCGACCATCGTGGATGAGGTCTGCGCCGCGGTGGCGAAGGCGGCGGCCTGACCCTTACCCTCTTTTCATCCGGAGGACGGATTGACGCACCTGCCGCCTTGCTCTAGGCACGGCGGCGGGACACTCCCCCCCAACGGGGAGCGCCCATCTGTAAGGATGGAGACAAACAGATGACGATGACCCCGCCCGGCACAAAGCCGGCTTGCGCTAATTTTTCGTCCGGCCCCTGCGCGAAGCGCCCCGGCTGGTCTCTCGAAGCCCTCAAAGACGCCCCGCTCGGCCGCTCGCACCGCGCTAAGGTCGGCA
Organism: Rhizobiales bacterium TNE-4; assembly: GCA_019083985.1. Lineage (GTDB taxonomy): Bacteria > Pseudomonadota > Alphaproteobacteria > Rhizobiales > Beijerinckiaceae > TNE-4. The sequence goes on along the minus strand of JAHRCV010000002.1, from coordinate 317,097 downwards.
AGACCAAGCTGAAGCTTGCGATCGACCTGACCCGCGAAGTGCTGCAGGTTCCGGCTGATTATCGCATCGGCATTGTGCCTGCGTCCGATACGGGTGCCGTCGAAATGGCGATGTGGACGCTGCTCGGTGCGCGTCCTGTCGATATGATCGCGTGGGAAAGTTTCGGCGAAGGCTGGGTCACGGATGCCGTCAAGCAGCTGAAGCTCAAAGACGCCCGCGTTCTCAAGGCCGGATATGGCGAAATCGTTGATCTCTCGACCGTCAATTTCGATCATGACGTCGTCTTTACGTGGAATGGCACCACTTCGGGTGTGCGGGTTCCGAATGGCGATTGGATCCCAGCGGACCGTAAAGGCCTGACGATCTGCGATGCCACGTCGGCCGCGTTCGCGCAGCGCCTCGATTGGCCGAAGCTCGATGTCGTCACGTTCTCTTGGCAGAAGGTGCTCGGCGGCGAAGCGGCCCATGGCATCATCATTCTCTCGCCGCGTGCGGCTGAGCGGCTGACGACCTATACGCCCGCTTGGCCCCTGCCGAAGATTTTCCGTCTCACGTCCGGCGGCAAGATTTCCGAAGGCATTTTCCAAGGCGAGACGATCAACACGCCGTCCATGCTCTGCGTTGAAGATTATATCGATGCGCTTGAATGGTCGAAAAAGATCGGTGGCCTTGATGCGCTGATCGCGCGTGCTGATGCCAACACCAAAGTCATTGCCGATTTTGTGGCGAAGAATGACTGGATCGATTTCCTTGCGAAGGATCCGGCCACACGCTCGAACACGTCGGTTTGCCTCGTGTTCTCCGATCCGGCGCTGAAAGCGCTCGACGAGGCCGCGCAGGCCGATTTCGCCAAGAATGTTGCGGCTCTCCTCGAGAAGGAGAAGGTCGGCTACGATCTTGGGGCCTATCGGGATGCGCCTGCGGGCCTTCGCATTTGGTGCGGCGCGACGGTCGAGACATCGGACGTCAAAGCGCTGATGGAGTGGCTCGCTTACGCCTTCCACACGACCAAGGCTGCTCTCAAAGCCGCTTGATGATTTCTCCCGACCTTTGACACCGCGCTTTCGTGCGCTGGTCACAAGGTCGGGATGGCAATCCGCATTCTCCAATCCATCCGGCGCGTTTCAGCGCCATCACGAAGGACCACTCTCATGGCTCCCCGCGTTCTCATTTCTGATGCTTTGTCGCCTGCCGCTGTCGCGATTTTCAAGGATCGTGGCGTTGAAGTCGATTTTCAGCCTGATCTCGGTAAAGATAAGGACAAGCTCGCTGCCATCATCGGCAATTACGATGGGCTTGCGATCCGTTCGGCAACGAAAGTTACTGACAAAATCATCGCCGAAGCGAAAAATCTAAAAGTTGTGGGCCGTGCTGGTATCGGCGTCGACAATGTCGATATTCCGGCTGCGACGGCGAAGGGCATCATCGTGATGAATACGCCTTTCGGCAATTCGATCACGACGGCCGAACATGCGATTGCAATGATGTTTGCGATTGCACGCGAAATTCCCGCTGCTGATGCATCAACGCAGGCTGGTAAATGGGAAAAGAACCGCTTCATGGGTGTCGAGATCACTGGCAAGGTGCTCGGCCTCATCGGTTGCGGCAATATTGGATCGATCGTCGCTGACCGCGCCCTTGGCCTCAAGATGCGTGTCCTGGCTTATGATCCTTTCCTCTCGCCAGAACGCGCGATTGACCTTGGTGTCGAGAAGGTCGAGCTCGACGAATTGCTCGCGAAAGCCGATTTTATCACGCTGCATGTGCCGATGACGGCGCAGACGAAGAACATTCTCTCGGCCGAAAATCTGGCCAAGACAAAGAAGGGTGTCCGCATCGTCAATTGCGCGCGTGGCGGTCTCGTCGATGAAGTCGCTCTGCGGGCAGCGCTCGATTCGGGCCATGTTGCGGGTGCGGCATTTGACGTGTTCTCGGAAGAGCCCGCGAAGGCCAATCCGTTGTTCGGCCATCCAAATGTCGTCTGCACGCCGCATCTTGGCGCCTCCACCAATGAAGCGCAGGAAAATGTCGCTTTGCAGGTTGCCGAACAAATGTCGGATTATCTGATCCGTGGCGCAATCTCCAATGCGGTCAATTTCCCGTCGATCACGGCGGAAGAAGCGCCGAAGCTGAAGCCTTTCATCGCACTTGCTGAGAAGCTCGGTGCGTTTGCGGGTCAGCTCACCACAAGCGATATCAAGGAAATCCGCATCACCTATGAAGGGGCGGTCGCAGGCTTGAAGCTGAAGGCGTTGACGGCAGCTGCCATTGCAGGGCTGCTGCGCCCGGCCTTGGCTGACATCAATGTCGTCTCTGCACCGATCATCGCCAAAGAGCGCGGTATCGCGGTGTCGGAAACGGCGCGCGTGGCGGAAGGCGATTATGAATCGTTGATCACGCTCACCGTTGTCACGGCCGATCAGGAACGCTCGATTGCGGGTACCGTTTTCCATGATGGCAAGCCGCGCATCATCGCCATCAAGGGCATCAAGGTTGACGCGGAATTCGGTCCGTCGATGATCTATGTCACCAATGAAGACAAGCCGGGCTTCATCGGCCGCTTCGCGTCGACGCTCGGCGAAGCCGGCGTCAACATTGCGACCTTCGCGCTTGGCCGTGATGCCAAGGGCGGTTCGGCGATTGCGCTTGTCGAGGTCGATGGCGAAGTGCCCGCGGGTGCACTCAAGACGATTGAAACGCTGCCGGGCGTGAAACAGGCCAAAGCGCTGAAATTCTGATCTTTTGACCGATCGACATTCAAAGGCCTCCGCCGCAAGGCGGGGGCTTTTTTATGGGCGCCGCCCGATTGTCTCGGCAATCAAGATGCCACCAACGACAAGAACCAGCGCGGCGGCATGATAGAGATGAAACGGTTCGCCGAGAAAAAGAACGGCAAACAAAGCGCCAAAGACCGGCACGAGATTGGTGAAAATCCCCGCGCGGCTTGGGCCAACAATGGCGACGCCCCGCATGAAAAAGAGCTGCGAAACGAGGCTTGGGAAAATTCCGGCATAAAGCAGTGCGGCATAGCCCTTGCCGGTCGGCCAGATGAACTCACCGCGTGCGACTTCAAGCACAAAGAGCGGGATTGATGTGACAAAGGCGATCGCCGCCATCGCGGTGAAAAAGCCGAGCGGCGAGACCTGCGGGCGGTTGCGCAGCGCCAGCGTATAGCCGGCATAAAAGACGCACGCGATGATCAGAAAAATGTCGCCGATGTTGAAAGTCAGTTTCTTCAACGTCTCGAGACTGCCTTGAGCGGCAATGGTTGTCACGCCTGCCAGTGTCACCAAAACGCCGAACAATTGGATCGGCGTGGCGCGTACGCGGAAGAAGATCAAGGCACCGAGCAAGACGAAGACTGGGATGGCGCCTTGCAGGATCGTCATGTTCACGGCGCTCGTGTAATGCGCCGAGAGGTAGAACAGCGCGTTAAACGCGGTAAAGCCGAGCGCGCCCATCAAGACGATGGCAAGCCAATGCCGACGCATGATCGGCCAATCGCGTGTGAAATCCTGGCGCGCAATCGCCGTCAGAATGAGGCATGCGATCAGCCAGCGCCAGCATACCAGCGTCATCGGCCCGATTTCGCCGACGGCTGCTTTGCCCGCTACGCCATTGCCGCCCCACATGGCGGTCGTCAGCACCAACAAAAGGCTGGGCTGGCGATAGAGCCAATCGCGGGCGGTGAGGTAGAGAGCGGTCATGCGGGGGCCTGTTCCTTCACCGGCTTCGCATGCGCGTCTGGGTTGAGCAAGGCGAGCAGGCACAGGGGCCCCATGCATCGCGCGCGTTTGCGGAAGGGTTTGGCTCCGGCTAAACCATGGCGCAGCAACCACGAATGTCGATTTCCCCGCCATGCTTCGTTTTCTTGTCGTCGAGGGCAATGTGCGCGAATCCCGTGAGGGTTTCCGCGACGCCTATGGTCTGACCCCTTCTGAATCCTACGCCAATGTGCTGCAGCATCTCGCGCCCGATGCCGTGTGCGATATCGCCTTTCCGGCCGATGACGGCGCGAACCTGCCTGATGGCGAGGGGCTTGAGGGTTATGACGGCGTATTCCTGACGGGCTCAGGGCTGAACGTCTATGAGGGTGGGCCAGCGATCGAGCGGCAGATCGAGTTGATGCGGGCCGTCTATAAATCGAAGACGCCGGCCTTTGGCTCGTGCTGGGGCATTCAGATCGGGGCCGTCGCGGCAGGCGGCAGCGTGACCAAGAATGTCCGTGGCCGGGAGATCAATGTCGCGCGCAACATCGCGCCGACCGAGGCGGGGCTCAGCCATCCGCTCCTGCAAGGCCGTCCACGCGCCTATGATGCGCCATGCTCGCATCTCGACCATGTGACGGGCCTGCCGGGCGAGATCAAAGTGCTGGCTTCCAACGCCATGTCCGAAGTGCAGGCGGCCGAGATCCGGCACGAGGGCGGCGTTTTCTGGGGTGTCCAGTATCATCCCGAGTTCGATCTCCGGACGATGGCGATCATTCTCGAGCGCTATGGCGACGGGTTAATCCGCGAGGGGTTCTTCAAGGATAGGGCGGATTGCGACCGTTTCGCCGCCGATATGCATACGCTGCACGATGAGCCGGACCGGGTGGATGTGGCTTTCCGGCTCGGGATTGGGCCGGATATCCTCGATCCGGTGACCCGCCGCACGGAGCTGACCAATTTCATTGCCCATCAGGTCCGCCCGACGAAATCGGCCCGTGGACGGGCGTGAGAAAGCCCCTTCCTTTCTTGCCGTGAGCCCCCTGATCGGGTAGGGGTCTGCCGCAAGCCCCGGCCTTGCCGGGGCTTTTGCGTTCGGGCGGCCGAAGGCCGTCGCGCAGGTCCGGTCGGAGAACAGATCCATGGCGAATGTGGTCGTCGTCGGCGCCCAATGGGGCGACGAAGGGAAGGGCAAGCTTGTCGACTGGTTGAGCGAACAGGCCGATACGGTCGTCCGCTTCCAGGGTGGGCATAATGCCGGCCATACGCTCGTCATCGGCGACAAGGTCTACAAGCTCTCGCTGTTACCCTCGGGCGTCGTGCGCCCCGGCAAGCTCGCCATTATCGGGAATGGTGTTGTTCTCGATCCGTATGCGCTGGTTGCCGAAGTCGAAAAACTGAAGGGCCAAGGTGTTGCGATTTCGCGCGACAATCTGCGTGTCGCCGACAATGTGCCGTTGATCCTCTCGGTCCATCGCGAACTCGATGCGCTGCGCGAAAGCGGCGCATCCGGTACCAAGATCGGCACGACCAAGCGTGGCATCGGCCCGGCCTATGAAGACAAGGTTGGCCGCCGTGCGATCCGCCTAATGGATCTCGCCGAACCCGACAGCCTACGCGACAAGGTCGAACGTTTGCTTGCGCATCACAATGCGTTGCGCCGCGGCCTTGATCTGCCGGAATTCAAGGCCGACGACATTCACGCTGAATTGACGGCGATTGCCGATCGCGTGCTGCCTTACATGGATACGGTGTGGCAATTGCTCGATGAAGAGCGCCGCGCTGGCAAACGCATTCTGTTTGAAGGCGCGCAAGGCGCATTGCTCGATATCGATCACGGGACCTATCCGTTCGTGACCTCGTCGAACACCGTGGCGGGCCAAGCCGCGACGGGCTCCGGCATGGGCCCGGGGCAGGTCGGCTATGTTTTGGGCATTGCGAAAGCGTACACCACACGCGTGGGCGAAGGACCATTCCCGACCGAGCAGGATAATGAGATCGGCGCGCTCATTGGTGAGCGTGGTCATGAATTCGGCACGGTGACAGGTCGCAAACGGCGCTGCGGTTGGTTCGACGCGGTGCTCGTGCGCCAGACAGTGCGGACCTCCGGCATTCATGGCATTGCGCTCACGAAGCTCGACATTCTCGACGGCTTCAAAGAGATCAAAGTGTGCGTGCGTTATCGGCTTGATGGCGTCGAGATTGATCATCTGCCTGCCAGCCAAAGCGCGCAGGCGCGCGTTGAGCCTGTGTATGAAACCATCGACGGATGGGAAGGCACGACCGCGGGTGCACGTAGCTGGGCGGATTTGCCGGCACAGGCGATCAAATATGTCCGCCGCATCGAGGAATTGATCGGCGCTCCTGTCGCGCTTGTGTCGACGAGCCCTGAGCGTCAGGATACGATCCTCGTTCAAAATCCGTTCGAGACCTAAGCGCAACAGGGAGGCGAGCGCGCCCGCATGGCGGATTATTATTCGCTCATTCAACGCGCCGTCGCGGGGCTCGAAGAGCCCACGCCTGAAAATCGCCGTGCGATTTATGAGCGCGCTATGGCAGCGCTCAAGACGCAGCTCGAAAATCTCGATCCGCCGCTGTCGCCGGCCGAGATCATGCGCGAGCAAATTTCGCTCGAAGAGACGATCCAGCGCGTCGAACTTGAAGCGACGCGCGTGTCGGATGAGCGGATTGAGGAAATCACCAATTCGCAGCCGATTGTGCCGACAGCGGACACGCGCCCCTCGGATGATGAGGCGCCCACATCGAACGCACCTGCTTTGCCGATTCTTGCGGATGGCTTGCGCCCCGTGGTTACGGCGCCAAAAGCACGGCGTGTTGATGCGTTGCGTGTCGCGGTCGTGGGTGTGGCTGTCGCCATCGTCGTCGCGGCCACTGCGATTGCCGCTTTCATGCTGCGCGACACACCTGCCGATTTCGAACGGACGAATTTGGCTTTGGATGCTGAGAGTGAGCCGCAGGGCAAGTTTCAAGATCGCTTGCCCGCTCTAGGCGCCAAGGCAGAAGCACCTGCAACAACACCTGCGGCTGCGCCCGCTGCTACAGGCAAGCCCGCTTTGCCTTTGGGAGCGCGGGCTATTCTTGTGCTAGAGCCGGAAGATCCACGCCAGCAACCTGTTGTCGCGCAAGGGCGCACAGTGTGGAAACTTGATTCCGTCAGTGGTGGTCCTGGCCAACCTATTGATACGGCCGTACGCGGCACGAGCGAATTTGGCGACAGCGGGCTGACGCTAGAATTAATGTTCCGGCGCAATCGCGATGCGGCCTTGCCCGTGTCGCATACGCTTGAACTAAAATTCGCCCATAGCGACAAGGCGCAGGTGGGGCCTGTGCGCGATATCTCGCTCCCCGAGATGCGGGCGAATGAAACCCAGATTGGTACGCCCATGGCAGGGATCGCCGTGCCTGTGCGCGACAATCTCTTTCTGATCGGCCTGTCCAATCTGCCGACGGATGTGACACGCAATTTCGAATTGCTGACAAGCCGAGGCTGGATCGCGTTTCAAACGCGGTTTGCCGATGGCAGGCGTGCGCTTCTGCTGGTTGAGAAAGGTGCCGTTGGCGATCGTGTGATCGCTGACGCGCAAATGGCGTGGAAATAAGCCGCCCATGAAAAAACGCGGCGTTGCCGCCGCGTTTGATGATGGTGTCGAGCGTGAGACTTTAAGCCGGTGCGGGTAAAGCGCGCGGGGCTTCCCGTTGCGTGATGAGATCGCGCACAGCTTTTTGCACCTTCTCGAACGCACGAACTTCAATCTGACGGACACGCTCACGCGAGACGCCAAATTCTTCCGAGAGCTCTTCGAGTGTCACCGGATCTTCCGTGAGGCGACGCGCTTCGAAAATGCGGCGTTCGCGCTCGTTCAGAACGGCCAACGCGTCTTTCAACGCATCGCGGCGGTTCTTCGTCTCTTCTTCCTCGACGAGGCGGCTTTCCTGCGTGTCGGAATCATCGACAAGCCAATCCTGCCATTCGCCGTCTCCGTCGCCATCGGCGCGAATAGGCGAATTGAGCGAGGCATCACCGCCGAGCCGGCGGTTCATCTCGATCACTTCTTGTTCATGCACGCCGAGCTTGGTCGCGATTTGTTTGACCTGATCGGGACGTAAATCGCCTTCATCGAGTGCAGCGATCTGGCTTTTCGCTTTGCGCAGATTGAAGAACAATTTCTTCTGGTTCGCTGTCGTGCCCATTTTCACGAGCGACCATGAGCGCAGGATGTACTCTTGAATGGCGGCTTTGATCCACCACATCGCATAGGTGGCGAGACGGAAACCCTTATCGGGTTCAAACCGCTTCACCGCCTGCATGAGGCCGACATTGCCTTCGGAAATGACCTCGCCAATCGGTAGGCCATAGCCGCGATAGCCCATGGCGATTTTCGCCACGAGGCGCAAATGCGATGTGACAAGTTTATGCGCCGCTTCGGTATCCCCATGCTCGCGCCATCGCTTGGCGAGCATGAACTCCTCCTGCGGCTCGAGCATCGGGAAGCGCCGGATTTCTTCAAGGTAGCGATTAAGTCCACCTTCGGCAGAAATGGCGGGCAGGGCGGATGCCATTGTCTTTCAGTCTCCTGTTCAGCCCCCCAACAGGGCGGGCCATGACGGGCTCCCTTTACGCGGCGAGCCCAATGAACCCCTATCATCCGGCTGACCATGGCCGAAAGAGGGCGGGGACCCGGAACGGGGTCAACCCCCGAGCGCGGTCAAAAGATCCTCAAAATCCTGCGGCAAAGGTGATTCAAAATGCATGAATTCGCGGGTGCGCGGGTGGGCGAAACCCAGTTCCGCCGCATGCAAAGCCTGCCGGTTGAGGCGTTTCAGGGCCTCTTTCGCCGCTTCTGGCAGGTGCCGCTCCTTGGTCTTGAACCCGGAGCCATAGGTGGCGTCGCCCAAGAGCGGGTGACCGGAATGGGCCATGTGAACGCGGATCTGATGGGTGCGACCGGTCTCAAGGCGACAGGTCACGAGGCTCGCAATGGGGGCCTTGGGATCGCCGAAGCTTTCCTCGAGGGCCCAATGGGTGATGGCTTCGCGGCCGCGGCCTTCACGGACAACCGCCATCTTGTCGCGCGCATGGGTTGAACGGTCGAGATTGGCTTCGATGGTTCCAGACGCACGGTCGGGCTTGCCCCAGACAATCGCGCGATAGGCGCGCTCCAGGGGGCCGGTGCGGCCATGATCGGCAAATTGGGCGGACAACGCCTGATGCGCTGCATCATTCTTGGCAACCACGAGAAGCCCGCTCGTATCCTTGTCGAGACGGTGGACAATGCCGGGCCGTTTCACTCCGCCAATGCCCGATAGCGTGTCGCCGCAGTGGGCGATCAAGGCGTTGACCAGGGTGCCGGTTTCATTTCCCGCACCGGGATGGACGACAAGCCCGGCTGGCTTATCGATGACAATCAGGTCCTCGTCCTCATAGACGATGCTGAGCGGGATGTTTTCCGCCTTAGGTTCGGGATCAACTGCATCCGGCACGATAAGCGTGACCGCCGTAGCACTTTTTAATTTCAAGCCAGGATCATCGACAGGGGCGCCATCCAACTGCACTTGCCCATCAAGGATCAGGGCCTTGAGCCGGGAGCGCGACAGATCGGGCAGGCGGCGCGCCAAAACGCGATCCAGACGCTCGCCACGATCTTCGGGCGCAAGTTCAACAGTGATGGTCGATGGCAAAGGGCACGCTCCTGATTGGGAGGCTTTCTACCGGGGATGGATGCATCGCGCCAGTTACGCGCATTTTGAGGCCTTGCCGCGGCTTTGTGATTAAGGCAAGCGAAGGTGACGGAGACTTTGCCGATGGCTCGCCTTTCCCTTGCTCCCTTTCTCGGTGGCCTGCTCGCATGCCTCGCCACCGGCGCCGTGCTGGCAGCGGACGCGTCGACGGACGTCTCCAAGCAAGCGGCGAGCGCCCCGGATGTGAAGACGCTGGATGCGCCGGACGGTGCCTTTGGCTTTGCTGACGATAGCGGCACGACAGGCATTGGCCGTTATCAATTCACGTTCGATCTCCTGCCAAGCTGGTCGGGTGGCGCGATGACTGGACGCGATCTCGCGGCGCGCGCCGAAATCAACACGGGCGTGCTCGACACTTTGCAATTGGGCGTGGCAGCGGCTGGCTTGAACACGCGCAACACGCCGCGGGGGGAAGAGACCGAAACAGCGCGCAGTTTTGCGTTCTCTTTGCCGGGCAAGTGGCAATGGCGCGCACGCGAGGTCAATGATTTCGGCATGGCCTTTTTGTTCGAGCCGTTCATTGGTCGACAGCAGAACAATCCGGCACCGGGTGGTCTCATCTATGGCATCGATGCGAAGATTGCCGTCGATGCGAATGTCGACAATCGCTTCTATGCGACGTTCAACATTGGCTATGCGATTGCGGCGACCTTGCCGCCCGTGGGGGGAACCGACAGTTCGGGTCTTTTTTATCTGTCGCTTGCAGGTAGCTACCGTGTCACCGACGGTCTTTTTATTGGTGCGCAGGTGCGACAGGGATGGCAATTTGCCAAGGCAGAGCCTGACACGTTGAATGGCAATGCACTCTCGCTCGGCCCTACGCTGGCCTGGCAGGTGAATGACAATCTGACTTTTTCTGCGGTTTACCTGCGACAAGTGGCGGGTAATGATAAAGCCCGCCCCGCAGCCGCTTTCGAGCTGACTGATTTCAGACAGAATGATGCGCGGGTGCGCATGACACTGAGTTTCTAATCATGCGTCTTTTTGTTGCGTGCACAGTCATGATCTTCGCAGGCAGTGTTGCGGCGCTTGCGCAATCGGTGGCCGATGATTGCAACCGGCAGGCGCAGGATTATGCTGCGCTGACGGCGCCCAAATCAGGCGGCAAGGTGATCCGTAATTCGGTGAATGGTGTCATCGTTCCCGGCCCCGTCCCTGACACGACGCAGCTTGCGCGTGGCCGTGATGGCTCGACGGTGTCAGGTTTTGCCCGCGTCGATCAATACGCGCCCAATCGTGAGGCGCAGTGGATTGGCAAAGAGCGCTGCCAGTTGCAGCGACGCTAATTCAAGCCTGCTTTTTCTTCGTCTCTTCCGGAAAGACGGCGCGTGCATCCCATACGAATAGCGCGCGCGCCTTGTCCCAAAAATCGCCCCCGAGCACAAAGAAGCTTGCGAGGAACATGGTTTGCATCGTGAGGCTGATGATGACGCGTGTTTCATGCTTGAAATGAAATTCGTTGATCAAGTGCATCGCCGTAACCACGATGAGTGGCGTGACGAGCATGATAATACCAATGCGATAGCGCTCGCGGCTAACATTGCCCGCGGGTTTGATCTTCTCCCCCGCTTTGGCCGCAGCGCGATGAACAGGCTCGGTGAGGCGTTCGAAATTGTCCTGCCCCATGACTGCGATCGACAGGAAGGTCAGGCCATGATGGGACAGCATCAGAAAGCTGACGATCGCAGCCTTGTTATGCGTGACGTGAAAAAAGCCTAAAAAAGGCACGGCGAGCCCGCATAAAATGCCGGTGGCAAGTAGAATGCAGCCGAGAACGAAACGTGCTTGTGTGCTGATCATCGCATTGCCCTCGCAGCTGGAATGCGTTGATGCTTAAGCAAAGTTCGTGATGCTTACAACCGGCCGCACGCGATGGCGACGGTCATATCCCGCTTGTTGGCTGATGATGCAGCCGCGCAGACATTGGCACGTGTGGACATCAGGATGGCGCGGTGTGGTGGGCTCTTGAGCAGATATGCGATGATTTCCGCAGGGCTGTCCGATGTCGGGCCCGCCCAATAGGCTTCCCCGGTCCAGCGCCCGGAGAATCCTGAACCTTCGACGCTCGCGCCGAAACCTGCATGCGCGGCTTTCAGATTGTCACGGTTCGTCCAGGCTTTCGGAGCGCGGCCACGCGCGACCGTATCAAGGCGGCTGTCGCTGCCCACCGTAGGGAGGTTGGCTTTGGCACGCGCCTCGTTGAGCGCGGCGAGTATATCGGGGCGGCTGCGGGTGGCCACGTCAGCGGGGAGCGGCGTCGCACAGGCGGCAAGGCCGAGCGTCAAGCCTGCCAAAACGGCCTGTTTTAGATAAGCCATAGGAGCACTCCCTTTATCCCGCTGGCACACGACATAAAGGAGCGTCTCTGTCCCGTCACCTGTCATCCGGCCCGCTGAAACGCCGCAGCCGCCATCGGAGCCCAGAGAAACAAAGCGCAGAGGATGCCGCTGGCACGTTCCCAGAGGCGCATCCGGCGTTCTATCGCCCGTCGATCATTGGGTTCGGGGTCCGCCGCGCGGTATTCGTTCATCCGCCGCTTGCTGTGTCGCAGATCGGTCATCGCGGTCTCTCCTTTGGCGACGAACGCGAGAGCGCGCGTCATCGTTCCGCCTTTCCTGCCGGCGCGGCTGCGCTAGAATGAGAGACAGCAAAAGGAGGGCTCACCCATGTTGAACCGGCGATCCCTATTGGCTTTGGGCCTAGGCGGGTTTGCGCTTGCCCATCGGCCCATGTCGGCCTTGGCACAAATGAGCCAGAGCACGGCCTATCGTTTCACCTTCGATGGGCTCGAGCGCCCACCGATCAAGCTGGCCGATTATGCGGGCAAGCCCATTCTTGTCGTGAACACCGCGTCCTTCTGCGGCTTCGTCAATCAGATGGACGGATTGCAGGCGCTTTATGCCGAGCTCGCGCCGCGTGGTCTTGTCGTGATCGGCGTGCCATCAGGCGATTTTGGTGGGCAGGAAGCGGCCAATCCAGCGGATATTGCGGCTGTGGCCGTGCAGCATGGCGTCACTTTTCCGATGGCTGCGAAAAGCAAGGTGACGGGCAATGATGCGCATCCCTTCTTCAAATGGGCCGCTATGCAGCGGCCGCGCGATCTGCCGCGCTGGAATTTCTACAAATTCCTCGTTGGAAGTGACGGCAATCTCGTTGATGTCTGGTCGCCCATGACCAGCCCCGACAGCAAGGATCTGCGTCGGGCGATCGAAAAGGAGCTGACGGCGAAAAGCTAACGCCGTCAGACCATGATCAGAAGGGGTTCCACGTCGCTTGCGGTGTGAGCTTCAAATAGCCCACATTCACGCCAAGGCGCGCGCCAACGCCTGATGCAATCGGAACCAGGATCATGTTGTCGGCAATCATCGCCGAGACACTGAAGCCGCCGATGAAATAGGCTGAACCATCAGCGCCACCAAAGCGCGTATAGACAGCCTCCACATTCGGCATGTGATAGACAAGCATCATCACCCGCGAACCATCAGCGCCCCAATCGAATCCGAGTGTGGGGCCTTGCCAATAGACATTGCGGATCCCGGCATTGCGCGTGAACAATTTACCTTCGCCATAGCGCAGGCCGCCAAAGAATGATCCCGATCCTTCTTGGCCCAGAATGTAGCCGTTCGGCTCACCATATTTTCTGAAGGCATCTTCAATAGCTGTAGCAAGACCGCGCGAGACATCGCCGAAGAATTTGTGACCATTGTCGATCACTTCGCGCGATGAGAAAGGCTGCGGTGTAACAGGTGCCTTTGCCTGCGGTGCATTGCGGCTCGGAAGGTCTGTTGGTCCCGTGCTATTGCGGCTCGGAAGGTCCGTTTGTGCTGAGGCTCCCGCGCTCACAGCGAGGAGCATGCCGAGCGTCGCGGTTGCCAGCGCCTTTTTCCAAACTGCCATCTCACTCTCCAACTCGAACGCCACGCGGCGGGGCCGCTTTGGCCTCAGAGTGAGGCCATTATCGTTAACGAAGCGTCAATGGTGAGCGATTAGCGTGTGCGCAAACAGGTGCGGCACGCGCCATAAGGAGCTTTTCTATGACTGAAACCGGATCGCAAACCGCGCCTGCCGTGGTGATCAAGCTTGAAGCGCTCGATCTTGCAGCGCTCTTGTGCAGCCGCGTGTGTCATGACGTGATCAGCCCGGTGGGTGCCATCGTCAACGGGCTTGAAGTGCTCGAAGACGAGAAGGACGAAGCCATGCGTGGCTTCGCGCAAGATCTGATCAAGAAAAGCGCAAAGCAGGCCTCGGCACGGCTGCAATTTGCCCGGCTTGCGTTTGGCGCAGCCGGTTCGGCCGGTGCAGCCATCGATACGGGCGATGCAGAAAATGTTGCCCGTGGCTTTATCGGTGATGAGCGGACGCAGTTGAGCTGGGATATGCCGCGCGTTCTTCTGCCGAAGAACCAGGTGAAATTATTGCTCAATCTGCTGGTGATTGCCGCTGGAACCATTCCGCGTGGCGGGACGATTCATGTGCATGGCACTGTTGTGGATGACCGCGGCACGTTTACGCTGTCCACCCAAGGGCCGAGCGCCCGTATTCCGGCCCATGTCGAGCAGCTTTTGGCCGGTCAATCGGAAGGCGGCACGATCGATGCGCATGGCATCCAGCCCTATTACACCGGGCTCGTCGCGCGCGCTGTGGGTATGGATGTGACGCTTACGCTTGATGGCGACAAGGCAACGATTAAGGCCGCGCCTCAGAACTGAGCAACGATTCTTCAATATCGGCTCGGTATTCTGTCTCCATTGCGGAGACGGACATCATGAGCCAATGCATTGTTGCGAATGAATCGCGTGTTTTGCGGCATATTATTCGCCGGATCGTCGAGCGGCGCGGTTTCGAGGCGGTGGAAGCGCGCGACGGGCCAGAAGTGATCGATCTTTTCCAAGCGGGCGCACCAAGCCTTCTGTGCATTGATGATGCCTTGCCGGACATTGATGGCGTTTCAGTGCTACGTCTTTTGCGTGCGGAACAGGCTGCCTCGATTTTACCGCCGACGATTTTTACCTATGTCGAAAATGACCAGATTCTCTTGACCCGGGCTCTTGCAGCGGGCGCGCAAGCGCTTGTGCAGAAGCCTTTCACCGCATCGCAAATGGATGCGGCACTTATGAAGCTGTCGGCATAAAAAATCCGGGCTCTGAGGCCCGGATTTTCGAATGTCTCGGTGTTTTTTTCTTTAGGCGGAAGCGCGCTGTTCGGCTTCTGTCATTTCGCGCAGCACATAGCCGCGGCCCCAGACCGTTTCGATGTAATTGCGGCCATTCGAGGCATTAGCGAGCTTTTTGCGAAGCTTGCAGATAAACACGTCGATGATCTTGAGTTCCGGCTCATCCATGCCACCATAAAGGTGGTTGAGGAACATTTCCTTGGTGAGCGTGGTGCCTTTGCGCAGGCTCAGCAATTCAAGCATCTGGTATTCTTTGCCCGTCAGATGCACGCGCTGGCCGCCCACTTCCACCGTCTTTTGATCGAGATTGACGACGAGATCGGCGGTGACGATGACCGATTGCGCGTGGCCCTTCGAGCGGCGGACAATGGCATGGATGCGTGCGACGAGTTCATCGCGGTGGAACGGCTTGGTGAGGTAATCATCGGCGCCGAAACCGAGGCCGCGCACCTTATCCTCAATGCCAGCAAGGCCTGAGAGGATCAGGATCGGCGTTTTCACTTTCGCCACGCGCAGGCTGCGCAACACTTCATAGCCCGACATATCCGGCAGGTTCAGGTCGAGCAGGATGATGTCGTAATCATAGAGCTTGCCGAGGTCGATGCCTTCTTCGCCGAGATCGGTCGTGTAGACATTGAAACTTTCGGATTTGAGCATCAGCTCGATGCTCTGCGCGGTGGCGCTGTCGTCTTCGATGAGCAAAACGCGCATGTCAGTCCCTCAATCTCGAAATCGTTCCGCGAAGGCTCAACGCCAAACCGGCCGCCGCGATCTGCTTCTCCCGCCATGGTGAAGCATCTCGATTCATAGTTAACGGAAGAATGGTTAACAAAACATGATTCGGTTCGGCAAGGGGGTTTATGCTAGCCCTGCGAAAAAAAGCTAAATGCCTGTAAAATATACAAAAAATAGATTTTTATATCTTAAACCAAAAACTTAGGATTTGGCTGTAAACGATTCTGGAGACTCATGCTCTGGCCTCCGAATCACCGTGGTGGCCGCCCAGTCGCGTCTTCCTGTTGCGTGTCGCTTTATCACGCGTCTCGTTAACGCCAGGTTGCCAGGAGCGCCGATGCAGGCCGTCTTTCATCCCGAATCAGGTCGTCCGTTTGCGCTCGAGCGCCTTGTTGCCGCTGTCGCGCGGATCGATAGCGCCACGCGCTGGGGCCGTGTGGTTTCACTCTCACCCATGTTTGCGACCGTGGCGGGGCCGGTTGATCGCATGGTGTTGAATGGGCGTCTCGTGATCGAGGCAGGTCATGGCGATATTCCGTGTGAAATCGTCGGATTTCAGGCGGGGCATGCCTGCGCCATGCCACTCAAACCCTTTGATGCCGTGCGCCCCGGGCAACGCGTGCGCATTGAAACAGCGGTGGCAGGCGTTTTTCCGCATCACGCATGGCTTGGTCGCGTCATCAACGCGCTGGGCGAACCGATCGATGGGCTCGGCCCTTTGCCGCAAGGCGATCTTTTTCAGCCGCTTCGTGCAGCACCACCGGCAGCGCATCTGCGCCGTCGCGTCGGCGCGCCTTTGCAAACGGGCGTGCGCGCGATCGACAGTTTCACCACCTGCTGTGAAGGCCAAAGACTTGGCATTTTTGCGGGTTCGGGCGTTGGAAAATCCGTGCTGATGGCCATGCTCGCGCGCCATGCTGCCTGCGATGTCGCTGTCATCGGACTGATTGGCGAGCGTGGTCGCGAAGTGCGCGAGTTTCTTGAAGATGATCTGGGCACTGAAGGGTTGGCGCGCTCGATCGTCGTCGTTGCCACATCTGATGAGACAGCATTGATGCGGCGGCAGGCGGCCTTGCTCACACTCAGCCTCGCCGAATATTTCCGCGCCCAGCGCGCCCATGTGCTTTGCATGATGGATAGTGTGACGCGCTTCGCCATGGCGCAGCGAGAAATTGGCCTCGCGATCGGCGAGCCGCCCACGAGCAAGGGCTATACCCCGTCCGTCTTCGCGGAGTTGCCGCAGTTGCTCGAGCGTGCGGGGCCAGGCGCCGAAGGCGAAGGCACGATCACGGGGCTGTTCTCGGTGCTGGTCGATGGCGATGACCATAATGAACCAGTGGCCGACGCGGTGCGTGGCATTCTCGACGGCCATCTCGTGATGGAGCGGGCGATTGCGGAGCGCGGCCGCTTTCCAGCGATTAATATCTTAAAGTCGATCTCACGCACGATGCCGCGGGCTACGCCCGAGGAATGGCGGGGTCTCATCCGTTCGGCGCGTGGGGTGATGGCCACCTATGCCGACATGGAAGAGCTGATCCGGCTTGGGGCCTACAGGGCGGGTGCATCGGCCGATGTCGACCGGGCGATCCGGCTTATGCCGCATCTCGACTCATTTCTGGCCCAAGGTAAGGAAGAATCAACCTCAATGGGGGATGGTTACCTTCGTCTCGCAGAGATCATGGCTGAGGGCTGACCATGATCGATCCAGTCTCCGGAGTCTCCCGACCGGCTCCGAACAGTGAGTATGCCGATGAAGTCGCGTGATACGCTTCTGCGCCTCAAGCGCTTTCAAGTGGATGAGCGCCGCCGCCGAGTAACGCAGATCGAAACCATGATCGCTGAATTCGAACGTATGGTGGCTGATCTCGAGCGCGAAGTGGAACAAGAAGAGCAAAAGGCCGGGATCAACGACAAGGCGCATTTTGCTTATCCGACCTATGCACGCGCCGCGCTGCAACGCCGCGACAATTTGCAACGCTCGGCTGACGAATTGCGTGCGCAGCTTGTCGATGCGCGCGATGAGCTGACGGAATCAGTCGAAGAATTGAAAAAATTCGAAATCATCGACGATCGCGAACAGCAGCGCGAGCGGGCGATCGAATCGGCACGGGAGCAGGTCGAGCTCGACCGTATGGCTTATCGTGTACGCGGTGGATTTGCGGGCGCCTGAGGCGTCCGCTTACAGACGTGGGAAATGCGGAAACGCGTTGCCGGGCAACAATCCGGCCACGCGTGGGTCCGTCGCGATCTCAACGGCCCGCTTATAGCCGCGAAAGCCTGATTTCTCATAGAATCGCAGCGCAGCGGGATGATCGAGCGTGCATGTATGCACGAAGAAGCGGGCAATCGGCCGCGCAAAAGCGCGTGCAATCGCAAAGTCCATCATGATTGCGGCTAAGCCTGTGCCGATCCGCTCCGGAACGACGCCAAAAAAAGCAAGCTCCGTTTCATCAGCAGCGCGTGCATCAAGCTCGACGATCCCAACAGTGCCCGCCTGATCTTTCACATGGAAAGCGGCGACCGCTTCATTGCTGAAATGATCTAAGAATTGTTCGTCGCTCCATGCGAGCCGTGAGAACCAACCCCATTGCTCGCCCACTGCGCGATAAAGGGCGCGATAGGCGTTGGCATCGCTTGGCCCGAAAGGCACATAAGTCAGAGAGGTGGGTGCCGTTGCGCGCGGCGGCGCAGGGGCGCGCATCTCGAGAAAGGTGACGATGGCCGCGATCTGCGAATCGCCCAGCGGGTAATAGCCCGCTGCCAGCGCATCTTTCCAATCGATATCGGCCACATCATCCTCCTCGCGCCCGGTTCTTTACGCTTCATCAACCATAAACCGGCAAATTCTGCCGGTGTATTGAAGCCTTTTTTTCCGAGATTGCTCAAGTGGCGAGAATTGTGCAGGCCTTACAAGGTGTCAGTCGTGACAGGTTGGTCGCGTCGGGGCTCGTTCTGATCGCGGTCATCGCGTTCATCGCCTTTATGGTGCAGAATCTGACACGCACGCCGATGGCTGTGCTTTACAGCCAGATCACCGCTGACGATGCCGGTGCCATTATCAAAGAGCTTGAGACCCGTGGCATTGCCTATCAATGGCGCGAGGATATTGGCGCGATCACGGTGCCGCGCGACATGGTGGCCCGTCTGCGGCTTGATCTCGCATCCCGTGGTATCCCAGCTGGCAGTGGCGTGGGCTATGAGATTTTTGATCGCGGCGATGGCTGGTCCTCAACCAGCTTCGTGCAGAACGTCAATCAGCTCCGCGCGATGGAAGGTGAGATTGCGCGCTCGATCCGGTCGCTTTCCCCGGTACAAGCGGCGCGCGTTCATCTTGCAATTCCTGAGAAGAAATTGTTCCGCCGCGATCAAGACGCGCCCCATGCCTCTGTTGTCTTGAAATTGCGCGGTGAGCTTGACGCTGGCCAGATCCGGGCCATCCGTCATCTCACGGCTGCTGCCGTTGATGGGCTAAAGCCCGAACGCGTTTCCATTGTCGACGAGCGTGGTCGTCTGCTCGCAGCCACCGGCGATCCGGCCGGGCAAGGCATCGCTGCTTCGGATGAGCGGCAAGCCGGTTATGAGAAGCGATTGCAGGCGCGGATTGAGGATATAGTTGCAAGCGTCGTCGGCCAAGGCCGCGCGCGCGTTCAGGTTCACGCCGAGCTCGATCTTAATCGTGTGCAGCAAACGCAGGAAACCTTTGATCCTGAAAGTCGTGTCGTACGATCGACGCAAACGCGCAATGAAACCCGCTCGAATGAGGAGCGCGATAATGCCGCGCTGGGGGCTGCGGCGCAGGTGCCTAATGGCGCGCAACAACAATCAGGCAATGGCGCCAATCGCGAGCAATCCAACAAGGTTGAAGAGACTACCAATTACGAAATCTCAAAAACCGTCCGTGTGGAAACGCTCGAAAGCGGACGTGTCAAACGCTTGTCGGTCGCGGTGCTGGTCGATGGTTCTTATAAAAAAGCGCCTAACGGTGAGATTAATTATGAGCCGCGGCGGCAGGAAGAACTTGATCGCATTGCTGCGTTGGTGCGCTCCGGCGTCGGGTTTGATACGAAGCGCGGTGACCAGATCGAAGTGGCCAATCTGCGCTTTGCTGATCTGCCCGCAATCCCCGAACCGCTGACCGCTGATCGCAGTGCGCCTCTCTCTTTTGATGATTGGTTCCGCATGGGCCAGATGGTGGTGCTATCGCTCGTCATTCTCATCTTGCTGTTCACTGTGGTGCGCCCGACGCTCAAGGCGGCGCTGAGCGGCGGTCCAGCGGTGCGGATGATCCCTGCTTCAGACGTGCCGCAGGGCGCCGTTGAAATGGTTCAGGCTGCACCTGTGCAAGCGAATGGCGACGCTGGGCTCCCCGAAATCCCCGCTGTGGGCACGCCAATGACGCGCATGATTCAGGCGGCACGGCAGACCGGACAGGTTCATGCCCGTTCCATGGAGCAGGTTGGTCAGCTTTTTAGCGAAAATCCTGACGGCGCCATTACCGTTTTGCGGCAATGGATTAATGAACCAACGGATGCGTGACGCAAGCCATGGCGCCGAATGACCGCAACAAGCCGCAATTGACGGGCCCTGAAAAGGCGGCCGTCCTTTTGATGTCGCTTGGCGAAGAGCGGACATCCGAATTGTGGACCGCGCTTGAGGATGACGAGATCCGTACCGTCTCGGTGGCCATGTCGCGCTTGCCGGAGATCGATGCGCAGCAGGTCCAAGGCCTACTCAATGATTTTGTCACGCGGCTTGCCTCCGGTCCTCTTGCTGGGAATTTCGAAAAGACAGAACAGCTTCTCCGCAAAATTCTACCCAACCGCCGTGCCGAACAGATCATGGCGGAAATCCGCGGCCCGGCGGGGCGGAATATTTGGCAAAAACTATCGAATGTCCGGGATGAAATTCTAGCGGGCTATTTGAAGAATGAATATCCGCAGACCGTGGCTGTCATTTTATCTAAGATCACCACGGATCAGGCTGCACGTGTGCTTGCACTTCTTCCTGATGAATTTGCCATCGACACGGTTGATCGCATGCTGCGGATGGAGCCGGTCCCGCAGACGGTGCTCGAGCGGATCGAGGAGACGTTGCGGATCGAATTCATTGGCAATCTATCGCTGACGACGCGGCGTGACAATAATGAGCAGATGGCGGAAATCTTCAATGCATTTGATCGACCCACAGAAGGGCGCATGTTGACAGCGCTTGATGAAATCAACCGTCAGGCCGCTGATCGTATCCGCTCGCTGATGTTCACGTTTGAAGATTTGACACGGCTTGATTCGAATACCGCACAAGTCATCGTTCGTGCTGTGGATCGTGATCTGCTCGCGCGCGCCCTCAAAGGATCGGCAGATTATGTGAAGGATTTCTTTTTTGAAGCAATGTCACAGCGCGCGGTCAAAATCCTGCTTGAGGATATGGCGACGATCGGCCCCTTGCGGCTCAAGGATGTTGACGATGCGCAGCAAGCCATTCTCCAGATCGTGAAAGATCTGGCGACGAAGGGTGACATCATCCTATCGAAGAGCCGCGGTGACGACGAGATGGTGTTCTGAGATGAGTGCAGCCGCCGCCCATAAATTTACATTCGGCGATGATTTCGGGCTGGAGCGTCGTGATGGCATGATGCGGCGTGCGCAGGATCGCGCAGCCCTCGAAGAAGCTCATCAACAAGGCTATGCGGCTGGCTTTGTCGCTGGCCAAAATGCGCAGGCCGCCAGCGATGAGGCGCAGCTCGCGCAGGCCCTTCAAAGCCTTGCCGCAGCCTTGGGCCAGTTCGCCGATGATCGTGATCGCTTTTTGCAGGGCTGTGAGAGAGCGAGCGTTGCGCTCGCCCATCAACTCGCCACTCTGCATGGCGATATTATCGCTGGCTATGATCCGCTTGCTTCTTTCACCGCTGCAGTGCGCGAGACTTTGCTCCATTATGCGCAAGCGACACGGATTGTAGCGCGTGTTCCAGCGGATATGCGCGACAGCGTTGAAAAGCGGCTCCAGCAGCTCGCCCATGATTTGCGCTTTTCTGGGACGGTCTCGGTCGAAGCTTTGCCGGCAGGGTCAGGGGCAACCGCCTTCGTGCTGGAATGGCCCGATGGTGCGTTACGCTTTGACCGTGATGCGCTCCGCACGCGCCTGATGGATGAATTTCAGCGTTGCGGTTTTTCATTGAACAATATGAGTGATTGCGATGGATGAGACAGCAACCCAGCTCTTGCCTGATATTGCGGATGTGGCGCTCGAAACTTCACCCGATATGTTGGCGCCACCGGGGGTCGCCAAAACGGCCGCCGATCTCGAACATGTGTTCGATGTCCCAGTAACGGTCTCAGCCGTGTTGGGCCGGACGCGGCTCGAGATTGCTTCGCTCGTTGCGCTTGGCCCCGGTGCGGTCCTTGAACTTGATCGTCGCGTCGGCGAGCCCATTGATGTTTTTGTCAACAACCGCCTCGTTGCGCGCGGTGAAGTCGTGCTGATTGATGAGAAGCTCGGCGTGACGATGACGGAAATTGAGAAGAACGACAGGTAAGGATTATTGCAATGAGATTATTGGTCATTGGACCGTTACGCGCGCCGCTGATTGAAGCCACGCGGATGGCGATGCAACGGGGTGCTGCGGCGACAACGGCGGAAAGCATCGCGCAGGGGCTGGATTTTCTGCGCAAGCGTGGCGCCGACCTTTTGATCGTCGATGTAGCGCTTGATATTGCGGCCTTGATCCGGGCGCTTGCCGATGAGCGCATCGCAACGCCTGTCATTGCCTGCGGTACGAAGCTTGATAAGGATGCGGCCACAGCGGCGATTGCCGCGGGTGCACGTGATTTTCTGCCTTTGCCGCCTGATGCCGAATTGATTGCAGCCATGCTGGAAGCGGTGACGGATTCAAAGTCTGCTTTCGTCTGGCATGATCCGGCCATGGAACGCGTCGTCAGTCTGGCTGAAAAGATCGCGGCATCTGATGCATCGATCATGATCACGGGTGAGAGCGGCACGGGCAAGGAGGTGATGGCGCGTTTCCTCCATGATCGGTCCAAGCGAAAGGCAAAGCCCTTCGTCTCAGTCAATTGCGCAGCGCTGCCCGAAGGTCTTTTGGAGAGTGAATTGTTCGGCCATGAGCGTGGCGCGTTCACGGGCGCTGTCGCGCGTCGCATCGGTAAATTCGAGGAGGCGGATGGCGGCACGCTGTTGCTTGATGAGATTTCCGAGATGGATGCGCGGCTGCAAGCCAAGCTTTTGCGCGCGCTGCAAGAGCGGGTGATTGATCGCGTGGGGGGCGGCAAACCTGTGCCCGTCGATATTCGCGTGCTCGCAACATCGAACCGCAAGCTCGAAGATGAAGTGCGGGCCGGCCGTTTCCGACAGGATCTTTATTACCGCCTGAACGTGGTTGCCCTGCGCTTACCGCCCTTGCGTGAACGGCCCGCTGACGTGCTCGCCTTGAGTGCCCATTTCATTCAGCGCTTTGCGGCCGCGAATGGCTTGCCGGTGCGGCCGTTGGCTGAGGCGGCCAAACGGCAATTGCTGGCCAATCCCTGGCGCGGGAATGTGCGTGAGCTTGAGAACGTCTTACACCGTGCGGTGCTTGTCGCGACGGGTCCAGAGATCGGTCCCGATGCGCTCATCGGCCTTGGGGAAGCTTACGGCCTTGGCGATGATGTTGACCGCGCGGCGGCGCGGGCTGGCGCAGTGCTCACGCGCGACCTGGTCGGCCGCAGCGTGGCCGATGTCGAGCGTGGGCTCATCCTTGATACGCTCGACCATTGCGGCGGCAACCGCACCCATGCGGCGCGCGTGCTCGGCATTTCCATCCGGACCTTGCGGAACAAGCTTAATGAATATGCCGCTCAGCACGACGCTGCCGGCCCGCTGGGGAGCGGGGGCGGGATGGCGACCCGTCTGGCCACGTATTAAGGCCCGGTTGGCGGGGGTTTTCGCAGGCGGCGATCCGCCACGGTGCCCCCTCTTGCCTTGTGCCGGGGGCTGGGGCAGTGATGCCGAGGCCCAATCCGGGCCCAGAGGCTCTGTGACGAATGAAGCGTTTGCTCGATTACGCTTGGCCAGTGATTGGCCTTGCCGCCGTCGTTTTCTCAGGCTGGCTGCTTTACAAAGAGTTGGCAGGCTTGTCGGCGGCCGATGTCGTTGGGAGCCTCAAGGCGATCTCACTTCACCAATGGGTGATGTGCATTCTCGCTACCTTGCTCGCTTACGCGGCGCTCGCTTGGTACGATCGGATCGCACTGCTTCATCTCGGCCATAAGCTCGGCTGGGGCTTTATTTCACTCGTGTCGTTCACGACTTACGCGCTCTCGCACAATATCGGTGCATCGGTATTTTCGGGTGCGATGGTGCGTTACCGCGCTTATTCCACCAAAGGGCTGACGGCGGGCGAAGTCGCTGTCCTCGTTGCGCTGTGTTCCTTCACTTTTGCTTATGGAACAATCTTGCTTGGTGGCCTTGTGCTTGTGGGCGAGCCGGAGCTTGTGCAGCGCCTATTCGATGTGCCGATCTGGACAGCGCGGCTGATCGGCTTTGGCATGCTGGCCTTTTGCGGGCTCTACATTCTGGGCTCGTGGCTCAACCTGCCGCCTTTGGTGATCGGCAAATTCAAGCTCTTCTATCCGCGCCTTGGAATTGCCGGGCGGCAATTGATTGCGGCGCCGATGGAATTGATCGGTGCGGCGGCCATCATTTATTTCGCGCTGCCTGAAGCGGGAAATCCCGGCTTCTTCGTCGTGCTCGGCGTGTTCCTCGCTTCGTTCTCGGCGGCGCTTCTGTCGCACGCGCCAGGTGGTCTTGGCGTGCTCGAATTCGTCTTCGTCAAAGCCATGCCTGATATGGCCAAGGCTGATGTGGTGGCAGCGCTTTTGGTGTTCCGCCTGCTTTATCTGCTGCTGCCGCTCGCCTTCTCGATCGTCGTCGTGCTGCTGTTCGAACGGCAGCGCCTTGCCGATGTGTTGCGCGGCTCGAAAGATCAGGCCTGATTTTTACAGGCTCCCGAACGGCTTCAGCCTGATACGCGGCGAGATTTCTTGCTGCGCCATCACCGGCGTGTCGCGTCGCAAGCGTTCGACGACCGAGCGCACATAGGGCCGCACATAGGCTGAGGTCACAAGCACTGGCGTGATGCCTTCGCGTGCTGCTGCATCAAAGCGTTCGCGCAATGCGGTCATGAACTCGCCGACTTTTGAAGGCGCCATGGCGAGATGGCGGTCATCGCCTTGGCCGACAATGGCTTCAGCAAAGGCATTCTCCCAGCCGGGTGACAAGGTGATGATCGGCAGAAGATTGTCTGGTCCGAGATGTTGTGCGCAAATCTGTCGTGCCAGTCTCACGCGTACATTCTCGACGATTTCGCGCGGGGACTTCGTATAGCTTGCTGCTTCTGCAATGCCTTCCATAATGGCGCCAAGGTCACGGATCGATACGCGTTCTTCGAGCAATGTCTGCAGCACGCGTTGCACCGTCGTCATCGCCACTTGCGTCGGCACGATCTCCTTGACGAGGTCGCTATGCTCCTTTGGCAATTCACGGATCAGCTTCTGCAACTCAACATAGCCGAGCAATTCGCTGACATTGGCTTTGATAAGTTCAGTTAGATGCGTTGCGATGACCGTCGATGCATCGACAACAGTCAGGCCCTGCAATTGCGCTTCTTCATGCAAGGAGGCGTCGATCCAAAGCGCGGGCAATCCAAAGCTCGGTTCAATGGTCGGCTGGCCCGGAAGATTGACCTGTGCGCCTGAGGGATCAAGGCACATGAACTGGCCCGGATAGACCGTGCCGCGCCCCGCTTCGATCTCCTTGATGCGGATGATGTAGAGATTGGGCTCAAGCTGAACATTGTCGACCAGCCGCACGGACGGCATAAGAAAGCCGATTTCGCTCGCTAGATTGCGCCGCAAAGCGCGAATTTGCGCGGTCAGTTTTTCCTGTGTGTCATCGTCGGCAAGCGAGACAATGGCGTAGCCAAGTTCGACCTTCACCTCATCCACGCGTAGCGCTTCGGTATAATTATCCTCAGGCACAACCGCTTTCTTCTCATCAGCCTGCGCCGCTTCGGTCAGCGTGTCCCGCTTCTGCGTTGAATTGATATGCCAGGCGAACCAGCCCGCGCCAGCGGCGAGGCCGAAGAAAGGCAGAAAGGGGATGCCGGGCATCAGCCCGATCAATGCCATCACAACGGCTGATAAACCGAGCGCTTTCGGCATGGTGGCAAGCTGCGCGGCGAGCGCCTTGTCGGCGGCCCCTGCAACGCCGGCTTTCGAGACGAGAAGCCCCGCAGCCGTCGAAACGATCAGGGCCGGTATTTGCGTCACAAGCCCATCGCCGACGGTAAGGAGCGTGAATGTTTTGCCTGCGGCTGAGAATGTCATGCCATGTTGCATCATGCCGATGATGATGCCGCCGATGATGTTGATGGCTGTGATCAGAAGCCCGGCGATGGCATCGCCGCGGACAAATTTTGACGCGCCATCCATCGCACCAAAGAATGAGCTTTCATTTTCAAGAGTCGTGCGCCGTTCGCGCGCAGTTTTCTCATCGATAAGCCCGGCTGATAGATCGGCATCGATCGCCATTTGTTTGCCGGGCATCGCGTCTAACGTGAAACGGGCGGCCACTTCGGCGATACGGCCTGAGCCTTTCGTGATCACGACGAAATTGACTGTCAGCAAGATCACGAAAACGATGATGCCGATGACGAAATTGCCGCCCATCACGAAGTGGCCGAACGCTTCGATGACATGGCCTGCGGCGCCGGCACCTGTGTGGCCATTGGCGAGGATGAGGCGCGTTGAAGCCAGATTGAGCGCCAGCCTCAGCATTGTTGCGATTAGCAAGACGGTCGGGAAGGCGGAGAATTGCAGCGGCGTTTCGATGAACAAGGCCGTCATGAGGATCAAGACAGACAGGATGATCGAGACCGCCAGCAGCAGATCGAGCAAGAGCGCCGGCAGCGGCAAGATCAAAATGACAATGATGCCCAAGACGACGAAAGCGAGTGCCATGTCGCTTGAGCGTAACCGCAAGGCAAAAGCACCGAGATCTTGCGGCAGGCCGCCGGCCATGAAATTGCGCGACCCCGGGGCGGCGTTGGCGGGCAATTCCGACATGGGCAATCCTTGAAAAATAGGCGCGCTGAAAAACGCGCGATTTTTGATCGCGCGATCAAACCTTGTCGATTTATGGTGAATGAAAAGTTAATGCAGACCCAAAATAGAAAAGGCGGTGCGCGTGGCACCGCCTTCTTCTGGACTTGGAGGGTCCCAAACGGAGAGGTCTAACGCCTCAATGGCGATATTGCTGGATGCGCGTCGTGCGCAGTCCGGCGAGGCCATGCTCATCAATGGAGGCCTGCCAGGACAGGAATTCTTCCACGGTCAACGTATAGCGGTTGCACGCTTCCTCGAGGCTGAGCAAACCGCCGCGAACGGCGGCAACAACCTCAGCTTTGCGCCGGATAACCCAACGCCGCGTATTCTGCGGCGGCAGATCGGCGACAGTCAGAGGACTGCCATCCGGCCCGATTACATATTTCACCCTCGGTCGATAGGGTTCTGTCATGATACGCTCACGCACGCTCGACAAACCAACAATGTTGAAGACCATAAGGGGCTCCGGCTTAAAATTTGACTAAGCCTTGTCGGCGGGGTGGGTCCCGGTTCGGTGCACCCCGGGTTTGGGCGGCGGGGGTTAGTTCTTCTGGATCTGGCGAACCCTGTCATAAGCGATGGACTGGTTGCCCAGCATCAAGATCGGGGTATCCCCCTCAAAGCGGACGGAATCCACCACGCCTTCGATCTCCGTGGAGACGGCAATGGCGCGTCCTGCTGCATCTTTGGCGGCGACCGAGAGGCGATAATCACCGGCGGGGTAGGTCGTCTTGTTCTGGTCCTTGCCGTTCCAAGTGAAGCTCTGCTGGCCAGCTGTGATCTTCTTGGTCTCGGTGTAAACGGTCTTGTTGTTCTTGTCGGTCACGGTGAAGGTGGCCGTGCCAGCCGCCGGGCTTTTCAAGCTCCAGCTCGCTTGACTATTAGCGAGCGTCGATGTGGAGCCGTCGGCAATGAGTTTCATGCCAACGAAGCCGGCTGCGGCGGGCACACTCTGGCTCTTGC
This sequence comes from Rhizobiales bacterium TNE-4, assembly GCA_019083985.1. Lineage (GTDB taxonomy): Bacteria > Pseudomonadota > Alphaproteobacteria > Rhizobiales > Beijerinckiaceae > TNE-4. The sequence continues at coordinate 289,606 of JAHRCV010000002.1, read as the reverse complement.
CCTGTGTAACAAGCGCCTCAAGCTGGCTGTTCGTCTTGAGTTGCTGTTCGACGCCAGCAAATTGCACCAGCTGCTGGGTGAACTGGTTCGTGTCGAGCGGATCGAGCGGATTTTGATTTTGCAATTGCGTCGTCAACAGCGTCAGGAATTGATCGAACGTCGCGGCGATCGAGGCGCTGCTTGTGGGTGTGCCGGTGCTGCTCGCAGAGGACGATCCGATCCCTGATACGCTCATCTCAAATCCTTACATCGAGGCGCCCATCGGCGCGGTTGGTCGTGGTGTTGACGAGCGCTGCAAGGCTTGGCGGCAATTCGCCATCACCGTCGACGAAAAATCGTGTTGTCTGTGGGCGGTTCTGCGAATTCTGTTGATCTTGCGGCGAGGATTGCCGGTCAGACAGGCTGAAATTCAGCGTGTTCTCATCGCGGCGGAAACCCGCTTGATCGAAGGCTTGTTCGAGCGCGCGCGCTTCGCGCACGATGAGTTGCAAGGCTTCAGGTTTCTCGGCTGCAATCGACGCACGGATATGGCCATCCCTATCGATCTCAAGCGCGACGTCGATCCGGCCTAGCTCTTCCGGATCAAGCCGGATGTCGAAGCGGTTGCTGCCCGACAGCGCCTTGATCGCAATCGAAGCGGGGACGGCGGCGATGGGCAAGGATGGTTGCAGCGGTGGTGGCGCGGCCACCGGCGCAGGCGGCTCTGCTGGCCGCCCTAGGCCCGCCGCTGCGGGCGTTGCAGGGGCGGGCGGGGGTGCTTCGCTATGCATTTGCGAGGGACCGAGCAAGGCATCGAATTTATCTGACGCCGCCTGCGGTTCGCGGGTCTTTTTTGTGGCTGGCGTGTCAGGGTGAGGCGATGACAGCGCGGCAGATTTGAGCGCGGCTATACGGCCCTGGCCTTGGCCTGATGCCTCCTTATCCGTCACCGCGCCGGGCTTCTCTGTGTCGGCGGTCGGTGCGGGCGGTGTCGGTCGTGCCGGTTGCGCGAGCGCGATGGGCGGCGTCGGCATCGCTACAGGCGTCTCGGTCTTCGTGTCAGTCGGGGTTGACTCATCCTTTTCGCTGGGGGCGTCGGCGTTTTTCTTCGCGCCTTCAGCGTCAGAGACTGGGTCTTGCGGCTTTGCCATGGCCGTTGGGTCGCTCGCCGCCTCTTTCACAAGGTCGGTGAAGCGGGTTTCAGCGGAGGCGGGATCGCCGTCCGATGCGCCCGCCGCCTGTGGGTCGCGTGGCAGCGGGCGATCGGCCGGTTTTACGTCGCGGGGTGGGATTGGGGCTGCGTTCATAGGTCCTCGCGCGGTCGAGCTTTTCTGAGAGCAAACGCCGCACCAGCACTGCTGCTTGCAATTTCAATAGCTTAGGCACACAAGGCGGGCGCACTGGCGGAAGGAATTGCCCAATTCAGGCAAATTCTGCCGCCTTATGCTGGCCATGGCTGTGTGAAATCCCTACATTCGGCCCAGCCTCAAGGAACGAACCCATGATTGCCCCGCTCGATCTTCCCGGAGATCCCGCCTCGCACCGCGTCGTCGTCGCGATGTCGGGTGGCGTTGATTCCTCGGTTGTCGCCGGGTTGATGAAGCGCGCGGGTTACGATGTCGTCGGCATCACGCTGCAGCTCTACGATCATGGCGAGGCGGTGCATCGTGCAGGGGCCTGCTGCGCCGGGCAAGATATTCATGATGCGCGCCGTGTGGCTGAGCATCTCGGAATTCCGCATTACGTGCTCGATTATGAAAGCCGCTTCCGCGATTCCGTGATCGACAATTTCGTTGAATCCTATTTGCAGGGCGAGACACCGATCCCCTGCGTCGAGTGCAATCGCTCGGTGAAGTTTCGCGATCTTCTAGCGACCGCGCGTGACTTGGGTGCGTCGGCGCTGGCAACCGGCCATTATGTGGCCAGCCGTGCTGATGGCATGGGTGGTCGCGCGCTTTATCGCGCCGCCGATCCTGATCGCGATCAAAGCTATTTCCTCTATGCAACGACGCGCGAACAGCTCGATTTGTTGCGCTTTCCGCTCGGCGATATGGGCAAGACTGAAACGCGTGCGCTGGCGCGGGACTTTGGTCTCGCGATTGCTGACAAGCATGACAGCCAAGATATCTGCTTTGTGCCCAATGGCCGTTACACGGATGTGATCGAAAAATTGCGCCCCGACGCGGCAGAGGCGGGCGATATCGTGCACCTTGATGGCCGCGTGCTTGGTGCGCATCAGGGCATCATTCATTATACGATCGGCCAGCGCCGTGGGCTGGGGCTTGCTACTGGCGAACCACTTTATGTCGTGCGGATTGATGCGCCGAACCGCCGTGTCGTTGTCGGGCCGCGTGAGGCTTTGGCCACGCGCAGCATCCTGTTGCGCGATGTGAACTGGATCGGCGATGGCGCCGTCGACGCGGCGTTGGACGAGGGGCGCGAAATCGCCGTGCGTGTGCGTTCAACGCGGCCACCGCAACCTGCGCTGCTGCGGCGCGAAGGCGATGTCATCAGTGTCACGCTGTTTGATGGCGAATATGGCGTATCCCCCGGGCAGGCCTGCGTGTTCTATGACAGCGTGGAGCCGCGTGCCCGCGTGCTCGGCGGTGGCATCATTCAGCGTGCGGCGGCGTTGACCGAAACGGCCGAAATCGCGGCCTGAATCCAAGGGTCTGGAATGACAGACGCGCTCGATAAAACGGCGCTGGAAGCAGCCTATGCACGCTGGGCGCCGATCTACGATTACACCTTTGATGCCGTGATGGCGCCGGGGCGTCGCGCTGCTGTGGCGGCAGCGGAACATTGCGGCCCGCGCATTCTCGATGTCGGTGCGGGAACGGGCCTCGAATTTCCACTCTTTGCGCCCTCATCGAACGTCACAGCCGTCGATCTCTCGGAAATCATGCTGCGCCGCGCGCGTGATCGCGTGCTGCAGAAACAGCTTCGTGCGATCAATGGTGTTCTTGTGATGGATGCGCTGCGGCTTGCGTTTGCTGATGGCACCTTCGATGCCACGCTCGCCCCTTATGTTATCACTGTGGTGCCAGACCCTGAAGCAACGCTTGATGAAATGTGGCGTGTAACGCGGCCGGGTGGCGAGCTCGTTCTCGTCAATCACATCGGAGCCGAAGCGGGGTTGCTCGCATCCTTCGAGCGCTGGCTCGCTCGCCATGCCCCCAATCTTGGCTGGCGGCCAGATTTTCCGTGGGCCCGCATTGGCGGCTGGATCGAGCGCAAGCCCGGCGCGCGTCTGTTAGAGCGCCGCGCACTCCAGCCGCTCGGCCTGTTCTCGCTTGTGCGGATCGGCAAGGGCGAGGCTTGAAGACGGCGCGTGAAGCGGCTGCAAGCCTCTGAACGGAAAAGATTATTCCGCACCTGCTTTCACCATTGACTTGGCCCGAAGCCGCGGCCTATAAGCCGCCGTCCTGCCGATGGCCGTTCGAGGCCGCGGCACGGGGCGGAGTAGCTCAGCTGGTTAGAGCAGAGGAATCATAATCCTTGTGTCGGGGGTTCGAGTCCCTCCTCCGCTACCATTTTTGCCTCCGTCACCATTGTGATGGTGCATGGCGTGCGCTGGGGCATTGAGACCGACACTCCCCTTCGCTTATCGCAAAAGCTTCAGGCTGCCGGTCAGTGATTTGACCCATTTGTCCGGGCCCGCCAGGCCTAGGCCTTCAATGGTTTCGGATGACAGACTCTTCGTGGGAAAGAGTGCCTGATAATCCGCAAAGCTGTGAATGCTGCGGGCAAATTGCGGGAAAGCGACAATAAAACCCGCAGCATCCGGCGATTGCGCCTTTATCAAAATCTGCGCCATGGTTTCCGGCGTCGCCTGCAAGATCGGCACGGCACGATTGGCGCTGTTGTGAATGCGAGCGCCGTCGGCGTCGGTCAAAACCGTCCCGCCAAGGTCTGGTGCCACCGCGCCAAGTCCGATTCCGATTGTCGCAACTGTATTGGCCAACAGCCCCAATGGCAGTTGAGGATCGACGACGATGGCAATTTTCTCAATCAGCATGAAGCGCTCCGGCTCGTTTGAAACGGAGACGCTCTAGGCGATCTGTCATGGGAAGGAAAGGGTGTAAGCGCGCGGCTAGAGACGCGGACAAGCAAGCTTCCCAGTGTCTTTCGCAGGCGATGGAGAGCGTGCTGGGATTGCAGGCTTGGCCTGCGTGCGCGTGAGCCGCCGCAAGAGGCGGGCGAGATGATAGCGCGCATAAGCATAGAGGGAGATTGGTGCGGTATAATCGTGCAGGTTTTGCGCCGCCGTTGCTTTTAAATCGATTGGCGCGGTGCATTCCCGGCCAAGGGCTTTTTCTGCAAGAATGGACGTACCATCGATTTCGGAACGGACGCGGAAGCCTGCGCGCCGCAGCGCTTCAATCAAATTGTCGCGCGAAAAGCCGAGCACATGTGCAAAATGGAAGTGCTCGAAGCCCTTCAGCTCATAGCCCTGCATGTTTGGGACTTCAATGTAGAGAATGCCGTCGTCTTTAAGCCATTCATGCGCCTTCTTAAGAGCGGCGATGGGGTTGGGGATATGCTCCAACACATGCAGCATGGTGATGGCGTCGAAGTGTTGGGCTGCATAATCAGCGCTCTGATAATCAGTGCCCCTGATGTCGATTTTGAGATGGCTCGCCTGCTGCGCAAAAGATGCGTAGGTGGCGCCGGGTTCAAAGCCATGGGCATCATGGCCATGCATGGCGCATTCATGAACGAGCTCGCCTGAGCCGCAGCCAAAATCAAGCAGGCTGAGCGTGTTTCCCGTGAGCGCTTGACGGATGACGGCGTAGCGCGCCTTAGCCTCGTTCTGCTTTTTCCGAATGTGTTTGTTTGAGGGGCGGAAGCGAGCGAGCTGATAATCTTTGCGATATTCTTTCTGATAATAGGTTGCGAGTTCGTCAGCTGTCGGCATCGGATTTGAATAGAATAGGCCGCACTCCTCGCACATGACGGTCGTCAGCGGTTTCAGTCGCCGGTCCATGCGTGCCACTGTTTTGTGCTGGTGCGATGAGCAGACCGGGCAGGCAACAGCCTCGCCTTTGAATCGGTACGGGATGAAGGGCAGGATGTTGCGATGCATCGGACGGCTCCTTTGCCGTTACGTACGGCGTAGGCACCATCCGGACTGCGTCCTTATGTCCTAAGTTGGCCTAAAATGTGTGTTTTGAGACTGTTTTGTGCGTGGCTCATCGTTTAAGTGATGAAATAGAATGATTGTGCAATGCCATGTGAGCCAGAGCCCGATTTCGCTCTTGGCTGATGGGTTGCTGCGTCTCCGGCGCCACGACTAAGGAAGGTGAGCGGCGTCCTCGTCCTCGGTGGCAATGAAGATCCAACGCTCATTGATGCGGCGGACGAGGCCATGTTTTTCGAGGTTCAAAAGTGCGCGCCGTACAGTCTCGCGCTGGATGCGGATCGCCCGCGCGACATCGGCAATCGAGGCGGCGTAGTAATGATTGATGCTGCCGTCCACATTACTGCAAGCAACGACAAGGGCGTGCCAGACCAGATATTCCGACGGCGATAAATCAAAAAGATTTCCCGAATGATTGTACGTTTTGACAATCGACGTTGAAAAATCAGCATCGTGAAACAAGGGTGTACTCTCTTCCGCCGTCAACATAACTCCATTTTGAAGTTAGTTTCCCGTCCCATAAGAGCAAGCGCGGTGACGTACAAAAATGTGGTGTTCACGCTTAAAAGGCGACAGAAAGATAAGAAAAATTGATTAATCCATATTATGAGCGCAAATAATCAAAAAATTGGGACTGTGTTGCGCTGCTGTCGTTCCGTCAGCAGGTCGCTGCTCATCGCGAAAAATTAGCAGGCCGTCGCAGTGGAATAAGTGCATTGCGGCGTCGACTGCGTGCTGAAAAGAATGGCGATCCGACATTGATTGATGGCATTATTCCACCTCGTCGCGGAAACGCTGTTGCGTGTAATTGGCCCGTTATCCGCGACCTCTTAAATTTTTGGTGTTCCGCTTCAGTATCGCTTGGTGCCGGTAGAGATGATGACTATCTCCACCTCAAGGTTGCAAGTAGTGATCCTTGTTCTGTCTCTGCGTGGATTGCTCATTTCAATTTATTTTGGATTAGGGAGGTTTGCGATGAGCTTATGGAATTTTGTAAAAGACGTTGGTGCGAAGTTGATGGGCGCGAGCGATTCTAAGCCGGCCGATGCCGAAATCTTGAAAGCAGAAGCCGTCAAGCATGGGCTTGATCTCACCGGTATCGATCTCGCGGTTGACGGTGACAGGGTGACTATTCTGGGCCGTGCTGCGAGCACTGAAGAACTTGAAAAAATCATGCTCGCCGTAGGCAACACCGCCGGTGTGGCGCAAGTGGAAAGTGTCGCCGAGGTAGCCAAATCGGCGCCGGAATCGCGCACCTATCAAGTCAAGAAGGGCGATTCACTTTGGCACATTGCCGAACATATGTATGGCAAAGGCAATGGCGCAAAATTCGACATCATCTTTCAAGCCAATCGACCCATGCTATCAGACCCTGACAAGATCTATCCCGGACAGATTTTGCGGGTGCCGGACGCGGGGTGAGGGCAGATGATACCGGCATGCTCACGAACGGCATCGCTCTCGTCATTGCATCCTTGACGGCCTCATTCGGCAGGCCGTCGCGCATGGGTCGAGGAGCGAAAAGAATTCGTCCGGCGCGTCAAGGCTTGCGTAGATCGGGTTAAGACTTGCGTGGATCGGGTCAAGGCTTGCGTGGATGAAAGGGCCGCCGCACACTTGCTGCCGATATGTGCCGGAGTTGAATGATGCGGATCGCTGATGTCGCCGTCCATGCCTGCCGTTTGCCGCCAACGTCCCCATGGGAAGATGCCACAAACCGCGTGCAAGGCCTTGAATTCATTTTCGTCGAACTGACGACGGATAATGGCCTCAAAGGCAGTGGCATCACCTATACTGTCGATATTGGCGGCACGGCGATCGCGACCTTGATCAGCGATTATCTCGCGCCGCTCGTGATCGGGATGGATGCGCGGAATTTCGAAGCGATCTGGACTAAACTCAACCGACAGGCGCGGCGTCTTGGGCTCGGTGTCAATTCCATGGCGATTGCTGCCATCGACATTGCCGTCTGGGATCTCATCGGCAAGGCCAAGGGTGAGCCGCTTTATCGTTTGCTGGGTGGCGCACGCGAAACCATTCCGGCCTATATCAGCGAAATCAATCTCAGTGCGTCTGATACGATCGTGGATCTCGTCCGCCGCATCGACGATTACAAGGCGCGCGGCTATCGCGCCGTGAAAATCAAGATTGGCCATGACGATCCAGGCTTGGATATCGCACGCATTACAGCGGTGAAGGAACGGCTCGGGAATGGCACGCAGCTGTTTGTTGACCTCAACCAGAAATGGCAGCCAGCCGAGGCGATCCAGAAAATGGCGCGGCTTGATACATTTGAATTAGGCTGGGTTGAGGAGCCCCTGCTTTATCAGGACATTGAAGGCCATGCCCGTTTACGCAGGAGCATGAAGACGCCGCTGGCATTGGGTGAGAGCCTTTATAGTCGGCAACAATTTCAAGCCTATCTCGCGGCTGATGCCGTGGACATTGTGCAAGCCGATATCGCTTTTGTCGGCGGGGTAACGGAATGGCTGAAAGTGGCGCATCTCGCCAATGGCTATGGCCGCAGGGTAGCCCCGCATTACATGATGGAATTGTCGCTCTCGCTGCTCTGTGGCGTCTCCAATGGCTTCATGCTGGAGGATGTGGTTGGCGGCGGGCTTTATGATTTAGGGTTGATCCATAACCGGATCGTGCCAGTCGATGGTGTCGCCACACCGCCGCAGACGCCGGGCCATGGGCTCGAGATTAATTGGGATACAGTGAAGCGCCACCGCCTGACGGGCGAGACGGTGCGCACCTCTTTTGCGGGCGGCAGCAAATAGGCGGCAACCGGGCACGAAAAAGCCGCCATGGAAACTATCCAGGCGGCTCGTCCTTGTCCCTCACCCGGCCTGCGCGCCAGTACATCCGTGGTCGGCCGGCCAGTGAGAGGCGGGGCTTTCGCTCACCGCACGCCTTCTATAGCACGCGAGTTGTGTCGGAATTGTGAACGCGACCATAGGGAAGCGGATTTTCGACCGGCATGGTTAAATCTCGGCGGAATCGGGCTCGTCGAAACCCAAAGCGGGGCGAAGAATCCACATTTGAACCGGTATTTCGAGAGCCTTGCTTGATTTCACAACTTACGCGTGAACTTTTTAGCGTCAGGTTCGTTGATCTGAGCCTGTACCGGGAAGCGGCGCGTGTGGGTATTGCGTCTGCGTCCGCTTCCCACTTCTCACGTCCTTTCCGTCTCAGCCTGGCCGCTATTTCGGTTGTTTCAGGGCCGCGAGCCGTCCAAGCACGGTTACGATCACGGCGGTCGACCAGGCGATCATCAACGGACCGATCAGCGATTCAAACCCTGCAAGACCACGAAAGCGCTGGTCGAAGGCCACGTCGGTTGGGCCGAGTGTCGTGTAGGTCGTGAGCGAATAATAGCCCGCGTCAAACAGAGAGCCGACAGCACCGATCCAGTAATAGGCCACACCCCACAGCAGCACTTCCAGAAAATGGAAGGTCGACAGGATGACCACGACGAGTGAGACGATCAGCGTCTCGTCGAGAATGCTCGGCGCTTTATGAAACCGAGTGATGATGCGCGCGCCGACATGGTGCACAACGGAGCCGCCGCAAGTGTGGAGAAAGACCGTGCCGAGCGAGAGCATCAAATTGAGGAAGAGAAGTGCCGGAATCTTGATCTCTTCATTGTTCCAGTCCATGCGCCAAGGCTCCGATTTCGCTTCGCGATCAAAATAGAGTTAGCACTACGCGCGGGCAATCCTTTCGGCCTGCTTCAAGCGCGGGAGATCTCGTGCCATTCTCGCTCCGGTTGAGGAGCTTCTGCATGCAGGTTCAAATCCACGCCGGCTGGGTGCCGGGGATCATCGGGTACACGGCAAGCGCGCATGCGCGCTATTATGCGCGGGAATGGGGCTTTGGCCCGGTCTTCGAGGCGAAGGTAGCCAGCGGTATGGCCGTTTTCATTCAGCGTTACGATGCACGCCATGATCTCCTGCTCTGGGCTGAGATCGATGGGGAGATGGTCGGGACCATCACAATCGATGGCAGCGATCCCGATCTGCCGGAAGGGCAGGCGCATCTGCGCTGGTTCATCGTGTCAGACACCGCACGCGGGTTGGGCGTCGGGCGGCTTTTGTTCGAGGCGGCGCTCACCCATCTATCGGTGGCGGGTTTCACCTCGTGCTATCTCACCACTTTTGCCGGGCTCGATCCGGCGCGGCGGCTTTACGAAAGCGCTGGCTTTGCTTTGCGAGACGAACAAGAGGGTGAAAGCTGGGGCACGCGCGTCGTTGAACAGCTCTTCGTGCTCGAGCTTGGCAACAGATAAAATTTGCTTTCGCCCATTTCGGGAGCAAACGGCCTGATCCGGTCCATGCTGTCGATGCGTCATGACATGGTTGTTCGCGTGCAAGCCGGGAGGGACGCGCGATGAGCCTCGATGAATTCATGATGGACGAAGACGGCATGACGGACAGTGACGGTTTGGCCGATCCTAAAATCGACCTCAAAGCAGTGGCTGAAGAGCTCGACATCGTCATGGCGCGCGTTCTGGACGACGCCGCACTCAATCCCGACGATCCCCGCAGCTATATCGTTTTGCGGATGGCGCTCGCGACCTTCACCAAGATGCGGCTCTCTAAACGCGAACAGGCGATGATCGCAGGCGATACGGCCGCTTATTTTGAAACGATCGCCAATCGGCTACGCGCTGAAATGGCCGACGCGCCGGAATGGCTGCACTGATCAGTCGAGCACCACCAAGTGCTCGGGCGCAAAATGGATCTCGACCTGATCGCCACGCGCCCAAGCCGGTTGGCCCGCTTGATTGAACGTATCGACCGATAGAATGTGTGCGCCACACCGCGCTTTCACCCGCACAATCGCGCCAAGAAACTGCACATCCTCGATCGTGCAGGACAATACATTGTCGCCCGGCCGCGCTGGGCCGATGGCGAGCGCCTCAGGCCGTAAAGCGACGGTGCAACGCGAGCCGTTGGGTGCCCCCGGCGTGCCGTTGGCGATGCGCAAGGTTTGGCCTTCAACGATGATGAGACCGGCAGACGCGTCCTTGATTTCTGCGTCGAGCATGTTGAGCGTGCCGACGAAGGAGGCCGCAAACCGCGTTTTCGGCGTGTTGTAGATGGCGTGCGGCGTACCGATCTGTTCAACGCGGCCTTGATGCATCACCACAACGCGGTCTGACATCGACAGCGCTTCTTCCTGATCATGCGTCACGAAGATCGTGGTGATGCCTAATTCACGCTGCAGAGCGCGGATTTCTTCGCGCAACGAGACGCGAATCTTCGCATCGAGCGCAGACAGCGGCTCATCGAGCAGGAGGACTTGTGGCTTGACCGCGAGCGCCCGGGCGAGTGCTACGCGCTGCTGCTGACCGCCCGACAATTGATAAGGATAGCGTGCGGCGAGATCAGGCAGGCTGATCAACTCCAGCATCTCAGTGACGCGCGCATCGATTTCGGCCTTGGGGCGTTTGGCCACTTTCATGCCGAACGCGATATTGTCAGCGACATTCATGTTCGGGAACAGCGCATAGGCCTGAAACACCATGCCAACATTGCGTTCGGCCGGGCGCTTATAGGTGACGTCACGGCCATCAATCATGATTGTGCCGGCGCTCGGCGTTTCAAAACCAGCAATCATGCGCAGAACAGTCGTCTTGCCGCAGCCGGATGGGCCAAGCAGCGAAATGAATTCGCCGCGTTCAACCGCAAGATCGAAGCCGTGCACAACAGTGTTCTGGCCGAAGCGTTTCGCAATGGCGGTGAGAGTGAGAAAAGCCATGGCGGGTCTCAACGTGTATCGGTGGTAGGCAGGCGCAAGCCACGGCTTGCAAGCTGCATCAGGCCCATGCAGGCCCATGTGACAAGGAAGGCCATGATGGCCAGTGCGGAAGGCTCATAGGCACGGTTGGCGCCGAGCAATTGCAAATAGGGGCCGAAGGCCGGGCGGTTCAACAAAGCCGCAAACGTGAATTCGCCGATCACGATGGCGAAGGTGAGAAAGGCCCCGCTGAGCAGAGCCGGTCGGATATTCGGCAAAATCACGCGCGTCAAAATCGTGAACGCATTGGCGCCAAGCGATTCCGCGCTTTCGGTCAGGGTGCGCACATCAATGGCCTGCAATCCCGTATCGACGGCGCGATAGAGATAGGGCAGGGCGAGCGTGACATAGCCGAACATCAGCAGCGCATCGGTGCCGAGATTGGTGTCCGTCAGCGGGATCAGCGAGGATGAGTTGAAGATCCGCAAATAGCCGAACACGATCACGATGGCGGGAATCACGAGCGGCAAGAGCGTAATGAATTCGACGATCGGGCGGAATTGCGGTGCCCGCAGGCGAACCCAATAAGCGGTGGGCACCACCAGTGCGATACCGACGAAAATGGTCGCCAGCGCTTGGCCAACCGAATAGGTGAAAGAGGCCTGAAAGCGCGGATCGGCGAAGACGACGCGATAGGCCTCGAATGAATATTCACCACGCTTCATCCGCAATGAAAATTCAAACGTCGCGATCAGCGGCAGAATGAAATAGAGCGCGCCAATACCAAAGGCGATCCACGCACCAATACGGCTCTCTCTCATTTGACCCACCTTTCGCTCCAGGCGCGGAGCCAAATGTAAGCGAGGTTCGAGAGTGCGGTGATCACGATCATGCCAAGCGCCAGCGCATAGCCGAGATTAGGGTTATGCAACACGTCGCCGCGGATCTGCGCGAAGAGCAGGATCGGCACGATGTTGAGCGAAGAGCCGGTCAGCGCATAAGCCGTCGCAACCGCACCAAAGGCATTGGCAAACAACAGGAGAACAGCGCCGAGAAGGCTTGGCCACAGCACCGGAATGGCAATGCGCAACCAATATTGCAGCGAGGATGCGCCGAGGATGGAGGCCGCTTCGCGCCATTCTTTTTTGAGGCCGTCGAGCGCTGGCGTCAGGATCAGAACCATCAGTGGAATCTGAAAGTAGAGATAGGTGAGCGTCAGTCCCCAGAAACTCAGAATGGTGAAGCCGGTATGGTACAAATTGAAATCGAACCATTTCACCAAAAGCGTCGTCACGAGCCCTGTGCGGCCGAGCGTGGCAATGAAGGCGAAGGCGAGTGGGACGCCAGCAAAATTGGAGGCCACGCCCGAGAATGTCGTCAATGTCGGCCTGATCCAGCGCGGCAAGCCGCCGGAAATAGCTGCATAGGCGAGCGCGAAGCCCAGCAATCCGCCTAGAAATGCCGATGCAGCGCTGATGCGAATGCTAAGCCAATAGGCATTCAGAATGGCGGGCTGCGTGAGATTGGCAATGTTGGCGAAAGTGAAGCCGCCGTCCTTGCTTTCAAACGCGCCGATCACGAGATGGGCGGTTGGCCAAAGCAAAAACAGAATGGCAAAAATCATGAACGGAACAATGCCGAGCCACGCCATCGGCGAGCGTGCCGCGGCAAAAGGCGCGCCGTGTCTCGTCTCTGGCGAAGTTGCGCTCACGTCGGTTCCTGGGATGGCAGAGGCCGCCCCGGGGAGCCGGAGCGGCCAAATTTTTGTTCAATGACGCGGTAGAGCGTTTATTTGGTGACGTTCGCGCCCACCACGCTGTCCCATTTCTTGGTGATCACTTCTTTCGAAGCGGCTTGTTCTTCAAGGGTTGGGAACTTCGCCTTGGTATAGGCTTCGGCCGGTGGCAGCTTATCGAGCAATTCCTTCGGCACCTTGTTGTTGGCGACAAGGTCGTTGAAGCGGATCGGGTGACAATAGCCCTTGAGCCAGCCGATCTGGCCTTCGTCCGAATAGAGATGTTCCATCCAGAGTTTGGCGGCATTCGGGTTTGGCGCATAGGCGCTGATGGCTTGCACATAGACGCCGGCAACAATGCCGGTCTTCGGCACCACGACTTCGACCTTCGGGTTGCCCTTCAGCGTGTCGCGGTCGGCCAGCGCATTATAGTCCCAGCGGATCACGATGGGCGTGGCCCCTTGCGCCAAGGAAGCAGCCTTGCCGATGACGGGCACGAAATTGCCCTTCTTGTTCAGCTCGGCGAAGAAGGCGAGACCGGCATCGCCAGCCTTCCCAGCGTCATTGCCTGTCTTTGAAAGGCCAGCCGCATAAACGGCTTGCACGGCCTGGTTCGATCCCCGCGGATCGCCAGCGAGCGCCACTGAATTCTTGTATTCCGGCTTCAACAGATCCGGCCAATCCTGCGGGATGTTTTTCACCAGATCAGCGTTCACCTGAAAGGAGAGAACGCCGTAATAATCGCCATACCAATGGCCATCGGGGTCTTTCAGATCGTTCGGGATCGTGTTCCAGGTCGCGACCTTGTAGGGCATGGTCAGGCCTTCAGCCTTGGCGGCAGGTCCGAAGGACTGCCCGACGTCAATCACGTCCGGTGCCTGCGGGCCCTTATTGCCCTTGTTCGCCTTGATTGCTTCGATTTCGTCGCCAGAGCTGGCATCGGGATTGAGCTCGTTGACCTTGATCCCGTATTTCGCCTTGTAGCTGTCGATGAGTGCGCCGTAACCGCACCAATCGCGCGGCAGGGCAATCACATTCAGCTGGCCTTCCTTTTTGGCCGCGGCGATCAAATCGTTCATGTTGGTGGTCTGCGCGGACGCAATCGTGGCGCTCAGAACGAGCGTCGCAACAGTTGAGAGCAGCGTAAGGCGCTGGGTCATCGGACAGTCTCCCCTTGCCGGAGTTGGCGGACGCAGTCTGCTTGTCAGACTGACAAAGGATGCCTGCCAAGGCTAGACGACAGTTCTGTGACAGGCGGCGAGTTCACACCCGTTTTGCGGGTATAGGCCCCGTTTCACAGCTTTCCAGCGGGAGAAGGGATCTGAGGGTTTGACTCCATCTTGGCCGTAAAGGACCATCTCCGCTGCGATTCCGGGCGGTTTTGTCCGGTTCAGCGGGAGTTTTCATGCCGACCGACATCGAAATCGCGCGCAAAGCGCGTATGGAACCGATTATGGCCATCGCCAAGCGGGTCGGGATCCCCGATGACGCGATCAGCCCCTATGGCCGTTCGATCGGCAAGGTGGACCTCGATTTCATCGCCAACCTTGATCAGAAGCCGGACGGCAAGCTGATCCTTGTGACAGCCATCAATCCGACCCCAGCGGGCGAGGGCAAGACGACGACCACGGTCGGCTTGGGCGATGCGCTCAACCGGATCGGCAAGAAGACGATGATCTGCCTGCGCGAGCCCTCGCTTGGTCCTTGCTTCGGCGTGAAGGGTGGCGCAGCGGGCGGTGGCTACGCGCAGATCGTGCCGATGGAACAAATCAATCTGCATTTCACGGGCGATTTTCACGCCATCACATCGGCGCATAATCTGCTCGCCGCCATGCTCGATAATCATATCTATTGGGGCAATGCGCTCGGCATCGATACGCGCCGCGTTCAATATCGTCGTGTGCTCGACATGAATGATCGCGCGCTGCGGCAGGTCGTGTCGTCCTTGGGTGGCGTGACCAATGGTTTTCCGCGCGAGGATGGTTTTGACATCACAGTCGCGTCTGAAGTGATGGCGGTGTTCTGTTTGGCGCGTGATCTCGATGATCTCGAAGAGCGCCTCGGCAAGATCGTTGTCGGCTATCGGCGTGACAAAAGCGCCGTGACGGCATCAGATCTCAAAGCTGCTGGCGCAATGGCAGTGTTGTTGAAGGATGCGTTTGCGCCGAACCTTGTACAAACGCTTGAGAACAATCCTGCGTTCGTCCATGGCGGACCATTCGCCAATATCGCGCATGGGTGCAATTCGCTGATTGCGACGCGAGCGGCGTTGAAAATTGCCGATTATGTTGTGACAGAGGCCGGTTTCGGCGCTGATCTCGGCGCGGAAAAATTCTTCGACATCAAATGCCGCAAGGGTGGGCTTAAACCGGAGGCGGCGGTGATCGTGGCCACGGTCCGCGCGCTCAAGATGAATGGTGGCGTTGCGAAAGATGCGCTCGGCGCGGAAAATCTACAGGCGCTTGAAAAGGGTATCGTCAATCTCGGGCGCCATATCGAGAATGTCCGGAAATTCGGCGTGCCCGTCGTTGTCGCCATCAACCATTTCACCAGCGATACGGCAGCGGAACATCGTTTCATTCAGGATTGGTGCCGCAAGCATTATGGCGTGGATGCCGTGATCTGCCGCCATTGGGCCGATGGTGGTGCGGGGGCGGAAGAGCTTGCGCACAAGGTCGTCGCCATTCTTGATAGGGGCAACGCGAAGTTTGCGCCGCTCTATCCCGATTCCCTGCCGCTGTGGGAGAAGATGCGCCGCGTTGCCCATGAGATCTATCGCGCCAAAGACATTGCAGCCGATGGCAAGGTGCGTGACCGTATCGCTGAAATCGAAGCAGCCGGTTACGGCCATCTGCCCGTCTGCGTGGCGAAGACGCAATATTCGTTTTCGACCGATCCTGCCCTGCGCGGCGCGCCAGACGATCACATCGTCAATGTGCGTGAGGTTCGCCTGTCAGCTGGTGCCGGTTTCATTGTGATGATCTGCGGCGAGATCATGACCATGCCCGGCCTGCCGCGCGTGCCGGCAGCTGAGCATATTCATTTGAGTGAGAACGGCCAGATCGAAGGGCTGTTCTGATCACACCACGACCGTAATGCGCTCAGCCGCGCGGGTGAGCGCGGTGTAAAGCCATTGCGTGCGGTTTTCGCGAAACGCCCAGCTTTCGTCGAACAAGAGCACATTGTCCCATTGCGAGCCCTGCGCTTTGTGAACGGTGAGCGCGTAGCCATAATCGAATTCGTCTGAACCGCGACGTAGCGCAAACGGCACTTCGTCGAGTTCGCCCAAAAAGAATTCGCGATTGACGCCGACCTTGACGGATTTTCCGCCATCTTCAGGCGTGACAAGCAATTGCACGAGATCTTTCTTGAAGCCGCGCAGCGCTTTCACGGTCCAAAGCCCGCCATTGAGCAGTCCGCGCGTCTTGTCGTTTCTGAGGCAGACGAGCTTGTCGCCCGCCGCTGGCATCGGATCACGCAGGCCCATCAATTCACGCACACGCTTATTGTAGAGGCGGCGCGTCTTATTACGACCGACGAGGATTTGGTCGGCAGCCAGCGCCAGCGCTGAATCGATGTTTTCCCGGCCAACCACTTTGCTGTCGCCATAGGTGCCGCGCTGAAGCGTCTCGCCCTCGCGCACAGCCATGGACAGGCGGATGATCGGGTTGTCAGCGGCTTGGCGGTGGATTTCGGTCAGCATCAGATCGGGTTCGGCTTCGGTGAAGAAGCCGCCGCCGCGTACCGGCGGGAGCTGGCCGGGGTCGCCTAGCACCAACACTTTCGTGCCGAAGGACAGGAGATCGCGGCCGAGTTCCTCATCCACCATCGAACATTCGTCGATGATGATCAGATCGGCTTTACCGACCGCGCTGTCGCGGTTGAGGACGAAGGTCGGGCTTTCGCCCTCCTCGGCGCGCGGGCGGTAGATGAGGCTGTGGATCGTTTGCGCGTCGGTACAGCCACGCTGGCGCAGCACATGGGCCGCCTTGCCCGTGTAGGCGGCAAACAGCACGTCGCCATCCTGATCTTCCGCAATATGGCGGGCGAGCGTGGTCTTGCCGGTCCCGGCAAAGCCAAACAGGCGAAAGACCTGCGGACCGCGCCGATCGGCGATCCAGCTCGCAACGGCACGAAGCGCGCGGTCCTGCTCAGGCGACCATTGGCTCATGAATTCGACCTTTGACGAGCTAAAACTTGACAGAAATCAAAGATTTCAAGCCGCGGCATACGCATTTCTCCTTGCGGGTTTGCCCGAAGTTCGCCGCGGCCGGTTTGCGAGTAGTTTCGGCGCGAGAATCCGCAGATTTCACAAGGCAAGCCGAGCCGCAAGGGGGTGCCTCATGGCGCAGCAGGCGTCGATCAACAAAACACTGACCATCGGGGAAGGCGGAACCGTCATCGCCTTCATCGCGCTCGCGGTCTTTTCCATCATCGTGGCCGCTAAGGCGTGGACGCCGGAATACGCGTTCCATGCCTATCTCTTCGCCGCGGCCAGCGTGGCGACGGTCTTTGCGATCTTCAATCGCTATTTCGCACGCGATGCCGCTCCGGTGCCGCAAGAGATTGACGGCAAGCCCAATTACAATATGGGGCCGATCAAGTTTGCCACCATCGCTTCGGTGTTCTGGGGCATCGCCGGTTTCACGGTGGGCCTCATCATCGCATTGCAGCTTGCTTATCCGGCGCTGAATTTCGACCTGCCTTGGACGAATTTCGGTCGCTTGCGTCCGCTGCACACCTCGGCCGTGATCTTCGCCTTCGGCGGCAATGTGCTGCTCGCGACATCGTTTTATGTCGTGCAGCGCACATGCCATGCGCGCCTGGCCGGCGATATTGCGCCGTGGTTCGTCGTGCTCGGCTATAATTTCTTCATCGTCATCGCGGGTACGGGGTATCTCCTCGGTATCACGCAATCGAAGGAATATGCCGAGCCGGAATGGTATGCCGATCTTTGGCTCACCGTGGTCTGGGTTGCCTATCTGCTCGTCTTCCTTGTGACGCTGTGGAAGCGCAAAGAGCCGCATATCTATGTGGCGAACTGGTTCTATCTTGCCTTCATCGTCACCATCGCGCTGCTGCATCTCGGCAACAACGCCACGATCCCGGTGTCGATCTATTCGTCGAAATCCTACATTGTCTGGTCGGGCGTGCAGGATGCGATGGTGCAATGGTGGTACGGGCACAATGCGGTGGGCTTCTTCCTCACTGCGGGCTTCCTCGCCATCATGTATTACTTCATCCCGAAGCGTGCTGATCGTCCGGTCTATTCGTACCGTTTGTCGATCGTGCATTTTTGGGCGCTGATCTTCATCTATATCTGGGCGGGTCCGCATCATCTGCACTACACCGCGCTGCCCGATTGGGCGCAGACGCTCGGCATGGTGTTTTCGATCATCCTGTGGATGCCGTCTTGGGGTGGCATGATCAACGGCCTCATGACGCTGCAAGGCGCGTGGGACAAGCTCCGTACCGATCCCGTGCTGCGCATGATGGTGGTCTCAGTCGCCTTCTACGGCATGTCGACCTTTGAAGGGCCGCTCATGTCGATCAAGGCGGTTAATTCACTCAGCCATTACACGGATTGGACGATTGGCCATGTGCATTCCGGTGCGCTGGGCTGGGTCGCCTATGTCTCTTTCGGCGCGATCTATTGTCTCGTGCCGTGGCTGTGGAACCGTTCGCGGCTTTACTCGCTGCGTCTCGTCAATTGGCACTTCTGGCTGTCGACGCTTGGCATCGTTCTGTACATCTCGGCGATGTGGGTCTCGGGCATTCTGCAGGGCCTGATGTGGCGTGCGTACACCAAGCTCGGCTTCCTCGAATATTCGTTCATCGAAACGAGCGAAGCCATGCATCCCTTCTATGTGATCCGTGCTTTGGGTGGCGCTCTGTTCGTCATCGGCTCGCTGATCATGGCCTACAACATCTGGATGACGATCCGTTCGCCCTATGCCGCGGGCGAAGCCAAGCGTCCCCAGCTCGTCCCGGCCGAATAAGGAGAACCTCATGTCCGTCTGGGCCAAGCATCAGATTTTCGAGAAAAACTCGATCGTTCTCTTGATCGGTATTCTCATCGTGGTCGCCATTGGCGGCCTCGTCGAAATCGTCCCGCTCTTCTATTTGAAGAGCACGATCGAAAAGGTGGAAGGGATGCGTCCTTACACACCGCTCGAACTCGCAGGACGCGACATCTACATTCGTGAGGGCTGCTATAATTGCCACTCGCAAATGATCCGTCCGTTGCGCGACGAGGTGGAGCGTTACGGCCATTATTCGCTCGCAGCCGAGAGCATGTATGACCACCCGTTCCAATGGGGCTCGAAGCGCACAGGGCCTGACCTTGCGCGCGTGGGCGGCAAATATTCGGACGAATGGCAGCGCGCGCATCTCGCCAATCCGCGCTCGGTTGTGCCGGGTTCGATCATGCCGGGCTATCCCTTCCTCGCGAAGACACAGCTCGACGCCAAGAACATCGCAGCAAACATGAAGGTTCTGGCGCTCGAAGGCGTACCCTATACGCCCGACATGATCGCGAAAGCCGAAGCCGATCTCGTTGCCCAGACCGATCCCGACAGTGCTGGCGCGGCTGAACTTGCCAAGCGTTATCCGAAGGCCTTGTCGCGCGATTTCGACGGCAATCCGGGTGCCATCACAGAAGCGGATGCGCTCATCGCTTATCTGCAGATGCTCGGCACGCTGGTCGATTTCAAGACCTATGACAAGAAAGCCAATGTGCGCTGAGGGAGCCTGATCATGACGTATCAAACGCTTGCCAATTTCGCACAAACATGGGGCTTGCTCGGCTTCATGGCGCTCTTTGGTCTCGTCTTGTTTTACGCGCTGAGACCATCGAACAAAAAGATGTTCGATGAGGCTGCGCGCATTCCGCTCGAAAAGGATTGAATCATGGCAGCGCATGACACCAACAAGGTCGACGCCGTCACCGGTATATCGACCACGGGCCATGAATGGGATGGCATTCAGGAATTGAACACGCCATTGCCGCGCTGGTGGCTGTGGTTGTTCTATATCTGCATTGTCTGGGGCATTGGCTATGTCATCGCCTATCCGGCGTGGCCGCTCGTGTCGTCCTATACGCGCGGCGTGCTCGGCTATGCGAGCCGTGATCAGATCGAGACCGACATGGCATCGCTGAAAGTTCAGCGTGGCGAAATGGTCGCGAAAATGGAAAGCGCTTCACTCGTCGAGATTGAAAAAGATCCGAAGATGCTTGAAGTCGCGCGTGCACTGGGCAAAGCGGCGTTCGGCACCAATTGCGGTCCCTGCCATGGTCAGGGCGCGCAGGGTGGCCCGTCCTATCCGAACCTCAATGATGACCAGTGGATCTGGGGCGGTTCGCTCGACCAGATCTATCAGACGATCCAGTACGGTATCCGGAACGAAAATCCCGATTCTCGTCAGGGTCCGATGCCAGCATTCGGTAAGGATGGGATTATCCCGAAGGCCGATATTCCTGCTGTCGCTGCTTATGTCGTCACGCTGTCTGGCCGTAAACCGGAAGGCAAAGTCGATCTCGCCAAGGGGCAAAAGCTGTTCGCCGAGAATTGCGCGGCGTGTCATGGCGATGCGGGCAAGGGCAATCCGGAGGTCGGTGCGCCGAACCTGACATCCAACATCTGGCTCTATGGTGGTGATGAGAAGACGATCATCGAAACGATCACCAATGGCCGTGGCGGCGTGATGCCGGGCTGGGCGGGTCGTCTCGAGCCGGCCACCGTCAAAGCGCTTGCTGTCTATGTGCACACTTTAGGCGGCGGCCAGTAAATCACGACTTCAGGATCGGCCTAAGGGCCGATCCCGTTCTCCCCCGGACCGAGGTCGCTATGTCTCTCGCAGAAGTCCCGCAAACGCCGGACGATGATGATATTCCGCTCTACGAAGCGCGGAAGGAAATCTATCCGCAAGCGGTGCATGGTCGTTTTCGTACGATCAAATGGATCATCCTCGCGATCACGCTGGGGATCTATTATTTCCTGCCCTTCGTCCGCTGGTATCGTGGGCCGAACGCGCCTGATCAGGCAGTCCTGATTGATTTGGCAAACCGCCGTTTCTATTTCTTCTTCATCGAAATCTGGCCGCAGGAACTTTATTATGTCACCGGCCTTCTGGTGATCGCGGCGCTTATTCTGTTTTTGATGAATGCGGTCGCAGGCCGTGTCTGGTGCGGTTATCTCTGCCCGCAGACAGTGTGGACCGATCTTTTCTACGCGGTCGAGCGCATGATTGAAGGGGACCGTCGCGAACGTTTGCAAAAAGCGCAGCGCGGCACCTGGGATCTCGAACGCATTTCAGAAAAAATCCTCAAGCACACGCTCTGGCTGATGATTGCGTGGTGGACTGGCGGTGCGTGGGTTCTTTACTTTGCCGATGCGCCGACGCTCGTGCGCGAACTCGTCACGTTTCAAGCCCCTGTGGTGGCCTATGTCTGGATCGCCATTCTGACGTTCACCACTTACTCGCTTGCCGGGTGGATGCGTGAACAGGTCTGCCTCTATATGTGTCCGTGGCCGCGCATTCAGGCGGCCTTGACCGACGAGTACGCCCTCAACGTCATGTATCGTTACGATCGTGGCGAACCGCGCATGTCGGCGAAGAAGGCGGAAGCTGCCCGCAAGGCTCACGAACCGGCTGGCGATTGCGTTGATTGCTTCCAATGCGTGAATGTGTGTCCTACTGGCGTCGATATTCGCGAAGGCTCGCAGCTTGGCTGTATCCAATGCGGCCTCTGCATCGACGCGTGCGACAATGTGATGGCAAAGCTTGGTCGTCCGGCTGGTCTCATCGCCTATGATACGGATGACAATGCCGAGCGGCGGGCAAAACACGAAGAGCCGGTCTACCGGATCGTCCGTCCACGCACGATCATCTATGTGGCCCTGATCGCGCTGGTTGGCGCGGTGATGCTCTATGCGCTGACAAACCGCAACAATGTCGGCATCAGTGCCTTGCATGATCGCAATCCGTTGTTCGTGCGTCTGGCCGATGGTGCGATCCGCAATGCCTACACTATTCGCGTGACCAACAAAGCGCTTGATGCGCGCCCGTTCCGCCTCGAAATTTTGGGCTTGAACGAGCCGAAATTCGAAGTGATCGGCGTGCCACAAACGGGTGCAACATCGACATTGCTCGAAGCAGGACCCGATCAGACGCGCGAATTGCGTGTCCTTGTGACACTGCCAAAAGCGCTGATCCAGAATGAAAAGATGGATGTCAGCTTCCGCCTCACCGACATCGTCGATGGGGCGAGTGCCACGGTCCGCGACCATTTCTTCGCGCCTGAAGGCGTCTATCATCACAAGCAGGATGACAAACATGGCCAGTGACACGATGAAACCTGCGCGCCCATTGACCGGTAAACATGTACTCGCCATGTTTCTTGCGTTTTTCGGCGTCGTGATTGCCGTCAACATGGTGATGTTCCGGGTCGCGACCAAATCCTTCAGCGGGATCGAGACGGATAGCGCCTATCGCGTCGGCCTCGCCTACAACACTGAGTTGGAAGCGGCGCGCCAGCAAGCCGCACTGGGATGGGCAGTCGACGCCAAGGTCGATGGCGAGCGTGTCATCATTGACGTGCGCGACAAGAATGGCAGCGTCATTCCCGGCCTTGAGGGCGATGTCGTTCTCGCTTGGCCTGCTGATCGTTATCTCGATCGCAAGGGCCAGATCGCGCCGCGTGAAGGCACTTCATACGAGGCGCAACTCGATAAGCCGTTACCGCCCGGCCAGTGGGACGTGATTGTCACGCTCCGCAAGAATGGCGAGCGTGTGTTTTTGTCCAAAAACCGTGTCATCCTGAACTGAAAGAAAGGGTCGGCCGTGTCCCCCGCGATCGATCTCTCCGCCTTCATCCATCACGATGCTAAGACGGGTCTTAACCGGCTCGATCTGGCGGTCGAAGGGATTGATTGCGCCGCCTGTATTGGCGATATCGAGCGCGGCATCGGCCGCATGAAGGGCGTTACTGAGGCCCGTCTCAACTACACCAATCGTCGTCTTGGGGTGGCGTGGCAGGCGCAGGATGTTGAGCCGGCCTCCATCGTCGAAAAACTGCGCCAGCTCGGCTATCGCGCACACCCGTTCGAAGCCTCGCGGCAAGAGCAGATCGAAGCGGCGGAAATGCGCTTTCTGATTCGCTGTCTTGCTGTTTCCGGCTTTGCGGCGATGAATATCATGTTGTTTTCCGTGTCGGTCTGGTCGGGCAATGTCACGGACATCACGCCTGACACGCGCGATATGTTCCATTGGCTGTCAGCGCTGATTGCGTTGCCGGCGGCGGCCTATGCCGGGCAGCCCTTCTTCCGCAATGCATGGCGGGCGATCCGCAATCGCAGCATGACGATGGATGTGCCGATCTCGCTCGGCATCCTGCTTGCACTTGGCATGTCGTTGTTCGAGACGCTGCATTCGGCTGAGCACGCTTATTTCGATTCCGCCGTGATGCTCTTGTTCTTCCTGCTGCTTGGCCGTGTGCTTGATCAAGTGATGCGGAAGAAAACGCGTTCGGTCGCCGACAATTTGATGGCGCTCAAAGGTGAAACGGCGATTGTGCTCGACGTGTCCGGGGAGGCGCGGCAAGTGCCGGTGCGTGCCGTCAAGATCGGTGATCTCGTCTTGGTGCGGCCGGGTGAGCGCATCGCGGTCGATGGCACGGTTGCGCAAGGGCACTCGACGGTCGATGCGAGCCTTGTCACCGGCGAGACGATGCAGGCTGAGATCGGGCCCGGGGTGCCCGTCTATGCCGGTACGCTCAATATCGGTGGCACGCTGCAGGTACGCGTGACAGCCGCTCATGAAGGAACTCTTCTCGATGAGGTGAACAGGCTGGTCGCGCAAGCAGCGGATGCGCGATCACGCTATCTCAGGCTCGCCGATAAGGCAGCGCGGATTTATTCACCGATCGTGCATCTTGCGGCGTTCTCGACCTGCATTGGTTGGGTTCTCATCGGTGCATCGCTGCATGATGCGATCATCACAGCCATTGCGGTGCTCATCATCACATGCCCCTGTGCTTTGGCGCTTGCGGTTCCCGCCACGCAGGTCGTCGCTTCGGGCGCTTTGTTCAAAGCAGGCTTGTTGTTGCAGGCCCCCGACGGCATTGAGCGGGCCGCCCAATGCGACACGGTGGTGTTCGACAAGACGGGCACGCTGACCCTGCCCGAACCGCGCATTGCCAATCGTGCTTCTGTCGATCCGGAGCTCCTTGAAGCTGCGGCGCGGTTGGCTCTATCGAGCCGTCATCCGCTTGCAATGGCGCTGGCCGCCGAAGCGCAGCGCCGCGTGCCGTTCGAGCATGTCGAGGAAGTAACGGGCGAAGGCCTGAGGACAATTGTCGACGGGGTCGAATATCGCCTTGGCAGCGCCGCCTTTTGCGATGCTGAGGCGATGGCTGCTGAAGCGTTAGGAACGCAGCGCGATGCGTCGCTGATTGCATTCCGTCGCGATGGTGTGTGTGCCGTATTCCTGCTCAAGCAGGCGCTCCGACCCGATGCGGTCGAGACGGTGGCGCGGTTGCGGGCGCAGAATTATGCGCTTGCTATTCTATCGGGCGACAATGAATCCGCTGTCGCGCAAGTGGCCCGTGCGCTTGGTATCACAGAATGGAAAAGCGGGTTGAAGCCCGCCGATAAGATTGCGGCCCTTGATGGGCTCAAGCGCAATGGCCGGCGCGTGTTGATGGTGGGTGACGGGCTGAATGATGCGCCTGCGCTGGCGGCCGCACATGCCTCACTCTCGCCCGTCAGTGCCGCGCATGTGGCGCAGGCTTCGGCCGATGCTCTCTTCATTGGCGAAGCGCTGGCGCCCGTCGATGCGATGCTTGGTCTCTCGCGCAAGGCGGTGCGGGTGATGAAGGACAATCTTTGGATCGCGGTCGTCTATAATCTCATCGCGGTCCCGCTGGCCGTGTTCGGCCATGTCACGCCATTGATCGCCGCAGCGGCCATGTCAGGCTCCTCGATCATCGTCACCCTGTCGGCGTTGCGTGCGTCGAAGCCGATGCGTGCGGCGTTGCCAGCCCATCCGCCTGCCACACTCGTGCCACGGCAAGAGGCGAGACTGGCGTCATGACGATTTTGCTGTACCTGATCCCGGTTGCACTCAGCCTTGGCCTTCTGGCTCTCGGGGCTTTTCTCTGGTCGCTGAAAAGCGGCCAATATGACGATCTTGATGGCGCGGGGGCCCGGATCCTCGACGATCACGATCTGCCGGATCGCCCGCGCGATTGAAGGCGGGGATGAAAGCCGTCTGCCGGTTTGAATGACGGGTGCGGTGCGCTAATCTCCGGTCTCAACAGCGCAGAGAGCCCGTGCCCATGAACGATTCGCTTCCGACACCGACCGGTTCCACGCCCGATCTGCAGGCGGCGGTGCGGCGGGCGCGTCTGGAGGATGCCGAACGCTCCTCGATGGCGGCCGATCTGCGGCAGGCTGAGATCGCCCGGCTCGAAAGCTTGAACGACGCTTTGGGACCCGTCTTTGCGCAATTGCCCCGCGAAGCGGAAATGTTCGATCATGGCCTTGTGCCGCTCGAAAAGCCGCGGCTTTTTATCGATATGATCGCCTATGTCGAGATGGCGCGGGATCGCCGCACCTTCCGCTTTATGCAGGACAGCCGCGCTGGTCGCGCCCTGATTGCCGAAAGCGAAGACGTCGTTCGCATAGCGGAAGCCGTCACCTTCTATCTCGGGCGCCGTGTCGTCGAGCGCGAAAAGGCGTTGACGCGCGATGCGATGTTTCAACCGCAGGAAGCGCAGCCTGCGCCGGAAGCGTTGCCGCCGCCACGGCCCGAAGCGGTGCCTGTTGTGCCGCCTGTCGAAGAGGACAGGGTCGAGCCGGTCGCCCGCCACGGTTTCTCCGGCGTCGATGTGTTCTTCGCGTTCATCCTCGGTGGTGTCGCGATGCTCGCGCTTTTCGTCGTTGCCGCATGGCTCGACATGAAGACGCTTTGGCCCTTCGGCAAGCTCCTCGGATGAGTGCATTCAGCATTCATCCGCTTCATGCGCGCCATCGCGATGCGCTTGCTGCGTTGCTCGTCGATACGGTGGCGCAAGGTGGTTCTGTCAGTTTTATGCATCCGCTGGCGCTCGATGATGCGCGGGCGTTTTGGGATGCGTCGTTGGCACAGGCTGCACGCGGTGTGCGTTTTGTTCTTGGTGCATTCGATGGCGATACGCTCGTCGGCACGGTGACTCTGCATTGCGATTGTCCGCCCAATCAGCCGCATCGGGGCGAAATCGCCAAGATGATGACGGCGGTGAGCCATCGAGGGCGTGGTGTTGGGTCGGCTTTGTTGCGCGAAGCGGAACAGATTGCCCGTCAGCAGGGCCGCACGTTGCTTGTGCTCGATACGGCTGTCGATGAAGGGGCCACCGGATTTTACGAAAAACTCGGCTACACGCTTGCGGGCATGATTCCGGATTTTGCGCTGAAGCCGCATGGCGGCCTTACGGGCACGAATATTTTCTACAAATATCTCTAATACGCCGCTTTACGCGGTGACCGCCTCGGCGAGTTCGAGCTTTTTGATGATGCCGATGGAGCCATCTTTCAAAAGCCCGCGCGCTGTGCCGGTGATTGTCACGCCGTGTTCTGTCATGTCGAATTCAAACAGGTTCCACCCGGCGCGATGGGTGATGGTGCCGCCAATGGCTGATGCCGATGGCGCACCAACGACGGGCACACGGCCTTTCGGGCCGTCCATGAAATCGACCGATAGAACATGGTTGTGGCCGTGCAGAATCAACTCGGCACCATATTTGCCGATGATGTCTTCGACCCGTTTGGCGTCGGTCAAACCACGCCCGGGCTGCGCGCCTTGGCGATGCGGCGGATGATGGATCAAAACCACACGGGCCTGCGGTTGCGTGGCGAGGAAGCCGAGAATATTCGCGAGTTTTTCGCGTTGTTCCGGCCCGAGCGTGCCTGACGCCATGAAAGGTGCCGTCGGCACGGCGGATGACAAGCCGACGATCGCGATGGGCCCGACAAGCCGCACATAGGGAAAGCCTTCATAGCGCCCGCTATCGGATGTCATCCAAGGCGCAAGATAGCGCTCGATGTCGGCCGTGTTGGTGCGGACATAGGCATCATGATTGCCGGGCACGAAGCTGACCTCGGTCGGCAGGCCAAGCTGTTTCATGAAGCGCACCGCACCCGGAAATTCGCCATGCAACCCGATATTCACGAGATCGCCGGTGCAGGCGATGTGATCGGGCGTCAGGGCGTGGATATCGTCAAGAATGCGCGCGAGTAGCGCCATGTCATGCGAGCGCGACCGACCGCGCCGCCAGTTCATGTAGCCGGTGAGCCTTTTGCTCGCGAGTTCGCGCAGCTTCGGCTTGGGCAGGGGGCCCAGATGCGGGTCGGACAGGTGCGCGAGGCGAAACATCGCGTCTTTCGTGCCGCTCTTGCAGGCCTACCGTCAAGCGCAAAAGCGCTTTATGGGCGCAGCGCTAGGCGCTGCCGATGAAGATGCCCGCCAGAAAGACCAGCACGCCGCCGACCACAATCTGGAACGCGGCCTGAAGGAAGGGCGTGTCCATGTATTTTGCGCGGATCCATGCGATCACCCAAAGTTCGATCAGCACGATGACGCAGGCAATCGATGTGGCGATCCAGAAGGCGTTGGGCCAGCTATCGGGCACGAGATATGGGAGCGTATGGCCGAGGCCACCAATCGCCGTCATCAAGCCGCTCACCGTGCCGCGAATCCATGGTGTGCCACGGCCCGTCAGCGAGCCATCGTCCGACAGCGCTTCGGCGAAGCCCATCGAGATGCCGGCACCAATGGAGGCCGCAACACCGACGAGAAAGGTCTCCCAATTCGAATGGGTCGCGAAGGCGGCGGCAAAGAGCGGCGCCAAGGTCGAGACCGAACCATCCATCAGGCCGACAAGGCCCGGTTGCACATATTGCAGCAGGAACACGCGCTGGCGTGTTGCCTCTTCCTCCGCCTGCGCGTCCCCGGTCAGATGGGTCTCTGCGAGTTCGCCCGCCTTGCGCTCATGGCCTTTTTCGATTTCCGCGAGATGGGTGAGCAATTGCCGGACGGACAGATCGCGCGATTGCTCGGCAGCCTTGGCGTAAAAATTGGCGGCCTGATATTCCATGATCTCGGCTTCACGCCGCATACGTTCGACGCCGAGCGCGGTGATCGTCCAGATCGGCCGGCGCTTCAAAAAGCCCTTCACATCCTCACGCCGGATCGGCGGGAGATGCTCGCCAAATTTGGTCCGGAATAGATCGTAGAGCATCGTCCGATGGCCGCGCTCTTCCTCGGCCATGTCGTCGAACACCTTGCCCGAATGCGGATAGGTCTCGCGCACCTCGTCAGCGAAGGCCTGATAGATTCGCGAATCTTCTTCTTCAGACGCGATCGCGAGCGCTAGAATTTCCTTTTCCGAAAGGTCGGCAAATGCTTTGAGGGCCATAGCGATCCCGCTGGCTGATAGTAGATTTGAATAATTCTAAATTGATGACAGATCCCGTTCAACCCTCTTCCTGGCGCAGCCGCGTTCTGACCCGCCTGTTCCATATCTATTTTCGGCTGCAACGGCCGATGACGCTGGGCGTGCGGGCGCTGGCCTTCAATGCAGAGGGGCATCTCTTCTTGATCCGCCATACCTATGTGCCGGGCTGGCAATTGCCGGGCGGGGGGATTGAGACGGGCGAGACCGCGCTCGACGCGCTGACACGGGAGATGGCGGAAGAGGGCCATCTCGTCATCACCACAGCGCCGCGTCTTTTTGGCTTCTATTTCAACAAGCGGATTAGCTGCCGGGATCATGTCGCGGTCTATATCGTCAGGGATGTAACCCAATCAGCGCCGTTCATTCCCAATCGAGAGATTGCGGAGGCGGGCTTCTTCCCGCTCGACGCCTTGCCAGACGGTGTGACGGCAGCAACCCGGCGGCGCATCGAGGAAGCGCTCAACGGCCAACCACAGGATCCGTTCTGGTAAAGCGCCGCTGCGGCCAAGTTTCTTGTCGCAACCGGCGGTAGCGTGTAAGAGCGGTTCAGGTTCGGCCCCGCCGGAGAGGGAATTCGATGATGCCGATGTTGCGACGACGAAATCGGGAAGCGTGGTCCTGAGCGGGCCGCTCCGTCTGTCGTCTGCCTCATCTTGCCATCGGAAAATCCATGTCCGAACTCTCCGTCAATCTGCGTCACGAAACGCCTGCCGATCACCCCACGATTGAAAAACTGCATGAGCGTGCCTTTGGCCCCGGCCGTTTTGCCCGCACGGCCTATCGCCTGCGCGAAGGCATCCCGCCGCTTGCGAGCCTTTGCCATGTCGCGACGGTGGGCACGCTGATCGTCGGGTCCATTCGGCTGTCGGGTCTGTGGATCGGTGCCGAAGAAGCGGTTCTGCTTGGTCCGCTCACGGTCGAGCCGCAATTCATGAACCGTGGCATTGGCGGCATGCTGATCCGCCGTTCGCTCGATGTGGCCAAAGCGGAAGGCCATCGCGCCGTCATTCTCGTCGGCGATGAACCATATTATGCGCGTGCCGGTTTCAAGAAAGTGCCGCGCGGGCATTTGCATCTGCCCGGTCCTGTTGATCCCGATCGTCTGCTCGCGGTCGATTTGCAGGGCGGTGATATTGCGCGCCTCAAGGGGCCTGTTCTGCCGCGCGCCGCATAATCGTTTGCGATTAGGGCGCGTTGGCGCGGAAGCGACCTTCGCGTAGCCAAGTGGCGAGAAGAGCCAAGCCAATCAGCAACAGGCCCAGCCCGCCCACGGCGAGCGGTGTCACCGCAACACCACGCACCGCGTAGGATTGTGTATCGCGCAGCACGATCGCGTCAGAGGGTGCACGAGCACCGGCTGCCACGCGCACAAGGTCCGGCAGGCGCGGTGATGCATTCGCCGTCAACGCGGTGCGGATCACGGCGCCACCTGTCGCTTGCGCGAGCGGGGTCAACATCAGCTCGTTCGAAATCACATCCTGCACTTCGCGCGGATTGGGCGGGCCGACATGCACGAACGCATTCAGCGTGCCATCGGTCGCGCGATAGAGGCCGTCATTCTTGACTTCGATCGCGCCGCGCCAGCGCCCAGCGCCATCCTCTTTCATTTGTACATCGGTCTGGCCGGAGGGGCCCGAGAGCGTCACCGTGCCAATCGTGTTCGCCATGGTCTGACGTTCGATCGACACGAGATGTCCGCGCGCTGTGACGCGCAGCGCTTCTTCCTCGAGATCGGGTTCTTTCATCAGCCAATGGCCGGTGCGGCGCAGAAGATCGAGATGCGGACCGCCGGACCGAAATCCGCGTGCCCAGAGCCAACTCTGATCGGACAGGATCAAAGCGACACGGCCTTGCCCTTCACGCGCCAACAACAAAAGCGGCTTGTCGTCTGCGCCCGACATCAATGTCGTTCCGGCACGCGGTGTTGCCGAAATCTGGCGAATCCATTCGCCCCAATCGGGCGGGCTGGTTTCCGAGCCGGGCAGCGCGCGCGTCACGGGATGGCGCTTGCCTTGATCGGTGAGGGCGGGGCGATAGGGCCGTTCGATATTGGCGCCTTCGGGGCGTGCAGGCATGATTGCGGAAATCGGCGTGCTGGACAGGCCGCCACGGCCAGAAAACTCCGGCCCGGCCGAGACGAGCACCGCGCCGCCTTCACGCACATAGCGCACGATATTGTTGAAATAGACGGGTGGCAGAATCGACTGGTTCGAATAGCGATCGAAGATGATCAGGTCGAATTCCTTGATCTTCGTCTCGAACAATTCGCGCGTCGGAAAGGCGATCAAGGAGAGTTCGTTGATCGGCGTGCCATCCTGCTTTTCCGGCGGGCGCAGAATGGTGAAATGAACGAGATCAACATTCGCGTCCGATTTCAGCGTATTGCGCCATGTACGCTCGCCCGCATGAGGTTGGCCCGAGACGAGCAGCACGCGGAGCTTGTCGCGGATGCCATCGATTTCAAGAACGGCTTTGTTGTTCGCTTCGGTCAATTCGCCGGGTGCGGGATCGACATCGATCTCGAACACATTGGCGCCGCCATGCTCGATCTTCACCTGCTGGCGGATTGTTTCACCCGGCACCACCAGACGCGTGCCGATGGGTTGGCCATCGCGGCGCAAATTGATGCGGACGGGCTCGTTCCGACCGGCATCAAGCACGCGGAAGCGCAGCGTCAATTCCTTGCCCACAAGCCCGAAGCGCGGCGCATCAAGCAATTCGATGCGGCGGTCGCGTTCACCGCGATAGCCGGTGATCAGTGCATTGACTGGCGCACGAAAGCCGAGTGCAGCCGGATCGACCGGAATGTCATGCACAACGCCGTCAGTGATGAGGATCGCGCCGGCGACACGGTCGGACGGCACGTCCGACAAAGCGGTCTGCAATGCGCCGAAGAGTCGGGTGCCATCCGCCGAGGCGGCTTCGCCGACATCGATCACACGCAGTTCGAGATCCTTTTCGCGGCCCAGCTTGGTGGAGAGCTCCGCCTTTAGCGCATCCGTCTGCTGGGGGCGGACCGAAAGCGCCTGCGAGCCGGAGCGGTCGACAAGAACAACGACGACATCTTTCAGCTTTTCGCGTTCTTCACGCACCACGGATGGGTTGAGGAGTGCGAGCGCCATCAAGGCGGTTGCAGCGAGGCGCAGAAAGCCGCCACGACGGCGCGCAATGATGGTTGCAAGCGCAATCAGCAAGCCGATGCTGGCGAGCGTGATGACGAGCCAAAGCGGAACAAGCGGTGCAACCGACAGGCTCATTGACCGAGCCTTTCGAGAAGGGCAGGCACATGCACCTGATCGGCTTTGTAATTGCCGGTGAGCGCATACATGACGATGTTGGTGCCCGCGCGAAACGCCATTTCACGCTGGCGCGGCATGGTCTGCGTCACGGGGTAAAGCGGCTCGCCGCGCCGGCCGGTCGCCCAAGCGGATGCTAGATCGTTCGAGGTGATGATGATGGGTGACACGCCATCACCAGCACGCGCAGGCCGATCGCCGGAAACGGTTTCGCGCGGGATGGCCTCGATCCAAGTCTGACCATCAGCATAGCGGCCGGGGAAAGTGTCGATCAGATAGAAGGCTTTGGTGACGACATGATCGGCGGGCACCGGTTCGAGTTCGGGCACCGCAATGCCGGATAGAATTTGCCGCAAGAGACGTGTTTCTGCTGTCGGCTGCCCGGCCCGTTGGGCTTGCGCATCGCGCGTGTCGAACAGCACCGTGCCGCCACCTTTCATATAGGCGTCGAGTTTGCGGATGGTGGCTTCGCTTGGTGCAGGGCGTCCTGCCACGATGGGCCAATAGATGAAGGGGTAGACCGCGAGATCATCATTGGCTGGATCGACACCGGCTGGCTCAGCCGGTTCAAGCGCGGTGCGTGCGGCAAGGAACGCAGAGAGACCGGCGAGGCCTGCGCGCGAGGCTTCATCGACGGCTGCATCGCCGGTGATGATGTAAGCAAGGCGCGTTGCCAAAGCGGCTTCCTGCGCTTTTGGCGCAATCAGCCCGCGATTATTGGCAGCGGCGCGATTATCTTGCGCCTGCAAAGCCTGCGGCATGGCGAGCGCCATCGCGATGATGAGCGTTGCAGCCACCGCGGCGCGACGGCGCGCAAACAGAGACAGGCCGCCGCCGAGCCACAACACGGCAAGCCCGTCCAGAATGAAACCGAAGAGAGCCAGCGCGAGGAGTGGCGGGCCGAGTTCGATCGGCGCAGGACGTGTCAGCGGTTCGACCGGTACGCCATAGGAATCCAGCGGCAGCAAGGTCAGCGCCGCATCGCGGGCAAGCACATTGACCGCGACAGGATTGTCGGGATCGCCATAAAGCCCAGCCGGATGATCGCGGCTGGCGAGCGGTTCGCCTTTCGCCTGCACAGGGCGTGCGGTGGCTGGTGGCAATCCTAAAGCGCCATAGCCATCAAGCGTGCGCCAAGGCGCTGCGAGCCGCGTTTCGCTGGTTGCATCATCGCGTGCCGCCCCTGCGCTCGTGCCGGCCAGCTGAGAAATTCGGCGCAGCATGTCGACGAACAGGCCTGAGAGCGGCAGGTTCGACCAGCTCGTATCAGCCGTGACATGGAACAGGATGACAAGGCCCGCGCCGCGCTTTTCCGCTGTCACGATCGGTGTGCCATCGGCGAGCGCCGCCCATGTCTTCTTGGCGAGATCGGGTTCAGGTTCGGCGAGCAATTGTCGTGAGATCTGCACTTCCGCCGGGGGTTGCAAACCGGCGAAAGGTGAATTGGCATCGAAGGGGGCGAGCGTCTTGGGTGCATCCCACGACAAGGCGCCACCAAAATTGCGACCGCCGCGGCGCAGTTTCACCGGCACGAAATCATCGCTCGCTGAGGCGAGACGCGATCCGGCGAAGCGCAGCACCACGCCACCACCTTTCACATACGCGTCGAGCGCACGCTTCGTCGCTTCAGGCAATGCACCGGTATCGGCCAGCACAATCATCGAGGCTTTCTGATCGATCAGCGCATTGATAGCATCGGCTGGCCCTAAGCGCGGCTCGCGCACTTCAGCATAAGGCGCCATCGCGCGCTGCAGATAATAGGTCGGCGCAACGAGCGGGAGCGACGTGTCGGCCGTGGCGCCCGAGACAAGCCCCACGATGCGACGGCGGTCCCGCGCATCGACCAGCGCGACGGCACCTGCGCTTTTGGCATTGTCAATCGTGAGGCGTGCAACATCATTGCGCAATTCGACCGGCAAAGTAACGCTTGCTTGCGTTTTCAGCGCATTACCATCGAACGTATAGCGCGCTTCCGCGAGCGATGCGCCGCGCCGGTCAAGTGCGCGAATGACACCATCTTGTCCGAGGCCCGGCATGGCGCGCAGCACCGATACATTCATACCGCTTTGGCCATTGTCCAATCCGGCAAGGCCAATCAACGCGGCATGGTCGCTGCTGATGATGCGACCCGTGCGTTGCTTGATTGCGGCTGTAACTGCTTTTGCAAAGCCATCGCCATCTTGACCTTGCAGCGCATCGGCGAACCAGACGATTTCGCCATCCCGTTTCTGCGCTAAAAACTTTTCGACAACAGGCAGATGAACGCGGCGGTCGGCTGCGAAGGGTTGTGGCGCGAGCGCGCGCAATTTCGTTGCAGCACTATCGCCATCTGCTAACGAAAGATCGGCTTGGGCTTCGGCTGTGCCGATCAATGCAACGGCGCGGCCATCACGCGCCGCATTACGCAGCATCGCTTCCGCCGTGGCGACGCGCGCCGAAAAATCAGGGCCGGTGGCCCAGCCATTGTCGAACAGCACAAGCAGCGGGCCTTGACCCGGCGGCGTTGTGACGCCGCGTGTCCATAAAGGGCCTGCCATTGCGAGAATGACGAGTGCGGCAATCACGAGCCGCAAAATCAAGAGCCAGAGTGGCGTGCGGCGAGGCGTTTCGCGCTCCGGCACGAGATCCTTGATCAAGGGCAGTGGCGGGAAAGCAATGGCGCGCGGGCGCGGTGGTGTCACGCGCAGCAACAGCCACAACACTGGCAGCGCGACGAGACCGGCGAGAACAAGCGGGGCGGAGAAAACCAGCGGGAGTGAGCTGAACATCAGCGTCTCCCTTGTGCGCCGCCGGGCGCAGCCACGCGTTGCGACAGCGAGAGCAAAGCCTCTGATGCCGGACGATCGGTGCGATGAAGATCGAAACTCCAACCACGCCGGGCGCAGGCTTCGAGTAAGGCGGAATTATGCGCGTCCATGCGTGCTTGATAAAGGGCGCGAAAGGCTTTCGCGTCTCCAATGTCGAGACGGTCTTTCTCTTCGACGCCGATCAGTTCGGTTTGACCATCAAACGGAAAGATTTCTTCGACCGGATCGACGATGCGCAGGAGATGGCCCTTCGCACCACGCGCTGACAAGGTCTCGATCCGCTTGGCGATGAGATCGGGATCGCTGAGCGCGTCGGTGATCAAGACGGTTTCGGTCAGCGGTGCAAGCGTAACGGTCGGCGGCAAGGGCGCGTCGAGCCCCGCTTTGTCGCTCGCCAAGGCTTCGGCCAGCTTGTCGATCACGGCGCGTGCGGCGAGCGGATTGGTCAGGCCGAGGAGGCCGACGCGTTCACCGCCGCGTACAAGGCAATCGGCCAGTGCCAAGCCGAGCACGATGGCGCGGTCGATTTTCGGCGCGCGTGCCAGCGAGGATTCGAAATCCATCGAGCGCGAGCGATCGATCCAGAGCCAGACCGTGTGAGCTGCTTCCCATTCACGTTCGCGGACGAAATGGCGGCCGTCATCGCGTGCCGAGCGGCGCCAATCAATGCGTTGCGCCGGTTCGCCATTCATGAAAGCGCGAAACTGCCAAAAATTTTCGCCCACACCGGCGCGGCGGCGACCATGGATGCCATGCAGCGTGCCTGTCGCAATGCGACGGGCTTCAATGGCCAGCCGTGGCAGGCGTCCGGCCAAACCGATCGCATCGCCGGTGCGCGCCAGATGCGCGCCCCGCGTCTCTTCAGACAGGATGCGAACGGTGGCCATCAACCGAGACGCGCAACGAGCTTGGCGATGATGGCGTGCAGCGTTTCCCCTTCCGCGCGCGCGGCAAAGGTCAGCGCCATGCGGTGTTTCAGAACAGGCTCAGCCAGCGCGGCAACGTCGTCGAGCGACGGCGCGACGCGCCCTTGCAGCAAAGCGCGTGCACGCACGGCGAGCATCAGCGCTTGGCCTGCGCGCGGGCCGGGACCCCATGACAAATGTCCTGCAATATCGGGATCGCCTTCGCCGGGGCGAGCCGAACGCACCAAG
This sequence comes from Rhizobiales bacterium TNE-4, assembly GCA_019083985.1. GTDB lineage: Bacteria > Pseudomonadota > Alphaproteobacteria > Rhizobiales > Beijerinckiaceae > TNE-4. The sequence goes on along the minus strand of JAHRCV010000002.1, from coordinate 254,257 downwards.
GCGAGGATGGCATCGACGACGCTCTCGCCGACGGGCAGGCGGCGGACAAGACGCTGCGCGGCCATCAATTCGTCCGCCGTCATCGCTTGCTTTACTTCGGCGTTCATGCCGCCTGTCGTTTCCAGAATAATGCGGCGCTCGGTCGCCGCGTCAGGATAGGTGACATCGATCTGCATGAGGAAACGGTCGAGCTGCGCTTCCGGCAGAGGATAGGTGCCTTCCTGCTCAATCGGGTTTTGTGTCGCGAGCACATGGAAAGGCTTCGGCAGATCGTGGCGTTCGCCGGCCACCGTAACGTGATGTTCCTGCATCGCTTGCAGCAAAGCCGATTGCGTGCGTGGGCTTGCTCGGTTGATTTCGTCCGCCATCAGAAGCTGCGCGAAGATCGGACCCTTGATGAAGCGGAAGGCGCGCCGGCGGTCGGCGGTTTCTTCCATCACTTCCGCGCCGAGAATGTCGGACGGCATCAGATCGGGCGTGAATTGAACGCGGCGTTCATCAAGTCCGAGCACGCGCCCCAAGGTTTCGACGAGGCGGGTTTTAGCAAGGCCCGGAACACCGACGAGCAGACCATGGCCGCCCGCAAGAATGGTGACCAGCGCGCGTTCGACAACATCTTCCTGTCCGAACACGGCTGTGCCGATGGCGTCCCGCGCGCGACCAATCTGATCGACAGCCGCTTCGGCCGCCTCCACGATCCGGGTTTCGAGATCGTCCGCCCTTGCTTCGTGCGCCATGTCCGTCGCTCCGTGGTGCCGCGTTCACGTCATTGTCGGGCGCAGCCTGCCAAGGGGCAAGCCCGTAACCACAAGGCTCCCCATGTTCAGGGCGAAAGCAAGGCGGCGCTTTTTGAGGCGCTTGGTCAGTCGGCGCTGGGTAGCCGCCGTAAGGTGAACTCGATCTGGCCATCTTCGAGTTCCCGCCAGAACTCGATTTCCGTCATATAAGCAGCCTTGGGGAAGCGGCTGAACAATTCGCGCGCCTTCTCCCGTGCCTCTGGTCGGGGCAGGGTGTAGGTCTCCCGCCGCCATTGGCTGAACGTCGTTTTGCCCGGTGTAGGCCCCGAATCCCGCCGTGCCGCCATACGGCGGGCGAGATCGGTCGGGGTCGAGGGTTTTTGAGCCATGCCCCATGCTAACGCGCCACTCGCCAAAAGAGGAGTCTGCCAAAACAGACGGGCCTTTCAGGTCCCCTGCCTCTAGGGCGTGGCAGCGATGGCGTCAGCCAGGATGGTTGCGGTCTCGGGCGGGAAGCCGCGCCCGGCCCATTCCTGTTCGGCCTGCGCGATGATTTGTCCTAGGCGCGGACCGGGCGTGAGGCCGCGCGCGATCAGATCGGCGCCTGAGAAGGGCGATTTCTCCGGCCGCAGTCGAGCAGCGTCCTGCAGCGCCACAGTCTCGCGGGAGGGATCGCGGGCCGCGAGCAGATGGGCTGCATCTTGTGCAGCATCGGCGCCATGGCGCCACGCAAAGCGGCAGGCCTCCGGCGGGGTGATGGGGCCGGCGTGAAAATGATCGAGCGCATGGGCCATGGCCGCAAGGCGGGTGGCTTCGGCATTGGAAAGCCGCAAGCGATCGCGCAAACGCTCCACATCGTCGACCGTCTCCAGCGCCAACGCACCAAGGCGCAGAGCGGCATCGTTTGCGCCGATGCGGGCCATTGCCTCGACATGGGCGACACCGCCGAGAATGTGATCGAGAAAACCATCATCGCGCATAACAATCAGCGTAGCGGCTGCCGCCTTGGCGATCAGCAATTTCATCATCTCGGCGCGGATGCGTTCGCGCGAGAGCCGGTCAAGCCCGTCTCGTAGTTCTATCGCAGCGTGCAGCGCCTCCTTGTCGAGCGCGCCTTCGCCATAGGCGGCATGAAAACGGAACAGGCGCAGTATCCGCAAATAATCTTCACGGATGCGCTGATGGGCATCGCCGATGAAGCGCACGCGCCGGGCGGCCAGATCAGTCAAGCCGCCCACATGGTCTTCGATTGTGCCATCGGCGCGCGCATAAAGCGCATTCATCGTAAAATCGCGGCGTTGCGCATCATGCGTAAAATCGCGGCCAAAACGCACCGTCGCGCGGCGGCCATCAGTGTCGATATCTTCGCGCAGCGTGGTCACTTCGAACGGTTTATGATCAACGAGGAGTGTCACTGTACCGTGTTCAATGCCGGTCGGGAGCGCGCGCAAACCCGCTTTTTCGGCCCGCTGCATCACGACATCCGGCAGCGCCGTTGTTGCAATGTCGATATCCGCAACCGGTAACCCGAGCAATGCATTCCGCACAGCTCCGCCAACCATGCGCGCTTCCTCGCCGTCACCATCGAGCAGATCGAAAATCGTCTGCAGGCCCGGCGTTGCAAGGAGCGATTGCGGCACTTGCGTCATTTGATTTCTGCCGGAACGAGTTTGCCGTTTTCCATATGCGCCGGCACATAAGCGCCTTGATCCTTATTGGCAGTGAGGCCAAGCCAAATAAAGGAGGCCACGAGCAGAACGAGACCTGCGGTGGTGAGTGAAAGAATCTTGCCTTCCCAATGCGGACCATGCAGCGGCGAGCGACGATGGATCATGAGCCAAATCGCGTAGGCGATGAAAGGCGAAAGAAAAAGAATAATCTCGTCGAAGAATGCGCGCGTCATACGGCGTAAAGCCTTTCATAGAGATTGCGGAGAATGCCCGCTGTTGCGCCCCAAATATAATGGTCCTCATAGGGCATGGCATAGAAATGGCGCAATGTACCGCGAAATTCACGGTGATGACGTTGATGGTTGGCTTCATCCATCAGAAAGTCGAGCGGCACTTCGAAGGCGGCGTCCACCTCGGCCGGATCGGGTAGGATAGGGGCTGCGGGATCAACAAGCGCCACGACGGGCACAATGCGATAGCCTGTGCCTGTCAAATAAGGATCAAGAAAGCCGAGCGGCGTGACATAACGCGGTTCAAGTCCGACCTCCTCGCGCGCTTCGCGCAACGCGGCGGCGCAGGGATCGCGATCGTCCGGGTCGATACGGCCACCGGGGAAAGCGATTTGGCCGGAATGGGCTCTGAGGTGCGAGGAGCGTCGCGTGAGCAGCATTGTCGGCGCGGTTTCATGGGCCATGATCGGCACGAGCACTGCAGCCGGTTTATGCAGCCGTCCATCCGCAGGCGCGAGATTTTCAGCGAGTTGATGGTCGCCATGCGGCGGCAGATAATCCGGATCGAAGGATTCCGGCACAGGCGCGATATGCAGGCCAGTCTTCGCGCGCTCGACAAAATCTGTGAGCGTTGGATTGGCGAAGATGCTGTTCATGCGCCGTGCTCCAGCGCCGCGCTGTCAATAATGGGAAAGAATGTGCCTTGCGAGACAAGGCCGATCTGGCCATCGCGTTCTTCCGCCCATTCAACCATGCGGTAGAAGACGGGGCGTGCAATCTTGGCTTCGAGCGCGCCGCGCACCAGCGCATAGGGGCGTTGTCCGCCGGTCGCCTCAGGTGCAAAACGCAAGGGATGATCGGGTCCCAATTCAAACACATCGCCGACATTGGTTGTGATGCTGATGAGGGGGCCGTTTTGTGTGTCCTGACGCTCAGCATCGATGCCGATGAAGGGTGCGTCCTCGACCACGATCCCGACGCGCTCGACCGGTGTCACCAGCACGAAGCGTTCGGGGTCTTTTCGCAGGATGGTCGAGAACAGACGCACCAAGGCGGGCCGACCGATGGGCGTACCATTGTAGAACCATGTGCCATCGGCTGCGATGCGCATGTCGATTTCGCCACAATAGGACGGATTCCAGAGGTGAACCGGTGGCAGGCCCTTGTGCCGCGCCGCTTGTTGGGCGGTGGCGGTCAAGGCATCGAGCGTGGGCGGTGGGGACTCGGACATGCCTCAGGCATGACTCCATGCGGGGGCAGGCGTCAACCGGCGGCAACTAGCGGGAATGGAAGGTCATGATGGCGGAGAGCAGTGTGCTGACGCTCGCCAGCAGAACCGCGAGACCTTTGCGCTGGAGTGAGCGGTTCAGCACGAAGGCTGCGGCGGAAATGATGGCCCACGCCGCCCACATGAACACGACGAAATAAAGACTGAGCAAGAGCACCGTGCTGACGACGCCATTTGCAATGAACCCAGCCAAGGCGGCAATTGCAATCACTGATGCAAAAAATAGAACGGTGTAGACATAGCCGAAGTGAGGACCTGCCATTTCAAGCAGGCTGAGAAAATCTAAATCTTGCTGAGCCGTCTGCCTTTGGCTGCTCAAGAAGTGAGCAATGGTTATGGCGGTGCCTGCCAGGGTCGCTGCACAAAGGCCCAAGGCCGTTTTGATCAAAGTCGGCCAATTCCGTTCGCCCGCAAAAATCCAGCGCACCAAAGGGACGCCGAACCGATAGAACGCAAAGAATGAAAACACGAAAACCAAAGTTTCATAAATGAAATAAAGAACCAGATTCCGTGTACCCGGTGCTTCAATAGCGATTTTAAAGACCACTGACATCAGCGCGTTCAGCAGCATGAGGACGCTGCCCGTGCGCATGATGAGATGGTCGCATTGGCCGGCTCGTAAGCGTTTTCGAAATTCGCTGTAACGATGCCGCTCAAGCCAGGATTGGGATTTGATGATCGCTTCATCGGCCCAATCGAGAATGGAGTTGGGCACGAAAAAGTGCAGAACGGCCACCAAGCCGGATGTCAGGGCCAGAAGGTCAACGAAAGTGTGGAGTTTGTTCAAAGCGAGCGTTCCCACGAGCGGGCATGATGTGGAACGCGATGAACTGATGGCAGAGCTTAACGCAGAAAGGCGACGGCACAATAAAAAAGGGAGGCCGGAGCCTCCCTTGCATGATTTATGGCCAACGAACGGTTGGCGGCATTGAGGAGAGAATCGATTCCACATTGCCTCCCGTTTTCAGGCCGAAGATCGTGCCCCGGTCATAAAGGAGGTTGAATTCCACATAGCGTCCGCGACGGATTTGCTGCTCTTCGCGGTCCGCCTCGGTCCATGGCAGCGCAATGTTGCGCTTGAGGATCGGTGGATAGGCTTTGAGGAAGGCGCGACCGACATCTTGCGTGAAGGCGAAATCGGCCTCCCAATCGCCCGTGTCCTGATAATCATAGAAGATGCCGCCGATGCCGCGCGGCTCGTCGCGATGTTTGAGCCAGAAATATTCGTCGCACCACGCTTTGTATTTGTCATAGGGCGCGATCGCGGCATGGGCGTCGCATGCGGCCTTGTAGCAGGCATGGAAATGCACGCTATCAGGGTCGGTCTGGGTGCGGCGGCGCATCAGCACCGGTGTCAAATCCCCGCCGCCGCCAAACCAAGCGCGGCTCGTAACGACGAAGCGCGTGTTCATATGCACGGTCGGCGCGTTCGGATTCCACGGATGGGCAATCAGCGAGATGCCCGTCGCGTGAAAACGTGGATCTTCATGCGCACCGGGAATTTGGCCACGAAATTCGGGCGCGAACTCACCATGAACGGTTGAGACATGAACGCCGACTTTTTCGAAAACGCGGCCGCGCATGAGCGCCATCGTGCCGCCGCCGCCATGGGCGCCGGTATGGTCTGTCCGCGTCCAGCTCTTCTTTTCGAACCGGCCCGGCCCGCCCGCTTCGGGGAAGAAGGGGCCGGTGGCCTCGTCCTCAGCCGCCTCGAACGATGCGATGATTTGGCGCTGTAAATCCTGAAACCAGGCGGCGGCCCGGGCCTTGCGCTCTTGCAGGACGGCTTCAGCGGGGAGGGGGGTCGGGTTCGCGGACGGTTTCATGCAGGCGTTCCAGTCTCAAGCGGGAAGCCCCGCGTCTGGCGTAAGGCCTCGCCCAAAATCATCCCTCCGGCAAGGGCTACGTTCAGCGAACGCAGGCCCGGCGCCAAGGGAATCAGCACCCGTTCGTCCGCCGCGGCATGGACCTCATCGGGCACGCCTTTCGATTCCCGCCCCAGCAGGATGATGTCATTGGGCCTGAAGGCGAGGTCGTAATAGGGCTGGGCGGCCTTGGTGGAGGCGAGGATCAGGCGCTGGCCCGCACCCAGCTGCCATTCGCGGAAGGCGCGCCAAGAGATATGGCGGTGGAGATCGACCCGGTCGAGATAGTCCATTCCGGCGCGCCGGAAGGTCTTGTCGGAGGTTGGGAAGCCTGCGGGCTCGATAAGGTGGATCCTGACGTTGAGGCAGGCAGCGAGTCGCATCAGGGTGCCAGCATTCTGCGGAATGTCGGGCTCGAACAAGGCTAGGTCCATCGGTTCCTCGAAGCCGCAAAAAGCGGTGCAAATCCCAAGCGGCGGGGTTCTTCAACCCGGCTTGGCGTTTCGCACTATAGACAAGGGCCTAGCGTCATGCGAAAGACCCGCCGCGTGGCGACTCCGGGTCGCATGGCATGGTCGCGTCCGTGCGCCATGTCTTCTCCCGTAAGTCGACTTTGACCATCATGCCCGGCCACCTCCGGGCGCGAGAACAGGGATCATGGACGTGGCGACGACAGCGGCCGAACCCACCAGACGGGATTTTCTTTACTTGGCGACCGGAGCCGTGGGCGCGGTTGGCGTTGCAGCGGCTATTTGGCCGTTCATCAGCCAGATGAACCCCGACGCCGATACGATCGCACAAGGCGCGCCGGTCGATTTCGACCTGACGCCTGTGGCCGAAGGCCAGATCGTGAAATTGTTCTGGCGTGGCAAACTGATTTTCGTGCGGAACCGCACACCTGCCGAAGTGAAGGCAGCCGAAGACGTCAGTCTGGCGTCGCTCCCCGATCCGCAGCCCGATTCGGCCCGCGTGAAGAAGGGCCATGCGAATTGGCTCGTTGTGTATGGCAACTGCACCCATCTGGGTTGCGTGCCGCTCGGCAATGAAGGCCCGTACAATGGCTGGCTCTGCCCGTGCCATGGCTCGGTCTTCGATACGTCGGGCCGCATCCGCCAGGGACCCGCGCCGACGAACCTGCCGGTCCCGCCGTACGAATTCGTCTCCGACACCAAGATTAAGATCGGCTGATCGGTATTCCCCGAAGCCGGCATCCAACATCAGGATGAAACCATGAGCGGACATTCCACCTATGTTCCGAAGAGCGCCGTAGGCAAGTGGTTCGAAAGCCGCCTGCCCATCGTGGGACTGATTCATTCGTCCTTCGTGGTGTTCCCGAACCCGCGCAACCTTAACTATCTCTGGACCTTTGGCGGCATTCTGGCGTTCATGCTGGTCGCCCAGATCCTGACCGGTGTTGTGCTGGCCATGCACTACACGCCGCACGTCGATTTCGCTTTCAGCTCGGTTGAAGCGATCATGCGCGATGTGAACTATGGCTGGTTGTTGCGCTACCTGCACGCCAACGGCGCGTCGATGTTCTTCGTCGCCGTCTACATCCACATTTTCCGCGGTCTCTATTACGGGTCGTACAAGGCCCCGCGCGAAATCCTCTGGATTCTCGGCGTCGTGATCTTCCTGCTCATGATGGCGACTGCGTTCATGGGTTACGTGCTGCCTTGGGGCCAGATGAGCTTCTGGGGCGCGATGGTGATCACCAACCTCTTCTCGGCTTTCCCGATTGTCGGCGAGACGATCGTGACATGGCTGTGGGGCGGTTATTCGGTCGCCAACCCGACGTTGAACCGCTTCTTCTCGCTGCACTATCTCCTGCCCTTCATGATTGCAGGCGTCGTGATCCTGCACATCTGGGCGCTGCATGTTCCGGGTTCGAACAATCCGGCCGGCGTTGAAAAGCAGACGGAAAAGGACACGCTGCCCTTCCATCCGTATTTCACGGTGAAGGACGCGCTCGCGCTCGTCTGCTTCATCATCTTCTACTGCTGGTTCGTGTTCTACACGCCGAACTTCCTCGGCCACGCCGACAACTACATCCCGGCCAATCCGGCCGTGACGCCTGCGCACATCGTGCCGGAATGGTACTTCCTGCCGTTCTACGCGATCCTGCGCGCCGTGCCGGACAAGCTCGGTGGCGTGCTCCTGATGTTCGGCGCGATCGCGGTGCTCGTGTTCCTGCCGTGGCTCGACACGTCGAAGGTGAAGTCGGCGAATTACCGTCCGCTGTTCCGCCAGTTCTTCTGGGTGTTCGCCGTTGTGTGCGTGCTGCTCGGTTGGGTTGGTGCGAAGCCGGCTGAAGGCGGCTACATCCTGCTCGCTCGCGTGCTCACCGCTTATTACTTCGCGCACTTCCTGATCATTCTTCCGCTGCTCGGTCTTTTCGAGACGCCGAAGAAGGTTCCGGCCTCGATCGCGGAAGCGGTTCTGGGCAAGGGCGGCTCGGCGAATGCCATGGCTGCCGGCGCGCATGCCGAACCGAATACCAAAGGCTGACTGGCGAAGGACGGATAGACATGAAACGCCTTACCTTCATCCGCGCGGCGTTTGCCGCCGCTGCCCTCGCCAGCGCCCCTGCCGCCATGGCGGCGGGTGCGACGGTCGAACCGCCGAGCCTGAAATGGACCTTCTCCGGGCCGTTCGGCCAATATGACGCAACGCAGTTGCAGCGCGGCTTCAAGGTTTTCCGCGAAGTTTGCGCCGCCTGCCACTCGGCCGAGTATCTCGCGTTCCGCAATCTCTCGCAGCCCGGCGGTCCGGAATTCTCGGCCGCGCAGGTGAAAGCGCTTGCGGCTGAATACAAGATCAAGGCGGGTCCGAATGATCAGGGCGAAATGTATGAGCGCCCGGGCCGTCCGGCTGATCGCTGGCCGTCTCCGTTCCCGAACAAGGAAGCAGCGGCTGCTGCCAATGGTGGCGCCTATCCGCCGGATATGTCGGTGATTGCGAAGGCGCGCACGTATGAGCGTGGTTTCCCGCGCTTCGTGTTCGACATCTTCACGCAGTTCCAGGAGCAGGGCCCGGATTATCTCGCAGCCCTTCTCACCGGCTACACCGATCCGCCGAAGGATGTGACGGTGCCGGCTGGCAAATATTACAACACCTACTTCCCGGGCCACATCATTGCGATGCCGCCTCCGTTGAACGCCGGTGCCATCGAATATCCGAAGGGCGCCGACGGCCGTCCGCAGGCACCTGAAACGGTCGAGCAATACGCCAAGGACGTCACCGCTTTCCTGATGTGGATGGCGGAACCTAAACTCGAGCAACGCAAGGAACTCGGCTTCAAGGTGATGATCTTCTTGCTCGTCTTCGCGGGTCTTCTCTACTTCACGAAGAAGAAGATCTGGTCGAAGGTGGAAGGCCACGCCCACGGCCCAGCTTTCTAAGCCCGATACGATTATGAAAAAGCCCCGCTTCGGCGGGGCTTTTTTATTGCTGAAACGGCGGCAGCGTTGCGGCAAGATGGTTGCCGTGAACGGAGCATGATTGCGATGACGAAAGCGATTTTAGGGATCATTGGCGGGTCGGGAATTTACGATTTGCCCGGGCTTGAGGACAGGCGAGAAGAACGCATCGCTTCCCCTTGGGGTGAGCCATCGGATGCGTTGATGTGTGGGCGCATTGGTAACACCGACATCGTGTTTCTCTCACGCCATGGCCGCGGTCACAGGATCCCACCCGATGCCATCAATTACCGGGCCAATATCGATGTTCTCAAACGCGCAGGCGTGACGGATATTATTTCGCTGTCGGCATGCGGTTCTTTCAAACCAGAACTGCCGCCCGGCTTGTTCGTCCTCGTCGACCAATTCGTCGACCGTACCCATGGCCGCGCCTCGTCCTTTTTCGGCACGGGCTGTGTGGCGCATGTATCCATGGCCCATCCCGTCTCACCGCATTTGATGAATCGTCTCGACGCAGCAGCGCGCGCGGAGAATGTCGCGGTAAAGCGCGGCGGCACCTATGTCTGCATGCAAGGGCCGCAATTCTCGTCCTATGCGGAATCGCTTGCGTATAAGGCGCAAGGCTTCGACGTGATTGGCATGACGGCGATGCCGGAAGCCAAGCTCGCGCGGGAGGCGGAAATCTCCTATGCGACGCTCGCCATGGTGACCGATTATGATTGCTGGCATCCCGAGCATGATGCAGTCGATGTGAGTGCCGTCATTCAAGTGATGCATGAGAATATCGGCAAAGCGCGCCGGATCGTTGCGCGGCTTGCGCAAGATTTCCCCACCATGCGCGAGCCTTGCCCAGCGGGTGCCCACAAGGCGCTGGACCATGCGATCATGACACCACCCGGCGCGCGCGATCCTGCTTTGATGGCAAAGCTCGACGCCGTGGCTGGACGCGTTTTGACAAGAGGATGATGATGACCGATCTCGCACAGTCCATTCGGGCGATTCCCGATTATCCGAAGCCTGGCATCATTTTTCGCGACATCACGACATTATTGGGCGACGCGCGCGCGTTTCGCCGCGCTGTCGATACGCTGCTTTTGCCCTTTGTGGGAACCAAGGTTGATAAGGTCGCAGGGATCGAGGCGCGCGGGTTCATTCTCGGCGGCGCTGCAGCGCATCAGCTCTCGGCGGGTTTCGTGCCGATCCGCAAAAAGGGCAAGTTGCCGCATGCGACCGTCTCGATCGCCTATTCGCTGGAATATGGCGTCGATGAAATGGAAATGCATGAGGATGCGGTTCAGAAAGGTGAGCGCGTCATTCTGGTTGACGATCTGATTGCCACGGGCGGCACAGCGGAAGCCGCAACGAAATTGTTACAAAGCCTCGGTGCCGATGTGGTTGCCGCCGTCTTTGTTGTGGATCTGCCGGATCTAGGCGGGCGCAAAAAGATCGAGGCGCTCGGCGTGCCGGTGCATACGCTGGTGGCGTTCGACGGGCATTGAATTTCTCCCTCATCCTGAGGAGCGATGCGGAACGCATCGCGTCTCGAAGGACGAGGGTTCCAGATTGCACGTAATCCACGCCATCGTGGTTCGAGACGGAATGCTTCGCATTCCTCCTCACCATGAGGGCTCAAGCTTTACAGCGCGATGGATCGCCACGGCGCTCACGCGCCTCGCGATGACGCGGTGAGTGTTGATGCCGCGTACCAACAAAAAAGCGGGCCGCAAGGCCCGCTTTTCCAATTCCGCTCTGTGACGCGATTACTGGCCGTTGACGGCCTTGTGATAATCGTCGACCAACGCCATCGTGATATTGCCGGGCTTGTACTGGATGCCGGCGATTTCGCCGACAGGTGTGACTTCCGCCGCCGTACCGGTGATGAAGCATTCATTGAAGGATGAGAGCTCGTCCGGCATGATCCGACGCTCGATCACTTCAAAACCCCGCTTTTTGGCGAGATCGATGACAGTCTGGCGCGTGATGCCATTCAAGAAGCAATCGGCCTGCGGCGTGTGGATTGCGCCATCGCGCGTAAAGAACACGTTCGCACCGGTGCATTCGGCGACGCGTCCCTGCCAATCGAGCATCAGCGCATCGGCAAAGCCTTTGCGTTCAGCGCGGTGCTTGGAGATGGTGCAGATCATGTAAAGGCCGGCGGCCTTCGAGGTCGAGGGCGCGGTCATCGGATCGGGACGGCGATATTCTGCCATGTCGATGCGAATGCCCTTCATGCGCTGTTCCGGATCGAAATAGGACGGCCATTCCCATGCCGCGATGGCGACATTGATCTTGTTGTTCTGTGCCGAGACGCCCATCATTTCCGAACCGCGCCACGCGACCGGGCGGAGATAGGCGTCCTTCATGCCGTTCTTTTCGATCACGAGCTTCTTGGCTGCATCGATTTCGGCGACGGAATAGGGAATTTCGAAATCAAGCAATTCGGCGCTCTTCTTGAAGCGCTCGGAATGTTCCGTGCACTTGAAGATGTTGCCGCCATAAGCGCGCTCGCCCTCGAATACGCAGGAGCCATAGTGAAGACCGTGCGAAAGAATGTGGATCTTCGCATCCTTCCAGGCGACCAGTTCACCATTGAACCAGATTTGGCCATCGCGCATATCGAAGGGAATGACGGACATGAAAGGCTCCTGCAGGAAGAGGGGGTCTTCACCTCGCCGGGGCAAGGCGCGGGCAGGCCATAAGGGTCGCCCAAGAGAGGAATGCGAAGGTCTTGAGGGTGCTCACGCACGATCCTTTCGTCCAGCGCCCTTGACGAGTAACAATCGGGATGAAATATGTCAACAAGACTGACGTATGTGTCCTGCCGCCCCCTCCGGAGCGCCTCATGTCTCAAGCCCTGTCCACGCCGCAAGCCCTTGCGCGCCCGCCTGCCGCCGAGACCCCGGAGGCCGATGTAGGCCTGCCCTACGATCTGATCGAGACCCTGTTCTTCGCCTATCGCGATTTCGTCGGTGATCCGGACCGCATCCTGACCCGCTACAATTTCGGACGAGCGCATCATCGCGTGCTGCATTTCGTCAATCGCAATCCCGGCCTCACCATCGCCGAATTGCTGGATATTCTGCAGATCACGAAACAGAGCCTCAATCGCGTGCTGAAGGAACTTCTGGAACAGGGCTATGTTGAAAGCCGCGCGGGTGAGACCGATCGGCGCCAGCGTCTGCTGTTTCCAACCGCCAAAGGACAGGAACTCGCATTGGCGCTCGCGCGCCCGCAGGCCGAACGGATTGCGCGTGCCACGGGTCGCACGAGTGCCAGCGACCGTGAGGCCGCCTTCCGCTATCTCGCCGCCATGATCGATGCTGCGCCGCAAGGCGGGCGGGGGCTGGCGTGAGCGCCGAGAAAACCCGGATCGTTCCTGCGGATGATGCGCCGCATGTACTTGTGGTGGATGACGACCGGCGTTTACGTGATCTCTTGTCACGGTTTCTGGGCGAACATGGCTATCGGGTGACGAGCGCGGGCGATGCCCTGCAAGCGCGTCGCAAAATCGAAGGCTTCGCTTTTGATTGCCTTATTCTCGATGTGATGATGCCGGGCGAGAACGGGTTCGATCTTGCGCGTTTTGTGCGCCAGTCCTCGACTGTGCCTATCCTGATGCTGACAGCCCGCACCGACGCTGGGGATCGCGTGCGGGGGCTTGAAATCGGTGCCGACGATTATCTCGCCAAACCGTTCGAACCGCGCGAATTATTGTTGCGTCTGAACAATATTCAGAAGCGCAATGTCGCCGCCGATGCCGCGTCCGAGCCTGATGTCATTCGTTTCGGCCCCTTCCGGTTTCGTGCCGATCGCGGGGAGTTGCGGCGAGATGACGAGGTCGTCCGCATTACCGAGCGCGAACGCGATATTCTCGCCATTCTGGCGGTACGGGCCGGTGAAACGGTGCCGCGAGAAGAGTTGTCGAGCGGTTCAGATTTCAACGAGCGTACGGTTGATGTGCAGATCAACCGTCTGCGCCGCAAGATTGAGGACGATCCGGGCAATCCCTTGCATTTGCAGACCGTCCGTGGCGTCGGTTATCGCTTGCTGGTGGATCACTAGATGGCCAGCGTCGATCCTCCCTTCGCGATTGTACCCACGCTTTATCGGCGCGTAGCGCGCTGGATTGCGGGACGGATGCCGAAGGGACTATTCGCACGCGCGCTTATCATCATCATCGCGCCGATGGTCATCCTGCAATCGGTGATTGCCTATGCCTTCATGGAGCGGCATTGGCAGACCGTGACACGACGATTGTCGGCGGCGGTGACGCAGGATATTGCCGCGCTGATCGACATTGCCGAATCCTATCCGCAGGATCCCGACTACGACACGCTGACGCGGATTGCGGGCGACAGGCTCAATCTCGATGTTGATATTCTGCCGCCGGGACCTCTGCCGCCACCGGCTGAAAAGCCGTTCTTTTCTGTGCTTGATCGGTCGCTGTCGAACGAGATCCGCCGGCAGATTGGACGACCCTTCTGGATCGATACGGTCGGCCGTTCGAACATGGTCGAAATCCGCGTGCAACTCGACAAGGGTATTCTGCGGGTGTTGACGCGGCGCTCGCAAACCTATGCGTCCAATTCCCACATCTTCCTCATGTGGATGATTGGCACGTCCTTGGTGTTGATCGGTATTGCCGTCGCATTCCTGCGCAATCAGATCCGGCCGATCATGCGTTTAGCGGATGCCGCAGAATCTTTCGGGAAAGGCCGCGAGATTGAATTTCGCCCCCGTGGCGCGCGCGAGGTGCGGCAGGCTGGCCTTGCGTTTATCGAGATGAAGCGGCGTATCGAGCGCGCCATCGACCAGCGCACGGCGATGCTGAATGGCGTGAGCCACGATCTCAGAACCATTCTCACGCGCTTCAAACTCTCGCTCGCCTTGATGGATGAAAGTAGCGAGCTTGATGCGCTGCGCAAAGATGTCGACGAGATGTCGCGCATGCTGGAAGCCTATCTCGCTTTTGCGCGGGGGGATGCCGGCGAGCAGGCAGCGCCGACTGATATTGCTGCGCTACTTGATGAAATGCGCACTGATGCCGAGCGGCAAGGCCATCCGGCAGAGGTTCATTTCACGGGCGATCCCGTTGTCACTGTGCGGCCTGATGCTTTCCGGCGCTGCCTGTGGAACCTTGTTACCAATGCCGGGCGGCATGCCAATCGCATCGCGCTGAGCGGCGTGCATGAAGGCCGCTGGCTCATCATCCATATCGATGATGACGGCCCGGGCGTGGCGCCCGATCAGCGCGAAGAAGTATTCAAGCCGTTTGTGCGTCTCGATGATGCGCGCAATATCGATGAAGGCGGTACAGGTCTCGGCTTGGCGATTGCGCGTGATATTGCGCGCTCGCATGGCGGGGAAGCGACTTTGTCTGAATCCCCGCTCGGCGGCTTGCGCGCAACCGTCCGCGTCCCGGTATGAAAAGGACGGGCTGATCTGTCAGCCCGTCGCGTTGGATCTTATTGCACAACAAGCGGTGAGATCGCGGGCGCTTTCTCAACAGGAGGCGGAACCCAGCGACCCAGCAAGGCCGAATAGGCCGGCGCATAAAGCCGCATGGTCAAGTTGAATGCGCCTTTGGGTGCAGGCAACCAATTCTTGCGCCGCGCTTCTCCGGGGTCAGCGTTCTGAAAAAAGAGATCGAGCGATCCATCAGAATTGTAGACAAGATCGTTCCAACTCGAGACGGCAAAACGATTGAGCGGATTGGCGACTTGAAAGCCATCGCTGTCATAAAGCGTGATTGACCAGAAGGCATTGGCGGGCGGCAAAGCCGCTTTCGGGAAATGGATCGTATAGGCGTTCTTGCCATCCAAAGGCTGGCCGTCCTTGTCGGCGAGATTCATCGGATAGATGGCATCTTCGGGTAGATTGGCGCCGAGGCCCATATTCGCGATGATGGCGCGCTTTACATAATAATTGCCATAAACGCCCATGGTGTTGGTATTCAGCGACCAATTATTGGCCACGCGCGCGAGGGTTGGCACCTGTTGTTCCAAAACAGTCAATGCTTCGCGTGGCGCGTTGTTGAGTGCGCTGCGCACAGTGGCATCGGCTTTTGCCGGATCGAAGGATTGTCCAGCGACAAGCCCCAGTCGCTTCATGCGTGCAAGGATGGGTTGATCGGTAAGGTGCGGCGGTTGGCTCTTGAGAATTTCAGCCGCATAGGCGAAGAATTTTTCGCCCGGCATCGTATCGACCTGCACTTTTGGCGGTGTCCTCATATCGACGGAAGGATCAACGCTGACGGCGTTTGGCGCAACATTCTTGCCCCATTGCGACAGCGGTGTGAGCTTCAACTGATCCTGAATGGCGTGCACTGCAGGGTAATCGGAAGGGCCATCGGTTTTGGTTCGGCCAATAAGCCAGGCTGTCGGTGTGGGTGCATCAATGCGTTGCGTGCCAGCCGGAAGCCCAAGCGATTCCAGATTGTCACGCACCTCCGGCTTCCAATTCGGGAGTGCAATCAAATAAGTTTGCGGTCCTGTGCCCGTTGTACGCCAGCCGGGAGACGCGAACACATCTGTCCACATGTCGAGCATTGGCATTAGGTAATAGCGGCCTTTCGTGTCAGGGATCGAGAGCACGATGGGTTCCTTCGCCACGTCAAGCCAGGCCGATGAATAGAGCGTGTCGAAATTTGGCCGCACAACGACTTTCATGTCTGCCGTTGGATAAGCGCGGATATTGGCGAATTGATTGACGGGCGCTGAAATGCCTTCCGCTTTCACGACATTCGTCATCTGTCGGCGCGTGATATCCATTGTCACAAGCGGATAGAGATAAACATAGGCTTCCGTTGCAATAACCCGCAACTCATCGGGGGAACCGGTTTGCGCGGTGGCTGGAATGCCAGCAGAGACACAATATGTTGCGGCGACAGCTATTGCGCCAAGCAGGCGAGACGGTTTTGGCATCACAATATCCTCGGTTGCAAATGGAGTGAAACACACCAATGCAGCGCGTGTTTTGCGCTACATCAACCAAGGTTAGCAGAAAATAAAAACAGAACGTTTGATTTTGAAGGCCATGAGCGGATGCGCTCAAGACGAGGCGCGCCGCACGCTCAATACATCCGACCGCCCTTGGGGACTTCGCGCTGTGGTTGTAGCAGCATCACCTTGCCATGCGCATCGGGCACGCCGAGCGTCAGCACTTCCGACATGAATGGGCCGATTTGGCGCGGCGGAAAATTCACAACGGCAATCACTTGCGAGCCAGTGAGCGTTTCGATGGAATGGTTTTCCGTGATCTGCGCCGAAGATTTCTTGATGCCGATCTCGTCACCAAAATCGATCGTCAATTTGATCGCTGGTTTGCGCGCTTCGGGAAAATGTTCCGCCTTGATGACAGTCCCGACCCGGATGTCGACTTTCAGAAAATCGTCGAAGCTGATCGTTTCAGACTTGCTTGTCTCTTGGGCCATCGTTCTTAGACGCTCACCGTTTCGTCATGATCGCGGTCACGCATGCGGTGCCGTGCACCAAAGCCGGTGACACCGCAGAACACGCGGCGTGCGATGCCGCGGAAGGGCGCCGACAGGCGGTCAGCATCTTCCGCCATGCGGATCATGCGGCCCGCTTGCTTCAATTCGCGATCAAGCTTCGCCATGGTGCGGGCAAGGCCTGGGTCTTCATCGTCGAGCCAGACGCGTTGCACGCGCGCGAAAATCAAAACCGCACCCTGCACGCGGAGCGCGCCCAGACGGTCTTCTGTGTCGATGCCAGCGGATGCCAGCATAAAGCGCATGGAATTCAGCATCACGCCATTCAATGCAGCCATCGCCAGCGGATCGGCCATCAGGCCTTTTGAAATGCGGCGCAGCGCGTCGCGGTAGGGCATGAGCGCATCAAGACGGCGCATCATGACATCGAACACGCGCTGATCGGCGGGCTCATCGGCCATTTCATCGGCAGGTTCGGCCAATACGATCCGGTCGATGCGCTTCGCAAACGCACCCAAAATCGCGCCCTTAGAGGGGAAATGATCGCGGAAATCGGCGAGGCTCACGTCAGCACGTGCCGCGATGGTGGGCAGGTCGATTTCGTCCCACCGCATTTCGGCAGCCAGCGCCATCAGCGCATCAATGATGCGGTCGCGCGGGCTTACCGCAGCGGTGTCGCTCGTTCCTTCGGACTTTGCACGTTTGGCCATGGCGCTCTGTTCCTTTGAAAACCGGTGCCGCTCCCTTTCAAAATAGGGCGGCGAAGGCGCGGTTCCAAGCGGCGAGGGCGGTGTTCAGCCGGAGAGTTCTTCCGCGCGACGACGTGCGGCGGCAACCGCCTTCACCATCAGGGGCTTCAGGCCATTCTCACCCATTAGAACTGTGAGCGCTGCAGCAGTTGTGCCGCCGGGTGAGGTGACGTTCTGCCGCAGCGTCTCGGGCGACAAGTCAGACCGGTAGAGGAGTTCGCCGGCCCCTTCGATGGTCGCACGCGCCAGCCGTTCGGCGACAGGGCGGGGCAGGCCTTCGGCAACCCCGGCCTCGGCCAGGCATTCGACGAGGTGGAAGACATAGGCCGGGCCGGAGCCAGAGACGGCGGTGACGGCATCGATCAGGTTCTCACCATCGACCCATTCGACCCGGCCAATCCCCTTCAGGAGCGTATCGGCGAGTTGCCGTTGGGCTTTGCTGGCGGCGGCACTGGCGGCGGCACCCGTCACGCCACGGCCGACCGAGGCGGGCAGGTTGGGCATGGCCCGGACGATTGCTGCAAGGCCCGGCAGGCGGCCTGAGAGGTCGGCCATGGTCTTGCCAGCCAGAACCGATACGAGAAGCGTGGAGCCGTCATAGAGGCCTTTGAGGGCCGGGGCCGCGGCTTCCAGCATTTGCGGCTTAATCGCGAGCACGATGACGCTGAACGGCCCTTTGGGCGCAGCCGGGTTGAGCGCGAAGCCGTGCTTGGCCGCAAGCGCCTTGAGCCCGTCGGACGGCATCGGGTCGATCACAGTGAGGCTTGCAGCCGGCAGCCCTTGCGCCAACCAGCCTTCCAGCATCGCCCCTCCCATCTTGCCGGCACCGAAGAGCAGGGTGGATGACGGGAAGGTCATGGCAGTCACCTTGTGAAAGCGAATGGGATCAGGCTTCGCCGAGCGTTTCGAACATCACGGCGGCGAGCGCCTCAGCGGGCGTCTTGTCCGACCAGAGCACGAATTGGAAGGCCTGAAAATAACGATCGCAGCTCTCCACCGCGAGTTTCAGGATCGTTTCGCATTGGCGCCCATTCGGCTCCGCGCCGCCTGCCAAAAGCAGAGCATGGCGGAACATTGCGACATCCTCGCGCGACCACAAATCGAAATGGCCAATCCAGAGTTGTTCATTGATCATCGCGATCAATTCATGGATCGCGGGGCGCTGGCGGGGCGTGACCTTGATGTCGAAAGCGCAGGCGATATGGAGCGATTCCATCTCGTCGAGCCAAGTGAGCGCGATGTTGTAATTGGCCCACGAGCCGGCGACCGTCATCGAAATTTCGTTTTCGTCGGCGCGGTCAAACGGCCATTCATGCACGGCAGCGAGGCGTTCCATGATGTCGAGCGGATGCTCGGACCTTTCGGTCAATTCGGCTTCGCTGATCGACATTCCGTTTCCAAGGCCCCGCGCTTCCCCCGCCGCCATGCCTGCCGGACCATTCCGGCAGTACGCGGACGAGACGCGCCGCACAACGAACAAGCGGGACGGTCGTGGATTCGGTTGAGTCGGACAATTCAGCGCCGTGGCCTGTCCACAGCGGAAGCGAATCAGGAACGGTTAAGTTTTGATTCGAGTTCGGCGATGCGGGCCATCAGCTTCTCATTATCGTCGCGTGCGGCAATCGCCATCGCCTTCACGGCTTCGAACTCGTCACGGCTGACGATGTCCATGTCGCGCATCATCCGCTCGAACTGCGCTTTGACCACATTCTCAGCTTCGCGACGCACACCCTGCGCCATACCGGCGGCGTCCGTCATCAGACGGGAGAATTCATCCATCAGGCGGTTCGGCGTGTCGACCATGGTGGCCTCCCTCAATGTTGCGCTGTCTCTAGCACAGGGGGAGGGCGGCGGGAAAGCGGTGCACAGAGCATGCGTCTTTATGCTAGAAAGCAGCCATGCCGTTGTTCGTCCTCCCGTTTCCCGCCCTCGATCCGGTCATCGTCTCGTTCGGGCCTTTTGCCATCCGCTGGTACGCGCTCGCCTATATTGCCGGTTTGCTGTTGGGCTGGTTCTACGCCCGCGCACTGGTGCGACGCCCAACCTTGTGGGGTGGACGCCCGATCCCGAGTGAGACCGATCTCGATGACATGCTGGTCTATTGCGCGCTGGGCGTGATCTTAGGCGGACGGCTGTTCTACGTTCTCTTCTACAATCTCGAATTCTTCCTCGCGAACCCGGCCGAAATTCCTGCCATCTGGCGCGGCGGGATGTCGTTTCATGGCGGGCTTGTCGGCTGCGCGGCGGCGCTCATTCTTCTCGCCAAGAAAAAGAACCTGCCAATCCTGTCTTTTGCCGACATTGCATCGGCCGTGGTGCCGATTGGCCTGTTCTTTGGTCGCGTCGCCAATTTCATCAATGGCGAATTGTGGGGCCGCGTGACGGATGTGCCTTGGGCGATGGTGTTTCCGTATGCGGGGCCCGTGCCGCGCCACCCCTCGCAGCTCTATGAGGCAGTGCTGGAAGGTCTTCTCATCCTGATCGTGCTGTACGCCGTCATTCAGCGTGGTGGTTTGAAGCGTCCGGGCTATGTCTCGGGCCTGTTCGGCGTTCTCTATGCGCTTGGGCGCATCGCAAGCGAATTCTTCCGCGAGCCCGATCCGCAATTGGGCTTTTTGTTTGGCAGGGCGACCATGGGCATGCTGTTGTCGCT
The DNA here is from genome assembly GCA_019083985.1 of Rhizobiales bacterium TNE-4. Classification (GTDB taxonomy): domain Bacteria; phylum Pseudomonadota; class Alphaproteobacteria; order Rhizobiales; family Beijerinckiaceae; genus TNE-4. The sequence goes on along the minus strand of JAHRCV010000002.1, from coordinate 234,196 downwards.
TCCACTTCTTGCGGCTGGCCTCTGGCTGATGCAGCGGTCACGCCGCGCATGAGTGCGCAGCGTCAAAGCGCGCTCGGCGACATTCTGGCCGCCGAGATTGCCGCGCAGGGACCGATCAGCGTCGAAGATTATATGGCGCGCGCGCTCGGCGATGCTGTGCACGGCTATTACATGAAACAGGATCCATTCGGCGCAGCAGGTGATTTCACGACGGCGCCGGAAATCTCGCAAATGTTTGGCGAGATGATTGGTCTCTGCTTGGCTGATCATTGGATGCGGGCGGGATCGCCTGCACGCTTCATCCTGTGCGAATGCGGGCCGGGACGTGGCACGCTGATGGCTGATATTTGGCGTGCGACGAAGATTCTGCCCGGTTTCCATGATGCGGCGGAGATCGTGCTGGTCGAGACGAGTCCGGTCTTGCGCGCGCGACAGATTGAAACGCTCGCCGCACTGGGGGTGTCGCCGCAGCATGTCACGCGTTTTGATGAGGTGCCGCCAGGGCCGCTCTGGCTGGTGGCCAATGAATTTTTCGATGCGCTCCCCATTCGACAATTCGTGAAAACGCCGACGGGTTGGCATGCAAGGCTGATCGGGCTTGATGAACAGGGTGCGTTGCGCTTTGGGCTTGCACCAGAGCCTTATGCTGCGATTGGCTTTGACGCGCCGGATGGAACGGTGCTGGAAGTGATGGCCGCGGGCCTTGCTTTCATGAAAGCGCTCGCGCAACGCATAACGTTTGAAGGCGGGCTCGCGCTCATTCTCGATTATGGTCATCGCGAAAGCGGTTTCGGCGATACGTTGCAAGCGCTACGGGCGCATGAATTCGTCGATGTGCTTGATGAACCGGGAGATTGCGATCTCACTGCACATGTCGATTTCGCCGCGCTTGGTCGCGTTGGCCGCGCGGTGGGGGCTGATGTCTATGGCCCCATCACGCAAGGCACATTTTTGCGCGCGCTCGGCATTGAAGCCAGAGCCGCGCAATTGAAACAGAAAGCGGCTGATCCCGCAGCGATCGACAGTGCGCTGATGCGGTTATTGGCTCCCGGTGCCACGGGCATGGGTGAATTGTTCAAAGTCATCGCGGTGGGGCAGAAGGGCGATCCCGCGCCGGCCGGATTTGAGGTTGCATCATGATTGTGGCTGACCAACTGAAACTGCCAAGCGTACAGCACGCTTTCTTCACGCGCGAAGGCGGCGTCTCTGAAGGTATCTATGCAAGCCTGAATGGCGGGCAGGGATCGAATGATTCCTCTGAAGCAGTGTGTGAGAACCGCGCCATCATGGCTTCGCATTTCGGGATCGTGCCGGATCGTCTCGTCAATGTGTGGCAAGTGCATTCGCCTGATTGTCTCGTCGTCAACGGACCATGGCCGGGTGAGCGGCCGAAAGCCGATGCGATGGCCACGACAGTTCCGGGGATCGCGCTGGCGATTGCAACGGCCGATTGCGGGCCGGTTTTGTTTGCAGACGCCGAGCGGCGCGTCATTGGTGCGTGCCATTCAGGTTGGAAAGGCGCATTCACCGGTGTGGTCGAAGCGACGGTCGAGCGCATGATTGAACTGGGTGCCCAACGCGATGCCATTGTCGCAGTGCTGGGGCCGTGCATCGGGCCCCAAGCCTATGAAGTCGGTCCGGAATTCGTTGCGCGGTTTGATGAGCAATCACCCGATAATGCGCGCTTTTTCACGCGGTCTGCGCGCGAAGGCCATGCCTATTTCGATTTGCATGCCTATGTCGGCGAACGCGCCAAGCGTGCAGGCGTCGGCTCCTTTACCGATCTCGGACTTTGCACTTACGCCGACGAAAAACGGTTCTATTCCTATCGCCGCATGGTTCATCGCGGCGAGAGCGATTATGGACGACTGATTTCTGCGATCATGCTCACAGAATAACGTCAGGCGTTTGCCAGCCAATGTGCTGGCCAGAATCAACCGCGATCATCTGCCCCGTCACGCTGCGCGCATTGGCAAGATAAAGAACAGCGCGCGCAATCTCGGCAGGATCGACGGGTTTGCCAAGCGGTGTGCCTTGCGCCTCGCGCATAAAGCCTTCGCTACCATCGTGAATGTTCGGCAGAACCGGCCCCGGGCCGACGCCATTAACACGGATCGACGGCGCGAGCGCTTGCGCCATGGTTTGCGTCGCCGTCAGCAGCGCCGCTTTCGACAGGGTGTAGGTGAAGAATTGCGGCGTCAAACGAAACACGCGCTGATCGATGATGTTGACGATGGAGGGATCGTCAGAGGCGGCGTGGCGTGCAAAGGCTTGTGCCAGCAGAAGCGGCGCGCGCAGATTGATCGCCATATGCGCATCGAATTGATCTGCACTGAAATCCTGCAGCGCATCACCTTTGAACAAGGATGCATTGTTGACGAGCAGTGATAGGCGGCCGAGGGCGGCGGCGGCCGCTTCGATCATCGAGGGTACGCTTTCGGCATCGGCGAGATCGCCTTCGATGACGGTGGTGCGTACGCCCTTTTTCTCAAGCATATCCGCGAGCGCTTCGGCTTCAGGAGCCGAGTTATTGGCATGCAACGCCAGCGCATAGCCTTGTGCGGCGAGTTGTTCGGCAATGGTACGGCCGATGCGACGGGCCGCGCCGGTCACAAACGCGACTTTCATGAATGTGTCCTGTCACGTTCGCGCAAACGTTTGCGCTCGATGGATTTGGCAGCACGAAGATAGCGGTAGAAGGCAAAGTTCATCGCTGTCATGAAGCCATAGGCGCCGCGCAGCGCATGGCGGCGCAGGACATAGGCCTTGATGAAATTGAGCGGAAATTCGAGCACCATGCGCGCGGACGAGATCGACTGGCCGCGCGCTTCAAGGTCGCTGACCTGATCATCCGTATAGGCATTCAACTTATCGATCTGAGCGCCAAGCGAACGCACGGAGAAATGATGGATCGTACCCTTGAGCTTGCGTACGCGCGCGCCGGGAACGAGATCGACACGGTCATGCACCGGCGATTCTGAATAGGTGCCCTTGTCCCGCCGCCACAAGCGCACGGGCGCCAGCGCATAGGTGAGCGGATGGGGTGCGCCTTCGCCCGGAAAGATTTCTGCAATGCGAATGGCGTAAGCGTCCGCGTCGGGTTCGCCCTTCGCAAACAAGGCGGCAATCTCGGCGACGAGATCCGGCGGGATCACTTCATCGGCATCAATGTTGAGAAGCCATAAATGCTGACATTGCGTCTCGCCGAAGCGTTTTTGCCGGCCATAGCCTTCGAAGGCGTGTTCGATCACGCGCGCGCCATGTGCTTCGCTGACCGCGCGTGTCTCATCGGTCGAATGGGAATCGATGACAACGATATCGTCGGACAGGCCGCGCACCGCCGCAATCGTACGGCCGATGCGATCGGCCTCGTTGCGCGCGATGATGAAGATGGACAGGTTTGGCACGGCAGCGGTCATGATGGCGCGACCCTAGAGGCAGCAGCCGCGCGGTGGCAAGCGCCCCGCATGGTTAATGCTCTCTTGCAGCGAGGGCTGAAGGTTTAAGCAAATCTTATCCGTAAGGCGGGGAACCTCTTCGGCCACCCCCGAAGCTGCGCTATGGCCTATCTGTTGCTTCCCTTTCGTGAAGCCGCGAGGGTTTTGTGATGTTGCGTCGTTTGTTGATCATTGCCGCTGCCATGTCCCTACCGGGACTTGCCATGGCTCAGAGCGCGCCCGCAGTGTCTTATTATGGTGGCTCGTCTTATGTGACGGCCCCGGCGGCCTTTCAGGGGCTTTATGCAGGTCTCAACCTTGGCATGGGCTTTGGTGAAACCGGTCCCAACAATACGCAGGGCTTTCTCGGTGGCGGGCAGATTGGCTTCAACTTCACCGCTGATAAGTTTGTGCTTGGTCTCGAAGCCGACGTGATGCTGACTGGCATCAATGCGAAATCCTACACCTACACATTCAACCAAAGGTGGTTGGGAAGCGGACGTCTCCGGCTTGGCTACACGATGAATTCGCTGATGCTCTATGCAACGGGTGGCCTCGCGCTCTCGTCGTTGGAGTTCAAGAATTACGCGCTCACGGAATCGACCAATCTGACCGGATGGGTGGCTGGCGTCGGTGCTGAAATGTTCGTGACGCAGAATGTCTCGCTGCGCGGTGAATATCTCTACTATTCGCTTGGCCAGGCTTCATTCAACACGCTGCAAGGGCCGATTCTGGCAACGACATCGACCAATCTTTTGCGCGTTGGTGCCAATTACAAATTCTGACATGAAAAAGGCCCGCGCAAGCGGGCCTTCTCGCAGATGACGCGATGCGTATACGCTTCAAGCCGTAACACGCGTCTTTTCGAATGAGGGCACCGCGGCGGCGAAGCGGTCGAGCCAAGCAACGAGTTTCGGATGCTTGGCGCGCCATGTACCTTCAAAGCGCAAATCGAGATATCCCAGTGCGCAGGCCAGTGCGATCTCGCCGATCAGCGGTGTCGTGTGAAGCGGTGCGCCGGTCTGTTCAAGATAAGCAAGTGCGCGGTCGATCTTGCCCTGTTGGTGGGCGATCCATTTGGCTTCGCGGCGGTCTTCGTCGCGGAAGCGGCGCTCATACATTTGCAGAATGCCGGCATCCATAATGCCGTCGGCAAGCGCCTGTAGCGTCAATGTTTGAATGCGCTCGGCCCCGTTCGGGATCAATTTGCCGCCACCCGCCATCAGGTCGAGATATTCAACGATCACGCGGGAATCGTAGAGCGCTGTCCCGTCGGCCAAGATGAGCGCTGGAATTTTACCGAGTGGATTTTGCTGCCGAATGGAATCGGCCGGGTCGATCGTGTCGGTGACAACGATTTCGATCTTGTCGGAGAGGCCGAGAATGGCGGCGGCGATTTTGACCTTGCGGCCGAAAGGCGAAGGAGGAGAAGAACGCAGAATCATGGGATGCGTCGCGCCACCGCTTCAGGCAGCGCGCCTTTATGCTGGAGTTAACGAACGGCGCGGTCAGCCGTTCGCAATAATCACGAGATTGACCGCTTTCGGGCCCTTGCCCTTTTTGTCCGGCTCAACTTCGAACGACACCTTTTGGCCCTGATCGAGCCCAGGCAAACCCGCCCGCGTCACCGCCGTCACATGCACGAAGATATCAGCCCCGCCATCATCCGGCTTGATAAATCCGTAGCCTTTCTCCGCATTGAAGAATTTAACCACGCCCTGCTGCGCCATTCCCATTCCCTCTTGCCGACTTCGTCCGTCCCCCTCTCGCCATTCCTTTTGGGATTTGGCGTGGACGTCCCGGCCCAGCCCTGCTTTTTGAGGCTAGCCGGAAGCATATTTCAGCGAAGGCTTCGCTGTCTGGCAAGCTTTATTGGAATGAAACCTTTGGTGAGGCTGAGATATACCAGCGCTCAGCTGTAGAACTGAAATATATCAGGCTGTCTTTTCTGGAACGAGCCAGTCACAGCGCCAAAAACCGTCATTCTTGCGCTGCAATAACTTAAGCAGCTCTGGAAGCGCGGATTTCAGTGTGTTTTCAAGCGGCCAAGGTGGGTTGATCAGGAGGAGGCCGGTGCCAACCATGCCATCGGCCTGCGCCGGATTGGCGATGGCCAGTTCAATGCGCAGTACTTTTTGCAGGCCTGAGGCGGCGATGGCCGTATAAAACGCGTCGGTTCGTCGCAGATCCTTAATCGGGTACCAGACGAGGTACTGCCCCGTCTGCCATTTGCGCCAGGCTGCCGCGAGGAGGCTCGGAAGGCGCTCCATTTCGTCGGCCGCTTCGAAAGGCGGGTCGATGACAACGAGGCCACGGCGCTCTTTGGGCGGCAGATTGGCCTTGAGCCCGGTCCAGCCATCGAGTTCGACGACTTTCACCCGCGGATCGTTGCGGGCGTAGCGGGTCAGGGCCAGCGCTTCATCCGGGTGCTTCTCGCAAAAGACGGCGCGATCGCTGGGCCGCATCATCAAGCGCGCGATCGCCGGCGAACCCGGATAGATCGTCTCGCCATAGCGGGTGCGCGCTTCGGCCAGAACGGCGCGATAGGGCGCAAGCAAATCTTCGAGCGCCGGTGCGCCTTCTTGTGTGAGCCTGCCGACGCCATCTTCAGCTTCACCCGTGCGGCGCGCCTTGTCGCCCGCGAGATCGTACAGACCCGGACCGGCATGGGTGTCGATCACGCGCCAAGGCTGGTCCTTGCGGTTGAGTGCGGCGAGGCATTGCGCCAGCACGGCATGCTTCAGCACATCGGCAAAATTGCCCGCATGAAAGGCGTGGCGATAATTCATGGAATAAGAGCCTCAGCGCCCGGCAGGGATGGAAATGTCGCGGGCGCGGCAATCACTGCGCTGGATTGCCGGGCATGTCACGAAGGATTTGAGATCGCGGCCGATGCAGAGGCGCACTTCGGTGAGTGTCTCGCGACGGCAGGACACCTGAATCATGTCCGCACGCAGGCCCGGATTGGCTTCGGCGAACACGCGTTCAACACTGATCGGGTTGGTTTGCAACGTCCGGTCGGGCGCAACGAGCGGCGCCGGAATCTGGACGAGAGCGCGCGCCTGTTTCACCGCAGCGAAATAGCTTTGCGGATCAAGGCCTGAACAGGTGCCGTGTTTGCGCCATTGATAGCGTGCAAGCCCGATACTGGGAAACACTTGCGCGGCCGTGTCCAGCGCCATGCGCGTCGGATTACGGCCCTGCGGGCCGCATTCTGTCGGTGAATTGCCATTGGCTTGGGCAGGCCAGAGGCCGTGGACCACAAAACCGGGATTGGCACCGGGCGCGCATTGGTCGGCATCGCGCGCATCGCCCTTATCGGCGCACCATGATGGCGACCATGACAGCGCCAATATGTAGTAATCAAACGATTGTGCGGATGCCGCACGCGGCATCAGAGCCAGCGCCAATATTGCGGCCAGCGCTGCCCCAAGACTCAGCACGCGGTGTCTCAAGGCATCGCGGCGCGGCATGCGGGGGCGTAAGCGTAATTCGGATCGAGGCCGACAACGCACCAATCGACACCAAAGCCGATGCCGCTCATGCCAGCTTCCTCGATGATCGAATAGACAATGCGGCGCTTCACGCCATCGCTCGTTTGCGCCACGCCTTCGCAATAGAGGCGTGGGATATAAGCGAGTCCTTCCGGCCGGAACCCAATCGTCTTCACATTGTCGATATCGAGAATTGCTTTCGGCTCGCCCCAATATTCCGAGCGCGTGGCGGCGAAGCGGCGCGAGATCAGTGCGCGGATCGATTGTGTCTCACAGGGCGGAAACTCATTCAGCTTGCCGCTATAGGGCACCGTCCAATTTTCCGATGGATAGGAATTATCCTGCGCCAACACAGGGGCAACCCATGTTGCGCTAGCAATTAAAATAGCGGCGAGAAAGCGGTTCATCGCGCGATTCCCAAAGGTCAATCCAATGTGCGGACCATGCGCGCGGGGGCGCGTCGGGTCAAGCGGATCAATACAAGCCGCCAAGATCGACTGTGCGCGGCGCCCCGCCCGGTGCCGGCATCGGCAAGGGCGTCATCGGTCCGCTGGCCTGAAGGCTCGGCGCGGGTTGGGTCGCGCGCGGCGGTGTCTGCGCCATCGGAATGGATGTGCCAACGGGCGGGCCCGGGCGGTACGGCTTGATCTTGGCTGGGTCCAGATTCGGCATGAATTTCAACACGGGCTTGCAAATCGTCCGGCCGCCAGCATGGCGGGCGAGATCGAGATGGAAATGGTCGTAGTGAAAAGGGTCTGCGCCTGGGCCAAGCACGGTCGAGAAGGTCCGGCATGAGCCGATGAAAACCTCACGCAGGAATTCCTGTTCGCGCAAATCGCCCTTCCAACCCTTAGCAATGGTGATGGTGCGGCCGTCAGCCAATTCGAACGCCATCACATCCAGTGCGTTGCCGAAGGCGTGTTCAGAAAGTGGCCCGCCATAAGCATTGTTTTGGTTGCGGCAGGCGTAAGACCCGGCTTTCAGCCCCTTCACCGGTTGGCCGAAATAGAACATCGCCGAAGGCTGAACCGATTCGGCGATCCATTTGTCGATTGCGGGCAGCATCGGGCAGGCAAAGGTTTGGCGCGATTGCAGGCCGACAGAACCTTCGGCAAAAGCTGTCACCTTGAGCGGCGCGATCATGCCGCAAGCGCCAGGCCCATCGATCCCGCGCGCGGGCTCGACATAATCCGTGATCTTGACCTGTTTAGAGGCGAGGCATTCGCGCTCGGCGTCGTCACGCCAAGGCGCGCGCTTTTCCCAGCGGAAAAGTCCACACCCCGCGACGGTCAACAGCAGAACCGCCGCGATACACCACTTGAACGCACGCCTCGACATAAATCGACGATGACGAGATCGAGGTTAACCTTTTGCGAATGCGCTGCGGCGAAAGCGTGGTTTTTCGGTTTCTCGCAAGCAAGGAACTGGGTTTTGTCCGGCGCGTTCTTCTTATGGTGAATAAAGCGTAAACGGCGCGCATCATGCGTGGGAGGGCCCCATGTACACCGCCCTACAGCATCGATGGACGGCCTCCGTTCTCTCGCTTCTGTCGATGCTCGTCGTCAGCGGGGCGGTGGTGGGGCTATACTGATCAGCGCCGGCTTTCAAATGCCATGCGCAAGGCGAGGCCTGCGAGAACCGACCCCATGATCCAGCGTTGAACCAGCGCCCATGCGGGCCGGGTCGTTAGGAAGATCGCGATCGATCCGGCGGCGCACGCAATCATCGCATTGACGCTGATGCTGATCGCAATCTGTGTCAGGCCCAGCACAAGTGATTGGCCGAGCACATGGCCCTGCGACAGATCGATGAATTGCGGCAGAAGCGACAGGTACAGCATCGCGATCTTCGGATTGAGGAGGTTGGTCAGGAAACCCATCACGAACAATTTGCGTGGACTATCGAGGGGCAATGGCTTGACCTGAAACGGCGAGCGCCCGCCGGGTTTCACAGCCTGCCATGCGAGATAGAGGAGATAGGCTGCACCAGCCAAGCGTAACGCGTCATAAGCAAAAGGCACGGCCATCACGAGCGCGGTAATGCCGAACGCTGCGCACACCATGTAGAAAACAAAACCCAAGGCGACGCCGCCCAGTGAGATCAGACCCGCGCTTACGCCTTGCGTGATCGAGCGTGAGACGAGGTAGATCATGTTGGGGCCGGGCGTCAGCACCATCCCCAAGGACACAAGTGCGAAGGCAATGAGATTGGCCGTGCTCGGCATCGGTTTGTTCCCGGCGGGGCTTTTTTACTCTCTAGGCCGGAAAGCAAGCAGCTGCAAAGTCCGCGCTCTATTGCGTCAGCTCAGGATTGCAGGGCCGGTTCAACAAGGTCCACGATGGATTGTTCAGCACCATGTCGCAGCGGGCCAGTTCGGCGCGGCTGCCAATGCGGATGCAGGTGGTCTCGCCCATATCGAATTGGCGATCGGCGGTGCGGCAATAGCAGGGAATTTCGGGCACCGGGCCGCGTGGGATCGGCGCAAACTTGCTCTCAGCCAGCGCGAAGCCCGCCGCGCTGACAAATCCTGCCATCACGATGATGACCCTGCTGCGCATACCGTGATTATGGGCCAATTTTCCCGGCGGTAAAGCAACCGGTAGTTGGTCAGGCGGCCTTGGGTCTGCGATCGAGATGATCGCCTTCCTCGATTTCCTCGACAATCTTGGCAATGAAGGCGTCGAGGTCTTTTGGCGAGCGGCTGGTGATGAGGCCCTTGTCGACCACCACGTCCTGATCGAGCCATTGTGCGCCTGCATTCATCAGATCGGTACGAATCGCCGATCATGAGGTGAGCTGGCGACCTTTAACAATGCCAGCCTCGACCAAAATGTGCGGAGCTTGGCAGATCGCGGCGATCGTCTTGCCGCAATCATAGAAAGCGCGCACGACATCGACGGCATGAGGAATGGCACGCAGCCGATCTGGATTCATCGGCCCTTCGGGCAAGATCAAGCCATCGAAATTGCGCACATTGATGCGGTCAAGCGTGAGGTCGGCAGCAATATAGGTGCCCCATTCATCATCGCACCATGACCGTATGAAACCGGGGCGACGCGTCTCGCAGGGTGCAGCGATACAGATTTGCGCGCCTTTCGCGCTCAGCTCATCGCGCGGGCGCAAGAGTTCGGCGTGATCGAAGCCGTCGGTGGCAATGATCAAAAGATGGCTGTGTGCAATCTGTGGCATGGCGGATCTCCCGATCCACTAACGCTGCAGCACGATTTCAGTTCACACTCTGTTAAGAATTGAAACGTGCGATCAATCGCGCCAGCGGCCGAGTGCGACATCGTCGCGTGTATGCGCTTCGACCCAGTTGCCCTCTTGGCCATCGGCCCGATGTTCTTTCTTCCAGAACGGCGCATGCGTCTTCAGATAGTCCATCAGGAATTCAGCTGCCTCGAACGCTGCTGCCCGATGGGCGGAGGCGGCGAGCACGAGCACAATGCCTTCGCCGGGTACAATTTTGCCATAGCGGTGAATGATGGTGAGCGCATCGATCGGCCAACGGCCTTCGGCTTCACGCGCAATGCGTTCCATCTCGGCTTCGGCCATGCCGGGGTAATGCTCAAGTTCAAGCGCGGCGAGCACGCCTTTTTCTGACCGGCATAAGCCTGTGAAGGTCACGATGGCTCCGATGTCAGTCCCGCCATCGGCTGCCATGCGCGCAATTTCAGCGGCGATATCGAAAGCCTCGCGCTGAACGATCACACGCGCCATGGCTCAGCCCCCGGTCATTGGCGGAAAGAAGGCGATCTCTTTCGCATTCCCGATCGGTGCATCATGCGGCACATGCTGCTTATCGATCGCAACACGGATCACTTGCGCATTCTCGAACGCATAGGCGTAATTCTCGCCATGGCCGATGAGCCATTCGATCAAGTCGGCGACCATGTGAATGGAATCGGGCAGATCGCGCTCTTCCTCGGCGACCCCGATGCGTTCCCGCACCCAAGAGAAATAAACCAGCTTCATGAGATCACCCTTCGTGATCGACGACGTGACGGATGCCAGCCCGGAAATAATCCCAGCCGGTATACAGCGTCAGGATCGCCGCGATCCATAGGAGCACGACGCCAATGGTGATCGTGCCCGGCAGAACCTTTTCGCCTGCCGGCCCTGCGATCAAAAAGCCGAGGGCGATAAGCTGCAGGGTCGTCTTCCACTTCGCCACTTGCGTAACCGGCACCGAGACGCGCAGTTCCGCGAGAAATTCGCGCAAGCCCGAGACGAGGATTTCACGACACAGAATGATAAGCCCCGCCCAGACCGAAAGGCCGACAATGGTCTTGTTGCTCACAAGAACCAGTAGGCAGGCCGCGACCAGCAGCTTGTCGGCAATCGGGTCCAGCATCCGCCCCAGCGCCGATTGCTGCTCCCAGACGCGCGCCAGATAGCCGTCAAAGAAATCGGTGATGGCCGCGGCGGCAAAGACGCCGAGCGCCGTCCAGCGCATCCAATCGTCATCGGGCCAGAACAGGAGCGCGGCCACGACCGGAACCGCTGCCACACGGCCATAGGTGAGCACGTTGGGCAGATTGAAGGGATTCGTACGGCGGGCAGCGAGCGACATGGGGGATGGTTTGGGAGGAAACGGAACGGAAGGCAAGGGGCCCGAACGTCTCAGTCCCCATTCCGGAAGAAGTCATGCACCAGCTTGGCGGTGGCGGCATTGATTCCGGGTACGTGGGAAAGGTCTTCGAGTGATGCGCGGGAGACCGCCTTGGCCGTGCCGAAATGGAGCAGCAGCGCCCGTTTCCGGGCGGGGCCGATGCCGGGGATTTCATCCAGTGGATTCTTGACGAATTCCTTTTTGCGCTTCGCGCGGTGCGTGCCGATGGCGAATCTGTGCGCCTCGTCGCGGAGGCGTTGCACGAAGTAGAGGGCCGGGTCGCGTGGCGGCAGCCGAAACGGGTCGCGCCCTTCGACGAAGAAGGTTTCGCGTCCCGCATCGCGGTCCTTTCCCTTGGCGATGCCGACGACAGGGACATCAGTCACGCTGAGATCACGCAGCACGCCACGCGCTGCCTCGACTTGGCCTTTGCCGCCGTCGATGAGAACAAGATCGGGCCACAATGGCATTGCGTCGGGATCGTCGGGTTGCTGATCGCGCGGGACGTCTTTCACGAGGCGCGAAAAACGCCGGCCGAGCACTTCGCGCATCATGCCGAAATCGTCGCCCGGCGTCAGTTCGGTCGAGCGGATGTTGAACGTGCGATAATGGCTTTTCGAGAAGCCTTGCGCACCTGCAACGATCATGGCGCCGACCGCATTCGTGCCCATGATGTGCGAGTTATCGTAAACCTCGACACGACGGATCGTGCTTTCAATGCCAAAGGCAGCCGCTAGCGCGCCGAGCAATTTCTGCTGCGAGATCGATTCCGACAGACGACGTCCTAACGCTTCCCGTGCATTGTCGAGCGCGTGCTGGACAAGATCGCGCTTCTCGCCGCGTTGCGGCACAGCGATCTCAACACGGCCGCCCGCTTTTTCCGAGAGGGCATCGGAGAGCACGTTGCGATCCTCGATGTCATGCGACAGCAAGATTAGGCGTGGTGGCGGCTTGTCATCGTAGAATTGCGCAAGGAAGGCGCCGAGGACTTCGGCATCCGACAGCGAACGATCCGCGCGCGGAAAATAAGCGCGGTTGCCCCAGTTTTGATAATTGCGGAAGAAGAACGCCTCGATGCAGAACTGGCCGGCTTCTTCATGCAGCGCGAAGACATCGGCCGCTTCGACGGTTTGCGGATTGATATCCTGCGAGGCTTGCACGGCGGAGAGCGCCGCGAGGCGATCGCGATAGCGCGCCGCGGTTTCGAATTCGAGTGCTTCGGCCGCCTTCTGCATATCCTCGGCCAACTGCTCTTTCACTGCACGGCTCTTGCCGGACAGAAAATCGCGGGCTTGATTGGCAAGGCGTGCATACTCGATATGGCTCACCTCGCCGGTGCAGGGTCCGGCGCAGCGCTTGATTTGATAAAGTAAGCAGGGCCGTGTGCGGTTTTCGTAATAGGAATCTGAGCAGGTGCGGATGAGAAAGGCGCGTTGCAGCGCTGTAATCGTGCGGTTCACGGCCCAGACGCTTGCGAAGGGGCCAAAATAATCCCCTTCTTTCACCCGTGCGCCGCGATGCTTGACGAGTTGCGGCGAAACATGGTCACGCGTGAGCAGAATGTAAGGAAAGGATTTATCGTCGCGCAGCAGCACGTTGTAGCGCGGCTTCAATTGCTTGATGAGATTAGCTTCAAGCAGCAGCGCTTCGGTTTCCGTCGCAGTGGTGACGAATTCCATCGATGCTGTGTCGGCAATCATCCGTGCAATGCGGTTCGTATGGCCAAAGCCGCGCACATAAGAGGCGACGCGCTTCTTGAGGCTCTTGGCCTTGCCGACATAAAGCACGGTGCCTTCGGCATCGAACATGCGGTAGACGCCCGGTGCATTGGGCAGCGTCGCCTGAAACCGTTTGATGATTTCTGTGCCCGCCGCATAGCGCGAGGCTGGTCCCGGCTCGTCGAGATTGAGGGCTGCGCCGCTCTCGGCTTCAAGCGGTTCGGGTTCGCTGGCCTCGGCGTCATCTAGCGCCTCGGCAACCTCCTCCTCATCCGCCGCTTCGGGCGGCAGATCGTCATTGCTGGCGGTGGGTTCGCGCGGGGCCATGGGCCGGATTTAGGCCGTTCGGCCGCAGAGGGGAAGGGTTGCGCCGCGGCTTATCCTCGGCTCTTGTGGCGCGGCGAGACAAAGGAGACCCAGCATGGCGCTGCATTTCGACACGATCGAGTTCGCCGAACGCAAGAGCAAGCTTTTGGAAGCCATGGCGCGGGAGCGGCTCGATGCGGTCTTTTTGTTTGCGCAGGAGAGCATGTTTTGGCTGACAGGCTATGACACGTTCGGCTTCTGCTTCTTCCAATGCCTGGTCGTGAAGGCTGACGGAAAGATGGCGCTTCTGACCCGCTCGGCCGATCTGCGACAGGCGCAGCATACCTCCAATGTCAGCGACATCCGCATCTGGAAGGATGGGCTCCACGCCGACCCGGTCGGCGATCTCAAAAAGCTCGCGGCGGAGATGGGGATCAAGGGGCGCATCGGTTGCGAATTCGAATCCTACGGCCTGACACATCGGCGCGGGCGTGAGCTTGAGGCCGCTTTCGCTGGCGTGGCGGATCTGATCGACGTGTCGGACATGGTCCCGCGTCTGCGCGTCATCAAATCGCCCGCTGAAATCGCCTATGTGCGCGAAGCGGCGCGCCTGTCCGATCTCGCCGACAAGGCTGCGCTCGACGCTATCAAGGCGGGGGCGGATGAAGGCGACATTCTCGCTGCGCAACACAATGTGATCTTTGCGAACGGCGGCGATTATCCCGGCAATGAATTCATCATCGGGTCGGGTCGCGATGCGCTTTTGTGTCGTTATAAGTCAGGCCGCCGCGTGCTTGAGCCGCGCGACCAGATCACACTCGAATTCGCAGGCGCTTACCGCCACTACCATGCCGCGCTGATGCGCACGGTGATCGTTGGTGAGCCGCGGCCTTTGCATGTCGCCTATCATGCCGCTGCGAAAGAGGCGCTGCTGGCGTGTCAGGCGGCGATGAAACCGGGGGCCAAGGCAGGCGATATCTTCGCTGCTCACACCGGCGTGCTCGATGCCCATGGGCTCGGCCAGCATCGGCTTAACGCCTGCGGTTATTCGCTGGGCGCGAAATTCACGCCGAGCTGGATGGATCCGCCGATGTTCTATCAGGACAATGATTGGCCAATCCTGCCCGGGATGGTGCTGTTTGCGCACATGATTTTGATGGATTCGGAGACCGAGACGGCGATGTGCCTCGGCCGGACCTATCTTGTCGGCGCGCAGGGGGCGGAAACCCTCAACGGTTCAGCTCTGGACCTTTTCACGCGCTGAATTTAAGAAGCCGTTAACTTTTGACGCTAGGACAGGGTCTGAATGAACGGCTTCACTCTTCTGCGTGGCGCGCTTGTGGCGGCACTGGCTGCAGGCCTTGCGGCCTGCCAGACCGCCGGGGGCGGTTCGGTCAGTGGGGCCGGGGTTCCTGTGGCCGTCGAAACGCTCGAGGGCGCGCCCGAGGGCCTGAGCGCGCGTGTTCAGCAAGCCGTGACCGCGCAGGCCGGCGCCCGTAACATTGAGGTCGTGGCGCCCAGCAGCGATCCTCGTTTCCGGTTGCGCGGCTATCTCACGGCCTATGCCAATGATGACGGCACCGCGCTGACCTTTGTGTGGGACGTGTTCGATTCCTCGCGCAAACGGGCGCAAAGGGTCACAACAACCACTCAGACGAGCCGCCGGGCGGGTGAAGAGCCTTGGGCCGCCATTAGCGATGCCGATATCAACAATGCTGCCGGCAAAAGCATGGATGGTGTTGCCGCTTTTTTGGCCGCTGCGCGTGGCCAGAGTGCAGAAATCGCCCAATAAGGCCAATTCCCATCGAATTGATGTGAGTCCCGGTCTGGCTCGCCTTGAGGCCCCTCGGGCGGACTGCTAAGAGCGCCCCAGTTTCGAGCGGTGGTTCTGCGATTCCATGCCGCTCCGTCATGACGGGAGAGGCCGATGGCTGCGCCGATCAAACTCGTTGCCGGGAACTCCAACCGGGCGCTCGCCGAAGCCGTCGCCAGCTACCTCAGCATCCCGATGACCAAATGCTCGGTGCGCCGCTTCGCCGACATGGAAGTGTTCGTCGAGATCCAAGAGAATGTGCGCGGGCAGGACGTGTTCGTGCTGCAATCGACGTCGTTCCCCGCCAATGACCATTTGATGGAATTGCTCATCATCATTGATGCGCTGCGCCGCTCCTCAGCGCGCCGCATCACGGCGGTGATGCCCTATTTTGGCTATGCGCGGCAGGATCGCCGCGCGTCGGGCCGCACACCGATCTCGGCGAAGCTCGTCGCCAACATGATCACGCAGGCTGGGGCCGATCGCGTGCTGACGCTCGATCTCCATGCCGGGCAGATCCAAGGCTTCTTCGATATCCCGACCGACAATCTGTTCTCCGCGCCCCTGATGGCGCGCGACATCATGGACCACATGGATTGCTCGAATTGCATGGTGGTGTCGCCGGATGTCGGCGGCGTGGTGCGCGCCCGCGCGCTCGCCAAGCGCATCGATGCGCCGCTCGCCATTGTCGACAAGCGCCGCGAACGTCCCGGTGAAAGCGAAGTGATGAACATCATCGGTGATGTCGAAGGACGCTCCTGCATCCTCGTCGACGACATCGTCGATTCCGGCGGTACGCTGTGCAACGCCGCTGAAGCGCTGCTGGCTAAGGGCGCCAAGGAAGTCTACGCCTACATCACCCATGGCGTGCTTTCTGGCGGGGCGGTGGCGCGCATTTCAGCGTCCAAGCTGAAAGAGCTCGTGCTGACCGACACGATCATGCCGACCGAAGCGGTGAAAGTGGCGCAGAACATCCGTGTCGTCTCGGTCGCCAATCTGCTCGGCGAGGCCATTGCCCGCACCGCGACCGAAGAGAGCGTGTCGAGCCTGTTCGACTAAGAATTCTTCTTCGCAATGTAGATAACGCCCGGTAAATCTTTGAAGTGGGCGTCGCAGGTCAACAGCTCTGTGTCTGTTAGGCGTGCGCTTGCGTAAATGATGGCATCGGCTGTTGAGAGTTTATAATCTGAAGCGATCTGGGCTGCAGTCATTGCGATTTGCGTATCAAGCGGCTGGACAACACAGACTTGTGTAAAGGCGAGGGCAGATTTTGCCTGTGAAGGGCCCCGTACACGATTGATCCATTTGATCAGCTCAAATTGGACCAAAGTTGGAACGAGGCAATGTTGAGGCTCTGGGATCATCGGCAGAATTTTGTTGCCGATATCCGTGTTGTTGAAAACTTCAATCCACGCCGACGTATCAACGAGCAACATTAGAAGCGGTCGGTCCGGTCGCGATAATTTTCCTTATCTGCGCCAGCGGTTATTCCAACCAGATCTTTCAGTTCGGGTACGGGCATCAGGAGCACGCCTTTGCCCTCCGGGATGAATGCGAAACGCTGACCAGCTTCCCAGCCTTGTTCTTCGCGGACGGATTTGGGGATCGAAATTTGATACTTGCTCGACAAAGTTGTGGTATCGCCCATATTCTTACTCTAGGTATATCGACCCTCTTCTCGTAAGAATATCATAGGACCGTTCCGGACAAAACCCCACCAGCTCCCTTTGCCTCCCCGCTGGTTTTCGGCTATAGACCCGCCCGCGTCCCCGCCAGACACCCCTGGAGGCACGGGGAGGCGAGAAACCGGCCGCTTCTGTGTGGGGCGGCCTTTGATTTTGAAGGAAGAATTCCATGTCCAACACCGTGAAGCAGCTGAAAGCTGCCGCACGTCCGAAGAGCGGCAAGGGGGCCGCCCGGGCTGTGCGTCGTGAAAATCGCATTCCGGCCGTCATTTATGGCGGCGGTGAAGCCCCCCTCGGCATCTCTCTCGACCACAATGAAGCGCAGAAGCTGATCTTCGCCGGTCACTTCCTGACGACGTTGTTCGACATCGAGGTGGACGGCAAGAAGACCCGTGTCATTCCGCGCGATTATCAGCTCGATCCGGTTAAGGACATTCCGCTGCACGTCGATTTCATGCGCCTCAAAGAAGGCCAGAAGATCCGCGTTGAAGTGCCGGTGCATGTGCTCAATCACGAAGCCTCGCCGGGCATCAAGCGCGGTGGTACGGTCAACGTGGTGCTGCATGCCATTGAAATGCTTGCTCCGGCTGATGCCATTCCGGAATCGGTTGATGTCGATCTCACGGGTGTCGAAATCGGCACCTCGATCCACATCAAGTCGATCAAGCTCCCGGCTGGCTGCGTGCCGCTCGACAAGTCGGACTTCACGCTCGTGACCGTCGTCGCCTCGTCAGGCATGAAGGACGAGCCGGCTGCCGCGGCACCTGCCGAAGCGGCTGCGGCTCCGGCTGCCAAGAAGTAAGGATCGGGCCGCGTTCGCGCGGCCTTTTCTTTTCCACGGCCCCGCAGATCCTGCGGGGCTTTTTCATGTTAAGTTGACGTCATGCTGCTTCTCGTCGGTCTTGGTAATCCCGGCTCGCGCTATTCCGGCAACCGCCACAATATCGGCTTCATGGCGGTGGATGCGATGGCGCGCGCGTTCCGTGCGCCGCCATGGAAACGCAAGTTCAGCGGCGAGATCACCGAGATTGCACTCGGCACCGATCGCGCGATCTTGCTGAAGCCTGAAACCTATATGAATGAGAGCGGCAAGGCGGTGGCCGAAGCGATGCGGTTTTTCAAGATTCCGCTCGCGGATGTCGTCGTGTTTCATGACGAACTCGATCTGGCGCGCGGCAAGATGCGCATCAAGACGGGTGGCGGCAATGCCGGGCATAATGGCCTGCGCTCGATCACGGCCTTGTGCGGTAATGATTATCGCCGCGTGCGGCTCGGGATTGGTCATCCCGGCGACAAGGCGCTCGTCCATCATTTCGTGCTGTCGGATTTCGACCGCGACGAGCGCGATTGGGTCGAGGCTTTGTGTCGTGCCGTGGCCGACAATGCGGCGCTGTTGGCCGAGAAAAACGATTCCGAATTTCAAAACCGCATTCATCGCGCGATGGATGGATTGGGCGAGTAGGTTTTTCCGCCTGCACTCAAGCCCTCATCCTGAGGAGGCGCGAGAGCGTGGTTAGCGTGCTTACTGGACTCCCTCGTCCTTCGAGACGCATCGCTTTGCGATGCTCCTCAGGATGAGGGATGTTTTCGGCGTTCGCGGCAGAATCCCGTCATTGTGAGAAGGCCGCACGCCCGACATGGTCATCCATCTTTCGGGTTGCACAATGTCCCTCATCCTGAGGAGGCGCGAAGCGCCCTCTCGAAGGACGAGGGATTCCAGTTTGCGCATGTCCTTGAGAGCTACCCTCGTGGTGTGAGACGCTGCTTTGCGGCTCCTCACCATGAGGGCTTGAGATAGCGCGCGGCTGAACGATGAATCGCCGCGGCACTTTGTGCCTCGCGATGACACGGGTTATTTCGATTTTTTGCGTCGAAAAACGGCGATGCTTACGCGCCGCAGCACTTCTTGTATTTCTTACCTGAGCCGCAGGGGCAGGGATCGTTTCGGCCAATATCCTGCGCCTTCACCATGGGCTTGCCCTTGGGCTTGGCGCCCTCAACGAAATACCAGCGGCCATTCTCTTTGCGGAATGTCGAGCGCTCATGATGCGCTTCGCGTTTCCGCTCGCGCGTGAAGTGCGCCACGAATTCCACGATGCCGGTCGTATCGCCTTCCCGGCCGTCCACCGTATCGATGATGTCGAGGCCATCCCAGGTCGATTCCTTCGACCACGCCTGCAACGAGCCGCGATCGATGTCGTGACGCTGTTCGGGTGCGACCGATTCAACCAGATAATCGATATTGCCGACGGCAAAGGCGGAATAGCGCGAACGCATCAACGCCTCGGCCGTGGGGGCTTGCGCCTTGCCCTCGACATAGGGCTGGCAGCATGCGGCGTAGGGAAGGGGTGTTTCGGCCGTCTTGCGGCATGGGCAGGTCTTTTGTTCCATGGCCGGTGCTTAGAACACAGGCGGGCTCGGGCGCAAGGGCGGTGAAGCGGCCATGCGCTTGCCTTTTGGGTCTCCGCTCGCCATAAGTCGCGGCAATTCCGCACAAAACCACGAATGGACGGGCCATGGGCTTCAAATGTGGCATTGTCGGCCTGCCGAATGTCGGCAAGTCGACCCTCTTCAACGCATTGACGCAGACCGCCGCCGCCCAGGCCGCGAATTATCCGTTCTGCACTATTGAGCCGAATGTCGGCGATGTCGCCGTCCCTGACGCACGTCTGGATGCGCTCGCCGCCATTGCCGGCTCGCAGCAGATCATCCCGACGCGCATCACCTTCGTTGACATTGCGGGCATTGTGCGCGGTGCATCGAAGGGCGAAGGCCTCGGCAATCAATTCCTTGCCAATATCCGCGAAGTCGATGCGATTGCCCATGTCGTGCGGTGTTTTGAGGATTCCGACATCACCCATGTCGAAGGCAAGATCGATCCGATTGCCGATATCGAGACGATCGAAACAGAATTGATGCTGGCCGATCTCGACTCGCTCGAAAAGCGCGTCGGTGCACTTGAGAAGAAAGCGCGTGGCGGCGATAAGGAAGCGAAAGAATCGCTTGATCTCGTGCAGCGCTGCTTGGTTCTGTTGCAGGATGCCAAGCCGGCGCGGCTCCTTGAGCGCAAGGCAGAAGAAGAAAAGGCGTTTCAGATGCTCAATCTTCTGACGGCGAAGCCGGTGCTCTATGTCTGCAATGTCGAGGAATCCTCGGCGCATGATGGCAATAGCTTTTCGGCGAAGGTGTTCGAGCGCGCCAAGCAGGAGGGTGCTAAGGCGGTTGTCGTTTCGGCAAAGATCGAAAGCGAGATCGCGGTGCTGCCGCCGGAAGATATGAAAGATTATCTTGAAGCTGTCGGGCTCGACGAGCCGGGTTTGAACCGCGTCATTCGTGCCGGTTATGAGTTGCTGCAATTGCTGACCTATTTCACTGTTGGCCCGAAGGAAGCGCGCGCATGGACGATCACGCGCGGCACCAAAGCGCCCGCAGCAGCAGGCGTCATTCACACGGATTTCGAAAAAGGCTTCATCCGTGCTGAAACCATCGCCTATGACGATTATGTCGCCTGCAAGGGTGAGGCAGGCGCGCGCGATGCCGGTAAGTTCCGTCTTGAAGGCAAGGATTACACCGTCCTCGACGGCGATGTGATGCATTTCCGCTTCAACACCTGAACCGATGCCATGCGCCGCGCGCACAGCGCGCGGCCTTGGAGGCCCTTGCGCCGCAGAGCGGGCTCTGCTCCAATCGCCATATGCAGATTCAACTTTTCAACGACAAACTCTCGCTGGGGCAGGCCGCCGCTGCCGCTGGTGCCGATCTCATCCGTGCCGCGATCGCGCGTAATGGCGATGCCACGATCATCGTGGCGACGGGTGCGAGCCAGTTCGAATTGCTCGCATCCCTGGTCAAGGCGCCCGGCATCAATTGGTCGAAAGTGACCGCCTTTCATCTCGACGAATATGTCGGCTTACCCGAGAGCCATGGCGCAAGCTTCCGCAAATATCTGCGCGAACGGTTCGTCGCGCATGTGCCAGCCCTGCGCGCCTTCATTCCCGTCAATGGCGACGGCGATGTGAAAGCGGAGCTCACGCGCCTCAACGGTCTCATTCGCGGCAAGCGGATTGCGGTTTGCTTTGCCGGGATCGGCGAAAACGGACATCTCGCTTTCAACGATCCGCCGGCCGATTTCGAGACCGATGAGCCTTATATTCTTGTGACGCTCGATGAAGCGTGCCGCCGTCAACAAATGGGTGAGGGTTGGTTCCCCACATTGGCCGATGTGCCGCAAACGGCAATCTCGATGTCGATCCGGCAGATGATGAAATCAGACACGCTGATCCTTAGCGTTTCGGATACGCGCAAGGCCGAAGCGGTGAAGGGTGCGCTCGAAGGGCCGCTCAGCAATCTTTGCCCGGCATCAATCATTCGTGAACATGGCGATTGTCGTCTGTTCATGGATCCGGCTGCGGCGTCTCTCCTGAGCCGCAAACCATGATCACGACCGGCGGGCTGTTCGATCTGCAGGTCAACGGGTTTGCCGGGATAGACTTCAATGATGCCGCTCTCACAGCGGAAGACTTCCAGCGCGCGCTTGAAGCGATGGCCGCTACAGGTGTTGTGCAATGTCTACCGACGCTGATCACGGCGACGGAAGCGGAGTTGATGGCGCGTTTCGCCGCGCTCGATGCCGCGGTGGCGGAAGCGCCCTTCGGTGCCAAGATGGTTCCGGGCTATCATCTTGAAGGGCCATTTCTGAATCCGGCACCGGGCTTTCGCGGTTGCCATCCGGCCGAGGCGATGATTGCGCCGGACATTGCGCTGGTCGATCGCCTGCAGGCGCATCTTAAAAAGCCGATCCTGCTTGTGACCATCGCGCCGGAATTGCCGGGTGCGGAGGCTTTCATCCGTGCGGCGCGCGAGCGCGGCATTGTCGTGGCCATTGGCCATTCCGATGCGCGGTTGACAGATGTGCAGCGTGCTGTTGCGGCTGGCGCGACGCTTGCGACCCATCTTGGCAATGGCGTTGCGCATGAGCAGCATAAATTCAACAATCCGATTTTCGCGCAATTGGCAGAAGATGGGCTCCTTGCCTGTTTCATCGCCGATGGCATTCACGTGGCGCCCCATGCGCTGGGTGTGATGCTGCGGGCGAAAACACGCGCGCGGTCGATCCTCGTCACTGATGCCGTGGCTGGTGCTGCCGCATCGCCGGGCATTTATCGCTTCGCGAGCATGCAGGTTGAGCGCAGCCTTGATGGGGCCGTGCGTGAGCCGGGCGCGCCGCATCTCGCAGGCTCGGCGCTCACGCTCGATCAGGCCGTGCGCAATGTCGCATCGTGGAAATTTTGCAGTTTTGCTGAAGCGGTTCTGATGGCGTCCGTGCATCCGCGCGCGGCGCTCTCTGACGCGGCGGCCCGGCATGGCGCAGCCTTGCTGGATGGGGAAGTACGCTGGTCGAAGGATCAGCGTGTGGTCGAAACGACGATCGCGGGAGAAACGCTCTACGCGGCGTCATGACATCTCGGGGGAGAGAGACATGACCGATTTTAATCGCCGGACTGTTCTGGGTGGGCTCGCCGGTGTGGCGGCCTTTGGTACGACGGGGGCGCGCGCTGCGCATCCTGCCCTGCCGAAATCGCCTGTGACGATTTCCATCATCGATGTTGGCGGTGCGCTTGCGCTCCTCCAGCCGGGTTTTGAGGCCTATCGCGCGGCAAAGCCCAACCTCGTGTCGAAATTCAACTTCGTCAAAGCGCCTGCGCCTGAACTGGCCGGGAAAATCAAGGCGCAGGTTGATGCGGGTAAGCCCGATCTTGATCTCGTGCTCACGGGCAGCGATGGCCTTGCTGCCGGTCTCGATCAGAAACTATGGGTGCAATTGTTCCCGCAATACAATGATGCGTTTCCGAATATCGAACAGAATTACGAGCCGGCGGCGCTCAACCTGTTCAAAGCGCAGGGCCAAGGTTATGGCGTGGTGTGCGCCTATTATCCGTCAGGTCCGCTGATCGAATATATGCCTGATCGCGTCAAGACGCCGCCAACAACGGCGCAGGAATTGCTCGCATGGGCGAAAGCCAATCCCGGCAAATTCCTCTATGCGCGTCCCGCCAATTCTGGCCCCGGTCGTACCTTCATGATGGGCCTGCCTTACATTCTCGGCGACAAGGACCCGAAAGATCCGGTCAATGGCTGGGAAAAGACGTGGGCCTATCTCGAAGAGCTCAATCAATACATTGATGCCTATCCGACGGGCACCGGCATCACGATGAAGGAGTTGGGCGAAGGCTCGCGCGACATCATCATTTCAACCACGGGTTGGGATATCAATCCGCGCGCGCTCGGCATCGTGCCGAAGGAAGCGAAGATCGGCACGCTCAAGGGCTTCCATTGGGTGTCGGATGCCTTCTTCATGACGGTGCCGCGGGGGCTGCCGGACGATAAGATGGCCGTCATTCTTGATGTGATGGCGTTCATCCTGACGCCGAAGATTCAGGCCTTCACATATGACGAAGGCTATCTCTATCCGGGCCCGGCGGTGAAGAATGTGCCGCTCGAACTGGCACCGGAGAAGAGCCAGCAAGTGATCAAGGAATTCGGTCGCCCTGAATATGCTGCGCTCATCGCCAATAATCCGATTGAATTGCCGCTCACGCCTGACAAAATGGTGGTGGCGTTCCGTCTCTGGGACGAAAAGATCGGATCGAAAAAGAAGAAATGAAGCAAAAGCTTTATTTTGAGGACTTTGTGCCCGGCAGCAGCGCGACCTATGGCGCGCTGCCTGTCGAGCGCGCTG
This sequence comes from Rhizobiales bacterium TNE-4, assembly GCA_019083985.1. Classification (GTDB taxonomy): domain Bacteria; phylum Pseudomonadota; class Alphaproteobacteria; order Rhizobiales; family Beijerinckiaceae; genus TNE-4. Next base: position 210,392 of record JAHRCV010000002.1, on the reverse strand, counting down.
AAATCATCGCCTATGCGGCCCAGTATGATCCGCAGCCGATGCATCTTGACGAGGCGGCGGGTGCCAAGAGCCTGCTTGGCGGGCTGGCCGCCTCAGGCTGGCAGAGCTGCGCCTTTCTCATGCGGCTCATTGCCGAAGAATTCGTCGCCCATTCGGCTGGCATGGGCGCGCCCGGTATTGATGAAGTCAAATGGCTGAAGCCGGTGAGGCCGGGCGATGTGCTGAGCGTGCGCCATACCGTGCTCGATGCGCGTGAATCAAAATCGAAATCGGATCGCGGGTTCGTCAAATTCCGCTTCGAATTGCTGAACCAGAAGGGCGATGTGGTGCTGGAACAAGTCAATTCCATCATCTTCGCGCGCCGAGGGGGTGCGGCATGAATTATTTCGAAGATCTTGAAATTGGTCACACGGTCGAACTCGGCCACCATCTCTTCAGCGCCGACTTCATCAAGAATTTCGCCCGCGCCTATGATCCGCAAGCCTTTCATCTCGATGAGGCGGCCGCGGCTGCAAGCCATTTTGGTGCGCTGTGCGCCTCAGGCTGGCAGACCAGCGGCGTGTGGATGCGTTTGATGGTCGAGCATGTGAAGGCCGAAACGCAGAAGGCCATGGCCGCGGGGCGCAAGCCGGCCGTGCTTGGCCCATCACCGGGCTTTCGTGATCTCAAATGGCTGAAGCCGGTCTATGCGGGCGATACCATCACCTATTTTTCGACGATCACGGGCAAGCGCGAAAGCGCCTCCAAACCACGCTGGGGTCTGGTGACGCATCACAATACCGGCGTGAACCAGAACGGCGAACGCGTGTTCGAATTTTTGGGCACGGTGTTTTGGGAAAGAAGGCCGCAAGGCTGAATATCAGTTGCGTTCTCAAGCCCTCATGGTGAGGAGCCGCGTGAGCGGCGTCTCGAACCACGAGGGCGTTGTTTGCGAGCAAGCTGGTTTCCCTCGTCCTTCGAGACGCATTGCTGCGCAATGCTCCTCAGGATGAGGGTGATAGTGCATTTTGAAAGATGGATTGCCGCGTCGGCCTGCGGCCTCCTCGCAATGACGAGGTTTAATTTGCGCGGTCCTCGCTCTGTATCAGAATAAATCGCGTCATCGCGAGGCGCGAAGCGCCGTGGCGATCCATAGCGCATCCAAGCCGCGCGGCCTCACGCCATGAAGCGATCTATTTCTTCTTCCGTGGTTTCGCTTCGCCGCCGCCCCAATTATGTGGGCCCATATCGTCGTCAGTTGGTTTGCGCGCGCGGGTTTTAGGCAGATTGGCCGCATCGCCATAAGAGCGTTCACCCTCATAGCGTCCGGCCTTGTCCTCGACATCGGATTGCCGTGCCATCGGATCGTCGGCGAGGACGAGTTCGGTCGCCTGTAGGCGCTTGATCTCGTCACGCAAGCGTGCTGCCTTCTCGAATTCGAGATCGGCGGCGGCTTCGCGCATTTGCTTTTCGAGATCGGCGAGCGTCGCCTTCATATTGTGGCCAGCGCTCTTCGTGTCGGCGAGACCGAGATCGACGCGGACATGGTCGCGCTCATAGACGCTGTCGAGAATGTCACCGATGGAGCGCTTCACGCTTTCTGGCGTGATACCATTGGCGAGGTTCCATGCTTCCTGCTTTTCGCGGCGACGATTGGTTTCCGCGATCGCACGTTCCATCGAACCCGTCATATGATCGGCGTAAAGGATCACGCGGCCATCAACGTTACGTGCCGCGCGACCAATCGTCTGAATGAGGGAGGTTTCAGAGCGCAGAAAACCTTCCTTGTCGGCATCGAGAATGGCAACGAGACCGCACTCAGGGATGTCGAGACCCTCGCGCAACAGGTTGATGCCGACGAGCACGTCGAACGCGCCTAGCCTGAGATCGCGGATGATCTCGATGCGTTCGATCGTGTCGATGTCAGAATGCATGTAGCGTACGCGGACGCCATTCTCGTGCAGATATTCGGTCAGTTGTTCGGCCATCCGCTTGGTCAGTACAGTGACGAGCGAGCGATAGCCTTGCGCGGCTGTGGCACGCACTTCGCCCAAGAGATCATCGACTTGCGCGCGCGCGGGACGGATTTCGACATTCGGATCGATGAGGCCGGTTGGGCGAATGACTTGCTCGACGAAGACACCGCCGGCCTTTTCCAATTCCCAATTGCCGGGCGTTGCCGAGACATGCACCGTCTGCGGGCGCATGGCTTCCCATTCCTCGAAGCGGAGCGGGCGATTGTCCATGCAGGAGGGCAGGCGGAAGCCATATTCGGCGAGGGTCGCCTTGCGCCGAAAGTCGCCGCGATACATGCCGCCAATCTGCGGCACGGTGACATGGCTTTCATCGGTGAAGACGAGGGCATTGTCGGGTAGATACTCGAACAGGGTCGGCGGCGGCTCGCCCGGCTGGCGCCCGGTGAGATAACGCGAATAGTTTTCGATGCCTTGGCAGGAGCCGGTCGCTTCCAGCATTTCAAGGTCGAAGATCGTGCGCTGCTCAAGACGCTGCGCTTCAAGCAGACGACCCATGCGGATCAATTCGTCAAGCCGCTTCTTCAATTCGTCCTTGATGCCTTTGACGGCCTGATTGAGCGTCGGGCGCGGCGTCACATAATGCGAATTGGCGTAGATCTTCACGCTTTCGAGATCGGCAGTTTTCGAGCCCGTCAGCGGGTCGAATTCGACGATGCTTTCGACCTCGTCGCCGAAAAGTGAAATACGCCAGGCGCGATCCTCATAATGCGCCGGAAAGATTTCGATGATGTCGCCGCGCACGCGGAACGCGCCGCGCTGGAAATCGCCACCAGAGCGCTTGTATTGCAGGGCCGCTAAATCGGCGAGGAGTTGGCGCTGGTCAAGCCGTTCGCCCACCTTCACCGAAAATGTCATGGCGGTATAGGTTTCGACGGAACCGATACCGTAAATACAGGAAACGGACGCAACGATGATCACGTCATCACGTTCGAGCAGGGCACGCGTTGCAGCATGGCGCATACGGTCGATCTGCTCGTTGATGGTGGATTCTTTTTCGATATAGGTGTCCGTCCGCGGCACGTAGGCCTCGGGTTGATAATAATCGTAATAGGACACGAAATATTCGACGGCGTTGTCCGGAAAGAACGCTTTGAACTCGCCATAGAGCTGGGCAGCCAGTGTCTTGTTCGGTGCGAGAATGAGCGCGGGGCGCTGCGTCTTCTCAATCACTTGCGCCATGGTGAAGGTCTTGCCCGAACCGGTGACGCCGAGCAGCACCTGATCACGCTCGCCGCGCGCCGTGACGCCCTCCACAAGTTCGGCAATCGCATTGGGTTGATCGCCACGCGGCTCGAACGGCGAAACGAGGCGGAAGGGGCGGCCGCCTTCCGATTTCTCCGGTCGTTCGGGGCGATGCGGGGTCCACACCACGCCTTGTTTGAGGAATGGGTTGCCGCTTTCGAGTAGCGCTTTAAGCGCATCCATCGAGGCGCCCGCGCCAGTCATGCCTTGCGGGATCGCCTCGTCGCGGTCGCGCACGACATTGCCCTGCCGGACGCGGCGAGGCGCATCGCCCAGCATCTTGTCCCGGGTGAGGCCTGTATCGCGACGCCGGTCGCCGGGGGTCAGCGGAATATCGATCTCGAAAGTCTGCGGTGCTTCATCAAAGCCCGGCTCGCGTGCGAGCCCAGGGCTCAGCAATTGCGCCAGATGAGGCTCGAGCGGCTTCAGTTCGGGCTTCGACGCTTTTGAGCGTGGCGCAGGTTTTTTCGGCGTTTTCGGCATGAGGTGAAGATGGCGGCGTACCCCCCATGCGGCAAGGGCGCGTCGCCGCTTGGAGCCGGCCGTGCACTATCATTTTTCCTACAGCTCCGCTCGACAGGGGATCAAAGCTTCCGTTACGGTATTTTGTCCGCGATCCAACGGATCGGGATCATGTTCCACATGGATCTGCGCGGGTCGGCTTTCACCGATTTCGGGGATGTCGTGGCAGCGGCAAGCGAGGATGATGGGGGCAACACCGTCATCACCGCCGGGACCGAGACAATCGTGGTCCATGGGGTCGCGCTGAACCAGTGGTCAGCGGCCGATTTTGTCTTCGTTTGAGACCTAAACCGGGGCCTCACGGCCCCGGTTCACGCAGTGGAAATGTTTGCCACAATTTTGCCACGAAAAAGCCACAAACACAGGCTAACTATCGTTCATCGAATTGGCCATGACGAAACTGGGCCGCCGCCTAAAATCGGGCGCACGTTTCAGACTCCTCTACCAATGTTCGACTAATCGGGCGGGCGACCGCTCAAACGTGCACACCGAAGACAAGGACTACTTCCATGGCGACCGGAACGGTTAAGTGGTATAACGACACTAAAGGTTATGGCTTCATCCAGCCGGATGAAGGTGGCAAGGACGTTTTCGTCCATGCAACGGCTCTTGAGCGCGCTGGCATGCGTGGCCTCAAGGAAGGCCAGAAGATCGGTTACGAGTTGCAGACTGACCAGCGTTCTGGCAAGCAGTCGGCCGGAAATCTTCGCGCCGTTTGATACGGCAGTAAGCGAGACCCTTTAGGGTCTCCAATGCTGACCGCCGTTCCCGCGAACGGCGGTTTTTTGTTTGGGATCAGAACGGAGTACCGATGGCTAAGGAACAGCTCATCGAATTCGAAGGACGCGTGACCGAAATCCTTCCCGACGCGCGCTACCGGGTCGAACTCGACAGCGGCCACACCATCATTGCCTACACTGCAGGCAAGATGAAGAAGAACCGCATTAAGACACTTGCGGGCGATCGCGTCACCGTCGAGATGTCGCCTTACGACCTCGAAAAAGGCCGCCTGATCTTCCGTCACAAGGATGAACGCGCCGCATCGTCTGCGCCCCGTCCGCCGCAGCGTGGTGGTCCGCAGCGCCGTCGCTGAACGACGCCGGCACCTTTGAACGGTTCGGGGGCAGGGGGCCGTCTCGCGGGTTCCGCATCTCCCTGCCTGGACCCGTCACCGTGATGCTGCAGCTCTCGCCGCAATACTACCTTCCCATCCTTTTGCTTGTTGCCTCCAACGTCTTCATGACGGTGGCGTGGTACGGCCATCTCAAATTCAAAAGCGTTGCTCTGCCGCTCGTCATTCTTGCGAGCTGGGGTATTGCGTTCATTGAGTATTGCCTTGCGGTGCCCGCCAACCGCATCGGTCACGCCGTCTATTCGGCAGCTGAACTCAAAACGATTCAGGAAATCATCACGCTGATCGTTTTTGCAGGGTTCTCAGTATTCGTTTTGAAGGAGCCGTTGGGCTGGAACCATGCCATCGGCTTTCTCCTGATCGCATTGGGTGCCGCTTTTATTTTCCGCGGCTGATTGGCCCGCGCGGGTTGCAATCAGAACAAAAAAGCCAAACGAAAGCGCAAAGCCGAATGGAACGGCTGAAGTCTCTTGCACCTTGTTGATGAACATGGCGGCGATCGCCACCACGGCGATGATCGTGCGATCACCCGTCCGAAAACCGTGCATCATCCCGTCACGGATAAAAAAGGCGGCGGCTGGTAAGAGCAAGCAGAAATCATAGGCCATCATATAAGGGGCGCCGAGCACGGTCCCTGCCGCGAGGCTCGCCGCTTTGAGATCGCCACGCGCGCCGCTGCGCATGATGGCAGCGAGCACGCCGAGAATGACGATCGTGAAAAGCCACTGGCACGAGCGTGCGAGAGCCGGCGATACACCATTGAATTGGAGTACCGTTCCTAGCGTTGCGCTGTGCGCGGCGAGCGTATCGAGCCCTTCCAACAATGTCTTTTTGCTTTCAGGCAAAGCGCCAAGATAGCTCTGCCATGTCTCGACACCAAAGATCAGCACATTGCTGACGATGAGGGCAACGATCAGGGCAAGAACGATGGTGATTTTGCGCCAGCCTCCCGGAACAAACAAAAACGCGAGGGGCAGTGCGAGACCAAGCGTTGGTTTCATGATGAACAAAGCGGTGGCCAATGGGTGAGCCGTCTCTCCGCGGGCGACAGGGATGAGTGCGAAAACCATCAATGCGGCAAACAGAAAACTCCATTGGCCATAGATCAACGCATTGATCACCAAAGGTGCACCGAGCATGAGCAAGATCGTGCGCAGATCGGGAATGATCCGCAGCATAGCGATCGCCAGCAGGATCATGCTTGTTCCGATCATGATCGGAAATGCGAGTGTGAGTGGGAGCGCGCTCAGAGGGGCGAGCGGGAATAGAATTGTGGGCGGATAATGAAAGCGCGTATCCGGCGAAAAGGTTGCGACCGGAAAATGGGCCTTCAGCGCCGCATTGAAGCGATCAATGTCCCAAAGAGCGGACATGCCTTCGCGGTGGCCCAGTTCACCTGCCGCCCAGAACAGTGCGAAATCATGCCCAAAAAGCTGGCCTGTTCCATCCCGCATGGCGGCGTTCGCCTCGAACAGGCGCGGTAACAGGATGGAAGCTGTCAGCGCGATGATCGCACAGGCGATCGCCGTGGCAGGTCCTGGGAAAAGGCGTCGCTCGAAGCGTGTTAAAAGTGAGAATGGCACAAACTATTCCCCAACGTTACCTAGCATTGTAACGAGGCCCTTTAAGCAATAATGAAAGAGCCGGTTTGAAGGGGTTTTCAGGGTAAACTGGGCGTTTTCTTGCCGTTTGCGGCTTGCCCTCGGGCCGGGGGGCGACTAGCTTCGCGCCGTTCTTTCCCAAAGCTGCCCGGAGTAGCCGCCATGGCCTTTCTTGCCGATGCCCTCAAGCGCGTGAAGCCTTCTGCCACTATCACCATCACGCAGAAAGCCCGCGATCTGAAAGCGCAGGGCCGTGACGTGATCAGCCTTTCGGTCGGCGAACCGGATTTCGATACGCCACAAAACATCAAGGATGCCGCTATCGATGCCATTCGTCGTGGCGAAACGAAGTATCCGCCGGTATCTGGCATTGTTCCCCTGCGCGAAGCCATCGCCGCAAAATTCAAGCGTGAGAACGGGCTCGACTACAAGCCGTCGCAGACCATCGTCTGCACCGGCGGTAAGCAGGTGCTCTACAACGCCTTCGTCGCTACGCTCAATCCGGGCGATGAAGTGCTGATCCCCTCGCCCTATTGGGTCAGCTATCCGGACATGGTGCTGTTGTGCGGCGGCGAGCCCAAATTTGTCGAAACCCGCATCGAGCACAATTTCAAATTGCAAGCGGCCGATCTGGATCGCGCGATCACGCCGAAGACGAAATGGTTGATCCTCAACTCGCCGTCGAACCCGACCGGCGCGGCCTATACCTATGATGAGTTGAAGGCGCTCACCGATGTTTTGATGAAGCACAAGCATGTCTGGATTCTCACCGACGACATGTATGAGCATCTCACCTTTGGCGATTTCAAATTCTTCACTCCGGCACAGGTCGAGCCCAGCCTCATGGATCGTACGCTGACCATGAACGGTGTGTCGAAAGCCTATGCGATGACAGGTTGGCGTATTGGTTATGCGGCCGGTCCCGATCTCCTGATGAAGGCGATGGACATGGTGCAGGGTCAGCAGACATCCGGCGCGAGCGTGATTTCACAATGGGCGTCGGTAGAAGCGCTCAACGGGCCGCAGGATTTCGTGCACCAATCACGCAAAGTCTTTGAAGGGCGTCGCGATCTCGTCGTCTCGATGCTCAACCAATCGAAGTACATCAAATGCCCGGTGCCGGAAGGCGCGTTCTATGTCTATCCGTCGATCGCGGAAGCCATTGGCAAGAAGGCGCCGTCGGGCAAGGTGATCGCAACCGACGAGGATTTCGTCACCGAATTGCTTGAAGCCGAAGGCGTGGCTGCGGTGCATGGTACGGCTTTCGGCTCGGGTCCGAATTTCCGCATCTCTTACGCAACGTCGAACGAATTACTGGAAAAGGCCTGCGCTAAGATTCAACAATTCTGTGCCAGCCTGCGTTGAATCAGTAAAATTATAATCAACCTCTGATAGAAAAGCCGCATTATTTGCGGCTTTTTTCATTTTTATGCTTGCTACGCCGTTTGTTTTATTTTTCTTTTCCAGTGCTGGATAAAAAATTTTCAATAAGAATTAAAAAGAAGGTAGTCATGTCAAAGCCGATTAGACGGTTCAATCTGAATTTCAAGAACAATCTAGGCCCCGGAACATATACGCGGCGTGTGATTGAGAGTCTCTGGGCTCAACTTGAAGGCTATTTCAACATTGAGGTCGGCAGCCAAAATTCGACCGACATCACCTACACTTACGGTCCAAAACAAACTGGGCCGTCGACGGGTGGTAATGGTGGTGTCCAATTACGTGGTCGTTTTGTAAGTGACGAAGAGATCATGCATGAAACCTTTCATGCATTGGGCTATATGAAGCACTCCAATCTTTCTGGGCAATTCACTGTCCGCGGCAGGCCGTTTGGTGGTCCTGCGCTTCGTATTCAAGATTTTATCACACTACAGCGCCGTTTTGGTGTGCGTGAATGGGATTCGGAACGGACTGAGTTTAGCTGGGGCGCAGGCGATAAGCCTTTGACATTTCGTGCTTATCGGACGACCAGTAATGGCGTTGGTGGTCCTCAACAAACGACTGTACGTAATCTCTACGAAAACTTCTTGTATGACTTTGTTTGGCGCGACACGGGCTACAATATTCTGAACTTCCAGAATTTCTCGACGCAGTTGCGCATTGATCTGCGAGCGTCCGAGCTGACTCAAAACAGCGTCATCAATGGACGACGTCTCTTTGGGACGATGACCAGCAAGGCTGGCAGTTGGTTTGGTCTGAACATCATTAACGTTCCCGGCGTTAAGCTTGATGAGGCGAGGGGTGGATCAAGCGATGATGTTATCGTCGGTAATGAACGCGATAACAAACTCTTCGGCAATGCGGGACACGATACGCTGTGTGGGCTCCGCGGCAACGATACACTTGATGGTGGCGCCGATACTAACACCGTGGATTATTCCCGAGATGCAAGCGAGGGCGGCAATTCCGGTATTCTCGTCAATATGACGACGAAGAATATCGGATTTCGTGGAAAGTTTATCAGTGCTGGAACCGCCTTGGATGGATTTGGGTCTATCGACACTCTCATTTCCATTCAAAATATCATTGGCACAGCCTTCGCTGATTACATTGTAGGATCTGACGCAAGTAATGTACTTGTTGGCGGCGCTGGTAATGACAGCCTCAATGGTGGCGATGGAATTGAAACGGTAGACTATAGCGGCGACCGCATAGCGGGTGGAACGGCGCAGCTTTTTGTCAGTCTACTAGCCGGAACCGTGTGGGACGGCTTTGGTAACGAGGACGTGTTGGTGTCAATTGAAAATGTAATTGGGACTGATGTTGAGGATTTTATCGTCGGCGATGGGGGTGCCAATGTGCTTGAAGGTCGCGGCGGTGCAGATAGCCTGAATGGTGCAGGTGGTGCTGACATCATGATCGGTGGCGCGGGTCATGATTCGTATTGGGTCAATGATGTTAGCGATCAAGTGATCGAAAGTTTAGGCAACGGTAGCGACACTGTGCACGCATCGATTGATTACATGCTGCCTGATCATGTCGAACATCTTTGGGCCGATAATGCAGCGACCACAGGGCTCTCTTTAACAGGTAATGCGCTGAACAACGAACTTCGTGGAAGTCGATTCGATGATGTGCTGTTTGGAAATGTTGGTGTTGATGGTCTGGATGGCCGCGAAGGCGACGATCTCTTGATTGGTGGTGCGGATCAGGATTATTTTCTCTACAAGTTAAACTATGGTGCCGACATCATCCGTGATTTCACGCTGGCGGGGAACGGGCCGGTCTTTGACAGGCTTCTGATTAGTAAGTCCCTTGTCAGTGATTATGTCACGCTTATGTCATATGCCTCACAAGTGGGCTCAAGTATTAGGTTCGATTTTGGTCAGGGAAACACCCTGACGCTCGAAAATATGAATATGGATCCATTTAAATTTCAAAGATATTTGGGTCAGGTTACGTTCGTTGAACTGTAAGAAGTCTCGGCTTTCTGGGATCTACAGGGAACGCATTGCCTTATTCCACGGTTGAGGAACATTCACCTCAATCGTGGAGAGCTTCTCATGTCATTTTTATCTTGGCGTTGGGCCGCGTGCGGCGTGGCCTGTCTGTTCGCGTTACCCGTCGCGTCACAGTCGACCGGCACCACAAGTCGGATCGGTGCTTTGGAGTGTAACATTGCCGGCGGGCCGGGTTTCATTATCACGTCCAGCAAGGCTTTATCGTGCATCTTCAAGCCAACGCGGGGGCGGCAAGAGACCTATGTCGGGACCATCCGCAAATTCGGCCTCGATATTGGTGCTACACAGAAGGGCAAGATCGTTTGGGCCGTGGTTGCGCCATCATCAAGCGTAAGGCCAGGGGCGTTGTTCGCGATCGCAGGTCGGCCAAGAGGGGGATAGGGCGATCGTGGCGAAGACTGTCGAAAGTAGGATACGCTTCAGCATTGCTCACTTCTTGCATGCACACCGACACAACGCCGGAATTGAGAAGATCGACGCCAAAGATAAAGTTAGGAGAGATCCATCCATGTGATGCGATGACTGTTTGTAAAAGTATAGGACAAAAAATTCTCTTTGATAATCAGTAAAGACTCAAAAGAATTCTCTGAGTTCTGCAAAGTGTAAGTATAGATATCAATAAAAAAGGCCCAATCCATTGGATCGGGCCTTGAAGTCAGATCGGGCTTTGAACGTAGACGCTACTTGGCCCGAAAACTTCCAGAGGGGAACGGTCTGCATTGAGCATGGCACCGGGAGGGGGATGGTGCCACTCAAGCGAACCTGTTGCACTATGCGTCCGACGAGGCCTGCGAACAACGCATATGGCAACATGCCTGCCCATTATTTTATGCACGGCCTATGGCAATATGCAGTTAGGTAACGTTCATTCAGTGAAGGAAAACTCGCTTCTGACGCGTGCCATCGCCACCAATTGTTCGAGAAGGCGATCGTGAAACTCGCTCTTGAGTGCCACGAAGACGCGACGGCGGTCGTTCTTGTCCGGGCTGCGGGTGATGCGGCCATCGTGTTCAAGTTCGTCCAGGCGCCTCAAGGCGGTCGTGACGGGCAGGCCGGAAGCCAAGCAAAGGCTCGTGACGGAGACCTCCCGACCTTCCAACCGCGCGGCGCAAAGCTCCAGAACCATGGCCCAGACGGGATCACCCTGCTCATCGCCCACGGCGCGGCGACGCATACGCAAGAGCTCGAGTTCAAGGCGAACCAAAGGCGGCAATTGCGTTGGGGACAGAGATGCAGAAGGGGGTACTTCTTTTTTGGGGGAGCTCATCAGGACTGCACGGCTACGCGAAAGATTGAGACATCCACAAAACATTGAATCTCTGTCGCATAAAGCGGCAATTATACCCCTTTAAGGCGCAAAACCCTAAAATGAGTTTTAATGATTTAGAGCGAAGCGTTACGCCCGGCCCATGGGCTCGATGTGTTTCCATTCGGCCACAGCTTGCGGCGAGGCTTCGGCAGCCGCTGCTTCGAGAAGCGAGTGAAGATCATCCGCTGACCAGAAACTCAGAGCGGCGCAATTGGCGTGGGCTGCGAGCTCAATCGTCAAATCCTCAAGCTGCATACCAGCGCTGCGGGCTTCGGTGACAAGTGCGGAAAGATGACGGTTCACGAGGCGGGACACTGCAAAGCTCGACCGAGACGACGACATGACAACCCCCAAAAAAATGAAGCTTGCAACAGCAAGCGGGAAACAACACCCGGTTCGATTGTAAAGTTCCAATCCGTCAGCGTCAAATGCTGATGCCAAAACGTCACAGTGTCCTCGCGCTCGGTCTGAGGCCTCGGCACGGCGCAAACGCTGGCAATCATTTTGCTCCCCCGATTTGGAAATTGCCGTTTTGACGACGAATGGGGCTAAAATGATCAAGAAACATGCATTCTCTTCGCTGATCCGGGGCACAGCGCGCATGAAATTGGCAGGCGCGGTCTTTGCTGTAATGATGTCGGGCGCAGCGCTCGCCGCCGATGCCACCACCAAGAAGGAAGCAGCGCCGCCACCGCCGCCTTCCCCTGTGCCATTCGATTTCGTTGTCGGTGCGCGTGGTCTCACGGATTACAACTTTCGAGGGATCTCGCAGTCGAACGGAAATCCGGCGGTTCAAGCCTATGGCGAACTGCAATTCATGGACAATTTTTTCTATGTCGGCGTGGCGGGTAGCTCGGTTGATCTTGCTACCAAGCCGTCGATGGAAATCGATCTGACCTTCGGCATCAGACCGAAATTCGGCGACTTCACTTTCGATTTCGGTGGTATCGGCTACATCTATCCGAACGAAACGCAGCTGATCTACAACAACACCATTTGGACGCCGAAGAACACCGACATGTTCGAACTTGCGGGCAAAGGCGCATATACGTGGGAAGATCTCACGGTTGGCGCCAATGTGTTCTGGACGTGGAACTGGCTCGGTACTGGCGCGCAGGGCACCTACACGTCGCTCACGGCGAAATACAACACGCCTTTCCTGAAGGGCGGTTACATCTCTGGTGAGATCGGGCGCTATTTCCTCGGTACGACAAATGCGCTGCTCGGTAGCGTTCGTCTCCCCGATTACACCTATGGCAATATTGGTGTTGGCTACACTTATCAGATCGCCACGCTCGATCTGCGCTATCACGATACGAACCTGTCGAAGAGCCAATGCTTTGTGCTGACCTCCGATCCGTCGGGCGTCTATAGCGGCAGCGGCAAATCGAATTGGTGCGGACAGGCCTTCATTGCCACATTGTCAGTCGATATCACCGGTAGCCAGACGGGCATCTTCGCACCGAAGTAAGTCTCCTCCCGCGTTGTGTCATCTTGAAGGGCGCTGGCAACAGCGCCCTTTTTCTTGGTCCAACAAAAAGTTCTTGGCCCAACAAAAAAGCCCCGCACGGTGGCGGGGCTTTTTGCATCATCATGACGATCAATTGTCGAGGAAGCTTCTGAGCTTGCGCGAGCGGCTTGGATGCTTGAGCTTGCGCAGCGCCTTCGCCTCGATCTGACGGATACGTTCACGTGTCACCGAGAATTGCTGGCCGACTTCTTCCAGCGTGTGGTCGGTGTTCATGCCGATACCGAAGCGCATGCGCAGCACGCGCTCTTCACGCGGCGTAAGCGATGCCAGAACGCGCGTTGTTGTCTCGCGCAAATTCGACTGGATCGCCGCGTCGATCGGCAAAATCGCGTTCTTGTCCTCGATGAAATCGCCAAGATGCGAATCTTCCTCGTCGCCAATCGGCGTTTCGAGCGAGATCGGCTCCTTCGCGATCTTGAGAACCTTGCGCACCTTTTCAAGCGGCATGGCGAGCTTTTCGGCCAGCTCTTCCGGCGTCGGCTCGCGGCCGATTTCATGCAGCATCTGGCGCGACGTGCGCACGATCTTGTTGATCGTCTCGATCATGTGCACGGGGATACGGATGGTACGGGCTTGATCCGCGATGGAGCGGGTAATTGCCTGACGAATCCACCAGGTCGCATAGGTCGAGAATTTATAACCGCGGCGATATTCGAATTTATCGACCGCTTTCATCAGGCCGATATTGCCTTCCTGAATGAGATCGAGGAATTGCAGACCGCGATTGGTGTATTTCTTGGCGATGGAAATCACGAGACGCAAATTGGCCTCGACCATTTCCTTCTTCGCTTGGCGCGCTTCGCGTTCGCCCTTCTGCACGAGATGGACGATGCGGCGGAATTCCTGAATTTCGAGGCCGGTCTCAGACGCGAGCGCATGGATATCCTGACGGATATCGCGGATGCCGTCCTTCTCCGCGGCAACGAATTGCTTCCACCCCTTGGTGCCGAGCTTCGACACGCGCAGCAACCATTTCGGGTCGAGTTCTGAGCCCTGATAGTTTTTCAGGAAGTCTTCGCGACCGACCTTGTGGCTTTCAGCCAAGCGCAGCAGGCGGCCTTCAAGGCCCATGAGGCGCTTGTTGATGTCGTAGAGCTGCTCGACCAGCGCATCGATGCGGTTCTGGTTGAGGGATAGAGATTTCACGAAGGTGACGATCTCCTCCTTCAGCTTCTTGTATTTGCGTTCCTGCGCCGGCGTGAGCGAGTCATTCTGCAGTTTCGCTTCGACCTTCTGGTCCTGCAGGCGGCGTAACTTCTTATAGGTGTCAGCGATGCTGTCGAAGGTTTCGAGAACCTTTGGCTTCAGCTCGGCTTCCATGGCCGAGAGCGACACGTTGTTTTCCATGTCGTCTTCTTCGAGATCGCCTTCAGGGATCTCGGGCTCGGCACCTTCTTCGGTTTCGGGCTCAGCATCGGCGTCGATCTTCGGCGCACCGCGGCCTTCAGGGCCGGCATAGGTGGCTTCGAGATCGATAATGTCGCGCAAGAGCACCTTGCCGTCATTCAATTCATCGCGCCAGATGATGATCGCTTGGAAGGTGAGGGGGCTCTCGCAGAGGCCCGCAATCATCGCTTCGCGGCCGGCCTCGATGCGCTTCGCGATCGCGATTTCGCCTTCGCGCGACAACAGCTCGACCGAGCCCATTTCGCGCAGATACATGCGGACGGGATCGTCGGTGCGTTCGCCGGGTTCGGATTTCTTTTCGGTCGTGGCGATGGCGCGTGGCGAAGCTTCGACGAGATCGCCGCCTTCTTCATCATCCGCCTCGTCGGCCCCTTCGGCCGCGCCGTCTTCGCTCGCTTCTTCCGGCTCGACGACGTTGATGCCCATTTCATTGAGCATCGCGTAGATGTCTTCAATCTGATCGGATGTGGTCTGATCCGAAGGCAGGACTTCATTCAACTCGTCATAGGTGACGTAGCCGCGCTTCTTGGCGGTTTTGATCATCTTTTTGACGGCCGCATCGGTCAGATCCAAAAGGGGACTGTCCGTCTGCGGGGCCTCGATGACCTCGCCTTCCTGCTTCTCATTCGTCTTCGTGGCCATCGCCCGATCGCTCCACACCCATGCCCGCCCGTCCGCGGGAGGGTTCAACACGCATCACAAGGCGGACCGGAACCATGGTCCCGCCGCCCCCATCCGGCCTCACGAGACCGAGTTTCGTTGACGCGCCCGTCCCGATTCCGCTTGGAAACCGGGAGCAGGTTAACCCCCATTCACACGCAACCGTCCGGGTCACCCCCCGGGCCGCAGACGGTCTATATCCGCTTCGATGCCCTCAAGCGCCTGAATCTGCTCCGAAATTTCGCGGACCCAGGCCAGGTTGGCGTCGCTGGCATCTTCAGCCAAAGCCCGCTCGGCCGAGCGGAGTTCCGTATTTAGCGTCAATGCCCGCTTATGCAAGGCCAGCGATTGCCTTAAAAAATCATCAGGCGCGAGCCCCGGCTTGCCTTCCCGCAGAACCATGCGGTCTCCGGGCGAGAGCGCCTGCTCCACCCGGTCGAGCAAAGTGCCATGGCCTTGGGCGATCAGAATGGCTTTGAGGTCATCTGTCGTTTCACCCGAAGCGGCGAGATCAAGGAGTGCGGCGGCAAGGTCGGACGCGTCCCGGTGCTTCCATTCGAGTTCGGCCAAGGTCTCGGCGTGATGCCGGAACAAGGCTGGGTGTTCAACCATCATCAACAGGATCAGCGCTTCGCGCGGCGTGACGGCTGTCGCTGCCGTCCGGCTGAAGAGGGCACTGCGGAGCAAGCTCTCGCTGGCTCTCAGCGGCAGGCTTTGCTGCGGCTGATCGCGGTAGCCGCGACGTGGCGAGAAGCCGCTCTGTGGCTCGTTGCGGCGGTTATAGCCTTGGCGCGCGGCGGGGGCAGGCATCAGCGCGGCCAAGCGGGTTTCAATTTCGGCGCGGTAGTGTTTGCGAAGATCTTCGTCGCGGATCGATTGCAGCAGGGTCTTCAGCCGCTTCTCCAGTGCAGCGCGGCGCTCGGGGGTATCAAGAGGCCCCGCTTCGACTTCGCGGGTCCACAGCATGTCGACGAGTGGGCGGGCCGACGCCAAGACGGATTCAATCGCGGGACGGCCGCCGGCGCGGGCGAGGTCGTCAGGATCCTGGCCTTCGGGCAGGAGGGCGAAGCGCAAAGAGCGTCCGGCTTCAAGCTGGGGTAGGGCGATGTCGACCGCGCGGAACGCAGCGCGCCGGCCCGCCTTGTCGCCGTCAAAGCAAAGGATGGGTTCATCCGCCATCCGCCAGAGGAGCGCGAGCTGATCTTCTGTGAGCGCAGTTCCCAACGGCGCCACGGCTTCCCGCACACCGACAAGGCTCATGCCAATCACATCCACATACCCTTCAACCGCGATGATGCGGCCTGAATCGTGCGACGCTTTGCGGGCGCGGTGGTGGTTGAACAGCACGCGGCCTTTGTGAAAGAGCGGCGTCTCAGGCGAGTTGAGATATTTCGCCTGAGCGTCCTTAGCCATGGCGCGGCCGCCAAACGCGATGACGCGGCCTTTCATGTCCGCAATTGGAAACATCACGCGATCACGAAAGCGATCATACGGCACGGCGATTTCAGCGCCGCTGATCAACAGCCCTGCCTCGATCATCATCGCGCTCTCAATGCCTTTGGCGGCGAGATGGTCGCGCAAGGCGAAACGATCAGGCGGGGCATAGCCGATGCCGAAATCGGCGCGGACCTGCGCCGTCAATCCGCGATTGTCGCAATAAGCGCGTGCCGCACTGCCGGCGCCTGTCCGCATCTGCGCTTCGAAGAAAGCCTGCGCCAGCGCCATCACATCGTGCAGATCTTTGCGGCGGGCTTCTTCCGCTTCGGCCTCGCGCGAAATCTTCGGAAGGGTCACACCCGCTTCCGAGGCGAGCCGTTCGACTGCTTCGGGGAACGACAGCCCCTCCGTCTCCATCACGAAGGTGAAGATATCGCCGTGCTTGCCGGACGAGAAGTCGTGATAAAACGCCTTCTGATCATTGACGAAGAAGGATGGCGATTTCTCGGCATTGAAGGGCGAAAGCCCGCGCCATTCCTTGCCCGCCTTCTGCAATTTCACGCGCCGGCCGACGACCGCCGAAACAGGCAGGCGCGAGCGTATCTCGTCGAGGAGGCCGGGCGGGAACTTCATGATTTAGGGATTACGCCGGACCGGTGCCAGAAACCGGTCGGAACGGCCACCCTTCCCCGTTATCCACAGGGTTATTCGGGGAGGTCGAGGGTCGACAGGCTGAGGATCAAGCCGGGCACAAAGGCGGCCTCAAGGATGTCGTCTTCCCGCCGTGTGAAGACATTTTTATAGCCATTTCTAGCGGGCTCCCGATGAACGGTCGTCAGGCGTGTCCGTGCATCGATGACCCAGAGCTCTTTGATGCCGAATGAAGCGTAGAGCATGGCTTTGCGACCGAGGTCATAACCGAGAGAGGTATCGGCGATCTCAATGACCATTTCGGCTTCGTAGCCTCGCAAGCCCGAAAATTTAATATCGCGTGGAAAGATCACGATGTCGGGCTCGAGATAGGTGTTGGTCGAAAGCCGATAGGTTGTCTCGACCGCCGTGATCCAATCGGTCGATATCTGGCGAATGATCGCAGCCAGCAGCATGTTTTTCAGCACTTCGTGCTGCGCGCCCTTCGGTGACATGGGGACCAGCTCGCCTCCGATGAGTTCAATGCGCTCATCGGGATCGAGCAGGCCCACTTCCACCATACGCTCAACATCCGCCACGCTAAAAGCGCGGCGGGGAAGACCTTCGGCAGCCAATGTCACGGGCGCGTTCATAGGTCAAAGATAACATGAACGCGAAAAGACGGGGAGCCCGTCTCTTAAGACAGTTTGGCTTTCACAGCGGCTGAGGCTTTCGCAAAATCCATGCGGCCGGCGTATTTTTCTTTGAGTTTGCCGACGACCTTGCCCATGTCCTTCATGCCCGCGGCGCCGGTTTCGGTGATGGCAGCGGCAATGGCGGCATCGATCTCGGCGTCCGACAATTGGGCTGGCATGAACGAGGCAATGACAGCGATCTCAGCGGCTTCCTGCGCCGCGAGTTCAGGACGGCCATTGTCTTCGTAGATTTTCTGCGATTCCTGCCGCTGCTTGATCATCTTCTGCATCAGGGACAGGATTTCGTCATCGCCGAGCGGGCCCTTGCCTGCGCCGCGTGCCTCGATGTCGCGATCCTTGAGCGCGGCCGTGATCATGCGGACAGTGGCCACCTTGACCTTGTCGCCGGACCGCATGGCGTCCTTCAGGGCGGTGTTGAAAGCCTCGCGCATGGCGCTCTCCAAAAGTTGACGTTAAAGGGCAGGACGCCTAGGGATAGCGCCCGATCCCGGACCGCAGGGCGATTCCGCTTGCCCGCACTCAACATCCGATCCGGGCCGCAGGGTTTAGGACCAAAATGGCGATGCAGCAAGATCAGGCTCCGGCTCCGGCCGGTTGGGCGGAACCGCGCGCAACGGCGCTCCTCGTGCTCGCCGATGGCACGGTGCTCGAAGGTTTTGGGATCGGCGCCGAGGGCGTTTCGCTCGGTGAGGTCTGCTTCAACACCGCGATGACGGGCTATCAGGAAATCCTGACCGACCCCTCCTATACCGGCCAGATCGTGACCTTCACTTTCCCGCATATCGGCAATGTCGGCGTGAATGACGAAGACATCGAGACGCTCAACATGGCAGCGGCGTCCGGCGTGCGGGGCGTGGTCGTTCATGCCGCGATTACGGAACCGTCGAATTTCCGCGCCAGCCGCCATTTCGATGCGTGGCTGAAGGCCCGTGGCATCGTCGGCATTTCTGGCATTGATACGCGCGCGCTGACGGCGCTCATTCGCGACAAGGGCATGCCCAACGCGGTTATCGCCCACAATCCGGCAGGCACTTTCGATATTCCGGCTTTGAAAAAGCAAGCCGCAGCCATGCCGTCGATGGAAGGGCTTGATCTTGTGCCCGGTGTCACCTCGGCGCAGCGTTCGGTATGGGATGAAACGAGTTGGAAGCTGGGCGAAGGCTATGGCCGCCAGAGCGCACCCACGAAGCATGTTGTTGCCATCGATTTCGGTGTGAAGCGCAATATTCTGCGGCTTCTGGCCGATCGCGGTTGCAAGGTCACGGTTGTGCCTGCCACCACAACGGCAGACGAAATTCTCGCGCTCAAGCCCGATGGCGTGTTTCTCTCGAACGGCCCCGGCGATCCGGCGGCGACGGGAGAATATTCCGTGCCTGTCATCAAAAAGCTGATTGCTGAAAACGTGCCGACCTTCGGCATCTGCCTTGGCCATCAGATGCTGGCACTCGCCGTAGGGGCGCAGACCGCCAAGATGCATCAGGGCCATCACGGCGCGAACCATCCGGTGAAAGATTTCACCACCGGCAAGGTCGAGATCGTGTCGATGAATCACGGCTTTGCGGTGGATCGCGACACGCTGCCGAAGAATGCGGTCGAAACGCATGTGTCGCTGTTTGACGGGTCGAATTGCGGCCTCGCACTTAAGGACAAGCCGGCCTTCTCCGTGCAGCACCATCCGGAAGCTTCGCCGGGTCCGCAGGACAGCCATTATCTCTTCGATCGTTTCGTGACGATGATGGAGACGAAAGCTCCAGTTGCGTAAATCCCGGAAAGGGTGCGATTCTTTGTCCGAATCGGAGTTTTCGGAATGATTGCGCTTCGCCTGTTCGCTCTCACTCTCGCGGGATTGGCCATGGCCGCGCCGGCGTCGGCCCAATCCGCGTCCGCGAAGCGCGGGGAAGCGATTGTCAAAGCGAATTGCGCTGAATGCCATGCGGTGTTGCGGACGGGCGAGAGCCCGAACGCGAAAGCACCGCCGTTCCGCACCTTGGGGCAGCGCTACAAGCTCGACGATCTGCAGGAAGCCTTGGCCGAAGGCATCGTCGTTGGCCATGGTGGTGCGGACATGCCTCATTTCGTGTTCGAGCCAGCCGAAATCGACGACATCATCGCTTATCTCAAGCAAATCAATCGCCAGCGCTGACTGGGAGTGGCGGTATGGATTGGCGCAGCTTCTGGGATGGCGACCATCCGATCTATGTCAATGCGCGTCATCGGGCGCTGCATGATCAACGCCTCGCCAATGACATCATCGCGCAAATCACAACGCCCGGGCTGACCGTGCTCGATTATGCCTGTGGTGAAGCGACGGAAGCCGGCCGCGTGGCGCAGCATTGTGGCAAGCTCATCCTCTCCGACGGTGCGCCAAGCGTACGCGACAAACTCAAGCAGCGTTATGGCGCAACACCGAACATCATTGTGCAATCGCCGGAGGAGACCTCGCTTCTGCCCGATGGCACCGTCGATCTCGTGATCGTCAATTCTCTTCTGCAGTATCTCTCACCCCACCAGACAGCCGAACTCGCGCAAATGCTTTGCACGAAGCTGAAGCCCGGCGGTCGGCTTGTGATTGGCGATGTCATCGCGCCCGATGTCGGGCCGCTCACCGATGCTGTCGCCTTATTGCGATTTGGCGCACAGGGCGGTTTTCTGATCGCTGCGTTTGGGGGGCTCGTCCGCACGGCGCTCGGCGATTATCGCAAGGTGCGCGGTGCGCTCGGCCTTACCACATGGACCGAAGCCGATTGTCTCGCGCTGTTACGGGAGGCGGGGTTTCAGGCCCGGCGGCTGCCTATCAATTTCGGGCATAATCAGGCGCGCATGGCCTTTGAGGGGCTGAAGCCGCTCTAAGTGAGCGTTCGCCTTACGGAACTGGTGGTTCTGAGAACGTCCAATAGCGATTGGCAAGAAAGGTCCAGAACAGGACGACGCCCGTCGTAAAGATCTGAGCCGGGAGGTAGGGCGCTGCGAAAGCGCCGGTCAGGACCGCCATGATTAGGCCCGTCAGGATGAACCCAACGACAGCCACGACCCCAAAACGCCACATGGCTTCGCGATGGGGCCGGTCAGAATCGAAGGCAAAACGCCGGTTCAACACGTAGGACACGGCCGCCCCTGCCACAAAGCCCAGCAGCGTGGCTGGAACCGGACCCATCATCTTGGCCTCGACCAACCCAATGAGGGTGCCGTAATGGGCAACAGCCGCAATGAGGCCAACCACGACGAAGGCCGAGAACTGGCGGGCAATGAGGCGCATAGGGTTCCCCGGGGACTTGTTTGTCCTAACGCCGAAAACAGGCGCGGGAAACCCCTGCAGAACCGGGGACAATGGCGGTTTGGCCTTTTCTCTGCCTCGATTCTCGTTTAGGAACTCGTGACTTCAGCGGGAAGTCAGATCGCGAGCCCCCGCCTGAACCTTTCCACTCAGGTTTCATCCGGGGACGACGCCGACCGATCAGGGCCGTGTGGCCCTGTTTTTGTGCGCGCATGCCGCCCTGTGGCGGCGAGGAAAGACGAACGAGATGCCGAAGCGGACAGACATCAAATCCATCCTCATCGTCGGGGCCGGTCCTATCGTGATCGGTCAGGCGTGCGAGTTCGATTATTCGGGCACGCAGGCTTGTAAGGCGCTGCGTGAGGAAGGCTATCGCATCATCCTCGTCAATTCGAACCCGGCGACGATCATGACCGATCCGAATATGGCGGATCGCACCTATGTCGAGCCCATCACGCCAGAGATCGTGGCCAAGATCATCGAGAAGGAGCGCCCCGACGCGCTGCTCCCGACGATGGGTGGGCAGACGGCGCTGAACTGCGCGCTCTCGCTGAAAAAGATGGGTGTACTGGAAAAATACAATGTCGAGATGATCGGCGCGACAGCGGAAGCCATCGACAAGGCAGAAGATCGTGAACTCTTCCGCAATGCGATGACGAAAATTGGCCTCGACACGCCACGCTCGCATCATGTGAAGACCTTAGCGGCGGCGCTTGAAGCGCTGACAGATATCGGCTTGCCCGCGATTATTCGTCCGTCCTTCACTATGGGCGGCACGGGTGGTGGCATCGCCTACAACAAGGCCGAATTCATCGACATCGTCGAGCGTGGCATCGACGCATCGCCGACCAACGAAGTGCTGATCGAAGAGAGCGTGCTTGGTTGGAAAGAATATGAAATGGAAGTTGTCCGCGACAAGGCGGATAATTGCATCATTGTCTGCTCGATCGAAAACCTCGATCCGATGGGCGTGCATACGGGCGACTCGATCACGGTTGCTCCGGCGCTGACGCTGACCGACAAGGAATATCAACGCATGCGCGATGCTTCGCTGGCCGTGCTGCGCGAAATCGGCGTGGAAACGGGCGGATCGAACGTGCAATTTGCCATCGATCCGGCGACCGGCCGCATGATCGTGATCGAGATGAATCCGCGTGTGTCGCGTTCATCTGCATTGGCATCGAAGGCCACGGGTTTTCCGATTGCGAAAGTCGCAGCAAAGCTCGCAGTCGGCTACACGCTCGATGAAATCGCCAATGATATTACGGGTGGCGCTACGCCCGCGTCGTTCGAGCCGACGATCGATTATGTGGTCACCAAGATCCCGCGCTTCGCGTTCGAGAAATTCCCGGGTGCCGAACCTACGCTCACGACCGCGATGAAATCTGTCGGCGAGGCGATGGCTATTGGCCGTACGTTCCAGGAATCCTTGCAGAAGGCGCTGCGTTCGCTTGAAACGGGCCTGACCGGTCTCGATGAAATCGAGATCGAAGGCATGGGGCAGGGCGACGACAAGAATGCCATTCGCGCTGCACTCGGAACGCCGACGCCGGATCGTCTGCTGAAAGTCGTGCAAGCGATGCGCCTTGGCTTCTCGAACGAGCAGATCCATGAGAGCTGCAAGATCGATCCATGGTTCCTTGAGCAGCTGAAGGATATTGTTGATACGGAAGCGCGCGTGCGTGCGCATGGCCTGCCGCAAACGCCGGGTGCATTGCGCCAGCTAAAGGCCAAGGGTTTCTCCGACGCGCGGTTGGCCGTTCTCGCTAAGACGGCTGAATCGGATGTGCGCAAACTGCGCCATCAATTGAATGTGCGCCCCGTTTATAAGCGTATCGATACATGCGCGGCAGAATTCGCTTCGCCAACGGCGTACATGTATTCGACCTATGCCGCGCCCTTTGCTGGGGCGCCGGCTGACGAAGCACAGCCCTCGAACCGTAAAAAGGTTGCGATCTTGGGCGGTGGCCCAAACCGCATTGGACAAGGCATCGAGTTCGATTATTGCTGCTGCCATGCGTGCTTCGCGCTGTCGGATGCGGGCTATGAAACGATCATGGTCAATTGCAATCCCGAAACCGTGTCGACCGATTACGACACGTCGGATCGCCTTTATTTTGAGCCGCTGACGACAGAAGACGTGCTCGAAATTCTCGAGCGCGAAAAGACGTCGGGCGAGCTGATGGGCATCATCGTTCAGTTCGGCGGTCAGACACCGCTGAAGCTTGCCAAGCCATTGGAACAGGCCGGGATCCCGATCCTTGGCACGTCACCTGACGCGATTGATCTCGCCGAAGACCGTGACCAGTTCAAGCGCTTGCTCGACAAACTCGGTCTCAAACAGCCGGAAAATGGCATTGCCTATTCGGTTGAGCAGAGCCGGCTTGTTATGAACGAGCTTGGTCTGCCGCTCGTCGTGCGCCCTTCCTATGTGCTGGGTGGCCGCGCGATGGAAATCATTCATGATGAAGCAACGTTTGATCGCTATCTGCTTGGCACATTGCCCGAACTCGTGCCGAACGACATCAAGGCGCGTTATCCGAACGACAAGACCGGGCAAATCAACATGGTGCTCGGCAAAAATCCGCTTCTGTTCGACCGGTACCTGTCGGATGCAACGGAGGTGGATGTGGATTGCCTCTGCGATGGCAAGGACGTCTATATCGCCGGCATCATGGAACATATCGAAGAGGCGGGCATTCACTCAGGCGACTCGGCCTGTTCCTTACCGCCGCATTCGCTGAAGCCTGAAACGATTGCAGAGCTTGAGCGGCAGACGCGCGAATTGGCACTGGCGCTCAATGTCGGCGGTCTCATGAATGTGCAATATGCGTTGAAGGATGGCACGATCTATGTGCTTGAAGTCAATCCGCGTGCCTCGCGTACGGTGCCTTTCGTGGCCAAAGTGACAGGCGAGCCGATTGCGAAGATTGCCTCGCGCATTATGGCGGGTGAAAGCCTTGCTTCGTTTGGCCTTAAGCCGAAAACGCTCAAGCATATCGGCGTGAAGGAAGCGGTGTTCCCGTTTGCCCGCTTCCCGGGTGTTGACGTGGTGCTGGGCCCGGAAATGCGTTCGACGGGCGAAGTGATCGGACTCGATTCCGGTTTCGGTGTCGCCTTTGCGAAGAGCCAGCTCGGCGGTGGCACGAGTGTGCCGAAACAGGGCAATGTGTTCGTTTCTGTGCGCGACAGCCACAAGAGCCGCATCGTTCCCACGATGAAGCTCTTGGCTGAGCTTGGATTCAAGATTGTGGCGACAAGCGGCACGCAGCGTTTCCTTGAGGAACACGGTGTTGAGGCGAGCAAAATCAACAAGGTGCTCGAAGGTCGTCCGCATGTGGTGGACGCCATTAAGAATGGCGAAATCCAACTTCTGTTCAATACGACCGAGGGCAAGCAAGCGCTGCAGGACAGCCGTTCTTTGCGACGCGCCGCCCTCTTGCATAAAGTGCC
Source organism: Rhizobiales bacterium TNE-4 (assembly GCA_019083985.1). GTDB lineage: Bacteria > Pseudomonadota > Alphaproteobacteria > Rhizobiales > Beijerinckiaceae > TNE-4. The sequence goes on along the minus strand of JAHRCV010000002.1, from coordinate 186,002 downwards.
TTATTACACCACCCTAGCAGGAGCCGTTGCTGCGGCGGAGGGGATCAAGGCCTACCGGGCGGGTGATCTCGAAGTGCGCGCCTTGCAGGATTATTTCGCATAGCCGGATTATCCGGCGTTAGGATCAATATGAAATCGGGCCTGCCCATGGGCGGGCTCGGTTGTTTTTTTGAGAACGGATCGGATGATGGACAAGATCCCGATGACGCCCGAGGGCTTCAAGGCCCTTGAGGAAGAATTGAAAAACCGCCAGCAGGTTGAGCGCCCGCGCATTATTAATGCGATTGCGGAAGCGCGCGCCCATGGCGACCTTTCTGAAAATGCCGAATATCATTCCGCCAAAGAACAGCAATCGCTGAACGAAGGCCGCATCGCTGAACTTGAAGACAAGCTGTCGCGCGCCGAAGTGATTGACGTGACCAAGCTGTCCGGCTCGACGATTAAGTTCGGCGCGACCGTGAAGCTCATCGACGAAGACACCGATGAAGAAAAGACCTATCGCATCGTTGGCGAAGCCGAAGCGGATGTGAAGAGCGGCAAGGTGTCGATCACTTCGCCGATCGCGCGCGCGCTGATTGGCAAGAAGACCGGCGACAGCGTGGAAGTGAATACGCCTGGTGGAGGCAAATCTTATGAAATCGTCGACGTTGCGTTCCGCTGATCTGACGCGTCGCGGCTTGTTCGCGTCTGTCGCGGCGTTGGCTCTGGCCGGTTGTCAGACCACGGTTCGGACGCCCTTGGCACCGCCTGGTTTCCGTATTTCACGCTTCATTGTGGATGCACAACCTCTGCGTGATCTTGGTGGCGGCTACAATGCGGATTTCCTGCAGAAGGCTGTGACGGAAGAGGCGACCAAGCAATTCGCTCCGTTTATGGGTGGGCCGAAGGGCAATGAGCTGACGCTCCAGATTGGTGCGTTGCAAATGCCGGCGCAGCCCGATGAGCGTTTCGAAGTCGGCTTTGGTGGCGGCAATTCGAACGATTATCTCGATGGCGTCGTCATCGTGAAGCAGGGCGCGACAGTGACGCGCACCAAATTCCTCACTGTTTCACCATCCTCATCGGGTGGTGCGTGGTATCTGCCTGACAATGTTTGGCGGCGCGAAAAAGTGCTCGCTGAAATGTATGTCGATTGGGTATGCCGCGAAGTGTTCGGCCGTTTCTGAGGCTTCAGGGGACGAGCGGCACGATCGGCTCGTCCTTTACCCTTTCAAGGGCAACGGCCGTGCGGATGGTTCGGACATTCGGCAGGCCGGTCAGTTCGGTCACCAGCGCATGCAACGTCTTCAGATCGGGCGTGACGCATTTCAACAGGAAATCGATTTCGCCCGACAGCGTCCAGCATTCGCGGACTGCGTTCCAGCTGCGCACGTGATCTTCGAAGGTTTTGAGATCGGCTTCCGCTTGGCTCGCCAGATTGAGCATCACGAAGACGACCACTTCATAGCCGAGCTTCTTTTCATCCACGATGGCACGATAGGCCCGGATGATGCCCGCTTCTTCGAGCGCGCGTACGCGGCGCAGACAGGGCGGGGCCGACATGCCAAGCCGACGGGCGAGATCGACATTGGTGATCCGGCCGTCTTCCTGAAGGATTGCGAGGATCTGGAGGTCGGTATCGTCGAGGCGGGCGTGCACTGGCATTGTCCGGGCGCGGGGCCGAGGCCCCTAGGCATAAGATCCGGAATCGGATCGGTTAGGTTGATCGGGTTAGAGCCGATTGGGCCCAACCGCACAAGAGAGTGTCATTGCGCATGAACCGGCCTGCCCCTTCTGTCTGGGTTCTAACCGACGGCAAGATTGGCGATGAGGGCCAGTGCATTGCTGTGGCCGAAGCGCTTGGCGCGACGCCGGACGTGCGACGCGTCGCGCCGCGGACGCTGTTTGCCATGGCGATGCCTTGGGGTGGGATTGATCCCAAGGATGCGCCTGAGACACCGGGGAGCCCCATTGCAGGGCCTTATCCCGATCTCTGCATCGCGTCGGGCCGGCGAGCTGTGGCCTATCTGCGTGCTGTCAAAGCGGCTTCTGGTGGCAAGACCTTCACAGTGTTTCTGAAAGATCCGCGGACAGGAACGAAGGACGCTGATCTCATCTGGGTGCCGGAGCATGACCGTCTGCGCGGGCCGAATGTGCTGGCGACACTGGTTTCGCCGCATCGCTTCACGCCTGCGCGGCTTGCGGCCTTAAGAGCGAATCCGCCGGCCGCCTTAGCGGATTTGCCGGCTCCGCGTGTGGCGGTTCTCGTGGGTGGCAAAAGTCGCGATTACGATTTCACGCCTGCCGATGCCGAGCGCTTCTTGGTCGATCTTGATGCTTTGGCGGTTCACGCGCGGCTGATGGTCACAGCGTCACGCCGGACACCCAACAGGCTGAGGGAGGCGGTGCTGGGCTTGGCGCGCGCGAAAGGCGGTTTTGGTTGGGACGGCACGGGCGAAAATCCCTATCCCGCCATGCTGGCTTTGGCCGATGCCTTTGTGGTGACAGCTGATTCCGCCAATATGGTGAGCGAGGCTGTGGCCACAGGCCGGCCGGTGCTGGTGTTCGAGCCATCACTCCGTTTTGGACGGAGTGCCAAGCGGATCAGACATTTTATCGCAGCTCTGGAGGCCAAAGGAGCTGTGCGAAAATTTCAGGGCCGGCTTGAAAGCTATGCATACGAACCTTTAGTGTCCACGCCGGAGATTGCAGCGGCAATCGCTGCGGCTATGGCCGCATCCCCCTGATTTCGTTCGTAGTGGATGGTCGATCCATGCATAGCAAAGTCATCATCGTCGGCTCCGGGCCGGCCGGTTACACCGCGGCCATCTATGCAGCGCGCGCGATGCTGCAGCCTGTGCTGATTTCGGGGCTGCAACCCGGCGGTCAGCTCACCATCACGACCGATGTCGAGAATTATCCCGGCTTCGCCGCGCCCATTCAGGGGCCGTGGTTGATGGAGGAGATGCGGCAGCAGGCTGAGCATGTCGGCACCACCATCGTGTCGGATCTGATCGTCTCAGCCGATCTGTCGAAGCGTCCGTTCACGCTCGTCTCCGATGGCGGCACGACTTACACATGTGATGCGCTGATCATCGCCACGGGCGCACAGGCGCGTTGGCTTGGTCTACCCTCCGAGCAGAAGTTTCAAGGCTTCGGTGTCTCGGCCTGCGCGACCTGCGATGGCTTCTTCTTCCGCAACAAGGACGTCGTCGTTGTCGGTGGCGGCAATAGCGCGGTGGAAGAGGCGCTTTATCTCGCCAATCTTGCAAGCAAGGTCACCGTTATTCATCGCCGCGAAGGGTTCCGCGCAGAGAAGATTTTGCAGGATCGTTTGTTCGCGCATCCCAAAATCGAGGTGCGTTGGAACGCTGTCGTTGAAGAAATTTGCGGCACAGAAGCGCCGCTCGGCGTCACCCATGTGCGCTTGCGCGATACGGTGACGGGCGCACTCTCCGATGTGAAGTGCGATGGTGTGTTCGTTGCCATCGGGCATAGCCCGGCGAGTGCGGTGTTTGCCGAGCAGCTCAAGATGAAACAGGGCGGTTATATCTGGACAGCACCTGACTCGACGGCCACCTCGGTCGAAGGCGTCTATGCTGCAGGCGATGTGACAGATGATGTGTTCCGCCAAGCCGTGACGGCCGCGGGACTGGGCTGCATGGCCGCTTTGGAGGCCGAACGCTGGCTTGCGGGCCATGCTGTGCATCGTGAGGCGGCGGAATAATCATGCCCAATTCCATGGCGTTCGTCCCGACGGTTGACTGGGACAAGGTCCGGATCTTCTACATGGCGGCTGAGGCTGGCAGCTTCACGCATGCGGGTGACAGTCTGGGCCTGTCGCAATCAGCCGTAAGCCGGCAGGTTGGCGCGCTTGAGCGCGATCTCGGTGTGCCGTTGTTTCACCGCCATGCGCGCGGTCTCATCCTGACCGAACAGGGCGAGCATCTTTTCCGTACCGCCAAGGAAATGATGCTGAAGCTTGAATCGACGCGCGCGCGCCTGACCGACAGCCGCGAACGGCCGAACGGTGATTTGCGCGTGACGACCACTATTGGCTTGGGCACACATTGGCTGACGCCGCGCCTCGGCGAATTCCTTGATCTTTATCCGGAAGTGAACCTGCAGGTTCTGTTGTTCGACGAAGAGCTCGATTTGTCGATGCGCGAAGCCGATGTCGCGATCCGTCTGCGCCAGCCGACGCAGGGCGACCTCATTCAGCGTCGTCTGTTCACCGTGCATTTCCACGTCTATGCCTCGACTGAATATATTAAAGGTCATGGCATGCCAAAGGATGTGGCTGATCTCGAAGAGCATCGCATTCTGACCTATGGCGGAATTGCGCCGTCTTATCTTCTCGATGCGCATTTCCTGACGACGGTGGGGCGCGATCCGCGCAATCCGCGGATGGCTGCGCTGACGGTCAACAATATCACGGCTCTCAAGCGGGCGGTGCAGGGCGGCGTCGGCATTGCAGTATTGCCCGATTATCTCGTCGAACCCGATTCCGGTCTCGTTCAAGTCATGACGTCGATTGAGATGCCGTCGCTCGATTCTTATCTGGTTTATCCGGAAGAAATGAAGAGCGTGGCGCGCGTGCAAGTTTTCCGCGATTTCCTCGTGGCGAAAGCGCAGCGCTGGACCTATTGAGCGCCACATAGGCTCGGCCATGGCTTGCCATGGACGAGCATCACGACAGATGCTGATGGCTGCCGATGACGCTGCTGCCTTGTTCAGAACTGGCGGTTTTCGCCGTTTCGAGCTAGAAGGCGCGACTTCCTGCCTTTGAAGGACCGATCCCGACCATGACCGCCATCGCCGATGCGGTGTCCCGCCGCCGCACCTTCGCGATCATTTCGCACCCTGACGCCGGTAAGACGACGTTGACCGAAAAGCTTCTGCTGTTCGGCGGCGCGATCCAACTTGCCGGTGAAGTGAAGGCGAAGAAGAACCGCGTCAGCGCGCGGTCTGACTGGATGGGCATCGAAAAGGAACGCGGCATTTCGGTCGTCACCTCGGTGATGACGTTTGAATACAATGATTGCGTCTTCAATCTGCTCGACACGCCCGGGCATGCGGACTTTTCGGAAGACACCTATCGGACGCTGACGGCGGTCGATTCTGCCATCATGGTGATTGACGCAGCCAAGGGCATTGAAGCGCGCACGCTCAAGCTTTTTGAAGTGTGCCGTCTGCGCGATATTCCAATCGTCACCTTCATCAACAAGCTTGATCGCGAGAGCCAGGATCCGTTCGCGCTGCTCGATGAAATCGAGAAGACGCTCGCGCTAGATACGGCGCCCGTTAATTGGCCGATTGGGCGTGGGCGCTCCTTCGCTGGTACGTATGATTTCAAGCGCAGCACGGTGCGCAAAATCGACAGCGATGCCGAACCCATCCGCGTCAATGGCCCCGAAGATCCGGCGATTGCCGAGATGCTTCCAATCCAAGAACGTGAGGCGTTCGCCGAAGAATTGGTGCTCGCGGCCGAGGCTTGTCGCCCGTTTGATCTCAAGGCCTTCAATGAAGGGCATTTGACGCCGGTCTTCTTCGGGTCGGCTTTGCGTAATTTTGGCGTCCGCGATCTCATCGATATGCTCGCGCAGCAGGCCCCGCAGCCGCGTGTGCAGGAGGCTGACACCCGTGAGGTGAAGCCGGACGAGCCGAAGATGACTGGTTTCGTCTTTAAAATTCAGGCGAATATGGACCCGAACCATCGGGACCGTATCGCTTTCATGCGTGTCTGCTCGGGTACGTTGACGCGTGGCATGAAAGCCAAGCTGGTGCGCACCGGCAAAAGCATGTCGCTGAATGCGCCACAATTCTTCTTCGCGCGCACCCGCGCGCTCGCAGAAGAAGCCTATGCAGGCGATGTGGTTGGTATCCCGAACCATGGCACACTGCGCATTGGCGATACGCTGACGGAAGGTGAAGATCTTCTGTTCCGCGGTGTACCAAGCTTTGCGCCGGAAATTTTGCGTCGCGTCAAAGTGTCGGATGCGATGAAAGCCAAGAAGCTGCGGGAATCGTTGCAGCAATTGGCAGAAGAAGGCGTTGTGCAATTATTTGTGCCACTCGATGGTTCTGGCGCAATGGTTGGCGTGGTCGGTGCGTTGCAATTGGATGTGCTCGCTGAGCGGCTCAATGCCGAATACAATTTGCCCATCGCCTATGAGCAATCGCGCTTTAGCCTCTGCCGTTGGATTTCGGCCAAGAATCGGGCTGATCTCGACAAGTTCATGGCGGCGCATGGATCTTCGATCGCGGAAGATTTGGACGGCGCGCCGGTGTTCATGGCCTCTTCGCCCTTCTCGCTCAATTACGAGGCGGAGCGTTGGCCGGAAATCATCTTCACCGATGTGAAGGATTATCAAAAAAAGGCGGCCTAAGGCCGCCTTTTCTGTTTCATTGATGCGGCTATCTCACGGATATTCGTAAGCGCGTTCACCATGCTGGGCGAGATCGAGGCCATCATATTCAGCTTCTTGATCGACGCGAACCGGCACGAAGAGCCCGATGAGTTTCGTGAGAATCCAAGTCGTGGCCGCTGACCACACAGCGACGACACCGACCGCGAGCGCCTGCACGCCAAGCTGTTTGCCTGCTGTCATGCCCTCTGCAAGGCCAGCACCACCAAGAGCGGCAAGCGAGAAGAAGGCGAGAAGCAAGGATCCCAACATGCCGCCTACGCCATGGACGGCGAACACGTCGAGGCTGTCATCGATTTTTGCATGTTGCTTGATGTAAAGCGTCGCGAAGAAGCAGATGAGGCCACCGGCAAAACCAATCGCGATCGCACCCATCGGGCCGACCGTGCCGGCAGCGGGTGTAATCGTTGCAAGGCCCGCAACGCAGCCTGTTACAATGCCGATTGAGGTTGGCTTGCCAATCTTCAACCATTCAACGCCGGTCCATGCAGCGGCACCGGCGCAGGCGGCAAGGTGTGTGGCAAGAATGGCCGATGCTGCGGTGCCATCGGCCACCAGCGTCGAACCGCCATTGAAGCCAAACCAGCCAACCCACAGCATGCCTGCACCGGCCATGGTGAGGCCCGGGCTGTGGGGCGGTGTCAGGTTCTGCGGGAAGATGCGGCGCTTGCCGATCATCACGGCCAGCACGAGTGCGGAAATTCCTGCTGTCGTGTGCACGACGATGCCACCGGCGAAATCCATCGCGCCCATGGCGGCGAGCCAGCCATTGCCCCACATCCAATGCGCTGCAGGGACATAGCAGATGAGGAGCCAGAGCGCGGAGAAGATCACGACGAAGGTGAAATTCGCACGTTCGACAAAGGCGCCGATGATGAGTGCGGGCGTGATGATCGCAAACGTCATCTGGTAGAGCACGAAAACCGTTTCCGGCAGGCCGGAGGGCGCGCGTGTGCCGCCCGTATCGGCGAGGAACATTTTTCCTAAGCCGCCGATGAAGGGGGCGTCGCCGTCAAAGACGAGGCTGTAGCCGCACACCGCCCAGATGAGCGAGACGACGCAGCAAATGGCGAAGCACTGCATCACCACCGAAAGCAGGTTCTTGTGGTGGACGAGGCCCCCGTAAAACAGTGCCAGCCCCGGCAGCGTCATGAACAGGACGAGGGCGGAGGCGGTCAGGATCCAGGCGACGGAAGCGGAACCGGCATCGGCAGCGAAGGCAGGCCCGGCCAGAAGGCACAGCGCGGCAGAGAGCAGGGGGAGAGGGAGGCGCATCAGGAGGTACTCGGTTTCAGGTCAGATTTCGTGCGTTTGCCCAGCTTTTCGGCAGAAACTGCCTAATTGGCGTGCAAAAGGCGCCCTCTCAGGCCGCTACGTTGCCGTAATGCCTGAAAAGTGCGTTTTCTGACCGGAAACTACGCAACGGCCATGCCATCAGGAGGCCGTTGCGTTCGCTCCGTCAGCGCTCGTAGCGCAGATCGAAGCGCGCGACGCCCGGCATTTCTGCGACGAGATCGCAGGTGTGAGAAACCGCCACACCGCCACAGAGCGAGCCTAGCGTGACGAGGTGTCCAGCACGGATGCCGCCGAGATGGTCACGCAGGGCCGGGTCGGCGCTGGCTTTGGCATAGGCCATGAGCGGGGCCAGCACATCGCCATTGGGATGGGCGGCGGGGCCATCGAACAGCGTATGACCATCGGCCTTGATGACGATCCGGCGCTCCGGCAGGTCGAGCGCTGTGCGCGGCAGGATCGGGCCGGTCGCATAACCGCCATTGGCGACATTATCGGCCGTGTGCAGCAACAGCGCGGGCACCTCGATGAAACGGGTTTCAACGAATTCGAAACCGAGCAAAACCTCACCAACCAGATCAAGCGCCTCAGCACGACTGATCTCACGCTGCGGCAGGTCCTTTGCCATGCGGATCGCATATTCAACTTCCGCGGCGATGAAGCCGGTTGGCGCCGCATGCAGAACCCGATCCTTCGTGCTGTACATCGGTCCCGCGAACACGGTGCCATCAGGTGCGAGCCCGATCTTCCATGCCGTGACCTCATGGCCGAGGGCTTCTGTCACAAGGCGTTGTGTTTCGTAGGCGTCAGCAAAAGACGCCGGTGGCGGCGTGTCGAGCGGAAGACGTGTCCGGTCCTTGCGTGCCGCTACAAGCTTCTCGGCAAGGCTCTTCGGGGTTGAATGGGTCATGACGTCCTCCACGCGTGTTTTTGTAATTATCGAATCCTGAGCGGCGAGTGTGGCGAAGCATCGCGCGCGGCGCAATTCCCGTTGCGAGCTGCCAATGCCTCGGCAATGATGCGTGGCAATGCTTGATCACTCCGCTCCCTCGCGTCTGCCGACGCGGCTTCTCGGCAAAAGCGGCCTCTCCGTATCCGTTCTCGGGTTTGGCGGCGCGCCTTTGGGCGATCTTTACGCACGCATCCCGGAAGCGCAGGCCATCGACACGGTCCTTGCGGCTCTCGATGCGGGCGAGACGTTGGTCGATACCTCTCCGCTTTATGGGCACGGATTGTCAGAGCATCGGATTGGTGCCGCCTTGCGGCAAAGGCCCGATCACCGCGTCGTCATCTCGACGAAAGTGGGGCGTGTCGCTGACCCCTTCCAATCCGCGGGCGATTATTCGGGTTATTCGGGCGGGCTGCCCCATGCGATGCGTTTCGATTATTCATATGACGGCACGCTCCGCGCGCTTGAGCAATCGCTTTTGCGGCTTGGCTGCGACAGGATCGACATTGCGTTGATCCATGACGTTGATTTCTGGACGCATGGCGAAGCCGTCTCGCTTCGGATTGCGGAAGCGATGGAAGGCGCGGTGAAAGCGCTTACACGTTTGTGCGCGGAAGGTGTGATCGGTGCTTTCGGCATTGGCGTGAATGAAGCAGACAAGGCAGAATTATTCGCGCGCGAGACCGATATGGATTGCGTGATGCTTGCCGGTCGCTATTCGCTCTTGGAACAGCCGGCGCTTTTATCCTTCTTGCCTTTGGCTGTTCAAAAAAATATTGGCGTGATGCTCGGCGGTGTCTTCAATTCGGGCATTCTGGCGACGGGCGCCGTCGATGGAGCGCGCTATAATTATAAGCCTGCGCCTGCCGCTGTGATCGCACGCGTGCGTAAGATCGAAGCTGTGTGCGGAAGGCATGGCCTCCATATCAGGCAGGCGGCACTCCACTTTGCGCTTGCGCACCCGGCCGTTGCCAGCGTTGTTCTTGGTGCGGTCAGCCCGGCCGAAGTCAAGGCACAAATGGTCGATCTTGCGGTCACGCCGCCCGCGGCCCTATGGCACGATTTGAAAAGCGAAGGTCTTCTCGCTGTCGAGGCACCGGTGCCAGCATGACGCTCCGCATCGATGCTCACCAGCATTTCTGGACATTGAAGCGCGGCGATTATGGCTGGTTGACATCTGATCTCGGCGCAATCTTCCGCGATTTCGCGCCGGCTGATCTCATTCCGCTGTTGATGCGCAACGGGATCGACAAGACGGTTCTGGTGCAGGCCGCACCAACGGAATCGGAAACGCATTTTTTGCTCGGCATTGCCGAGGTGACACCTTTCGTTGCTGGTGTGGTCGGCTGGACCAATTTTGACGCGAAAGATGCGGCTTGGCGTATTGCGGATCTCGCGCGCAACAAGCTGCTCGTTGCATTGCGGCCCATGGTGCAAGACCTGCCTGATCCAAAATGGCTTGCGCGGCAGGAGCTTTCTTCTGCCTTTGATGCCACAGCTGATTCCGGTCTCGTGTTCGACGCTTTGGTTCTGCCTGCGCATTTATCGGCGCTTGCGGCCATGATGGTGCGGCATCCAGATCTGACTGTTGTGGTGGATCACGTTGCCAAGCCGCATCTGCGTAAAGGCATATCGGAATCCTTTTGGGACGACATGGCCGTGCTCGCCAAACAGCCGCAATGCGTATGTAAATTGTCAGGCTTGTTGACTGAGGCACGCAAAGGCGCGGGGCTTGATGATCTCAAGCCTGTTTTCAAGCGTGTTCATGCGCTGTTTGGTAGTGAGCGTATTCTATGGGGATCGGATTGGCCTGTGCTCACGCTTGCGGCTTCCTATGATGAATGGTTTGCGATGGCGCAAAAGCTGACGGCTCATCTGTCGGCGACAGAACGAGATGGGATTTTTGGTGGTAATGCGAAGCGCATTTATCTCAGCGGGCGCGGGAGAGGGTGAATGCTCAAAAATATCGATCCGTTGTTGAATGCCGATCTTCTCTGGGTGCTTGCGGCTATGGGGCATGGCGACGACCTCGCTCTGGTCGATGCCAACCATCCGGCTGATACAGTGGCTTCGCATTGCATCGTCAAAAAGCCGTTACGGGTGAGTGCCGCGACCATGGCTAACGTTGCGCGCGCCATTCTGACAGTGTTCCCGCTGGACGATTTCACTGTCGATCCGGTGCGGCGCATGGAAGTCGTTGGCGCTCCTGCTGAGGTTCCGCCGATCCAGCGCGAAGTGCAAAGCGTGGTGGATGCTGTTCACGGCCGCGCTCTGCCTATGATGGGCATTGAACGGTATGCTTTCTATGAAGCTGCAAAACAAGCCTTTGCCGTGGTGCAGGTGAGCGATGCGCGACCTTATGGATGCTTCCTGTTTCGCAAAGGCGTCATCGCTGCGTAAATACGCCTGAACTATCGATTCAAAGCTTCACTTTTGGAACAATCGGGAATCCCTCGCGTTTGACCATCCTGTTTCGCACAGCGCCTTTCCGTGCGCTGTTTTCCGAGGGGAATGGTGATGGTGGATCCGGTCGCGCCGCGCGCTCGATCGGACACGCTTTTGGGCGGGGACGGCAATGACACCCTCGTCGGCGTTTATGCCGACTTCACCGCGATGATGGCCGTTACCCATGACGAAAGTGGCATAACCTCTCCTTTCGGCAGCCCCTTCACAGGCGCGGTCATCGGGACGGGGGCAGACCAAATCTGGCTTTCCGGCGTGACCAAAGCGCAACTGAACGCGGCGGACTTTAACTTTACTTGGTAATGCCGGACCAAAACCATGGTCCTGCCTTAGATTCGCTTGAACTTGCCCCCTAAATCCGGTTTGCTCCGGCGTCCGGGGTTAGGGAAAGCGCCTCAGTGCCGACACGTTGGTTTTGGCCAACCCTCTTTTTTTGGGGTGGCTGGTTACTCCTGAGCTCGCCTTGGCTGTTCGGCGATCTAACGATCCCGTATGACGCCAAGGCGCATTTTCAGGCCCAGATGCAGTTTCTGGCGCATTCGCTCCATACCGGCCAATCGCCGTTTTGGACGCCGAACGTGTTTGCCGGCTCGCCACAGATTGCCGATCCGCAATCACTGATCTTTTCGCCCGCCCTTATCCTTGCCCTGATCTTTCCCGAGCCGAGTTTCCTCGTGCTCGATGCCTATGTCATCGCCTTGCTCGCATGTGGTGGGTTGGCCGCTCTCTATTTCGCGCTTGACCGCGGCTGGCATCCGGCGGCCGGTCTTGTGGCTGCTTTCGTCTTCGCCTTTGGCGCCTCCGCGGCGTGGCGTATTCAGCATGTCGGCCAGATCCAAAGTTATTGCTTCTTCGCTATCGCGTTGTTCCTGTTGGCGCGCGCGTTGGACCGCAAGAGCTGGCCCTATGGCTTGGCGGCGGGCTTCTTCATCGCGCTCACGGTTGTGTCGCCTAATCAGGTTGCCTATCTCGCGGCCTTGTTCATTGCGGCCTATGTGATCAACCATTGGGTTAGCGGGGGAACGTTCAAGGCGATCGTGGCGAATGTGCGTGAGACTTTTGCGCCCGTGGCTGTTGCCGCCTTGTCCTGTCTGCTGTTTTCGGCCGTGCCGCTCATCCTGACGATCCTGTTCGTCGATGCGTCGAACCGGCCGGAAGTGAACATGCAGGAAGCGATGCTTGGGTCGCTTCATCCCGCCACGATGTTGACGCTGGTCGCCTCTGATCTCTTCGGTGCATTAAGCCGCAGCGTGTCCTATTGGGGCCCATCCAGCGCACAATGGGCGGCGAAGGAAACCAATCTCGCGCAAAACATGGCGCAGCTTTATCTCGGTGCTCTGCCGGCGCTCGCCTTGATCGCTGCACTTCTCTCTGGCCGCAACATCCTCAACCGCGATGTGCGGATTTTCGTGTTGGGTCTTGGTTTCTTCTTCCTCTATGCGCTTGGCCATTACACGCCCGTCTTCGAAACGCTGTTCCATTATTTGCCCGGTGTCAGTGGCTTCCGCCGTCCTGCGGATGCGACCTTTATGATCGGCGCAATGGCGGCGATGGTGGCGGCGTTCAGTGTCGATCAATTGCTGCGTGCGCCCTCGATGCGGATCGAAGGGCGGATGTTGGCAACCATTCTGGTCATTGTGGCGGCGCTGCTTGTGGCGTGCACTGGTCTGGCAATCCATTTCAATCGGTTGGGCGATGCAGCGGAACCCATCATCACCAGTGCGCTGTGGATCGTCGCAGGCCTTGTCGTGCTGGGGACAGCTTATCGTTTCCGCAACATGACGGCGGTGGCCACCGGTCTCGTCGCGGCCTTTTTCGTTGCCGATCTCTACGCCAATAATGGCCCGAATGAATCGACCGCCGAACCGCAACTGGCCTATGAAATTCTCAATCCGAACTGCAAGAACCCGACGGTTGGCTTCCTGAAGCGCAAAGTGCGCGAGGCCTCGATGGGCGCTTACAAGCCCCGTGTTGAGTTTGCAGGCCTTGGGTTCAATTGGCCGAATGTGGGCCTCGTGCAGGGCTTTGAAAACGTCTTTGGGTATAATCCCTTGCGTTTGGCGGATTTTAACGCGGCGACGGGAGCGCCCGATACGATTTCGGCTCCGGAAGAGCGCCAGTTTACACCGCTCTTTCCGTCTTACCGGTCCAATTTCGCTAATCTCATCGGGCTGCGCTACATCGTCTCGAAAGTGCAGATCAACCAGATCGACAAGAATTTGAAGCCCGGTGATCTCAATCTCATCGGCGTGACTGATGAAGCCTTTATCTATGAAAATCCCCGCGCCTTGCCGCGCGCGATGTTTGTCGATCGTGCAGTGATCGGCGATTTCGAGGCCATGACCAAAACAGGCGAATGGCCTGAAGGATTCAATCCGGAACGCGAATTCGTCATCGACGTGAACGATACGGATGGCATTGAAGAATTTATCCGCAAGGAGGGTGTGCCTGCCAAGGCCGCCGTCATGATCCGCGCTTATGAGAACACACGCGTCGAGATCGAGGTCGAAGCCGATGGCGATGGCTTCGTCTTGTTGAATGATGCCTGGCATCCTTGGTGGCGTGCCAGCATTGATGGTGTTGAGGTGCCGATCCTGCGCGCCAATGTGATGTTCCGCGCCGTGCCGGTAACGGCGGGCAAGCACACCATCCATTTTGAATTCCGCCCGATCGAAGGCGCGATTGCCGAACTCGCTGCCAAGCTCGACGACAATGCCGATTAATCAATTTCGGTAGCGGCCATAAAAAAGGCGGCCCCCGGCCGCCTTCTTCGTTTTGTGCTGCCTGCCTGATTAGGCGAGCTTGGCGAATTTGTTGTCACGCGGGTGCCACATCGCCCCTTTGAGGACGACACCCTCTGACACGATCTTGCGATCGCCGATCAGATGTTCGCCCGTCACGTCGATGTAATCGAACGACCCTTTCTTCACTGACAGGATCGTGGCATCGCCCAGCGCGCCGACACGGAGCGAGCCATATTCAGGGCGCTGTAGCGCGCTGCCGCAATTGACGGTTGTTGCCGCAATCACATCCTTGAGATCCATGCCAAGGCAGAGGAATTTCGACAGCGTCGTGACCTGATCGAAAGCCGGGCCGTCGATGCAGACCGTGTGGATGTCGGAGGAGATCGTGTCCGGATAAAATCCATTCGCCATCATCGTGCGTGCTGTCTTGAACGAGAACGAGCCGCCGCCATGGCCGACGTCGAAAATCACCCCGCGTTCGCGGGCCCGTTGAACGGCCGGTTTCACCGTGCCTTGTCCGGTGCACGGCGCATTGGGGAAGGGACGGAAGCAATGGGTGAGAATGTCTCCGGGGCGCAGACGATCCACCACCTCCTCATAGGTCGGCGGCGGATGGTCGATATGGCACATCAGCGGCATGCCGGTTTCATCTGCCACTTGCAGCGCAATATCGAGCGGTTGCGTGCCGGATGTGCCGGACGAATGTTTGCCAACACGCACCTTGATGCCGACGATCACGTCACGGTTGGCATCTGCCACTTTCACCGCATCGGCCGGTGCCATGAGGCGCATCTCTTCGCTCTCGCCGACCATCACAGTCTTTGAGAAGGCGTAAATGCCCGCGAACGACACGTGGAGATAAGCGAGAATGCGGGCCTCGCTCTTCTCAATCACATGTTTGCGAAAGCCCATGAAGTTGCCAGGGCCTGCGCTGCCAGTATCAACCGCCGTGGTCACACCGGATGTGCGGCAAAATTCATCGGCATCGATGCCGAGTGATGTGCCGCCCCAATAGACATGGGTGTGCAAATCGATAAGGCCGGGCGTGACGATGTAACCCGAGACATCGCGAATTTCAGCGTCCGGTGCAGGCTTGACGCTCGGGCCAATGCCAGCGACGCGGCCATTATCGAACGCGACATCCATCACGCCGTCGATGTTCTGCGACGGGTCGATGACGTGCCCGCCCCGCAAGATCAATTGTGCCATGCTGTCTCTCTCCCTCAAGCCGGCGGTATGGAACCTTTACGCTCCACGATCATCCGGTATTGCTCCGGCTCGCGGTGGCGCTCGAAATTAAAGACCCAATCCTTGTAGGATTTGGTTAGGTCGAGATCGCACCGTGCGATCACGAGTTCGTCATCCTGCGTCAAAGCCTGACCGATCACTTCGCCCGTTGGCGCGACGATGGAGGAATTGCCGATCATCTCGCAGCCTTCCTCCACGCCGCATTTGGCGACGCTGACGATCCATGTGCCATTTTGATAGGCGCCGGATTGAATGACGAGTTGGTTATGGAATTCGGACAGGCGGTCATGTTCTGGCGATGGCGGATTATGCCGCGGCGTGTTGTAGCCGATCAGCACCATCTCGACGCCTTGCAGGCCCATGACGCGATAGGTTTCCGGCCAGCGGCGATCATTACAAATCGCCATGCCAAAAATTCCGCCCATGGTACGCCATGTTTTCCAGCTGAGATTGCCGACTTCGAAATAACGCTTTTCGAGATGCTGGAAAGCGCGCCACGGCTCATGCTCTTTGTGGCCCGGCAAGTGGATCTTGCGATATTTCCCGACGATGTGGCCTTCCTTATCGACAAGAATCGCGCTGTTGAAGCGGCGTGTGCGGCCGTCTTCGACAATCATCTCAGCATAACCGAGATAAAAGCCGATCTTGAGGCGCTTGGCTTCATCGAACAGTGGTTTGGTCTCTGCCGACGGCATTTCACGCTCGTAGAAATGGTCAAGCTCGGCCTGATCTTCCATGTACCAGCGCGGGAAAAAAGTGGTGAGCGCGAGTTCAGGAAACACGACGCAGTCAACGCCATGCTTGGCCGCATCGCGCAGGAGGACGAGCATGCGCTCAACCACATCTTTACGTGTGTGGGCACGTTGAATAGGGCCGAGCTGTGCAGCTCCCATGGTGATGATGCGGCTCATGCTGAACGCCTCTTGCGCACTGTTTCGCCGGGTTCACCGACGATCTGTTCATAAACGACGGGATCGGTATCGCCTTCCGTGCCGATGGCGAGGATGCGTGAGGCGGTGTCGATGCCAAGGGCGGCGCGCATGGCGGGATCGGCGGCCGCGATTCTGAAACCGGCCAATCCGGCAACACCGGATTCGCCACCGACAATGCCGTAGCTTGCAAGCTTGCGCATCGTGTCAGCGGCTGCATCATCAGGAATGGCCATGAACGCTTCCGCGCCATGCTCTAGAATATCCCATGCGATTTGCGAGGCCTCACCGCAGGCAAGGCCCGCCATGATTGTCTCAAGATCGCCTTCGGCGTTTTTCAGCTGGCCCACTTTGGCGCTGGCCAACAGGCATGCGGCGCGGTCGGGTTCGACCACAATTGTTTTTGGCCGTTGTGCGCCTTGCTTTTCCCAGAACCAAGACAGCACGCCTGCCGCCAGACCGCCGACACCCCCTTGCACGAACACATGCGTGGGCGCGCTGCCTTGCGCGAGCGATTCTGCAGCAAGCAACGCATAGCCCTGCATCACACTTTTCGGCACATCTTGGTAGCCGGGCCATGACGTGTCGGACACAATCTGCCAATTGTTCTCAGCCGCTACGTCTGCCGCTCGGCGGACGGAATCGTCATAATGCTTGCCTTCGCGCCGCACCTCGGCACCAAAGGAGCGGATCGCTTCGGCGCGGCCTTCGCTTACGCCTTCATGAATGAATATCACAGCTTTGCAGCCTGCACGCTGCGCGCCCCATGCCACTGCGCGACCATGATTGCCATCGGTGGCGCATGTCACTGTCAGCGGCTTGCCACCATTTTCGCGCACGAGCTTTTCAACAGCATAAGCGCCGCCGAGTGCCTTGAAGCTCTTGAGAACAAAGCGCGCATCCTCATCCTTGTAATGGATGGCACTCACCCCAGTTTCCTTGGCGAGCGCATCAAGCGTGCGCAGAGGCGTTGGTTTATAGCCCGGCCATTGCGCAATGGTCTTCAGCGCTTCTTCGCCTGCCGCGACGGACAGGATTGCTTTTTCCGCTGCCCCGTAGGGTTTGGCCTGTTCAAAGCGTGGGTTGATAAAGAGTTCAATGCTCATGGTCAGGCATCCGCAAGGCGCAAGGTGGCAGCAAGCAGCACATCGCCACCTGCTACAATATGTTCGGGTTTTGTGAATTCGCGCGGGTTATGTGACAGGCCATCGACGCTCGGCACAAAGATCATGGCGGCCGGCGCAATAGCCGCCATCAATTGCGCATCATGCCCCGCGCCTGAAACCATGCGGCGGGATGCGTGGCCCATCTCTTTCGCCGCTCCTTCAACAGCAACAATGAGCCGTTCATCGAAAGGCGTTGCGGCAAAACGTGCAGTTTCTTGAATCGATACGCTGACGCCATGGGCCTTGGCCGTTGTCGCAAGAAATTCCTTCAGATGATGCTCAGCCTTGTCGAGATGCGTATCGTTGGGATTCCGCAAATCGAGCGTCATGGTCACGCGCTTGGGCACGACATTGATTTGACCCGGCGTGAATTCCATGCGGCCGATTGTGCAGCGTTGATCAAGGATGGAATCAGCAACTTGCCGGGCTTCTACATTGAGAGCGGACGCCACAAGGCCGGGATCGCGACGATAGGAGATCGGTGTCGTGCCGGCGTGATTGCTTTCACCTTCAAGCGTGATCTCGAACCAGCGAATGCCTTGCACGCCCGTGACAGCGCCAATCACCGGTCCTTCACTGTCGAGGATCGGGCCTTGCTCGATATGAAGTTCAAGATAAGCGCGCGGTTTGATGCTGCCGGGTTCCAAAGTGCCGATTGCGTCGATGGCGCGAATGGCATCGCCCACACTTACACCATCGGCATCACGCGCGGCATAGGCTTCTTCAAGCGAAAGAACGCCGGCGTGGACGCATGAGCCCATCATGTCGGGTTGAAAACGCGCGCCTTCTTCATTGGTGAAGGCTGCAATGCACACGGGATAGCGCGGTGTGATGCCAGCGTCGCGCAAAACGGCAACCACTTCGAGCCCCGCCAGCACACCAAGTGCGCCATCATAGCGTCCGCCAGTGCCGACCGTATCGATATGAGAGCCAAGCATCACCGGTGGGCCATCTTCGCGGCCTGGCAATGTGCCGAAGATATTGCCGATTTTGTCGGTCGCGATCGTTAGGCCAAGCGCGTGCATCTGCGCCTTCAGCCAGTTGCGGCCTTGCCTGTCTTCTTCACTCAAGGCGAGGCGACGGGCGCCGCCATCGCCAGTGTCACCGATCGCGCCGAGGTCAGCCAGACGATTGAGCAAACGCGGCCCGTCTATACGCAGATTGGAACGCATTTCACTCATTGAACAACTCCGGCAGGCCATGCTTATGCGGTCCGTGAGACTTGCATGCCTTGCCGCTCTGTCAAAGCCCGCTTGTGCACAACCGGTCTGCGCCGCTGTGACGCGTCAGTGCCCCGCAAAACCGTCTACACAACGCGCCAGCGCACGTGCCGAGGCGTCGAGCAACCGTTCGCCTTTTTCAGCGCTGGCTTTGGCCGCATCGCCGATCACGCCCGTGGCCGTCATTGCCTTGAAACCGCGCCAGACCTGAAAGGCCGGGCTTAAAATACGCGTGGCGCTGTTGGTGGGGCTCGTCTCGCCGCCATTGGCTTCGTGGAAGCGGGCAGGGTCAGCCAGTTCAGGCGCAAGGGCCAGCATCATTGATGTTTCGGCCTCGCAGGCGTGCAACACGGTGGTCTGATCTTCGAGTGCGGCGGCAATCGCGTCGGGGTCGAGCAGCCAATACGTGCCAATGCCAACCGATTGCCCCAGCGAGCGAGCAAGGTCGGCTGACATCGCATTCAGCGCGGAGATATTGCCGCCATGGCCATTGCAAATGACGATGTGTTTGAAACCGGCGCGCATGATGGAGCGGCAGATTTCTTCGATCACAGTTTTGTATGTCGGCAATGTCAGGGTGAAGGAGCCGCCAAACTCCATGTGATGTTCGGCGAGGCCGACCCATAGGGTAGGAGCCACGACAGTCGGCCCCTTGGTGAGGTGAGCGGCGCGGCGGCAGACTTCGCCGCACAAGATCGTATCGACACCGGTGGCGAGATGCGGGCCATGCTGTTCCGTCGAGGCGACAGGCAGGATCACGACCGCGCCTTCTGCCGCGCGGCGGCGTAGCGATTCAGCGGTCGAACGCGCCCAGAGAACATCGTCTTGCATTGGCATCTCTCCCTTGTTGCGGCGGGAGCGTGCCAGTTTCGCAGCTCACGTCAACGCTGCGCTGCCGCATTCCGGCGGGCAAGCCACGCCGAAAGGCGCGGCCTGATTGGCAAAAAGGCGCCATAGGCGCGTTCCATGATCGGCAGCACGCCCGGGATGCGGGTGAGAGGAACCAGCCAGCGCCATCCTGCTAGGCCCTTCCAAATTTCCACGAAAGCGGCCGCTCCAGACACCAAAGTGCCGTCGGCCTGCCGAATATGAAAGCGTGCCAGCGCGGCGCTCCGGGCAAGGTCAGGCCCGGGGTCAGCGAGGGGGTCGCTCACATCGATCCAGGCAAAATCAGCCGCCCCTGGCCGAGCGCGATAATGCGCGATCTCTGCACGGCAGAGCGGGCAGGCCCCGTCGAAATAGACGCAAGCGCGGTCGGGCGGAGACGATTCAGCAGGTGTGGGGACATTCATACGCTGATCTACGGGTGCCGCGTTGGGTTGGATCCCCGTTTCAGTGGTCTTTCGGGCGTTTGAAGTGCTTGACGGGGAATTCGCCGAGCCTCTAGGCTGTGATATATCTCAGAACGTCACCCCCAAACCCAACCCCCAACGAAGCGACAGCGCCATGAACGCCGACTTTTTCAAAGGCACAATCCCGGCCCTGATGACCCCTTGCGATGCCAAGGGAACTCCTGATTTTAAGGCGCTGGCACGGACCGGCCGCAGTCTGATCGATGCTGGCATGTCCGCCGTCGTCTATGCCGGGTCGATGGGCGATTGGCCGCTGCTGACCGATGAACAGCGCATGGAAGGTGTCGAAGCTTTGGTCGGCGCGGGCGTGCCGGTCGTTGTCGGGACGGGTGCGCAGAACCCGAAGCGCGCCATGGCGCTGGCGGCCCATGCGAAGAAAGCGGGTGCAAAGGGTCTGATGGTTATTCCGCGCGTTCTGTCGCGCGGGTCATCAGTCGCAGCGCAGCGCGCCCATTTCGAAGGCGTGCTCGAAGCGGCGGTGGATCTCCCGGCCGTCATCTACAACAGCCCTTATTATGGTTATGAGACGAAGGCGGATCTGTTCTTCGAACTGAACAAGAAATATCCGCATCTCGTCGGCTTCAAGGAATTCGGCGGCGCGGCGTCATTGCGTTATGCGGCAGAACACATCACCAGCCGCGATCCCTCGATCATGCTTTTGGTCGGTGTCGATACGCAGGTGTTCCATGGCTATGTCAATTGCGGCGCGGTCGGTGCCATCACCGGGATCGGCAATGCGTTGCCCAAGGAAACGCTGCATCTCATCAGCCTGTGCCAGAAGGCGGCGGCGGGCGATCCGGTGGCCATGCGCCATGCGCAAGAGCTTGAGCGGGCGCTTGGTGTGCTTTCATCGTTCGACGAGGGCGTCGACCTCGTGCTCTATTACAAATATCTCATGGTTCTCGAAGGCCATGACGAATATCGCCTGCACATCAACCCGTCGGACAAGCTTTCTGAAAGCCAGAAGAATTATCTGACGGCGCAGCATGGCTTGTTCAAGACGTGGTACAAAGCGTGGTCAGCGAAATTGGCAGGCTGAACATCAACCCACATTATAAAAAGCCGCGCGTCGTGCGTGGCTTTTTTACGGTCGCGTCAATAGGCCACGCCCCGGTATGCGATTGGAACCGCGCCGCTGCCCGTTTTCAACAACCGCGTTGATCTCCACTCGCCGCCCATTGCTCACACGATCAAACCAATCCATCAAGGCGATGTGATCGGCGCGTGCACGGACGGAATCAAGACCGTTTTCGGTGTCGAAAATAGCGTGAAATCCGAATTGGAGGTCATCCTCAATCCGCGCTTCGTTGCCGAAGAATGCGCATGCCCTTACGTGATGCGATTCTTCGACGATCGTGGTGATTTTGTTTTGTAGTCGTGCGATGTCCTCTGCAAACACGAGGGCGCTTTTCGCACGCAAGCCGACGAAGACGAGATGGTGAAATCCATCTCGTTCGACGACAATCTTTTTTCTCAAATGATCCAAGGCTCAACCGAGCATGCGTGTATCGCCATCAACCGAAAGGGCTTGGCCCGAGATCGTTTTGCCACGTGGGCTCGCGATGAACACGATCTGATCTGCGATCTGCTGTGGCGTCACATAATCCTTGATCGAGGTGAAAGAAAAGGCCGCGGCTTCCGTGTCCTTGAAGCTCATGCCGCGCTGCTGTGCGCGCGCCTCAAGCACGCGCCGCTGACGATCGCCCGCAACGAGGCCAGGGAGAACTGCGTTCACGCGGATCTTGTCTTCGCCCAGTTCAATCGAAAGCGATTTGGTGAAGCCGATGACGCCCCATTTGGCAGCCGCATAGGGTGTGCGCATCGCAAAGCCAAATTTCCCAGCTGCCGACGAGAGGTTCACGATCGACGGGTTGGTGCTCTTACGCAGATGCGGTACGGCGAGACGGGCGCAGTTGAATTGGCTCGTGAGGCAGACGGCGATGCAGCGTTCCCAATCTTCAGGATTGATCGCTTCGACGCGGCCTGTTGGTCCGGCGATGCCCGCATTGTTCACGAGGCAATCAAGGCCGCCCAAATCCTTGATCGCTGCATCGAAGAATGTGGCGACCTGTGCACGGTCGGCGACATCGCAATAATGCGCTTTCAAGGCAGGGTCGGAGGAGGCGAGGGCCTTCAGCGCATCGCGATCGACATCACAGACCACGACATGCGCGCCTTCACGGACAAAAGCGCGAGCAATTTCTAGCCCGATGCCACCGGCGCCAGCCGTGACGATGATCTTCTGACCCTTCAATTCCAGATCCATGTTGAACTCCTATTCGGGCAGATGGCCCTGCGAAACGATGAAATCGGCGGCGCCTTGAATGTCCTGCTCGACAGCGGCGCGCGCGCGCGCGGAATCGGATTGAATGAGTGCATCGACAAGATCGGCGTGGAAAATGACAGCGCGCGTATGTTTCAGCCGGTCAGGATTGGCGCGCAGATCAAGATTGATCACGGGCCCGGCTTTCAGCCAGAGCGAGCGGATCATCTCGGCGAGTTGCGGGGAGCGTGCGGCCTCGTAGACAGCGAAATGCAACGCCTGATTATGCGCGACAGCTGCTGCGAGGTCGGGTTTGCGTTTCTGTGTCTCTTTGCGAAACGCTTCGTCGAGCGTCCTGATGCGGGCCAGATCGCCTTCGTCGCGCAACGTGGCGGCGCGCGCAGCCGCATGGCCTTCCACCACAATGCGGGCGGCGGTGAGGTCAAGAAAACGCGTCGCGCTCATAATTGGTACGCGGACGGCCCTGTTAGGTGCCACTTCAAGCGCGTTGTCTGCCACCAAACGGGTCACAGCTTCACGGATTGGCATCATTGAGACGCCCAGCGCCTCGGCGGTGGAGCGCAGTGACATGCGCTCCCCGGGCGCTAGCCGGCCAGCAATCAACAGATCGGCGATCTGGCGATAGGCCCGGTCCCCGAGCGTCATCCGCTCGATCGGTTCCATCTCGGCAGTGGGCGGTCTGATGTTCATCGGTTGGGGTGCGGCTACGGGTGGGCTTTACAAGTGCTATAGGCTGCGACAGACTGATTGTGATCACAGATCACGGCTTGCCGTCAACGCCCACCATAAGGAGCGGCCGGCAGCCGAGAGGAAACGATAAACCCGCTTCGGCGGACCATAGGGAGAGTGAACGCATGTCTCATCATGATGAAGTGTCACGTCGTGGCCTACTCAAAGGCGCTGCCGGAATGGCCTTGCTGGCGGGGATCGGGGCTCCGGCCATCGTCCGCGCGCAATCCGATGCAATCCGCATCGGTCATCTGACGCCGCGCACCGGCTTTCTTGGCCCGCTCGGTGAATATGCCGTGATGGCGATTGATCTGGCGGCGGAAGAAATCAATGCCAGCGGCGGCGTGATGGGCCGTAAAATTGAGCTTCTGAAAGAAGATTCCGTCAATCCGCAGACGGCGTCGACCAAGGCCGAACGCATGTTCGAGCGTGACAATGTCACCTGTATCCTCGGCGAAATCTCATCGGCTTCCTGCTTGACGATCGCTCAGGTGGCTCAGCGCAACAAGAAGATCTTCATCAACACCGGCGGCAATTCTGATGCGCTGCGCGGCGGCGATTGCAAGAAGTACATGTTCCACGTCGAGGCGCAGAACTCGATGTATGTGAAGTCAGTGGGTCGCTCCTTCCTCCGCGACGGTCTTGTCAACGGCAAGAGCTGGTATTCGCTGACGGCGGACTATGCGTTCGGCCACGATCTTCTCAAGGTCGCCAAGCGCTTCATGGAAGGCAATGGCGGCAAGTTCGCCGGTGACGATCTCGTCCCGACGGATGCAACGGACTTCTCGTCCTATCTGCTCAAGATCCGCAACGCGAAGCCTGACCTCGTCGTGCTGAACCTTGCTGGCAACCAGATCACGAACTTCCTCAAGCAATATGCGGAATTCGGTCTGAAATTCCCGGTCGGCGGTTTCGGTTTCGACACCGCGCTCGCTTGGGCTGCAGGCAAGGGCAATTTCGTCGGCACATGGCCGGTGGTCTGGCATCACCTGATCGATACGGCTGGTTCAAAAGCCTTTGTCGCCGCCTTCACCAAGAAGTATGGCAAGCCGCCGGAAAACCAGGCTTGGGGCGATTACATGGCGCTCAAGATCATGGCGCAGTCCATGAACGAACTGAAGACGACCGATCAGACCAAGATCGTCGAGCATCTTGAAAAGGGTGCAAAGTTCGACGTGCTGAAGACACGCGAAGGCTATTTCCGTGCACAGGATCACCAGCTGATGCAGGAAATGTATGCCATCACGGCGCTGCCCGCTGATCAGATCAAGAATCAGTGGGACATCTTCAAGTCTTCGGCTCCGGTTCCGGGCCCGAATGAAAGCCTTGAAGTGATCGCTTCGACCAAGGATGAAGCGACCTGCAATTTTGGATCGTAAGATCTGAATTTTGGCCCCCGCTCATCGGGCGGGGGCCTTTTCTTCTCTATTAGCGACGGATTCAACGGGGCCTCGATGTCCACGATGCTTTTTGCGCAGCAAATCCTCAATGGATTGCTCGACGGTGTGTATTACCTGCTCATCGCTCTCGGTTTGTCGTTGATCTTTTCGCTCGGCGGGATCGTCAATCTCGCCCATGGCGCTTTCTACGCGATCGGCGCCTATCTCACGCTTGTGATTTCGCCTTATGTTGGTTTTGGCGGCTCGCTGGTCCTTTCGCCCATTGCTGTGGCTCTTTTCGGGATCCTGATTGAGCGGTTTCTCTTCAGGCGCTTTTACAGATCGGACCCGATCCTCTCGCTGCTTCTGACGTTCGGTCTCGCCATGGTGGCCGAGCAGGCTTTGCGCATGATTTTCGGCGCGCCGCCTCTCTCCTATTCCATTCCATCATGGTTGCGCGGACAGGTCTTTCTCGGCGACTTCGTCTACTCGTTCTATCGCACCATGCTCCTGATCGTCGCCGCTACATGCGTGTTGGCACTCTGGTTCCTGTTGCAGAAAACCGCCTTCGGCCGCGTTGTGCGCGCCGGTGTGCAGAACCCCGATATGGTTGGCGCGCTCGGTATTTCGCTCGAGCCCTACATGGCGGCCGTCGCGGCCATTGGTATTGGCCTCGCCGGTCTTGCCGGTGTTCTGCTTGCGCCGATCTATTCGGTTCATCCGGCCATGGGTGCCGACATCATCACGCCAGCCTTCGTGGTGGTTGTGATTGGTGGGTTGGGGTCGTTCTGGGGCGTCGTGGTGGCCGCTTTGCTCGTCGGTCTTGTGAAGGGCGTTATGATCGCCATCGGTTATTCGGCGGCATCGACGGCTGCGATTTATCTGTTGATGCTGATTGTTCTCCTCGTGCGGCCGCGCGGCCTGTTCGGCGAACGCATCACACGGTTCGAGTGAGGGAGAACAACCGATGAAAATGCAAACTCGCTCGTTTGCCGGCGTGCCGGTGCCGATGTTGATCGTCGTCGCCTCACTCATTGTGCTTCCGCCTGTGCTGATGGCGCTCGGCCTCACCATGACGTCCGCGACGGAAGTCGTAATCTTCGCCATTGCCTGTATGGCGCTCAACATTCTTGTGGGTCAGACCGGCCTTGTCTCCTTCGGTCATGGCGCATGGTTCGGACTTGCGGCTTATGTGGCAGCGATCGTCCAGCGTGATTTCATGCCGGGCAGCTTCTTCGGTCCGCTCTTTGCCGCGCTTGCCGCTGTCGCGATTGCGTCAGCTCTGTTTGGCGCTCTCATTTTGCGGCGTCGCGGCGTTTATTTCTCGCTGCTGACGCTCGCGCTCTCGGCGATGCTGTTCGTCATCGCCTTCCGCTGGACCGATGTGACCGGGGGCGAGAACGGCTTGGGTGGCATTACCCGGCCGAAATTCCTTGGCTACGATTTCGACATCAACGCGAATTTTTATTGGCTCAATGCGCTGATCGGATTGGCGGTCGCCTATGTGTTGTGGCGTTTCCAAAATTCGCCCGTTGGCTCTGTGCTGGTTGCCATTCGCGAGAATGAGCAGCGTGCACGGTTTATTGGCTACGCCACCAACCGGTACAAGCTGATTGCGTTCATCATGTCGGCCACCATCACCGGGCTTGCGGGTGTGCTGCTGCTGTACAAGAACCGTATGACGTCGGCTGAGCCGATCTCGGTGGTATTCTCGGGTGAATTGCTGGCCATGGTCGTCATTGGCGGCATGCGCAGCTTTTTGGGGCCTGCACTCGGCGCGCTGTTTTATATTCTCTTCCGTGAGTTTCTCTCGATCTATACCGAGAATTGGCTGTTCTGGTTCGGTCTTCTCTTTGTCGGCTTCATCGTCTTCTCGCCTGATGGTTTGGTCGGCGTCTATGAGAAGCTGACAGCTCCTTTCCGGAAGAAGGAAATCGGCGAAGCGGCGATGGCCGGGCGCAAAACGGAAGACATGCCGCTGCCGGAATTTCTCAAGCCGAAGGATGCGGCCAATGGCACCATTCTCGAAGCACAGAACATCGTGCGTCACTTCGGCGGCATCAAAGCGGTACAAGGCGTCGATATTGCGGTGAAGGATCGCACGCTTCATGCGCTGATCGGCCCGAACGGTGCCGGCAAGACGACCGCGTTCAACCTTCTCTCAGGCATGTTCCCGCCCGATAGCGGCACGGTTCAATTCCGCGGCGCGAAGATTGGTGGGGAAACGCCCGAGGCCATTGCGCAGGCTGGTATTGGTCGCTCGTTCCAGATCACCAATCTGTTCCCGGCGTTGAGCGTGGAAGAAAACATCCGTTTGGCTGTGCAAGCGCGCGATCCGCATCGTTTCAACATTTGGCGTTCGGCGTACTCGCTCACGCAGGTCAATGCGGAAACGGCTGAGATGATCCGTTATCTCGGCGTGGCCGGGATCGAAACGGCCGAGGCCGGTTCGCTCTCCTATGGCGGGCAGCGCTTGCTTGATATGGGGATTGCGCTTTCAACCGCACCCCGCATTCTATTGCTCGATGAGCCGCTCGCAGGTCTCGCCGCAGCAGAGCGTGTCCGTATCGGCAATATCATCAAGCGCATTTCGGCTGATCTGCCAGTGCTGCTCGTTGAGCATGATATCGACCGCGTGTTTGAGCTCGCCGATCACGTCACCGTAATGAATGAAGGCCGCGTTCTGCTTGATGGTACGGTTGAAGATGCGCGCGGCTCCAAGCGAGTTCAGGAAGTCTATATCGGTTCGGGTGCAGCCAGCGTGGCGGCCAAGCCGCGTGAAAGCGCGGTGCAATCCGAGCAGATCCTGACACTCAAGGACGTCAATACGTTCTATGGCAAGAGCCATATCATCAACAATGTCAGCCTCGACCTCAATCGCGGCGAGATCATTGCGCTACTGGGCCGTAATGGTGCTGGCAAATCGACATTGTTGAAGACGATCACCGGCATTGCGCCCGCGCGTTCGGGTTCGATGATGCTGGCTGGGCAAGAGCTGATCGGTAAATCCTCGGCCGAGATTTCGCGTCTTGGTGTCGGCTATGTGCCGCAAGGCCGTGGCCTGTTTGCTGGCATGACAGTGGCGCAGAACCTTGAGCTTGGACGGTTGAAGCGCCGGACTGGCAATGGCACGCATTGGGAACTTGAGCGGATCTACGAATATTTCCCGCGCATCCGCGAACGTCTCGATAGCCCCGCCGATTACCTCTCGGGCGGCGAGCAGCAAATGGTGGCTGTGGCGCGTGCGATGTATGGCGATGTGCGTGTGTTGCTACTCGATGAGCCTTTCGAAGGCCTCGCGCCTGCCGTTGTCGAACAATTGTTCGAAGTGTTCGACCGGTTGCGTCGTGATGTCTCGATCATCATCGTCGATCACCATCTCGATCTGGCGCTGGCGCTATCCGACAAGACGGTGGCGCTGGAACGCGGTGCTGTGATCCATACGGGTCCATCCGCTGCGTTGCGTGATGATCTCGATCTGCGCCGCAAGGTGCTTTGGCTGTAATGGTTTGGGGGAGAGACTGAGTTGACCGAAACAGTCGCCATCATCGGTGCCGGACTCATCGGCCGCGCATGGGCTTCAATTTTCGCGCGCGCCGGCTGGAATGTCCGCGTCACAGATCCGGACGCCAATGCGCGCGTTGTTGCCAAAGAATTGATCTTGGAAGAGCTGCGCGGTCTTGCCCGGCATGGGCTTGCGAGTGATCCCGAGGGCATCATCCATCGCGTGACCGTGTGCGATAGCAATGCCGAGACGGTGAAGGGTGCCACCTTCGTGCAGGAGAACGGGCCGGAAGTGCTCGAGATCAAGCAAGCGCTCTTCAAAGAGCTCGACCAGCTGCTACCAAAGGATGTTGTGATTTCATCCTCGACTTCGGCCATCGTGACCTCGCGTTTTACCGAAGATCTGCCCGGCCGGGCACGTTGCATGGTAGGCCATCCCGTCAACCCGCCGCATCTCGTGCCACTTGTTGAATTGAGCGGTGCCCCTTGGACTTCAGCCGAGACATTGGAACGGGCACGCAAAGTCTATCTCGCTATCGGTCAGGTACCGATTGATGTGAAAAAAGAGATCGACGGATTCATCCTCAATCGCCTGCAGGGGGCGCTTCTGGCCGAAGCGTTCCGTCTCGTGGGCGAAGGCTATGTGTCGGCTGAAGACGTCGATCATTGCGTCAAGAACGGGCTTGGCACGCGCTGGAGCTTCATGGGTCCGTTTGAGACGATTGAGTTGAACGCGCCCGGCGGTGTTCCGGATTATTGTGCGCGCTACACCGGCTTCTATAAGCGGCTTGCCTCGCAAGCGGCGGGTCCTGCCGTCTACGAAGGCGACAATCTCAAAAATGTCGTGAATGCGTGGCGTTACGAAGCAACGCCGGAGCGCATTGCGCGCCGGACGCGCGAACGCAATGAACGCCTCGCGGCGCTGGCCGCGCATAAGAAATCCCAACCCGAATTGAGCTGAGAGAAGAGCCATGGCGAAAAAGGTCATCATCACATGTGCGGTTACGGGCGCCATTCACACGCCGTCGATGTCGCCGCATCTGCCCATCACAGCAGAAGAGATCGCTGATGCGGCCATCGGCGCAGCCGAGGCGGGTGCTGCCGTCGTTCATCTCCATGCGCGCCATCCGAAGACAGGTCAGCCCGATCAAACGCCAGAGGGCTTTGCACCCTTTCTGAAGGTCATCAAGCAGCGCTCAAATTGTGTGATCAACATCACGACAGGCGGCGCACCGACAATGACGGTTGAAGAGCGTGTGAAGCCGGCAGCGACCTTCAAGCCGGAAGTTGCATCTCTCAACATGGGCTCGATGAATTTCGGCCTGTTCGGCATGCTCAACCGCTTCAAAGAGTTCAAGCATGAGTGGGAGCCGCAATATCTCGGCAACAAGGACATCATCTTCCGCAATTCGTTCAAGGATATCGAATATATCCTGACGACACTGGCTGAAAGCGGCACACGCTTCGAATTCGAATGCTATGACACGGCGCATCTTTATAACCTTGCGCATTTTCTTGATCGCGGCATCGTGAAGACACCTCTCTTCGTGCAAACCGTGTTTGGCCTTCTCGGTGGCATCGGCGCGCATCCGGATGACGTGATGCATATGAAGCGCACGGCAGATCGTTTGTTCGGCGACCAATATCGCTGGTCGGTGTTGGGTGCTGGCAAAAATCAATTGCCGATCGCGGCCATGTCGGCCGCCATGGGCGGGCATGTTCGCGTCGGTCTCGAAGATTCGCTTTGGGCGGGTCCGGGCAAGCTTGCGGAATCCAATGCACAGCAAGTGAAGCTCGCGCGCCAGATCATTGAAGGGCTGGGTCTTGAAATCGCCACGCCGGATGAGGCGCGTGACATCCTTGCGCTCAAGGGCGGGGACAAGACCGCGATCTGACGCACGTCACTTCTGATCTTTTCTAACGCCACCCTTCGGGGTGGCGTTTTACTTGAAATCGATGTTTTTTTTTAAGAAAATGCCTGCAAGACGCCTCATCTAATCGCTTTAAACGAGTAAAAACGAGGTAATACGCGACTAGGTTTAAAGTATCCAATGATTGCTATTGGGGGGCTTGCCGCGCTTTAACGGCGTTCTATTTGGCGAGTTTAAGAAGAATAAAAAGATAAAACTTTTTGATAAGGGAGGAATTTCTATGACATCGAAGACCAGAAATCCGCATACCCGTCGTCAATTCCTGTAAGCTTCCGCTGTCACGGCTGCCGCGGCGGGCGTTGCGGCTCCGGCCCTCGCGCAATCGGCGGGCCCCATCAATATGCGTTGGCAGAGCACCTGGCCGGCGAAGGACATCTTCCACGAATACGCACAGGATTTCGCCAAGAAGGTCAATGACATGACTGGCGGCGACCTGAAGATTGAAGTGTTGCCTGCGGGGGCTGTCGTGCCGGCCTTCGGCCTGCTCGAAGCGGTCTCGAAGGGTACGCTCGATGGCGGCCACGGCGTGCTTGTTTATCACTATGGCAAGCAGACAGCGCTCGCGCTGTGGGGCTCCGGCCCGGGCTACGCCATGGATGCCAACATGCTGCTCGCTTGGCACAAATATGGTGGCGGAAAGGAATTGTTGGCCAAGCTTTACCAGTCGATTGGCGCCAATGTTGTGTCGTTCCCCTATGGGCCGATGCCGACGCAGCCTTTGGGCTGGTTTAAGAAGCCTGTGACCAAGCCTGATGATCTGAAAGGCTTGAAGTACCGCACAGTGGGCATTTCGATTGACGTGTTCACCGGTCTCGGCGCTGCCGTGAATGCCTTGCCGGGTGGTGAAATCGTGTCGGCGATGGATCGCGGCCTGCTCGACGCCGCCGAATTCAACAATGCGACGTCAGACCGAATCCTCGGTTTCCCGGATGTCTCCAAGGTCTGCATGCTACAAAGCTATCATCAGAATGCCGAGCAGTTTGAGATCATGTTCAACAAGACGAAATTCGATGCATTGCCGGATAAAATGCGGGCCATCATCGAATCCGCCGTTGAGGCTTCGTCGGCGGACATGTCTTGGAAGGCGATTGATCGCTATTCGAAGGATTATGTTGAACTGCAGACCAAGGATAAGGTGCGCTTTTACAAGACGCCCGACACGGTTCTGAAGCGTCAGCTCGAAATCTATGACGAAGTCGTCAGCAAGAAATCGGCTGAAAATCCGCTGTTCAAGGAAATCCTGGAATCGCAGATCGCTTTCGCCCAGCGCGCGACGCAGTGGGAGCGCGATACAGTTGTCGACCGCAAGATGGCTTACGACCATTATTTCGGTCCTCAGGGTAAGCTGAAGAAGGGCTAAGCCTTTTCACCATCTGGCCGTCTGCCGGAGCAATCCGGCAGACGCACCATTGTGCCGGGTTGGGGGGCATCATGGTCCAAAAATTTCTATTTACGATTGATTCCATCAGTACATGGGTCGGCAAGGCTGCCTCATGGCTGATCATCGCTTTGATGCTGCTTGTTTGCGGCGAGGTCTTCAAACGTTACGCGCTGAATGCGCCGACGGCTTGGATTTTTGACGCGTCGAACATGCTCTATGGCAGCCTGTTTATGCTGTGCGGGGCTTACACGCTCGCCCAGAACGGCCATGTGCGCGGCGATTTCTTTTACGGTTCGATGCGACCGCGCACGCAGGCTGGTTTTGATCTCGTTCTGTATATCCTGTTTTTTCTTCCGGGCATTGCAGCACTTGTTTATGCCGGGTCCGACTATGCGGCAGATGCGTGGCGCATTCGCGAGCATTCCAACGTCACGGCGGATGGCCCGCCGGTCTATCATTTCAAGACGATCATCCCCATCGCCGGTGCACTCGTTCTATTGCAGGGCCTAGCTGAGATCGTGCGCTGCGTCGTCTGCCTCAAAACCGGTGAATGGCCTGCTCGCTTCAAGGATGTCGCCGAGATCGATGTCGTCGAAGAGCAGCTTGCCCATAGCGATTATGTCGACAAGGACGCCGTACGCGACGCCATTGCGCGCGTTCAAGACATTGACGAAGAAGCGCGCCAGCGCAGCGTGAGAGAAGACTGATCATGAGCGATCCTGCGCTTGGACTTTTGATGCTCGGTCTCATCGTGGTCGTGATCATGATGGGCTTTCCAACCGCCTTCACCTTGATGGGTCTTGGGATCCTCTTTGGCTTCATCGCCTATTTCAAATCGGGGCAGGCATTTAGCGACAATCTCGTCTTCGACCTGATGGTTCAGCGCACCTATGGTGCGATGACGAACGATGTTCTTATCTCCATCCCGCTCTTCGTGTTGATGGGCTATGTGATGGAGCGCGGCGCGCTCGTCGATAAGATGTTCTATGCCATTCAGCTTGCATTTCGGAACGTGCCAGCGGCCCTCGCTGTCGCGACGCTCTTGGTCTGTACATTCTGGGGCATTGCCAGCGGACTTGTCGGGGCGGTTGTTGTGCTGATGGGCGTGATCGCGCTCAACCCGATGTTGCGGGCGGGTTATGATGTCAAGCTTGCCTCCGGCGTCATTACGGCGGGCGGCACTTTGGGTATTCTCATTCCGCCGTCGGTGATGATCATCGTCTATGCGGCTGTCGCTGGCCAATCTGTCGTCAAGCTTTATGCAGCGACGATGTTTCCTGGCTTCTTTCTGGCCTTTCTTTATCTCGTTTACATCATTGGCATGGCGTTGCTGAATCCCAAGCTCGCGCCGCCCTTGCCAGAATCCGAGCGTCAGGTCCCGCTGCCGGATTGGATGCAGACGCTGAATGCAAAGGGCGCTCGCAACATGATTGTTGCGATCCTGTCCAATCTGCGCCTGCCAGCGCCAGTGACGGATCGCAAAACGCTTTGGCGTTATCTTGCTTTTTCGACTGTGCCTCTCGTGCTTGTCGCCAGCACGCTGTGGCTCATCTTCTGGTACGTTGCCATTCATCAGCAAGGCGCTGAAGCAATCGATGCACAAGGCGTCGAACAATTGGGCAGTTACAGCGCGCCGGAAGCGACAGCGCCTGCGGGCCCGCCGTTGAATTTCTACATCGGATTTGGGCTTGTGACCGCGCTCGCCGCGTTCGGCATGATCCGCTACTACCGCAATATGGTGGCTGAGCGGCTCGAGGTCATTCGACTGCTCACTGTGTCGATCATGCCGCTGGGCCTTTTGACTGTGGTTGTCTTGGTCGTGATCCTTTTTGGCATCACGACAGCGACGGAGTCGGCGGCCGTGGGCGCGGCAGGTGCATTCGTTTTGGCGCTTGCAGCGCGCACCTTGGATTGGAAGCGCACCAAGGAAGCCGTGTTTCTCACCGCGCGCACCACGAGCATGGTGTGTTGGCTTTTTGTGGGCTCAGCGCTGTTCTCGGGTGTCTTTGCCATTCTCGGCGGTCAGGCACTCGTCGAAAAATGGGTGCTATCGCTCAACCTGTCGCCATTGCAATTCATGATCATATCGCAGGCGATCATCTTCATTCTGGGCTGGCCGCTGGAATGGACGGAGATCATCGTGATCTTCGTGCCGATCTTCCTGCCATTGCTCAAGCATTTCGGTATCGACCCGATCTTGTGGGGCGTTCTGGTCTTCGTCAATCTGCAGGCCGCTTTCCTATCGCCGCCTGTTGCGATGTCGGCTTTCTATCTCAAAGGCGTTGCGCCGCCGCATGTCACGATCAACCAGATTTTTGCCGGTATGATGCCTTACATGCTGATCGTGATCCTCTGCATGGTGTTGCTCTACATCTGGCCCGGGCTGACGTTATGGCTGCCTGAATTTCTCTACGGCAATTGATAAAAACGGGGCGGACGCATAAGCGCCGCCCCGCTGAACATTAATCGATCACCTTGATCACTTTGCGTGTCGACGGATCGACGATCACGGTACGATTGTTCATCACGACATAACGATATTGTGTCATGCCGACATCCGAGCCGAAGGAATGCAGCTCAACCGTTTGCGGGACTGTTGCACCCGTTGAGAGGGTAAAGCCCGACGGCACGGCGACCGATTTCGTCTTTTCTTTCGTCACATAGGTTTTGATCGTCGATTCCTGCTGTGGCGTGATGGTTGTCGTGGTTGTCGTGCTGGTTGCACTGCCGCCACTTGCGCCGGAGCCAGTGCTCGTGCCGGTTCCAGTCCCGGTTTGTGCGAAAGCCGCACCGGTCATCATCAAGGCCGCTGCCAAGGTCGAGAGTGAAATCTTGCTCATTGCCTTTTCCCTGTTCACCCGCTCCCACATGGAGAGTGAACCATCCGCGGGCCGCGGCAGTTCCGGGGAGGGCCCGCGGGCCGGGCATGCAGCCGCGAACCGGTTCGTTCAGCGAGGATTTAGGGAAATGGTGGGCCCACCAGGACTCGAACCTGGAACCAGACCGTTATGAGCGGTCGGCTCTAACCATTGAGCTATGGGCCCTTGCCGCGGTGATAATATAGATGACCGGCCGGGTGCAAATCCGGCCTGCCGCCTCCGGGCCGGTTGCATCCTGAGGCGGGACCGTTACCGTCCGGTTTCCTTCCGCCGGATTTCCGACCCTTGTCACTGACCGTCTTTCTGGCCGTTCTTGCCGCCGCGGCGCTTCATGCCGGGTGGAATGCCGTGGTCAAGCTCCGCGTCGAGCCGCTTCTGGCCATCGTGCTGATTAACGGGGCCTGTGGCGTATTGGGGCTCGTGGTCTTGATGTTCAGCGGCCTACCGGCACCCGCGTCATGGGGCTGGCTCGCGCTCTCCGGTGTTGTCCATCTCTTCTATGGGCTCGCTCTGGCGGAAGCCTATCGTGTGGGCGACATGGGGTTCGTCTATCCGATTGCGCGCGGCGCGGCGCCCATGATGACGTTAATCGGTTCACTCCTCTTCGTGGGTGATCCTTTGCCGCCGCTGGCCATTGCAGGCATCGTCGTCCTTGGCTCCGGCATTGCTCTGATGGCGTTTTCGCGCGCGTCCTCGGTCGATGGTCGCGCTTTACTCTTTGCCTTGCTGACGGCTTGCACCATCACGCTTTACACGATTTCGGATGGGCTGGGTGCGCGTGCGTCGGGTAACCCGCACGCCTATGCGGCGGCCATGTTCGTGCTCGATGGCGGTTTTCTTCTGATTTACACGCTCGCCACGCGCGGGGTCGATTGGTTGAAACAAGCACGCCCGGCGCTCGTCCCCGGCATGGCTGGCGGTGCGATGGGTTTTGTCGCTTATTGGATCGTGATTTGGGCGATGACCGTTGCGCCGATCGCGCTCGTTGCGGCGCTGCGCGAAAGCTCAATCTTGTTTGCGACCTTGATCGCCATTGTCGTGCTGAAAGAAAAAGCGCGGCCTTTGCGCATTGTCGCGGCGCTCGTGATTGTTGCGGGCATTGTGCTGATGCGGACAGCGACCTTTATTTGATCAACTCGAACGTCACTGACACGCTCGCTTGTGCGGTCAGTTCGCCGGCTTCGACCGGAGGCGTGGCTGCCATGGCGGCCGGCGCGCCGCGCAGCATGCGCGGTTCGGGCAGGGCGCGAGGCGATGTGGTGTCGCTGATCTCGCGAATGGTCCCAAGCTTCACACCCAAGCTCTGCGCATAGAGTTCGGCCACGCGGCGCGCGTCAGCCGCGGCTTTCTTGCGCGCCTCATCTTGTAAGGCTTGCGCATCCGCTACGCCGAAGATAGGTCCGCTGATGTCGTTGACGCCTGCCGCTGTGGCGAGATCAAGCACGGCACCGATCTTGGTCAAATCGCGCAAGCGGACGGATAGCCGGTTGCTGGCGCGATAGGCTGCAATCTTCGGCGGGCCTGTGCGGTCTTTGTCTTGCACATAATCAGGCGTGAGATTGAGGCCGACGGTCATCAGATCGCGGTCGGCAAGACCCCGTTCGCGCAGCTGATTTAAGAGGGTTGCGGCAATCTTCGCATTGGCCTCCATCGCCTCAGCCGATGTTTTGCCTTGTGTGACAATGCCGAGCGTGACGGTGGCGACATCGGGTTTCCCCTGCGCCTCACCGCGGCCTTCAACTGTGATCGCTGGGACTGTCTCAGCGGCGCGCGCAGGCCAAGCGGCCAGAGCGGTGATGCAGGCGAACAGCAAGGCTGCTACGGCAAATCGCAGAGAATAGACCGGCATTCCCATCTCCCTCGCGCCTTCCTGATGAAGCGGCTTTGGTCTTGTCGCACCAGCTCTGGGCAAGAGCAGGGCCGAAGCTTGGCCGCTTTTAGGCAGAAATGCCGGAAACGCCTTGTCCGGTGCAGGGCCAGTCGCTAGATAGGCAGCGTTTCCGCCCCATTGCCTTTGGAGAAGGGCTGCCATGGCCTCGTATCAATATGTCTACCACATGCAGGGTCTGTCGAAGGCCTATCCGGGCGGTAAGAAGGTTTTGGACAATATCCACTTGTCCTTCTACCCGGGTGCGAAGATTGGTGTGCTCGGCGTCAACGGTGCCGGTAAGTCCACGCTTTTGCGCATCATGGCAGGCACCGACAAGGAATGGACCGGCGAAGCCTGGGCTGCTGATGGCGCGCGCGTCGGCTATCTGCCGCAGGAGCCCCAGCTCGACGCCTCTAAGAATGTCCGTGAAAACGTGATGGAAGGTGTCGCCGCACAAAAGGCGATCCTCGACCGCTACAACGAACTCGCGATGAATTATTCCGACGAGACAGCGGACGAGATGATGAAGCTGCAGGACGAGATCGAAGCCAAGGGGCTTTGGGATCTCGACTCCAAAGTCGATCAGGCGATGGATGCACTGCGCTGCCCGCCGGATGATTGGGACGTGTCGAAACTCTCAGGCGGTGAAAAGCGTCGTGTCGCGCTGTGCCAGCTCCTCTTGTCGCAACCCGATCTGTTGCTTCTCGACGAACCGACCAACCATCTCGACGCCGAAACAGTGAACTGGCTCGAAGGCCATCTGCGGACCTATCCCGGCGCGATCCTAATCGTCACCCACGATCGCTACTTCCTCGACAATGTCACCGGTTGGATTCTCGAACTCGATCGCGGTCGCGGCATTCCGTATGAGGGCAATTATTCCTCTTGGCTCGAGCAGAAGCAGAAGCGTCTGCAGCAGGAAGGTCGCGAAGAAGAAGCGCGCCAGCGTGCGCTTGAAGCCGAGCGCGAATGGATTTCGGCCAGCCCGAAGGCACGTCAGGCCAAGTCGAAGGCGCGTATCCAGCGCTATGAAGATCTGCTGGCGAAGCAGAACGACAAGACACCCGGCACGGCGCAGATCATCATTCCGGTCGCTGAACGGCTCGGCAATAATGTCATTGAATTTGATGGTCTCAAGAAGGGCTATGGCGACAAGCTGCTCATTGATGGCCTGTCGTTCAAATTGCCGCCAGGCGGCATTGTTGGCGTGATCGGTCCGAACGGTGCGGGTAAGACGACGCTGTTCCGCATGATCACGGGGCAGGACAAGCCCGATGACGGCCAAATCACCATCGGTGAATCAGTCCAGCTCGGCTATGTCGACCAGTCGCGTGATGCGCTTGATGACAAGAAGACCGTGTGGGAAGAAATTTCCGGTGGTAATGACGTGCTTTATCTTGGCAAAAAAGAGATCAATTCGCGCGCCTATTGCTCCGCTTTTAACTTTAAGGGCGGCGACCAGCAGAAGAAGGTTGGCATGCTTTCTGGTGGTGAGCGCAACCGCGTGCATCTTGCCAAAATGCTGAAATCGGGCGCGAACGTTCTGCTGCTCGACGAACCCACCAACGACCTCGACGTTGATACGCTTCGCGCGCTGGAAGAAGCGCTCGAGGATTTCGCCGGTTGCGCGGTCATCATCAGCCATGATCGCTTCTTCCTCGACCGGATCGCGACGCATATGTTGGCGTTCGAAGGCGACAGCCACGTCGAATGGTTCGAAGGCAATTTCGCTGATTACGAGGAAGACAAGAAGCGTCGCCTCGGCATTGATTCAACTATTCCCAAGCGCATCAAATATAAACAATTCACGCGCTGAGCGTGCGGGGGCTGATTGCAAAAGGCGGGCGTGAGCCCGCCTTTTTCGTGTCAAGGCAAAGCTTCCCATTCTCAACTTCACCAAAACGAAAATAATCTTACGTCATCTTATTAACGTAACGGAATATACACGTTTAGGTTGTATCCGGCGGCGTTCACAAAGAAGGCCGCTGTCGATACGGGGGAAGGCTGTCGTTTGGGCTCGGAGGGGAACAAATCGTCTGCGTCTTGAAATTACGTTTCGACGTTTTCGGAGCGTTGGAGGAGTTCGATGCAGGAAGGTACCGTGAAGTGGTTTTCAACGGATCGCGGCTATGGCTTCATTCAGCCGGAAAATGGCGGGCGCGACGTCTTTGTCCATATTTCAGCGCTTGAGGCTGCGGGCTTGCGCAATTTGAATGAGGGCCAGCGGGTGAAATTCGAATTGAAGAGCGAGGGCGGCAAGACGGCCGCCGTCAATCTCGAGGTTCGGTAACGAGGCGCGATCCGGCGTGAGGGGTTGCGCCGCTTCGTCATTCTCGGCAAACACAAAGGGCGCGATGTCAGTCATCGCGTCTTTTTTCATTGCGCCTTAGCGTTGGATCATCGTCCATGGCTGAACCCTTTCTGATCGATCCCATTCGTTTGAGCGAGCCGCGTGACGTGGTCGATGCGTTGCAGGAGCGTTATGAGCAGGCGGTGGCCGCGTTGCGCCATGCGCTCCAGCACTTTCTAGAAACCGGTACGCCGCCTGATCCCGCTCTGCGGCAGCAATTCTGCTATCCCGGCCTGACGCTGACCTATCGGCCCGAAGGCGCGACGCCGTCCAATCGGCGCGCTTTTGCAAAATTTTCTGGCCCGGGTGTTTTTGGAACAACGGTCACACAGCCGCATGCGTTTCGCGCTTATCTGCTCGAGCAGCTCACGCCCTTGATGGGGGATTATGGTGCGGTGGCCCATGTCGGCCGGAGCCGTCAAGAAATCCCTTATCCTTATGTGATCGAGAGCGGGGATGAGCTTGCACGTGGCACGGCGAGCGCCAGCGAATTGGCGCGTTCATTCCCGGTGCCGCTTTTGTCTGTCGTTGGCGATGAAATTGCCGATGGACTTTGGCATGATCACGGGCCGCAACCGCTCGCTTTGTTTGATGCAGTGCGCGTTGACTATTCGCTCAGGCGGCTCGTGCATTATTGCGGCACGGATTGGCGCGATGTGCAGCCATGGATTTTGCTGACCAATTATCATCGCTATGTCGATCAGTTTATCCGGCGTGGCATTGCTGAAATTAGGGCGGGGCGGGCGGTGTCGCTTTCCCTGCCTGGTGATGTGACACTGGATGCGCGCCATGACGATCACGCCATCGACGCGATTATTGCAGCCGCGCCATGGACGCGGTTTCAAATGCCCGCCTATCACCTGAAGCGGGCGAATGGGCAGGGAGCGACGCTGGTCAATATCGGCGTTGGGCCGTCAAATGCCAAAACCATCACCGATCATTTGGCTGTTTTGCGTCCGCATGTCTGGTTGATGGTGGGCCATTGCGGCGGGCTCCGGCCGTCGCAACAGATTGGTGATTACGTGCTTGCGCATGGTTATTTGCGGCAAGATCACATTCTCGATTCTTTGGTGCCGACTGACATTCCGATCCCGGCGCTTGCCGAAGTGCAGACCGCTTTGCAAATCGCAGCGCAAAGCGTGACGGGTGAAGATGGTGAAGCGCTGAAGCGCCGTCTGCGCACCGGCACGGTCGTCACCTATGATGATCGGAATTGGGAATTGCGGTGGTCTCAGGAGCGGCGACGGATCAACCTCTCGCGCGCGATTGCGGTCGATATGGAAAGTGGCACCATCGCGGCGCAGGGCTTCCGCTTCCGCGTACCCTATGGAACGCTGTTGTGCGTATCGGACAAGCCGCTGCATGGGGAGATCAAGCTGCCCGGTGCAGCTAGCGCCTTTTACCAGCGGGCCGTCAGTCAGCATCTCGAGATCGGGCTCGCTGCCCTCGATTTGCTGCGGGAGAACCGGTTATCGCTGCATTCCCGCAAGCTGCGCAGCTTCGATGAGCCGCCTTTCCGCTGAAGCGGCTTGACACACCGCTCAGTCGATATAAAGATATCTTTATATCGTTAAACGGGAGCTGGCAGTGGCGGCAACCTCAATGGGTCTGGAGCCGATGGTGGCCGCCTTAAGGGCGGCGGGCGAAGATACGCGCCTGCGTCTGCTCGCCTTGCTGGCCACTGGCGAACTCTCCGTTTCCGATCTGACCGACATTCTTGGCCAGTCGCAACCCCGCATTTCCCGCCATCTCAAACTGATGGTCGAGGCAGGGCTCCT
Organism: Rhizobiales bacterium TNE-4; assembly: GCA_019083985.1. Classification (GTDB taxonomy): domain Bacteria; phylum Pseudomonadota; class Alphaproteobacteria; order Rhizobiales; family Beijerinckiaceae; genus TNE-4. The sequence goes on along the minus strand of JAHRCV010000002.1, from coordinate 146,146 downwards.
CATTCGGCATCGCGAAGGGGCGTGGGCCTTCTTTGCACTTGCGCCGCAAGGCGAAGGCGGGGCGCTAGCCCGGGCGCTGATTGCCACGCTCGACCCGACCGATGCGACCCTGATGGCGGATCGGCAGCGTCTTGATGCTGTTCGTGCCGCGCGGGCGGAAGCTGCACAAACCTATTTCGCCCGTCATGCCGCCGAATGGGATCGCATTCGTTCGCTTCATGTTGCGGATGACGAAGTCGAAGCGGCGGTGCGTGCCGCGCTTGGCGATCGCTCCTGCGGTGCCCTTCTCGATCTGGGCACAGGTACGGGTCGCATGTTGCAAGTTTTGGCCGACCGTGCCGAGCGCCTCGTCGGCGTTGATGCCAGCCATGCAATGTTGGCCGTGGCGCGTGCACAACTCGCCCAAGCAGGTGTTCGGGCTGAACTCCGGCAATGCGATGTCTACGCGCTCCCTTTCGAGATGCAGGGGTTCGACACCATCATTCTGCATCAGGTGTTGCACTTCCTCGATGATCCGGCGCGCGCACTGCGTGAAGCCGCGCTGCGTCTCAAGCCCGGCGGTCGGTTGCTCGTTGTCGATTTCGCGCCGCATCACCACGAATTTCTGCGCAGCGAGCAGGCGCATCGCCGCCTCGGTTTTTCGGCGCAACAGATGGATGGTTGGTTCCGTGATGCTGGTTTGGAGCCTATGTCGCATCGCGATCTGACACCCGAAGCGAGTGCCAGCGATCAATTGACTGTTTCCTTGTTTTTGGCGCGCGATCCGCGCCCAGCTCTGCCCCTTCAATCGCGGGAGATTGCGTGATGACGAAGCGCCCCGGCGTATCCTTTGAGTTTTTTCCGCCGAAGAGCGAGGAGGCGGAAGCGAGCCTCTGGCGTGCAATCAATGCACTGGCGCCGCTCAAGCCAGACTTTGTATCCGTGACTTATGGTGCGGGTGGCTCCACGCGCGAGCGCACGCATGCAACGGTGGCGCGGCTTGCGCAGGACACGGACCTCACGCCTGCGGCGCATCTCACTTGCGTCGATGCTACGCGCGAGTCCGTCATTCAGGTCGTGCGCGGGTTTCGCGATGCAGGCGTGAAACATATCGTTGCGCTGCGTGGCGATCCCGCGACCGGGCTTGGTACGGCCTATGTGCCGCATCCAGACGGTTTTCAATCGACAGCCGATCTGATCCGCGCCATCCGCAAGGAAGGCGATTTCGAAGTGTCTGTCTCGGCTTACCCGGAAAAACATCCCGAAAGCCCGAGCCTTGATCACGATATCGACGTGCTGAAAGCGAAGATCGATGCAGGTGCGACGCGCGCCATCACCCAGTTCTTCTTCGATAATGAGCTTTATCTGCGTTTCGTCGATCGCGTCCGTAAAGCAGGGATCGACATTCCGATCGTGCCCGGCATCGTGCCCGTGCAAAATTACAAGCAGACGGCGAAATTCGCTGAACGTTGTGGCGCGACACTGCCTGCCAAATTGGCGGATCGCTTTGAAGGCCTTGATGATGATCCGGCGACGCGCGCGCTTGTTGCAGCCGCGGTCGCTGCCGAACAGGTCAACGCGCTGGCGGAGCAGGGCGTCGACCTGTTTCATTTCTACACGATGAACAAGGCCGATCTTGTTCTGGCGATCTGCCGGATGATCGGCGTTAAGCCTGAAGCCAAAGCGGCGGCTTAAGCTTTCCGCGTATTGCGGAACCGTTCATAAGCATCGCGCGCGGCTTCATGGTCGCGGGCCAAGAAATCGCGAAACGCTGCGATTTCTTCATCGAGTGCCATCTTCTGCGCAGCCATTTCCGCTTCGCGGCGCCGGATATAGGCATCGAACTCCGCATTGCCGGTCTCGCGGCTCATACCAGCCTTGCCAAACAGGCGGCGTAATTCTTCGGATGCGGCTTCCGCCAAACGCCAGACGCGATCGCCGATTTGGCGAAACACAACTTCAAGATCGGTTGGGTTTGCCTGTCGGTCGTTCCAGAATTTCCACGCAATGAAGACGAGGCCGAGCGGCCAAAACAGAACGAACGCCGCAACCATGACGATGATGTCGACGGGCTTCCAGCGCCAGTGACCGGACGCATTGGTGTTCATGATGTCCTCCTGTGACGTTACAGGAAGTGGGAAGCCTCTCGGCTGTCTGCAAGGGTGCCGCGATCACGCTACCGCGGGCAGTGCCGCGATCAAATCGCGCAGGGTCTTGATCGTCGCAATGTCGGCAACGCCATCGACGCAAGCGGGACGAAAATGGCGTTGGAACGCGGTCACGACTTGTTCGGTCGCATCGTCGAACACGCCGGTCACCGGTAGCGCATAGCCATAAAGCGCCAGCATGGCTTGCAAAGCTTGCACAGGCGGCCCTTCAGCACCGCGTGCGAAGCGGGGGCCATCCGTCACCGGGACAGGGGGCACAAAATGGCCAACACCGGCAGCGGCCAAGGCATCCCACGGAAATTTTTCGCCCGGATCGGCCTTGCGTGCCGGGGCAGTATCTGAATGCGCGAGAATGCGGTGCGGCTGGATCGACCAGCGTGTCGCGATATCCCGGCACAGCGCAATGCTGGCATCGATCTGCGCGGGCGTGAAATCGGGCAGGCCATAATCATGGCCGCCATTTACGATCTCGATCCCAATCGAGCAGGAATTGATGTCGGTGTCGCTGCCCCAACTGCCAGCGCCCGCATGCCAAGCGCGCGCGCTTTCCGGCACGAGCTGGAAGATGCGGCCATCTTCCCAGATGAGATAATGGCTTGAGACCTCCGCCAGCGGATTGGTCAGTTGCTGCAAAGCAGACACGCCATCCTTCATCCCCGTGTAATGCAGCACGATCATGTCGGGGCGGCGGCCATCCTTCCGCTCACCCTGATTGGGAGAGGGGACGACCTTGGTGACGAGCGGGGAATCGGCGGCAATGGTCATGCCGCGATCTGCGGCTGAGCGAGAGGCGCGGTCAAGCGCGGAGCCAAGTGTGGGGCAGGGTGCCCATGAAAAAGCCGGGCATGATGCCCGGCTGATCCTGTCGGCTCGCGTCAGCGCGCTCAGTTATTGTTGTAGTATTTGCAGACCTTGTTGCCATTGGCGTCCCACCAGCAACGTTTGGTCGTTTTCGGACGGGTGACGTCCGCGACAATGGCGCCACCCACGGCACCGATTGCGGCACCAGCGAGCGCACCTTGTGGCGTACCCGCAGCCAAACCGCCGATGACCGCTCCGCCAAGCCCGCCGAGACCGGCACCGGCAGCGGCCCGTTCTTCGCGCGGCGTACAGGCGCCGAGCGCCAAAGCCGCCAGCGCGACGACGAGAATCTTTTTCATCGAACTCACTCCCTCAATTCGCTGAGCATACTTTAACGCGACGCTACCCTACCGGCAATTGAGGGCAGTCCCCAATGCTGTGTTGCATTGCAGCGAATACTTGAGCCACAAGTATTCAGCGTATTATCAACTTATAAATCAAATATACGTTCATTAAAAAAGTATTAAAATTGAATAATAATGTATCATGATTAGCTATACTTGCTTGGCCTTGCGTTTGCCACATTTGAAGCTATGTATTGCTCATCGCTATACGATCGAAAAGGAAAGCTTGATCTGAACAATGCTGCATCCTGAACCAACGGGGGGTTGGTGAATCTCAGGATGTTCTCAGAAATTCTTGATTGTCGAGCGCTGGCCCGCTCGCCCCGATGAGGTCCAAAACAATGAGAAACTCTTTCCCAACTCGCCTGCCGCTTCTCGCTTTTTTATGCGCGGCACTCCTTGCCCCGGCTGCCAAGGCCGAAGATGAAGCGAGCCCTTTGGCGACGCTGCGGGCCTATACCGAGCAGCCGGAAGAGAGCGCATCGGCTGCGCCTGTGCCCACAGCGCCGACACAAGATCCAGAAACGACCGCTTCGCTGGCCCCGGCTGAACGGGCGACAGCAACGGCGCGCGACAAGGTTCTGCCCCTGATCGAAAAGGCGGCGCAGGATCACCAGATCCCACCGGCCTTGCTCGAAGCGGTTGTTCACATTGAGAGCCGGTTCAACCCGAATGTCCGCAATGCAGGGGCCATTGGCCTCATGCAGATCAAGCTCGCCACAGCGCGTGGGATCGGCTTTACCGGCGACGCGGCAGCGCTCGCCCGGCCCGATACCAATCTCCATTGGGGTGCGAAATACCTCGCCCACGCCTATCGCCTTTCCCAGGGCGACACCTGCATGACGCTGGCGCGCTATCAGGGTGGTCATCGCGTCGAGAAGATGGGGCCCGCCGGCAAGGCCTATTGCGCCAAGGTCCGTACTGTTCTTGCCCAACGGGGCTGAGCGGCCTAGAGGTGATGCCGCCAGTCGGCCGGACGGCCGCGATCCTTCGGGATTGAGGAAAGTCCGGGCTCCACGGAAACACGGTGCCGGATAACGTCCGGCGGGGGCGACCCCAGGGACAGTGCCACAGAAAACGAACCGCCAGGCGAGCCTTCGGGCTCACTGGCAAGGGTGAAAAGGTGCGGTAAGAGCGCACCGCGCGCACGGTAACGGACGCGGCAGGGCAAACCCCACCGGGAGCAAAACCGAATAGGGACGACAGGGGCGCAAGCCCCAGGACCGTTTCCAGTCCGGTCGTCCGGGTTGGTTGCTAGAGGCGGCCGGTAACGGCCGTCCCAGAGGAATGGCCGTCACGCGCGGGGAGACCTGCGCCCTACAGAACCCGGCTTACAGGCCGGCTGGCACTTATCATCTCCATATCCATCAGATGGGGCGAGGCAGCTGACCCTGAACGGGTCGATTCCTCGCCTTTTCCTTGTTCCTGCCCGAATTCCGCAACCCTTTGTTAAGGCGGGTCCTGTTTGATGCAACATGCTTAACAGCGCGTTGCGTCCATTGACGACCATAGTATCCCATGGTATCCCAAATCATCCCGAGAGGCAGGCAGATGGCGGGCTTCGGCGGCGCGTGTGAACCGCGCGGCTTGGCGAAGCTTGGGCGTGCTCTGCGCGCGGGATGGGCCGCAGAAACGGCCGGGCATGGCGCGCAGTGGGATCGGAATGGAGCGTTTTGTTTCCAGCTATGGGTTCCGGCTCGACGCGAAGGGGCGGGTCTCCATCCCTGCGCCGTTTCGAGCCGTGCTGGCGCGCGACGGTTTCGATGGGCTCTATCTTCACCCCTCGCTCGAAGCGCACGCGCTCGATGCAGGCGGCCATGGGCTGCTGACCGAAATCGACCGGTTGATTGGACAACTCGCGCCCTTCTCGGACGAGCGGGATCATTTCTCGACAGCGCTCTACGGAATGTCCGAAATCCTCAAAGTGGATACCGAGGGGCGCGTGATGCTGACCGACGCGCTGAAGGCGCATGCGGGCATTCGCGACGCGGTGACGTTCGTTGGTCTTGGTCACAAATTTCAGATTTGGGAGCCGGAGCGTTTTACGGCGCATTTGTCGGATGCGCGCGCAAAGGTGAAGGCCCTCAAGAAAGAGCTGGGTGTGTTGACGCGGCCCAGCCTCACCCAAGGAGCGCGGGAATGAGGAGGGGCCGCGGCGACGGCACAACCGGCGCCGCTCCTGGCGGACCGGTCCCCCACATTCCCGTGCTGCTTCGGGATGTCATTGATGGCCTCGCCATCAAACGCGACGGCCGCTACATCGATGGCACATTTGGCGCAGGCGGTTATTCCAAAGCCATTCTCGATGCAGCGCCGGGCGTGCGTGTCTTGGCGATCGATCGCGATCCCGATGCGATTGCGCGCGGCTATGCGCTGGTCGACCATTTCGCGGGACGTTTAACGCTGTGCGAAGGCCGTTTTTCGGCAATGGGCAAGCTCGCAGCCGCTTTCGGTTTTTCGCCCTGCCAAGGTGTGACGCTCGACATCGGCGTGTCCTCCATGCAGATCGACGAGGCAGAGCGTGGCTTCTCGTTCCGCTTTGACGGTCCGCTCGACATGCGGATGGAACAGGCGGGCGAAAGCGCGGCTGATCTTGTCAATCAATTGCCGGAAGAGAAACTCGCCAATCTGATTTATCTCTATGGCGAAGAGCGCCGTTCGCGTGCGATTGCGCGTGCCATTGTGGCCGCGCGCCGCGAAGCGCCCATCACACGCACGAAGACATTGGCCGATCTCGTTGGCCGTGTGGTGCGTTCTGCGCCTGATGATATTCATCCTGCGACGCGAACTTTTCAGGCGCTGCGCATTGCGGTGAATGACGAGCTTGGTGAACTTGAGCGCGCCCTCGATGCTGCCGAGGCATTGCTCGCGCCAGGTGGACGGCTCGCCATTGTCACATTCCATTCGCTTGAAGACCGCATCGTGAAACGCTTTTTAACTGAGCGCGCGGGCCGGGCTGCGGCTCCATCGCGTCATGCGCCTGAAGAAGTGCGGAGCACCGCCACATTTACGCTGATTGGCCGTAAACCGGTGGTGGCTGACGACGAGGAATGCCGCCGTAATCCGCGGGCACGCTCCGCAAAATTGCGCGTCGCCGAACGTACCGACGCACCTGCGCGAGGAGACGCCGCATGATCCGCTTTCTCACGCTGGTTTCGATTGCGGCATTGATTGGTTCGGCGCTGTTCGCCTATCGGGTGAAATACGACACGATCTATTTCTCCGAACAGGTCGCTAAAATGAAGAACCGCATTATGCGCGAGCAGGATGCGATCAATACGTTGCGTGCGGAATGGCAGTTCCTGAACAAGCCCGACCGTGTGCAATCCCTGACGGAAACACATACCGACCTTGTGCCCCTTGGTGTGCAGCGCATCGTGCGTTGGCAAGATGTGCCGGCGCGCAAGGACCAAGGTGACGCGATCGGTGCCAAGATCGAAGCGTTGAGCAATATCGATACGACGGCGGCAATCGTGAAAAAGCCTGACGCCAAGCCGCAGCCGAAGAAACCGCAAGAGAAACAGCCATGAGCGAACCGCACGATCTCAGCGCAGATGATCGGCCGCGCCGCGGCATTTTTCGGCGTATGGGCAGCGCCGTGGTTTCCCTGTTCAAAATGCGGATCGACAAAAGCGGTGGCCGCGTTGTGTTCGTCGGCTTCTGCTTTTTGCTGATTTATGGTGTGATTGGTGCGCGCCTTGTTCATCTCGGCTTGAAGCCGAATGAGGGGCAAGCGGTCCGTGCCCATACCCAAGAATCGGTCGCCGCGGTGCGGCCTGATATTGTCGATCGCAATGGCGTGGTCCTGGCGACCGATGTGAAGACTGTCTCGGTGTTTGCCGAACCCCGCCGTATCATCGACAAGGATGAGGCGACCGAATTATTGACGGCCGTTCTGCCAGAGCTGAATGCGCGCGAATTGCGCGAAAAGCTCGGTAAGAAGAACGGGTTCGTCTGGATCAAGCGTGAAATCACGCCGAAGCAACAGCAGGAAATTCATCGCCTTGGCTTGCCGGGGATTGGTTTCCAGCCTGAGCATAAACGCATTTATCCGAACGGTGTGGCCGCAGCGCACATTCTCGGCTCAGTGAATATCGACAATATCGGCATTGCAGGGATCGAGAAGTATATCGATGGCCTCGGGCTTGCCGAAATCAATAGCCTTGGTTTTGCGCGGCAACCTTCCGACATCAAGCCCATTGCGCTCTCCATTGATCTCAACGTGCAGCACGCCTTGCGCGATGAATTGTTCAAGGGCATGGAGAAGTTCAAGGCGAAGGCGGCAGCAGGACTCATACTGGATGTGAATACAGGCGAAGTGGTGGCCTTGGCCTCACTGCCGGATTTCAATCCCAACAATCCTGCTGATGCGCTCGATCCCAACCATATCAACCGTCTCGCGGTTGGTGTTTATGAAATGGGTTCGACGTTCAAGGCGCTGACGACGGCCATGGCGCTCGATAGCGGCAAGTTCAATATCAATTCGCAACTCGATGCGCGCTCTGCCTTGCGCTATGGCCGCTTCAAGATTGGCGATTATCACGCACAAAACCGCGTGATGACCGTGCCGGAAGTATTCATTCACTCTTCAAACATCGGTACTGCAAAAATGGCGCTGGGTGTCGGCGTCGAAAATCATAAATCCTTCTTGCGCAAGATGGGCCAGCTCGATCGGCTACGCACCGAATTGCCAGAAAATGCTGAACCCATTGTGCCGGGCCGCTGGGGCGAATTGAACACGATGACCATCGCGTTTGGCCACGGTTTGGCTGTGGCACCCTTGCAGGCCTCGATGGCGGTCGGTGCTTTGGTGAATGGTGGCTATCTCATCACGCCGTCCTTCCTCAAACAGGATGGCGATCGGCGTGATCAAGCACCGCGTGTGATCAAGCCAGAAACTAGCGAAGCACTGCGCTATGTGATGCGCCTGAATGGAACCAAAGGCTCTGCAGCGAAATCGGCTGTTCCCGGCTATTTCGTAGGCGGAAAAACCGGAACGGCCGAAAAAGTGATCGGCGGCCGCTATGCCAAGAACAAGCTGTTCACCACCTTCATGGCGATCGTCCCGTCTGATAAGCCGCGTTATCTGTTCGTTACGCTGCTCGATGAGCCTCAGGCCTTGCCGGAAACATATGGTTTCGCAACGGCCGGGTGGAATGCGGGGCCCATCACCGGCAAGGTGATTGAACGCGTCGGACCACTCTTAGGTTTGCCGCCGCGCTTCGATCCGCCGGAGCAGCCTTTCCCCGTGATGGCGAAGATGAATGCGTGGGGCAGCAAGCCGTGAGATTGTGCGATCTCCTGCCCGGCGCGACAGATGATGCGCGCGCCATTGCCGGAGTGGCTCTCGACAGCCGGGCCGTTGTGCCCGGCTTCGTTTTCTTTGCGCTGTCAGGCGCAAAAACTGATGGCAACGCTTTCATCGCGAAAGCCATTGCACAAGGGGCGGTCGCTATCGTCACCGAGCGTCATCCCGATCAATGGTCGCATCCGCATGTCGCGCTCGTCCTTGTTGCGAATGCGCGCCAAGCGGTGGCGTTGGCCGCCGCACGCTTTTATCCACGCCAACCGGCCACAATGGTGGCGGTGACCGGAACGAGCGGTAAAAGTTCAGTCGCTGATTTCACGCGGCAGATTTTCGAATTCTGCGGCCATGATGCTGCGAGCCTTGGCACAATTGGTGTCATTGCACGTGGGGAAGCCGATTATGGTTCACTTACCACGCCGGATCCTGTCTCGCTGCATCGCATGCTGGATGATTTGGCGCGCGATGGCATCGATTACGCGGTGATGGAAGCCTCTTCGCACGGGCTTGATCAACATAGGCTTGATGGTGTGCGCTTGCAGGCGGCCGCTTTCACCAATCTCGGACGTGATCACCTTGATTATCATCCGTCCATGGATGATTATTTCGGCGCGAAGATGCGCCTTTTCCGGCACCTTCTGCCGCAGGGCATGCCCGCCATTATCTATGCTGATGATGAATGGTCGGCGCGTGCGATGGATGTCGCCCGGCAGAGCGGCCATCCTGTCATCAGCGTTGGCGCGCAAGGCGAAACAATCCGTCTCGTCTCTTTAGTGCGCGAAGGTTTTGCGCAGATCCTGACGGTTCAAACCGCGTCGGGTTCGTATCGCGTGCGCCTGCCTTTGGCGGGTGATTTTCAGGCCGCGAATGCACTGGTCGCGGCGGGTCTCGTTTTGGCGAGCGGCGAAGATGAAGCGCGCGTGTTTGCAGCCATCGAAGCATTGAAGGGCGTACCCGGTCGGCTTGAGCCTGTTGGGCACCTCACAGGCGCGCTGGCCCTTGTCGATTACGCGCATAAGCCGGAAGCGCTTGCGCACGCGCTTGATGCGCTGCGGCCTTATGCGACAGGCCGCCTGATTTGCGTGTTTGGCTGTGGCGGGGATCGCGACGCTGGCAAAAGGCCCCTCATGGGCGAGATCGCCGTGCGGAAGGCCGATATCGTGATCGTGACGGATGATAATCCGCGCAGCGAAAATCCGGCGGCGATCCGTAAGGCTATTCTGGCTGCCGCACCCGGCGCGCATGAGATCGGCGATCGGGCTGAGGCCATTCAGAAGGCTGTTGCCATGTTGATGCCGGGCGATGTTCTGATTGTGGCCGGTAAAGGCCATGAGACCGGGCAGATCATTGGCGAAAAAACCTTGCCCTTCTCTGATTCGGCGGTTTTGTCTGCGGCACTTGCGGAACGGGAGATGCGCGCGTGACGCTTTGGACCCCTCAAGATGCTGCCCAGGCCATGGGTGCGACGGTGAGCGGCGCGCCTTTGCCAATTTCTGGCATTTCAATCGACACACGGACGCTGGAACAAGGCGATCTGTTTTTTGCGCTGAAAGATGTGCGTGACGGACATGATTTCGTCAGTGTGGCTTTGGCCAAGGGCGCGGCGGGTGCCGTGGTGCTGCGATCCCGCATGGCGGAGTTTGAAGGTCAAGGCACGCTCTATGGTGTTGATGATGTCTTGGGTGCGCTCGTCGCTTTAGGGCTTGCCGCGCGTCAGCGTGTGCAGGCACGGATTGTGGCTGTTACAGGATCAGTCGGAAAAACCGGAACCAAGGAAGCGTTGAAGGCGCTGTTATCGCGGCAGGGCCGGACGCATGCTTCTGTTGCATCGTATAATAATCATTGGGGTGTGCCGCTCACGCTCGCGCGCATGCCGGCCGATACGCAATTCGGCATTTTTGAAATTGGCATGAACCACGCAAACGAAATCACGCCTCTTACGAAAATGGTCCGGCCTCATGTGGCGGTGATCACGGCCATTGCACCAGTGCATCTGGAAAATCTCGGTTCGCTTGAGGCCATTGCCGATGCGAAGGGCGAGATTTTCGACGGGTTGCAAGACCATGGCACGGCCATCATCCCTGCCGATTCAGCCTTTGTTGAACGCTTGGCTGGCCATGCAAAGCGCAATCATGCGGCACGTATTCTGCGGTTTGGTGAAACGCCGCAGGCCGACCCAAGACTTCTCAGCGTCAATCTTGATGAAGCCGGCTCGGATGCGCGCGTTGCGATGGGCGGGCAGGAATTATCCGTTCGCTTCGGCAGTCCTGGTCACCATACCGCGCTGAATGGCCTTGCGGTCCTTGCTGCGATTGATGCACTCGGCGCTGATGTGAACCAAGCGGCTGTTGATTTTGCGGCTGTTACGCCACCTTCGGGGCGGGGGCAACGTGTTCCGCTTGGTGGCATCACGCTGATCGACGAAAGTTACAACGCCAATCCGGCATCAATGCGGGCGGCCTTCTCAGTGCTTGGCAGCATCAGGACAGCCAAACGCAAAATCGTCGCCTTGGGCGACATGCTGGAATTGGGCCCAGACGAAATCGCGATGCATCGTGACCTTGCATCTGAGATTGCACAGCACGGCATTGATCGGGTTTATGCGGCAGGTGCACGCATGAAGCATATGTTCGATGCTTTGCCTGACGATCGCCGCGGTGCGTGGGCGCCCGATGCTGCCGCCTTGATGCCGCACGTGCTTGATGCGCTCGCTGATGGCGACGTCATCACGATCAAAGGTTCTAACAGCAGCCGCATGAGCCAGATCGTGCGAGCCATCAAAGACAGATTTGAAAACCCACAGACGGGTGGGGAGGCGTGACATGTTAAGCTTGCTTGCTGATTACAGCGCTAATTTCAGCTTCCTCAACGTCTTTCGCTATCTAACCTTCCGCACCGGTGGCGCAACGGCAACGGCGTTGTTCTTCGTGTTCTTCTTTGGTCCGCGCATCATTGCTGCGCTTCGTATCAAGCAGGGCAAGGGCCAACCAATCCGGACTGATGGGCCGCAAAGTCACCTTGCGAAAAAGGGCACGCCCACCATGGGCGGGCTCATGATCCTGTCTGGCGTTGTCGTCTCGACCTTGCTGTGGGCCAATCCCGCCAATCCCTATGTTTGGATTGTCCTCTTCGTCACGCTTGGCTTCGGCATGATCGGTTTTTATGACGATTATCTGAAAGTCACGAAGCAATCGCATAAAGGCTTTTCAGGCAAGGCGCGCCTTCTGGCAGAGTTTATCATTGCCGGACTTGCCTGTTTCGCCATCATGAAACTCGGCACTGGGAAACTCGCGTCCGGTCTCGCTTTGCCCTTCTTCAAAGACATCGTGATCGATCTCGGCATTTTCTTTGTCGTGTTCGGCGCCTTCGTCATTGTCTCGGCAGGCAATTCGGTCAATCTGACGGACGGGCTTGATGGCCTCGCCATCGTGCCAGTGATGATTGCAGCCGCGACCTTTGGCTTTATCGCCTATCTCGCCGGTAACGTCGTCTTCTCGAATTATCTGCAAATCCACTACACGCCGGGCACGGGTGAATTGGCGGTTGTGTGCGGTGCGCTCATTGGCGCTGGAATCGGCTTTCTCTGGTTCAATGCGCCGCCTGCGCAGATTTTCATGGGTGATACGGGTTCGCTTGCATTGGGCGGTCTTCTTGGCACCGTCGCTGTTGCAACCAAGCATGAAATCGTGCTCGCCATCGTCGGCGGTCTTTTTGTGCTCGAAGCCTTGTCGGTGATTATTCAGGTCGCGTCTTTCAAGTTGACGGGCCGACGCGTCTTCCGCATGGCGCCCTTGCACCATCATTTCGAGCAACTTGGTTGGTCGGAACCGCAAGTGGTTGTTCGCTTCTGGATCGTCGCCGTTGTGCTCGCGCTCGTCGGTCTTTCGACACTGAAGTTGAGGTGACATGACACCCGTTCACGCTTTCCAAGGACAGCGCGTCGCGCTTTTCGGCCTCGGTGGTTCGGGGCTTGCGACGGCGCGCGCTTTGAAAGCGGGTGGTGCGAACGTCCTTTCATGGGATGACAATGAGGCAGCGCGCAATAAAGCGGCAGCCGAGGGACTTGCGGTTGCCGATCTAGCTCAGGCGAATTTCACAGACTTCGCTGCGCTCATCCTTGCGCCTGGCGTACCGCTCACGCATCCCGAACCGCATTGGACGGTCAAGCGTGCCCATGCTGCGGGCATTCCTGTGATTGGCGACATCGAATTGTTCTGTCTTGAGCGGGCCCAGCTGGCGCCGGATGCGCCTTTCATCGCGATCACGGGCACGAATGGCAAGTCGACGACGACGGCACTCATTGCGCATGTGATGAAAGTGGCCGGTTTTGATGTACAGATGGGCGGCAATATCGGGACTGCGATTCTTTCGCTCGCGCCGCCGGCGGCTGGCCGCGTCCATGTGATCGAATGCTCATCCTATCAAATCGATCTTGCGGCATCGCTTGCACCCAGCGTCGGCATTCTGCTGAACGTCACGCCCGATCATCTCGATCGGCATGGCACAATGGAGAACTACGCGGGCGTTAAAGAGCGATTGGTGGCGAAGGCGTTGCACGCTGTGATGGGCGTCGATGACGAATGGTGTCGATCCATCGCTGCGCGGTTGCATAAACCGGTGGAGATTTCCGTCGAGCGGATTTTGTCGCAGGGGCTCTCCTATGAAGAGGGCTTTATTCTGCGCAATGGTCAGCGCGTATTAGATCTCAACGGGATTGGTTCGTTGCGCGGCGCGCATAATGGGCAGAATGCGGCCGCAGCCATTGCGGCGGCTGAAGCGCTCGGCGTCGACGATGCAACGATTCTGCGCGGGCTCAAAAGCTTTCCCGGCCTTGCGCATCGGATGGAACAGGTCGGCCGCGTCGGGTCCGTTCTGTTCATCAACGATTCTAAGGCGACTAATGCGGACGCGACCGAGAAAGCATTGCTCGCGATCCCGCGTGACATATTCTGGATTTGCGGGGGCGTACCCAAAGAAGGGGGCATCGCGCCGCTCGCGCCTTTGTTCGGCCGCGTGCGTGAAGCGTTTCTGATCGGGCAGGCGAGCGAGGATTTCGCCCGCACGCTCGGCTCTGTACCGCATCGCTTTTGCGGTGACCTTGAGAAGGCGGTCCGCGCGGCCAATGAAGCGGCGCAGGCATCGGGTGTAGAAGCGCCGGTCGTTCTGCTGTCGCCCGCCTGCGCATCCTTCGATCAATATCGCAACTTCGAGCTGCGCGGCGCGCATTTCCGCACACTCGTCGAACAGCTTCCTGGTTTTCGTGCAATGGCAGAGGTCTAAGCCATGGTATCCCGCGCCGAACGTTCGCCTTTTTCCGATTGGTGGTGGACCGTCGATCGCATTTTGCTGGCCACTGTGGGTGTGCTGATGATGGCGGGCATCGTGCTTGCCATGGCAGGCAGCCCACCAGTGGCCGAGCGGCTTGGTCTGCCGACGTTCCATTTTGTGCATCGGCAAGTGCTCTACCTTGTGCCGGCCATCATTCTGATGCTGGTCGCGAGCTTTCTGTCGCCGCGTTATGTGCGGCGGGCCGCCTTGGCCGTTTACATTATCGGTATGGCGTTGGTGGTGGCCGCCATTTTGTTCGGCGTTGAAGTGAAGGGCGCTAAGCGCTGGATCAATCTGGCGGGCTTGAGCATTCAGCCATCGGAGTTTGTGAAGCCGGCTTTCGTGATCCTTGCTGCATGGGCATTTTCTGAAGGTGGCGTGCGGCGCGACATGCCCGGGACGTTTCTTGGCTTCCTGCTTCTGGCCTGCACAGTGGTGCCGTTGGTGCTGCAACCTGATTTCGGTCAGACCATGCTTGTCGCCATTGTGTGGTCTGGCATGCTGTTCGTCGCCGGTCTCTCGTTGTTCTGGGTGCTGTTTCTGATTGGCGGTGGTGTCATTGCAATTGCGGGCGCCTATAAATTTTTGCCCCATGTCACCGCACGCATCAATCGCTTCCTCGACCCGCAATCAGGCGACACGTTTCAGGTCGACAATGCGCTCGATAGTTTTGCGCAAGGTGGTTGGTTTGGCAAAGGGCCGGGCGAGGGTACGGTGAAGCGTATTTTGCCTGATAGCCATACCGATTTCATCTTCGCCGTGACCGCAGAAGAATTCGGTATCATACTCTGCCTTGTCATTTTGCTACTGTTCACCTTCGTCGTATTACGCGGCATGACATTGGCGCGGCGCAATGAAGAGCCCTTCTGCCGCTTGGCTGCCATGGGCCTTATCACGCTGTTTGGCCTGCAATCGGTCATCAATATGGCGGTGAATGTTCATCTGATCCCTGCCAAGGGGATGACGTTGCCATTCATTTCCTATGGCGGTTCATCGCTGATTTCGCTGGCTCTTGGCATGGGCTTCCTTCTTGCCGTGACGCGGCGGCGTTCACGCGCGGAATTCTATGACCGTATTGTGCAGGGAACGCGCCGTTGACAGCGCCGCTCGTCCTCCTCTGTGCGGGCGGCACGGGCGGGCATTTGTTTCCCGCTGAAGCACTCGCGCATGCCTTGAAGCCGCTCGGCGTGCGTGTCGGGCTCGTCACGGATGAGCGCGCGCTGGCCTATGCGAAGGATTTTCCGGCTGATGAAGTGCACGGCGTCGCATCGGCGACGTTCGGTTCGCGTTCGCCGGTGGCGATGGCGCGTAGCGCGTTCCAATTGGCGAAGGGTTTTGCGCAATCACTCTGGCTTATTCAACGCCGCAAGCCTGCGGTTTTGGTTGGCTTTGGCGGCTACCCCACTTTGCCGCCAGCCATCGCAGCTTCAGTGCTTGGGACAAAGCTTGTTCTGCATGAGCAGAATGGCGTCATCGGGCGCGCGAACCGTGCGCTTGCAGGGCGTGCCACGATGATTGCGACGGGTTTTCCGCTGGTGCGTGGCATCAAGCCGGAATGGCGCAGCAAAATGCTGCATGTCGGTAATCCCGTGCGGCCCGCCGTGCGCGCGGCCTCTGCAATCGCCTATCCTGATACAACCCCGGGCTTTCGTTTTTCTTTACTTGTGTTTGGCGGCAGCCAAGGCGCGCGGGTGATGAGCGATGTCGTGCCTGCAGCGCTGGCGGCTTTGCCTGCTGAAGCGCGTGCACGGCTCCATGTCGTGCAGCAGGCGCGGCCGGAAGATGTCGCGCGCGTTGAAGCGATTTATGAGGCGGCGGGTATCGCGGCCGAAGTGGCGCCGTTCTTCAAGGATCTGCCGCAGCGCATGGCGGCTGCGCATCTTGTGGTGGCGCGGTCGGGCGCATCTACCATTGCAGAACTCGGCGTTATCGGTCGGCCTGCGCTTCTCGTTCCGCTGCCGCATTCGCTGGATGGTGATCAAGCGGCCAATGCGACCCAATTCGCTGCATGTGGCGCCGCCACGCTGGTGCCGCAAAGCGAATTTGATGGCACGCAATTGCGCCAAGCCATTCTCGATGGCCTGGCTCATCCGTCGGGCTTGACCCGCGCCGCCGGGGCGGCCAAAAGCGCCGGAATTCCCGATGCGGCCGAGCGGCTCGCGCGGCAATTAGCTATTCTGATCGGTCTTGAGGACAAGCGCCCATGAAACTTCCCGCCGAGTTGGGCCCCATTCATTTTGTTGGCATTGGTGGCATCGGCATGTCCGGCATCGCTGAAGTGCTGCATAATCTCGGTTATGTCGTGCAAGGCTCGGATGCGTCCGACAATGCAAACGTCAAGCGCTTGCGCGACAAGGGCATTGCGGTCGAAGTCGGTCATCGGGCTGAGAACATCGGCGCCTCCGCAGTGGTGGTCGTGTCAACGGCGATTAAGCGCGATAATCCCGAATTGATGGCGGCGCGTGAGCGCCGTATTCCGGTCGTACGGCGTGCAGAAATGCTGGCTGAATTGATGCGGCTGAAACAATGCGTCGCGATCGCCGGGACGCATGGCAAAACAACGACGACATCGCTGGTGGCGACACTGCTCGATGCCGGCCAATTCGATCCGACCGTCATCAATGGCGGTATCATCAACGCCTATGGTACCAATGCACGCTTGGGTGCAGGCGATTGGATGGTGGTCGAGGCCGATGAATCGGATGGCACATTCTTGAAATTGCCCGCCGATGTCGCGATCGTCACCAATATTGATCCTGAGCATCTTGATCATTTCCATACATTCGATGCGATCAAGGATGCCTTCCGCGCCTTTGTCGAAAATCTTCCCTTTTACGGCTTTGCCGTGATGTGCCTTGATCACCCCACGGTGCAGGATCTTGTTGGCAAGATCGAGGATCGTCGCGTCATCACTTACGGTGAAAATCCGCAAGCCGATGTGCGCCTCACGGGTGTTGATTTACGCGGTGGCGTCTGCCGTTTCGGTGTTGAAATTCGCGATCGCAAGACGCAGCAAGTGACGCGTATCGATGATCTCGTTCTGCCGATGCCCGGCCACCATAACGCGCTGAATGCCACGGCGGCCATTGCGGTTGCCTATCATCTGGGCATGAAGCCTGATCAGATCCGTGCGGCGCTCAAGAATTTCGGTGGCGTGAAGCGTCGCTTCACCAAGACCGGTGAGTGGAAGGGCGTGACCATTTTCGATGATTACGGCCATCACCCGGTCGAAATCGCCGCAGTGCTGCGGGCCGCGCGTGCGTCGACAGCCGGGCAGGTTATTGCCGTCGTCCAGCCTCACCGGTTTACGCGCTTGCAATCGCTGTTTGATCAATTCGCCACCTGCTTCAACGATGCCGATGCCGTGATCGTCGCGGATGTCTATGCTGCGGGCGAGCAGCCCATTGCGGGCATTGATCGCGATCATCTCGTTCAGGCGATCAAGGCGCATGGTCATCGCAATGCGTTGGCGCTCGATAATCCAGCTGCACTGGCAGGCGTCGTGCGCGGGCTGGCACGGCCCGGCGATTATGTCGTCTGCCTCGGTGCCGGCACCATCACGCAATGGGCTTATGCATTGCCGGGCGAATTGAACGGCGCGGCCTGATGGCAAGCGCGCGTTTCGATACGCTCAAGGCGCAGCTTGAAGGCCGCTATCGCGGCACGCTTACGGCCGATGCGCCGCTTGCGCCGTTCAGCTGGTTTCGCTGCGGCGGTGCGGCCGAAGCCTTGGCTGAGCCGCAAGATGAGTCAGACCTCGCGCTTTTGCTCGCCGCGACTCATTCTGAGTGGGACGTTCTTGTTCTGGGCCTTGGGTCCAATCTGCTCGTGCGCGATGGTGGATTTCCCGGTCTCGCCATTCGGCTCGGCAAAGGATTCCAAAAGTTAACGGCGGAGAGCGCAACGCGGATCCGTGCTGGCGCTGGCTTGGCGGATGTGAAAGTGGCGCGGTTTGCGGCTGAGCTTGGCGTGGCTGGTTTCTCTTTCCTGCGTGGTATTCCCGGCACCATTGGTGGCGCGCTGCGGATGAATGGTGGCGCTTATGGTGGCGAGGTCGCGCAGATCTTCTTGGCCGCGCGCGGCGTTGATCGTGTTGGAAAGACCCATGAATTTGATTTGGCCGCGATGGGTTTCAGCTATCGCCATTGCGGTGTTGCCGAGGACATTATCTTCACCGAAGCTGTGTTCGAAGGCCGTCCCGGTGACGCTGAGTCAATTCTGGCCGAGATGAATGCGATCACCGAGGCCCGTGGGGCGACGCAACCGGTTAACACGCGCACCGGCGGCTCGACATTTAAGAATCCGCCGGGTGCAAAAGCGTGGGAATTGATCGATAAAGCGGGCTGTCGCGGACTCATTTTGGGCGGCGCGCAGGTCTCCGCACTGCATTGCAATTTCCTAATTGCCTCTCCCGGCGCGCGTGCGGCGGATATCGAAGCGCTCGGCGAAGAGGTTCGCAAACGAGTCTTCAATGCAACAGGCGTCACGCTCGAATGGGAAATTCGCAGAGTGGGCTTGCCATAAGGGGGGCAAATCAGCGACCTCTAGTGAAGTGATTCGCAAACGCGCCAAGAGAGCCCGTTAAGAATCCGTCGCGCTGGGGGTGGACGATGGCAAAACACGTCGCGGTTCTATTCGGTGGGCTTTCCGCCGAACGCGAAGTGTCGCTGAATTCCGGCGCTGCCTGTGCTGATGCCCTTGAAGAACGCGGTTTTCGAGTCACGCGGGTTGATGTGGGCCGCGATATATCGGCCGTACTGTCTGCGCTCAAACCCGATGTGTGCTTCAACGCACTCCATGGCCGGTTTGGTGAAGATGGTGTGGTGCAGGGCATTCTGGAGATGCTCCAGATTCCCTATACCCATTCCGGCGTGCTTGCCTCAGCTTTGGCGATGCAGAAGGACCGTGCGAAGGCCGTGATGGCCGCCGCCGGCATTCCGGTAGCGCAAGGCGTTACTGTCTCGCGTTTTGAAGCCGCTAAAACCCATCAATTGCCGCCGCCTTATGTGGTGAAGCCTGTCAATGAAGGCTCCTCTGTGGGCGTGGTGATCGTGCGGGAAGACCGCTCTCATCCACCGCAGGAAGTGGCGCGGGCCGATTGGCCGCATGGCGATCAGGTGCTGGTCGAATCCTATGTCGCTGGGCGCGAATTGACCTGCGCTGTGGTGAAGGGCGAGCCCACCGAGATCATCGAAATCCGCCCTTCAGCCGGGCTCTTCTACGATTATGAATCAAAATACGCCAAAGGCGGCTCAATTCACGTTCTGGCAACAGAAATTAAACCAAAAATTTACCAAGAGGTCCAAAAACTAACTTTGATGGCACATGAGGCACTGGGCTGCCGCGGGGTGAGCCGTGCAGACTTCAGATATGACGATCGCCCAGAAGGCACTGGCGCTCTCGTCTGTCTTGAAGTCAACACACAGCCCGGCATGACCCAGACGTCTTTGGTGCCCGAACTCGCGGCCCATGCGGGCTATTCGTTTGGTGAGCTTGTAGAATGGATGGTGGAGGACGCCTCCTGCGATCGATGAGCGGTTCGCTCATGCCTACTGTACTGCGTTCATCGCATGCAGGCGCGCATGTCGCCGCCTTTCCGACCGCTAAGGGTTTCGGCCCGGGGCCGCGCGAGCGGAGCCCGCGGCGCCGTGCGTTCGTCGTAAAGCCGATCGAGCAGCGGATTCCGCGCGGCTTCGGCACGTTCCTCACGCTTGGCCTGTTCGCCGTCACTATCGGCTACGGCATCATGCGCGGTGGCCATTACGATGCGCTCGTCAATTCCTTCGGGCCGCCTGATGTCGCGCTGGCGCGGGCCTCCGGCTTTGGTCTTGATCGCATCACGATCACCGGTCTCAATGAATTGACGGCGCGCGAAGTGCTTTCGAGCGCTGGCATCGATGAACATGCCTCGTTGTTCTCGGTTGATGCGGAAGCTGTCCGCGCGCGTCTCCTCGCAATGCCGCTGGTGCGCGAGGCGACCGTTCGCAAGCTCTTCCCCGATGGTTTGCAGATCACGCTCGTCGAGCGTGAGCCTTTTGCGCTCTGGCAGCGCCATGGCGAAGTCTTCGTTGTGAGTGCCGACGGCAAGACGATCGACACGCTGCGCGATGATCGTTTCCTGCGCCTGCCGCTCGTCGTGGGCGAAGGGGCCAATGAACGCGCCGTTGCCTTTGCCAAGATGATCGATGCGCAACCGGCATTGAAGCCACATATTCGCGCGGGCATTCTCGTCGGTCAGCGTCGCTGGACGCTGAAGCTCGACAACGGGATCGATGTGCGCCTGCCGGAAGATAATGTCGATGCGGCGATGGCGCGTCTCGCCACGCTCGTCAAAGACAAGGCCTTGCTCGACAAGGATGTGCTCTCGGTCGATCTGCGCAAAGCTGATCGCGTCGTGCTGCGCCTGACGGAAGAGGGCGCTGCTGCGCTCGCCGAAGCGCAAAAATCCAAAGCCAAAGGCAAGGGGAACGCGACGTGAGTTTTCGCCGCACCAGTTTGACCCCGCGTATGAAGCCTTTGTCGGCGCGTAAGAATGCGATCCTGTCCGTGCTCGATGTCGGCACCAGCAAGGTCGTCTGCCTCGTTGCGCGGCTCGATCCGGTTCCGGAAAGCGATACGTTGCGCGGCCGTACGCACAAGGCGCAGATCATCGGCATCGGTCATCAGCGTTCGCGCGGTCTCAAAGGTGGGGCCATCGTCGATCTCGAAGCGGCGGAGCAGTCGATCCGGCTCGCTGTCGATGCAGCCGAGCGCATGGCCAAGGTCGAGATCCGCTCACTCATTCTCAACATGACCGGCGGTCGTCTTTCGTCGGAATCCTACCACGCTGAAATTCCACTGCGCGGCGCTGCTGTCGGTCAGCATGAAATGAGCCGCGTGCTTGAAGCGGCGAGCCATACGGGTGCGCGGCCTGGCCGCACGATCCTGCATTCGCTGCCGACGGGCTATGCGCTTGATCAGATCAAGGGCATCCGCGATCCGCATGGCATGGTCGGCGAGAAGCTGGGCGTCGACATGCATCTGATCACGTCCGATCAGAATGCCGTGCGCAATCTCATGCTCGCTGTCGAACGTTGCCATATTGGCGTCGAAGCGGTAGTCGCGAGCCCTTATGCGTCGGGCCTTTCGGCGCTCGTCGATGATGAAGCCGATATGGGCGTCGTCGTCGTCGATTGCGGTGGCGGCACGACGAGCTTTGGCGTGTTCGCGCAAGGCGCCATCGTGCACGCCGATGCGGTTGCCGTCGGCGGCAATCACATCACCATGGATATTGCGCGTGGTCTTTCAACGACGCTGACGCATGCTGAGCGTTTGAAGACGCTTTATGGCTCGACGATTGCGACCGCGTCGGATGATCGCGAGATGATCGCTGTCGCCTCCGTCGACGAAGACGATCGTGATGCCGTCAATCATGTGCCGAAATCGCATCTCGTGCGGATCATGAAGCCGCGCGTCGAAGAAATTCTCGAACTCGTGCGCGACCGGTTGAAGTCAGCCGGTTTCGGTACGGAGGCAGGTCGCCGCATCGTGTTGACGGGCGGTGGCGCGCAATTGACCGGCATGGCCGATCTGACGCGGCAGATTCTCTCCAAGCAGGTGCGCATTGGTCGCCCGCTCGGTGTGCAGGGCCTGCCCGAAGCGGCGCGCGGGCCGTCTTTCGCGGCTCCTGTTGGTCTTCTGGTTTATCCGCAGGTCGCGTCGCTCGAACATTTCGAGCCGCGTTCGGCGGGGTTCATGCAAGCGACCGGCACGGATGGCTATTTCAGCCGGATGGGCCGGTGGTTCCGAGACAGTTTCTGAAGGTGAAAAGATCCGGTGCGGCGGCCGGGTCTGAATGACAACACGGGTACCGGCGGGTGCCACAAAGAGAGGCGAGTACAATGACGATCAATCTCAAGGTTCCGGATATCCGCGAGCTGAAGCCCCGGATCACCGTGTTCGGTGTCGGCGGTGCCGGTGGCAACGCCGTCAACAACATGATCGAGCTCGGTCTGCAGGGCTGCGAGTTCGTCGTCGGTAATACCGATGCGCAGGCTTTGACCTCGTCGAAGGCGCATCGCGTGATCCAGATGGGTCTGCAGGTCACCGAAGGTCTGGGTGCGGGTTCGCAGCCGGAAATCGGTCAGGCTGCCGCCGAAGAAGTGATCGATGAAATCCGCGACCAGCTCGCCGGTGCGCATATGGTGTTCGTCACCGCCGGTATGGGCGGCGGCACCGGTACGGGTGCAGCTCCCGTCGTGGCGCGCGCCGCGCGCGACATGGGTATTCTCACGGTTGGCGTCGTCACCAAGCCGTTCCAGTTCGAAGGCACCCGCCGCATGCGCCTCGCGGAGCAGGGTATCGAAGAGCTGCAGAAATCCGTCGACACGCTCATCATCATCCCGAACCAGAATCTGTTCCGCATCGCCAATGAGCAGACGACCTTCTCTGATGCTTTCGCCATGGCCGATAAGGTTCTTTATTCGGGCGTGGCCTGCATCACCGATCTGATGGTGAAGGAAGGCCTGATCAATCTCGACTTCGCCGACGTCCGCGCTGTGATGCGTGAAATGGGCAAGGCGATGATGGGTACGGGCGAAGCCACCGGCGAGAAGCGCGCCATGCGCGCTGCCGAGGCGGCGATCGCTAATCCGCTGCTCGATGATGTCTGCATGAAGGGCGCACGTGGCCTTCTCATCTCGATCACCGGTGGTGCTGATCTCACACTCTATGAAGTCGACGAAGCTGCCACCCGCATCCGCGAAGAAGTCGATCCGGAAGCGAATGTGATCTTCGGCGCGACTCGTGACGATTCCCTCGAAGGCATTGTGCGCGTGTCGGTCGTCGCCACTGGCATCGATCACGAAGACATCATGGCTCGTCTCAATCCGGGCCGCACGGAAGAGCGCATTGTCGCGACGGCCGAGCGCCTCCGCGCTATCGCCGCCCAGCAGGCCCCGCAGCCGGCCGCCCGTCCGGTGACGCCTGTGGCCACGGCACCCGCCGCGCCAGTGATCGAGCCGCAATGGCGTCAGCCTGAGCCGGTCGCTGTCCAGCAGCCCGCGCCGCAACCGGCGATGCACCAGCCGCAGCATCACCAGCCTGCGCCGCAGCCGATGGTTCGCAGCGATGTAACGGTGCGTCCGGTTCCGCCGAAGATGACGTACGAAGCCGCTCCCGCGCCGCAGCCGGTCGCGCCGCAGCCGGAACCCGCGCCTTACATGCAGGCCGGGCAATTCGTGCCGCCCGCGCCCGAACAGCCGATGCGTCCGGCCCAGATGCCGACCATCACTGATTTCCCGCCCGTGGCGCAGCGCCAGTTCGAACAGGCGCGTGAGCCGATTGCAGCCCCTGTGGAAAAGAAGCGCACGTCGCTGCTCGACCGCCTGACGGCGGCAGGCTTTGGTCGCCGCGCTGAGCCGGAAGCGCCCGCGCCGCAGCCCGTGCGGATGCAGCAGCCGCCGCAGCCCCAGCAGCCGGCCCCGATGCCGCAAGCCGCGCCCGCGGCTCAGGAATTCGCCAAGCGGGCCCCCGCGCCGCGGCCGCAGCAGCGACTCACGGAAGACGATCAGCTCGAAATCCCGGCTTTCTTACGCCGTCAGTCGAACTGACCACTGGCCTTATTCAAAGTTGCAAAGCCCGGGGTCCTGCACCCCGGGCTTTTTTTTAACTTATTGTTAAACTTGGCAAAATCCTTGTTTCAAAGAAGCGTGGCTTTGTAACAAAGCGATAGAAAGCGTGATTTGGCCTGAGCGGTGTGCGCGCGTATGGTCCGGCCTCATATCGGGGCGGGCTCATCAGGGCAGGCGGCATATCAGTCACCAACGTTCCGGCGGGGTTGATCCCCAAATCTCCGCCGCGGCCCTCCGGGCGGCGGAATAAGAGGACGGAACGCATGGCCTTTACCAGTCAAACCACGCTCGCTCATCGCGTTGAAGTCACTGGTATTGGCGTTCATTCCGGCAAGCCCGCGTCCTTGATCCTGCATCCGGCGGAAGTGAATTCTGGCGTCGTTTTTCTGCGCACCGGTTTGCCGGGCGGCGTCGACCGTTTGATTCCGGCGCGCCACACGCTGGTCAGCGCCACTGAGCTTTGCACCATCGTGGGTGATACTTCGACCGGTGCTGTTTCGACCATCGAGCATCTGCTCGCCGCTTTGTCCGGCTTGGGCATCGATAATGTTCTGATCGAAATCGACGGGCCGGAAGTTCCGATTATGGATGGGAGCGCCGCGCCGTTCGTGGATGCGATCGACCGCGCGGGCACGCGCCGTCAGGCCGCTGCCCGTCGGTATCTCCGTGTGTTGAAGACGGTACGTGTGCAGCAAGGCCGGGCTTGGGCTGAACTGCATCCGCATGCGCGAGGCTTCCGCCTCGAAGTTGAGATCGATTTCGATACCAAGGTGATCGGCCGCCAGAAGACGGCGATCAATCTCGATCCGCAGTCCTTCCGCAAGGAATTGGCACGCGCCCGCACCTTCGGCTTCATGTGCGACGTTGAAAAGCTCTGGCAGGCTGGGTTTGCGCTCGGTGCCTCGCTCGAAAACACGGTGGCGCTTGGCGATGATGCCGTCGTCAATCCGGAAGGTACGCGCTGGCCGGATGAGTTTTCGCGCCACAAGACGCTTGATGCGGTGGGCGACCTGTCCTTGGCAGGAGCCCCAATTCTTGGGCTTTATCGCTCCTATATGGGCGGACACCGCCTCAACTTCTCGGTTCTCGAAGCTTTGTTCGCCGATCGCACGGCCTACACCTTCGTGGAAGAGAGCCGCCGCGAGACGGGGCATGCCGAACTCGGCGTCCGTGCTGCGGCTTATGCGGCGCAGAACGACTGATCCCTGCCTTTACCGCGCCGCAATCCCTCGGCCTCTATGGAATTATGCCCTCCAATCGAGTATGAGGGCTGTCTGTGAACTGCCGTGGCAGGGTTCCGACCGGAGGATCTAGGATTGATGCGCGCTGACCGTTTTTCGACGAGCCTGTTCCGCGCCGGACTTCTGGTCCTCGCCATGATGCCGCTCGCGGCCTGCGACACGATTTCGAGCCTCAATCCGTTCGACAAGCCAGAAGTCTACAAGCCCGAAATCAAGCCGACGATCCCGGCCGAGCAGCTCTACAATGAAGGGCTCGCCTATATCGACAAGAAGGAGTTCGAGGGCGCAGCGAAGCGCTTTGGCGAACTCGACAAGGCCTATCCGTTCTCAGTCTGGTCGCAGCGGGCGCTGTTGATGCAGACCTACGCCAATTTCGAAGCGCGCAATTACGATGAGGCGATTGCCGCGGGTAAACGCTATCTCGGCCTGCATCCGGCAAGTCCTGAAGCCGCCTATGCGGCCTATCTTGTCGGGCAATCCTATTACAACCAGATCCCTGATACGACGCGCGATCAGGAGCGTTCGGAAAAGGCGCTGCTCGCCTTCCAGGAAGTGGTGCAGCGTTGGCCGAAGTCCGAATATGCAGCGGACGCCAAATTCAAAATGAATGTGGTGAAAGACCAGCTCGCCGGGCGCGAGATGAATGTCGGCCGCTATTATCTGAAGAAGCGTAACTATCCGGCCGCTATCAACCGCTTCCGCGTGGTGGTGGCGCAGTTCCAGCAAACCAACCAGATCGAAGAAGCGTTGGCACGCCTGACCGAAGCTTACCTCGCGCTCGGCGTGATCGGCGAAGCCGAGACGGCCGCCGCTGTGCTCGGCCATAACTTCCCCGACTCGCCCTGGTACAAGGACGCCTTCACCCTTCTGCAATCGCGCGGGCTTGCGCCGCGGGAGAGCGGCGATTCTTGGATCACCAAGGCGTTCAAATCGGTGGGCATGGGCTAATCGAGGCCCAGCCCCATTCCCTTGGGGCTATCGACGGTCTCCGGCTTGATTTCAGCGGCTTGCGCGCGACCTATAGTCGGGCAGGATTCGACCCATGCTCGTACAGCTTTCGATTCGCGATATCGTCCTGATCGACCGCCTCGACCTCGTTCTTGAGGACGGGCTCAGCGTGCTCACCGGTGAGACGGGGGCGGGCAAATCGATCCTGCTTGATGCCTTTGCTTTGGCGCTGGGCGCACGTGGCGATGGCTCGCTCGTCCGGCATGGTCAGGCGCAGGGGCAGGTCACGGCGGTGTTCCACTTGGCGGCTGACCATCCCGCTCATGCCCTTCTTAAGCAGAACGACATTCCCGACGATGGCGATCTTATTCTGCGCCGTGTGCAGATGGCCGATGGCCGCACGCGCGCGCTGATCAATGATCAGCCTGTCTCGGTGCAGGCCTTGCGCGCGATTGGTGCGACGCTTGTTGAAATTCATGGCCAGCATGATGATCGCGCGCTGACCGATCCCGCCGCACACCGCGCTTTGCTCGATGCCTTCGCGGGCCATGGCCCGAAACTAAAAAAACTTGCCGCTGCCCATGCTGCATGGCGCGAAGCGCGCGATGCACGCGATGCCTTGGCTGAACGGATCGCGACGGCGCGGCGGGAAGCGGATTATTTGCGCCATGCCTTTGCCGAGCTCGACAAGCTCGCGCCTGAGCCCGGCGAAGAACAAATCCTCGCCGAGAAGCGGCAATTGATGATGGGCGCGGAAAAGATCATCGCCGATATCAATGATGCGCATGACGCCGTAGCGGGCGACGCGTCGCCGATCCCAGCCTTATCATCGGCGATGCGGCGGCTAGAACGGCGGGCGGCGCAGACGCCGCAACTCGTTGCGGCAAGCGTGAAAGCCCTTGAAGAATCGTTGCAGGCTTTGGAGATCGCACGCGACGCACTTGAGCAAGCCCAACGCGACGCCGATTTCGATCCGCGCGAATTGGAGCGCGTCGAAGAGCGCCTGTTTGCCTTGCGGGCTGCGGCACGCAAATACAATGTTTTGCCGGATGATCTCGCCGCCTTGCGGGACAAGTTTGCCGGTGATCTCGACCAGCTTGATGCGGGTGAGCGCAACATGACGGAGCTTGAAGCCGCCGTCATTGCGACGGAGGCTGATTACAAAGCGCAAGCGCAGGCCCTGAGTGCTGCGCGTGTAAAAGTGGCCAAGTCGCTTGAAAAAGCGGTCGCAGCGGAATTGCCGCCTTTGAAGCTCGAGCGCGCGCGTTTCATGGTGAATATCGAAACCGACGCTGAGAGCCGTGCTGCCGATGGGCAGGATAGGATCGAATTCTGGGTCGAAACGAATCCGGGGACACGGCCGGGGCCGATGT
This sequence comes from Rhizobiales bacterium TNE-4, assembly GCA_019083985.1. GTDB lineage: Bacteria > Pseudomonadota > Alphaproteobacteria > Rhizobiales > Beijerinckiaceae > TNE-4. Next base: position 118,988 of record JAHRCV010000002.1, on the reverse strand, counting down.
TGAAAGTGGCGTCGGGCGGTGAGCTCTCGCGCTTTTTGTTAGCGCTAAAAGTCTGTCTGGCTGATCGCGGTTCGGCGCCGACTTTGGTGTTCGACGAAATCGATACGGGGGTTGGCGGTGCTGTCGCCGATGCGATCGGGCAGCGTCTGGCGCGTCTATCCCATGGTGTACAGGTGTTGGCTGTGACGCATGCGCCGCAAGTGGCGGCACGCGCCAAGCGACATTTCCTGATCGCAAAAGATCTGGCGAAGGAAAAGGGCGCCGAACAGCGTGTTGCGACACGGGTGAATGTGATTGCCGACGAACATCGTCGCGAAGAGATCGCGCGGATGCTTGCCGGTGCCAAGATTACGGATGAAGCCCGTGCCGCCGCATCGAAATTGCTTGAAGGGGCGCATTGATGGCGCGCGGAAAAAAGCCGCGGGCGGAAGCGACGCTTTCGCCCATTGAGGCGCATGCCGAATATCGCAAATTGGCGGATGAGATTGCCGCGCATGATCGCCGCTACCATCAGGACGATGCGCCTATCATCTCGGACGCGGATTACGACGCCTTACGCCGTCGTCTCGAAGCGCTGGAAGTTGAATTTCCGGAGCTTAAGGGCAAGGCCGATGTCTCACGCCAGGTTGGTGCCAAGCCGCTCGAAAAATTCGGCAAGGTCAAGCATCGTGTGCCGATGCTGTCGCTTGCCAACGTTTTTACGGACGAGGAAGCTGGCGAATTTGTCGAGCGTGTGCGGCGCTTTCTTGATTGGTCGGACAGCAAGGCGATCGCCTTTACAGCCGAGCCGAAAATTGACGGTCTTTCCTGCTCATTGCGTTACGAACAGGGCGAGCTCGTGGTCGCTGCAACGCGCGGCGATGGCGAGGAAGGTGAGAACGTCACCGCCAATGTGCGCACGATCAAGGCAATTCCGCATCGGTTGAAAGGTGATGTGCCCACTGTCCTCGAAGTGCGCGGTGAAATCTATATGGACAAGAGCGAATTCGCGGCGCTCAACGCGCGGCAGGAAGCGGAAGGCAAGCCTGTGTTTGCCAATCCGCGCAATGCGGCGGCAGGCTCTTTGCGCCAGCTTGATCCGAATGTCACAGCATCACGGCCTTTGCATTTCTTCGCTTATGCGTGGGGTGAGATTGAAGGTGCTATACCCGCTGAGACGCAGCATGGGATGGTGGCCGCCTTCAAGCGCATGGGCTTTCCGACCAATCCCTTAATGAAACGCTGTGAAAGCCTCGATGGGATGCTCGCTGTTTATCGTGGCATTGAGGCACAGCGCGCATCCTTGCCCTATGACATTGATGGCGTGGTCTACAAGGTTGACGATCTCGCGCTACAAAGGCGGCTCGGGTTTATCTCGCGCTCGCCGCGCTGGGCAACCGCACATAAATTTCCTGCTGAAAAAGCAACAACGACTTTGCTTGACATCGACATTCAAGTGGGGCGAACCGGCGCTTTGACGCCGGTTGCCAAGCTCGAACCCGTGACGGTCGGTGGCGTCGTCGTGTCAAACGCGACGCTGCATAATGAAGACGAGATCGCGCGCAAGGATGTGCGGATTGGTGACACCGTCATCGTGCAGCGCGCGGGTGATGTGATCCCGCAAATTCTGGGGTTCGTGCCGGAAAAGCGAACCGCCAACGCCAAGCCCTATCAATTCCCGACCTTATGCCCCATCTGCGGCAGCCATGCTGTGCGCGAAGCTGACCCCAAGACAGGCGAACTTGAAGCGGTACGGCGATGCACGGGTGGACTTGTTTGTCCGGCGCAAGCGATGGAACGCCTGCGCCATTTCGTGTCACGCGATGCGTTCGATATTGAAGGGCTGGGCGAGAAGCAGATCGAAGCCTTCTATCGCGATGGTATCATCGCGCGGCCGCAGGACATCTTTACGCTCGAAGCGCGCGATGCGCGTTCCTTGAAAAAGCTCAAGGATCGCGAGGGCATGGGTGAGACGTCGGCGCGCAATCTTTTCGCCGCGATTGCCGCGCGGCGGACGATCGCGCTCAATCGGTTCATCTTTGCGCTCGGCATTCGCCATGTCGGTGAGACGAATGCTAAAATTTTAGCGCGCCATTTCCGTGCTGTCGAAAAGCTCCGCGATGCGACGGAAGAGGAATTGACGGCGATTGAGGGCATTGGGCCCGTGGTGGCCGGCTCGATCACCGATTTTTTTGCCGAAGAGCATAATCGCGAGGTTGTTGACGCGCTGCTCAAGGATGTGACGCCCGAAGCGCCGGAAGCGGTTGCAACGGACAGTCCGGTCGCGGGCAAGACAATTGTATTCACCGGTGCGTTGGAGCGCATGTCACGTGATGAGGCCAAGGCGATGGCCGAATCCTTGGGTGCCAAAGTTTCGGGCTCGGTGTCGAAGAAGACCGATCTTGTCGTGGCCGGGCCGGGTGCTGGCTCAAAGCTCGCCGATGCGCGCAAACATAATGTCGAAGTGATTGACGAAGACGAATGGTTTCGTCGCGTGGGACGGTAGCGCTTTCGTTAGCCTCGCCCTTCGAGACGCGATGCGTGCCGCATCGCTCCTCAGGGTGAGGGCTGCTTAGCCCTAAGGATTGCTGCGTCGGGCTTCGCCCTCATCGCAAGGGCGCGCGACGTTACAAAGGCTTTGTCGCCGCTTCGAGCCACAGCTTCGTATCATGGTCGACAAGCGGGCCGATCTTCGCCAGCACCGCACGGTGATAGGCATCGAGCCAGGCGATTTCGTCGGCTGTGAGCAGCGTCTTTTCAATCGCGTGCCGGTCGAAGGGCGCGAAAGTGAGCGTCTCAAAACCATACATGGTGCGTTCGGCGCCCGGAATTGTGCGCGGCTCGACGAGGACGAGATTTTCAAGGCGGATGCCGTAATGGCCTTCTTTGTAATAGCCCGGCTCGTTCGAGACGATCATGCCGGGTTCGAGCGCCGCATGGCCGAGTTTCGAAATACGCTGCGGCCCTTCATGCACGGAGAGATAAGAGCCGATGCCATGGCCCGTACCATGGTCGAATTCGAGCCCGGCTTCCCAAAGAGGCCGACGCGCAAAAGCATCGATCTGCGCGCCCGATGTTCCTTTCGGAAAGACGGCGCGTGCAATGGCGATATGGCCTTTCAACACGCGCGTAAAACGATCTTTCATCTCGGCGGATGGCTCACCCACGGCAAGGGTACGGGTGATATCGGTCGTGCCGTCTTCATATTGGCCGCCGGAATCGATCAGGTAGAAGCCGTTTTCAATGCGGCGGTTCGATTGTTCCGTCACGCGATAATGCGGCAGCGCCGCATTGGGCCCAGCCGCGGAAATTGACGGGAAGGACAATTCCATCAACACGCCTGTTTCGAGCCGGAATTTTTCAAGCGCAATCGCCGCGTCAATCTCCGTCATTCCACCCTTATGCGCCTCATGCGCCATGAAGCAGAGAAAACGCGTGACGGCGGCGCCATCGCGCAGATGTGCGTTGCGCGATCCTTGAATTTCGACCGTGTTTTTGACGGCCTTCATCAGGCTGACAGGATCAAGACCATGGTCGACATGGCCGCCTGCATCGCGGAACAGATTGATCCAGCGCACTGCTGCGGTCGCATTATCGAAGCGGATTTTTTGTCCGGCTTGCCCTAGTTTTGTGAGTGTTGCGATCATCTCTTCAGGTGATGCGAGCGTTGCATGCTTGGCCAAGGTGTCGCGCACATCATCCGCCAATTTGCGGCCATCGATGAAGAGCATGGGTTTGCCTTCGCGTGGCATATAGGCATAGGCGAGCGGCAAAGGCGTATGCGAGACATCGCCGCCACGAATGTTGAAAAGCCACGCGACATTGTGCGGATCCGATATCAGCACGCCATCAACGCCGGCAGAGGCGAGTTTGGCGGCGGTGCGCGCGATCTTCGTGTCCGTACTGTCGCCCGCCTTGTCGAGCGGATGTAACTTAACAGGTGCGAGCGGCGGCGCGGGGCGATCCGTCCAAACGGAGTCGACGGGATTGGTTTCTACCGGCACCAGGATTGCGCCCATCTTGGCGCAGACCGCTTCGTAGCGCTTGACGCCATCGAGCGTGTGCAGATGCGGATCGTAACCCAGCCGCATGCCTGGCTTGAGGTGATGTTCCAGCCAATGGTCGGGCGGGTTGTCGATCAAATGTTCGCAAGCGAAGGCTTGGGTGTCGGTCTGTTCGCGCGCTTGCGCCGTGTAACGGCCATCGGCGAACAAAGCGGCTGCGTCGTGCAGTGCCACGGCCACGCCCCAAGAGCCGGTGAAGCCGGTGAGCCAAGCCAATCGCTCATCGCATTTCGGCACATATTCATTCTGGTGCTGATCGGTGCGGGGAATGATGAACCCGTCGAGCCCGCGCTTTTTCAATTCGCCGCGAAGGGCAGCCAGCCGCGGCGCGGCATTTTGCGGGTTGGTGCGCTGGGCGAAGGATTGAAAACGGGCTTCAGCCATGGGGAACCTCTCAGGATCCCTCTTTGTGCCATGGTTTGGCGGATTTTGGCGAGGCAAGCCGCGTTTATGAACAGTCGGTGTGCGAGCTCTGCGTTTTGTGCATGTGCGAAATGAGAGCCAAGCTCTACCGCAGTGCACAATAGATGCTACTTTGGTCGCAATAAGATTGAGGAACGTCCGGGGTCAACCCTCACAAGAGGAACGACACCGTGAGCACATTGACCTTCCCGGCCTATGCCGGTTCCACCGTCGAACGTCCGGCCAAGCCCTCTGTGCTGGCCCGTCTGGCCGCTGCCGTGGCTGAGAGCCGCCGCCGCAAGGCGCAGCGCGTGATCAATGAGTACAAGGCCTTTTACGGTCCAACGCTGCTGGAAGCGGCCGGCCTCTCGCAAATCTCGCTCGCGAACGACGACCTTCTGCCGCTGAACTGAGATCAGATGCGGCGGGGCTTGGCTCCGCCGCGCGTCAGCACCAAGGTGGCCCAGCCTTCGAGATCGCCGCGATGGCGCAGGTGGAAACCCTGCGCCGCATAGGCTGAGAGCACACCCGCCACATCGCGCCCTAAAAGCCCGGACAGGATGAGCGTCGCGTCATGCGAGGCAACACCCGCGATCGATGGCGCGAGGAGCCGTAGCGGCTTGGCCAGAATATTCGCGAAAATCAGGTCATAGGGTTTGCCCGCCATCAGCGCCGGGTGCTGTACGCCCCGTGCAACGACAGGCTTGAGATAGGCAGCGGCCTTGTTAAGCCGCGCATTGCTGGCGGATGCTTCCACCGAGACCGGATCGATATCGCCTAGCGCAACAGGGGCATGGAGCGCGCGTGCCGCTGCAATGGCGAGGACGCCCGTGCCCGTGCCGACATCGAGCACGCGGCGGGGCTTGCGTTGCTTCAGGATGGCGTCCAGCGCCAAGAGGCAGCCGCGGGTGGTGCCATGATGGCCAGTGCCAAAAGCAAGCGCGGCTTCAATCTCGATGCCGATGCGATTGAGCGGCACGCGGCCGCGATCATGCCCGCCATGGATCAAGAAGCGACCCGCTTCGACCATGGTCAGCCCTTCAAGCGAAGCCTTAACCCAGTCCTTTTCCGCGAGCGTGTCGAATTCGGCGGCCTGCGCGGCTTCATCCCCTGCCGCAATGCGGACGAGTTCACGAATGGAATCGCGATCAGGTTCGGCGGCGAAATAGACTTCCACTTCCCACAGGCCGGTCGCCTCATTCTCGAACGCGGCGGATGCGGCTTCAGCCGGGTCGAATGTCTCGACGACAAGATCGGCGACGCGGCGGGCCGCCTTCTCAGGCAGGGCGACGCGGAGGGCGTGGGTGGGCGAGCGGGGGTGAAGTCCTTCAAGCATGGGCGGGACCTAGCATTGCATCCACCGGAAAGGAACAGGAAAAGCACCAGCGTCGCACCGCTTCCTCACCGGATGAACACGGGTTTGGCACCGTTTGTCCCCCAGCTGGTGCACCGGATCGTCACCGGTTCTCCGCAGGCTTTCCCCTGACGCATGCAGCGGTTTTGCACGGCTTATCCACAAGCTGAGAACAGGGTTGTGAACCGGCTTGGGCAGTGGCTTTCGACAGGGTGGTGGGCTCGTTTTGAGATGGTTATGCACGGGCGCGCTTGGAACTCATCGCCTGTACGCCCTCGTGGTTCGAGACGCCGCTTGCGCGGCTCCTCACCATGAGGGCTTGAGGATGCAACCGCCATGGATCGCCACGTCGCTTCGCTCCTCGCGATGACGAGGATTGTTCTAAAACCGATAGGTTCGTCATTGCGAAGAGGGCGAAGCCCGACGCGGCAATCCATCTTTCCGCGCGAATAAATCCCATCATCCTACGGAGTGATGCGAAGCATCGCATCTCGAAGGACGAGGGTTTCCAGATTGCCCGGAAACACGCCCTCGTGGTTCGAGACGCCGCTTGCGCGGCTCCTCACCATGAGGGCTTGTGGCTGCGCCGCGCTTAAATGCGCTTCACGAAGCTTTCGATCACCATTTTGCGGCCGGCCTTGTCGAAATCGATGGTCAGCTTGTTGCCATCGACAGCTGCGACGGAGCCATTGCCGAATTTGATGTGAAAGACGCGGTCACCCATTCCGAAACCCGATTCCGTGCCGGTCGATTTGGCGACGAGTTCGCCCTCAATCAACAAGGGTTCGCGGCGCGGGCCGGAATCGGTCGAGCCTTTGCGCTGCTGCGCACGTTGCCAGCCCGGCGTCTGATAGGTTGAAGCAAATTGGTTGAGCGTGTCGAAACGGCTGCCGCCCGACCCACCGAAATGCGATGGCGCTTCCGTGACCTCGACATGGTTCTCGGGCAATTCATCGATGAAGCGCGATGGCACTGTCGATGACCACAGACCATGAATGCGGCGATTGGTAGCGAAGAAAATCTTGGCGCGGCGGCGTGCGCGCGTTACGCCCACATAAGCGAGGCGGCGCTCTTCTTCGAGGCCAGCACGGCCGCTTTCATCGAGCGCGCGCTGGTTTGGGAACAAGCCTTCTTCCCAACCGGGCAGAAACACGGTTTCGTATTCAAGGCCTTTCGCGCCGTGTAACGTCATGATCGACACGCGCTCTGTCGTATCGCTTTCGGCCGCTTCCATCACGAGCGACACATGTTCAAGGAAGGCGGCGAGGTCGGGGAATTCTTCCATCGAACGGACGAATTCCTTCAAGTTCTCAAGTCGTCCAGCCGCTTCGGCCGTACGTTCTTTCTGCCAATGGTCAGTGTAGCCAGATTCTTCCAAGATCTGCTCGGCCAATTCGCTATGCGGCATTGTGTCGATCAGCGAAGACCAGCGCGCAAAATTGGCCGTCAACTCACGCAAGGTGGCGCGCGGTTTCGGTTTCAATTCATCAGTTTCAGTCAGGAGGCGCGCGGCCTGCATCAAAGGCACGGATTGGGCGCGGGCAAAGCGGTGCACAAGTTCAAGCGTGGCGTCGCCCAAGCCACGCTTTGGCGTATTCACAATACGTTCAAAAGCAAGGTCATCCGCCGGATTGGCGACGCAGCGCAAATAGGCGAGGGCATCGCGAATTTCGAGGCGCTCATAAAAGCGTGGTCCCCCAATCACGCGATAGGGCAGGCCAAGCGTGACGAAGCGATCTTCGATTTCGCGCATCTGTGCTGAAATGCGGACGAGAATAGCGATTTCGGCGAGGGAATGGCCCTTGTGCTGCAAGGCTTCAATCTCGTCGCCGATCATGCGCGCTTCTTCTTCGGAATCCCACGCGCCAGTAACGGTCGGCTTGATGCCTTCTTCGTCATCGGTGAAAAGCGTTTTACCGAGGCGGCCTTCATTGTGTGCGATCAGATGCGAAGCGGTCGCAAGGATGTGCCCCGTCGACCGATAATTACGTTCGAGCCGCACGACCACGGCGCCAGGAAAATCTTTTTCGAAGCGGAGAATGTTATCGACCTCCGCACCGCGCCATCCATAGATCGATTGGTCGTCATCGCCAACGCAGGCGACGTTCTGGCGGCCCTGCGCGATGAGCCTTAGCCAGAGATATTGCGCTGTGTTGGTGTCCTGATACTCGTCGACCAGAATATATTTGAAGCGCTCCTGCCAACTTTGCAGAACATCGGGATGCTCACGAAAGAGGCGCAGATTTTCGAGCAGAAGATCGCCGAAATCAGCCGCGTTCAATTGTTTCAAGCGCGCCTGATAGGCGGCGTAAAGTTTTGCACCGCGGCCATTCGCGAATGACGCCGCTTCGCCGGCCGGGACCTTATCCGGTGTCAGCCCGCGGTTTTTCCAGCTGTCAATGAACGAAGCCAGCGCGCGGGCGGGCCAGCGCTTCTCATCAATGTCTTCGGCCGCAATTACCTGTTTCATCAGCCGCAGCTGATCGTCCGTGTCGAGGATGGTGAAATCGGATTTGAGACCGACGAGTTCGGCATGACGGCGCAAAATTTTCGTGCCGATGGCGTGGAAGGTGCCAAGCCACGGCATGCCTTCGGCCACGCTGCCAATGAGCAGCGCGATACGCTCCTTCATTTCGCGTGCCGCCTTGTTGGTGAAGGTGACGGCGAGGATCTGCGAAGGATAGGCGCGGCCGGTGGCAATGATATGGGCGATGCGGGTCGTCAACACGCGCGTCTTCCCGGTGCCCGCGCCCGCTAGCACGAGCACGGGCCCATCGGTCGCTTCGACTGCGCGGCGCTGTTCCGGGTTGAGGCCGTCGAGATAGGGCGCGCCGCCATGAACCGACGCCATGGCGCGGGCAGCGAGGCCACCGGGGCGCGGGGCATTGTCGGGCATGGGGCTGAAAGGATCGGACAAGGGCTCGCCTGAAGGTCGTGGACGCGATTCGTTCTCGCGCCAAGATGGGCCTCGTCCCCCGCCGTTTCAATTCATTCCTGCCGTGCGGATGCTAAGAAGAGCCGTCAACCACAGGGGATTCGGTGATGGGTGAGGGGCTTTACGTCGCAACAGCGCTGGCGGCCTTCATCTATGCCGTTACGCCTGGCCCCGCGTTCCTGGCGGTGTTTGCATTGGCTGCACGGCATGGCCGCGGCCTTGGCGGCCAATTCCTGCTGGGCCACATGGCAGGCGATCTTCTCTGGGGTGGGCTTGCCATTGCTGCGATCGTCGGCGTGAGCGCGTTGGGCCCCGCCTTGTTTGAAGCGCTTGGCGTCATCTGCGGTCTCTATCTCATCTGGCTTGGCGGCAAAGCCATGTTTTCACGCGCCGAAGGTGGAGCAGCTCCTGTGGGGAGCCATAAGCCTGTGCGCGCGGGCCTCGTGTTTGGCCTCACCAATCCAAAAGCTTACCCGGTGGCTGTTGCCGTCTTCACTGCGATCACGATGCGTTATGCAGACGAGATCGGCTGGCACACTTTGCCGGGATTGATCGTCGCTTCGCTCGGCGGATTGTTCGCGGGATACGTCGCCATTCTGTTTTGCGCCGGGCTTGTGCCGGTGCGGCGATTTTTTCTGACCCATGGCTTATGGGTGAACCGTGTCGTTGGTTTCACCTTTGTGTTGTTCGGTGCGAAATCGATTGCGGATGCAGCGCGGAGTTTTGCAACGCGTGCGTAAATGATGGCTTTTGTATTCGGTAAAATTTTAATCAAAAGCAATTCAACTTCCGAGCGCATCGCGATACAAATGTAACCCTCTGTATCTTAACGTCTTTTTCATCGTGTGACTCGACACATTTTTTTAACCCTGCCATAATCGCCAGATTGTGAACCAATAAACGATTGCTGGAGAGCGGTTATGACCACGCAAAATTTAGATGATCTCGTTTTTTATAACGTTGAGCTGGTTCTCAGAAACGGTGTTCCAGTCCTCAAGCTAACGGACAAAAGAGATACTACGAAAAGTATGATTTTACAGGACGGACAGCGCATTCGTGTCGACGGAAAATCCGTGACTGTTGATATCATCGGTAAAACGCAGTCGACCCTGAATGGGACGACGGGGCATGATGTGCTGGCGGGCAATGCTGATGATAATACGATTAATGGAAATAATGGCGCCGATTCCATTTTTGGATTCGGTGGTAATGACGTTATCTACGGTCAAGGCGGTGATGATTACATCATAGCTGGTGCTGGCAATGATGTCGTGAATGGTGGAGACGGTGCGGACTATATCACCGGTGATAACGGCAACGACATTTTGTTTGGTGAGGCGGGTGACGATTCACTATCCGGCGGCAGTGGTAATGATACGATTTATGGCGGCGCTGGTCTCAACTTCTTTTATGGTGATGTTGGGAACGATGTTCTTTTCGTTGAGACCGGAGGCAATTTTGCCTATGGCGGATCAGGTTTAGACACCATCAATTTCAGCCGTTTTTTGTTTCCGTCGGTAGGGCAATCCCTTTACGATTATTATGGCCTTGTTGTGTATCCAAACCTCAAAGATGGGTTTGATTATCAAAGCTTTGATGCAAGCAAGAAACTGACAACGGGTGCATTTTATGGTGTGGAGACATTGATTGGCAGTGCCCGCAACGACGTGTTTCTGGTCGATGGTCTCCAGTCCGTCAATGCAGGAGATGGAAACGATGTTATCTTCATCACGGCTGAGACTGTGCCGAAGGAGGGGATGACTGTATCGGGCGGTCCGGGCGATAACATTTATCGTATTGATTTCAATCGCAATGCGGAGTTAGCGACAAAACTCGTTATTAAAGCGAACGCGGCAGGGTGGGACAGGCTTATCATTGCCGATATTGATACATATAACATGAAAGCGATCGGCAAAGATCTCTTTATCTCAGTCTCTGCGCGGTCAAAGGTATCGTTAATCAAAATCGAAGACGGGGTGGCGGCTTACAACGGCACAAAGGGTCACCTTTCAGTCTTGCGGGAGATACCACAGAGGGGAGGTGCGGCTCCCAAAATCGAGGCGCTCCAACCAGGCACAAACAATTATTTGAACAAGGTGGATGCGAGCCCCGTCAGTTTGGTTGGAGGCAGTGGTGCGGACCTTATTGCTAACGGAACAGACTGTTTCGAGTGGTTTGCCGATTCTCCACTTGACGGCATCTATCGCAATTCGCTCTGCACCATGACGGGTGGATCGGGCTCTGATAATTTCCTGTTGTGGTCGGGTGGGGTCATCACTGACTTCGATTATAAGAAAGACGGCGATACGCTTGTCTTTGCGAAGGAAATGTTTGGGTCGCTCAACGCCGTTCAAAATTTAAAGCGGACGCAACGCGGCGATACGCTCGTTCTCGAAACACCTTGGAAAGTTCCGCCTGGAAATCCTGCGGTTAACCAACGCATTACGCTCCAGCTTGTAGGGGTGACCGAGCGCGAATTTCAAAGTGCCATCGACAATGGCCATGTCCGTGTCCAATCGCTCGCGGGTGCGACGGTTGGCAGTTTGGGCTTTTAGTGCACTTCCATCCGGCCGACGGCTTTCTTCGGAATGGTCATCGTCCGGCCGAGCGCATCGGGGCGTGGCAGGGCAGCGTGGGCTTGTTTCATCGTGGCGATGTTTTCGAGAATGTCGGACGGGAAAGGTGCAACCTTCCGGCTCTCGACATCGACATGAAGAAACATGTTCTCGCTCGTCGCGGCGAGCCAGCCTTCATTGGCGTGGCGCATTTCCATGTAAAGGTGAATGCGCTTCTCGTCATAATCGACCAGTTGAATGGTGATGCGCATCGGCATGTCCGGCTTCACTTCCTGCCGGTAAAGCACATGACATTCGGCGGCAAAGGTTGTGCCGCCGCGCTCGCTCGCATAGTCAGCACCCAGATCGAGCAAGAGGAAGGCTTCCTCGACGGCACGGTCGAACATGACGTGATAATAGGCCATGTTGAGATGGCCGTTGAAGTCGATCCAGCCCGGCTCGGGCCGCATGGTTGACGACACGAAAGGGGAGAAGAAGAACGCTCCCGCGTCTTTGCCCTTTCGCATTCCCAACCTGTCCTTCCCCGGGGCGAGGCCCCACGCCGCCCTAAAAGGGTAGCATCACGCTGTCAGAAGTTTAAAATGAACTCAATCCAGCCGCCTCTGGCAAGCTCCCTTGCCGGGGTAATGGTGTTTTCGCCCTGTTCAGGACCCCGACCATGAATGCGTTTTCGCCCGTGACCCTGCCGAAACCCGATCCTGCCGCCGTCAAAGCCGTGGTGGAGACGCTGACCGCCCGTTTCGGCAACCGGGCGGTCACCAGCAAAGCGGTGCGCGACCAGCACGCCAATACGCTGACATGGCTGCCGATTGAGGCGCCCGATGTGGTCGTCTATCCGCAGACGACCGATGAGGTCGTCGAGATCGTCAAGCTTTGCGCGGCCCATAAAGTGCCGATGGTGCCGTTTGGCACGGGCACCTCGTTTGAGGGGCACACCAATGCGCCAGCGGGTGGCGTGTCGATCGACACCAGCATGATGAACAAGATCATCGCCGTGCATCCGGAGGATCTTGATGTCGTGATCGAGCCGGGTATCACCCGCAAGGCGCTGAATGAGCAATTGCGCGATACGGGCTTGTTCTTCCCGATTGATCCAGGCGCGGATGCGTCGCTCGGTGGCATGGTCTCGACGCGGGCTTCGGGCACCAATGCGGTGCGTTATGGCACGATGAAAGACAATGTGCTGGCGCTCAAAGCGGTGCTGCCGAATGGCGAAGTGATCACGACAGCGCGGCGGGCAAAGAAATCCTCCGCCGGTTACGATCTCACGCGGTTGTTTGTGGGGGCGGAAGGCACGCTCGGCATCATCACCGAAATCACGCTGAAGCTTTACGGGATTCCGGAGGCGATTTCAGGCGGCATTTGTCCGTTCCCGAGCGTGCGTGCGGCGTGCGATGCGACCATCATGACGATCCAAAGCGGCTTGCCCGTGGCGCGCATCGAACTTGCTGACCAGACACAAGTGCGCGCGTTCAATCTCCATTCCAAGCTTGGGCTTGAGGAAAAGCCCATGCTGTTTGTTGAGTTTCACGGCACGGAAGCGGGCGTGCAGGAACAATCCGAACGCTTTGGCGAAATTGCCAAGGAATTCGGCGGCGGCCCGTTCCAATGGGCGACCAAGCCTGAGGAACGCACCAAGCTTTGGCAGGCCCGGCACGATGCGTATTGGGCAGCTTTTGCCTTGCGGCCCGGCGTGAAGACCATCGCAACCGATGTGTGCGTGCCGATTTCACGCCTCGCCGAATGTGTCGAGGAAACGCATGAAGACATCGAGAAAACGGGCATCATCGCCCCAATCGTTGGCCATGTCGGCGATGGCAATTTCCATCTGACACCACTCGTTGACCCCGATAACCCAGAAGAGGTGGCTGTGATGCAGGCGTTCCTTGAACGTCTCGTCGAGCGGGCGCTTAAAATGGAAGGCACATGCACCGGTGAGCACGGCGTGGGGCAGGCGAAGATGAAATATCTTCTGAAAGAACATCCTGCGGCCACGCTTGATGCGATGCGCGCGATTAAGCACGCTTTCGATCCGAACAACATCATGAACCCGGGCAAGATCGTCCAGTTCTGACCGGGCTCGAGAGAGGCTAAATCCTTGCGCGATGTTCTGACGGGGCTGGCCGTTGCGATCATCACCCTGCTGAGCATTGCGCTGGTCGGGCCGCTTCTGATTGACTGGAGCGCGCAGCGGGCGCGGATTGAAACGCTGCTGGCTGATACGCTCGGTCTGCGCGTACAGATTGGCGGTGACATTGATGTCCGCTTTCTGCCGACACCGCGCCTCGTTCTGGAGCGCGCGCAATTTGGCGAACGGCCGGGTCCGACCTTAGGGCTTGATCGCGTCACGATCGAGCTCGCCACCATGCCCTTATTGAAGGGCGAAATCCGCATTCTCGAATCCCGCCTCTCTGGTGCCCGTTTGATTTTGACGCGCACAGCCGAGGGCGGATTTGCGCTGCCAACGCAAACGTCCACCCATGCTGCCATCGAAAAACTGACGATTAGCGATGGGCGCCTGCAGATCCGTGATGCGAGTGGACGGGTTGAAACCGATCTGGCTTTCAGCGGTGTCGAAGCCGATGCGGGCACGTTGGAAGGACCATGGCGCGTTGCGGGGCGCATGCGTGCCGGCAGTGAAACGCGCGATCTGCGCCTTGCTGTGAGCGCGCCCGATGGCGATGGCCAGCGCATGCGCTTGACGCTGATCGATGATGATGGCGACCGCAGCGATTTCGATGGGCGCCTCCATTTTGCGCAGGGAACCGCGGATGGGCGCTTGACGCGGCAGGGGCGCCTTGCATGGCCGCACGCGCAGAAGGAGAAAGCCACGCGGGCTTATGCCATTACTGCGCAAATCGCCGTGCAGGCGAAGCGCGCGCTCGTGCCGGTGCTCGATATCGAAATTGGCGATGATGCAGCCGCGTTAAAATTGAGCGGCAGTGCCGAATGGACAATGGGCGCGCCGCTTGCCGTCCGGCTCGAGGGCAAATCGCTCGACCTCGACCGCCCGTTTCGCAATGAGGCGAATGATGCGTTGACGGCCAGTGCAGCTCTCGCCGAATGGGCGCGCTTTATGGGTGGTGCTGCGGGTGAATTTCCGGCCCTCGCACTGACGCTCGCTTTGCCGAACGCCATCTTGGGTGGTGAGGCCTTGCGCGCCGTTCAACTCAAAGCGGAATTGCGCGATGCCGCTTTTCGCATCACCGAATTTACTGTTGATGCGCCGGGGCAGACACGCATTACCGCGCGTGGCGATCTCGCCTTTGGTGCCGCGCCACGCTTTTCCGGACCGGTAACAATCGACAGTCGCGATCCGGCGCGACTTGCGGTGTGGATCGAGGGCGAGGCAGGGCGCGGGCGTTTTCCGGTCCGCGCCGATTTGCGGGCCGAAGCCGAATTGTTCATCACGCGCGAGACAATTGCGGCCTCTAAATTGGCTGTGACCTATGATGCAACGCAGGTGACAGGAGCGGCGCGCCTTCAGCGCGGTGGCGAGCGGCCTAAGCTCGAAGCACAATTGGTGTCAGAGCGTTTTGCACTCGAGACATTGCCTGATCTTGGCGGCTTAACTGGCACGCTGAGCGATCTTGATGCGATGGTGTCGTTCGAAGCGCGGCAACTCGATTTTGGTCAGGAATGGCGCGGTGGCAAGATGCGTCTGCGTGTCGAAAAAAATGCCAATCGTTTTGCGCTGCCTCTCTTCGAACTGACTGATCAAGCAGGCCTTTCGGTGCGTGCGACGGGCAATTTGCAAGGCGAAGGCGGGCGGCTCGATGCCACGCTTGATTTGCCGCAGGTGGCCCCAGCAGCTTTGATCGCAAGGCGGCTTTATGGCGGCGCTGTTGCCGAAGGGATCGCCAAACGCGCGGGAAGCCTGAGCCCCTTTCGTGGTCGCTTCTCGCTGTTTCGTGACAAGGATGCTTATCGCCTCGAGGCGAATGGCCGTGCCGCAGGCACCGATCTCGCATTAGCACTGCGCTCCTCTGTCGATATGATGGATGGCAATTTCGAAATCCGTGCACCGGAAGCGCCGCCTTTTCTGAGGCAAGTTGGGTTGAGCGTCGTGCCACTCGCAGGGCGCAGCGCGCCCGTGCGCGTGACTGGCACGTTCAAGGGGGCTGCCAACGCACCACAATGGTCGGCGCGTTTTGAATCGGGGCAGACACGGATCAGTTTCGATGGCGCGCGCGGTGCTGCTGGTTTGGCGGGGCAGGTCAAGGCGGATAGCGATGATCTGACGCCGTGGTTGCAAGTGCTCGCTTTACCTGCGCCGCCTGTTGGTGAGCGCGTGCCTTTGGCGCTCACGGGCTCGCTCGTTGATGGTGAAGCCTTTGTTTTGAACGATGTTGAAGCGCGGTTGGGTGGTGCGCGAGCCAAGGGTCAGCTGACGCTGCAAAATGATAGTATCGGCGGCGCGTTAGCATTCGATAGCCTATCGTTCGAAACCTTGGCAGGGCTGGCCATTGGACCTGTCGCTGCGCCTTTGCCTACGGCGACGTGGCCGTCGCAGCGTTTCCTCCCACCGATGGCGCCACCGTTCCGCACGGCGATCCGCATCAGCGCGCCGTCGATCACACTGCCCTTCGGCTACAAAGGCGATCAGCCAAGGCTTGATCTGCGCTGGTCGGCCGATGGGCTTGAGTTGACGGATGCGCAATTTGGTTTTGCCGGTGGTGAATGGCGTGGCGCGCTGGCGTTGAAACGGCAAGGCAGTCTCGTTTCGTTTTCATCGCGGACGCAATGGAATGGTGTCGATGTTGCGACGCTTTGGCCGCAAAGCGGAATAAGCGGCAAGGCGTCCATGACAGTCGATCTCGGTGCGTCGGGCGAAAGCGTCGCGGCGATGATTGTGTCGCTGTCCGGCGGCGGACGGTTGCGCATTGAGAATGGCACGATGGCGCGGCTTGATGCGCGCCGCGTGATGCCAGTGATAGCCTCAGCCGATCAAGGGCGCGATGCGCCCGATCAACGCAATTTGCGCGAAGCTGTGTTGAAGGCGCTCGAGTCTGGGCCGCTCTCAGCCGATGCTTTTGAAACGACTGTGGCGGTTGCGAATGGGGCTGTCCGCATCGGTCCCGCATCGCTCACAGCGGCTTTTGTACAAGGACAGGGTTTGGTGCTTTACGACCTCAAGACCATGAGGATCGATGGGCGTCTCACGTTGCAGATGGCAGGCACGGGTGCGAGCGATTGGGCGGCACCGCCACAATGGAGCGTGCAATGGCGGTCGCTGCCTAACGGTACGATCACGCGCGATGTCGATGTATCAACGCTCACCAACCTGCTTACGACACGCTATGTTGCGCGCGAATTGCAGCGGATCGAGGCAGAAGAGGCCGATCTGCGCGAGCGCAATTTCTTCATCCGGCGACAGCGCTCTGAGAAAGCGCGCTATGAAGAGCGTGTTCGGCAGGAAGAGATCAAACGCGCGGAACAAGAGGCCAAAAAGGCACGGGAAGAGGCTGAGAAACTCCTCAATCTCTTGCCATCATCCACTGAACCAGCTGAACCCGCCCCTCAATGATGGGCGTTCCGCTTGAGATCATCGAGGATCTCAAGGCGGATAGCGGAGGATAGATTGGTACGGGCGCGGCGCGCATCGATATCGGCGATCAGCGCATTAATGCTCAGTCCGCGTTGCGCTGCGATGCGTTTCAACTCGTCCCAGAACGGCTCTTCAAGTGAAACAGAGGTACGATGCCCGGCAATCGCGACCGAGCGTTTGATGATACCTGCGCTCATGGCTCGCGGTCGTCTTCATTGAGGCGGTGGCCCGCCACGTGCCGTTCTAGTCGGGCTTTTTCGTCGGCAATCTTTTTTTTCTCAGTCTTGGTCATGCCGAATTTCAACCGGTTATCGGCAGCCTGCTTTTCCGACGCAACTTTCGCCTTGGCCTTACGGGCCTTGTTGAGATTGACGATCTCACCCATCAGTGTGGCCCCAGCATCGTTTCCGGTTTCATGGCCCGGTCAAAGTCTTCAGCACTTACATAGCCCAAACGCAGCGCTTCCTCGCGCAAGGTGGTGCCGTTTTGGTGCGCGGCCTTGGCGATTTCAGCGGCTTTATCGTACCCGATCAGCGGCGCCAATGCTGTCACCAGCATCAGGGAGCGATTGACACCGTCGGCGATACGATCGCGATTGGCTTCGATGCCTGACACACAATGGGCGCGAAAACTGTCGCAGGCATCGGTGAGCAACTGTACCGATTGCAGTACCGAAAAGACGATCACTGGCTTGTAGACATTCAATTCGAAATGGCCCTGCGAGGCCGCGAAGGTGACGGTCGCCTGATTGCCAAGCACTTTGGTGCAAACCATCGTGACCGCTTCCGCCTGCGTGGGATTGACCTTGCCCGGCATGATGGACGAGCCCGGTTCGTTCTCTGGCAGGCTCAATTCGCCAAGACCTGCGCGTGGGCCCGATCCGAGCAAGCGAATGTCGTTTGCAATCTTGAAGAGGCCTGCGGCCAGTGCAGCGAGTGCGCCATGCACGAACACCATGGCATCGTTGGAGGCGAGGGCTTCGAACTTATTAGGCGCGGTGACGAAAGGCAGTCCGGTCACGCGTGCAATTTCGGCCGCAACCTGTTCGGCGAAACCCTTGCGAGCATTGAGTCCGGTGCCTACGGCTGTGCCGCCCTGCGCGAGCGGCATGAGCGAGGGAATCGTCGTGGCAATCCGTGCGCGCCCAAGGCGGATTTGTTCGGCGTAACCGGAAAATTCTTGTCCTAAAGTGATGGGTGTGGCGTCTTGCGTATGTGTGCGGCCGATTTTCACAATATCCGCAAAATCCTTCGCCTTGGCGTCGAGCGCTTCGTGTAATCGATCGAGCGCAGGCAAAAGATGGTGATGAAGTTCGGTCGCAACCGCCACATTCATCGCGGTTGGGAATGTATCGTTTGAGGATTGGCCGCGATTGACGTGGTCGTTCGGATGAACCGGATTTTTGCCGCCGCGTGTGCCGGCGAGCTTTTCATTGCAGAGCGAGGCAATCACCTCGTTCATGTTCATATTGGTTTGTGTGCCCGATCCGGTCTGCCACACCGAAAGTGGAAACTCCTCCGCATATTGCCCTGCGGCAATCGCGGCGGCGGCGGTTGCAATTGCGTTGGCCCGCTCAGCATCAAGTTCGCCAAGCGTGTGATTGACGGTGGCCGCGGCCTGTTTGACCAGCGCGAGCGCGCGGATCAGCGGGCGCGGCATCTTCTCATCGCCAATGCGGAAAAAATATCGGGAGCGTTCGGTCTGGGCACCCCAATGATGGGCGGCCGGAACTTCGATTGGCCCGAAGCTGTCTGTTTCCGTGCGGGTCGCGGTCATCGTCCGCTCCCGCCCGGTCAGGTCTTCTTGCGGAATGCGTCGAGGCTGACGACTTCTGCGCCTTCGCCCCCGGCGGTTGGTTCAGTGGGCTTCTCAGCCGATAGTGGGGCTGCAATCGGCAGGGGGGCGGGCTCGGCAGGCGCGGCGGAATCATTATCCGCCGGTTCGACATTGGCGAGTTCGAATTTCAGGCCGAATTCGACGGAGGGGTCATAAAAGCCTGTCAACGCATCGAATGGAACCAACAGGCGCTCGGGCACGCCTTTGAAGAACAGGCCGACTTCAAAGCCATGATCCGTGACGGCGAGATCCCAGAACTGATGCTGCAAGACGATCGTCATCTCGCCGGGATGATCGCTGCGCAAGCTTTCGGAAATCCGTGTTCCGGGGTGGTCAGTGCGGAATGAGATGAAGAAATGATGGTCGCCCGGCAGGCCTTGCTCGGCGGCTTCCGACAGGACATGGCGGACCACATCGCGCAACGCACTTTGCACGAGGAGATCGTAGCGAATGTAGTCTTGACGGGAATTGCCTTGGGCCATGGGTATCCGCACCGAAAGAAGGTGGAGGCTTCTGTTGCCAGGCGCCTCCGGGCCCCGCCTGAAAGTGCTACCCCTCAGGACTTTGGATCGGCTTTAGGGACCGCTTACGCAGCCACTGCAACCGGAGCATAGTTGTCGTTGGCAACTATAATTAGGCCCGATAACGGCGGAACCATGCCGAGCGAAAGATCACCCTTTACACCCTCGTCGATCCTATTTCGCCCCCGCCAGAGCCCATCCCTCACGCAGGAGGGGTTGGGTTCAGGTGGAGGCGCCGGGTACCGCCCCCGGGTCCGAAAGGTTTATTTCGATGCGCGTTTATCGCCATAGCCGCCTTGCGACGGCATCCCCAATATAGTCCTTGCGGGCACTCTGCGGAAGGGCCAGCGCATCACAGGCGCGCCGATTCTGCTGGAAAACCGCGCGCTCACCCATGACAGGGCCGCATTTCATCCTAGAATGGCTTCTCCACCACAGGATTCGCGCATGCAAGCGTATCATGATCTGCTGCGCCGCGTTCTCCATGAGGGCGTGCGCAAATCGGACCGTACCGGAACCGGAACGCTGAGCGTGTTCGGCCATCAGATGCGTTTCGATCTCAATGCCGGGTTTCCGCTCGTCACGACGAAGAAGCTGCATCTCAAATCGATCATCCATGAACTCTTATGGTTCATCGCGGGTGACACCAACATTGCTTACCTCAAGGCCAATGGCGTCTCGATCTGGGATGAATGGGCCGATGAGAAGGGTGATCTCGGCCCTGTCTATGGCAAGCAATGGCGCAGCTGGCCGAAGCCTGATGGCGGTTCCGTTGACCAGATCAAATGGCTTTTGGACGAAATCCGCCGCAATCCGGATTCACGCCGTCTCGTCATCTCAGCTTGGAATCCGGGTGAATTGGACAAGATGGCGCTCGCGCCATGCCATTGCCTGTTCCAGTTCTATGTCGCTGATGGGAAGCTCTCGTGTCAGCTCTATCAGCGTTCTGCCGACATTTTCCTCGGCGTGCCGTTCAACATCGCAAGCTACGCTTTGTTGACGCATATGATCGCGCAGGTGACCGGCCTCGGTGTTGGCGATTTCGTGCATACGTTTGGCGATGCGCATCTTTATCTGAACCATTTGGAACAGACGGATCTGCAGCTCTCGCGCGAACCACGTGCTTTACCGACGCTCAAGCTGAACCCAGATGTGAAATCGCTGTTTGATTTCACCTATGATGACATTGCGATCGAGAATTACGATCCGCACCCCGCGATCAAGGCGCCGGTGGCGGTATGATCGTCCGCGCAGCGACGCGCGCCGATAGCGCAATCATCTTCGCATTCATTCGCGAATTGGCGGAGTATGAGAAGCTTTCGCATGCGGTCGACGCGACGGAAGAGGGCATCGCCGAGGCGTTGTTTGGGGAAGCGCCGCGCGTCTTTTGCGACATTGTCGAGCGCCATAATGAACCGGTCGGTTTTGCGTTGTGGTTCTACAATTTTTCGACTTTTCGCGGCAAGCACGGGATCTATCTTGAAGATCTCTATGTGCGGCCGCATGCTCGCGGCCATGGCTGCGGCAAGGCTTTGCTCGCCCATCTCGCCAAGCGCTGCGTTGCCGAAGGGCTCGCACGGTTCGAATGGTCGGTGCTCGATTGGAACGAGCCATCCATCGGCTTTTACAAATCGCTGGGCGCTGTGCTGCTCGATGATTGGACGACGTGCCGCGTGACAGATCAGGCGTTGTGGCGGCTGGCGGATGAAGCGCGATGAGCGTCCCTGTCGCGATCATCGTGGCCGTGGCCGATAATGGCGTGATCGGCCGGGATAATCAGCTGATCTGGCGGCTGCGCTCCGATCTGCAGCGCTTTAAAAGCCTCACGCTTGGCCGGCCGATGGTGATGGGGCGGAAGACCTACCAGTCGATCGGCAAGCCGCTGCCGGGGCGCGAGACGATTGTGGTGACCCGCGATCCGACGTTCAACACTGAGGGCGTGTTGACGGCACCGAGCCTCCCATCGGCGCTGGCTTTGGCGCAGGAACGGGCCAAGGCCATGGGTGCCGATAGTGTGCCTGTGGTCGGCGGAGGCGAGATCTACCGGCAAGCCATGCCGGAGGCGGACCTCATCCGGCTCACGCGGGTTCATTGTGCGCCAGAGGGTGATACGCTGTTTCCGGACCCCGACCCGGCCCATTTCGTCGAGACGGGTCGGGAGAGCCATCCGGCCGGGCCGCATGATGAGTTTTCGTTCACCTTCATCGATTACAGCCGAAGGCCCGCGACGAAGGGCCACGTCTGAGTTGACGCGGGGCGCTGAAGACCCCACTTCCTGCGTCAAAAGAACCAGAGAGGATCAGTATGCCTTGGAGCAATCAGAACGGTGGCGGTGGTGGCCCGTGGGGCCAGAAACGTCCCGGAGGTCCCTGGGGTGGCGGTGGTGGCCCCTCGAATGGCGGGCCCGGCGGAACGCCGCCCGATCTTGAGGACCTGATCCGCAAGAGCCAGGACAAGCTCAAGAACCTTCTCCCCGGTGGCGCCTTGGGCGGCTCAGGGATCGGGCTGATTGTGCTTGGTGCCGCTGCCTTGTGGCTGGCGACAGGGTTTTACACGGTGCGGCCCGACGAGGTCGGCATCAATCTCATCTTCGGCAAGCCGGTAAGCCAAAGCCAGCCGGGCTGGAGCTACAATTTCCCCTATCCGGTCGGACAGGTGATCAAGCCGAAGGTGACGACGGTCAACACGACCGAAGTCGGTTTCCGTGGTTCGGAAGCGATGCGCCGCAATGTGACGCGCGACGTGCTTGAAGAAAGCCTGATGCTGACGGGCGACGAAAACATCGTCGACATCGATTTTGCCGTGCAATGGCAGATCAACCCGGCCAAGGCGCAGGATTACGTGTTCAACATTCAGGCGCCGGAAGCTTCGGTGAAAGCGGTGGCGGAAAGCGCCATGCGCGAAGTCATCGGCCGCCGCAATGTGCAGCAAATCCTGACGACCGATCGTGCCGCGATCGAACAGGAAGTGAAGCAGGTGATGCAGGAGACGCTGAACTCCTATGGAGCCGGCGTCGAAATCCGCGCGGTGCAATTGCTGAAGGTCGACCCGCCGGCGCAAGTCATCGAAGCGTTCCGCGACGTGCAGGCGGCCCGTCAGGATCAGGACCGTATGCGTAACGAGGCTGAAACCTACGCCAGCAAAGTCGTGCCGGAAGCGCGCGGTGAAGCGGCGCGTATCGAGCAGGAAGCTGAAGCCTATAAGTCCCGCGTCACCGCCGAGGCGACCGGTCAGGCTTCGCGCTTCTCGCAGATCTACACGGAATACAAGAACGCGCCGGACGTGACCCGCCAGCGCATGTATCTCGAAACGATGGAACGCGTGCTCGGCCAGTCCGACAAGTTGATTGTCGATCCCAAGGCGGGGCAGGGCGTCGTGCCTTATTTGCCGCTCAATGAGCTCGGCAAGACGGGAGGCACGAAATGAGTGCCGTCATGCGCATGGGTTTGATCATCGGCGCGCTCATCGCCGCCGTTGTCGGTATCAGCTCCACTTTCGTGGTGCAGCAGACGCAGCAAGCGCTCGTCTTCGTGTTCGGTAAGGTTTCGCGCCCGCCGATCACGCAGCCGGGTCTTTACTTCAAGCTGCCTTGGGAAAGCGTGATTTATGTCGATCGCCGCATTCTCGATCTTGAGACGCCGTCGCAGGAAGTGATTGCGGCGGACCAGAAGCGGCTCGTGGTGGACGCCTTCACGCGTTACCGTGTGACGGATCCGCTACGGTTCTACCAATCGGTGAACAATGTGGCTGGCGCCAATCTGCGCCTCGCTTCGATCGTCAATTCGGCCGTGCGTACGGTTTTGGCCGATGCGAGCTTTGCGAGCGTCGTGCGGACCGAGCGTTCGCAACTGATGAACAAGATCCGCGATGACGTGAACCGTCAGGCCAGCGGGCTTGGCATTCAGGTTGTCGATGTGCGTCTGCGCCGTGTCGACCTGCCGGATCCGAACTCGCAAGCGGTGTTCCAACGCATGCAGACCGAGCGTCAGCGTGAAGCGGCCGATATCCGCGCGCAGGGTTCGCAGATCTCGCAGTCGATCAAGGCGAAGGCTGACCGCGATGCGACCGTCATCCGTGCCGATGCGACGCGCCGTTCGGATGAAATCCGCGGCGCAGGTGACGCGGAGAAGAATCGTATTCTGGCGGAAGCGTTCCAGAAGGATCCCGACTTCTTCGCCTTTTACCGGGCGATGCAGGCCTATGATAACGGGCTGAAGCCGAATGGCACCCGGTTCATCCTGGGGCCACAATCGGAATTCTTCCGCTACTTCGATAATTCAAAGGGGCAGCAGCCCGCCCCGGCGAAACCATGATCCAGCGGGCGGCACGCGAGTGCCGCCCGTCCTCGTTCTGCCGTATTCTTCAACGCTGATATGTGCGAAATTGACGCGGGATTGACCCGCTTCCGGAGGCTTCCGTTCCATGGCTCGTTCGACCCTTGCCCTTCGCTCCGCGCTTCTGGCCGCCACCACGGCCTTGGCTCTGTCAGGCGCGCCGCAGGCCGCGCTGGCGCAATCGCCGCGTGGGCCTGACATCATCGCCGATGTCGCCGCACAGGTCATCGACTCCGTCGTGAACATCTCGGCGACCACCACGCCGACCGAGCAGCGCACGGTGCCGATGCCGCAATTGCCGCCCGGTTCGCCGTTTCAGGATTTCTTCGATGAGTTCTTCAAGAATGGTCCCGGCGGTGGCGAGGGGCAGCAACAGGGCCGTCCGCAGCGCCGTTCGAATTCGCTCGGTTCAGGCTTTGTCATTGATGCGTCCGGCATCGTCATCACCAATGCCCATGTGATCGGCGAAGCCAATGACGTCACGGTGATCTTTGCTGACGGCCGCAAATTGAAAGCGGAAATCGTCGGCAAGGACACCAAGGTCGATCTCGCCGTCCTGCGGGTGAAGCCGGACAAGCCGCTCAAGGCCGTGAAGTTCGGCGATTCCGAAAAAACGCGGATCGGCCAATGGGTTATGGCGATTGGCAATCCGTTTGGTCTGGGTGGTTCGGTTTCGGCCGGTATCATCTCTGCACGGAACCGCGATATTTCCGACCAAAGCTATGGCCAGTACATCCAGACGGACGCGGCCATCAACAAAGGCAATTCGGGTGGCCCGCTGTTTGACATGAATGGCGACGTCATCGGCATCAACACGGCGATCCTCTCGCCGTCGGGTGGCTCGATCGGTATCGGCTTCGCCGTGCCGTCAGCGATGGCCAAGCCGATCATCGATCAGCTTCTGCAATATGGTGAAACACGGCGCGGTTGGCTCGGCGTGCGCATTCAGAATGTCGATGAATCGATTGCTGAATCGCTCGGCCTGAAAGAGCCGAAGGGCGCGCTCGTTGCTGGTGTCGATGACAAGGGGCCGTCAAAGCCCGCTGGCATCGAACCGGGTGATGTGATCCTGAAATTCGACGGCAAGGATGTGAAGGAATCGAAGGATCTGCCCCGCATCGTCGGTCAGACGGCAGTCGGCAAGGATGTCGATGTGCTCATCCTGCGCAAAGGCAAGGAAATCACCAAACAGGTGAAGCTCGGACGTCTTGAAGAGGGTGAGAAGCTTGCCAAAGCGAGCGCCACGCAGGGCGAGCCGGAGAAATCCGTCGTCAAGAAGGCGCTTGGGCTTAATCTGGCGCCGATCACGGACGACGCGAAAAAGCGTTTCGCCATCAAGGACAATGTGAAGGGCGTTCTTGTCTCGCGCGTCGATCCGAATTCGCCAGCCGCTGACAAGCGCATTCAAGCCGGTGACATCATCGTGGAAGTGCAGCAGGAAGCGGTGGCGACGCCGGACGCGGTGATGAAGCGTGTCGATGCGCTCAAGAAAGAGGGCAAGAAATCGGCCCTGTTCCTGATTTCGAATGCGCAAGGCGATGTACGCTTCGTCGCGCTGTCGCTCGAGTAAGCGACGGTTTGTGAATTGCGCCTCGTTATGGCGAGGCGCGTGACAACAAAGCCCTCATGGTGAGGCGGAATTTGTCGCATTCCCGCTTGAACCTTGAGGGCTTTTTTATGCGCTTTTGGAGCCCGCGCCCTTCAAAGTGCGATGAGGGTGATGGTTGCCGGGGCGGGCTCATGCCCTGCGCGCCATGACGCGATTTAGGTGTTGGGCAGCGCTTTCGTCGGCGTTGGCGCCGCCAGCAAGCCATCCGGCGCAGCTTCTTTCAAATCGACACCGGTTAATTTCAAACGCAGTGCCTCGCGCGCGAGCCATGCAATTTTTTGGGCGGCCAGAGATGGTGTGAGGCCGTGTGCAT
The DNA here is from genome assembly GCA_019083985.1 of Rhizobiales bacterium TNE-4. Taxonomy (GTDB): domain Bacteria; phylum Pseudomonadota; class Alphaproteobacteria; order Rhizobiales; family Beijerinckiaceae; genus TNE-4. The sequence continues at coordinate 93,517 of JAHRCV010000002.1, read as the reverse complement.
GGATGTTGGAAATGCAATTACGCTCGCTGTCCTTTCGGCCGGAGCGGGGCGCGAAGGTAAGATAAGCACCAAGGGAATCGGCGGTCGTCAGCCCGGGCCGTTCGCCAATCAGCATGATGACGAGGTTCGCGCTCAACGCAGCGCCGATGGGATCTGACAAGGCGACACGCGCGCCCTTGGCGAGCACAATGGGGGCAAATGTGAAGTCCGGTAAGGTGTTCACGACCGCGTGCGCCGTCTCGGCGGCATAGGCCATGCAGGCATCGGCCGACAAGCCATCACCGATCACAAGCGCGATATCAAACGGCCCCTTCGGAAGTTTTGCCGCTTCACCATCCGCAAGCGTGCGGCCAAGATCGGGGCGACGCAGATAGGTCTGCTTGTCAGTTGCGGCGCTCGTAAGGGCAATCGTTGACAAAGGCGATAGCGCCTTCTGCAATTCATTCCAATCGACTTCACCGTAAATTGCATCACGTGCGAGGGCGTGCGCCAGCGTGAAGTCAAGCAAGGCTTGCGTCGGCAGGCCATCGCCCGCGCGCCCCAATGCAATGCGGGCGCGGGTGAGGTGTTTGAGTGCGTCGAATGGCGAGGCCATCGTTATAATCCCTGCGCCGCAATCAGGCGTTGCATGGCTGCCGAGGCGGCGTCAGCGGGGAGGCGGCCCTGCGCATCCAGCAATCCCATCCGTGCGAGCCAGGTTTCAAATTCGGGTGCTGGTTTCAGTTTCAGAACATGACGCAAGCGGACAATGTCATGGAAAGACAGGCTCTGATAATTGAGCATGATGTCGTCAGCGCCGGGAACGGCGATGAGAAAATTCACACCCGCATTGGCAAGCGCAAATGCCAAGAGATCCATATCGTTCTGATCGGCCTCGGCATGGTTGGTGTAGCAGACGTCGACACCCATCGGCAGGCCTAGCAATTTGCCGCAGAAATGATCTTCGAGCCCCGCGCGGATGATTTCCTTCGCGTCGAAAAGATATTCCGGTCCGATAAAACCGACGACCGTGTTAACGAGCAGGGGATTGAACGCACGCCCCACGGCATAGGCGCGTGCTTCCACCGTTTGCTGATCAACGCTATGATGTGCATTGGCTGACAGAGCTGCACCCTGTCCCGTCTCGAAATACATCACATGATTGCCGACGGTGCCACGCTTGAGGGAGAGCGCGGCCTCGTGTGCTTCACGCAACATTGCGAGCGTCACGCCGAAACCTTCATTAGCTTTCTGCGTGCCGGCTATGGATTGGAACACGAGATCGACTGGGGCGCCTTGCTCGATGGCGGCAAGGGTCGTTGTGACATGCGACAGGACGCAGGATTGCACCGGCATTGCGAGCTTGTCGCGCATCGTATCGAGCATCTGCAGAATTTGAATCGTATTATCGAGATTGTCGGTGGCGGGGTTGACGCCGATCACCGCATCGCCGCTGCCATAAGCAAGCCCGTCAATCGTGGCTGCCATGATGGCCGCTAGATCATCCGTCGGATGATTGGGCTGCAAGCGCGCCGCGAGCCGACCTTCAAGGCCGATCGTGGTGCGGAACGCCGTCACAATGCGGGCTTTGGCGGCGCCTGCAATGAGATCGCCATTGGTCATGAGTTTTGAGACCGCGGTGACCATTTCAGGCGTTAGGCCGGGGGCTAAGCACCGCAGCGTTTCAGCATGGGTCGTATCGGCCAAGAGAAATTCGCGGAAGGCGCCAACGGTCATGGACGCCACTGGCTTGAAGGCCTCACGATCATGCGTGTCGATAATCAGGCGTGTAACGTCATCGCTTTCGTAAGGCACGAAGTTTGCGCTGAGAAAATCGCTGAGCGGCACATCGGCCAGTGCCATGCGGGCGAGCACGCGCGTTTTCTGATCGGGTGCGGCAAGGCCTGCCAAGGCGTCGCCCGAACGCTGTGGCGAAGCGTGCGCCAGCAAGGTCTTCAGATCGGGAAAGCTGATCCGCTCATGGCGAAAATCGGCGTAATACATGCGGCCCCCGTTGGTTCCGCGTGCCAGTCTAACCGGCGGCGCACCGGGGTCCAGCTATGTTTAGGTAACGAAATCGTGCCGGTTATAGCCCTGCGCATACAGAAGCGCTGTCAGATCGGCAAAATCGATCCGCGCGGCGGCTGCTTCTGCAACGGCAGGCTTGGCATGGAAGGCAACGCCAAGGCCTGCGGCCTCAAGCATAGCGAGATCATTGGCGCCGTCGCCGACCGCCATGGTTTCGTGTGCTTGCAACTGGTTGATGCGTGCCAAGTCCTTGAGGCTTGCAAGCTTGGCTTCTTTGCCAAGGATCGGCTCGGCCACGCGCCCGGCAAGTTGTCCGCTTTCAACGATCAATTCATTCGAGCGATGTTCATGAAATCCGATCGCGTGCGAGACTGGGCCTGTGAACAATGTGAAGCCGCCGGAGACGAGCGCCGTATAGGCGCCGTGCGCCCGCATGGTGCGCACGAGTTCGCGCCCGCCTGGCGTATAGGTGATGCGTTCAGCGAGAATGGTCGCGATCACATCAACATCGAGACCCTTGAGCAGGGCCACGCGTTCGCGCAGCGCGGGCTCGAAGGCCAATTCGCCGCGCATTGCGCGCTCAGTGATGAACGACACTTTTTCTTTCAGGCCCACGAAATCAGCGAGTTCGTCGATGCATTCCTGTCCGATCATCGTGGAATCCATATCCGCCAGAAACAGTTTCTTGCGGCGGCCTTCGACCGGTTGAACGATCACATCGATCGGGTAGGGCTCGACCGTCCCTCGCAGTGCATCGGCCAGCGGACGCGGGCCTTGCGTGCTTTCGAACACGAAATCGGCGGCAACATCCTTCGCCAACCATTGCGTCTGTCCTGACAGGCCGAGGGCTTGCGCGCCCCGCTCAATCAAGGCAGGGGAGAGCGCAGGCGTTTGCGGGTTCGAGACGAAGGTCGCGACGAGGAGCGTCATCAGGCGTGTCCGGAGAATGCGGTTCGGCAGGGGTCAGTTCGGTATGGGTATCGGTGCCATCCTCATTGCAGGCCCGACGGCGTCCGGCAAGTCCGCGCTGGCCATCCATTTGGCGGAGCGGCTCGGCGGCACCGTCATCAACGCCGACTCGATGCAGGTCTATCGCGATCTGCGCATCATCACCGCCCGCCCGACACTGGCCGAGGAAGCGGCCGTCCCCCATCGCCTGTTTGGTCATGTCGATGCGGCAGTGAATTATTCAGTTGCCCGCTGGCAGACCGACATGGCGGCGATGCTTGAGACCGTCCGGGCGGAAGGGCGCCTGCCAATCATCACAGGGGGCACGGGGCTCTATTTCAAGGCGTTGACGCAGGGCTTGTCGGACATCCCGCCTGTGCCGGAGGAGATCCGCGTGGCCGTGCGAGCAGAGGCCGAAGGCCGCGCGCCAGAGGATCTGCATCAGATATTGGCAAACGTTGACCCGGCGACGGCGCGCCGCCTCAGGCCCACCGATCCGCAGCGCATCATTCGGGCGCTCGAAGTGTTTCGCGCGACGGGCCAATCGCTGGCGCAGTTTCAGGAGCGGCGCGCGGGCGCGCTGCTGAATGGTCCCTTCCTTGCGTATTTTCTTGAGCCTGATCGCGACGTGTTGCGTGCGCGGATCGATGCGCGCTTCGACACAATGGTGCAATCGGGCGCAGTCAATGAAATTGAACGCCTGATGGAGCGCGGGCTCGACCCGGCACTGCCTGCCATGCGCGCGCATAGCGTGCCGTGGATCATCCGCGCACTACGCGGCGAGATCGCGATGGAAGACGCGGCTGAAGGCGGTAAAGCCGATACGCGCCGCTATGCCAAACGGCAACACACTTGGTTTCGGCATCAAGCGCCGGAATTTCAGTGGGTCGCGCCGGAGGCAGCGGCCGCGCAGGTTTTGTCTCAGGTCAATGCGGCCATTTGAAAATGATCGTGAGAATGCTCATCACCACTTCGAACAGGATGAGCAGCACGATGATCTGTTCAAGGCGCAAGCTGCGTTGCTGATCGATGAGGTCGGTCAGCGCGCGCGCAGTATCCTGCACAACGTCAATCTTGCGTGAGAGCGTGTTGGCGCGCTCTTTCAGTTCATATTCATCTTCCAAGCGCGCGTAGAGACGCTCTAAATCGGAGCGGTCCCAGAGCACATCGGGCTTGTCATCGACGGCAACCCGGCCTGCCATGCGGTGATCGACCAGCAAAGCCTCTCCAATCAATTTGATGATCGCCTTGCGTTGGTGCGGGAGTTTGCCGTCACGCGCGAGATCGCGTGCAAGCGGATCGATAACATCGAATACCGCGCCGACTTGGCGTTCGTGATGCGCGAGGGCGACACTTTTTGCCAACACATCGGCAATCACGAGGAGGCGCTCTGGCGTGAATTCGCGCAACGAGACGGGGCCGCCGGGCGGGGCGAGATCATCCTTCTCAGGATCAAGCACGATGGTCGCGATTTCGTCGTCGATACGTGGCAATTTACCGGAAATGCGCGGCTCGATCTTGCGCAGGAAATCGTCTTCCTCGATGGGCGAGAGGCCAGCCAGCACCACAACGCCATAGCGGAAGAGCGCAGCGAAGCCGTGATTGCCAATCCTGAACGCGAACGGCGTCGTCGAAATCATGTCCGAGCGCTCAAGGCCCGCCGTATCAAGGCGATCGCCGAGCAGGAGTGCGCGAATGGTGCGCGTTTCGCGTGGGGTCCGTGATTCAACCATGCAGGGCTTCTGCCAGATGGGACGGGTCGGCGGCAAGTTTGCAGGTGCGGAGGGGATTGTCCCGAATTGACTTTGTCCAAGCCCGAGGGTCATTCTCGCCGCCTATTCGAGGCCTGTTTTGGTCCCTTGCTGGAGGAATTTTCATGCGTTCGGCACTTTTTGCGTTGTCTGTCTTGCTTCCGCTTGCGTTGACCGGCGCCGTGCAGGCGCAGAGCCCGTTCCCGACCATGACTGGCACGTGGAGCGGCAATCTCGACATCATCGCCAAGGGCAAGCCCTCTGTGCATGACCCCAAGCAGAACCCGAACGCGCCCGCCGCCTACCGCAAGGACCCGACCACGCTGACCATCAGCACGCAGAATGAGCGCTCTTTCTCAGGCCAAGTGAAAACGTCGCAGGGAACGAGCTTCGTGGTCGGCCTGATGGCGCATGACCTGCACCAGATCGTGATCACAGGACCTGAATTCCATCTCACAGCCCGTCTGACCGACCCCAACACGCTCGATGGCTGTGGCTCAGCCCGTAATGACCAAGGCTTTGCAAGCTATTGCATCGTGTTGAAACGTCAGAATCCCTGACGCTTTATTTTGCTGAGCAGTGCTTGACGGTCCGGCGCGCCGGGACTACGGTCCCGGGCAATTCTCAGAGGTTCGGGTTCGAGCACCAATGCGCGTCAACCTTATCGTATCGCGAGCGCCAGCGACGGGACGGCCCTAAGGCCGCGATCCTGAAACTGGCGCATGACCCAAGGCCCCTCACCGGGCCTTTTTTGTTGCTCGAGCCTGACCTCACCACACGAAGATCGAAGACGGAGTGAACACCATGTCCCGCGAGATGACCGGAGCTGAAATGGTCGTCCAAGCCCTGCAAGATCAGGGCGCCGAATTCATTTTCGGATATCCCGGCGGTGCCGTCCTTCCGATCTATGACGCGATCTTCCATCAAGATCAGGTCAAGCATGTGCTTGTGCGCCACGAACAGGGCGCGGTGCATGCGGCGGAAGGATATGCGCGCTCCTCCGGCAAGGTCGGCTGCGTGCTTGTCACCTCGGGCCCCGGCGCCACCAATGCCGTGACCGGTTTGACCGATGCGATGCTCGACTCCATCCCTCTCGTCTGCATCACCGGGCAGGTGCCGACGCATCTGATCGGGTCGGATGCGTTCCAAGAATGCGATACGGTCGGTATCACGCGGCATTGCACCAAGCACAATTATTTGGTGAAGCGGATCGAAGATCTGCCGCGTATTCTGCACGAAGCCTTTTACATCGCGTCTTCGGGCCGTCCGGGTCCGGTCGTGATCGACATTCCGAAGGACGTGCAATTCGCCAAGGGCACCTATACGCGCCCGGTGAACAACCAGCATAAAACGTATCGGCCGCAATTGCAGGGCGATGCCGAGAAGATCAAGGCCGCCATCGAATTGATGGGCAAGGCCAAGCGCCCGATTTTCTACACGGGCGGCGGCGTCATCAATTCCGGGCCGGAAGCCTCGGCGCTTCTGCGTGAACTCGTGCGCTTGACCGGCTATCCGATCACCTCAACGCTCATGGGCCTTGGCGCTTATCCGGCCGCTGATCCGCAATGGCTCGGCATGCTGGGCATGCACGGCACCTATGAAGCCAATCTTGCGATGCATGATTGCGACGTGATGATCTGCGTCGGCGCCCGCTTTGATGATCGCATCACAGGTCGCCTCGACGCCTTCTCGCCGAAATCGAAAAAGATCCATATCGATATCGATCCGTCTTCGATCAACAAGACGGTGAAGGCCGATATCGGAATTATCGGCGATTGCGGCCACGTGCTTGAAGATATGGTGCGCTTGTGGCGGACGATGTCTCCGGCCGTCGACAAAAAAGCAATCGGCGATTGGTGGAAGCGGATCGACGAATGGCGGGCGAAGAAGTGCCTCGCTTATCGTGCCTCCGATGAGGTCATCAAGCCGCAATATGCAGTCCAGCGTCTTTATGAGCTCACCAAGGATCGCGACGTCTATGTGACGACGGAAGTGGGCCAGCATCAAATGTGGGCTGCGCAGTACTTCCACTTCGAAGAACCGAACCGTTGGATGACATCGGGCGGCCTTGGCACGATGGGCTATGGTTTGCCGGCGGCTGTCGGTACGCAACTTGCCCATCCGAAGGCGCTGGTCATCGACATTGCAGGTGAAGCCTCGATCTTGATGAACATGCAGGAAATGTCGACGGCGTTGCAGTATCGCCTGCCGATCAAGATCTTCATCCTCAACAATGAATATATGGGGATGGTGCGGCAATGGCAGGAATTGCTGCATGGTGGCCGTTACTCCGAGAGCTACTCGCATTCGCTGCCGGATTTCGTGAAGCTTGCCGAAGCCTATGGCGCGCATGGCATTCGCTGCTCCGATCCCAAGGAGCTTGATGCCAAGATCATGGAAATGATCGAGACGCCGAAGGCCGTGATCTTCGACTGCCTCGTGTCCAAGGAAGAAAATTGCTTCCCGATGATTCCGTCGGGCAAGGCGCATAATGAAATGATCTTGGCCGATATCGGGCAGGACATCGGCAATGTGATCGACGAGAAGGGCAAGATGCTCGTCTAAGACGGCATTAGGCAGGCGAGGAACAGAGTGTGCGCACGATCGGTTTGATCGGTGGGATGAGCTGGGAGTCGACGGCGATTTATTATCGCCTCGTCAACGAGCGCGTCCGTGCGCGTGCGGGTGGGCTTCACTCAGCGCGCGTATTGCTGTGGTCGTTCGATTTCGACGACGTTGCAGCGCTGCAAGCGCAAGGTGATTGGCGCGGTGCGGGCGCTTTGCTTGGCGAGGCGGCGCGCGGGCTTGAAAAGGCGGGTGCCGATTTGATCGTGTTGTGCACCAACACGATGCACAAGGTCGCCGATGCCATCACGGGTGCCGTACCGCTGCCGTTTTTGCACCTGGCTGATGTGACGGCACGCGCCATCAAGACGGCCGGCTGCCGCAAGCCGCTTCTGCTCGCCACGCGTTATACGATGGAAGACGATTTTTATGTCGGTCGCCTGCGTGCTGGCCATGGCATCGAGACGATGGTGCCAGATGAAGATGCGCGCGGGATTGTGCATACGATTATCTATGATGAATTGTGCCGCGGCGTCGTCAGAGATGAATCGCGTCAGGCTTTGCGTGCCATCATTGCCAAGGCACAGACGCAGGGTGCCGATGGTGTCATTCTTGGCTGCACGGAACTCGGCATGATCTTGTCCCAAGATGATTGCGATGTGCCCGTGTTTGATACCACCCAAATCCATGCTGATGCGGCCGTCGATTTCGCGCTGATGCGGGCAGGGGGCGTGTGATGCTCACCTTGGCCATCGGTAACAAGGCTTATTCCAGCTGGTCGCTGCGGCCGTGGATTTTGCTGACTGAAATGGGCATTCCTTTCGCGGAAGATTTCATCCCGCTCGATACGCCGGAATTTGTTACGCGCGTTGCTGCCTATGGCGCCGGCAAAACCGTGCCGATCTTGAAGGATGGCGACGTTACTGTCTGGGAATCTCTGGCGATCATCGACTATGTCGCCGAGCTCAATCCTGACAAGGCTATCTGGCCACGCGACCAGAAGGCGCGGGCCTATGCGCGCGCGATCGCGGCGGAAATGCATGCGGGCTTCACGGCGCTTCGCAGCGCCTGCCCTATGAACATTCGCAAGCGTTTTGCTGCGCGCGATCGTGGCCCGGGTGTCGTGAAAGATGTTGCGCGCATCGAGCATTTGTGGAGCGAGGCGCGCCGCCGCTTCGGTGCAGGCGGTCCATTCTTGTTTGGCGCATTTAGCGCAGCGGATGCGATGTATGCGCCGGTGGTGACGCGGCTCGCCACCTATTCGGTTCCGGTGCAAGCGGAAACACGCGCCTATATGGACGCTGTCCTCAACACCGCCTCGTTCCGCGCATGGCAGACGGCGGCGATGGCCGAACCTTTCATCGTCGCTGCTGACGAACCCGATGAAGAAGCGGTGGGGCCTTTCCCGCTGCCGTGAAGAATTGTCCTTTGGTTGAAATCGCTGAAAGTCGAAACCGATGAAGTCGCATTATTCCGATCCGCCGCGCCGCCAGACCCAAGGCCGCCACACGCTCTCCGTGTTGGTGGATAACGAGCCCGGCGTTCTGGCGCGTATTGCTGGCCTGTTTTCCGGCCGCGGCTACAACATTGAAAGCCTCACTGTCTCTGAGACAGAGCACGAAAAGCACGTCTCGCGCATCACGATTGTCACGACCGGGACGGGGCAGGTGATCGAGCAGATCAAGAACCAGCTCGACCGGCTGGTGCCGGTGCACCGCGTGGTCGATCTGACCGTTACGGGTGAGGCAGTTGAGCGTGAGCTGGCGCTGGTGAAGGTCGCCGGTAAGGGCGATCAGCGGGTGGAGGCTATGCGTTTGGCTTCGGCCTTCGGGGCCCGGACGCTGGACGCCACCCTGACCTCGTTCGTGTTCGAATTGACCGGCTCGAGCGAGGATGTGGACCGTTTCGTCCGCCTGATGGGCGTTTGCGGCCTAGTCGAGGTCTCCCGGACCGGCGTTGCGGCCATGTCGCGTGGCCCTGAAGGGATGATCTAACGTCACCTTCCCCCGCTATCAGGGCAGGCCGGCCCCGCGCCGGGCGCGGCCATCCTGTCTTCTCGCTTGATTCTCTCCACCGCGGCGCTTAAGCGCCTGAGCCAAACCATCACGACAAAGCCCAAGGAGCCTGTCCCATGCGTGTCTATTATGATCGCGATGCCGATCTGAACCTCATCAAGAGCAAGAAGGTCGCCATTGTCGGCTATGGCTCGCAGGGCCATGCCCATGCGCTCAACCTGCGCGACTCGGGCGTGAAAGACATCGTCGTCGCGCTGCGCCCAGGTTCCGCCTCGGCCAAGAAGGCAGAAGCCGAAGGCCTCAGGGTGATGACGGTGGAAGACGCCGCCAAATGGGCCGATGTCGTCATGATGCTGACGCCGGACGAATTGCAGGCCGACATCTATCGCGACCAGCTTGCGCCGAACATGAAGAAGGGCGCCGCCCTGATGTTCGCGCACGGCCTGAACGTGCATTTCAACCTGATCGAGCCGCGCGCCGATCTCGACGTGCTGATGGTTGCGCCGAAGGGCCCGGGCCATACGGTGCGTTCGGAATATCAGCGGGGTGGCGGCGTGCCGACGCTCATCGCGATCCATCAGGATTCGTCGGGCAATGCGCATGACATCGGCCTCTCCTACGCTTCGGCGAATGGCGGCGGCCGCGCCGGCATCATCGAAACCACGTTCAAGGAAGAGTGCGAAACCGACCTCTTCGGCGAACAGGTCGTGCTTTGCGGCGGTCTCGTCGAACTCATCCGCGCTGGCTTCGAAACGCTCGTGGAAGCTGGCTACTCGCCGGAAATGGCCTATTTCGAGTGCTTGCACGAAGTGAAGCTCATCGTCGACCTGATCTATGAAGGCGGCATTGCGACGATGAATTACTCGATCTCGAACACCGCCGAATATGGCGAATACGTCACGGGCCCGCGCATCATCACCGCTGACACGAAGGCGGAAATGAAGCGCGTTCTGGAAGACATCCAGACCGGCAAGTTCACGCGCGATTGGATGCTGGAAAACAAGGTCAACCAGACCTCGTTCAAGGCCGTCCGCGCCCGTAACGCCGGGCACCAGATTGAAGAGGTTGGTGAAAAGCTCCGCGCCATGATGCCGTGGATCAAGGCCAAGGCCCTCGTCGACAAGTCGAAGAACTAAGTTCATCGCCTGCCATTCAACGCCCCCGTCTCGCGACGGGGGCGTTTTTCTTTGCCTGATCGGGCTTCTTCACACGCTCTGCCCTGCGGGATAGACTTCTGTCATGTCTGAATTGATCCTCTCCATCCAATCCCATGTCGCTTACGGCCATGTCGGCAATGATGCGGCCATGTTTCCGTTGCAGCGGCTCGGCGCGGAAGTGATTGCTATTCACACCGTGCAATTCTCCAATCATACCGGCTATGGCGCTTGGACAGGCGAGGTTTTCAGTGCGGCATCGATTGCTGATCTTGTGCGCGGTGTTGAGGCACGCGGCGTGCTTGGCCTCTGTGATGGCGTCATCTCCGGCTATATGGGGTCAGCCGAAATCGGGATGGCCATTCTCGATGCGGCGCTGACCGTACGCTCAGCCAATCCGGGTGCGCTTTATTGCTGCGATCCTGTGATGGGCGATGTCGGCAGCGGCGTTTTCGTGCGCCCTGAAATTCCCGAGATGATGCGTACGAAAGCAATGGCGGAAGCCGATATCGTCACGCCGAACCAGTTCGAATTATGTCTGTTGACAGGGCACGAGGTGACCGATCACGCGTCTCTGGTTCATGCCGTCCAAGCGCTGCATGCGCTTGGGCCAAAGATCATCATGGTCACATCCGTGATGACGAATGAGACACCTGACGATGCGATCGATTGCATCGCGTCTGATGGGACGAAAATGGTCATCGTCCGGACGCCAAGGCTCTCTCTCGCCGTCAACGGTGCAGGCGATGCCATTAGCGCGCTTTTCTTCCTGCATTGGTTGCGCGACCATAGCGTCAGTAATGCGCTGGCACAGGCCGTGTCGTCGATCTACGGTATTCTCAAGCGTACGGAAGATGAGGGCTCGCGCGAGATCCTGCTCATTCCGGCGCAAGAGGAATTGGTCCATCCCACTCACAAGTTCAAAGCGGAGCTGTTTGCATCATGAAGCTCCGGATCGCGACGTTTAACATTGAAAATCTCTCGTCGCGCTGGAAATTTGCCGAGGTCAGCCGCGCGGAAGTGGCGCCGGCCATGTCGCTGGCAGAATTCGCGCAACCGAAAGAACGGGAAGTCGCCGAGCGCTCCGTGGCGCTGACTGTCGAAGACGACAAGCGCCAAATGACGGCGCTCGCCATTGCGGAAACGCGCGCCGATATCATCGCCTTACAGGAAGTCGATTCACTGCGTGTGCTTGAGGCCTTCTTCGCCAATTACGTGCATCGGCTGGCGGATATTCGCTATGGCCATTTCAAGCTTGTGGCAGGGAATGATCGGCGTGGTATCGATGTGGCCTTTGCGGCGCGCCGTAACCTGACTGCTGCCGATAGCGTGGTGGCTAAATCCTATCGCGAAGCGACCTTTGGCGATCTTGGCGTTTATGATCACGATCTTGCAGAATTCGGCATCAAGCCGAGCGATCGCCTGTTCAATCGCGATTGCCTTACTGTCACCGTGCCAATGCATGATACGTCGCTGACCATGTTCATTTGCCATCTCAAATCGATGAGCAATGGCAAGGGCGATGGGCGGCACGCCACCATGGCTTTGCGGCGTGCGGAATCGCGCGGCGTGCGCCGCATTGTGGAAGAGCATTTCGGCCCGGGCTTTCGGGATGCAAACTGGGTGATCGCGGGCGACCTCAATGATTACCGCTTGCGATTGAAGCGGAGCGGGCAGGCGGAAGAGACGATTCCCAGCGGGATCGACACGCTGTTCGATAAGTTCGCCTATAATCCGGTCGAGACACTTGCGCCGCATGAACGCTGGACCCATTATCATCGCGCTTGGTCGCATGAAGAGGAGCGGATCGTCGAGGAGCACGTGCAGCTCGATTATCTTCTCGTCTCGCCCGCGCTGAAGGATCGCGTGCGCGATGTGCAGATTATTCGTCGTGGCTTGCCCTATCGCGTACCGCTCGATCCGCGTGATCCCGATCGTACGATCCCGAAACTTGCGAGTACAGCTGACCGCTATCCGCGCGTCGGTTGGGATCGGCCGAAAGCGAGTGACCATTGCCCTCTCGTGATTGAACTCGACCTCCACACAAGGTGATTGCATGAAACGATCTTTTTGCACACTCGATGTTTTCACAGAGCAAAAATTTGCCGGCAACCCTTTGGCCGTCGTGTTTGACGCCGACGGAATGTCAGATGCAGCGATGCAAGCCATTGCACGTGAATTCAATCTGTCAGAGACTGTCTTTGTTCACAAACCGGCCGATGCGACGCGTCGCGCTGATTTGCGGATTTTTACGCCTGCGCGGGAATTACCGTTTGCGGGCCACCCGACAGTGGGTGCCGCGGTCGCGATTGCCTTACGTGATGGCGTGAATGGCGATACCGATTTCGTGTTGGGTGAGAAGGTTGGCCCTGTCCCTTGCTGCATATCCATTGTGGATGGTCAGCTTGGGCGTGCGCAATTCGATCTTCCGCGTTTGCCCGCGCGTATCGGCGATGCGCCATCGCTGGCTGTCATGGCCGCGGCCCTCCGTTGTTCAGAGAGCGCCATAGGCTATGGCGCGCATCAAGCGGCGCTTTATTCGGCGGGTAATCCATTCACGATCATTCCGCTGAAAACGCGCGCGGATGTCGATGCTGCCGTGCTTGATCGCGATGCTTTTGCCACCATGGAGCAGGGCGATGTAAAAAATGCGTTTTTCTATTGTGCGCAACCGGTTGATGCCTCTCATCATTTTTATGCACGCATGTTTGCACCCTCGATTGGCGTGGGTGAAGACCCTGCGACAGGATCGGCGGTGGCGGCTTTTGCCGGAACAATCATGGATTTTGAAAAGCCCGGCGATGGGGCGCATCATTACGTGATCGAACAGGGCTATCAGATGGGTCGGCCATCTCAAATTGCGCTTACGCTTCATGTTGCGAATGGGGCCCTCACGCGCGCATCGATTGGCGGTGGTGCCATCGTCGTCGCGGAAGGTATGCTCGACGCATGAGCCTTATTCCGCTTCGCGACACCGATCTCGTTTTTGATGATCGGCCTTGGGATTGGGCCGACCGTGAAAACGCGCGGATTGCCGCGCACTGGGCGGAAAAATCCCAAGGCAATGGCGGGTTGTTTGATGGGCGTGTGCTCGTGACCTGGCGGCACGCGATTGTCGACGGTGTCTTGCACGGCGCATGTCTTGAGACCGATTTTTCGAAATTTCTGGCGTGGCGTGATTTCGGTTTTCCTGACACCAGCGTGGTGAATGTTTTCGCCATGGCGGCGTTGCGCGCCGAGGATGGTGCTTATCTCATGGGCGTGATGGGCCAACGCACGGCCAATCCGGGGCGTATCTATTTCGCAGCCGGGACCCCTGATCCTCATGATGTGGTTGACGGCCGCGTCGACCTTGCTGGTTCCGTCATCCGTGAATTGATGGAGGAAACAGGCCTTGGTGCCGATGATGTGACGATTGGCGATGGGTTCACGGCGATCCGGCGCGGCCAGCGTCTCGCCGTGATGCGTGATCTCAGCGTGCGCGGTTCGGCTGAAGAGGTGAGGGCGCGCGTACGCACCAATCTTGCCAGCCTGCCGGAAGAGGAGCTCGACGATCTCTTTATCGTGCGCGGGCCGGGCGATCTTGACCCGGCACGCATGCCCGATTTCATCGTCGATTTTCTGACCGAACGGTTCCGTCAGGAGGCGGGGTAGCCAAACTTCTTGCGCGTCGCGGTAACCATGGCGGTGGCTTCCGCGCTACGGCCAGCGGTGCAGGCGGCCTGCGCCTTGCTGAGGTCGGCGGTCACGGCATCCCGGACGCTCTGGGTGGTGTGGCCATTGGCGAGATCATTGTCGATCAGGGCCTGGAAGCGCGCGACATCGCCTTGGCAGCCCGGTGCATCCGGCAGGCGGAAATTCGACGCGCTGGTTGAGGACGCATTCGGCGCCTGAGTGGCGGGGGTGTTGCACGCCACCAAAAATGCCAGCGGCAGGGCGGCGAGGGTCAAACGAACCAAAGTCATGCGAATCTCTCCCTTTTGCCGAGAGTTTGCCGGATTGTGACGTGGCATTCCAGATGGGAGCTTACGTCCGTCTTGCCAGATCCGTGGCCCTCCGGTAGCTTCATGGCATTCACAGGGGCGTGCCGCCCCAATGGAGTGTGCTTTGGCCTCTTGCGCCACCTCGATCCGCCCGGCTTTGACGGAGACCCTCGTGGTCCGTCCGGCGGATGCGCGCGCGCTCCTTCTCGGCCTTCTGCTCCTTAGCCGCCCCTGAGGGCCGGCCGGGCCATGCCTGGGCGCTCAGGGGATCAGCCGCCACCGCTTCCACTCATCTTGCGCCGCGTTTGCTGACGGCGTCTCACTTTCAAGGAAATACCCATGTCCAAGGACCGCGTCCTGATTTTCGACACCACCTTGCGCGACGGCGAGCAATGCCCTGGCGCGTCCATGACGCTCGAAGAAAAGCTGCAAGTGGCCGAACTGCTCGACGAGATGGGCGTCGACATCATCGAAGCCGGCTTCCCGATCGCATCGAACGGCGATTTCGAGAGCGTTTCGGAGATCGCCAAGCGCGTAAAGCGCGCGACCGTGTGCGGGCTCGCCCGCGCCGGCCAGAAGGATATCGACCGTGCCGGTGAGGCCGTCCGTCACGCCAAAAATCCGCGCATCCATACCTTCATCTCCACCTCGCCGGTGCACATGAAGTACAAGCTCCAGATGGAGCCGGAAAAAGTGCTCGAACTCGTGACGCAATCGGTCACCCGTGCGCGCAACCTCGTGCCGGATGTCGAATGGTCGGCGGAAGATGGCACGCGCACCGAGCATGATTTTCTCTGCCGCGTGGTGGAGGCCGCCATCAAGGCGGGCGCCACGACGATCAACATTCCTGACACGGTGGGTTACACGGTGCCGGAGGAATATCGCGCTCTGTTCGAAATGCTGCGCAACCGCGTGCCGAATGCCGATAAGGCGATCTTCTCCGTCCATTGCCATAATGATCTGGGCATGGCGGTGGCAAACTCGCTAGCCGGTGTGCAGGGCGGCGCTCGCCAGATCGAATGCACCATCAATGGCATTGGCGAACGGGCTGGCAACGCTGCGTTGGAAGAAGCTGTGATGGCGATCAAGACGCGTGGTGATGTGCTCAATTTCGAAACTGGCATCGACACAACCATGCTGACGCGCGCGTCGAAGCTTGTTTCCGCCGTCACGTCATTCCCGGTGCAATACAACAAGGCGATTGTTGGCCGGAACGCATTCGCGCATGAAAGCGGCATCCATCAGGATGGCATGCTCAAGAATAACCAGACCTATGAAATCATGACACCGGAATCGGTGGGCGTGTCGAAGACCTCGCTGGTGATGGGCAAGCATTCGGGCCGCCATGCATTCCGCGAAAAGCTGAAAGAGCTCGGTTACGAATTGGGTGAAAACGCGCTTGAAGATGTGTTCAAGCGTTTCAAAGACCTCGCCGATCGCAAGAAGCATGTCTATGACGAAGACATCGAGGCGCTGGTGGATGAAGGCCTGCACACAGAAGAAGACCGCGTGAAGCTCGTGGCGCTGACGGTGATTGCCGGCACGCAAGGCCCGCAGCTCGCGACGTTGACGCTCGACATCGATGGCGTGCACCGCACGGTGCAATCCTCCGGCAATGGCCCTGTGGACGCCACCTTCGCCGCCATCAAGGCGCTCTTGCCGCATGAGGCGAAGCTCGAGCTCTATCAGGTCCATGCCGTGACGGAGGGGACGGATGCGCAAGCGGAAGTCTCGGTACGGCTCGGGGAAGAGGGTAGCTCGGTGACTGCCCGCGCGGCCGATCCGGATACGCTTGCAGCCTCCGCCCGCGCCTATCTCTCGGCGTTGAATAAGCTGATGCAGCGGGCTGCTCGCGGCGGCCATGAGCGCCGCCTGCACTCGACAGCACCGCTCGGCGGGGTTTAACCCAAACGCCAAGCCAGACGGCTCCTCGGCCGTCTCTGGCCATCCAAGAGCCCACGCCAGCAGGCGTGGGCTTTTTTGTGCGGCATCATCAGCCGATCACTTTCGGCCAAGGGGGATGGGTGCCGCCGACGCCAAAATGCCAGCGCTTGGGGCTATGGCCCGGCCTGCATGCGCTGCCGCCTGTCGGTGCCGCGGTTAGCCGCATGATGAAGCACAAGACCCGCCATGCAGCCCCCTTTTCTTCGGCATGTGCGGCGTCGCGCGCTGCGCCTCTGATGTTTGATGCCAAGGCCATTTTGCAGGCGCATTTTCCCCCATGAATGAAGCGTTTTCGGCTGGACAGGGGAGAGCCCCTTTGTTAATCACCGGCTCGCAAGCGGGCGGGCCCTTCGGGGCCCGGTCTTTTTCGAAGACCCTCGGCCCTCCGCTTTCGATGGGCGCATAGCTCAGTTGGTAGAGCAGCTGACTCTTAATCAGCGGGTCCTAGGTTCGAGCCCTAGTGCGCCCACCATCGAAAGCCCTCCAGACCAGCCGTACCCTTGACGACCATCTCCGATGGTTTGGTGATCTATTCGCGTCATCCGGAAACCAGACCGCCATCGACGATGAGGTTTTGCCCCGTAATGGCGCGGGCCCACGGAGAGGCAAAAAACAAAACAGCGTCGGCCATTTCTTCCGGCGTTGTCACGTGACCGAGCGGTGTTTGCGCAGCGATTATGTCAAACACGGCTTCAGGTGTAGCGCGGCTTGCATCGGTTGTGCGCAGAAGTCCACCTGACACCATATTGACGGTGACGCCAAGCGGGCCAAGCTCGCGCGCCGCCGTGCGCGTCAAGGCAAGAAGTGCACCCTTCGCGGCTGTATATTCATGATAGGGAACAACAGGATTTTGCATGAGATTGGTCCCGATCAAGATCACGCGACCAAAGCTGCTTGCTTTAAAATGGGGCCTGAGGGCTTGAATGCACAAAAGAGCCCCGCCGACAGCCGTTTCAGTCTGTTGTGCTATTTCGCTCCAATTGAGCTGATCAAGACGTTTGCGCGCATCACCGTTGAAGGAATAATCCGCTAATGCATTATGCACCAAGATGTTTGGCATTCCGAATTTTAAATCGATTGCCGACATCATGGCATGAACTTGGTCTGCTTGCGTGATATCAGCTTGGAAAGCGGCGACACGTGGGCCTAGCTCTGCTGCTAGCGCTTCAGCGGCGGCGCGACTTTTACGATAATTGATCGCAACCTGTGCGCCTTCACGGGAAAACGCGCGCGCAATGGCAGCGCCCAGACCGCGTCCGCCGCCTGTTACAAGAACTGTACAGTCTGAAATCGGGCGTATCATGCGGAAGACCTTTCGTGAAATGCATGGAAATGATGCGTGGGACCATGACCTTCGCCTACACTTAATTGATCAGCGTTAGTAATAGCCCCTGCAACATAGGCCTTAGCGCTTGCGGCTGCGGCCTGCAGAGGGAGGCCAAATCCAAGATAGGTGGCGAGCGCGGACGATAATGTACAGCCAGTACCGTGTGTCTTTTGCGTCAGGACGCGCCGACCGGGCATCCATGTTATCGTGCCATCGCGCATCATCAGTAAGTCGGGGCAATCAGGGCCAGCGAGATGGCCGCCCTTCAAGAAGATTGCTTGCGGTCCAAGTGCGACGAGCGCGCGGGCTTGTGCTTCCATTGTCGCGCGATCTTTTGCTTCCTGTTCACCCAGTAAATCCGCCGCTTCAGGAAGGTTTGGTGTGATGAGTGTTGAGATCGGTAACAAAGTGCGTAGTGCGGTAACAGCGCGCGCAGTCAGAAGGCGATCGCCGCTTTTGGCAACCATGACAGGGTCAAGGACGATCGGCGCATGAAGGCCGTCTAAAGCTTTAGCCACAGCAGCGACAATGTCAGCATCGCCCAACATTCCAATCTTGACAGCATCAATGCGTATATCGGCGCGGATTGAAACAATCTGCGCGGCAACAAAATCGGGCGGTACCATGTGAATGCCCGATACGCCTTGCGTGTTTTGAGCGGTGAGCGCGGTAATGGCAGCCATCGCATAGCCGCCATTGGCAGAAATGGCCTTGATATCGGCTTGAATACCAGCGCCGCCAGATGGATCTGATCCTGCAATGGCGAGAATATTGGGGATCATCACAGAGTCCATTCATTCACAAGAGCGCGGGTCGCCGCGATTGGGTCTGGTGCGCGGGTCACCGCCGATACGACGGCCATGCCAATAGCGCCTGCCGCTTTGGTGGCGGCCGCATCACCATGGCCAAGGCCGCCAATGGCATAGGTGGGTAATCTCGCTGTGGCGGTAATCTGTGCGAGCCCTTCAAACCCTATGGGGTGAGCATGATCCGGCTTTGTCGCTGTTGCGCGGATAGGGCCAGCGCCAATGTAATCAACACCGGCCGGGATCCGGTGCGCCTGTGCATCAGTTTCAATGGAAAGTCCAAGGATCATGCCTTGCGGCATTATTTGGCGGATGGTGGCCACATCCCCATCGCCCTGTCCGATGTGAAGGCCATGGGCGCCCGTTGCGATGGCAACGTCAACGCGATCATTGACGATGAGTTGAACACCATACGCGACCATTTCCGGCAACAGGCTTTTGACGAGGGCAGTAAATTCGAAATCTGAGATATCCTTGTCACGGATTTGGACGAGCGCTGCGCCACCTTGTGCGGCGGCGCGGGCTTGCTCGATCACAGGCAAAGACGCATGAGGGTCGGTGATGACATAGATTGGTCCCATCATGCTTGCCTTACTTTCGCAAACGTCGTGAGCTCATCTGCCGACAATGAGTAAAGTGCATCAATAAAGGCGCTTTGGAATGTGCCAGGGCCCTGCGCGTGCTGCGCAGCGCGTTCCCCCGCGATGCCGTAATAAGCGAGCGCCGCCAGTGTGGCAGGGAAGGCGGTTTGGCCAACGAGAAAGGCTGCGATCACGCCATTCAGCGAGCAACCCAATGCCGTCACGCGCGGCATCAATGAATGGCCATTGGCAATGGAAGCGGATTGTGCGCCGTCTGTCACATAATCAATGGGGCCAGACACGGCGACAATGGCACCGGTTCGTCGGGCGAGATCTCTCGCTGCGTCTTCGGCTGCCTTCACTGTGTCAGTGCTATCGACGCCACGGCCCTTTGCACCAATTCCAGCTAAAGCCAGAATTTCGGACGCATTACCGCGGATGACTGTGGGATGCAGATTGAGCAAGCGTGCGCACACATCCTGCCGGAAACGTGTGGCGCCAACGCCAACTGGATCAAGCACCCAAGGCCGTCCAGCATCCGTCATCACGCGTGCGGCCATCTCCATCGCTTCGGCCCAAGCAGGATCTAGCGTCCCAATATTGATGGTGAGGGCATGGGCAAGCCCGGCGAACTCCGCGACTTCTTCTCGCGCATGAACCATGGCAGGGGAGGCGCCGGCCGCGAGCAGCACATTGGCCATGACATTCATGGCAACATAGTTCGTGATGTTGTGAATGAGCGGCGCGGTCGCGCGCATCTTCGTGAGATAAAGCCCGGTCTGGTCCATCCGTCACGTCCTCGCCGCATGGGGAGGACCGATGACAACGCACACGACCTTCTTAAGGCTTGTCGGCGCTTTGTTGCGGACTCCCTACGCCAGCATGATCTGGTTCAGGTTCAAAGGGTACTTCTCAGCCTGGAGATCCAGACGCCCCTGTCATCATTGGATGGTGTCGTTCCATACGCCCTGTGTCAAGGGTGTGCGGGAATGACGTATGAAAACCCTTACTGGATGCTATGGCGTTACGCGCCGCTTGCGATCATGCGCGTTCGCGCGCTCGCATCACGTCCTGCTGGTTACTTCACCTTGCAATAGCCCGAGCCTGCATAGCTTGCGCCTGACGGGCAGGATCCGTTGCGTGCGGGCACGAAGGTGATGGTGCTTGGTGATCCACAATACCCCGCGCCTGCATAGCTTGAGCCCGACGGACACGATCCGTTGTTGGCAGGAACAAAATTACGGTTTGTGGATCGGCAATAGCCGCTCCCCGCATAGCTTGCACCTGATGGGCACGCGCCATTGGTGGCGGGTACCATCGTTTGTGACATTGCTGGAGTCGTTAAAGTGAGCAGGGCTAAGGCGGTAACGACGTAACCATACTTCATTGCGTTTTTCTCGCTCGCCATTCGTGACGCGGTTCTCTGTGTTGTCCCAACCGGATCATCTGTTGGCAAACAGGCCGCGCGTATTTGAGCAAAGCAATCGTGCAAGCGGCTCGCTGTCAAATAAAGCCGAGCACTGACGGGCGCGCTGTGATGGGCGTGTCGTTCAGGTCTAAACAAATGTGCGATGGTCGTCATTGCGCCGTTGGGTGGCACATTTTGAGAAAAGTTTGACCGTTGGCGAACAATCTCACTTTTCGGTGCAGCCTAATTTCTGGGCATGGATACCGGTACGCTTCCCCCCTCCGCCCAGTTTATCGGGCACGTCTCCGATTTCATCGCTTTGCAGGCGCATTTCCGGCGTCGGTTCAACTTGTCGCCGTCGCAATGGTTGACGCTCTATGGCGCTCTGATCAGTGTCACCTATGAGTACGGCCATTGGATCTGCAACGAGTTTTCGACCTCTGATCTTGTCAAAACATCGTTGACCTCACGCGAGACGGTGAGACGCTCCATCAATCGCTTGCTCTCCAAAGGGCTCGTGAACCGCAACAAGCGTCGCTATGTGGTTTCACCCGTGACCTTTGGCGAATTGCGCGGCGTTTTGGATCGCGCCGTGCTGCCACGCGCCATGCCGGACGCTACTTTCCACGCGAACGGCCATACCCTTGCCGCCGTGATGTCACAGGACGCATCATGAAAACATCCTTGATCTGGCTTTCCGTCAGTGTATTGGCATTGACGCCCTTGAGTGCCGTGGCAACGGGTGGCTCTGCGCCGGTGCGGCTTGCGCAAATGGCTGCGCCTGGTGCTGTGGCGCAAACGCCGCCTGATGCGGCGATGCCCCTTTTTTCGCAGGATGAATTAAAAAAGCTGCTGTCTCCCATCGCGCTTTATCCTGATCCGCTGCTCGCGCAGCTGCTGCCGGCCTCGGCCTATCCGCTTGAAATTGTGCAACTCGCGCGCTGGCTCGACAAGAACCAAGAGGCGGTGACTAAGCAGGATTTTACGGGTGTGGATGCGCAGAATTGGGATCCGACGGTCAAAGCGTTGGCGCGGTTTCCATCCATCGTCAAAAAGATGAATGATGATCTCGATTGGACGAATGATCTTGGCGAAGCGTTTGTTGAGCAGCCGCAAGATGTCGCGGCTGTGATTCAAGAGCTGCGTGTGCTCGCGCAACAGACTGGCGCGTTAAAATCGACACCGCAACAAGTGGTCACGACGCAGGTCGAGAATAATCGGCAGGTCATCGTCGTTGAACCATCGGCACCGGATCAGATTTATGTGCCTGTCTATACGGACGCGGTTTACACCAGTGGTGTCGGCACGGCGGTTACCGCTGGGTTGCTGACCTTTGGGACAGCGGTTGCGATTGGTGCGATCGCCAACCACGCCTCATGGAATTGGGGGAGTGGCGTTGTTTATCCGCCCGTATGGGGCGGCGCGTACAGGCCAGGGCGTCCCATCGTCACGGGCGATGTTAACATCGGCAACAGCATCAATGCTGGGAACATCGTCGGCAATACGAAGCCGTGGCGTCCTGATCCGCAGCGGCTGAATACGGTGCAGAGCCGTCGACCCGATGGTGCGCGGCGCGATCCTGCCAATGTGGCCGCTCGAGCAGGGAACTTCCAAGGTGGCGATCTGCAAAGGCCGCCTCTGCAACGTCCGCAAAGTGGCGGTGCTCAGCGTGCAGTCGGCGCGGCGCCAGCGCCGCAACGACCCCATGCCACGGCCTTCTCTGGAATTGATCGCGGACAAGCGGCCAATGCCTTCGCCAATCGTGGTGCTGCGAGCCGTGGACAGATGGCTCGCCCACAGGCCGGTGCGCGTCCTGCCATCCATGCGGGTGGCGGCGGGCCGCGTGGCGGTGCTGCACGCGGCGGCGGACGTCGGCGTTGAGCGAGAGGATCCGGATCATGAGACGCATTCTTGGCCTTTCGCTCGCGGCTTTGCTTCTATCCGCACAGCCACTCCGCGCGCAGGAGATTTTCGCAACGCCTGAAGCAGCCGCGCAAGCGTTGATCGCGGCAGCGAAAAATGGCGAGAAGGGTTTCCTCGCGCGCTTTTTTGGTCCCGGTTATGAGCCCATCTTCTTGAGTGGCGATGCCGCAACGGATCAGGAGCGCTTGCAGAAATTTAATCTGGCTGCAGCGCAAGCCAATGTGCTTGTGACGCGCAATCAAACAACACAGATGTTACGCATTGGCTCACAAGGGTGGACGTTTCCAATCCCGATTGTGAAGACAAATAAGGGGTGGCAATTCGATCTTGCTGTCGGCAAGACTGAAATGTTGGATCGTGAAATCGGCCAAAATGAATTGTCGGCGATTGAGGCGTGTAAAACCTTTGCCGCGGCACAGGCTGAATATTTTGCCCGCGATCCAATGGGATCGGACATTCCGCATTACGCGCGTCGTATCATTTCCTCGCCGGGTCAGCGTGATGGGCTTTATTGGCCCGCTAACAATCCACGTGATCGAAGCCCGCTCGAAGGCTTTCTGGCAGAGAGTGCTTTGGCCGCTCAGGCGTCTGGAAAGCCTGTCCCTTACAGGGGTTATTTTTTCCGGGTTCTGACAGCGCAGGGGCCTCATGCGCCCGGTGGCGCTTTCTCTTACCTCGTCAATGGCCGCTTGTTGAATGGCGTCGCCCTGATTGCGACACCTGCGGTATGGGGTCAGACGGGGGTTATGACCTTCGTTTGCAATCACCGGGGTCGAATTTTCGAACGCAATCTTGGCAAAGACAGCCAATTGCGCGCGCAGGCGGTTAAAGCGTTTGATCCAGCGCCCGGCTGGGTCCGGCTTCCTTGATCGTGTTGCGGTTCAATATCGGTCAACACGCGCCCTTTAGGCGTCGGTATTGAGGAAGGCTCTGAGCTTTGCGCTATCGACAATCACAATGCGCCGATAGGTAATTTCAACCGCGCCTTCTTTCTGCAATTTGCCAAGCAATGTGTTGGCCGTCGTACGGGCAACATTGGCCATGGCTGCAATTTCTTCTTGCGAGAAGAACACGTCAAAGCGACCTGTGACGGTGTCGTCATCGCGGATACCAGCCAGACGTAAGAGTGTGGCTACGAAGCGAGCCTCGGTATCGCGCAACATCAAATCGGCAATCGCACCAATGGCTGTGCGGAGATACATCTGCGTGATCACGGCCAATTGCCGCAGGATTTCCGGGTAGTTTGCAATCAACTGGTTGAGGTGCGGCAGGCTGATATGCAGCAATTCAGAATTTTGCGCCGCAACAACTCCAACCATGCGCGGCTGGCCTGTCAGCGCAGACGGCTCGCCAAACCATAGGCTTGCAGGAATGTAATGCGCGATGAAGGTGTTGAGTGCTCCCGTTGCGATCTCAACCCGCACACCGCCATCGGCGATAAAATAAATGCCACCTGCGGAATCACCAAGGCGGTAGATCCATTCCCCGCCGCGAACGCGTTGCGTCATCAAGCGCTCGAGGAAGAGCGGCCGCGCTTCCTCCGGTAACGATTGAAACAATCGATCCTTGGCCAGCATGGCCTTGGCCTTATCGGAGAGTGGCATCAATTCCGTCCAAACGCGGGGACTGTCCGTTGGCAGACAATCGCCTCAACCGACCAAGGGTAAACCTCTTATCACGGACATGAGGCCGTTCGCGAATGGCGATCGGTCATTTTGTGGTTAAAGGATACGAAAATGGTTCTCGGGCTCCCCTCTGGTTTTGTGCGCTCAAGCTTGGTTGCACTGGCTCTCGTGGCCGGTTCGGCAGCTTGGGCTCAGCAACCGGCGAAAAAACCGAACATCCTGATCATCTGGGGCGATGATATCGGGCAGTTCAACATCAGCGCCTATAATATGGGGATGATGGGCTATAAGACGCCCAATATCGACAGCATTGCCAAGGATGGCGCGCTGTTCACCGATTGGTATGGCCAGCAAAGCTGCACGGCAGGGCGCGCTGCCTTCGTCACCGGCCAGTCACCGATCCGCACCGGGCTCACCAAAGTGGGTCTGCCTGGGACCCCTGAGGGCATGAAAGCGGAAGACCCGACCATTGCGACCCTTTTGAAGCAGCAGGGTTACGTCACCGGTCAGTTCGGCAAGAACCATCTCGGCGATCGCGATGACATGTTGCCGACTGCGCATGGCTTCGACGAGTTCTTCGGCAATCTCTATCACCTCAATGCCGAAGAAGAGCCTGAGAATGCCGACTATCCGAAGGACCCGGAATTTAAGAAGAAGTTCGGGCCGCGCGGCGTGATCCATTCCTTCGCGAATGGCAAGATCACAGACACAGGACCGTTGACGCGCAAGCGCATGGAAACGATTGATGAGGAAGTGACCGAAAAAGCGCTCGGCTTCATCGATCGTGCGGTGAAAGACAACAAGCCATTCTTCGTTTGGTACAATACGACGCGGATGCACATCTTCACGCATCTCAAGCCGGCCTCGCAGGGCAAGACCGGGCTTGGGGTCTATGCCGACGGAATGGTCGAGCATGACGGAATGGTTGGTCAGCTTCTGACGAAGTTGAAGGACCTCAAGATCGAAGACAACACGATCGTGATGTATTCGACCGATAATGGTGCCGAAACCTTTACTTGGCCGGATGGCGGGACGACGATGTTCCGCGGAGAAAAGAATACGAATTGGGAAGGCGGCTATCGCGTCCCGACCGTTATTCGTTGGCCCGGCGTGATCAAGCCCGGAACAGTCGTCAACGATGTCGCTGCGCATGAAGATATGCTGACGACCTTGATGGCGGCTGCAGGCAATACCAATGTGAAGCAGGAACTGCTCGAAGGCAAAAAGATTGGCGAGCGCACGTATAAGGTGCATCTCGACGGCTATAATCTCATGCCAGCGCTGAAGGGCGAGGGCGCTTGGCCGCGGAAAGAGTTCATCTACTGGACTGATGATGGCTCAGTGGCGGCTGTGCGCTATGGCAATTGGAAGATTACCTTCCTCAAGCAGAATGCGATGGGACTCAAGGTCTGGCAGACGCCGTTCGAAGAATTGCGTGCGCCTTTGATCACCAATCTGCGGATGGACCCGTTCGAGCGGGCCGAAGAAGAGAATGCGATGGGGTTCCAGCGTTGGTATCTCGACCGCATGTATCTGATCGCACCGGCGGCGGCCTATGTCGGCCAGTGGCTGCAAAGCTTCCGCCAGTTCCCGCCGCGCCAAAAGCCGGGTAGCTTCAATCTCGACCGCGTCATGGAGAAGGTGACGCAGAACCAAGGCGGTTGAGCGGAACAGACCCGCTCTTCGCCAAAGGCGGAAGCGGGGCAAGCGCGTGAGACGAAGCGAAGTTATCTTCGCCGCAATGGCCAGTGCGATGATGATTTTCATCGCGCTGGCCTTTTTGCGTCCCGTCGAAGCGCAGAACCGTATCGCCCTGCCGGGTGGGATTGGCCAACTCGTCAATCCTGAAGGCGGCTATGCAGGTTCGCTCGCATGCGCATCCTGCCATGCCAGTGCGTTCCAGAATTGGGCGCAATCGCATCACGCTCACGCGATGGACGAGGCAACGCCTGAGACGGTGCGCGGCGATTTCAACGATGCCAGCGTGCAACAAGGTGGATCACAGGCGCGCTTCTTCCGCCGGGATGGCCGTTTCATGGTGGAAACCGAGAATGGCCAAGGCAAGCCCGAAATCTATGCGGTGTCATCCGTGTTCGGCATCGAACCGCTGCAGCAATATCTTGTCCGCTTCGATGATGGGCGCGTGCAAGTGTTACCATGGGCGTGGGATACGCGACCGAAAGAGCAGGGCGGACAGCGCTGGTTTCATGCCTATGGCGATGAGCCCATTCCGCCGAGTGATACGCGGCATTGGACGCGCGGGCAGCAAAACTGGAATTACATGTGCGCGGAGTGTCACTCCACCCATGTGGAAAAGAAGTTTGATGCCGTAACAAACCGCTTTGCGACAACCTTCTCAGAAATCAGCATCGGATGCGAATCTTGCCACGGGCCCGGCGCAAACCATTTGCGATGGGCACAGAGCGGCAAACCTTCTGCGCCGCTGAAGGGCTTCGCCCACAAGGCTTCCACGCGCGCTCAACCCGATTGGACGATCAATCCGCAAACCGGAAGCCCGGCACAGGGCGTTGCGCGGCCCATCGGCGATGAAGTGGAAACCTGCGCGCGTTGCCATGCACGGCGCGCCACGCTGTCGGAAGATTGGAAGCCGGGTGCGCCGCTGGAAGACACGCACCGACCCGCCTTCCTCTCTGAAGGTCTGTTTGAAGCCGATGGCACGATGCAAGATGAAGTCTTCAACGATCATTCATTCAAGCAAAGCCTCATGTATGCCAAGGGCGTGGTTTGCTCGGATTGCCATGATCCCCATTCCGCACGCCTAAAAGCTGACGGCGCGCAAGTCTGCGGCCAGTGTCACGACGCGACGAAATTCTCAGCAATTCAGCATACGGGGCACAGCGCGAAAAACGGCCCCGATTGCATTAGCTGCCATATGCCCGCACGCACCTACATGGTCGTCGATAAACGCCATGATCATTCTTTCCGTATTCCGCGGCCCGATCTGTCTGTGAAAACCGGCGGACCGAATGCGTGCAATGATTGTCATACCCAAAAATCTGCCCAATGGGCGGCGGATGCCATCACCGCATGGCATGGCCCGACACGGCGCGGTTTCCAGACATGGGGCGAAACATTCGCGTTGGCGCGCAAGGGTGATCCCTCAGGCAAGCCCGCTTTATTGGCCTTGGCGACGGATTCAACGAAACCGGCTGTAGTAAGGGCGACGGCGCTTGATGAGGCAGCGCGTTTTGCATCACGCGACGCTGTCACAGTGGCAACCACGGCACTCCGCGATCCCGCGCCTTTGGTGCGGCTTGCGGCAATGCGTGGTTTGGGGCCTTTGCCACCGGCGGATCGTGCACCGCTTCTCTTGCCACTTCTCAGCGATCCTGTGCACAGCGTTCGGATCGAAGCGGCAACACTCCTCGCCGCGCTTGATCCGCGTCTGATACCACTTGGTGATGCGCTGGCGTTCGAGCGCGCGCTGGGTGAAGCTGAGGCGACGTTGATCCTCAATGCCGACAGGCCGGAAGCGCGGGCCGGACGCGCGCAGCTCCATCTGCAACGCGGACAGGTTGAGAAGGCGGAGCAAGAATTGACGACGGCTTTGAAACAGATGCCGGATGCCGCCGCGCTCACTGTCAATCTCGCCGATCTTTATCGCATGACAGGGCGGGAGACAGACGCTGCGACGCTGCTTGCGCAATTCCTCGCGCAGAACCCCGATGCCAATGCCGTGCGCCATGCGCTGGGCCTATCGCTCGTTCGACAGAAAAAACACGGTGAGGCGATCACCCTGTTTGAACGGGCCCATGCGGCAGAGCCAGAGAATCCACGCTATGCCTATGTCTATGGCGTCGCCTTGCAATCAGCTGGGCAGGTTGAGAAGGGGCGCGCCATTCTTGAAGCAGCATCCGCGCGTGACCCATGGAATGTCGATCTCAACAATGCGCTCTTGGCTGATGCTTTGCGCAGCAATGACGTGCCGCGCGCGGCCCTCTATGCGCAGCGGCTTACGCAGCTGAGGCCCGACGATGCGTCGCTGGCGCGCCTGTCGAATGTGCTCAATCGGAAATGAGATTTAAGTGGCGCGTTCTTGCGCCCGGCTCCAGCGCGATAGCGCGAAGCAAATGAACCAATAGATGGCGCCTGCGAAGAGATAGGCTTCCATGTTCATGCCGACCCAATTCGGATCGGCGAGAGAAGCCTGCGCGATGCCAAGCAGATCAAGGATGGAGACGACCAGAACGAGCGTCGTGTTCTTTACCAAGGAAATGAATTCATTGGTCATGGCGGGCAAGGCGATACGGAGCGCCTGTGGCAGCGTGATCAGGAGCGTTGTCTGCCAATAGCCGAGACCCAGAGCGGCTGCTGCTTCGGCTTGTCCTTTTGGGAGCGCCTGCAAGCCGCCACGCACCGCTTCGGCAATATAGGCCGCGATCACAAGACCAAGCCCAATCACGGCGCGCGCAAGGCGATCAACGCCGATGCCTGATGGCATGATCAGCGGCAAGAGAAGCGACGCCAAAAAGATCACGGCGATGATAGGGACGCCGCGCCAGAATTCGATGAAGATCACCGAGATGATGCGGATGACAGGCAACTCCGATTGCCGCCCGAGCGCGAATAGAATGCCGAGTGGCACTGCAATCAGCGCGCTATAGATCGACATGAACAGGGTGAGCATCAGCCCGCCCCAATTGCGCGTCTCAACCGGTGTGAGGCCATAGCCGCCGGCTAAGAGCCAGATGCCGAGTACGGGAAAGATGAGCGTAATGGCAACAAGTGTCACCGCACGCGTCCGACCCCGGAGAAAAGCGATGGCGGCGATGGTGAGGCCGATTAAGCCGAAGAACAGATCAGCACGCCAGCGTTCGCCGGATGGATAAAGCCCATACATGAACTGGCCGAAGCGCGCTTTGATAAAGACCCAGCAGGCGCCGCCCGCCACGCAATCGGCGCGCGTTGTGCCGTTCCATGTTGCGTTGAGTATGCCCCAGCGCAAGATTGGCACGAGCGCAGAGACCATCAGCAAGGCCAGCAAAATGGTAACCAATGCTGTCGGTAGATCGCCGAACAGGCGTTTCTGCCAGAGGGCGAGTGTGCCGGACCTCATCGCGTCACCAACGCCATGCGGCTGTTAAAGACGTTCATCGCAAACGATACGATGAGCCCGAAGAACAGATAGACGGCGAGCACCATGGCGATGATTTCAATCGCCTGACCCGTATTGTTCAGCGCCGAACCCATGAACACGCTCACCAGCTCAGGATAAGCAATAGCCGCACCGAACGATGAGTTCTTGAGGATATTCAGATATTGGCTGGTCATCGGCGGGATCATCACGCGCATCGCCTGTGGGATCACGACGAGCCACAAGGTCTGGCCATGACTGAGGCCAAGTGCGGAGGCGGCTTCGCGCTGACCGCGTGAGACGGCCAATAAGCCGCCGCGCACGATTTCAGCAATGAAGCCGGCCGAATAGGTGACGAGTGCGGCAAGCAGCGCCACGAATTCCGGTATCAAAACGGTGCCGCCGCGGAGATTGAATTTACCGGCGACGGGTACATCCCATCCGGTCCAGAACGCGGCCAGCATCAGGGCAAAGACGGGGGCAAGGCCGAGGGTGACAAGGGCGAGAAGGCCGGAGGGAAAGCCCGTTCCGGTCTTCGCGCGGCGTGCGGCCGCATAGCGGCTCACGCCCCATTGCAGAAAGGCGAGTGCGATAATCGCAAACCACGCCCAGATGAAGGGCGAACCATCGATGGGGCGCGGTACAGTGAGGCCACGATTGTTCAGGAAGAACAGGCCGAACAGCGATACGCTGTCTTTGGGTTGCGGCAGCGAGGCAATGACGCCGAAATACCAGAACACAACAAAGAACAAGAGTGGGATGTTGCGAACGAATTCAACATAAGCGCCGGCCAGCGAAGACAGCAGCCAATGCGATGAGAGGCGCGCAAGGCCAATCAAAAAACCAAGCACTGTGGCCAGGATGATCGATAAGGCGGAGACAAACAGCGTGTTGACGACGCCCGCCCAGAACAAAGAGAAGATTGTACCGCTGGGCGAATAGCCCGAGAGATCGAATGGAACGTCAATGCCGGAACTGCGCCAGAGGAAATCAAACCCTGACGCAATCCCGGCCTTGACCATATTCTCCGATGCATTGCGGACGAAGAAGACCAGCATCACGACAAGACCGATTAGGACCGCGGCTTGCCAGAGGTAGCCGCGGATCGTCTTGTCATTGAGCCAGCGCGTGATCATCCGCTACGCGACGGGTTCTTATTGGAACGGCGGCGTGAAGAGCAGGCCACCCTTGGTCCAAAGCTGGTTCGGACCACGCGGCAGTTTCAGCGGTGAGCCCATGCCGAGCGTGCGCTCATAGCTTTCACCATAATTGCCGACCTGCTTGATGACATTCAGCATCCAATCGTTCGACAGGCCGAGCATGGCGCCAAAGCCGCCTTCCGCGCCGAGGAGGCGACGGATTTCAGCGTTCTTCGAATTCGCCTTCATGTCATCAGCATTCTTCGATGTGACGCCGAGTGCTTCCGCGGCAATCATGCCGTTGAGAGTCCAGCGCACGACAGCCTGCCAGCGCTCGTCACCATAGCGGGTCACGGGGCCTTGCGGATCGTTCGAGATCAGCTCGTTGAGGATGACGTGATCATCCGGGTTCTTCAACTTGATGCGCTGGCCCGCCAACGCGCCGAAACCGGCGGTATAGGCATCGCAACGGCCCGAATCATAAGCCGTGATCGCGTCGTCATTCTTCTGGAATGTCGTGATCGTGACTTTCAGATTGCGCTCGCGGAACCAGTCGGCCGCGGTCTTTTCTTCAGTCGAGCCAGCGGCAACGCAGATCGACGCGCCGTCGAGATCCTTCGGTGCTTTAGCGTTGACCGATTTACGCACCACGAAGGTTTGGCCTTCAAAGAAGTTGATGCCTTGGAAATCTACACCAAGCGACGCGTTACGCGAGAAGGTAATCGTCGTGTTGCGTGACAGAAGATCAACCTGACCCGATTGCAGGATTGGCCAGCGCTGCTGCACCGAGGTCGGGGTGTATTTCACCTTGTTGGCGTCGCCGAGCACGGCAGCCGCGACTGCCTTGCAGAGATCGACGTCAAGCCCGGTCCATTCGCCCTTGTCATTGGCGAAGGAGAAGCCCGGCAGACCCAGATGGACACCGCATTCGAGATGGCCGCGCGCCTTGATGGCATCGAGCGTCGGGCTTGGCACAAGCGTCTGGGCCGAAGCGGCCGATGCCAGCATTAGGGCTGCTGAGCCCAGCAAAAGTTGAAGTTTCATTGTCTCTCCCTCCGTTACAAATCATGTCTTCAATGCGCTTCGGCCGCGAGCACGGCTTCGGCACGGATTTCCTCGGTCAGCCGCGCTTTCAGTGCGGAGAATTCTGGACTTGTCTTGATAGTGTAATGGCGCGGGTGCGGTAGGTCGACCGCGATATCGGCCTTTATGCGCCCAGGCCGTGCCGTCATCACGATGACGCGCGAGGCCATGAAGATGGCTTCCTCAATATCATGGGTCACGAACACAACAGTCTTGCGTTCGCGCTCCCAAATGCCAAGCAGAAGCTCCTGCATCAATCCGCGCGTCTGGTTGTCGAGCGCGCCGAAGGGCTCATCGAGCAGCAGGATTTCGGGATCGTTAGCGAGTGCGCGTGCAATCGCTGTGCGCTGCTGCATGCCACCTGACAATTGCTTGGGCAGATGGTTTTCAAAGCCGCGCAGGCCAACCTTAGCAACATATTCGGCGACGGTCTCGCGGATCATCGCCTCCGAAACGCCACGCTCACGTAAGCCGAAGGCGATGTTATCCGCCACATTCAGCCATGGAAATAGCGTATAAGATTGAAACACCATGCCGCGATCAGGCCCCGGCCCGGTGATGGCGCGACCATTGAGCATCACGCGCCCAGCGGTTGGCGTATCAAGTCCAGCGACGATCCGCAGCAAGGTGGATTTTCCGCAGCCAGACGGGCCGAGAATGGTGATGAAATCATTGCGTGCGATGGTGAGGTCGGTCGGTTCTAGCGCGCGCACCGGCTGACGCCCGGAGACGGCCGGGAAGATGCGCGAGACTTGGTCAATCCGGAGAATGGCATCGGTGCTCATGCCAGCCTCCATGCAAAGAAGCGACGATTGACGAATTTGAAGAAGAGGTCTGAGATCAATCCGATCATGCCAATCACGATAATGCCGAAAATGATCTGGCCCGTGGCAAGCAGGGCTTGGCTTTCGATGATCATATGGCCGATGCCAGATGAGGAGCCGATCAACTCAGCCACGATCACATAGGTCCACGCCCACCCGAGCACGAGCCGCAAGATCTCGGCAATATCGGGTGCATTGGCCGGGATGAGAACACGGCGCACGACACCAGTGCTCGTCGAACCCAGCGTGTAAGCGGCCTCGACGAGATCGCGCCGCGTGTTGGAGACGGACACGGCGACCATCAGAATGATCTGGAAAAATGAGCCAATGAAGATGACGAGCAATTTTTGCGTCTCACCAATCCCAGCCCACAGAATGAGAAGGGGTACGAAAGCCGAAGCGGGCAGATAACGGGCGAAGGAGACGAAAGGTTCGAGGAAGGCTTCGATCGGCTTGTAGGCTCCCATCAGAATACCGATTGGTACACCGATGATGGCTGCCAGCACGAACCCGCCAACCACGCGCCACACCGTCATGCCGATATCATGCG
The DNA here is from genome assembly GCA_019083985.1 of Rhizobiales bacterium TNE-4. Classification (GTDB taxonomy): domain Bacteria; phylum Pseudomonadota; class Alphaproteobacteria; order Rhizobiales; family Beijerinckiaceae; genus TNE-4. The sequence goes on along the minus strand of JAHRCV010000002.1, from coordinate 60,789 downwards.
CGAAACCGAATTTTGTCAGAAGGATCCAACCATCCTTCACCATGGTAATGGGATCGGCGAGAAAGGTTTTAGATACATAGCCGCCCAAGGTTGCGACAGCCCACAGCGCGAAGAAGAGGGCGAAAAAAGCAATACCGAGCACAATACGCGCGCGCTGGCTGACCGGTTCGAGCGGACGGAAAAGGGCCATTCCGATACCTTTGTAAATTGAAAGTGCCGGCGCAGGCGCGCCGGCACTCTGAGCGTGGTCGAATTACTGAATGAAGCGCGTGTCGGCGAGCGACTTGATATCGGGCTTCTGCTTGATGATGCCGATTTCGAGAAGAAGATCGGCCGCTTCATTCGAGAATTTTTCGAATTCGCCTTCGAAGAATTTCTTGTTCGCCGCACGATCCTGCCAGCGCAGGAACTTCGCCGAATTGCCGAATTGCTCACCCGTCTGCTTCACGTCGGCGCCCATGATTTCGTAGGACTTGGCCTGATCCTTGTTGATCATTTCAAGCGCTTCGAAATAGGAATCGGCGAGCGCCTTGGCCGCCTTCGGATTGTCGGCGAGGAATTTCGGTGTGCAGCCGAACGTATCCATGATCATCGGATAATCGAGCGTCGTGGCGATGATCTTGCCCGATTGTGGTGCGTTGCGCACCGAAGACAGGTAGGGCTCATACGTCATGGCAGCATCGTTCTGGCCTGCAATGAAGGCTTGCGCAGCCGGGCCCGGCTCCATGTTGACGATCGTGACGTCTTTCACGCTCAATCCGTTCTTCTTCAAGAACCAAGCGAGTGTGAAGTAAGGCGCAGTGCCGGGCGCTGATGCGGCAACCGTTTTGCCCTTCAGATCCTTGATTGCGTTGATATTGCTGCGCACGACCATGCCGTCCGCGCCATAGCTTTTGTCGAGCTGGAAGATTTGTTTCGTCGGCACGCCATTGGCATTCCACACGACCCAGGTTTCAACGGTTGTTGCCGCGCATTGGAGATCGCCTGACTGAATGGCGAGGTGACGGCTGGCTTGCGGGACCTTTTTCAGCGTCACGTCGAGGCCGTTCTTCTTGAAGATGCCAGCCTCTTTGGCGAGCGTGAGGGGGGCAAACCCCGTCCAGCCAGAATAGCCGATGGTGACGGCCGTATCCTGCGCGGCGGCTGGCAGTGCGAAAGCCGCGGCAGCAAATGATAGTGCGATGATGGATTTTTTCATGGTCCCCTCACTCATTGTTCAAACCCTGAACCCCGATGTTAGGCCCGCGGCCGCGCTTTTGTATAGACATAGCTGACCGATGCGGTGCCGTTCTCCCGATCTTTCAACTTCGTCCGCGGTCTGTCCCAGTGGCGAGGCCAAACGCGGGATTGCCGGTTGGCGAGAACCGGCCGATAAGGCGATGGCCGGTGCCCGGATAATAGAGCCGCGCTTCGGTCAGAAAGACCGTGTTTTGCCATGTGCGACGTTCCAGCATGAGGCAGGCGGCGTTACGCTCAACGCCGAGACGGCGGGCAAGGCGGGCATCGGCATTGATCGCGCCAATGATGTGTTCGGCGTCGCTCCATGGCACGCGCTGCAACAACCATGTGCCAATCGGCATATCGGCGAAGGATTCGCGCTTGGCTTGCGGCACTGCAGCAAGATTGACGATGCGCTCTTCATAAGCCTCGATGACGCCATCCACGACGTGGCGCGTGGCGGCGTAAAGCACGCGTGAACCCGGTTTGAGCCCGGTGCGGCGTGCTGTCGCGGCGTCGATCTCCTCGATGCGACGCTCGAGCATGTCATGCCGGTACAGCTTGCCCGAGCGTTGTGCTTCTGCGGCGAAGTCGACGATCTGCAGCACCGCGCGGTCAGCGCTCGGTGCCGCGACGACGGAGCCCGCGCGGCGGCGACGCATGATCAGGCCTTGCGCCGAAAGCGCGCTCAAGGCCTTGTTCACGGTCATGCGCGAGCAGCCATACTGCTCCATCATCTCGTGCTCGAAAGGCAGACGGAAACCCGGCGGCCATTCGCCACTCATAATCTTGTGTTCGATGTCGTTGCGGATGGTTTGGTTGAGGCTTTGTCCGCGTGCGCGCGGTGCTGCGACGGCAGCCTTCTTGGTGGAAGCCTTGACCGCAGGGCTCGCCATCAGAGCACCCGGTTCAATGTCTGGCGGAAGCGCGCTGCGATACCATCCCGCGCCTTGTGGCGGCCATGGTCTACTTGAACGATCCCGCCTGCAATCACCGTGGCAATGGCGTTGCGCCCAGCATTGAAAATGTAACTGTCGAGCCAGTTTTCCGGCTTGGGCCCGAATGCTGGATGGGTGGTATCGAGCACAACAAAATCAGCGCGCTGTCCGATGGCGATTGCACCGACATTCTGGCCGAGCGCCTGTGCGCCGCCTGTAAGCGCTGCCCGATAAAGCGCTTCCCCAGTGGACGCACCTTCCGCGCCTGCCATCAGGTTGCGACCGCGATGGAAGAGGCGCTGGCCATATTCGAACAAGCGCAATTCACCCGGCGCGTCGATCTCAACATTGGAATCCGACCCCACGCCATAGACGCCGCCATGATCGCGGAAATCGACACCGGCAAAAACGCCGTCCCCAAGATTAGCTTCGGTAATCGGGCAGAGGCCTGCAACGGCCCCCGTCTTGGCCATGTCGTGCACTTCGCCTGCATCCATATGGGTGGCGTGGATGAGGCACCAGCGCGGGTCGACCGGCGCATGATCGAGCAGCCATCGAACTGGGCGTTGGCCAGACCATGCGAGGCAATCGTCCACCTCGCGCGTCTGCTCGGCGACATGGATGTGGATCGGCCCTTCAGGGCTTGCCGCAATGAAAGCCTTCAATTGATCGGGTGTGACCGCGCGCAGGCTGTGTGGCGCGCCGCCAAGCGTCATGCCGTGGCGCGCGGTATGCACGCGCGCGGCGTCCTGCAAGCGGGCGAAGGCATCAGCATCGCGGCTGACGAAGCGGCGTTGACCCGGTTGCGCGGCTTGGCCGCCAAACCCGCCTTGCGCATAGAAGACAGGGAGAAGTGTAAGGCCGATGCCCGTTTGATGCGCTGCAGCAACAATGCGACCGGCTAACTCCGCCGGGTCAGCATAAGGCGCGCCATCAGCCGCGTGATGGAGATAGTGAAATTCCGCCAAGGACGTAAAGCCGCCTTCGAGCATCTCGACCATTACCATCGCAGCAATCGCTTCGACATCATCGGGCGTGAGCGCGCCGAGGAAGCGGTACATCACCTCCCGCCATGTCCAGAAGGAATCGCTCGCCGGGCCGCGTCGCTCTGCGAGACCGGCCATGCCGCGCTGAAAGGTGTGGCTGTGTAGATTGGGCAGGCCGGGCAGGGCCGCGCCTTTGACATGCGTCGCCGGGCCATCGCCGCCGAGCGCTGTGATCTTGCCGCCCGTGACGGTGACGCGCAGATCGGCCTGCCAACCGCCGGGCAGAAATGCATAATCGAACCGGTAAGCGCCGTCGGCCATCGCCTGCTCCGCTCTGTCAGGAGCTCCATCTTACAGGGCCGTTTTCACCTTGCAATTATGTATAGACAAAAAACTGGGGAGAGCTTGTGCCTGATAGCCACAGGCTGTTTTGCAGGGCTTTACGGCCTTTGCTGTTCTGTTATGTCTATACAAAAGAGGGGAAGCCCATGGCGGATACAGTCTGGAGGAATGCCCAGCTTGCGACGCTTGCGCCCGGTGCCGACGGGCTTGGCCTCGTCGCCAAGGGGGCTGTCGTCTGCGAACAGGGGCGCATCATTTATGCGGGCCCTGAAGCGGACATGCCAGCGGTCAGCGGTCAACAGGTGATCGATTGCGAAGGGCGTCTGATCACGCCCGGTCTCGTCGATTGTCATACCCATCTCGTTTATGGCGGCGACCGCGCGCAAGAATTCGAAATGCGGCTCGCCGGCGCGAGCTATGAAGAGATTGCGCGAGCAGGCGGGGGCATTGTGTCTTCGGTGCGCGCGACGCGTGCTGCAAGCGATGCGGACCTCACCCGTTCGGCCTTACGCCGCCTCGACCATTTGATCGCGGAAGGCGTGACGACGGTTGAGATCAAATCGGGCTATGGCCTTGATCTCGACAGCGAGATGAAATGTCTGCGCGTGGCACGTGGCCTTGCACGTGAACGTGATGTGGGGATTGTCACGACATTTCTAGGTGCGCATGCGCTTCCGCCAGAAGCAGAAGGCGATAAGGATGTCTATATTGCGCGCGTCTGCGATGAGATGATGACGGCCATTGCGCGTGAAAACCTAGCCGATGCGGTGGACGCTTTCTGTGAGGGGATTGCGTTCTCACCAGCGCAGACCGAACGCGTGTTCCAGCGCGCCAAGGCGCTCGGCTTGCCCGTGAAATTGCATGCCGATCAATTATCCAATCTGCAGGGCGCTGCACTCGCGGCGCGTTTTGGTGCCCTCTCGGCTGATCATCTCGAGCATACGGATGAGGCGGGTGCGCAAGCGCTCGCCAAGGCCGGTACTGTTGCGGTTTTGTTGCCGGGTGCCTTTTACATGCTGCGCGAGACGCAAAAGCCGCCTGTCGAAGCGTTGCGCAAACATGGGGCGCATATCGCCATTGCGACCGATAGCAATCCCGGCACATCGCCCCTGACATCTCTTCTGATGACCATGAACATGGCAGCAACGCTCTTCCGCCTTACCGTTGATGAATGTGTGGCGGGTGTGACGCGCGAAGCGGCGCGGGCGCTTGGGCTTCTTGATCGGATCGGCACGCTCGAAGCGGGCAAACAATGTGATCTTGCTATTTGGGATGTGGCCAGGCCCGCCGAGCTTGTCTACCGGATCGGGTTTAACCCGCTCTATGCACGCGTGAGGATGGGACGATGAGCTCGACAGTTATCTTGCATCCCGGTCACGCGACACTGGCTGATTGGCGCGCGATCTATCGCGGCGCCTCAGTTCAACTCGATTCAGCAACGCGCCCCGCAGTTGACGCGAGCGCTCGCACAGTAGACGCGATCATTGCCAAGGGTGATGCCGTCTACGGCATCAATACAGGTTTCGGCAAACTCGCCCATGTCCGGATAGGCACCGAAGACCTCGCGACGCTTCAGCGCAATATTGTTCTATCGCATGCCGCCGGTGTTGGAGCGCCCCTGCCGAAAGCGGTGGTGCGGTTGGCGATGGCGTTGAAGCTTGCAAGCCTTGCGCAAGGCGCCTCTGGTATTCGTCTCACAACGCTTGATCATCTCACGCTCTGCCTCGCGAACGATCTGATCCCTGTTATTCCGGGCCAAGGTTCGGTCGGTGCATCGGGCGATCTCGCGCCACTCGCGCATATGACCGCAGCGTTGATGGGTGTCGGCGCCTTTCATCGCGGAGATGCAATGGTCGATGCAACGGCTGCGTTGCAGGATGCTGGATTGCGGCCGCTAGCCTTGGGGCCCAAGGAAGGGCTCGCGTTGTTGAATGGCACGCAAATCTCAACGGCACTGGCATTGGCCGGTTTGTTCGAGGCCGAAACGGTTTTCCGTGCTGCACTTGTGACCGGCGCGCTTGCAACCGATGCGGCACGCGGTTCGGACGGGCCGTTTGACCCGCGCATCCATGCGGTGCGGCGGCACAAGGGACAAATTGCGGTGGCGGCTGAATTGCGTGGCTTGATGCAGGGCAGTGCTATTCGCGCCTCGCATCTGATCGGCGATGAGCGCGTACAGGATCCTTATTGCTTGCGCTGCCAACCGCAAGTGATGGGCGCGTGTTTTGATCTGTTACAGCAAGCGGCTGATACGCTGAGCGTCGAAGCCAATGGCGTTTCTGACAATCCGCTCGTCTTCTCGGCGGAAGGTGAAGTCATCTCAGGCGGAAATTTCCATGCCGAACCGGTGGCTTTTGCAGCTGACATGATCGCACTGGCCATTTGCGAAATCGGCTCCTTGACAGAGCGCCGCATTGCCATGCTGGTCGATTCGGCGCTGTCGGGATTGCCAGCCTTCCTGACGCCGAAGCCGGGTCTTAATTCCGGCTTCATGATTCCGCAGGTCACGGCAGCAGCGCTTGTCTCCGAAAACAAGCAGATGGCGCATCCGGCCAGTGTCGATTCCATTCCGACCTCGGCCAATCAGGAAGATCACGTGTCGATGGCAACGCATGGCGCGCGGCGTCTCCTCGCCATGGCAAAGAATGCGGCGCATGTCGTTGCCATTGAAGCCTTGGCAGCTGCACAGGGTTGCGATTTTCATGCGCCCTTGGTGTCGAGCGCGCGGCTCGAAAAGGCGCGTCGGCTCATTCGTGCTGCCGTGCCGCATCTCGACGATGATCGACATTTTGCTCCCGACATGGAGACCGCTTTTGGATGGATCGTTTCGGGCGACCTTTCCAAAGCGTCGGGCGTTTCCCTTTCTCTCGCGTGAGGTTGAAGATGAGCGGACGTCACGATTGGCTTGAGATCCGGCGCGGTCAGGCGCCGCTCCTCGTCAGCCTTCCGCATACGGGTATCGATATTCCGGACGAGTTCCAGCCTCAGCTCGTTTCGCTTTGGCGGGCCCGCAAGGATTGCGATTGGTGGATCGAAAAGCTTTATGATTTTGCCAGTGCGCTCGATGCTACCATCGTGCGCACAGGCATTTCGCGCACGGTGATCGATGTGAATCGCGATCCCGCCGGTGCATCGCTCTATCCGGGGCAATTCACCACGGGGCTCTGCCCGACGACCACATTCGATAATGAGCCGCTTTACAAGGATGGCAAAGGCCCGGACGAGGCCGAGATTGCCCGTCGCCGCGCGCTCTATTTCGACCCCTATCATCAGGCGTTAGCGGCGGAGATTGCGCGTCTGCGCCAATCCCATCACGCGATCACGCTTTATGATTGCCATTCGATCCGTTCGATCATCCCCGATTTGTTTGATGGCACCTTGCCTCATTTCAACATTGGTACAAATGAAGGCAAAGCCTGCGATGCCCGGCTGGCGAATGATATCGCGGCGCTGTGTGCAGCGAGCGGGCTCACCCATGTCGTCAATGGTCGGTTCAAGGGCGGTTACATCACACGGCAATACGGTAGGCCCAACGACGGCGTTCATGCGGTGCAGATGGAGTTGGGCTGCCGTGCCTATATCGACGAGCCCCTTGGTCCGGTCGACGAAAGCAATTGGCCGACGCCTTATAGCGAAACCTATGCTGCGCCAGTGCGTGCAACCCTGACAAAAATTCTTGAAACCTGCCGCGATTTCGCGCGCGCTCAATCGTGAGGATAGAATGACCCGTATCGACAATCAGCGCGTCATCCGCGCGCCGCATGGAACCGATCTGAGCGCCAAGAGCTGGCTGACCGAAGCGCCGCTGCGCATGCTGATGAACAATCTCGATCCTGGCGTGGCTGAAAAGCCGGGCGAACTCGTCGTTTATGGCGGTATTGGCCGGGCTGCGCGTGACTGGGAAAGCTTTGACCGCATCGTCGCTGCTCTCCGTAAGCTCGAAAATGACGAGACGCTGCTCGTGCAATCCGGGAAACCTGTTGGCGTATTCAAGACACACGCTGATGCACCGCGCGTGTTAATCGCCAATTCCAACCTCGTACCGCATTGGGCCAATTGGGAGCATTTCAATGCGCTCGATCGCAAAGGCCTGATGATGTACGGCCAGATGACGGCCGGGTCATGGATCTATATCGGTTCGCAAGGGATCGTGCAGGGCACGTATGAAACCTTCGTCGAGATGGGTCGCCGCCATTACAATGGCGATCTCTCAGGTCGCTGGATTTTGACTGCAGGTCTTGGCGGTATGGGCGGCGCGCAAACTTTGGCCGCGACCATGGCCGGCGCATCCTGTTTGGCGGTGGAGTGCCAGGCAAGCCGTATCGAAATGCGCCTGCGTACGGGCTATGTTGACGTTCAGGCAAAAGACCTCGATGAGGCGCTCGCCATCATCGAAAAATCTTGCAAGGACAAAAAGCCTGTCTCCGTGGCGCTCCTCGGCAATGCGGCTGATATCTTCCCTGAGCTCGTGCGTCGCGGCATCAAGCCTGATTGCGTGACGGATCAAACATCCGCGCATGATCCCGTCAACGGCTATCTGCCCAAAGGCTGGACACTCGCCGAATGGGAATCGAAACGCGAAAGTGATCCACAAGGCGTCACCAAAGCGGCCAAGAAATCGATGGCCGAACATGTCTGCGCCATGCTCGATTTCCACAAGATGGGCGTGCCGACGGTTGATTACGGCAATAATATTCGCCAGATGGCCCTTGAAGAAGGCGTGGCAAACGCGTTCGATTTTCCGGGATTTGTGCCAGCCTATATTCGCCCGCTCTTCTGCCGTGGGATTGGTCCCTTCCGTTGGGCGGCGCTCTCGGGGGATCCGGAAGACATCTATCGCACGGATGCGAAGGTGAAGGAGCTGTTGCCGGACAATAAGCATTTGCATCATTGGCTCGACATGGCGCAAAAGCGGATCAAATTCCAAGGCTTGCCTGCGCGCATTTGCTGGGTTGGTCTCGGTGATCGACACCGTCTCGGTTTGGCGTTCAATGAAATGGTGGCGAAGGGCGAGTTGAAGGCGCCGATTGTGATTGGCCGCGACCATCTCGATTCTGGCTCGGTGGCGTCCCCTAATCGCGAGACGGAAGGCATGATGGATGGTTCGGATGCCGTGTCGGATTGGCCGCTGCTCAACGCGCTGTTGAATTGCGCGTCGGGTGCGACTTGGGTGTCGCTGCATCATGGTGGCGGCGTCGGCATGGGCTTTTCGCAGCATTCGGGCATGGTCATTGTGTGCGATGGCACGCCAGATGCGGCACGCCGCCTCGAGCGAGTGTTGTGGAACGATCCGGCGACAGGCGTGATGCGCCACGCCGATGCGGGCTATGACATCGCCAAGGATTGCGCCCGCGAGCATGGCCTCAATCTGCCGAGCCTGTCTTGATGAAAGTTCTGCGCGCTGCCGATTTTCGGACCATGGCTTGGAAAAATGGTGGCGGGGAGACGACGGAGATTATTGTCTCGCCGCCCGGCGCCAGCATGGATGATTTCGACTGGCGTGTGTCGATGGCGCGCGTTGCTTCGGATGGGCCGTTCTCGCTTTTTTCGGGCATCGACCGCTCGCTGACGCTGCTTGAAGGGGCAGGGATGACGCTCGAGATTGCCGGGATGGGCGTGCATCACCTCACCCTCGACTCCGCGCCCTTGGCCTTTCCCGGCGATGTGGCCGTCAAGTCGCGGCTTACGGCGGGTCCCATTCTCGATCTCAACGTGATGACACGGCGTGGTGTGTACCAAGCCGTTGTTGAGCGTGTGTCGGGCGGGGCTATGATGCTGGATTCCGGACCGTGCATCCTTCTCGTGCTGATCCGCGGCGGGGGCGCGACGGTTGCCAATGAAACGATCGCCGATGGCGATGCGGTGCTCTGCAGCCCCGGCGAGGCTCCGATGCCGCTCCGGTGCGATCCTGCTGTCACGGTCTACCGGATTGCCATCCAATCCCTCCAAGGTTGAAGGGCTTAATCAGGGGCACTTTGCGCTCGATCAATGGGGCCGATGGGAATCGCCGCTATAGCCACGGCATCCGAGGGCATTGCCTCGGCCTATGGGGGGCTTGCCGTGGTTCGCAATATTGGTGCGCTTGATCGTCTGCTGCGGTTCTATCTTGGTCTCGCGATGATCGGGTTCGCGCTGCCCTTCTGGGCGCCGCAAACGGGGTGGAATTGGATCGGCTGGCTTGGCATCGTGCCGCTTGTGAGCTCACTCGCCGGCACGTGCGGTCTCTACCGTCTGATAGGTGTAACGACCTGCTCGCGCTGAGAGCGTTAAGCTGCCCCTTCAATCTGCCAATGTCAGCAAGATCGGTTGATGGTCGGAAATCTGTGTTTCCGTGTCATAGGCGATGGCGCGAAGGCGCGGCGCGAGATCGGCGCTCACAAACATGAAATCGCAGCAATGCGGTTCGCCATAGCGCTGATCATGAATGCAGAACGAGGGTGGATGCGGCGTGTCGCCCTTCAGAAGATGCCATGCGTCCTGTAACGCAGGAATACCATCTCCGAACGGTGCCTCGATCAGAGCTTTGAGAGGATCCTCGGGCTTCATGTTGAAATCGCCCATCAAGAGGGCGGACGCCGTCTCCGGCACCGGAATGAAAGGCCCATAGGTCTTGAGAGAGGGGCGAGTAACGCGCTCAGAAGCCAGGCGATGGATCGTCCGCAGGCCCTCGACCTCATACGCACGCAATAAGGCGGACGAATATTCGAGATGCGTCGTCATGACATGAATTGGGCCGAAGGGTGCGGCAATAACGGCGTCGACGACAACGCGCGGCATATTCGGTGTCTCGTCGCCGCCCCATGGCAAGAGATGGCGCATGACACGGCCAACCGGCAGGCGTGACAGCAGCATATTGCCGAAGCGCTTCCGCCCGCCTTTCGGATTTGGTACGTCAACGGCGACGCCTTCAAAGGCGGCAAAGTCGGGCATCAAGGCGGCGATCACTGCAAATTGGTTTTCACCCTGCGAGCCTTCAAGATCGTCATAACCATCGGCCACTTCCTGCAAGCAGATGACATCGGCACCAGTGGCGCGCGCATAGTCCGTCACGCGCTTGAGATCACAGATGTGATCCATGCCGAGGCCCCATTGGATGTTCCATGTCAGTATCTTCATAAGATCACCTGATGCCTGCGCGCATGAAGCTTTGTACGAATTGGCGCTGGAAAAGCAGAAAGCCGATGATAAGCGGTGCTGCGCTCAACAAGGTGGCGGCGCAGATGATCGACCAGTCGATGCCTTGATCGGTTGAGGCAAAGATCTGCAGGCCGACCGTCAAGGGGCGCGCCTCGACCGAATTGGTGATGATCAGCGGCCAGAGAAAATTGTTCCAATGATGCGAGACCGAGACGAGCGCATAAGCGAGATAAACCGGCTTTGCGAGAGGGATATAAATACGCCAAAGAATCTGAAGTGCGCTTGCGCCTTCCACGCGGGCGGCATCGTCGAGTTCTACCGGTACCGTCTTGAATGTCTGGCGTAACAAGAAAATGCCGAAGGCTGACGCCATATAGGGCAGGGCCATCGCTGGGATCGTGTCGACAAGACCCAGACGCGACATGGTGCGGTAATTTTCGACGATAAGCACATCCGGCATGATCATCAATTGTGCCAATACGAGCGCAAAGAGAAGGCCGCTACCGGGGAAATCATAGCGCGCGAAGCCATAGGCCGCGAGCGTGCACAGAATTAGCTGGCCAGCAAGAATGGTGGTCACCAGCAGGAACGTGTTGAGCGCATAGCGGGCAAAGGGCGCAGCATCGAGGGCGCGCCGGAAATTGTCGAGCGTTAATGGCGCATCGAGCACAAAACGCGTCGAAAACTCGGGCGGGTGGAAGGCTGTCCACACGGCATAGGCGAGCGGCAAAATCCAAATGAGTGCCAGAAGCCACGCGCCAATCGTCTCAAGCGTGAGCGCCAAACCGTGCGGCTGATAGGGGTCCTGACGCTCCATGGCTTACCTGTAATGCACGCGGCGTTCGAGGATGCCATATTGGATGGCGGCGATCAGCGCGAGCGTTGCCAGCAGAACTGTTGTCAGCGTGGCCGCATAAGCGGTGTCCCAATATTTGAAGCCGACCTCGTAGATGTAATACAAGAGCAGTGTCGATGAATTGTCCGGTCCACCATGGGTGAGGACGAAGACATGATCGACCAGCCTGAAGCCGTTGATCATCGCGTTGATAAGGATGAACAGGGTTGTGGGCATAAGAAGCGGCCATTGTACGCGGCGGAAAAACGTCCAACGTGATGCGCCTTCGAGCGAAGCCGCTTCGCCCAACGTTGGCGAAATCTGCTGCAGGGCCGCCAAATAGAAAATCATGAAAAAGCCGGCTTCTTTCCAGACGGCAACAATAATCACGCAGAAGAGTGCGGTCTTATCAGACCCTAACCATGGCCAGCTCGGTGCGCCAAAAAGGCCTGTGATCTGCTCGAGCAAGCCATATTGCGGCGTGAAGAAGAATAGCCAGATATTAGCAACCGCGATCATGGGTAGAATGGTCGGCGTAAAAAACGCCATGCGCAGCGCGGTGCGGCCTTTGAGCTTGTCGTTCACCCAAAGCGCCATGATGAGCGCCAATGCGATCGACAGCGGCACGGTTCCAGCCACGAAAATGAGATTATTGATCGCCGCCTTCCAAAAGACGGGGTCGCTCAGCATCTGTTCGTAATTGCTGAGGCCGACGAAACGGGAGGGGCGGCGACCTTTGGGAGTCGAATAGAAACTGTCGATGAACGTCGCAAGCGCTGGCCAATGGGTGAACACCATCAGCACGCTGAGGGCCGGTAGAATGAGAAGCCAGCCTTGGATTGCGAGGGAAAAGCGTTTCATCGGATCAAAGCGGGGCCGCCTTGGCAGGCGACCCCGGGTCTCGCTTATTTGTAATCTTTGAGAATGCGGGTGGCTTCAGTCTGCGCATCCTTCAGCGCAGTTGCTGCCGGTTTTGTGCCGGTCAACGCCGCCTGAAGGGCGTCGTTCAGTGCTTTCGTCACGCGCTGATTGTCATGGGTCGACAATTCAGCCACCGATACCGGCAATTGGTCACGCGCCACGGCAGCTTGCGGGAAGTCCGCGACGTATTTCTTCATCGCCGGCGTATCCCACGAATCCGGGCGCACCGCGACATAGCCCGTATCGATGCCCCATTGCGCTGCGCGCTCTGCCGTCGTGATCCATTTGATGAATTTGAATGCGGCTTCCTGCTCGGCGCGTTTGGCCTTCTTGAAGATGTAGAAATTCCCACCACCCGTCGGGCTTCCGCGACGCTTCTGCGCCGGCAGCATGGCGACACCGAAGGGGAATTTGGCGTTGTTGCGGACATTGGTGAGGTTGCCCGTGGTCGTCCAGATCATCGCGACTTTGCGCTCGAAGAAATCCTTCGGCGTCGTACCCCATTCGACGATGCCGGGGGGATGGACTTTGTGTTTGGTCGCAAGATCAATCCAGTATTGCAGCGCAGTCGTGACTTCCGGCTTGTCGAAATAGACTTCCGTGCCGGCTGGATTCATCAGCACGGCGCCGGCTGGCGTCGTCAGGCCTTGGAACAACCAATAGGGGAAACCTGAGGACGGGATCTGCACGCCCCATTGCGTCACATTGCCATTGGCATCGCGCTTGGTGAGCTTTTGTGCAAAAGCCGTCATCTCGTCCCAAGTCTGCGGCGGTTTTTCAGGATCGAGGCCTGCCTCCTTGAAGGCTTCCTTGTTCCAATACAGCACGATGGTCGACCGTTGGAACGGGATGCCCCACGTCTTGCCGCCCGTCTGGCTGTTTTCCATGAACGCGGGGTAGAAGCTCTTCAGCCACGCTTTGTCGTCATCGGTCTTGATGAAATCATCGAACGGCACGATGGCTTCTTCGTCGATCAGCGTGAACATGTCAGTCGACAGCAGCACAGAGGTTACAGGCGGTGTGCCGCTCTTATGCGCTGTCAGCGCTTTGACGATCGTATCCTGATAGGAGCCGGCATAGATCGGCTTCACGGCCAGGCCGGGATTATCTTTTTGGAAGCCTTCGGCGAAGCCGTCGATCAGTTTCGTGATCGGGCCACCGACGGCGACTGGATAGAAGAACGAGATTTCCGACGCGCCTTGCGCCAAAGCCGGCGTGCCAAGCGCGGTACCAGCGGCGAGGGCGCCAAGGCCACCCAAAACCTGGCGGCGATGCGGGGTGAAGTCCTGTGTCATGGTTCTCTCCCTTTTAAACTTCCCGTTTCATGAGGCGATGCGACGACCGCTGGCGCGGTCGAACCGGTGAATATGATCGGTATCGGCGCGGAGCCTGATCTCGTCTCCCGTGCCAAGGGCGAATTGACCGGCGACACGAACGAGCACGGTATGTCCTGCGAGATCGGCTTCTACCAGCGTATCGGCACCCAGATATTCCGCACTGACAATGCGTGCGGAGACGCCAGCACCATCGATCGCTAAGTTTTCTGGCCTGATCCCAGCGAGGCAGTCCTCAGCGCCGGGCCTAAGGACGTTCAGCGGCAGCACATTCATGGGTGGGGTGCCGATGAAGGAGGCGGCAAAGGTCGTCGCTGGGCGGCGATACAAATCCTCAGGCGTCCCTTCCTGCTCAATCCGGCCGTCCTTCATCAACACGATATGATCAGCCATGGTCATGGCTTCGATCTGATCATGCGTGACATAGATCATGGTGATGCCTAAGCGGCGTTGCAGCGCGCGGATCTCACGCCGCATTTCGGCGCGCAATTTGGCATCGAGATTGGAAAGTGGCTCATCCATGAGGCAGACGGGGGCCTCGGCAACGATAGCGCGGCCGAGCGCCACACGCTGCTGCTGGCCGCCGGAGAGTTGACCCGGCTTGCGTGCGAGATAAGGCCCGAGCGCGAGGAGGTCGACGGCGCGTTCGAGCCGCTTCTTTTGTTCGGCCTGCGGCACCTTGCGGACAGATAAGCCGAACAAAATGTTGTCGCGCACACTCATATGCGGAAAGAGCGCGTAATTCTGAAACACCATGGCGATGCCGCGTTTGGCGGAGGGCTCATGCGTGACGTCGCGTCCGCCGATCAGGATACGGCCGGATGTGACGGGCTCAAGCCCGGCAATCATGCGCAAGGTCGTCGATTTGCCGCACCCGGATGGACCAAGCAGAACGAGGAAGGTGCCATCCTCAACGCGAAAGCTGACATCATCGACCGCATTGGAAGCGGCGAAACTCTTGGAGACATGGTCGAGGGCAATATCGGCCCGCTGTTTCATTGCTGATGACCCAATCAACTTCCAACCTTGGCCAGCACATCCGCCCTCAGAAACCGTTCAATTACCAGCATGAACAGCACCGAAGGGACCAGCAGAATCAGCGCCGTAATCGACGCGATCTGGTAATTGCCACCCATGGATGCGTTGTAAAGCAGGAGCGGCAGCGTTGTCACTTGCGGAACGCCGACGAAAAAAGTGCCTGTGAATTCATCAAGGGATTCGAGGAAAACGAAGATCGCGCTGGCGATGAGGCCGGGCAGCGCGAGGGGGAGGGTCACGGTCCAGAACGTCTTCAGTGGTGAGGCGCCCATATTGCGGGCAGCCCATTCGAGATCGCGGTCGACGGCCGCGAAGGCTGCGGCTGCAATCCAGACCGAATAGACGAGGCCATGGGCGGCATGGACAAGCACGACGCCGGCGACGGTGCCATTAAGGCCGAGGCCGTAAAAGATGCGGGCGACGTTGATATAAATCGCGACCGAGGGGAATGCTTGCGGCAAGAGGAAGGCGATCATGATCAACATGCGCCAAGGCAATCTCAGCCGGGCTAGCGCATAGCCTGCCGGGATTGACAGGGCGAGGGCGACCGCAACCGTCAGAAGCGCGATCCAAACGCTCGTCATGAGCGAGCGCATTGCATCGCCCGTCGGCCGGAAGACGATCTCCCAAAACCGCGTGCCGTAGACGACTGGCAGTTTGAACGGCGTATACCAACGTTCCGCAACCGACCATAAAACGAGATTGGCGAGCGGGCCCAAAATGGCGAAGGCAAACAGCCCGATCAGGGCGGCTTTGAAAAGGGTGCTCAACCAAGGATGGCGCAGGCTCATTTGGGCGCCTCGCGCGTCTGGTGCCGCAGATAGAGCCACGCCGCCGCGCCGCAAATCAGATAGGAAATGACACCAAGCGCATTGGCGGTGCCGTAATCGCCATAGGAATTGATCCGAAACGCCATGTCGACAGTCAGCATGGTCGGCTGCGATCCCGCCACCATCATCGGCACGGACAGCACTGACATCATCGTGACGAATGAGAGCACAAGCCCGACAATCAATGTTGGCTTCACCTGCGGCAGTACAAGCTCGATCAGGATGCGTGGTTTGGATGCGCCGAGATTGCGGCCCGCCTCGATCGTCGAACGATCAAGCGACGCCATCGCACCGGCCAGCAGAAGCGTCACGAATGGGGCCTGTTTCCAGACAAAGGTGATGATGATCCCGCGCCAATCGAGATAGCTCGATGTCGTCATCGGATCGGCAAGGCCCAAGGCAATGAAACTATTGTTCATCAGCCCGTTCTTGGCCAGAAACGTGCGCATGCATTGTGCGGCAACGATGAAGGGAATGAAGAGCGGCCAGCGATAGAGCGCGGCGAGTGCAGCCACAAGCCAGCGTGTTTCCGAGAGGACGATCGTTCCCGCAATGATGATGGAGACGAGGGCGATCAACCCGGTCGATGCCACGACGATGGCGATCGTAAACATGATGTCGGTTGAATAAAGTTCACCAGCCCGCACGAAATTGGCGATGGTGAATTGCCCCTGCTTATCCGTCAGGGCTGAAAGAAAAGACAGGCCGAACGGCAATACGAACAGGGCGCAAACCAACGCAAGCGCTGGTGCAACAAGGATCAGTCCGTATTTGTAGGATAAGCGTGTCATGATGAAAGGGCGGAGCGCGTGGCTCCGCCCGATCCTACAATCAGTTCGCCACCTTCTTCTCGTAGCCTTCGAGAATGTCGTTGAAGTAAGGCGCAATCGGGAAGGGCTTGCCCTTCTGCGACAAATCCGCCGGCGTGATATCCGCAAAAAGCTTCTGCCAATCGGCGGGCGCGAGTTTGCCCTGCAGATATTGCGCATCAATGCCGGGATACCAGTTGAAGCGCTTGACGATGCCTTCGGCCTGCACGTCTGGGCTTGTTGCCATCGCGATGAATTTTTCTGCCATCTGCTGCTGCGCGCTCTTGGCGGGCACGGCGTAATACATCGGCTGGCCGGGCATGCCGGGCGCCACAAGCTTCAACTTCATGTTCGGCGGCAATTTGCCTTCATTCATCCACGTATAGAACATGTCGACCCAGACCGGGCCCATGGCGATTTCGCCGCGGTTCAACATGTCGAGCGTGCCGGCATTGCCGGGCGTGATCACGACATTGGCATTGAATGCTTTGAGGTCAGCGAGCGATTTGTCCCATGCCGCCTTGGTGGCCGCGTCGTAGGGACCCTTCATCAATTTATCGCCGTCGCCGCCAAAAGCGTAAACCCAGCCGGTGACGAAAGCGACGCCGGACATGCCGCCCTTAATGCCGTTATAGCCAAATTTTTTCGGGTTCTTCTTCACCCATTCGGCCAGTTCGGCATAGGAATTCGGCACATCCTTGACGAGCGCGGGGTTGTAGGCGATCGCCGTTTGCGAATGGAACATCGGCATCACGAAGCCTGAGACATTCGCGCCCAGAGCGTTCTCAGCGGAATCGCGGCTGACGAGTTTGCCGGTATCGATCTTGCTGCGATAGGGCAGGAGCAATTTGTCCTGCGCCAGCTGGCCCGCCATTTTTTGGTGGACCACGATGACATCGAAATCGCTTGGCGCGGAACCCGATTGCTGCGCCGATAATTTTTCGAAGATTTTCTGCGAGCCGGAATCGCCCGGGCCTGTGCCAACTGCAACGACTTTGACGCCGGGATTGGCTTTTTCGAACATGGGGCCGAGATAATCCTTGATGTAATCGACCATGTTCTGGTCGCCTGCGGTGGCGACATTCAGCGTGATCTGTGCGTGAGCGTGTGTGCCCATCGCCATGACACCGGCAAATGCCGATGCTTTCAGAATCGACTTCCAATTCATGCCCGTCCCTCCTCGTGCATGGCCATACTGGCCGGAAAAATATGAAGCTTGCTGGGGTCGAGTGCGATACGCACCTCAGTCCCTGGCTCGAGCGCGGCGCGCTCTGTTACGGCGATCACGGCATCGCCGATGGCGACGCTGTAACGATAAAAACCGCCCGGATAAGAGCGCGCGATGATGCGCCCAACAAGGCTCGTCTCGAGCGGCGCCGTTTTGTCGGTAACGCGTGCGGCGTCATCACGGAAATAAGCAATCGCCCGATCCTCGCCGATGTGGGATGGAATTGGCAGGCGATAGAATTCGCGCTGGAGCATGCCCTCTTGTACGGCAAAATCGAGCCGGTTCTCGGCTCCCATGAAGCGGGCCAGAAAGGGTGAGTTTGGTTGGTCATAAACGTCTTCGGGCGTGCCGATCTGGGCGATCCGGCCATGATCCATCACGACGATGCGGTCAGCCATCGTCATCGCCTCTTCGCGATCATGGGTGACATGAATCACGGTGAGGCCGAGCTTCTTCTGAATGGCGCGGATCTCGTGGCGCATCGTCAGACGGATTTTCGCATCGAGATTAGAAAGCGGTTCGTCGAGCAACAGGATCGAAGGCTCGATGGCTAAGGCCCGGCCAAGCGCCACGCGTTGTCTTTGCCCGCCCGAGAGATCGGTGACTTTCCGATCGGCCATGCCTTCGAGCCCCAGCATTGCAAGCAAGCTATCGATTTTCGCGCTGATGGCGGCGCGCGGCGCTTTGCGCAGTTTGAGGCCGTAGCCGATATTTTGGGCCACCGTCATATGCGGCCAGAGCGCGTAGGATTGAAACACCATCGCCATGCCGCGCGCTTCCGGTGGAACATGGGTGAGGTCGCGGCCATCAACATCGATGCGGCCTGCTTGTGCGGGCACGAATCCGCTGATGGTGCGGAGCAGGGTTGTCTTGCCGCAACCCGATGAGCCGAGCAAAGCGGTGAAGGTTCCAGCAGCGAAGTTTAGATCAAGGCCGTGCAGGATAGTCTGGTTGCCATAGGCAACCTTGAGGGCGTGGACACCAATGGTCCCCCCAGTTTCGCGCATCCCGTCCCCCGCTTGGGCTTCCCCCGCTCTTCGGCGAGCCCTTAATGCGAAACTATGACAGGTTGCTGACACGACATGCAATGACACGCTTCGTTGCGATGCAGCAGAGTCCTGTGCACAGGGCGTTTCGCTTCGCAGCGCGAAACGTTTTGCTTAGCCGGGGAGGCGCAAAGCCATCAGCAGGCTTGCACCCATGAAGGTTGCGATCAAAACCATGAACTTCACGCGTTCAGCGCGCGATATTGCGCTGCGGCCGTCCGACATTTCCCAAGCTCCGCCTGTTGTCTCCTTGATGCGATAACGAATGACGCGAGGAAGTGTTTCCAAAAACCGCTTCATTTTTGTCAATTCTTGATGGGGCCGAGCGGAGCTGGAGGAACCTCGGTGATCATCATGCGTAACCGCACTGGTCTATGGGCGCGGGAGCAAATGATGATCATTCAGGGCACGAACGATAATGACGCGATGATTGGCACGGCCGATGCCGACACGATTTTCGGCGCATATGGCAGTGACACGATTAATGGACAACCCGGCAACGATCTCATCTATGGCGAAGACGGGAATGACAATCTGGATGGGAACCTTGGGAATGGATTCAATCAGCTCGACCGGTAGGATGGCGGCCGCTTTGAACATACCCTCTAAAGTATAGGCTATTTGGTTATTCAACTTGGAATTGAAATTTCCTGTGTTACGGCATTTCGAATGAGTTGACTCTTGACGAATCGGTCGCGTTTCTGGCGAACTTAGCGCTAGTCAATTTCGGAGCGCGGACATGCGGCCGGCGAGCGATCCTTCTGACGGTTTTTCGACCGATGATGCGCATCAGCTCGCGCTCGTCATGTTCAACACGTTTCGGATGGATTTTGAGAAACGTAATCTGGCGCTTCTCGACATAGCCGAAGAATTGTTCCGGCTCGCCTTCGAATTACAGGCGGCTTCCGCGGATGATGCAGCAGAGCGGTTGCAACGCATGATTGCCATTGCTCGGATGGCATCAACACGTTTCGAGCGGGCTGCATAACACTTAACGTCAGACCGATGCTGCGGCTTGCTGGGCTGCAACCGCCATGGCTTGTTTCATCGTCAGCACGTCTTGCACGCTGACCTTGCCATCGCCATCGCGATCCCATGCCAGCATGATCTCTTCAGCCGATGCTTGGTCTTCTGCACCACTCGTCTGCGCCATCACACGTTGCAGATCAGCGAGATCGAAATAGCCTTTCCCGGCCTCGTCATAGGCAGCGATGGTGGTTTGCGCATCCTTGATGGCGCTCAAGCCCGTCTGCAATTCAGCGGCGTCGATCGCGCTATTTCCATTGCTGTCCCACGCGGTGAAGGTCGCTTGTCGGGCCGTCTCATCAAGCGCCACACTGCCCAAAGTGGTCGCAAACTCATCCGTGTTGATAGCGCCATCACCATTGGCATCGTAGCGCGCGACCATGGCTTCGAAGGCGGCGCGTTCTGCCTCGGCCAGAGCTGCGATCTGCATGAGCTTCAGTCCGTCAATCAATTCTGTCCGGTTCACCGCGCCATCACCATCCCGATCCCATGTGGCGAGTTGATCCCGTGTCAATTCAGCCTGCGCGAGTTTGGCTTCGTCGACGGTCTTGAGGATGATGTTGCCCGTTGACGCATCGCCCAAGGCGCCAATGGTGCTGTCGGCGGCATCCATCAGGCGGTAGGCTGAGACAATGTCATCGCGAGAAACCTTGCCATCGCCATTCGTATCCCATGCCTCGATTGCCGTGCCTGCATTCGCGATGTCGCCGAGGGAAGGATCTTTGAGCCAAGCATTCACGACGTCTTCAATCGTGATGTAGCCCTTGGCCGCGGTATCATAGGCCGTGAGCAGTGCGTCTGCGCGCTCTTCCGGTGTCGGTGCAGCGTCTGGCGTCGCCTGATCAACCGGGGGTGTTGTCGTCTCGTCCGTGACAGAGGGCGTGTCTGGCGTCGTTGTGTCGTCTGTCGGTCCGTCCGGCACTGGATCTGCCGCGAACTCGTCGAAGGTGACGACATTGTCCCCATCCTGATCGAAGCGATCCAGCATGGCGGTGGCCTGATAGGCACTGGCGGCGTAGGCGTTCGAATAGGTCGGGAACAGCGTGCAAGCGAAGAGGGTCGGCCTGCAGCCTGAGGACACGTAGGACGTCGTCGCGCCGCCGGTCATTTCATTGATCCGCTGCAGCGAAGCAAAGACATGCTGAAACTCGGCGGCGCCGATGGTGCCGTCTTCGTTGCGATCGAATTCGTTGATGCATTGACGCGAGAAGGCTGCCCGGTCCGTTGTGGCCGAGGTCAGGCGGGCGATAATGGTCGCGGCGAAATTGGTCACAGGATCAGCCTTTTTCGGCTGTTCTTGCAGCAAGTCGCGTGCCATGGGAGCCTCAGCTTGGCTGAGGAAGGGGCGTCTTATGGCAGGGCAGGGGCATGATTGGATCGCGGTCTGGGCAGCATCGCCGCAAGGGCCCTATCCCGCCGGCAATCCCAGCGCCCAACCCGATCTCTCGCCTGTCCTGCCCGATCCGCGCCGCGGCGCGGTCGATCAGAGTTTTCGGATGATGGTGCGTCCTTCGGTGTGGGGACGGGCCGTGCGCGTCCGCTTTACCAATGTCTTTGGGCAACGCGCCGTCGCGCTTTCACATCTGCGGCTCGCGCTTGATGGTGGTGGCGGGGGCGTTCTGCCGGGGACCAGCGTGCCGCTGACGTTCGGTGGACATGATCGTGCTTCAATCGCTCCTGGGGAAGCGCTTTGGAGCGATCCGGTGGCGCCAACCTTTTTGATGGCCGGACCGACGGGGCGCACTCTTGCGATCAGCTTTCATCTTGAGGGCGAGAGCGGGCCGCTGACATGGCATGCCAAGGCTTTGCAGACTGGCTTCATCGCACCGCCCGGGCCGTGCGTGACCGATGACGAAACGGGCCTCGCTTTTCCGTTCAGCACGACATCATGGTTTCTGATCGACGCCGTCGACATGGATGTGCCGGGCGGACTAGCGATTGCAGCCTTTGGCGATAGTCTGACCGATGGCACCTTCTCCACGCTCAATGGGCATGATCGTTGGCCCGATTTTCTGGCGTGTCGGCTCGTGGCCAGCGGTCACCGCCATGTGGCGGTTGTGAATGCGGGGATTGGCGGCAATCAGATTGTTGGTCCCGCGCATTACGATGTGGCGGCGCCTGTGCCGGGAGGCCCTTCGGCGCTCGACCGGATCGCGCGCGATCTTCTCAGTCTGTCAGGCCTTCATGCCGTGATCTGGCTTGAAGGGACGAATGATGGAAGCGCCAATGGTTGTGGCGATCCCGCCAAGATCATCGCCGGCTTGCAGCAGGGCGTTTCGATGATGCGCGCGGCGCGCCCCGCATTGCGGATGATTGGCGCGACGATCCCCGGCGCGGCCGGCAGTAGCGCCGCCGGCCATGGGTCTCCTGCGCAGGAGACCTGCCGACGGGCGGTCAATCAGTTCATCCTGACTGGCGGCCTGTTCGATGCGGTGTGTGATTTTGCGGCTGTCACCACCGATCCGGAGACGGGGCAGCTTCATCCGCTGTTTGTGCCCGATAGCACGATGGGCGGGCCAGGCGATGGCCTTCACCCCAACCGGGCGGGTTATGCCGCCATGGCAGCGGCCGTGGATCTCGCGGCGCTTGGGCTTTGAGCCGTCTTATTCCGCCGCAGCCATGATGCCGAACTGGCCGGTGCGGCGCATGAAGCCTTCGCTCAGCGCAATCGTCCGCTCGGTGGGGTAGTAGACCGGGCGCTCCGTGCTTCGGATCACGAAGCCGCCTTCGACCAGCGTTTCAAGCATCCGCACGACGGTTGCCGAGCTCAGCCCGGTCATGCGGGCAATCCGGCTGACATTGGCTGCTTCGAGACGGTTCACGGCCTGAAGGACATCAAGAACCCGCAAAGCGGCGTTTACAGGACGATAGGAACGCATCGAGACCTCCCCGGCCATTCGCTGAATGACATTCATTAAACCGTAGATTGTATACAGGTTCAAGCATGAAACGATGTTTCATGTGAGGGATTCTTGATCAAATGGCCCAGCTTGTGGTCAGACTGGTGCGGGAATCAGGGGGATGGGCCGTGCTACGCTTTTTGACCATGATCGTGATTGGGCTTGCGGCATTGGCTGTGGTCAGCGCCACGATCGAGCCCTCAGCCAAGGGCGGCCCACTTGCCCCGCCCGACACATCCTCGCCACGGGCGGCTCTCACGACGTTCCACAAACATTCCCAAGCCGCCGAAGACGTGTCTTGGGCGGCCGCGAACGAAATTCGCAAGGCGAACCGTTTCAGCTGGACGCCTGAAACCTACAAGGATGCGGCGCGCGCTGAAGTTGAAGTCGGGCAGGCGGCCCGCACCCTGGATCTGACGGGCGTTTTGCCTGCCGTTTATGAGCGCAAGAAAATTGAAGCCGTTTTGCTGCTCAATGAGATCCTTGATCGCGTGCCATTACCGCCCGCCGATCAAATTCCCGGCGATGCGAAGCTGGCCAGCTGGACGATCCCGGGCACGGAAATCAGGCTCGTCAAAATTACGGACGGCCCGCGCAGCGGCGATTACGTCTTCTCTCCTGACACGATTGCGCGGCTGCCGGAGTTTTATCAGAAGGTGCGAGATCTGCCCTCTTTGAGCGGATCCAATCTCGATTACTATCAATATTATGCGCGCAGCCCAGGCGGCCTCATTCCGCCGGCATGGTTTCATCAAATCCAGAAACGGTTTTTTGTTTTTGGCCAAATCACGATTGGTCATCAGGCGGGATGGCAATGGGTCGCGACACTCTTAGCGGCTTTGCTCATCGGCATTGCGCTTAAGCTTGCGCGTGTGCTGGCGCGTTGGCTTGAAAATTCAGTTTCGCCTATTTCCTCGTTCTTCGGCGCGGTGGTTTTTCCTGCATCGCTCTGGGTCGCGGCCGAAAGCTTCACATGGGTTTTGAACGAAGCCAATATTATTGGCACGCTTTATGAGATTCTCGATTTAACCACGACGACGGTCTCCTATATCGCGCGTGCGTGGGTCGTGATGGCGGCCGCTATGCGGATCGCTGAATTGGCCCATCTCTGGATGAAGGGGCAAAGCCGCTTCTCGATTGATGCTTCGCTCGTTAGAACCCTGATCCGCGTGACTGGCTTTATGGTTGCAGTCGCCATCTTGGCACAGGGGCTCAGCCAGCTGGGCGTTCCGCTGATGGGTATCATTGCGGGTCTTGGCATTGGCGGTCTTGCCATCGCCTTGGCGGCGCAGCCAACGATTGAAAATCTCATTGGCGGGGTGATGCTTTATCTCGATCGGCCCGTCCGCGTCGGCGATTGGTGCGAATTCGATTCTCATCGTGGCGTTGTCGAGGAAATCGGTCTGCGTTCGACGCGCATCAGAACGCGCGACAAAACGCTGATCACGGTGACGAACGCCGATTTCGCCAAGATGAAGATCATCAATCTCAGCCGCGGCGATCGGGGTGTTGTGCGTCTCTCGCTCAATCTGCCTTACGACATGCCGGTCGAAAGCCTCGAAAAATTATTGAGTGAGATGCGCGCTTTTCTGGCCGCGCATAAGATGGTCGATGAAACCAGCGCAGCCGTCTATCTCGCGGACCTGTCCAATAGTGCGGCTAAAGTCGAGGTCAGTGCTGACATCATCGTTGAGCCGGGGCAGAAAATATCGCCGATCAAGGAAGAGCTGCTGCTCGGCCTCGCGCGCATTGCCGATCGTTATGATGGGCGGCGAATCGTCGCCTGACCCTGTCGTCCGTACTCAGCTTTTTATGTAAGTGCGGTACCAATCGACGAAGGCACGCACGCCTTTTTCGATGGGTGTATGCGGTTCAAAGCCCGTGGCAGCGGTGAGCGCACGCACATCGGCAAAGGTTTCATAGACATCGCCCGGCTGCATCGGTGCATTCTCGATGATGGCTTTTTTGCCGGTCTCTTTTTCGATCAGGCGCACGAGTTCATCCACGGCGACCGGCGTGTGGTTGCCGATGTTGTAAATGCGATGGGGGACGGCGCTCGTCGAGAGTTTGGGCTGCATGGCTGACCAGTTGGGATCTGGCGCGGCAGGTAGGAAGATCAGGCGGCTGATCGCTTCCACAATGTCGTCGACATAGGTGAAGTCGCGCTTCATGTGGCCCTTATTGAACAGGCGCAGCGGTTTGCCGTTGAGGATCGCATCGGTAAAGAGCCACATGGCCATGTCGGGCCGCCCCCATGGACCATAGACGCTGAAGAAGCGAAGGCCCGTACTCTTCAGCTCAAACATGTTGGCATAAGCATGAGCCATCGCCTCATTCGCTTTTTTCGTCGCTGCATAGAGCGAGAGCGGATGATCGGTCGAATCCTCAGTCGAAAAGGGCACTTTGGCGTTGGCACCATAGACAGACGAGGATGACGCATAGACGAGATGGTCGATGCCGTGTTGGCGGCTCATTTCCAAAATATTGAGAAAGCCAGTCAAGTTTGATTGGCCATAGGCGGCTGGATTGATCAGCGAATAGCGCACGCCCGCTTGCGCAGCGAGATGGGCGACATAATGGAAGCCGCCCTCCTCGAACAAGGTTTTCATCGCTTGCGCATCGGCGAGGTCACCCTTGCTGAAGGTGAAGCCTTGATGCTGAGTAAGTTGCGCCAGACGCGCTTCTTTCAGGCGTGGATCATAATAATCATTGAGATTGTCAAAACCCGTGACGCGATAGCCTTGGTCGAGCAGGCGATTTGCGAGATGAAAGCCGATGAAACCAGCTGCACCTGTGACAAGGATGGGACGATCATGCGTGTCAGCCACCGCGTTTGCCTCTCGTTATAGACGCCAGAGCGTCAGGCCAGCGGGCTTTGTCTCGCGTGGCAAGAGCCCTTTCACATCCATCACCAAGCCGTGCTCTTTCACAAGCTTGGCCATCAATGGCCAGCCGCCGTCGCGATAGGTGCGGTGCGCAACAGCCAGAATAACGCCGTCCGCTGGTTTGAGCGTCGTCACGTCTTTCAAGGTGACGCCGTGGCGTGCCGCCTCGCGCGGATCAGCGAGCGGATCACAAATGTCGACATCGATGCCGAATTGCGCAAGCTCGCTGACAATATCAAAGGCTTTCGAATTGCGGATGTCGGGCACATCTTCCTTGAAGGTCAGGCCGAGCATAATGACACGCGGCTTGCCTGCATGGCCTTGCGCCATCAAATGCTTCACACATTCGCGCGCAATGCGCGCACCGACGCCGTCATTCATTCTGCGGCCAGCCAGAATGATTTCGGGATGGTAACCCGCCTTCTCAGCGCGATGCGTGAGGTAATAGGGGTCTACGCCGATGCAATGGCCGCCGACGAGCCCCGGCGTAAAGGGCAGGAAATTCCATTTGGTGCGCGCGGCCGCTAACACATCGCCTGTGTCGATGCCGAGGCGATGGAAGATGAGCGATAATTCATTCATGAAGGCGATGTTGAGATCGCGCTGTGTATTCTCGATCACTTTCGCCGCTTCCGCCACCTTGATCGATGGTGCGCGGTGGATGCCAGCCTGCACGACTGCGCCATAGACAGACGCAATCGTGTCGAGCGTCGCGGCATCATTGCCAGAGACGACTTTGACGATTGTCTCAAAGCGATGCGTCTTGTCGCCGGGGTTAATCCGCTCGGGCGAATAGCCGACGCCAAAATCGATCCCAGCCTTAAGGCCCGAGGCGGCTTCCAGCACCGGAATGCATTCTTCTTCCGTAGCGCCGGGATAGACGGTTGATTCGAAGACAACGACGTCGCCGCGCTTGAGCACGCCAGCGACGGTGCGGGCCGCGGCCAAGACGAGGCTGAGATCAGGGCGACGGGCATCATCGATCGGGGTTGGGACCGTGACGATGAAAAAATCGGACCCGGCGAGGTCTGCGGCGTCCGTGGTGAAGGTGAGGGGCGCGCTCTGAAGTTCAGAAGGGCTCAGCTCGCCCGTCCGGTCGCAGCCGGCCTTCAATTCGGCAATGCGGCTGGGGTCGATATCAAAGCCGGTCACGGCCCAACCGGCGCGGGCAAAGGCCGCCGCGATCGGCAGGCCGACATAGCCAAGCCCAATGACGGCAAGCGCGCGGGACGGAGCAAGGGCGGAGGCAGGGTTCACAGGCGGATCCGGTCGAAAAAGGCTCGTTCGCTCGGTCTAAGGCGTTGCAGGCGGGGGCGCAACGGGCGAGGGGCGCGACGGGCAAAGGGCGCAGCAGGCGGCCGGCTCAACAGCCCATCGGCCAGAGAAGGACACCGGCTATCTTCACGGCCCCGCCGCCGTGGCGCGACGCGTGTTAGTGAAAACCGATCAAGGCTGAGCCGCAGGAATAGCTCGCGCCGAAACCGACCAAAAGCGCCTGATCACCCGGCTTGGCGCGCTTCTCTTGGACAAGCTGATCAAGCAGCAAAGGGACACTCGCGCTGGACGTGTTCCCCGTTTCAGCGAAGGACGCACAAAGCTTCGATGTGGGAATGCCAGTCGCGTCGCAGGCGGGAACCAAAATGCGTTTATAATTCGCCTGATGCGGAATCAGCCAGTCGATCGTGTAGCCCTGATCCAAATAGAGTTTAATTTCATCGGTCAGGATCCGAATAGCGTGGCGCGCAACGGAAGGCCCTTCCACAAACCATCGTGCATTGTCAGGTGCCTCGGACTGTGGATCACGCGCCAACATGCCCGTGCCATGAATGTGCGCAATCGTTTCCGAAGTGACCAGCGAACTTGCGCGGCATGAAATCAGAGAAGCGAGACCCGTCTTTGCGTTTGAAAGAAGAAGGCCAGCGGCCGCATCACCAAACAATGTACTGATACCAAACGCTTTCGGATCATAATTGATACAGCGCGAGGAAAACTCGATTGCGATCAACGCCACTTTTCGAAACGCCATCGCCTTCACAAGGCTTTGCCCGATGGTGATGCCATACATGAAGCCGGTACAGGCATTGCTGCTGATATCAAGGACAAAGGGATTGCCGAGTTCTGGATGCTGATCGCGTGCTGCAGCCAAGATTTGCTGCGACAGTCCGGGAAAACCCTGCGTCGATGATGATGAAATGATGATCGCGTCGAGCTCCGACCAATCCGCATCTTTCATCAAATGGTCGAGGATGGACAAGCCAATGTCTGCAGGGTTCGTCTCCGCCGAGAAGAACCGACGGGATTGTAATCCTGTCTTTTGATCAATCGCACCGGCGCGGGAGCGGGCATGCTCTTCTGCCGCCGGATCCTGGTTGCCGCTCGCACGGCTGCGATCAATCAAACGGGTAACGATGGCCTCATTGCCAATTCTTTCCTGCGGCAAAAGACTTGCCGTTGCAGCTATGACCACCGTGGACATCTGGAGAACATTTCAAAAACAACGATGCCCCCCTATAGCCGAAGCGCTTTGGCATCGCCAGCAACTTCCGTTTTGGTGTGCAGGGCTCAAGAATGGGCAGCTTCTCGAGGCATACAACATTGCGGCGTTGCCTATGTGGTGGGCAGCTTACCCGCCAAGGAGCCAGAATAGCACCCCGATCCCCATCCCGACGCCAATGAGCCCCAGGGCGGCGGGTTCGGTGTAGCGGCGGATGGTCGGGCTCAAGCGCAACACCCCCGGCGCCATATAGAGAAGGATGGCCAAGGCCGCGATGGCTGAGAAGAGGAGGTTGAGATCAAGTGCGCTAATCAGGTCTGTCTCTCCATCCGATCTGTGCCCATCTTTGCCGGGAGCTCACCAAGATCGCCGAAAACAGGCCGTATCGAGGTTCCTCACCCCATCAGGATCTTGGGCTTTGCGGCATCCTGCTGTATGGACGAGCCGGGCCAAGGCCCAATCTCAAGTTTACGACCCAGTTTATGTCTTTATGGAGCCTTCCATGAGCCAACCCAGTCTTTCATCCTTGCGGCAGCAGGTCGCGGACCTTCAGGCGGAGATTGCCCGCCGTACTGAAGAGGCCAAACGCGAGTTGCGCGCCGAATTTGACGCCAAATTGGCCGATGCCGGCCTGAAGATCACGGATCTCTACGGTGCCGCAGGCAGCAAGCCCGGGATTGTGCGGGCGAAGACCCTGAAGGTGACCCAAAGCGTGGATCCGAAATATCGCGACCCGAAAACGGGCGCGACGTGGAGTGGCCGCGGTCGGGCGCCGCAATGGGTGGAAGCCATCTTGGAAGAGCGCAAGCTCTCGATCCAAGCCTTCAAAGTGACGGGCGAATTCCGCCTGTAAGGGGATCCTCGTGATGCTTGCGCTGAGCCCGCCTCCTTCTTCGTTCTGGCTCGCGGCGGGTGTGGCGGCTGTGGTGGCGTGCGCAGCGATCCCGGCTCTGTTGCCGTGGCTGCGCTCAATCGCGGTCGCAAAGGTTACAGCGCGGTCCTCGCATAAGGTCCCGACGCCGCAGGGCGGCGGGCTCGGCGTTCTCGCCGGGATTGTGGTGGCGCTTGTCGCGTTGTGGCTCGCCGGCAAGCACGTGCTGCCATGGACGCAAGTTGCGGCGCTGATTGGTATCGCGGCCCTCGGCTTCGTTGATGACATTCACGCGCTCCCCGCCTCCCGCCGTATCATTGCGCAGGCGCTCTTTTTGCTCATCCCGTTTCTGTCGATGGCCCAGGTGCCGCCGGGTCTTGTTGCGCTCTCGCCCCTCTTCGCCCAGCCTGTCCTGAAGGTGATCGTGGTCGCTCTGGGTTTTGTTGGGCTCCTCTGGATCGTCAATCTGACGAATTTCATGGATGGGCTCGACGGCATTATCGTCGCGTCTTATGCGCCGGGCCTTCTGGCGGCGGGTTATCTCCTCACCGCGATCCATGGTGAGCCGTTCGGCCTTGTAGCGGCGGCGGCGGGTGGTGCGCTACTCGGCTTTGGCGTGTGGAACTGGAACCCGGCTAAGATCTTTATGGGCGACGCGGGCAGCCTGCTGATTGGCCTCATCACCGCGCTCGCCTTCTGGCTCCTCCTCCTCAATCATGAATGGCCTGCGGCGTTCCTCCTTTGGCTTTATCCGTTTGCTGACGCCACCATCACGCTCGGCCGCCGTCTCATGCGTGGCGAGCAGGTGTGGCAGGCGCATCGGCAGCACGCCTATCAACGCGGTGTCGACCAAGGCTTACCGGTCAAACTCGTCTCCGGGTTGAGCGGTCTTTATGCGCTGATCGCCGTCGGCGCTTCCCTGGCCGTGGCAGGGCAGGGTGCCCTTGTGGGCACAGGGGCGATTGTTGGCGTCGCTCTCATTTGCGTTGTCATGATGATTGTCTTTCATCGCGGCCGCGGGGCTCCGGCCTGATGCGTGTTTTACTGACAGGGGCAACCGGCTTTGCGGGCGGTCACATTCTGCGCGCGCTTCTCAATGCAAATATAAACGTCCGTGCGCCGTTGCGAGGCGCGGCAAGCGCGCGCCCTTTGAGCCCCTTGCTCGAGACGCCACGGATCGATGATCTTGCAACCGCCAATTGGAACGAATTGTGTAACGGCGTTGATGCTGTCGTCCACGCGGCGGCCTATGCGCATGATGACCGAGCCGATCCGGCCAAAATCTTCCGCATCAATCGCGATGCCACAGCGGCGTTGGTGCAAGCCGCTGCGCACCATCATGCACGGTTCATCTTCCTCTCGTCGATCCGCGCGCAAGTGGGCGTCTCCTCACCCATTCCGCTAAAAGACGGCTATCCGCCACAACCAGATGGTCCCTATGGCGAGGCGAAGCTCGCAGCCGAAGCAGCGATCAATCAAGCCTGCCCAAACAACATCTCCCTGCGCCTCGCCCCGCTTTATGGGCCGGGGGTGAAGGCCAATTTGGCGACGCTTTTCAAACTTGCTCAGACGTGTCTTCCGCTGCCCTTCGGCGCACTCAGAGCCAAGCGCTCACTATTGTCAGTCCAAACATTGTCCGACCTCATCGTGCGCCTTTTGCAAGAAGATCCAGACTTACGCGGAACGTTCTTGGTCGCTGAACCCGGAGCGCTCTCGATCGGCGAAATGATCGCAACATTACGAGCAGGGGCAGGGCGCCCACCAAGGCTGATTTCGGTGCCTGCGCCATGGATCAAGGCGGCGTGTTTCGCGCTCAACAAGCCCCTGTTGTGGGCGCGGTTGGGCGAGCCTCTGGTGGTAAGTGACACACTCGCGCTGGAGAGGCGATATCCAGCTGTGTTCCGACCCAGTTCAGAAGGGCTGACGCAGTGGGCAAAAGCCGATCAGGCGGATTGATCGTTTGCTGGCGCGTATTGCTTCAGCGCCAAGATGCCGAGCATGATGGCGGTGAGCCACCACGCCTGCCACGCGCCATGGCTCACAAGATCGACGGTAATCACCTGCGCTGCAAGTGCCATTGACGGCGCATAGAGAGAATGGGGAAGGCGCGCGAGTGTCCGCAGAAGGCCGAAGGCAATCAGCGCCATTCCGATGAGGCCGGGCAGCCCCAACTCCATCAGTACGTTGAGAAAGGCGTTATGCGCGTGTGTTTGGCGAAGGCCGATCCAGAGGTCAGGTGGCAAGGTCTTCGCAAAGGGACGCTCAGAAACGGCATCGGAGCTCCCGATGCCGGTGCCCCACGGCAATGCGTCGATTGCGACTGCACCCGTGGCTTTCCAAATCACGATGCGTTCTTTGGCGGATTGAAACAGGCGTTCGGTCTGGATTGTCGCTTGCAAGCTCCGTTCGATGAATTGTCCCTGCACAGGTTGAAGGACGAGCAAGCCGAGGAGGGCGAGACCAAACAGAGAAAGAGACAGTTTGCGCGGTAGTAATAGCACGAGCGCATAGGCGAAGACGCCAGCTATCAGTGCGGTTTTTGACGTCGCGCTTTGTGAAAGAATCGATGCCCCAACAATAGCGACGATCGAAAGACCGGCTGCAAAGGGTGCGCGTTTCAGGATCAGAAGCGAGGCTGGTATGAGGAGTGCGTAAGTCACCACGACCATATTGAAGCGCCATGCCTCTCTATGGTGCTCTGCGGCATTAAACACAGCCTCAATCCGAAATTGAAAATGGAGTTGGAGTGCCACCAAGGTGGCCGCAAACGCCACGCTGAGAGCGAACCAGCAGATTGTCTTTTGTGTTGCAAGTGAGCCAGGAACGCTCAAGAGCCAAAGGCCGCAAACCAAGGGTGTTGCAAAATCAAAGGCCAATTGTTTCAGGCCGCGCGCAGGCAGGGGCGACCAGAGCAATGAAACGCATCCCCAAAGGATCAAGACCGCAAGACCTGCGAGAAGCACCGGATCAAATCCTGATGCGCGCCATTGCTGGAGTGCTGATTTCCGGGTCTTGAAAAGGGTTGCAGCGGCGGTGGCAGCGAGCAGGAGCGTGGACGAGCGGCGCGCGCCCGCTATTGCCAACGGCGCCAAGACCAATAATGCCCTGGTCCAATTGTGTGGCGCCGTCTTGAAATCCATACTGACTCTCAACCGGTCTTCCGGGCCCAAGGCCCTAGCGCGGTTTAGCTCCCTTGCGAACGTAACGGAACATAGCCCGGAACGCCGCGCTGGAGAATAGACTGAGCCTGCTCTTTGTTGTGCGTCTTAATGGCATCGTTCAGGCCATCCAACAGTCGCCGTAAGATGGCCGGGTGTGGTGCGCTGTCGACGAGGGCCAAAACCCCATCATAGGGGGTCTCGCGTGCCGCCTCTGTATCCTCGTTGACGATCTCAAAGAGCCGCTCACCTGGCCGCAGGCCCGTGAATTTGACGGGGATGTCGACGCCCGGTTCAAGTCCTTCAAGCCGGATCAAGGCTTCCGCCAGATCCAAAATCCGCACGGGGGAGCCCATATCGAGGACGAAGAGCGAGGCATCTGTGATCTCAGGCACATCATTTCGGGATGAGCAGAGCGCTGCGGTCAGTACCAATTCGCCGGCTTCGCGGTTGGAGATGAAGTAGCGCTCCATATCGGGGTGGGTGACGGTCACTGGTTGGCGGCGTGCAATCTGGGCACGGAATTTGGGAACGGCCGAGCCAGAAGAATTCAGAACATTGCCAAAACGGACCGAAATGAAGCGGGTGCCAGTCTGTTCGCTGTCCAAGGCGCGCGCATAAAGCTCGCCAAAGCGCTTGGTCGCACCGAGAATCGAGACAGGCTTCACGGCCTTGTCCGTCGAGATGAACACAACGCGCGGAACCCCTGCCGCCACGGCGGCCTCGAACACGTTCACCGAGCCGAAGACATTCGTCTTGATGCCCTCAGTCCAATTCACCTCAAGGTGGTTGACGTGCTTGAGCGCGGCCGCATGGATGACGAGGCTCGGTCTGTGCACAGCCATGACCTCGAAGATGCGATCCCTATCGCGGATGTCGGCCAAGACGCCTTCCGTCTTGATCCCGAAATGGCTGGCCTGAAGCTCCTCTAGGATGGCATCCAGCGCAGGCTCGGCATGCTCGACGATAATGATTTCCGCTGGAGCAAAGGTCGCGAGGCGTCGGGCGAGCTCGGATCCAATCGACCCGCCGCCGCCCACGACCATGGCCTTCTGACCGGTGATGAAGTTTGACAGGGCCTCATAATCGATCCGGCGTGCCGGACGGGAGAGGATGGTCCGTTCATCCAGTGGAGCCATACTTGCCGCATCGGAGACAAGGTCCGAGTCCAGCGTTCGCCACAGAGGTACACCGATCCGGCGGGTGATTTGCAATAGATCTGCGGCTGGCACATCCCGCAAGACCGAGGGCGCCACCAGCACCCGATCGACGGTCAGCCCACGGCCGCGGAGCTGGTTCACGACGCGCTCAAGATCGGCAATGCCGCCGGAAATGCGGATGTCGCGCACGAATTTGTTCACATCCGACGCCAAAGGCGAAAGAATGGCGCGGACATAGATCAGGCTGAGCGCGTTCATCTCGGCGGCGCGCAGGATGGCGTCGGCCTCTGAGGCTCGCGCCAATACCACGACATTCGCCACGCCCTCATGGCGGAAGCCTCTGGTAGCATTAATGTACCGGACGTAGCGCAGCGCGAAGCGGCCGGCACTCAAGGTAGCGATCTGAAAGATCCAAAAGGTGAAAAGGAGCTTCTTGCCTATAACGGGGTCGATGCCCTGGCCTGACGTTAGAAGGAAGTATTCAGCCACGAGGCCCAGCAAGGCGAGGGTGGTCGAGGCCTTGACGATCTGAGCGAGGTCTACGATCGAGGCGAGCCGCCACTTTCCACGGTAAAGTGAGAAAATCGCAAAAACGGATAGTGCTGAAGCTCCGAAAATAGGCAAAAAGGGCCACAAAATCTGTAGTGTGTTTTGAAGCTCTATCCCAGAAAACCGTACTAGAATGGCGCCAAATAGTGCCAAATAAGCAGCGAACAGATCATAAATTGCAACAGCGAGGATTTTCATAGAAAGCACTTTTAAGGCCCCATGAATTGCATGTAAACGTTCTTGCCAAACTATGTCATGAGATATCCCGTGCCCACAATTTTACATGTGATAAATGATGTCGACTACTGGTTCATGCATCGCGAGCCTTTGGCTCAGGCGGCACGGCTATCAGGTTATGATGTTGTCCTTGCGGCACCACCTCATCAAAATTTAAGGAAAGCAGAGAAGTTAGGATACAAAGTTATCGAGCTAGAGATAGATCGCTTCCGCCTTTGTTGGAGCGATGCGGTGCTATTTTTTCGACTTCGGCGATTACTTTGCGATAATCAGTTTGATCTAGTTCACTTGTTTACTATAAAGCCGATATTATTTGGCGGATTAGCGCTAGCCTCGCTAAAGAAATCACGGCGTTCAAAAGCCATTGCAACAGTTGCGGGGTTAGGACGTGCTTTTAAAACTGGCCTGATCCAGAGGCTAGTGCTGGTATCTGCGTTGCGATATGGGGTAGGTCAAACGGCTGATTTTATAACATTCGAAAATCCGGATGATAGAAATCGTTACATAACTTCAGGTATAGTGAAGCCATCTGCAGCTAAGTTTCTAAAGGGGGCGGGCGTTAACACAAAAGTATTTTATCCTTCGATGACAAGACAATCGAGCGGAAAAGTGAATTTCTTATTTGCTGGTAGAATGCTTAAATCAAAAGGTATTTTGCAATATCTCACAGCCGCATCACTGTTAGGGAAAAAACATGCAGGTTGTGCATTTTTTGTTGCAGGGTTACCTTCACAAAATGAACCAGACGCCGTAACGAATGACGAACTCGAGCCATTTAAGCGCCTGACTTTTATAAACTGGTTAGGGGCAGTCAAACAAGAAGAAATGCCAGATCTTTTGCGGAAAATGGATGTGTTCGTGTTGCCAACCCAGTATCAGGAAGGCTTGCCTCGTTCTTGCCTTGAGGCGGGAGCATGCGCTTTGGCTGTGATTGCGGGAGATGTAGAGGGGACACGTTACCTGATTGAAGATGGACAAACAGGCCTATTGGTCCAGTCGGGTGGTGCAGATAATTTATCGTTGGCTATGGAGCGCCTCTATTTGAGCCCTGATACGCGAGAATATTTGGGTAAGAACTTGCATGCAAAAATCTCCAATGAGGGATTTGACTCGGACACCATATTTGGTCAGTTCATAAAACTATACAAAGCGACTATTAGGTTCGGTTAGGTAAGGAATGGTCCATGAGTTTGATCCTTGACGCGGTCAAAAAATATGATGCGTGGCTTTACCTTTCATTAGCTGATATTCGCCTTCGCTATAGACGTTCGGCATTGGGTCCACTGTGGATCACAATTTCGATGGCAATCTTTAGTATCTCAATAGGTTTGGTTTATTCTCAGCTTTTTAATGCAAAGATGGATACGTACCTCCCGTATTTGACAGTCAGTGTAATTGTTTGGACCTTTATTGCTGCTAGCTTGAACGAAAGTACTTCACTGTATTGTGATAATGCCCCATATATTAAAGACTTAAATTTTAATGTTTTTTCGATAACATTTCGAGCGCTTTCTCGGCAAGTGATTATACTTGCGCACAATTCTATTGTAATTCTAGGTGTGCTTATATTCTTTCAGGTTCCCGTCTCATGGACAATTATCTACTCGGCCGCAGGAATATTTCTTTTAATTCTTATGTTGGTTCCAGTAGCGGCTTGCCTCAGTTTGATTGGGGCCCGTTTCAGAGATATAGGGCAACTTATTGCAAATATACTGCAGGTATTATTCTTTCTTACCCCAATTACTTGGGAAACAACCTTTCTACAAGAAAAATCTTGGATATATATCTATAATCCGCTATATCATTTTATTGACGTTGTTCGCGCCCCACTTCTCGGGAAATCCTCATCACCTTCTTCCTGGCTAATATGTTGTACGGTCGTAATCGCTGCTTGGGTATGTCAAGAGTACATGTTCAATCGCAAAAGAGCGCGCTTAGCTTTTTGGATTTAAGCAAATGATCTCTATTAAAGCGAAGAATGTCACATTGGAATATCCTGTATTCGGAATGACCCAGCAATCGATAAAGAAGCGTGTCCTTAACGTTGCGACCGGGGGGCTAATCTCAAACTCTGCTGGTATACCTATTGTCCGAGCCCTTCGTGATCTTTCATTTGAATTAAAATCTGGTGATAGATTGGGTTTAGTTGGACATAATGGTGCGGGAAAATCGTCTCTGCTAAGAACGATTGCTGGGATATACCCTCCAACTAGCGGCCAACTGACCGTTCACGGTCGCATTGTTACGACTTTGAACATCGCCGTTGGCTTAGAGCCAGAGGCAACAGGCTTTGAGAATATAATAATGCGAGGTATTCTATTCGGGTTATCGAGGGCTGAGATTGAGGCTCGTATTGATGACATCGCCGAATTCACTGAGCTGGGCGATTATTTAAACATGCCGGTTCGGGTCTACTCGTCGGGAATGATGACACGGCTTGCGTTTGGTGTTGTGACATCTCTCAATGCTGATATTCTCCTGATGGATGAAGTTATTGGTACTGGTGATGCAAACTTCATTCGAAAAGCAGAGGTAAGGCTAACAAATTTTATGAACAGAGCTAAGGTTTTGATAATTGCATCTCATAATGAAGACATAATTCAGAAGTTATGTAATAAAGCTATGCTTCTATCGCATGGAGAGCTACGCGCAATCGGTACAGTCTCTGATATCTTCTTACAGTACGAGAATGAGCGATAAAAAATCGTTAAAAGTCTCTCGGCCGTCCTAATTTATTTATTATTCCATGCCAAAGGCCTAAAAAAACGGCGTGAATAATCGCGAAAGATCGCTCTTTATATAAGTTGGCCATTATTCTAATTGGCATAGAAGTCGCTGACTTTATTTTAGCAACGAGCGGAACGTGGTTGAGCTTCAATAAAATAATCTGGTTTCGGATAAATGTATAAAATCTCTTCGGGTTTTGGTCCGTTAAGGCAATTCCAAGGAAGGTAAAAACACCAGCGCCCAGCGAATGAAACATTTTAGCATCTGGGCAAATCCAAATTGAATAACCCAAGTGACGTGCTCGATAACACCATTCAATATCTATACAGTCGATGAAGAAGTCTGCTCGGAAAATGCCAACTAATTGCGCTTTATTTAGATTTATCAATGAACCTGATGAAATGGCAAATTCCACTTCAAAATATCCAGAAGAGCTATACCATTCTGTTCGAGGTGCTGTCGAAAGTTGCTTTCCATCATAATTAAAAGGCAAAGGTCCAATTACAACAGGATTAAAGCCTTCAGTCTCAAGCTCTGCCATTGCTAGACAAAGTTTCTTGATTGTGTCTTTCAGCGGAAGGCTATCCTGATCAAATAAAACCAATTTTTCACAGTTATTTGATCGTGCGATATCTACGAATATATTGTATGCATTGCCAAGACCCAGATTATCGCCTGTTGTATTTAAAATTTGAATATTATTAACCTCCGCCATCACTTTTTTAATAAAATCAGAACTAGCTTGATAATTAAGAAAAACAAGAATTTTATCTACTTGGTCGGCGATAATCGCAAGCTGCTGCAGCGTGTAATCTTCATTAGGAAAATAAAGAACGACACCTGCATAAATACTACTTTTCGTTGTATTCATCTGCAGTTAATGCCGAAATTTGAATTTACTAATTTTTCGACGTAACGCAAAGGCCAATTTGGCGACTTGTGCCAGAAAAACATACGCAAGTTCATTCATCTTCCTCTTAAGATTAGAGCCCTGTCGCCGAAAACCTATTTCTCTCTCTAGAAAAGCCTGAGATGAAAAAAAAGCTGGTTTTTTAAGCTTATTTTGGTTTAAATTTGCAGACGTGCGTATTAAATGTTTCTCAATCATCAAAGCTAAATCAGGGCTCTCTTTTGAGACGATGTTACGCCACTCACTTATATTATAGATGCCCAAAGGATTGTCACGTAGTAGCTCAACTTTCAAAAAAGGAATTTTAAAGTCATTAATAATTTGAAACCAGGCTGAGTGCATTGGGTTAAAATTACCGATCATTGAGTTTGTGGCTTTATCGATCGTGAAAATAGAAGCGATTTCCAAACCGAAGCTCCTCATAGCATCGGTCAATTGTATCTCACCTTTGGCTATTATCTCCTTTTTTTCCATTTTACTAAAATTCTGTGATATAATTTGTTTAAATGCATCAGAATGATGTCCCTCCGGCGATAGCAAAAGAAACCAACTTTGCAGATGGCGTCCAGATTGAATGCTTTCCACTAGTCCAGCTAAAGGTACCCTCTTTAAGCGTAAATGCTGAATTATTGGTCCAAGATCACCAATCGGACCATAGACACTATCGTTTGATAGCAGCAGATAACCGTCATGATAATCTGACCCGAAACGTTTATATCCTTCGGCCCAAGAAGCAAAATCCAAGCCTAAATTATTTCTAACGATAACACCTCGACAAATGTCAGTGCATTTGCCAATCTCTACCGGGTCTAGTTTTGCTGTACTAATAAGTATAATATCAAAATCATTGTCCTTTATACTTTGCAAATACCTTAATACATACTCATCAATGATATTATGTTTATCAAAATGCGCGAAAAGGCAAAGGTTTTTCGAGCTTTTCGACTGAATAGAGTAGTTGTTTATACTTATTTGTGTGTCTAACAAGTGATTTTCCTTGCACGGCAGTATAGCTTCATTCTAAACAGCTGCCTAGCAGGTGTCCATTGGGAAGGGAGCGGCTTGATGTCGATTTTAATAGCCGGCGGAGCTGGATTCGTCGGTGTAAATCTTGTCAGGGTCCTGGCCAGCATGAAGCAGGTTCTCCTTGTTTATGACAATGAAAGCCGAGGTAACAGAGAGCTTTTACCGAATTCTAGCAATATCCACTTTCGTAAAGTTGATCTAAACGATATCGCAACCTTGAGATCTCTTGTCAAACGCGACCAACAAAATTACGGCGATATCACTGAGATTTGGCATCTTGCTGCTAATTCTGATATCCCAGCTGGAATAGCTGACATAACAGTCGATCTCAACAATACATTTCTATCAACAGTCAACCTACTAAGACTCGCAGAAGAATTTAAGATTGTCAAATTTCTCTTTGCATCAAGTTCAGCAATTTATGGCGACTTGAAAGGTGCGGAACTCCGGGAAGAAATTGGTCCCCTATTGCCGATATCAAACTATGGCGCAATGAAATTGGCATCAGAGGCTCTACTCTCGGCAGCCTTCGAGAAGTTTCTTAAAAGACTTTGTATATTCAGGTTCCCAAATGTAATCGGGATACCGGCTACGCACGGTGTTATTTTTGATTTTGTCAACAGATTAAAATCTAATCCGAGCGAACTTCACGTATTGGGAGATGGTTCGCAGCAAAAAGCATACATGCATGTAGACGATTTAGTAGAAGCGATGTTGTTTATCCGAGATGAGGATACAAATCCATTGTCATTATTTAATATTGGTCCTTCCGACCAAGGAGTAACTGTCCGTTATATTGCCGAGGAGACAGCGCGAATTTTTGGATCACGACCATCTATACACTTTGGCGAAGGCAACAAGGGTTGGATTGGCGATGTCCCAAAGTTCAATTACTCAACAGAAAAATTGAAACTCCTTGGCTGGACGCCGCGATTGAGTTCTACGGAAGCCGTAAAAAAGTCGGTTAAGCAGATTGTCAGTCAAATTGCCGGAGAACGTCCGTGAGGCAGGCGGTAATTCTAGCGGGTGGAAAAGGAACCCGTCTTTCGCGTGTTCTAGGGGGCGTACCAAAGCCGCTAGCTGATGTCGAAGGAGAGACCCTATTAGGGCATCAGCTCCGCCTTCTTGAAAAAAATGACATAAACAATGTTGTCCTTTTACTTGGTCACGGAGCTGACCAAATTCAGAATTGGGTCAAGAATTTTTCGTCTACTTTGGACATCAATTGTGTTGTTGAACAAGAACCTAGAGGCACTGCAGGCGCCGTAATCGACATTCTGGGACGTCTTAATGACGAATTTCTCGTTTTATACGCCGATACTATGGTCGGTATTGATTTAAACAGATTTTGGAATTGGCACCATAAAGATTCGACCGCTAGCGCCTCGCTATTTTTGCATCCAAATGACCATCCCGCAGACTCTGATCTTGTTGAACTGGATTCCGAAGATAAAATTTTGAATTTTTTCCCATACCCTCATGCGGAGGGCCGATGGTTTCCAAACTTAGTGAATGCCGCGTTGTATATTATTAGACGCGACTCCCTACTCGAATGGAAAGATGAAAGAGTGATGTTGGATTTTGGAAAGCATATCTTTCCAGAGATGTTGAACCGAGGTCATATATTGAGGGGATATAACTCCCCAGAATATATTAAAGACGCTGGTACTCCTGAGCGCTTAAACCGTGTGCGCAAAGCATTTTCTTCTGGACTCATTGATAGGTCGTCTTTATCCTCGAAACAGCACGCAATTTTTATTGATCGTGATGGAACGCTAAACTATCCGAAAGGGCATATTGCCAGAGCGGAACAATTGGATGTTTATCCTGGAATTGGCGCCGCCATTCGCCGCTTGAACGATACTGAATGGCGCTGTGTGGTCGTTACGAACCAGCCTGTCATTGCACGGGGCGAGGCGACCGAAAAGGATCTTCGGACTATCCACGCAAAGCTTGACACGATCATAGCGCAAGATCACGCGTTTATTGATAGATACTATTATTGTCCGCATCATACAGATTCCGGATTTCCGGGCGAAGTAAAATCATTGAAGTTTCGTTGTGGCTGTCGCAAGCCGGCGACTGGTTTGTTGGAAAGAGCCATTTCGGATCTCAATATAAACCCCTTTGATAGTTGGTTAATTGGTGATAGCACCGCTGACCTCGGTGCAGCCTTTAATGCCGGCATCTCATCAATCCTAGTTGAGACGGGTGAGGCAGGTCTGGATGATCGGCATCCATATTGTTCCCGTTTCTCCGCGGCAAATTTTCCAGAAGCTGTTGAGTTCATACTTGATGTCTATCCTGTACTGATCAACAAATTCCGACCTGTTTTGGATGTTGTCTCAGCTGGGCAGGATTGGTTTATTGGTGGTCCAGTGCGATCGGGAAAGACGTCGATAGCTGCCCTTTTTGAGCGAGAACTCAGAAAAAGATCTATCAGCGTCAAAATAGTTAATGTGGATCAATGGCTATTATCGAAAGGGATTAATTTTCAAGATTTATTAAATGATTTTAAATCTAGTGAATTCTTGGCATTTAGTGCACTTGTGAGCCGACGAAAAAGTGAGGGCATCTGTTTAGATTTGCCTAAATACTCCAATAAATTA
Organism: Rhizobiales bacterium TNE-4; assembly: GCA_019083985.1. GTDB lineage: Bacteria > Pseudomonadota > Alphaproteobacteria > Rhizobiales > Beijerinckiaceae > TNE-4. The sequence continues at coordinate 19,575 of JAHRCV010000002.1, read as the reverse complement.
GGAGTCTTCCTCAAATCAGGCCTCCCGATGCAAATTCAAGCAGATGATGTGGTCGTATGGGAAGGTAGGTCATCATTAAAGCTTGCTTCGCTAATCGGCAGCGGTTTAACAATTCACGTAGATGATGACATAAACTTAAGAGAAAAACGATTTCATAGATTTTATGAGCTATGTGGATTTTCTAGTGAAAAAAGTCTTAATTTGTGGAGGAAATGCCAGTATGAGGATGAGGTTTTACTCTCACGTCCAGAACTAACAAAATTTAGTTTTAAGCTCGCAAGTTAATCGAACGGCAAAGGTAAGAAAGAGCCTATTATGATCATAAGCAGGACCCCGTTGAGGATGAGCTTTGTTGGTGGAGGCAGTGATATCGCGTCATTTTACCGTGAGAATGGTGGTGCCGTGATCAGTACTGCTATTGACAAGTATATTTTTGTGACTATCAATAAGAAATTCGACAATGGCGTGAGAGTTGCTTATTCGCAAACAGAAGAAGTCGGATCTGCTCGAGAAGTGAAGCATGCTCTTGTTCGTGCGGCAATGAATTTAGTTGGAATGCCTGGCGGTGTCGAAATCACAACAGTTGCCGATATTCCCTCAAAGGGGACAGGGCTCGGTTCTTCTTCAACATTTACAGTATCTCTGCTTCATGCGCTCTATGCTTTTCAAGGTCGTCAGGTAAGTACAAAAATGTTGGCAGAGCAGGCCTGCCATATTGAAATTGACATTTGTGGCGAGCCTATTGGTAAGCAAGACCAATATGCTGCTGCAATTGGCGGTTTTAATCTCTTGGAGTTCAACCCAGATGACACCGTCTCCATTTCCCCTGTTATTTGCCAACAGCCTACAATTCAAAATTTAGAATCCTCACTTTTAATGTTCTATACCGGTATTACGAGAAGCGCATCAAGCCTGCTTCGACAACAACAGGATGAAGTGAGTAGTGATAAAGTAAAAAAGGATGCTCTCAAAAGGATGGTGAGCTTATGCTATGATCTTCGAGAAGAGCTTCAAAATGATAACATTGATGCGTTCGGAGAGATATTGCATGAGAATTGGATTTTAAAGAAGAGCCTCGTAAGTAGTATATCCAGTTCAGAAATCGATGAGTGGTACAACCTTGCGCGAGTTAAAGGGGCGCTGGGAGGAAAGATTTTAGGTGCCGGCGCGGGTGGCTTCTTGTTGCTCACTGCGCCACCTGACAAGCATTCGGCCATTGCACATGCCCTTCATTTCCTGAAGCGCGTACCAGTTAGGTTCGAGAAAGCCGGCAGTCAAATTATCTTCTATCAACCAAACTTGGGGTGACTTCCATAATGACATACAAAAATTTTTCAGGCGACTATCTTGATCGCCTCCAAAAAGTACTCGACGCCTTAAGTCGAGATGAGCTGGATAATGGCGTGCGACTCGTCGAGGAATGTTGGTCACGTGGTGCGCAATTGATCACGCTCGGCAACGGCGGCAGTGCGATGACGGCGCAGCATTTTGTAACAGATTGGGGAAAGATGATCCGATTGTCGACCGGGCGAGGTCTGAATGCTAGATCGCTAGTAGATAATATGGGTCTAATAACAGCCTACGGTAATGACCTTTCATATGCTGATGTATTTGCAGAGCAGTTAAAGGATATACTTAAGCCCGACGATCTTGTGATAGCAATATCGGGTAGCGGAAACTCAGAGAATGTTATTCGTGCAGTCGACTATGCTAATAGTAACGGCGCCGTTACACTAGGTTTATGCGGCTTTTCAGGAGGTAAATTAAAAGACAAAGCCCAAAATACTATTTGGGTGAATTCAAATGATATGCAATTATGTGAAGATGCGCACGCAATATTTGGTCATATTGTTATGCAATCGATATGCAATCGCGAATAGTAAAAAATACAATGATAAGTTTTTCCTTGGTTCGCAAATCAATTCGCTTTCTGCGGACCCATGGTATTCGCGCATTCATTCGACGAATTTCTGTGGTTCGGCAGTTAAATGCTAGCGCTGAGTCGATTTGCCCATTTCCGTTGCAACATTTTGACGTAATTTTTTGTATTGGCTGTTGGGAAGGCGAGTCAAAGCGTTATCGCGTCTATAACTTAGCAAATGCACTGATCGATATTGGAAAAACTGTTTGGGTAATGCCATATTCCGACCTTGCCAGCCTTAAGCATTGGAACATCGCAGCAAATATAGTCGTTCTTTTTCGTGCTCCATATGAAGCATTTTGCGACGAATATTTTGATTATGCTCGCAATAAAAATATTACGACATGCTATGATACCGATGATTTGGTATTTGACGAAGATATAATTGGCTCGATCCATGCAGTAAAACAAATGAAAGCATCAGAGCGAGCGACCTATTTAGACGGTGTGTTGAGGTATAAAAAGTTAATGGCGATGTGCGATGTCGTGTCGGTAACGACGGATCATCTGGCCCAGCAAGCACGTAAAGTCAATTCAAATGTATTTGTAATACCAAATACTTTGAATTCCTTACAGATATCTCTTTCGGAGCAATTGATCTCTCACGCGTTAGAGAAATCAGAAGATTTGAATTCAGATGTTATTCGAATTGGTTATTTTTCCGGCAGTCGAACGCATGACGAAGATTTTTTGGAATGTTCAGACGTATTGTTTGAGATATTGGCCAAATATCCAAATGTTACATTTGTTATTGTAGGTCAATTAGAGTTAGATAGAAAGTGGAATTCATTTTCAAAAAGGGTTGAGCGGCATGATTTTTTGCCATATCTCGAAATGCTTAAATTGCTATCAACATGTCACATCAATATCGCACCATTAAATTTGAGAAGTTTATTTAACCATTCTAAAAGTGAATTGAAATGGTTCGAGGCAGCGGTTGTAGAAGTACCGACGATTGCCTCACCAACGGATCCGTACCAAAAAATACTTTCAACTGGCAGCTTGGGTTTTTTGGCGCTAAACAGATCTGATTGGAACGCTGCTCTAGAGACGCTGATATCTGATAGTAATATTCGAAAAAAAATCGGCATGGCAGCTCGCGAAGTTGCGCTACAAAAATTTGATCAAGATGCAATGCTTTTAGCTTTTCATAACATGACCTCAAGTTTAAACAAAGATTTGATATCGCTTGATGTTAAAATAAAGTCTAAACAGGCCGGGAAATTGCGAATTGATTGGATAGTGCCGGAGATTATTATTGGCGGGGGTGGTCATAGAAACATTTTTCGTGCAGCCTTTTATCTAGAGCAGTTTGGGCACGATGTAGTGCTTTATATTGTTGGATCCAAGTCCGGATTAGAAAATCGACAAATTATACGTGATAATTTTTATCAATTTAATGGGAAGGTATTGCGAGTAAATGAGCGACAAAGATTTTCCGATGTGACACTCGCGACCCATTGGTCAACAGTTGAAATCGCTCAAGATGGCCGCGGGTTTACTAAGCAGTTAATCTATTTTGTTCAGGATTTCGAACCATCTTTCTACCCAATGGGATCTGATTACATTCTAGCAGAAAATACATATAGACAGGGATTATATTGTATAACTTCTGGACAGTGGTGTGAACAGAAACTGCGAGCAGAATTTGGCCTTAGAGCCGATCACTTTAAGTTTCCTATCGATAAATCTGTTTATTATCCTGAGTTGCAACGGTCACGTTCAAAAAAAGTTCTTTTTTTCGCAAAACCTGAAATGCCACGTCGTTGTTTTGAATTAGGAGCTCAGATGCTCCGATATCTAAATCGTATTCGACCTGATTTAGAACTTGTTCTCTTCGGATCCTCGGTTTTAAATGAAAAAATGGTAGACTTCCCGTGTACAATTCTTTCAGTCGTTCCTACCATCAACGAATTGGCTGGTCTTTATCGTGAATCGGTTATCGGAGTCGTATTTTCGACAACAAATCCGAGCCTAGTTCCTTATGAGATGATGGCTTGTGGATTGCCTGTTGTTGATTTGGCAAGGCCAGGTAACGAATACAACTACGACGGCAGATTTGATGTAGCGTTCCTTGCTGATCCTGATCCCGTTAAAATGGCAACTCAAATAAATAGTTTGTTAAGCAATGAAAATGAAATAAATTTACGATCTATGAACGGTCGTGAATTTATTTTAACATTTCCATCAGAAGAAGAGATGGCCAAAAGAATAGAATTTTTAATTTTAAACCAAACGAGCGCAATTTCCCTGCGCGATCTGCAGAAAGAAAGTGTGTTATGAGAGCTAAGGTATCCGTCATTGTCCCTGTTTTTAACGTTGAGCCATACTTGTTTGAATGTTTGTCTTCAATAGTTTCTCAGAGTTATCGGGATTTGGAGATAATTTGCGTTAATGCAGGTTCGATGGATAATTCTGTCGCTATAATAAAAGAGTTTATGATGCTCGATGAGCGAATAGTACTTATAAATCAACCTGAAAATAATGGATTGGGCGGTTCAAGAAATGAAGGCTTACGAAATGCTACCGGAGAATATGTATTGTTCGTTGATAGTGATGATTGGATTAGTTCAAGCATGGTGGAAAGATTAGTTTCGGCGATCGAAGAAAATGACGTTGACTATGCTTTTGGTGCCATTAAAGGCTTTAACGATTCAAATCAAACATTTTGTGAGTTTGAACATCCTTTTCACTCGATAGCAGCTAAGAAGAAGTTTCTTTCCGGAATAGTCAACTTTAAGCAAGATCCGGAGCTTCTTGTTGATTTATATCCATCTGCTTGGCTAGGAATGAGAAGATTGAATAAAATAGAAGAACATAACGCGCGGTTTCCGGAATGGCAATTAGCTGAGGACCACCTATTTCACTATCGATATGGATTTAAGAATCCAAAAGCCATCTATGTGCCTGAAGCCTTTTATATCCATCGCAGAAATCGAACTGGACAACTCTCAGCTGCTGCAGATGCGCGGGCCTTGGATATTTTTGAGACTATAGACCAGGTTAAGTTAGTTTTTAGAGATGAGGTTTCAGCTGCTGATGCACGTAAATTTTCCGCAAGATTAACGCTTAGATTAATTTATGAAAAACTTGGGCAAATTGATCCAGTAAGTGAAATCGGTGTAAAGTTTTTTGATAAAGCACGAAGCGACTTAAATTATTTTTCAAGGGAAGAAATCTATCTCTTTGCGGACAGTCATATTACTCACGGCCATATAGAGGCAATATTAGGCGCATCAAGGCTATCATTGATACATCAGAAGTTGACAGCTCGAAATAATAACCCGCTTTGGATTAGTGGTAATCGAGAGTGGAAGGATATTGCGATAGATTTTCCAAGCATAACCGACTTATCGGGCGTTATTTTTGGGCTGAATGTGAATGTTTCAGCGGCTACAGATGTATCGCTACGGTTAGCTTTGCTATGTTCGTCTGAGCCTTCAAGTGATGTGCAAGGGGTGTTTGAATATAGGAAAACCTTTTGTCCTGGTAATAACTTGGTCGTTATCTTACCGTCTGATTATGTAGTATTGGAAGGTAAACCATCACTTCATTCTGTTAAGAAAATTCTCTTCGGTGGTTGGCTTGAGAATTGTACGGTTCAAATGCATTATATGTCTTTTGAAGTAGATACTGGTGACGTTTGCGATCTAATGCATGTCAAGTCTGCTGACTCGAATGTAGACATGTCTGAAGAATTTGCACCCAGTACGACCGCGGCTCCTATTTCCCAGTTCGACTGTATCGAAGATCCGATTACAACGCCAGTGGAGAGCTATTCACGGTCAAAACTTGGGAACTTCATTCGTATTGGCCTGAGAAAACTCTTTACACCATTTGTAATAGCGCCAGGCGGAAATTTGGAAACAAAAGCATATAGTGAAAGCTTCAAAGAAGAATTACGGGCTGAGATAGCACTCCAATTGTTTCAAGTAAAAGAAGAGATTAAAGGATTATTTCCTATTCACCTTAAGGATATAATGGAAAAATTAAATTTACTTGACTCAAATTTGCATTCTGAGTTTGCGAAGTATTATTCATATCAAACTGAAGTCGATATTTCATATAATAATCGCTTTTCAGGCGTTATACGAGAAGTTGCTAAGTATCAGAGTTATACGAGTGAAAATTACTTGGCGATCAAAAATGAACTAGATCGTTCTTTTCAAATAATTGAACGAATTATGGAGGTTGCTGAAGCAGATGATGAAATGAATAGGAAAACTGCAACCGAGAATAGGCAAGCAACCCACGGTATTGAAAAAGCTGTTTCTGATTTTGCTGTGCTAGAAAAGTGGTTTTTGCAAAGCATAGAGAGGCTTGAGAAATTTTCTGAATCGCAGAAACATCTTTTTCCACGAAATGATGGTATGCACGTTTGGCATCCAACATGGTGCCCTTCTTCGATTCCAATGTTTTTCCATGGCAACATTTGGATTTGGGCGGATCTGTTTAAGGAATTCTATTTTCAAAATTCAGAAAATGCTGATCGAGAATTTGAGACACTGATATACGGTTTAGATGAGGCGAGTAAAAAAGTAGCTTCCTGGACATGGGAGGCAGCTATTTTCAAGATACCGCATTCCACAGCCTCTAAAAATGTTGGGGCACTTCTTCGTCGGGATTATGTATATAGTAAAGAGCAACTTAAAGCGCAACAGGAACTCAATTCTAGCGTTGAAGAGCTCGGTAAGGGATTTTATCTACCCGAGAAAGTTACCGCGGAAATTCCGGTATTTCACTTTCATAGTGGGTTGAGGTCATTGTCAGAAAAACTTCTGGATTACATGAAAGGCTACGATGCGCTAGATTGCGGAGCATTTGTTGGCGACAGCGCCACGGTTTTTTCTAAGTGCTATTCGTTTAAAAGTATTTACGCAATTGATCCAAACCCAGAAAATATTGACATAATGGCAGAGGTGATACGCTTAAATTCTGTAACAAATGTAATACCTATAATGTCTGGCCTTGGTGAAAAAGCGCTTAATGCCGTACACTTTGTTGGAGAATTGGCGACTTCTACCGCTGTTGAATTGAGTGAAGGCAGCAAAGAAATTCTTCAAAGCGAGGGTTTCGATGCGCCAATTACAACCATAGACACGCTCGTCGAATTGTATAATATTAAGCCACGGTTTATAAAAATGGATATTGAAGGGTCTGAGATGGGCGCTCTTTTTGGCGGGATCTCAACAATACGAGAGTTCCGTCCAGTGATGGCGATATCAATTTATCATACGCCCGAGGAATTTCTTAGGATAAAACCGTTTCTGGAGGAAACTTTGGATAATTATAGGTTTGTGCTACAGGATCAGAATCCATTTGATCCTATTTATGAGAAGGTCCTTCTAGCATACCCAAATTTATGATCATGTGAGTGCATATGAGAAAAAAGCACGTAATCTTCTGGGACTATTTTATTAGTAACCGGTTTGGTGGACCAACCGGTTATCTTGCGCACTTACGATCTGGATTGGACGGTTTAGAACTTGATCGCGAACAAAAGGTGGAGTTTTTTATTGATGCGCTTCCAGAAAGTGAATTCCCTACAGGTAACAAAAAACAACCTCCTACTGAAGAGGACATTAGTAAACATATACGATATTTCGAAAACCCCGATAATTTTGAGTTATCCAATGAAGAATTTGGAAGATTAACTAAAAGAGGGCCCAATAGCGTTCATCTTCATACAACGCCACTTGCTTATAAAGTTTTTAGAAGCTTTAAAAGGCATGGTGTTACTGACATTCCTATAATCTTAACGAGTCATACTCCTGAATCTAACGGGAAAGAGATGGCTGATCAATACAGAGTGCACTCAATTGATGATCGTGCTTGCAAGCGTCTCGAGGACGCTGTACGATTCATTGAGGCGCTTGCATTTCAGGCCTCGGATATATGGATTTTCCCAAGTATTGAATCTATGGATCCATATTATGCTACTATACCTAAGTTTAGCAACTGGGCAAGAAATAAGGATATCCGATTTATTCCAACTGGTGCATCGCTACCTAGGATGTCAGTTGAAAAAAATGCTGCTAAGGCAAAATTTGGCTTAGCTGGAAAGAAAGTCGTCTCTTTCATCGGTCGTCACAATGAGGTAAAAGGGTACGATCTTTTTTGTAGTGCCATGGAGAGGGTATTAGAGCAGCAGGATGACCTTGCGGTGCTGGTTGCGGGTCCGGAAAATCCGGCCCTTCCGGCGCCAAAACGAAATAATTGGATAGAGCTTGGTTGGTATTCCTTTCCGGGTGACGTACTTGCTGCGTCTGATCTTTTCATTCTTCCAAATAAAATGACGTATTTTGATCTCGTCTTAATAGAAGCTGTAGGAATGGGTGTCCCTACGCTTGCATCAAATACTGGAGGAAATGTGACTATGGAACGGCTTACGAAGGGTGTAATTCGTACTTTTGAACCAACGCCGAGCATTCTTAGTGCTGAAATTTTGAATTTTTTTCATCTTTCTGAAGAAGAAGTGAGAGCTCAACATAGTAAACTTCTTTCGTTGTATAACGATTTATTTACACCTGTTTCGTTCGCTCGTGGTTATGTTAATTTAATCAATCAGATATATGCTGATTATGGTATGTTTAAATAGTAGGTAAGCTGGGAGGGTATCGTGAGGGTACTTGTAGTAGGAGCTGGCTTTGCAGGCGCAATTTACTCGAGAGTTTTGGCCGAGAATGGATTTCATGTTTCTGTAATAGATCGTAGAAGTCATATAGCAGGAAATTGTTACGACTTTTTAGATCTAAGTGGCGTTCGTGTGCATAAGTACGGGCCTCATCTCTTTCATACAAACAATCAAGAGGTTTTCGATTGGCTTTCTCGTTTTACTCAGTGGGTTGAATACGAGCACCGCGTCCAAGCCAAGCTTCCCTCCGGAGCGTTTACTCCGCTTCCAATAAATAGACTTACAATAAACAGCGTTTTTGATTTGAAATTGAGTGATGAAGCTGAGGTTATTGAGTTTTTGAGAAAGGAGAGTGAGCCTTATAAGACAGAGCGCCCGGGTAATGCGGCTGATTATTTGAACGGTAATATCGGCAAGTTGCTTACAGATTTATTTTTTAGGCCTTACACAAAAAAAATGTGGAATTTAAACTTGGAGGAGTTATCCTCTTCCGTTGTGCGGCGTATTCCAATTAGATATGATTGTGAGGATAGATATTTTCCGTCAGATAAAATACAGGTTTTGCCGGAAAACGGATATACAGCGCTTTTTGAGAATATATTTCAGCATGACAATATTGAGATTAAGCTGGGCTTGCCTTTTGAAAAGGACTTTGAAAATGATTTTTCTTATGTGTTTAATAGTATGGCAATCGATGAATATTTTGGTTTTTCGTTCGGAGCTTTGCCGTATCGGTCTATTAAGTTTCATCTCTGTGATGCGAGCGATTCTGGTTCGTCGACGGCAAGTGTGGTTAATTATACCGATTCTGGTGCGTACACCCGAGAGACTCATTGGTATCGGTTGCCCGGTAATGTGGCAGTTTCGCGTGTCAAATCAGTAGAAGAGCCGTGCGATTACAGGGATAATAATTTTGAGCGATATTACCCGGTCAAAACAGCTGACGACCGTTACCAAGCATTGTATAAACAATATAAGCAGGAGGCCGATAAAAGAGAAAACATAAATTTTATTGGTCGTTGTGGAACATATCAATACTTAGATATGGATCAAGTTGTGAATCAGTCCCTCTTGGGCGTAAGACGCTTCATAAGTTCGGTTCGGTAGATATAAATGAAGTTTAATAAATTCTCTTCCGGCCTTCTTCTTCTCCGCCCCACCCGCCATGGTGATGCGAGGGGGTGGTTTTCGGAGGTGTGGCGTCGGGACCAGTGGGAAGCGGCCGGGGTGAAGGCGGATTTCGTGCAGGACAATCAGAGCTTCTCGGCGGAGAAGGGCACGGTGCGGGGTCTGCACTTTCAATTGCCGCCCTTTGCGCAGGCGAAGTTGGTGCGGGTTGTGGCAGGCCGAGTGCTTGATGTGGCCGTCGATTTGCGCCGATCCTCGCCGACCTTTGGGCAGGCGGTTGCGGTCGAGTTGACGACCGAGGGTGGCGAGCAGTTGTTTATTCCCGCAGGCTTCGCGCATGGGTTTTGCACGCTCGAGCCCAATACGAGCTTGGCCTATAAGGTCGATGCCTATTACAGCGCGGCGCATGATCGCGGCGTGCGCTGGAATGATCCGGCGTTAAAAATTAATTGGCCGGTGAGTCCTCAATCCGCCGTGCTGTCGGCGAAAGACAAGGTTCAGCCGATGTTCGCCGAGCTGAAAGATCTGTTTGATTGAGGATGCGACCGATGAAGATTTTTGTAACAGGGGGCGCAGGCTTCATCGGTTCAGCTTTAGTGCTGCATCTCGTCAATGATCTCGGCCATGACGTTCTCAACGTCGATGCGATGACCTATGCCGCGAACCCAACTTCGCTGGCCTCCCTCGCGAACAATCCTAAGCATCGTTTGGTTGAAGCCGATATTTGCGATGCGCCACGCATCCGCGCCTTGATGAGCGAGTATCAACCCGATGCCGTGATGCATCTCGCCGCTGAAAGCCATGTTGATCGCTCGATCTCGGGGCCGGGAGCATTCGTGCGCACCAATGTCGTTGGTACGCAAATTATGCTTGATGCCGCACGCGCTCATTGGGATCAGTTGAAGGGCAAGGCGAAGGAAAATTTCCGCTTTGTCCATATCTCAACCGATGAAGTATTTGGCTCCTTGGGGCCCACCGGCAGCTTCAATGAAGAAACGCGGTATGATCCACGCTCGCCCTATTCAGCTTCGAAAGCCGGCAGTGATCATCTCGTCCGCGCCTGGGGCGAAACCTATGGTCTGCCAATCCTGATCTCCAATTGCTCGAATAATTACGGCCCGCGGCAATTCCCGGAAAAACTCATTCCGCTGATGATACTCAACGCGTTTGAGGGCAAACCTTTGCCCGTCTATGGCGATGGCTTGAATGTGCGCGATTGGCTGCATGTTGAAGATCATGCGCGTGCGCTCACCACTATCCTCACCAAGGGCCAAGCGGGTGAGACCTATGTAGTGGGAGGCCGCGCCGAGAAAACAAATATCACCATTGTCAAAACCATCTGCGCTATTTGTGATGAGCTCTTTCCGCACAAAGTGCCGCATGAACAGCTGATCACCTATGTCGCTGATCGCCCCGGACATGATCGCCGCTATGCGATTGATCCCGCCAAGATCGAGCGGGAACTCAGCTGGACACCGCAAGCCAAATTCGAAACCGCGCTGCGCGAAACCGTCATCTGGTATCGTGACAATGAAGCATGGTGGCGGCCGATCCGCGAAGGCGTTTATCGCGGCGAACGCTTGGGACTGGCCAAAGCATGAGTTTGCTGGTTCTGGGCCGCAATGGCCAGCTCGCAACCGATCTGCAGCAGGCTGCGCAACAGCGCGGCATGGCGTGCACGGCCCTCGGCCGTGCTGAGATTGATATTGGCGATGTGAACCAGCTTCTCAGAGCGATCAATGTAACAAAACCGAGCGCGCTCATCAATGCCTCGGGCTACACCAATGTCGATGGGGCCGAGAGCGAAGGTGAACTGGCATTCAAGCTCAACGAAGCCGCACCGCGCGCGATGGCTGAAGCCGCAGCCCAAGCAAAACTGCCGTTCCTCCATGTCTCGACCGATCAGGTGTTCGATGGCACCAAGCAGGGCGCTTACACGGAAGAAGATAAGCCGAACCCGATCAATCTTTATGGCCGCTCGAAATTAGGGGGCGAGATCGCGGTCCAAGATCATCATCCTGATGCGCTCATTGTTCGCGTCAGTTGGGTCTGGGGACCGTCCGGCGATAACTTCGTCAAAAAACTGCTGCAATGGGCCAGCGCGCGCGATGAACTCTCGATCGTTGCCGACCAGATTGGTCGTCCCACCTATTCACCCGCACTCGCCAATGCCCTGATTGATTTGGCCGCGATGCCAAACCGCCCCAAAGGCCTTCTCAACTATGCGGGCGGCGATGTGATGAGCCGCGCTGATCAAGCCCGCCGCGTGCTCGACGCCTCACGCGCGCATGGCGGGCCTTATGCCATCGTCAAAGACGTCCCCACAAGCGCATTCCCTACACCCGCCAAACGGCCGCTGAATGCGGAGCTAGCCATTGACAAGGTCAACGCGCTTGGTGTGCCGACGGCTGATTTTGAAACTGAATTGCGCGATTGCATCGCTTCTCTCTTACAAGGCAAAATATCATGAAGGGTATCATTCTCGCTGGCGGCGCTGGCACGCGTCTTCATCCTGCGACGCTTGCGGTGAACAAGCAATTGCTGCCGGTCTATGACAAGCCGATGATCTATTATCCGCTGTCTGTGCTGATGATGGCCGGCATCCGGGATATTTTGCTGATCTCAGCTCCAGAAGATCTGAGCCGTTACCAAACCTTACTCAAAGACGGTGCCCAATGGGGTATTAATCTCTCTTATGAAATTCAGCCCAAGCCTGAAGGGCTCGCGCAGGCCTTTATTATTGGGCGCGATTTTGTCGGCCAAGATCCAGTTGCGCTCATTCTCGGCGACAATCTATTCTTCGGTGCAGGACTTGGTCAAAAGCTTGCTTCTGCTGTTACACGCCCGACGGGTGCGACTGTATTTGCCTACCATGTGGAAGATCCGGAGCGCTATGGCGTTGTCGCCTTTAACGAAAAGGGTGTTGCGTCCTCGATCGTGGAGAAGCCGCGCGAGCCCCTCTCACCGTGGGCAGTCACAGGGCTCTATTTTTACGACAATGATGTGCTCGATATTGCACGGGATATCAAACCTTCACCGCGTGGCGAACTTGAGATTACTGACGTTAACCGCGTCTATCTGGAGCGTGGACTACTTAATGTAGAAAAGCTCGGACGTGGCTATGCTTGGCTGGATACCGGCACCCATGATAGCCTGCTCGAAGCGTCGGAGTTTGTCCGTATAGTCCAGCATCGCCAGAACATCCAGGTGGCGTGTCTGGAGGAAGTGGCCTTCGAGCAGGGGTTTGTGACTCGCGAGCAACTAGCTGTCCTAGGGCGGTCAATTGGGGACAAGACCGCGTATGGGCGGTACATCCAAGCGATAGCGAAAGGATAGCTTGCAAATATAAGCATATCTTTATCTAGGATCAGATCAAGGATCCTTTCATGAGACTTACTAGCCGCTTTTCTGCTTTGCCTTCAAGCCACCCCTAATTGACGTCGCGCGTGAACGCATCCTCATAATCGACGGGGCGGCGGGGACGGAGATTCAAGGGCTTAAGCTCGATAAAGCGCAGTTCCGCGGCCAGCGCTTTGCCACCTGCCGGTGCGACCGGAAAGGCATTAACGACGGCGATCCGGGCTGAGCAGGAAGATGGCAAGCCGCGCTTTGTGGCTGGTGCTTTGGGGCCACCAATCGCACCGCCTCGCTCTCGCCGGATGTGAACCGGCCGGGTTTCCGTGCCATTTCTTTTGATGAGTTCCGGATGGCTTATGCCGAGCAGGTGAGGGGGCTTGTCGATGGCGGCGCCGATCTCATCCTCATTGAGACGGTTTTCGATACGCTGAATGCCAAGGCGGCGGTGTTTGCGTGCCGCGAAGTATTTGCCGAGAAAAATGTTGATCTGCCCCCTGATGATTTCGGGCACGATTACGGACAATTCAGGCCGTACCCTCTCGGGCTAAACACCGACGGCGTTTGGGTATTCGTTACGTCATGCGAACCCGGTTTCCATCGGCTTGTTTTGCTCACTTGGTGCCGACGCTATGCGGCCACATCTCGCCGAATTGTCTGGAATCGCCTTCACACTGTTGTGCGCTTATCCAAATGCTGGCCTGCCAAATGCGTTTGTCGAATATAACGAAAACCCCGAAGCCATGGCGCGGCAGATCGCTGAATTCGCGCGCGAAGGGCCTGTGAATATTGTCGGCGGTTGTTGCGGTTCGACGCCTGCTCACATCCGCGCCATCGCTGATGCGATAAAAGACTTGGAGCCGCGCGCCATTCCGACCATCAAACGGCGTTTGCGCTTGTCAGGTCTTGAGCCGTTCATACTCACTGACAATATTCCATTGAATGTTGGCGAACGTACAAATGTCACGGGCTCTGCCAAATTCCGTAAGTTGATTACCGCGGGTGATTATAATGCCGCCCTGGATGTGGCGCGTGACAAAATCGAAAATGGCGCGCAAATCATCGACGTGAATATGGATGAGGGCCTAATCGATTCATAAGCGGTGATAATCGAGTTTCTCCATCTCGTCGCGTCTGAGCCTGATATTGCGCGCGTCCCAGTGATGATCGATTCTTCCAAATGGGACGTGATTGAAGCAGGCCTGAAATGTGTCCAGGGTAAGCCTGTCATCAATGCAATTTTAATGAAGGAAAGCGAAGAGGCTTTTCTCGTACAAGCGAAACTGATACGTGATTATAGCGCTGCGATGATCGTGATGGCTTTCGATAAAAAGGTGAAGGCTGACACCGCCGCGCGCAAAATTGAAATCTGCACGCGGGCCTATCGCATTTTGACTGAGCAAGTTGAGGGGCCGCCCGAAGATATTATTTTCGATCCGAATATTTTAACTGTCGCTACCGGCATTGAAGAGCATAATAATCATGGCATCGATTCTATTGAAGCGACGGGTACGATCCGTGAAACTCTACCCTTTGCCCATGTGTCGGGCGGCGTTTCAAACCTGTCCTTTTCGTTCCGCGGCAATGAGCCGGTGCGCGAGGCGATGCATGCGGTGTTTCTCTACCATGCCATAAGGGCAGGCATGGATATGGGTATCGATGAGATCATCGATCGCGGCGTGATGGTTCCAGAACATAAAGTCATTGAAGAAGCGCGGACAAATTAGGTTGATGTAATCGGACTATATGGCCTGATCACTCCACCACTTGGTGAGATGGCGCATCTCGCGGTTGAATTGCAGCGTAAAAACTTTCGTGTGCCGTTGCTGATTGGCAGCGCCACGGCAAGCCGCGTTCATACAGCCGTGAAGATTTGGCCGCATTACACCAATGCGCCGACTGTGCATGTGAATGATGCAAGTCGGGCTGTGCGTTTCGTTTCAGCGCTTCTGTCCGATAAACAAAAACCTGATTTTGTGAAAAATGTCGCGGCGGAATATACAAAGCTGGCTTAAGCCCATACGCGCGGGAATCCCGAACGCAAAACCCTCTCGCTTAAAGAGGCACGCGCCAATCGCTTCGCTCCCGATTGGTGCCGTGTGCGGCTTCTAGCCTGCCAATGCGCGCGTGGACGATTTGGTGTGTTACACGGACGAAACCCGTTCGAAAGAATTGGCCGTTCTTCACACGCTGAGGCAACAAAGACAGCGCCGCGAGGGGCATCCTAACTTGGCGCTCGCCGATTTCGTTGCGCCGATTGACAGTGGCAAGGCGGACTATCGGTGGCTTCGTCGTGACAGCTGGGATTGAGGAATTAGCCATCGCCGAACGCGCTTTGAGCGCGCCAATGATGACTATTCCTCCATTATGGTAAAAGCACTCGCAGACCGTTTCGCTGAAGCGATGGCAGAAGTGCCTCATCTTCGTGTTCGTACCGCACTCTGGCCCTATGCGGCAGGAGAGGCTCTGACGGTGGAGGATATTCGGCTCGAGCGCTTCCAAGGGATCCGCCCAGCGCCGGGCTATCCAGCCCAGCCCGACCATTCTGAAAAGCGAACTTTGTTCCGGCTGCTGCATGCCGAAGCCTCCATCGGCGTCCGCCGCACTGAAAGCGATGCCATGTGGCCCGGGTCCTCCGTCTCAGGGCTCTATTTCAGCCATCCGGAGAGCGCCTATTTCGGTATTGGGCCCATTGGGGAGGATCAGGCCAAGGACTATGCGGCGCGGAAGGGGGTTGCCATCGGTAACGTCAATAAGCTTTTATCAACGATCGTTTGATAAACGACATTTGGTGAGGGCTTCTAATGAATATTCTCGTGGTCGGCGGTGCCGGTTACATCGGCTCGCATATGGTAAAATTTCTCAGCGATGCTGGTCATTGCGTTACCGTCTTCGACAATTTGTTGACAGGATTTGCTGATGCTGTCGTGCGCGGTGAAATGATTCACGGTGATCTGGCTCATCGCTCCCAGATCGAAGTTGTGCTTCGTGAACGGCATATCGACGCCGTGTTTCACTTTGCATCCTCGATCCAAGTCGGTGAATCGTCCGCTGATCCGGCAAAATATTATCGTAATAATGTCGGCAACACCCTCAATCTTCTGGATGCGATGCGGACGACGGGTGTCCAGCGGATAGTCTTTTCATCAACAGCAGCTGTTTATGGCGAGCCAGAACAAGTACCCATTCCGGAAACACATCGACGGATGCCGATCAATCCTTATGGGCGTACTAAGTCTATGGTTGAAGATATTCTCCGCGATTATCATTTAGCCTATGGCTTACAAAGTGTGTCGCTGCGCTATTTCAATGCGGCTGGTGCTGATCCTGATGGTGAAATCGGCGAACAGCACGATCCTGAAACCCATCTTATTCCGCTGATCCTTCAGGTTGCTTCTGGACGACGACAGTCAATTGCCGTGTTCGGGCGCAATTTTGAAACACCAGATGGCACTTGTATTCGCGACTATATTCACGTCGTTGATTTAGCGGCTGCACATGAAAAGGCATTAGAAAAATTAAATTTTCAGGGTGGATGTCACGCGTTCAATCTTGGTACAGGGCAGGGGTATTCTGTACAAGAAGTGATCAGCGCTGTTGAGCGGGTCACTGGCCGCCCAATTGCTGTC
This sequence comes from Rhizobiales bacterium TNE-4, assembly GCA_019083985.1. Taxonomy (GTDB): domain Bacteria; phylum Pseudomonadota; class Alphaproteobacteria; order Rhizobiales; family Beijerinckiaceae; genus TNE-4. The sequence continues at coordinate 2,909 of JAHRCV010000002.1, read as the reverse complement.
GAAGAGCACCCTCGACGTGAAGGTGATCCAGCTTGCCTCGTTGCGGACGTGCGTCTTGCCTATAAAGAACTCGGATGGGAGCCGTGTTTATCTGAGCTCGATACGATCATTGCGCATGCATGGGCATGGGAGCAACGTTTGGTCAAACTGAAAGCTGTATGAAATGCCGGATACGCGATACCATAAAGGCGAAATTGGCGAGCGGCCTTGGGGTCGTTGGGAAGTGCTTGAAACAGGTGAAACATTTTGCGTGAAGCGGATTGATGTCTTGCCTTGTGCACGGCTATCATTGCAGCTACATCACCATCGACGCGAGGATTGGATTATTGTTTTTGGCGTTGGAGTTGCTGAAGTTGATGGAAAGTCTCTCAGTTTAACTGTAGGAGACAAGGTTCACATTCCGAAAGGTGCCACCCATCGCATTTCAAATCATGGCTTATCTAATTTGATCTTTATTGAAGTTCAACACGGTGAAATTCTTGATGAGAATGACATCGTCCGAATTGAGGATGATTATGATCGTTGATCTGACTGATGTTCACGCTGTACTTCTATTGGGCGGCGGAGGAACACGGCTGTGGCCCTTATCGACAGACGCGCATCCCAAGCAATTTCTAAAAATTTTCGGTGGAAAGTCTCTTTTTCAATTAACACTTGAGCGTATAAAAGCTTGCCAAATTAAGTCGATCTATGTTGTTACGAACCAAAAATATTTTGATATTGCCGTTATGCAGGCGCATATTTTAGAAGTTAAGCTTCAATTTATACTTGAGCCGATACGACGTGATTCAGCGCCGGCGATTGCGGCGGCTGTGGCGGCAATAGCTTCCCAAACAGGGTCTGAAAGCATTGTGGCAGTTTTCCCATGCGATCATTTAATCGCAGACACTTCTTTGTTTTGTGAGGCTGTCAAAGATGCTATTGGAGTTTCTCGATCTGGAGCGTTGGTCACTTTTGGTATTTATCCGACAGCGCCTTCGTCAGAATATGGCTATATTCAAAAAGGATTGCGATTGGATAGTGCTCGTGAGATTTATCGAGCTGTATCCTTTAAAGAAAAACCAATCCAAGAAGATGCTCTCACTTACATCGCCTCTGGCGATTATTATTGGAATAGCGGAATATTTATTTTTCGAGTAAGTAAGTTTGAAAATGAGGCCTCGATACATATGCCTCAAATTTGGAATGCCGTCCGTCATGCTATTGAAGACGGTGAGCTTACAGAAAATGTTTTACTACTAAGTAAAGAGGCTTTCGGAGCGGCCGAGAAAGTTTCGATCGATTATGCACTTTTCGAAAAAAGTCATTCAGTCGTGCTTTTAACAAGAAATTTCCCATGGTCTGATGTCGGTAATTGGGCGTCCATTTATGACGCTCTGCCGCATGACGTTGACGGTAATGCACGTGGCGGTGATGCGGAAATTTATGAAAGTCGCAATACATTGGTCTATGCAGACGGTATAAGGGTCATTGCACTTGGTGTTCATGATTTAATTATAGTTGCATCAGCAGATGGAGTATTTGTAGCTCCAAAGGGTCGTGCAGCTGATGTAAAGAAACTATTTTGAAAAATGGGTGGTCAAGTACTCTGCTCCCCGCTGATAAGTGGGCTCTATAGCAAAAGATATTTATATTTTTATTGGTTGGTGTATTCTTTTTGATTTGAAAGTATATCGTTTTCGACCTATAGTGTTCCATCAATAAAATGTTTTGGTTTGCCGGCAGTCAAATTATATCCGTTTCTGCATTATTGACGTGAAACTACTTTACCATCGATCTTCTTCTTAAACAGCGATTCCCGGCCACAAGGCAGCGGTCGTGTACTTTGCCTTGCGCCAAAGTGCTTCGCCTGAATGCGCAGTGCTTTGGCATTTGATGAGACATCGGATTTGGTCTTTTGGTTGTGGCAGGCTTGGCAGAGGACCTGGAGATTGGTGGTGTCATTGGTGCCTCCAAGTGAGAGTGGGATCACATGATCGAGATCCCATCGCTTGCCTGGTGTGATTTTGAGCGAGCATTTGGCGCAGCAGCCATTCGCTTTCAGGAAATGGTGTAAGCGTTCTTTTGCGGAGAACGTCCTACGCTTAGTCATGATCGCCCTCATAGATTAAGGTAGCGGTCATCCGAGCTTGATGCTTCTCGAAGATGAGATCGGCTTGCGCTCGTGCATGGCGTGGCAGGCTGGAAAGACGCTCAGTGAACTCTTCGGCAATCTCACCGAGAGTGTCTGGGTCCGTGGCGCAGCACAGGGCTGCGTCATAGAGATCAAGGTGAGCGGTGATGTCGTCGGGCGGGATGAAGCCTTGGCCTGATGTTGGTGTTCTTGGCGCTACGTCTTGCTCTGAAGTAGACGGCCTTTGGGTATGCAAAGGGTCGGTCTGTGGTGTTGGCATTCGGTCATGAGAAGAGACCTGTCCTACTGAGGACGATGTCCATGACTGACCTTCAGGTGAAGTTGTTTGTCCCTGATCCGATGAGACTGCGTTGGTTTGGCTGAGTTCTTTCCGCGGCCCTCGGGGTTGTTTGACCGACCACTGGTTCCGAAAGCGGAGCGCACGGACATCCCGTGGCATGGATCGCGATCGCCGGAGATTAGCGAGCGGCGGAAGTCTTGCCGTGATAGGCAGCTCAAGCTCGCCCGTGATGACCGTCGTCGCGGAGGCGTTATCTGTCTCCTCCGAAAGTGCGTTCGGGCTGCCGTCTAACCCAACCTGTGTTGTAGCGTTTTGTGGGTTTGGCTGTTCGTTCGCTGAACCGGAGTATTCGTCACGTGATGTGGCCTTACCACTCCAGGTTTGAGTGGACCCAACGCTTACGTTTTGAGGCGCACTTTCTTGCTGAGAGAACGCCTCATCGGTTGAGGTGTTGTTGAACGAGCCTCTCCTAAAGCCATTTGGTGGCTGGTGTTG
>JAHRCV010000001.1 GCA_019083985.1 Rhizobiales bacterium TNE-4 | reverse complement strand
AAAATGTGCGCCTCACCGGGATCGCTTTTGGCGGCGGTCTGTCCTCCAAATATGAGTGGGATCTGTTCGCCAGCATTGGCTATGATTTCACCAAGAATTGGAGCGCGTTTGTGGGCTACCGTGCGCTTGGTGTGAATTATCAGAGCGACGGCTTCGTCTACGACGTTGTCCAGCAGGGGCCGCTCATCGGTATCTCGGCGCGGTTCTAAGATTTAGCCTGAACGATATCCACAAAAGGTGGCGTTGCAATACAGCGTTCAGCACTATTGGAATCGCGAATGCCTGAAGCGTCTCGTGAATTATCCTGTGACGGCGAACGGCATAAAAGTCTATTCCCGAGATCAGATCTGCGCTCTTCCTTGACCGAAAGTTGAGAGAAAAGTCGAGTTGACGCAATGTGTTAGCCTATTTATCGTTCCAGCGATTTCGACCTCGAACTAGGGAGCTTTTTATATGTGCTTGGCATGTGCCGGAATGTTTTCGCGTGATAGATTCTACACATCAATCGGCGATAATTTATTCCGATAAATGACGACGCCGACACGGCGTGGATTTCTGTCCGGTACAATGGCGACCGCCGCCGCGGCTGCAATGCTTGGTGGAACACGCCCCGCTTTCGCGGCTGAAGGCGGTGCTGATGTCATTTTTACGGGTGGAACTATTATTCCTCTTGCTGGCGCAGGCACGGTCGGTGCGCTCGCGATTGCTAACGGAAAAGTGTTAGCCGCTGGAAGCGCCTCTTCAATCATGGGCCTCAAAACAAAGAATACAAAAATTGTTAATCTTGATGGCCGTACGTTGCTCCCCGGCTTCGTTGATCCACACCATCACGTTCTTGCAGCATCGATCTATCTCGAATTGTTGATGGATATCGGATATCATCTTTATCCGAAGCGCGCGCAATTGATGGATTTCATGCGTGGCGTCGCTGCACGTACGCCTCCGGGGCAGTGGCTTGCCTTTTCTAACTACGACAATCTTCTTCAAGGCGGCGATTTATCGCTAGAAATTCTTGATACGATTTCAACGCAACATCCAATTCTTGTGTGGTATACTAATGGCCATGATGGTTGCGTAAACAGTAAAGCGCTTGAACTGGGGCAAGTCCCGGAAAATGTCGGGATCATCCCTGGTGGCGGACACTATGGCCGGGACGCTAGCGGAAAGCTTAACGGTCTCGTTTATGAGCTCCCAGCTATTCTTAAATTTGGCCGTATGGCGGTGCCAAAGCTCACGCCCCAAATTGTGACAAAAACGGTACGCGATTATGCCAAGATGGTCTCGAGCTATGGCAATACCTTCATGCACGAACCAGGGACGGTGATGTGCGAATGGCTTGAGCCTTATGGAAAATTATCTAACACGTTACCAGCGCGTGTGAGCTGCTCGATCATGTATGAAGACATGAAGAATCTTGCTCCTTATAAAGGGCTTGGATTAGGGGCAAAAGCTGTGCAATTGCCGAATTCGATGCTGACTGTTTACGGCATTAAGATTCTGGATGACGGCTCTGATCAAACTGAAACCGGGGCGCAAACGCAGGATTACCTAAACTCGAAGAGCAAGGGCGCTACCAATTATCCTGCCGATCAGTTGAAGGCTATGGTGGCCGACGTGAAGGCTTTTGGTATGCCGGTTCTTATTCATTGCAATGGGGATCTTGCCATTGATAACTCGCTCGATGCGATCGAGGCCGCTTATCAAGGTTCCACTGCTTTTGGCATCAACCGTATTGAGCATGCGACAGTGCCGCGCCCGGATCAAATTCAACGCATGAAGAAACTTGGCGTGCAACCAAGCTTCCTTATGAACCACCTGCGGCTCTATGGTGCTGCCTTCCGTGATGACATTTTTGGACCTGAGCGTGCCAAGAATGTGGATCCAGCCGGTTGGTGTGTGGCGGCCAATCTGCCTTTCAGCATGCATACGGATTCGCCGTGCTCGCCGATTGGGCAACTGGCTCTTGTCGAGACGGCCGTTACACGTCGTTGTATCATTGACAATTCAGTCATTGGCAAAGACCAAGCGATCAACGTTAATCAGGCCTTACGAGCCATTACCATTGATGCTGCTAAGCAATGCGGTATGGGTGATCGCATCGGCTCGCTCGAGAAAGGCAAGGAAGCCGACATCGTTATTCTCGAGGATAATCCTACCAAGGTTGATCCAGAGAGAATTAGCAAGATCAAGGTCAGCGAGACTTGGGTCGGAGGCCAAAAGAAATTTGGGTAAAGATTTCAGACCGAAATCGTTTACCCAAGAAATAGTGATGATGGGCGGTCCCTTGTGGCCGCCCATTTTCGTTTGCATCTGCTCTTTTTACAGTAGCGGCTACTACGAAAGCGAGACACTTTAATGCTCTAGGGCGATCGTCGCTCACTTCATTTCAAACGGAAGCTTTGATCAATGCGTGATCAATGAACGTATCGGTGAGAGCCACAAAATGGGTCCATACGCAAAAAGCGTGCGCTTGCCCAGTGCCAACTTAATCATAATACTGACCTGAATTGAACGTGGATGTTCAAATTTCGTCGATCACATAGTGGGGAAAAGCAATGAAGTCTCGGGTGCTCGTCAAAGCGTTTGCTGTTTCGCTCATCAGCCTATCACTTGTTACGCAATCATTCGCTTGCACAGTGCTGTCTTATCGCGATGCAAACGGAAATATGTATACCGGTCGCACCAATGAATATGCCGGGATGCAACCCGACGAGCTCACTTACTATCCTGCCGGCACGCGTATCGAATCCGTGACACCCGATGGCAAGCAAGGCCTTACATTCCAGACCAAGTACGGCATTGTCGGGGCGACTTTGAAAGGCATGGTGCCAAATGCCAAACAGGACATGCTGCATGAAGCCGTCAATGATCAAGGTCTGACCATCACAGCCAATGCCTTTACTGAGAATACGCGGTCTAAGTTGACAGTTCCCGCAGACAAAACTCTCTCCGTTCTCGACTTTGGTGCTTGGGCACTGGGCAATTTCAAGAACACGCAGGAAGTCAAGCAAGCGATTGAGCGCAAAGAAATTGAAGTCTGGCTTCCTACCATCGCCAGCATGTGGAACCTGCTTGCGCCGGTTCACTATGCGATGTTCGACCGCGCGGGTGATGGTATCGTGATCGAATTTAACGAAGGCCGTATCAACGTTTACGACAATACCGCCGGAGTGATGACAAATGATCCGACCTTCCCATGGCATCTCAAGAATTTGAACAATTATGCCGGACTAACAAATGTCGACAAAAGTTCTGGCCAGTTCAACAAGCAGAAGGTGATGGCGCCTGATTCTGGCAGTGCCTTGCGCAGCCTGCCGGCTTCAAATATCTCGCCAGATCGGTTCATCAAGGCCGCATACTATTCGAACTTTGCATGGAAGGCGAAAACGCCTGAAGAAGCAATTCAGATGGTTTCGCACGTAATGAACAATTTTGATCGTCCGATCGGCATCACAATTGATGAGCCAGGCACCGGGGCGAAAGGTGAGGGGTCTGCATCGAAAGGTCCGACGTCGGAGGCTACTTGGTTCACGACGATGAACGATCTCAACCAGGGTCATTTCTACATGCGTACAATCAAGATGATCAATTATGTGAAGATTGACGTGCGGAAGCTATCGAGCCTTAGGGCAGTCAAGACTGTATCGTTTGATGCGCTGAGTAAGCACACAAGCCTCGATGGCACCGATCTCTTTCTCAAGTGATCATAAATCTCCTGAGCAATGAATGAACCTGATCGCTCCTAGTTTGCTATGCAATTGGGAGCGATCTGTGTCGCTGGTCGTATGACGCTCCCCAAGCTTTATCGTACCGTGATAGCTGGTGTTCTGCTCGGCAGCACGCCGGTTTTTGGATTTGACAATTCGGGTGGGCACGATCATGCGGTCCATGATGGCAAAAAGATAGAAATCTCCGCTGACAGCGAATGGCGTGAAAGGCAGAATGACCGGCGGATCGGTCGCGTGCATGACCAAACACGGGCACAGCGTGACAAAGAGCTACGGGATGAAGAGGGAGCAAATACGCCCTATAAAGAATATTTGAAATTCAAACATTGGCTTGCTCAATACGGAATTACTGCCCAACTAGCACCAAGCGTTCTTAACCAATGGGGTGTGCCGAGCGGCGGCAAGCCGGCCTTCCAATGGATTTTGTCCCCATCCCTGAATTGGAATGCGTTCAACTCGCAAGAAATCGGGCAAGGTTCCGTTCAATTTTCTTATAGCTACAATCGGTATGGAAACCAGCAGAGTGGCGCTTCATTGACGGGACGACTGCGTGCTATCACGCCAGTTACTGACACACCAACAAATGATTATACGTTTAATCAACTGACCTATACACATGTTTTCCCGGGGAAGCTCTTACAGGTTAGTGTTGGTCAGTTCCCATTTTCAAATTTTGACAATAATCAATATGCTGCCAATCAGCAGACAAATTTTGTCAATTATGCTCTATCGCAAAATGCATCTCAAGCCTATGTCCCAGATAGCCTCGGCGGTTATCTCCAGGTTAATCTGACGCAAACTGTTTCTGTTGCCAGTGGCTTTCAAGATGCCAACAACATCACTGGTAACCGAATCCAATTTTCCACGGCAAGCAAAGGGCAATATGCTTGGTTTGGGTATGCGCAGTGGAAGCCAGTGATTGAGGGGTTTGGGGCCGCTCAATATAGCTTGCTCTATTATCAGCAGCCCAAAGTCCCAATGCAGATGGAGTCCGCACAAGGTTGGTCGCTGAACGTCGTACAGAACATCAATAAGACATGGGGCGTGTTCGTCCGTGCAAACACCGCGACGGGTAGGATTGCTCCCATAGAGTCATCGCTCGCGGCTGGCTTCATTATGAACAATCCGTTCGGAGGTCTTCAAGGTGATCAATGGGGCGTAGGGCTCGCTTGGAACAAAACAAATAAGGCTTATTTTCCGCTTCAGACTGTAAGAGACGGTGAATTCGTCGCAGAAACCTATCTCAACATCGTATTTTCGAAAGTCCTTCAATTCGGTCCTAGCGTTCAACTCATCGTCAATCCGGCTCTACGCCCGCAGGCAAGCAGCGCGGGTGTTTTCACGTTGAGAGCCACTGGCCTATTCTAGTTTTAGTTTATGCTTTTGTTAGGACTTTAATAAGAAGTTAGACTCCTCGTTTCGGCTAACTGCCCTGTCGACGGTGTTTTCGGGACATGCCGTCGTCTTTTAGGGTGTGGATTTTGCGAGGAGCCATTCCATGGGTGATATCAGTGCCTATGATGTGTTCAATCTGAAGGCAATCACCATTGGTTGCTTGACGATGATGCTCTGTTTATTTCTTCAGGCCATTCTCGTCCATGTTGCTACGCGCACGGTTGGACCGATGATAGGGCATCTGACGAACATAAAGAGCCCTCTCGCTGCGCAACTCGTCTTCCTTGTTGGTGCGGTTGCGCTGCTGTTTATCCACATTTTGCAAATTTATGTCTGGGGTTATTCGCTTTATTACACGGGCGTGATCAATGAGCCTAATACGGCTGTCATCTTTGCCGGGAGTACCTATACGACGGTTGGTTTTGTTGATGATCCACTGCCGCAAAAGTGGCAATTACTTACGGTGATCATGGCGGCTTCCGGACTCTTTGCTTTCGGGTGGAGTACATCCTTGATGTATATTCTCGCGCAGAAACTTTACCCAACTGATGCGCCTGCCTGATTGTTCAACTGGAACAGATTGCTCATAAACATTGGGGCAGTCTTTTTGGGCGTGTCGTTTGCTTCTTGAGTTTTTTACCATAAATTGCGAATCGCAGCGTCGCCGGCCGAACGATGGCTGTGGTCTTATCTGTTTGGCCCTGCCTCGCTAGTACACCTCAATCCACCTCACTATGGCGCGTAGCTTTATCGCCTGTGATTTTTTCCTGATGCCGTATAGGCGCGTCAGAGTGCCATCCTCTCATGCGGAGTGTCACGTTTGCGCTAGCTGTCCAAAGCTCGTAAGGTTTTGGTTCTAGTTCCCTAGTTTGCCCATCATTTCGAGCCAATTGGTCGGTGTTCAGTGAATTAGATATGCCGTCTCATGAATTGGAGTTCTGATGATGAATTTAAGAAAACTCAGCTGCGCCTTTTTGTCTGCAGCGTTGCTTGTCTCCTCAGTCGGGCAATCAGTCGCTTGCACATCCCTCATGATCACCGATGGAAGTGGACGGGCCTATCACGCTAGGACAATGGAGTTTCCGGGTGCCATTCCGAGCTCAATCACTTACATTCCCGCTGGTACTAAAGTTGAATCGTCAACACCCGATAATAAGCAAGGAAAGACGTTCAATACGGCTTTTGCAATTTTGTCAGTAGCTGGAAAGATCGTACCTGACGCTAAAATGCCGCTGATCTATCAAGGTATGAATGAGCAAGGACTAAGCCTTGCCGCTAACGCGCTCTTTGGGCCGAAGGCGCCGCCAGTTGGCAACGATCCAGCAAAGATACTGTCAACAAATGATTTCGGAACATGGGTCCTCGGTAATTTCAAGACAGTAGACGAAGTCAAGGCAGCGATTCTCAGCAATGATATTGAATTCTGGTCTCCCAATATTCCATTGGGCGGCAATGTCCCCGCGCCGTTCCATTATGCTATCCATGATAAGGCCGGTGGAGGAATTGTTGTTGAATTCATGGACGGCAAAAAGAATGTCTATGACAATCCCGTCAATGCGATGACGAATGGCCCACAATTTCCGTGGCACCTGCAAAACTTGAACAATTATACGTTTAACAATGTTGACAAAAATACTGGTCAACTCGGGCGTCTGAAATTAGAAACGCAAGATGCGGGGATCGCCTTGGCGGGCTTACCATCAGCCAATACGTCCGAGGGACGCCTTGTGAAGGCCGCATTTTATGTCAATTATGTCAAGAAGGCCACGATGCCTGATGAGGCACTCGTCACCTTAGGGCATATCATCAATAATTTTGACCGTCCGAGCGAGCTGACGATTGATCGCGCGGGCTCGGCTGGTGATGGCCCGCGCAGCAATTTCACAACAAGTGAAACGACGCGTTGGACTGTCATGGCTGATCTGACGCGTCATCTCTTTCTGTTCAGAACCATTGACTCCCTCAATTGGACAATGATCGACATGAACCAACTCAAGCATCTCAAGACGGAGAAAATGGTGTCGATGCAAGAGGCCGAAAACAAAGGCGCCCATGCGTTTAATATGGGGATCTTTAATTGAAGTGGTAAGCATAAGAAGTCTTACGAATTTAAGATGGAAAGGCCACCCTTTGGGTGGCTTTTCTTTTTCGGGTGGGTTGTTGTCTTCCAATGACCGGACCTATGTTTGCTGAGGGGGCGCAGTATGCGCTCATTGTCCATCTTGGCATTACCGGGCTTAGCCGTCGCAGGGCTGGTGCCAGGAATGGGTTTTTCTACCCCTTCAAGTTGAGCCTTCTGGACATTTGAGTCGCGGAATTTTTGGACAAGTGTGAAGCGGTCTTCGGATGAAGGGTGCCTGAATGAACCGGCAGACCGGTTGGAGCGTAATCTCCATACGGCGCAGCTTGTCACGAGGTTTGGATCGTTTGCGTCATTCAGGTATTGAGGCCGGTGCAGGGGTCTTGTTCGGCGCCTAGTGCGCCTATCGTGGCAAAGCGTTAGAATTATCTGTGCATGGGTGAACAGGCGGTAGGCGTGAAAGAAGCGGAACATCACTCTCCAGAGGGCTCGGCTCTTCCCCAAATCCTTGTGGTCGATGACGACGGCGAAATCCTCGCCCTTGTTGCGCGGTTCCTGCGTGCCCACGGCTTTCGCGTCCATGCGGCTCGAAACGGTGCAGAGATGAACGAAGTGCTCCGGCAGGGCGCGATTGATCTGATCATTCTTGACTTGATGTTGCCGGGGCGTAGCGGGCTAGATCTTTGTAGAGACCTGCGGCGCACGTCTTCATTGCCAGTGATTATGCTGACAGCCAAGGGTGAAGAAACCGATCGGATTGTCGGGCTCGAAGTTGGAGCAGATGATTATTTGCCCAAGCCCTTCAATCCGCGCGAGTTGCTGGCGCGTATTAATGCCGTTCTGCGGCGCGTGCGAACACAAGCGACGGCCGCGCATACGGCTGGGCGTGGTTTTCTTTTTGCAGGCTGGCGTCTCGATACACTAAAGCGTGAGCTCATGAACCCAAAGGGCGTCGTGGTTGATTTATCAACGGGCGAGTATGAGTTTCTCTTGGCTTTTCTTGAGGCACCCCAACGGGTTTTGACGCGCGAGTTTCTGCTTGACGCGGCGCGCAATCGCGCGAGTGATGCCTTTGATCGTGCGATTGATGTGCAAGTCAGTCGCCTGCGAAGAAAGCTAGATGATGCTGGCGAGTTGATTAAAACGATCCGCGGTGCCGGCTATTTTTTTTCTGCCGATGTTACGCGCGTTTAGACGATGGGAGGCAACATAGTGAGAGTATGGTGGCAACGTATCGACAGTCTCGCTCTGCGTACAACGCTCGTTGTTTTGCTGGGAGTTGGGCTTGTTCATTTAGCAAGTCTTTGGACATACCAACATAGTCTGACCCGAGAACTCGACCTTGCGAATGAGGCGCGTTTGGCCGATCAATTGCTGGGTATCAAACGTGCCATTATGCGAGTGCCGGCGGCTCAACGTGAAAATGTTGCGCATGAACTCTCTGGTGGACCGATCGAGGCCCATTGGAGTCGCGCTGAACATGCCGTTGCGGGTGGGGCAGGTGCCGCCGAATTCGAGGCGCTCGGACGGCGGCTCCGTGAAGTGGCGCCTGAAATTGCCGAAGATGGATTGATCATCGGTGCCAATCGCCGTGGCTTAGACGATCCTCATCTCGCTTTGATTTCAATCCGTTTGCCAGATGAATCTTGGGTTAATGTCAGTCTGGTTTCTTGGAATCCACGCGTTCCGGCTATTCACGGCACGTTTCTCTCAACATCGTTGATGGCTTTTGGTGCTCTCATTGTCTCATTGCTGCTGGTACGATGGCTGACCCATCCTCTGACCGCGTTTGCTACAGCGACGAAAGATCTCTATCGCGGAAAATCTGTGGTGTTTGTGCCAGAGGATGGACCGCAGGAAGTGCGCGCGCTAGCTATTGCATTCAATGAAATGCAGAGGCGCATCGCGCAATTGATCAATGATAAGACTCAAGCGCTTGCAGCCGTTTCGCATGATCTTAAGACACCGATCACGCGGCTGCGTTTTCGCGCTGAGGATTTGACCGATGCTGGCGCCCGCGCCGCCATTGCGGCGGATCTGGATGAAATGGAGCGGATGCTCGACCAGACACTTGCCTATTTGCGTGGCGACCGCCACGAAGAGGAAATAAAGCCAGTTGATATCGGGGCCATTCTTGAAACCATTGCTGATTCCTTCTCCGATCAGGGCTTTACTGTGATTTTGGAGGGGGCGAGCCATGTGAGTGTGCCCGGTCGCCGTCTCGCGCTCAAACGTGCCTTAGGCAATCTCGTGGAGAACGCCATTAAATATGGTGGCGAGGCCCGCCTTCTCATCGAGGAGCAGACGGATGCCGTCGTCGTGACCATTCGCGATCAAGGGCCGGGAATTCCGCCGGGCGATGTCGCGCGCGCTCTGGCGCCCTTCGTCCGGCTTGAGCCCTCACGCAACCAACAGACGGGGGGCTTCGGGCTTGGCTTGACTATAGCCCAAGCGATTATCGAAGGTCATGGCGGCACTTTAACGCTCAAGAACCACGCCATGGGCGGGCTGATTGTTCTCGTCAGTCTCCCCAAGCAACCGCGGACCTGAAACATTTTGTAACAAATCTGAAATCTCCCGTCGCAATGCAGTGACTATAAGGGGGTGGGCCCCCTAGTCGCGAACCGTTATGATTTTTCGTCTTTCGCTTGCCGTTTTGATTTCAGCCGTGGTTTTTAACCTTGGGCACTTATCGGCCATAGCCCACGAAGGGCATGATCACGGTGCGCCCCCGCCGCCCATTTCGTCAACGATAGCCCCGCGTGCGGACGCTTCGTCCGCTGATTTTGAGCTTGTTGCGATTGCGCGGGGCACCACGCTTCGGATCTATCTGGACGATTTTCGCAGTAATGAGCCTGTGCGCGACGCAGTCGTCGAGATCGATGGGCCGCATGGGACGGCGCAGGCTATCCCCGTTGGGGACGGTGTTTACACGTTCGATGCGCCTTGGCTCGTGTCAGCCGGCCAATATGATCTTGCTTTCGCAGTTCAGGCGAAGGGCACCATCGATGTCCTCACAGCGACTTTGATCATACCTGCACGGGATGGATCGCGAGAGGCCCATACCAGTTTCGGGGCTTGGATTGCTCATGCCGTGAGCGGCGATCATACAAAAGGACTCTCAGGCAATGTAAGGCTGTGGGTGGTCGCGGCGAGCTCGTTTGTACTGGGTTTGATCGTTGCAGCATTCATGCGCAGGCGGCGAGACGTGCTTACCATGCTGCTTGTTACTTTTGCGGCCTGTTTGGCGTCGTTCGATGCTCATGCTGTGACGCCCTCGGCTGCTCCCGCTGAGCGGGACGTGGCGCAGCGTTTTGCGGATGGTGCGCTTTTCGTGCCAAAAGCAACACAGCGTATTCTGGGGATCCGAACACTCTTCACGCAAGTTGGCACTTACTCGGGGACCGTTGAACTCCCCGCCCGTGTTATTCCGGATCCGACGACGACCGGCTATGTCCAGGCCTCTGTTGCGGGCCGCCTGATGCCACCCAATGGCGGCTTTCCGCGCCTTGGAACAAGCGTGCGCGCCGGTGATGTTTTAGCCTTGGTGCAACCTGCCATCGGTGCGGCCGATGTGACAACACAGCAGCAACAAGCCCGCGAATTCGATCAGCAGATTGCACTCGTTGAACGGCGCCTCGAACGATATCAACAGATCCAAGGGGTGGTCGCACGTGCGCAAATCGAGGATGCGCAGTTGGAGTTGCAAGGGTTGCGGACACGTCGGGCCAATCTCGAGAAAGCGCCGCGTGAACCCGAGCCTTTAGTCGCGCCAGTCTCAGGCGTTATCGCAGCTGTGCAAGCGATCGCGGGGCAGATCGCAGAGCCTAACGCCATTGTGTTCCAGATCATTGATCCCGCCCGATTTTGGGTCGAGGCATTGAGTTTTGAGTCCCTGCCATTCCAAGCTACGGCGCAGGGGCGTTTTGGTGACCGGAGAACTGTCCCACTGGCTTACCGTGGCTCGGGTCTTGCCGATCGCAATCAAGCCATACCCGTTCAATTCAGTATTGAATCGGCGGAGCGTGGCTTGCGCGCTGGGCAATTGCTGACGGTTTTTGCTGCGACGCGAGACGAACGTTCTGGCGTCGCGGTGCCCAGGACGAGTGTGCTGCGTGGGCCTAACGGTCAGGCCATTGTGTATGAGCACACCAATGCCGAACGCTTTGTGCCGCGCGAGGTCCGGGTTGAGCCCTTGGATGGCAGCCATGTTCTCGTGGTTTCCGGCCTGGAAGCCGGACGACGGATCGTGACGCAGGGCGCTGAACTCCTCAACCAGATCCGTTGAGGTCAAGTGATGTTCACTTTCCTTGTAACGCAATCGCTGAAGCATCGCCTCTTCGTACTCGCCTTCTCAGCTTTGCTGGTTCTATACGGTCTCTTCGCCGCTACGCGCCTCCCTGTCGATGTGTTTCCGGATCTCAACCGCCCGACGGTCACAATCATGACCGAAGCGGACGGGCTTGCGCCGCAGGAGGTCGAGCAGCTCGTGACGTTTCCATTGGAAACGCAAATGAATGGGTTGCCGGGCGTAACGCGTGTCCGCTCGACCTCGGGCGTCGGCCTCTCGATCATCTATGTCGAATTTGAGTGGGGCACAGATATCTTCCGCAATCGGCAGCAAATTGCTGAACGCCTTTCTCTCGTCCAGCCCTACCTGCCGCCCAATGTCGTTCCACAGATGGGGCCGATCAATTCGATCATGGGACAGATCATGTTGATTGCTGTCACGGGACCGGATGGTGTCTCGGCGATGGATCTGCGTGAACTGGCTGATTTCACGCTACGGCCAAGACTGCTCTCTATTCCTGGTGTGGCTCAAGTGATCCCGATTGGCGGCGAGGTGCGGCAGTTTCACATCGCGCCGAACCCTTCTGCCATGCGGGCCCTCGGCGTTACGCAGGCACAGATCGAAGCTGCGCTTGCACAATTTGGTGCAAATACGGGCGGGGGATTCACAAACCAGTACAGCCGTGAATTTTTAATCCGTAATGTTGGGCGAACGCGCGATCTTGACGATTTGCGTGGTGTGATCGTGGCTTCCGTTGCTGGTCAATCCATCACGCTTCGACAAGTGGCAGATGTGTCTTACTCACCGCGGATTAAACGTGGTGATGCAGGGTTCCAGGGGCGCTCCTCGGTGATCGTCTCTGTTGAGAAGCAGCCTGGCGTTGATACAATGCGGCTGACACAGCAGATCGAGAAAGCCTTAGACGAAATCACAGCAACACTACCGAGTGGAATCCGTGCGGATCAGATTCTGTTCCGCCAGGCCAATTTCATCGAAACGTCAATTCGTAATGTCAAAAAGGTTTTGATCGAGGCTGCCATTGTCGTCGCGATTGTTCTGTTTGCATTTCTCCTGAACATCCGAACAACTGCAATTTCACTGACGGCGATCCCTGTCTCCATCTTGATCACAGCCATCGTATTTTATGCTTTGGGCTTATCGATCAACACGATGACGCTCGGGGGCATCGCGATCGCTATTGGCGAACTTGTGGACGACGCTGTCGTCGATGTTGAGAATATCTTCCGGCGCCTCCGTGAGAACCGCGAGGCGACGATACCGCGCCCTGTCTTCGATGTCATTGTCGCGGCCAGCCAAGAGGTACGCTCGGGCATCGTGTATGCAACAATGATCATTGTTTTGGTTTTCGTTCCGCTTTTCGCGCTATCGGGTATCGAAGGGCGGTTATTTGCGCCGCTCGGTCAAGCTTACATCGTCGCTATCCTGGCGAGTCTGCTCGTTTCCATTACGCTTACGCCTGTCATGTCATATTTCATGTTGCCACGCATGAAAAGGTTTGAAGAGCGGGAAGGCGCAATCATACGTATCCTCAAGCGCGGCAACCACCATCTGCTCAATTGGTCTTTCCGTCATCCGATCGCATTGACGGCAGGCGCATCAGTTTGTGTCATTTTTGCCATGGGTTTTGCAAGCCAATTGCCACGCGCCTTTCTTCCATCTTTCAATGAAGGAACGTTGACGATCTCCATGATGTTCACGCCGGGAATATCGCTGGAGGAAAGCCATCGTATCGGCCTGGTCGCCGAACGCCTGATCATGGAAGTGCCTGAAGTCAAGCTTGTGGGGCGTCGGACGGGCCGTGCAGAGCTTGATGAACATGCAGAAGGGGTTCATTCATCAGAAATCGATGTCGACCTGCGTAAAGGAAGATCAAAAGACGAAATCATCAACGATATTCGTGCCCGTCTTTCCGTACTTCCTGTCACAACAAATGTGGGTCAGCCCATTTCTCACAGGCTTGATCATATGCTCTCTGGTGTGCGAGCACAGATTGCATTGAAAATATTTGGTGAAGATCTCGATACGCTCCGCGTACTCGCTGAAGAGCTCCGCCAGAAATTTGCTGACATTCCAGGCGTTGTCGATCTTCAGGTGGAGAAGCAGGTTCGTATTCCACAACTTGATGTCATTATTGATTACCGGCGCGCTGCCCTTTATGGAATCCAGCCTGCTGCTGTGACAGAACAGCTTGAGCGACTGTCGAATGGGCGGGTCGTCTCGCGGATTATTGACGGTAACAAGCGCTTTGATGTTGTCGTCCGTCTTTCGAACGAACGCCGGACAACGCAGGGCCTATCCGATCTGCTTATCGAGACCCCCGCAGGCTGGATTCCCTTGCGCCAGATTGCGGACGTCGTCGAGACGGATGGACCGAACCAGATCCTGCGTGAGAACGGAAAGCGCCGTGTCGTGGTGATGGCGAATATTGCAGGCGGTGCGGACATGGCGCAAATCATCACCCAGATCCGGCAGGTGATTGCAAGTCATTCGCTGCCGCCTGATTTCTATTTAAGCCTCGAGGGAACGTTTAAAGCGCAGGAAGACTCGATGCGCACGATTGGTCTTCTCAGCCTTGTGTCGCTCGCGATGATATTTGCGATCCTATATTCCCGCTATCGATCGGTACTTTTGGTCGCAATTATCATGGCAAGTGTGCCGCTGGCGTTGATTGGTTCGGTGATAGCCCTGTGGATCGCCGGTCAGCCACTTTCAGTCGCCTCGATGGTGGGCTTCATTACGCTGACAGGGATCGCAACGCGCAATGGAATTCTGAAGATCAGTCATTATATCAATCTGGCCATCCACGAAGATCTTCCTTTTGGGCGCGAACTTGTGATGCGCGGTTCGTTGGAGCGGCTTACCCCCGTTCTCATGACGGCGCTGTCAGCAGGGGTGGCATTGGTCCCGTTGATGATCGATGCTTCTGCACCCGGCAAAGAGATCCTCCATCCTGTCGCGATAACCATCTTCGGCGGCCTAGTGACAGCGACCGCGCTCGACACGGTCCTAACGCCGACGCTATTTCTGCGTTACGGTCGCCGCTCTTTGGAGCGTCTCGTGGCTGACGCTAAGAAAGCAAATGACAATCCAGCTCTCCCGACTAAAGCGGGTGGAGCCTTGGAAACATTCTGAACCTGTGGAGTCCTTATGCGCCGTTTCTTTCTATCTCTTCCCCTCGTCTTTACGCTTGCGGGTGCGAGCTTGGCGCATGAACCACGCCCTGGCCCTCATGGCGGGTTAAAGGTGGATGCAGGATCAAGCATGCACGCCGAACTCGTTGCGGATGGCACGGTTAAAGTGACCGTGTTTCTCTATGATGCCAATGACAAGCCTGTCGCTGCACAAGGTTTCCGCGCGAATGCGATTTTGATTGTAGATGGCTCTACGCAGCGCTTTGCGTTGCAGGCAGCGGAGAGCAACAAGCTTGTGGGTAACGCGCCGGTGGCGGTGCCAAAGGGCGTCAAGGGTGCCGTCCAGATCATTGGGCCTGACGGCGCGGCCGTTCAGGCGAAGTTTTGACAAGCAAGACGGACAGAGGATAAGCGACGTACCAAACGACTACACCGTCCCCAACACGATCTGTCATGATTGAACTGTGAGATAAAAATGAAGATGAATCGCCGCAACCTCATCATGGGAAGTTCTGCCCTTGGGTTAGCGTCTGCAGTGCAAATCGTGCCGGGTGAGGCTGCACCCAAGGCGCCGAGACCTTCACCAGCTTGGGATGATGGTCTCGCGCATCCGATCCCCTACAAGCCGCAATTGGGAGCCGGGAAGGAGCGTGGTCTCGTTCTGGGTGGTGGCGGTACTTATCTTCTCGCGTGGATGGTTGGATATATGCACGCGTTGAAGTCGAGGGGTGTGGATCTCGCCACGTCTGATATTACGGTCGGAACCTCGGCGGGTTCATTCGCTGGCGCAGCGCTCATGGGAGGCTATTTATGGCGCCTTCGCACTGAATTCGATGTCCTCGCAGAATTTCCAAAACTATTTGCAGAATTGATGCCGCAGACGAAGCCCAACGTCAGTCAGATTCGTGCTGCGAAAATGGCTGTCGACGCCCGCGACGCTAAGCCCCGTACCATTCAAGCAATTGGCCATGCCGCTATGGCCGCCCGAAATCCTGATAATTTGACGAGCTATCCCAAAGCGGTTGAGCGCTTCATTGGGGCCACTCAATGGCCGTCACCTAAGCTCTATACGACGGCGAATGATTGCTACACAGGGGAAAGAGTTGTCGTTGCGCAGGAAGACAACATTCCCATCAATATTGCTTGCGCCGCGTCATCGTCGTTGCCCGGTGCATTGGGGCCGACTTTTCTGAAAGATCGGCTTTGTATGGATGGTGGCATCTGCCAGACCAGTACGCATGCCGACGTCGTCGCTGGTGTAAAAAGAGCGCTGATTATCTCGCTGTCGGATGGAGGCCCGGATGCCATCACGAGCGGGTTGAGAACATCTGGTATGCCGAATACTTTGCGTAAGGAAGTGAAAGACCTTCAGTCTGGCGGCACGAAGGTGAAGCTGAAGGTTGTTGGCCTTCTGCCCGGTGTTACCAAGGTCGATAGTATCGTTGACCCGAAATGGATCGCGCCCTTGTTGAAATGGGGATATGAGCGGGGCTTATCAGATACTGACGAGATGAAAGCGTTCTGGCTGTAAGATTTGGCAACGCTAATCACATCGACGGAGGCGGCCTTGTGCCGTCTCTTTTTTTTGGTGAGGTCCCATTCGCGTGGGTAGCCAATACCCTGTTTAAGCTCGCTTATAGATAGGATTGAAGAGCTGACAGCGACGGCCTGATCAGGGGTTTCGAGGGCTGAAACAAATAAATTGCTATTCATGCCAATATCGTTTAACTGTCGTTTATCGACTTTGGCCAGACAATCCGGCCGTTGCCTTTGGTTTCACCAAGCGCGCGTTCAGACTTCTCCCAACAATCGACAGTTTGAGAGCTTCCATCCTGGAGGTTCCCGTTCGCTTGCGCTTGCGCATCAAAGGATATGATCATGATGAATGGTACCGTGAAGTTTTATAATGGCCAAAAAGGTTTTGGCTTCATTCAGCCCGACAACGGCGCAGCCGACGTGTTTGTTCACGCCACCGCTCTTGAACGGGCTGGTCTGCGCGGTCTGGCTGAAGGCCAGAAGGTGATCTTTGACACGGCGGAAGACCGCCGTTCTGGCAAGATGGCCGTTAATAACATTCAAGAAGCTTGAGCTTCTGAGTGACGAAGAGATTGGCCGCTCTCCGGAGCGGCCTTTTGTTATCAAGATGTGTTTTCTTGGCCGACTTAAAAAGGTGTGATCCATGAATCAACGCCCAACAACTTACAAATATCAACTTCACCAAATCGTTCGTTTGTTACGTGCACCCATCGCCACAAAGGGCATGGTTGCACCTTCGGATTATGAGATTGTGCGCTTGATGCCGGCGGATGCCAATGGCGAGATCTCGTATCGGATCAAGGCAGGTGCTGCAGAGCTTGCGGTACGTGAGCATGAGATCACGATATGAAGCATAAGCAGGATAATATTGCAGACCGACTGAAGACGGCGCGTGATGCTAAAGCTGCCATGCTCAAGCGCATTGCTGAGCGCCCGGTGGCCGATGAGGCCACTGTTCGACAAAAGCAAGCAGAGCGTCAGGCTATTTTGGCAGCTCGAGCTGTGAGGCAAGCCGAAGCGGAAGAAAAGCGGCAAGCGGCGTTAGAGGCTGAAGCCAAGCAAAGGGAAGCGGATGCAATCTTGCGGCAGGCACAACAGGAGCAGGCCGTTCTTGATGCCGCTCAGGCTGTTCAACGCGCCGAAGACCTCAAGATTGAACAGAAAGCCGCACGCGATGCGCGCTACGCAGCCCGCAAGGCCCGCAAATAAGCCCTCAATGACTTGACGGTTTCTATCATTGCCTTGTTGGCTCAGGGTGGGTTGACCGGCGGCGATCGATGGTGGGCTGCAAAAGGTCGCAATGATGACGCCTCTCGGTATCGAGGCCTATTCTTGCCTCTGCTCGGTCGAGCGCTAAATGGCAATGGGAGGATGACGTTGACCAGAGGACTCGCGGCATGAAGGCATTGTTCTTGTCATTTTTGCTGATCGGAAGTTCGATCACGAACGCCCCTGCGTTGGCGCAGTTGATGACCTTGCCTGAGATGACACCCCTCGATCAAATGCCGGCGGGGGCTTATCAACTTGATAAAACTCATGCCAGTGTATCGTGGAAGGTCAGCCATCTCGGCTTGTCGCGTTATACTGCACGCTTCACACAAATGGATGCCAAACTGGTGATGGATGTCAAAGATCCTGCCAAAAGCCAGTTAGTGGTCAACATTTACCCGATGTCTGTCACGACGGATTTTCCCTTCGCTGCTGAAACAGATTTTGATCAAACGCTTGCCACTGGCAAGGAATGGTTCAATGCGGATCGCTTCCCGGACATTCGCTTCGTTTCAAAACGAATTCAAGTCACAGGCAAGAATACTGGTAAAGTCTTTGGTGATCTAACGTTGCTTGGTACGACGAAGCCACTGACGCTTGATGTCACGTTCAATGGGGCTTATCGTAAGAAATTCCTGACGAATGTGCCGGCTCTGGGGTTTTCTGCAACCGCTTCGCTCAAGCGAAGTGATTGGGGGATGACGAGTTTGATCCCGCTTGTAGCCGATCGCGTAGATATTCTGATCGAAGCCGAATTTGATAAGCTTGAAGAAAAGTAAGTTGATTTAACGCATTCTTGTCCATGGTTGTCATGGCGATAATTTTGAGATCATATCAATCGCATCCTTAAGGCTCTGTGCCGGCATCAGTCCTAAAGTACGGGCTGAAGGATTGATGTGACTGATGATCCCGTTCTGCCATCCATCGACTGCATCACCAATCCGTGCGCTCATGTGCGAATAGGCGGCAGCGGGAAGTCCGCGCTCTTCAAAGGCTTTGAGCGCCACGATACCAGCTTGATCCTTGCCGATACCCGCATCGTTGAAGAAGACGGCGCGGAGCGTATGTGGCTTGACATAGTCGACCACGCTCATGCCTCCGTGAGAGCCTGTAACCACAATGCATCCTTGGTCACTGGCTTCGATTTGCGTAATTGAATCGATGAGAATGAGCCTTGGGCCATTGTCTCGTATGATCACCCGACGATTGGGCATAACAACACTCTATCGTTCTACAGCATCGTAATTGTAAGAGCGGCTCGGATGTATGTGCATGATGGCCTGCACGGGGCTTTTCATCAGCACCCCAAGAATAATCGCGCGCCAAATAGGGCGCGCGATCATCATTTTCTTCGAACACGTCTTAGAACAGCCCCGCGAAGGGCGATTGATCTTAAGAGCGGTATTTATTTTTGATCACAAAGCCTGATGGTTTGGCTTCGCGTGGGTCACGCACCCAGACGATACGGTCAGGATGTAGCCCGCCGCCGCGGACAGCCGAAACGGCGGTCCGGCGCGCGCGGTGAAGCAAGCGTGTATCGGCAATCCCGCAACGAGGATGTACGCCGCCATTGTCAGCAACGACCTTGTCCCAAGCAGCTTTACGCGCGGCGAGGATTTTGGCGTCATTCAAGGCGGGGCTGTACAATTCGTTGATATTGAGATCGACGATCACCTCATCGCCTTCTTCTAAGAACGCAATCGGGCCGCCGAGCGCTGCCTCGGGGCCAACATGGCCGATGACCAAACCGACGGATCCGCCGGAGAAGCGTGCATCCGTCATCAGCGCGATCACGATGCCGCGCTCGCGGCAGAGTGTGGTGATGCGCGAGGTCGGATCCAGCATTTCTGGCATGCCAGGGGCGCCGCTGGGGCCTTCATACCGCACGATCACAATGTCATTGTTCTTGAAGCCATCGGGATCAGTGTCGAGAGCCTTGAGCAGATATTGCTCGCCATCAAAGATGCGCGCACGGCCGCGGAACACGTTGTTCTCAAGCCCACCTTCAACGCCGGCCAGTTTGAGAATGGCCGAGAAATCCGGCGACAGATTGCCGCCTAGCATCCGCAGGCCGCCTGTTGGCTTGAACGGCTTTTCAACCGGATAGATCACATCGCCATCAGGCTTCTTGGCATTGAGACGCTTGACTTGTTCGGCCAAGGTTTCGCCCGTGCAGGTCATCACGTCGCCATTGAGAAGGCCTGCTTCAAGCAGTTCACGCACGATCACCTGCACGCCGCCGACGCGATCAATATCGACCATGGAATAGCGGCCATAGGGTCGTGCATTGGTGAGGACAGGCACCACATGTTGCGAGAGATGGTTGAATTCCTGGGGTGTCATTACGTCACGCCAGAAATGCTCGTAGCCAGCAGCACGTGCAATTTCGGGAATGTGCAGGACCACATTGGTTGAGCCCCCAATCGCCATCGAGACGATCACCGCATTGCGGAGCGAGTCGCGCACCACGATGTCTCGCGGTTTGAGATCGCGCTTCATCATTTGCGCAAGATAGGTGACGAGCTCGTTGGGGAATTCGTTCAAGCGGCGCGGATCATCAGAGGCAGGTGCCACCATGTGAAGTGGCTGCATCCCGACCACGCCAATGAAGGTCTGCATTGTGTTGTAGGTGAACATGCCACCGCAGCTGCCGATGCCGGGGCAGGCATGGCAGGCAATATGATGCCGGTGCTTCGCATCCGGATGGCCCGCGACCTGATACGCGCTGACGATATCCAGCATCTCACCGGTCTCGGGATCCTTACCGGGATGAATGGGGCCGTCCGACATGATGATGCCGGGCTGATTGTGTTCAAGCAACGCGGCGAGCGTACCGACCGGCGGCTTGTCGCACGCAACGACAGCAATCGTTCCGGCCAAGCCCGTTGCTTCGAGATGCTCGCACAGCGAATCCTGCGTCACCTCACGACCGATGAGCGAATAGCGCATTTCGCGGGTGCCATTCCGGATCCCGTCGGATGTTGCGATCGTGTATTCCGGTTGAACCAGACGATAGGGCAGTTGGTCGGCGTTCTTTCCGATGCGTGCTTTCAGCCGTTCATGGATGGCTTCCACCTTCGACATCACGCCCAAATAGCACTGGCTGTCGCCCTTGGTGCCGACAACGCCGACCGAGGGTTCGTGGATCAGGTCCGGGTCTGTTCCTAATTCACGTGCAATTCCAATGGTTTGGCTTGAGCGGCCGGGGTGGCGGTCAATGATGACAATCCGGTCTTTTGACATTGTTAGTGGTACCTTAGTGACCCAGTTTTGATCCTGTCCCGATTGTAGGCGAGACGAGCCGTTATACAATCCGCGAGAGGGCACACCAGCTGCCCGGAGGTGTCCTAGCCATTGTCCGAAGGTTTGGCCGGTGGGTTGAGCCCATAGGAAAGCATCTCGTAACGTCAATGCAGAACAAGGCCCGCGCTGGGCGTGAGCGGAAAAGGGCTAGCAGCATGGCTGCCTCTTGTTTTCAGAACAGACCGCCTTCTGAGGGGCCAAGCGCGCGGCTTTTTGGGATGAGGTTTTCCAATCGATTTTTCCGACGCGTCATTTGGCCGGTGACGTTGACTTTCTGTGTGATCTGGAGCGGATCAACCCAATAGGGTAGGGGGCAGAACCATGAGATTAATTTTCAAGCTTGCCATGCGCCGCACCGATCGGCCGCTGATCGTCCTCTTGTGTGCGCTGGCCTTGGCGGCGTGCACGGGGGTTCCGGAGGGAATTACGCCCGTAAAGCCGTTCGATGTCAGCCGTTACCAAGGTGAGTGGTTCGAGGTCATGCGTCTTGATCACAGTTTCGAACGCGGCCTCACCAATGTATCTGCTACTTACGCTGTGCAAAAAGATGGCTCTGTAAGTGTCGTCAATCGCGGGTTCGACCGAAAGAATTGCCGGTGGAAAGAAGCGAAAGGTGAGGCGCGGTTTTTGGGTGATCGTCATACCGGCAGTCTAGCCGTGACGTTTTTCTGGCCGTTTGCCGGCGGTTATCATGTGTTCGAGCTCGACAAACAGGATTATCGCTGGGCGGTTATTGCAGGGCCGACACGTGATTACCTTTGGATTTTGGCGCGTCGTCCGGATCTATCACAAGCGCAACGCGACCGGTTGGTTGCAGATGCCAAACGCTTAGGCTTTCCAACGGCTGATCTCATCTTGGTTGATCACAACAAGCCCGTCTGTAGCTAATCTTTTTGTACAAAGAAAACATGGGCGATGGCATCTGCCATCGTCCTTCGTGGGCCAGTGTGCGGGGCTGTTTGCGCGGCTTCCCATAGAGAAAAGACCTTAAAAACATTAAATTAAATTGATTTGACGTTGGAAAAGCCCGCGGCCTATTTTCTGTGCCGTTGCAGCGCGGTTTTTTCGATTCATGGTGCGTATCTTCGTGCTGAGATATCGAGCCTCACGCTGCATTCTATCCTAAGGGAAGCGGCGTCAAGCCAGTCCAATCTGTCGAAGGGCAAGGTCGGATATTGGATTTACGCTGCGGCCCGGCGTTCGCAGGCGGACGCAATTGAATCTTATCAACCTTAACGTGAATGGACGCGTCCCATGTTTGTAAAGTCGCGCTGGTTTGTCGCTCTAGTGGCCGGTTTCGGCCTCTCGGCGGGAGCCGCTCTCGCTGAGCCTGCCGTTCCTGCCTTCTATCAATCAGTCATGAAGATGAAGCCCGAAGGAAGGCTCGGTCAGATCATCAAAAAGGAAAAGGTCGAAACGCCCATTCCGGGCGCGCAGGCGTGGCGTATTGCCTACATCTCGTCCGATCTCAACGACAAGCGCACCATTTCGACGGGCCTTATTGTTGCGCCGAAAGGTAAGGCGCCGGCTGGCGGACGGCCGATCATCTCATGGTCGCATGGTACGACGGGTAACGCACAGAATTGTGGCCCTTCGCAAGTTTCGAATCCGGCTCGCTCGCTTAACCAATATTTCTTGCCGAACGGTAACTCTTGGACCGATTACGGTCTGCCCAGCCTCGAGCAATTCATCAAGGATGGCTATGTCGTCGTCGGCACGGACTATCAGGGTCTCGGTGGCGGCGGTCGTCACCAATATGCAGTTGCGAAGACCAATGGTCGCGACGCGATCAATGCGGCGCGCGCTGCAGGTTCGATCAAGGAACTCGGCACCAACAAGAAGACCGTGATGATCGGTTGGTCGCAAGGTGCAGGCTCCACGCTCGGCGCATCGCAGGGTGATTACATTGCACAGAAGGGCACAGCCTATGATGGGCTGAACGTGGTTGGCTTCGTGGCCATGTCTGTTCCAGATCTCGCCATGTATGCGCCAGCCAAGCTTGATGAGGCTGGTGCCGCCAAGATGGTGAGTGATTTTGCGACGGCATGGTCGGTCGATAGCTTCGCCTTCGCTCATATGTCGATGAATCTGTGGGGTACACAGGCTGCGTTCCCCGATAAGTTGAAACTCAGCGACATCTTCACCGATGAAGGCGCGAAATTGTTGGATGAAATCTACTTCAACAAGTGCGTCCATGTCGCTACGGACACGATCAACTTCAACTACGGCAACAACTACAAGGCCATGTTGCGGCCGCAGCCGCAGAACGCGCTAGCCTGGGCGCAGGCCATCGTCGCGGGCTCGGTCGACAACACCGTGAAGCCTATTGCTCCTGTCCTTATCCTCTATGGTAACAAGGACACGACGCTGCCGCCGGTGATGGGTGAATTTTACCGCAACAAGGTTTGCCCGTTGGGTGGCAATGTCGCGCGTATCCAATTGCCTGGTGACCAGAACCACTTCACGACACCGCCTCAGTCGCCGCCCTATTACCTGCCATGGATTAAGGACCGTCTTGCCGGCAAAACGCCAGGCAATGGCTGTGCAGCTGAGAACGTCTTGAATTAAGCCACCACGATAAGCCGGGTGGCACGGGCCACCCGGACCCAAACAAAAAAGGCGCCCCGTGAAGGGCGCCTTTTCATTTTCAAAATGGCTGCTTCAGATCACTTCTCAGGCAAAAGGAAGGTGATGAGGGCGCGAACACCAAACCCCTTGGGGCCATCGTGCGGCGAAGCCGCAAAATACCGAACACCAACACCGAAGCTGACGGGTTGCTTGTCGATCATTACCAATTTTGAGACGACAAAGTTGAATGGCATGGACCATTTTTGGGTCGACCAATTATACATGCTCTCGCTGTTGAGCATGAACGTCCATGCAGTTTTCGTGTTGTAAGCAACAAAGGGCTGCATGTAGATCTGATTGATCTGGTAGCCGTGCTGCGGAATGGGACCCATAAAGCCCCAGACTTGGTTGACGAGCATGCCATAGGTCCAAGGCCCATCGATCCGCAGGGCAATTGCAGTCGGGCCTGCGCCCGTTTGCGCGGTGCCTAGCAATTTATCCGTTGCGGTGGGAAGGTAGAGGATCGGGCCTGCGCCTAAAATCCATCCGCCCACTGGCTTTGTCGGGGTGACAAAGAAGCTCTGCTCAATATTGCCAATGCCCCATTGCGTTCCAGCATGCGGAAAGATGCTGGTTTGCCATGAAAAGGGTGCAACGGTACGTGCAATAACATTTAGATCTTGATTGATTTTGATGGGAATGACGGGCTGAAAATTCATGTAAGCCGTTTGCCCCTTGTCGAAAGGACCAATCCGACCATTCCAGTTGAACTGGAAGGGCACCGAGACCATGTCGGCAACTGGGTTTGAAAGTTTTTGCGCGAGTTCCGCTGTGTTATTAGCCGTTTTGACGGCGGCTTCTTGAACGACTTGACCAGATGCAGATCCGGCCGCGACCAAAATGGCACCCGCAGCTGTGAATGCCCTTACCGATTTCAACATGTCCCGCCCCCTACAGCGACCAACGCTTTCGTTTAATGAAGTATCAGCATGCCGATCGCGGCATGATTAAGCTTCTCTTTACGATTTATAAACGGGGGCAAACGGCCACTTCAAACGTGAAAATCTATTTTCATAAGTAATTGTGATTTGCGTGATGTCCAAACAACAGAAAACTTAAAAAAATAAAAGGATTATTCAAAAACAAAACGATATGTATTAAAATACTTAAATAGAGATGGTTTCGTTTTGGAAATACGGTAATGTTGATGTCGATTGACCTTCCATAAGGATCGTCAATCAAGCGAGGTTGAGCCAGTTTGGCGAGGTTGCGTTGGTCCGTTTTTGGCTCATTGTGTCTTGGGCATTCTTAGTGTGCGGGTTCATCCAACCGCTCCCGATTCATGCATCACCTCTCGAGATTGAGAAGGCCTATTTTGAAGACCCGACAGGAACCCTTGGATTACCCGACGTCGCGACAAAGAGCCTGACACCATTTTCCGGTCGCCTTGAGGCTGGTTTTGGATCTTCTGTGTATTGGGTGCGATTGATGACACCCAAGCCTCTCTATCAAGATCATGATCGGCGGCACACGCTTATCCTGCGTGTATTGCCGATCTTTATCGACGAGATCACCGTTTTTCAAACGTGCGACGGCAAGACCAATAATCAGCATATTGGTGATCAGTACCCAATTGCCGATCAGGCTTATCCCGCGTTGAGCCTTAATCTTTTTCTTGAGCCTTGTGCACTCACTCAACCGATATGGCTGCGTATCAAATCGACCAGCGCACGCAATGCTGACATCGAGATCATGCCCGTTGATGAGGCGATCCAGCTCGATTTTCAGCGGTTTATGTTTATCATTTTAGGAGCAAGCATCGTTCTATTCTTACTCTTGCTGATCGCCATTTACGATAGTCCGTCAAAAGATCCGCTTCTTCTTGTGTTTGCGCTCCAGCAGGTGACGCTTCTGGTCGTGATCTTGATCAATACAGGGGTCGTTCGGATTAGCTTTGATATTCAACCTGCTTTTTATGATCGGATGAGCAGTTTTGCGACCGTCTTAGTTGAAATGGCTCTACTTGGTTTTAACATATTCTTTTTGAGTCATTATCGAGTTTCTAAACTCCTTAAGCCTGTCACTTACAGCATGATGGCATTGACGATTTTCAATCTCGTTTTGGTTTTTACGCCATGGCGGGGGACAGCGATGTTCCTTAACGTTGTGATTCTATCGATTTCCATTGTCTTCTTTTTTCTCATGACTTTGACAATTCGCAAGAGCAGCAGTGAGAACTATCTTTTGCCGCCTAAACTCGTTGTTCTCTATTTTGGTATCATCACTGCTTTTATTTTACCGCCTCTGCTGAGTTTCTTCGGTTTTGGTCAATCATTTGCCCCAGATATCGCAACAGCCTACGCATTTTTTACAACTCTCGTGATGTCTTCCATGCTGATTACTCGGGCCCGCCGACGGGCCCAGCTGAGCGAACGAGAGCGGCTCGAAATGGCCGTCGACCTGCAGAAAATGAAACAGGAGCAAAAGTTTCGCGACCAGCAAGAACAATTATTCACAATGCTGGTTCACGAGGTAAAAACGCCAATCGCAGCTCTGAAAATTGCAATGTCAAACGCGACTAATCTTGATGTTATGCGTGAGAAGGCTGCGCGTCATCTTGATACGGTGACAACTATTATCAATCACTGCAATCAAGCCTATCGGCTGGAGGATCCTGCGTTCGAAATTTCATCCTTTCGGGTGAATCTTTCGAAAATGTTGGAGAAAGCGATTGCAGATCACGACATTGACATTCGGATCGAACCAGCTGTGCCGGATGATCTAGAGATCGATCCGCAATTGTTCCAGGCTATCGCCAGTAATTTGATCGATAATGCAACACGCTATAAAGCCGTTGGTACAGTGCCTCAGCTGATCGTGGGCCTTGAGCGCAGGGCTGGTCGTTCTGGTCTGCTGATCGAGGTGAACAATGACGTCGGTGTGGTCGGTCTGCCCGATGAGCGCCAACTCTTTCGTAAATATTACCGTTCAAGCAACGCTCATCATACCTCTGGGTCGGGGCTAGGATTGTTTCTCGCTCATGCCAGTGCCGCTCGGTTGGGTGGGGAGCTCACCTATATCTATGACGACAAGATAAGGTTTCGTTTATGGCTTCCTCTCTGAAAGTCGCGATTGTCGAAGATCATAATGATCTACGCCATGAGATGGTCGATCTCTTTGTCGCGGAGGGCCATGTCGTCTCGGCGTTTCCTGATGCTGAATCGTTGCGCCGTAACAATGGACGGATGGACCTTTATATCATTGATATTGGTCTGCCGGCTGAAGATGGCCTTAGTCTTGCGCGATGGATAAGAGAACAACATCAAGGTGCGCGCATCTTCATTTTAACAGCGCATGATGAAAATCAGAAACGGATTGAAAGTTTCCGTGTTGGGATCGATCTTTTTCTTGCAAAGCCAATTGATCCCAACCAGCTGAAAGCAGCGGTATCTTTGATTGCAACCCACCCTGACGCGATTGTCGAAGCTGAGCAATCTTTTACACTTGAACTGACCAGCGGTATTTTGCGTAGTGCCACAAGTTCCATCAAATTATCGTCTTCGGAAGTGGCCTTGATCAAGAAGCTCGTTGATTTGCGTCAGCTTCCTCTTGCGGTCAAGGACGTCGCCGAGGCACTGAATGTCGCGCCCGATCAAATGCATACTGGTACGCTTGAAGCGCGCATCAGTATTCTTCGCAAGAAATTTCTTGAAATTGGTGGGACGCGCAATGTCATCGCATCGGTCCGCAAATATGGGTATAAGATCAACGCGTCCGTGACCTTGCGCTAAATGGATGCGGAAGTACCCCCGTAGGGAGAATTAGGCTCTGGCAAAGGGTACGCCAACATAATTCTCGGCCATGCTCGCTGCTGCAGATCGCGACGATACGATCTGTTCAAGCTGCGCGCGGCGAAATTTCCGATGAATCGGATCTTCACCTTTGAAATCATGCAGAAGATCGGTCATCCACGACGAGAATTGCTCACCGCGCCAAACCCGCTTGATAGCCATTTCGCTATAGTGCTTTAGACCTTCTTCATCATCATGCATAATACGTTCAATCAGCGCACGACTTAGGACGACGGCATCGCCCACGGCCAAGTTCAATCCCTTCGCGCCTGTCGGGGGAACAATATGGGCGGCATCACCGGCCAAGAAAAGGCGTCCGAATTGCATAGTTTCACAAACGAAGTTGCGCATCGCGACGATGTTTTTCTGGATGACTTTACCTTCCTTCAGACGCCATCCCGTCTCGTTATGCACGCATTTTTGGAGCGCGTCCCAGATTTGGTCGTCCGTCCAATTCGTCACGTCGTCATTAGGGTCACATTGGAAATACATGCGCTGCACGGTGGGGGTACGCGTGCTGATAAGCGCAAAGCCATGATCGCTTTGGGCATAAATCAGTTCATCGGCAGACGGTTCGGCCTCGCATAGAATGCCGAACCAACCGCACGGATAAATCCGTGTAAATTCTCTCCGCTGGTCTGCGGGTATGGCTTGGCGTGATGGTCCATGATAGCCGTCACACCCCGCAATGAAATCCGTAGTAATGACGAAGTCTGTTTCTGCCTGCTTGAAATGCACCGTCGGTTGTGAAGTGCTGATATCGTTCAGCATGACATTCTTTGCTTCGAAGTAAATCGGCGTTCCTGCTGCCAAGTTTGCAGCGATGAGGTCCTTGATGACCTCATGCTGGGGATAAACCATGATGTATT
The DNA here is from genome assembly GCA_019083985.1 of Rhizobiales bacterium TNE-4. Classification (GTDB taxonomy): domain Bacteria; phylum Pseudomonadota; class Alphaproteobacteria; order Rhizobiales; family Beijerinckiaceae; genus TNE-4. Next base: position 1,599,499 of record JAHRCV010000001.1, on the reverse strand, counting down.
TGCCATCGGTCAAATCCATCAGGTCGATACGGTGACGTTGTCCACCAAAGGCCAATTCAAAGCCGTGATGAAACGCGCCGTCCTGCATCATTCTGTCACCAAGACCGAGCTGCTTGAACAATTCGATCGTGGGATGTTCAAGCACGCCGGCCTTGATCGTCTTTTCGAGCGTTTCGCGTGATTGACGCTCGACCACAAGGCAATCAATTCCGCTTGTCTTCAATATGAAGGCAAGGAGAAGTCCGGCGGGGCCCGCCCCAATAATGCAAACCTTTGTGCGGTGCGCGTTCATCATCCCCACCTTTCCATTGTCTGAGCGATGAGCGCGATCCTCACTTTTTAGCGGCTTTGACCGGATCTTTCACCATGGGAATGGTGTCGAATTCGATATTGTAGATTTCACCATTTTTGCGTTCGGTGCGACGAATATAGATGTTCTGTACGATGTCGCGCGTTTCGGGATCGATCAGGATGGGCCCACGCGGGCTTTCAAAGTTCATCCCTTTCATCGCCGTCACCAAGGCTTCGCCTTCGATAGTGCCATTGGTTTTCTTCAGCGCTTCGGCGATCAGGCGCATGCCATCATACCCACCCACAGCCATGAAGTTCGGACGTGTGCCAGGGTAGGCGGCTTTGAATGCTGTCACGAAGGCTTTATTCGCTGCGGATTCATGGGCAGCGGAATAATGCTGCGTTGTAATGGCGCCAATCGCGACATCGCCAATGCCTTCGAGCAGGTCGTCATCCACCACATCGCCCGGGCCGATCAACTTCGTGCCCGCCTTGTCGAGGCCACGTTCGACATATTGTTTCATAAATTGGGCGCCAATACCGGCTGGCACAAACACAAAGAGGGCGTCCGGTTTGGCATCGGCAGCGCGTTGCAAGAAGGGTGCGAAATCGGGATTGCGCAGCGGTACGCGAACGCTTTCGACAACTCCCCCGCCGGCTTTAAACTTGTTGGCGAACGAGGTTTCCGCGTCAATACCCGGTCCGTAGTCTGTTACCACTGTGAAGACGCGCTTGATATTGTTTTTAAGCGCCCAGTCCGCCATTGGCTCCGACGCTTGGGGCAGCGTGAAAGACGAACGCACGATAAAAGGGGATGCTTCTGTGATGGTGGCTGTTGCGGCTGCCATCACGATTTGGGGCACTTTGGCTTGGGTTGAAACCTGCGCCGCTGCTAATGCAAGCGGCGTTAATCCAAAGCCTGCGAGCACGGCGACCTTGTCATTGACGACGAGTTCTTGCGCAATGCGTCTGGTCACATCAGCGCTGCCGGTGTCGTCCTTCAAAATCAATTCGATCTTTTTACCGCCGAAGCTGCTACCGTTTTGTGCGAGAAAAAGTCGCGCGCCCATATCGACCTGCTTGCCGATGGAGGCAAATGGTCCAGTCATTGGCAGGATCAATCCCACCTTGACCGTGTCTTGGGCCATGGCAGAGCCAGTGATGGCGGCCAGTGCGAGGCCTGCGAGTCCAGAAATCAGATACCGACGATTGGTCATGGTTTCTTCTCTCCCAAGAGGCCTGTGCAGGCCGGTGGCCTTGATTGGCCCACTCTCCTGAGAGTGATCTTTGCGCGGCAGGGAAGGGGCTGCAAGGGCGGAATGGCCGGTGCAGCTTGGCGATAGAGCCGATTCGGCTAGGTGGGTAGCTCTAGGGCCGTAGAGCGTGAAAAAGGGCTCGTTTCCGCTGGCTTGGGCTTGTAATAACGGCCGTTTTAGTGCTTTTTGCCATCAATCGCGCTGGGCGATATAGGTTCTCGCGCATGTTCATGACGGTTGGTCAGCGACGCATGGCGTCACACGGACTTCGTCACTTTGGTGTCAGTTGAGCGTAGGGGATCGGCGATGTTGATCGATAAGGCCATGTCCGGGGCAGATACGCGCGTAGTGGGTGGAATGAACCGCCGCTCGTTTCTTTTGGCGTCCGCAGCCAGTGTGGGTGCGCTGGGTCTCGCCGGTTGCAATACCACCGAAGGGATCAGCCAAGCAGAAGCGGCCAAAATGTACGCGGCCATGCCGCATGAAAAATTCCCGATCCCGGCTGTCGACGTCACCAAGGTCGATCCGAAATATTATCGGCAGACGGTTCAATACGACAGCAATGAAGCACCGGGCACGATCATCGTCGATCCGAGCAATTACTATGTCTATCGCATCGAGGGCGAAGGGCTTGCGACCCGCTATGGCGCCAATGTCGGACGACAGGGATTTTTGTGGCATGGCGATGCCTATGTCGGCCGCAAGGCTGAATGGCCAATCTGGACACCGCCGAAAGAAATGATGCTGCGCCAGCCTGAGACACGGAAATATGCCGGTGGCATGCTGCCCGGGTTAGAAAATCCGCTCGGTGCGCGGACACTTTATCTCTACCAAAACGGCGCGTACACGCTCTACACCATCTATGCGACGATCGATGCCGAAACGATCGGAACCAACCTCACCAGCGGCTGCACTGGGTTGCTGACACAAGACATGATGGATCTTTATGAGCGTACGCCGGTAAAGACGAAAGTTATCGTTCTACCGGCCTGACGGTCATCGTCATCCAACCTGCTTGAGCCGTTTCCCCATGGGGGAGGCGGCTTGACAAAGCGTGGCAGGCCCTCCCTGATCCTTGGGTGTTCGCCACGGGAGCATCCGTCCTTGCTGGATTATGTGAGCTTCATTCCGTTTGTTGCAGTGGTTGTCGCCATTGCGGCGAGCGGAGCCATTTTCCGGCCTGGCGAATGGTACCAATCGCTCGATAAACCAAGCTGGACGCCGCCAAGCTGGTTGTTTGGGCCAGCATGGTCCGTGCTTTATCTCATGATCGCCATTGCTGGTTGGCTTGTCTGGAAACAGGCCGGCATGAGCGGCGCCTTGGCTTTCTGGATCGTCAACCTCGCCGCCAATGGTGCGTGGTCGTGGTTGATGTTCGGGCGCCGCCAAATGGCGCTCGCGCTGGTCGATGCGCTCCTCATGCTGGTAACCATCGTCGGCTTCATCCGTTTTGCATGGCCCATCAGTGAGACGGCAGCGTGGTTGTTCGTGCCTTATCTCGCTTGGGTTAGCTTCGCATCCGCGCTCAATCTGTCGCTGTTCTTGCGCAATCGCCCGGCACGTTTTTGATCGCGCCGTACGTGCGCATAGATCCTTCACTGGCCTTATCGGATAGAAACATGCTGACGACGCCGGATCTTGAAACTGCTTCCGAACTTTTATTCAACACATGGCATACAAAAGGGCGTCTTGATGGATTGCCCGCGTCGTTAAAGCCGTCTTCGCGGCAAGAGGCCTATCAGGTTCAGGCGCTGCTGGAAAAGCGGACGCGCTATCCGCTTTTCGGTTGGAAGATTGCCGCAACCAGCCTTGCCGGGCAGGCTCATATTGGCGTCAGTGGACCGCTCGCTGGCCGTATCCTTCAGGAGCGTGTGTTTGCGCCAGGCGCAGCCATTTCACTCGATGGAAATCTGATGTTGGTGGCCGAGGTTGAATTTGCGTTCCGCATGGGGCGTGATCTCTCGCCACGAGCCACACCTTACACCATGGCCGAGGTTCTTGATGCGGTTGCGAGCTTGCATCCGGCAATTGAAATTCCTGACTCGCGGTATCGTGACTTTGTGCATGCCGGTGAAAGCCAACTGATTGCTGACAATGCGTGTGCGCATCAATTCATGCTGGGCGAGGCCACCGGGGCTGATTGGCGCAATCTCGATCTCGCACGCTATGAGGTGCGCGTTGTCGTCCGCAAAGATGGACAAGACGACGTGAGAACCGGAATTGGTTCCAACGTACTGGGCGACCCCCGTATCGCGATGACATGGATCGCGAATGAATTGTCTGCGCTCGGTGTCACACTGAAAGCGGGACAGGCGATTACGACCGGCACATGCTTGACACCCATCGTGGTTGCGCCGGGTGATGAGGTGCACGCCGATTATGGTGCGTTGGGCGCTATTTCGGCCCGCTTCACAGCGTAGACTGACAAAGAACTGGGGGCTTCCGATGACCGTCACCATTCATGCCGTACCGCATTGTGATCTGACGCAGGACGAGGTTCAGGCATGGCGCTCCGTGCCGGTCGCCGTCGCTGTTGATCTCGCACGCGACATTGGTCAGATCGATCCCGCCATCAGGCCGCTTAAGCCGCCTGGGCAACAGCCATTTTTGTTTGGGCGGGCTGTAACAGCCTTGTGCGAACCGCCGGATTTCGGAGCCGTTGTGCATGCGCTCGATATGACAGGCCCCGGCGATGTTCTCGTGATCGCCGCCGCGGGCAATGCTGAATTTGCGATGATTGGCGAAATTCTCGGTGGCTATTTGCAGCAGCGTGGTTGCGTTGGCCTTGTCTGCGATGGTGCTGTCCGGGACGTGGCGGCGCTTTCGGGCCTCGCCAATTTTTCGGTCTTCTCGCGCTTCATCACGCCGCGGGGACCGGTTTCTGCCTCACATGGATCTGTGAATTGTCCAGTTGTTGTGGGCGGACAGATCGTTCATTCCGGTGACCTGATCATCGGCGATGATGACGGGCTTGTGGCACTCAATCCCTTATCGATCCGCAAACATATCGCTGGTGCAAAGGCAAAAGTCGCGAAGGAAGAGACTTGGATTGCAAGTCTTTCGTCGGGGCGCTCGCCACGCGAGACCTTCGGGCTTGAACCGGCGCAGTATGCGTCATCATAAATTTGCTTGCGGAAAGAATTTATCACCTCAACCGACCGCGTACGATTGATTGACGCCGTGGAAGCGCGAGCGATTGGGGGTGTGAACGGGGTGGTGACTGATGTCGATGCGTTGATGGCGTAGAGCTTGGTCTTGGCGGCACAAATCAAGGAACGCTCGCCCTCGAAGATGTTGACCTGCAAGAAAGCGCTGTTGCGTTTGGGGACTGAAGGGGCAAGTCCCGACGATCGGGATTTGATCGTAACCTGTTATATGAGCGCGGATTTCCGTCAGGGCATGCAGGCTTTCTTCGAGAAGCGGCGGCCGCAATGGAAAGGCCGCTAGCGCTTCAAGGCGCGAACAAAATGCATAGGTCTTCTGATTTTTAGGCAGGATCCGCGCTTCATTTCGTTACGACATCACCCAAAATGGGCTAACGGGAATCGACTTTTGCTCCGTTCTGAGATCAGTTTGTTGCTGTGTTGCGGGGCTGACCTTCATCTTTTGCGGTTCACGAATTAGACAAAAGCTGTATTTAGGTCCGACCTGTGAATCGGTTCCCCCATTGGGTTGTGGAGTTTGTTGAATGAGTTCGTCAGAACGCGTTGCCGTGTTTATCGATGGTGCCAATCTATATGCAGCGACACGTACGCTGGAATTTGATATCGATTACCGTAAATTGCTGGCAGAAATCAAAAGCTGGGGCCGCTTAATCCGCGTGTTCTATTACACCGCGATTGTCGAGGATGAAGAGTATTCCTCCATCCGTCCTCTGCTCGATTGGCTCGACTACAATGGCTTCTCGGTCGTTACCAAAAATGCCAAGAGCTATGTTGACGATACGGGACGTCGCAAGATCAAGGGCAACATGGACATTGAGCTCGCGATCGATGCCATGGAATTGGCACCCTTCGTCGATCATGCCGTGATCTTCTCGGGCGATGGCGACTTTACGCGCGTCGTCGAAGCGATGCAGCGGAAGGGCGTGCGCGTTTCGGTTGTTTCGACCTTAGCAACCAAGCCGCCCATGATTGCTGATGAACTCCGTCGCCAATGCGACGAATTTGTCGATCTGACGCAGTTGATCCCAAAAATTGGGCGCGATCCGGAAGTGCGCGCTGAACGCATTCGCAAGCGCAGCGAAACGAAAATGGATCTCGAATAAGCGACGACAAATAAAAAAGGCGGCCTGCGGGCCGCCTTTTTCTTTGAGCCTCGCGTCAGACGCGCTTGATGCCCCAAGGGTAGGGCGCTGATCCAGGAAGCATGCCGGTCAGCGAACGGCGATAGCTCGTCTTCAATGTGAACTGACCGAGCGGCACAGTAGCGACGCCTTCCAAAGCAATCCGGCCCAATTCAGAGGCCGCCTTTTTCTGCGTCGGCTCATCGGTGGCGAACAGCCATTCATTGGCGAGTTCTTCGGCGCGTTCGCTCGTCCACCAGCCATTCCAACCTTTCGCGCCTTGGCCACGGACAAGGAGTGACGTGGCAGGATTGGCCCAGCCAGCCGCTGGCCCTGTTGTATGGAAGATGCTCCACCCACCTTTGTCCACCGGCTCGCGGCTGCCGCGACGTTGAATGACTGTACCCCAATCGGATTCGGCCAAATCAACATTCATGCCCATCTTGCGCAGAAGATCGGCGCTCACCTGACCAAGTGGTCCGATATCCGGGAAATCGGTTGGGTTGATGATGACGACCCTCTCATTGGCATAGCCAGAGGCCTGTAGCGCCGCTTTCGCTTGCGCGAGATTTTGCGGCATCAGATCGGTTTTCTCGCCGTCATAATAGGTGGTGCCGTAGGGCCACAAATTGCGGCATGTCCGCCAGAGCGTTTTGTCATCGCCCTGTGTCGCCCGCATGTAATCTTCCTGCATGACAACGAGACGCACGGCTTGGCGTATCTTCTCATTGTTGAAAGGCGCTTGCAGACAGTTCATGCGCATAATGGCGAGGCGCCCGGATGCATCGGTGACTTCGTTCACGACATCCTTGCTTTGTGCCAGCAAGGGACGGAGATCTGATGGCGGGCGCTCATACCAATCCATTTCGCCACGAATAAGTGCGTTCGAGGCGGTCGCAGGGTCAGGCATGATGTGCCATTCGATGCGGGGAAAATACGCCACTTTGCCACCGGCACCGCGGCTTGGTGCCTCGGCACGAGGCACATAGGCATCGAATTTTTCGTAAACGACCCGGCTGCCGGAATTATATTCGCTCGCGATAAAACGGTAGGGACCCGACCCCACCACTTCCGTCACTTGCTTCATCGGATCGGTGAGCGCGAGACGCTCGGGCATGATGAAGGCCGGTGTATCAGTTTTGCCCAGGGCTTCGAGCAGCAAGCCGAAGGGCCGGTTGAAGCGAATTTCAAAATTGCGATCGTCGATGACGTCCCAAGAATCCGCAATTTTGGCGACCAATTGTCCGAATGGATCGCGCTGGGCCCAGCGCTTCACGCTGGTGATGCAATCGATCGAACGAACGGGCGTGCCATCATGGAATTTGAGGCCTTCGCGCAGGCGAAAGCGCCAGCGCTTGCCCCCATCAAGGATTTCATGGCCTTCCGCCATTTGTGGCTTCTGCCGAAAGTCCATATCGGCAGCGTACAGCGTGTCATAAACGTAATAGCCGTGATTGTTCGTCACGGTGGCTGTCGTCCAGATTGGATCGAGCGCAGTGAGATTGGCTTGCGGAATGAAGCGCATCGTTCTGGCGCGCCAATCTTGAGCCAAGGCTGGGGTCGCGAGCAGCGAGGCTGCCGTTCCCTGCAAAAAGTGACGGCGGTGGATCTTCATTCGCTGGTCCTCGCTTTTTGTTTTCAATCAAAACCCATGAAGCCTGGCTGCGTCGCAATGGGTGCGGCGGATGCCAGGCGTTGTAGATCAGGAAGAGGGCGGGCCGTCTGGGGATTGCTGGCCAGCGCTTCCTCAAGCGCAGCGGCAACCGCCAAGACTTTCGCATCCCCGCCGCGTGGGCCCACAATCTGCAGGCCGAAGGGCATACCAAGGTCGTCAAGGCCGACGGGAATGGAAATCGCTGGATGGCCGACAATCGTGACAGCGTAAGCGAGCGCTAGCCAATGGAAATAGGTGCGTGTTTTTTCGCCATCGATTGCCGCGGGGAACAATTCTGTCCATGGGCGTGGGCTCAGCGTCACGGCGGGGGAGACGATCACGTCATAATGCCGGAAGAAGCTCTGCCAATTATTGTAAAGGATGGTTTGCTGCTTCAACGCGCGTGTGATGTCGAGCGCCGCGTAACGCAAACCTTCTTCGACATTTGCGCGAACATTGGGGCCGACCTTGTCCGGCGTATCGCGGACGCGATCATGGAAAGAGGCGAGGAAGGAGACCGCGCGCAAGATTTCGAAGGCTTCGTCCGTACCGCGGCAGTCAGGCGACGTTTCGTCCGCTGTCGCAAACAAGGGCGCGATCGTTTTACACACGCGCGCAAAGACGGCGCGAATATGTTTCTCGGTTGGTGCGAACCCGAAATCTGGCGTCATCGCCACTTTCAGCGAGGCCAGATCGCACGGTGCTGGCTGCGCGAAATCTGCCGCGTTGCGCACGGTCTTGCCATGGATGGTGGTGGCCAGCGGATCGCAGGCATCGTCGGATACCATCGTCGATAGCAAGAGGCAGAGATCTGGCACGTTGCGCGCCATGGGGCCGAGCACGCTCAACGGGTTCCAACCTAGCGGGCGCTTATCGGAGGGGACGAGGCCGGGCGTCGGGCGGAAGCCGACAATGCCATTGAAGGCGGCTGGGTTGCGGAGCGAGCCGCCCGTGTCAGACCCGGTGGCGAGCGGGACCATGCCGGTCGCCAGCGCCACACCCGAGCCGCCGGAAGAGCCGGCCGCCGATTTCGACGGGTCGAACGGATTGCCAGTCGCGCCATAGACGGCGTTTCGTGTGTTCGCGCCTGCGCCCCATTCCGGCGTGTTGGTTTTGCCCAGGATGATCGCCCCGGCGCGCCGGACGGAGGCGACGATGGCCTGATCCTGATCCGGCACGTGGTCAGCAAAGAGCTGGCTGCCATAGGTGGTGCGCATTCCTGCGACGTTTTCGAGGTCTTTGACGCCGACGGGAAGCCCGTGCAGCGGGCCCAAGGCATCGCCGCGCTGGGTGGTTGCGTCGGCTGCGGCCGCGGCTTTGCGGGCGCCCTCGAAATCCCGCGCCACCATGGCATTCAACGCGGGGTCAACAGTCTCGATCCGCTTGATGCAGCTTTCAACCAATTCGCGGGCGGAGAGACGCTTGGTGCCGATAAGGAACCGGGCTTCCCGCGCCGAAAGATCACAAGGTTCAGTCACGGGGCCCCCATACGCCATCAGGTATCCAATCGGGCCAGCCTAGGGAGCGGCGATGTGGTGAGCAAGTGCGCCATTCGTGGTGTTTCATGGGGTGAATGATCTGACAGAATGGGATGGGAGGGTCGCGCGGTTGGGTGCTTGCGTCTGCAGCCACGCCTGACACACTCCGTCTCCAGAATCTTTTTGAAGCAGAGATGAAACCGGATGGCCGACGCACCTCATGGCCTCGATAATGGCCTCACCAATTATGGCGACAAGGATTTCGCGCGGTTTCTGCGCCGCTCCTTTGCGCGCTCAATGGGCCTTTCGCGTACATTGTTGAACAAGCCGGTGGTCGGCATCGCGATGACGCCTTCGGGTTTCAACAATTGTCATCGGGCGATGCCGGATCTCGTGGACGCCGTTTCGCGCGGTGTGCTTGCTGCGGGCGCTTTGCCACTGCCTTTCCCCACCGTGTCGCTTGGCGAAGTGTTCCTCAATCCGACCAGCATGATGTACCGCAACCTAATGGCGATGGACACGGAGGAAATGATCGGCGCGCAGCCGATGGATGCGGTGGTGCTGATCGGCGGTTGTGACAAGACTGTGCCAGCGCAATTGATGGGCGCAGCGTCTGCGGGTCTTCCTGCCATTCAACTTGTCACCGGCCCGATGTCGACGGGGCGTCATAAAGGGCAAAGACTGGGCGCATGCACGGATTGCCGTGGCTTCTGGGCGAAGTATCGCGCCGGTACGGTCGATGAGGCGGAAATCAAAACCGTTGAAGGGCGCCTTGCAGTCACTGCTGGGACATGTGCGGTGATGGGTACCGCTTCCACCATGGCCTGCATCACCGAAGCGCTTGGCATGTCGCTGCCGGGCACGGCTGCCATCCCGGCGGTGCATTCCGACCGTCTCGTGGCGGCGGAAGAAACAGGCCGTGCTGCGGTTCAACTCATTCAAAGTCGGATCAAGCCGAGTGCCATCATCACCGAAAAATCGGTTGAGAATGCGCTACGCGTTTTGTTGGCGGTAAGCGGATCAACCAATGCGCTTGTGCATCTCACCGCGATTGCCGGGCGGCTCGGGATCCGAATTCCGCTCGCGCGTTTCAACCAACTCTCGGATGAGACACCTGTGCTCGTCGATCTCAAGCCGGTCGGCGACGGTTATATGGAAGATTTCCATGCTGCCGGTGGCATGGGGGCCTTGTTGCGCGAACTCAAGCCCTTGCTTCACCTCGACACGATCGATGTTGAAGGCCGCACGCTGGATGAGCGTTTGGCCGAGCCGCTCGAATGGGTGGATCGCACTTTCATCCGTGCGTTTGACAATCCTATCTCTCCGGTGGGCGGATTAATTGCGCTGACAGGGAATCTCGCGCCTGACGGGGCCGTCTTCAAGCGCGCGGCAGCAACGCCATCACTCTTCGAAACCGAAGGACGCGCTGTCGTGTTCAATGGCCTCGCCGATCTCGCCGCGCGGATCGATGATCCCAATCTCGATGTCACACCGAACGATATTCTCGTTCTGCAAAATGCAGGACCGCATGCGGCCGGTATGCCGGAGGCGGGTTATCTGCCTATCCCCAAAAAACTCGCGCAAGCGGGCGTAAAGGATATGGTTCGTATTTCGGATGCGCGTATGTCAGGCACTGCGTTCGGCACGATCGTTCTGCACATTGCGCCAGAAGCAGCCATTGGCGGCCCGCTTGCCGCCGTACGCAATGGCGACCGCATCCGTCTCTCGGTTGCCGATAAACGGATCGACCTTCTGGTAGAGGAAGCTGAGATCAACAGGCGTCTTGCCGATCACCAGCCGCCGCCGGCACCGTCGCGCGGCTATAAGGCGCTTTATCGTCACAGCGTGTTGCAAGCGCCGGAAGGATGCGATTTTGATTTCCTCGCTAAGCCGAACGTGTTTGCCAATTCAAGCCAGAAATGAAGAAAAACGTCGAGGGCGACGCTGGGGAGAATTTTCATGTCGCGTGAACAGATCATTGCCGATGTCCATCGTCAGTTTGATAGCGGCGCGTTCAAGGATCATCTAAGCCGCCTCGTGGCGATGCCAACCGAGAGCCAGAATCCGGAGCGCGCGCCCATTCTTGATGAATACATCGCGCGCGAAATGAAGCCGCTCTTCGAAGAGATGGGCTTCGCATGCACGGTGCTGCATCATCCTATGGCGAAAGGCCCGTTCCTCTTCGCCGAGCGGCATGAGGGTGATCATCTGCCGACGATTTTCGGTTATGGCCATGGCGACGTCATTCGTGGGCTTGATCGCGAATGGAAAGAAGGGCTGACGCCTTGGGGTCTGAATGACCGCAACGGTACGTGGTATGGCCGCGGCGTGGTCGACAATAAGGGCCAGCATCTCGTCAATATCACGGCTTTGCGGGCTGTGTTGAAGGCGCAGGGAAAGCTCGGCTTCAATGCAAAATATCTGATTGAAATGGGCGAGGAGATGGGCTCGCCCGGCCTCAAGGAATTATGCCAAGAACGGGCTGATCTGTTCCGCTCCGATATCCTGATCGCGTCAGACGGTCCGCGACTCAACGCTGAACGCCCGACGCTGTTTTTGGGCGCACGCGGTGGCATCACTTTCGATCTATCGATCCACGCACGCGAAGGCGGCCATCACTCCGGCAATTGGGGCGGCATCCTGTCTGACCCCGCCATTCAGCTCGCGCATGCGCTGGCGTCGATTACATCGCCGACCGGTCAGATCCGCATTCATGAATGGGTTCCCAAACATTTGCCGGATAATGTGCGCCGCGTTTTGGAAGGCTGTGAAATCGATGGCGGTGCCGATGGTCCGGTAATTGATCCCGCATGGGGTGAGCCGGGGCTCACACCGGCCGAGCAAGTCTTTGGCTGGTGTTCATTCGATGTGTTGGCGATGAAAGCCGGCAATCCTGACACGCCGGTCAACGCCGTGCCACCGAGTGCATGGGCGCGGTGCCAATTGCGCTTCGTCGTTGGTATCGATGTGGACGACATTCTGCCAGCGCTGCGGCGCCATCTTGATCGTCACGGCTTCTCGATGGTGAAGATTGAAAAGGCACGCGACGAAGTCTTCCACGCGACACGGCTTGATCCCGATGATGATTGGGTGCGTTTTGTCTACACTTCGCTGCAGACAACAAGCGGCAAGAAACCGGCGATCTTGCCCAATCTCGGTGGCTCACTGCCGAACGATATTTTCGCTGACATTTTGCACATGAAAACGATCTGGGTGCCGCATTCCTATCCCGGTTGCTCGCAGCATGCGCCCAACGAGCATGTGCCATCGAAGCTTTTTCGCGAGGCGCTCGGCATCATGGCTGGGCTTTATTGGGATATTGGCTCCGGCAAGGCGCCGCCTGTCTGAGGAAAAAGGCAGGCAGCCTCATGGGCAGGGCCGACGCCGACAAGCGGTGGTCGTGTCGATTTGCAGATGGCCTCGGCACGGGGGCAGCGCGGATGAAAATGGCAGCCTGAGGGCGGATGAAGCGGTGAGGGCACCTCGCCCTTCAGTGAGGCGAAACGCTTTTTGCGCATGTCGATCCGCGGCACCTCATCAAGCAGCGCGCGTGTATAGGGATGGGCCGGTGCGTCGAACAAGGCGTCCGTAGCGGCCGTCTCGACAATCCGGCCGAGATACATGACCGCGACACGATCAGCGATGTGCCGGATGACGCTCAGATCATGCGACACGAACAGATAGGTGAGGTTCATCTCGGCGCGCAGATCCATGAACAGGTTGAGCACCTGTGCTTGGATCGATACGTCGAGCGCGGCCACAGCTTCGTCACAGACGAGGACCTTCGGTTGCACGGCCAGCGCCCGCGCAATGCCGATGCGGGCGCGTTGCCCACCTGAAAACTGGTGCGGAAAACGCCCCATTACACTTGGGTCCAGACCGACCTTGCGCATCATGCCCGCGACGTAATCACGTTTGCCTGCTGTATCGACGATGCCGTGCACCACGGGCGCTTCGCCGATAATGTCCTCGATCCGCATGCGCGGATTGAGCGATGCCATCGGGTCTTGAAAGATCATCTGTACGGCCAGAGCATCAGCTACTTGCGCTGACGCATTGCCATCTTCGCGCGCACGGCCTTCATAGAGAATACGCCCGGCGCTCGGCTGCATGATACCAGCCACCATGCGACCCAAAGTGGATTTGCCGCACCCCGATTCCCCGACAAGGCCAAGCACTTCGCCCTGCCGGATCGTGAGCGATACATCGTCAACGGCCCGTACGATCTGCTCGCGATTATTGGCGCCCAAGACATTGGCGATTTTGCCCGCGAGGTCGACACGCTTCACAAAGCGTTTGGAGACGTTCTCGATTTCAATGAGCGCAGGCATCATACGGTCTCCCGGTCTGGCACGGGATGAAAGCAGCGCCATGCACGGCTGCCCGCATGCGTCAGAGCGGGTGGAACCACACGACAATCCTCTTGGGCAAAGGCGCAGCGCGGCGCGAACGCGCAGCCGGGCGGCAGATTGGCGAGCGAGGGTGTCATGCCGGGAATCTGGGCCAGCTTTTCACCACGCCTGTTGTTGCTGGGTGCCGAACCCAAAAGACCGTAAGTGTAAGGGTGGCGGGGATGGTCGAGTACGGGGTCGACATCGCCTTCTTCGACGATGCGGCCCGCATACATCACAGCGATCCGGTCGGCGAGCCCGGCCACAACGGCGAGATCATGCGTGATCCAGATCAGCGCCGTGCCTGTCTCAGCACATAATTGCTGCACCTCAGCAATGATCTGCGATTGGATGGTGACATCGAGTGCTGTGGTTGGTTCATCCGCCACGAGAAGCGCGGGGCTCATGAGGAGTGCGATTGCGATAGCCACGCGCTGGCGCATGCCGCCTGACAATTGGTGCGGATAGGTGAGGAGACGTTCAGCGGGGGAAGGAATGCCGACGCGTTTCAACGCTTCTTCCGCACGGCTGCGCGCCGCTTTCTCGCTGACTTTTTCGTGCGCGCGGATCGTCTCGATCATTTGTGTGTCGATCCGCAAGACCGGATTGAGCGTCGTCATCGGGTCCTGAAAAATCATCGCCATGCGTTCGCCGCGCAGGCGACGCAATTCATGCTCGGGCAGGCCAATTAGTTCCTGCCCTTCGAGCTTGATCGATCCTGACGCGATGCGGCCGGGAGGATCAATGAGGCCCAGAATGGAGAGGCCGGTGACCGACTTGCCGGACCCTGACTCGCCAACAAGGCCGAGGACTTCACCGCGATAGACATTAAGCGAGACGCCATCGACGGCTTTGACCACACCTTGGCGGGTGCCGAATTCAACCTTGAGGTCGTGGATGGAAAGGATCGGGCCGCTCATTTCGCGAGCCTCGGATTGAGCACGTCGCGCAACCGATCACCGACGAGATTGATCACAACGATGGCGAGCACCAGCGCCAAGCCCGGCCATGTCGAAATCCAGTACTTGCCGGACATGAGATAGTCATAGCCATTCTTGATGAGCATGCCGAGTGAGGGCTCAGTCACAGGGACGCCAACGCCGAGGAAGGAGAGGGTGGCTTCGAGCGCAATCGCGTGCGCGACCTGCACGGTGGCCACAACAATCAGCGGCGGCAGGCAGTTCGGCAAAAGATGGCTGAACAATATGCGTGAACGCGGCAGCGCCAAGGAGCGCGCGGCTTCCATATAATCGCGATTGCGTTCAACGAGCGCATTGCCGCGTACGGTACGTGCGTAATAGGCCCATTGCACGATGATGAGTGCGATGATGACCTTGTCGATGCCACGACCGAAGGCGGCGAGTAGCACCAGCGCGATCAGAATGGCCGGGAAGGACAATTGCAGATCAACGAGCCGCATCACAAAGCTTTCGACCTTGCCGCCCTTATACGCTGCAAAAACACCAATCGATGCACCGATGATGCAGGCAAAGAAAGTTGAGACGACGCCGACGAAGAGCGAGATACGCAGGCCATAGAGGATGGCTGAGAGCATATCGCGGCCTTGCTCGTCGGTGCCGAGCCAGAACGTCTTGCCGTCCATGGATTTGGAGCCGGGTGGCAAACGGCCATCCATGATGTCGAGCTGTGCGAGATCATAGGGGTTCTGCGGCGCAATCCATGGCGCGAAGACCGCTATCAGGAGGAGCAGAACCAGAAGGCCGAAAGAAATATAGGCGGAAGGTTTCGCGAAGAATTGGCTGACGCGTTGGCGCCACAGGCTTTCGCCGCGGTCAAGGATGAAGGGGGCGTCGGTCATCCTTCGGACTCCTGCAAGCGTACGCGCGGATCAAGCGCGGCATAAAGGAGATCGACGATCAGGTTGATGACCACGAAAATCACGACCACCATCATCAGATAAGCCACGATCACTGGCCGGTCGAGGCGGCCGATGGAATCGATCAGAAGCTTGCCCATGCCGGGATAGGCGAACACTGTTTCCGTCACCACGGCAAAAGCGATCATCGAGCCGAGTTCGAGGCCGAGAATGGTGACAACTGGGATCATGATGTTCTTGAGCACGTGCACAAGCACGATGCGGGTCGGTGACAGGCCCTTGGCACGGGCAAAGCGAACATAATCCTGCAGCACCGCTTCACGCGTGCCGGAGCGCGACAAGCGAATGACAAGTGCGGCCTTGTAGAGCGCCAGCGTGAAGGCGGGCAGCAGCAGATACCGCAAGCCTTCCCACGACAGGAAAGAGACCGGGATGCCGAAAAGATTTGTTGTCGGGCCACGCCCGCCGGAGGGCAGCCATTTCAATTGCACGGCAAAGAGCAGGATCAGCATCAGGCCGATCCAGAAATTGGGCAGCGAGAAACCAAGGATCGATCCTGACATGATCGTGCGGCTCGACCATGCATCAGGCTTGAGGCCTGCCCACACGCCGAGAGGAATGCCGATGACGATCGACATGATCAGTGCGACGAAGGCGAGTTCCAGCGTGGCTGGCATGCGCTGGATAATCAGTTTCAAGGCGGGTTCGTTGAATACGAAAGAGCGGCCAAGATCGCCATGCAGCGCGTTCCACACGAACAGGCCGAATTGCTCCCAGAGCGGCTTGTCGAGGCCGAGGCGTGCCGAAATCTCTGCCATCTCCTTCGCGTCGGCGTTGGGGTTGGCGAGAATGTCGACCGGATTGCCAACGGCATAAATCGACAGGAACACGATCGTCGCCATCGCTGCGATGACGAGAAGCGCCTGTCCGACACGCCGGATGAGATAGGCGAGCATGATGATTTTCAATAAAAGGCGCGGCGCCTCATCAGAGACGCCGCGCGATCACGTTACTTGGCGGGCTGGACTTCGAAGGCCAGCGTGTATTGGTCCACACGCGGCTTGTAGGTCAGCGTTTTCTTGAACGCCCACGGCGTGACTTCGAAATGCAGCGGGATGATGCCGTAATCCTGCATCGCTTCCTTCGAGGCCTCTTGCAGCAGCTTTTCGCGGGCCTTGTCGTCGATGGTGCCAAGCGCCTTCGCCGTCAATTCGTCCACTTTTGCGTTCGAGTAGCGGCCGCGATTGGTGTTGCCGAAGCCCGGCGCATAATTTTGCGTCGTGACGAGAGCGGCAAGCGAGTTCGACATTTCGCCCGTATCCGCACCCCAGCCCGCGAGATAGGCGGAGAAATCATATTTGTTGCGGCGGGAGAAGAAGGTCGAAGCCGTCATCGAATCCACCGTCGTCTTAATGCCAATACGGGTCAGCATTTGGGCTACGGCTTGGGCGACCTTTTCATCGTTGATGTAACGGTCGTTCGGCGAACCGAGGACGAGTTCGAAGCCGTTCGGATAACCCGCTTCAGCGAGGAGCTTCTTCGCTGCTTCGGGATCATAGCGATCCGGCTTGCGGTCGGGCGAGGTGCCGAAGAGCGGAACGGGCAACAATTCGCCTGCGGGGACGGCGACACCACCCATGATGCGCTCGACGATGGCGTCACGGTTGATCGCCTTCGACATGGCTTCACGCACGCGCTTGTCGAGGAAGGGGTTCTTGTCGGTGCCCTTCACGCCCGGCGTCTTCCAATCCGCGCCTTTGAACTGGTCAAGATGGATGTAGATGATGCGGTTCGACAGGCCTTGGACGACGTTGAAGCCACCCTTTTTGATCTGGTCGAAATCCTGGATCGGCGGATTTTCGATCATGTCGACATCACCAGCCAGAAGAGCGGCGACGCGCGGGCCGGGCGAGGTGATCGGCCGGAAAGTGACCGTCTTCCACGCTGGCTTATTGCCCCAATAATTATCGTTGCGCTCCAGCACCAGCTGCGTGCCGCGCGTATATTCCTTTAGCTTGTAAGGGCCGGTGCCGATCGCTTTTGCCGGGTCGTTGAAATCCGCTGATTTTGGCGGCGTGCCAACCCCGGTGCAGCCACTCTTGCCGAATTTCAAATCGGGACCGGCGCCAAACGCGTCGGCCGAGATGATGCCGAAGACCGAGAATTCGATGGGCAGCAGCGGGTAGGGCCCCTTGGTCTTGATGATCAGGGTCTGCGGATCGGGCGTC
This sequence comes from Rhizobiales bacterium TNE-4, assembly GCA_019083985.1. Lineage (GTDB taxonomy): Bacteria > Pseudomonadota > Alphaproteobacteria > Rhizobiales > Beijerinckiaceae > TNE-4. The sequence goes on along the minus strand of JAHRCV010000001.1, from coordinate 1,582,079 downwards.
TGAATGTCTTCAATGCCCTTGGTGGCGATGGTGAAGTTCGATGGTGAATTCTCGACCAGCGGAATGCGGCAGACGGAATAGATCACGTCACGGACGGTGAAATCCTTGCCATTGGAGAATTTCACGCCCGGGCGGAGTTTGAATTCCCATGTCGTGTCATCGACATTGCGCCAGGACGCGGCGAGGCCCGGCTGCGGCTTCTGATTTTCGTCGGCCGATACGAGCGATTCAAAGATGTGGCGACGCAGCGCATTGTTCTGCCCGACATTGTGGAAATGCGGATCGACCGATGTCGCTTCCGAGGCGACGCCGACCTTGAGATCTTGCGCGGTGGCAACACCCATTGTGCCGGCCAGAAGGGCAGCGGCCAGAGCGGAGCGTTTGAACATGGTGAAGTCCTCTCCCGTGTCCGTTTGCGGACGTGTTTATAGGTCCTTAGCATAGGCCCGCCTCCCCGGGAGGCAATGCCAACTGACCTTCAGGAATTCCATGTCCACTATATTGATGCCGCCAGAGGCCGTTCTGGCCGATGCCAAAGCCATCCTCGCCGCTCTGGTGGGGTTCGATACGACAAGCAGGAACTCAAACCTCGCTTTGGTTGAATGGGTTGAGGCCTATCTTGGTCGGTTTGGGGTGTCCTCCCAGCGGATCTATGACGAGACCGGGCAGAAGGCGAACCTCTTGGCCACCATCGGTCCTGCCGCGGCTCCGGGCTATGTCCTGTCCGGGCATACGGATGTGGTGCCTGTCGACGGGCAGGATTGGCACTCTGACCCGTTCACGCTGACGGAGCGGGACGGGCGGCTTTATGGGCGCGGCAGCTGTGACATGAAGGGGTTTCTGGCCGCCTGCCTTGCGCAGGTCCCGGCCATGGTCGCGGTTCCGCTCGCCCGGCCTATCCATCTTGCCTTTTCCTATGACGAGGAGGTCGGCTGCATTGGCGTGCGGACGATGATCGCCGAACTCGCGGCCCGCGATGCGAAGCCGATCGCCTGTTTCGTCGGCGAGCCGACATCGATGAATGTGGTGGTCGGGCACAAGGGCAAGCGCAGCCAGCGCGTCGTGGTGACAGGGCGGGCCTGCCATTCCTCACTGGCGCCAAAGGGTGTCAATGCTGTGCATGCCGCATCGCGGATCGTCGCTAAGATTGCCGATCTTGCCGACGAATTGGCGGCGAAAGGTCCGCGCGATTCCATGTTCGATGTTGCCCATTCGACAGCCCATGTCGGGGCGATCAAGGGCGGCACGGCGCTCAACATCGTCTCCGATCATGCCGAATTCATCTATGAGATCCGGGTCGTTGGCGCCGACGATGTCGATGCGTTGGTCAGCCGGATCGAAACCTATGCACGCGAGACTTTGCTACCGGCGATGCGCGCTGTGGCACCCGAAGCGGATATCGTGTTTGAAGACCTGTCCGAATTTCCCGGGCTTGATATCGTACCCGATCATGAAGCGGTGACGCTCGCCAAAAAGCTTGCAGGCAAGAACGGCCATAGCAAGGTCGCCTATGGCACTGAGGCTGGGCTCTTCATGGTGCGCGGCGGCATTCCGTCCGTCATCATCGGCCCGGGCGATATCGAACAGGCACACAAGCCTAATGAATATCTGGCCGTGTCGGAACTCGCCGCTGCCTGTGCCTTCGTTGGCAAGCTTGTCGCGATTGCGCGCACCGGCTGATCCCGAAACGGGCTCAGCGCGCAGGCTTCAATGTGATGATCGTTTCGGCGGCCGCATCGACAGCCGCGCGCGTGTAGAGCAATGGCACGTAATGACCATCGGCCCAGAGCGGCGCGAGATCGCGATAATGCGGCGAGCGCGGATCGCCTGATTGCCCCGGCGCATTGATACAGCGGCTTTGATCCCAATCGCCCACGTCCACAACGATGCGCACGGATGCGCCATGCATGGTGCGGAAATCGGATGGGCGATAGCCCGTATGCATCGGGCTCGTCGCACTGCCACCATGGGAGAACGGACCAATGTTCCATGCCTTTGCAACCGGTGTGACGGATGCAAGCGGGTGGTCGAAAAAGGCGTGATGAACCCGGCCCCATTGCCACAAAGCGGGATCGTCTCCGAGCCTTTGGCGGCAATCCGCCAAAGCGTCCTTGAGGGTTTCGCGCAGGAGTGCGTTGCGGGCCCGTTCGGCTTCCGTGCCAAAGCGAGCATCGGGTTGTTCAAGCGCGCGCAGGAAGGATTCGATATCGCCCGGCAAGATCAACGCGCGCACATCGGCATCGGGTACGAGCTGGGCGAGCAATTTCGGCTTCAGATATTTCGTCCACCAAATCTCGCATAAAGCGCCAGCCGCGCTTTGCGCGTCGAGCGAGCCATTCCAACCGGTGAACAAGGTCTGCACCACGGGCTCATCGCTATTCGCCACGGCAAGTGCAGCGAGGCGGCGGGCAGGGTGCGAAACAGGGTCGGTTTGCAAGGCACAGGAATCGGCAATCGACACTTTGTCGAGCGCGTGCAACCGATCGTGAATGCGGTCGGTGCGGGCGCGGTCGATCCATTCATACCCGACGGGATGGGGGAAATTGTCGGGCAGATTCATCTCGTTTGCGGTGGCGAAAAATCCTTTGTCCGCTGACACCACGCGGGGCAATTCCTCATGGTCAAGAAAGCCCTGCCATTCGAACCGGCCGTCGCCCGGCACGGGCAGCAGCCCATCCCATCCAACGCGGATCGGCGTCCAACCAGACGGCACCCATGCGAATGTGCCCGTCACGTCGGCATAGACATGGTTGACAGACGGCACGCCCCATCCACGCATCGCCTCGCGATAATCGGCGAGTGTCTTGGTGCGCATCGAGGCGATGGATTTGAAATAAGCAGACGAGCCGGGCTCAAACCAGACGGAGCGCACGGCATAGGCACGATGATTACTTTTATCTTCGAACAAGACCGGGCCATGTTTCGTGAAACGCTGCGGGAGGATCTGATCCGGTGCGCCGCGCACAGCAAAGCGTTCGTCAACGATCTGCATGTCAGCCCAACCCTCTTTCCAGCGATAGCGCGTAGGATGCGATGGGTCTGTCTCATAGACATAGACGTCTTCCTGATCGGAATAGAAGATCGTCAGGCCAAAGGCGGAATGGCCATTATGGCCAATATGCACGCCGGGCAAAATCGGTTCGCCGGCGCCGATCACATCGAGGCCTGGAGCGGTCAAATGCACGATGTAGCGTAGCGAGGGCAAGCTATGGGCGCGGTGCGGATCGTTTGCCATGATCGGCCGACCTGATGCCGATTTCTCAGGGCCTATGACCCAATTATTGGAGCCAGTCGCGGCGAGATCCTGCAGCACGTCGCCGAGATCATTCACCTTGGTCCATGTCCATGCTTGCTCAAGCGGACAGGCGAGACGTTCCTTCGTAAAAGTGACGCTGGCCGTTCCTAATTTGAACAGGGTGACGATATCGAGCGGAATGGTTGCGAGATCAATGCCACCGGCCGCTTGAGGGACAATGGCGGGCTCGAGCATTTTGCGGAGAAGATCCGTGTCGAGATCGGTGCGCGCCAGAATGCGCGCTCGCAAGATTTCGGACAGCGCGTTGCGGGTGAGGCTGTGGCTCCGAACACGCACGACATCGTCCGCCTGCCATTCGGCAGGCTTTGTGTTCATCAGTCCAAATTCGGGAGGGAGGAGAGCAGGATCTTGCTTTGTCAGCGCGATATAAGCGTTGATCCCACGTGTAAAAGCCGTGCAGATCGCTTCGGCGTCAGGCGTGTAGGCATTCCATTCGGCCTGCATATCGCCGCGATAGAGAAAGAGGCGGGACGCGAAATCCTGGGCAAGATAGCCAGGACCGAAATCGGCGGCGAGGAGACCGAGACCGCGCTTGCGCCAAAGATCAATTTGCCAAAGCCGATCGCGTGCCGCATTGAAGCCTTGCGTGAAGAACAGATCGTCGAGATTGGCTGCGCGCAAATGCGGAATGCCCCAAGCATCAACGATGATCTCGGCTTCGGCACTGAGGCCCTTGACCTCAAAGACCTCAGTGGCTGTCATCCTACACTCCCTTAACCGTTCTCTTTCGCCCAACGCACGACATCTTCATGTGTCGCAAACCAGCAATCCCCCTTGCTCTTCGCAAGCCGGATCAATTCCTCGACGATCCAGATGCGCGAGCGGTGGGTGATGATATGCGGATGCATCGTTAGTTGGAAGATGCCACCGGCCTCATAGGCTGCCTCAAATTCACGACGGAAGATATCGAACACATCCGACGGCGGCGTATAAGGCCTAAGCGATTGGAAGCGGTGCATGATGAAATAGACCGCATCGTCACGGATCCATTCGACAGGTAATTCAACAATCCCGGTCGGCTCACCATGCAAAAGGAGCTCGTAGCAATCTTCATCTGCCATTAGCGATGAATCGTAGAGGAGGCCCAATTCTTTTTCGATGGCGAGTGTGCCGGGGCTGAAATCCCAAGACGGTGTGCGCAACCCAACCGCGCGCTTACCGGTGATTTTTTCAAGCGTATCGGCCGAACGCATCATGAGATCGCGTTCATTGTCATAAGGCAGAACGGAGTTAAGCTCATGGATCCAGCCGTGAATGCCGATTTCGTGGCCTTCTGCCACTAGCCCACGCTGCTCATCGGGATGCAGTAAGGCGGCAACGGCCGGAACATAAAAAGTGGCCTTCACATCATATTTGCGCAGTAAAGCCGCAATGCGTGGGACGCCGACGCGCGCTCCATATTGGCCCCAACTCATCCGGCCGATCGATTTTCCACCATCACGCAATTCATTCGTTTCGTGATCGGAATCGAAAGAGAGGGCGACAGCGCAGCGCGCACCATCTTTCCAACGCTTGGGTTTGTAGCTCCGGCCTGCCCGGACCTGATTGACAAGTTTGCGCCAATGCTCCTCGGGCCATTGCCAGGGCTGCATATCGTTCGGCATGGTCATGGTGGAGCTCCTTTCAGCGTGAGGCAAGCAGGGATCCGGTCAACGGAATCATTTGGCCTGTCAGAACGATGTTTTCGAGTTTCACTGCGGCCATGATGCTACCCCATGTTTCAACGGAGCGCGTGGCATGCGGCACGATGCTGATCGGAGCGATCGATTGTTTTCAGGAGCGGCACCTCTGAGTGGCAGAGATCAAAGGCCAATGGGCAGCGTTCATGAAAGGCACAACCGGGCGGCGGGCGCAGCGGGCTCGGCAATTCTCCAGCAATTGCTTTGAATTGCGCTTCACTGCCATCGGCTTCGAGCCGCGGAATGCTATCGAGCAGCGCACGCGTATAGGGATGGGCAGGACTATCGTAAAGCGACGCCGTCTCGGCCTCTTCAACAATGCGGCCGAGATACATCACGGCCACACGGTCACAAATGTGACGGACAACGCCGAGATCATGACTGATGAAGAGCAAGGTGAGATCCAACTCCTCGCGCAACGTCAGAAACAGATTGAGGATCTGCGCTTGGATCGACACATCGAGTGAGGCGACCGGTTCGTCACACACAAGCACATCGGGTTGCATGGCCAGCGCGCGGGCAATCGCAACGCGTTGCCTTTGCCCACCTGAGAATTGATGCGGATAGCGTTCGGCTACATCCGCGGGGAGGCCGACGCGCTCAAGCCATGAGCGTATGTAAGGCGCGAGTTCAGCGCGGCTAACGAGACCATGGGCGAGGGGACCTTCACCGATTGCGGCACCGATCGGCATGCGCGGATTGAGGGATGCAAATGGATTTTGAAAGACCATTTGCACACGGCGTGTGGCTTTTTTTGCGCCTTGCGTGACGGCTTCACCACCAATGCTGACATGGCCTTCGGTGGGTGGGATGATGCCACAGAGAATGCGGCCGAGCGTGGATTTTCCGCATCCGCTTTCGCCGACAAGACCTAAAGCTTCACCGCGTTTGATACCAAGGCTGACATTGGTCACGGCATGGACGGTGCGGGCTGGCGGCTCCACCCCGAACCGGGCCATCACATGCTCGGTCCATGGTGTGGGCTGTGTGAAGCGGCGTGTAACCTTATCAATCCGAACGAAATCATCCGTCATGGCGTACGCTCCAACGGATGATAGCAGGCAAAGCCATCGTGTAGCGTTCCTGACCATGGCGGAATGGCAGAGCGGCACAGATCGGTCGCAAACTGACACCGTGGTGCGAAGGCACAGCCTTGTGGCAAATTCGAAAGCGATGGCATGGCGCCTCGAATTTGCGGCAGTTTCGCTTTCGGGGGAAAACGATCTGGGCGCGAATTCAGGAGCCCTTGCGTATAGGGGTGGCGCGGTGCGCGAATAAGCGCTGCGGTCGTTCCCTGTTCAACGATACGGCCGGCATACATCACGGCGATGCGGTTGGCGAGCGCCGCGATCGTCGCAAGATCATGCGAGATCCAGATGAGCGCTGTGCCAGTCTCCTGCGCGAGGCCGCGCATCTCAGCGAGGATTTGGGCTTGAATCGATACGTCAAGCGCCGTGGTTGGCTCATCGGCGATGATGATGTCAGGTCGATGCATCAGTGCAATCGCGATGGCAACACGCTGGCGCATCCCGCCAGAGAATTGATGCGGATAAGCATCGATCCGGGCGGCGGGATCGGGGATCCCAACTTTGCTCAGAACCTCGAGCGCACGTGCGGTGAAATCGCCGGTGTTGCCGCTCTGATGCGCGTCATAGGCGAGTTTCATTTGCTGGCGGATGGTCAAGACCGGGTTCAGTGTCATTGCCGGGTCTTGGAAGATCATCGCAATGCGACGGCCGCGGATTGAGCGCAGAATGTCGATGGATGCGCCGACCAATTCCTGCCCATCAAAACGGATGGACCCGCCTGCAATTCGCCCCGGTGCTTCAATGAGGCCGAGCAGCGAGAAACCGGTGACCGACTTGCCGGAGCCACTCTCGCCGACAAGGCCGAGGATTTCGCCACGATCCAGCGAGAAGCTCACATCGTCCACGGCGCGCAACAGGCCATGACGCGTGTCGAAATTCGTTTTAAGACCGTAGACCGAAAGCAGCGGTTCGCTCATCGGCGCAGCCCCGGATTGATTTGGTCGCGGATCTGATCGCCGACAATGTTCACCGCGATGATAAGTACGATCAGCGCAATGCCGGGGAAGATTGAGATCCAATAACGACCCGAAAGCATGTACTGAAAACCATTGGCGATGAGCGCGCCGAGTGAGGGTTCGGTTGGTGGCAGGCCCAAACCGAGGAAGGAGAGGGTTGCTTCAAGCGCAATCGCGTTGGCAACCTGTACCGTCGCCACAACGATCAGGGGCGGCAGGCAATTCGGCAGGATATGGCGAAACAGAACGCGCAAGGAAGAAAGCGGCGTTGAGCGCGCGGCCTCGACATATTCCTTGCTGCGTTCGGCGACAGCCGCGCCATGCGCCGTACGCGCGAAGTAAGCATATTGTGCGGCCGCGAGTGCGACGATCAATTGCAACTTGCCTTGACCTGTCAGAGCTGAGATCACGAGCGCCAACAGGATTGCCGGGAACGACAATTGCAAATCGACGATCCGCATGGCGATGGCTTCAAACCGTCCACCAATGAAGGCGGCACCAGCGCCAAGCGAAGCGCCAACGGAGAAAGCGATGGCGCCGGCTGACAGACCGATCTGCAACGAAATCTTCAACCCGTAGAGAATTGCGGAGAGTAGATCGCGCCCTTGCGCATCTGTTCCGAGCCAATGGGTAAAGCCTTTGCTGCCGACAAAGCCGGGCGGGCGCCGGGAATCGGAGAGGACGAGGCTTGAGAGATCGTAAGGGTTCTGCGGCGCAATCAACGGCGCCAAGAGCGCCAGTGCAACCAGCGCCAAGACAACAAAGAGGGCGGCAACAGCGACTTTGTTTTCGGCAAATTCATCCCAGAAGCGGCGCAATTGTCCCGTGGCCATCGTCAACCCTTTTGCATGCGCGGGTCGAGCGCGACGTAGCAAAGGTCGACCACGAAATTGATGGCAATGAACAGAAGCGAAACCAAGACGAGATAGGCGACCATTACAGGGCGATCGAGCGATTGAATGGAATCGATGATGAGCTTGCCCACGCCCGGCCACGAAAAAATCGTCTCAGTGACGACAGCGAAGGCAAGCGTGGAGCCAAGCTCAAGGCCGAACACTGTGACAAGCGGGATCGAAATCAGGCGCAGGACGTGATGGCGAATGATTGTCGTTTCGCTTTGGCCGGTTGCGCGCGCAAAGCGCACCGTATCGGTGAGCATGATTTCACGTGTACCAGCACGCGCCAATCGGATCATTAAGGCGAGCTTGAACAGCGAGAGGTTTAGCGCTGGCAACAGCAGATGTTTCAAGCCATTTCCGGTGAGAAAACTCCATTCAATGCCGAACAGATTGGCCGTTTCGCCACGTCCGCCAGCAGGCAACCAGCCCAGCGTCACCGCAAAGGTGAGGATCAGGACAAGGCCGATCCAGAAGGTCGGGACTGAAAAGCCAATCACCGAGATCGCCATGATCCAGCGCGCGGTCCGCGATTGTGGGCGATACCCCGCATAGATCCCCAATGGTATGCCAATCACAGTTGCGCCAAGAACGGCCGCGAGCGTCAATTCCAGCGTCGCGGGCAAGCGCATAAAGATCAAATCCGTCACCGGCATGTTGAAGACGAAGGACCGCCCAAGATCACCATGCAAAACACGCCAGACGAATTGGCCGTATTGTTCATACAGCGGGCGATCAAGCCCATAGCGCGCAATGGTTTGCGTCCGGATTTCCTGCGTGGCATCAGGCGCTAGCAAAACATCGATTGGATTGCCGATCGCGTAGACGCCCAGAAAGACGAGCAGCGACATCGCGGCCATGACCACAATGCCTTGCGCAATTCTCTGGACGATAAAGGACACCATGATGCGCTTCAGCCTGCCCAAGGACCGTTGATCAGGGCGCGGGTTTCGTCGATAGCGATCTCCCACAAAGCCAGCATGTCTTCATCCGAGCGTTGGTAGACGCCCCAATAATTACCATCGCCTAACAGGCGTCGTTTCGTTCCGGGGTCCGATTGCGCAAAGGCATCTTGGTCGAGCCTTGGCTTTGACCCTTCAGGCAATTTCACATTGGGAAGCCGTGTCCAAGGGAAATTTTCCATCCATGACGCGTGAGATGCTTCCGGATCGATGGCCTGCACCTTGGCCCATGTGCGCGGTGCCTTCCACCATTCATGGAATTTGATCCGTGCATCGCGGTGGCTGTCGAGCCATTCGGCAAAAAGGCCTGCCACCGGACCATTGCCGCCATGCCCGTTGACAATAACGATGCGACGGAAACCCGAACGGTAGAGGCCGTTCAGAATATCTTCGAGCACACGGATGTAAGTGCCAAGCCGCAGACTGATTGAGCCCGGAAAATCCACGAAAGACGGTGTCATGCCATAGGGGAGCACCGGAAAGACCGGGACGCCCAGCGGGGCTGCCGCTTCGACGGCGACGCGTTCGGCCAAGATCATGTCGACGCAAAGGCTCAGATAGGCGTGTTGTTCCACACTGCCGATCGGCAACACGCAGCGATCATCTTCGCGAGCGCGCGCTTCGACCTGCATCCAGTTCATGGTGGCGATTTGCATCGGTTCCCCTCACGCTTGAAGAAGGAGAGCTTGACCTAGTCTCCGATTTGCCGTCAAGTTCCACATGGAACTATCAACCACGGATCGTCTGATGAGGGGTGAGAGGCTTCCACTGGCCGCAGGCCCGATCGCCGCTTTGCCGCAGGATGGCGGAGCGCTCGATCCGCTCACGCTTGTGAAATTGTGGTCCAATCCCTGCTGGTTTTCGTTCCGCATCAACTATCTCAGCAATCATTTCAACGTTCCCGTCTATGGTTATATTGAACGTCGTTATGGCTTGCTGCGCCCGGAATTCGTCGTTTTGTTCTCGACTGGTTTGAGCGAAGGCGTGTCAGCGAGCAGCATTGTCGCTTCGTCGGGATTTCCGAAAAACACCATCAGTCGTTCCATTCAGAAATTGTTGCGGCGCAAAATCGTCAAGCGCGCAACGGACGAGGATGATGGCAGGCGATTCCAGCTTCGCCTGACGAAACTTGGGCGGCAGATCTTTGATGAGATGATGCCCATTATGTGCGCGCGAGAAGAGGCGATGCTGGCCGCACTTTCACCTGGTGAACAAAAAACGCTGTCGAACTTGCTGGCCAAAATGGTGATGAATTCACCAGCTTGGCCGATTGAAATCCAAGAGGAGGGGTAAACATGTCCACATTTCAGAAGCGGAGCCGTCTCAAGCCGGTTCTTCTCTCGACTGCATTGGCTTTAGGCCTCTGGCACGGCTCGGCCGTTGCACAGACGCTCAATATCGGGGTGCGTGCGGGCCCAGAATCAATCGATCCGCATTTCACCGCGACGGGCACGCATGCCGAAGCGCTCAAACATGTCTTCGATACGCTCGTCTGGTCGGGATCGGATCTTTCACTTGAGCCGCGCTTGGCCGAAAGCTGGAAGGCGATCAATGACAACACGTGGGAATTCAAGCTCCGTAAGGGCGTGAAATTCCATGACGGTTCTGACTTCACCGCCGATGATGTGAAATTCTCGATTGAGCGCATCCCGGCCGTGTCCGGACCCAATCCAACAGTGATCTACGTCCGTCGCGTCAAGGAAGTGAAAATTATTGATCCGCACACGGTGCATGTGATCACTGACGGCCCGGCGCCCACATTGCCGAACGATTTCATCCGCCTGTTCATCGTGTCGTCGAAAGCCGCAAAGGATTTCTCGACCAAGGAAACAGCGAATGAAGGCTTCAACTCCGGCAAGGCTGCCATTGGCACGGGCCCCTATAAGTTCGTCTCTTGGACGCCGAAGGATCAACTCGTTCTCGAGCGGTTTGATGGCTATTGGGGTGGCAAGGAGCCGTGGCAGCGCGTTGTCCGCAAGGAAATTCCGAATGATGCAGCGCGTGTCGCTCAGTTAAAGGCCGGTCAGCTCGATCTTATCGTGCGCGCCCCGGCCGCGGATGTGCCGAGCCTCTCGAAAGATCCTAAGCTGAACGTCGTCAAGATTGATACGGTCTATGTCTTCAATCTGGAAATGGACCAGAAGGATAAGCCGACGCAGGTGACAGCGAAGGATGGTTCGCCGCTTCCGTCCAATCCGTTCAAAGATGCGCGCGTGCGTGAAGCGATCGATCTCGCCATTGATCGTCCCGCCCTTGCGGAATTTGCGATGGAAGGGCTTGGCGCGCCGGCCAATGAACTCGTGACACCGTCGATTTTTGGCTACAGCAAGGCGGTTCCGGCGCTCAAGCCTGATATCGCCAAAGCGAAAAAGCTGATGGCGGATGCGGGCTATCCGAACGGGTTCAAGGTGACGTTTAGCTTTACCAATGATCGTCTCCCTGGTGACCGTCAGGTGGGCACGTCGATTGCGCAAATGCTGTCGCAGATCGGGATCGATGTGGTGGCAAACGGCCAGCCGAGTGCCGTGTTCTTCCCGGCTCGTACGCGTGGTGAATATACGATGTCGATGTCAGGATGGGGCACGCTGACGGGTGAAAGCCATTATACCTTGTCGTCGCTCGTTCACAGCAATGATCCCGCCAAGAAGATGGGGGCGTTCAACATCATTGGCTATAACAGCCCTGTGATGGACAAATATCTCGACGATGCCGCTGTCGAGATGGACGTGGAGAAGCGTCGCAAGCTGCTTGAACAGGCCAATGAACTCGTCGCGAAGGATCGGCCGCGTCTACCGATTGTTGCGATTGGCTCGGCTTGGGCGATGCAGAAGGACAAGGTGACCATTAAGCCGCGCGTCGATGAAGACACGCTGGCGATGGATATCAAGCCAGCGAAGTAAACCATCATCGGGCGGACGGATAAAACTGTCCGCCCTTTTTCTTGTTTTGTAAGGACCCAAGCGATGTCATCTGCGCCAATTGCGCTCGCGCTCCATGGAGGCTGTGGCACGCTTCCTCCCGATGAGTTGACGCCTGCGGAATGGGCGGAATCGCGCGACCATCTCGCCGAGGCTTTGCGCGCTGGCTGGGATGTACTCAAACGTGGTGGGCGCTCACTTGATGCGGTTGAGGCCACTGTCGTCGTTCTCGAAAACTCGCCGCATTTCAATGCGGGTCATGGCGCGGCGCTCAATGCCGCGCATGAGCATGAACTCGATTCCGCCATTATGGATGGCGCAACGCTTTCGGCGGGTGCTGTTGCAGGTGCGCAGCGCATCCGCAATCCGGTCAAGGCTGCGCGTGCCTTGCTCGAGCGTAATGAAGCTATTTTGCTCATCGGTCCCGCTGCTGATCGGTTTGCGGAAGAGGCTGGTTTGGTGGTTGTCGAGAATAGCTATTTCACGACACCACGCCGTATCGACATGTTGCGCCGGATGAAAGCGCATAAAGCCAGCGGCACTGCGGCGAGTGAAGGTGAGAAGCATGGCACGGTGGGCGCCGTTGCATGTGATCGCCATGGGCATCTGGCAGCGGCGACTTCAACAGGCGGCTATACTAACAAGCCGCCGGGACGTGTCGGCGACAGCCCTTTGATTGGTGCAGGCACCTATGCGCGCGATGGCGTCTGCGCTGTCTCTTGTACAGGCATGGGTGAATATTTCATGCGTGCGGTCGCGGGTCATGAGATCGCCGCCCAAATGTCACTGGCGGGACGCTCTCTTGATGAAGCAACGCAAGCGATGGTGTTTGATGTGATTGGCAAGCAAGGCATTGGCGCAGGACTTTGTGCTGTCGATGCGGCCGGCCATGTGGTTGTACCGTTCAACACGGTGGGTATGTATCGCGGCTTCGTGAATGCTGATGGCGATTGCTATGTCGGTACACATGCCGATCTCGAATTTCGTGGAACGTGGGATAGGAATTGATGACGACGCGCGATGAACCGATTCTGATCTGGGGTGGCGGTGCTATTGGAGGCGTGCTCGCTGCCTATTGGGCGCGTGCCGGCGTGCCGGTTCTGCTTGTCGATATTGTCCGCGAACATGTCGAGGCCTGCCGGACGACAGGGCTGAAAATCGAGGGGCCCGTTGAGGAGTTCACCCAGATTGTGCCTTCGGCGACACCCGACGAGGTCAAAGGTGTTTACAAGCGTATCGTACTCGCCGTGAAAGCACAGGCCACCGAGACAGCGTTGAAGCAATTATTGCCGCATCTCGCGGCTGATGGGTACATCCTCTCGGCGCAGAACGGACTTAACGAGATCACGATTGCGGAAGCGGCGGGGCCTGAGCGGACGATGGGCTGCTTTGTCAATTATGGTGCCGATTGGCTCGGCCCCGGGCAGATCCTCTTCGGCAATCGTGCGGCTGTGGTCGTTGGCGAAATCGATGGTTCGGTGCGCCCACGCACGGAAGACATGTTTGCGTTGCTGAAAATCTTCGAACCACAAGCGGTGTTGACGAATAATATTTGGGGTTACCTTTGGGGCAAGCTTGCCTATGGTGCCATGCTGTTTGCAACGGCTTTGACGCCCGATTCCATGTCTGCAAATTTCGCTGATCCCTCACGGTTTGAAATTTTCAATCGGCTCGGCCGCGAAGTGATGGCGACTGCACGGGCTCGCAAGGTGGTGCCAATCGGCTTTAACGGGTTTGATCCGGAGGCGTTTGCGCCAGAAGCATCGATTGAGAAGTCACGCGAGAGTATTGCGGCGCTGGCCAAATTTAACAGCACAAGTGCCAAGACGCATTCTGGGATTTGGCGTGACCTTGCGGTGCGCAAACGCAAGACGGAAGTAGATCCGCAGATCGGCATCATTGTGCGGCTTGCAAAAGAGGCGGGTGTTCCGGTGCCGACGCTGGAAAAGCTTGTGGCGCGCATTCACGACATCGAAGATGGCCGCGTGCCGCAATCGTCCGATCTGATCAAGGCATTGGTCTAATGAGCCATTTCGATTTTTCAGGACGGGTGATGCTCGTCACCGGCGCGGCGCAAGGCATTGGGCTTAGTATCGCCACGCGCTTGAAAGCGAATGGCGCCATCGTCCATCTTGCGGATTTTGACGCGGATGGTCTCACAAAGAGTGCGGCGGCACTTCAAGCGCCGATGCATCGCTTTGATCTTGGCCAGCGTGATGCATGCCATGCGGCGATCGAATCTGTGGTCAAGCAATCAGGCCGGATCGATGGCGTTTATCATGCAGGCGGAGGTGTCCGCGGGCAGGTCGGGCGGCCGAGCGAAGAGGTATCTGAGCGTGATTGGCGCGTCATTTTTGAGGCGAATGTCGATGGCGCATTTTTTCTGGCGCAAGCGGCGGGTCCCAAAATGAAGCCAAATGGCTTCGGTCGGTTCCTCTTTATTGCGTCGGGGGCGGGTCTGCGGCCGAGCCTCACCGGCATTCAGGCCTATACCGCCGCCAAACACGCGCTGGTCGGATTGACCAAGCAATTATCATGGGAGTACGGGCCCTTCGGCATCACGTCCAACGCGGTAGCGCCGGGCTTCGTGCTGAGCAATCCGACGACGCAAAAACAATGGGAGAGCTATGGCCCTGAAGGCCAGAAGCGCCTCGTTGAGTCGATCCATACCAAGCGGCTCGGCACACCGGATGACATCGCCTATGCAGCCTTGATGTTGACGGCACCGGAGGCGGGCTGGATCTCGGGTCAAATCTTGTCGGTTGACGGTGGTCGGTCTTAAGATCGGCCTATGGTCAATTTTACCCTCAACCACATCACCGCTCCCCGGCTTCACGCCGTACAGTTTCTCGACCTCGCACAGGCGCTGGGCTGCAGCGGTGTCGAATTCCGTAATGATCTCGGTCGCCCTTTGTTTGAGGGCGAACCGCCCGAGACGATCTGGGCTGCAGCGCAGGCGCGCGGGCTTAGGATCGTAGGCCTGTCGCAGGTGTATCCGTTCAATGCATGGACGGATGCAGTGCGTCGCGAAGTGATCACCCTCATCGGGCTTGCGAAGGCGTGTGGGGCAGAAACGATCAGTCTCATTCCACGTAACGATGGGCAGGGGTGCGCGGCCAGCGAGCGTGGTGTCAATTTGCGTAACGCCTTGCGCGAGATTGCGCCCCTGTTGCAAGACGCGGGTCTCGTCGCACTGGTCGAGCCGCTCGGCTTTGAGAGTTCATCCTTGCGCAGCAAGGCGGAGACGGTTGAGGCGATCGAGGCTCTCGGCGTCGCGGGCCAATTCAAGATCGTACATGACACGTTCCACCATCATCTGGCTGGCGGCGGTGATTATTTCCCTGCTCATACAGGCATCGTCCATGTCTCAGGTGTTGTTGATCCAGAGCTCGCGGTGAATGCAATGCGGGATGAGCACCGCGTGCTTGTTGATGAGCAGGACAGGCTCGGCAATGTTGCGCAGATCGCCGCGTTGCGCGCGCAGGGTTATGCCGGGCCTCTTTCTTTCGAAGCCTTCTCGCCGCTCATCCATCAGCGTGATGATATTGAAATCGCGTTACGCGAGTCGATGGATTTCATCACAACGCGGCTTTGAGGCTGCTGGCTCGCTGCCTTTCGAAAGTAATGCTCATGACACATCCGACGCGCTGCATTGTGGTTGGCGCACCTGTGCAAGACGGTGCCGGCAGGCTTGGTTGCGATATGGGGCCGAGTGCTTTTCGCACGGCGGGCCTTCAGCAGGCTTTGCAGGGCTTGGGTTTTCAGGTCGAGGATTGGGGCAATCTCGTGCCACGTCCTGCGCTTGATCTGTCGCACCCCAATCCGGTGATCAAGAATTTGCCTGCCATTGCGGCGTGGACGATGGCAATCGAGGATGCGGCTTTTCGCGCTTCAGCCCATGGGATGCCGATTTTTCTCGGTGGCGATCATGCCGTCTCGGCAGGCTCGATCACCGGCATGAGCCGCCGTGCCGCGGCTGAAGGGCGACCACTCTTTGTTTTATGGCTCGATTCGCATCCGGATTTTCATACGCTCGATAGCACCACGAGCGGCCATCTCCATGGTGTGCCCATGGCCTATGCGACGGGGCGTCCCGGTTTCACGCCCTATTTTCCAGAGGTCGTCCATCCGGTTGATCCGCGCCATGTTTGCATGATGGGTATTCGCAGTGTGGATCCGGCGGAGCGCGCGGCATTGCGCGAAACCGGCATGACGATCCATGATATGCGCGCCATTGATGAGCATGGTGTCGCAACGCTGCTTGACCAATTCCTGCGTCGTGTCGCGGAGGCGGGCGGTCGCCTCCATGTCAGTCTGGATGTCGATTTTCTCGACCCGGAGATTGCACCCGGTGTTGGAACGACTGTCCCAGGCGGAGCGACGTTTCGCGAAGCCCATCTCATTATGGAGATGCTGTGCGATAGCGGGCTTGTCGGTAGTCTCGATCTTGTTGAGCTCAATCCGTTCCTTGATGAACGGGGGCGCACGGCGCTGCTGCTTGTTGATCTTGTCGCGAGCTTGATGGGACGCCGCGTTCTCGATCGGCCGACGCAAAGCTTTCAAACCATCCCCGGCTGATCCGGTGGACGGAGCAGACCGTGCCCCGCCATGCGGCAGGGCACGTGTCCGGCGTGTTCAAGAATTAGGCTTCAGCGCTGGCCGTGGTCTGGGCACGGTCCGCGGACGACCATTCGGTCCGCTTCAGCGCCAGAGCGCCATCACCAATCATGGCATAGGCAAGGGCGGTCAATGCCATGAAGGCGGGATATTCCCAGCCGCCATTCGGCGCATTGAAGAGCCAGCCATTAGGCGCATGGACCATGACGGCGCCAAGGAGGATCGGGATCAAGGCCAGCGAGGCCGCGCGGCCATAGAAGCCCACGAGAATGGCAATGCCGCCCAGGAGTTCGGCCAGAATGATGGGCCAAGCCAGAATGGCAGGCAGGCCGATTTTGCCGAGGAAGCCTTCAAAACCAGCCACCGTGAAGACGGCAAGCTTGAGATAAGCATGGGCGATGAACATCACGCCGAGCGCGATGCGCAGGGCGAGGACGCCATAAGGGGCGAGGCGTTGATCAATCATGGGGGAGGCTCCGTGCATTGAGATCAGATGCCGAAGGGGTAATCTTTTCAAAAAAGCAAAACAATCTCTAGAATACAGACAATATTTTGCAATTATGCAAATAATGTCCTTCTGGGCCTCAACGGGGCTGCCATAGGCGGGCACAGGCAAAAGGGTGTAAGCTCACGCCATGAAGCCTGTTGTTATCCTCACCTTGATCTCGAGCGCATTGTCCGGCAAGCGCCGACCGCGCCTCGATTATGGTGATCGAGATCAGCCGCTTTCCATCGAGGGTACGCGCCGCGAAGTCGCCGTTGCCATTACAGCGGTGGTGATTTCGCTCGCGCTAATTCTGGCTGTTGTTTTGAGCTTCTTTTGGGAGCCCGAGCTCTAGCTTTTTCAGGGCGGCCCACAGGTTGCGGTGGTCATCGTCTAGATCCACCGCATTGCGTACAAGCCTATCCAACTCCTGCATGTCGGAATGTTGGGCCAGCAATTTCATCTGCTCAGCCAAAATATGAAAATGCGCTTTGGCGATGAGCGGATTGCTGGCGAGGATATCAGGCGGCACGAAATGCTCTTTAGCAAGGCGCGCCTTGGTTTCGCGTTTCGCTTTGTCGATCAGTGTTTCAAGCTGGTGCGGCGATATATTTAGCTTTTTGCCGAGCGCCTCGACTTTCTCGCGTTCTTCATCGCTCAACACGCCATCCTCGAGCATGGCGAACAATTCATTTTCGAAATGCTGCCGCTGCGATTGCAATTCCTGCATGAAGCCTGATGAAAGAATGGACGCCGGAATGGCAAAGATGCCGATGCCTAAAAGCGCCATCACCACGGTCATCATGCGGCCCATGGGCGTGATGGGGGAAATGTCGCCATATCCGACGCTGGCCAGCGTGATCACAGCCCAATAAATTGCCGTTGGAATATTTTCGAATTTTTCCGGTTGTGCTTCATGCTCAAGCAAATAACCAAAACTGGCCGCGAGCACGACGAGCAGCATCATGACGAAGGCTGACGTGCCGATGATGGGCAATTCACGTCGGACCACGGCGAAAAGCGTTCCGGCGGAACCGGTATAGCGCGTCAGTTTAAAGAGCCGCATCAGCCGGAAGGCGCGCAGGAAGCGCAGATCGACCAGATGGTGCAGGAACACTTCGAGGAAGAAGGGTATGATGGCCAAAAGATCGATGATCGCGACAGGCGAGCGCGCATAACGGAAGCGGCCGGCAAACCAGTGTTTGTAACGCGGGTCCTCGACGCAGGAATAGATCCGAAACGCGTATTCGAAGCCGAACACCAGAACAGCCAAGGTGTCGAGCACGACGAATTCGACAGCCAGATTGTAATGGATGGAATCGACCGATTCCAGAATGACGGCCATAACCGAAATCAGAACCCAGAAGACGATAAAGAAATCATAATATTCATGCAGCTTGCCGCCATAAGGCGAGGGGAAAACAAGCGCGTAGACCTTTTCCCTGAATGTCCGCCCGCGATTGGCTTCGATGAACTCATTGAGTGCTGGCAGCAGCACGCGAAAGAGTTTTAGCAGGCGCAAAAGACGGAGCACGCGCAGGATGCGCAAATCGATATGAACAAAAGCGCTCAGATAGAATGGCAAAATCGCCAGAAGATCGATCAGGGCATAGAGGCTGAACGCATATTTAAGCCGTGGAAAGCGTGCTTTTGAGAATTCGGGATCTTCCGGCGCAATATAGAGCCGGACGCAATATTCAAATGTGAAAATCACAATCGAGAAAACGTCGAAGAGATGAAACCAGCGTTTGTAGGGATCGTAGACCGCGGGCACGATCTCAAACAGCATCGCTGCGACATTGGCCACGATGAGGGCGGCAAGCCAATTATCGACATGCTGGGCGTAGGTTTCTTTGCCGTGCGGATCAAAGAAAAAATGGTAGACCTTCGACCGGAAGGTGAGGGCTGCTGGGTTAACCGGTGGTGTGGCTGTGGTTGTGCTCATGCCATCCTCACCAGCTCAACTCGTTCTGGACTTTGATGAGGTGGAAGCCGCGGCCGCAGACAAGCACACGCAGCGTGAAATCCTTATTGAGCGGCTCAGAGCCATCAAACGCTGTGTAGCTATAGGAGGAGCTGCCGATCGGGATCGCGCCTTTTTCGATGATGATCGTGCCAATGGTTTCCGTGTCTTGCTGATCACATTTCTTGCTGATCAAGGCGCGCCCGGGTTCGAAGGCGTTGGTCTTGCCATAAAGGGGGCCGCCCTCGGCGATGAGCGCCGCGACGCAATCTTTCCAAACACGGGCGTCGTTTTTCTGGCAGGCGGTGGGTTTGAACTCGGCTTTTTTGCGCTCGTCCGCCGTACTCTTGAACCATTGCACGAGCTCTTCGGCCTCTTTCTTGACCTCTTCCATACGAAGCACTTCGCGGACGGCGTGATAGCCAAGAGCGATGACAGAAATCGTAATGCCACACAAAAAGATGACGAAGGCGAAATCGGCGAGCTTCATCGTCTTCATCACACCGGCGATGAAAGCGACGCTGCGGAATTTCGGGAAGGTAAAATGAAAACTCTTTTTCGAGGGCGTTTTCGATTTTGTGCCCTTATCAGAGATCGGCTTCTCTGAAGGATTTTCGGCGGCGATGATCGCCAGCCAAATCCGCATCAATGTGATGCGATCTTCACCACTCAATCGCTTTTTGCCGGTAGTGCCTGCTCCAAGAACAGCATGCAACTCATCGCGGGCTTTCGCGCGCTTCTCCTGATCCCATGCGGCGGGATCGCCAGCGCCGTATTTGATCGCCAAGGGATGCGGCATGAAATGCGTCCAATTTACACCAGCGGAACCCATTTCATGGGTGGACGCCTACGATCTTGCGTAGAACGGGCGTAGGACAGCTTTGTTTAGTTGAGGACTAAAAGGCTATTAGACCTTCGCGTGACAGGCTGATCCTGCTCGGCCGCGTAGCGTCAACACAATGCCGCAGCGGCATGCCTCATTGGCAAAACCGCATAGCACCGGGCCCATGTGCATGGTGCCGCCAGATGCGCGCTGTCAGCGCTGTGAGGGATAGAGCGTCTGCGCGAGGAGAAACATCACCGATGTGCTCCAGCCGAAAGAGAACAACCCTGAGGTTGCCATGATGATCGTGATGAGCTGCCACTTATAGGGCAGGTGATCATTGGCAAAACCGACAGTCGTGTAGGTGCTGCCGGCAAAGACCATGGCCTTGTGGATGTTCTCTTCGGCGCCCGACCATGCCAGGGCCAGACCCCAGATATAGATCTGGCCAAGATGGGATGAGAGGAGCAGGAGCGTGCTTGCCATAAAGATGAGCTGGGCCACGCCATGCCGGTGCGCGTCCTGAAACGCGCCGAGAATGGGCTTTAGTCGCAAGGTCACGATATGGGCGCCGCTCGCCTGCACGACGAGACAGATCAGCATCGCCGAACAGCCCACAAGCAGGGCTCTCAGATTGAAGACGTCTTCCATGGTCCACCGGGTCCCGCACGGGAATCGTGGCTTAAAGTTTTGATGACTGACCGCTTGGCTGTCACCCGTCGGGCGCATGATCGCTTGGGACAAAGACCCGCCGAGCCCCAAAATGGGTAGCTTCTCAGGCTTAGGCCCGTGCGGTGCCAAGCGCTGATGATCGGTTCATAGGTACGGTCGCCTTTTTGCTGAAACACAGCGACTCACGCATGGTCCGCGTCCCAAATGTATGCGGAGCAGCGTGTGGCGTTGGATGAAGAGGCGATGGTCGCGGCGCTGGAGGCGACGGGGCGTTATCGCGTGTTGCGTAAGCTCGAACCGGCGTCCGGGCCTGCACCGGCGGCCAGTGACGTCTGCCGCACGGCACTTTTCGTCGATGTGGAGACGACGGGGCTTGATCCCGTGCGCGACGAAATCATCGAATTGGCGATGGTGCGTTTCTCTTATGATGCAGAGGGGCGCATTTATGCCATCGAAGATGCGTATCACGGGCTGCAGGAACCTTCGATTCCCATCACGCCCGAAATCACCAAGCTCACCGGCATTGATGCAAGCATAGTGGCGGGGCATTCAATTGATAAAGCGGTTGTCGCAAGCCTCGTTGAAGCCAGCGATCTGATCCTTGCGCATAATGCGGGTTTTGACAGGAAATTTCTCGAACATTTTTGTGATGCCTTCACGCACAAACCCTGGGGCTGTACGCAGAGCCAAATCGACTGGAAAAGTGAAGGTTTTGAAGGCACGCGCCTCGCTTATCTCGCGGCCGGTGCAGGTTTCTTTTACGATCGCCATCGTGCGCTGAATGATTGCCACGCGGCCGTCGCGCTCCTGACCCAGACACTGCCCGAGAGCGGGCGCAGAGCCTTTGCCTGTCTGCTGGAACAGGCCCGGCGCAAAGATATGCGCGTGTTCGCCACACAGGCCCCCTTCGACATGAAAGATCGCCTGCGAGCGCGTGGCTATCGCTGGAATGGCGAAGGGATTGGGGCTTCGCGCGCTTGGTTCATTGATGTCGCGGACGATCAGCTTGGTGACGAGATCGCGTGGCTTGAGACCGAGATCTATGGTCGGCCTGCTGATCTTCACCAAGTGCGGATCGACGCGTTCAATCGGTTCTCGGCGCGGATTTGATCGTGGCCCTCGAGCATTGTCAGGTCTCGGGCGCGCCTGCTAAGGTTTTGCTCAATTGCGGAGGATTGCCCATGAAGTCGACGCGCGCGCTTTGTCTTGGCTTAATGTTTGTGGTTTCGCTGGCGGCCATGCCGTCGGCTGAGGCCGCGCAAAGCTGCGGCTCGCTTCTCAACCAAACGCGGGCGGCAACGGACAAGGCCGCCAAGACATGGAACGCTTTCATCGAAGCGTTCAACAAATATGCGTTCCAGCCTGACTATTCCAACAGCGATCGCGGTATTGATGGTCTGCGCGCCCAAATCACGGAAATCCGTTCGCTGCAAGCCAACGCGTCGGGCTATATCACCGAGGCGACCCAGCAAAATTGCAATCTTGATGGATTTACGCCGCTCCAGAACGCGCTTGAAGATATTGCTCAGCAATTGACGCGGGCGGAGATCCAGTTGCGCAATTGATGGACGGATCTAGTCCGCTGGGGCTGCGGTCGTTTGGATCCGCGTGCTGGCAGCGTGCCGTCGTGATGCGAAGTCACGGTATGGCTGGCCCCCTCTAGGTCCCGTTTTCGCCCCTTCCGTTTCCCACGGCATCGCTTAAAGTCCCCCTCAACAAGAACGATGAGGGGAGACGCCGATGCTGATGAAGGGGCAAACGGCTATCATTTCCGGTGCGGCAGGTCTGAACGGGATCGGCTTTGCCACGGCCAAAGCCATGGCGGCGCAGGGTGCGCGCGTGGCCATTCTCGATATCAATGGCGAGGCGGCGCAGAACGCGGCGGCTCAACTTGGCCCCGATCATCTCGGCCTTGCTTGCGACGTCACCAATCGCCAATCCTGCGACGATGCGGTTCAGGCCGTGATCAAAGCCTTCGGGCGGATCGATGCCTTGATCAACAATGCGGGCATCACTCAACCGGTGAAAGTGTGGGAGATCACGGAAGCCGATTGGAACCGCATTCAGGATGTGAACCTGAAAGGCGTTTTGTTCCTGTCGCAGGCGGTGATCCCGCAGATGAGAGCGCAGAAATCCGGTTCGATTGCCTGCATGTCGTCCGTCTCCGCGCAGCGCGGTGGTGGCATTGTCGGGGGTGCGCATTATTCGGCAGCCAAAGCGGGCGTTCTGGGCTTGGCGCGCGCCATGGCGCGTGATCTCGGGCCGGACAATATCCGCGTCAATTGCGTGGCGCCGGGTTTGATCCAGACCGACATCATCGCTGGCAAATTGACGGAAGAACGCAAGGCGTCGATTGCTGCCGAGATTCCGCTCGGCCGTTTGGGCCGTCCGCAGGATGTGGCGAACACCTTCCTGTTCCTCGCCTCCGACCTCTCGTCCTATCTGACGGGAACTACCATCGACGTGAATGGCGGTCTGCTCATTCACTAATGACTTCGCATTCAAGGAAAACAGACAATGAGTGAAAAGATTGCCGTCATCACCGGGGCGGGAAGTGGCGTGGGTCGCGCAGCGGCCAAAGCTTTGAATGAAGCAGGTTGGTCGCTGGCTTTGGTCGGCCGCCGCAAGGAAGCGCTCGAAGAGACGGCCGCGATGTGCAAGAAGGGCCGCGTGATTTGCGTGCCGACAGACGTGACGGTGCCTGAGCAAGTCGAACGCCTCTTTGCAACCGTCAAGAAAGAATTCGGCCGCGTCGATTGCCTGTTCAACAATGCCGGTGCTGGCAATCCGGCGACAAATTTCGGCGATTTCACGTGGGACATGTGGCGCGGTACCGTCGCCGTTAATCTCGACGCGATGTTCTTGGTGGCGAATGGCGCTTATCGCTTGATGCGTGATCAGTCACCGCAAGGCGGCCGTATCATCAACAATGGCTCGATCTCGGCACAGGCGCCGCGGCCGGGGTCTGTTGCCTACACGGCATCGAAGCACGCCGTAACGGGCCTGACCAAAAGCATTTCGCTTGATGGACGCGCCTACAACATCGCCTGTGGCCAAGTTGACATCGGCAATGCTGCGACACCGATGACAGATCCTGGCGCGAAGAACGGCCAGATGCAGCCGAACGGTCAGATCATGGTCGAGCCGCGCATGGACGTCGATCATGTCGGCCAGCAGATCGCATTCATGGCGGGCCTACCACTCGAATCGAATGTGCAGTTTGTGACCATCATGGCAACGAAAATGCCGCTCGTCGGCCGCGGTTAAGTTTAAGCGGTCTTGCGGAGAGCCTCAGCACCAAGCCCTCACAGTGAGGAGCCGCGTAAGCGGCGTCTCGAACCACGGGGGCGTGTGTCTTGGCAATCTGGAAATCCTTGTCCATCGAGACGCAATGCTGCGCATCGCTTCTCAGGATGAGGGAAGAGGCATCAACAAAAAAACCCGCCGGATCGCTCCGGCGGGTTCTTTATTTCAAACCCGAGGATGTCAGGCTTTTTGCGGCTTCGTGTCGTCGGCGAAGATATCCTTGTCCTTGTTCTCGGGCACGAAGATCATGCCGATCACGAAGGTGCCGAGCGCGATCACGATCGGGTACCACAGGCCGTAATAGATATCCCCGGTCTGCGCGATCATCGCGAACGATGTGGCGGGCATAAGACCGCCGAACCAGCCATTGCCGATGTGATAGGGCAGCGACATGCCGGTGTAGCGAATGCGCGTCGGGAAGAGCTCGACGAGCGCCGCTGCGATCGGGCCATAGACCATCGTCACGAGAATGACGAGGTAGGTCAGGATCATCACAAGCATGAAGGTCTGGCCACGGAAAATGTCGAAGAAGCCGTTCATCTTCACGATGGTCGGATTGGCGACACCCGCAACCGGATAGCCAGCCGCGCCAAGCGCATCGTTCACGGATTTCGTGAATGCGGCTGGAACGGTCTTGGCGGCATCGCCGGTTAGCTTCGACATGTCGTAACCAGCGATTTCCTTATCGCCGATCTTCACCTTTGCAGGCTGACCCTTCGGACCTTCCTGCACGGTGTAGTTCACAGAGCTGCGTGCGAGCAGTGCCTTGGTCACGTCGCACGAGCTGGTGAACTTGGCCGTTCCGGTCGGGTTAAACTGGAACGAGCACTGGTCCTTGTCGACGATCACGGTCACCTTCACGGTGTCCTGCGCCTTGGCGAGCATCGGGTTTGCCGTCTCGGAGAGGAGCTTGAACACCGGGAAATAGGTGATCGCGGCGAGGACGCAGCCGGCCAAGATGATCGGCTTGCGGCCGATCCGGTCCGACAGCGTACCGAACACGATGAAGCCACCCGTGCCGATGATGAGCGACCACGCGATCAGAACGTTCGCGGTGTACATGTCGACGCGCAGAATGCTCTGCAGGAAGAACAGCGCGTAGAACTGACCCGTGTACCAGACCACAGCCTGACCGGCGACGAGGCCGAACAAAGCGATGACGGCAAACTTGGCATTCTTCCACTGGCCAAACGCTTCCGACAGCGGCGCCTTCGACTGCGTACCCTCTTCCTTCATCTTTTTGAAGGCCGGGCTTTCTTCCATCTGCAAGCGAATCCAGACGGAGATGCCGAGCAGGAAGATCGAAAGCAGGAACGGAATACGCCAACCCCACTTGGCGAATTCAGCTTCGCCCACATAGGAACGCACGCCGAGAATGACCATCAGCGACAGCAACAGGCCGAGTGTCGCGGTGGTCTGAATCCAGCTGGTGAAGTAGCCACGGCGTCCGGGCGGAGCATGCTCAGCCACGTACACAACTGCGCCACCATATTCACCGCCGAGCGCCAAGCCCTGCAGCATGCGCAGCACGATCAGGATCACCGGCGCGAGCCAACCGATCTGGTCGTAGGTGGGCAACAGACCGACGATGAAGGTCGATGCGCCCATGATCAGGATGGTCATCAAGAAGGTGTATTTGCGGCCGACAAGGTCACCGAGGCGACCGAAGAACAGCGCGCCGAAGGGGCGCACCAAGAAGCCTGCCGCGAAAGCGAGAAGCGCGAAAACGTTACGCGTTGCTTCTGGGAAGGATGAGAAGAATTGCGCGCCGATAATCGCAGCGAGCGAGCCGTAAAGATAAAAGTCATACCATTCGAAAATTGTGCCCGCTGACGACGCCATGATCACGCGTTTTTCTTCGCGCGTCATAGGCCGTGCCCGGGCGGCTTCGGTATCTGCCGCAATCGACATTGCATTCCCCTCGGTTTGAGCCCTCAGGTAGCCTCGTTGAAGTGGGCCACCTCAAACCGAGCAATTAAAAAAACTTTCACGTTCGTAAAGAGGCAGGAAATCACATGACTTTTTCGTTAAAAATAGGGGCGAAATGTCAGCGTCCGTCGTGCTGCTCAATAGCGTTGAAAAATAAAGGCCGTTTCACGCCGCAGGCTTTTTGCCATGCGGTGGCGTGCACAGAATGTGCGTCAATTTGTCCAAAGAACAGGCCAGGAGAAGGCGGCATTTCACGTGCCGCCTTCGTGAATTTATCGCGGCCTGTTCACATCAGTCGAACAGCTCTTCCAGAAATGATTTGCGCTTCTTGTAGGGCTTATGTCCGTAGCCATGATCATAACCATAGGAAGGCGGTGGCGGCGCGTGATGCACCGGTTGTTGCGGCGGCGGGGCAGCGCGGGGCGCTTCTTCGCGGGCATTGCGTTCGATGATTTTGTCGAGTTCGCCGCGATCAAGCCAGACGCCCCGGCATTGTGGGCAATAATCAATCTCGACGCCTTGGCGCTCGCTCATCACAAGGCCGACACGGCAGGTCGGGCAGAGCATTCCGGTGGCGGTGTTCATGCGGTCCTCCATCGTTCAGATGCGGTCCGACATGACGGTGACAACCGACAGAGGGGCCCGGCCCGCTTCCCATGAGGTGGTGCGCGGGCCGGGTGATTTCAAAACGGCAATTCGCCGCGGGGTTGTGCCTTCTTTTCGTCTTACTTCTTTTTCGCCGACACTTGCCGGTACGCCGCGATGACTTGGCTATCGTCGAGCGTGCCCTTGCCCTGTCCTGATGTGGCGAGGAACATTTGATGCGCGGCGGCTGCGATGGGGAGGGCCGCTTTCATCGACGTCCCGGCTTGCATGACGATGCCGAGATCTTTCACGAAGATATCGACGGCGCTTGTAACCTCGGCTGGATCTTTCACCATGCGCGGACCGCGATCACGGATCATCCAACTCGATGCAGCTGAATTCGAGACGATCTCGAGAACGGTCTTGAGATCGATCCCGGCTTTTTCGGCCAGCGAGAATGCTTCCGCCATCGCCGCAATATGCACACCGCAGAGCAATTGGTTGACGGTTTTCACCATTGCGCCTTGGCCGGGCTTTTCGCCGACATGGAACAGCTTGTCGCCGAAAATATCGAGGACAGGCTTCACGTGATTGAACACGGCGTTCGGGGCCGAGCACATGATCGTGAGCGTACCGGCCTTGGCGCCGACGACCCCACCGGAGACCGGCGCATCGACAAAACTGCGACCCGTCGCCTCCACGCGTTTGGCCAGCGCTTCCACAGCACCCGGTGCACAGGTGGCCATGAGAATAACGGTGCCATTCTGCATCATCGCATCAAGCGCACCCATCTCGAACAACACCGTCTCAGCCTGTTCGGCGTTGACCACCATCAACACCAGCACATCGGCTTTGAGGGCTGCGTCGGCGGGGGAGGAGGCGGCAACGCCGCCCGCCTCAGCCAATTCCTTCACGGCCTCAGCGCGTAAATCCGCACCGCGCACCGTGAAGCCCTTGGCGACGAGATTTTTGGCCATTGGCAGGCCCATCGAGCCCAAGCCGACGAACCCGATGACAGAATTGCCGCTTACCGCGAGAGCCATTGTTTCACCCTTTTTGTCATGGCGTCAGTGGAAATGCCGTACCGGTCGTGCAGTGTCGGCAGCGCGCCGGCATCGAGGAATTCGTCCGGCAGTGCGATCTGGCGGAAATTCGGTGTGATGCCATTGCGCAGAAGATCGGCCGCGACCGCTTCGCCCAATCCGCCAACGATGGTGTGATTTTCTGCAACCACCACGAGGCGGCCTGTTTTGGCGGCTTCGCGGCGGATCGTTTCAACGTCGAGCGGCTTGATTGTGGGGACATGCAGAACCGCCGCCTTGATGCGGTCCTTTTCGAGCGCGGTTGCGGCTTCGAGTGCGCGCATCGTCATGAAGCCGGACGAGATAATCAGGACATCAGCGCCATCGCGGATCAGCTTCGCCTTGCCGAGCTCGAATTTATAGCCGTACTCGTCGAGGATCAGCGGAACGTTCCCGCGCAAAAGCCGCATATAGACCGGACCTTGATGCGCGGCGATGGCAGGCACAGCCTGCTCGATCTCAAGCGCATCGCAGGGGTCAACGATGGTCAGGTTGGGCATACCGCGGAAGATCGCGATGTCTTCGGTTGCCTGATGGCTGGGGCCGTAGCCGGTGGTCAGGCCGGGCAGCGCGCAGACGATCTTGACGTTCAATTCTTCCTCAGCAATCGCGAGGCAGATGAAGTCATAGGCACGACGCGACGCGAACACGGCATAAGTCGTCGCAAAGGGCGTGAAGCCTTCGCGCGCCATACCTGCGGCGGTTGCCATCAATAGCTGTTCGGCCATGCCCATCTGGTAGAAGCGGTCCGGATAGGCATCGCGAAACACGTGCAGGTCAGTGTATTTCGCAAGATCGGCAGTAAGGCCGACAATGTCGGGCCGAGATTTTGCGACCTCCACCAGCGCATGTCCGAACGGGGCCGGTTTGGTGCGTTGATCGGCGCCTGCAATCGAGGCGATCATCGCCGAGGTCTTGAGCCGCTCGGCCCCGAGATCGATGACGGGGCGCTGATATTTGTTCCGTTTCATGCGCGCCTCCCGGCGTCCAGAACCGCAAGCGCCTTGGTCCATTCATCCGCTTCGACGCGCAAGAAGTGGTTGCGTTCGCGCGCTTCGAGGAAGTCGACGCCTTTCGCCATTTTGGTGTCGCAAATGATGATGCGTGGCTTTTTGTCGGGGGCGTTTTTGGCGGCGTCGAACGCGTTTACCAGTGCATCGATGTCATTGCCGTCCACGCGTTGCGTGTGCCAGTTGAAGGCCTCAAATTTCGGCACCAAAGGTTCGAAGTTGAGAATGCCTTTCGAGGGGCCATCTGCCTGCATATTGTTGACGTCGACAATGGCGACCAGATTGTCGAGGCCGTAGGAACCGGCGGACATCGCGGCTTCCCAGACCGAGCCCTCATCGATCTCGCCATCTGAGAACAGGCAATAGACTTTCGCTTGCGATTTTTTGCGCTTGAGCGCGAGCGCGACGCCGACGGCAATCGGCAGACCTTGGCCGAGTGAGCCGCCAGTAATTTCCATGCCGGGCGTATAAGCTGCCATCCCAGACATGGGCAGGCGGGAATCATCGCCGCCATAGGTGATGTATTCGTCTTCTGGAATGATGCCGGCTTCGATCAGTGCCGCATAAAGCGCAATCGCGTAATGGCCGATCGACAACAGGAAACGGTCACGCTCCTCCCATTCAGGATCGTCGGGCCGATAATTCATCGCATGGAAATAAGAGACCGCGAGCACGTCGGCGACGCCGAGTGCTTGCGCGATATAGCCCTGTCCCTGCACCTCGCCCATCTTCAGCGCATGGCGCCGGATGTGATAGGCGCGGTCCGCCAGGGAGACGTTGTGTCCTGCTTTGGTCATTCCTTGTCCTGCCCAATTCTGGCCCGCTCTTTGTGGCGAGTCCTAGCGCCGCACCATGCCAAGCCGCGCCCAGCCTGTCGACCGGCGGCAGCACGATGCAGAGCCGTTATGCGAAGACGCGATGGTCGAGCTCTTCGATGCTCGTCAGTCCCAACATGCCGATGGTGCGGTCGATCTCGGCCGCAAGGATTTCGATGGCGCGCGAGACACCCGCTTCCCCACCGGCCGCTAGGCCATAAAGCGTGGCGCGGCCGAGCAACACGGCATCCGCACCAAGCGCGAGCGCTTGGACGATTTCGGTGCCCCTGCGGAAACCGGAATCGACAAGGATCGTGAAATCGGGCCCTGCCACGGCGCGCGCGGGCGCGATCAGTTCGACGGGGGCGACAGCGCGATCGAGCTGGCGACCACCATGATTGGACAAGACGACGCCATCGGCGCCCGCATCAATGGACATCCGCAAATCATCCTCATGCTGTACGCCCTTGATGATAAGCTTGCGGGGCCAGAGTTTGCGGATGGTCGCGATGTTCTGCCAGCTGATCGCAGAACGGTGATGTTTTGCGCACCAACGGGCGACGCCGAAAAGATTGCGGTCCTGCTGCGGGATGAACGGTTCGAGATTGGGAAAAGGCGGAAATCCATTTTTGAGAATGCGTGCCATCCAGCCCGGATGCATCAGCATGTTGAATTTAGCAGACCATGAGAGATCAAGTCCGAGCCGGTAATTGCGACGATCCCATTCGCGATTTCCAAGCACGGGAGAATCCACCGTCACGATCAGTGCTTCGCATTGCGCACGATCCGCCGCGGCGATGATCTGCGGAAAGATCGTATCGTCGCCGAAGAGATAGAGCTGGAACCAATGGGCGAGGTTTGGAATGTCGCCAAAGGCTTCGACCGAGCGGTTCGATGTCGTGCTCTGGCTGAAGGGGATGCCGGCCTTGGCAGCGGCGCGGGCGAGCACATGGTCTCCCTGATCCCAGAGAAGACCGTTGAAGCCCGTCGGGCCGATGGCGAAGGGCAGCGCCCTTTTGCGGCCGAGGACGGTTTTGGAGAGATCACGTTGCGAGACGTCGCGGATGACGCGCGGCTTGAACACATGGGCGTCGAATGCCGCCCGGTTGCGGCGCATCGTGATTTCTTCCTCCGCGCCGCCTTCGAGATATTCCGCACTGAAGCGCGGCAGACGCCGCATCGCCATGGCGCGCAGATCGCCTATGGTCTGGGCGCGGGCCAGGTCACGGCCTGCGTAAAATTGACGCGGCGGCGATGCGGGCTCGGTAGCCATCGCGGGGCGGGGGAAAAAACTCATGGCATCAGGCCCTTAACACTGAATCAGCGGCAGTCTAGACGATCCGGCGCCTGGCTTCGCCACGCACCTTGATCGTTGCCGTGGATAAGCCCTGCGCCATATCGTAAAAGGGAAAAAAGAAGCGCGAGGGGACGAACGGAATGAAACTCAACATTTATAAGGACGATTGGGCTCTTGATGAGGCCGTCTGCCCCTGCGACATCCACTTCATGCGGTGGGTGCGCGAGACCGGGCTGAAGGGTGGCTCGATCTTCCATTTCGGCACGGGTGGTCATCACCTCGTGGGTATCGAATGCGCCGCGCCGGATCTCGACAATGCCGTTTATGGCATCACGGCCTCGCCGCAGGAGTATGAGCATTATATCCGCCTGCTGATCGACAACCCGAAGGTAGGGCGCCAGTACAAGGCATTCTTCGGCGACATCTATCAGCTTGATGCACGCATGCTGCCGCAGTTTGATGCCGTCACGCTGTTCCATCTCTGCGAATTCCGCAACGAACAGAACGATCTCTATGGCGGGCTGACCGATCTTGAAGTGGCCGCGCTTCTGACGGACCAGCTGAAGCCGGGTGGGCATGTGTTGTTCTACACGGGCTCTTTCGCCTTCGAGAAGGCCAAGCCTGACATTGCGGCGTTGGCGTTGAGTCATGGCCTCCAGCGCTGCCCGGACCACGAAACATTGTGGGTTTTCCGCAAGCCGGCCTGAGGCGATTGCATCAGGCGCTTTCATGCTAGGATCGCCCCTGCCGGAATCGGCAGGCGGTCCTGACGGCCGTCTTGATCAAGCCGGCATGGCAGGAAGGATGTTCAACGATGCGCGCAATGATGGTGAGTGGATTTGTTTTGGCTGGTCTCGCTTTGGCGGGATGCAGCGGCTCCAACTCCAATTTCGCGCGTGGCGCGACGAGCGACGGCAAGGTACCAGGTTATGTCGGCATCGGCATGTCGGGTTCGGCGCAGCCGGCATCAAACACGATGATCGACACACGCACGGGCGCAAGCCCGCTGCCGGATTATCGCCAACCCGGCCCGTCGCGCGATCCCACGGCGCCTGCGTCGTGGAGCGGCAATAAGAACTAAGCGGATTATGTTTTACCGAAGACGCGATCGAAGATCGTGTCGACATGCTTGAAGTGATAGCCAAGGTCGAACTTCTCTTCGATCTCGGCGTCCGTCAGCGCCTTTTTCACATCCGGATCATTCTTGAGCAGCGTGAGGAAGTCGCCTTCACCGCGCCACACCGGCATCGCATTGCGCTGCACGAGGCGGTAGGCGTCTTCGCGAGAGACACCTTTTTGTGTTAGTGCGAGCAGCACGCGCTGTGAATGCACGAGACCACCGAGCCGGTCCAAATTCTTCTGCATGTTGGCCGCATAAATCAGCAATTTGTCGACCACTTGCGTGAGACGGGCGAGCGCGAAATCAAGCGTCACTGTCGCATCAGGTCCGATCATGCGTTCGACCGAGGAGTGTGAAATATCACGCTCATGCCAGAGCGCCACATTCTCAAGCGCGGGCGTCACATAGGCACGCACCATCCGGGCAAGGCCGGTCAGATTTTCCGTCAGCACCGGATTGCGCTTGTGCGGCATGGCAGAAGAGCCCTTCTGGCCTTCGGAGAAAAACTCCTCCGCTTCCAGAACTTCCGTGCGCTGCAAATGGCGAATTTCTGTTGCGAGCCGCTCGATTGATGAGGCGATGACGCCAAGTGTTGCAAAGAACATGGCATGGCGGTCGCGCGGGATTACTTGCGTCGAGACCGGCTCTGGCTTCAGGCCCATAGCTTTGGCGACATGCTCTTCAACACGCGGATCGACATTGGCGAAAGTGCCGATGGCGCCTGAGATCGCACAGGTGGCGATTTCTTCACGCGCGCTGACAAGACGCTCGCGGTTGCGTTCGAATTCTGCGTAAGCATAAGCGAGCTTCACGCCAAAGGTGGTCGGCTCGGCATGAATACCATGCGAGCGGCCAATGGTCGGCGTCATCTTATGTTCAAGCGCGCGGCGTTTGATGGCAGCGAGCAGCGCGTCCATGTCTTTCAAGAGAAGATCGGCGGCGCGGGTCAATTGCACGTTCAGGCAGGTATCGAGAACGTCGGACGATGTCATGCCTTGATGGACGAAGCGCGCATCATCGCCGATGAATTCGGCAAGATGGGTCAGGAACGCGATGACGTCGTGCTTCACTTCGCGCTCGATCTCGTCGATGCGCGCAACATTGAATTCCGCCTTGCCGCCCTTGTCCCAAATCGTCTTGGCGGATTCTTTTGGAATCACGCCGAGTTCGGCGAGGGCATCGCAAGCATGGGCTTCGATCTCGAACCAGATCCGGAAACGCGTTTCAGGCGACCAGATGGCCACCATTTCGGGGCGGCTATAACGCGGGATCATGGCGAACTCCGTTCAGGCTTTTTGGGCAGCGGCGCGAATGGCCGCGATGTTCTGGGCGTAATGGGCGGGGCCGCCCTTGAAGGCAGCGGAACCGGCGACCAGCACATTCGCGCCAGCCTTTGCAATCGCTTCGGCATTGTCGGCGGTGACGCCGCCATCGATTTCAAGATCGATCTGGCGGTTGCCGATCATCGCTTTGACGCGGGTGAGTTTTGGCAGCACTTCGGGAATGAAGGCTTGCCCGCCAAAACCCGGATTGACGCTCATCAAAAGAATGAGATCGATGCGATCAAGCACCGGTTCGAGCACATGTTCGGGCGTGCCGGGATTGATCACGACGCCCGCTTTCTTGCCCAGTGCGCGGATCGCTTGCAGCGAGCGGTGGAGATGGGGGCCTGCTTCCGCATGGACCGTAATAATGTCGGCCCCAGCCTTCGCGAAGGCTTCGAGATAGGGATCGACGGGCGCGATCATCAGATGGACGTCGAAGACCTTCTTTGAATGCGGCCGCATCGCCTTGATCACATCCGGGCCAAACGAGATGTTGGGCACGAAATGGCCGTCCATCACATCGAGATGGATCCAGTCGGCCCCGGCCTTGTCGATCGCGGCCACCTCTTCGCCGAGACGGGAAAAGTCCGAAGCGAGGATCGAGGGGGCGATCAGGACAGGCTTGTGCGACATGGCGGGAACTCCTGCCGCCCGGGTAGCACAGGCAGGGAGGGGGAACAACGCGGGGAAACCCGTCGTCCCCGTGTTTTACCGCCCTCGCCAGAGCCCGAACAAAGCCCTAAACTCTCCTGACGAGTTGGGAATACCGCATGAAGACCGATGTCATCGTTTTGGGGGCCGGGATCATTGGCCTCGGTGCCGCACTGAACCTGCAGGCCAAAGGGCGCTCTGTCACCCTCATCGACCGGGGCGAACCGGGACGGGAAACGAGCTTCGGCAATGCCGGGATCATCGAGCGCGCCTCGATCTATCCCTACGCGTTTCCGCGCGCGGTGGGCGACCTCTTGCGCTATGCGCTGAACGGCACGCCGGAAGCCTATTACCATCTCAATGCCCTGCCGCGTGTCGCCAATTTCCTCGCGCGCTATTGGTGGCATTCAGCGCCGTCACGCCATGCCATTGCGCGCGATGGTGCGCTGCCGCTGATCGAGAATTCGCTGAGCGAGCATGAGAAACTGATCAAGGAAGCAGGCGCGCATAATCTTTTGAAGCGGCTCGGCTGGATCAAGCTCTTCCGCAACGAAGACAAGTTCCGTCAGGCCATCAACGATGTCGACGAATTGCGCGCGCACGGGCTGACATTCGAATTACTGGATGCCGATGCGTTGGCGGCCCGCGAACCCGATCTCAAAGAGCGCTTCATTGGCGGCATTCATTACAGGGATCCGGCGAACATCTCTGATCCCGGCGCGCTTTCACAAGCCTATGTGGATCTTTTCACGCGTAAAGGCGGCGTCTTCTTGCATGGCGACGCACGCACGCTGAGCGAAGGGCCCGAAGGCTGGACTGTGCAGACCGAAAAAGGCCCCGTCACAGCGCGCGATGTCGTGATCGCGCTCGGGCCTTGGGGACAAGATCTCGCAGAAGCGTTCGGCTATCCGTTACCCATGGCGGTGAAGCGCGGTTATCACATGCATTACAAGCCGGCGGGACACGCCGTGTTGCACCACACGCTGCTCGATACGGACAATGGCTATGTGCTGGCGCCGATGGACAAGGGCGTGCGGTTGACGACCGGTGCTGAATTCGCCATGCGCGATGCGCCGCCTACCGATGTACCGCTGTCGCGCACTGAACCGCATGCGAAGAAAATGTTTCCGCTCGCTGAACGGCTCGACGAGAAGCCATGGATGGGTTCGCGGCCTTGCACGCCGGACATGTTGCCCATCATTGGGCCTGCGCCGCGCCATAAAGGCCTGTGGTTCAATTTCGGCCACGCGCATCACGGGCTGACCCATGCGGCCGTCGGCGGTCGTCTTCTCGCGGAAATGATGACAGGCGAAAAACCCTTCGCCGATCCGAAGCCTTATGCGGTGACGCGGTTTTAAAAAGCGTCATCGCGAGGCGCAAAGCGCCCTGGCGGAGGCGCGGAACGCGCCGTCCTCGAACGCAGGTTGTTGCGCGCCGTTAGCGCCTCACAAAGACGTGATGTGTGTTTACCGAAACCTGTCGCGCCAGGCTGGGAGTGCGCCGGGGAAGGGGAGCGCGGTGGCTTCGTAAACGCCGCGGGCAACCGCACGCGCCATCACATCGGCCGCGGTTAGTGCGAGCTGTGTCAGCGTCGCGACATCAACGGAGCCGGATTGGCGTCCTGTTGCGGCGCAGAAGATCGTGTCGCCATCGAGCGGGGTGTGAGCCGGACGCAAAGCGCGGGCGTAACCATCATGCGCGGCGAGTGCGACACGCTTGGCTTGCTGTGGGTCGAGCGTGGCATCGGTCGCAATGATGCCGATGGTTGTGTTGGCCGCTTCGCTCGCTGCGCCTTTGAGACGGGGCGTGAGCGCTGTGGGTGGAATGGTCTGTGGCCAGCCGAGCCCGCCAAATTCGTGCGCTTGCTCATAGGGCGCGGCCCAAAAATGTGGACCATCGCCAATGAGCGGCGAGCCAACGGCGTTCACAGCCACGAGAGCGGCGACCCAATGGCCTGACGCAGTCTTGGTGGAGGCCGTGCCGAGCCCGCCCTTGAGGCCTGCCACAGTGGCACCGTAACCGGCGCCCGCTGAGCCGAGGCGGAGCGGCTCGCCCGCCCGGTCGGCCGCTTCCATGCCGAGGCGGAAGAAGGGCGGTGTGCGGCCCCATTGCTTGTCGCCCCCATTCAGGAGGTCGAAGAGGATCACCTGCGGCACGATTGGAACGGTGACATCGCCAATGCGGAAACCGCGGCCCTGCTCACGGAGCACGGCCTGCACGCCGCCGGCTGCATCAAGCCCAAAGGCTGACCCGCCTGACAGGACAAGGGCGTCGACATGAGCCACCGTCATTTCAAGGTCGAGCAGGGTTGTATCGCGCGTGCCCGGTGCGCCGCCGAGCGTGGAGACGGCGGCAATGGCGGGTTCATCGAAGAG
The DNA here is from genome assembly GCA_019083985.1 of Rhizobiales bacterium TNE-4. Classification (GTDB taxonomy): domain Bacteria; phylum Pseudomonadota; class Alphaproteobacteria; order Rhizobiales; family Beijerinckiaceae; genus TNE-4. The sequence goes on along the minus strand of JAHRCV010000001.1, from coordinate 1,546,210 downwards.
AAGGGCGGTGACGCCGGTCGCGATCTGCGGGTCTTCCGCCGAGCCGACCTTGAGCCCGGCGACATCGAGAATGGAGTTCTGCATGGACGGGAGAGTGAAGCGCGCCCGGGCGAGAGTCCAGAGCGGCCGGGCAGGTGAAATCCCCTCATCCTGAGGGCGATGCGTCGCATCGCGTCTCGAAGGACGAGGGGATTGAGCATGGATCCAAGCGCTCGTGGTTCGAGACGGAACGCTTTGCGTTCCTCCTCACCATGAGGGCTTTTTGGTTCAGTTTAGCCGTTTCATGCGCTACAACCCGCGCCATGACCGATGTTTCGACTGCCACTGCCGTCTTTGCGGGTGTGCTCTCTTTCCTGAGCCCCTGTGTGCTGCCTTTGGTGCCGCCTTACCTCACCTATATCGCCGGGCAGAGCGTCGAGGATTTTGCCGCATCAGGTGCGCGCCGCGCCCGCCGCGATATCATCTTGGCAGCAGCGATTTTCGTTCTCGGCTTTTCGACCGTGTTTGTTGCGCTTGGCGCGACCGCCTCAACATTGGGGCTCTTGCTGCGGGCGCATCTTGATATCCTGTCGAAATTGGCGGGCGTTGCCATTCTGCTGATGGGCGCGCATTTCCTCGGCCTGTTCCGGTTCGCTTTTCTCTATCGCGAAAAACGGCTGCATGTTGAAAAGCCTGTCGGGCTCTGGGGCGCTTATGTCATGGGGCTCGCCTTTGCGTTCGGTTGGACGCCGTGCATCGGGCCGATCCTTGCGTCGATCTTGGCCCTCGCCGGTTCGGAAGAAACGGCGCTGCGTGGTGCGACGCTTTTGGCCTTTTACTCGATGGGGCTCGGCATTCCGTTTCTGCTCGCTGCTTTCGCGCTCGAGCCGTTCACCGCTTTGATGAAACGCTTCCGCTCAAAGCTCATCTATGTCGAAAAAGCGATGGGCGCGTTATTGGTGTTGACGGGGATCGGTTTCATCACCGGAGGATTTACCAGCCTGTCCTTCTGGCTGCTTGAGACATTCCCGGCGCTGTCGAAATTTGGGTAAGCATTGCGCAGATTTTCGCGAGGCATGTGATCGCGCTTGACCCTCATCCTGAGGAGCGATGCGCAGCACTGCGTCTCGAAGGACGAGGGCATAGATTAAGTGCCCAATGATTTCCCTCGTGGTTCGAGACGCGGCTTGCGCCGCTCCTCACCATGAGGGGAGTTGTGCTTTTAGAGATCAACCGCTGCGCGGTGGCTATCAGCCTATCTTTCGTGGGCTGACGCAAGCGCCATTGACCCTCATCGTGAGGAGCGATGCGCAGCATCGCGTCTCGAAGGACGAGGGCATAGATTAATTGCCCACTGGTTTCCCTCGTGGTTTGAGACGCGGCTTGCGCCGCTCCTCACCATGAGGAGAATGGTCATCATCCCGTGCGCAAACAAAAAGGGCGCCTTGCGGCGCCCTTTCCGTTTCACGTGAAATGAACGATTAGTTCATTTCGACATAGGTGATCTTGTCGCCCTGCTTCTTCCAGACATACATGGTGTAGTCCGGACGGGTGATGTCGCCCTTCTTGTCATAAGAGAGGTCGCCAATCACGGTCTTGAAGACCATGCCCGACTTGATCGTTTCAGCAACCTTCTTCGGGTCGAGCGTGTTCGCCTTCACCGCAGCCTGCTGGATCACCTGCACCGCTGCATACGAATACAGCGTGTAAGCTTCCGGGTTGAACTTCTTGGCTTCGAACTTGGCGACAACGGCCTTCGCTTCCGGACGGTTACGCGGGTCCGGCGGGAAGGTCATCAGCGTGCCTTCGACGCCCGGGCCGCCAATCGTGGCGAATTCATCGGACGTGATGCCATCGCCCGACATCAGCGGCGCCTTCACGCCCTGATCGCGCATCTGGCGAACAATGAGACCACCTTCCGTGTGCAGGCCGCCCCAATAGACGACGTCAGCACCAGCAGCCTTGATCTTCGAGACGAGCGCCGAGAAATCCTTCTCGCCGGTGTTCACGCCTTCATAGAGCACTTCCTTGATGCCCTTGGCGTTCATCGCCTTCTTGGTTTCGTCGGCGAGGCCCTGACCATAAGTGGTCTTGTCGTGCACGACGGCGACCTTCTTGCCCTGGAAGTTCTTGGCAAGGTAGTCGGCAGCCACAGCGCCCTGCTGGTCGTCACGGCCGCAGGTGCGGAACACGTTCCACATGTTGCGCTCGGTCAGCTTCGGGTTCGTCGCCGAAGGCGTGATCACGAGCATGCCGTTTTCCTGGTACACTTCCGACGCCGGGATCGTGACGCCCGAGTTGAAGTGACCGACGACGAACTTCACGCCGTCACCGACGAACTTGTTCGCAACCGAAACCCCCTGCTTCGGATCCGACACGTCGTCGCCCATGAACACTTGGATCTTCTGGCCGAGAATGCCGCCAGCAGCGTTGATGTCCTCAACGGCCTGCTCAACGCCATTCTTCAGCTGCGCGCCGAACGCAGCGTTCGGGCCGGTCAGCGGCCCGGCAACGCCGAGCTTGATCTGCGCGGACGCAACGCCGGCCATCGCCAACGTGGCGCCGAGCGCAATGCCGGCCAACAATAATTTCTTCATTGATAGCTCCCCTGTTGCAGTGCGGATCATCGGTCTAAACGGCCGACTTTCCAATGAGCGGGTGGACCCGTCATGGCGCAGATCATTGCGCCTTTTTGCACGGGTGTCACCCGGTTTCGGTAGCGTTTCCGGGTGCCGTTAGGACGCGCGGGAACGCCATGTCAGTGGCCCGGATCGTTCATACAACCAGGCATATTGGGTGGTCATCTGGGTTGTGCGCGTATAGCGCCAGCCCAGAAGGCCAATGACCGTCACAATGGCGGTGTCGACGAGGTAAAAGTGCAACGTCAACAGCGTGCCGCCAAAGCATGAGAAGTGGATGAACCGCACGGCGAAACCGACCGCCGCGAGCGTGGGAAAAAGCTGCCAGAATGGCCGCCATGTCAGCGCGATGGCGCGGCCCGAGGCCCATGCCGCAGCGCCACCCATGATCAGAGTGACCAAAAGGAACAACCAGGCCGAGTGTTCTTCGTAGAGAATGCCTTGCATGGTTTGACCCTCAATGCCCGCCTTCGAGATAGGCGGCGCGCACTTGCGGATTGGCAAGCAGCTCTGCCCCCGTGCCACTCATCGTAATCACGCCATTGACCATGACATAACCGCGATGGGCGAGCTTGAGCGCGTGGTTGGCGTTCTGCTCGACAAGGAAAACCGTGAGGCCTTCGGTGCGGTTCAAATCACGGATCGAGTCGAAGATCTGTTTGACGATCAGCGGCGCAAGACCAAGCGAAGGCTCGTCCAGCAACAGCAATTTCGGCCGCGCCATCAATGCGCGCGCGATGGCCAACATTTGTTGTTCGCCACCCGATAATGTGCCGCCACGCTGTTCGGCACGTTCTTTGAGACGCGGGAAGATCGCGTAGACCTTGGCGAGATCCTCATCGAAATGTTTGAGGCCGGTGATGGCCGCACCCATCTGCAAATTCTCGAACACGGTCATGCGCGGGAAGATGCGACGGCCTTCGGGCGATTGCGCAATCCTAAGCCGCGCAATCTCATGCGTCGGCATGCGCGTGATGTCATGGCCATTAAAGACGATCTGGCCTTCACGCGCCTGCGGCTTGCCGAAAATCGTCATCATCAGCGTCGATTTGCCGGCACCATTGGCGCCAATGATGGTGACGATCTCACCCTGATTGACGTCGAGATCGACGCCCTTCAGCGCAATGATGTTGCCGTAATAGGTCTTGACCCCGCGCACAGAGAGGAGAGCGTTGCTCATCGCGCGTCTCCTTTCGCTTGCGCCGCAATCGCGGCAATTTCCGCTTCGGTCTTTTCCACTTCGTCGTCTTCGACGCCGAGATAGGCGGCGATCACTTTGGGATCGTTCTTGACCGCTTCGGGCGGGCCATCGGCGATCTTGCGGCCATAATCGAGCACCACGACGTGATCGGAAATCTGCATCACCACCGACATGTCATGTTCGATCAAGAGGATCGACGTGTTGTGGTCGCGACAGATCGAGATCAGAAGATCGTTCAGCAACAATGATTCACGCGGGTTGAGACCCGCCGCTGGCTCATCGAGGCAGAGCAGCAGAGGCTTGGTGCACATGGCGCGTGCAATTTCGAGACGGCGCTGATCGCCATAGGGCAGATCGGCAGCGGCATCGTCGGCGCGTGCAATGAGGCCAGTTTTCTCGAGCCAATATTCGGCGAGCTCGATCGCCTCTTTTTCAGCGCGCTTATAGCTCGGCGCACCGAAAATGCCGAGGATCGACAAGCCGGACGCGTTCATCAGCACGTTGTGCTGCGCAACGAGCAGATTTTCGAGCAGTGTCATGCCGCCGAAGAGGCGAATGTTCTGGAAGGTGCGGGCGACGCGACCTTTCCAATTGATATCATGACCTGGCAGACGCTCGAGCAGCAATTTCTTGCCGTCGGGCTGGGTCAACGTGATCATGCCTTCGGTCGGCTTGTAGAAGCCGGTGATGCAGTTGAACACAGTTGTCTTGCCGGCGCCGTTCGGGCCGATCAAGGCGGTGATCTGTCCCGCTTGCGCTTCGAAGCTGAGGTCGCCGACGGCGGTGAGGCCGCCAAAGCGCATCGTCAGGTGATCGACTTTGAGAAGGGGCGTGCTCATCAGCCGTGACCCTCCTGCACCAGCGAACTTGAGATGGATTTACGCTCCTTCAGGAACACGGTCGGCTCGCGATGCGAGATCAGGCCACGCGGTTTCCAAAGCATCATCAGAACCATCGCGAGACCGAAGATCAGCATGCGATATTGGGTCGGATCGAAGCTCGCGCCGAAGATGGCCTTGAGGAAATCTAGTTCACGCAGAATTTCGATACCACCGACAAGCGCAATCGATGCGACGACCACGCCGAACAAGCTGCCCATGCCGCCGAGCACGACGATCGCAAGGATTTGCGCCGACTCGAGGAACACGAAGCTTTCCGGCGAGATAAAGCCCTGACGGGCTGCAAAGAATGCGCCCGCAAAACCACCGAAAAGGGCGCCGGTCGAAAACGCAGTCAGTTTCGTCGAGACGGTGTTGATGCCGAGCGAGCGGCACGCGATTTCATCTTCGCGCAAGGCTTCCCATGCGCGACCCACAGGCAGGCGACGCAACCGGATCGTGACGAATGCGGTGACGAGGGCGAGCACAAGGATCACGTAATAGAGAAAGACGGTGCGATAGATCGGCGAAAATTCAAGACCGAAGCGGGCCGCAAACCCGGTTTCGGACGCGTTGAACGGGATGCCGAAAAAGCTCGGTCTGGGGATCGATGAAAGGCCGGCATAACCGCCCGAAAAATCGACCCAGTTGATCAGCACGAGGCGAATGATTTCACCGAAGGCGAGTGTGACGATCGCCAGATAGTCGCCGCGCAGACGCAGCACGGGAAAGCCGAGAATGACGCCCCACATGGCGGCCAGAATGCCGGAGATCGGCAAGCAGATCCAAAACGCCCAGACACCGAGATCGGGATAGGTCGCCGGAATGACTTTGGTTGCGATCAGCGCGTAGGAATAGGCACCCACGGCGTAGAAGGCGACGTAACCGAGATCGAGCAGGCCCGCGAGGCCGACGACGATATTCAGGCCCCAGCCCAGCATGATGTAGATCAGGATCTGGATGCCGAAATTGTCGATCCATTTGATCGCGCCTTGCGGCCCGCCGAGATAAAGCGCAACGAGCGGGTAGGCGATGATCGCGCCAAGGCCGACCTGTGCCGCATAGGGTGCGAATTTGGCCCATGCCGTTTTCACCGCTGTTGGTGTTTCGACCAGCGGCTTGGCGCCGGGTGCGCGGTTGAAGACGAAAAGGCCGAGCAGCAGACGTCCGACGAAGACGATGAGGCAGCAGATCACCACGAGCCATGGGCGCGGGATGAGGATGACCTCATTGCTCATATTCTGTTCGGTGCGCAGCGCGAGGATAGGCACCGAGAGGCCGAGCATCACCAATGCAGCGATGAACGCGTCTTTGAAGGCGCGTTCGACGCGCGTGGGTTGAGACGCCGGTTTGGCGTCATGCGTTGCATGCGCCATGGCTTAGACCTTCTCCACTTCCGGCCGGCCGAGAATGCCGGTGGGCAGGAAGACCAGCACGATCGCGAGGATCGAGAAGGCGGCCACGTCTTTGTAGTCGATCGAGAAATACGCTGACCACATAGTCTCGATGAGACCGATCAGCAAACCGCCCAGCACAGCGCCGGGAAGCGATCCAATCCCGCCCAGCACAGCCGCCGTGAACGCCTTCACGCCGGGTACGAAACCGTCGGAGAAATTCACGACGCCGTAATACATGATGTACATGACGCCCGCGACAGCGGCGAGAGCAGCGCCCATAACGAAGGTCAGTGAAATCGTCTTGTCGACATCGACGCCGAGCAAGGCTGCCATTTTCTGGTCCTGCTCGCAGGCGCGTTGCGCGCGACCGAGCGGTGTCTTCTGCACGACGTACCAGAACACGGCGAGGAGCACGACGGTGATCACCATGATGGCGATTTGCTTGTAGCCGATGGCGACCGTGTATCCGTTCTCCGTAAACAGCGGCACCGATTGCGTGAACATCGGCGGCACCGGCTTGTTGCGCGGGCCTTGAACGACCTGAATGAGGTTCGACAGGAAGATCGACATGCCGATCGCCGAGATCAGCGGCGCCAGACGGAACGAGCCGCGCAGCGGACGATAGGCGACCCGCTCGATGGCCCAGTTCCAGAGCCCCGTGAAGAACATGCCGAGGATCAGAACGAGGATGAGGGCGGGAATGAGCGCCCAGCCGAACCATGTCGTCAGGAACAGGAAGAAGATCAGTGCGATGAAGGCGCCAACCATGAACACGTCGCCATGGGCGAAATTCACCATGCCGATAATGCCGAAGACCATCGTGTAGCCGATGGCGATGAGGCCATAGATGGACCCCAGCGTCAGCCCGTTAATGAGCTGCTGGACAAAGACTTCCATTGAATGCGCTCCCCTCGACCGCTCTCTTCGAGACCATCTGGCTCTCCCGGATACCTAGGCAAGAGCCGTGCCCTCGATGGCGGCGTTAGACCGACTCTTAGCAACGGGTTCAGCGCCCCACAATGTGGCAGCTAGGCCGTTTTGCGAAAAATCACGGGATGAAACGTTCGTTCGGATATAAACGATAGAATCGACGCAAAAAATCCGCCAAACGGTTGTTTAGCAGAATTTTATTGCGCAAATTTGGCTGAAGCTTCGGCCTTTTTTAGTCCCGGTCCTTCACTTGGAAGCCATGCGCCAAGGGGTCGCGGTCGTCGATGAAGATCGTGTTGTAGCCGGTCATCCGGGCCCAGCCTTCGATCGAGGGCACGATGCCGTCGCGACTGCCCAATTTCACGGCTTTTTCGACCCGACCTTTGAACAGGGTGCCGATAATGCTCTCATGCACGAAATCGTCACCGACCTTGAGTTTGCCCTTGGCGGCCCATTGGGCCATGCGCGCCGAGGTGCCCGTACCGCAGGGCGAACGGTCGATCGCCTTGTCGCCATAGAAGACCGCGTTCTTCGCGTGAGCTTCGGGATGGGTGGGCGTGCCGGTCCACAGAACGTGCGAAAGGCCGTTGATGGCCGGGTTCTCCGGATGGACGAACTCATACTTCGCCCGGAAAGCGGCGCGGACCTTGGGGCTCCAGCGCAGGATGTCGGACGGGTTCACATGTTCGAGGCCGGGGAAGTTCTTTTGCGGTTCAATGATGGCGTAGAAGTTTCCGCCATAGGAGACGTCGGCCACGATCTCGCCCAGGCCTTCGACGTCAGCCGTCAATTCGGTCGAATGGAGAAAGGCGGGAACATTGGTCAGCCTGACGCTATCGACATAATCGCCATTCCGGACATAGCGCGCTTCGACCAGTCCCGCCGGCGTATCGATCCGCAAGAGACCGGGTTCACGCGGTGTGACGAGGCCGCGTTCGAGCGCCATCGTAACGGTACCGATCGTGCCATGGCCGCACATTGGCAAGCAGCCTGATGTCTCGATGAAGAGGAAGGCGATGTCGCAATCAGGCCGTGTCGGCGGATAGAGAATAGCGCCCGACATCATGTCATGGCCGCGCGGTTCGAAGCAAAGGCCCGTGCGGATCCAGTCATATTCAGCGAGGAAATGGGCGCGCTTTTCCACCATGTTGGCGCCCTTGAGCTGTGGGCCGCCACCCGCAACAAGTCTGACTGGGTTGCCACATGTATGTCCGTCGACGCAGAAGAAAGTGTGAGTTGCCATGGCGTTGCGTGCTTTCGCTGAGAGTTTGAATCCGGCGGTTCAGAGACTGATTCAAAAGCGGTTGGGCGCGTAGGGTTTGAGGTCGATCGGTGTTGGGCGTCCGGCGATGAGATCGGCGACGAGCGCGCCGGTCGCCGCCGATTGCGTCAGGCCATAATGCCCGTGACCGAACGCATAAACCACATGCGGGCTGGCCGCGGCGCGGCCGATCACCGGAATGGAATCGGGGAGTGAGGGGCGGAAGCCCATCCATTCGGTGCCACTTTCATAAGCAGGCAAACCCTTCACGAAATTTTGCGCGCGGGCATAAAGCGCGCGGGTGCGGGCATGGTTGGGCGGCAGGGCCAGGCCGCCGAGTTCGACGGCACCCCCAATGCGCAAGCCCGTATCCATCGGCGTCGCGACGAAGCCATAGCCTTGGAACGAGACGGGGCGCGAGACCAGACCGGTCGCGCCGGGGAAGGACACGTTGTAACCGCGCTCAGTGTCGAGCGGGATGCGATCGCCCAATTGTGCGGCGAGTGTTTTCGACCACGCACCTGCCGCGATCACGGCACGATCGAACGTGTAGTGGCGATTGTCGGGACCGGTAACGGAGACATGATCGCCGGCCGCAATCGTTTGGATATCGTCGCGGAGGAAATGAATGCCACGCGCCACGGCGCGGTCGAACAGGGCCTCGGTCAGAAGCCGCGGGTCGGCAATATGGCCCGCATCGGGGAAGTAGCCGGCGGCAATGATCTTGTCGTTGAGCGCAGGCTCCATCTGGCGGATCTCGTCGCCGTTGAGTTCGTCGACTTGGATCCCGAGTTCGCGCTGATGGGCGTAGGTCGGTCGCGCGGCTTCGAAATTGGCGCGGTTATCGAACAGATAAAGCGAACCGCGCTCGTGAAAGAAGCTTTTCAGGTCGAGCCGGTTGGCCGTCTCGGTCCAAGCGGGGCGGGCCAAGCTTTGGATCGCGATGATCGCGTCGATTGAGCGCTTCCGATTGGCGGGCGTCGATGCGGCCAAGAGACGGACGAGCCAGGGGAAGATCTGCAGCGCATAGCCGGGCCGGATGGCGAGGGGGCTTAGCGGATCGAGCAGCATTTGCGGCACTTTGCGCAGCATGCGCGGGCTTGCCAAAGGTTCGATATCCGTATGGGCGATCATCCCGGCATTGCCGCGGGAGGCGCCATTGGCCGGGCCGACGCGATCGATGATCGTAACGTCATGGCCTTCATCGGCGAGCCGGTGTGCCGTGTTCAGCCCAACCAATCCTGCCCCGATCACAGCGATCTTCATTTCGGCCTCCCGCACTTTGGCGCGATTGCGAGCAATTTGCCCAGTCCGAGCAGGCTCGGACGAAGGAACCATTCAACAATCGATCAATTCTGATATATTAGGGGTATGAAGGCGGTCAATGCAGTGCGGGTCCAGAGCGGACAGGAAGGCGAATCTTCGCGTTCAGGCGCGGAGACACTCGCGGACACCGCCTATCGTCTTCTCGAAGATCAGATCGTCCGTCTCGAATTGCCACCGGGTGGCCGTTATACCGAACAATCGCTCGGTGCCCGCATCGGGATGGGCCGCACACCCGTGCGCGAAGCGATCCAGCGGCTTGTGGCCGATGGCCTCCTGATCGTGTTCCCGCGCAAGGGGATCATGGTCACAACGATCCGACCGCAAGACGTTATTCAAGCACTCGAAGTGCGTTTGGTGCTCGAACGCATGATTGCGGCCAATGCCGCACGCGATGCCAATCAGGCGCAACGGCGCGAATTGGCGGCCTGCGCCGATGCGATGTTAGCGGCCTCGCGAGCGAACGATCTCGACGCCTATATGCGCTCCGATCACGCCTTCGATCTGACATTGGCGCGCGTCTCGGCCAATCCGTTCGCGGCGCGTGCGGTGGCCCCGCTGCAGACCATGGCGCGGCGGGCTTGGTTTTACTTCACGCGTGAATTTGATCTTGTTCCGGCGGCTGAGCGCCATGCATCGCTCGCCCGCGCGGTGGCCGAAGGCAAGGTCTATGAGGCTGTGCAAGCCTCCGATCAGCTGATCTTCCATATCCGGGATGGGCTGCGCCGCGTGTTCGACAGTTGATCGGCGTGCTTGCCCTCGGCGCATAATGCTCTAGGTTCCGCGCCTCTTGTGAGGAGTTCTCAGACCATGTCGGCTCATGCCAACGGCGGCGCCAAGCCCGTCGTCGAACCTGCTTTGTTTCGCGAGGGCATGAGCCATGTCGTCTCCGCCGTTCACGTGGTGACAACGGGGGGCCCGCATGGACGCGCAGGTTTCACGGCCACGGCCATGAGTTCGGTATCCGATGCGCCGCCAACCTTGCTCGTCTGCATGAATGCAACATCATCGTCGGCAGAGCATCTCACACGGAACGGTCTTTTTGCCGTCAACACGCTCGCTGCGGGCCAGCAGGTGGTGGCGGAAGCTTTCTCAGGTCGTACAGGGCTCAGCGGCGACGCGCGTTTCGAAGCCGGGCAATGGACGATGGACGCGGATGGCGTGCCCGTGCTGCAAGGGGCCGTCGCGGTGTTTCGCTGCCGCATCGCGGCCATTCACCCCGTCGCCACACATCTTGTTCTCTTTGGCGAAGTTTACGCGGTCACACCGGCCAGCGACGAGCATGGGCTCGCTTATCTGCGTCGCCATTTCGTGACAGTGTAATCAGGAGACGGCGCCGTCTGCGGCCAGTGTTGCATGCGCGCCTGTCGCTTTTTGCTGCGCAACACTCGCTTTGAAGGCGGGTGGAATGGCCCATCCCATTTCACGCGCGACGACGAGACCGAGCAGCAAGATCGCATCAGGTTCCGGCATTACGATTGCGGCGGGAGCACGCCCCGCATGAACGAGTTCAAGCAAAACCGCTGACGCTGACGATGAGCCGATTGTGCCCGGCAGCAGCAGAATTTTTCCAGCAATCGATTGGCCGCGCTCGGGATGGCGCGCATCGATGATCATGCCGGTTTTCGGATCGACACCGCCCCAGAACGAAATCGGCGCGGAAAGCGCCAGTGTTTCGCCTTGCGCCGTGCCAGCGATGAGCGGTTCCCATTTCATCGCCAGAGACTTTCATCGCGGGTGAGGCGGCCTGTCACAGCACTTTCCACGCAATCTTTCAGCGCGCCATAGGCAACGGCGTAGCCGGTGTTGCCGGGTGCGTAATGCGCAAACTTGCCGGAATTCGTCATCAACACGCCGCCACCATCAGGCAGCATCGGTGTAACGACGACGCATGTATCAGCGACAAAGGTGATGCCTTGGGCTTCTAGCTTTTGACGGCGGCCGGTTTCATCGAGTGCGCGGATCACGTGCCGTCCGGTGCAGGCATAGAACGGGACTGTTACGGCGCGCCCCGCCAGAAAACCTTCAAGCGCGTTCGCTTCGTCAAGGGAGAGATGCGGCGAGCCGATGGCCACAGCGTCAATCGTTTTCGCATCGATGGTCGATAACCGATCATGCGCCTTGGCGAGATCGGCGGCGCTTGGTTTCAACACGCGATGCGGTGGTTTGTGGCCCAGTGCGGTGGCCGCATCGGGGGCTTCCGGTGTTACGCCTGCAACATGAAACAGGCCGACACCGCCGGCCGAGGCCGACGCAGCGCCAAGCGCTTTCAAATGATCTTCAGTTGGGAAGCCTTGCAACCCATCGATAACGGCGATGTCCGTTCCCGCATTCAAGCCGAGCCATGTTCCCAGCACGGGATAGAAGGCTTCCGCTTGTTTGAGGGCGGGAGATACGTCGCTTAGATCGATCAGCAGTGTGGCGCGGCGGTTTTCGGGGCGGTGCAAGCCATAATCGGGCGCACGGCCCGCAATGGCGCACGCAATGTCGAGGAAATCGCCGTAACGATTGGTACGGGCGCCGAGCACGGAATTGCAAAAAACAACAGCGTTCGATTCGCCCCAGGCGACATCCGTGCCCGTCGCAGGCCGATGACCGGCCTGATAGGGCGCACAGGTCCAAGACGGTTCGCAGCCCATCGCTTCGTAGGCGCGCATCATGCGCTTGGCCATGTCGCGTTCATGCGGCGGGAGTTTCTGCCGCGAACAGCCGAAGAGATCGAGCGCGCCGACATTTAATGTGGAACGGACAGCTACGCGTGCTCCGCCGGCGACAAGCGCTTCAGCGAACAAGGTGCCAGAGTCGCCATGATAGAGGGCGCCATCGATATGGGCGGAGGCAATCGGGATGAGGCGGGGTGCGCCCATGAGACGCGCAGCCTCGGCCACGATGCGCATGGCCATGCCTGATCCCTCGCCCTTTTCGCCCCGGGCGATGGCCTGTTCTTCCTGCGTCAGCATGAGGGGAGGTTGGACCGCCACTGCACGCAGCGTCAAGCCCGCCAAAAAAGCCGGGGCTTGCGGGAGCGTTGCCGCTTGACCGGCGTGCGGGGGGAGGTCCACATTCACCGACGAACATTCCCGGATCGCTCCGGCATGATTCAGGAACCTGCCGCGACAGGCGCGGCCAAAAAGGCAGGGTATCAACGCCCTTTGCCGAATGGAGGAAGACCATGGCCAGTGTGACCATGACGGTGAATGGCAAGACCGTAACCGCCACCATCGATCCCCGTACGCTTTTGTCGTCGTTTTTGCGTGAGCATCTCCGCCTCACCGGCACCCATGTCGGCTGTGACACGAGCCAATGCGGTGCCTGCGTGGTCCATGTCGACGGCCGCGCGATCAAGAGCTGCACGGCGCTCGCCGTTTCTCTGGACGGGGCGCATGTCACCACCATCGAAGGTCTGGCCAGCGATGGCCATCTGCATCCGATGCAGGAAGCATTCCGCGAACATCATGGTCTGCAATGCGGCTTCTGCACGCCCGGCATGATCATGAGCGCGGTCGACATCGTGAACCGCAAAGGCGCGATGCTCGACGAGCATACGATCCGCGAAGAACTCGAAGGCAATATCTGCCGCTGCACGGGCTATCACAACATCGTGAAAGCGGTGGCCGCCGGTGCGCAGGCCATGGCGGCCACAAAGGTTGCGGCTGAATGATCAAGCGGCCTGCGATGTACATCGCGGGCCATTTGCGTTGAGGGAACCCGCAGCCGCCGACAAGAGTGGCGCGGGTGGAGTTGAGGCGAGGGCGCGCCGCGCCCGCCATCCAATCCATCAGAGGGAGAACGTCCATGAGTGCAACCGGGATCGGTGCGCCAGTCCGCCGGACAGAAGATTTCCGCTTCATCACGGGTAAGGGCCAATATACTGACGACATCAACCGCGCCGGACAGGCCCATGCCTATTTCCTGCGCTCGCCCCATGCCCATGCCGACATCGTGAAGATCGACACGAGCAAGGCGAAGGCGATGGATGGCGTGATCGCCATTCTCACCGGTGATGATCTGGCCGCTGACAAGATTGGCGGGTTGATCTGCGGTTGGATGATCCACAACAAGGACGGCTCGCCGATGCGTGCCGGCGGGCACCCGGCCCTCGCGCAAGGCAAGGTGCGCTATGTCGGCGATCATGTCGCCGTCATCATCGCCGAAACTTATCAGCAGGCGAAGGATGCCGCTGAAGCGGTGGACGTGACCTATAAGACATTGCCTGCGGCCGCCGATATCGACAGCGCGCTGAAGAAGGGCGCGCCGGTCATTCACGATGTCGCGCCGGACAATACGGTGTTCAACTGGCATCTGGGCGACAAGGCCGCCACCGACGCGGCCTTTGCCAAAGCCAAGCATGTCACCAAGCTTGACCTCATCAACAACCGCCTTGTGCCGAACCCGATGGAGCCGCGCGCTGCTGTCGGTGATTTCGATGCTGGCACCGGCGTGTTCACGCTCTACACAACGAGCCAGAACCCGCATGTGGCGCGTCTCGTTCTCTCCGCCTTCATCGGCATTGCGCCCGAACACAAACTCCGCGTGATCGCACCGGATGTCGGTGGCGGTTTCGGGTCGAAGATTTTCATCTATGCCGAAGAAACGGTCTGTGTCTGGGCGGCGAAGAAAGTTGGCCGCCCGGTGAAGTGGACCTCCGATCGCACCGAAGCGTTCCTTTCGGATGCGCATGGCCGTGACCATGTCACGCATGCCGAAATGGCGCTCGACGACAAGGGTCGCATCCTCGGCCTGCGTGTCAACACCAAGGCCAATCTCGGCGCGTATCTGTCGACCTTCTCGTCTTCGGTGCCGACCTATCTCTACGCCCCCTTGTTGTCGGGCCAGTACAATATCCCGGCGATCTATTGCGAGGTCGATGCGGTCTACACGAACACGGCGCCTGTCGATGCCTATCGCGGTGCGGGTCGTCCGGAAGCCACCTTCGTGATCGAGCGTCTCGTCGAAGTTGCAGCGCGTGAACGGGGCGAAGACCCGGCGCTGTTCCGTCGCAAGAATTTCGTCACGCAATTCCCGCATCAGACGCCAGTCATCATGGCGTATGATGTCGGCAATTATTCCGCCTCGCTCGACAAGGCGATGGACATGGCGGATGTGAAGAATTTCGGTAAGCGCAAAAAAGAAAGCGAGCGCCACGGCAAGCTTCGTGGTCTCGGCTATTCCGCCTATATCGAAGCGTGCGGCATCGCGCCTTCGCAAGCGGTGGGTTCGCTCGGCGCGGGCGTCGGCCTGTGGGAGAGCGCGGAAGTCCGCGTCAATCCCGTCGGCACGGTGGAAGTGCTGACTGGTTCGCACAGCCATGGCCAAGGCCATGAAACGACATTCGCGCAGCTCGTGTCGGATCGGCTCGGCATTCCGCTCGATCAAGTGTCGATCGTGCATGGCGACACCGACAAGGTGCAGTTCGGCATGGGCACTTATGGCTCACGCTCGGGTGCAGTGGGCATGTCCGCTATTGCGCAGGCGATCGATAAGGTGATTGCTAAGGGTAAGAAGGTGGCGGCTTATGCGCTCGAAGCGTCCGAAGGCGACATCGATTTCAAGGATGGACGCTTCTCGGTGAAGGGCACGGACAAATCGCTCGCGTTCGGCGAAGTCGCTCTGCAGGCCTATATCGCGCATAAATTCTCGGGCCAGCAATTGGAGCCGGGTTTGAAGGAAACCGCCTTCTACGACCCGACCAATTTCACCTTCCCGGCCGGTGTGCATATTTGCGAAGTCGAAATCGATCCGGATACGGGTGTGACCCGCATCGACCGCTGGACGGCGGTGGACGATTTCGGTGTCGTCATCAATCCGATGATCGTTGAAGGGCAAGTGCATGGCGGCATCGCGCAAGGCGTCGGCCAAGCGCTGCTCGAAGGCGCGCATTACAACAAGGATGGCCAACTCGTGACGGCAAGCTACATGGATTACACCATGCCGCGCGCCGACGATCTGCCGTCCTTCGCGGTCGGCATGACGTCAACGCCGTGCCCGTCCAACCCGCTCGGTATCAAAGGTTGCGGCGAAGCTGGCGCGATTGCCGCCCCGCCGGCTGTGATCAACGCGATCACTGACGCGCTCGGCCATGAAAACATTTCGATGCCCGCCACACCACAACGTGTGTGGCAGGCCGTTCAGCAATCCCAGCGCAAGCTGGCGGCGGAATAAGGGAGACCTCGTCCATGTATGCTTTCAATTATCAGCGGCCGAAAACCGTGCGGCAGGCTGCGGGGCTACTCGCCAAGGCTGGCGGTGATGGCAAACTCCTCGCCGGTGGCCAGACGCTGTTGCCGACGATGAAGCAGCGGCTCGCTTCGCCTGCGATGCTGATCGATCTCAATCAGGTCGACGGCATGGGGGGCATCGAGCTCAAGGGCCGCAATCTCCATATCGGCGCGATGACGAAGCACGCCGATGTCGCCAATTCCCACATCGTGAAGACTGCTATTCCGGGCCTCGCCGCTTTGGCCGAAGGCATTGGCGATCCGGCGGTGCGCAATCGCGGGACGATTGGCGGCTCGATCGCCAACAATGATCCCGCCGCCGATTATCCTGCGGCTTGCCTTGGCCTTGGTGCGACCATCGTCACCAACAAGCGCAAGATCCCGGCTGATGAATTCTTCACTGGCATGTTCGACACAGCGCTTGAAGACGGCGAGATCATCACGAAAGTGATTTTCCCTGTGCCGCAAAAGGCCGCTTACGAGAAATTCCCGAACCCGGCTTCGCGCTACGCCATGGTGGGCGTGTTCGTCGGCAAGAAGGGCTCGGATGTGCGCGTTGCCGTAACCGGCGCGGGCGCGAACGGTGTGTTCCGCCTGCCGGAATTTGAAGCGGCCTTGAAGACCCGATTCAACGCCAAATCGCTGGATGGGCTTTCCGTTCCGGCTGATGGGCTCAATGGTGATATCCATGCCTCGCCGGACTATCGCGCCCATCTCATTGGCGTGATGGCGAAGCGGGCCGTGAACAAGGCGCTCGGCAAGTAAGCTGACGCTGATCAAAGCAGGCTACAGAATGCCCGGCCATGCTGCCGGGCATTCGCATTTCCCGCGCATATCCCGGAGTGAAGCATGGCCGCGTTGCCGCAATCGATTGATGAGACGCTGACGCTTCTGCAGTCAGGCGATTATGTCGCCGACCGGGCGCTTGCGACCGTCATCTTCCTCGCGTTGAAACTCGGCCGGCCGATCCTGCTCGAAGGCGAGGCGGGGGTTGGTAAAACCGAGATTGCCAAAGTGCTCGCCAAAACGCTGGGGCGCGATCTCATCCGGCTGCAATGCTATGAGGGGCTCGACGTCGCCTCCGCTGTGTATGAATGGAATTATGCCGGCCAGATGATGGCCATTCGCTTGGCGGAAGCCGGCGGTGCAACGGACCGCACGGAGCTTGAGAACGATGTATTCTCAGAAAAATATCTGATCAAGCGACCCTTGCTGCAAGCGCTTGAGCCGCATGTGAATGGCGCGCCAATTTTGCTGATCGACGAACTTGATCGCACCGATGAGGCGTTCGAAGCGTTCCTTCTCGAGGTGCTTTCTGATTTTCAGGTCACGGTACCCGAACTTGGCACCATCAAGGCCGCCCATGCTCCGATCGTGATCGTCACATCGAACCGTACGCGCGAGATTCATGACGCACTCAAACGCCGCTGCCTCTATCATTGGGTTGGCTATCCTAATGCCGAGCGCGAATTGAAAATTCTCAAAAGCCGTGCTCCCGATGCACCTGCAAAGCTCTCGCAGGAAATCGTGTCTTTCGTGCAAGCGATCCGGAAAGAAGATTTGTTCAAAGCACCGGGCGTCGCCGAGACGCTCGATTGGGCGCAGGCCTTGGTTGAACTCGATGCGGTCGCGCTTGATCCTGAATTGGTGACCGACACGCTCGGCGTGCTTCTGAAATATCAGGATGACATTCAAAAAATGCAGGCGTCCGATCTCAAGGCGAAGATCGATTCTTTGAAAGCGTGAGGGTGTGATGAACGACCGTGCTGCTATCGATGCCGTGATCAAGGACTATCTTGACGGTTTGTACGAAGGCGATACCGAAAAGCTCGGTCGCGCATTTCATCCCACAAGCGCGCTCGCCCATGTCAATGAGGGAAAACTCGTCATTGTGCCGCGGGATGATTGGTTCAAGGCGGTGAATTCACGGCCGAAACCCAAGGATTCAGGAATGAGCCGGCATGACGAGGTGCTGTCGGTCGATATTCTTGATGACCGTACGGCCTTCGTGAAGTTGAAATGTGCTTTACCGCCAAAATACTTTACCGATCTCTTGTCCTTGCTGAAGATCGATGGACGGTGGCAGATTGCGCAGAAGGTTTTCACCTTCGAGGTGCGCTGAATGTCAGGCCGCCTCGCCGAGAACATTACGTTCTTTGCCCGCGCTTTACGCGAGGCGGGGCTGCCGATTGGGCCAGGCGCAGTGCTTGATGCGGTTGAGGCAGTCGAAGCCGCGCAGATCGGCACCAAGCAGGATTTCTTCTGGACGCTTCATGCCGTCTTCGTGAAAAAACACGAACATTCCGCGGTGTTCGCGCAGGCCTTTGGCCTGTTTTGGAAACGCCGTGCCTTGATCGAAAAGATCATCGCGACCTTGTCGCCGCATTCGCCCGGCGCGCCGCCTGACGATAAGAAGCCCGATGCCGGCGCGCTGCGGGCCGCACAGGCGCTCCTCAAGCAAAGCAAAAATGAAGAGATCAAAGAAGAGCAGATCGAGTTCAATGCGCGCTTGACCGTTTCCGAGCGCGAGATTTTGCAGCGGAAAGATTTTGCGCAGATGACGGCGGATGAAGTGCGCGATGCGCGCCGCCTGATCGAGACGATGCAGATGCCGGATGATTGGGTGAAGACGCGCCGCTTCCGGCCTGATGCGCGCGGTCTGCGCATTGATGCACGCCGCACCTTGCGGGCGGCTTTGCGTTCGGGCGGGAACGCCATGCATCTTGAGCGACGTGAACGCGCCGAGGTGCATCCGCCTGTCGTCGCTATTTGCGATATTTCTGGCTCGATGGCCGAATACACGCGGACCTTTCTGCATTTCCTTCATGCGCTTACTGACAAGCGCCGGCACGTCGAAACGTTTTTGTTTGGCACGCGGCTGACCAATGTCACCCGTGCATTGCGCCGTCGCGATCCGGATGAGGCTTTGGCGCGCTGTTCGGAAGAGGTGAAGGATTGGGCAGGCGGCACGCGCATCTCGACATCGCTGCATCGTTTCAATGTCGATTGGTCGCGCCGCGTGCTAACGCAAGGTGCGATCGTGCTGTTGTTCACTGACGGGCTTGAGCGTGATGGCACGACCGAACTTGGTCGCGAGATGGATCGGCTGCACCGCTCGTGCCGCAAGCTTGTCTGGCTTAATCCTTTGTTGCGTTGGGGCGGGTTTGAGGCGAAGGCGGAGGGCATCCGTGCCATGCTGCCCCATGTCGATGAGTTCCGGCCAATCCATAATCTCAACGCCATGAAGACATTGGTGGAAGCCTTGTCGGCCAAGCCTTCGTTGGCGACCGATCCGCGCGCCTGGCTTCGGCGGGCAAGTTGAAGCGGGCGGCAATCGACCTAAATGAAAGCACAGGAGAGATCCGATGCGTGCGAATGATGAAGATATTCTCGCCTCTGCGGAAGAATGGCGGCGGGCGGGGCGTGACGTGGCGATCGCGACCGTTGTCGAGACATGGGGCTCGGCGCCGCGCCCGGTCGGTTCGCGGCTGGTGATTGATGGCGAGGGGAATTTTCTCGGTTCCGTTTCGGGCGGCTGTGTCGAGGGTGCGGTTGTCACCGAGGCGCTGGATGTGATCGAGAGCGGTGCAGCCAAGCTTGTCTCCTTCGGTGTGGCGGATGAGACAGCATGGCAGGTTGGCCTTTCTTGTGGTGGCCGTATCTCCGTCTTCGTTGAAAAGGTCGCGTGACGTGAAACTTGAAACGCTTGCCGCTCTCAACGCAGCCCGGCGTGCGCGGCGCGCCGCGTTACTGGTCACGTCGATTGCCGATGGCACAGAGCGCTTGGTTGATCCTGCCGCGTTGGCGACCGACCCGCTGGCGGCGCATCTTGATCTCGCGCTGAGAACCGGCAAGAGCGCTTTGGTGGAAGAGGGCGACGCGCAATATTTTATCAGCGTGCAAACACCACCCCTGCGGATTCTCTGTGTCGGTGCAGTCCATATCTCGCAGGCACTGGTACCGATGGCACGCCAGCTCGGTCATGATGTGATCATCGTTGATCCGCGGACGGCTTTTGCCACGCCAGAACGTTTTCCCGATGTACCGCTTTATGCCGAATGGCCCGATGCGATCATCCCGGAATTGGGGATTGATCGTTACACGGCTGTCGTTCTCCTCACGCATGACCCGAAGATTGACGACCCGGCACTTCATATCGCTTTGCGGTCCGATAGTTTTTATATCGGTGCGCTCGGTTCGCGTAAGACGCATGCCAAGCGCGTTGAGCGGCTTGAAGCCGCCGGATTTTCAGCCGAGTCTATCGCCCGGATCCACGCACCGATCGGATTGAATATTGGCGCCGTTTCGCCAGCAGAAATCGCCCTTTCGATCTTGGGTGAAATCACTGCCTCTTTGCGGCTGAAGCCCGATGGAAGTCGTGCCTGATGTTTTTTGGTTCGATCCCTGTTGCTGAGGCAGATGGCGCCATTCTTGCCCATGCGGTGCGGCAGGGCGAACTCGTGATGAAGAAAGGGCGCGTCCTATCGCGTGAGGATTGTTCGGCGCTCACTGCCGCGGGCGTCCGATCCATCATCGGTGCGAGGATCGAAGCGGGTGATGTGCCGGAGGACGAGGCGGCCCGCCGCGCGGCGGAAAAACTTTCCGGTGCGGGCGCGCGCTGCGATATGCCCGCAACAGGCCGCGTCAATCTGTTTGCGAATGAAGCTGGCATCCTAATTGTTGATGCAGCCCGTATCGATCAATTCAATGCCGTGGATGAGGCGCTGACATGCGCAACGCTGCCACATCTGAAACCCGTCGAGGCGGGCGAGATGATTGGTACAGTGAAGATCATCCCTTTCGCGGTCCCTGAATCCTTGTTGATACAGGCCATTCATGCTGCAGGCGGTGAGGCCATCAGTGTGAAGCCGTTCCGCGCCAAGCGTGTCGCCGTCATCTCTACCGTTCTGCCGGGCTTAAAACCCTCCATCGTCACAAAGACGGTGCAGGTTCTAGAGAAGCGCTTGGCAAAAGCACAGGCGACCATCGTGGCCAATGTGCAATGCGCACATGATGAACATGCTTTGCGCGATGCAATGCAGGCTACGACGGCGCAGGCGCCTGATCTTGTCATCATCTTCGGTGCCTCGGCGATTACCGACCGCCGCGATGTGATTCCGGCGGCGCTCGAGGGGCAGGGCGGTACCATTGTGCAATTTGGCATGCCGGTTGATCCCGGCAATCTGTTGTTGATCGGACGACTTGGCTCTTTCGATGTGCTGGGTGCACCCGGTTGTGCGCGTTCACCGGCAGAAAATGGTTTTGATTGGGTGCTCGATCGCCTGCTTGCCGATGTGCCCGTGACGGCGCAGGATATCCGCCGCATGGGCGTGGGCGGCCTCTTGATGGAGATCGTGCAACGTGGCCATCCGCGTGTGGGAGGCGAAGCATGAGCGTTGCCGCCATTGTTCTGGCCGCCGGGCGTTCGACGCGCATGGGCGCGCAGAACAAATTGCTGCTCACAGACGGTGGTGATCCGTTGGTGCGGCATGCGGTGAAGATGGCGGTTCTGTCACAATTGAAACCGGTCGTCGTCGTGCTCGGTCATGAAGCCGATGCCGTGCGAGCGGCATGCGCAGGTTTGCCGGTGTCATTCGTCACCAATCCCGATTTCGCGCAGGGGCTATCAACCTCGCTCAAAACCGGGATCAAAGCGTTGCCGGATAATATCGATGGCGCAGCCGTGATCCTCGCCGATATGCCCGGGCTGGATGCGGCTTTGCTCGATCGGCTTTACGCGGCGTTTGAGGCGGAGCCAGCCGCGCTCGCCGCTGTGCCGGTGCATGAGGGGCAATGGGGTAATCCCTGCATGATTGCGGCGGCGTTATTTCCTGAGATCGAAACGCTGAGTGGTGATCAGGGTGCGCGCAAGATTCTTGAGAAGCATCGCGCCATGGTGATCGAGATGCCGGAATCCTCTGATGCTGCCACCCGCGATATCGATACGCCTGCGGATTGGGCTTCGTTCGCCAAAAAATGACTCCTAAGCCCTCACGATGAGGAGCCGCAAAGCCGCGTCTCGAAAGGCGAGGGTATTCTGCTCGCTTACCCCCGCTGGCTGCGGCATTTATCCGAGCAATAGCGGACCTCGTCCCAGACTTTCTCCCATTTCTTGCGCCATGTGAAAGGACGGCCACAGCTGGCACAGGTTTTTTGCGGGAGATCCGCCTTTTTCCTCATCTTGGCCATGGGCAATCCGAACGGGGGTCCAACACGTATGCGTGAGGATTGTGGTGCGCATGAAGGACAAGTCCATGGCGTCGACGGTGTTGATCTTGGGGGGAACGGGCGGCATCGGGGCGGCACTCGCCCGGCGGTTACGAGGGCAGGGGCGCGGCGTCCATTTGGCTGCACGCGACGAGGGCCGGTTGCAGGCTCTGGCGCAGGAGATCGGCGCTTCTTATTCCGTGTGTGACGTGAATGATGGTGATGCGATCAAACGGGCCGTCTCGGAGGCCGGCGAGGGGCTCGATGGTCTCGCTTACGCCGTCGGCACGATCAATCTCAAGCCGGTCGCGCGGTTGAGCGATCAGGATTTCGAAACCGATTTCCGTGTGAATGCACTGGGCGCGGTCCGGGCGGTTCAAGCCGCTTTGCCAGTTTTTAAAAAGCAAGATGCAGCATCGGTCCTGTTCTTCTCGACAGTGGCCGTAGCGCAGGGCTTTACCGCCCACGCCTCCGTGGCGATGGCCAAGGGCGCGATCGAAGGGCTGACGCGCGCGCTCGCAGCTGAATTGGCGCCCAAAGTGCGGGTCAATTGCATTGCGCCGTCGCTAACCAAGACCGAGCTCGCCAAAGCACTGACCGCGAATGAGACAATGGCGACCGCGATTGCGCAAATGCATGCGCTTCAGCGCCTCGGCGAAGCCGATGATATTGCGCCGCTTGCCGCTTTGTTACTGTCACCCGAAGCAGGCTGGATCAGCGGCCAGATCGTGGGCGTGGATGGCGGGCGTTCGTCGCTCCGCACCAAGGGCTAAGCGTGGCGGTTCTGCGCTTCCTTCTCGGCGACCAGCTGACGCGTTCAGTGTCGGCTTTGCGTGATCTCGACAAGAAGCGCGATACCGTGCTGATGGTCGAGGTGGCGGATGAAACGACCTATGTGCCGCATCATCCACAAAAGATCGTCTTCATCCTCTCAGCCATGCGGCACTTTGCCGAGGTGCTGAAGAAGGACGGCATCAATGTCGATTATGTAAAGCTGGATGATCCGAAGAATACGGGGTCATTTACTGGTGAATTGCAGCGTGCCCTCAAGCGGCACAAGTCGGACAGCGTCGTGATGACGGAGCCCGGCGAATGGCGCGTTCTGCAGATGATGCAGGATTGGCGTGAGACGCTGCCTGTCCCGCTTACCATCGGTGAGGATGATCGTTTTATTGCATCCCTTGATGAATTCTCGGCATGGGCGCAGGGCCGCAAGCAATTGCGGATGGAATATTTTTATCGCGATATGCGGAAGAAAACTGGCTTTCTAATGGAAGGCGATGACCCGTTCGGCGGGGCATGGAATTTCGACGCAGAAAATCGCAAAGCACTGCCCAAAAACCATACACCACCGAAGCGGAAACGCTTTGCACCCGACCCGATCACGCAGGATGTTATTGCGCTCGTCAAGAAACGGTTTGACAGTCATTATGGTGCCGTCGAGCCGTTTGGTTGGGCGGTGACGCGCACCGATGCGCTCAAGGCGCTTGATGATTTTATCAAGCAGGGAATGGAATCTTTTGGCGATTATCAGGATGCGATGCAGGCTGGTGCGCCCTTCCTCTACCATTCGCTGATATCGGCTTATTTGAATGTGGGGCTTCTGACAGCGGAGGAGGTATGTGCCCGCGTTGACCGCCTCGCGCGCGACGAAAAAATTCCGCTCAATGCCGCGGAAGGTTTCATTCGCCAGATCATTGGATGGCGGGAATATGTGCGCGGGCTTTATTGGTTGAAAATGCCGGATTATGCCGCTGCCAATGCGCTTGGTGCGAAGCGCGCGCTGCCGGCATTCTTCTGGACGGGCAAGACGACGATGAATTGCCTGCATCAATGCATTGGCGATACGCTTGAGAACGCCTATGCGCATCATATTCAACGGCTGATGGTGATTGGTAATTTTTCGCTGCTGGCCGGGCTTGATCCGAAAGAAGTGCAAGATTGGTTTTTGGCGGTTTATGCCGACGCGTTTGAATGGGTTGAATTGCCGAACGTGTCGGGCATGGCGCTTTTTGCTGATGGCGGTGTGATGGCTTCCAAGCCCTATGCTGCGTCAGGTGCTTACATCGACCGCATGAGCGATTATTGTCAGGGTTGCACCTATTCGCCGAAAGAGCGGACCGGATCAAAGGCCTGTCCGTTCAATTATCTTTATTGGGATTTTCTGGCGCGCAATGCCGATCAGCTATCCCGCAATCCGCGCATGGGTATGCCGTACAAGAATTTGCGCGCGATGGATGAAAAGCGTCGGCAAGAGATTGCGCGCGATGCCGCTGCATTTTTGAAAACGATTTGAACCCTCGCACCGCGCCGCGTCGGGTTTCGCTCACATTACTAGGACGCGTTGAAAAGGCATCAGCACTCGCGCGCTGCTGCTGCTAAAATCATCTGTGAAAACAATTTTTCTGCGTCCGATCGTCTTATTGATTTCGTAAGGGATGCGGAGCGATCCTCAAGCATTCGCAATCGTGTGATGGAGGCACTATGCCGTCGCGTGATTTTCTCAAGCAGCTCGCAGGATATGGGCTTGCGACTGCGAATATTCTCTACCGTCTGCCGGATCATCCGGCTTTGCTGCAAACCTATATCTGGCAGGATTATGATGTGGCACCGGATTTCCCAGTGCTGAAAGACTTCCTCGCCTTCTGGCGGCGTTCGCTTGATGGGGCGCTCTACAAAGTCGAAGTTGCACATCAGGGGTTGATCAAGCCTGCAGAGCTCAGGATCGCGCGGAGCGAATTCCTCATCAACTGAGCCGGCGCTTGAAACCAGCCAGCCGGGGCGGGTTGAGGCCTGTCGGCACGTTTTGTCGCGGGGGGACCCCCCATAATCGGCCCCCGGCCTCTTGGCCGCCGCATTCGGGCGGGATAGGAAAGGCGTAATCCTGCGTCTCCCTGGCCCCTGAATGCTCCAGCTCCATCATCGTACGTCTGACACGCTCCCGGCCTTGGCCGTGGCGGGTGAGGGGCCTGGCATTACGCTGCGGGCTATTATGAAGACACTGGGCGAACGCGGGTTTGCGCTGCTTGTCGTTGGGCTTGGCTTGCCAAATTGCCTTCCGATGCCGCCGCCCATCCCGCTTCTGTGCGGGCTTCTGCTGATCTTCGTCGCGCTTCAGATGGTTCTGGGCTGGAATACGCCTTGGTTGCCGGGCTTCCTGCTCGATAAGACCGTGTCGCGCGCCACGATGGCCAATTTTATCGAGCGGGCGATGCCATGGGTGCGGAAGCTTGAGCGTGTGGCCAAGCCCCGCTTTGGCATCGTGGACAGCCGGCTGGCGTTCCGGTTGATCGGCTCGGCGCTGATGATGTTCTCGGTGGCGCTTGTGTGCGCGGCCCCGTTCATCGGGCAGGTGCCGCTGGGCGTGGCCGTGGTGCTGATTGGGCTCGGGCTCGTCGAGCGTGACGGACTTCTTGTGTTGGGCGGGATCGCCGTCGGTCTTGTGGGCACCGCCCTGTCGCTTGGCTTCGTGTTCGCTTTGGCGACAGGGGCGGCTGCCATTTTCTAGGAATTGGCTCCACCATAGGGCGGCAGCGGAATAGCCGTATGGGCAGCCCGCAGTGCGGCAGACCAGCGTTCGCGCAAATCATGGAAATAGGGTTCGCCCGCCTCGATCCGATGCACGATCGACGCCTGCTGCGTATCGCGTGGGATGGTGATGATATCGATCGGCAGGCCAACGCCCAAATTGGAGCGGATGGTGGAATCCATCGAAATCAAGGCAAGCTTCAATGCCACCGGTAATGTGGTTTCGAAATTCACCGCACGGTCGAGAATGGGCTTACCATATTTATGCTCGCCGATTTGCAGATAGGGTGTCTCGACACCGCATTCGATGAAGTTGCCGGCCGAGTACAGCATATAAAGCCGCGCCGGGCCGCCCTTGATCTGGCCGCCGAGTAGGATTGAGACGTCGAACTTCACGCCTGACTCGTCCAGCTCCTTGCCGTCGGTGTGGCGCACTTCACGAATGGCACGCCCGATCAATTGCGCCGCACGAAACATAGTTGGCGCTGAATAGATCGTCTCAAGGCCTTCGCCATGCTCATGCGGCAAGCCTTCGGTGATCAGGCTCAACACCGATTGGGAGATAGAAAGATTGCCCGCCGTTGCAATCGCAAGTGATCGTTCGCCCGCAATCTCAAATTGGTGCAGCTTGCGAAAGGTTGAAATGTTGTCGAGCCCCGCATTGGTGCGGGTATCGGCTATCATCACAAGGCCTTCGCGCACGAGGAGGCCGGCACAATAGGTCATGGCGTGTCCCTATAACCAACGGGGCGGCTGGCCGCCGCTAATGGGTTCGCTTTGTGGCAGAAGGAGCGTTCAGGTCAAGTAATGATCGGTGATCGCCTTGCCGAGCTTGTTGTTATCGGCGATGAAATCGGTGATGAATTCATGCAGCCCCTGCTGGAAGACGTCTTCGATGACCGTGGTATCGAGGGCATTCAACGTATTGCGCGCGATACGGTGCGGTTGGCCGACCTTGCCATAGGCTTCGCCCAATTCATCGAGGAAGCGCACGATGGTCTCATAAGAGCTGATCAGCGAGCGCGGCATCTGCCGGTTGAGGATTAGAAGGTCGGCGACAAGCCATGGCTTCACGCTTTGTCGGTAAACCCAATGATACGAGGTAAGCGCCGAGACGCCGCGCAAAATCGTCGCCCATTGAAAATAATCGAGCGAGCCGCCGACATCTTCTGTTTCCGGCAGCAACACATGATATTTCACGTCGAGAATGCGGGCGGTGTTATCGGCGCGTTCGATGCAGGCCCCTAAACGCGTGAACCAATAGGCATCATTGCGCAACATGGTGCGATAGGCAGAGCCGTCGAAGGTGAGCGAGACATTCTTCACCCAATCGAGGAAGCGCGCCAATTCCTCGCGTCCAAGTGATGCGGGCTCGATCTTTCTTAATTCGAGCCACGCGCTGTTGATTGTCTCCCACATCTCGCCCGTCACAGCGGTGCGCACGGCGCGCGCATTGTTGCGCGCAATGCCAAGACAATTGCGAATGGAAGAGGGGTTATCGGGATGGAAAACAAGATAATCGGTGACGGTCTTCTCATTCACGTCTTGATAGACGCGGAAAAATCCATCCGCCGCGCCTGCGGTGAGAAGGGCGCTTTCCCATTCGCTGCCTTGCCCGCCATAAGCGGCGGGCAAAGTGGCGATACGGGCGGTCGCGTCCAGAATGCGCGCCAGAAACTCGGCGCGTTCGACATAGCGCGCGACCCAGTAAAGATTATCGGCGGTCCGGCTAAGCATCGAGCACCCATGTATCCTTGGTGCCGCCGCCTTGGCTGGAATTGACGACGAGCGATCCTTCTTTCAGCGCAACGCGAGTGAGCCCGCCCGGTACGATACGAACGCGGTCGGATCCCGACAGAACGAAGGGGCGCAGATCGACATGGCGTGGCGCCACGCCAGAGGCTACGAAGGTCGGGCAAGTTGATAAAGCAAGTGTTGGCTGCGCGATGAAACCATCGGGATCGTGCTTTAATCGCTTGCGGAAATCATCAATCTGTCGGCTCGTCGCATGCGGGCCAACAAGCATTCCATAGCCGCCCGAGCCATTCACTTCTTTCACGACGAGTTCGCCGAGATGGTCGAGCACATAAGCGAGCGCGTCTTTTTCGCGGCAGCGATAGGTCGGCACGTTTTTGAGGATGGCATCCTGCCCCGTGAAGAAGCGGATGATTTCGGGCATATAAGAATAGACGGCCTTATCATCGGACACGCCGGTTCCAACAGCATTGGCGAGCGTCACGTTCCCGGCTTTGTAGGCTGAAAACAGACCCGCCACGCCCAGCACTGATTCCGGGTTGAAGGCGAGGGGGTCGAGATATTCATCGTCGATCCGCCGATAGATCACGTCGACGCGCTGTGGTCCTTCGGTGGTGCGCATATAGACGATCTCGTCATCGACAAAGAGATCCGAGCCTTCAACTAATTCAATGCCGAGCTTATCGGCCAGAAACGAATGCTCATAGAAAGCAGAATTATATTGTCCCGGCGTCAGCAGAACGCAGGTCGGTTCGTCCATCGCATGGGGCGGCGCAACGGAGCGCAAGGTTTGCAGCAAGCGATCGGGGTAATTGTCGACGGGCGCAATGCGATGATCGCGGAACAATTCGGGGAAGAGCCGCATCATCACTTCGCGGTTTTCGAGCATGTAGGACACGCCCGACGGTGTGCGCGCATTGTCTTCGAGCACATAGAATGTGTCGGCATCGACACGGACGATATCGATCCCGGCGATCTGGACATAGATATCATGCGGCGGGCGGAAGCCGACCATTTCCGGCCGGAAACCGGGATTGTTGTCGACGAGATCGGCGGGGATGATGCCTGCACGGATGCATTCGCGCGGGCCGTAGATATCCTTGAGAAAGGCATTGAGCGCGGTTACGCGCTGGATCAACCCTTCTTCAAGCCGGGTCCATTCCGGTTTGGTCAATACGCGCGGAATAATGTCGAAGGGGATCAGGCGCTCAGTTGATTGCTCATCGCCATAAACGGCGAAAGTAATGCCAATCCGGCGGAAAAAGAGCTCAGCCTGGCTGCGGCGCAGGCTCATCAAATCAGGTGGGGCGTTATCAAGCCAGTCTTTCAGCCGTCGATAGGCATCGCGGGTGTCGCCGGCGATCCCGTTCATTTCGTCAAAAGCGGCCATAGACGTCCCCCTCACGCTTTAGCTTGGCGCAAAAGCTGTGCCAGCGAAAGCGGGGCTTTCGGACGCATCCGCACTGCATTTTTGTCTAGAGTTCAGGCAGATGCTGAAAAATTGAGCGCGATCGCGGGTTTATCCCAGCATCGGCACGACGCTCAAAATAAGCAGGACGGCCATCGTGATATTGAACCATTTGAGCCGGACGGGATCGGCCAGAAGACGCCGGAGCGCGACTCCGAAGACGATCCAGATGGAGTTGCTCGGGAAACTGACGGCAAAAAAGGTGAACGCCACGATCAAGGCCGTCATGAATGGCCGGTCAGGATCCGTGAAGACCGCCATCGACGTGAGGCCCATCACCCAGGCTTTCGGGTTGACCCATTGAAACAGAGCCGCTTCGAACGGCGTCATCGGTCGCGCATTCGTTTGCCCCTCCTGCCCGAGGCTGCGCGACATGGCGAGCCGCCAAGCGAGATAGACAAGATAGGACGCGCCTGCGATTTTCAGCGCCAGATGCAGTGCGGGTGCTGCCGTGAGCAAAGCGCCAAGTCCGAAGCCAATCGCGACCAGCAGCACAAAAAAGCCCATCATGATACCGAGCGCGTGCGGGATGGTGCGCACAAAGCCAAAATTGGCGCCGGATGCCATAAGCATGAAATTATTGGGGCCGGGTGTGAGGGAGCTCACAAGTGCAAAGGTCAGTATGGACAAAGCGACGTCGATAGTCATCAAATCAATCCCAATCCCTTCAACGACGCGTGGCCATTGCGGCCGACGATGATGTGGTCGTGCACCAGCACGCCGAGCGGCTTGGCAATGGTGACAAGATCACGCGTCATCCGGATATCGGCTTCCGATGGCGTCGGATCGCCACTGGGATGATTATGGACCAAAATCACAGCTGTGGCAGAGAGTTCGAGGGCGCGTTTCACCACTTCGCGCGGGTAAACCGGCGTGTGGTCGATTGTGCCGGTTTGCTGCACCTCGTCTGCAAGTAGGCCATTGCGCTTGTCGAGAAAGAGGATGCGGACCATTTCGCGATCAGCAAATGCCATGGCTGCGCGGCAATAATCGATCACGGCTGACCAAGAACCCAATATCTTGCGGGGCTGGATGGCACCTTTCGCCAGGGCACGACCGGCCGCTTCGATAATCCTGAAATCGGTGATCGTCGCATCCCCAATGCCGCTAATCTCCGTGAGGCGTGCCGGGGGGGCTGTCAGCACTTCCGCGACTGAACCGAATTTCGCGATAAGCGCTTTCGCGAGTCCTTTGACGTCGCGCTGCGGGATCGAGCGGAACAAGAGAAGTTCCAGCAATTCATAATCGGCAAGACTGTCGGGGCCACCTTTGCGAAAGCGTGCGCGCAAGCGCTCGCGATGGCCGCGGCGATGGTCGATGGGGTCTGGCCGTTCTTGGTCTTGCGCGTCGCTCACGCGCCCTCCGGTCAGGCGTAGGGTGGTTGATGCATACCCCGGGGCGAGAGCGTGAAGATCTCGGCCCCTGTTTCCGTAACGCCTACCGTGTGCTCGAACTGTGCGGACAGAGACCTGTCACGCGTGACGGCTGTCCAACCGTCGGACAATAATTTCACATGCGGCCGGCCGAGATTGATCATCGGCTCGATCGTAAACAACATGCCGGGCTTAAGCGGCACGCCTTCGCCCGGGCGACCATAATGCAGGATGTTGGGCTCGTCATGGAAGAGGCGGCCAAGCCCATGGCCACAAAAATCCCGCACCACGGAGCAGCGCTCCGCTTCAGCGAAGCTTTGAATGGCGTGACCGATATCGCCGGTTGTCGCGCCTGGACGGACTGTAGCGATGCCGCGCATCAGGCATTCATAGGTCACTTCGACGAGGCGCTGGGCGCGGCGCGGCACATCACCAACGAGATACATGCGGCTTGAATCGCCGTGCCAGCCTTCAACGATCAAGGTGACGTCGATATTGACGATGTCGCCATCGCGCAGAGGCTTGTCGTTCGGGATGCCATGGCAGACCACATGATTGATCGATGTGCAGGTGCCTTTCCGGTAGCCGCGATACATCAGCGGCGCAGGATAGGCTTGGTTGTCCATGGCGAATTCATAGATGAAATCGTCGATCGCCTCGGTCGTGACACCGGGTTTGACAAGGTCCGTCACCAGATCAAGCGCCGTGGCGGTCAATTGGCCAGCCTTCCGCATGCCCTCGAACGCCTCGGCGCCGAACAGCTTGATCTCGCCGGTCTTGCGGCGGGGCGAGAGCGTTTCGTCGACAAAGGTCATGGTGTGCCTAGGCTACCCAAGGGTGACGGGGAACTGGCCCTTCACATGGCGGAGAAAAGGGACGGTTGCAAGGCCGCAGAACTGTGCAAGCGCGCTTTCCGAGGGGGCCTTGGCGTCGTATAGAGGCCTCCCGCCCCGGCGGCGCAGGCAGGACCTTTCATGACCACCAACCCTACCGAGCCCAATGAGACCGCGCCCTTCGGCACGTTCCGCCCTGATTCCTGGCTCGAAAAGCTGCTTTCGATCACGCAAGTCTGCGGGCAGGGCTGGCTGTCGCGCCGCCTCGCTTTCGCTCTGCGTGCCGTGGGTGTGGCGCTGCTGAACGGCAAGCCGGCCGATGTCGAGCGGATGGGTGCGCGGTTCAGGCTCTATCCCGACCATAATGTCTGCGAAAAGCGCATCCTCTTCACGCCTGATTATTTCGACCGGGCCGAGCGTGAGTTTCTCGCGAGCCGGATCGTGCCGGGCTTCGTCTTCCTCGATATTGGCGCGAATGTCGGCGGCTATTCCATGGCCATGGCTGCGCTAGCGGGTCCCGGTGCGCGTATTCTCGCGGTCGAGCCGCAGCCGCGCATTTTTGAGCGTCTCGTCTTCAACATCCGGCAGAACCCGTTCGGGACTGTGAAGGCGGTTGATTGCGCTGTCGCGGACCGTAATGGCGAGGTCACGTTGTTCATCGATCCGCGTAATCAGGGCGAGTCGAGCGTGAAGATCGTCGGGTCGACAGGGCAGTCGCAGCTCAAGGTTCCAGCGCGCACCCTGTTTGATCTTGTCACGCAGCAAGGTGTCGATCATGTCGATGCCATCAAGATCGATGTCGAGGGCGCCGAGGATCTCATCCTTGAGCCCTATTTCCGGGAAGCGCCGGAAGCGCTGTGGCCTAAAGCCATCCTGATGGAGAACTCGGTTGGCGTTTGGCAGATCGACTTGCCGAAATTGCTGGCGGAAAAGGGCTATCGCCCGGTCGCGATGATGCGGCGCAACCTGGCTTATGTGAGGGATTGAGATGACCGAGACGATCACCGCCGGCATGCTCGTCATTGGTGACGAGATTCTCTCAGGCCGGACGAAAGATAAGAATATTGGCTATATCGCGGAATATCTCACCGCGCTTGGGATCGATTTGCGTGAAGTGCGCGTGGTGCCCGATGTCGAAGAAGAAATTGTTGCAGCACTGAATGCACTGCGGGCGCGCTATACGTATGTTTTCACCACGGGTGGCATCGGGCCGACGCATGATGACATCACGGCCGATTGTGTCGCCAAAGCCTTCGGTGTGACGATCGATCATGATCCGCGTGCGGTCGCCATGCTGCGTGAGCGTTATCCCAATCCGGAGGATCTCAACGAAGCGCGGTTGCGGATGGCGCGCATTCCTGCCGGATCTGATCTCATCGAGAATCCGATTTCGAAAGCACCCGGTTTCGTGACCGGCAATGTGATCGTGATGGCGGGTGTGCCCTCCATCATGCAAGCCATGCTGGACAATGTTGCACCCACCTTAAAGACCGGTGCCAAAATGTTGTCGCTCAATGTGGATGCATCGGGTTTTCCAGAAGGCGCTTATGCGACGCCGCTTGCGGCCGTGCAGAAAAATCATCCCGGCATCATCATCGGCTCTTATCCACATTTCGATGGCAAGAGCTTCACCAACCAGATCGTGCTGCGCGGTCGCGAGACCGAGCCGCTTGAAAAAGCGCGCGCCGATGTCGAAGCCTTATTGGCTGGCCTGCGCGCAGCCAAGAATTGACGGAGCTCACCATCATGACTGAAGCGCTAGCCCCGAAAGCCTTTCCCGTTTCATGGGATCAGTTCCATCGTGATGCGCGCGCGCTGGCGTGGCGGCTTTCATCGGCGGGGCCGTTCGAAGCCATTGTTTGCATCACACGCGGCGGTCTTGTACCGGCCGCCATCGTGGCGCGTGAGCTTGGCCTGCGGATCATCGAGACGGTCTGCATCGCGAGCTATCACGATTATTCGTCGCAAGGTGAGTTGAAATTGCTCAAGGGCATTTCCGACGAAGTCGCACGGCTTGGCGGTGAAGGCGGCGCGAAGGTGCTGGTCATCGACGATCTCGTCGACACCGGTAAAACCGCGCGGCTTGTTCGCGACCTGTTGCCGAAAGCGCATTTCGCGACAGTCTATGCCAAGCCGCTCGGCCGTCCGCTGGTCGATACTTTCATCACGGAAGTGTCGCAGGATACGTGGATCTATTTCCCGTGGGATCTGGGCCTCGCTTACCAACCGCCGGTGGCTGAAAATCATAAGGGCTGAGGCGAGATTGGCGGTTCGGCTCATTGTGAGGCGTTCCGCAAGGCGAAGACTATGCGCCGTGCCCGGAACGGGCTAGCGTCTACGACCAAAGACGTAGACGAAGGGCCACCCCCCATTTCATTCGCATTGGCAGAGACCCGCAATACCCTGTTCGGCGCGCTTCTCGCCGCGGCCGAGGCTTATGGCCGCAAGACGCCCATTCTGGAGGATCAGGAACGGGCGCCTCTGAGCTACCACCGGCTCATTCTCGGTTCGCTCGTTCTTGGCAAGGCCTTTGAGGTCGAGACAGTGCGTGGCGAAACGGTCGGCGTAATGTTGCCGAACGTGAATGCGGCGGCCGTCACCCTGTTTGGTCTCTCGGCTTATGGCCGTGTTCCAGCGCTACTGAATTTTACCGCTGGTGTCCGCAATCTCGTTGCAGCGTTGCGGATCGGCGAGATTGAGACGCTCATCACCTCGCGTCGTTTCATCGATCAGGCTCGCCTTGATGAAACGCTGGAGACGGTTCTCAGCGAGACGCAGGCGACGGGCCGTTTGGTGCGTGTCCTTTATCTCGAAGATGTCCGGGCGGCGCTCACCTCCTTCGACAAGGCCATGGGCGTGCTGCGCAGTTTTGTGCCCGGCATGGTGCATGCACGCCATGCGCTCTCACCCGACGAAGCGGGCGTGCTTTTGTTCACGTCGGGATCGGAAGGTGCACCGAAGGGTGTCGTCCTGTCCAATGCCAATCTGATTGCGAATGTGAAGCAGATCGAGGCGCATATTGGGCGGCCGCCCCTTGGTCCCGATCAGATCATCATGAATCCGTTGCCGATCTTCCATTCGTATGGGCTGACAGGCGGCATGCTTCTCGGCCTGTTTGGCGGGATGAAAGTCGTGCTCTATCCGAGCCCACTGCAGTATAAACAAGTGGCGCGCATTGCCGAGGAAACCAAAGCGACGATCCTCTTTGGTACCGATACGTTTTTGCGTGGTTGGATGCGCGCGGCTGATCCTGGCCAATTCGCGTCTGTGCGGATCGTCGTGGCGGGTGCAGAACGCGTGAAGGATGAAACCCGCGCGCAATGGGCTGAAGCGGGCACAACAATTCTCGAAGGCTATGGCGCAACAGAATGTTCACCCGTGATCGCCGTCAATCAGGTTGAAGATAATGTGCCCGGTACGGTTGGTCGTCTCTTGCCGGGGATGGAAGCGCGGCTCGAACCGGTTGAAGGCATTCATGAAGGTGGGCGTCTCATCGTGCGCGGGCCGAATGTGATGGCGGGCTATATGTTCGCCAACGATCCCGGTGTGTTGGTGCCGCCCGAAGATGGCTGGCATGACACGGGCGATATTGTGACGATGGATCACGAGGGCCGCATTTCCATTCGCGGGCGCGCCAAGCGTTTTGCCAAAATCGGTGGCGAGATGGTGTCGCTCGCCGCGATTGAATCCCTGGCGCAAGAATTATGGCCCGAAGCCAGCCATGTCGCCGTGGCGATGGCTGATCCGAAAAAGGGCGAGCAGATTGCGCTGGTCAGCGATGGCCGCGATCTCGATCAGGCCGCTCTGGCGCGTTACGCGAAAGAGAAGGGCTATCCCGAATTATGGGTGCCGCGCGCCGTGATGCCGGTGGCAGCGATCCCCGTCTTGGGCTCGGGCAAGGTCGATTACGCGGCCGTCCATACGCTCGTCAGGACCAACCGGCCGCTGATGTAGCGCCAAGCCCCGCCGCTTCCGTGTTCATGGCAGTGGATAAGGCCCTGCTTCCGCGGCGCTGACCTGTCCCATGGCCACTCTGCACGGCATTGTCGGACCCAGTTGTGAGGGGTCTTCAGTTGCGTCAGCGGTGGGTCAGGGTGAGGGGGCGATTGGGCGTGGCGGCTGCCGCGGCCTTACTGCTCGCCTTCATGCCGGGCTGTACGCTGGGGCCCGATTATAAGCGGCCCGAAGTCAAACTCCCTGATTATGTGATCCCACCGCGTGAGGCAGCTGATATTGCGGGTCTGCATTGGTGGACGCTGCCGGGTGACGCCGAATTATTGAAGCTGATCCAGATCGCACTTGGCAGCAATCTAACGCTGAAAGCGGCAGCGTCGCGGGTAGATGTAGCGCGGTCCGGCGTGATGGTCGTGCAGTCGAATCTTTATCCTCATGCGGATTATGGCACTGGGGTGATCCGCACGCATAAACCCGGTCGGTATCAGCGCTCTTTCGAGACGGTGATTGCGCCGCAACCCAGCGTTTCGTGGACGCTTGACGTGTGGGGGCGCGTCAGGCGGCAGGTTGAAAGTGCCGATGCGATTGCGGCGGGCGCAGAGGAGGGGCGTCGCGCTGCGGTGTTGATGATCGTCTCCGAAGTGGCAGAAGCCTATGTGCGTCTGCGTGCAGCCGAGACACAGTATAAAATCACACAGGATTCCATTACGCGTCTCAGTCACGATCTTGATGCGATGAGTTCTTCAACGCCGCCCGCATCTGAAGTGGCGCGAGCGCAATTATTCTCATCGATTGAGCGCTATCGCGCTAATCTGCCCTTGTTGAGCGCAACCGCGGATCAGGCGGAAAATGATTTGCGTTTGCTATGTGCTGATCCAACGTTGAAAATTTCGCGCGGACGCGGCTTTGCTGGATTGAAAACGCCTGTCATGCCGCACACGATTCGCTCCGACGTCTTGTTGCGGCGGCCTGATGTGGCGCAGGCGGAGCAAAGGCTGATTGCCGCCAACGCACAAATCGGTGCCGAGATGGCGCTTTATTTGCCCCAAATTCATCTCAGCGCGTCGGGTGGCATTGGCTATTCAAGTTTGTTTCCAGGTCCCATGCCCGGGGGGCTAACACCGGTGTGGGCGCTCGCTGGCAATGCGGTTGGCCCGCTCTTTGCCGCAGGAGCCATCACAGGCAAGGTTGATATTGCCAAGGGCGAAACCGAGGTTGCACTTGCTGAATATCAAGAAACCTTGTTGACCGCATTTCGCGATACGAAAAACGCATTGATTGCGTATCATCGCTCGACCAAACATCTCGAAGCGTTGATCAGGAGCCAGAACGCGCTGGAATCGGCGGTCGCCAAAACGCAGGACATGCTGGGCAAAACGCCGCACGAATATACAGGCCTCATCCTACTGCATAATGAATTATATCAAGCGCAAATTGAATCCGCGCTCGCACGCAAAGGCGCCTTCGATGCGGTCGTGAACATCTACAAGGCCACAGGCGGGGGCTGGGTTGATGAGGCCGCCGTTTACGCACCGCAACCCAAGCCACCTCTGCAGCGCGTTCCGATCCTGTAACCTTATTGCGCCGCTTGTCCTGCATGGCTGGCGCGCTTGCTTGGCAGCTTTACCTAGGCCCGGTTTCCGTCTCTACTTTCAAAAAACAAGACGATCCTAGGGAGACGTGGCAATGCGTAAGGCTGATCATATTCGCGTGTGCACCTATGCGGGACCGGGCGCTGATCCGGTGATCCAGACAGTGCCATGGCCGAAAGTTCCGAAGAAGGCAGCGCTCTTGCAAATCGGCGCCTGCGGCGTGTGTGGCACCGACCAGCATATTCTCAAAGGCCATTGGCCGAAGCCTTTGCCGTGGCCCTTCACGCTCGGTCATGAGATCGGCGCCATCATCGTCGAAAAGGGTGATGAATTCACCGAAGATTTCATGGGCAAGCCGCTTCATGTTGGATCAAAAGTGATGATCCCGCCCTTGATGCCGTGCGGTCATTGTCATTGGTGCTTGCACTATCCGCAGACGGCGAACAAATGCCTCACGCCGGTTTATTACGGCCGCTATCTCGGCTTCGACAAGGCGCCGCATTTGTGGGGCGGCTGGGCGGAATATGTCTATGTCGATCTCGATATGCTGCCCGGTACGAAAATCTATAAATTACCGGACGATATGTCTTTGCGTTTGGGCGCGCTGTCGGAACCTCTCACATCATGCATTCGTGCGTTCAACCGCGCACAGCGTGCTGGTGGGTTCACGTGGAACGACACCGTTGTCATTCAAGGTTCGGGTCCGATCGGCATTCTCGCTGTCGCCGCTGCGCAGGAGATGGGCGCTGGTAAAGTGATCTGCGTGGGTGCGCCGGAAAAGCCGCGGCTTGAACTCGCTCGTAAATTCGGTGCGCATGCGACCGTGGATATTGAGGAATATAAAACACCGGAAGACCGCATTCGTCGCGTGCGTGAATTGGCGGGCGGTTATGGTGCTGATCTCGTGATGGATTGCTCGGGCCATCCCACGGCAGGTCCCGCAGGCATCGAGTTCCTGCGCGATGGCGGCACCTATGTTGAAATGGGGCAGTTCACCGATGCGGGTTCGATCAATACGAATTGGCACCGCTTCTGCACCAAGGATCTCAACATCCTCGGTTCATGGGGTTTCACGGCAAATGATCTGCCGCTCGGCGTCGACATGCTCTACAAGGCACGCAACAAATATCCTTGGCTTGAGATGCAGACGATCTATCCCTTCTCCGAAGACGGGATCAAAGCGGCAGTCGCCGATGCCATGGCGATGAAGACGGTGAAATCGACCATCGTGCCGTTCCCTGAGCTGGTGTGACGAGGCCCAACCGCGGGCGGCAAACGCTTGCCCGCTTTTAGCCTGCAGAACCCGAAACAGGGCTAATCTGCGCTTTCAATCGGTCCATCCTTCCGGCCATTCTTCAGCAGTGTTGAGTGGCCGGAGGTAGCGGATGGTTGGGGACGTGCTGCGCGAGAAGGTTCGCCTTTTTCTGGCGCGCTTCACCGAGTCGGGGACCTCTTGCCTGCTCGTGATGGTGGGTGGAAATGTCAGTGCCTTGACGCTGGCGCATTGGTCGAAGGCGGCGCAGACGGGGGCGGTCTCAGCAGCCATTCTCGTGGCTCTCTCTTTCACCCCGCTCAGACGCTGGATCAGCAACGGCCTCTTGATGGCGCTTGGCATCACACTCGCGACAACACTGGCCGATTATCTTGTCCATCCGGGACGATTCAGCATCGAAGCGCTCGAAGCCATCATCACAGGTCTTGGCGCTGGCGTGCTTTATCTGCTGTTTCAGCATTGGCGCGGCCAGTCTGCATCGCTCCCGTCGGGCGAGCCGCCGGGAGGCCAGAATAAGGGGGGCTGAGCACTCATTCGCTTTGACCGGGACCCGCGCCTCGACTATTCCTCACCCCGGGCACCAGACCCCGCGCGGACATGGCGAAACTGGTAGACGCAAGGGACTTAAAATCCCTCGGCCGCAAGGCTGTCCGGGTTCGACCCCCGGTGTCCGCACCATTTGTCTTCGTTGGGCCGCCGACGGTCGGCGGCGGTAGCGCCCCACGCACCATGCTGTGTCGCGCAATCCTTGGTTTCACCCATCACCGTTCCCGCGCCGCTTCGCTGCTCGCTTCCTGGAAGGGGGAGAGGAAGTATTCGATCAGGCGGCGACGCCCGGTTTGGATTTCGGCCGTCACGGCCATGCCGGGACTGAGTTTGATTTGCCGGCCATCGACATCCACCGTGTTGCGATTGGGCGCGATGACAACGGCATAGACGAGATTGCCGAGCTTCGGCTTGACCGGTTGCCCCACGGCGGCCTGCAATTTCTGTAACGTCGTCACATCCATCATCGCCGGCATGTCGCGCTCATCAAGGGCGTCACGTGGCACGCGCAACACTGTGCCTTCAATCACGCCATAGCGTGTATAGGGGAACGCCTCGATCTTGATGCGCGCCTTTTGGCCTGCTTCGACAAAGCCGATATCCTTGTTGGCGACAAAAGCGGTAATTTCAACGCCGCCATCATCAGGCACAACCACGAGCACAGGCTGGCCTGCACCTACCGTTTGGCCGGGTGAGGTGACCGCCAATTGTTGCACCGTACCGTCGATCGGGCTTGTCACCCGCGTGCGTTCCAGTTTGGTTGCAGCCTTGATCGCTTCCATCTCAAGCGCGGGGAGGCGGCGTTCTGCCTCATTCGTTTTCGCATATTGTTCGGTCATGAAGGCGGCGCGCGTTTCGGTCAATTTCTGATCGATGGTCGCCTTGGCGCTCTCCACTTCCGCCAGCATGCCGCGATCAGCCGCTTGTTCGAGCTCAGTTCGCTTGGCATCTTGCAAAGCATCCAAGAGCGAGGCGCGGCTACCGGCGTTCACGCCGATCAGATATTCACGCATCGTGGTGCGTTCGCCTTGCACGGTCTTCAATTGCTCGCGTGCGGCCATCGTGCCGCGCAAACGGTCGGCGGTGCGGTCGCGTTCTTCGCGTTGTGCCATCAGGGAAGCAATCTGGGCATTGACCTGCGCGAGGTCGGCCGCGCCAGAGCGCCATTCGCGCGCTAAGGCCGAGGGCGGCAGGCTTGTGTCCTGCGGAACAGGCCCAAGATTGGTTGCCCCCTTGCGGACAGCTTCAACTGCCGCGCGGCGGCGTAGAATTTCTGCTTTCGTATCGGCGATGTCCGTCTGCAACCGATTGAGATCGGCGGCAGTCTCGCGGTCGTCCAATTGGATCAGCAGCACGCCTTGTTCGACATGTTGGCCATCCTCGACAAGGATCTTTTCGACGCGGCCGGCATCGAACACTTGCACCACTTTCGAATAGCCTTTCGGCTGAATACGGCCTGGGGCAACCGCATGAATATCAACGAAGCCGATGATGGCCCATAGCAAAACGGCGACCGGGATCGCGCACATGATCCAGAGAAAGGCCACGCGGATGGGCGACAGTGGTGTTTCGAGAATTTCGAGTGCGGCGGGGAGAAACTCGGTCAGCCGCGTACGTTCTTCCTCGGCTTTGCGGAAACGCAACACATCGAAGGGTTTGACGAATTCCTTCATGGCGTTGAATCCAATCCTTCGGTCTGAAGCCGCCAGAGATGCGCGTAGAGACCGCGCGGGCGGTTGACGAGTTCATCATGCGTGCCTTCTTCCACGATGCGGCCTTTCGCAACGCCAATGATGCGGTCGCATTGGCGGACGGTAGAGAGGCGATGCGCGATGATGATCACGGTGCGGCCGCGTGCGATCGCGCGCATATTGCGCTGGATGATGTGTTCACTCTCATAATCGAGCGCGCTTGTTGCCTCATCGAGAATGAGGATGCGTGGATTGGTTACGAGGGCGCGTGCGATAGCGATGCGCTGGCGTTGTCCGCCCGAGAGGTTGCCGCCACGTTCTTCGATCAGCGTGTCATAGCCGAGCGGAAGCGTGTTGATGAACTCGTCCGCACCGGCAAGGCGTGCCGCTTCAATGACATATTGGCGCGGCATGCCGGGGCGGGCGAGGGCGATATTCTCATGGACGGTGCGGTGGAAGAGAAGGTTCTCTTGCAACACCACGCCGAGCTGCTGGCGCAACCACGCCGGATCGACTTGGGCGATATCGATGCCATCGACCAGGATCTGTCCTTGTTCCGGTGAATAGAGCCGTTGGATCAATTTGGTCAGGGTCGACTTGCCTGAGCCCGACGGTCCGACAATGCCAATCATTTCGCCCGGCTTGATGTTGAGATTGATACGGTCAAGCACCGCGGCCCCATCGGCGCGATAGCAGAAGGAGAGATCGCGCATCACGATGCCACCTTTCGCGGGCGGCAAGTGAGCGGAGGTGAGCGCGGTTGCTTCTGTCTTGACGTTGAGAATGTCGCCCATGCGCTGCAACGACACACGGACCTGCTGGAAATCCTGCCAGAGCTGCGAGAGCCGGATAACGGGTGCGACGACTTGGCCAACCAGCATGTTGAAGGCGATCAATCCGCCGACAGTCAATTCGCCATTGATGACTTGGACCGTGCCGAAAAAGAGGACCAACGCCGTCATGATCTTGATGATCAACTGAACAGCACCTTGCCCCACCGCACCAATGGTCAAGACATCGAAGGCGCCTTTCACATAGGCGGCGAGGCGGTCTTCCCATTGCCGCCGCATCATTGGCTCGATGGCGGATGCTTTTAATGTCTGGACGCCAACGATGGATTCAACGAGGAATTGTTGTGCCTGCGCGTTGTGATAGAACTTTTTCTCAATGCCATCTTGCAAGCGCGGCATGATCAATGTTGCGACAAGGATGAAGAGCGGGATGGCGACGATCACGATCAAGGTTAGCTTGACGGAATAGCTGAACAGAACGGCAATCAGCACGACAGTGAAGAAGAGATCGAGCAAGGCGTTGAGAGCCGGCCCGGTGAGAAAATTGCGGACCGTTTCAAGCTCGCGGACGCGAGCGACGATCTGGCCTGCCGACATGCTTTCGAAATAGCTCAACGGCAGCCGGAAGAGATGATCGACGAGGCGAGCTCCTAATTCCACATCGATGCGGCTTGTCGTGTGGTTCAGTGCATAGGTGCGTAGATATTGGATGACGGCTTCAAAGATACCCGTCGCAATCAGGCCGACAACAATCACAACGAGAGTGGCAAAGGTTTGGTGCACAAGCACCTTGTCGATTACGACTTGAAATAGGATGGGTGTGACGATCGCAAAAATCTGGATCATCAGAGAGGCGACCAGCACATGGATCAGCGCTTTACGATAGCGCATCAAGGATGGGATGAACCAACTCAGTCCGAAGGTTTCACGCGAGGCGCCGGGGCTTCCGAGACGGCGCGTCACGAAAATGGCGCCGCCTTCAACTGTGGCAGCGAGCTTGTCGGGTGCGAAGCTTTCGGTTTGGCGCGTGATAGGGTCGTGAACGACGAGTTCGTCGTCACGCCGTGCGACGAGAAGGCGGAAGCCTCCCGTTTTCATCGCGATGATGGCTGGCAGCATCGCGGGGGATATCTCGGCAAAGGCGATTTTCTTAACCAGGCGGCCGCGTAGTTTCATCATACGGGCGGCCCGAATGATGTCGTTGGCTGTGGCCATATCCGCGCCAAGGCCCAGCTCATGTGCGATTTGTTTGGGGTCAACGCTAATGAAGAAATAGCCGCAAACAGCCGCAAGGCAGGTCAGGCCAGAATCAACCGGAACAATTTCTTCCGCGCCTTCGGAATTGGGCGGGTTCACAATTTTCATGGCAAAGGGTCCAAAATAAAAAATCGCAACTGAAATGCCAGCTAAGCACGCAAAGTCCTTTCAAATAATGAAAGCAAAATGAAGGCGGCGTTTACGCTTGATGGCTGTAAAGCCAGGCATAGCGTCGTGCAAAATCTGCAGACTTTGTATTTTTCAACTTAAAGTTGCGGGCCCACGAAAAAGGCGCGGTCAAATGATAGACCCTGCCGTTGAAGCGTGCTTCTTGTTGCACCCGCGCGGCGCGCGGCATGCGTTGTGTGACATAGGCTTTGAAAGCTGTCGCAAGGTCGTCGTGCTGTGAGACGCTACGAGCGAGAACAGCCGTGTCTTCGATTGCCATCGCTGCGCCCTGTGCAAGAAATGGCAGAACGGGATGAAACGCATCGCCAATAAGCGTGGCGCGGCCATAGGCCGCATGCGGGCGGGGCGGTCGGTCGTAGAGCGACCAGATGTGCCATTCGGGAATATGCGAGAGCAGCGCGCGCACGGGTTCTGCCCAGTGGCGGAACCGCGCTTCGCAGGATTGTTTGTCGCCGGGGCGACTCCAGCCGGGTTCAGCGCTGCGGTCGCTCACAATGGCAACAATGTTGAGCACACGGCCGCTGCGCAGCGGATAATGCACGAGATGGGAATTCGGTCCGAGCCAGAGCCCGGTGGCGTTCGCACGGAAAAGTGCGGGCGCCTCCTCCATCGGCAGCGTCGCACGCCACGCCGTGTAACCGGTGAAGCGCGGCTCAGATGCATCGCCGAGGAGGGCGGCGGTGCGTGTCCAGAGGCCGTCTGCACCGATGAGGGTGCTGCCCTCAAGCGTCGCCTGCGTGCCGTTGGCCGTTTCTGTATGCACGCGAACACCGGTGTCATTCTGTTCGAGGCCCGCGATGGCGCGGCCAAAGGAAAGCTGGATGCCGGGTTCGCTCCGCACCGCATCGAGCAGAACCGTCTGCAGATCGGCGCGATGAATATGCCAATAGGGCGCGCCATAGGTCTGTCGCATTGCTTGGCCTTGGGCCATGCCGGCGAGCGTCGTGCCGGTCTTGCCGTCACGCACGATCAGTTCGTCCGGCTCACCGGCGACGCGGGAGAGCGCAGGACCAAGACCGAGTTCGATCAGGATGCGGGAGGCGTTGGGCGAAATCTGCAGGCCTGCGCCGAGTTCGTCGATGCGGCTGCGTTTCTCGATCAGCATGACGGGGCGATTTTGGCGCGCCAGCGTCAGCGCCAAAGTCAGACCGGCGATCCCGGCCCCCGCGATGATGAAAGGCCGGTCTGTCATAACGATCAGCAGATCATTGCGTCAGGCGGCGGCGTCTTCGGGATGGTAGAGGCAGGAGGCTGGCTCCGCTCCGCCATGCAGGCTCGCGTCATATTTGAAGAGCGTCGAGCAATAGGGGCAGACGGTCTCGGTATCATCGCCCATGTCGATGAAGATGTGCGGATGATCGAAGGGCGGTGTCGCGCCAACGCACATGAATTCCTTGGTGCCCACGCGGATCGAGGCGATGCCGAGATCGTTCTTGAAATGCGGCACGTGCATGTCGGCCATGGTGGGTGGCTCCTGAGCAGGTCGGCGAATTGCGGTGATCTTTAAGCAGAATCGCGGCGCTCGCGCCAGTGTTTCAAGGCAGAGCGGGTTTGCGACTTGCTGGGGAGATCCCGCCTTGCCCAGGGCCGGGGCGGCCCTTAGGCTCGCCCCGTCATGATGAAGTCTCTTCCGGTCGAATTCTTCGCCTCCAATGGCGTTCGCCTCGCCTATATTGATGTTCCCCCGCAGGGCGAGGGCTCAGGCACACCCATCATGCTGGTGCATGGGTTTGCCTCCACCCATCAGGTCAATTGGGTCAATACGCTCTGGGTCAAAACGCTGGCGCAGGCGGGTTACCGGGTCATTGCGCATGATAATCGCGGCCATGGCCAGAGCGAGGCGCTTTACGATCCGGCGGCCTATTCATCGGACATCATGGCCGAGGATGTACGCCGGCTAATGGATCATCTTGGCATCGAACAGGCCTTCGTCATGGGTTATTCGATGGGTGCGCGGATCACGGCACATCTCGCGCTTCATGAGCCGCGCCGCGTGAAGGCAGCGCTTCTGGGCGGGCTTGGCATTCACCTTGTGCATGGTGTGGGTCTGCCCCTCGGCATTGCCGATGCGATGGAAGCGTCCTCGCTCGCTGATCTGACCGATCCGATGCAGCGGATGTTCCGCGCCTTTGCCGAGCAGAACCGGCAGGATCTTAAGGCCATGGCTGCCTGCATCCGCGGTTCACGACAGGTTCTCACCGAGGCCGAGGTCGCCCGTATCGGCGTGCCGGTGCTGATCTCTGTTGGCACCAAGGATGATGTGGCTGGTGCGCCCGAACCGCTCGCCGCCTTGATGTCCGATGCCA
The DNA here is from genome assembly GCA_019083985.1 of Rhizobiales bacterium TNE-4. Taxonomy (GTDB): domain Bacteria; phylum Pseudomonadota; class Alphaproteobacteria; order Rhizobiales; family Beijerinckiaceae; genus TNE-4. The sequence continues at coordinate 1,501,621 of JAHRCV010000001.1, read as the reverse complement.
AGGCTTTCCCGATTGAGGGGCGCGATCATTCGACGGCGGTTGGCGACCGGACCCACCGGCAGGCCGTGCTCGATTTTCTGAAAGCGGTGGAATGAGCGTCGCCACGCGGCATTACACCGGGGCGGACGGGCACAGGCTGGCGGCATCCGTCGAGGGCGTGGGTCGTCCCGTCCTCATGCTGCATGGCGGTGGGCAGACGCGTCATGCTTGGCGCAAGACCGGCCATGATTTGGCACAAGCCGGCTTCATGGCGGTGCGGCTCGACCAGCGTGGCCATGGCGACAGCCCTTGGGACGAGGCAGGCCGCTACCATTTCTTCGATTATGGCCGTGATGCCGGAGCGGTCGCGCGCGCCTTGCGGACCGAGACCGGGCTTGCGCCCATTGCCATCGGCGCGTCGCTCGGTGGGGTCGCCGCACTTCTGGCTCAGGATGCCGAACCGGGCCTTTTCGCCGGCCTCGTTCTGGTCGATGTCGTGCCTGATATGAATCTCGACGGGCTAAAAAAGGTCCGTGATTTCATGCGGGCCCATTTGGACGACGGGTTCGGTTCGGTAGAAGAGGCGGCCGAAGCCATCGCCACCTATCTGCCGCATCGGGAAAAGCCGCGTTCGCTTGAGGGGCTGCGGAAGAACCTGCGGCTCCGCCCTGATGGGCGTTACCATTGGCATTGGGATCCGCGTTTCCAGCTGGGCGAACATGGCATTGAGAGCCGCCGGGCTGAGTTGATCGCAGCGGCGACGCGCGCCGCAAAGCAGCTCGATGTGCCTTGCCTTTTGGTGCGAGGCGGGCAGAGCGAACTCGTGGGTGAAGCGGAAGCCAAGGCCTTTCTCGCTCTCGTGCCGCATGCGGAATGGGTGGATGTTGCCGAGGCTGCCCATATGGTGGTGGGCGACCGGAACGATGCATTTGGGGATGCGCTGTTGGCTTTCCTCACACGTCGATTCAACGGGGAAGCCTGAATCAAATCAGGCTCTTGCGGGCTCGGCCTACGAAATCGATTCAAGCTCTTGTCGGTTTGATTCAAGCGCACCATCTGAGCGGGACGTGCCGAGACCGGGTCTTCTGTGCTATCAGGGGACGTCAGCAGGAATTCAGCCATGAGCCATGTTTCGCGTCCCGCCGCCCGTATCGAGATCGTCGATCCCATCTGGGAGCGCATTCGTGCGGACGCACAGGCCATCGTCGACAGCGATCTTGCGATGGCGGGGTTCGTCGTCGAGGCGGTGCTTGAACATCATTCTCTGGAAGAAGCGGTGATCGCACGCGTCGCGTCGCGGCTCGACCATGCCGCTTTGCGTGCAGATGTCATCGTGAGGGCCTTCACGCAGGCGGTGGAAAAAGACCGCGAATTGGGCGTGGCTTTCCGCGCCGATCTCATGGCGGTGCTTGATCGCGATCCGGCTTGCACGAGGCTGATCGAACCGCTCCTCTACTTCAAGGGGTTCCACGCGCTGCAGACGCATCGGCTGGCTGCTGCCTTATGGCTGGAAGGCCGCAAGGATTTCGCGCTCTATCTCCAGAGCCGCTCGTCCGCCGTGTTTCAGACCGATATTCACCCGGGCGCCCGCATCGGGAAGGGCGTATTCCTCGATCATGCGACAGGCCTTGTTGTCGGTTCAACGGCCGTCATCGAGGACAATGTTTCGATCCTTCAGGGCGTGACGCTCGGCGGCACCGGCAAGGAAACCGGTGATCGTCATCCCAAGATCCGCCAAGGCGTATTGCTGGGGGCGGGTGCAAAGATCCTCGGCAATATCGAAGTCGGCCAATGCGCGCGTGTGGCGGCGGGTTCGGTGGTTTTGGCGCCAGTGCCACGCAACATGACGGTCGCCGGTGTTCCAGCGCGCGTCGTCGGCGAGGCGGGATGCGCGGAGCCCGCGCGCTCGATGGACCAGATCTTGGCCGAGAAGGGCGAGGGCTAAACGCGCCCGCTTGCGGGTTGCCGAAGATCATGGCAAGCGGAAACCACCGGGCCGCCGGGCCCCGCAAAGGATTCCGCGATGGACAAGCAAGAGCTTCAAAAGCTGCAAGACTATCTCCGCCGCCTGTTCGGCAATGCATCGATCAAGGTCGTGGCGCGCCCGAAGAAGACGGATTCGGCGGAAGTGATGATTGGCGACGAATTCATCGGCATCATCTCGCTTGACGACGAGGATGGTGACCGCTCCTACGCCTTCAACATGTCGATCCTCGACGTCGATCTCGAAGACTGAGGGTAAACCGATGCCGCTCTACGCCCTTGATGACCGCCGTCCCGAAACGCAGGGGCAGGGCACCTACTGGGTGGCCCCCGATGCCCATGTGATCGGCTCCGTGATCCTTGGCGTCGATGTCGGCATCTGGTTTGGTGCGGTTCTGCGCGGCGATAATGAGCCGATCAAGATTGGCGACCGCACCAATGTTCAGGAAGGGGCGGTGCTGCATACCGATATGGGCTTCCCCATGATTATTGGGAAAGACTGCACCATCGGTCATTCGGCGATCCTGCATGGCTGCATCATCGGCGACAATTCGCTGGTCGGCATGGGCGCGACGATCCTGAATGGTGCCAAGATCGGCAAGAACTGTCTGATCGGCGCCAATGCGCTGGTCACCGAGGGTAAGGAATTTCCGGATAACTCGCTGATCGTTGGGTCGCCTGCACGCGCCGTGCGCACGCTCGATGCCGATGCCGCGGCCCGCCTGACCTTGTCAGCCGAAGCTTATGTGAAGAACTGGAAGCGGTTCGCAGCCGGGCTCAAGCGGATCGATTGAGGCTCAGCGCTGCACTAAAGGCCCAGCTTTTCACGCAAAAGTGCATTAACGAAGGCGCTTGAGTTTTCTCGTTCCTGAAGTTCTGCGGCGACATCGGGGTCGAGCATAAGATTCACGCGCCGCTTTTTTGCCGCTGGCGGCAATGCCGGGCGCCCTCTCTTGGCCCGTGCGAAGAACGCGTCACCGAGATCGGAGACTTCCCCGTCATGGTCGATCAAGGGCTTTGGCATAGCGTTTCCTTTCGCGGTCATTGGCTTTGCGCAAACTGATGATGCGCATGGCATCGCCGCGCCAGCACCACGCAAAAACGCAAAGCCTGCCTCGAATGGGCGCTACGGTGACAAAGCGCTGCTCGGCATAGTCCGAACGATTGCCTTCGACCGTCAGGGCAAGCGTCCAGTCGACCGAAGCAATGCTGGCAAAATCGAGCCCGCGTTCCGCCAGCGTCCATTTGCGTTTGGGGTCATCCCATTCGAGGGTCACGCAATAAATATACACACGTTTAATCGTGTGTCTAGTCTAGACGGGGCTTGAGAAAGGCTCAGCGCTTCGCGGTGACGACCGGCGAGGTCTGGCTGTCGAGCGTGACCCAGATATCGGGATGCTGCTGTGACTGGCGCTTGACGAACGCGTAGGGCGTATCCTGCCAAGGCTTGATCTTGCTCGTCTTGTTGTCGAGCACATAGTCACCACGATCCGTGCGCAAGGTGAGGACGGCGTGGCCATCGCCCTGTTCGTCGCGGACGACGGTGATCAGCAATGCGGAGCGCGGGATACCGGCCTGCATCAGACGGCGGCGCTTTTCGAGCACGATGTCTTCGCAGTCGCCTTTCCCGTCATCGGGATAGGCCCATTTCTCAAGCACGCCGAAATGCTCAATATCTTCAACCTGCTCGATCGAGGCATTCACTTCCCGATTCAAGCGGGTGATCAATGTCCAGATCTTGGCATCAATGCGCAGGGCCGCGGCTTCAGTGGTCTCAACCTGGCAATCCTGCGGCTGGGTCTGGCAGAAATCGACCCAACCAATGGGCGGCTTCGCAAGGCCTGCGACGAGCGTCGGGGCGGAGGTATCAGGCAATGCCACGAGCTGCTTGACGGGTTCACGCGTGGCCTTGCGATCGCGCGCAAAGGCATCGCTCGCGCCGAACGCCAGAACCGTAAGCCCCACCAATAATGCCGCAACGTGCCGCATGCCCAACTCTCATTCGTTAACGAAAGATTAACGTCGAAAACGAGATCGAGCGCAAGGCGATCCTTAATTAAGGGTTAATGTGACGGGTGTGGTGAAGCGGTGATGCAACTTACACCCGCCGTTTGCGTGCTTCGATCCAACGCGCTCCAGCCTTAGCGAGCGGCTGTTGCGACGGGGTCGCGCGCGGGCGCACCGATCAGAGCCCAGACATTCGGGTCATGCATCGACTGGCGTTTCACGAAGCGATAGCCGGTGTGCGTCCATGGCAGAATGGCCTCGTCCTGATTGTCGAGGACGTAGTCACCGCGGTCGGTCACCACGGTCAGCACGGCATGACCTGCGCCCTCACGGTCAATGACAACGGTCATCAAGAGGGCGCCAGCCGGCAGGCCCTTCTCAATCAGGATCTTCCGCTTGAGCAGGGCATAATCTTCGCAATCGCCTCGACCGTCGGTGGGTAGATCCCAGCGTTCGGCCACGCCCCAATGATCTTTGTCGGTGACGGGCTGAATGCGGCGGTTGATGTCGTCATTGACCGCGTTGATCAGCGTCCACGTTGCCTGATCGAGTTTGATCGGGCGGGCATCGCTATGGCCATTGCATTCGCCCGGATAACGCAGGCAAAACCCGACATAGCCGATCGGGGGGCGGGCTTCACCCGTGGTTGCGGCGGCGGTGGTGATCGGAAGATCGGTCGCCCGAGGAGCAGCCTCGGCGGATGATGTGATAAGGCCGAGGACCAGAGCGGCGAGGGCGATGTTGATGCGGCACATTGGAGTGATCCCGTCTTGTCGATGACGGGACCGTGCCATTCACTCCTTTGTCAGGGCCTGAAATCAATCCATCGCATTTGATGTAATCTTTTCACTCGGGGACGCGCGACCGGCATCGTCCTGCGCAAAGCTGAGACCGAAACCGCCCTCGAAATGGCGCACAACCCGACCGCGATTAACGCCGATGCGGATCACAGACCCAATCGGCGGCAAAAGTTCGGAGCGGACGCCAAGACCGGACAAGGACACATCAATCAGTGTGACGCCGCGCAGCGTGCCATCTTCCAGTACCATGGTGGCTGATTGCTGTGCCGGTTCGACGCGCGCACTCAGACGTTTATTGGCGAAATCAGCGAGATCCCGATTGGCCAACCAGGTTAAATCCTCCGCCAAGCGGCGCTTTTTCGCGTCGCTGACGGAGAACGATATGGCAAATCCATCGTCGAAGACCCGTTGGACCTCACCCTCAAGCCGCCCCAACCGGTCGAGATAAAGAATGATGCGGGTGCCGCGTGGCGGCCGGATGTCCGCCGAAATGGCGGCGGACCCGGGTGAGATGTCGATTGAGCAGCAAGTGTGCTCTGTGCCATCGGCAAGCATGAACCGTCCCGCAAGTGCAATTCTGACGCGGGAGAATCTGCGCCGCTCCCCTTCTGATACGTTGAGCGGCGCGGAGGACTGCATAAATGTCATTGCAAAAATCTCGTAGTCATTTTGGACGTTAACTTTTGCCGTCCTGTCGACAATGGATTGGTCTGAGAATGCGCGCACGCAGTTAATTTCGGGTTTTGCGCGTCAGACAAATACGAGATTTGCGGTGAAATCTCCTGCAATTCTTTGGCAAGGAATCGGCAAGATACAATTCTGAGTGGTTCAGATTCTCCTGGTTGCGCGTATGGGTTGCAATCCGCCACAACGCCCAAGACGCGCCGCCCCGTAAAGCGATGAAACGTGAGCGGCATCAACAGGATTTCTAGTGAGACTTCGCCGGCTTCCGCGATCAGCACCGCACCATGGCCTTCGTCCGCAACGATCCGGGTGAATTCCTCGAAGGCGCGACCATCAAGCCCGGTGAAGGCCGAGCGTGGCGAGCGCGCAAAACTCGGCAGGCGGGCCAATACGCGCGTACCGGTCTCGACCGATTTGACGTCTGTCGGGCCTAGATCGAGCACGAAGCGCGAGGCCAGGACCGGGGCAAGGCGGTAGGGATCGAGATCTTCATGGTCGGGCTGAGCCCGGCGGCCGCGCAATTCAAGCCAGAGCAACAATCCATGGCGGCAAAGATAGGTTTTCACAACGATAACTCCTCAGATGCTTCAAAAAACAGGGTGTCCCGCCCGTGCCAAAACGGCACAGGCCAAAAAGCATCACCCGCTCTGTGGAGAGCGTATGCAGGGGGCATACCGGCGGATTTGCTTCAAACGCCGTGTTTCGGCTAGGACAGCCCCGTCATAAGGAGAAGGCGGATGACAGGGCCCGACACACGACGGGGGGGCGAACCCTTCTTCAACGTTCCCACGTCTGTATTGGTTGCGATCACGCTTCTGATAATCATTCATTCAGCATTGAGTTTTGTGCTGGAAAATCCGGTCGAGATTTTGCTCGATTACGGTTTTGTTGCGGCGCGGTTGCTGCTCTTGTTTGGCGACGATCCGCTGAATGAAATTCTCGCGCAGGCACGGTCACTTAGCAATGGCGCGGACGCGGCACGTCTCGCAGCCCTCGCGCGCTACACGCTAGAAGACGACGCTGCCAAACCGTGGACCATGCTGACCTATGCACTTCTGCATGGCAGCTGGACGCATCTCGCGGTCAACGCGATCTGGCTTTTGGCGTTCGGAGCGCCTGTGGCGCGTCGCTTTGGCGGCTCCCGTTTTTTTGCATTGCTGGCGTTCACCGCTTTTTGTGGCGCGCTGTTTCATTTCTTCTCGCATATGGACGCGGTCGAGCCCTTGATCGGCGCGTCGGCTTCGGTGTCAGGCGCGATGGCAGCCGCCACGCGGTTCGTGTTTCAACCCGGCGCGCCACTCGGCCCGTTTCCATTGCAGGGCGAGAATGGATATTTGCTGCGGGCCTTGAGTTTGCGTGAAACCTTCTCCGATAGGCGAACGCTCGTATTTCTCGCCGTCTGGTTCGGTGTGAATTTCATCACCGGCGTCATGAGCCCTGCCTTCATGGGGGGCGATACGATTGCATGGGAAGCACATGTCGGCGGCTTCATTGGTGGGCTTTTCGGATTTCGCTTTTTCGATCCGCGTCGCTGATGCGTTGTGGCGCATCTGAGACATTTATTGTGAAGCCCCTTGCCGAACCACAAGATCACGCGCACACTTTCTCTTCGTGAAGGCCGGCGGCGCGAAGTGTCACGTCTTCGCCGGTGCCGAGCTTCTTGAGAGAGGAGGCTTGCATGAGCATGAGTGTTGCCCGAATTCTCGCGTCCAAAGGCAAGGCGGTTCATACGATTGCGCCACATCGCACCTTGCTGGAAGCAGCGCGTTCCCTCGGCGAAAAACGGATTGGGGCACTGGTGGTCACCGGAGCCGATGGTCAGGTGCTCGGTATTTTGTCAGAGCGCGACATTGCGCGCGCTCGTTGCGGGCGCAGGCGCACTCGACGACGCTGTCTCTAAACATATGACGGAAGATGTCGTGATGTGCCGGCCGTCGACGTCTCTGCATGAGTTGATGGAGCAGATGACGCTGGGCCGCTTCCGCCATGTGCCGGTGCTCGATGGCGGTGGACAGCTCGCGGGCCTTGTCTCTATCGGTGACGCTGTCAAGTTGAGGCTCGCTGAAATGGAGGCGGAGAGCCGCGCTATGCGCGATTACATCGCGACAGCGTAAGCTCAGCCGCGACGGGGGAGCGTGGCAAGCACGGCGCGGATTTCGGCCAATGCGGCTTCGCCGGCTTCCTCGCCGCGTGCGATGGCCTCTGCTGCGCGGTGGAATTCAAAAATGCCGATGCGGCCGAGCGCAGGCTTGATGTGAACGTCAGGCGGATCGCCAGCGAGGCGCGATCGCGTGATGCGATCCTGTGTGATGTTGAACGTTTCAATCATGATGGTGGCGAGGCCAGGTCGATCGGCCTCTGGCGCTGTATGCCGCCAACCAAAACGGCTGCGTGCCGTGTCAGTGTCGTCTTCTGATGCATCATGACCGGGAATGATCGTGCCTCGGCCCAAAAGATCGCCGTTGAGATTGATGGCGATGACGATGTCAGCGCCTAAGGCGCGTGCGCCTGTCACGGGCACTGGATTGACGAGGGCGCCATCAAAGAGCCAGCGTCCGCCCAGTTTCACAGGTTCGAAAACGCCAGGCAGTGCATAAGACGCACGCATTGCGGGAACGAGCGGGCCTTTAGACAACCATACCTCGTGGCCCGAACCTAGTTCCGTCGCAACCGCGGCAAAGCGGAGCGGCAGATCCTCGATCAATTCGCCCTTGATCTGGTCGTCGAGCAAATCGCGCAAGCGGTCCCCGCCGATCAAGGCGCGGCGCAAACGAAAATCCATCAAGCCAAACACGCGGCGGCGGGTGAGAGCGCGCGCAAACTCATCCAATGCGTCGAGTTTTTGCGCGGCATAGCATCCGCCGACGACAGCGCCGATGGATGTGCCGACAATGACGCCGGGATTAAGGCCGGCGCGATCAAAGGCGCGGAGCACGCCGATATGAGCCCAGCCGCGCGCCGCACCGCCGCCAAGCGCAAGTCCGATGACAGGTTCTCGCGATTGCTGTCTAGCCGGTGTTGCGGGTGGCGCGGGCTCAAGGGCGGTGGCGAGCGGATCGGCGGCGACAATCTCGCCAGGCGCAGGTGCGGACAATGTTCTCCGCAGAAGGAAATCGTGCAGCATCGGCACTTCCCCTTGGCGCGGCTTGCGTCACCGTGAGCCCCGCTTGGGCAGGACGATACGCAGGCGCAGAAATATTATGCGCCTTTCAATTTGAACAAAAGATGACGCGCGAAGGCATAGCGGAGTTCCCGCCACGCGATGGCGGGTTCATTATTTCCGATCAATGAAAGCGAGAGCGGGACCGTGCGGTCCGGTGACGACGCGGCGATAAAAGCAGGTCGGCCGTCCGGTGTGGCAGGCACCACCATCTCCACCGACGCGAACTTTCACGACAAGGCAATCCTGATCGCAATCGACCCGCATTTCGAGCAGGGTCTGAATTTGACCGGAGGTTTCGCCCTTGAGCCAGAGCGATTGACGGGAGCGGGAAAAATACCAAACGCGACCTTCCGCTAAGGTGCGCTCAAGCGCCTCGCGGTTCATATGCGCGACCATCAGCACGTCGCCCGATTGGGCATCAACAGCGACACAGGTGATCAACCCGTCAGCACCGAATTTCGGTGCGAAGGCGGTTCCTTCTTCCATGTCGATTGATGCGGCCATCGTCGGATCTCCCTGCGGCGGGACGATTGCCCCGCCGAGACCCGATTGGCAAGTCTAGGGCGCGCTTGTCTATGGCGCGCTTGGCTTAGCGGGCCGAGAAGCCACGCAGCATTGTGAGAAAGCGGCTCTGTTCGGCCGGATCGTCACGGAAGACGCCGGTGAACTGCGTCGTCACGGTGCTGGCACCCTGTTTCTGAATGCCGCGCATCGACATGCACATATGCTCAGCCTCGATCAGCACGGCGATACCGCGCGGCTTCAAGGCTTCGTCGATAGCGCCGACGATCTGCGCCGTCATGGTTTCCTGCGTCTGCAGGCGGCGGGCGAAAGCATCGACCACGCGGGCGAGCTTCGACAGGCCGACCACGCCTTCAGCCGGGTAGTAGGCGATATGGGCCACGCCGAAGAACGGCACCATGTGGTGTTCGCAATGGGTGTGGAAGGGAATGTCCTTCACCAGCACCATGTCGTCATAGCCCGCCACTTCCTGAAAGGTCTTGGCGAGGATGTCGGCCGGGTCTTTGGCATAGCCGGCGAACAATTCTTCATAGGCTTTGACGACGCGCTTTGGCGTCTCAAGGAGGCCCTCACGGTCGGGATTTTCACCCGCCCAGCGGATCAGGGTCCGAACGGCAGCTTCTGCTTCCTCACGGCTCGGGCGCGACGCAACGTCGTTGGCCGGGGTCGGCTTCAGCATGGGGGTCAGCGGTTTCACGACGGCATCCATAGCACGCCTCCTCGTTTGCCCCTAATGTACGCGGGACCTGAGCGTTTGGACCACAGGGACCCCTGTCGATTTTCAGGGGCAGGGGCTCTATATTGAGCCCGTCATGCTCAACGATATTTACAACAGGCGTATCCTGGAATTGGCGGCCGACATTCCGCGGCTGGGTCGGCTTGCCGAGCCCGATGCCAGTGCGACGGCCCATTCGAAGCTATGCGGCTCTACCGTCACCATCGATCTCAAACTGGCCGATGGGGTCGTGTCGGATTTTGCCCATGAGGTGAAGGCCTGCGCTTTGGGGCAGGCGTCCTCCTCCATCATGGCGCGCCATATCATCGGTGCGACGCCGGCCGAATTGCGCGCGCTTCGCGCTCAGGTTCGTGCCATGCTGAAGGACAATGGCCCGGCGCCCGAAGGCAAATGGGCGGATTGTGCCGTTCTCGAGCCAGTTAGGGACTATAAAGCGCGGCACGCCTCCACCCTTTTGACTTTTGATGCCGTCGTCAGCGCGCTCGACGAAATCGACAATAAAAAAGCGGCCTGAGGCCGCTTCTTTCACGTCAGGATTTCCGACTCATTTCACCGACTTACTTCGGTGGCTTGCCGATGGCGAAGCTGTAATTGAGCATTGTGCCGAAGGTGAACTGGTTCGGTGAACCGAAGGTCTTCACGATAGGCGAAGCCTGCGCCGAACCGACCAGACGGTCATAATTGGCGTAAACCGTCGTCGACCAATTGTCGTTGATGACGTAGTAGGCAGCTGCGGCCGCGCCGATCGATACGACGCCCGGATCGGCTTTATAGGGGGTCACCCGGCCATTGTTCTGTGCGTCGGCGGCGCTCACACCGTAATAGGTGTTCATATAATCGGAGCCGCCCAATGCCATGCGCGGACCGGCCGACACGGCGAATTTGCCCCAATTCTGGATCACATCCGCGCCGAGACGGCCGACAAAGCCATTATAGCCATAAAAGCCGTAGCGGACTTCACCACGCAGACGGACTTGATCGCGCAACAGCCAATATTCGCCATAGACGCCGGGTTCAGCAGCCCAGCGCGCATCTTGAATGCCGGCGAGCCCGCCATTGTCGCTGACATAGCGACCCTGCTGATATCGGCCGATGAAGCCAACCGTCCAATGCGGCTCATCGCCATAAAGGCCGATCGACAGGCCGTCATCAGGGGCACCAAAGCGCGAGGGGTCATTCGTGCGGCGCACTGAAAGAGTGGGGTAGCCGATGAAGCTATATTGGTTCGAGCCCGGGAAATTGGGCGAGACAACCAGATTGCCCTTGATCGTCACCAGCCAACCCTTGTCCTCGAACGAGGTTGGCAGCAACCAACGCGGCCCGAGATCCTGCTGCGCGGGGGCGCGCTGCGTGGATGCGTTGGTCTGAGTCTGGGCTTCCGCGCTGGTCAATCCTGCGACCGCACAAAGGGTCAGAGCAAGATGGGCGGGAATTCGATATAGCATTACATCCATTCCGTTGGGAGAGGCCCGGCAAAACCATGGCCTCCCGGAGGGGTTCGGGGTACAGGCTTCGGGAGAGCCGTGCAACCTTTCTTTAATGTTGAGGTAAATGGGGCCAAATTTGGACGACCGCCACAGTCTAGCCACAGCCTGGCCGCGGCAATTGGCCCATGGGGCCATCCGGGCTTACCAGTTGACCCTGTCCGGATTGATCGGACGGCATTGCCGTCACATGCCCTCCTGCTCGGAATATACAGACGAGGCGATCCAGCGTTTTGGCTTCTGGGCGGGAGGCTGGATGGGCTTGGCGCGGATCTGCCGGTGTCAGCCCTTCGGTACGGAAGGGCTTGATTTTGTGCCCGAAACCTTGCCCGAGGGGGCCTCGTGGTCTAGACCGTGGCGCTTCGGACTGTGGCGGTCGACCCATCCCGCCCCGCCGATCCGCTGCGAGGCTGTGGACAAGGGCTCCCCGTCTCACGAGTGATCCCTTGAGCCCAAGGCTTACCTGCGTCGTTCGCAGGAGTGAGCAAGGAGTGCGACCAATGATCCACCTGACCTTCCCCGACGGCGCCGTCCGTGAGTTCCCAGCAGGAATCACCGGCTTCGATATTGCCAAGGGCATTTCCCCTTCGCTGGCCAAGCGCACCGTCGCCATGGCGCTCGACGGCGTTCTCACCGATCTCAACGATCCGATCGAAAAGAATTCCAAAATCGAGTTCGTGAACCGCGAAGACCCGCGCGCGCTTGAAATGATCCGCCATGATGCGGCCCATGTGCTCGCCGAGGCGGTACAGAACCTCTGGCCGGGCACGCAGGTGACCATCGGTCCCGTCATCGAAAACGGGTTCTATTACGATTTCTTCCGCAATGAGCCATTCACGCCCGAGGATTTCGCGGCGATCGAAGCCGAAATGCGCAAGATCATTGCGCGCGACAAGCCCTTCACCAAGGAAGTCTGGTCGCGTGACGAAGCCAAACGTGTGTTCAAAGAGAAGGGCGAGGCGTTCAAGGTCGAACTCGTCGACGCCATTCCCGAACATGAGAGCGTGAAGATTTACAAGCAGGGCGATTGGTTCGACCTCTGCCGCGGCCCGCATATGACCTCGACCGGCAAGATCGGCGATGCGTTCAAATTGATGAAGGTGGCGGGTGCCTATTGGCGCGGCGATAGCAACAATCCGATGCTGACGCGCATTTACGCGACCGCCTTCGCCAAGAAGGAAGATCTCGACGCTTATTTGCATCAGCTCGAAGAAGCCGAGAAGCGCGATCACCGCCGCTTGGGCCGCGAGATGGATCTCTTCCATTTTCAGGAAGAGGGGCCGGGCACCGTTTTCTGGCATCCGAAGGGATGGACGCTGTTCCAAGCGCTCATCTCCTATATGCGTCGCCGCCTCAACAAGCTCGGTTATGACGAAGTCAACGCGCCGCAGCTGCTCGACAAATCGCTTTGGGAAACCTCAGGCCATTGGGGTTGGTATCAGGAAAATATGTTCGCGGTGAAATCCGCGCATGCCTTCACCCACCCTAACGATCCCGATGCCGATCAGCGCATTTTTGCACTGAAGCCGATGAATTGCCCGGGTCATGTGCAGATCTTCAAGCACGGGCTCAAATCCTATCGCGATCTGCCTATGCGTCTCGCCGAATTTGGTGCGGTCCATCGCTATGAGCCGTCAGGCGCGTTGCACGGGCTCATGCGCGTGCGTGGCTTCACGCAGGATGATGCGCATATTTTCTGCACGGATGAGCAGATGGAGGCTGAGTGCCTTGCCATCAACGATCTCATTCTGTCGACTTACAAGGATTTCGGCTTCGACAAGATTGTCGTGAAGCTCTCGACGCGGCCGGAAAAGCGTGTTGGCTCCGATGAGCTTTGGGATCGCGCGGAAACCGTGATGATGCGCGTGCTTGACAAGATCAAGGCGCAATCGGGCGGCACGATCGAAACCAGCATCAATCCGGGTGAGGGCGCGTTCTACGGTCCAAAATTCGAATATGTACTCCGCGACGCAATCGGCCGCGATTGGCAATGCGGTACGACGCAGGTGGACTTCAATCTGCCCGAGCGTTTCGGTGCGTTCTACATCGCAGACAATGGCGAAAAGACGGTGCCGGTGATGATCCACCGCGCGATTTGTGGTTCGATGGAGCGCTTTGCCGGTATTCTCATCGAGCATTTTGCCGGTCACTTCCCGCTTTGGCTTGCGCCGATCCAGGCCGTGGTCTGCACCATCACGCAGGATGCCGATGATTATGCGCGCGATGCTGTGGCGGCCTTGAAGCGTGCGGGCCTCCGCGTCGAACTCGATTCACGGAACGAGAAGATCAATTACAAGGTGCGCGAACATTCGCTCGCCAAAGTGCCGGTCATTCTCGTTGTCGGTCGCAAGGAAGCGGCGGAGCGCACCGTGTCGATGCGTCGTCTCGGCTCGCCGGACCAGACCGGCATGACGCTTGATGCCGCGATTGCGGCGTTAGCGGAGGAAGCTGTGCCGCCGGATCAGAAGCGCGATGCGTTGGCGGTGGCGGCAGAGTAAAACGCGGCTTTATCGCGGGGCGTTTGAAGAGGCCCTCATGGTGAGGAGCCGCGTGAGCGGCGTCTCAGACTATGAGGGCTTTTTCGTGCGAGCTTGTCTCCCTCGTCCTTCGAGACGCGATGCGTTGCATCGCTCCTCAGGATGAGGGTGTGGTGTTCGTGTCGCGTCGCTGCGCTCCTCGCAATGACGCGGTTTAGTTCGGCCTTAAAGCGCGACGGTCGTAGAGCCGCTTGTGACGATGCGGTTGACGAGATCAAAGCGCATCAGGTCTTCACCAACAAGGGCAGGTCCTGAAAATCCCACGCGAATTTCGCGGAGCAGTGCGGCTCGATCCGCAGCAGGCGGGACGATATGGGTCAGCATCAACGCGCCAACCTTCGCCTCCTGCGCAAGGCGGGCGGCCTGCGTCGGCGTGGTGTGATAGGCCTTCACGGAGGCAACTGTTTCGGCACTGCGCACGCCGGGTGTCGGTTGCATCTCGCGATCGACAAACACTTCCTGCACCAGAAGATCAGCATTCTGTGCGGCGTGTGAGAGAGTGTCGCAAGGTGCGGTATCGCCAGAGAAGACGAGCTTGCGACCGGCCGTTTCAAAAACCAAGCCAAAAGCGGGGGCTACAGGGCGGTGGTCGACTTCAAAAGCCATGGCATTCACGCCAGCAAAGGCGAGCGAGCCATAGCGCAATTCCTCGAATTCGATTTTCAATCCATCGGTCGACGGGCGGTGTTCGTGGGCAATGCGGAGTGCCACTTCATCGGCAAAGGAATCGATCTGCTTTTGCAGATGCGCAATGGCGGGTGCTGTCGCAATCACGCGCCATGGTTTGGCGCGGCCTTGATGCCAGCTTGAGACGATCAATTGCCAAAAATCGATGACGTGATCGGAATGGTAATGCGTGATGATCAGCGCATCGCAATCCGCCCCGCGCGTACCGGCTTGAACGAGCCGTTGTGTTACGCCTGACCCGCAATCGATCAGGATCTTGGTGTCGTTTGCCAGAACAAGATGAGCCGGGCCCATACGCTCGGGCGTGGCGACCGGGCAGCCGGTTCCGAGACAGACAAACGCGAAACTCATCGGGCAAGCACCTCGACATCGCGGTCCACGCCGGATTTGACTTTGAACTCTTGCGTGAAGACGCGGCCACCATTGCGGGCAATCACAACGTAATCGCCTTCCGCCAAGGTCATGGACGGGAAGGCGCCAATCGCTTCGCGGATGATGTCTCCGCCCGGTGTCACCAGCGAGAAGGTTGTGTTGGCGAGCGCTTCGGCACCCGGATTGGCAACGAGCTTCAACGTTACAGTCGCCGCGCGATGGCGCATCAGCGCGTCGACGACCTTGCCGCTCTCCACCCTCACATCGGCCGAGGTCGTGGCATTGGTATCGCCATAGTTCGAGACGATGCGGTACTGGCCTTCAGGCAGGCGGATGATGTCGTCGCCGCGTACGTTTTCGACGATGACGCGGCCCTGCGGATCATTGCCGACGGCGACATAGATCGAGAAGGTCAGCTTGTCCTTCGGGATGCGCATGTCACCAAGAGATGCGCCGAGCCGGAGCCCGCCGGCAGACAGCATGATCTTTTCCGTGATCGGCGTTTGGCTCACCACCACGCGGCGCGTGGCGCTCGCCAGACCCCAAGTGACGTGGACGATATAGGCACCGGGATCGAGCGTGATGACCGGGTTGGGTTCATCCGTCTTGCGGACGAGCACGGCCTTCTCGGCGGCCGTATCATCGGCATAGACGCGCCAGACGAGACCTTTCTTCAGCGGGGCGGGGTCGCCTTCGAGACCTGCCGACAGGGTGACCGGCACGGCCGTCGGCTGGGAGACCGGCGGCGCGAGGGGCTGGTTCAGCATGCGCTGGGCCAAAGCGGCACCAGGCAGAAGCAGGGCCGAGGCGGCCAAAAGGGCAAGGCAAAGGCGGTTCATCAGTCCTGCATGCTCCGGAGAGGGGCAGCCCGTCAATCCGGGTGGGGCCGTTCTTTACCTCGGGCGTAAACTCGTCTTAATCGTGGCGACCTTTTCGAGGCAGGATTCCCCGATGACCGACACGCTCGCTTTGCTCGCCCGCCGCCGCTCGGTGCCGCCGAAATTCATGACCGCGCCGGGCCCGTCTGAGGCCGAACTCAGCCAATTGCTGACGATTGCCGCCCGCGTGCCGGACCATGGCAAGTTGGCGCCGTGGCGCTTCGTGACGATCGGCCCCAAGGCGCAGGCGCGTTTTGCTGATGCGCTCGTTGCCTTCACCCGCGCCGACAATCCGGACGCCACGGACGAGATGCTGCAGCGGGAACGCGAGCGCTTCGCATCGCCTCTGGTGATCGCTGTCATCAGCAGTGCCGGCCCGCATCCGAAGATCCCGGAATGGGAGCAGGAATTATCGGCTGGGGCGGTGTGCATGAACCTCGTCACTGCGGCCACCGCAATGGGTTATGGCGCTGCTTGGCTCACCGGCTGGCATTCTTACGATCTGCGTTTTCACGCGCTGCTCGGCATGAAGGCGGGCGAGCGCATCGCAGGCCTCATCCATATCGGCACGCCAACCGAAACACCGTCCGACCGGCCGCGTCCTGTGCTCGCCGATATCGTCACTTCTCTCGATTAAGTTGAAAGCGAACGACCATGTTCTTCCAACCCTACAAGGGCGAACGCCCGCTACCGCATGATCCGTTCAAGGCGATTGTTGCGCCCCGTCCCATTGGCTGGATCAGTGTGCTCGATGGGCAGGGCCGCGTGAACCTCTCGCCTTATTCCTTTTTCAACGCGATTTCGACAAAGCCGCCGCTCATCATGTTTTCATCCGAAGGCATGAAGGACGCGATCAGCTTCGTTGCCGAAAGCGGTGAGTTCGTCTGCAATCTCGCGACATGGGATTTGCGCCACGAAATGAACCTCACTTCCGCACCCTTGCCGCGTGGCGAGAGCGAATTCGGTTTTGCCGGTCTTGAAACAGCGCCCTCACAGCTCGTAAAGGCCCCGCGCGTGAAGCGTTCGCCCGCGGCGCTTGAATGCAAGCTTGCCGATATCGTCACGCTCAAATCACATGATGGCCAGCCGGTGGATCGCTACATGGCGATTGGCGAAGTGATCGGCATTTACATCGATGATGATTACATCACCAAGGATGGCTTGTTCGATATCGTGAAAGCGCGCACCATCGCGCGCTGCGGTTATGCCGATTATGCCGAAGTCGCCTCGGTGTTTTCGATCACGCGGCCGCCGGGCGGCTAGTCAGATCCGCTTCAAGAGACGCTCGGCACGCCTCAGATGGGGGCGGTCGAGCATTTCGCCATCAAGCCCAATCACGCCCGCACCGGGATTTTCCGCGAAGAGCGCGACAATCTTTTGCGCGCGCGCGATTTCATGCGCGGGTGGCGTGAAGATTTCGTTGATCACCGGCACTTGATCGGGGTGGATCGCCATTTTGGCGAGGAAGCCGTCACGCCGTGCCAATTCGCAATCGGCGCGGAATCCGGCGCTATCGCGAAAGTTTGGATAGACCGTATCGATCGCCAGACTTTCGGCCGCATGGGCCGCGAACAAGGCCATCGCGCGCACGATGGCAAACGGTGTCGTGTAAGTGCCGTCGGCATGGCGCGGCGTTTCAGCCTCAATGTCGGCCGACAAATCTTCCGCACCCCATGTGATCGCTTCAAGCCGATGGCTCGCGCCGCGATACGTACCAAGACCGAAAATCGCCTGCGCGGTTTCCGTGGCAATCGCAACGATACGTGTTGCTCCATCGGCCAAGCCATATTCGGCCTCGCGCACGGCGAGTTTGGCGGCGAGATGCTGCACATCCGCACCCGTGAGTGATTTTGGCAAGAAGACGCCATCGGGGCCTTCACGCATCACGCCGTCGAGGTCGGTATCCGTCAAACCCGTGTCGAGCGCATTGACGCGGACATAGAGCGCGGGGCGCTTTGTGCTCTGTTTGGCTGTACGCAAAAGTCCGGCAGCAATTTCGCGCGCTTTTGTCTTGTTCGCATGCGCGACGGAATCTTCCAAATCGAGAATAATGGCGTCGGTGCCAGAGGCGAGCGCTTTTTCGAATTTGCGTTCGCTATCAGCGGGCACGAAGAGAAGCGAGCGCATCTTAGCCGTTCCGCTTTTTCATGAAGGCTTGACGCGTGCATTCACCGACCAACACGTCATTCTGATTATAGGCGCGGTGCTTGAATTCGACGATGCCAGCATCGGGGCGCGATTTCGATTCACGCTTGTTCACCACTTCGGTGGTGCAGTGAATGCTATCGCCTTCGAAGACAGGGGCTGGGAAGCGCACATCGGTCATGCCGAGATTGCCGATGGTGGTGCCATTCGTCGTGTCATTCACCGAGATGCCGATCATCAGGCCGAGTGTGAAGATCGAATTGACGAGCGGCTTGCCCCATTCAGTTTCCGTGGCGCAGAAATGCGCATCGATATGGAGCGGCTGTGGGTTCAGCGTCATGTTCGAGAAGAGCATATTGTCCATCTGCGTGACGGTGCGCGTCAGCCGGTGGGTGAACACATGGCCGACCACGAAATCCTCGAAGTAATAGCCACCACGCGGCGAAGGCGTTCCCATGCTCATTCCCGATATCCCCCGATTGTGACAGGCGCGCTGCGCCCTTCATGGTCCCTTTACCATGAGTTTGGCAGGATGGCCGCGTTTCTCAACGCCGGATTGCACGATGTTCCTTTTCACCACTCCCGCCGAGGCGGCCCGTCCCGCCACGAACGGGCTTGTCCCCGCCATCAAGACCGCGTCTGCCCGCACCGGTGTTGATTTCTCCTATCTGCTCGGCACAGCGGTGAAGGAAAGCGGGCTCGACCCGCAGGCCGCCGCCAAGACATCGTCAGCGCGCGGTGCGTTCCAATTCATCGAGCAGACATGGCTCGGGCTTGTGAAAGAGCATGGCGCGGCGGAAGGGCAAGGGCGGCTTGCTTCTGCCATCGAGACGCGAAACGGCATCCATCTGGTGCGTGACCCGGCGGCGCGGGAGGCCATTCTCGCTCTCCGGGAAGATCCCGCGTTCTCGTCCATCATGGCGGGACATTTGACGCGGCAGAACGCGGCACATTTGGCGGCCGGGGGCGTACAACCGGGCTCGGGTGATCTCTACGCCGCTCATGTGCTGGGGGCCAAAGGGGCGGCGGAGCTTTTACGCGCTGTGCAGGCTCAGCCCCACCAAAGTGCAGCGGCGCTTTTTCCGCAGGCTGCGAAAGCCAATCCGGCCCTCTTCAGCGACAGAAGCGGCAGGCCGTTGAGCGTGGACGCGCTTTATCGACGCTTGAGCCGCGACATCGCTTTGCCGAAAACCGTGCTGGCGCAGGAGATGACGGGGGCCTCAGCGCCGCCGCTTTATAAACAGGGTGGGGCGCCGCTTTATGGCCTGTTCCGCACCGAAGGCGCGCAGCCTTTCACTGGGCTTGATAGCGCGGGACAACCGGCGCGTCCGGCTGCCGCGAACGAAGTGGCTGGTCCGAAGCCAACCCCGCCAGCGCGAACCGACACCGGACAACCGCTTAATCTCGGCGCCTATCGGAAAAGTTAGGGTGACAGGTCAGTAGCCGAATTGCTCGCGCAGAATGCGTTCGTCGAGCGAATGGCCGGGATCGTGCAGCATCACGAGATCAATGCCGCGATCCATCCGCACTTCGACGCGGCGGACATCGCGCACTTCGAAATGGTCTGCGACCGCGCTCACCGGGCGTTTATCGCCTTCCAAAACTTCAATGCTCAGCGATGCGTGATCGGGCAATAGCGCGCCGCGCCAGCGCCGCGGGCGAAACGCTGAAATTGGCGTCAAAGCAAGCAGGGGCGCATTCAGCGGCAGGATCGGGCCGTTGGCGGAAAGATTGTAAGCAGTCGAGCCTGCAGGCGTCGCGACAAGCAGGCCATCGGCCGTCAATTCGCCGAGCCGCGTCTTGCCATCGACGGCGATCGAGAGTTTTGCGGCTTGATAGGATTGGCGCAGCAGCGACACTTCGTTGATCGCGCGTGCCGTGCGATGCGTGCCGGCGCTGTCTGTCGCTTCCATCAAGAGCGGATGGACGATGCTGCGCTCGGCCGCCGCCAAGCGATCAACCAATCCCTCGATGTTGTAATCATTCATCAGAAAGCCGACCGAACCGCGGTTCATGCCGTAGATCGGTTTGCCGGTGCCCATGAAACGATGCAGCGTTTGCAACATCAGGCCATCGCCACCGAGTGCCACCACGATATCGGCCTTGTCGGGGTCGACATGGGCATAGAGCCGGCCCAGCGCTTCGGCGGCGGCGCGCGCCTCATCCGTATCGGCGGTGACGAAGGCGATGGTGAAGGGGGACGGCAATGGGGCGGGCTCCAAGGGTCGACCTCCAAGGGTCGGGCGGACCTTTTATCAGAGCCCGGCCAAGGTGGCGACTGGCGGCTTCAGGTGCAGCCAGCGGGTGAGCAGCGCGAGGCAGGGCGCTTCCATTGAGCGTAGGCGTCCTTCAAACAATGACCGCAGGGGCGGTATCCGAGCCCTATGGCCTCGGCTGCATCGGCAAAGAAGACGCGCTCCTCGCGTTTCATCCGCTTGCCCGACGTGCAATCAAGCCGCCCGAAGATTTTGCCGCTGCGATGGCCGGCAAGGGTGAGGGTGCCGCTTTTCAGCTGTGCGTGCAGATCGGCATCGGCGATGTCGGAATGGCGGATCATCGCGTTTGATAGCGGCGCTGCACCAGAATGTTCGCGGTCATGGTCAGCAGGATCGTCGCCGTCATCAAAATAAAGGAGATGGCGCCACCAAAGGGCCAATTATTTTGCTGCGCGAATTGGCCATAGACCAGCGGACCCATCATCTGGAATTTCGGGCCGCCAAGCAGCACGGGCGTCGCATACGCATTCATCGCCAGAATGAAGGTAAGGATGGTGCCCGCTAAAATTCCCGGCATGGCGAGTGGGAACAAGACGCGGCGTGTCATCGTGGCGGGGCCCGCGCCCAGTGAGAAGGCAGCTTCCTCAACCGAACGCGAGATGCCTTCAATCACGCTTTGCAATGTCAGCACCATAAAAGGCAGGTTGACGGCGACAATGCCGATCAGCACCGCGTTTTCAGTGTACATGATTTCGAGCGGCTGATCGATGAGGCCCAATTTCATCAGCATCGCATTGAAGAAGCCCTTATTGCCAAGGGCGGTCATCCAGCCCGCGGCGCGGACGGCATTGCCGACAAAGAGCGGCAGCACGACAGCGATGATCAGCAAATTTTTGAAGCGCGTTTGCGTGCGCGCCAGCACATAGGCCAGCGGGAAGCCTAAAATCAGACAGGCGACCGTGCAGAAGACGGCGACGCGAAGCGTGCGCCACAAGACGGACAGATAAAATGGATCGGTAAAAAATTTGACGTAATTCTCGATCGTGAAGGCATCGACCATGAACTTGCCCGGCACGAACGCATTCAGCGAGTAGCGGAACAAGATCGCGATCGGCACAAGAAGGCCGATCGCGACAAAGATCGTCGCGGGCAATAAGAGAGACGCGGCGGTTGAGCCGCGTCCCTTTTCGATATCGTAAGTGCCCGCTTTGGCCATCATACTGCCTTGGTGATCAGGCTTTGAAGACCTTGTCCCACCATTCCTTCATCGCCGCATCGTTCTTGGCGAGGAAGGCATAGTCGAGGTCGATGAGACGCTTCTGCTCTTCAAGCGTGAAGCCGATGCGCTTCTGCAGATCGGCAGCAACGACGGCATTCGTGACGGTGGGGTTGTAGCCCATGTCGACTGCAAACGCTTCCTGTGCCTGCTTTTCGAGCATGGCGTTCATATAGGCGTAAGCGCCTTCCTTGTTGGGGGCGTTCTTCGGAATGGCGAAGCCCGAAATATAGAGCGGGATACCTTCTGAAGGCGCAGCGGATTCAACCGGGATACCGGCATTCTGCCACTGCACTGCGCGTGCCTTCCACATGATGCCCATACCGATTTCCTCGGTCTTGAGCGCCTGGGCGAAGGCTTCGTTGGTCGGATAGATGCGTGCTCCGCCCGCCTTGCACGCGAGCAGCACTTTCTTGGCGCCTTCGATATCAATGCCGCTCTTGCCGCCGGTTGCTGCCAGCGAAGCAGCAACGAAGACATAGATATACTGAATGTCGATGATGCCGATCTTGTTGCCCCATTTCGGATCGAACGCATCCTTGAACGAGGTCGGCGCAGGCGTGATCATCTTCGGATTGTAGACAATGACCTTGCCCGAATAGATCTGACCGATGCCATAGGGATATTTCATCGTCGGGATCAGATTCTTGGCATTCGGAATCTTCGACCAGTCGAGCTGTTCGAGAACGCCGGCTTCCTGCATTTCGTAAATGTTTGCCGACGACAGCGCCTGAATGTCGGTCGTGCCACGCGGCAGGCGCTTTTCAGCCACCATCTTGGCGCGACGCGGCGCGTCAGACGCCTGATCCTGCACCACTTCGATGCCCTTCGGTGTCAGGAAAATCGTTTCGACATTCTTCGTCAGAAGCTTGCCATAGTCGCCACCCCAGGTGCCGATGACGACTTTGGCTTGCTGCGCGAACGCTTCGCCAGAGAAGCTGACGCCGATGGCGGCAGCCGATGCCGATGCGCCAAGCGCTTTCATAAATCCGCGGCGCGACATTCCGATATGTTGATTGGCTATTTTATCCCGCGTCATGTCTCATTCCCCATCTTATGACTGCCTGTTACGTCCCCGAATAGACGAGCCCGGCAGATTTGGCCCATCCGATCGTCATTGCATCGCCTTCCACCGGTTCCGGCGCGCCATGGGTCGGTCGCGACACGATCACACGATCATGGTCACCAATCCGGACATGGATATCGAGCACGGCTCCGAGATAGGAGACGAATTCCACTTTGCCCTCGACGATGTTGTCGAGGCCTTTCGCTGCGTCGCCGAGCGCGACACGCTCGGGCCGGAGTGCCAAGGAGGCTGGCCCTTCGGCAAAATGCTCAGCGATTTGAATGGTCACACCATTATCGGTGACGAATGTGCCGCGCGCCGTGACGCGACCCGCAATGAAACTTGAACGCCCGATGAAGCCTGCGACGAACGGATCGGCAGGGTGATCATACAGTTCGCGCTTGGTGCCGATCTGGCGGACATGGCCTTCACTCATCACCACGAGGCGGTCAGCCATGGTCAGCGCTTCTTCTTGATCATGCGTAACCATGATGGTGGTGAGACCGAGTGCGCGCTGCAATTCACGAATTTCAACACGCACTTCCTGACGCAATTTTGCATCGAGATTGGAGAGCGGCTCATCAAGCAGGAGTACGTCGGGTTGAATGGCGAGCGCGCGGGCAAGCGCGACGCGTTGCTGCTGGCCGCCCGACATTTGGCGCGGATAGCGTTCGCCAAAGCCGCCCAAGCGGACCATGCGCAAGGCTTCATCAACGCGCTTGGCGCGCGTGGCCGGATCAACCTTGCGCATTTCAAGGCCGAACGCGACATTCTCAGCGACAGTCATATGCGGGAAGAGCGCATAATTCTGAAAGACCAGACCGCAATTGCGTTTCCACGGCGGCAGATTGGTCACATCGCGTTCGCCAATGCGGATGGTGCCTGCCGTTGGCGTGATGAAACCGGCGACCATGCGCAAAGTTGTCGTTTTGCCGCAGCCAGACGGGCCAAGCAGAACGAGAAATTCACCATCGGGAATATCGAGCTTGACGCCATCCACGACGGTGGCGTCACCATATTTCTTCACGAGGCCGTTGATTTGCAGACGTGCCATCAGACCACCCGGCTCAATTTGACATAGCGATCGGTGATCAACATGGCGACGCCGATCAGAACGATTTGGATGACGGATGCAGCAGCCACGGTGGGATCAATCTTCCATTCAAGATATTGCAGGATCGCAATCGGCAAGGTCGTGCGGCCGGGGCCGACAAGAAAGAGCGACATTTCGAGATTGCCGAACGAGGTCACAAAACCAAACAGCGCGCCGGCGACAATGCCTGGGCGAATGGCGGGCAGGGTGACGCGATAAAATGTGACCCACGGATTGGCGCCAAGATTTTGTGCAGCTTCCTCGATGGTGCGGTCCGTGCCTTCGAGATTGGCGGTAACGAGACGCACGATCCACGGAATGACAACAAGCGTGTGGCCCGCCACCAAGCCCCAGAAGGAGCCGAGGAAGGGCAGGCCAGTCGCAATCTCGGTTTCAATCTGGAACACGTAGAGCGATGTGCCGAGCACGACGCCCGGCACGACGAGCGGTGCGAGCAGGAGCGTATTGAGAGCGCCTTTGGCGAGGAATTGATAGCGCACCAGAGCGAGTGAAGCTGGCACACCCAGCAGGAGGCCGATGGCTGTGGCCATCACACCGACTTGGATCGACAGTTTGAAACCGTTGACGAAGTTTTTCTGCCGCGTGACGGCTTCGAACCATTGCAGCGAATAGCCTTCCGGCGGGAAGGACGGGATCTCCTGCTTGAAGAAGGCGAGCCAGCTGACAAAGACAAGTGGCAGCAAGATGAAGCCGAGCGAGAGGCTCGCGACGCTTTTCAGCGCCACTCGCCCCCAAAATCGCTCATCCAGCGTCACGCCCTTCAACTCCCGTCCGAGTTCCGGCTAAGCCCGCTTAGGCGGCGAGCTGCTGCTTGTGGAACTTGCCGTTCTTCATGATGGCGTGCAAGTCGCGGCCCTGGTTCTGCAACACGCCGAGATCCTTGAGTGGATTGCCATTGACCACGAGGATGTCGGCATAGGCGCCGGCGGCGAGGGTGCCGAGCTTGCCTTCCATCTGGACGACTTGCGCACCCACCGTCGTGGCCTGACGGATGATCTCGATCGGCGATAAGACTTCCGCACGCAGCAGGAATTCGCGGCTTTGGTCGACTTGCAACTGACCCAAGAGGTCGGAGCCATAGGCCACCGGCACACCAGCGCGCTTGCAGATTTCAAGCGAGCGTAAGGCGCCTTCGATCACCATGTCGTTCTTCTGCAGCATGTCGGCATCCATGCCATATTCGGACGCGCGCTCCTTCATCGCGTAATAGGCGACGAGGTTGGCGACGAGGAACATGCCCTTGTCCTTCATGAGCTTGGCGGCCGGCTCATCGATCAGATTGCCATGTTCGACGGTGCGGATGCCTGCATGGGCGGCACGGGTGATCGCTTCTGGCGAATAGGCGTGCGCACAGGTGTAACGGCCAAAGGCTTCGGCCTCTTCGACAGCGGCTTTCGCTTCGTCCATCGAGAATTGCAGGGACATCAAGGGATCGTAAGGCGAGGCGACACCGCCCGACATCATGATCTTGATGTGATCGGCCCCTTGGCGCATCTGCTCGCGCGCGGCGCGGCGGACTTCCGTCACACCATCCGCGACGCACATGGTGAAGCTCATGCCATTGCAGCAATGGCAGCGTAGACCGACATCGGTGCGGCGGCGGGAATCGGAATGGCCACCGGTCGGCCCGATCGCCTGACCGGCGATGAACAGGCGCGGGCCGGCAATATTGCCCTTGTCGATCGCTTCCTTGATGCCCCAATCCGCACCGCCCGTATCGCGCACGGTGGTGAAGCCACGATTGATCATGCCACTCAGAAGGCCAACCGCGCGCGCTGTCATCAGCGTCAGCGGCATGTTTTCGAGACTACGGATCGAGACTTCCGAGAGATAGACATGGACATGGCTGTCGATGAGGCCTGGCATCAGGGTCTTGCCGCCGCAATCGATCACGGTGGCGGATGCGCTCTTGATCGGCTTGTCGGAAACTTCGCGGATCGTTTCGCCTTCGACGAGCAATTCATGCCCGCCGCGCAATTCGCCAATCCCCGGCTCGAGCATCTGGAAGTTCTTGAAAAGAAAACCGCTCATGTCACTCACCCCCGCAAACCGCGCCCCCGCGCGGCCAAATGCAACGCCCGGCCGAAGGCCGTGTCGCGATGGATGATATATCAGCACCGCTTCAGGCGGGTGTAAAGCGCTCTCGAGGGCCAGAAATGAAATGGCACCTATGCACCGTCACGCCAGCGTTTGCATGTGAACCTTTATTATGAGCGCCGAACGACGCAGCGGTCAGGAGGGCTGCGCTATCGTTTGTCGTGTGGCGTGGCGGAGAAATCGGTTTCGAGCGCGAAATGCTGTCCCGCGGCGGCAGCCACCGTGTGCAAGCGTTTGTTGCTGAGATGCGCGTACCGTGTGGTTGTCGCCATATTCGCATGGCCCAACAATTCTTTCACATCGTAAAGCGTCATGCCTTCATTCACGAGAGCCGAGGCGAAAGAGTGCCGCAGATCGTGAATGCGGACATCGGGCAAGCCCGCGCGTGTGCGTGCGCGGTTCCATGCAAAGAAGATATTGATAAAGGGCTTGCGCGTGCGCGGGTTAGGGAAAATCCAATCGCACTCATCCCAACGATAGCCCATCGACCGGAAGCATCGGCTCTTGAGCTTTTCCAGCACATCGATGGCGGGGGGTGACAAGGGGATGTAGCGGGGCTTGCCGGATTTCGACAAGGGGATCGTCCACGTCTTTTTGTCAAAATCGATATCGTTCCACCGCGCGTCGAGCGCTTCGCGCTTTCTTGCGCCGGTCAGAAGCAGGAAAGCGATGACATATTGCAGCATGGGGCTCTCGCTGGCTTGAACCTCTTTCTGCAGGCGCTGGGCTTCGACAGGCGTCAGAAACCGGTCGACGCGGGTGCGCGCCTTGACGCCGCGTACGCCACGGGCGGGATTTTCATGCGTCTGGATAATGTCCCATTCCTCGGCGCGGTTGAACACCATCTTGATCGCCGCAATCATGCGGTTGACGGTGTTGGGGTTGTAACCTTCCTGCAGCTTCAATTGGACGAACTCTTTGAGCTCAATCTTTTTCACCTGATGAAGCTTCCGTTCGCCAAAGGCGGGGATGAGGTGGTTCTGGATCAGCTGCCGCTCATCGACATAAGACCGTTTGGTGGCCTGCGAATGGGGCAGGTAAGTGTTGATGATGTAATCCCGGAACGTGGGCATATTCGCACGGCGGTGCCGTTCGGCCACGACATCATCGCCCTGCAGCAATTGCTTAGATAATTCGAGCGCCTTGAGCTTGGCATCCTCGAGCGTCATGGCAGGCTCGCGCCCGAGCGTGATCGAACGCGGCTTTCCCGAAGGATCAGTGAACCGAAAACGGAAGCTTTTGCCGGTTGCCCTAGCGTCGATATAAAGACCCCGAATTGAGTTTTCTGCATAAATTTTGCGAGATCTTCCAAGATTCATTGTATTGGCCCAGAATTTGATATTTGAGTTCTTTTTGTGTTACGACATGCCGTAGAGGAATTTTTCTGATAAGTCAGTAATTACTGCAGATTGAATCATTTTTGAAGCCCGTAAACTGAGCAAAAGGCCCAAAACTCATGGCGTTTCACTGTTCAGATGAAGTTTGCTCATAGAAAAAATGTAACAAATATTAAAATGGGAATCAAAAATAATTCTATCATTCTGAAAAATAAGCATAAAAAATGTTAATAAACCAGACGAATACGTTCGCGTCTGCTCTGCGCACGGCGCTGGCTTCTTCTACATCCCCGGCTCGGACACCTGCATCAAGATCGGTGGTCGCGTCCGTTTTGAATATGGCTTCTCGCCGGCGTTCAACCGCACGTCGAACGTGTTCGGCATGCGCGCCCTCGGCCGCTTCGAACTCGACGCTCGTACGTCGACGGAATACGGCCTGCTCCGCGCTTACACCCGCGTGAACTTCGCGCGTCGTACGGGCGGTCAGCTCTACTCGGGCACCCAGGTTCGCATCGGCACCGCCTACACGGGCACGGGCTATGCTTACACCGGCAACACCCAGACGCACATCGACATCGACCGTGCGTTCATCCAGTTCGGTGGTCTCACCGCTGGTCGCGCCGTGTCGTTCTTCGGCTTCTACAACGGCGACCTCGAACTCATCGGCACCACCGCTGGTGACGGCCTCGTCACGAACCTCGCCGCTTACACGGCTACGTTCGGTTCGGGCTTCTCGGCCACGCTGTCGGTCGAAGACCCGCTCGAGCGTCGTAACGCCTATGTCTACGCAAATGGCACCTCTGGCGCCATCCTCTCGGCCACGACCGCTGCTCAGTACGGTGGCGCGATCATGCCGGACTTCGTCCTCGCTCTCCGCGCTGACCAGTCCTGGGGTTCGGCTCAGTTGTCGGGTATGATTCACCAGGTTCGTACGGCTGGCCTCGCTGCTACCGCTGGTGTGATCAACGGCAATGCTGTTGGTTCGGCTGACTACGGCTGGGCGTTGAACGCTGGTGTGAAGGTCAACCTGCCGATGCTGGCTAAGGGCGACGCCTTCTACCTGCAAGGCACGTACAGCCAGGGCGCTTCGACGACCGTTCTCGCCAACCCGCAGGGTTGGGGTTCGGCTGGTTCGGGCGTGGGTCGTCTCTCGATCCTGACGCCGGATGCGGTTGTCACGGCTAATGGCCAGACGAGCCTTGTGTCGATCTGGGGCATCACTGCCGCCATGTTGCACTACTGGACGCCCACGATCCGTCAGGGCCTGTTCGCTTCGTACGTCGGCTCTGATGTTCCGGCGGCTGCTTTCGTTGGCGCTGGTGGCACTGCTACCACGAACACCCTGGTGAACGCGCAGTACTGGACGGTCGGCACGAACGTGATCTGGTCGCCGATCAAGGGCCTCGACATCGGTGCTGAAGTGAACTACCTCCAGCTCAACACCGACAATAATATCAACGGCAACCAGGCTAAGTACACCACCGTTGGTGCTACTTACTCGGAAGGTTCGGCTGTTGTGGGTCGTATCCGCATCCAGCGCGACTTCTGATCTGATTTAGGATCAAGTCAAAGAGACCCCGGGGCGCAAGCTCCGGGGTTTTTTGTTTGGCGCTGCGATCTCGCAACGCAAGCTTCGCGTTTTTATGGACTTAAACTGCGAACGCACCGATGCGGCACGTCCGGATCAATCGAGCGTCGCGATGAAGCAAATGATTGCGTCAATGGACAGAGCATCGCGCAGCAAAGGCACGTGACCTTGGCCTCTAATCAGAAGGCTCTGGAGCTGCGGATGGCGTTCGGCCATCGCTTCAAATGTCTCTTGTGACAGGAGTGGCGAGTTTTCGCCCCGCAATGCCAACACGGGCACATGGCCAATCGCGTCGAAATAAACCCAAAGCGGCGGTAGCGGTTGCGAGAGATCAAGCTTCGCAAGCCCGTCCATCAAGGCGAGATCGTAGGATGAGACGAGCCCGCCATCTTTTTCAACGAAACTGCCTTCCGCCAGCGCGCGCCAATCCGTCTCATCAAGCGCTGGAAAAGCCTCGCCCTGAATGGTTTTGAGCGTCGCAATCGCTTCATCCCAATCCCGTGGCGGCTTGATTTTGCCGACATAGGCCGCGATCCGGCGCAAACCCTCAACTTCAAGGATCGGTCCCACATCGTTCAGAACGACGCCACGCAGAAATTCCGGCTTTGCCGCGCCAATTGCCATCGCCAAAAGTCCGCCGCGGGATGTGCCGACAATGGCTGCCGAGCCAACATCAAGCGCAGTGCAGACGGTGAAGACATCGTCCAGCTCGACAGGAATATCGTACCGCGCAGGATCCGGATCGCGATCGGACAGGCCGCGACCACGATAATCGGGCGCGATCACGCGGTGGCCGCGCGCACTCAGCGCTTCGGCAAGTGGCACGAAATCCAATGCGTTACGGGTAAGTCCAGCCAAGCAGAGAACCGGAACCCGCGAAGAATTCGGATCGCCATATTCGCGGACATGCAGTTTCAATCCGTCTGACGCCGCGATGAAATGAGAGCGATAGGTCAAGGCCGATCCTGCCGTTTGAGTTCGGTTTCGCTACGCAGAAAAGCCTGTCTTCCTTGGCGTTGGCGATAAACCTGCCAATTTTCTAAAACACGTTGCACATAGGATCGTGTTTCGGAGAAAGGAATCCGTTCGACCCAATCGATCGGATCGGTGCCGGGCTGGCGTGGATCGCCAAAAGCGTCGATCCATTTCTTCACATTGCCTGGACCAGCATTGTAAGCGGCTATGGCAAGGATCATCCCACCATCGAATTGTTTCGACAATTCTGAAAAATAAGCGGTGCCGATCAGAAGATTGTAGCCGGGATCGGTGGTCAGGGCGGCGAGATCGTAGCTACGGCCAATCTTTTTCGCCGTCTCTTTTGCTGTACCCGGCAAAACCTGCATCAAGCCACGCGCGCCCGCACTCGAAACAGCTTTCGGATCAAATCCGCTTTCTTGCTTTGCAATGGCATGCGCCAACGCCCAATCGTCAGGGTCGCCGGAAAATGCACGATCCGCAGCGGGTAGAACGGGGAACGCCTCACGCTCAAAGGCGAATCCACGTTGCAGCGCAATGCGTGCGACGCTCAGCTCCGCTCGCGCGTCGCCATGCGCGCGCGCAATCCGCGTCAGGCCCGCAAGCGTTTCAGCATCGGCGCCTTGGCGCGCCATATCAATGTAAAGGGGCAAGGCGAGGTCGCGGGCATCGGCTGCTTCAAGCAGGCGAATGGCACGAATGACAGGTGTGTCCGGCATGCGTGGTTCGGGCGCGGCGCGCAAACGTATGCTGCGCTGGCCCAACCGTACGGAGGCGAGCTGGCCATAATAAGTGGTCCCACTGTCAGCCGCGCGGCGGTAGAAAGCGGACGGGTCGGCCCGCATTGCTTCTGCCGCGCGTCCGCGCCAATAGGCAGCGCGCGCTTTCGAAGCAGCATTGGCTTGGCTGTTGAATACTTTTTCAAACAGCGGGGCAGCGCGCTGCGGATCGTTCAAGAGCCGCAGGGCAATAAAGCCTGCAAAGATATTGGCATCGGCGCCGCGCGATGTGCTGTCGGCTTCATGTTGGGCCATCAGCTGAAATGCGGATTCAACCTTGCCGGCTTCAATCAGACGCGTTGCAACAATCCGTCGTTCGCTCGCCAATTGATCCGCAAGTGTTCCATCGGCATCAAGACCCTGCGCCCGCAAAGCGGCGGCCGCCTCATCGGGCTTTTCACGCAGGCTTTGCGCCAAGGCGAGCCGATAGCCGGGTGTTTTGCGCAAAGCATCCGGTACGTCGGCCAAGAGCTTTGAAGCATCCTTAGCGCCGCTGGCTGCAGCAAAGCGTGCCCTCAACCATTTGACCTGCCCCGGCCCCAGCAATTCAGCCGTTTTCAAGGCTCCATCGCGATCCTCTTTCGCGATGAGCATTTCAATCCGTTCATAATGGTCGGCAGGCCGCAAAGCCGTTCCAAAATTCTCGCGCAGATTGGCGCGTTGCGCGGCTGTCAACGGTTCTTCGCGCCAGAGCGTGCGTGCAAGCGCATCAGCCTCCGCGCCTTTGCCGCCTTGCCGGAGCGCCAGAGCTGATTTCAACCGTCCGCCAGCGGTCAGCGCCGGGCTGGTCGTGAAGAAATTCATCACCTCGCCGGCAGAGGGATCGGTTGCAAGAAAGGCGGCTTCGGCCTTACGGCGGGTGAAGGTTTTGCCGGGCCAATCCGGCGCGTCGCGCAAGAAGGCGAGGATGCGGGGCGCGCCTAAATTATCTGGCCCGTTCAGACGAATAGCGGCCCAACGCAAGGTGGTCCGCGCGATGGGGTCATCAACTGCTGCAGCGGCCCTGTCGCCATTCTCAAGATCGCCCGCGCGATAGGCTTCAAGCGCGCGGCTGAACGCTTGCACAAGTTCGGGCCTTGGGGTCGCGCTTTGCGCCAGCGCGGGTGACATCACCAGGCCTGGCCATGTCGCGCCGGCGGCCAAGCCAAGGGCGAAGCGCAAGAGTGAGCGGCGGCAGGGGGGCGAGCTGAGTGTCATGCCATATCCGTCGTCGGCCAAGATTCGACGCAAAATAGATGAAAGCCGATTCATAAAGGTTAAACATCGGCAAAAAGGCAGGGGGAAGGCAGACATGGGGAGGCAGAGTGGCCGCCTTTGGGCTTTCCGCGGCTTCCCCGATTGGCTATGACTTCCTCCCCCGGAAACTGGTTTCAGAGGTTCATCATGGCTGCCAATCGCTTCAAGGGTTCCTTCACCGCTTTGGTGACCCCCTTCAAAAATGGCGCCGTCGACGAACAGGCCTTCCGCGGTCTGGTCAACTGGCAGATCGAGAATGGCACCCACGGTCTTGTACCGGTGGGCACAACGGGTGAAAGCCCCACGCTCTCGCATGAGGAGCACAAGAAGGTTGTTGAGATCTGCATCGCCGAAAGCAAGGGTCGGGTGCCGGTGATTGCGGGCGCAGGTTCAAACTCAACTGCTGAGGCGGTCGAATTCGCTGTTCATGCGGAGAAGGCTGGCGCCGACGCGCTTCTTGTTGTGACGCCTTATTATAATAAGCCGACGCAGGAAGGCCTCTATCAGCACTACAAGGCGATCAATGACAAGGTCGGCATTCCGATCTTCATTTACAATATTCCGGGCCGTTCGGTGATCGACATGAACGTCGATACGATGAAGCGGCTTTATGAACTCAAGAACATTGTCGGCGTGAAGGATGCGACCGCCAATCTCGCGCGCGTCTCGTTGCAGCGGGAAGCGATGGGCCCCGATTTCATCCAACTGTCGGGCGAAGACGCAACCGCGCTCGGGTTCATGGCGCATGGCGGCCATGGCTGCATCTCGGTCACGTCAAATGTCGCACCCAAGCAATGTGCAGAATTCCAGAATGCGTGCCTCGCGGGGGATTACACAACGGCGCTTGCGCTGCAAGACCGGCTGATGCCGCTGCACACCGCGCTCTTCATCGAGACCAACCCGGCCGGTCCGAAATATGCGCTCGAAACGCTCGGCAAGATGAGCGCCGAGCTGCGTCTCCCGATGGTTCCGCTCACGGCGCCGACAGCGGCAAAAGTGAAGGCCGCGATGGTTCACGCCGGCCTGATCAATTCGTAATTCAATCATGGCCACGAAGACGCCACCGAATTTCAAGATCGTCGCCGATAATCGCAAGGCGCGGTTCAACTATGAAATCGGCGAGACCTTCGAGGCCGGGATCGAATTGAAAGGCACGGAAGTCAAATCGCTGCGCGCGGGCAAGGCAACGATTGGCGAGAGCTATGCCGGCGAGTATGGCGGCGAGATGTTTCTCGTCAATGCCTACATTCCGGAATATCTGCAAGCCAATCAGTTCAATCATGAGACCAAGCGGCCGCGCAAATTGCTGTTGCATAAGCGGCAGGTCAATAAGCTGATCGGTGCTGTCCAACGTGAAGGTATGACGGTCGTGCCGTTGAAAATCTATTTCAACGAACGGGGCCGCGCGAAAGTCGAAATCGCACTCGCACGTGGCAAGAAATTGCATGACAAGCGTGAGACCGAAAAGAAGCGCGATTGGAGCCGTGAGAAAGCGCGTCTCATGCGCGATAAGGGCTAATCAATCGTCTTTTTAGAAGATCTTCTTCACGAGATCGCGGCCAAGCCCACGCAAGGGTGCAAATTCAAACACCACTTCGTGCTTACCGGCCGGTAAAGCAACGGCGCGGAAGATGCCATTCGCACGCATGATGGTCACGGGCGTGCCGTCGATTGTGGCGCGCCACCATGGATGATAGACATCGTTGAGCACCAGCACGCCCCCGCGCGGTGAATCAGCAGCCACCACCACGCGGCCGTTTTCGTACCGTACAATGCGGGCGACCCCATCGCCGCCACGATCGAGCCGTTTCACATCTTCGGGTGCAAGCAGAACCGTCCGGGTCGGATCGAAGCCCTGGCCCCAACGGCCGGTTGCGATCAATGCATTTTGATCAGCGGCTTGCGCCTGCGGTATGACCATCACGCGTGGAAGCGCGCGTGGATTGGAATAGATCGTGTGTTCGCCAATACGGGCGATGACAGGGAAATCAGCTTCGCGTGCTTGCGGATCAAGCTTGGCGAGCGGTGCAGCCGTCACGATGTAGCGGAGGCCGAGAAGATCGGCGAGCGGCGCTTTATACGAGGGCAGGAGAGGTGCGCGCCCTTTTTGATCGGCAAGGGCCGCATGGTCTTGGGCGCCTGTTGCCTGCGCGTAATAGCCCAAACGCAGCGGATTATAACCGAGCGTTGTTTCGATCTTGTGGATCATCGCAGCATTGGGCCAATCAAAACCAAGCCCCACCAATTCGACGCGGTCGCGGCGATCGGGGTCTTGATTGTCGCTGAGGCGATCTTTTAGAAATTTCAGCGTGTCGGTGCGGTTATTCGCATCCAGCATTGCGTAAAGTGCGCGCGGCAACGCGGTTGATTCATTCGGCGCATTGGTGAGCGCCAAATCGAGTGCCAGCGCCAACGTCATCAAACCAGTGACGAGGACGGGCCGCCGCCGCATGAGCGCGAGCACGGCAAAGGTTGCAGCGAGCAATACAAGGCTTGCCCCCGCAACGATGAGCGCGGGCATCGCTTTGGGCAATTGCTCTTTCACCATGGCGAGTCCGGTCGCGCCGATGAGCAAAAGCGTGAGCCCGCCAAAGATCAAAAGGCCATCGCGATTCCAGCGCCAGCCATCAACGATGATGCGATGCACGCCATAACCGCCCAACATCGCAGTCATAAAGCCGATGAGGAAGGTTGCATCAGCCGGCCGGCGGAACAGATTGACGCCGGGCAGAAAACCATGAAACAGCGCGAATAAGGGCGTATAGCGGCCAAGCGCATAGATCATCAGAACGATCAAGGCTGCCGTGAAGAACCGCGCTTCAGGCGCAAACAAAGCGCGCCGGAAGGCGAGAAAGAAAATGCCGGCAAGTGGGAGCAATCCAGCGTAAAGCGCGCCCATATTCCGCGCGAGAAAAAGATCGGTCGGTCCCCATGCCGGGCTTGGTGGCCCCCAGAATTCGCTGAGTGGGCCTGTCACACCAAACAGGTTGCCGACCACAAGCGTGAACAAACTTGCGGGATGCAATGAGCCGCGTTCGGCGCCCAAAAGATCAATCGCGCTGCGGTTTGAAAGACCGGCCAGTGATAAGGACAAGAGAATGGGCAGTGCGGCAACAAGCAGCGCAGTGCCTGCAGCCGCAGCAAAAGGCACGATCAGGCTGCGCCACCCGCGACCAGCAAGTCCCGTGAGTGCATTAGCAAACAGGATCCACGCACCGAGATAAGCCACTTGATCGCGGCCTGCGAGCATGAAGCCTGTTGCAACACCAGCCGCGATGCCCCAACCCCATGAGCCGCGTTCACGCGTGCGCGCGAGAAGAAAAAACGCGATTGCAAACCAGCTGAGGCTCAGAATTTGTCCGACATGTTGAAGCCGCCACGCCGCTGAGCCGCCCATGGAAAAGGCGAGGGCAGCGACGAGTGCGCCTGCCGGATGCCAATTGCGATCGCGGGCATAGAAGATGATCGCAAGCCCACCCGCAAACAACATCGCAAACACGATCGCATCGGCGACAAGAAGAGAGGGCTGGCCGTTGAACAACGCCACAATCAGATGCGGCGGCGAAAAGATCAGCGATTGCGGATCAGCGATCTGCGGATGACCGCCAAAGGTAAACGGGTTCCAAGTGGGCGTATCACCGGCCGCAAAGGATTGCGCCATGAAGACGAATTGTGGGTAGAAATGCGCTTTCGCATCCCATGGGATCGTAAGATTGCCGAGAAGCCATGGCGTCGCGAGCGCAAACATCGCGAACGCGTAGATGACGACGCTCCGCAAAAGCGGCCAGCGTACGCTTTCTGGCTTATGCGACGGCTTGCTCAATCCTGAACGGGCTTCCGGAGGACCAATGCGTCGAGGTCGATGAAGTGGCCGGCTTTATCGCGCTTGGAGGCGAGATAATGAACGTTCTCGGCAGTGCGACGGCCGAGCGCGCGCTGGTCGGCGACGACATCGATATCAGCCCGACGGAGCGCGGCAATTTTCTCGGGATTGTTGGTCATGACCATGACGCGGCTGACGCCAAGCTGGCGCAACATCTCGGCGGCGAAATCGAACCGGCGTTGATCGAGACCGAAGCCGAGAATTTCATCGGCGTCATATGTGTCGTAGCCGTCATGCTGCAGGCGATAGGCGCTGATCTTGTTGGCGAGCCCGTTGCCGCGGCCTTCCTGATCAAGATAGAGCAGCACGCCGCCGCCATTCTCGGCCATGTGTTGCACGGTGCCGCGCAATTGGTCGCCACAATCACATTTCAGCGAACCAAACAGATCGCCGGTGAGGCAGGCCGAATGCAGCCGCACGGGCACAGGCTTCGAAAAATCCGGTTCACCGACGATGATCGCGACCTGATCACGCAGCCCTTCGCCGCCGCGGAACACCACAAATTCGGTCTTCGGTGCGCCTTCGAGCGGCACCGGCGCACGGCTGACGATGCTCAGCTCCGCCGCAGCGCGGCGGCGATGGGCGAGAATATCGTCGGCTTGAGCGGCAAGAACGCCTTCTGGCCTCGGCTCCGGCAGAGGCAAAACGATGATGGCCGGTGGGATCAGGGCCAGAGCGCCGAGCTCGAGCGCGGCCCGGTCGGCCTCGCTGCAGGGGCCTACAGGCGCGTCGATGCGGGCATCGATCTTGGCCGCGAGGAGCTCGAGCCGCTTGAGATCGATATGGGGGAGGGCGAGGCTGCCCGGCTGTTCGCGGTCAAGGCCGAGATGGCGCAGGCGCGCAGCCGGAAGAATAAGGCGCGCGCGCCCACCGGCCAACTTCTCCAAGCCTTCCACCATATTTGGTGCAATGGCCCAAACTGGCAGGGCAAGGAGGGGTGAAACCGCGGATTCGACGGCCACAGGGCGTCCGGCGCGAAACTCGGAGATCGCGCGTTCGACGGCGGTCTGGCCGGTTGCGGTGAATAATCCTAAACTGGCGGGCATCTCATTCCGGCCTAACACGGCAACACGCCGTCCTAATGGGTCCAACTTAGGAAGCTATCCTTGCCCTTCAAGCCCCATCGGAGCGCCGCATGACCGGCAAGGACACGCCCTTCTCGCACCAACAGGCCTCGCAAAGCAAGGACGATCCCCTCCTGTGCTTTACGGGGCTCGAGCCCGGCCGGATCTTTGCCATTGGCCAATTAGGTCAATCGCTTGATGGCCGGATCGCCACCCCCACCGGTGAAAGCCGCTGGATCAACAAGGATCCGGCGCTCGATCACCTCCATCAGCTGCGCGCCCATGTCGATGCCGTGCTGGTCGGGATCGGCACGGTGCTCGCTGACGAGCCTCGTCTCGATGTCCGCCGTTGCCCAGGACGCAACCCGGCACGCGTCGTGATCGATCCAAATGGCCGCTTGCCGCCCGAGGCCTTGGTGCTGCGCGAGGATGGCGTCCGTCGCCTCGTCATCCGCAAAGCAGGCGTTGGTGTCACCTTGCCAAACGGCGTCGAAGAGATTGCGCTGCCCCATGCCGATGGCGGCATCAACCCCCGCGACATTCTGACGGTCCTTGCCGCGCGCGGTCTCTGCCATATTCTCGTTGAAGGAGGCGCGCGCACGCTGTCGCATTTTATCGCGGCCGATGCGCTTGATCGACTTCATCTGCTCGTCGCGCCGGTCATCATTGGTGCGGGGCAAACAGGGCTCGATCTACCGCCACCGCCTTCGCTTGCACTCGCGCGCCGCCCGCTCACCCGGATCGTGCCGCTCGGTGGTGGCGAGGTTCTGTTTGATTGCGATATGAGGCGCCAAGCGGAGGACGCTCATGAGTGTTGAAAGCCCGCGTTACAGCCTGCCGCACCGCGTGATCCATTGGATCATGGCCGTCGCCATTTTGATCGCTATTCCCGGCGGTGTGATCATGGGCAAACTGCCCCCCGGCCAGATGCAGAACAATGTCTACGATCTGCACAAATCGCTGGGCGTACTCGTTTTGGTGCTCGCACTCATCCGCATCGCATTGAAACGGCGCGACGGCGTTCCGCCACCTGCCACCGGCGTTGAGCCGTGGCAGACGATGGCGGCGACCTCTGTACATCATGCGCTCTACGCGCTGATGGTGATCGTGCCTTTGCTCGGTTTTGTCGCCAATTCCTTTTACGGTGCGGCCATTCCGTTTTTCTGGCTCTTCACCATCCCGACCTTTACGCCGCACAATGAAGAGATCGCGGGTGCGATTTTCTCGATGCACACGGCTCTCGCGATCTTATTCGGGATCCTACTCGCCGTTCATATCGGTGCAGCGCTCTATCACCGTTTCATCCGTAAGGATGCGGTCTTCGCGCGGATGAGCTTGCCGTAATCTAGCGCGGCAGCGCCAGCACATCACGATGACCGATGCTGGCATGCGTGGCTTGCGCACGTGCCGCAAGCCATGCCTCGACGAGAGTAGGGTCGCAACGGCCCGTTTCGCGTGCAGCCGCGGCAATGCCCTTGGCCAATTCATTCATCAAAGCGCGATCGCGCGGTGCTGCGAGTTGCCAGGGCGTTGACGCCTCGACGACGTCATAGCCTTCGCGCCGAAAATTGTTCGCCAGCGCGTCGGGCGCATCAGGTCCTGCGGAAATGCCGAAACCCTTGTCGGTTTTCTGATGGGCAATGAAGGCCGATAGAACCGCATCATCAGCAGGGTGGGGTGGCTCCCAATGCTCAACGCCATCATAGGTTAGGACAGTATAAAAAGCCGCGCCACTGTGTGCGATCTCACGTGCGGCCTGCGCAATGAAGGCGGCGGAACACAAATCAAACAGCGCGGAAGCCGTGACGACATGCGGCGTGTCCGCCAGCAAGGAGGCTAAGCCTTGCGAAAGGTCCGCCTGTCGAAAATGTACGGCCACCTCTTTGCCCTGTTTTGTGAGAATGAGCGTGTCAGTCGTTGGGGTTGCAGTGTCAGCCCACGCGTGAAGCGCGTCGCGCGCAGCCGCAAGCAAAGCTGGATCATAATCGACGAGGGTCCACTCTTGGCGTGCACCCAGAACGGGAGCAAGGGCGCGCAGATTGGAACCGCTGCCGCAACCCAAATCCAGCACGCGCTGCACAGGATGCGATGCAAGATGAGCCGCAAGATTCTCTGCCAGGGCGCGATCGCGCGCGCGATGATCGGCCGGCTCGCGCAAAGCGAGCCATGATGCGCTGAAACTCATGGTGTAACGCTCCTGATCGTATCGGCAATGATGCGGGCCGTCTCATGCCAGCGCGGTAAAAGTGCCGCCGCAGCGCGGGCTTTGTCGGCCGCGTCGCGCCGGGTGGTCGGGTCGAGTAAAGCTTTGATCCCGTCAGCCAATGCAGTGGCATCTGCTGCCTTGACCGACCGTGCGGCATCAGCGGGCAGATGTTGAAGCGCCACCACGCCATCGCTCGCAACGCAAGGCAAACCGCGCGCGAGGGCTTCGGTCAGTGCCATGCCGAAACCTTCGTAATGGGATGGCATGATGAACAGATCAGCGCGGTCATAATGATCGGCGAGCGTGATCTCGTCCACTTCGCCAACAAGCGTGATCCGCGTCTGCAACCCAGCCTGTGCAATCTGGTTTGTGAGCGTTGCACGCTCTGGCCCTTCACCAACGATGGTCATGGTCCAATCGAGATGACGGCACGCGACAAGGGCGGCGATCAACACATCCCATGCCTTGCGCGGTGTCAGCGAGCCGACGCCTAAGAGTGCGGGTACATCATTCCCCAACCCTTGCGCGAAAGGCGCTGCATCAGTCCCCGGCACGGCAACGCTGATCTTATTGTCTGGAACGGCAAAGTCCGCCATCAGCAGCGCCCGTGTCGGTGCGCTTGTCACGATCACCGCATCGGCATGCGCCAACGCCGCGCGCTCGCTCATTTTCAAGGCGGCCACTTTGTCTGCCGGTGTGCCATTCTCATACGCGAGCGGATGATGCACGAGGGCAATGACCGGCCCATTCAAAGCGGCAAGCATCGCCTGATCGAACGCGCCAAAAGCCAACCCATCAATCAAGAGCGGGACGCCGTGCGGCAGGGATTGAAGCACGGCGACTGTGGCGTCGCGCTCCGCATCGTTCGGAAACGGAAACCCATCCGCCAGCTGGACCGGTTCCAGCATCACGCCATGCGCTTGCGCATCCGCAATCACGCGCCGATCATAGCCATATCCGCCCGTCTTGCGGGTGAGGTCGCCGGGGATGAGAAAGAACGCGCGCAATCAGAGCGCGCTTTCATAGGCCGCGCGCGCAACATGGGATTCATGCAGCGTGACACGGATCTTCACGATGCCGTCAGAGCCTGGTCCAAGCGCGCCGGTTTTCGCAGCGTGCGCCATCGCGTCAAAAATATGCTTGCAGAGGAACTCGGTGGTCGTCTGCTTGCCCTTGAACTGCGGCACTTCGTCGAGATTTTGATAGTTCAGCGGGCCAAGCGTCGCTTTCAGCGCATCATGGGCGCGGCCAATGTCGACCACGACATAATCGCTGGTCAATTCTTCACGGAAGAACGCGACATCGACGACGAAGGTCGCGCCGTGGAGCTTCTGTGCGGGGCCGAACAATTCGCCCTTGAAGGAATGGGCGATCATGATGTGGTCGCGCACTTCAACGGAATACATGCGGTCAATCTCCATAAACGAGAACAGGCATCAACGCGTCAGTGTCGCGTGACAGGATGGTGGGAAGCTGGCTTTCGGCTTCGGTGAAAGCGATCTCATGCGTGATGAAGGCGTCGAAAACGGGATCCGACAGCAGAGACAGGGCTTTTTCAAGCCGCCGCCGGTGCGTCCAGCGTGGCCGACGTGAAGGGGAAATCTCGCCGACTTGCGACGATTGCAAGGTGAGGCGGAGTGCATGAAATGCCCCACCGAGCGGCGCGGCGACGCTGCCTGCGCCATACCACGACAATTCGACGATGCGAGCTTCGCGGCCTGCCGCCGCAATCGCAGTGGCGAGCCCAGTTTCATGCGCGCTCGTGTGAAACACGATGTCGAAATCCGACAGGCCTTGCCCATGGGCCTGCCAGGCACAGCCGATGGTGGCAGCCAGGGCTGCGCGCGCAGCCATGGGATCGACCAAGGTCACCTCGGCGCCAGGCAGGCGCGCGGCCAGTGCGGCGATCAAGCCGCCGACGACGCCACCCCCCACGACGAGTATGCGGTCACCGGGGCCAGCGCCTGAATCCCACATACCGTTGAGCGCCGTCTCGAGATTGGCGGCGAGGACCGCGCGGCGCGGAGGCACGCTGGCAGGCACAGGCACGAGCCATTCGGTGGGAGCATCAAAGAGGGTCTCATGCGGATTGAGGCAAAACACGCTCTGGCCACTGAGCGGCCCCTCTTCGACCTGCCCGACGGCGGCGTAGCCATAAAGGACAGGGAAAGGGAATTGGCCGCGCTGGCGCGGGCAGGCCATCCGCTGATATTCGGCTTCCGGCACCCGCCCTTCGAGGACAAGACGCTCCGTACCGCGGCTGATGCCAGAAAAAAGCGTCCGCACCCGGTTGAGCCCCGCGTCAAGCGGGGCTAGAGCCGATGAGCGTCGCTCTAGCCGGTTTGGGCCCACGACCCATAATCCGGACGAATGTCCGCTGTCCCGCCGTTCCATAGTCCCCAAGGCCTCCATGACTGAGACGACGACCCCGATCACGCAGGACGGCTCTGTCAGCCCGTTTACGACACCGGCGGGAATTCAGTCCACTTCCATCCTGAAAAAACGTCGCCTGATCATGGCGGCGCTCAATATTGGCACGTTCCTGTTGCTGACTGTGCTGATGGCGCGGCTTCTAGGGCAGGGTGGCTGGACCGTGCTCGATGGGCTGATGATGCTCTCCTTCCTCGTCGCGGCGCCTTGGAGCGTGCTCGGCTTCTGGAACGCGGTTGTGGGTCTCTGGCTGCTCCACGGCGTCAAGGATGGGCTCGACCGCGTCGCGCCTTTTGTGGCCGCTGGTGAGGACGAGGCGCCGATCACAAGCCGCACCGCGATCTTGATGACGCTGCGCAATGAAGACCCCGCCCGCGCCTTCGCGCGGCTGCGCGCGGTGGAAGCGAGCCTGGCCCGCACAGGGCAGAGCGCACACTTCGCCTTCTTCGTGTTGAGCGATACGCAAAATGATCAGGTTGCCCGGCTTGAAGAGCAGCACGTCGCACAATGGCGCGCATCGAGTGCGCATCCCGATCGCATTCATTATCGTCGTCGCGCGGAGAACATCGGCTACAAGGCCGGCAATGTGCGCGATTTTTGCGCGCGCTGGGGCGGCGATTATGAATTCATGCTGCCGCTTGATGCGGACAGCTTGATGGATGGTCCAACCATTCTCAAGCTCGTGCGCATCATGCAGACCTATCCGAAATTGGGCTTGCTGCAGAGCCTTGTCGTCGGCGCGCCATCGCAAGCCGCCTTCGCGCGATTGTTTCAATTCGGCATGCGGCACGGCATGCGCTCTTACACCATGGGCTCTGCATTCTGGGCGGGCGATTGCGGGCCGTTCTGGGGTCATAATGCGCTCGTGCGGATCAAGCCATTTTATGAGCAATGCCATTTGCCTTTAATCCCGGGCGGTAAACCGTTTGGCGGTCATGTGCTGTCGCATGATCAAGTGGAAGCCGTGCTGATGCGCCGCGCTGGTTATGAAGTGCGCGTGCTGCCGATCGAAACCGGATCATGGGAAGATAACCCGCCAACGGTCTTGGAATTCACCGGTCGCGATCTGCGTTGGTGCCAAGGCAATCTGCAATATCTGAAGCTCTTTCCGCTATTGCCAAAACTCCTGCCGATGAATCTGTTCCAGCTGGTTTGGGCTGTGCTCATGTTTATCGGCATTCCGGGCTGGACGGTGATGCTGGCATGTGCGGCCCTCAAACCGTTCGACAGCGATATGGGTGCCGGTTTTAATGCGCCGCTCGCCATCGCGCTCTATGCTGTTTTCCTGCTGATGTATCTTGCGCCGAAGCTCGCAGGCTTTTGCGATATTCTGCTGACACGCGGTGAAGTGCAACGTTATGGCGGCGCCGTGCGCTTCGCTGTCGGCTGTGTGGCCGAATTGGCGTTTTCGTTTCTGCTCGGTGCAATCGCGACCTTCCGTGTTTGCCTGTTCATGATCGGCCTGATTTTCGGCAAGAGCGTCGTCTGGAACGGCCAGTCGCGCGACGCCCATCGTCTGCCATGGGCGGTGGCGTGGCAGGGGCTCTGGCCGCAAACATTGTTCGGCCTTATCATCACGCTCATCATGGCGTGGGGCGCGCCCTCGCTTATCCTGTGGAGCTTGCCGCTCATCGCCGGGTTCTGGCTCGCCATCCCCTTCGCGGTGATCACGTCTGATCCCGCGCTCGGTCGCGCCTTCGCGCGGATAGGTCTGTGTGCGCTCCCGGAAGAACTGGCCGAACCGCAGGAATTGCGCGATATTCGCGCGCCCGCCGCCGATGAAGCGCGTGCGGCGGCTTGAAGGAGTTTCTTTGATATGCTGCGTCCGCTCGTCTGCGCCCTGATGCTCGCCGCCACACCGGCGCTCGCACAAATCAAGGATCTCTCGGGGCAAAAGGATATCGCCGTCGATGTCATCAATCGCAGCGAGCCCGAACTCTGTGCCGAAAAGGACAATGTCTGGATCGATTTCAAATCGCGTGATGTGAAATCTTTTCGCGTACAGGCGATCCATCCCGCCTTCATTGGCGGCATTGTCGTGGACAAATGGGCACCGGATTTCACGAGCTGCGACATGTCCCGTGATCCGGTCTTTGCGGCCAATGCGCGCCGCGTCACCTTCTATGAAAGCCCGGATTTCTGGCTGACGGGTTACACCTACCCCTCGTTCTGGCGGCCCAACACCGTACCCTTCCGCGTTGGTGATCGCGTCGAGCAGGGCATTCATGTCGTGCAATTCTGGGTCAAGCATCAAGAGCGCGCCGAAGAAGTCCTCGTCGTCTATCCGCCCGATGGTTATTGGCGCGCGCGGCCCTTGCCGCCTCAGCATCTGCGCTGGACGGCCTATGGCTCATCCTTCCTCGTGGGCCCTGTGGAAGTGCAGGATCGTCCGATTGTCGATCTAAAAGACATTGCATTCGATCCGGCGACGAAAACCTTCACGATGAATTTCAAGCGCGGTGGTTCCGCGAGCCTCAAAATTGAAACGCTCGATCAGGATCGCATCATCCTTGATGTGAAACTTGATGGCGTGAAGCAGGATCAATATCCCTTCCTCACCATGCGCTCGATGTACATGACCGAATTCAATTCCGATGTGGCGCGCGTCGCCTGGCGCACGCCAACATCGAAGAATTGGAGCGAAGCCCCCGTCATGGAGTATAAAGGCGGGCCGGCATCCGAATTGTGGGCTGGCCGCGTCATGCTCTCACGGCACAACACCAGCGCTCCCGATATGGTCTTCTCGCGC
This sequence comes from Rhizobiales bacterium TNE-4, assembly GCA_019083985.1. Taxonomy (GTDB): domain Bacteria; phylum Pseudomonadota; class Alphaproteobacteria; order Rhizobiales; family Beijerinckiaceae; genus TNE-4. Next base: position 1,457,628 of record JAHRCV010000001.1, on the reverse strand, counting down.
TTCCGGCCGTAATCAGGAATCGACTGCTTTGCGTGCCAGCGTGAAGACGTCCTCGAACATTGGTGTCGTCAAACGGCCCGTGTTCGTGTTGTAGCGCGAGCAATGGTAGGAATCGAAAAGCTTGATCCCACCGATTTCATGCGCCTTGGCATGACCGAACACATGTTTTGATGGCGAGCCACCGAGCGCGCGTACGGTTGAATCATGCGCAATGCGCCCAAGGGCAACGATGGCCTTCAGTTTCGGGAGCGATGAGAGTGTCGTGCCGAGAAATTGGCGGCAGGTGACGATCTCCGCTCCTGTCGGTTTGTTTTCCGGCGGCACACACCGCACCGCATTGGTGATCATGCAATCGATGAGAGTGAGGCCATCGTCGGGGTCGGCGCGGTACTCACCCTTGGCGAATTTGAATTTCTTGAGCGTCGCATAGAGGAGATCGCCAGCATAATCCCCGGTGAAGGGGCGGCCCGTGCGGTTGGCGCCGTTCAGCCCTGGCGCAAGCCCGACGATCAGGAGCCGCGCATTGCTTTGGCCGAAGGAGGGCACCGGCCCATTATGCGCGCCGGGCAGACGCAATTCAGCCTCACGCCGAAACGCGACGAGACGCGGACAGAGCGGGCAGGTTTTGGCGGGATCGCGCGCGGTGGCAAGCACCGGCGCTTTGGAACGGGGAGAGGCCATAAGCCTCTTTATTCTTGTTCGTCGCCTTCTTCCACTGCCGCCCGGCGCTCGGCCGAGCGCTGGATCCGTTCAGCCCGCTCCTGCGGGTCGCGGCCGATCCGGTTCAGGATGTGGGCGATATCGATGAACTCGTCGCATTGGCGGCGGAGTTCGTCGGCCACCATCGGCGGCTGCGAGGTAATGGTTGAGACGACGGAGACGCGGACACCGCGGCGCTGCAACGCCTCGACGAGCGAGCGGAAATCGCCATCGCCTGAAAAGATCACGGCATTGTCGATGAACGGGGCAAGTTCGAGCGCATCGATCGCCAGCTCGATATCCATATTGCCCTTGACCTTGCGGCGTCCGGTCGAGTCGACGAATTCCTTGGTCGGCTTGGTGACGACCCGATAGCCATTATAGTCGAGCCAATCGATCAGCGGGCGGATCGACGAGTATTCCTGATCCTCGATCAGCGCCGTGTAGTAAAATGCCCGGACGAGACGTCCGCGGCCCTGAAACTCTTTCAAGAGACGCTTATAGTCGATGTCGAAGGCCAAAGCCTTGGCCGTCGCGTAGAGGTTGGCCCCGTCAATGAATAACGCGATACGCTCAACTGACATGATTGACCCTGACGCTACACACTACTGTCGAGCAACAGCTTGAATTCACAACCAGATCCCATGGCCTTGCGGTGCCAGGGGTCAAAAACAAGACATCGCCCCAAACTGGTGTTTCGTTTATCCGGCCGCAGGTGACGTGCGTCAAGCGGTCTCGCGGGCAATTCGCCGGTCTATTGGCCCCGCTTTGGCAAGGTTTAGGACTGAAATGACAGGTTATGGCCCCGCTTTGGGTTGCCAAGGCGGTTGGGGCAGTGTATGGCGAACGCCTTGCCCTTTCCTCTGTTCGGATCACCGGAGCGGCCATGGCGCGCGTCACCGTCGAAGATTGCATTGAGAAGATCGATAACCGTTTCGAGCTCGTCCTCTTGGCGAGCCATCGGGCGCGCATGATCTCCTCCGGTTCGCCGCTGACGGTGGACCGTGACCGCGATAAAAACCCGGTTGTGGCGCTCCGTGAAATCGCGGATTCGACCGTTTCGCCGGAAGACCTCAAGGAAGACCTCATCCACACGCTGCAGAAGCATGTTGATGTCGACGAGCCTGAGGCCGAAACCGTGCCGCTGCTTGGCGCACCCGCCCAAGGCGGCGATGACAACCAGGTCGAGTTCGACCGGATGACGGAAGAAGATCTGCTGCGCGGTCTCGAAGGCCTCGTGCCGCCGACCTCTTCGCCGGACGACGAGGGCGAATAAGCCCTCCCTTTTCGCGATAAAGCCCGGCATGGCCGGGCTTTTTTGTGTCTAACGCTTGCCGTAGACCGCTCAATGCCGCGATAATCGCGCCATGACGGCGGTGGCCCAAAGAAAATCTGCGCCCATGATGCGCCAATATGAGCTGGTTGAGCGTGTAAAGCGTTACAACCCGCACGCCGACGAGGCATTGCTGAACCGCGCCTATGTCTACGCGATGAAGGCGCATGGCACCCAGACGCGGGCGTCGGGCGATCCCTATATGTCGCACCCGCTCGAGGTCGCTGCGATCCTGACGGATCTTAAGCTTGATGAAGCGACCATCGTCGCCGCCGTCCTGCACGATACGATCGAAGATACCGACGCCACCAAGGAAGAAATCGCGACCCTGTTCGGCCCGCAGATTTCCGAGCTGGTCGACGGCCTCACCAAGATCAAGAAACTCGATCTCGTATCGAAGAAGGCAGCGCAGGCGGAAAATCTACGCAAGCTTCTGCTCGCGATTGCGGACGATGTGCGCGTGCTTCTCGTGAAGCTCGCCGATCGCCTCCACAATATGCGGACATTGCATTATGTGCCGCCGGAAAAACGCACGCGCATCGCTGAGGAGACGCTTGATATCTATGCGCCGCTTGCAGGCCGGATGGGCATGCAGGACATGCGCGAGGAGCTCGAAGATCTCGCTTTTCGTCATTTCATGCCGGAGGCCCATGCGACCATCACGGCACGGCTTGATGAATTGGGCCGTAAAGCCGGCCCCGTCATCGAAGAGATCGAGCGTGAGCTCGAAAGCAAGCTTGCCGCTTTCGGTTTGAAGGCGGATGTGTCGGGCCGTCTCAAGCGTCCCTATTCCGTCTGGAAAAAGATGGAGCGCAAATCGGTCTCGTTTGAGCAATTGTCCGACATTATCGGCTTTCGCATCATCGTTGCGACTGTCGCTGATTGTTATGCAGTGCTTGGAATCGTGCATACGACATGGCCGACCGTGCCGGGTCGCTTTAAGGATTACATCTCGACGCCGAAGCAGAACGATTATCGGTCCTTGCACACCACGGTTGTTGGCCCGGGCCGGCAGCGCGTCGAATTGCAGATCCGCACTGAGGATATGGACAATATCGCCGAATTCGGCATTGCCGCGCATGCGCTTTACAAGGATGGCCGTGCGAATGATCGCAGCGCGCTGTCGCGTGAAAGCCGCGCTTACAATTGGCTCCGCCGTACCATCGAAACATTGGCCGAAGGCGACAGCCCGGAAGAATTTCTCGAACATACAAAGCTCGAGCTCTTCCACGATCAGGTCTTCTGTTTCACGCCGAAGGGGCGCCTGATTGCCTTGCCGCGCGGCGCCACGCCGATCGATTTCGCTTATGCGGTGCATACCGATGTCGGCAATACGGCCGTGGGTTGCAAGGTCAATGGCCGCATGGTGCCCTTGCTGTCCGAATTGCAAAATGGCGACGAGGTCGAAATTGTGCGCTCGCCCGGCCAGTCGCCACCCGCCGCATGGGAATCGATTGCCATTACTGGCAAGGCGCGCGCCGCGATCCGGCGTGCGACGCGGACCGCCGTGCGTAATCAATATGCCGGGCTCGGTCGCCGTATCATCGAGCGTGCGTTCGAGCGCGCGGGCAAACTGTTTTCGGAAGACAAGTTGAAGGCGGCCGTGCCGCGTTTGGCGCGCACCTCGCTTGATGATGTGTTGGCGTCCGTTGGTCGCGGTGAGATTTTTTCAGGCGATGTCGTGAAAGCGGTTTATCCCGATTTCAAGGAAGGGCAGGCGGCTGGTTCCGCGCCCGATCCGAAAGCGGGCGGCTGGTTCGGCATGAAGAAGGGCGGCGGTCTCGTCTTCCGTGTGCCGGATGGCAAGCAGGAAGCGCAATTACCTTCGATCCCCATTCGCGGCCTCAATGGCGACCTGCCGGTGCATTTCGCGCCTGATGGTGGCGCCGTGCCGGGTGACCGCATCGTCGGCATTCTCACGCCCGGAAAAGGCATCACGATCTATCCGATCCAGTCACCCGCCCTGATGGCGTTCGACGATCAGCCCGAGCGCTGGCTCGATGTGCGGTGGGACATTGAAGAAGACCACCGGCAGCGTTTCCCGGCCCAGATCAATGTGACGGCCATCAACGAGCCCGGAACACTCGCGCAGATTGCGGCCGTGATCGGCGAGAATGACGGCAATATCGATTCGATTACCGTAATCGGCCGTTCGCCCGATTTCCGCGACCTCAAGATCGACCTTGAAGTCTGGGATTTGAAGCATCTGAACGCGATCATCAGCCAGTTGCGGACCAAGACCATCGTCAGCCAGGTCGAGCGTGTGAACGGCTAAAACCGGGCCTGTTCCCGCCCGCTTTTTTGGGCTATTCAGCCGGGACGTGATGAGGGTGGTTTGTGATGAATACCGAACAAGTGCTGCAGGAATTCCGCGATGCCGGTGCGTTGCTGGAGGGTCATTTCATCCTCTCCTCGGGCCTGCGCAGCCCCGTCTTCCTGCAGAAGATGTTCGTCTTCCAAGACCCGGTCCGCACCGAACGTCTCTGCAAGGCGCTCGCTGAGAAGGTGACGGCCGCGTTCGGTAAGATTGATATCGTTGTATCCCCGGCCGTCGGTGGCATCGTCCCCGGCTATGAGACAGCGCGGCAGCTCGGTGCTAAAGCGATCTTTGTCGAGCGTGAGGACGGCCGTTTCCAACTCCGTCGCGGTTTCGAGATCCCGGACGGTGCCCGCGTTCTGATGGTGGAAGACATCATCACGACGGGCCTGTCATCGCGCGAATGTCTCGATGCGATTGCGAGCTATCCCGGTAAGATCGTTGGCGCCGCCTGCCTGATCGACCGCTCTGGTGGCAAGGCCGAACTGGGCGTTCCGTTCGTTTCGCTCGCGCAAGTCGATATTCCGGCTTATCCGGCCGATCAATTGCCGCCTGAACTCGCTGCCATTCCGGCCATCAAGCCGGGCAGCCGCAATTTGAAAGCCTGAGCCATGCCGCTCTCACCGCCTCGTCTCGGCGTCAACATCGATCACGTCGCCACCGTGCGCAATGCACGCGGTGGTACGCTGCCCGATCCCGTGCGTGCGGCGCTTGTCGCGATCGAAGCCGGCGCTGACGGCATCACTGCGCATTTGCGCGAAGATCGTCGCCATATTCGCGATGCCGATATGGAGCGGCTCAAAGCCGAGATTTCCAAGCCGCTTAATTTCGAAATGGCGGCCACCGATGAAATGCTGGCGATTGCGCTGCGCGTGAAACCGCATGCCGTCTGCCTCGTGCCAGAAAAGCGCGAAGAACGCACGACCGAAGGCGGCCTCGATGTCGTCTCAGGCGAAGCGCATCTTAAGCCTTATATCGCACGGCTGAATGATGCGGGCATTCGGGTCTCGCTTTTCATCGCAGCCGATCCCGCTGCTATCGATGTCGCGCATCGCCTGAAGGCGCCCGTGGTCGAATTTCATTCCGGCAGCTGGTGCGATGCAATCACTGACGGCCACAAGCAACAGGCAGACGCTGAATATGCGCGCATCGTCGCGGGCGTTGCGCAGGCTGCTGCCTTGGGGATTGAGCCGCATATCGGCCATGGGCTTGATTATGCGACGGCTGAGATCGTCTCTGCGCTGCCACAAGTGGCCGAATTGAACATCGGTCATTTCCTGATTGGCGAAGCGGTGTTTGTCGGTCTGCCGCAAGCAATCCGGACGATGAAAGCGGCGATGGCCGCAGGTCGGGCACGCGCGCAATGATCATCGGTCTCGGTTCTGATCTGATCGACATCAGGCGGATCGAGAAATCCTTGGCACGCTTCGGCGACCGGTTCGTGCAGCGCGTCTTCACCGAGATTGAGCAGACAAAGTCTGACCGTCGGGCACAACGTGCCGCGTCCTATGCCAAGCGCTTTGCTGCAAAAGAAGCCTGCTCGAAGGCACTCGGCACCGGCTTTTCACGCGGTGTGTTCATGAAGGATATGGGCGTCGTCAATTTGCCTTCTGGCGCCCCGACCATGGCGCTGACAGGCGGCGCCGCGGCCCGGTTTCAAGCCCTCATCCCACAAGGCCATCGCGGTGTGATCCATCTAACGCTGACCGATGACTATCCGCTCGCCCAAGCTTTCGTGGTGATCGAGGCGGTTCCTGCCTAGTCCGGTGGGGTAAAGGGAGGCCCGAAGAGGTCCCGTTTCCCGTCGAAATGACCCTACGTCACAGCTCTTTAGAGAGGCCAAGCGCGCATGGCGCGGGGTCGTCATTGCGCCGCCTCATTCCGGGGTCTATACCCCGGCTCGGCCGCTTTTTAGGCGGAATCGCGAAGGGCGGAGACAGAGCGCGTGGCGAGCTACAAGGATATCGGCAAGACCGGCAAGGACGAGGGCGGGCTCCTCGAGACCGTCAAGGTCATCGTCCAAGCGCTCCTGATTGCGCTCGTGATCCGCACCTTCTTGTTCCAGCCCTTCAACATCCCATCAGGCTCGTTGATCCCGACGCTGTTGATCGGCGATTATCTGTTCGTTTCCAAATATGCCTATGGCTATTCGCGCTATTCGTTCCCCTTCGGCAATATGCTGCCGAAGATTGGTGGACCGACGGGCCGTGTGATCGGCTCGGCCCCCAAGCGTGGTGATATCGCCGTGTTCAAACTGCCGCGCGACAATTCCACAGACTACATCAAGCGCGTGATTGGCTTGCCCGGCGACAAGATCCAAATGGTCGATGGCGTGCTCGTCATCAATGGCGAGAAGATCAAGCGGGAAAAACTGTCTCAGACGGAAGTGGCCGCGGGTGCGGGCTTCAAGGATCGCGCCACCTTCTATCGCGAGACTTTGCCCAACGGCGTGAGCTACGTCATCCAAGAGCTTGATCTTTACGGCAATAAGCTCGGCCGCAACACGCAGGTTTACGAAGTGCCGCCCGCCCATTTTTTCATGATGGGTGACAATCGCGACAATTCCCTCGACAGCCGCGACATGTCTGCGCAAGGCGTCGGCTATGTGCCTTACGAGAATTTCGTCGGCCGTGCCGAAATCATCTTCTTCTCGGTTGAAGAGGAAGGTGCCGCGTGGAAGGTGTGGGAATGGCCGTGGACGGTGCGCTGGAACCGTCTGCTGAAACCCGTCAATTAAATCATGGCGCCGCGCCGCAAGACTGATCTTGCCCATCTCGAAGAGACGCTCGGTCATGTCTTTGCCGATCGCGGCCTGCTGGAGCGTGCGCTGACCCATATCAGCGCGCTACCGGGAACACCGGTCAACGGCCCGCATTATCAACGCCTCGAATTCCTCGGCGATCGCGTGCTCGGGCTCGTCGTTGCCGATCTTCTTTATCGCGAATTTCCTGATGCCACCGAAGGTGAGCTTTCACGCCGCATCGGCCATTTGGTGCGCCGCGAAACCTGCGCCGAAGTGGCACGCGATTGGAAGGTGTCTCCATTCCTGCGGCTGGGTGTTGGTGAAAGCCAATCAGGCTTGCGCACCAAAGATGCCCTACTGGCCGATGTCTGCGAAGCGCTGATTGCCGCCGTTTTTCTCGACGGTGGCCATGAGGCCGCCTATGCGCTTGTGGCGCGCGCGTTCGGACCGAAGATCAACGAGCCGGGCCGTCAGACGCGTGACGCCAAATCGACCTTGCAGGAATGGGCCCTCGGACGCGGTCTGCCAGCACCACGCTATCGCGAAGTGGAACGTAGCGGGCCCGATCATGCGCCGGTCTTTATTGTTGCGGCTGTGATCGAGGGGCTTGAGCCTTGCAACGGCAAAGGCGCATCGAAACGCGCTGCCGAACATGATGCTGCGCTCGCCTTTCTGAGGCGCGAAGACATAGCGATGGATGGAGTAGCCGGATGAGTGAAACCCGTTGCGGCTTCGTTGCGCTGATCGGCGCGCCCAATGCAGGCAAATCGACGCTGGTGAATGCGCTTGTCGGCGCCAAGGTCTCGATCGTCTCGCGCAAAGTGCAGACAACGCGCGCATTGATGCGCGGCATCGTCATGGTGGGCGAGGACACCCAGATCATCTTGGTCGACACGCCCGGCCTGTTCGCACCCAAGCGCCGGCTTGAACGCGCCATGGTGACGACGGCATGGGGCGGGGCGGGTGATGCCGACGTTGTCGCGCTCATCATCGATGTCCGCCATTGGCCGAGCGAAGACAGTGAAGCGATCCTCACCAAGCTTCCCGAGCTCAAAAAGCCAAAATTGCTTGTGCTCAACAAGGTCGATCTGATCGAGCGCGAGAAACTGTTTGAGATCGCCGAAGACATCAACAAGCGGGGCGATTTTAAAGAGACCTTCATGGTCTCAGCGCTCACGGGCAGCGGTGTCGCCACGCTGCGCGACAAGCTTGCGAGCTTCATGCCGCGGGGTCCGCTCTTGTTCCCGCCTGATGAGGTATCGGATGCACCGCTGCGTCAGCTTGCGGCCGAGATCACACGCGAAAAACTATTCGAACGCGTGCATGACGAGATTCCCTATCGCTCGACGGTCGAGACCGAGGACTGGAAGACGCTGAAAGATGGCTCGGCCCGCATTGAGCAAGTGATCTATGTCGAGCGCGAAAATCAGCGCAAGATCGTGCTTGGTGAAGGCGGACGGACGATCAAGGCCATCGGTGAGTCAGCGCGCAAGGAGATTGCGGACGCGGCCGATTGCAAGGTGCATCTCTTCCTGTTCGTGAAAGTGCGCGAGAATTGGGCCAATGATCCCGCGCGCTATCGCGAAATGGGGCTGGAATTCCCGAAAAAATAGCGGAGGGCCCGCGCGGTGGAATGGCGGGATGCCGGCATCGTTCTCGGTCTCAGGCGACATGGCGAAAACGCCGTGGTGCTCGAGATGATGACGCGCGCGCATGGCCGCCATTTGGGCGTCGTCCGCAATGGCCGTTCACGCACAATGCAACCGGTGCTACAGCCCGGCAATCATGTCGATGCGCTCTGGCGCGCGCGGCTTGAAGAACATCTCGGTGAATGGAAGATCGAGCCTGTCGATCTGCGCGCTGCGACGTATATGCATTCCTCGGTTGCGCTCTATGGCTTGAACCATCTTGCACAGTTGACGCGCCTTTTGCCCGAGCGCGATCCGCACCCCGCCATTTTCGAGTCGCTCGCCGTCATTGGTGAAAACCTGACCGAAGCGCCGCTCGCCGCGCCGCTTCTGATCCGCTACGAGCTCGCCATTTTGGCAGAGCTCGGCTTCGGCCTCGATCTGAGTGAGTGCGCAGCCACCGGCGGGCAGGAGGAGCTGGTCTATGTCTCGCCGAAAACGGGCCGCGCCGTCTCCCGCGTGGCGGGCGAGCCTTGGCGGGATCGGTTGTTCCGCTTGCCGGCTTTTTTGGCTGGCAGTCTCGTCAGCGTGCCTGATTGGGCCGAGATCGAAGCGGGCTTCGCGTTGACGGCCTATTTCCTCGAACGCCACGTCTATGGGCCGCGCGGCCTGCCGCCGCCCGAGGCACGTGGCGCCTTCATCGCGGCTTTGCGGCGAGATTTGTCCCCGTCTGCCTAAAGTCCGAACCTTGCCTCGACTCGGCGTGTTCGCTAACCGTTCTCACGCATTTCAAGGAGTGACGGATGGGCAAGCCCGTCGAGCCGCCATCCGGCGGCGACATCGAACATATCGATCTGCGCCATGCGCTCGAGGAGCGATACCTCGCCTATGCGCTGTCGACCATCATGCACCGTGCGCTGCCCGACGCGCGCGACGGTCTGAAGCCGGTGCATCGCCGCGTGCTGCACGCCATGCGGCTTCTGCGGCTCGACCCCGGTGCGGCATTCAAGAAATCAGCCCGCGTCGTTGGCGACGTCATCGGTAAATACCACCCGCATGGCGACCAGTCCGTCTATGACGCTTTGGTCCGCTTGGCGCAGGATTTTGCGCAGCGCTATCCGCTCGTCGAAGGGCAGGGCAATTTCGGCAATATCGACGGCGATAGCGCCGCCGCCATGCGTTACACCGAGACCCGGCTCACCGAAGTGGCCCGCCTTCTGCTCGAAGGGATCGATGAGGACGCGGTCGACTTCCGCGACACTTACGATGGATCCGAAGATGAGCCCATCGTTCTCCCTGCTGCATTCCCCAATCTCTTGGCGAATGGCTCGCAGGGCATCGCGGTCGGCATGGCAACGTCCATTCCGCCGCACAACGCGGCTGAGCTCTGTGATGCTGCGCTTTATCTCATCACGCATCCGAATACGACGGCGCAGCAATTGATGACGTTCGTGCCCGGCCCGGATTTCCCGACCGGGGGCATCATCGTCGAGAGCCAAGAGTCGATCGCGGAGACCTATCGCACCGGGCGTGGCGCGTTCCGCTTGCGCGCGCGCTGGCACAAGGAAGACACAGGCCGCGGTGGCTTCGTCGCGGTTGTCACCGAAATTCCTTACCTCGTGCAGAAGAGCCGGTTGATCGAAAAGATCGCTGAACTTCTGAACGAACGCAAATTGCCGCTCCTCGGCGATGTGCGCGACGAGAGTGCGGAAGATGTCCGCATCGTGTTCGAACCGAAGACGCGCAACATCGACCCTGTCGTGATGATGGAATCGCTCTTCCGGATCACGGAGCTCGAAACCCGCATCCCGATGAACATGAACGTGCTGTCGGGCGGGCTCGTGCCAAAAGTGCTCGGTCTCCCTGAAGCTTTGCGCGAATGGCTCGATCATCGCCGGGATGTGTTGTTGCGCCGCTCGCGCAACCGCCTCGGCCAAATCGATAAGCGGCTCGAAATTCTGCGCGGCTTGTTGATTGTCTATCTCGATCTTGATCGCGTCATCAAAATCATCCGCGAGAAGGACGAGCCTAAGGCTGAGCTCATCAAGGCGTTCGACCTGACCGATAATCAGGCCGAAGCGATCTTGAACACGCGCCTGCGCTCGCTGCGCAAGCTCGAAGAGATGGAGCTCAAGAAAGAGCTCGATACGCTGACGGCAGAGAAATCGGAGATCGAGAAATTGCTCGCCTCCGATCAGGTCCAGTGGAAGACGATCGCGTGGGAAATCCGCGAGGTCAAAAAGAAGTTCGGACCTGAGACAAAGATCGGCAAACGCCGCTCGACCTTCGAGAGTGTCCCCGATACGGGCGATATCGATCTTGATGAGGCGTTGGTCGAGCGTGAGCCGATTACGGTTGTCATTTCGAAAATGGGCTGGATCCGCGCGCTCAAGGGTCACCAGCAAGATGTCTCGTCGTTGCAATTCAAAGGCGATGACAGTCTTCAGCAATGGTTCCATGCGGAGACCACGACAAAAATTCTGGTGCTGGGGGGCGACGGTAAGGTCTTCACGCTTGATGCCGCCAAACTGCCCGGCGGGCGCGGTTTTGGCGACCCGATCCGTTTGATGGCCGATATTGAAGAAGGCGCCGACATCGTTGCCGTCTGGCCGCATAAGCCAGATGTGAAATTCCTTGTCTCGTCCAATGTTGCGCGCGGCTTCATCGTCAATGCCAATGATTTGCCAGCCAATACGCGCAAAGGCCGCCAAATCCTCAACCTCGATGCAGGCGAACGTGCAGCGCTCATCGTGGAAGCAGAGGGCGATCACTGCGCGATCATCGGCGAAAATCGTAAAATGCTGATTTTCCCGGCCAACCAGATTCCGGAAATGACGCGCGGCAAGGGTGTACGCCTCCAGAAATACAAGGATGGCGGCGTTGTCGACGCCCGTTTCTTCAAATTGAAGGAAGGCCTCACCTGGCAAGACAGTGCTGGCCGCACCTTCACGGTGCCGAAGGCTGAATTGAAGGATTGGATTGGCAACCGCGCCGAAGCGGGCCGGCTGCCGCCGAAAGGCTTCCCAAAATCGAACCGGTTCTCCGGTTGAACGAGGCGGGCGCTGTGGCGCCCGTTTTCATTCAGGCTGGCAGTGGCGCGTGTGTATCGATCCGCGCCCAGCCATTGGGCAGGAGCCGTTCCTGCGGCAGGAAGCGGGCTTTGTAATCCATCTTCGGCGAACCTTGGACCCAATAGCCGAGGTAGAGATAGGGCAATCCCATCTTTCGCGTCAGCGCGATATGATCGAGGATCATAAAGGTCCCAAGACTGCGCTGGCGTTCCTCGATATCAAAAAAAGAATAGACCATGGAAAGGCCATCGCTGAGCACGTCGGTGAGCGCAAGGCCAAGAAGCGGCCCAGTCCCACGTCCGGTCGTGAATGTGTCGGGGCCACGCCTGCGATATTCAACGATCCGCGTCTCGACATGCGTATCCTCGATCATCATCGAATAATCGAGCACACTCATATCGGCCATGCCACCATCGCCATGGCGAGACATCACATAATCCCGAAACAGCCGGTATTGTTCGGAATTCGGACGGTTCACCGTTATGCGCCCGAGGAGGTCGGCATTATGCGCCAGCACCTTGCGCATGTTGCGTGTGGGTTGGAAATCGTCGACCGGGATCCGCACGGAAACGCACGCCTTGCAAAGATCGCAAGCAGGTCGATAGGCGATGGTTTGCGAGCGACGGAAACCGCCTTGAGTCAATGTATCATTCATCTCGCGGGCATGGCGGCCGACAAGATGCGTAAATACTTTACGTTCCTCGCGGCCCGGCAAATAGGGGCAGCGCGTTGGCGCGGTCAGGAAAAATTGCGGAGTGTCGCGCGGTTGCGTCGTCACGAATTACGATCTCCCGCAAGGCCCTTTTGGATTGCGTTTACCCACGGCGGACCGCAATCACGCCAGCCAATAAATCATGCAGCATCCGGCTGTCGGAGCGGAACACACCAACAAGCAGGATGAACGGCGTGAGAAAACTCACGCTCACATAATAGAAGATCGCGTGAACCGCTGCGATCAGGAAACTCACTTCGCCGCCCGACTCCGCCATTTGCAAACGAACGCCGAACAAGCGCATGCCGGGCGTGGCCTGTTTGCGGCCGCTGATGGTGAAGCCATTGTAGAGAAAGGCGACAATCGGAAACAAAGGTGGCAGCAGGAACCACAGCAATCCGCCGGTGACGAGTCCAAGCGGAATGACAAGCAGGAAGAAGATGAGGCAGCAGAGAATGCCGATCAGGATCAGGTCGACAAAAAAGCCGATCGTGCGCCCCGCCAAGACACCCGCAACATTCGGCGCGATTGGGGCAGGGGTCGGGTAGGAAGACGTCTCAAGACTCATCGGCAAGGCTCCTCTTTGTCGTCATATGGCTATGGGATTGTGGCGTTGCCAAGGGGGCATGCCCCTGTCGAAAGAGACGGTGGGATTATACCGGACGGGGTGCGCCAGCCCGCTCACCGAAAAGGCCGCCCGGCCGCAGAATGAGAACGAGTGCCAAAATCGTGTAAACCGCGATGTCTCGGCTCTCGATTGGCATGCTGGCGGACCAAATCGCCTCAAAAAGCCCAAGCAGGACGCCGCCCCATAAAGCGCCACGAACGGAACCGATGCCGCCAAGGATCGCTGCCGTCAGCGCCTTGAGCGTGAGCGTAAGGCCTTGCGCATAGCCCACGCCGCCGAAGCTCAAAGTTGTGAGCACACCCGCCAGGCCCGCGAGAGCAGCGGCGAGCAGGAAGGACGCGGTAAAAACCACGCGCCGATCGACACCACACAAAGCGGCCGCGATGGGATCGTCCGCCAAAGCCCGCCATTGTTGACCGAAGGTGCTGCGCTTCATCAAACGGATCAGGGCCAGTGCCGCGGCAAAGCCCGCAAGGGCGGAAATCACCGCAATCGGTGTGACGGTGACGGAGAAGGTGGCGGTGCGCGCGACCATCACAGGAAATGAGAGAAGCGGCGACAACCAGCGTCCCCCTTGGCCTTGCGAGAGGCGGATATATTCGGCGAGCGCAATCGTCATGCCCGTCGTCGCGATCAGGATCGGCAGGCCGTGTTGATGGAGGAGGGGCGCGATGACGAGACGTTCTGCAGCAAGCCCATGCCACGCCGCCGCTGCAAGACCCATGATGATGCCGATAAGGCTGACCGTGATGGCGAAGCCAGGTGAAACGATGAGGCCGGCAATGATCGACAGCGTCGTCGCCGTGCCGCCGATGACCGCCAACTCGCCAAATCCAAACAGAATGCGCCCAACAATGCCGTAGATCAGCGCATAAGACGCAGCAATCAGCGCGTAGATCGCAAGGCTCGGCAACGCCGCAAGCGCATGCTGGACGATGAGCGCCATTGTTTCCGTCAGCAGCGGCAAATCGGATCGCGGCGCAGCGCCGGGCTCGTTCCAGAGGGCTTCCGGTGATGACAAATAAAATCGCTTCAGAAAAAGAAGCGATGCGCCGCTCATCGCCCCTTGCTCTGTCGTGACAGCAAGAAGGTCATGGTCGGCGCTGCGCAGACCGCCCTTGCCAAATTGGCAGACGATGAAGCGATGGCGCATCCGCCCGTTCAGCGTGGCTTCGTAATTGATGTGGATCGTGCCCTGCTCGGCGAAGCTGCGTGTTACGCGGATGGTCACGCCTGCAGGATTGATCGCAGGTAAAATCGCGCGGCAGATGCGCTCATCATCCACACCGAAGGGATGGCAGGCAGCCAGCAGCGTTGTAACGGCAAAAATGAGGGCGGCGAGAAGCCGCCGCATCACGCTTTCAGTTTTTCCGCCACGAAGGGCGCGAAATAGGTGAGGATGCCATCAGCACCCGCGCGCTTGAACGCGAGCAGGCTTTCCATCATGGCTTTTTCGCCATCGAGCCAGCCATTCATCGCGGCAGCCTTGATCATCGCGTATTCGCCCGACACTTGGTAGGCGAAGGTCGGCACGCCGAAGGTTTCCTTCGTCCGCCGCACAATATCGAGATAGGGCATGCCCGGCTTCACCATCACCATATCCGCGCCTTCATCGAGATCGAGCGCGACTTCGCGCATCGCTTCTTCCGTATTGGCGGGATCCATCTGATAGGTGCGCTTGTCGCCGACAAGGGTCGCATTGGTTCCAATCGCATCGCGGAACGGCCCGTAAAACGCGGACGCATATTTGGCGGCATACGCCATGATCTGCACGTCGAGAAAGCCGGCTTCATCGAGTGCGGCGCGAATGGCAGCAACGCGGCCATCCATCATGTCGGATGGCGCGATCACGTCCGAACCGGCGCGGGCCTGATTGATCGCCTGCGCGCATAAAACATCGACAGTCTCGTCGTTCAGGATCGTATGGCCATCGAGCAAACCGTCATGGCCATGGCTTGTGTAAGGATCGAGCGCTACGTCGGTGATCAATCCAATCTGCGGCGTGGTGGCCTTGATCGCGCGACAGGCGCGGCAAACGAGATTGTCGGGTGAGAGCGCCTCGCTGCCATCGGGATCGCGCAGGCCGGGCTCAGTGTAAGGAAACAGGGCTAGCGCGGGAATGCCGAGAGCTGCGGCGCGGGCCGCGTCTTTCACGGCCTCATCAATCGAAACCCGTTCGACGCCCGGCATCGAGGCAATAGGGGTGCGGATGCCTGTGCCCTCGATGATGAAGATGGGCCAGATCAGATCATCAGCGGTCAGTGTGTTTTCGCGCACAAGGCGCCGCGCCCAATCCGCCTTGCGATTGCGCCGCATCCGAACCGTCAGGTTCAATGAGGCTTGGCGGAGCGGCACCTGTCCGCTTTCGGCCTTCAGACTGTCGGACCGGTCCTTGCTGCCGGGGAAGGGGGTGATGCGCGCCATGGCCGTCCTCACTCGCGGAGCTGTCTCCGCCCAAACTTTTGGACAGTTTAGACCGATTGTGCCCTCACGCGCCATGCCTCCGATGGAGGGGGCAGGCCTGCATTCTCTCCGTTCGCGCCGCGATTGACGCACCGGACGCTCCCCGGCTAACTCCGAGGTGAGCAGGATAGGGGGAGAGTGGGGCATGAGCGGCGAACCGGACATCATTTGCGAAAAGCGGGGCGCAGCGGGTCTTGTCATCCTGAACCGGCCTCAGGCGCTCAATGCTCTCAATCTCACCATGGTTCGTGGCCTCGCTTCCGCGCTTGACCGTTGGGCCGTCGATCCCGGTATCCGCAACGTCGTCGTGATGGGGGCAGGCGAGAAAGCCTTCTGTGCCGGCGGCGATATCCGGGCGTTGCACGATCTTGGTCGGACTGGCGCGCATGAGGAGGCGCTCGCGTTCTGGCGCGAGGAATACGAGCTCAACATCCGCATCAAGACCTATCCCAAGCCCTATATCGCGCTCGTCGATGGCATCGTCATGGGCGGCGGCGTCGGCGTTTCCTTGCATGGCAGCCATCGCGTGGCGGGTGACAAATATCTGTTCGCTATGCCGGAAGTTGGCATCGGGTTTTTCCCAGACGTTGGCGCCACGTATGCCTTGCCGCGCCTGCATGGTCGCATGGGCGAATATCTCGCGCTCACCGGTGCCCGCATCAAGACAGCCGATGCTGTCGCACTCGGCCTCGCCACGGCCTATGTGCCAAGCGAGCGCATGGCCGCGTTGCGGGACGATCTGTTGAAAGGTGAAGCGCCAGCGGACGCCATATCACGCCACAACGCTAATGCAGGTCTGCCGCCTTTGCGGAATGAAGAAGCTGTGATCGAAGAGGCATTCGGGCAGGAAACCATCGGCGGCATTTTCAAAACGCTGGAGCGGCTCGCACGTGAATCACGCTTTGCTGCCGATACGCTGGCGACCATGCGGACAAAATCACCGACCTCACTGGCGGTTGCGCATGAGCAGATGCGGATTGGCCCATCGCTTGATTTTGTCGCCGCCATGAACATGGAATTCCGTATCGTCTCGCGCATTCTGGATGGCCATGATTTTTATGAAGGCGTCCGCGCCGTCATTATCGACAAGGATCAGAAGCCGGTCTGGTCGCCCGCACGCATCGATGAGGTGAAGCCGCAAGCGATTGCTGCTTATTTTGCGCCACTGCCGGGTGGTGAATTGCGAGGCCATTAATGATGGAATCGCTGGCGCGCTTTCCATTCGAAAAAACGCGCATCATTTTCATGCGTGTCATCGCTGCCGTATGGATGGCAGAAGGTTTGTTTGCGTGGGCGATCATTCTCGGGATCGGCCCTTATGGCGGCGTTTATGAGACATCAGCTTTGCAGATGCGTCTCGCTATTTCCGGGTTTGCCCTGTTCAATCTGATTGCAGCTGTGGGCTTGTGGATGTTGGCAAGTTGGGGTGCGGTGATTTGGCTGCTCACCATCGCGATGGCCATCATTCTTGATGGCACGATCGCCGATTCCAATCTCGATCCGATTGAGTGGCCTTGGCTTTATGCCGCTCTGGCACTTGTCTATCTTGTGCTTCTCGCCGGAGCCCGCCATTTCAGAGATGCGAAACCATAGCGTCGCGCATTTCGTTAAACATCGATACAAACGCCTGATTCACCTTTCAGATTTGGTTCACCGCAACAGGATGAACACCCGATTCATCTTGTTATTTAAGATGCTTTTCAGAGGACGTCGCTAATTTGATTGCAAGTTGATCGAGATGAATTGTGTAAAGGAGAATGATGATGGCGATGGCTTCTGAAGTTGCGATCTTCGAACGTCCCGAGCTGCAGGACGATATTCGCCCGCTTTATGCTGAAACCCTCTCGCTGGTCGAACGGCTTCATCGCCGCCTTTTGGATGTCATTAAGGATGAATTCGACCGACGTGGCCGTTCCGACGTCAACGCCGTTCAAGCCTTGTTGCTTTATAACATCGGCGACAAGGAATTGACCGCTGGTGAGTTGCGGACACGTGGTTACTATCTGGGTAGCAACGTGTCTTACAATCTCAAGAAGCTGGTCGATTTAGGCTATCTTCACCATCAGCGTTCGCGTGTGGACCGCCGTTCGGTGCGGATTAGCCTGACCCCACTGGGCCGTGACATCCACAATGTCGTGCGTGAGCTTTATGAAAAGCATGTGCGCAATGTGGAGCCAATCGGCGGCATCAATCGCGACGAGTTCCGGCGCATGAACCAGACGCTGCTCCGGCTCGACCGCTTCTGGTCGGACCACATCCGCTACCGTCTATGAAGGAAAAAAGGGGCGCTCAGGCGCCCCTTGCTGCATCACGCAAGGGCTTCCAATTGCCAACCTTTGCGGGTTTCACGCAGGGTGATCGTCCCAAGGGCCGTTGCATTGTCTTGTTCAGCCAGACGTTCGACCATGCGCCGGATACTGCCGTCATGCCCCGCATATTCACTGTACAGGGCACGTAACATACGGTCCGCGGGGCCGGGAACGGGTTTCGTCCGCGCTTTTTCCCAACGCCGTAGAGTTTGCTCTTCCGTGCCCAACAAACGGGCCAGCCGTGTCTGCGTGAGGTCCATTTCCAATCTCAGAAATCGGAGCTCGGCGCCCGTCATGCTGTGCGCACCCGCAATGATGGCCTGTGCAATGGCGCCGTGTAGCGCGCCGACATCATGGATGGTTAAACCTTTACCGTAAGGTGTGTCGACCAACCGATAACCATTCTCCAAGAAAACGTGATCCAGACCGCTTTCGATATAGTGATGGGTCATCGCATCTCGCCTTAAAACACTGTGATGATGATCAACCGTGATGGCCAATCAATCGCCGCTACACATGTCATCGCTTCGCCAGCCGCATGCCGGAACAGATTGACCTGCCATTGTCCGCGCGGGTTGAGGAAGGGACCTTCAACGATCGACCCTTTCAGGCAGCACAGTTGAATCTGCCGTGGTGAAATCCGCCTTTGTCGCCCTCGCTGTCGCGCATGTTGAATGATGACAATGTTGTCAGACTGAGCCGCCAGTGCGCGTATGACTTGGAGCGCTTGTTCAGCCGATAGGAATGGCGGTTGCTCCTCAGTCATACCTATCATTATGATAGGTTAAGACGTAAGGTCAATCAACCTCTGGCTGTAACTTCCTGGGCTTCCGCATTGGCCACGGCCAGAGCGCCGGGGTCCGCTCAACCCAAGCCTGATAGCCGGGGCGCGTCGCCAAAACGGCCTCAAGCGGTGGGACGCCTGACACTTTCACGATGAAGAAGGTGAGGAGCGCGGGCCCGCCGAGCGCCCAGATTCGGTCGGTCAGACCGAAGGCGATCAAGCCAAGGCCCCACCAGACTATGATTTCGCCGAGATAATTCGGATGGCGGCACAGGCCATAAAGGCCATCTTGCAGGATTTGGCCGCGTCGGGCGGGATCGGCCTTAAAACGCATCAACTGCCAATCGGCGATCGCTTCCAATGTAAACCCAACCAGAAAGAGCAGGCAGCCAACACCGGCGATGGGCCCAAACGAGGACGGTGTCGCTCCAGGTAGCAGAGCGGCATGAAGCGGCGTCGCGACGGCCCAGAGAGCGACGGCCTGCACCAGAAACACCCGCCTCAGGCTTTTGGCTGGCCAATCAGGCCCCCCTTCGCGCCGCATAGTGGCATAGCGAGCATCCTCGCTTTGGGCATGGCGGTGGCGGTGAATGAGATGGGCCGTCAAGCGGGCCGCCCAGAGCGCTGTGAGGGCCAGAATGGCCCAACCGGCGGGGGAGGGTGGAACCAGTGCGGCTTCGACCGCTCCGAGCAAAACGAAGCTCCCGGCCCAGAACAGGTCGACGATCCCGGCATCAGCTTTTCTGACGCTCGCATACCAGGCCAGCGTGAAAAGAATGAGGAGAGCGCCAAGGCTTGTGATGGCGGGAAGGGCTGTTTCCATGTTATGGCCTGCGTCGATCCTGAGAGGGTGCCTGCCTTAAAATCGCCGCGCCGATCCTGTTTGAGGGGTTTGCTACGCATTCGGTTTCGAAAATCGGCACGGTCGAAACCTTTCGTTTACTTCGCTCTGGGATGTGTGGCTCTGTGCCCGCTTGTAAGACGGATTGGTTACGCACGATGTCGAGTTCCGGATCTTTCCCCCGCCTGTCCCGCCGCGAATTGACGTTCGGCTTTTTGCTGGCCGGTGTCTCTACCGCGTCGGCGCAAAGCCTGATCGGCGGCCAAGCTGAATGGCGTCAGAGCTATGACGCTGTCACCTCGCTCTCGGTCGCGCGGTCTTCAACATCGGTTCTCTCGCCGATGACGACGGCAGCCACCGAGCAGATGATCGAGAAATATCGCCAGATCGTTGCCCAAGGCGGCTGGCCGGCGATGCCGCGTGTCACGCTCCGCCTAGGCCAGAAGGGCCCGGCCGTCGTGGCGCTGCGCAAACGTCTTGTCGCCTCCGGTGACCTTGATCCTACCGCTGGCGCATCGCCCGTGTTCGATTCGTTCGTTGAGGCCGCTGTGAAGCGCTTTCAAGAGCGCCACGGCCTGATCCCGACGGGCGTGCTCACCGCCCAAACGATCGCGGCGATGAACATCCCGGCCGATGTGCGCCTGCGCCAGCTTGAAACCAACCTCGTGCGCCTGCGCTCTTATGGCAATGTTGGTCACCGCTTCGTCGTCGCCAACATTCCGGCCGCAACCGTCGAGACGGTGGAAAATGGCGTCGTTGCAACCCGCCACGCGGCGGGTGTCGGCAAGAGCGACCGCCAGAGCCCGATCATGACGACGCGCGTCGTCGATATCAATTTCAACCCGTTCTGGACCGTGCCAGCTTCGATCATCCGCAAGGATCTGATCCCGAAGATGCAGGCCGATCCGAATTATCTCACCGAGAACAAGATCCGCATCTACAACCAGCAGGGTCAAGAATTGCAGCCGAGCCAAGTCAATTGGCGTTCGGATGAAGCGACCCGCTACATGTTCCGGCAGGATCCCGGCGGCGATTTCAACTCGCTTGGCGTGGTGCGTATCAACATTCCGAACCCGCACGGCGTCTATATGCATGACACGCCGTCGAAGGGCATTTTCGGCGACGATTTCCGTTTCGTCTCTTCAGGCTGTATGCGCGTGCAGAATGTGCGCGATTACATCACCTGGCTTTTGAAGGACACGCCCGGCTGGGACCGCCAGCGTATCGACGAGGCGATCCAATCTGGCAATCGCGTCGATGCGCGTCTGGCCCAGCCTGTCCCCGTCTATTGGGTTTATATCACCGCTTGGGCGACGCCAGACGGCCTCGTTCAGTTCCGCGACGATATCTACCAGAAGGATGGCTTGGGTCCTGTGCCGGTCGCGTCGATGGCTGTCAGCAACGACGACACGCAGTAAAGCTTATCACCAGAATCGAGTTGAATGCGCCCGGGCCCATCCCGGGCGTTTTCGCATTCTTGACCTTACGCGCAAGCGCGCCAAAACTCGCCAGACAGGGGCGAGGGCAACAGACCATCATGCATGCGAAAGAGGGGCGGGAGCAGCCACCACTGGTGACCATCGAGCATGTCTCCAAATCTTTCGGTGCCGTGCGTGCTGTCGATGATGTATCGCTCACCATTCGCGAGGGTGAATTCTTTGCGCTGCTGGGCCCCTCAGGCTGCGGCAAGACAAGCCTGATGCGAATGATCGCCGGCTTTGGCGAACCTGATCGCGGCCGGATCCTGCTCGCCGGACACGATGTAACGCATGTGCCGCCGCACAAGCGTCCCGTCAACATGATGTTCCAGAATTACGCGCTGTTCCCGCACCTCAACGTGTTCGAGAATGTCGCCTTCGGTTTGCGTGAAGAGGGTGTTGCCAAGCACGAGATTTTTGCGCGCGTGGCCGAAGCCTTGCGGCTTGTACAAATGCAGCCCTTTGCTGAACGTAAGCCACAAGCCTTATCAGGTGGACAAAAGCAGCGTGTTGCCTTAGCGCGCGCGATCGTAAAACGGCCAAAACTTCTTCTGCTTGATGAGCCGCTCGCCGCGCTTGATCGTCGTCTGCGCGAAGAAACGCAGGAGGAATTAAAACATCTACAAAAATCGCTCGGTATTGCTTTCCTTGTCGTGACCCATGATCAAGATGAGGCAATGATGATGGCGGATCGCATCGCCGTGATGCAGGCCGGTAAAGTATTGCAGACAGGCACGCCTGCCGATTTATATGAGCGCCCGGCCAATCGTGCCGTGGCGCGTTTCATTGGTGACACAAACGTCATTGATCCTGAAATTCGCGCACGCCTTGACGGTCGTGCGCTGGTCGCCGCCGATGGTGTTGCGTTTGAAATTCATACCGGACCGGCCCGCGATTTTTCCCTTGGCATTCGGCCAGAAAAACTTCGTGTGCTTGAACCACAGGGTTCAATCCCTGGCGCGGTCGTGATTGAGGGGGTGGTCGAGCAACGCCTCTATCGCGGCGATGTGACAGAATTACGTGTACGGACTGCGCAGCATGTCTGGCGTGTCGCCATGCTGAATGCGTCTCGGCAGTCGACCTTCGTGCCGGATGTCGGTGCGCGCATTGAAATCGCCTTTTCGCCTCACGACGTGATGGTGCTGCCTGAATGAGAGTGCGTCCCGTCATCCTCGTTCCGTTTTTGTGGCTCGCGTTGTTCTTTCTCGCGCCACTCGCCATTGTGTTGCGGCTAGCCTTTTCCGAAAGTGCGCAAGCGCGCCCGCCTTATCGTCCGGTCTTTGCATGGGCCGATGGGTGGCAGGTCTGGCTTGAAAAAGTGAAGGCATTAGGGCTCAGCAATTTTGAAGCCATGCTGGATGAGCCACTCTATGCCGATGCATTTTTTTCATCGGTGGGGTTAGCGGCCGCAGGCACGCTTCTGGTTTTGCTGATTGCCTATCCATTGGCCTACGCTATTGCGCGCGCGCCGCGCGATCGGCGCCTCTTTTTGCTGACGCTGATTGTCGTTCCGTTCTGGACGAGTTTTCTCATTCGCATCTATGCATGGATTGCGCTTTCAAAGCCGGAAGGCTTGATCAATCATGCATTGAAATCACTCGGGCTCATTGATGCGCCTCTGCCACTCTTCGGCAATCATCTCGCGATCATTATTGGAATTGCCTATTCCTATTTGCCTTTCATGGTGCTGCCACTTTATGCGACGCTCGAAAAACTCGATTGGTCACTGGAGGACGCCGCACGCGATCTTGGTGCAACAAGGCTGCGTGCCTTCTGGCGTGTGACCTTCCCGCAAACATGGCGTGGCATCATCGCGGGTGTGCTGCTTGTCTTCGTCCCTGCACTGGGTGAATTCATCGTCCCCGATCTCTTGGGTGGATCGGATACGCTGATGATTGGTAAAGTCTTGTGGAGTGAATTCTTCGGCAATCGCGATTGGCCGCTGGCCTCGGCACTGGCTGTGATGTTGCTGCTTCTGCTGGCTTTGCCGTTGGCTGTCTTGCGGGTGCTTGAAGACAGGCGGGAGACGGTCTGATGCGGATGAGCCGCTTCAATATCGTCTCACTCGTTTTTGGCATCGCTTTTCTGTATCTACCGATACTGATCGTCGTGACCTATTCTTTCAATGCGTCGAAACTCGTCACCGTGTGGGGCGGGTTTTCAACGCAATGGTATCGGGCACTCTTGTCGAACGCCCCCTTGATCGACGCGGCATGGGTCAGCCTGCGGGTCGCTTTGGCGTCTGCTTTGGGCGCTACCATCATTGGCACAATGGCGGCGCTCGCACTGAGACGGCATCGCCGTTTTATGGGTCGTGGGCTCTTTGCATTCATGCTGTTTGCGCCACTGGTTTTGCCGGAGATCATGACCGGCCTGTCTCTGCTTCTGCTATTCGTCGCGCTTGATTGGGATCGTGGCTATTGGACCGTTACACTCGCGCATATGGCATTCACGACGTCATTCGTCGCGCTCGTCGTTGATGCGCGTTTGGCCGATCTAGACCCCTCGTGTGAGGAAGCTGCGCGTGATCTTGGGGCGACGGCGTTTTCGGCATTCCGACGTGTCACTTTGCCAATGATTTCACCTGCCGTGGCCGCCGGTTTTCTTTTGGCCTTTACGCTGTCGCTGGATGATCTTGTGATTGCGAGTTTCACGTCAGGGCCCGGTGCCACGACGTTACCAATGCGGCTTTATGGCCAGATGCGTCTCGGTGTAACGCCAGAAATCAATGCCGCTTCGACGGTTCTCATTGTCGGTGTCACGCTTCTCGTGATCGTCGCCTCACGCCTGACACGGCGGCACCGTCAGGCTTAATCGACTTGCGGGCCCTTTGTGGGCGCAAAGAAAGGGGCAGCCGCACCCGAACGGCGGATCAAGGCACGCGCATCCGGAATCAGCGAAGGCTCGTCGAAACTGCCTTTGATCTCGAAGGGAAGAGCGGCGCCTTCGGCGCGGTTGGGAGCCGCGAGCCCTTTCAAAGCCAGGACGCGCTCAGGTAATTGCAGCGTGCCGGCGAGATCGATATGCGTGGCAGGCGATACGATGCTCGCTTCATGCAA
This sequence comes from Rhizobiales bacterium TNE-4, assembly GCA_019083985.1. Taxonomy (GTDB): domain Bacteria; phylum Pseudomonadota; class Alphaproteobacteria; order Rhizobiales; family Beijerinckiaceae; genus TNE-4. The sequence continues at coordinate 1,433,563 of JAHRCV010000001.1, read as the reverse complement.
TTCCGCGACACCATTGCTGATCCGGATGGTTGCAGACGCTGTCTCAAAAGGTGTCCGGCCACCACGAATGTCGAGCGCCGTAAGCAGCGGCCGCTTTTCGATGCGGCGCAGAATTTCCGGCACATTAATGCCAACGAGATCGCCCTGTTTGACGGTGAGCGTCGCTTTGCCGTCAAGTTCGCGCATGAATTCTGCGACATTGTTGCCGCGCGTTTCCAGCAGCATTTGAGCGGTCAGCGTGCCGTTCATCCGCTTCGCGCCCAACGGAGCGAGAGCCTTAACGAGATCGACCGCTTCGAAATGGGCTTGTAGCTTGGCGTCGGCGCGTGTGTCGCCTAACGCGAAGCCGAGGCGTGCTTTGATGCGGCCATTGGCGAAATCAGCGCCCGCCAAAACCACATCGATCTTCCTGTCACGCGCGATTAGCGCAAGACCGACATTGGTGAGCGCAACCTGACCCACGCTGACGCTTGCAGCAGACAGGCGCACATCAGCTGCAACAGGTTGGCCTCGTAGAAATGGCAGGAATTCACTCTCGCCCTCGCTGACCATAGCGCGGCCGGATGGTCCTGTCGGCAGCGGGAGATCCAACTTGTCGGCAGCGAGCGTGCCGGTCAGCTGCAAGCCTTTGCTGTCGCGCCGGAACGCGACATTGCCCTCAAGCTCCGTCTTGCCGATCGTAAATTTGTTCATCGTCAGCGCGGCGAGGCCGCGTGCAAAACGCGCATTGCCGCTTGTACTGAATGCGGTTTGAGGAAGAAGCGTATTGTTTTCGTCGAGCCATGTCGCCAAGGCGGCGGGATTGGCACTCGTTGCCGTGAACGTGCCGTTGATTTGCATCAGCGGCCCACCCGTCGCGATCCCTTCAAGGCTCACCGACAGCAAGGGCGTGGTCATGCCCGCGAGAATGTCCGAGCGCCCGCCTGATGCCAGATCACGCGGCTGGGCCACGCGTGCGGTGACGCGCACAGTCTCGCCGCGCCAACGCGCTGCGCCGTTGAGTGCCAATCCACCTTTATCGCCGGGAAGGTCGATCTTGATATCCGCTTCACTGGCCCATTCACGACCACGGAGATCCATGAGGCGGCTATTGCTCACACGCACATGCGCCACCGGCAAATGCATCCAGCGTTGTTCTTGCGTCGACAGCCCCTCGATCAGAACGATCGCCATCCCCTCACTGCCATGAAACGCTTTGGTGTCGACGGCGATCTCGGCGTTCTCGAGCGACAGTCCTGAGAACGCAAGACGGCCCGTCATCAACGGCCAGAAGGCGAGGTCCGTTGTGACACGGCCGGCGCTGGCGAGACCCGGCTTATCGCCGCGTGCAACTGTCACATTGGTGGCCACGATCCGTGGCCAAGGCAGCAGCGATAGATGGGCCGTCTCAACCGTGCAGCTGATCCCGCGCGCCGTGCAAAGGCGCTTTTCAAGCACATGGGCAAGCCGCGCCGACGGAAAGAAGGCGGGCAGTGCCGCCGCCAAGGCGAGCGCCGCAGGGATCGAGAAGGCTGCGATGAGGGTGGAGCGGCGCATCGGTTCCGTGGGGGTGGGCAAGCGCCGGAATCGGCAATGCCGCGAGGGTTACGTCCACAACAAGGCATCACAAAGACCGGCAGAGCCGTCACACGCGCCGGACAAGCCTTAGCGCCCATTTTGGGCATTTAGCTTGATTTTTGCAAGGAGGCGGCGTTGCGGCCGCCTCCGCCATGATCACTTCACAATCGTGGCTTCGGTTGCGGCGCGGAGTTCGGCTTCAGTGACGCCGTCAGCGCATTCGACGATTCTGAGGCCGCCATCGACAACATCGAACACGCCGAGATTGGTGATGATGCGGTCGACCACGCCCTTGCCGGTCAGCGGCAGCGTGCATTCTTTCAGCACCTTCGATTCGCCTGCCTTGTTGGTGTGATCCATCACCACGACAACACGGCCGACGCCCGCCACGAGATCCATCGCCCCGCCCATGCCCTTCACGAGCTTTCCGGGGATCATCCAATTGGCAAGATCGCCATTCTCCGACACTTCCATCGCGCCGAGGATCGCCATGGCGATCTTGCCGCCACGGATCATCGCGAAGCTCTGCGCGGAATCGAAGAACGCCGTCTGCGGCAGTTCCGTGATCGTCTGCTTGCCGGCATTGATGAGATCGGCATCTTCCTCGCCCTCATAGGGGAAGGGGCCCATGCCGAGCATGCCATTTTCCGATTGCAACGTCACCGTGATCCCCTCCGGGATATAGTTGGAGACGAGCGTCGGAATGCCGATGCCGAGATTGACGTACCAGCCATCTTGCAATTCGCGCGCGGCGCGCGCGGCCATCTGATTGCGGTCCCAAGCCATGTCGTTTCTCCTCACGCGCGCTTGCGCACGGTGCGCTGTTCAATGCGTTTTTCGTGCTCACCCTGCACGATGCGGTGCACGTAAATGCCCGGCAGATGAATGTGATCGGGGTTGAGCGAACCGAGCGGCACGATCTCTTCCACTTCCGCCACGCACACCTTGCCGCATGTCGCAGCCGGCGGGTTGAAATTGCGCGCCGTTTTGCGGAATACGAGGTTGCCCGACGGATCGGCCTTCCACGCCTTCACGATCGACAGATCCGCCACGATGCCCTTCTCGAGGATATACATCTGGCCGTCGAATTCCTTGTGCTCTTTGCCTTCGGCAATGACGGTGCCAACCCCGGTCTTGGTGTAAAAGCCCGGAATGCCCGCACCACCCGCGCGCATGCGCTCGGCCAAAGTGCCCTGCGGGTTGAATTCGAGTTCGAGTTCACCCGAGAGATATTGGCGCATGAACTCGGCATTCTCGCCGACATAGGACGAGATCATTTTCTTCACCTGCCGCGTCTGTAACAGCACGCCAAGGCCAAAATCGTCCACGCCCGCATTGTTGGAGGCGACAACAAGGTTCTTCGTGCCCGCATCGCGGATCGCCGCGATCAGGAGTTCGGGAATGCCGCACAGGCCAAACCCGCCTGCCGCAATCGTCATGCCGTCAAACAGAAGCCCATCAAGGGCGTCCTGCGCGCTGCCATAAACTTTTTTCATGGACATCTCCTGCCCGGTCTTCGCCCGGTCTTGGCCGGGAGAGAAGCCGCGGGGGCCTATTCGGAAGGTCAAAGTGACCCTCCGCTCTTAGCCGCGGACAAGGCCTTTTGCAACGCGGCAAAAGCCGCAGGAATGGAGCTTTAGGCGGGGTTTTTCTGCGCGTTGCGCTCGTCTGCTGCGGCGCTGGCCGCGAGGAACGCATCAGCCGGTTCGGGCCGGTTGGCCCGTGCGATCAGCATGATGGGGCCTAGCCCAATGAGGACGATCAGAAGGGCTGCCAAAGACCCTGCCTCAAAGACACCTCTCGCAGCGTCCGCATAGACGAGCGTGGCCAGCGTCTCGACGTTGAGCGGCCTCAGGAGCAGCGTGGCGGGCAGTTCCTTCATCGCGTCGACGAAGACCAGCAGCGCCGCTGTTCCGAGCGCAGGCCGGATCAGCGGCCGGTGGACGTCGCGCCTGATGCCACCGAGCGAGCGGCCCAGCATGCGCGCAGCATCATCAAGATGCGGCGAGATGCGGGCATACCCATTCTCAATCGCACCAATCGCAATACCAAGAAAGCGCGCATGATAAGCGATGATGATCGCTAGCCCGCTTCCTGTCAGCACGAGGCCGATGCGCTCGCCTGTCGCCGCGCGCCACAGATTGGCGATCTGATTGTCGAAGAAGGCAATCGGCGTCAAAAGTCCGAGTGCTAGTACCGTGCCGGGAATGGCATAGCCAAGCGATGCAAAGCGCGCGAGCGCGCGCGCAATTGCAGTGCCGAGGAGGCGGTTACCCGCCGCAATACCTGATGCCAAAAGCAGAATACCGAGCGTCGCTCCACCCGCGAGAATGATGGTCGTCAGCAGCGCCTCGACAATCATCGGATCGATTTGTCCCCGCAATGTCCGCTGGACCGCTTGTAACGCCAGAAAAGCAGCGGGCACCACAAAGCCGACAATGACGGGCAGCGCACAGAAGCAGAATGCTCCGAACGCTTCCGCGCCCATCAAAGTTTTCGGTGCGACGTTGCGCGGTCGTTTGACCGAGGATGAAAAGCCTCGCTCGCCGCGCGCTCTGACTTCGACAAGAAGGAGCGCAATCACCATGATCAGCATGGCGCATGCGATGGCCGCAGCACCTTCAAGGCTGCCGCGATTGAGCCAAGTCGTCATCACCGAGAGGGTGAGTGTGCGGACGCCCAAAAATTCGCTCGCGCCGATATCGTTGAGCGTTTCAAGAAGGCAGAGCGACACGCCGAGTGCCATGGCCGGTCGTGCAAGCGGCAAGGCAACCCGCCAAAAAACCCGCGCCGGTTTGGCTCCGAGGCTACGCGCAGCCTCGATTAACGTCGCACTTTGCATCGTGAACAAAGCGCGCGTCGAAAGATAGACATAAGGATAAAGGACAGCGCTCATCACTAGGATTGCTCCCGGGAGTGAGCGGATCGATGGTAGTGGTAATGCAGCAGCGGTCGGCACACCCGCCATCATACGGATGAAACGCTGCACAGGACCGGCGGCATCAAGCCATTCGACATAGACAGCGGCGGCAATATAGGTCGGTACTGCGAGCGGCAGAACGAGCGCAATCGCGAGCACGCGTCGGAACGGAAATTCAAACGCGGTCACAAGCCATGCGGCGCCCGTACCAAACAAGGCCGTCAAGACGGCGACGCCCAACAAAAGAAGTGCGGTTTCTTGCGCAGCTTGTGGCAGAACGGTCCGGATCACATGGGCGAGTGAACCGCCATCATCCGACATCGCCAATTGCACCAGCGTGACAAGCGGCAGCGCGATCAGCAGGGCACCTGCCATCATCGCCGCGTTAAGCCGCACGTGGGACGGCGAAAACCCGGCGTGTGATACGCCGGGTCGCGATGAAGGTCGATGCGCGTTCACGGTCACTATTGAAATTTGCTCACTGATCGAAGCCCACCTTGTCGACGAGTTCACTGGCCTGCCGACGATGGCTTGCGATCTGGATTAGTGAAAATTGATCAGGCTTAATCGGGCCGAACAGCTTTTCTGTTGCCACCGCGGGAACGCCAGGACGTACTGGATATTCGTCATTGAGCGCAGCGAGCATGGCTTGCGCCTGATCGCTCAGGAGAAAGGCGGTCAATTTCTCGGCATTGTCCTTGTTTGGTGCGTTCTTTGCGAGGCCGACGCCGGAAATGTTCACATGCGTGCCACCGGATTTGAACGTTGAATCGAGGACCTTGATTGCTTCACCCCATGCTTTCTGGTCTTTGTCCTTCAGCATCAGGCCGACATAATAAGTATTGCCAAGACCGATGTCGCATACGCCGGCGAGAATGTCCTTGGCGACGTCACGATCACCGCCCGACGGCTTCTTCGCGAGATTGGCCTTCACGCTGCGCAACCAAGATTCTGTTTTCTCGGCACCATGATGGGCGATCATCGCCGCAATCAGCGAGATGTTGTACGGATGCTGGCCGCTGCGCATGCAAATCTTACCCTTCCATTTTGGGTCGGCGAGATCTTCATAGGTCATAGCACTCTCTTTCACGCGATCCTTCGATGCGTAGATGACGCGCGAGCGCAACGTGACCGCCGACCAACGCCCGTCAGGATCACGCAGCGAAGGTGCAATCATGGTGTCGGGCAAGCTCTTGCCTGGTTTTTGCAAAATACCGAGATCGCTAGCATTCACGAGCTTAGCCGCATCAACGGTGATGATCAGATCGGCGGGCGAATTGGCACCTTCCGCCTTCACACGCTCTTCAAGCCCGTTCTGAATAAAGACTGTGTTGACTTTGATGCCCGTGGATTGCGCAAACGCGTCAAGCGCGGGCTTGATAAGCGCCGGCTCGCGTGACGTGTAGACGTTCACTTCGGCGGTCTGCGCGGCAAGGGGTTGCAAGGTGAGGAACAAGGCAGCGGCGGCGACAACGCGGCCGGTTAGGACATTTCGCATTTAAGCTCCTGGGGCAGGGTTCAAGGCCCTGTCACGGGGGTAGGGGATTGGCGCTGGCGCGCCGCGAATGCTGCTTTAAAGCCGCCCTGATCGCGTTTGGTCAAGAAAAAATCGAGCAAAATCAATAGATTATAGGATTTCTAAACTGCGCAGTTCGGAATGGTTTTAAATTCCTTTGGCAAATCCTTGAAATTCCGGTTGCTGATCTTTGTGCGAAATCAAAGCAGCTTTAGTCCCGCCTTGCCAATGTTTTGCCATTCCAAGGCATATCGTCGTGGAATGTTCATAAGGAGTGATCCCCCATGGCTTTGAAGCGCATCATGATTCTGTTGGCTCGTTCCCATGATTTTCCGAACGGCTCTGTTCGTCACGGTTATGAGCTCGTGGCGCCACTCGACAGGAATGGCAAGATTGATCTCGAGGCCTGGAAAGCCAACCGTGCGCAATGCACGGTGCGTCGTTTCTGGGGTGATGACAATGAGGAGCAAGGTTTTCTCCGTCATCGTCAGGGTGGGGCGGGCGGCGCCACGTGGGTCTTCGATTATGACGAAAGCGATCCTGATGATGATGAAGCCGGTTATCGTTTGGGCGACCATGTGTGGGCGCCGGGCGAGTATGTCTCCATCAAGGATGACGATGGGGTGATGCATACATTCCGCGTGGCATCCGTTGATCCAGCCTGATCCCCGCGCCTGATTGTTTCAGGTGCAGACAACAAAAAACCCGCCTCGTGAGAGGCGGGTTTTCTGTATTAGTTGTGATCGAACGATCAGAACTTGTAGGAAACGCCGGCCGTGATCGTGTTGACCTGAGCCGAGTTCTTCACCGAAACGTTCGGAACGTCCGTCGAGATCGTTTTCGTGCCGTAGTCGGCGTAACGATATTCAACCTTGCCGATCCAGTTGTTGGTGAATGCGTATTCGACGCCACCGCCGACAGTGAAACCAGCGCGCGTTGCGGAAGACGAGGCCGTCGCACCGCCCAGACCGCTCGTTAGCGTGAGGCTTGTTTCCGGAGCGGCAATCGCCACACCGGCCGTCACGAAGAGAAGAGCGCGGTCAATCGCGTAACCGGCGCGAGCGCGAATTGTTCCCTGCCAGCCAAGTTCGTTCTTCAGAGTACCATTCACGGTACCAGCAGCGTTTGTGCCGACTGCACGGCTCGAAATACCATTGTACCAGAGATCGGCTTCACCGCCGAGAACGACAGCGCCCATCTGGTAGTTGTAACCGGCGTGGATGCCGCCGACGACGCCAGACGAATTAAACGAGCGCGCGAACTGGTTCACGCCGGCGTTCCAAACCGAGTCCTTGGCGTAGCCAAACGCGCCACCGATGTCAGCACCGACGTAGAAGCCGGTCCAGGTGAACGCCGGAGCAACAACCGGAGCGACCGGAGCAACCTTGCGCGAAGGAAGGTCGGCAGCGAGGGCCGAAGTGGCGGAGAGAATGAGAGCGCCGGCTGCGACGCGAGCGATAGAAGAAATAGACACTGCAGAACCTCCTGCTGGAATGCGTGTATGACCTTCCTTTGACTTGAACGGAGGCATTTGTGAAGAGCTTTCTATGGCAAACAATTCCTTTATGGCCCCGATTTGAGGTTGTCCGCCAAGAGAAGAAAGCTGATTTAACTAAATACTGTCCAGAAAAACAGGGTTATCAACTGTTTAATTACAAATTAATTAAAGGCCAAAATGTGGCAAGCAAATATATACGCTGAATAAACCATTATAGACTTAAGAAAAATACCATTATTACTCAAATTCAAGCTCTGTCCGTAGGGAATTAGCTTGCGGCACTGCAACATTTCCAGACCAGTCGCACGACAGTTCAAGTATTGACCGAACCGCGGTTTGCCGAGAAACGAGCACGCCCGCCTGAAAAACCGGTCGCACTGTGGCCTGTTTACATCAGGTTAAGAGGCGTTCCGGAGGCGCAAAAGGCGTTTCACGCCACGATAGGCCGCGAATCCCACCACGGGGACGATGACATCGCCTGCCACCATGACGAGGAAATAAGGCAGGTGCTGAGCAAGCGGCGCGCCCGCCGCCGTCAGGCCGACAAGGTGCAGGCCGGCATTGATCACGGCGTAGCATGCAATGAAGAGGAGTAGGATGGGCGCGTCGCTCTGCAAGGGGGAGCGGCCGGGTGGGAAGAGACCCAAGAGCCCAAACAGGATCAACGCCATCGGCGCTGACATGGCCGACGAGAACGCACGCCAAAGCATATGCGTCTCATAGGGTAAGAGTTTCAGCATCACGAGCATTGAGCCAGCAAAGAGGCCCAAGGCCGCGCGCGGCCCGGCATAGAGCGTGGCAAAAACGCGAACCAGCGCGGGTATGAAGATCAAAGACGCGACGTCGGTCCCCGGAATGCCGGGTATCGCCATTTGAATTTGAAACGCCATGAAGAACGCAAGCGCGATGGCCAATTGCAGCGCAATTTCACGCGGGAGGCGTTCGGATAAAGTCATGACCTGCTTGCCAACGCTGCTGATGGCGGGATCGCACAAGCCGCGCGATATTCTTCGACAATGCGGGCGATGATCGTTTCAACTGGTTCAACCGCGTGAAGCGTGGCTACGCCATGGCCTGCACTCCACAAATCACGCCACACCTTTGCGTTGGTATCGCCGAGTGCAGTCAGATCAGGCGTTTTAGGCGGCAAAGTCGCAACGTCGATGCCCCATTGATCGAGGGAGGGCTTGAGGAAATTGCAGCCAATGCCTGACAAGCGATCAGTATAGATGAGATCGTCAAAATCCGATTCAATCAGCATGGTCTTATAGTCATCGGACGCATTTGATTCAGGTGTCGCGATGAAGCGTGTTCCCATATAAGCGAGATCAGCGCCTAGCATTTCCGCTGCGCGGATCTGATAGCCATCATTGATGCCGCCGCCGAGGACGAGGCAGCCATCCCAAAATTCGCGGATTTCGCGCACGAGCGAGAACGCGCTTTGTTGCGAGGCGTGGCCACCTGCTCCCCCGCCAATACAGATGAGCCCATCGACACCGGACGCGGCCGCTTTTCGCGCATGCTTTGCGTTAGACACATCGCAGAACACCGTGCCCCCATAAGCATGGACCGCTTCCACCACAGGCCCGGGATGGCCGAGCGAGGTAATGACGAACGGGATCTTGTGCTTCACGACGATCTCGAGATCGGGCGCGAAGCGCGGATTGGTGCGGTGGACGATCAGATTGACGCCGAGGGGCCCCACAGTCCTATCCGGATTGGCTGCGGCAAAAGCGGCGAGATCCTCCTGCATGACGCTCAGCCAGCGGTCGAATTCGGCGCTGGGGCGCGCATTGACGTGCGGAAAGGTTCCCACCACGCCGGCTTTGCACAAAGCCGTCACCAGCGGCGGAAAAGAGACAAGAAACATCGGCGAGCCAATGATCGGGGCGCGTAGACGGCCTTTGAACACGTCAGGCATGCGGGAAGAGGTCATTGGGGCCGGTCCTCGAAAGGTTTGACGCAAGCTAGCACGAGCAGAGGCGCTGGGAAGGGTAGGGCACCATTTTTGCCGCAAAACTTTGACCTCTCGGGCGCGGCGCTTAATCTCCCCGTCAAAAGAACACGGGAGGAGCCGGATGGAGCAGCATGACACCGCAATCGCGCGCGCCGGGCGCATGACGGTCTATGAACTGTTTCGCTCCCGCGCGCAGATGAACCCAGACGCCATTGCCATCGACGCGCCTGACCGGTTGTTGACCTATCGCGCTTTTGATCAGGAGGTGCGCCGCGTTGCGGGTGCCTTGAAGGCCCGCGGTCTGCGACGCGGTGACCGGATTGCGCTCCTCTCCGAGAACCGCGCCGAATATGTCGTGTTCGAAATGGCAGCGGCGATGCTGGGGCTGATCGTCGCCTGCCAGAATTGGCGGCTTGCGCCCGATGAACTCGCCCATTGTGTCACTCTCGTCTCGCCGAAACTGTTGATCACGTCGACGCGCTTTGCCGCGCTCGCATCACAATGTGGCTTTGCCAATATGCCGCACGCGGTGATCGAGCAGCATTATGCCGAATGGGCCGCGCATGCGGAAACGGAAGCAGATCCGGACGTTGATCCGGAAGATGGGCTCGTCATTCTCTACACCAGTGGCACAACGGGCTTGCCGAAAGGCGCATTGATCAGCCAACGCGCCGAAATTGCGCGCATGGCGGCGATGCGGCTCGACATTCGCGCGGATGAAGGGGATGCCTCGCTCGCTTGGGCGCCGATGTTTCACATGGGTTCGACCGATCAGATGCTCGGCGCTTTGATGTCGGGCGCGCCGGTCATTGTGTGTGATGGGCCAGATGCGCCGCGTATCGTGCAAAAATCGGCGGAATATAAACTCGCATGGTATTTGCTGATGCCCGGCATGATGGAGCCGGTGATTGAAGAGTATAAACGTACCGGATTGAAACCGAAGGGCGCTCGCGCCATCGGCGCCATGGCCGATCTTGTTCCGCTCACACAAATTGCCGAAATCACCACGCTGACGGGTGCGCCGTTCTACAATACATTTGGTGCGACGGAGACCGGCTTGCCGCCTTGCTCGTCAGTGCTGATCCCGCCGGGAACGATTCCCACCACCCTATCAAAGCGCCAATCCTCGCTTTGCACGATCAGGCTCGTCGATGCTGATGGGAACACCGTGCCGGATGGCGAACCAGGAGAGATGGCGATCCGCGGGCCGACCGTTTTCTCTGGCTATTGGAATGCGGCTGAAACCAATGCACGCGATTTCAAGGATGGCTGGTTCCGCATGGGCGATCTCTTCCGTCGCAATCCAGATGGCTCTTATGATTTCGTCGATCGCGCAAAATACATGATCAAGTCGGGCGGCGAAAACATTTATCCTGCCGAGATTGAACGGGTCCTCCTTGCCGACCCTCGCGTGGCCGATGCGGCCATCGTCCGCAAGAAAGACCCCAAATGGGGCGAGGTGCCAGTGGCCTTCGTCGCGGCCCGCGATGCGACGTTAACGGAAAGCGACATCGAAGCGCTCTGCCGCGCCAAGCTCGCTGGCTACAAACGGCCGAAGGAAGTTCGCTTCATCGCGTTTGAGGCGTTTCCGCGCTCAACGACCGGCAAGATCCAGCGGCACGCCATGGAGGCGTGGCTAACCAATTGAGCGGGGCTGGTACTGTCTGAGACAAGGGGGAAGGGCCAAAAGGCTGGCAGAAACCGGTCTCAGCCGCTCTCATGTAAGAAACGCACCGGCACCAGTGGATTCCAGAAGCGGGCCCGGTCTACAATCGATTTAAGCCGGATCGACCCGGTGTCGGAAATGGGCGGGATAAGCCCGCCTATGGGGAGGAAGACCATGGACAAGTTTGAACTGTCGCGCCGCGGCTTCATGCAGGGCGCTGCCGGGCTCGCTGCTTTCGGTTCGACGGGCGCATTCGCCCAGCTCGCACTGCCGAAGGAAGCAGTCGCGATCAACATCGTTGACGTCGCGGGCAATCTCGCGCTGACGCAGAAGGCGTTTGAAGCCTATCGGAAGGCGAAGCCGAATCTCGTCTCGCGGTTTACCTTCACCAAGGCGCCGGCTCCCGAACTGCCGGGCAAGATCAAGGCGCAGCAGGATGCCAACCGCGTCGATATCGATCTGGTGCTGACCGGCACCGACGCGCTCGCCGCCGGCATCGAACAGAAATTGTGGCTCGATATTATCGGCCAATACGGCAAGAACCTGCCCGATCTGAATTCCATCTATCTGAAGGGCGCTGCTATGATGCAGACGCTCGCGCGCGGCCAGGGCGTGGTCGTCGCCTATTATCCGTCGGGCCCGCTCCTCGAATACATGCCCGACAAGGTGAAGACACCGCCGACGTCAGCAGAAGAATTGCTCGCTTGGGCCAAGGCCAATCCGAACAAATTCGTCTATGCCCGCCCGGCCAACTCCGGCCCGGGTCGTACGTTCATTATGGGCCTGCCGTATATCCTCGGCGACTCCAACCCGAAAGATCCGATCAAGGGCTGGGACAAGACGTGGGCCTATCTGAAAGAGCTCGGCCAGTACATTGAGAACTATCCGACCGGCACCGGCGTCACCATGAAGGAACTCGGTGAAGGCACGCGTCACATGATCGTGTCGACGACGGGCTGGGATATCAATCCGCGCGTTCTCGGCGTCGTGCCGAAGGAAGCAAAGATCGCCACGCTGAAAAATTTCCGCTGGGTGATCGACGCGCATTACATGGTCGTACCGAAGGGCGTGGCACCGGAAAAGGTCGCTGTCCTCGTCGACATGATGAACTTCATGCTCACCAAGGAAGCGCAGGCTTACACCTATGATGAGGGCTATTTCTATCCGGGCCCGGCCGTGAAAGACGTGCCGCTTTCCATGGCCCCGCCGGAAAGCCAGCAGGCGATCAAGGATTTCGGCCGTCCTGAATATGATAAGCTGATCGCCGATGTGCCGCTCGAATTGCCGCTCGAGCCGGATCAGATGGTTCTCGCCTTCCGCAAATGGGACGAGGAAATCGGCTCCAAAAAGACGAAGTGATTTCGGCTTTTGCTTCTGAAATTGAAAGCGCCCGCTGGCAACAGCGGGCGTTTTTGTTTCAGGCCAAGGCGGCTCTGCCGTGCATCTGTTTATGGGTCTTGATCCTGCTCACCCCAATCCAAATCCCGGCGATTGCCAACAGCGTAAATCCAATCGGGCCATGCGGGCTTGCATGGCTGGTCTGGATTTCCCAGCCGAACAGCGTGAGCAGCACGAGCGCGGGCCATGGCGCGCGCTTTGTCATCAACAGGGCGAGCGCGGCGGTGAGGGCGGCCACGAAAATGGCCCAAGAGCCAGTGAGGCTGATCACTGAACCGACGCCGCCGATCCAGCCATCGACCCAATTGGTATTCAAGAGATGCACCGCGCCCTCATATTGCGCTTGCGTCACCTGGCCCGCGGCTTTCATCGCTTCGAGATTGAGAATGCTGCGGCCAAGCCCAATCCCGCCAATCGCATCGAGCGCCGTATAGGCGATAAGGAAAACAAACGTCGCGAAGCGCGAGAGCCAAGCCAACACGCCGGCCAATCCATCTTCAACGGTGCTCACCAAATTCCATAAACCGACCGAGACGAGGCCCAAGAGCGGCAATTGCACGATGTGCAGCGCAAACCACCATTGCGGCCCGAAATAAGCCAACGCCCAATGCTCCGGTGCATAGGGTTGGGGTTTGCACAGATAGGCGAACATGCCGGGGCTGGCGGTGAAACCGGCGGGGTGGAATAACTCCATGCCGGCCAAGATCAAGGGCGCGATTACAAGGCTCACCCAAAATAGCCCAGTCATCATTGTCTTGTGCATTGCACGCGTTCCCACGCCGAATCGTGACGTGAGCATTGCATGCCGGGCCTACGCCGTCGCCCGTCTTAAGTTGAAGGCGACGGCTTGATGCGCTTCTGCTCGCGCCACGCACTGGGCGTCATACCGGTCCAGCGCTGAAAGGCACGCACGAATGCGGCGTGCGATGCAAAGGCAAGGATCCCACTGATCTCACCGATGGACAGATGTGTGATGGTCAGCAGCTCGCAGGCGACCACATGGCGGACCTCATCACGAATTGTCTCGAAATCGGTCCCTTCAGCCGCAAGCGCACGCCGCAACGTTCGCGGATGAAAACCAAGGGCTGTAGCGGTGCCTTCCATGCTCGGATCTTCAAGCAGCAATTGCGGTCTGATCGCACGCTGCACGCGCGAGGTGGTGCGGCATTGTGCTTTGGCCTTCGCTTCAAGTTCCTGTCGCATCGCTTCGCGTGCCTTGGGATTGAAATGCGGCATCGGCCAGTCGATATCGTGTTGGCTGAGAATGAGGCAGGACTGACTTTGGTTGAAGAGAACAGGACAATCGAACAAACGCCGGAATGCGGCAACATTCTCTGGCGGGCTGATGCAGAGATGAATTTCAACCGGGCGCACAGCGCCACCCGTTAAGTCTTCCAGATAATTGACGCCAGCCCGTGTGCTCAACATGTAAAGATGACGCGCAGGCGCTTCGGATTGCGCAAAGACGCCATAGCCGAAAGCAAAGTCTTGCCCCAGACGATGGAGATAGACCACGGTCGATTGTGAATAGAGCCGCTGCCATTCGGAAAAATCGAGCAAAGCCTGTCGCAGTGTCGGCGCAATTCGGCTGAGCTGGTGAATGATACCATGATTGTGCCAGCGATAACGCATCGCCAATTTGACACTAAAGAGATCATCGCCAGTCAGATGTGCTGCTCGATCCAGAAGCGTGAGCAGAGCCGTAAGCGGATGCATATCATCTGGTTGAAGCGTATCGAGATCGATGCAGGGATAACTGGCGCGAGCGACATCTTGCGGATTGATGCCATTTTCTCGCAAGAGCGTTGCCATCAAAGCAACGGGTCCGGCACGTTGAAGCGCTTGCATTTGCACAGGCCGTCCTCCTGTCCTCGAAAGATAAACGCTTTTCTTCAAACACGCATAGTCTAAGTGATACTTCAGGGGGAGGCCACAATGTGCGTTCGTCGATGGAGTCTTTTATTTGTAACTATATTGACGTTTGAACTGGCGGCTCAAAGCTATGCTCAAGCTCCGCTGCCGCCCGGTGCACCCAACGCAACCGAGACAATTGATGGCCGCTACCTGCCAAGCCCGCCGAAACCTTTCATCGGGCGTATCGATTTAAACGCTATTCAATCGCAGCCTGCATGGCCTGCGCGCGTCGTGCCACCTAAAGACGCGCCCAATATTGTTCTGATCATGACGGACGATACAGGTTATGGCGCTGCTTCAACCTTTGGTGGTGTTATTCCAACGCCTGCACTTGATCAGATTGCCAATGAAGGGTTGCGTTATACCAATTTTCACTCGACATCCTTGTGCTCGCCGTCGCGCGCAGCCTTAATCACGGGGCGCAATCATCATTCCGTAGGTTTTGGGGTGATTTCTGAAGCGGCGAGCGGTTATCCTGGTTATGACAGCGTCATCGGGCCAGAAAACGCAACAATCGGTCGTATTCTTGTCGATAACGGGTATCGCACCTCGTGGTTTGGCAAAAATCACAACACGCCAAGCTGGCAGGCGAGCCAAGTCGGCCCCTTCAATCAATGGCCGAATGGCATGGGCTTCGAATATTTTTATGGTTTCGTCGGTGGCGATGCGAGCCAATGGGAACCCAACCTGTTCCGCAATACCACACCGATTGCGCCTTTTATCGGCAAACCGGGCTGGAATCTGACAACAGCTATGGCCGATGAGGCGATTGCGTGGGTTAATCAGATCAATGCGATCGATCCATCCATGCCGTTTTTCCTGCATTATGTGCCGGGCGGCACCCACGCGCCGCATCATCCGACGCCTGAATGGATCAAGAAAATCTCCGACCTCAAGCTCTTCGATCAGGGCTGGAACAAGCTGCGGGATCAGATTTTTGCCAATCAAAAGCGAATGGGTGTCATTCCGCAGGATGCGCAGCTGACGCCGTGGCCTAACGATCTCCTCAAAAACTGGGATCAGCTGAGTGCGGATGAGAAAAAGCTCTTCATCAAGCAGGCGGATGTCTATGCCGCTTATCTGGCCTATACGGACCATGAAATTGGCCGTGTGATTAAGGCGGTCGAAGATCTCGGCAAGAAGGACAATACGCTCTTCATCTATATTGTCGGAGACAATGGATCGAGCGCTGAAGGTTCGCCAAACGGCACACCGAGCGAAATTCTGCAATTCAACGGCGTTGAAGTGCCGGTCGCCGAACAGCTGAAATTCTACGACGTTTGGGGTTCGGCGGAAACCTATCCTCATATGGCGGTCGGGTGGACCTGGGCGTTCTCGACCCCCTTTAAATGGACGAAGCAGATCCCGTCCTATTTTGGCGGTACGCGCCAAGGCATGGCGATTTCGTGGCCGCGGCGGATCACCGACAAGGGCGGCATTCGGCACCAGTTTCATCATTTGATCGATGTTGTGCCGACCTTGCTCGAGGCGACGGGAATTCCGGCACCTGCCATGGTGGATGGCGTCGCGCAGCGCCCAATCGAGGGTGTCAGCATGGCCTATACATTCGACAAGGCTAACGCGAATGCGCCATCGACCCACAAGACCCAATATTTCGAAATGATGGGCGTGCAGGGCCTTTACGATGATGGTTGGATGTTGAGTGCGGTTCCCACCCGCCCGCCATGGGACCTGGCGGGGGCGGCCATTCTCAATCCGGCCAGCGCCTTCACATTCGAATTGTTCGATGTCCGCAAGGATTGGACACAGAATACCAATGTCGCGGCGGCCAATCCGGCTAAGTTGCGCGAAATGCGTGAACGCATGATGGCAGAGTTCGGTCGATATCAAGTTCTGCCGCTTGATGCATCCGTCGTGACGCGGATGGTGCAGCCTCGGCCTTCGATCGGCGAGCGTGACACCTATGTTTATACGACGCCAATTGTCGGTTTGCCGCGCGGCACCGGGCCTGATCTGCTCAACACGTCCTATTCGATCAAGGCTGAAATCGATGTTCCTGCCAATGCCGATGGTCTGATCGCAACGCGGGGTGGACGATTCGGTGGCTGGGGCTTCTATCTCCTGCGTGGCAAGCCGGTCTTTGTGTGGAATCTGCTCGGGCTTGAGCGGGTGAAATGGTCATCCGATTTACCACTCGCACCTGGCAAGCACGTCCTTGAGTTTGATTTCGCTTATGATGGGCTGGGATTTGCGACGCTGGCTTTCAATGATCTGAGCGGGATTGGTCGGTCAGGCACTGGGACGCTGAAGATTGATGGGCGAACGGTGTCAACGCAAAAACTGGCGCGGACGGTGCCACTCACCTTGCCATGGGACGAGACCTTCGACATTGGGCAAGATACAGGCACGCCGATCGATGATCGCGATTACAAGATTCCGTTCGCTTTCAACGGCAAGATCACGCGGCTGACAATTGCAGTCGACCGTCCGAAATTGACCGATGCGGACGTGAGGAAGCTTGCCGATGCCATGCGTGCGGCCAGTGATGCGAAGTAGAGAGGGCGCCAGCGTTTAAAGCTGGCGTCCTACATTTTCGGCAATGTTATTTTTAAAACAATGGAGATTTCACCATGAAGTGCGTTCCGTTGATGGGTGCGGTCGTGCTTGCCCTCGGCAGCACGTCCGTCGTTCTTGCCTCTGATCTACCGCATCGTCCGGTGCCTGTTGTCCAACCGCCAGCCTTCACATGGACTGGCTTTTATATCGGCGTGAATGCCGGCATGGGTTGGACGAATTCGGGCAACATTGCCATCAAGGATCCGATCATTGGTCAGGTGAATATGAACACCGCGAGCAAGACGGGGTTCGTCGGAGGTGGGCAGGTCGGGTACAATTGGCAGCACGAACGTTTTGTGTTCGGTCTTGAAACCGACATTCAATATTCCGATCTCAAGAGCGGCGTGTCTTGGGCTGCCTATGAATGGTTCGGTTATCAAACCTCAAACAGTCAGTATTTTGGAACGGTGCGCGCACGTGTCGGCTATGCCTTTGACCGAGCGCTGATCTACCTAACCGGTGGTCTCGCTTATGGCGGGCTTAATGGCAATTGGTGGCATGGCACAACCAGCAATCAGGGTTGGACGCTTGGTGGCGGCATTGAATATGCCTTCACCGACAATTGGACCGGGCGCGTCGAAGGCCTTTATGTCGATCTCAACAATGGCAATCATTACGCGACCCATACGCGCAATGGTGTCGTGGGCACCTATATCGTCTCGGGGAATTCGGGTGAGGGCGGCGGCATCGTGCGTGCGGCTGTGAACTATAAGTTCGATTGGCGGTGATGTGGTCATGACGGAGCAAACAATCTCACGAAGACGCTTGCTGGCCTCTGGTGCGATTGCAGCGGTTGGTGCCATGACAGGATCAGCCAGCGCCCAATCAAGTGAACAATCCGCAGAGTTTCTGTTCGTCCAATCCGCGGCCGAGTTCAAATATGAGAGTGGTCAAAATCGTATCACGCTGATCGGCATCAACCCATCGACACTGTTTTTTACAGACCGGCCGGACCGCATTGCGGGGCAGATGAAAACATCGCGTTTCGTTCCCTTCTGGAGCGAAGGTGCGAATAGCTTCAAATCTGATCCGCCGAATGCCGATATATCGGTAATTGATGGCGGTAAATTGCGGCAGCTGATTGTCGTTTTGGAAGATCCGGTCCTGTCGGGCAAGAATTTGAGTTACAAGGTGAGGGTTTTGCAGGGCGAGGTACCAAAGCGCGGATCAGATGTTTCGGTATTCATCGATGTCATCGGCATGCCGCTGACGCCCTTGTCTTATGCAGGCGTTGCACGGCGAAGATTTCGGCGGGCCGTGATTTATTGAGGCTTAGGATCGCTGTTCTTCACTGCACCTTGTGTGGCGGCCGCGTGACACTTGGAAAGAGCTATTCCGGTTGCTGATGAGCCGGCGATCCGTATCGGCGTGACCTTTCAAACCTCCGCGCATCGGCGTCAGTCCGGTGCCCATGCGCGGGGATCGTTTTCAGAATTAATCAAACCATGAGGAGTGACCATGTCTCGACTTCACGCTCTTTTGATTGCGACGGGCGTTTTATGCACCGGCGGTGCTTGGGCCCAAACAGCGGCTCCGGCCCCTGCACCCGTTCCCTTGTCAGCCTATGTCGACAAGAATGGTTTCATTGATGTTCAGGCACTGACCTGTGCCCAATTGGCGGATACGTATCAGGAGGATGCTGATGCGCTGTCGGCTTGGTATAGCGGTTGGTACAATGGTCTCGCGAAGAAACACTATCTCGACTACACCAAGGGCAAAGTCGTCGAGCATGAGTTGATCGTTTATTGCAAAGCCAATCGGGACAAGAAAATCATCGAGGCCTTGGCTGTCGTATTCAAGGATGAGCGGGCTAAGCTTGGCATCAAGATGAACTGAGCTCATCCCTGTTCAAGGCGATGCACGCGTTGCGCTGATTGGTGACCGGTCAAGCGTGCGTCGCTCCTTCTGTAAGAGCGATGGGCTGAGGCAAATTGTATTTTTGATCCGAATCGGTGTTTTCTCGCAGCAGGGATGGCTGTTGCGACAGGTCGGCCTTTTTTCCGTTACGTCGCGTTAAGGTAGTTGCCATGACGACGATCCATCGCCGCACTTTCCTCAAGTCAGGTGCGGCGGCTGTTGGTGCGATCTCCTCGCTTCAGCTGCAACCCGCGCGGGCGCAAAGCCCTGAGCGTTCTACGCCGGCTACGATCTACACAAATGGTCAGATTGTAACGATGGAGGGCGATGCGCCGTCCTATGTCGAGGCCGTCGCCGTGCAGGGTGAAAAAATCATCTTCGCTGGCAGCAAGCAGGGCGCACAAGCCGCATTAAAAGAGGCCGTCATCGTTGATTTGCAAGGCCGGACCATGTTGCCCGGTTTCATCGATGCGTGGGGTCACTTTACGCTGGTGGCTGAGCAAACACTGGGCGTCAACATCTCCTATTTTGCTGACAAGCCGCCGCGGAACAAAGCGGACATCATCGCGCTCTTAAAAAACACACCGCCGTTCAATGGCTGGATTATCGGCTATGGCTATTCCGATCCCATGCTGACAGACGGTTCGCCGACATTAGCGGATCTCGACGCGGCGTTCCCCAATACGCCAGTCATGCTCAGCAATCTGTCGAGTCTCACGGGCAAGGTGAACAGCGCCGGTCTCGCCAAGCTTGGGATAACGCCGCAGACGCCAGCGGTTCAACCTGGCGTGATCGTGAAAGATCCTAAAACCGGTCAATTGACCGGCGAGCTTTTGTTCACACCTTTTTTGACAGCGCGTGCCGTCGCTATCGGCAATTATTCGCAGGACATTCTTTTCAAGAGCTATCGTGCAGCGCAGACAATCTTTGCGCAGCAGGGCTACACAACGCTGCAGACATATCAACTCGATAAGGCGCAATATGGAAATTTGCGCGCGGCATGCGATCAGGGTGTGATTGCGCTCGATGTCATGGGGCTGCCATCGCTGTCGGACGCCGCCTCAACGAAGATCATAGAAAATCCGGATTGGACATGGGGCGCTTATAGTCAAAGCGATCGCGGCATCAAAATACCGGGCTTTCTTGTGTCGACCGATGCCGCACCGCAATTATGCCTCGCGGCCATGACGAAACCCTATGCCAATGCGCCGGGCTTTCCGAAAGGTTGGAAGGGGCAATTGCTGCCGCGGGCCTTTGTCGAGCAGTGGATTTACCACGCCTATGCCAATGACATTCAGCTCTTTTGCTACAGCAATGGTGATGCAGGCATTGACCTCAGCCTGTCGGCGATCCGAAAAGCGGTCAAGGCCACAGGTAAGACGGGCGACCGCCGTACGGTGATTGCCCATTCGTTTTTTGCGCGCCCCGATCAGCTGGCATCGTATAAAAAACACCACATCGGCGCATCGATGATGCCACTACATATGGCGCAATATGGCGATGTGATGCGCAAAGTTTTGGGGCCTGCCCGCGCGGATCTCGAATCCCCCGCTGCATCGGCCATCAAGATGGGCTTACCGCTCATGTTGCACAATGATTGCCCGAGCGCGTCGCCAAATGTGATGGAGATGATCGGGGCGGCTGTTACGCGTATGACGTTTACCGGCCATGTTATGGGGCCGAGTGAGCGGATCAGCCCCTATGCCGCGTTGGTGGGCGTTACACGCAACGCCGCTCATAATTACCGCGAAGAGCGCAGCAAAGGTACGATTGCGGCCGGCAAAATTGCTGATCTTGTGATCCTTGATGCCAATCCGCTGACGGTCGCCCCTTCCAAGATCAAGGACATCAAAGTCGTGGAAACGCTCAAACGTGGTCGCACGGTCTACAGGCGCGCCTAATCTGGTCCGGTCTGCGGCTTGGTGATCTCGCCGCCCTTGTTTTAACGCGATAGATTGGGCCTGTTGGTTCCGGCAGGACCGTGAAAGGTTGCAAGGGCCCACCCGGACGGTGCTGTGAAGCGCTGAGGTGTTGTGGATGCGGGAGGATGGCGTGAACGAAGCCTTTATTTGCGATGCGGTGAGAACGCCGATTGGCCGATATGGCGGTGCGCTTGCCGGGATCCGGGCCGATGATTTGGCCGCCATCCCACTGACGGGTCTGATGCAGCGTCATCCCGGCGTCGACTGGTCCAAGGTCGACGATCTCATTTATGGCTGTGCCAATCAGGCTGGTGAAGACAATCGCAATGTCGGGCGTATGGCCATCCTGCTGTCGGGCTTGCCGATCTCGGTGCCGGGAACAACGGTCAATCGTCTTTGTGGGTCTGGCATGGATGCGGTTGGGATGGCCGCCCGCGCCATTCGTTCCGGTGATTGCGAGATGGTGATTGCCGGCGGTGTCGAGAGTATGACGCGCGCCCCCTTCGTGATGCCGAAGGCCGATACAGCCTTTTCGCGCAGCAATGCTATTTATGACACGACAATCGGCTGGCGTTTCCCCAATCCGAAATTGAAATCCGCTTTCGGCAATCATTCGATGCCTGAGACGGCTGACATCGTCGCCGACGAGTTCAATATCAGCCGATCGGATCAGGATGCTTTTGCACTGCGTAGCCAAGCACGCTGGGCGGCGGCGCAGGTCTCAGGCCATTTCCGCGATGAAATCATTCCGGTTGTCATCCCGCAGAGAAAGGGCGATCCAATCATCGTCGATGTGGATGAGCATCCGCGCGCTGACACGACCTTGGCACAATTGGCGAAGCTCCGAGGCATTAATGGCCCGGCTTTGAGCGTGACGGCGGGCAATGCGTCTGGTGTCAATGATGGCGCGGCGGCGATGATTTTGGCGTCTGAAGCGATGGCCCGCGCGAATGGCCTCGTGCCGCGTGCGCGTGTCGTTGCCATGGCAGCCGCGGGTGTTGAACCGCGCATCATGGGTGTCGGCCCCACGCCTGCCGTTCGCAAAGTTTTGGAACGTGCTGGCCTCACACTCGACCAGATGGACCTGATTGAACTCAACGAAGCCTTCGCCGCCCAAGCGCTCGCAGTGCTCCGTGATCTCGGCCTGCCCGATGATGCGCCGCATGTGAACCCGAATGGCGGTGCGATTGCGATTGGCCATCCGCTTGGCATGAGCGGCGCGCGCCTTGTTGCTACCGCCGTGAACGAATTGCAAAGACGCGGGGGGCGTTATGCTTTGTGCACAATGTGTGTTGGTGTGGGGCAGGGGATTGCGCTGATCATCGAACGCGTCTGACCACTCAGACACTTCGTCGACGTTAACCCGCGCATCATCTGGTACGGGACTGCAAACATGGCCGTGTCCATTCGCCGCGACGGTGATCTTGCCCTCGTCACGATCGACAATCCTCCCGTCAATGCCGTGTCGCATGCGGTGCGCCAAGGGCTGTTCGCGGCGGTTGCTGCGCTCGACGCCGATGATGCGGTGCGCGGGGTCATACTCATCTGTGCAGGGCGCACCTTTATTGCCGGCGCCGATGTGACTGAATTTGGCAAGCCGCCGATGGAGCCGCATTTGCGCGATGTTGTCGCGAAAATAGAAACGGCACAAAAACCATGGTTCGCGGCGATCCACGGCACCGCGCTGGGGGGCGGATTTGAAATCGCGATGGGATGCCGATGCCGCGTTGCTGTGAAGGATGCTAAAATAGGCCTGCCTGAAGTGACGCTTGGCATCATCCCCGGTGCGGGCGGAACAGTGCGGACCCCACGCCTTGCTGGCGTCGAGAATGCCGTGGACCTCATCACGAGCGGCAAGCCTGTCATTGCAGCAAAAGCGTTGGCGATGGGACTGATCGACGCTGTTGTCGAGGGTGATCTTTTGCCGGCGGCGATGAATTACGCCCGCGACGCTTTAGCGACAACATTGCCGCAACCAGCTCGCGCGCGGGCCATTGCGTCACCGGGTGCTGATTATTGGGACGCGAGGGCGCGATCGGTCGCGCACTCGGCGCGCGGGGAAGAGGCGCCTTTGCGGGCGCTTGCCGTGATCCGCAAGGCCTGTGAAACCGATTTCGAAACAGCGATGGCCTATGAGCGCGAGACCTTCCTTGCGCTGAGGAACGCGCCGCAGGCGGCCGCTTTGCGGGCTGTCTTTTTTGCCGAGCGCGCCGCATTGCGTCCTCCTGAGATGGTAGGCATTGAGCCGCGCCGCGTGACGCGTGTCGGCGTGACTGGCACAACGCCTATGGCTGATGCGTTGGCGAATGCGCTACATGGTGCAGGCGTGCCAGTCATTCGCGGCGAACCGGATGATGCCGTGCTCGGTGATTCAGATCTTGTGATCGAAGCGGCCAGCGATGATCACGCGATGAAGCAAGTGATCCTGGCCGCGTTAGGCCAAACGTGCCGCCCTGATACCATGCTCGCAACCACGGTTTCGGGGGCGGATCCGCATGGGGCGGTAAAGGGCGCACTGCATCCGGAACGCTTCGTCGGGCTGCACATGCCTCATTCATCCCAAGCGATGAAACTGCTCGAAATCCTGCCTATGGCTGAGACGGCGGGTGATGTCATCGCCGCAATGTTTGCTCTCGCACGCCGCCTCAATAAAATTCCAGTATGCGTTGGTATGGGTCATGGTTCGATCCGTCAGCGCTTGATGGAAAAATTGCGCGCGCAGGTTGAGCGGATGCAAATGGTCGGGATTGATCCGAGCGAAATCAGCGACGCGCTCCATCAATTCGGATTTATGTCCGTGCCTTGGGCCGGACTGGAACACGCCAAGGCCGCTCACGCCCATGACAGTAAGAAGGGCGCATTGACCGCCGCGGATCTGGTCGACGGGCTTTTGCTCCCCGTGATCAATGATGCTGCGCACATGCTGGGGGAAGGCATGGCTTTACGCCCAGTGGATATCGATCTTGTCGCCATTCATGGTTTTGGATTTCCGCGGCATAGGGGCGGGCCCATGCATTGGGCCGCAGCACGCGGGTTGAAAGAAAGTGTGGACCGGCTCGACGCGCTGGCTGCTCAAGGCTTGGCTGACGCACCTGATGTATGGATGCGGCGCGCCGCTGAGGCAGGCAGCTGGTCAATGGCGGGATGATGCTGAGGCCATCACAATCAACGCAGCCGGGGACAGTGAGGGTGCAAGCCGCTGTCTTTTTCGAGGCTTGGAAATGGCTGGGGGACCTGGATTCGAACCAAGATTAACGGAGTCAGAGTCCGCTGTTCTACCGTTGAACTATCCCCCAACGCGGCCGGGCCGAAGGGGCCGGGCGCTTGGTGAGCCGCTAGATAGCGAAGGCCGGGCGGGATGACAAGGGGATCGGCCCTAAAAGCGAATAATAATTGGATTTCAGCGTTTTGGAGCGAAAAACCGGCCTTGCGGCGCTGCCTTTTTGGCGGCACATTCGCGCTCCATTGAGGATCCCCATATTGAAGAGAGGGCAGGGCATGATCGCACGTTTGGTGGGAATGACAGCTTTGGCGGCGGCTTTGGCTGGTTGCGTCAGCACGCAAGGCGGTCCGCAGGCCCCAATCGGACCGCAGGAATGCAACCCTCTCAATCAGCCGACCGCCTATAATGTTCAGACCGTCTGGCCGATGGAAGTCGGGCAAGCCGGCTGCAATGGCGCCCTGTCATTGGGCGGGACGTTGATCTCCTCATCGATCTCGCAGCAGCCGCAAAATGGCACTGCCACGATCAATATGGATGAATACACCTACACGCCGAAGCCCGGCTTTACCGGCAAGGACAGCTTCGTCATGAAGGTGACGGCGGCTGGCGGTTCGGCCAGCGGCACGTCGATCATCAAGTTCGATATCACCGTGAAGTGACGACGGGACGGATAGAGCCGTCAGAATTTGTAATTTACACCGACACGCATCAGGCCTGCCCCATCACCGGGGCGGGCCGTTAATGTATAGACGCCATCCTTCGTGGTGATCGATGTGCTCTTGGCCTTGCTTTCGAGATTGATGTAGAGGCCCTCTGCGCGCCCCGTCCAATTCTCGGTAAAGGCATATTCAAAACCGCCACCAACAGCGAAACCTTGATTGCTGGTGGAATTTCCGGTCAGCGGATTTTCAACAAGTCCGCCATAGGCAAAGCCGCCGGTCGCGTAAAACAGCGTGCGGTCGATGGCATAACCCAGTCGCGCGCGGACCGTACCCAAATATTGGCTCTGGCCGCTTTTAAGGGCCAGCGTCTCATAGCCATTCCATTCAATCGCGCCGCCCAAGTCGACATATTGAATGTCGGCCTCAAAGCCGAACACCCAATGGCCGGATTGCCAATTATAGCCGGCTTGTCCGCCACCAACGAAACCGCCGGGCATGGCGCTTGAGCGGTCAAAGGTTTTCTTCTTCACGGGATCGGCGATGCTGACATTCACCGAATCCGTCCAGCCATAACCGCCATTGAGGCCCACATAAAAGCCGGTCCACTCGATGGCGCCGAGGGCAGGCGGCGGGATATTGGGCATGGCTGTTTTCGGGGTCGCCATATCGGCGGCTTGGACAGCGCCAACGCTGAAACAGACGAAACAGCTTGCAATCACCGGTTTCAAAAACCGCATCAGACTCTCCAATCGCTTTCTTGCCAATGGAGCAAACGTAAACAAAGATGGTTAATGTCTGGTGAGCGGCGCGATGCCGTTATTGGGTGAGATAGGAATGCGACCATGCTTTTGATTGGAATGCTCGACAGCCCCTATGTGCGTCGCGCGGCGATCGCCGGGACTTTACTCGGTCTCGACTTCGAGCATCGCTCGATTTCTGTGTTCCGCCACATGGACCGTTTTCGCGCCATCAATCCCTTGATCAAGGCACCGAGTTTTGTGGCTGGCGATGGCACGGTGCTGATGGATTCCGAACTCATCATCACCCATTTGGAAGATGTTGCTGGCAAAAGCCTGCGGCCAGAGACGGGTACCGCACGGACGCATGATCTGCGCACCACAGGTATCGCGCTTGTCGCGTGCGAGAAGGCGGTGCAACTCGAATATGAGCGCAAGCGGCCCGAGGCGATCCGTTTCCAACCTTGGCTTGATCGGGTGCGCACGCAATTGGCCGATGCCCTTGTGCTGCTGGATGAGATCTGTGCCCGCGATGGCGAGGCAGCGGCGCGCAATCTCACGCATGGGGCCATCGCTGCGGCGGTGGCGGTGGGGTTCATCCGTTTCACGCTGAAGGATATCGTCGATCTGGCGCCCTATCCGGCATTGACCGCGCATGCTGACCGCTGCGAGGCGACACCTGCCTTCAAGCATTGGCCGGTCGATCGCGAGACGCCGTAGACACAGCAGCCCTTCTCATCGTGCATTGCTCCGGGCAGTCCGCTTTTGCTAATCTCCGGAGCAAGATGAGCGGAGCGTTGCCATGATCCCCCTGTCCGTACTCGATCTCGTGCCGGTGGCCGAAGGGCAGGAGCCGTCTGACGCGCTCATGAACTCGCTTGCGCTGGCACAGCTGGCAGAGCGGTGTGGCTACACCCGCTATTGGGTGGCTGAACATCACAATATGGTGGGGATTGCGAGTGCGGCGACATCCGTCGTCATCGGCCATCTCGCTGCAGGCACCAAAACGATCCGGGTTGGCGCCGGCGGCATCATGCTGCCGAACCATTCGCCTTTGGTCATCGCCGAGCAATTCGGCACGCTGGAAGCGCTGTTTCCCGGCCGGATCGATCTTGGTCTTGGCCGAGCGCCGGGTACGGACCAGATCGCGATGCGCGCCATGCGGCGCGATCCCGCGGCGTCGGATCAATTTCCTGACGATGTGTTGGAGTTGCAAGCGCTTCTGGCCGATCCCGTCGAAGGCCAAGCCTATCGCGCCGTGCCCGGTGCCGGCACGCATATCCCGCTCTGGATTTTGGGTTCATCACTGTTCGGTTCACAGCTCGCCGCCATGCTGGGATTGCCTTACGCCTTCGCGTCACATTTTGCGCCTGATGCTTTGATTCAAGCGCTCGATGTCTATCGCGCGCGCTTCCGTCCTTCTGCGCAGGCGTCGCATTCTTATGCGGTGGCGTGCGTGAATGTCGTCGTCGCCGACACCGATGCCGAGGCAAAGCGTCTGTTCACCACCATTCAACAACGGTTTGTGTCGATGGTCCGTGGTACGCGGGGTAAATTGCAGCCACCCATTGACGATATCGAGACCTATTGGTCACCCCTTGAGAAAGCACAGGCCTCGCGCATGTTGGCGCGGTCATTCGTTGGGTCGCCGGAGACCGTGCGGCAGGGGCTTGAGGCGTTCCTGGCGGAAACAGGCGTCGATGAATTGATGGTCGCGTGTGCGCTTTATGATCATCAAGCGCGCCTTCGGTCTTATGAGCTACTGTCGCAGATCGGCTTGCGCGCGCCCGCGCAACGCGCCGCCAGCTAATCATCAAAGATCGATCGTTCGGTTTGGCAAACCTGGTCTTGGCCCCAGCGGCCTCGGTGCGACTTCCACATCAAGTTTGACCTGAGCATCCTGATTGGACACCCGCACGGCATAAAGCGCGCTGTCGCGGCCCTGATATCCGGGATTGGCAATGAACAAGATAAGCTGTCCCGGTATCGTTTGGCCCGGACAGGCACTATCGGCCGCGGCCTTGATCGAGACACGCTGCACGATCACCCGGCCATGGCGCGGTTCATTGATCAGGCGGATTTCCGGCAGAGGCGTGCGCGTGCAATCGCGCTTCGCGGCAGGGTAAAAGGCGATCTTTTGCGCAATACCCGCGCGCACCTTCACGCTTTCCAAGCGCGTGGCTGTCTGCGCGCTCGCTTCGCCTGCAGCAAGAATGATGAACGCCACTGTAAAAAGAGGGATCACGCGCATGGGCCACTCCCTGTTCATGCCCATGTTTTAGGGCACAGGGGAGAGCCACTCAAGCGGGGCGGTTGTGCTCCGCCTCGCGCTCCATCGACGCCCCGCGTACGCCACCCTTCATCGTGATGCGCGGATAAAGCTTTTGCATTTCTGCGAGAAGCGGAACGAAGGGGACATCCTGCCAGCGGCCATGATCTTTGAGATAGGCCATGAATTGTTGGCCTTGATGGTTGAACGGTTGTAGCAAGGCATCGTTGACGCCATCGAAGGGCAATGGCGCAACACCCAGCTTGGCGCAGAGCGTCGCATTGAACGTCGGCGAGACCTTCAACCAGCGCTCCTCCAAATATAGAGCGACGAACCCGTGATAATGGAAAATATCGGTGCCGATCCGTACCAATAAATCAGGGGTTGCAAGATGATTGCGGACATCGGCCAAACCTAAGGCCGCAGGAATTCCTGCTGCACGGCATAGCGCCGCGAACAGCGAAGCCTTGCCGACACAATAGCCTTGGCCATGGTTCAGCACGGCGCTGGCCCGGTACGTATCAGGATCTGTATAATCAACATAAGGGTCGTAGCGTATCTGGTCGCGCGTCAAGAGATAGAGATTTTGCGCCGTCTCTGGCGGGTTCGCACCACGATGCGCCATCGCAGTTGTGATAATGAGTGGCGCATCAGAATCAATAAAAATACCCGGCTTCAGCGCGTCTTCGCGGGAGAGATTGGTTTCACCCTTCATCCGGCAGGGCCTCCGAAATAATCAGGCCGTGGGATCGTCCATTGGTCGCCCCAGATTTGATTGCCACCATCGACCGTGAGCACTTCTCCCGTGATGAAACGACCGGAAGGGGCAGCAAGATAGGTCACAGCATCGGCAACATCCTGCGCACTGCCGAAGCGCTGCATCAAATTAGAACGCGGCAATTCACGTCGTGCTTCTTCCGAATAAACGTCCATGCCGCCTGTGGCGATCGCACCGGGTGCCACGCAATTGATGCGGATTCCAAGTGGCGCCCATTCGGTCGCGAGCGTTTTCGAGAGATGGATGACACCAGCGCGCGCTGCACATGTATGGGCCACGCCCGGCATACCACGCACAATAACGGCGACAATATTGGTGATCGTGCCTTGCGCCGCCTGATCGCGCCAATGCCGCGCAACGGCCTGCATCATATACCAGCTGCCATTGAGATTGGTGTCGATGACGGCATTCCACCCCTTCACCGAATAATCGATCGCCGCTTGCGGAAATTGCCCGCCAGCATTGTTGATGAGGTGATCGATGCGGCCATGCGCTGCGACAACATCAGTGACGAGTTGCG
This sequence comes from Rhizobiales bacterium TNE-4, assembly GCA_019083985.1. Taxonomy (GTDB): domain Bacteria; phylum Pseudomonadota; class Alphaproteobacteria; order Rhizobiales; family Beijerinckiaceae; genus TNE-4. Next base: position 1,404,592 of record JAHRCV010000001.1, on the reverse strand, counting down.
CAACAGCATCGGGATCGCGGATCGACATGGCATGGGTTGTTGCCACCCCGCCGGCTTTGCGGATGATATCGGCCGTCTCATCCAATCGTTCGATCCGTCGCCCGCAAATCGCAACATGCGCGCCAAGAGACGCCATTTGTACCGCAATGGCGCGGCCCAATCCGCTACCGCCGCCAGAGACAAGCGCGACCTGACCGTCGAACAGGCCTTCGCGAAAAACGGGATCGCTGCCGCGCGCGGGGAAAAGCGTCATCCGTTCAACTCCTGTGCGAGTGCCGGGGGAACAGGCACCGGAAAATCCATCACCATTTGCGCAAAGCCTTTGCCTTGCGGATCGATCCGTAAGGAGACGATCCCGCCGCCACCCAAACTGTCATGGAGAACAAAATTGAGGGCCGCAATTCCGGGCAATTCAAAAGCATCAACATGAGTGACGCCGGTGACAGCGAAGAATTGCTTCACGGCATCCGCTGTAAGCGCCGCCTTGATGAAGGGCAGATAGGCGGGCTTGCGGGCAATAATGCCGATATTGGCATTGTTGCCCTTGTCGCCACTGCGGCCGACGGCCAGCTTGATGAGAGGGACAGCAATGGTGCCGCTGCGATCGCTTTGAAGTGCCGGCTTGGCTTCCACGGCGTGTGTCGGACGTGGCGCCAGCGGTGGAACGGCGTATTCGCGTCCTTCAAACAGAATAATCGGCGAGACGGCATCAGCAGGGATCAAAAAAGAGTAACCGCGAAACACGGGTGCAACATTGGGGCGCCCCGCGAAGAAGCCGGTTAAACCTTGCGCCATGGCTGTGGCTGCAGGAACAATTTCGGCCGCGAGAATATTGAGGGCCTTCTCATCAGGATGGCGCGCGCCAATCTTCAGCACGACATCGCGCGCTGTGGACGCCCTTGCATCGTCGCCATAGACCGTGCCTGCACCGATGATCTCGATTGACGTTTCCGTGAAATCATCAAACCCGCGCGCACGCATCAGGTGACGTGCACGGGCCAGAATGGCCTCACCAGTCCGTTGGGCCTTGCGTGCAGCATCGCGCCCGATGATGGTGATCGTGCTCATTACGCGAAACCCATCGAGCGCAGTGGCGCTGACTTTGAGGAGCCCCGTCGGCGCGCGACCTTTGCAGCCCTGCACGGTTACAACATCCGGTCCGGTCTGCGTCAGCGTCACATCACGCCAATCGCACACAACATCGGGCAGGCGATAATGTGCGGGATCGTCGATCTCATAGAGCATTTGCTCAGCGACACTGAGGGGTGAAACAAGCCCACCGGTCTTCTCTGACTTGGTGATGTCGAAGCTTCCATCATCGCGTAAAACCGCGATCGGAAAACCCATCTCCTCCCAGCCGGGTACGTCCTGCCAATCGGTAAAAATGCCACCCGTCACTTGCGTACCGCATTCAACCAAATGGCCTGCAAGCGACATGGCCGAGAGGCGGTCATCATCCTCAGCCGCGATATCGAATTCGTGAATGGCGGGCCCAAGCAAAACGGCGGAATCAACGCAGCGTCCGGTGATGACGATATCGGCACCAAGCGCCAAGGCCTGTGCAATGGGGCGCGCCCCGAGATAGGCGTTGGCGCTGGTGAGCCTCTGCGGCACGGGTTGCCCCGTAAACATGTCAGTCAATTCACCATGGGCTGTAAGCGGCAGCACATCGTCACCCACCACAACGGCGATACGTGGGTTTACGCCAAGCGCTTCGGCGCGCGCTTTCAGGGCATCAGCCGCGGCCTGCGGATTGATGCCGCCGCCATTGGCGACGACCTTGATGCCGCGCTTCATAATCTCTGGCAGCAAAGGGGCGACCGTCTCGATCAGGTCGGGAACGAAACCAGCCTCCGGCTTTTTTGCCTTGATCCGCGCGAGGAGCGCCATGGTGATTTCGGCGAGATGATCGAAAACGAGATAATCGATAGAGCCACGCTCGACCAATTGACGCGCGCCTTCCCGCGTATCGCCCCAAAAACCGGATGCGCAGCCGACGCGAAGCGTCTTCATCACTTAGCCTTTCCACACCGGCTTACGCGCTTCACGAAAAGCGTTGATACCCTCGCGCGCATCATCGGTCTGCGCAAGGAGGATCAACATACGCTGCGCATATTCGAGGGATTCCTCGTAAGAAAGTGTACCCATCGTATTGAGGGCGGCTCGGCCAAACGCGTAAGAGGTGCGTGAATGTTGCGCGAGTGTCTCCGTCAGCGCGTTCACACGTGCGTCGAGTGCGGCGGCTGGTACAAAATCATTGATGATGCTGAGTGCCTTGGCTTCATGCACATCGATGCGCCGCCCCATGAAAGCGAGATCATGCACGGCGCGCTTCGGCATCACCTGAAACATGGGGGCCAGAATGAAGAGCGGAAATAGGCCAACCTTCACTTCGGGTGTTGCAAAGATCGCGGTGTCCGTCGCGAGCGCGAAATCGCAAGCACAGGCGAGCCCCAGGCCGCCGCCGACGGCCGCGCCATTGATGCGGGCGATGACGGGAAGGGGACAATGACGGAGCGCAGCAAACATGGCCTTCAGCGGATGTTGCGCGCGATTGGGATCAGGCACGAACGGTCCTGAATCTGCTTTGAGATTGCCGCCAGCACAGAACACCTTGTCGCCTGCGCCTGTAAGCACAATGGAATGGATGCCCGTCCGTTCACCCGCGCTATTCAGCGCGTTCGTCAATTGCACCACGATGGCATCGTCAAGCGCGTTGCGGTTGGCCTCACCATCGAGGGTGAGCCAGAGCGCTTTGCCGCGCTCTTCGACGCGTAATTGGGTCATATCCGCCCCTATTGAATGTCATTCATTTTTGGTTGAGACTATCGCAAAACAATCGAAGATCAAGCGCGGGAGGGCGCCATGTCTGAAGCTCCTGTTCTCTATGCGGTCGATGGTGCTGTTGCGACGATTACAATGAACCGCCCTGCGCAATTGAATGCGCTCAATCGCGATCTTGCTTTTGCTTTGCGTGATGCCGTCAAGCGCGCGGCCGAGGATGAAACGATCCGTGCGGTGCGCATCCAGGGTGAGGGCCGCGCTTTCATGGCGGGCGGCGATGTCGGCATGTTCGCTGAGAATTTCGACGCTGCACCCGAGACGATCGGCCATTTGATCGAAGCGTTTCATGGGATCGTGACCACAATCCGCACCATGCCGAAGCCGGTGATCGCCGTGCTCCAAGGTGCGGTTGCAGGAGGCGGCCTGGGTCTTGCGCTTGCCTGCGATGTCGCGATTGCGGCGGATAATGTTGTCATGATTTCCGCCTATACCAAGCTCGGCACGTCTCCTGATGGCGGAACGACCTGGAGCGTAACGCAGGCGCTCGGCGCGCGCCGTGCGATTGAATTTATCATGCTGAACGATCCGCTCGATGCGAAGGGGGCGCTGGCATTGGGCTTTGTCAATCGCGTCGTACCGTTGGCGGATCTTGAAACCGAAAGCATGGCCTATGCATTGCGGTTCGTGGCTGGATCGAAAGGTGCTAACGCCGCTGTCAAACGGCTTGTCCATGCGGCGGCAGAGGGTCAATTCGCGAGCCAATTGGCGCTTGAACGCGCCTCGTTCATCGAACGCGCGGGCACGGCCGATTTCCGGGAAGGTGTGACGGCCTTTATTGAAAAAAGGCCGACACGTTTTTAATTAGCGCAACAATTCGCCAGCGATGATGATCTTGCGGATTTCGGTCGTCCCCGCGCCGATTTCGAGCAGCTTGGACGCGCGGTAGAGACGGTTGATTTCCGTCTCACGCATATAGCCTGAGCCACCGAAAATTTGCACCGCGTCAGACACGACCTTTGAGCAATGATCCGCCGCGAACATGATGGCGGCGGCCGAAATCTTGTGCGCTTCACCGCGCCCGCCTTCGCCTTCGCCCAGATTGTTGAGCGCCGCAAGCGTTGACCAGCATAGCGCTTTCATTGCCTCAACGAGCGTGTACATATCGGCGAGCTTGCCCTGAACCAGCTGGAACGAGGAAATCGGTTTGCCGAATTGCTCGCGCATCTTGGCGTAGTCAACTGCCAATTCGAGGGCGCGCTCGGCCATGCCGACATTGATCATAGCAACGATCGCACGCTCAAGATCGAGCCCGCTCATCACGATGCCGACACCGCGATTCTCCTCGCCAACGAGGTTTTTCGCAGGCACGCGGCAATTATCGAAGACGAGTTCGGCTGTGGTTGAACCGCGAAAGCCCATCTTGTCGAGTTTTTGCGCCACGCCAAAACCGGGCATGCCCTTTTCAATCACAAAGGCGGAAATGCCCTTTGCGCCTTTCGAAGGATCGGTCTTTGCGTAAACGAGCAAGACATCGGCCACCGGACCATTGGTGATGTACAGCTTACGTCCGTTGAGAATGTAATCGTCGCCATCACGCTTGGCTGTTGTAGCCATGGAGCCGAGCGCATCCGATCCTGCGCCGGGTTCGGTGAGGCCAAGTGCACCAATCTTGGAGCCATCGCACAATCCCGGCAGATAGCGCTGCTTGATGTCTTCATTGGCATTACGCGCAATATTGTTGAGACAGAGATTTTCATGCGCCAGATACGACAGGGAGATCGAATGATTGTGGCGTGCGAGCCCTTGCGCGATCAGTCCTGAGGTGAAGAAATCGGATCCAGCGCCGCCAAAACGCTCAGGAACCGTCACGCCCAGAAATCCCATTTGCCCCAAGGCCGGCATCACATGGGGCGGCCACCATTCTTCATTGTCCATTCGCTCTTGCAGCGGCGACAGTTCGTCACGAGCAAAATTTGTCGCGAGGTCGAGGATCTCTTGATGATCGGGCGAAAGCCCGAATGGATTGGGCGCGCTATTGCTGTGCTCGGCCTGCATGGTCGACATGGCATTCTCCCCGCGGCCCTCTCACGGAGCCTGTTGACTTGGTTAAATGAATGATATTCACTAACTCATAGAAGGCAAGCCTTCGGTGAAAAGGCAGCTTTGGGGACGGGACGTTTGGGGGATGCGGTTGCAAAACCGCAGTGAGCGAATTCATGCCGGTAATTAGCCCGCGCAAAATGCAAGATCGGTCGGATTCGATCCTTGATGCAGCGCGCAGTGCTTTTGCAGAAACCGGTTTTGAGAACACATCCGTAGCACAGATCGCTCGCCGCGCCGGCATTTCGGACGGTTTGCTTTACCGCTATTTCCGCAACAAACGAGATCTTCTGAACGAGGTTTTGCGCCGCTTTTATGAGCGCACAATGCTTGATCTCGAAGAAATTGCTGCACGAGATATGCCGTTTCTGGATCAGCTGCGCGATCTGGTTCGCCGCCATCTTCAAACCTTTGTTGACGATGTTGATCTCTGCCGGCTGTTTTTTGCCGAGGTGCGGACCCAGACGGATTATGCCGTTTCACCCATCAGGCAGCTCAATCAACGGTATACGTCGATTGTCGTCGGCATCGTGCAGAAAGCGGCTGCGCGCGGGGAAATCCGCCAAGGGATCGATCCCCGGCTCGTGCGCGATTTGATTTTTGGCACCGTTGAGCATCGGGCGTGGTCGGCGGTGCAGGGCCGACAGATCGATGTTGATAAGACGGCCAATGACCTCGTCGATATTGTCATGGTCGGGCTTCAGCCTGTGAAGCAGGAGCGGCTATGAGCCGACCGATCACAAAGTTGCTGATTGCCAATCGCGGTGAGATCGCTGTCCGCGTCATCCGTACGGCACAGCGGCTCGGGATTGCCACGGTTCTGGTTTGCCATGAACTCGATCTCGGCTCGCCAGCGTCCGTCATGGCAGACGAAATTGTGATGTTGGAGGGCCGGACGGGCGTTGCGGCCTACCTTGATGCGGCGCAAATTCTTGCGGCCGCACAGAAGGCGGGTGCCGACGCCATTCATCCTGGTTACGGTTTTCTCTCCGAGAATGCTGCTTTTGCAAAAGCCGTCAGCGAGGCGGGGCTTATCTTCGTGGGTCCGACGGCCGCGATGATTGATCTGATGGGCGATAAGGTGCGCGCGCGTGCCTTTGCGCAAAAGCATGGCGTGCCTGTAGCCCCCTCAGTGATCGAAGATGATGATCCAGTCAATTTTGTTGCCAAGGCGCGCGCGCTTGGGGCGCCGCTCTTGGTCAAACCCTCAGCGGGCGGCGGCGGCAAGGGCATGCGTATCGTGCGCGACATGGCCAAACTCGATGAAGAAATCGCGCAGGCACGGAGCGAAGGGGCGCGCTATTTCGGCGATGGGCGGCTTTATGTCGAACGTTTTGTCGAGGAGCCGCGCCATATCGAAGTGCAAGTGTTTGGGGATGGCCAAGGTCATGTGATCCATCTGGGCGAGCGCGAATGCTCGGCTCAACGCCGCTTTCAAAAGATCATTGAGGAGACGCCATCTCCTGTGCTCACGCCTGATTTGCGCGCGCGCATTTGTCAGGCGGCGGTCGATCTGGCCCGCGCGGCCCATTATGCCAATGCTGGTACGGTTGAATTCATCTATGGCCGCGATGAATTCTATTTTCTCGAAATGAACACGCGCCTCCAAGTGGAACATCCTGTGACAGAAGAAGTCACAGGTCTCGACCTTGTCGAATGGCAATTACGCATCGCCGCGGGTGAAGGATTGCCATGCACGCAATCTGAGATTCGTTCGAACGGCCATGCCATCGAATTGCGGATCTATGCCGAATCGCCATCACGCGGTTTTCTTCCAACGACAGGGCCGCTGCTCGTGTTCGATCCGCCGGAAGGCGAGGGCGTGCGCATCGATACGGGTTTCGTGCAAGGCCAGCGCGTCACCAGCGCGTTCGATCCGATGCTGGCGAAATTGATCATACATGCGCCCGATCGTTCATCTGCCATCGACAGGGCCTGCGACGCTTTGCGTGAATTCGTGATCCTTGGGTGCGAGACCAATATCGAGTTCTTGGGCGCACTTACTGGTTCATCCGCATTCCGCTCGGGTGACGTTCATACCGGTTTCATCGATGCGAATCCACATTTGGCACAGGCGCCTGATGTTGAGGGTGAAGCCTTGATGCGTGTCCTTGGGGCAGCCTGCATGGCCCTGCCGGTTCTGCGCGAAGAGGCGGAAGAAATTCCCACCCTTCATGCGATGATGGGAGGCTGGCGAAACTGATGCGGCACGGCCTCGATCTTCACGGTACGGTTCATGATGTCTTTCTATCCCCGGTTCCCGGTGGTTTCCGGCTACACGCAGCAGGGCAAGAAGCGCTGATCGTTCTTGAAGGTGAGACGCAGGGCTTCCTAGCTCTTGCGATTGATGGCGAGGATTGTGAAGTCCGGTACGCAATCGCAGGCGAGGAGATTTTCCTCCATCTTGATGGTCGCCATTATCATCTGAGACATCACGAACCCGTGCGTCGCTTTGCCAGCGCTGATGCAACCGAAGCCAATGCAGCGGCGCGCGCGCCGATGCCGGGAACGGTGGTGCGGATCGCTGTGGAGGCGGGTGCCTCTGTGTCGGCAGGCGATGCCATCCTTGTAATCGAAAGCATGAAGCTTGAAACGACGATCCGCGCATGGCGCGATGGTGTTGTCGAAGCGGTCCATGTCGGCGAGGGCGCAACGTTCGAACGCGGCACGCTTCTCGTGAGCCTGGTGGAGGATTCGTGATGCGCCGGATCCTTTCCCAGATCGATCCGAACAGCGCCGAGTTCCGCGCCAACGCCGCGCATAACCGTGCGCTCGTTGCTGAGTTGAAGGCGCGGCAGGAAGCAGCGCGTCACCTCCGGCCAGAGCGTGACATCGAGCGACTGCGGCGGCAGAACAAGATGTTCGTGCGTGATCGTATCAAAGCTCTGCTTGATCCCGGTACGCCCTTCCTTGAACTGTCGACATTGGCTGCCGGCGAGGCCTATGGCGGCGAAGTGCCGGGCGCAGCGATCGTCTCGGGTATTGGCATTGTTTCAGGCCGTGAAGTCATCATTCACGCGGATGACGCGAGCGTGAAGGGTGGTGCGTGGTATCCGCTCTCGATTAAGAAGATTGTTCGGACGCTCGATATCGCCATTGAGAACCGTCTGCCTGTCGTGCATTTGTGCGACAGTGCCGGTGGCTTCTTACCATTGCAGGCTGAATTGTTCGGTGACCGTTATTTGGCCGGACGTATTTTCCGCAATCAGGCTACGCTCTCAAAAATGGGCATCCCGCAAGTGGCGGTTGTCCTTGGCCATTGCACGGCGGGCGGCGCTTATGTCCCTGCGCTCAGCGAATATAACATCATCGTAAAAGGTACAGGCGCGATCTTTTTAGGCGGGCCACCCCTCGTTAAAGCGGCAACGGGTGAAGAAGTTACCGTCGATGAATTGGGCGGTGCGGATGTGCACACCCGCATTTCAGGCACAGGCGATTATCCGGCTGACAATGAAATGCACGCGATCGCGATTGCGCGCGAGATCGTGTCGACCTTTCCAAAACGCGACAAGGCGATCTTGAATTGGAAAGAGCCTGAAGCCCCAGCGTATGATCCGTCGGAGCTTTATGGCATCATTCCGCGCGACATCAAGACGCAGTTTGATATGCGTGAGATCATCGCGCGCCTTGTTGATGGCAGCCGGTTCCATGAATATCAGCCCGCCTTTGGCACCACGCTTGTCTGCGGCTATGCGCATATTTGGGGCTGCCCAGTCGGCATCCTGGCCAACAATGGTGTTCTCTTCAACGATTCCACGTTGAAGGGTACGCATTTTATGCAACTATGCGATCAGAACCGGATCCCTGTTCTGTTCTTGCAGAACATTACGGGCTTCATGGTCGGTCGCGATTATGAGCATCGCGGCATCACCAAGGATGGGGCCAAGATGATTATGGCGGTCACCGGATTGGAAGTGCCGAAATTGACGGTCATCGTCAATGGCTCGTTCGGCGCGGGCAATTACGGCATGTCTGGCCGCGCCTTTGATCCGCGCTTTTTGTTCATGTGGCCGCAAAGCCAGATATCTGTCATGGGCGCTGAGCAGGCAGCGGGTGTGCTCACCGAGGTTAAAGTGCGGCAGATGGCGCGCCATGGGCAAACGCTATCGGCCGAAGACATCGCGGGCATCCGTGAGCCAATCCTCGCGGAATATAAACGACAATCGAGTGCTTATTATTCGACGTCCGAGATTTGGGACGATGGCATTCTCGATCCGGCTGACACACGTAATGCGCTCGGTATGGCGTTGTCAGCCGCATGCAACGCCGCTGGCGGTGATCCCCGCTACGGCGTGTTCAGAATGTAAGGGGCGCGCGGCATGAGCACTTCACCCACCATGATGCCAACGCCGCAAAAACCGATCGTTCTCACATGTCACGATATTGAGCGCTCATTCGGTGGCTTGAAAGCGCTGAAGGGCGTTTCGCTCAACGTGCATGAGGGTGAGATCTTCGGTCTCGTGGGCCCGAATGGATCAGGCAAGACGACGCTCGTGAATGTCGTCACCGGATTTTATCCGCCCAATCAGGGCACGATCACTTTATTTGGCGAGAACATCACGCATATCGAACCGCATCAAATCGCGCGGCGTGGGATTGCGCGCACGTTCCAGAATCTTGCGCTGTTCAAAGGCATGAGCGTGCTCGACAATATTTTGATCGGGCGGCACATCCATATGCATCCCAGTGCATTGGGCTCTTTCTTTTATTGGTGGGGCGCGCAGAAGGAAGAGTTGGCCAATCGCCGTATTGTCGAAGAAATCATCGAATTCATGCAGTTGCAGGACATTCGCGATGAGCCGGTGGAAGCCGTGCCGCTCGGCCTGCAGAAACGGGTTGAATTGGCGCGTGCGCTTGTGGCCGAACCGCGCTTCCTGATCCTTGACGAGCCGATGGCAGGGATGAACCAGGAAGAGAAGGAATACATCGCACGCTTTATTTTGGATGCTCGTGAAGAACGTGGTGTAACCATTCTGATCATCGAGCATCATATGGATGTCGTCACGGCCATCTGTGATCGCATCGTTGTGCTGAGCTATGGCGAAATCATTGCGGAGGGCGAGCCGCGCCAAGCCATCAGCCAACCGCAGGTTATCAAGGCCTATATTGGCGAGCGCGCCGCACAAAGGCAGATGAAGGGAGCGGCGATATGAACGATTTCGCCGCGCTTGTGCCGCAGCGCCTCGTCTGGGACAAGGCAGAAGATGGTGCGCCAGCGTCGCTCGTAGCGGCCTTGGCGCGCAACGCTGCCGAATATCCCGATCGCATCGCGTTTCGCGAACGGGTTTACGGCATCTGGCAGGAACAGAGCTGGCGCGAGGTTTTGGGAGAAATCCTTGCGATTGCGGCGGGCCTAGAGCGTCACGGCTTGGTGCCGGGCATGGCGTTGACTGTGATTGGCGATAACAGGCCACGGCTCTATTATGCGATGTTGGCCGCAGGCATGCTGCGTGCGTTCCCTTCGCCTGTATTTCCAGATGTGCCGCCAGACGAATTAAAGGTCTACACCGAAAATGGTGCGCCGGATGTCGCGATTGCGGAAGATCAGGAGCAGGTTGATAAGCTTCTGGAATTGCGCGCCCGGATAGGTCGTCCGAAGACGATTGTCTATGACGATCCGCGCGGCCTCGGGCTTTACACCGAAACCGGTGTGATGTCGTTTGACGCGTTGATCGCTGATGGGATTGCGCGGCTGAAGGATGATCCAGGCTTGGCAGCCGATCTGTTGAGCCGTGCCAAAGCGGACGATATTGTCGTCTTGCTCCATTCCTCCGGTACCACAGGTAAACCGAAAGGCATTCCGCTGCGCCAGCGCAATGTCGCACGTGGTGTTGTTAACGCGCAAAAGAGCGGTTACTTCGCGTTACATGAGGAATTGTTCGCCTATCTTCCCACAGCGTGGGTCGGCGACTTCGTCTTCACGGTTGGTGCTGGCCTTATGATGGTGGCAACGATCAATATTCCTGAGCGGCAAGAGACGGCGCTGCATGATCTGCGTGAGGCAGCGCCCACCTTTTATCTTGCGGCACCGCGCGCATGGGACCAGATGCTCACACGCATTCAGGTGGGCATGCAGAATGCCACGCCATTGAAGCGGAAGCTCTATGAATGGTTCATGCCGCGGGCGATTGAATTGGAAAAGAAGCGGCTCGCGCATCAGCCAATTAGTCTGGGTGATCGCATCACGGAAATCGCTGGCGATGTGTTCGTGCGTGCCCCTTTACGCGATTGGCTGGGATTATCGCGTGCTCAGCGCGTCTTCACGGGCGGTGAGGCGCTGGGTGAAGATACGTTTTTGTTCTTCCGCGCGCTCGGCATCAACCTTAAGCAATTTTATGGACAGACGGAGACGTGCGCCCTGACCGCGGCCCAGCCCGATGACCGCGTGAAACTTCACACGGTTGGTCGCCCAATGGTTGGCGTTGAGATGAAGCTTGATGACAATGGTGAGATACTCATCAAGTCACCGTCCGTCGTTGATGGCTATTATGACGATCCGGAGGGTTCGGCCAAAGCGATTGTTGATGGTTGGTTACATACGGGGGACGCCGGCCAGATCGATGCCGATGGCGATCTCGTGGTGTTGGGGCGTGTGAGCGAGGTGGTGCGCACCGCGTCGGGTGAACGCTTTATCCCGGGCTTCATTGAAAATCGGATCAAATTCTCGCCCTATGTCCGTAACGTGGCTGTCTTTGGTGCGGGCCGCGATGAGTTGACCGCGATTGTCTGTATCGATTTCGATGCCGTCGGAAACTGGGCGGAAGATCGGCGGATTTCCTATACGTCTTATGCCGACCTGTCGCAGAAGCCTGAGGTCGCTGATCTCATTGCCTCGGTTCTCGCGCATGTAAATGTCCTGCAACCGCCTTCGCTTGCCATTCGCCGCTTCGTCAATCTGCATAAGGATTTTGATGCGGATGACGGTGAAATCACGCGGACACGCAAGCTACGTCGCAATACGATTGAAGATCATTATGCCACGTTGATCGCGGCGCTTTATTCCGGCGTCCGCGAGATCGATTTCGATGCGCGGATCACATACGAAACAGGCGAGGTCGGCACCATTCGCCGCCGCCTCATCATCAATGAGGTAGCCCGCTGATGGATTTCTTCCTCATCGCCGAACTTGTCATCAACGGTGTCTTTGTCGGGCTCATGTATGCGCTCGTCTCGCTCGGCATCGTTCTGATTTACAAAACCTCTGGTCTCGTCAATCTGGCGCAAGGGGCGCTGGCGATGACGGGAGCGTACATCACCTGGATGGTTGGCAATTATTTTGGCATGCCAATCTGGATTTCTATTCCCGCCGCTGTGGTCTTCATGTTTTTCGGCGGCGTCTTCATCGAGCGCTCCGCGCTTCGCCGCATGATTGGCCAGCCCGTGATCATGGCCATCATGTTGACGCTCGGTATTGAGATTGCATTGCGCGGTCTTTTGCCCGGTGTGTTTGGTGCGGCCGTGAAGAAACTCGATATTGGGGTTTCGCCCGCGCCGCTATTTGTTGGCGACATATTGATCAATCAGTCCATCATGATCGGTGGCGTCGTATCGCTAGCGCTCATTCTGAGTTCGCTGGCCTTCTTCAATTCACGCTACGGCATTGTGATGCGGGCTGTCGCAGATGATCAAACGGCGTCTTGGTCGGTCGGTATTCGCGTGGAAAAGGCGATTGCTGTGGCCTGGGGGCTTGCCGCCGTGTCAGCAACTGGTGCTGGTATTCTCTGGGGTGCAACGCAAGGTGTCGATTGGTCCCTGTCGCTTCTGCTGATCAAGGCGCTGGCGATTGCCATTTTGGGTGGGCTCGATTCCATTCCCGGCGTCATCTTGGCGGGCGTGATCGTCGGCGTCGCGGAAAGCTTGGCGACCGGTGTTGTCGATCCCTTCGTTCAGGCATCAACGCGCGATATCGTCGCCTCGGTTATTATTCTGGCGACGCTCCTGTTCAAGCCGCATGGCCTGTTCGGCCATGAGCATATTGAGAGGGTGTGACGGATGTTTTACCGCCGCGCCGGTATCAGGCACACACGATACGAGGATGAGCGTCAGCTCTTTCCGCTCACCTTCGATCGTGTGCTGATCATTGCCATTCTCGTGCTGCTGTTGTCCGCACCCTTCTGGGTCGAACGGCTTTATCTTGTCGGTTATATGGTACCCTGGTTGATCTGGTCGGGCGCGGCGCTTGGCCTCAATCTGCTGATGGGTGGGGCCGGGCAAATCCATCTCGGTTATGGCGCCGTGATCGGCATTGGCGCTTACACCTCCGTGCATTTAGTACGGTTTGGTGTACCGCTTGAATTAGCCATGATCGCCGGTGGCCTGATGAGCGCGCTAATCGGTTCGATCTTTGGTGCGGCAGCTTTACGGGTGAAGGGAATCTACCTCGCGATGGCGACGCTCGCCATGCAATATATCGTCGATTTTTTCACGCAGACGAAAATCATCAGCGGCGGATCGCTTGCGACCTTGCAGGTGCCGCCCGTGAGTTTCCTAGGCATCAGCCTCAAAGGCGATGTAGCGACCTATTATTTCTGCTTCGGTGTCACCTTCCTCATCGCCCTTTATATGCTGAACATTCGCCGTACGAGTTTTGGTCGTGCTTTGGCGGCCGTGCGTGAAAAGGATTATGCAGCGCAAATCCTCGGCGTTTCGACCTATCGTTACAAGCTGCTCGCTTTCTGGGTGTCGTCCTTCATTGGCGGTGTGGTGGGGTCTGTGTTGGCGGTCGCCTATCTGCGTGCCATTTCGCCGGATCAATTTCATCTCGAATTGTCGGTGCAATTATTGGCGATGGTCATTGTCGGCGGGCTCGGCAGTGTGCTCGGGCCTTTCTTGGGCGCTGCCTTGATCCTGTTTGCACCCATCGTTCTCAACAATGCCTTGGGCGCCGCCGCAAGCGCGTTTGGTACCGACATTCCGATCGATCTGAGGGCGCATATGCCGCTATTGGCGTATGGGCTTATGATCGTTCTGTTCCTGCTTTACGAGCCACTCGGTCTCGCGAAGATCTACGATAATTTTAGAAAATACCTGCTGGTCTGGCCGTTCCGGCACGCCCAAAAATAAGCAGGATCATGGGGAAGCCCACAGGGAACCAAGGAGAGGCAAAATGGAAATGAACCGTCGCAAATTTCTCGCCAGTACGGCGGGTGCTGCTGCCGCATTCACTGTTCCGGGCATGACCGGCCAGGTCTTCGCGCAGGAGAAGATTGTCCGCTTCAGCTTTCCGCAGGATTTCACGAAAATCTATACCTTCGTGACCTCGGAATACAGCCAAGGCCAGCGTGATTACATCACGCTCGTCAATGAACGGGGTGGGATTGGCGGCTATAAGATTATCGCCGACGTCTCGGACCACGCCAACGATCTGCCGCGCGCCATCGAGGCCTATGAGCGCGCCAAGCGTGAGGGTGCTGTGTTGATCGATCCGCTGTCGACGCCCGTCGCACGCGCGCTCGTGCCACGTGCACTTGAAGACAAGATCAATCTGATCACCGCCTATTCCGGTCGTTCGGATGCGGCCGATGGCACGGTGTTCCCTTATGTCTTGCCGCTCTCGATCAATTATTGGACGCAAGCGGCGCTCATCATCGAAAACTTCCGCAAGATGGAGAAAGGCGATCTCAAGGGGAAGAAGATCGTCTTCGTGCATATCGATACGCCCTTCGGTAAGGAGCCGCTGCCGATCCTTGACGTCTTGTCGAAACGGCTAGGTTTTACCCTGCAGACGTTCCCCTATACGCCGCCGGGCAATGACCAATCGGCGATTTGGCCGCAAGTGCGTCGTGCGCAGCCCGATTTTGTGATCTTCTGGGGAGCGGGCGTGGGCCAGACGGTGGCGTTGACGGAAGCGTTCCGCAACGGCCTCAAGATGGACCGTGTCTCCTCGTCGGTGTGGTTGTCGGAATCCGACATGGATGTCGTCGGCCGTGCCAACGCCAAGGGTGTGATGAAGGTCGAGCCCTGCGTCGGCGGTCGTTCGCCGAAAATCATCAAGGACATCCTGTCCGACGTGGTGGGCAAGGGCAAAGGCGCTGGCCCAGAGAACAAGGTCGGTACCGGCTATTATAATTACGGTGTGCAGATGGCCTCCCTCATGGTCGAGGGTGTGCGCATGGCCGTGCAGAAGGCGCCGAATGGTCCGGTCACAGGCGCTTGGCTCAATGAAGGCCTCACCTCGATCAAGGACTTCACCGCCGAAGGCATGTTGCCGCCGACAACCGTCACCAAAGCAGACCATCAGGGCGGCGGCATGGGCCGTATCGCGCGTTGGGATGGCGACAAGTTTGTGCCGGTGACGGATTGGTACACTGCCTTCCAAGACGTCGTCTGGGATGAAATCCGCAAATATGCGGAAGAGTTCAAGAAGACAGGCAAGTAATCCTCATCAACGCCGCGCCGGATGATGATCCGGCGCGGTTTCTATCCGGGGCTCTCATGCTGCTCGCGCTCAACAATGTCGAAGTTGTCTATGACCGCGTCTTTCTCGCGGTGAAAGGCGTTTCGATTGAAGTGCCCGATCGCGGGCTTGTCGCGCTTTTGGGCGCTAATGGCGCGGGCAAGAGCACAATCTTAAAATCGATCAGCGGATTGTTGAAACCTGAGCGTGGCGAGGTTTCGCGCGGCGAGGTTTTGTTCAATGGTCAGCCGATCGTCAATCTTGATCCGCCCGAACGCGTGCGGATGGGCATTGTCCACGTCCTTGAGGGCCGTCGCGTCTTCGGCCAATTGACGCCGGCCGAAAATCTGATTGCCGCTGCCTCAATGCATAAGGATCGCGGCCATGTGAATGCGTTGATGGACAAGATGTTCACGCTGTTCCCACGGCTTGCGCAACGCGCCAAGGCGAAGGCTGGTTATCTTTCGGGCGGTGAACAGCAAATGCTGGCGATTGCGCGGGCCTTGATGACCGAGCCGAAATTGCTGATGTTGGATGAGCCAAGCCTTGGTCTCGCACCGTTCCTCGTCGATGAAATCTTCGACATCATTTCGCGCATCAATGCGGAGCAGGGTGTCTCCGTGCTGCTGGTCGAGCAGAACGCGATTGCTGCACTCGATGTCGCCGATAGTGCTTATCTGATCGAAAATGGCCGCATCCTGATGGGCGGCTCGGCCGAAATGCTGAAATCCAATCCGGACGTGGCGGAGGCTTATCTCGGTGGCAGCCATCAATCCGATTATCATGCGGTGAAACATTACCGCCGCCGCAAAAGGTGGCTCGCGTGAGTCTCGGTACGCTTTATCACTGCGTCGGTGCGCGTTCGTTTCGGGTTTTGTGGGCTGCGGCGGCTGGGAACATCCCCATCGATCTTGTGATGTTGCCCTTTCCACCACGCGTCAAACACCGTGACTATCTCGCCATCAATCCGCTGGGTACCATCCCCGCTTTCGTAGCTGATGGAACGGTCATGACGGAGTCGATGGCGATCTGCGATTATTTGGCCACCCGCCATCCTGCATCTCGTCTCGCTGTCTCGCCCGATGAGCCAGATTTCGCGGCCTGTCTCAATTGGGCCCATCATGGCGAGGCAACGCTGTCTTTCCCGCAAGCCATCATTCTGCGTTATAGCCGCTTTGAACCCGAGGAGCGCCGGCTGCCGCAGGCGGCCGAGGATTACACGCGCTGGTTTCTGGCCCGCTTGCGCGCATTGGAGGCAGCAATGGCCGATGGTCGGCGGTTTTTATGCGCCGATCGGCTGACATTGGCTGATGTATCGGTCGGGTATGCGCTGTTGCTGGCCGATTATCTTGATTTGAAAGATCGGTTCACGCCCGGAGTTGCTGCCTATTATGCAGGCATTTCGGCAGAGCCATCCTTCGTTCGGGCGCTCGCTTGGGAGAAGGAGGCGGCTCTCGCGCAGGGTATTTCACCCACGCCAGCGCCTCTTCTTGTCGGTTGATGAAATTACATTGCGCTGCAACATGGCTTTGCGTTGGGTTGCAGCGCTTGCCTTAACGCCGTCACGTTCCACTTCTACTGTTAGGGAAGGTCCGGAAAGTGGACGGAACGCCGGTCTTAACCCCTGAACTCTATTCAATTTACGGCGTGCCCCCGTTATAAGGCTTGGCCTGCACAGTTTGCAGCCGGGCCCGCGTGGGGCTCGAAGCTAGCGGAGCCCGCGTTTGATGGTTCGATTGCCCGTTCTTCTTGCCGCCTCGATCTCGCTCGCCGCGGTCACTCTTGCGCATGCTCAGACGCCGCCGCGGCAAGGCGGCCAACAAGCGCGCACGGTTCCGGTTCTGATCGCCAGTGCGGTGCAGAAGGCGATGCCCGTTCGCTTTGATACGATCGGCGTTGTGCAACCCTTGGCGAGCGTCGTTTTACGGTCGCGGGTTGAAAGCCAAGTCACCGATGTGTTGGTCGCTGATGGCGCCACCGTCAAGGAAGGCGATGTTCTCGTTAAATTGGATCAGCGCACGGTTGAAGCGCAGATCAAGCAGGCGGAAGCCCAGCTTGCCCGCTCACAAGCCCAGCTTGAGCAGGCCCAGCGCGATGTGCGCCGCTTCGAACAGCTGATCGCCAATGATGCCGGCTCTCGCGTCAATCTCGACAATAGCCGGACACAAATGGCCACGCTTCAGGCACAGATCCAATCGGATCAGGCCGCGCTAGAAAACCTGAAAGTCCAGCTTGGCTTTTACACGATCCGTGCGCCGATCTCGGGGCGCATTGGTGTGGTTGCCGTCAAGCCCGGCAACATCGCCAAGGTCGCCGAAAATTCAACCCCGTTTGCGACCCTCATTCAGATCAGCCCGATCTATGTCGCCTTCGCCGTTCCGCAGAAGCTGCTCGTTGACCTCCGCGGCGCGATGACGGATGGCACAGCAAGTGTTGCGGCAACGCCGCAAGGTGCGACCAAAGCGGCGATCGGCAAAATCGCCGTGATCGATAACTCGGTCGACAATGCATCGGGCACAATCACGCTGCGTGCGATGTTTGAGAATGACAACGAGCTTTTGTGGCCGGGTGCACTTTGCAATGTGCGTGTCACGTTACGCACCGAGCAAAACGCCATCGTCGTCCCGCGCGAAGCGGTGCAGACCGGGCAGAACGGTAATTTCGTTTTCGTCGTGCAGGACGGTGTTGCCAAAGTGCGGCCCGTCACGCTCGATCGTGCGATTGACGGCGAAGCGATCATCGCCTCGGGGCTCAAAGCCGGTGAAAACGTAGTCACAGACGGCCAATTGCTGCTGACCGATGGCGCGCGTGTTGAGCAGAAGGGCGGGGCACCTGCTCCTGCTGCTGGCCAACCGGCGAAGGGAGCCTCCTGATGCAACTTCCTGAGGCCTGTATTCGCCGCCCGGTGATGACGACGCTCATCACCTTGAGCTTCATCATCTTCGGCCTGTTTGCCTATCGCCAATTGCCGGTGGCAGCGCTGCCGCGCGTCGATTTCCCGACCATCAATGTCAGCGCCCAATTGCCGGGTGCAAGCCCTGAAACGATGGCGGCATCGATTGCTGCGCCGCTTGAGCGACAATTCTCGACGATTTCCGGCATCACCTCGATGACGTCGGTGTCGACGCAGGGCTCGACCAACATCACCCTGCAATTCGACCTCGACCGCAACATCGACGGTGCGGCGCTTGACGTGCAATCGGCCTTGAGCGCGGCAGCCCGCCGTCTGCCCGCGGATTTGCCGAACCCACCAAGCTTTCGCAAGGTGAACCCAGCCGACCAGCCGGTTCTGTTCCTTGTCCTGTCGTCAGACACGCTGCCCTTGTCGACCGTCTATGATTACGCCGAGCAGGTGCTGCAGCAGCAGATCTCGCAAATTCCGGGCGTCGCCCAGGTGCAGATCTTTGGCTCGCAGAAATATGCCGTCCGCATCATGGTCGATCCGGAATCGCTGTCCGCCCGTGGCTTGTCGTTCAACGACATTCGCACCGCAGTCAATCAGGCCAATTCCAATCAGCCCGTGGGCTCGTTGCGCGGCGAGCGCCAGCGCATCACCATCGAGGCCTCAGGCCAGCTTGAGCGCGCCAAAGATTATGCGCCCCTGATCGTGGCGTCGAAGAACAACATTCCCGTTCGTCTAGAAGACGTCGCGACGGTGAAAGACTCGGTCGAGAACGATCAGGTCGCCAGCTGGTACAACAAAGACCGTTCGATGATCCTCGCGATCTATCGCCAGTCGGACGCCAACACTGTCGATGTCGTCGATAAAATCCGCGGCCGTATCCCGGGCTATCGCGAACAAATCCCGGCCTCGATCAATCTGGCGGTGCTCAACGACCGTTCAGTGCCGATCCGCGAGGCGGTGCATGACGTCGAATTCACGCTCATGCTCTCCATCGTGCTGGTCGTGATGGTGATCTTCCTCTTCTTGAAATCGCTGACCGCCACCATTATCCCGACGCTGGCACTGCCGGTTTCGATCATCGGCACTTTCGCAGCGATGTATGTGTTCGGCTATTCGATCGACAACATTTCGCTGCTCGCACTCACCTTGGCGGTTGGCTTCGTCGTCGACGATGCCATTGTGATGCTCGAAAACATCGTCCGCTATATCGAAGAGGGTATGAAGCCGTTTGAGGCGGCTCTGCGCGGTTCGCGTGAAATCGGCTTCACCATCGTCTCGATCACGCTCTCGCTCGTCGCGGTGTTCATCCCCGTGTTCTTCATGGGCGGTGTCGTCGGCAAAGTGTTCCGCGAATTCGCTGTCGTGATCTCAGTGTCGATCCTTGTGTCGGGCTTCGTGTCCCTCACACTGACGCCGATGCTCTGCGCCCGTATCCTCAAGCCGATCGATCACCACAAAAAGCCCGGCCTGTTCGATCGGACGGTGGAAGCAGGCTTTGATGGCATGCTCTGGGCCTACCGCACCGCGCTCGATTTCGTGCTGCGTTGGCGTTTGGCGGTGCTCGCACTGACCATTGCGTCGGTCTTCGTGACAGCCAAGCTCTATATGGACATGCCGAAAGGCTTCTTCCCGTTGGAAGACACGGGCCTATTGCGCGGCGCGACCGAAGGGGCACCCGATACGTCCTTCGAAGCGATGATGGCACGCACACAGCGCCTGAACGAGATCGTGCGTCAGGATCCAGCCGTTGATTATGTGACGGCGAGCCTCGGCAATGTCGCGCCCAATGCTGGCTTTATGTTCGTCGCCCTCAAGCCGCGCGAGCAGCGCGATGACATCAACACCGTCATGGCCCGCTTGCGCCGTGCGACGTCGCAAGTGCCGGGCATCACGCTCGTGTTGCAAGCCGTTCAGAACATCAATCTGAATTCGGGGCGGCAATCGCGCGCACAATATCAGTACACCATGCAAGGTGCGGATCTCGGGGCGCTCTATGCAGCCGCGCCCGATATGCGGGATCGCATGACGAAGCTCAATGAGCTGCGTGACGTGTCGATTGACCTGCAACTGACGAACCCGCAACTCGTCGTCGATATTGATCGTGAGAAGGCGGCCAATCTGGGTGTGACGTCTGAGGCCATCCGGCAGACGCTCTACAACATGTTTGGTTCGCGGCAGATTTCAACGATCTATACGCCGGCCTCCGACTATCAGGTGATCATGGAAGCGGATCGTCGGTTCCAGACGGATCCGTCGGCGTTGTCGCGCATTTTCGTGAAGTCTTCGACGGGTGCGAATATCCCGCTTGAAGCGGTGGCCACCATTCGCCGCAATATCGGCCCGCTCTCTGTGAGCCGCATTGCACAGCAACCGGCGGTCTCGATCTCGTTTAACCTTGCGCCCGGCGTAGCGCTTGGCGAAGCCGTCGATGCAATCAAGCGGCTCGAGCGTGAAGCGGGTCTATCGGCCTCGATTTCGACCGGCTTTGCCGGTTCGGCACAGCTCTTCCAAGAAGCGCTGAAGGGGCAGGGGCTATTGATCCTTGCCGCCGTGCTCGTGATCTACATCGTGCTCGGCATTCTCTATGAGAGCTTCATCCATCCGATCACCATTCTGTCGGGTCTTCCATCCGCAGGCCTTGGTGCTTTGCTGGCGCTCAAAGTGTACGGCATGGATCTGTCGGTCATCGCGATCATCGGCATCCTGATGCTCATCGGTATCGTGAAGAAAAACGCGATCATGATGGTCGATTTCGCGCTTGAACGGCGACGTGAGGGTGTTGATGCGCTCAATGCCGTGCGCGAAGCGGCGTTGATCCGCTTCCGCCCGATTATGATGACCACGTTTGCGGCGATCTTTGGCGTGTTACCCATCGCGATCGGCGCGGGTGCAGGCTCAGAACTGCGCCAGCCGCTCGGTATCGCTGTCGTCGGCGGTTTGATGGTGTCGCAATTGCTCACGCTCTTCATCACGCCGGTCGTCTATTATTATCTCGACAAGGTCGAGACATGGACGAAGCGCGGCGGCCGTCCCGTGAAGGCCGAGAAGGATGCAGAGCCCGCGGCTGTCCCTGTTCCGGTGGCAAGCCACGCCGCCTACCAAAAGCCCGATTAAGCGGGCGGTCAGCGTCCTAAAAATCGGCGGAGTTCTGAAGCGCCGGAGTGGAGAACCCGCTCCGGCGTTTCGTTGAGTTGAACCCGGCCATCCGCGATGAAAAGCATGCGGTCTGCTAAACCGAGCGCATCCTCCGGCGTGTGCAATGACATCAACACCGTGAAATCACGCTCCCGTCGCAGAGCGTCGACAAGTGCGATCATCTCTTTACGCAAACCGGGGTCGAGCGCGCCGAAGGGTTCATCAAGGAGCAGGATCGGCCTGTTGCGGACAAGCGCACGCGCCAGCGCAACACGCTGACGTTGCCCGCCTGAAAGCGCGGCAGGCAGACGGCCAGCCATACCGCCAAGACCTGTCTGCGTGAGCGCATGGTCTGCATCACGCCATTGCGCGGCATCAAGGCGCAATCCGGGATCAATCCCGAGCGCGACATTCTCAATGGCGGTGAGGTGTGGAAACAGATTGTGATCTTGAAACAGCATGGCCGTCGGGCGCGCGGCGGGAGGCGACGTCGTAAAGTCCACGCCATCGAAGGTCATGCGGCCCGATGTTAGGGTTTCAAAGCCGCCAAGGGCGTTGAAGAGTGTTGTTTTCCCGCCGCCCGATGGCCCGATCACGGCCGCCAACGTGCCGCGTGGCAGAGTGAAATCGTAAAGCCCATTAAAGCCGGGATAGGTCACCAAGACCGATTCAACTGTGAGCATGACCGGTCTCTTTTAACGCGCCGAGCGCAAACACAAAAACGAGAAGGGCCAGCAGCAGCGCTGTCGCACTGGCCTCATCCATTCGGTAGGCGCCGAGTTGTTGATACAGCATCAAGGGGAGCGTGACGAAATCGCTGCCGCCGAAAAATGCGATCACGCCGAAATCACCAAGGGACAGAGCAGCCGCTAAGGCCGCCGCCGTAAAAAGCGGTCGACGCAGCAAGGGCCATTCAACAAAGCGGAGGCGATCGCGCCCGGTCATGCCCAGTGATTGTGCCAACCGTCCATGACGCTGATGGGCAATCGCCAGCGGTGTTTCGATCAACCGATAGGCGAAGGGCAGGGCCATCAGCGCATTAATGAAAATGATCAGCGGTATGCCGAGCGCCATGACATTGGCGAGCGGGCGCAGCGCGAAATAAAGCCCGGCCACCATGGCGAAAGGCGGCATCGCCAAAGTGGCATATGCCAGCCCCCCATAAAGAACACGTCGTCCGGCGATTGCGCCACGCGCCATGGCATAAGCGATGAGGGTAGCAACGAAGGCCGTACCTGTCGCAAGCGCAAGGCTTGTCATCAGCGCACGGATCATATCGGGCGTGACAAGCGTCGTGATGAAAAACGCGCCTGAGAGAAGGCTGAGGATGGGCGGCGCGATGAATAAGGCCGTAATGATCAGGACGGCGATATCCCACAAGCGCAATGGCAACGCGGAGCGGTCCGCACGCAGAAGCGCGTAGCGCGAGCCCGCTTCCTCGGCGATAGGCGCAGTACGCCACGCGAGGATCAAGGTGAGCCCGAGACCGATTGCGACTTGCAAGAGAGCGAGTGTGGCCGCGCGCGCGAAATCGGCTTCGCCGCGTAGCGCGTCATAAATGGCCACTTCGAGGGTGGCGCGGTTTGGTCCACCGCCAAGCGCCAGTACCACCGCAAAACTGATGAAGCATAAGAGAAAGATCAGGGCTGCGAGCCCGGCTGTTTCGGCTTTCAGGCGAGGCCAATCAAGATGCCGGAAAATCGCAAAAGGTGTCATGCCGAGGCCAGCCGCCAAGCGATGGTGTTCGGGCGGTGTGCGTTCAAGCGCATGGAGATAAAGCCGCGCTGCAAACGGAATGTTCTGGAATGCATGGGCGATGAGAATGCCCGGCAGTCCATAGAGCCAGCTACCCCATTCGAAGCCAAGTGCTCGGGCTGTGCCCGTAACAAAACCGCTGCGGCCGTAAAGCGCGACAATGGAGAAGACCACGACAATGCCGGGCAACACCGTCGCAGTGGAAAGGAGTGCGATCAGCGTTGCGCGGCCTGGGAAGGCTGCACGCCGCGCGAGTGCGAGGGCCAGCGCTGCCCCTACAACCAGCGCGATCACTGTCGAGAGAAAGGCCTGCACCGTCGAAAAGACGATGACCCTCTGCACATGCGCTTGCTTTAACGCGGCTGGATCGAGCCCGCCACCAGCCATGGCGAGCCCCATCAGGGCCACAAGCACAGGAAGGCCAACGGCGAGCGCCGCCATTGGCCCGGGCTGAAATAAGATTAAGCGGCCAGCCAATGCGTCGCCGTCAGCGCGCCGTCGCGTCGAGCCACGCATCGACCAAGGCACGGCGTCTGTCGCGCACTTCGGCCGGTGGCATCAGGATCGCTTTCGACGGCTTGATAAGATCCGCATAGGACGCTGGCAGACCTGCGGCGGGTGTGCGTGCGGGATACATGAAATTGCCTTCTGGCATTTTCGATTGGAACGCATCCGACAGCATGAAAGCGATGAAGCGATTGGCGAGTTCTTTCTGCTTCGTCACTTTCGTCACGCCGGCGAGTTCAATGTGGACGTAATGACCTTCAGCGAAAGGCGCGGCCTTGTACTGGTTCTTCTTCTCTACCGCGATGTGATAGGCGGGCGAAGTGGTATAGCTCAGCACCATATCGGCTTCCCCTTTGAGGAAGAGCCCATAGGCTTCCGACCAGCCCTTGGTGAAAGTAACGATCCGCGGACGCAATTGCTTCCATGCGTCAGGGGCCTTGTCGCCATAAACACTAGCCATCCATAGCATGAAACCGAGACCCGGGGCCGACGTGCGCGGATCTTGCACGACGATCTTCGGACCATTGGCCGTCTCAACAAGTTCCTTCAGGCTTTTCGGCGGATTTTTGAGCTTCGTCTCGTCGTAGATGAAAGCAAGATAGCCCCAATCAAACGGCACGAGCGTCGGATCGGTCCACGCCAGCGGCAGTGATAAGGTTTTTGGATCGACGCCATGCGGTGCGAACAATCCCGTCGCGTTCGCTTCAGCCGCGAGGTTGGCATCAAGACCGAGGACAACATCGGCCTTGGTGGATTCACCTTCAAGCTTCAACCGGGCGAAGAGGCTGCCAGCATCATCCATTGCCATATAGTTCAGCGTGCAATCGCACTGCGCTTCAAAGGCCTGCTTGATGGCCTGACCGGGGCCGTATTTCCCGGTGAAGGATGAGTAGGTGTAGACCGTCAGCGCAGGCTTATCCTGCGCGGCAACCGGGGCGGCGATACCAATCGCCAGAGCGGCGGTGAGAACGAAACGCATCAGCATTGTGCGGCTCCTTGTGAAGGGCCATGCCGTGCGCAGAATTACATGATTGAACAGTTTCACCATGCTCATCCCTCCGCCGGCATGATCCGGATCAGGTTCGACGGGTTGGCCTTGCGACCTCTCAGCTTTCACAGCACCCCGTGAGTGCCCCTAGGATTAGGGCGATCACCGCATCGCGACAAGTCCATCGTTCGATTTTGCGAAGCTTTAACGCCGGACAGGGCATAAAACCGCAGAGGATACGCTGCCATGGGCCCCTTGATGCTGCCTGACCTAACCGTGTTGATCGCCGATCCGAGCGTCTATTGCCGCCGTGTGCTCCGCGACATGATGGCCCAAAGCGGCATCAAACGCGTGTTCGAGGCCACGGACGGGGCTGAAGCCTTAAGCGGACTGGCCGAGGCGAGGCCCGATCTCATGATCATTGACGTCGATATTCCATTTCTGAGCGGGGTCGAGGTGGCCCGTATGCTCCGGGCCGACCGGTCCCGCAGCATCTGGCAGACGCCTGTGATGCTGATGGTCTCACGGCCACATCGCCGACTGATCGAGGAAGCCTTGGCCGCCGGCGTCGATGACGTCCTGTGCAAGCCGATTGCCCCGCGCGCCGTCTGGGGTCATATCGGGCGACTGGTTGAGCTTGGGCGGGTCAAACCCGCCGATCCCGTTGTGCAACGCCCTGTGCCGACAGCGCAAAACCCTTCCGAAAAGGTGGAACCTGCCGCAGCGGCTTGATACACTCTCCCTGCAGTTGGTGTTGAGCCGGAGAGGGAGAAACCGTGACGCGGGTGGAGACGATATCGCCTGCACCCCTGACAGACGGAACGGTCCCGGCGTCCGCGCACCCTCAGGGCCGACAGGCCCGCACAAAGCCCGTCTATGCCGCCCTCGATCTTGGCACCAATAATTGCCGCTTGCTGATCGCTCGCCCGGTACCCGGCGGCTTCCGCATCCTCGACGCCTTTTCGCGTATCGTTCGGCTCGGTGAGGGCCTGTCTGGTTCTGGCCGTTTGGGCGAGGCGGCGATTGCCCGCACCATCGCTGCGTTGCGGATTTGCCGGGGCAAGATGGAGGCGCGCAACGTCAATCGTTTCCGCCTCATCGCGACCGAAGCCTGCCGCGCCGCCACGAACGGTGCTGATTTCATCCATCGCGTTCAACATGAGACAGGGTTGGGTCTTGAGATCGTTGACCGCGAAACGGAGGCCCATCTCGCGGCCGCCGGCTGCGCGGCCCTGGCCGATCCGAACGCCAAGGGTGTCGTGCTGTTCGATATTGGCGGCGGTTCCTCTGAACTCGTTTGGCTGCAGGCGGGCGCAGGCGAATTGCGCAACCGCGTTGCTGCGTGGACGTCCTTACCGCTCGGTGTGGTGAGCCTCGCCGAAAAGCATGGGGGCCATCAGGTCACGCGCGCGGTGTTCGATGCCATGGTGGCAGAAGTTGAACACGAATTGCGTCCCTTCCACACACGCGTCACCGACGCTGCGCGTTGCGACAATTTCCATTTGCTGGGCACGTCGGGAACGGTGACGACGATTGCCGGCGTTCATCTCGGGTTAGAGCGCTATGATCGTCGGCGTGTCGATGGCTTGTGGATGGAGAGTGGCGAAATCGATGACATTCTCGCAGCCCTACTCGACATGAGTTACGACCAGCGCGCGGCCAATGCCTGCATCGGACCCGAACGGGCTGATCTTGTGCTGGCAGGCTGCGCCATTCTGGAGGCAATCCGCCGGGCATTTCCCGCGCGCCGCCTCCGCATCGCCGATCGTGGTTTGCGTGAAGGAATTCTGATGGATCTGATGCTGGAAGATGGCTGGCGCGTGAATGGGGCGCGGTCGTGACGGGATCAGGTTCTGGTGGCGGCTCAGGCCGCGAAGGTGGCCGCTCGCTCAAGCAGCGCGTGAAGACGGCGAAAAAGAAAACCGTTTCGCAGACACGCTGGCTCGCACGGCAATTAAACGATCCTTATGTCGCACGCGCCAAGCGCGAAGGCTGGCGTTCGCGCGCCGCATTCAAGCTGATCGAAATCGACGATAAATATAAGCTGTTGAAGCCCGGTGCGCGCGTTGTCGATTTGGGTGCAGCACCTGGCGGCTGGTCGCAAGTGGCGGTCAAGCGCATTGGGCCCAAAGGCAAGATCGTCGGCATCGATCTGCTCGATATTGAACCGATTGCCGGTGTCGATTTCGCCGTCATGGACTTTTTGGAGCCCGATGCGCCTGAGAAATTGCGCGCGATGCTCGGCGGGCCTGCCGATGTCGTCATGTCCGACATGGCGGCCAATGCCACCGGACATAAGAAAACCGATCATCTGAAGATTGTTGCGCTCGCTGAACTGGCGATTGAATTTGCCCGCGAAGTTTTGGCGCCCGGCGGTGCCTTTGTTGCTAAAGTGCTGCAAGGCGGCACGGAAGGAACGCTGCTGGCCGATCTGAAACGTGATTTTTCGACGGTTAAACATGTGAAGCCTGCCGCCAGTCGCAAGGATTCAGCCGAGCTTTATGTGCTGGCCACCGGATTCCGCGGTCGCAAGGCGGAGCCGCAAGAAGAGAAAGAGGATTGAGCCGATGTTCGACTCCGCCGCACTCGATCATTCACTCGACAAGGCGGAGTTTGAAAAACTCGCGACGCAATTGCGTGTCGATCTCCTTGCCGCCCAAGCGGCCTTAGCGGAGACGAAAAAGGCCTCGATCCTCATTCTGATCAATGGACCTGATGGTGCGGGCAAGGGCGGTGTGCTCAATCGTTTCTACGAGTGGATGAACGCACAAAACCTCGTCACCATGACCTATGACGGTCAGACCGATGAGGAACGCTTGCGTCCTTTCCCTTGGCGCTATTGGCGCGATCTGCCGCCCAAGGGCCGGACTGGCATCATGCTGGGGTCTTGGTATCACCAGCCGATGCTCAAGCGCGCGACCGGCAAATTATCGCGCGCCGCTTTTCATGATGCGCTCGAACATATCAACCGCTTAGAGGCCATGCTGGTTGAAGAGCGTGTGTTGATTTTGAAGCTGTGGCTGCACATGCCGCGCAAGCTGGCTGCCAAACGGCTCGACGACGCCGAAAAGGGTGGTGTGTGGCAGAGACCTATCGTGCGCGAGTGGGATCGCGCCGACACGAAATCCGAACAGAAGAAATTGATGGAAGCGGCGCTCGACATGGCGCAGCTGACATCGACAGGGCTCGCTCCTTGGGACGTGGTGTCCGCCTCCGATCCGCATTATCGGGATATTGCCGTCGGCAATCTTTTGCTTGCCAAAATCAAAGCCGCGCTCGCTTTGCCGGAGCCTGATCGTGAGGCGATGAAAAAATCGGCAGAGGACGCGGCCGCCGCTCTCATGGGCGGCACAGATGCCAAGCCCAAACGCGGCAAACGCGCTCATCCGCCATCACCCGTGCCGGGTCTGCCCTTCATCTCTGTTCTGTCGACGCTCGACATGGATGCAAAAGCGGACGCCGCCACCTATGAGCATGATCTCCGCGCGGTACAAACGCGGGTCACCGAGGCCGTTCAATCGAAAGCCTTCCGTCAGCGCGGGCTCGTGATGGTGTTTGAGGGCAATGATGCCGCCGGGAAGGGCGGAGCGATCCGCCGCGTGCGCGAGGCGCTCGACCCGCGTCAATATAGGGTCTACCCCACGTCAGCCCCGAATGAAGAGGAGCGGGCACGGCCTTATCTCTGGCGCTTCTGGCGCCACGTGCCCCCGCTCGGCAAGATCGCCTTCTTCGATCGCTCTTGGTATGGCCGCGTCCTCGTCGAGCGGGTTGAGGGCTTCTGCCAGCCTGAGGATTGGATGCGGGCCTATGGCGAGATCAATGATTTCGAGCAAATCATGGCTGGGTTTGGCCTGATCGTCGTCAAATACTGGCTCGCCATCAGCGAGGATGAGCAGATCCGCCGCTTTCAGGAGCGTGAGGCGACGGCCTACAAGACCTACAAAATCACGCCAGAGGATTGGCGCAACCGGGCCAAATGGCCGCTCTATGAGGTCGCCATGAATGACATGGTCGACCGCACCTCGACGCCCGATGCGCCATGGACGTTAGTGGCGGCCAACCACAAGCGCCATGCCCGCCTCACCGTGCTCGAAACCTTGGCAGCCCGGCTCGAAGCCGAACTGAAGCGCTGAGGTCTACACGGGCACCGAACCATAAAAAGCCCGCTTGGCCCTGTGGACGGGGCTTTTACGGGTTCCGCAATCCGACCTGCCGTGCTAAGGCCAGCCGCCAACCGGGGAGCGGGCCCCGACTCATCCGCCCGCCCTGAAGGAGTTGGCCCATGGCCCATTTGGCTCAGATCCGCGAAGCCCTGACCTTTGACGACGTGCTGCTGCAGCCGGGCCACTCGCTCGTGATGCCTGGCGATGTTTCGGTCGCCACCCGTCTCACACAGCGCATCAATCTGAACCTGCCGATCATTGCCGCCGCGATGGATACGGTCACGGAAAGCCGCATGGCGATTGCCATGGCGCAACTCGGTGGCATCGGCGTCATTCACCGCAATCTCACCGCCGAAGAGCAGGCGTTAGAAGTGCGCGCGGTAAAAAAATTCGAAAGTGGCATGGTGGTGAACCCGCTCACCATCTATCCCGACGAGCCGCTCTCCGAAGCGCTCGACATCATGAAGAAGAATGGCATTTCCGGGATCCCTGTTGTCGAACGAGGTGCGGCAGGCAAGCCGGGCAAGCTCGTGGGCATTCTCACGAACCGTGACGTGCGCTTCGCAACCAATCCCGATCAGCCCGTCTCCGAACTGATGACGAAGGATCGTCTCATCACGGTGAAGGAAGGCGTCAGCCAGCAGGAAGCCAAGCGGCTCCTGCATCAATTCCGCATCGAGAAATTGCTGGTGGTGGACGAGCACTATCGTTGCATCGGGCTCATCACCGTCAAGGATATGGAAAAGCAGGTGGCTTATCCCAGCGCATCAAAGGATGAGCGCGGCCGTCTACTTGTGGCCGCAGCCACGAATACCGGTGAGACTGGTTACCTCCGCGCTGAAATGCTGATCGATGCTGGCGTGGACGTCATCGTGGTGGATACCGCGCATGGCCATTCGCAGCGCGTGCTCGATAGCGTCACGCGCATCAAGAAATTGTCGAACTCTGTGCAGATCGTTGCAGGCAATGTCGCGACGGCGGGCGGCACGCGCGCGCTGATCGAAGCGGGAGCCGATTGCGTCAAGATCGGCATCGGTCCGGGGTCCATCTGCACCACGCGCATCGTCGCCGGTGTGGGCGTGCCGCAGCTCACAGCCATTATGGATTCGGCAGAAGAGGCCGCGAAATCGAACGTACCTGTGATCGCCGATGGCGGCATCAAGTTCTCTGGCGATTTGGCGAAGGCGCTCGCCGCCGGTGCGGAAGTCGCGATGGTGGGCTCGCTCCTCGCAGGGACTGATGAAAGCCCGGGCGAAGTGTTTCTTTATCAGGGCCGCTCTTACAAGGCCTATCGCGGCATGGGTTCGGTGGGCGCGATGGCGCGCGGCTCAGCCGACCGCTATTTCCAGCAAGACATCAAGGACGCGTTGAAGCTTGTGCCTGAAGGCATTGAAGGCCAGGTGCCTTACAAGGGCGCGGTCGGTTCGGTGCTGCATCAGCTCGCGGGCGGTCTGCGCGCTGCTATGGGCTATGTCGGTGCTGAGAACCTCCAAGCGTTCCGCGAACGCGCGCAATTCGTCCGCATTACATCGGCGGGTCTGCGCGAAAGCCATGTGCATGATGTAACGATCACGCGCGAAAGCCCGAATTACCCCACATCACGGTGAAATCAGAGTGACCCCATCTGCGCGTCTATCCGCCGCCATCGAAATCCTCGATGCTATTGCGGCCGAGCGCCGCCCCGCGGCGGATGCGCTCAAAGAGTGGGGCCTCAAGCACCGCTTTGCCGGATCTGGCGACCGCGCCGCGATTGCCGCTCTTGTGTATGATGCGCTCCGCGTGAAGGCCTCCTCTGCCTTTATCATGGGCGCTGAGACGGGCCGTGCGCTTGTGCTTGGCATGCTGAAACGCACGCGCCATTTCACCGCCGATGGTATCGCCGCGCTCTGCTCCGGTGAACGGTTTGCGCCGGAGCCGCTATCATCCGAAGAACGCGCCGCACTTGAACACGACAATCTTGCCGAGGCGCCCGCCCATGTGTTGGGCGATTATCCTTCATGGCTCGATCCGCTGTTCGCTTCTGCCTTTGGCGAAGCGCGCGCGGCAGAACTGGCTGCGATGACAGAGCGCGCGCCGGTTGATCTGCGCGTGAACACGCTCAAGATTGATGTCGATGCGGTGGAGCGTGAACTCGCCCATCATCATGTCCGCAAAACTGACATCGCCCCCACCGGCCTGCGTATCGCCTTGCGCGATGATGGTCGCGCGCCGGCCATTCAATCTGATCCCGCTTTTCTCAAAGGCCATGTTGAAGTGCAGGACGAGGGTTCGCAGCTCGTCGCGCAACTCTGTGCGCCTGACACGTCAATGCAAGTGATCGATCTTTGCGCGGGCGGTGGCGGCAAGACGCTGGCGCTCGCTGCGTTGATGAACAATCACGGTCAGATTTTTGCGACCGATAGTGACACCCGCCGTTTGGCGCCGATCTATGATCGGTTGGATCGCGCCGGTGTGCGTAATGTGCAAGTGCGTTCGCCGAAGGGCAAAGGCGACGATCCGGTTTCTGACCTTGAAGGCAAGGCGGATCTCGTTGTGGTCGATGCGCCATGCACTGGCACTGGCACGTGGCGACGCAATCCTGATGCGAAATGGCGCGTGCGCCCCGGTGCGCTCGAACAGCGCCAGAAGGAGCAGGCCGCCGTGCTTGATCGCGCCGCGGGCCTCGTCAAGAAGGGCGGTCGCATCGCCTATATCACCTGCTCGCTGCTGCCGCTGGAAAACGACGATGCCGTGCAGGGTTTTCTCGCGCGCCATCCGGGGTTCGCACTGGAAGCTGTGGATGATGTCGCGCGCCGCGCCGGTCTCGGTGCCCTCGCCCATCATCGCAGCATTGGCGGGCAGGGGATTTTGTTGACGCCTCTGCGCACCAAGACCGACGGATTTTTCTTCGCCTCGCTCCTTCGTACTGTTTGACGGATCGCCGCTATGACTGACGCCATTCACGACAAAATCCTCATTATCGATTTCGGCTCGCAGGTGACCCAGCTCATCGCTCGCCGCGTGCGCGAAGAAGGCGTCTATTCCGAGATTGTGCCGTTTCAGTCCGCTGAAAAAGCCTTCCATGACATGAAGCCGAAAGCGGTCATTCTGTCAGGTGGCCCTGCTTCGGTGACGGAAAATCAATCGCCGCGCGCGCCACAGGCCGTGTTCGATGCCGGCGTGCCGGTGCTTGGTATCTGCTATGGCGAGCAGACGATGGCAGCGCAGCTGGGTGGACAGGTTGAAGCGGGTCACCATCGCGAATTCGGCCGTGCCGAAGTCACGGTCAAAAAAGATTGCGCGCTGTTCCACGATGTTTGGCGCGTTGGTGAGAATTATCCGGTCTGGATGAGCCATGGCGATCGTGTGACGAAACTGCCAGACGGCTTTGAAGTTGTCGCGACCTCTGAAAATGCGCCTTTCGCCGCTGTCGCGAATGAAGCGAAGAAATTTTACGGTGTGCAATTCCATCCCGAAGTGGTGCACACGCCGCATGGCGCAGCGCTCTTGCGCAACTTTGTTCGCAAAGTCGCTGGTTGCACTGGCGATTGGTCGATGAAGGCATTCCGCGAGGAAGCGATCGAACGCATCCGCGCGCAGGTTGGTAAGGGCCGTGTGATCTGCGGCCTCTCTGGTGGCGTGGACTCCGCTGTCGCTGCCGTCCTCATTCATGAAGCGATCGGTGATCAGCTGACCTGCGTCTTCGTCGATCATGGCCTGTTGCGTCTGGGCGAGGCGAAAAAGGTCGTCGCGCTGTTCAAGGATCACTATAACATCCCGCTTGTCCATGTGGACGCGGAGAAGCTCTTTCTCGACGCGCTTGATGGCGTCAGCGATCCGGAAGTGAAGCGCAAGACGATTGGCAAGCTCTTCATCGACGTGTTCGACGAAGAGGCGAAGAAGATCGGCGGCGCAGATTTTCTCGCTCAGGGCACGCTCTATCCTGATGTGATCGAAAGCGTGTCGTTCACGGGTGGGCCGTCCGTCACGATCAAATCGCATCATAATGTCGGCGGTTTGCCCGCGCGCATGAAGATGAAACTTGTCGAGCCGCTGCGTGAATTGTTCAAGGACGAAGTGCGCGCGCTCGGCCGCGAACTTGGCCTGCCCGAGGCCTTTGTGGGGCGTCATCCTTTCCCGGGTCCGGGCCTCGCCATTCGCATTCCTGGCGCAATCACCAAAGAAAAGGCCGATATTCTGCGGCTGGCTGATGAAATCTATCTGGAGGAAATCCGCCGCGCCGGTTTGTATGACGATATCTGGCAAGCCTTCGCGGTCCTTCTCCCGGTGCGGACAGTTGGCGTGATGGGCGATGGCCGCACCTATGATCACGTCTGTGCGCTGCGCGCGGTGACGTCGGTCGATGGTATGACGGCCGATTTCTTCCCCTTTGACATGGGCTTTTTGGGCCGCGTCGCCACCCGCATCATCAATGAGGTGAAGGGCATTAACCGCGTTGTCTATGACGTGACGTCGAAGCCACCCGGCACGATCGAGTGGGAGTGAGGACCGACGGCGCAACGCGCCGGCAAAACGATCGTGTGAATCGTTTTGAGGTCCGAACGCCGCGAGCCTGAAGCGAGCGGCTTGCGACGGCGCAACGCGCCGGCAAAACGATCGTGTGAATCGTTTTGAGGTCCGAACGCCGCGCGCCTGACGCGAGCGGCTGGCGACGGCGCGGCACGCCGGCAGGACATCCGCTGATCGAAAGGGTCTAGCGCTTGGCCCAATCGGGTGGCGGCGCTATAAAGCTTACGCGCTCACCATTGGCCGGATGAGAAAATTCGATTTGCCACGCGTGCAGACAGAGCGGTGGCTCGTCGATATTTTTGGTGAGCCGCGGCAAGGTGTCATCCGCGCCATAAGCCGCATCACCGACGACGGCAAAACCGAGAAAGGCGCAATGGATCCGTATTTGGTTGGTCCGGCCGGTCAAGGGCTTTGCTTCAAGCAGGCTCGTGCCGTCGGCTGAGCGTTCAAGCACGGTGAAGAGTGTCGTCGCCTCCGCGCCGTCCCGTTCATCAACCTCGCGCGTTCCCGAAGCGCCGGGCTCACGACCAATCGGAGCATCACAGCGAAACTCGTCTTGCGACGGATGGCCCTGCACGCGCACCAAATAAGTCTTGCTGACGCGTCCTTCCGCAAAGGCTGTTTGCAAACGTCCAGCAAAGTGACGGTTGCGCGCAGCAATGACGAGGCCAGTGGTGTTGGCGTCCAGCCGATGTGCGGGTTTGAGCTTCTGGGGTCTATATACGGTATCGAGCAATTGCTGCAGCGTATTCCGCGTGAACCGGCCACCCGCATGCATCGGCAAGGGCGCAGGCTTGTTAAGAACAACCAGCGCTTCATCTTCATAGAGCACCGTAACGTCGCGTGCGACATCGGGCTCAATCATCTGGGGGTGTCGATGCAGGAGATGATCACCCGCACGGACGGGAGCGTCAGCATCGAGCCTCTGATGCTCTGAATTGAGAATATTGCCCGCTAGACATTCTTCAGCCCAATAATGCACTGAGCGATGAGCGAGCAAACGTGTGAAGGTTTGAAGCACGGTAAGGCCGTCGCATTCCTGCGGCACCCGCAAGGGACGGAAGATATCAGCAGGCACGCTGCCGGGCAGGGGATCCATGGCCGCTTGGATTGCGCGATTGCGCGATTGGAGACGCTCCGCCGCCTGTTCTTGATCGGTGCGGTAACACCAGGGGCAGGATTGCCCGGGCACATAGCGCGGGTCACGCTGCTCTTCGGCCGTGAGCGGTGAGAGGCAATTGAAGCATTGTGCCGCATCGGACATGTGCAGCGATGGATCGACGCCAACACGTTGATCGAAGACAAAACAATCGCCGCGATAATGCGCGCCGCCACACTCTTCGAAATATTTGAGGATGCCGCCATCCAGCTGCAGCACATGGCGAAAGCCCTGCGACTCCATATAGGGGCCCGCCTTTTCGCAGCGTATGCCCCCGGTGCAGAACATCACGATCGTCTCGTCTTTGAGCTTTTCTGGTAGTTTCGCCACGGCTGCAGGGAAATCACGGAAATGATCGACGCCGGCAGGCAGCGCATTTTCGAAAGTGCCGAGTTTTACCTCATAATCGTTGCGCGTATCGAGCAGCGTGATTTGGCGGCCTTCGTCCAGCCAAGCTTTTAATTGGCTGGGGGCAATCTTGGGCGAGGTGCGCTGAGCGGGGTCGATGCCTGGAACGCCAAAAGCGATAATCTCACGCTTGATCCGGACGAGCATGCGGCGGAACGGTTGCGTGGCGGTGTAACTATATTTGGCCGTCAGCGGCTCGAGGCCGGGGATCGCGCGGAGGCGGGTCAAAAGGCTTTCGATCGCCGCGTCATCACCTGCGACAAAAAGATTGATCCCCTCGGTGCTCAGTAAAATTGTGCCACGAAGGTGGTGGGCGCTGCAGAAGGCCAGCAGTTCGGTGCGCAGCGACTGCAATTCTTGCAGAGGGGCGAACCGGTAAGCTGCAATGTTGACGATGGGCAGCGCAGGATCGGTATTTGACACGTGTTTCACGGTGAAAATAATATAGAATTACCCTGTATAGTCAATGGATTACCGTTTTGATGGGTGCGTTTTTTAATCGCATCATCGCCTCTCGCAGTCTTACAAGTGTGAGGCGTAGATGGGCAATGCGCATTCGTTGTAATCTGATGCCAAGTTGTCTTGACACGATTGCAAAGAGTCCTGTGCACGCATGAGGGAGAACCCTTAAGCCGAATAATCATTGGTCGTTGTGATTGACAATATCTTGGATGTCATACACCTTCACGGTGTCAGTTGCGTTATCCGATATTTCGTCCTCACGCTGGATGTGTGTGACGCTTTTCGTTCCTTCCATTGCTAGGGTCCTCAGAGATGCGGGTCATCCTTGATGCGGGTCCCGCCGCTGTGTGGGGCTCTTACATTGACCTAAGCCTAAATTCCGCTTCAACGATGCATAAAAAGATTGCATCGGCGCGAGCATCTTTCTTGATTCAAGACACTTTTCAACATTGAGGCGCGATTAGCGCAGGAGATTGTTATGCCCGTAAGATTTTTAAACTCTGGGAACCGGTACGATGCATGGGTCGAGGATGAGGCCCGTCCGGGCGGCGGATGGATTGGTTTTCGATTTAATGGTGTTGTTTCACCTGTAAATTCACTCCGGGGTGGGCAAGGCGACGATACCATTACAGGTTATGGACTTGTTCGAAATTATCTGAGTGGCGGAGCCGGTAATGATCAGCTCTCTATAGCGAGGCCGACGGTCTATGTTGGTGTTCAGTCAAATTCCTTAAAGGGTGAAGACGGTAACGATACGTTGAACGGAAGTGCCGCGATTGGCTGTTGCACGATGTATGGCGGGTCAGGCAATGACTCGATCACAGGTTCAGTATGTAACGACCTCATCGATGGTGGCATCGGCAATGATACCATTTTCGGTGGCGCCGGTGCGGATAACATAACGGACGAAGGGGAGAGCGGTCTGATTGATGGCGGCGACGGAAATGACGTGATTTCATCAGAACTGTGGACTGGTACCATCCGGGCGGGCGCTGGTAATGATGTTATTTCGATTACGAAAAACGTCGTTGCAACGCGACGATATGTTTTGTCCGTCAATGATGGTGATGGCAATGATCAGGTCACGCTGGAGGCTTTGGCGGATCACGTTGAGGTTGATAGCTCTAACGGTGCGGATACTTACACGATTCAGGTTGGGAATATTGGATTTAAGATGAACTATGCGAATTCTCTTCACTCGTCCAATAACTCTGCGGACACGATAAAAGGGTTTAGCCGAGATGACACGATTAATCTGAGAGCGATTTCACGTACGGGGAATGCTCCCTTACGTTGGGCGAACAATCTCAATTTGATAGGCAATGTCTTGCTTCGTATTAATTTAGACAGCAGTGAGGATTTAATGGTCAATTGCGGTAATGGAATTCTTCGCGTTCATTTTGAAGACATAGCCTCAGGTACCATTGCAACAAGCCAGATTATTTTGAGGTAAACGATAGAAAGATGAAGCGTAGATTGAATTTCGGCTATGGACCTTGGGGTCACATTTGCCGCAAATAGGGTATGTCTCTTGCCGCCTAACTGAGTAGCGCAAAAATGCCAGCGCTGGTGGCGCCAGCTTTCCATTACGGCGGTCCGGCATAGAGATTGAGACCGAGCGTGTTGGCAACCCTCGCGACCGCAGCCTGCGCACGCACACTATTGCCGACGGAATCGAGCGGCGGCGAAAATCCCGCAATCGCAAGGCGGCCGGGTGCGATAGCAAGAAGACCGCCGCCGACACCGCTCTTGCTTGGCAAGCCTACCGTATAGGCCCAATCGCCGGATGCGTTGTAGAGTCCCTCCATCGTCATCTGCGCCAGGATGTGCGGCACGCGATCCCTTGCGATGACGGTGTCGCGTGTCAGGGGATTGATGCCACCGGCAGCAAGCGTCGCACCCATGGTCGCGAGGTCGTTCGTTGTCACACGTTGATGTCCTAGCCTGCTTGGATGAAATCGCGTGGATAGTCCTCCTTGTCGTGGGAGGAACGCTGGGACACGACAGGGAACATGAACCGGCATTGGACGCCGGACCGGTGGGAAAAGTTGAGGCGCGCCAGAAACGCATGAACATTGGCGCGTTTGCTCAGTTTGGGCAGATGGATGAATTTGCAGCAATCGAAATCTGAATTACAAAGCGGAGAGGCAGTGGCGTTGCGCCTTTTAGTTGAATCGGAGAGTTAAATGAAATCTCAGGTTGCAAAAATAATCCTCGGCGTGGGGTTTGCCGTTATGAGCGCAACGGTGTTGCCAGCGCAGGCCGCGACGGATTGGAATGCAGCCACAGATGCGTGGCGTGGACAATATCGGGCGTTGGCAATGGCGGAAGCGGCGCGCGAGGCCTGTGGTCTTGATGTTCCAAATTCTGTCCGGCGCGCAATGAAAGAGGCGCGCGAAGGGCTGCGTGATGCGCTTGCGCCGTTCGGCGCGGTTGAAAAGCCACGCGCCCTCATCAAGGCGGCTGGCGGTAAAGAGGCCTTTTGCGCCGACACCGCGATGATGGCCGAGGCTAAAGCCGCCATTGCCGCTTTTAGCGCGCAGGCCAAAAAAGAGGGCAATAAGACCAAGCCGGTTCCCTCCGCACCGGCGCGTTCGAGCCTATCGGCCAATGCGCCGACGCCGGTGGTCGATCCGAACATTGCGCTCATCCGTAATTGCCGCAAGGCGGTGATCGCCAAGCTCGGCAAGAAAGCAGAGAAGAATGATGCGTTTTGGCCGACCTACGAGAGCTGCATGAAGGATCAGGGCGCGGGCTGGTTCTGATCGATGATTTGCGGCCGCCCCGCGCGGGTGCTAGCGGAAGCGGCCTGACACGAACGGAGCGATCGAGATGATTTTGATGCTGGCTGGCCTCGCTATTTTCATGGCAGCCCATGTCTTCACCACCCTGCGTGAGCGCCGGGGCGATATGATCGTCTCGCTCGGGGAGGTCCGTTACAAGGCGATCTATAGCATTGTGTCCTTGTTCGGCTTCGTCCTCATCGTGAAGGGCTATGGCGATTATCGCGCTGCCGGCATGATCCCCGTCTGGAGCCCGCCCACGGGGCTGCGGCATCTGACGCTTCTCCTGATGTGGCCTGCCTTTGTCGCGCTTGCGGCCGCCTATGCGCCCGCTGGCAAGCTTAAGCGGGTTCTGAAGCACCCGATGCTGGTGGCCGTGAAGATCTGGGCCCTTGCCCATCTCCTCGCCAATGGCGATCTCGGCTCGATCATCCTGTTCGGGGCCTTCCTGGCCTATGCCGTCTACGACCGGATTGCGGTGAAGAAGCGGGGCGAAGATGCCGCCATTGCCGCCTATGCGCCCAACAGCTTCGGCAAGGGTGACCTGATCGCGCTTGTCGCAGGCACCATCGCCTATGGCGCCATGGTCAAGCTCCATGGCTGGTTGATCGGGGTCTCTGTCATCGGGTGATGACGGGGCGGCCTGCCCATGCTAATCCCCCGGCACCCTTTCTTACGGGCCGGGGGCCTAGAGCCCATGGTTCCGCCTGACCTGAAGACGAAAGACCGATGAGCGACATTTTCCGCGAGATTGAGGAGGAAGTCCGGCGCGACCGGACGCTCGACCTCGTTAAGAAGTACCAGAACCTGTTCATCGGCGCCGCGCTCATCATCGTGCTCGGGACCGCGGGCTGGCGCTACTACCAGCATCAGGAACTGCAGAAGGCGCAGGAATCGGGCGCTCGGTTCGAGCAGGCTTTAGAAGAAAGCCGCGCTGGCCGCCCGGCTGAAGCGCAGAAGATCCTGAGCGAGCTCGAAAAGACGGGCGCTTCAGGCTACCGCATCTTGGCGCGCCTGCGCGATGCCGCCGAACTCGGCACAACCGACGCGCAGAAGGGCATTGCCGCATTCGACGCGCTCGCCGCCGATACGTCTCTGCCGAAGATCGCACAGGATCTCGCACGTTTGCGCGCGGGCCTTCTGATGTCGAATGATGCGACGGTGGATGCGCTGCGGACCAAATTGCAACCACTGCTCTCCGGCAGTGATTTGTCGGGCCTCGCGCGCGAAGCGATTGGTCTCGCTTTGCTCAAGGCTGGGCAGTATGAAGCGGCCGGTAAAGAGTTCGACGCCATCCTGACGGATGCGAATGCGTCGCCGCAATTGAAGAGCCGCGTCGATCTCTATCTCGGTCTGGTGAAGTCCGGCCCGATTTCCAAATAAGCTGCACGTCCATTGCGCCATCAGGCGCTTAGGTTGGTTATGAGTTTTACACTCGCCATTATTGGTCGACCCAATGTCGGCAAATCGACGCTGTTCAACCGTCTGGTTGGCAAGAAGCTCGCGCTTGTCGATGACCAGCCGGGTGTCACGCGCGATCGCCGCGAAGGTGAGGCGCATCTGGGCGATCTCGATTTCATCGTGATCGACACGGCCGGTCTCGAAGAGGCACAGGAAGATACGCTTGCCGGTCGCATGCGCCGCCAGACGGAAGAGGCGCTGCTCGATGCCGATGCGGTGATCTTTGTGGTCGATGTGCGCACCGGCATCACACCGGCGGATCGCCATTTCGCCCAACTTGTTCGCCGCGCTGGCAAGCCCGTGATTCTTCTCGCCAACAAGGCGGAAGGCAAGCTGGGCATGATGGAAGCGCAGGAAGCCTATGCGCTCGGCCTCGGTGATCCGATCCCGTTCTCGGCCGAACATGGCGAAGGTCTGGCGGATCTTTACGACGCCATTCGCGAAGCCTTACCCGAGCACACCGCCAAGCCCGCAGAGGATCAACCGGATGAAGATGATCCGGATCGTCCTTTGCGCATCGCAGTGGTCGGTCGCCCAAACGCTGGCAAATCGACACTCATCAATCGCCTCATTGGTGAAGAGCGTCTGCTGACAGGGCCTGAAGCCGGCATTACGCGTGACTCCATTGGCGTCGAATGGACCTGGCATGGCCGCAAGGTGAAGCTCTTCGATACGGCGGGGATGCGCAAGCGTTCTAAGGTCGAAGACAAGCTCGAGAAATTGTCGGTTGCCGACGGTTTGCGCGCGGTGCGTTTCGCTGAAGTTGTGATTCTGCTGCTGGATGCAACGATCCCGTTCGAAAAGCAGGACCTCGCTATTCTTGGCGTGATCGAGCGCGAAGGTCGCGCTATCATCATCGCGTTGAATAAATGGGATCAAGTCCCCAATGGCCAGGCCTTGTTGAAGCGCTTGGCCGATGAGGCTGAACATACGCTCTCGAATTTACGCGGTGTCACCGTGCTGCCGGTCTCAGGCCTGAACGGGCAGGGGCTCGACAAGATGATGCAGGCTTGTTTCGATGCTGCCGAAGTCTGGTCGCGCCGCATTCCAACTGGCAAGCTCAATCGCTGGCTCGAAGCGATGATCGAAGCCCATCCGCCGCCGGCTGTCTCAGGGCGTCGCATCAAGATCCGTTATATGACGCAGCCTAAATCGCGCCCGCCTTATTTCGCGATCTTCGGCAATCAGCTCGATGAATTGCCCGATAGCTATAATCGCTATCTGATTACGGGCTTACGTGAGAGTTTCGATTTGCCCGGAACGCCCATTCGTCTGTCGATGCGCAATTCCGACAATCCTTACGACAAAGAGAAATGAAAAAAGCCCCGCAAGGGGCTTTTTGATGTCCAATACATGATGACGAGGTTGTAACAGTCCATTTCAGTCCCATGGATTAAGGAGTTTCACGCCTAAATTTTCGAAGTCAGTCACGTTGCGTGTCACCAAAGTTAATCCATGCACAAGTGCGGTTGCAGCGATCAATGCGTCGCGCTCGGGGCGCGGATCCGGCACGTGGAGAATGGCGCAGCGGCGGGCAACGACAACATCCACAGGAAGGATGCGGCCTTCGAACGCTGTAACGACTTTGGTCTCCAACCATGAACGCAATATTGCACCTTGCGCTATATCCTGCCGCTCTTTGCGTTGAATGCCGATCTCCAATTCAAGAATGGTAATCGCCGACAAAAAGAGGATCGATGCGGGAACAGACGCCGCCCATGCGAAAACGGGATGGGGGCCCCCGCCGGCACGTGCTTTCCGCAGCTCTGAAACAACATTGGTATCGACGAGATACATCAGTCGAGATCAGCTGGTCGGATCTGGACATCAAGCTTTGGCGGCTCGAAATCAATCATGGCGGCATCAGGCATTGCGAGCATATCAAGGATGCTGCCCGATTGGCCGATGAGGCGGTTGTAATCGTCAATGCTCAGGAGCACATGGGCTGGCTTGCCGCGATCGGTAATAAAAACCGGTCCGCGTTCAGTGGCCCGCTTCGCGCCGCTGGTGTCCTGATTGAATTCGCGGCTTGAAAGGGTCGTAATGGACATTGGGCAGCCTCGCTATGTAGAAACGTTACTACATAACGGGGCTTGCCGCAAGGGTAACCATCACCCCGGAAACTGATGCGCCGTGATCTTGTTGAGCGGGAAGTCGAAGATCTTGCCGCTCTCGGTCCATGAGGGAGCAGCCAACGTCACGAAATGCGGCGCGAGGTCTTCCGGCGTCTTCAGCGTCAGCGGGTCTTCTCCCGGCATGGCGCGCGCGCGCATATCGGTGCGCAGCGGACCAGGATTGACCATCATCGCTTTGACATTGGTCGATGCCACTTCGGCCGCATAGGTTTTGACGAGCGCATCCAGCGCGGCCTTCGAGACGGAATAGGGTCCCCAATAGGCGGTGCATTTCCATGACGCCGCCGAGGAGACGAAAATCGCGCGCCCTGCATCGGAGGCCCGCAACAGCGGATCCATCGAACGGATGAGCCGATAATTCGAAGTGACATTCGTCGCCATCACCGCGTCCCATTCTTTGGGCTGCACATGGGTGATCGGCGAGATCGGGCCGAGAATGGCGCCATTGGCGACTAGAATGTCGAGCTTGCCCCAACGCTCGTAAATCGCACCACCGAGACGATCGAGCCCATCATAATCGGTGAGGTCGAGCGGCACGAGCGTGGCCGTCGAGCCAAGCTTGCGGATTTCGTCGTCGAGTTCTTCAAGGCCGCCTTGCGTGCGCGCGACCGCAATGATGTGCGCGCCTGCTTCCGCCAGCTTCAAAGCCGCGGCGCGACCAATGCCGCGTGAGGCGCCAGTAACAACCGCGATGCGGCCTTCGAGAATTTTAGCCATCAGCCCACTTCCGCCAGCATCGACAATTGCTTTGGCCCTTCGCCGATCTTGTCCGTCACGGGCGTCGGATAATCGCCGGTGAAGCAATGATCGGTGAATTGCGGCCGGTCAGAGCGACGCTCGCCCTGTCCCATTGCGCGATAAATGCCTTCCACCGAGAGGAAGGCGAGGCTGTCGCAGCCAATATATTTGCGCATCTCTTCGAGCGAATGGGTCGCCGCCAAGAGCTTTTCACGCTCCGGTGTGTCGATGCCATAATAATCAGGAAAGCGGATCGGCGGTGAAGAAATGCGGAAATGCACTTCTTTCGCACCCGCTTCCCGCATCATTTTGACGATCTTCACGGATGTCGTGCCACGCACGATGGAATCGTCGACGAGAATGATCCGTTTGCCTTCCACGACCGAGCGGTTGGCGGAATGTTTCATGCGCACGCCAAGTTCACGCACCGATTGTGTCGGCTGAATGAAGGTGCGGCCGACATAATGGTTGCGGATGATGCCGAGCTCATAGGGAATGCCGGCTTCCTGCGCGTAGCCCAGAGCGGCGGGAACGCCTGAATCGGGAACAGGAATGACGACGTCGGCCGGAACGCCCGATTCCTGTGCCAGCACAGCGCCCATCTGCTTGCGCATGTCATAGACGGAGCGGCCATTCACGATGGAGTCCGGACGAGCAAAATAAATATATTCGAAGATGCACGGGCGCATGGGCTGCTGCGGGAAGGGTTTGATCGATTCAATCCCATCTTCCGAGCAGACGATGATTTCGCCATTCTCAACGTCGCGCACATAACGCGCTCCGATAATGTCGAGCGCGCAGGTTTCAGACGCGAGAATGGGCGAGCCGTCGAGTTCGCCGAGCACTAGCGGGCGGATGCCGAGCGGGTCACGCGCGCCAATCATCTTTTTGTTGGTGAGGCCCACGAAGGAATAGGCGCCTTCAATCTGTCCCAGCGCATCGATGAAGCGATCAATAAAACGATTTTTGCGGCTGCGTGCGACGAGATGAAGAATGACTTCGGTGTCGGATGTTGATTGGCACAACGCGCCTTCGGCGACCAATTGGCGGCGCAACGTCAAAGCATTGGTGAGATTGCCATTATGCGCCACGGCAAAACCGCCGCCGGTCAATTCGGCAAAGAGCGGCTGCACATTGCGCAGGATCGTTTCACCAGTGGTCGAATAACGGACATGCCCGATGGCGCAATTGCCCTTCAAACGCTCAATCGTGGCGCGATCGGAGAAATTGTCGCCGACGAGCCCGAGTTTGCGTTCAGAATGAAAGCGACCGCCGTCGAAGGTGACGATCCCGGCGGCTTCCTGTCCGCGATGCTGGAGCGCATGAAGCCCGAGGGCGGTGATGGCTGCTGCATCGGGATGATTGTAGATCCCGAATACGCCGCACTCCTCGCGGAGCCTATCTCCGTCGAGGTCGAAATCGAGTTCTGTCATGGACTTAACCGCGCGGCCTGGCCGCCTCGTGAGCTCACCGCCGGATATATGCGATGACCGGTTCATGTTTTCAACGCTTGGGCTGGTTTTGCTGTGCGGAACCGGGCGCCGCCGCCGGGTTCGCTGCCGGAGCCGTATTGGCGGCAGGCGTTGCCGTCGAATTGATCAGGTTCTGAAGGCCCTGCTGATCGGTCCGCTTCTGATTATTGGGCGGAGCCTGATTAGGCGTCACAGGGGCCGGTGCGGGGGCTGCAGGGGTCGGTGCGGCCGTAGGAGCCGGTGCGGGCGCAGGCGCCGTCTGGCCGTTGCCCGGCAATTGCAGGCCCGGAATGGCCGGTGCCGCCTTTTTCAGCGCATCGAGATCTTTCGGCAGAAGCGCCAGCAATTGATCGCCCGCTTCCTTGAGGAACGGACGGGTCTTGGCCTGCTTTACCCATTCGGGCTGCTGCTTTTCGCCCACCAGCGTGTCGAAGAACATGAACGCGATGACGGCGATCAGGAAGCCGCGCACGGCGCCAAAAATGAAACCCAACGAACGGTCGAGCGCGCCGATCTTCGAATCAAGAATGAGATCGGAAATCTTTACCGTGAACAGCGAGACGATGATGAGCACACCGATGAAGACCGCGCCAATGGAGGCGGCGAGCGCAAGATTATCGTTCGTGATGTAAGGCTTCACATAAGGCAGCACGACTGGGTGGAAGGCGTAAGCCGCGGCTGC
This sequence comes from Rhizobiales bacterium TNE-4, assembly GCA_019083985.1. Taxonomy (GTDB): domain Bacteria; phylum Pseudomonadota; class Alphaproteobacteria; order Rhizobiales; family Beijerinckiaceae; genus TNE-4. Next base: position 1,360,050 of record JAHRCV010000001.1, on the reverse strand, counting down.
AGCCGCTACCCAAGACGCAATGGCGAGAACCTCGCGCGTGAAGCCGCGCACTGCCGCCAAAAGACCGGACAGGATCACAATGCCAATCACGATGATGTCGAGGATGGCGATGGGGAGCGCGTTCATGCCTGGTCCGCTGTGCTGGTCCGGAAGTCGCGCCCTTATAGCCGCCGCCCCCGATTCCGTCACCCGCTTTAGGAAGCGGAAACCGCCTTCTTATGTGGTTTTCCCGCCGCGATTCCGGCCACGAGGTCGGTCACGTCCCCGCCTGCATCGAGTGCCAGCGTCGACTTGCCCGCCCCATCAACGCCCGCGCGTGGCAGGAAGGCCGAGCCAAAGCCGAGCTTGGCGGCTTCTTTCAAGCGCGCCGCGCTCTGCGAGACGGGCCTGAGCGCCCCTGTGAGGCCGATCTCGCCCATATAGACCCGGTCCGGCGGCAATGGGCGGCCGGCCAGCGAGGAGACCAGAGCGGCGGCAGCCGCGAGGTCGGCGGCCGGTTCGGTCACTTTCAGCCCACCGGCCACATTCAGATAGATGTCGTGCATGCCAAGCTTGAGCCCGGCATGGGCTTCGAGCACGGCCACGATCATGGACAGGCGCGCCGGGTCCCAGCCGACAACGGCGCGTCGCGGCGTGCCGAGGCTCGATGGGGCGACCAGCGCCTGAAACTCGACCAGCATCGGCCGAGTGCCTTCCATCCCGGCAAAGACGGCGGTGCCGGGGGAGGAGGTATCGCGGCCCGCGAGGAACAGTGCCGAAGGGTTCGGCACTTCGGCGAGGCCTGCGCCTGTCATCTCGAACACGCCGATCTCATCGGTCGGTCCGAAGCGGTTTTTGGTGGCGCGCAGAATGCGGAAATGATGCGCGCTATCGCCTTCGAAGGATGCAACCGCATCGACCATATGTTCGACAACGCGAGGGCCTGCGATCTGCCCATCTTTGGTGACATGGCCGACAAGGATCAGCGCTGCGCCGCTTGTCTTGGCATAGCGGATCAAGGCCTGCGCTGCGCCGCGCACTTGCGTGACGGTGCCGGGGGCTGAATCGACCAAAGACGACCACATCGTCTGAATGGAATCGATGATCACGAGGGTGGGCGCGGGGCCTTGGCTCAACGTCGCGATAATGTCTTCGACATTGGTTTCGGCGGCGAGTTCGACTTGCGCTTGCGAGAGGCCGAGCCGTTCGGCGCGCAACCGCACCTGACCCACCGCTTCTTCACCAGAGATATAGACGACACGTTCGCCGCGCTTGGCCATCGAGGCCGAGGCTTGCATCAGCAATGTCGATTTTCCGATGCCGGGATCGCCCCCGAGCAAAATCACCGAACCCTTGACGAGACCGCCACCGGCGACGCGATCGAGTTCCGCAATGCCTGAAGCGGTGCGAGGTGCATCCTTTGCTTCACCCATCAAGCCTTCAAGTGCAAACGGTTTGCCGCGTCCGACTTTGCCGCCAGTACCGCCAGGCAAGGGCGCGCCCGCGCTTTCTTCCGCGATCGAATTCCACGCGCCGCAGGCTTCGCAACGGCCCTGCCAGCGGCCATAGACAGCGCCGCACATTTGGCAGGCATAGGTCGCCCCGCGCTTGGCCATCGCTTAATCCATCCGGTCGGGCAGCGCATCTTCGCGCGCCAGATTGGAGAAGCGGGTGACTTCCGCATCGAATTGTAACTGCACTGTGCCTGTGGGTCCGTGGCGCTGCTTGCCGATGATGACTTCGGCGCGGCCATGCACCTGTTCCATCTCGGTCTGCCATTTGAAATATTCTTCCGTGCCCATCTTGGGCTCTTTATTTTTCAAATAATATTCTTCGCGATAAACGAAGATCACCACGTCGGCGTCCTGCTCGATCGAGCCGGATTCACGCAGATCCGATAGCTGCGGACGTTTATCGTCGCGCTGTTCGACCTGACGTGAAAGCTGTGACAGCGCGATGACGGGGCAGGCCAATTCTTTCGCAAGCGCCTTGAGACCCGTCGTGATTTCGGTCAATTCCTGCACGCGGTTTTCGCCCTTTTTCGACGAACCGGAGAGCAGCTGCAAATAGTCGACCACAAGAACGTCGAGGCCTTTTTGCCGCTTAAGGCGGCGGGCGCGCGCTGTCAGCTGCGCAATCGAAATGCCGCCGGTCTGGTCGATGTAGAAGGGTACGCGTTCCATTTCGCGCGCTGCATCCGCGATACGGGCGAATTCATGTTCCTGAATTTCGCCACGGCGGATTTTATAGGAGGCAACGCCCGATTGTTCGGCGATGATACGGGTCGCCAATTGCTCGGCCGACATTTCGAGCGAGAAGAAGCCGACAATGCCACCGTCAAGGCGCTTGATCGTACCGTCTGGCTGCCGCTCGCCCGAATAGGCACGGGCCACGTTGAAGGCGATGTTGGTCGCGAGGGCCGTTTTGCCCATGCCGGGACGGCCTGCAACGATCACCAAGTCGGAGGATTGCAGCCCGCCCATCATGCGGTCGAGGTCGGAGAGGCCCGTGGCCACGCCCGACAGTTTCCGGTCGCGCTTGAACGCCTCTGCCGCCATGTCGACGGCCGATTTCAACGCATCCGAAAAGCTTTGGAAGCCGCCTTCATACCGGCCGCGCTCGGCAAGTTCGTAGAGTTTGCGCTCGGCTTCTTCAATCTGCTTGCGCGGACTGTCATCGACGGGCGAGTCATAAGCGACATTCACCATGTCTTCGCCGATATTGATTAGCTGGCGGCGCATGGCGAGATCGTAGATCGTCCGCCCATAGGCGTCGGCATTAATGATGGTCGTCGCCTCGGCCGCCAAGCGGGCGAGATATTGCGACACGGTCATGCCGCCGAGATCCGCATCACCCAAAAACGTCTTGAGTGTGATCGGCGTTGCCAATTTTCCGGCGCGGATTAGCGATTGCGCGATTTCAAAAATCCGGCGGTGCAGCTCTTCGGAAAAATGTTCGGGATCGAGAAAATCCGAGACGCGATAGAATGCATCATTATTGACAAGGATTGCACCGAGCAGTGCTTGCTCGGCTTCAATGTTATGCGGGGCCGTGCGGAATTGTGGTTCCGGTTCGCCAATACGGGCGAGCTGCGTGCCTTGCGCCATGATTCATCCTCTTCGTCGCAGTCTGACTAAGCCCCGTTGGCGCAAAGCGATAGTGCGGTTGTGCCGCACCTCGCCCTACAACGATGTGGCCGATGGTTTGATCCCGCTGTCCACAGGCTGCACAGCCTGACCCGAAAGCCGTCTTGACGAAAAGAAAAACGCCCGGCACAGGGCCGGGCGTTTCCCAAAAAGGCGGTGGTGCAAAGGCTTAGAGGTCTTCGCCCTGTGCGTCCGCAAGCGCGGCACCCACTTCGAGGCCGAGATCGTCGAGGTTGGTTTCTTCGCGTGCCAACACTTCTTCGCCGCGCGCCTGACGCTCGGCTTCTTCCGGCGAACGGGCCACGTTGACGACAATCTTGACGTCCACTTCCGGATGCAGATGCACCGACACGTTGTGCAGGCCGATCGTCTTGATCGGTGCGTTCAGCACGATCTGCTGCTTGCCAACCGAGAAGCCGCCCGTGGTGACGATTTCGGCGATGTCGCGCGCTGCAACCGAACCATAGAGCTGGCCCATTTCGCCGGCCTGACGGATGATGACGAAGGACTGGCCGTTGAGCTTGTCGCCCACTGCAGCGGCTTCCTTCTTCGCTTCGAGGTTGCGTGCTTCGAGCTGTGCGCGCTGAGCGACGAAATGCTCGCGATTAGCCTTGGTGGCGCGGAGCGCCTTACCGTTCGGCAGCAGGAAATTGCGGGCATAACCGTCCTTGACGCGGACGACGTCGCCCATCTGGCCGAGCTTGGCAACGCGTTCGAGCAGAATGACTTCCATGATGGTTCTCCTTTGAATTCAGGCGATTGGTTAAACGAGAGGGGTTGGATTGAGCGGCGGACGCGCATTCTTTTTGGCGCGCCAGCCGAAGAAGGTGTCAGCCAGCCCAATCACGCACAGGATCGCGAAGGGCCAGCCGGGAATGAGAAGCAGCGTGAAATAGACGCCGCTGAGAATGCCGATACGGGTGCCAAGCCCGAGCGTGAGCGCATGGACCACAGCCAAGCCTTGCAGCGCATAGGCAAAACCGAGGCTTGCAGCGGTGATGCGGGCGAACAGGCCGGGGAAATCCGACAGGACCAGCGCCAGCACGATCGCCACGCCGAAAATCAGAACCACACGGCGCGGCATTTCGGTGTCGCGCAGGAGCGGGAAGGGGCGGATGAGACGGCCCGACCGCTCGACCGCTTTGCCTGCGATCCACATCAGGCCCGCGCTGAACAGAACGCTGATGGCCGCACTGAGTGGGGGCGCGACTTGCGCGAGGAAGCGGGCAAGATCCGCTTTGGAACTGTCGCCACCAAGCGCTGCAACAAGTTGCGGATCAGCCTTGGCATAGGCTTCCACGATCCGCTCGAAGCCGCGCACATAAGTGTCGTAATCGCCGCCAATCAGGAATGTGCCAAGAATGGTCATGCCGGCGGCGTAAAAGGCAATCGCCGCAAGGATACGGCCCGGCGGATACCATTCCGTGCCGCCCTCGGTCTCGCGCGAGAGCAAAGCGAGATAACCGAAGAGCCAACCCGGGAAGGCAATTCCCGCGAAGAAGGCAACGCCCGTGTAGAAATTGAACACCGCCATCAGCGCAAGCGCGCCGATGACAGACGCCACAAGCCCTGTGCGGTGGTTCCAGCCGAGCGTGGCGATCATCACCGGCAAAGGCGCAACGATGTAGAGAATGAGCGCGAGCGGGCTCCCGGTCGTGATGACCGAAAACAAAAGCGCCGAAGTCAGACCGGCGCCACATCCGATGAGGATGAGGGAACCCATATTCGTCAGCTGTCCCGCTTCACGCGAAGGGTTAGGGGAGATCCCCAACAAGACCGGCCACGCTCCTGCGCACCGGTGACGGCAAGTTGAAAGGCTAGTTGAAATTGGGAGCGCGCCGAAAGCGCGCCCCCGAAAGCGATTAGGCGATCACGTAGGGGAGCAGGCCGAGGAAGCGGGCGCGCTTGATGGCTTGCGCCAGTTCACGCTGCTTCTTGGCGCTGACGGCCGTGATGCGGGACGGCACGATCTTGCCGCGCTCGGAGATGTAGCGCGACAGGAGACGGGTGTCCTTGTAGTCGATCTTCGGCGCATTCGGGCCCGAGAACGGGCAGGATTTGCGGCGACGGAAGAACGGACGGCGAGCTGCTTGAGCCGACATTAGATGGCCTCCTCGGCTTCGTTTTCATCACGGCGCGGACGGGGCGCACGGCCCGACGGGCTACGCGAGCCGCCACCGCCACCACCGAAGCCACGGCCACCACCGCCGAAGCCGCGGTCGCCACGCTCGTCACGGTCATCGCGATCACGCTTCTGCAGCATGGCCGACGGACCTTCTTCGAGTTCTTCCACCTTCACCGTCATGAAACGGAGAACGTCTTCATTGATGCGCATCTGGCGCTCCATCTCGGCAACGGCAGCGGCCGGAGCGTCGATGTTGAGCAGCGTGAAATGCGCTTTGCGGTTCTTCTTGATACGGTAGGCGAGGGTCTTAACGCCCCAGGGCTCGACCTTCGAGACCTTGCCGCCATTCGCTTCGATGACGGCCTTGAAGGCGTCCGTCATCGTCTCGACCTGCTGCGACGTCACATCCTGACGTGCAAGATAGATATGCTCATAAAGAGGCATTTTCGGGCCTTTCGTTGCTGCGGTCCCCGGCGCGAAGCCCTTCGGGCCATGAGGGCCCGAGAGGAGGTTACCGAAGGCGGAGACACGGGAAGACGGGAATTGACCCCCTAGGTGCAGGCGCACCCCTTCCGTTCAGCCCCCGGCCGGAGAACCGCTGGAAGCCGCCCCTATAGAGAAAGGGGCGGGGATTGGCAAGGGTTGGGTGGTCATGGGTCTGAGACCACAATCCTCGTTCGGTATGACGAGGGCCTCGCCACGATCCCCTACAATTTGTTCACAACGACATCCCGCGCCAAATTGAAGCCGTCGGCAACAAAAAAGACGACGTTGAGAAAAAACAATAAAGTGAATCCATAATTGAATCATCACGTCAACCGCATAGCATGCGCTGACCGTAAGCCGTTATCGTTTAAGTCTTCCTCTAAAATTCGATTGAAATTGTTTCAATCGAAATGAGAGCCGCTCATCCATTAATGAAATCAACGATCAGCTTGATATTGAGGGCGACAATAATCGCGGCGATCGATCCTGCAAAAAGGACAAGCCAGCGCGGCGCCGCCAACGCCCCGAGCTTGTCGCGCGACGCCGTGAACATCACGAGCGGGATGACGGCGAAGGGTAATTGCAGGCTCAACACAACTTGCGTGAAGATGAGAAGCTTCGCGGTGCCCGCATCGCCATAGGCAATCGTGACGGCGGCGGCTGGAACAATCGCGACAAGCCGGGTGATCAGTCGGCGTAGCCATGGGGGCAGCCGAATGTCGAGAAAACCCTCCATCACGATCTGGCCGGCGAGGGTGGCCGTCACGGTCGAATTGAGCCCGCAACCGATCAGCGCAATCGCAAAGAGCGAGGGGGCAATCGCAGCCCCCAGAAGGGGATGCAACAGGCCATGCGCTTCGCCGAGTTCTGCCACTTCGGTCCGGCCTGTTGTGTGGAACGCCGCGGCCGCCAAAATCAGGATCGAGGCGTTAATGGTAAGAGCGAACAGCAATGCAATGGTGGAATCGAGGGTCGCAAAGCGCAGGCTCTCGCGTTTCTCGGGGATCGTGTCCCCAAAGACCCGCGTCTGCACGATGCCGGAATGGAGGTAGAGATTATGTGGCATCACGGTGGCCCCGATGATGCCCATCGCGAGATAGAGCATGTCGGGGTTCTTCACGATGTCGGTCGTTGGCACGAAGCCGCCGAAGACGGCGGCCCATGCAGGATCGGCCAGCGCGATTTGAACGGCGAAGCAGGCGGCGATCAGGGCCAGAACGCCGATGATGAAGGCTTCGACCCAGCGAAAGCCGAGGCGTTGCAGCGCCAGCACCAGAAACACATCGAGCGAGGTGAGGATCACGCCGATAGCGAGCGGGATGCCGAAGAGAAGTTGCAGCCCGATGGCCGTGCCGATCACCTCGGCAATGTCAGTGGCGACGATGGCGAGTTCAGCCAGGAGCCATAGCAGCCAAGCGATTGGACGGGGAAAAGCGTCGCGGCAGGCCTGCGCCAGATCGCGGCCGGAGCCAATGGCGAGCCGCGCTGCCAGCGATTGCAGCACGATCGCCATGATGTTCGAGATCAGGACAACCGAAAGGAGCGCGTAGCCAAACTTAGAGCCGCCGGCGAGCGAGGTCGCCCAATTCCCGGGGTCCATATAACCGACGGCGACGAGATAGCCCGGTCCAAAAAACGCGAGGGCCCGGCGAAAGGCGGAGCGACCGGTGCGGCCAACCGTCCCATGCACATCGGCGAGGGACGCTTCTCCGCGCGGGCGGCGCCAGCCAAAGCCATCGTCCTGATCCGTCGCAATTTTGGAATCCATGACCCAAAACTAGGCCCGGCGGCTCTGGGAGTCCAATCCAGCGCGGTTTCATCAGCCATGCAGGCCAGAGCTCAGCTGTTGCGCCGCGGTCACAGTCAGACCGGGATCAACCTTGCTAGAAGCGATTCAGCATGTTTTGCCGAAAAGCCGCCATAAAGCGGCCGGAGCGTCCGTTCGCGTTGGAACGGTTGTCTCGGGAGGACAGGATGAGTGGGTTGTGTGTCGCGCGCTGGACCGGGCAGGGGCCCGACGTCGCCGCGACTCTGTCACCGCTCGGTCTGGCCCATGCCGCAAAAAAGGCGAGAACGCGCGCGATCCTTATGCCTTCGGTTTTCGCCCCCGTGCTGCCGCGTCATCAGCGGCCCGCTTGCCTGTCTGGATATTAAGTGATGATGCGCGTGCGGTTCAGCTGTCTGGTTCTGATCGGGCTTACCGCCGCCTCTTCCGCTTTGGCGCTTGATGGCAAGCCGCAACCGCTTGAGCCCCTGCCGCAAGGCGCCTTCAAATCCGTCGGCGATGCATTCCGCTCTGGCATGCGCGAATATAATGCGGGCGAAAAGAACAATGCCATCCGCGCGCTCGAATATGCGGCCGGGCAGGGCCATACGCTGGCACGGTGGAAACTGGGCCGCATGTATGCCGATGGTGATGGCGTTCCTGCCGACAGCCTGAAGGCATTTGAATTCTTTTCCAAGATTGCGGATGAACATGCCGATGAGAGCCCGGATTCGGCGAATGCCCGCTTCGTCTCCTCAGCCTTCGTGGCGTTGGGCTCGTATCACCTGTCTGGCATTCCCAACACCTATGTGAAAGCCAATCCTGAACGCGCCAAGGAAATGTTCAACTACGCCGCCTCATGGTTCGGTGATGCCGATGCGCAATATAATCTCGCACGGATGAACCTGGATGGCGTTGGTTGCCCGCGCGATCCGAAACAGGCTTTGCGCTGGTTCCACCTCTCGGCTGAAAAAGGCCATGTGCAGAGCCAAGCCATGCTTGGTCATTTGCTGTTCACGGGCGAAGCCGGCATGCGCCAGCGTGCGCGCGGCCTGATGTGGCTAACGATGGCGCGCGACAATGCCAATCCACGCACCGATGTCTGGATTTTCGAACTGCATGAGAAGGCCATGGCTGCGTCGGGCGATCATGATCGCAACGCCGCGCTTGCCTATCTCGAAAAGCAGATGAAGAAGAAGTAACGCCTTCGCTCAGACCGGAATGTCGAGGATCACCCGCACCGGTACATGGTCGGACGGTTTTTCCTGCGCTCGCATCTCGCGATCGATTTCAACACCGGTCAGCCTGTCTGCGGCCTGCGGCGAGAGCAGAAGATGATCGATGCGGATGCCATTGTTCCGCTGCCACGCACCCGCCTGATAATCCCAAAACGTATAGAGTCCACCTTCGTCCGTTGTGGCCCGTAGCGCATCGGTCAGGCCGAGCGCCAGTAATTCGCGGAACTTCGCGCGCGATTCCGGCTGAAACAATGCGTCATTGACCCATGCGTCGGGGTTCTTCGCATCAAGCGGCGTCGGGATCACATTGTAATCACCCGCCAGCACAAACGGCTCTTCATACGCAAGCAACGTCTTGGTGTGTGTAATGAGCCGATCCATCCATCGCAGCTTGTAGGTGAATTTCTCCGTGCCAAGCGGATTGCCATTCGGCAAATAAAGCCCGCCGACCCGCACGACACCTTTCTTCGTTGAGACGACACCTTCGATATAGCGCGCTTGCTGATCATCATCATCGCCGGGCAGGCCGCGTGTCACCTCGTCGAAAGGCAATTTCGACAGGAGCGCAACGCCGTTGAAGGTCTTCTGCCCATGCGTCTCGACATTATAGCCGAGCGCTTCGATCTCCATGCGTGGAAACGCCTCGTCGACGCATTTGATTTCCTGCAAACAGACGATGTCAGGCGAGGTTTCCTTCAGCCAGTCGCACAAATGGCCGATCCGCTGTTTCACGGAATTGACGTTGAATGTGGCGACCTGCATCGGGAACTCCGGAATCAGAACGAAAGCATACGGACAAGAAGCGGAACGAGCACGGCCGTCAACAGGCCTGAGAGCCCCAGCGCAATTCCGGCGAAGGCACCTTCAAGACTGCCCAATTGGAAGGCGCGCGCCGTGCCAATGCCATGCGAGGCGGTCCCTGCCGCAAATCCAATCGCACGCGGATCACTGACGCCGACCATTTTCATCAAAGGCGTCAGCAACACCGCACCGATGATCCCTGTTGCGATCACGAGCGTCGCGGTCAGGGACGGGTCGCCGCCCAATTCGCGCGCAATGCCCATGGCGATGGCGGCCGTAACGGATTTCGGCGCAAGCGCAATCAGGCTGGCGCCTGAGACGCCGAGAAGCTTGGCAATGCCGACTGCGGAAACCATCGCAGTGATGGCTCCAGCCAAGAGCGCACCCGCAATTGGGATCAAGGCGCGCATCACGATTTTGCGGTGGGTGTAGAGCGGCAAAGCGAGCGCCACCGTCGCAGGCCCGAGCAGAAAATGCACGAATTGCGCGCCGGTGAAATAGACCGGATAAGCGGTGCCGGTGAGTTTGAGCAAAACAAGCACAATCGCCACGGCGATCAGCACGGGATTGGCGAGGGGCGCACGATTGAAAAAAGCCGAGATCCGATCGGCAATCACATAGGCGATGAGTGTTGTCGTCAGCCACAGAAGTGGCTCGGCGGCGAGATAGACCCATAATTCGCTGATCGGTTTCATGCGTCGCGCTCAGGGGCAAAGCGCGCGGCCAGTTTCTGAAACACGAAACCAGTGACGATCAACGCCAATGCAGTGGAGACGACGAGTGCGACGATCATCGCCATGCCGTCGCGCTGCAATGTCGCCCATTCCTGCAGAATGCCGACGCCAGCAGGCACAAACATCAAGGACAGATTGGCGAGCAGAAAACCGCAGGCGGCGCCGAGCGGCGAGGCTTCGACCGGGGCTGCATGCGGCTGCAGCCTGTCACGCAGCGTGAGCAGCACGAACAGGAACACGAGCCCAAGCACGGGTCCCGGCACCGGCCAACCGAAGAGCCGTGTGAGGCCTTCGCCGGCAAGCTGGCAGGCAAGGAGGAGGGCGATGGCGGACATCATGGGCAGCATTCCTGCGGAAGCCGAAGTGTAGGGTGTGCCGTCCGGCTCTACCACAGCAAGCTTGCCAAAGACGCGCAAATCGGCGACGCGGTCGCCTATGAACGCGCGCGTCGATCTCATCGGTCTCGCCATCGTGTCGGCTGATGACGCCATCGCCGATGCGCGGGGCGACATGCCTGATGGCCTCCGTAATGAGGCCGATTGGGGCCATTTTCAGACGGAGCTCGATCGTGCCGACATCACGCTTCTGGGTCGGATTGGCCATGAGCGTCATCCCAACACCAAACAGCGCCGTCGTCTGGTTGTCTCATCATCGGCGCGCGCCCTTGAGGTGCGCCCCGATGGTTGGTGGTGGAACCCGGCTGAGTGCGGCTGGGACGAGGTGACGGCGCGCCTGATGCCACGCGGTGGCCGTGTTGCAGTGCCCGGTGGCCGCCGCGTGTTCGATCTCTGCCTCGCCCTCGGCTATTGCGAGTTTCACTTGAGCCGCGCCACGCATTGCCATCTACCGGGCGGGGTGAAGCTCTTTACCGCTTGCGCCAGCAAACCCGCCGAAGCCTTGCTGGCAGAGGCGGGGCTGCAACCCCGTCCGCTTGAATGGCTCGACGAGGCCGCTGGGGTCTCCTTCTCTCTTTGGCGTAGGCCAGCCGCGTCGCCCTTGACTTGAGCACGCCGAGCGTGTCTCACGGCCCCCGGTCAGGGAGGATCGGGCCATGAAAGCGGCGTTCACATTTCCGGGTCAGGGCAGTCAGGCAGTCGGCATGGGCAAGGCGCTCGCCGAACGCTTTCCGCAGGCGAAGGCCGTCTTCGCTGAGGTTGATGATGCGCTCGGCCAAAATCTCTCTGGCCTGATGTTCGAAGGTCCCGAAGCGGATCTCACGCTAACGGCCAACGCCCAGCCTGCTTTGATGGCCGTGAGCCTTGCCACGATCCGCGTGCTCGAGGCGGAGGCGGGCCTCGATCTCACACGTGATGCCGCTTATGTCGCGGGTCATTCGCTCGGCGAATATTCTGCGCTCGCCGCGGCGCGCGCTTTCTCGATTGCCGATGCTGCGCGCTTGCTGCGTATTCGCGGCAACGCGATGCAAGCCGCGGTACCCGCAGGCGAGGGTGCGATGGCCGCTCTTCTGGGTCTCGATTTCGACGCGGCGGCGGCGGTCGCTGCTGAAGCTGCGCAAGGTCAGGTCTGCCAGGCGGCCAACGACAATGGCGGCGGTCAGGTGGTTGTCTCCGGTGCGAAAGCGGCGGTTGAGCGCGCGTGCGAGATCGCCAAGACCAACGGCGCGCGCCGCGCCGTGATGTTACCGGTATCCGCCCCCTTCCATTGTGATCTGATGCAACCGGCGGCCGATGCAATGGCCGCCGCCCTGTCAACCGTAACGGTCTCGAAACCGATCGTGCCGGTTGTCGCCAATGTGCTCGCAAGCGCGATCAGCGATCCCGATGACATCCGCAAAGCGCTGGTAAAGCAGGTGACAGGCACTGTGCGTTGGCGTGAATGCGTGGGCTACATGGCCGCGCATGGCGTTCAAGTGTTCTATGAAGTTGGCTCCGGCAAAGTGTTGACCGGACTCGTGAAACGTCTCGCCGAAGGTGCCGAAGGAATCGCCATCGGGACGCCGGATGACATTGAGGCGTTCAAGACGCGTCAGCAGGGTTGAGGAGAGTGTCCATGTTCAATCTCACAGGCAAATCCGCGCTCGTCACTGGCGCCACCGGCGGCATTGGCGGCGCAGTCGCCAAGGCGTTGCATGCGCAAGGCGCGCAGGTTGCGATCTCAGGCACCCGCCGCGAAGCCCTTGAAGCGCTTGCCACCGAACTCGGCAACCGCGTCCACATTGTGCCAGCCAATCTGTCGGATAGGGATTCCGTCGAAGCGCTCATTCCCGCTGCTGAAGCAGCACTCGGTCAGGTTGATATTCTCGTCAACAATGCCGGTGTCACACGCGACAATCTCTTCATGCGGATGAAGGATGAGGAGTGGGAGACGGTGCTGCGCGTCAATCTTGAAGCGGCGTTCCGCCTCTCGCGCGCCGTCATCAAGGGTATGATGAAGCGCCGCTGGGGCCGCATTGTCAGCGTGACCTCAGTGATCGGCACCACCGGAAATGCCGGACAGGCCAATTATGCGGCTTCGAAGGCTGGCCTGATCGGCATGTCGAAATCGCTCGCGCAAGAAGTCGCGAGCCGCAACATCACCGTCAATTGCATCGCGCCGGGCTTCATCGCCACCCCCATGACCGATGTGCTGAACGAGAAGCAGCGTGAGGGGATTCTCACCAAAGTTCCCATGGCGCGTCTCGGAACGCCGGAAGATATCGCCGCGGCGGCTGTTTATCTCGCTAGCGACGAAGCCGCCTATCTGACCGGCCAGACCCTTCACATCAATGGCGGAATGACAATGATCTGAGGCGCTTAGCCGCCTTCTTTGAATCAACCTCTCAATCGTGGGAGGCCTCGCATGCCAAGCGAAAGTGTGTTAAGCGCTTTTTCGCAGCGCGCGGGGGCTTGACGTCCGCGCCGGTTTGCGGCGTTTGGGGCAGGAAATTTCGGTCGCGAGTGCTTGAGGCCTGCGGGCAGGGGCTTCGACCGGGGGCGCGGTTCGCATTACAGGGCGGACCGTCACGGAACATCGATAGGAGAAGTCATGAGCGATATCGCTGATCGGGTGAAGAAGATCGTTGTCGAACATCTTGGCGTTGAGCCGGAGAAGGTCATCGACAGCGCCAATTTCATCGATGATCTGGGCGCGGACAGCCTCGACACGGTCGAACTCGTCATGGCGTTCGAAGAAGAGTTCAGCGTGGAAATCCCGGACGATGCGGCGGAAACGATCCGCACGGTCGGCGACGCTGTCTCCTTCCTGGAAAAGAAGGCGGCTTAAGCCGCATTTCCCGTTGCGACTGTTCGGGCAGGCAAGATGAGACGGGTTGTCGTAACGGGTCTTGGCATGGTGACGCCGCTTGGATGCGGCGTCGATATGACATGGAAGAACCTGATTGCTGGAAAGAGCGGCGCGGCCGTGATTTCCAATTTTGAGGTCGGTGACCTCCCGGCGCGGATTGCCTGCCAGATTCCGCGTGGGGATGGCGCAGACGCCTCCACCTTCAATCCCGATCAGTGGATGGAGGCGAAGGAACAGCGCAAGGTCGACGATTTCATCGTCTATGGCTTTGCCGCCGCTAAGCAGGCGCTCGACGATGCTGGCTGGCACCCCGAATCCTATGAAGATCAGATCCGCTCCGGTGTGCTCATCGGTTCAGGCATTGGCGGCATTGGCGGCATCTATGATGCGTCGGTCACGCTGCACGAAAAGGGTCCGCGCCGGATCTCGCCATTCTTCATTCCGGGTCGTCTGATCAATCTGATTTCCGGTCACGTCTCGATTGCGCATGGCCTCAAGGGCCCCAATCACTCCGTCGTGACCGCCTGTTCGACCGGCGCGCACGCCATTGGCGATGCCGCGCGCCTGATCGCTCTCGATGATGCCGATGTGATGGTCGCAGGCGGCGCCGAGTCGCCGATCAATCGTCTTTCGCTTGCGGGCTTTGCCGCGTGCAAAGCGCTCTCGACCGGTTTCAACGATCGCCCACAACAGGCGTCACGCCCATACGACAAGGACCGCGACGGTTTCGTTATGGGGGAGGGCGCTGGCGTTGTCGTGCTTGAAGAATACGAGCACGCGAAAGCACGCGGCGCGAAAATCTATGCCGAGATCATCGGCTACGGCCTCTCGGGCGATGCGTATCATATCACCGCGCCTTCCGAGGATGGCGATGGTGCCTTCCGCTGCATGCAGGCGGCGCTCAAGCGCGCCAAGATTGCGCCCGGAGAGCTCGATTACATCAACGCTCATGGTACTTCGACGCCGATGGGGGACGAGATCGAATTGCGCGCCGTTGAGCGTTTGTTGGGTGCTGATGCAGCCAAGCTTGCGATGTCGTCGACGAAATCAGCGACGGGCCATTTGCTCGGTGCCGCTGGCGCCATTGAAGCGATCTTCTCCATCTTGGCGATGCGCGACAACATTGTGCCGCCTACGCTCAACCTCGATCATCCGTCCGTTGAGACGGCGATCGATCTGGCGCCCCACAGGGCGAAGCCGAAGAAGATCGATACGGTTTTGTCGAATTCGTTCGGCTTTGGCGGCACAAACGCCTCTTTGGTCATGCGGCGCGTTTCCTAAATCCGTATGGAGCCGCAGCGGGTTGGGGACGGTTCTCCCTTTCGCCATATTCGCGGTTAGGTTGCACACGGTCGGACCAGTCCCGGTCCTGAGTGGAAAGGTCAGCGGTCAATGACCGATCATGAAGCTGAAAAGCCTGAGGGCGAACCCGGCAAGCGCGGTTTCTTCCGCCGCATCGTGCCGAAGAGCCCCAATGCGGCGATCCAGCCCGTGCCCGTTCCGCCGCCGCCGCCTGCGGTGAAGAAGGACCGGACCTTCGTTCATTTCGTCTCGGGATTTTTGTCGCTCGTTCTGGTGTTCGGCCTTCTGGCCATGGCTGGCGCGTGGTTCGGCTATACGCATTTCATGGCACCAGGCCCGCTGGCATCCGACAAGGTCGTTGTGGTCAAGGGTGGGATGACGGATGTCGCCGAGCAATTGGCGCGCGAAGGCGTCATCGATTCGCCGATGCTGTTCATGGCGGGTCTGCAGGCGACAGGGCGCGCCGCGCAGATCAAGGCGGGTGAGTATCTCTTCCCGCAGCGCGCCAGCCTCAATGACGTTGCCAACACGCTCGTCGAAGGCAAGGCGATCTTGCATGCCGTCACGATCCCGGAGGGTTTGACCGTCCAGCAGATCGTCGATCGCCTGATGGAGAACGATATTCTCGTCGGGGATGTCAGCAATCCGCCGAAAGAGGGCACGCTGCTGCCCGATACTTACAAATTCACGCGCGGCATGACGCGCCAGCAACTGCTCGATCGCATGGCGCAAGAACAGCAGAAGGTGGTGCGCGAGGTCTGGCAACGCCGCGGCCCCGATTTGCCGATCAAAAACCCGCAGGAGCTCGTGGTTCTTGCGTCGATCGTCGAAAAGGAGACGGGCCGTGCCGACGAACGCACGCGCGTCGCGGGTGTTTTCGTCAACCGCCTTAATCGCAACATGAAGCTGCAATCCGATCCGACGATCGTGTACGGGCTCGTGGGCGGTAAAGGAACGCTCGGTCGCGGGATTCGTCGCGACGAGATCATGCAGGAAACGCCCTACAATACCTATGTGATTTTGGGCTTGCCGCCGGGCCCCATCGCCAATCCCGGTCGTGCCGCGATGGAAGCGGTGGCTAATCCGTCCCGCACACGCGAGCTCTATTTCGTGGCTGATGGCACGGGCGGCCACGTGTTTGCCGAGACGCTCGACCAGCACAACAGAAATGTGCAGCGCTGGCGGCAGATCGAGGGCGAGCGCCGCGATCAGGCACCGGCGCCCGACCAACAGAAGACGGACACTGATCAGACCCAGACGGGACCCGCCGCTGCCCCCGCCGCCACTCAGGCGCCCCAGCAGGGCAAAGGCAAACAAGCGCCGCCCCCACGTGGTGGGAAGAATACGCCTGCACCTGCACCTGCACCTGCACCTGCAGCAGCGCAGCCGGCACCCGCCCAGCCAGCCGCTGCCGCCGTGGCCCAACCGGCTGCGCAGCGTCCCGCGCCGGTCGATCGTGTCGCCCCTGGTGGCGGTGGGGCCGCCGGCGATCCGGTGGCTGGAACGGCAAAGGACCCGCTCCTCAACCGGACCTTCGATCTCAACAGTCCGAAGACGGTACCGCCCCTGTCGCCCTGACGGTGTGGCCCGTCTGGCGTGAAGCCGTTATGGTCCGGCCACGATTCGAGCGGGGGCACGCGACAGCATGATTGAAAAACTCGGCAATCCTGAAATTGGGCGGCGCGGGCTGATGCTGGTTCTGTCCTCGCCCTCGGGTGCGGGCAAAACAACGCTGACCAAGCTCCTGCGCGATGAGGAGCCGAGCCTCACCCTGTCGATTTCCGTGACGACGCGTCCGCGTCGCCCCAGTGAAGTCGACGGCGTGCATTATTTTTTCAAGACGGCCGATGAATTCAAGGATTTGCGCGATCGCGGCGATCTCCTGGAATGGGCGGAAGTGCACGGCAATTTCTATGGCTCGCCGCGCAAGGAAATCGACAAGGCGCTCTCGGCCGGCAATGATATTCTTTTCGACATCGATTATCAGGGCGCGATGCAGGTGCGTAAAACGGCCCCTGACGATGTCGTCTCGATTTTCATCTTGCCACCGTCGATCCCTGAATTGCGGCGTCGTCTTGAACGGCGAGCGGAAGATTCAGCCACTGTCATTCAACAGCGTTTGAAGAACGCAAAAAATGAAATCGATCGCTGGCGCGATTATGACTACGTGCTCGTCAACGATGATTTGCAGGCGACCTTTGCCAAGATCCGCGCCATTCTCGCCGCTGAACGGTTGAAACGCGAACGGCAAACGGGTCTGCCGAAATTCATCTCAGGCCTTCTGGCCCATCTCTGAACGTGCCTGTCGCCACGCATTGGCGAGGGCAACGAAGCCGTCGACGGGAACTGTTTCGGCCCGCGCAGTGGGATCAAGCCCGGCATGCGCGCATAAGAGCGCGGGATCGATCCCAAGCGGTTTCAAGCTTTGTCGCAGCATCTTGCGACGTTGGCCGAAGGCTGCTTGCGTCACGCGGCTAAGATCGTCTTGATCGCAGGGCAGGGGCTCTGGCCGCGGGATGAGTTCAACGATGGCACTGGTGACTTTGGGTGGTGGCGTGAACGCGGAGCGCGGTACGTCGAACAGGATCTTCGCTTTGGCACGCCAGCCGCACAATACGGCAAGGCGTCCATAATCATCGCGCTGATCAGGTGTTGCGACGATCCGGTCGGCCACTTCGCGTTGGAACATCAGCACCATCTTGTCCCAGAAGGGCGGCCAATGGTTGGGTGTCAGCCAGCGCGTCAAAAGCAAAGTGCCAATATTGTAAGGCAAGTTCGCCACAATGCGGACAGGACCTTCGAGATTGAGCGAACCGAAGTCGGTTTCGAGCGCGTCGCCTGCGATCACTTCGAGACGACCGGGATAATGCGCGGCAATGTCTGCAAGCGCTGCGAGACAGCGCTCGTCGCGTTCGACCGCAACGACGCGCTTGGCACCGCTTGCCAGCAAAGCGCGTGTGAGCCCACCAGGGCCGGGGCCGATTTCAAGCACGGTCACGCCATCAAGTGGACCGGCCGCGCGTGCGATCTTGGCGGTGAGATTGAGATCGAGGATGAAATTCTGCCCGAGAGACTTCTTCGCCGCGAGCCCATGCTCAGCGATGACCTCGCGCAAAGGCGGTAGCGTGTCGATGCTCATGGTTGCAGACGCGCCGCAAGTTTGAGCGCCGCGATCAGGCTCGTGGGACGTGCAATGCCTCGTCCGGCAATATCAGGTGCCGTTCCGTGATCGGGTGATGTACGGATGAAGGGCAGGCCAAGCGTGACATTCACACCCTCATCGAAGGCGAGGGTCTTGGCCGGGATCAGCGCCTGATCATGCGTAGGGCATAACGCGACATCATAGGTTTTGCGCGCTTCCGGATGAAACATCGTGTCGGCTGAAAGCGGCCCGACAATCGCAATGCCTTCTGCGCGCAAGGCCTCGACAGCGGGACGCAACACGTCTTCATCCTCGCGTCCAATCGTGCCGCTTTCGCCTGCATGCGGATTGAGACCGGCGAGCGCCAGTCGCGGTGTGGTGAGACCAAATTTGTTGCGCATGTCACGGTCGACGATGCGCGCCGTCTCCATCACAAGATCCTGTGTGAGGAGGCGCGGCACGTCGGCGAGGGGAACATGAATGGTAATCGGTACGACAGCGAGCAACTCCGACCAGATCATCATGACCGGATGTGCGGGCGTCTTCCATAGATCTTCGGCCAGCGCGCCCAAAAATTCCGTGTGTCCGGGATAGGCGAAGCCTGTTTTATAGAGTGCCGCTTTGGTGATCGGGTTTGTCACAAGGGCGCGCGCCTCCCCCTGATGAATAAGCCGCACCGCTTCGGCAATCGCCTGCACCGTGACGGCTTCCGGCGTTGCGCCAGCAATCGGGATCAGGGGAATGAAGTGATCGAACAGAGAGGCCGCTTCTGCCGTTGCAGATTCACGCAAAGGTGCGTTCACATCAAGCGCGCTTGCCGCGCGTTGGAAGACATGCGGATCCCCGATCAAAGCAAAAGGGGCGAGTTGGTCCTGATGCCGGCGTGCCCATGCTTTAAGCGCGAGCTCAGGCCCGATGCCATGCGGATCGCCTTGCGTCAGGAGGAGCGGGCGAACCATTGTCAGTTCGCGGTGCTGGAATCGGTTGCGCTGGTGCTTTGAGAAATTGTCGCGCCGCCCAAGGTCCGCAATTCAATCCGCAACATGACGGTTTGGACGCGCCCATTCGTGATGCCTTGCGAACTGCCGGACGAATTCGAATAGGTGACACCGATCGTCGTGCACTCATCCTTGTAGCCCGCACCAAGCGAGAAACCCGGGATCGAAGGCCACGGGTCGGAACTGCCGACAACTTGCGGGAAGCCATTGTCACGCTGATAGCGCGCGAGATCGAAAGAGAGGGAACCGGAGAGCCACCAATTCGGGTCCGGGCGGACAGTGAGCCCCGTCACAAAGCCGTTGCGTGTATTGAAGACACCGAGCAATGGCTGGGCCGTATAGCGCGCCCATGCGATGTTGGCGGCGAGATAGCTGTTAAAGGCATAGGCGCTCTGCACCTCAAGCGATTTCGGTGCGTAGTCATTGACGTCAAAGCGGCCACGCGCAATCACGTTGAAGCCGCTCATCATCGTGTATTGGATACGGCCGACATAGTCAGAGTTTACCGTATCGAGGCCCGATTCTAGGCCCGTACGCGAGAGCGAAACCTGATTGAACGAATTCATGCCGGCGACCTGATAGGATTGCCCCACCAGCGCATTGATGTAGCCGCCATTGTCGAACTGCATTGTATAGTTCAGGCCGACATTGGCGCGCGTGCCCCCTTCGATACGGTCATAGCCGGTGAATTTGTTCACCGAGAAGAGGTTTGAATCGTCATAAATGAGCGAGATGGCATCTTCGTTCGGGAACTGGCGAATGCCTGTCTCGTTTGGACGCGTGATGATCTGGGCCACGGGCTCGATCACATGTGTCGTACCGCTGAGGCGCCCAATGAATGGATAGCGCCACGTCATGCCAGCGCCAGCCATCCCGCGCGTCAAACCAGCGCCTGACGTGTCCATGAAATTCGAGAGATATTGATTGAACATCCCTGTCGTTGACACCTGTGCCGTCGCCACATCGCCGCGAAGGAAACCAAACGGAGTCCACGACATGCCAAGCGGGTCGATCAGCGTGCGCTTCCAATCCATGGCGGCGGTCGCACGGGCGTAGGTGCCAGCGATGCCACGCACGATGCAATTCTGCGGATTGTACTGCCCGGGTGCACATGTCGAATAAAGCGACGTCGTGGCCATCGGGAAATAATAACGGCCCGGCGTCCCATCGGCCGCCACCGTGCTCGCAAAGTCAGCCTGCTGGCGCACCACCGTTGCTGTATTGAATGAGAGGTTCCAATCACCCTTGATGACGTTCGGGCCTTGGAACGTCTTGTCGTAATCCACAACGTCCGGAACGATCGGTTGCCGCTTCTGCCAGTCGGCATAGCTCAACACACGGAAATAATAGGATTGCGCGTTGAAAAAGCTGCGATCGCCTTGACCGTTGAGATAGACGGTCGACGTCGATTCCTGAAAATTGGACGTTCCATACTGGGTTAATGACGGGCTTGGCACTTTGTAGTTTTTCAAAAACCACTTGTCCGTCATCAGGGCGAGGTCCCAACCCCATTTCCACTGTTCGTTGATCAGGAATTTGCCGTAAGTTTCGGCCGACCCACGAAAATTCTTATTTCCTGCGCCGAAGGGCGGTTGGGAAAACGCGTCCGGGTTCATCTGGTAGATGCCGGCGACGCGCACAGCATAAGAGCCCGTCTCAAGACGATGCCGCCATTCGAGATCACCAAGCACGCCCTGATTGCTCAGAAATGTCGGCCGGAACGTCACGTCGTAGTTTGGCGCGAGGTTAAAGAAATAGGGCGTCTGGACGCCATAGCCAAGCGCGGACGACATGACGAAGCGCGGCGCGAGGAACCCGCTTTCACGCTTCACGGTCGAGTCAGGGGCTGAGAAGTAGGGCACCCACGCAATCGGGACGCCAGCAAATTCGATCGTCGCATTCTCGTAGTAGATGCGACGTTCGGAGTTCTTGTGAACGATGCGTGCGGCGCGCACCTGCCAGAAGGGCGGTTTGGCCGGGTCGTCCTTGCAGGGCTCGCAGGCCGTATAAAGGGCACGTTCGAAGACGGTCGTCTCACCGCTTTCGCGCTCGGCGCGCGGCGCCGAAAGGCGCGTCTTGTCCGGCGTGGTCATCCGCAGGGAGTCGATATAGGCGTCCTTGAAATCGTCGGTGAGCTCGATCTTGTCACCGGTCACGACTTGTCCGGCCGGTTCCGTCATGCGGACCTTGCCTATGGCCGTCACACGCTTGGTTTCGCGATTATAGATAACCCGGTCCGCTTCCAGCACCTTGCCTTGATAGAACAGGTGGGCGTTGCCAACGGCGGAGACGGTGTTCTTGTCGCGGTCATAGGCAATCTCGTCGGCCTCGACGAGCATCTTGTCCTTGTCACCCTCTTTGGCGGTGTTGCCCTGCGTCTTGCGCGCGAGCTTCTCCGTCATCGTCTCGGCAAACAGATTGGCCGTCTGAAGCACGAGGCCACAGCCGAGCAAAACAGCCGACGCGTTCCGTGCGAGACGTCGCAGGGTCATAGAATTCACCAGTGGCAGCCCGTTGACCGAGCCGATTTAACCGTCTTCTTGATACAACAGAGCGAGGGTCCCGAGCAAACTCCCAATGACCGCAGGTGACCATGCGGCAATCGTTGTCGACAACAATCCGGAGCTGCCCAAATCCTCGACCAGTTTCGTGGCAACATAGAGCATGAACCCCGCTCCAATGCCATAGAGAACCATCTGTGCAACGCCACCAAAACGGAAGAAACGCAGGGACACGGAAGCCGCCACGAGGACCATTGCTACAAAGAGTAAAGGTCTTGCGGCAAGCGTCTGAAATTGCATTAAATATCGGGTCGGATCAAAGCCTGCTCGACGGGTGTTTTCAATCGCATGCGGGAGGTCCCAAAAGGGGATCGTGTCGGCGGCCAAGATGCTCTCGCGGACTTGCTCGGCTGAGAGGTTCGTCGCGACCAAATAGCGGTCAAACGACTCGGGTGGAACCCCCGGTCGGGTCAGCCTGGCCTCAGCCAATTCCCAGTAACCATCTTTTAATTCCGCCCGGCGCGCCTCGATCCGCGCAATGAACGCGCCAGCCTTGTCAAATTCAAAAACCGACACTTGGCCGAGCGTGGCACCCGACCCCGATGACCGGTCGGCGCGGATGATGGCCTGCCCATCGGTTGAGCGCTGGCGGATCCACAGGTCCTTGCCGGTCTGGGTCTGGCCCTTCCCGAGCACGGTCGTTTCGATGGTCAAGGCCCGTTGTTTCAAGCGCGCTGAAACCGGGTTGTAAATGCTCACCACGGCAATGCCGAGCAACAGGGCGACGATCAGGGCGGGGGTCAGGAACTGCCATGCCGAGATGCCTGCAGCCCGCGCCACCACAAGTTCCAGCCGGCGGGATAGGTTGAGGAGGGCGATCATCGCGCCAAAGAGCATGGCAAAGGGCAGGATCTGTTCGGCAACTGCCGGCGTCCTGTAGAGCGCTAGCTTGGCCAGAAGAGCGGTCGTCGCCTGCGGCGTCTCGCCCGCACGCCGCATCAGTTCGACGAAGTCGATCGTGTAGATCAGCAGGAAGACGGTCGCGAAGACGCCGGAGACCGTCACAAGAAAGCGCCAACCGAAATAGAGCCCGAGCGTCCGACCGATCATGTCATGCTCCCGCCTTCAGCGACGCGCTGCTATCGAGCCTGCGGCGGCGGAGTGAGGGCATCAGCCCATAGCCGAGCGCCAGAACCGTAGCAGCGATAGGCAGGGCGTAGGCGAGAGGCACAGAGGCCGGGGAACGAACGATGAGGGTCGAGATCGCAAATCCCGCTATGCGCAGGACAAGGACGCATATGACGGCCATCGCTGTCGCAAACCCGCGACCTTGCCGTGTGGTTCGCGGACTACCGAGGGCAGCAAAAGCAATCGCGACAAAAGCGAACGCATATAGAGGCGCCGTGACGCGATCATGCAATTCGGCGCGGAAGCGGCCAAGCTGCGTTTTGACGTAAGGATCGTTGGGATCAAGCCGAAAGAGTTCGAAAGTCGAGCGTTCACGCGGTTTATAGGTGATGAAGTCGCCATCAGGACCGAATTGGCCGAGATCGATGGCATAGCGCTGGAAATTGATCACGCTCGCATCGCTCCCATCGCCTTTTTCGCGATGCACCACGCCTTGTTCGAGCACGAGATAGGGCGCGCCTTTTATGTCGACTGCCTGACCGCGCTCGGCGATATAGACAATGCTCTTTTCAGGGTCCCGGCGATCCTGCATGAAGATGCCCAAAAGGGCATCGCCCGCACGTTCGCGATAATGAAAAGTGATGCCTTGATCGAGATTTGTAAATTGCCCTTCACGTGCCACATTCGATACGAAATCGGCGCGGACCTTCGTCACAAGATCGCGCAACCCGCGAAAGCTCGAGGGCATGGCCCAGATGGTCATCCACGCCACCAACACTGCGCCGATGAGTGTGAGGGCAACGAAGGGTCTGAACGTGGCCGCGGGTGACAAGCCCGAGGCGCTCATCACCACAAGTTCGCTATCACCATTGAGGCGGTTTAGCGCATAGAGCGTCGCGATGAACAGCGCGACCGGCGCGATGATCGCAATCAATGCGGGGATCGAGAGCCCAGTGATCATGAGGAAGATCAGGACGCTCTGACCTTTGGCCGTCATCAGGTCGAATTCGCGCAGCGCTTGGCTCAGCCAGATAACCGCCGTGAGAACGGCCAACGTCATCACAAACGCCGTTGCGGCGATCCTGAAGATATAGCGGAAGAGAAGCGTCATATTGGCGCTACCGGTAAACTTTTATGGCCCTTGGGGCAACCGCATGGCCGAGGATTGGACCCATTTTCGTTCGGTGCGTCAGGTCCCCCTTGCCCCGCGCGAGCGTTCGGATGACCATGAGCGCCGCTGAATCGGAGATGCCCTATGCCTCGCGTGAAAATCGACTTCGCTGCCCCCGCCCTGCCGAAACAGGGGACGCTTGTCCTCTTTGTCGGCGATGATCTCGTTCTGCCGCAGATCGGGAAGGCGAAATGGCCGGCCGAGTTTGATGCCGCAGTTAAAAAGGCCGCCGCGGCCGAAGGGTTCAAGGGCAAGCCAAAATCGACCCTCGTGCTTTCAGCCCCGGCTGGGCTTGAGGCCGATAAGGTCATCATCGCGGGCACCGGCAAGGTCGAGGACCGTGCCAAGGCTGACCCGGTGATGCTAGGGGGCGCCATCAAGGGCGCGCTTGGCAAGGCCAAGCATGCGACAATCCTCTTCACCGGGCCAAAGGGCTTCAACGAGACCCCGGAGGCCGCCGCCCATTTTGCGCTTGGCCTGCGCCTGCGCGCCTATAGCTTCGACCGCTACAAGTCGAAAAAGGATGATGACGCGCCGAAGGGCGATCTCGCGGTCACGATCGCAACCCAAGATCCCGCTGCCGCCAAAAAGATTTGGTCAGCCGAGAGCGGCGTCGCCGACGGCGTCGAACTCGCCCGCGATCTCGTGAACGAGCCGCCGAACGTGCTCTATCCGGCAGAATTTGGTCGCCGCGCCGCAGAACTCGAAAAACTTGGCGTCGATGTCGAGATCCTGGACGGCAAGAAGCTCGAAAAGATCGGCATGCGTGCGCTGCTTGGCGTTGGCCAAGGTTCGGAACGCGATAGTCGCGTCGCCATCATGCGCTGGAACGGCGCCAAGAAGGGTTCGAAGGACAAGCCCATCGCCTTCATCGGCAAGGGCGTCTGCTTCGACACGGGCGGCATTTCGATCAAGCCTGCCGGTGGCATGGAAGACATGAAGGGCGATATGGCGGGTGCGGCGTGCGTCGTCGGTCTGATGCATGCGCTCGCCGCGCGCAAGGCCAAGGTCGATGCGATCGGCGTCATCGGTCTCGTCGAGAATATGCCGGACGGCAACGCGCAGCGCCCGGGCGATATCGTCACATCCCTGTCGGGTCAGACGATCGAAATCATCAACACTGATGCGGAAGGTCGCCTCGTGCTGGCCGATATTCTTTGGTACACCAAAGACCGCTTCAAGCCACAATTCATGATCGATCTTGCGACGCTGACCGGCGCGATCATGGTTGCGCTCGGCCAAGACAATGCGGGCCTGTTCTCCAACAATGACGAACTCGCCGAACGCCTGACGAAAGCCGGGCAGGAGACGGGCGAACATGTCTGGCGCATGCCGCTTGGCAAAGCCTATGACAAGATGATCGACTCGAAATTCGCCGACATGAAAAACACGGGCGGCCGTTTTGGTGGCGCGATCACGGCAGCGCAATTCCTGCAACGTTTCGTCGAGGATGTGCCATGGGCGCATCTCGATATCGCGGGAACTGCGATGGGGTCGCCCTCATCCGACATCAACCAGTCTTGGTCTTCGGGCTGGGGTGTGCGCCTGCTCGATCGTCTCGTCCGCGATCATTACGAAGCGGAGTAAAAATCAACTTTGTCATTGCGTGGTGGGCGAAGCCCGCCGCGCTAATTCATCTGTCAAAATGCACCATCACCCTCATCCTGAGGAGCGATGCATAGCATCGCGTCTCGAAGAACGAGGGAGACCAGTTTGCACTGAGCCCACGCTCTCGTGGTTCGAGACGCCGCTTCGCGGCTCCTCACCATGAGGGCTTGAAGGGGCTCCTTCGATGGATCGCCTCGTCGCTGCGCTTCTCGCGATGACGAGGCTTATCCTGATGCTTCGCAGTGGTTATGCGCTCAAATCTCTAAGCGGCGCGCAGGTGCCGCACCAAACGGCCATCCATCACAAGCAAGCCGACGCCGATCAGCGCCATGCCGAGGCCCTGCATCGGCGTTAGCGTTTCACCGAGCACCAAAGCGCCAAGGATCGTGGCACTCACCGGCACAAGCAAGGTGACGAGCGAGACATTGGTCGCGCCTGCGCGGGCGAGAATTTTGTAAAAAAGCACATAGGCGAACGATGTGGATACCAAACCGAGCGCCAGCAACGCCAACAGCACAGGCGTTGACGCATGCGCAATCGAATCGACCGGGTTGAAGAAGAGCGCAATCGGCAGGATCACGATGGACGACGTCACAACCTGTCCAAACGTGGCGGAGATCGGCGAAATCTTCTCACGGGCAAAACGCCGTCCGAAAACGCTCGCGCATCCATAAGAGATCGACGCCACGATGCAGGCGAATTTGGCCCATGTTGCGCGGTCCGGATCGAAGAGGAGTGAAGGACCGACCAACACCGCCACGCCGCAAAAGCCGATGGCGATGCCCAAGAGCTTGTCGCGTGTGATCTTTTCATCCCGCGTCATCAGATGGGCGATGATCAGCGTGAAGATCGGCGTCGTTGCGTTCAGGATGGCGCCAAGTCCGGCGCTGATCTCCGTCTGCGCCCAAAACAACAGGCCGAACGGGATCGCATTATTGAAAATGCCCATGAACAAGAACATCCGCCAGATGCGCAGCTCTGTTGGCAGCGCGTGGCGTGTGACGATGAGATAAAGCCCGAGGCCGATAGCGCCGATGATAACGCGTGCGGCCAACGCCACGGCCACCGGGATGGCGGTGACAGCGATTTTCGCGAACAGGAACGAGCCGCCCCATAAAACGGACAGGAAAACGAGAAGCAGGGCAGAGGTGAGGTCGAGGCGTGGGGCAGCAGCGTTCATGCCGCATGTTTGACAGGACACAGGAGATTCCTCCACCCGTTTCCTATGTCCATGATTGGGTGCTGCAACACGGAAACCCCGCTCTTCATTGCGAGGAGGGCGAAGCCCGACGCGGCACTCCATCTGTCAAAATGCACCATCACCCTCATCCTGAGGAGCGATGCGAAGCATCGCGTCTCGAAGGACGAGGGAGACCAATTGGCACTGAGCCCACGCCCTCGTGGTTCGAGACGCCGCTTTGCGGCTCCTCACCATGCTGGCTTGAAAGGGCTCCCGCGATGGTTCGCCACGGCACTGCGTGCCTCGCGATCACGAGGCTTATCCTGATGCATGGGAGTTCAGGCGGCTGAGGGGAGGCGGCGGAAAGACAAGCGCGCATGACTTTTGCCGTCCATCAGTCCAAAATAGAGGCATGCCCGCCGAGATTCTATTCTATCACCTGACCCGCCAGCCGCTTGATGCGGTGCTGCCTCCGCTTGTCGAGAAATCGCTTGGCCGCGGCTGGAAGGTGGTGATCCAGTCAGGCAATCCCGAGCGCATCCCGGCGCTCGATGCGCTGCTGTGGACCTATGATGACGCCTCTTTCCTGCCACATGCGGTGGAGAGCGAGGCGGGCCCTGACGAACCTGTCGTGATTGCGGCAGGTGCGACCAATCCCAACGCGGCAGCCATTCGGTTTCTCGTCGAGCGCGCGCCCTTACCTGATGATCTCGCCACCTATGAACGCGTGGTCATTATGTTCGATGGCCATGATGATGAGGCGGTGGCCGAAGCGCGTGATCATTGGAAGACGGTCAAGGGCATGGGACTTGCGGGCACGTATTGGCAGCAAGACGATGATGGCCGCTGGAACAAGAAAGCATGACGATGAACTGTGTGCGTTACTCGACCCTTGCTCTGATCGCCACGCTCCTGGGTGGTTGCGCTATACAGGCGACAGGCTTCGTCAATGACAAATCTGTCTCCGTGCGCGCGGCGACGACCGAGGCGGTCGTGGCAGAGGATGGCAAATGCACCGCCACCATTTCGATCGATCCGGCGCTCTTCCGGAACAAGCCAGATGAAGGGCTCCTGGGGATGACCGAATGCGAGATCGTCGCGATTAAGGGTACGCCCCTTTCGGTTCAGACGGGGTCGAGTTCGACCTCACGCCGGGAAACGACGATGCTCTACATGGAGCCTACTGGAAAAGCCGTCTTCCTGTTCTCGGACAATCGCCTGATCAAGATCGTACGCTGATGCCGGTGTTCCAGAGCGGTGATTTCGTCGATCCCCGCGCGCGCGTCGAATATATTCTCTTTGGTGTTGCGACCTTCCTGATCTTCTTCATGAACGCGCAGGCAGCATTGCTGTCGACAGCGTTTCAGCAGAACGGTTTGAAGCTGCCCGAGATCGGCATCCTGTTGTCGCTCTATGGCGTGCCGGTCGTCATCGTCACCTTGTTCACCGGCAAGATCGCGACATGGCTCGGCAGTCTGGGTTCGGCGCGGTGGGGCACTGCGATTATGGCGCTCGGCTTTATGAGCCTCGCCGTCACGGCGGATTCATTTTGGCCGGCACTTGCCTCACGTCTCACCTGGGGCATTGGCTATGGGCTGATGTTCGCCCCGCTGTTTACATATGCGCAAAGCCGCATCACCGGTCCGCGCTTCATCTATCTCTTGGGGCTCTTCTCCTCCATGGCGCCGCTCGCGCAAGCAGGCGGGCCGCCTTTTGCCGAATTCGTGCTCGACCATGGCGGCGCCAAACTGATGTTTCTGCTGGGCGCAATCCCGGCTTTGATTGGTCTTGGGCTTTTGTTTCTGATGCGCCCTCTGGCAAAGCCGCCTGCCGCGGGTGGGCTTGCTTTGGGCGAAGCCTTGACGCCGAACCGCCGTATCCCGCTGGTCGCCATCTTTGTCTCAGGCTCGCTGTTCGGATTTCTCGCGTCCTATATGACGCCGTTTCTCCACGCGAAGGATGTGTCGATCGCTTGGTATTTCGTGGCCATGACGATCGGTATCTTCTCGACTCGTTTTGTCGGCCTTGGTTTTTTCCAAAGGCTTGATCCGCGTCTCGTCGTCTCCGTCGGTATGAGCGTCATGGCGCTCGCCTATATTCTGCTTGTGCGCGTGCAGCATCCTTTTGCCGTGGCCGCATGCGGCGTCTTGTTCGGCTCCGGCTATTCGGTCGTTTATCCCGTGCTATCGGCGTGGATCAGCGAGGGGCTCAATCCATCTGAACGCGCCGGGCCACAGGCTTTGTTCAACGCCGTGTTCAATGTCGGGCTCTTGTGGATGCCGTTGCCGATCACCGGGCTGATCGCGCTCTTTGGCTATGCGGGCGCGTTGCAGGCGCTGGCGCTTTTGTCTTTGGCGATGGCGACATTTCTCGGCTGGCGTGCTTTCCTGCGCGTCTCAAGACGCTGATTCATAATCGGCCGATAGCATCAGCCATTCTTCCTCCACGCTCATGAGCGTCTTTTCGAGTTCGGCTCGCTGGCCGGATAACTGCGCGGCTTTTGCGGGATCTTTCAAAAAGGCATCGGGGGCCTGCAGCGCTTCATCGACACGGGCGAGAAGCTCAGTCAATTTCGCCATGCGCTGTTCAGCAGCTTCGATCTTCTTTTTGAGCGGCGCCAAGGCCTGCCGTTTTTCAACCGCAGCGCGACGTGAATCAGCCTGTGAAGGCGCGGATTCAGTCTTCGAAGATTTCACGCTAGCGCCTTGTGAAGACTCACCTTCCAAGACGAGGTTGCGATAGGCGTCGAGATCGCCGTCGAACGGCTTGACGCGTCCGCCACCCACAAACCACAACCGATCCGCGCAAGCCTCGAGCAAGAACCGGTCATGCGAGATGAGGATGACGGCCCCCTCATAATCATTGATCGCTTCCATCAAGGCGGTGCGGCTGTCGATATCGAGATGGTTTGTCGGCTCATCGAGAATGAGGAGATGTGGCGCGTCGAAAGCTGCGAGCCCCATCATCAGCCGCGCTTTCTCGCCGCCCGAGAGATTCGCGACGGGCGTATCGGCCTTGTTCGCAGGGAAGCCCATTTGTGCTGCGCGTGAACGCACCTGCGCTTCCGTCGCTTCCGGCATCAGCTGCCGTACATGAGCGACCGGCGTTGCCTGTGGGTTGAGTTCATCAAGCTGATGCTGCGCGAAATAGCCGACCTTCAACTTTGATGAGCGGCGGACCATGCCATCCATCGCCGCAAGTTTACCGGCGACGAGCTTGGCAAAGGTGGATTTGCCGTTTCCGTTCGAACCGAGAAGGCCAATGCGGTCATCATCCGCAATGACAAGATCAAGCTTCGAAAGAACAGGCTTCTCACCATAACCCGCGCTTGCCCCTTCCATGGCGATGATCGGCGGCGCGAGAGGTCGCTCAGGCGAAGGGAAGTGGAACGGCAGTACCTCACTATCGATAGGCGCCGCGATGAGCTGCATCTTTTCAAGCCGCTTGACGCGCGATTGCGCTTGCCGCGCTTTCGTCGCCTTGGCCTTGAAGCGATCGATGAAGGATTGGAGGTGACGGCGCTCGTCCTCCTGCTTCTTCTTCATCTTGAGTTGCAAGGCTTGTTCTTCGGCGCGGAGTTTCTCGAAGCGGTCATACGCGCCGCCCCAGAGTTTCAGCTTACCTTGGTCGAGATGCAGGATTTGGTCGACCGATTGGTTAAGAAGATCGCGATCATGGCTGATGATGATGAGCGTGTGCGGATAACGCGCAAGGTAGTCCATCAACCAGAGCGTGCCTTCAAGATCGAGATAGTTTGTCGGCTCGTCGAGCAGCAGCAGATCGGGTTCGGAAAAGAGGATCGCCGCCAGCGCCACGCGCATGCGCCACCCGCCTGAGAAGGATGAGCAGGGGCGTGCCTGCGCTTCGGCATCGAACCCAAGACCATGCAGAATGGCGGCAGCGCGGGCCGGCGCCGCATGCGCGCCAATGTCGGCAAGCCGGGTTTGGATGTCAGCGATACGAAGGGGGTCGGTGGCGGTTTCGGCTTCCTCGAGCAGACGGGCACGTTCCGTGTCGGCTGCCAGCACCACCTCAAGGAGCGTTTCAGGCCCGGCCGGTGCTTCCTGCGCAACAGACCCGATCCGCAAGCCTTTGCCGAGCGTGATCGAGCCTCCCTCCGGGCCGATCTCACCGCGGATCAGGCGGAAGAGCGTCGTCTTGCCGGTGCCATTGCGGGCGACAAAGCCGACCCGCGCGCCATCAGGGATGGCGACGGTTGCCTTGTCGAACAAAAGCCGCGGCCCAAGCCGGTAGGTGAGGTCGTTGATATGAAGCATGCCCGCTTGTGACTGAGCGGGCGCTTAGGATCAAGGGGGAGGGGCGGCCCAAATGATAGGGGCGCCGGTGTGCACGAACGCGTTCTGGTCAGCTCCAGCCCTCATGCTGAGGAGCCGCGAAGCGGCGTCTCGCACCGCGAGGGCGTGGATTTGGAGCGCGTTGGATTCCCTCGTCCTTCGAGACGCGCGACTTTGTCGCGCTTCTCAGGATGAGGGAAGACGTGCGCCGGGCGAAAAGGCGATTACGACGGCCGCTTCAGACCGCAGGCATCAAGCGCCTTGAGGGCACGGGCGCGCGTCTCGTCGTTGAAAAAACCGGTCTGGCGGAAAGCGTCGACTTCCTTGTTCGACATGCGCTGCACGGTACGTCCGGCATAGCAGGAGCAACCACGATCGATGAGTTCGACAGGGACGGCCGCCATTTTGGTCTGCTGGGCGACACAACCCTTGAAAGCGCGATCCTGAATGCCTGCGCGGTTCATCGTTTTCACCGCCTCATCAGGTTGCGGCACGTTGGATGAACTGGCGCCCGCCAGCGCCACCGATGTCAGACCAAGCGAAAAGAACAGGACCAGAGCTGTTTTCATGGAAAGCCCCCTCAACAGAATGGCCCTTCATGCGGGAGAGGGGGCCGTTCTGGCAAGCCCCATCTCAGGCTTTGGTCAACGCGACCCGGTTGTCATGGAACGCCGCCCCGCCGAACGGGGCGGGGCTATCGGCGCCCGTCAGCACATTGATGCCCTCGCCATCGAGATGCGCAGCGTTCGGCCAGATGCTTTCGGCAATCAGCACGCCCCGCTTGACCCCATCGAAAAGCACCGCATGAAGGCGGATGCTGCCGCGCTCATTGCTGAGCCGGACGATGTCACCTGCCGCTATCCCATGGTCGGCCGCATCCTGCGGATGGATCATCACGGTCGGGCGCTCCTCGCGCTTCCGCGATGTCGGCGTTTCAGTGAAGGTCGAATTGAGGAAGTTGCGTGCTGGTGATGTTGCCAGCCGGAACGGATAGGCCTCGGTTGCCGTCTCGATCACATCCCAATGATCGGGCAGGGAGGGCAGGCGCTCGAACGGACCCATCGGCCCGTTATTGGCAAATGGCACAGTCGCCCAATCCGGCTTGAAGCGGAATTTGCCATCGGGCCACGCAAAGCCATTGCGGTAATGCGCGGCTTCGAAATCGGGTTGGCAATCGATGAATTTCTTCATCGCCAATTCGGCATAGGTTTGCCCCGCTGGCTTCACGCCGGCGTCGATATGCTCTTCCGGTGTCATGCGAAAGCCGGGGAGATCGCCGACGCCGAGCCGCTCAGCAAGCGCACAGATGACATCGTGATTGGAACGACACTCTCCGGGTGCATCGATCAGTTTGGGACCGAGGCTCACATATTGATGCCCGCCGCCATAATAGAAATCATCATGCTCCATGAACATCGTCGCAGGCAGAACGATGTCGGCCATTTGCGCCGTCTCAGTCATGAATTGCTCATGCACGACGGTGAACAGGTCTTCCCGCGCAAAACCCTGCCGCACGAGCCTCTGTTCCGGTGCCACCGTCATCGGATTGGTGTTTTGGATGAACAGGGCTTTGACGGGGGGGCCGTTGAACAAGGCCTCGGCATCTCCCGTCAGCACGCGGCCGATTTTTGATTGGTCGAGTTTGCGAATGGACGGATCGACAAAATCGAGTCCTTCGATCAGACGCTTGTCCCGTTTGAAGATGCCGCCATTGTTGTGGAACGCGCCACCGCCCTCATATTGCCATGCGCCTGTAACAGTTGCGATCGAGGTGGCCGCATGCATGTTCACCGCGCCATTGCGCTGCCGTGAAAAACCATAGCCGAGACGGAAATAGGTTTTCTTCGTCGTGCCGACGAGGTGGGCAAAGTCCTCGATCTCCTGCACGCTCAGCCCTGTGATCGCTGATGCCCAAGCGGGCGTCCGCGTTTGGAGATGCGCTTCGAGTTCGTCTGGGCAATCGGAGAATTGTGCCAGAAAATCACGGTCGGCCAGATTGTCGCGGAAGAGGACATGCATCACCGCACAGGCGAGTGCGCCATCCGTCCCCGGCTTGAGCACAAGGCCCATATCGGCCTGTTCGATCGTGCCATTGCGGTAAATGTCGATGGCGACAATCTTCGCGCCGCGCTCTTTGCGCGCACGGATCGCATGCGTCATCACATTGACCTGCGTTGACACCGGGTTCGTGCCCCAGATGACGACGCAATCAGCTTTCGCCATTTCGCGCGGATCGGGTCCCGCGAGTTTTCCTGTCGCAGCGATATAGCCGGGCCAAGCGAGATTGATGCAGATCGTCGAGAAGAAGCCCGAATATTTTTTGGCGTGGCGCAACCGGTTAATACCATCGCGCATCACGAGCCCCATCGTGCCCGCATAATAATAGGGCCAGATTGCTTCCGTCCCAAACGCCGCTTCGATGGCATTGAAGCGTGTCACGATTTCATTGAGCGCCTCATCCCAGGAGATGCGGGTGAATTGGCCGGAACCTTTCGGGCCACTCCGCTTCATTGGATAGAGCAGGCGCTCGGGATGGTGGATCCGTTCGGCATAGCGCGCGACTTTCGCGCAGATGACGCCGGCCGTGTAGGTCTGCTCCTTCGCCCCATAGACACGCCCGATCCGCTGGCCGTCGATCACCTCGACCTCAAGCGCGCAGGCTGAGGGGCAATCATGCGGGCAGGTGGAGTTCAATCGTTCGATTTTGACCGGGGCGTTCATGCGCTCACAGACCTAACGGTGGATGTGATGACCTTACCCGGCGCAGTCGGTTTTGGGGAGGGGGTGGGGAGGTTTTGGTCGGCTGAGTATTTGCGGTGCCATTGCCGAAGCATTTCACAGTCTCGCTTTTGCGAGAGACGTAGGGTCGCGGCGATGCATGTCGTCTTGCTTCGACACCAACAAAAAAAGCCCTCGCGTTTCCGCGAGGGCTTTGACAGAAAGAGGCGTCAATCAGCCGACGATTTCGTTGCCGGCGAAGAATTGCGCGATTTCGATGGCAGCGGTTTCCGGCGCGTCCGAGCCATGGACCGAGTTTTCGCCAACTGATTTGGCAAACAGCTTGCGGATCGTGCCTTCGGCCGCATTGGCTGGGTTGGTGGCGCCCATCACTTCGCGGTACTTGGCGATGGCGTTGTCACCTTCCAAGACCTGCACGACGACCGGGGCCGAGACCATGAAATCGACGAGCTCACCGAAGAAGGGGCGTTCCTTATGGACGGCGTAGAAGGTTTCGGCCTGCTTGCGGGTCATGTGGATGCGCTTCTGCGCGACGATGCGCAGGCCCGCCTTTTCGATCACGGCATTGATGGCGCCGGTCAGGTTCCGCTCGGTGGCGTCGGGCTTGATGATCGAGAAGGTGTGCTGCTTGGCCATTGTGCTCTCTTTTGCTTTTGGGGATCGGTTGTCCGGGATGGACCTTGGCGCGGCTTATAGCCAAGCCGGGGAAGGCTCACAAGCGGGGGTCAGGCGAGCGAGACGAGGCTGGCCTCGGATGTCGGCCCGTTGATGATGGCCTGACCGTCGCGCAGTGCAATCCGCCCCGCCGCCATTGCCCCGACGACGCGCGGATAGAGCGCATTTTCAACCGCCAGCACGCGGGCGGCGAGGCTGTCGGGCGTGTCATCGGGCCGCACAGTCACAGCCCCTTGCGCGATGATCGGCCCGGCATCGAGCTCGGGCACGACGAAATGGACCGTGCAGCCATGCAGCTTCACGCCATCCTCTAGCGCCCGCTCATGGGTGTGCAGGCCGCGATAGGACGGCAGCAAGGACGGATGGATGTTGAGCAGTCGGCCGTCCCAGCGTGTGATGAAATGCGGCGTCAACACGCGCATGAAACCTGCAAGCGCGACGATATCCGTTCCATGGGCAATGAGCGCACCATGGACCTCATCCTCGAAGCTTTCGCGCGAGGCAAAATTTTTGTGATCGATGAGGATGGCGGGGACACCTTCGGCGCGCGCCGTCTCAAGACCCTTGGCGTCCGGCCGGTTCGCGATCACGCACGAGATCGCAGCAGGGTAGGCGGGGTCGCGGGCAGCCTGAAGGATCGCGGCCATGTTCGAGCCGCGCCCGGAAATGAGGATGCTGACGCGCTTTTTCATCTCAGAGCTTGAGCTGCCCCTGATGCGTCACCCGCGCATCGCCCGCTTGCGGGCGCAATGCGCCAACACGCACCGGCTTTTCCCCTGCAGCGATAAAGGCGTCCGTTATAGCTTGGGCTTGCGCGGGGTCGACAACGACAATCATGCCGATGCCGCAATTGAAGGTACGCAGCATTTCATCCTGCACGACGCCACCGATCTTAGACAGCCAACCAAACACTGGCGGCACTTTGATCGCATCAAGGTCGAGATGCGCAGCCAATCCATCGGGCAGCACGCGCGGAATATTGTCGATGAAACCACCGCCGGTGATATGGGCGAGCGCCTTAATCCCCATTGTTGCTTTGAGTGCGGCAAGGATCGGCTTCACATAAAGCCGTGTCGGTTCAAGCAGGGCTTCGCCGAGAGATTTGCCGGTTTCAAACGGGCAGGGCGAAGCGTAAGTCAGGCCACTTTTTTCGACGATGCGGCGGACGAGCGAATAACCATTCGAATGAACGCCCGACGATGGCAGGCCGAGCAAGATGTCGCCGGCCTTCACATCAGGACGCGGCAAGAGCGTGCCGCGTTCAGCCGCACCAACGGCAAAACCGGCGAGATCGTAATCGCCTTTTTTATAGAGCCCCGGCATTTCGGCGGTCTCACCACCGATCAAAGCGCAGCCTGACTCTTGGCAGCCCTTGGCGATGCCTTTCACCACTTCGGCGCCGACATGCGGTTCGAGTTTGCCGGTTGCGAAGTAATCGAGAAAAAATAACGGCTCGGCACCCTGCACGATGAGATCGTTGACGCTCATCGCGACCAAATCAATCCCGATTGTCTCGTGTCGTCCCGCTTCGATCGCAATCATCACCTTGGTGCCAACGCCATCATTGGCGGCGACGAGCACAGGATCCTTGAAGCCCGCAGCCTTGAGATCGAATAGGCCGCCAAAGCCGCCGATCACCGCATCCGCACCCGGCCGGGCTGTGGCGCGCACCAGTGGCTTGATCGCATCGACCATCGCATTGCCAGCATCGATATCGACGCCCGCGTCTGCATAGGTCATTCCGGTGTGCTTTTGATCCGCCATGGGGTCGGCTCCCGCCCGCTTGCCTTGTGGTCGCGATAAAGGCCGGACAGAGGCGTGGCAAGCCTCAAACCGGCCCAAAAGCTGCGCTTCCTTCACTTTCCCGGGGAAGGGGCCATCTTTATGGTGTGCCTTCGGACCCCTGACGGAAGGAGAAAGCCGCCTTGATCAGCATGATCCCCAATCTCATCACCATTGGACGGCTGGTCCTCGTCCCCTTTGTGGTGGCGATGATCGTCCAAAAAGACTGGGATTTGGCGTTTTTCGCCTTTGTGCTGGCGGGCCTGTCCGATGCGGTCGATGGCTTCGTGGCCCGGCGCTTCGATCTCAGGAGCGATCTCGGGGCTTATCTGGATGCGATTGCCGATAAGGCGCTTCTGGTCTCGATCTATGTGACGCTCGCCATTGTCGGCGTCATCCCGTCCTGGCTCGCTATCGTGGTGGTCTCGCGTGACATCATGATCGTGGGGGCGATTGTGCTGTCTTGGCTCTTGGATAAGCCCGTGCCGATCCGGCCCTTGTTCCTGTCAAAGCTCAACACAACGGCGCAAATCGCCTTTGCAGCCCTGATCCTAGGCACGGCGGCCTTTGATCTCATGCTGGGTGGTTTGGTGGCGCCGCTGAGCTTCCTCGTCGCTGCCTTGACGGCAGCCTCAGCAGCCGCCTATCTCGCCCAGTGGCTCGACCACATGACGGAATGAGATCAGCTTGATGCCCAGTGCCGGGACACAAACGCTTTTTTGGCTCGTGGCCGCGGCCCTTCTGGGGCTGTTCTTCTATGCGTTCAGCAGTGTCATGCTCCCCTTCGTGGCCGGGTTCACGCTCGCCTATCTGCTTGATCCGCTGGCAGACCGGCTGGAACGCTGGGGCCTCAACCGCTTGGTCGCGAGCCTACTGATCCTTGTCTTCGCGCTTCTGGTGACCTTTGTGCTTGGGCTCGCCGTGCTGCCGCGTCTGTTTAGCCAGCTAGCCGATTTCGCGGCCAAATTGCCAACCTATTTCAATGCTGCGCGGGAGATCGTGCAGACGCGCGTCGAACCGTTCTTTGCCCGTTTCGATAATCAGGTGCAGCCGCAGCAATTGCAGGATTCGCTCGCACCGTTGATTGGCAAGCTCTCATCGCTTGTTGGCAACATGCTGAGTTCGCTGATTTCCGGCGGTCAAGCCGTGATCGACATCGCTTCTTTGATGGTCGTCACGCCTGTTGTCGCGTTTTACATGCTGGTCGATTGGGATCGCATGATCGCGTCGATCGACACGTTCGTGCCGCCGCGCCATCGCGAAACCGTGCGGATGCTCGCCAGCCAAATCAATCGCGCCATCGGCGGCTTTATCCGCGGCCAAGCGATGGTCTGCCTGTTTCTCGGCACATGGTATGCGGTGGGTCTCACGCTGTGTGGGCTCAATTATGGTGTGTTGATTGGCGTCATCGCGGGCGTGTTGACCGTCATTCCCTATGTCGGGTCGCTGACGGGCCTCTTCCTTGCTGCGGGTGTTGCACTGGGCCAGTTCTGGCCGGACTACATACAGATCATTCTGGTGTTGGCGGTGTTTTTCTCGGGCCAATTCCTCGAAGGCAATATTCTTTCGCCGAAACTGGTCGGCGATGCGGTGGGGCTGCATCCCGTCTGGTTGATGTTTGCGCTGCTCGCCTCGGGCAGTGTCTTTGGTTTCGTTGGCTTATTGATCGCGGTGCCGATCGCCGCAACCATCGGCGTCCTCAGCCGCTTCGCGTTGATGCGTTATATGCAAAGTCCGCTCTATCTCGGCACGGCCACCAACGCACCGCAGTTGCCGAAATCGGAGCGCTGACATGGCAGCGCCCAAACCGCGGCAGCTTGCGCTCGCTTTGCCGGTCGAGGAGCGCCTCGATCTTGAGGATTTCCTCGTCGGCTCGTCGAACGAAGCGGCCTTCGCCGTCATTGATGTCTGGCCGGATTGGCCGGAAAAAGTGCAGGTCCTGATTGGCCCGCCCGGCACTGGCAAAAGTCATCTGGCCGCCATCTGGGCTGAGCGGGCGGGGGCCACGCGTGTGACGGCCGCCCTGTTGCATGAGAAAGACCCCGAGACGTTGGCTGGATTGCCCGCCCTCCTAATCGAGGATGCCGACCGGGCTGGGCTTGCCGAGGCGGCCCTGTTCCATTTGCTGAATGCGGTGCGGCGGACGGGTACCCCCGTCCTCCTGACCGCACGGGCCGAGCCGGGGCTTTGGGGCCTGAAGACCGCCGATCTGCTCTCGCGCTTGCGCCTGGCGCCGCTCGTCACGCTCGAAAGCCCCGACGATGCCCTTTTAGGGGCCATTTTGGTCAAATTCTTCCTTGAACGGCAGATTGTGGTCGATACGGCGCTCGTCGAATTCCTGCGCGCGCGGGTTGAACGCTCCGTCCCCTCCATGCGAGCGCTCGTGGAGCGCCTCGACAATGAGGCCTTGGCAAGGGGGCGGCGGGTTAACCGCGCCTTGGCGGCCGAAATCCTGCGCGCGGATGCGGAATGACCCTACGCTTGCGTGTCATCCTTCTGTCACCGACGATGGATCCTGTGTGTTCTCCGGGTGAGCGGAGCGTAAGCCGGAGAGGCCCATGGAACGGAATGAGCAGGCCCCGGACCGGGACGCGATGAGCGCGACAGCGAAAAAGAAGACCCGCGCCCGCGCCAAAGCGCGCAAGGATGCGCCCGAGGCTGTCTCCGCGCCTGAGCTTGAGCGCGCGCGCGCGGCTGAACTGGCGCGCCTGATGGCGAGCCCTGAGCGCTATATCAACCGTGAATTGTCGTGGCTGCAATTCAACCGACGCGTGCTGGAGGAAGCGGGCAATCGCGATCATCCGCTGCTTGAGCAACTCCGCTTCCTGTCGATTTCGGCCAACAATCTCGATGAATTTTTCATGGTGCGTGTCGCCGGTTTGCGCGGGCAGGTTCGCCAAGGCGTAACTGCCGTCTCGCAAGATGGCCGCACACCGGCGGAGCAATTGCAGGTCGTTGGCGAAGAAGTGGGCCGTCTCGCTGCCGATCAACAGCGCCGCTGGCGCGAATTGCGCGATGAGATCGTCGAGAGCGGTATCGTCTTGATCGATCCCGATCATGTCACGGCGGCAGAAAAGCGGTGGCTTGAGGATTACTTCCTCTTCCACGTCTTCCCGGTGCTGACGCCGCTCGCGATCGATCCCGCCCATCCCTTTCCGTTCATTCCCAATCTTGGCTTTTCAATCGCCCTTGCTTTGCACCGCACGCAGAGCGCGCGTGCCAACACGCCGATCAATGCGGATGATCGCGTCGCCCGTGCGCTCGTGCGCGTGCCCAACAAGATTGACCGGTTCGTCCGCATCCCCGATCTCGCCGAAACCGGGACGGCGCGCTTCATCGCGCTTGAAGTGTTGATTGCGATGTTCGCCGACCGTTTGTTCCCGAATTATACCATTCGCGGCCTCGGTTGTTTCCGCGTCATCCGCGATAGCGATATCGAAGTCGAAGAAGAGGCAGAAGATCTCGTGCGTCTGTTCGAGACGGCGTTGAAACGGCGCCGTCGTGGCTCGGTGATCCGCCTCGAATTTGAAGCCTCGATGCCCGACAGCTTGCGCCAATTCCTGCTCGAAGAATTCGATCTCGCATCGGACGAGGTATTCGCGACCGATGGCATGCTGGCGCTCAACGATTTGTCGCAACTAGTCGGGCTTGATCGGCCCGATCTGAAATTCACGCCCTACAATGCGCGCTTCCCCGAACGTATTCGTGATCTTGGTGGTGATTGTTTCGCGGCTATTCGGCAAAAAGATCTGATCGTTCACCACCCCTATGAGAGCTTCGATGTCGTCGTGCAGTTTCTCAACCAGGCGGCACGCGATCCGAATGTGGTGGCGATCAAGCAGACGCTCTACCGCACCTCATCCGACAGTCCCATCGTCAAGGCCTTGGCCGAAGCGGCTGAAGCAGGCAAATCCGTCACAGCCCTCGTCGAATTAAAAGCGCGTTTTGATGAGGAAGCGAATATCCGCTGGGCGCGCGACCTTGAGCGCGCCGGCGTGCAGGTCGTTTTTGGCTTCATCGAACTCAAGACGCACGCCAAATTGTCGATGGTGGTCCGTCGCGAAGCGGGCGCGCTCGTCAGTTACTGTCATGTCGGCACGGGCAATTACCATCCGATCACCGCGCGTATCTATACCGATCTGTCTTTCTTCACCGCCGATCCTGTGATTGCGCGCGATGTCAGCCGGATTTTCAATTTTATCACGGGCTATGCTGAACCGGCTGAACTTGAGCGCATGGCGGTCTCGCCGCTGACGCTGAAAAAGCGCCTGCTTGACCATATCGAACAGGAAATCGAGCATAAGAAAGCGGGTCGGCCGGCGGCGATTTGGGGGAAATGCAACGCGCTTGTCGATCCTATGATCATCGATGCGCTGTATCGTGCAAGCCAGGCGGGCGTCGATGTCGATCTCGTTGTCCGTGGGATTTGCTGTCTGCGCCCCGGCGTGCCGGGCCTGTCCGACAATATCCGCGTCAAATCGATCGTCGGGCGCTTTTTGGAACACACACGCATTTATGCTTTTGGCAATGGTGTCGGCCTGCCGCATCCCAAGGCTGCCGTCTATATTTCATCGGCGGATCTCATGTCGCGCAATCTCGACCGCCGCGTTGAGGCCTTGTTGCCGATCCTGAACCCGACCGTGCATGAGCAAGTGCTCAACCAGATCATGATGGCCAATCTCCTCGACAATCAGCAAAGCTGGCGTGTCGAACCCGATGGCACGTCGAGCCGGATTGCGCTTGCGAAGGGCGAAGAGCCCTTCAACGCCCATCGCTATTTCATGACCAATCCCAGCCTTTCGGGCCGTGGAAAATCATTGCGCTCGTCGAGTCCGAAATTGCTCGCAGCCGATAAATCGGGCAAATAGGCGCGCGCAATGACTGGGAAAGGCGAGCAGGGCATGAACGCAGAAGCGCAGGGCAGGCTTTATTATGGCGAGCCCATCGCGATCATCGATATTGGCTCGAACTCGGTACGCCTTGTCGCCTATGAAGGCCTGTCGCGTTCGCCAACGCCGATCTTCAATGAAAAAGTCATGTGCGGCCTCGGCAAGAAAGTCTTGTCAACGGGACGTCTCGCCGATGATGCCATGGCAAAGGCGTTGGCTGCGCTCGCGCGTTTTCGTGTCCTCGTCGAAACGATGGGGATCAAACAGGTCAAGGTGATCGCGACGGCGGCTGCCCGCGACGCCGCAAATGGCCCCGACTTTCTCGCCCGCTGTGCCGAGGTGACGGGGATTTTCCCTGATCTCATTTCCGGCAAACGCGAAGCGGAATTGACCGCGATGGGCGTCCTGTCCGGTATTTGGAAGCCTGATGGCGTTGCGGGTGATTTGGGCGGCGGCTCGCTTGAATTGATTGAGGTGAAGGGCGAGAAGCTCGGCAAGGGCGTTACGCTGCCGCTTGGCGCGCTTTCGCTGCAAGATCGGTCCGGCGATTCTCTTCGCAAGGCCAAGAAGATCATTCGCGAAACGCTGGCAGGCCTACCGCAATTAAAAGCGCTGAAGGGTCGTTCCTTCTACGCGATTGGTGGGACGTGGCGTGCGCTCGCGCGTTTGCATATGCGCCAGCGCGGCTATCCGCTGCAGGTGATGCATAATTATGTGATTTCTGCTGAAGACGCGGCCGATTTCGCGGCCTTAGTTGAACGCGTGGACACGGAGACACTCGATTCGATTGAGGCCGTTTCGACGGCCCGGCGACCGCTCCTGAATTACGGCGCGGTCTTGCTGGAAGAGATCATCGCTGTCGCCGAACCACGCGATATCGTGATCTCGGCGCTCGGCGTGCGTGAAGGCTTGCTTTATGAAATGTTGAGCAAGGTGGAACGGGCGAAGGATCCGTTGCTTGTGGCCGCCAATGAGCTCAACATCCTGCGTTCGCGCGCGCCCGCGCATGGACATGAGTTGATCGCATGGACCGATGCGTTCATGGCGAGTTCAGGGCTCACTGAGACGCCGGAAGAAAAGCGTTTACGCCATGCAGCCTGCCTGTTAGCCGATATTGGCTGGCGCGCGCATCCTGATTATCGTGGCGAGCAGAGCTTTAACATTATCGCAAATGCCGGGTTCAGCGGCGTCGACCATCCCGGCCGTGCGTTCCTCGCGCTTGCGGTTGCCTATCGCCATCTGGGTTTGAACGACGATCAGGTCAGTCCGCGCCTGCGTGAATTGTGTTCAACCCGCATGATTGACCGCGCCCGCATTCTCGGTGGCTTGATGCGGGTGGCCTATTTGATCTCGGCTGCGATGCCCGGCGTGCTGCCGCGGATTCCGCTTTTGTGCAATGAGCGCAAGCTGGAATTGTCGCTCTCACCACAGGACGCGCCACTTGCGAGCGACCGTTTGTTCAAGCGCCTGTCGCAACTCGCGCGCATTGTCGGTCGCACGCCACAATTCGTGATCGGTTAAGTCACGGCGCGTACCGCACGTCGCGATCAGGTCCAGAAGGTCAATGCGCCGGGAAAGCGACGACTTTACCGGCGCGCATGGCGAGCGCGAGTTTGCCATGTTTGAGCGCCAGCGCGCGTTCGCCGAACAATTCGCGCCGCCAGCCTGAGAGCGCCGGCACGTCGGCGTCATCATTTTCCGCGATCGCTTCGAGATCGTCGACGCTGGCAATGATCTTGGCTGCCACGCCTTCAGCTTCGCAGGTCATCTTCAAGAGAACTTTGAGTAATTCGACCGTGGCGGGATTGAAATTCTTGCGACCATTGCGCTCGTTCTGAGGCAAGGTCTTGGGATCGCGCGCCAAACCCCGTTCAACCGCAGCCAGAATATCAGCGCCCGCGCGCGAGCGCTCAAAGCCCGACGGAATCGAACGTAATTGGCCGAGGGCCTCGACAGAGCGCGGTGCGGATGTAACGACATCGATAACGGCGTCGTCTTTTAACACGCGGCTCCGCGGCACG
This sequence comes from Rhizobiales bacterium TNE-4, assembly GCA_019083985.1. Lineage (GTDB taxonomy): Bacteria > Pseudomonadota > Alphaproteobacteria > Rhizobiales > Beijerinckiaceae > TNE-4. Next base: position 1,317,102 of record JAHRCV010000001.1, on the reverse strand, counting down.
TCGCGGCTGCGTGCTTCAGCTTCGCGCCATGCAGCAAGCTCTATCAGGACAGCCAATTCTTTCGGCTTGCGCACGCGACCGCGCAAACGCATCCACGCATCGCCCGGCTTCAAATCATAGGTCGAGGGCGAGGTGAGAATTTTCATCTCATCTTCAAGCCAATGCGTACGGCCTGTCTCACCGATTTTGCCAGCGAGCGCTTTATAGACATCACGCAAATGCGTCACATCAGATGTCGCATAGACGAGCTGCGCCTCGCTCAAGGGGCGGCGCGACCAATCGGTAAAGCGGGAGGATTTGTCGATCTTCGCTTTTGCGAGATCATGGGCCAGCTGTTCATAAGAGACGCTGTCGCCATAGCCGCACACCATGGCGGCCACCTGCGTATCGAAGACAGGCTGTGGGATGCATTGATCCATATGCCAGAGGATTTCGAGATCCTGCCGACCGGAATGAAACACTTTCACGACGTTTGGATTGCGCATCAGCGCCAGAAACACCGTCAGATCGATTCCATCGGCCAAGGGATCGATCAGAAATACATCCTCCGGGCTCGCGATCTGGATCAGGCAGAGCTTGGGGTAATAGGTGCTCTCGCGCATGAACTCGGTGTCGACCGTCACGAAAGGGTGGCGGGCGAGGCGTTCGCAGGCCTCGGAGAGGGCGGAGGTTGTGGTGATCAATGGCATGGTGGGGACCCCTTTAGACCCCCGGGGCAGGGAGGGGAAGGGTCCCGCACCGGGATTTTAGGGGTAGGGCCTGCTCTGTGGGTCCTTCCGGCTTGCCTTGGCAGAGCTTGGCCCCTATGCGTTCTCCCGCGTTTCAGACCCAATCAGGAAGAGAGAAGCCATGCATCGCTACCGGTCCCATACCTGCGGCGCGCTCCGCGAGACCGATATCGGCAGCGAAGTTCGCCTGTCCGGCTGGTGTCATCGCATCCGCGACCATGGCGGCGTGCTTTTCATCGATCTGCGCGACCATTACGGCATGACCCAATGCGTGGTCGATCCCGATAGCCCGGCTTTCCGCGATGCTGAGAAGCTCCGCGCCGAGTGGGTCGTTCGTGTCGATGGCAAGGTCCGTCGTCGTCCCGAGGGCACGGCCAATGCCGATCTTGCCACCGGCCAGATCGAAATCTTCGTCACCGACCTCGAAGTGTTGGGCCCGGCAGCCGAATTGCCGTTGCAAGTGTTCGGCGACCAGCCCTTCCCGGAAGAGACGCGCCTGAAATACCGCTTCCTCGATCTGCGCCGCGAAACCCTGCACAACAATATCATGACGCGTGTCGCGGTCATCGATTGGCTGCGCCAGGGCATGAAGGGGCAGGGCTTCAACGAATTCCAGACGCCGATCCTGACGGCCTCTTCGCCGGAAGGCGCGCGCGACTTCCTCGTGCCCTCGCGCCTGCATCCCGGCAAGTTCTATGCGCTGCCCCAAGCGCCGCAGCAATATAAGCAGCTTTTGATGATGGCGGGCTTTGACCGCTATTTCCAAATCGCGCCTTGCTTCCGCGATGAAGATCCGCGTGCCGACCGTTTGCCGGGTGAGTTTTATCAACTCGATTTGGAAATGAGCTTCGTCACGCAGGACGACGTGTTCGCTGCGGTCGAACCCGTGATCGGCGGCGTGTTCCGTGAATTTGGTAAGGGTGCTGCCGTGACGCCATCGCCATGGCCGCGCATTCCCTATGCGGATGCGATGCGGAAATATGGCTCCGACAAGCCCGATCTGCGTAACCCCCTTGTGATGCAGGATGTCTCTGATCATTTCCGCGGCTCGAATTTCAAGGTGTTTGCGCGCCTGCTCGAAGAACCGAAAAATCAGGTTTGGGCTATACCGGCACCGACAGGCGGCTCGCGCGCGTTCTGCGATCGCATGAATTCATGGGCGCAGGGCGAAGGTCAGCCGGGGCTTGGCTACATCATGTGGCGTGAGGGCGCAGGCGCTGGCCCCATCGCCAATAATATTGGGCCGGAGCGTGTTGAGGCGATCCGGGCACAGCTTGAATTGAAGGATGGCGATGCGGCGTTCTTCGTTGCAGGCGATCCGGACAAGTTCGTGAAATTCGCCGGCAATGCGCGCAATAAGGTCGGATTTGATCTCAACCTCGTCGATGAAAATCGCTACGAGCTGGCGTGGATCGTCGATTTCCCGATGTTCGAGTGGAACGAGGACGAGAAGAAGGTCGATTTCTCGCACAATCCGTTCTCGATGCCGCAAGGCGGGCTCGAGGCGATGGAGACGCAGGATCCCCTCACCATCAAGGCGTTCCAATACGACATTGCCTGCAATGGTTTCGAAATCGCATCCGGCGGCATCCGCAACCATCGCCCGGAAGCGATGGTGAAGGCGTTCGAAATTGCGGGCTACGGTGAAGAGACCGTTGTTGAGCGTTTCGGTGGCATGTATCGCGCGTTCCAATATGGCGCGCCGCCGCATGGTGGTATGGCCGCGGGGATCGATCGCATTGTGATGCTGCTTTGCGGTGCGCAGAATTTGCGCGAAGTGGCATTGTTCCCGATGAACCAGCAAGGACTCGATCTGCTGATGGCAGCGCCGGCGGAGGCGACCAACAAACAGCTCCGCGAGCTGCACCTCAGGGTCAACCTGCCAGAGAAGTAAGGAAAAGGGCGCCATCAGGCGCCTTTTTCTTTGTGGAAGGCCATTATGCCCTTGTCCTTCGAGACGCGCCGTTGCGCATCGCTCCTCAGGATGAGGCCCAACGTGGCGAAGGACAGCTGCGCCGGATGACGGAAACCTCCGCTCTTTGTACCGCCCGCCTGCGCCCTTATATTCAGCTGAAACGACTCGCGGGGACCCGATGAAACGCCTTGCCCTTATGCTTGCGCTTGCGTTCGCGACATTTTTGTATGGCGCTCGCGATGAGCTCGCCGCACAGGCGCAGCGCGCCGTGCCAAAATCGCAGGCAGACCTGAAGGCCTCCTTTGCGCCGCTGGTGCAGAAGGCTGCCCCAGCCGTCGTCAACGTCTATGCGACGCGCAAGGAAAAGCAGCAACGCAACCCCTTTATGGACGATCCGTTCTTCCGCCGTTTCTTTGGTGGCGGCGATGCTGCGCCGCGTGAGCGTGTGCAACGTTCGCTCGGTTCAGGCGTCATCGTCGACCCGGCCGGGTTGATCGTTACCAATCATCACGTCGTTGAAAATATGACGGATGTAAAAGTATCGCTCACCGACCGACGCGAATTCGATGCGGAAATCGTGCTGCGTGATCCGCGCACCGATCTCGCCATTCTGCGCATCAAGCCTGGCCAACCGCTGCCCGCGCTCAGCTTCGGCGATTCGGATGCGCTGGAGGTGGGTGATCTTGTTCTCGCCATTGGCAATCCCTTCGGTGTCGGCCAGACGGTGACATCGGGGATCGTTTCAGCCCTTGCGCGCACGCAGGTTGGTATCAGCGATTATCAGTTTTTCATTCAGACCGACGCAGCGATCAATCCGGGCAATTCGGGTGGCGCGCTTGTTGATATGGATGGCAAGCTTGTCGGCATCAACACCGCTATTTTCTCGCAATCGGGGGGGAGCCATGGCATCGGCTTCGCTATTCCCGCCGACATGGTGAAAGTGGTCGTCGCGACGGCTAAGTCCGGTGGGCAGATGGTGCGCCGCCCATGGTTTGGCGCGCGTCTGCAAAATGTCTCATCCGATCTCGTTGAAGGTCTCGGGCTTGATCGGCCGACGGGCGCGCTTGTTTCAAGCGTAGTTGCCAAAAGTCCCGCCGCCGACGCGGGGTTGAAAACGGGTGACGTTATTCTCGCCTTTGATGGCCAACCCGTGACCGATCCCGATGCGTTTGGCTTTCGCCTCGGGACACGCCAAGTGGGCGGCGATGCCAAGCTTGAAGTGCTCCGCGGCGGCAAGAAATCGATCCTCACAGTGCGTCTTGTGCCCGCGCCCGATACGCGGCCGCGTGATCCTGTCGAACTCAAAGGCCGCTGGCCTTTGGCAGGCGCGACCTTGGCCAATCTTACGCCTGCTTTGGCGGAAGAATTGTCCCTTGATGGCGGTGACAGCGGTGTCGTTGTCAGTGCCGTCCGTGAAAATTCACCAGCGGCTGAATTAGGGTTGAAGACGGGCGACATCATCATCTCCATAGATGGTGAGGCCATTGCCTCATCGCGCGACGCTGAGAAGGCGCAGAAGGCGCGAAATTATTATTGGAAGCTTGTGATTTCGCGCGGGGGCCAGACCATGACGTCCATGGTGGGCGGCTGATGAGCGATCTCTTCGGCGCGGCGGGACTGGACAAGGATGCACCGCGTCCCTTGGCTGACCGGTTGCGGCCGCAGGTTCTGAATGATGTGGTCGGGCAAGAGCATCTGACAGGGCCCGATGGTGCGCTGACGCGTTTGATTGAATCAGGCTCGCTCGGCTCGTTGATTTTCTGGGGGCCGCCCGGCACCGGAAAAACGACCGTCGCCAAATTGCTCGCCCACGAGACCACGCTGCATTTCGAGCCGATCTCGGCGATTTTTTCCGGCGTCGCTGATCTCAAAAAAGTGTTTGAGGCTGCACGCGCACGGCGGGCGACAGGGCAGGGCACACTTCTGTTTGTCGATGAGATTCATCGCTTCAACCGCTCGCAACAAGATGCCTTTTTGCCGGTTATGGAAGACGGCACCATCACCCTCGTTGGCGCGACCACAGAAAACCCGTCCTTTGAATTGAATGCGGCGCTGTTGTCACGGGCGCGTGTGCTGACCTTCCGTAGCCTCAATGATGAGGCGATCGGTAAGTTATTGGCCCGCGCTGAGACGATTGAGGATCGTCCGCTGCCGCTTGATGGCGATGCGCGCGATGCGTTGATACGGATGGCGGATGGTGATGGCCGTGCTTCGCTCACCTTGGCAGAGGAAATCTGGCGTGCCGCCCGTCCGGGCGAGGTGTTCGACACACTGAAATTGTCTGACATTGTGCAGCGGCGTGCGCCCATCTACGACAAAAGCGAGGACGGTCACTACAATCTGATCTCGGCCTTGCACAAAAGCGTGCGGGGTTCGGATCCCGATGCGGCGCTGTACTATCTCGCACGCATGCTGGATGCAGGTGAAAACCCACTCTTCCTTGCACGCCGCATCGTTCGCATGGCGATTGAAGATATCGGACTTGCCGATCCGCAGGCGCTGGTCGTCTGCAATGCCGCGAAAGACGCTTATGACTTTTTGGGGTCGCCGGAAGGCGAGCTCGCGCTTGCAGAGGCGGTTGTCTATGTCGCGACCGCACCCAAATCGAACGCGGTCTATACGGCATATAAGGCCGCGCGCGCTGCCGCTGAACATTATGGGTCAGTCCCGCCGCCACGCATTATTCTGAACGCACCGACGAAGCTGATGAAGCAAGAGGGCTATGGATCAGGCTATCGCTATGATCATGATGAGCCTGATGCTTTTTCGGGGCAGAATTATTTTCCCGATGCCATGGGGCGGCAGGGGTTTTATGAGCCGGTCGAGCGTGGCTTCGAGCGCGAGGTGAAAAAGCGGCTTGAATATTGGGCCAAGCTGAGGGCGGAACGGAACAAGTAGCGCGGATGTGCGAGGCACATCCAAGCCCTCATGGTGAGGAGCCGCGTGAGCGGCGTCTCGAACCACGAGGGCGGGTTCCAGGACGTACTGGAATCCCTCGTCCTTTGAGACGCATCGCTTTGCGATGCTCCTCAGGATGAGAGTGTTGTGCGCGGCGAGAGATGGATTGCCGCGTCGGGCTACGCCCTCCTCGCAATGACGTGCTGGAAAAACAAAAAAGCGGGCCCAGAGGCCCGCTTTTTCAATGGTGTCGCAACAGAAACAATCACGCCTTGAACGCAATGACCTTCTGATGCTGCGTGCCGAGGCCCTCGATGCCGAGATCCATCGTGTCGCCCGCCTTCAGGAACACCGGTGTCGGCTTCATGCCAAGGCCGACGCCCGGAGGCGTGCCGGTGGTGATGACATCGCCTGCATCGAGTTGCAGGAAGCGCGAAATATAGGAAATCAGATAGGCCACGCCGAAGATCATGGTCTTTGTCGAGCCGTCCTGCACGCGCTTGCCGTTCACGTCGAGCCACATATGCAGGTTCTGCACGTCCTTGACTTCGTCGGTCGTCACCAGCCACGGGCCGAGCGGACCAAAGGTCGGGCAGCCTTTGCCCTTCATCCATTGGCCACCGCGTTCTGCTTGATACTCACGCTCCGACACGTCGTTGCAGACGCAGAAGCCGGCGACGTAGTTGAGCGCATCGCGCTCTTCGACATTGTACGCGGTCTTGCCGATCACGATGGCGAGTTCGACTTCCCAATCGGTTTTCACCGAATTCTTCGGGATCATCACATCGTCATTCGGGCCCTGAACGCAGTTCGGGGCTTTGTTGAACAGGATTGGCTCGGCCGGGATCGGCGCGCCGGTTTCCGCCGCATGGTCGGCAAAGTTGAGGCCGACGGCGATGAAATTGCCCGGGCGGGCGACGCAGGAGCCGATACGCGTGCCAGCCGGAACAAGCGGGAGGCTTGCGGCATCGAGCTTAGCCAGACGCGCCAGATTGGCCGGATCGAGATGGGCGCCGGCAAGATCGGACACATGAGCGGAAAGATCGCGGATATGGCCCTGCGCGTCGACGAGGCCGGGCTTCTCGGCGCCTGCCTGTCCAAAACGGACGAATTTCATGAGGGAGCTTCCTAGGGGTGTTACGTGTTGAACCGTTTTAGGAGCGGGCTGATCGCCCGTCTCACTGTAGTTTGAAGCTCTGGGCGCGTGACGGCAAGGCTTGTTGTGGGGGCTTCCACCGACAACCTGCGATCCTGTGTGCCCTGAAAACAACTGTGCAGTGCAGCAATGTGCGACGTGACCCAAACCATCTTGCCGGGTCTAGGCACACGGTTCATGCTTAAACCGAATCCGGATCAACCGGACACATGATTTAGGCTTACGAGGGAAACGGCCATGAAGATGAAGTCGCTTGCGATCTCCTGCGTCTCGGCCCTGTCATTGTTGGCTGGCATTTCAGCCGCCCATGCAGGCGCTTTCGGATTGCGCGAACAAAGCGCAGTGGGGCAGGGCAGTTCATTCGCAGGCGCGGCCGCAGGTGCCGCGGGCCTCGGCTCGATGTTCTGGAACCCAGCAACCATTACCAATTTTAAGGGCGGTCAGGTCGAGTTGGTTGGATCGGGCATTTTCCCATCTGCCACGATGACAACGCAGCCGGGCTCGTCGGCGTTTTATCGGAACCCAGCTTTCACGCAGAGCTCTGGTGATATTGGTCAGGATGCATTCTTGCCCGCCGGTTATGCGAGCTATCAGATCAACAACCAGTGGTGGATCGGTGTGTCGATGAACACACCGTTCGGTCTGACGACAAAAGCCAATGTAAATTGGCCGGGTCGCACCTATGGCGCAACGACGCGCGTGTTGTCGACCAATCTAACGCCGACGATCGGTTACAAGATCAACGACATGTTCTCGGTCGCGGCCGGCCTGCAGATCATGCATTTCAAAACGAAATATACGTCGGCGATTGTGTCAGCAGGCGCCGCGCCTGCCAATTGGCCGGTCGTCGGCCTACAGGGTGACAGTTGGGGTGTGGGTTATACGCTCGGCGCAACCATCAAGCCGATGGACGGAACCGAGATTGGTATTGGTTTCCGCTCAGCCGTTCAGGAAAATCTGAGTGGTGCGCTTCAGGGGCTCGGCAACTCGGCCATCAAGAGTACTGTGATGCTGCCAGAGTCGATCAATGTCGGCTTACGCCAGCGTGTGACGAATGACTTCACCGCTCTTGTCGGTTTTGAATGGACGAATTGGAGCCGCTTGAAGCAACCCGCCGTCATCAATCAGCAGACCGGCAGAAACGCGGCGATCCCCTATATTCCGCTGCACTACAATGATGGCTGGTATGTCTCGCTCGGCGGCGAATATCGCATCAATCCGGCTTGGCTTGTCCGCGCTGGTATTGGTTATGAAAATTCACCGATTGACATGGAGAACCGCTCGCTGCGTCTGCCCGATGCCAATCGTTGGTGGTTCTCCGTTGGTGCCGGCTACCAATATTCGGAAACCCTGTTCTTCGATATCGGTTACACCTACATCTTGCCGCTCAATGGCAATGTTGCCATGAACAGCAGCAATTCCGGCTATAGCAGCACGTTGGGTGCTGCCGGCATCGGCAATCTCTACACAGACACCTCGGCCAACGTGAATATCGTGTCGGCCTCAGTCCGTTGGATTTGGGACAACCCGAAGCAGACCATCCCGGCTGCGCTGCCGAAGGTCACAAAGTAAGACCGGTTTTTACTGGACACGAAAAAGCGGGCCTGCTGGCCCGCTTTTTTATTGGCAATATCGCCTGCTGTTAGGCGCGGGCGCGGACATATTCTCCCGGCGCGTCGCATAATGTCGGCCGTCCACAACCTGGTTCCCGTGCGGCCACTTTGTCTGGCGCTTGCGCTTCGATCCATTGGATCCAATGCGGCCACCATGAACCGGGATGTTCTTCGGCCCGTGCGATCCAATCGGATAGTTCGCCGATAGGCGGACCATCGGTCCAATATTGATATTTGGGTTTGCCTGCCGGGTTAACGACACCGGCAATATGGCCTGAACCGGCCAGCACGAATGTGACATCACCGCCAAAAAACGACGATCCAAGGAACACCGACTTAGCAGGCGCAATGTGATCTTCGCGCGCCGCGAGATTGTAGATCGGGATCTTCACCTTGCTGAGATCAAGGTGCTTGCCGCCAATGATCATCTCGCCTTTCGACAATTTGTTGTCGAGATAGCAATTGCGCAAATAGAAGGAATGGTTCGCCGCCGGCATGCGTGTCGAATCCGAATTCCAGTAGAGAAGATCAAACGGGAAGGGCTCTTGGCCCTTCAGATAGACATTGACGACATAAGGCCAGATCAAATCGTTGGGGCGAAGCATATTGAACGCGGAGGCCATGCTTGAGCCTTCGAGATAGCCTTGCGCATACATGCGGTCTTCAAGATTGCGGATTTGCTCTTCGTCAACGAACACTTTGAGATCACCGGCATAGGTGAAATCGACTTGTGTCGTGAACAGCGTGGCGCTCGCAATGCGATTGTCGCCCTTCGCTGCCATATCGGCGAGCGCGACCGACAACAAGGTTCCGCCCACGCAATAGCCGATCGCCGTGACCTGATCCTCGCCGGTCAACGCCTTGATTTCATCCAAGGCCGCATAGATGCCTTCGTGAATGTAATCTTCAAAACTCTTCTGCGCCTGCCGTTCATCGGGGTTCACCCATGACATGCAGAACACGGTGAGACCCTGCGACACCGCCCAACGGATGAAGGATTTGTCCGCATTGAGATCGAGAATGTAAAACTTATTGATCCAAGGCGGCACGATGAGAAGCGGGCGTTTGAAAACGGTTTCTGTCGTTGGCGCATATTGGATCAGTTCGATCAGGTCGTTGCGGTAGACCACCTTGCCCGGTGTGGTGGCGAGATTGACGCCAACCTCAAAACTGCCGGATGTCGATTGCCGCAGTTTCAGCCGTCCTTTGCCAGCCTCGATGTCTTCGGCGAGCATGCGCATGCCGCGGACGAGGTTTTCGCCATTTTGCGCGAAGGTTTCTCGCAACACTTCCGGATTGGTGCCGGCAAAATTGGTCGGCGCTAAAGCGCTCGACAATTGCCGCACATAGAATTGCGCCTTGTGGCGTGTGTGCTCGTCCAGACCGTCAGTCTGGTCGACCATGTTTTCGGCCCATCGTGATGTGATCAGATAGGCCTGCTTGATGAAATCGAACACGGGATTGGCGTTCCAATCCGGGTCCTTGAACCGCTTGTCCGATGGCTCGGGCGCGGCGACAGGGGCCACCTCATGGTCGCCTTGCATCCGCCGCATCGTTCCGGCCCAGAGCTCCATGAAGTCCCTGGTCAGCTCGGTCTGGGCGAGAATCATCTTCTGCGGGTCGGAGACGAAACGTTCGAAGACAGTCCCCAGCGTCTTGACGAGATCGGAGGTTTCCTCGGCGCCGGCCGGCTTCAGCTCACCCCATTCGATCGGGCGGAGGGAAGCGGCGGTCGCCCGGCCCATTTCCTCCATCAAGCGTGCTGTATTGGTTGCAAGGGCATCGTAATCGGGCACCGGGAGATCGGCGGGAAGGACCTCCTGGGAGGAGGGCGCAGGCTGACTTTTCGCCTGATTCTTGGTCTGGCTCTTGGGTTGGCTCTTACCCGTTTCCACGTTTTTCCTCCCCTCGATCCGCCGTGGCGGCGCTTTTATGTGACAAGCGCTTGCCGCAGCCTCCCTTTCCCCGGCATATTAAGCCCGGTTGGGCGGAGCGCGAGATATAATTCGTCGCAAGCCAAAAGAGATGTCCGGGATCGCATGATGACGCTTCCAAATCGCCGCGCATGGGTGGCGCTGGCCGCCTTGCCATTGTTGGCAATTGCTGGCTGTGCCGAAAATCCGGCCGAACCGGTCCGCGGTTTGGCGGAATTCACCAAATTCGCGACCCCGCCGGCCACGATGCCCGATTTTGTGCAGGCCAGTCGCCCCACTGAGCGGGGGGATTATCTCCCGGTCGGTGTCGATGGCTCGGTCCGGGATATCAAGCCTAAGAACGCTACAGGCGCGGCTGCCACGCGGCAGGAATTGGAAGATACGGCCAAGGCCAACCAGAACGAACTGGGCGCCAAACCTAAGCCGTAAAGATGACGGTCTCAGGCTGCCTCGCAGCCTTTTTGCCCGATAGAAGGGTATGGAAACGGCTCCTGCCATGATATGGCCCGGGTCGTCTGGTTCACACGCTGAAGGCCCCGCTGAGGATTATTCGATGAGCGCCGATTTTCACCGCATCAAAAGGCTTCCGCCCTATGTGTTCGAGCAGGTGAACCGCATCAAGGCGGCCGCGCGCAACAATGGTGCTGACATCATCGATCTCGGGATGGGCAATCCTGATTTGCCTGCGCCGAAGCACGTGATCGAAAAGCTGGTTGAGACGGCCGGAAAACCGCGCACGGATCGCTACTCCGCCTCCAAAGGCATCCCGGGTCTGCGTCGCGCACAGGCGGGCTATTACGAGCGCCGTTTCGGCGTGAAGCTCAATCCGGACACGCAGGTTGTTGCCACGCTTGGCTCGAAAGAGGGCTTTGCGAACATGGCGCAGGCGATCACCGCGCCGGGTGACGTCGTGCTGGTGCCGAACCCGTCCTATCCGATCCATGCCTTCGGCTTCTTGATGGCGGGAGGCGTCATTCGTTCGGTTCCGGCGGAACCGAACGAAGAAATGTTCCGCGCGCTTGAGCGTTCGGTGATGCATTCGATCCCGAAGCCCATCGCGCTTGTCACCTGCTATCCGGCGAACCCGACAGCCTATGTCGCCTCGCTCGATTTCTATAAGGATCTCGTCGCTTTTGCGAAAAAGCATGATTTGATCCTGCTGTCTGACCTGGCTTATGCCGAAGTCTATTTCGACGACAATAATCCGCCGCCCTCCGTGTTGCAGGTTCCGGGTGCGATGGATGTGACTGTCGAATTCACATCAATGTCGAAGACATTTTCGATGGCAGGTTGGCGCATGGGCTTTGCCGTCGGCAATGAAAAATTGCTCGCCGCTTTGTCGCGCGTGAAATCCTATCTTGATTATGGCGCTTATACGCCGATCCAAGTGGCCGCCTCTGCCGCGCTCAACGGGCCGGATGATTGTATTCGCGAAATGCGCGATATCTATAAGAAGCGTCGTGATGCGATGGTCGAGAGCTTCAGCAAAGCGGGCTGGGACTTTCCGGCTCCTGATGCATCGATGTTCGCTTGGGTAAAAATCCCCGAACCTTTCCGCCATTTGGGTTCGCTTGAATTCTCAAAGCTGTTGCTTGAGAAGACCGACGTCGCTGTCGCGCCTGGTATTGGCTTCGGTGAGCATGGCGATGATTATGTGCGCTTGGCGTTGGTCGAGAACGAGCAGCGTATTCGGCAGGCGGCGCGCAATATCCGCAAATTCTTCGACACAGCTGAACAGCGGATGCACAACGTCATTGATTTCGACAAGAAGGCGGGCTGAACAACGGTCCTTCGCACCTCGCGCTGACGATACCGCGTGTTCACGCACCGTCCCCTTGAACGGTAGGCCTAAACATTGCAAAAGGGCCGGGCCCGCTCAGGGATCCAATTTGGCACGCTTTGGAAACTCGCTATGACAGAGCCTCTCCGCATCGGGGTTGCCGGCCTAGGAACGGTCGGTGCGTCTCTCGTGCGCCTTCTCGCACAGAACGGGAATGCTTTAGCGCATCGGTGCGGACGTCCGGTCCGCGTCGTTGCCGTCTCGGCGCGTGACAAGAGCCGCGACCGCGGCATCGATCTCTCTGGCATTGAATGGTTCGACGATCCTGTGGCGATGGCCAAGAGCGCGAATGTCGAGTGCGTTGTTGAATTGATGGGCGGCGCTGACGGGAAGGCCAAGGACACGGTGGAAGCCGCACTTGCTGCCGGCAAATCGGTGGTCACGGCCAACAAGGCGCTTCTGGCAAAGCATGGCAACGCACTCGCCGCACTCGCAGAAACCACAGGTGCGCAACTGAATTTCGAAGCGGCCGTGGCCGGTGGTATCCCCGCGATCAAGACCATGCGTGAATCGCTTGCAGGTAATCGCGTTGAACGCGTTGCGGGCATTCTCAACGGCACATGCAATTACATTCTCTCGCGCATGGAATTGGAAGGGCTGCCCTTCGAAGCCGTTCTCGCCGATGCGCAACGGCTCGGTTATGCCGAAGCTGATCCGACCTTCGATGTCGGTGGTTTTGACACCGCACATAAGCTTGCGATTTTGGCGAGTCTTGCGTTTGGAACCGCTATCGATGCAGACGCCGTCTATGTCGAAGGCATCGCCTCGATCGCGCCGCTTGATCTGCGCATGGCGGACGAACTCGGCTATCGGATCAAATTGCTCGGCGTGGCTGAGCGGACGGCGACCGGCATAGAGCAGCGCGTCCATCCGACAATGGTACCAAAGACGAGCGCGATTGCTCAGGTCATGGGCGTCACCAATGCGGTATCCATTCTCGCTGAGCCGGTCGGCGAATTGACCTTGGTCGGGCCTGGTGCAGGCGGCAACGCGACTGCCTCGTCTGTCCTCTCCGACATTGGTGACATTGCGCGCGGCACTCGCCTGCCGGCCTATGGCGTCGCCGCTCGGGATCTCGAAGCGACAGAACAAGCACCGATGCAGCGCCATGAAGGCGGCTATTATATCCGCCTGTCGGTGCTCGATCGTCCGGGCGCGGCAGCCTCCATTGCAACGCGTATGGCCGAGCGCCAGATCTCGCTTGAGAGCATCGTACAGCGTAAGCCGCCGCAGGCGACGGGACAGAAAGCATCCGGACCCGTGCCGGTCGTGCTCATCACCTATGCGACGACCGAAGCGGCCATTCGTGACGCGCTCGACGCCGTCATGGCCGACGGCCACATTGCCGAACCGCCCCAACTGATCCGGATTGAGCGTTAAGGGTTGGTAGATGTGAGAAGTTCGACCGACAGACCAAAAGTCTGGCGTGCGATTTTGGCTTGTTCTCCATCGGCTGTCAGGAGCGTCGTTCTGTTGCGCTCTGCATGTGCTATGTAGATACAGTCGTAGATGTTGAACGGGACGCGTGATTGGTCAGTTGCGAGCCCTTGTCCGCGGGCCCAAGCGCTTGCCGTGAGAGACATCATTCGTGCGCGTTCAACAAGTGTCTGCGTCACATCATCGAATGCGATGTAACGTTCAAGCGTTGGCTGCGCTAAGGACAAAATCTCGCCATCAATCGCCGCCCGCCTGAGCTGCTTGACCAATGTATTGTGGACTTCAAGCGCGAGCAGGATCGGTGCACTTAATTCATACGCTCGCGTGAACGCACCGTTCCGCAGCTGCGGAAGATAACTACGCGCGGTTTCGCTGCCCGGTTCATCTCTGAAAAACTTGAGGGCGACGGATGCGTCAATTGTCAACCGATTCATCGCCGTCCCGTAAAGCGCGTAGAATCCTTGACGAGTCAGGCCCCCCCTTTGGCATGGCAGCGCGCAGCGTCTCGAGGTCAGCCCAAGCCTGCCGCAATTCCGCTTGCGTTCTTTGTTGTGCTTCTTTTTCGATAGCGCGTCGGGCCAAGGCTTCGAGGGAAATGTCTTGTTCGTCCGCGAGGATACGGAGTTTTGCCAACGCGTCGTCGTCGATCTTGCGAACCAAAATTTGACCCATATGTGAAGCCCATTATTGATATCAATATGATATCATTAAAACTGACCTAACGGCAAGTCGGTTTCTCTACCGGCACCGCTAGCAGTTTGCGGCAAATCCTTTATAGGCGTGGTCGATAACGCTGGAGATTGCCGCCCATGTCGAACACTGAGATCAATGTCCCCCAGAAAGAGGTCATCGAGCGCATCCTCTCGATGGAACTCGTGCGTGTGACCGAGCGCGCGGCGGTCTCGGCGGCCCGCCTGCGTGGCCGGGGCAATGAAAAGGCGGCCGACCAGGCTGCGGTCGACGCTATGCGTCGCGAGCTCAACAAGCTCCCGATCGACGGTACCATCGTGATCGGCGAGGGCGAGCGCGACGAAGCGCCAATGCTCTTCATCGGTGAGAAGGTCGGCAACGGCACCGGCCCCAAGGTGGATATCGCGGTCGATCCGCTTGAAGGCACCACGCTCTGCGCCAAGGACATGCCCGGTGCGATTGCCGTGATGGCCATGGCGCAGGCCGGTTCGCTCCTCTACGCACCTGACGTTTACATGGACAAGATTGCGATCGGTCCGGGCTATCCGAAGGGCACCGTCGATCTCGACCGTGACCCGGCCGAAAACATTCGTGCGCTCGCCAAGGCCAAAGGCGTCGAGCCGCATGAAATCACCGCTCTCATCATGGACCGTCCGCGCCACGCTGATCTCATCGCGAAGGTGCGCGCGACGGGCGCCTCCATTCGCCTGATCACTGATGGTGATGTCGCCGGTGTGATTTTTTGCGCCATGCCACAGGAAACCGATATCGACATCTATCTCGGCATTGGCGGCGCTCCGGAAGGCGTGCTTGCGGCTGCGGCGCTGCGCTGCGTGGGTGGTCAGATGCAGGGTCGGCTTATCCTCGATACGCCTGAGAAGGTCGAGCGTGCCAAGGGCATGGGTGTGAAGGATCCAAAGAAGAAATACGAGATGGACGAACTCGCCTCCGGTGACGTGATCGTCTCAGCCACCGGCGTGACCGATGGCGGCCTTCTCTCTGGCGTCAAATTCAAGGGCGATGTGATCGAGACCGAAACGATCGTCTATCGCTCTATCACTGGCACAGTGCGCAAGATCCACGGCGAACATCGCGAATTGGCGAAGTTCAAGCTCGACTGAGGCAGACGCTTCAATCGCGGCTTAGCGCGGGATGTGGCGGTTCATGGATCGCCACATCGCTGCGCACGTCGCACGGGTGATGCGGCTCCAACCGCACTGAGAATAGCGGGGACGGCAGCGTCCCCCCTCTGGCCCGCAGGGCTGATTCGGCCCTAATCCAGAGGCCATGACCAAACCCTTCCTCGGTGTCAGCAAGAGCTTCACCGGCCGTCCTTGGGTGGACCGGCTGGACGAGGAAGCGCGTGCCCGCGCGCTCGCCATTGTGCAGGATCATGGCGTGCCCGATATCGTCGCGCGCATTCTGGCCGCGCGGGGTGTCGCTTCGGTCGAAACACCGGCGTTTCTCGATCCAAAATTGCGCGATTTGATGCCCGATCCCTCGACGCTGGTCGACATGGATCGCGCGGCCGCTCGGCTCGCTGATGCGATCGAAGCGCGCAAGCTGATCGGCATCTTCGGCGATTATGACGTCGATGGCGCCTGCGCCTCGGCTTTGCTCTCTGCGTTTCTGCGCGAATGCGGCGTCGAGAGCCTCATCCATATTCCTGATCGTCTCACCGAAGGCTATGGCCCTAACAATGATGCGATCCGCATGCTGGCCGACAAGGGCATTGGCCTTCTCGTCACGGTTGATTGCGGCACGACCTCTCATGAGCCGATTGCCGAAGCGACGCGGTTGGGTCTCGACACAATTGTGCTCGACCACCATCAGGCACCGGAAGAATTGCCTGCCGCTTTTGCGCTCGTAAATCCCAATCGTCTCGACGATCTCTCCGGTCTTGGCCATCTCTGCGCGGCTGGCGTCGTGTTCATGACGCTTGTGGCCGTTAATCGCGAATTGCGGCGCCGTGGATTTTGGAAAGGCGGCACCGAGCCCGATCTCATGGGTGCGCTTGATCTCGTGGCCCTAGCAACGATTGCCGATGTCGTGCCGCTCAAGGGGCTCAATCGCGCGTTCGTGCGGCAGGGCCTCGCCATCATGCGCAATCGTTCGCGGCCGGGCCTCCGTGCTTTGGCGGATATTGCGCGGCTCGATGGGCCGCTCTCTGCCTATCATCTTGGTTTCATGATCGGCCCGCGCATCAATGCTGGCGGGCGCATTGGCGATGCCGCGTTGGGCGCCCGCCTTCTCACCACCGAAGACGATGTTGAAGCCGCACGCATCGCCGAGACGCTCGATCGGCTCAACCGCGAACGGCAAGCCGCTGAAGTCGCGATGGTGGAAGAGGCTGAAGCGCAAATTCTCGCGCGTGCCGGAGTGGGAGCAGACCCGACAGACCGTGTGCTGGTGACGACGTCGGATGATTGGCATCCCGGCATCGTTGGGCTTGTGGCCTCGCGGTTGAAGGAGCGGTTTCGTCGTCCCGTGTTTGCGCTGGCGCGCAATGCGGAAGGCCAGCTCGTCGGTTCAGGTCGTTCCGTGCCCGGTGCGGATTTGGGCCGCGCCGTGCGCGCCGCTGTCGAAGCAGGTTTGGCACTCAAAGGTGGCGGTCATGCCATGGCGGCGGGCGTCACGATTGCGCCGGACAAGATTGAGGATTTTCGTCATTCGCTTGAAACGGCTTTGACCGCGCAAGTCGACGAATCGCTCAGTGATACGGGGCTTTCCGTTGACGCGGCGGTCACGGCACGCGGCGCTAATCCGGATCTGATCGCAGCGATCGAAAAAGCAGGTCCGTTCGGTTCATCCCATCCCGAGCCTGTGTTCGTCCTGCCATCGCATCAAGTCATCGAGGCGCAGGATGTCGGGCAAAATCATGTCCGTGTGAAATTGCGTGCAGGCGATGGCGCGTTCATCAACGGCATCGCATTTCGCGCTGCCGATCAGGATTTGGGCCGTGCCTTGAAAGAGGCGCGCGGCGGGTTGCCCATCCATGTCGCAGGCCAATTGACAGTCGATCGCTGGGGCGGCGGTGAACGCGTGCAGATCCGCATTGCCGATGCCGCGCCTGCCGACAAGACACGCTGATCAGGCGCGTGTCTTCGCGCGTTGCTCGTCGAGGAAAATCAGGAAGCCTGCGATGATGATGACGATGGAGCCAATCACCATGCCGCTTTCAGGAATGTCGCCGAACACGAGATAACCGAACAGCATGGCCCACGCGATTTGCGTGTATTGATACGGCACAACAACCGTCGCCGGCGCGAGCTTGAGCGAGCGATTGACACAGATATGCGCAAGCGCGGCTACGATCCCAAGCAGCGACAACAAGACAAAATCAGCCCCGCTGGGCGTGACCCAGCCAATCGGTGCGAGCACGGCACCGAAGATCAATGCGGCAACGGTCTGCCACGCCACGAGCGAGACATCGCTGGTCTTGCGTAGATTGCGTGTCGTCAGCATCAACGCAGCAAAACAGAGCGAACCGAAAATCGCGATCAACGAGGCCATCGAGAAGGCCGCGCCGGTTGGCCGCATCGCAATCACGACGCCGACAAAGCCAAACAGGATCATCGCCCAGCGCCGCGCACTCAGATGCTCGCCCAAGAAGACGCCGCCGAGCGCAGCGACGAAGATCGGTCCGGCCATGTAGAAGGTCATGACATCGGCGAGCGGCAGATAGCTGACGGCCCAATAGAAGGCGGCCACTTCCAGCGTCGAGAAGATCACGCGCAGCGTTTGCAGCCCCGGCTGCGGCGCACGGATGATCGTCATCAGGCCCTCACGCCAGATGAAGGGCGAGAGCATCAGGAGGGCGGCAAAACTCCGGAGCAGCAAAACCTGGCCGACCGTATAGGTCGCCATCAGCCATTTCCCCATCACGTCATTGGTGACGAAGAGGAGAATGCCGATCAGCATCATGGCAATGCCAAGCCCTGGCCGATTGGCCGAGCCTGTTTCCGCGCCCGCCATTGTGGGCTCGCCCGTCCCGAGCGTATCCCCAGCGTGGCTGGCATCGGCCGCTTCAAGCCCGATTCGAGGCTCCTGGACGGCTTCCTGCGTGGCGTGAGGCTTGGGAGAACCCGGCTCAGCCGGGGTGGGGGAGGGAACTGACATGATTTTCTTCGAAAGAGAATGAGAAGAACTGGATAGAAGGCCGATAAAGGCTTGTCGAGCCGGAGTTTCCCGCTTATAAGCCCGCTCACCGCATGCGCCCTTCGTCTAGCGGTCTAGGACGTCGCCCTTTCACGGCGAAAACACGGGTTCGAGTCCCGTAGGGCGCGCCATCACTCCCAAACCATAGTCATAGTGTCGCGTCACCCGCCTTGCCGGTTTTGTGGCGGCCCCGGGCCCTTGCCCTTTCGTCTGCGCCTCCTGCCTCCCTATTGCCTCTTGGGCGATGTCGGGGTCAGATATATCAGACGGAGGTGCCGCTTGGACATTCAGGATCTGACCCGCTTTGCTGAACGCTTGGCGTCGGAAGCCCGCGTCATGCTGCTGGCTGGGCAGGGGGCTCGCTCATCGGCCACGCTGAAGCCTGACCGGACCTTTGTGACCGATCTCGATGCGGCCATTGAGGCGCGGTTGCGCTCACGCATCCTCGAAACCTTTCCGGACCATGGCATTGTCGGTGAGGAAGAGGATTCGCGTCAGGTTGATGCCGAGTACGTTTGGATCCTCGACCCGATCGACGGGACGGCGCCCTTCATTGCAGGGGTGCCGGTCTATGGCACGCTGATCGCGCTGGCGCATCGTGGTGTCCCGGTGATCGGCATCATGGATTTACCGGTGACGGCCGAGCGCTGGGTTGGCGTGGCCGGCGCCGTGACAACGCATAATGGCGTACCGGTATCAGTGCGATCCTGTGCTGACCTCTCAGGCGCGATCCTGACCGCCAGCAATCCGGATTTTTTTGCCGCCGAAGAAACGCCGGCCCTTGAAGCGCTCAAGGCACGCACCGCGTGGCGGATCTATGGCGGCTGTTGCATGGCCTATGGACTGTTGGCGAATGGCCGCACCGATGTCGCCATCGATACGCGGCTGAAGATTTACGATTACGCGCCGTTCAAACCGATCATCGAAGGGGCGGGCGGTGTCATCACGGATTGGACGGGTCGACCGATCGATCTTATGAGCGGTCCGCGCATTCTGGCCGCAGGTGATCCGGCGCGTCATCGCGAGGCGCTTGCCCTTATTGCCGCCGCGGGGGTCGCTGCGTGAGCATCACCGTCGAAAACCTCACCGTTGATTATGGCGGCCAGGCCGTTCTGGATGGTTTGTCGCTTACCATCGGCAATGGTCAATTTTTCACGCTTCTCGGTCCGTCCGGGTGCGGCAAGACCACATTGCTGCGGACGATGGCCGGGTTTCTGCCAGCTGTGAAAGGCCAAATCCGCTTCGGCAGCCGGGACGTCACGCATGTGCCGCCCCATCAGCGCGATATCGGCATGGTGTTTCAGGATTACGCACTCTTTCCCAATCGCACCGTTTTTGAAAACGTCGCTTATGGTCTGCGTGCCCGCAAGGTCGGCGACAGCGAGATCAAGACACGCGTGGGCGAAGCGTTGGAGCGCGTTGGTCTCTCGGCGTTCGGCGCGCGGCTGCCTGCGGCCTTATCGGGCGGTCAACGCCAGCGTGTCGCGCTTGCACGCGCTTTGGTCATCAAGCCGCAAGTTCTCTTGATGGATGAGCCATTATCCAATCTCGACGCCAAATTGCGCGTTCAGATCCGGGAGACGATCCGCGCGCTGCAACAGGAAACTGGCATCACCACGGTCTTTGTCACGCATGATCAAGAAGAGGCGCTGGCGCTCTCCGATCAGATCGGTGTGATGGATCGCGGCCGCTTGCGCCAAGTTGGCACGCCGCACGCCATCTATCGCCATCCGGCCTCCGGCTATGTCGCTGATTTCGTCGGCGGCGCCAATCTGCTGCCCGTGCCCAATGGTGCAAAGGGCCCTGCGATCTCGTTTCCGTTTGGCACCTTAACGATCGCCCAGCAGACATTGATCAATGGTCCCGCCGTCATCGCGGTCCGCCCGGAAGAGATTGGGCTTGGAGCGTCCTTGCACGGCGAAAACGTCTTTGAGGCGACACTCGTCGCGCGGAGTTTTCTAGGTGACAAGACGGCGTATCGCCTTGCCTTGGCAGGTGGCTTCACGTTGCTTGTCCATCGCCGCGACGATGAGGCGGACAGCCTGAAGCCGGGCGAGACTTGCAGGCTGCATATTCCTCGCACGAGCGCGCGGATGATCGAGCCATGACCGAGCGGCGTCTCGCTTCGCCTTGGTTCTGGTTAGCTGCGGCGGCCTTCATCACGCTGGCCGTTTTCCTCGCCTATCCTTTGCTCAATGTGATCCTTGGCAGTTTCGGACGCGGTGCGGCATCTGGGTGGCAGACGCTGACGACCGATGCAAAATATGGCGCTGCCATTCTCAATACACTGTTTCTGGGAACCGGTGTCACGCTGCTGTCTTTGCTGCTCGGTGTACCGCTGGCATATTTCGCTGCGCGCCACGACTTTCCTGGCAAATCGATCATCGCGCTTTTGCCTCTCATCACACTGATCATTCCAGAAGTGATCGCTGCGCAAACATGGCTGATGCTGTTTGGCAATAATGGTATTTTCACCAAATGGGCCGCCGGCTTCGGTTTGGAATTGCCAAGCTTTTATGGCTGGTTCGGCCTCTTCACGGTGATGAGCTTCACCTATTACACCTATATTTATATTGGCACGCTGGCGGCCATTCGCGGTGCCGATGTGCAATTGGAAGAGGCAGCGCAAAGCCTTGGCACCTCACCATTTGAATCCCGGCTGCGTGTACTTCTGCCCGTGATCTTGCCGTCCGTGCTGGCGAGCGCACTTCTTGTGTTCACGCTCGTGGTCGGCAATTTCGCCGTGGCCATGATTTTGAGCCACAAAATCCCGCTGCTCTCGGTCTTGACCTATCAGGCAGCCGTTGCGGAATCGGGTTCCGACCCCGTCATGCAGAGCACGCTTGCAACGGTGTCGGTGGCGATCGTGATGATCGTGCTGTTCATCCAACGCGTCGTTCTGGCGCGGGGACGGTATGAGACGGTGCAGGGCCGTGGCGCGCGTCCTATCCGGTTGCGTGGTGTTGCGGGTTTGATCACGGGTTTTCTGGCCGCGCTACTGACAGTGATTTCGCTCTTGCCTTTGGGGACATTGGTCGTCGGCGCGTTTACGCGGGCGCGCGGACCAGTGATGCGCTGGGGTGAATGGACGCTTGCGAACCTCGAGCGGGTGCTCATCAACGCGCCCGATCCCATCATCAACACGCTGATCTATGCGTCGCTCGCGACCATGATCGGGATTGCGTTTGCGACACTGCTGAGCGTGCTCATCGTCAAGAAAAAGACGATGCTCACACCGGTGATCGACTCTCTCTCGATGCTGCCGCTCGCCTTGTCGGGCACCGTGATTGGCATCGGCTTGGTGATGTCGTTTAACGCCGGTTTTCTGGCGATGACGGGGACCGGTGCCATCATCGTTCTGGCCTATATCGTGCGGCGTCTGCCCTTTGGCGTCCGCAACGCATCCTCGACCCTCTACAACATTCCTGACTCCATCGAAGAGGCTTCGGTGAGCCTCGGTGTGCCGCCGGTGCGGTCTTTCCTGAATGTGGTGTTGCCCTTGATGGTCCCGGCTATTCTGGCGGCCACCGTGCTAACCTGGACAACGACAGTCGCCGAATTGAGCGCGTCGATCATTGTCTATTCCGGCGGGCGTGAGACGTTGCCGATCAAAATCTTCCGCCTCATCGATAGTGGGCTGATGGCGCAAGCGTCGGCCTACGGCCTCGTGCTGATCTCCATCATCATTGTGCCGATCATCGTTGCGACGCGGATCGGCAAGGTTGACCTGTTCGCCTCGCGAAGTTGAATGCTATCTCAAGAAAAACGGGCCTCGCCGTCGGGCCGTGTTTTTGCAAACCAGACGGCCTGAAGGGGAGTTGTCTCATGTTGATCCGTCCGACCCGCCGCAGCGTTCTGGCAGGCATGGCGTCGAGCTTTGCCCTGCCAGCTTTTGCGCAAAGCCCGTCCGGCAGCGCCGTCATCTACACGTCGAATTCGGAACAGGCTGTCACCGCCGTGCAGGACACCGGCCGCAAGCTCCTGCCGAATGTGAAGCTGAGCACGATCACTGGCGGCAGCGGTCAATTGCTGCGGCGTCTTGAAGCGGAAGCGGCCAAGCCGCAGGGCGATGTGTTCTGGAGTTCGAGTGCAAATACGCTTGGTGCGTTCAAGTCGTTGTTCGAGCCGTGGAAGGCGCCTGATCTGAACGCCATTCTTCCGGCGCTGCGCGATCCTGACAATCTTTGGACGGCTGCGAACATCCATGTCGTGGTCGCCATGATCAACAAGAACCAGCTCGGCGGCGCGCCGATGCCGAAAACATGGACCGATCTGCTCGATCCGCGCTTCAAGGGCAAGATCATCATTGCCGACCCGGCCAATAGCTCGACCGCCTATACGATCCTGTGGGGCGTCGAGAAAATGCTTGGTACGGACGCGCTGAAGAAGCTCGCGCAAAACACCAAGGTGAGCAGCGCGGCCGCCGCCGTCCTGCGCAGCGTCGGGCAGGGTGAATATGCCGTCGGCCTCACCTTTGAATCGAATGCCTATGCCTATGTGGCGGGCGGCCAGAAAGAGATCAGCCTGCTTTATCCAGAGGACGGCACGTTCACGACGGCGGAATATCTAACGCTGATCAAGAATGCCCCCGCTGGCCCGATCGCGAAAAATGTCTGTGAATTGCTGATCTCGAAAGAGTGCCAGATCGCGCTGCTCGAAGGAGCCTATCGTCGTCCGAGCCGCACCGATATCGATGTTAGCAAATATGTCGACCTGCCGGATCTGACCAAAATCAAGGTCTTCGCGACCAATGAGGAAGAGGCTGCCGCGAAACGGGCAGACTTCCTCGCTCGTTGGCAGGCCATGGTTGCCGCTGCAAATTGATCGGGACGAGGGGCAGCGCTTTACCCCGCTGCCCCTTATCCTCTAGCGTGAGGACGAGAGCGGCCGAAGCCGCCGGATGAGTTCAGGGAGAGAGTGCGATGGCCAAGGCCTTTATCAAGAAACATGGTTTAGCCGCCCTTCTGGTGGGTGCAGGGATGGCGGGCGCCACGCCCGCTCTGGCGCAGGACAACTGCCCCAATCGCGGCCAGCTCGACACCGCTTATTGCGACGCCAATGGCGACCTCGTGGCGGATGCGCCGACGGACCCGAAGAAATGGCGTGATCCGTCAGCCCTCGTCTGGGCCTATACGCCGGTCGAAGATCCAGCCGTCTATGCCAATATCTTCAAACCATTCACCGACCATCTCGAAAAATGTGTCGGCAAGCGCATTGTCTATTATCCCGTGCAGTCCAACGCGGCGGAAATTGAAGCGATGCGATCGGGTCGTCTGCACTTTGCGGGCTTCTCGACGGGGCCGACGGGCTTTGCCGTGAATATGGCCGGTGCTGTTCCATTCGCCGCCAAAGGCGTCGGTAATGACGTGCGCGGCTACAATCTGCTCGCGATTGTGAAATCGTCGAGCCCATATCAGAAATTGCCTGATCTCAAGGACAAGAAGGTGGCGCATACATCGCCTTCATCCAATTCGGGCAATCTCGCGCCGCGCGTTCTGTTCCCAGAACAAGGCCTGACGCCGGACAAGGATTACAAGCCTTTGATGTCAGGTGGCCATGACAAGTCGATCCTCGGCGTTGTCTCGGGCGATTATGACATGGGCGCTGTGGCATCCGACGTTTACGAGCGGATGATTACACGCGGCACGACCAAAGCCGATGATTTCCGGATCATCTACAAGAGCCCGGTCTTCCCGACATCATCCTTTGCTTATGCGCATGATCTGAAGCCGGAGCTGGCGGCCAAATTGCAGCAATGCTTCTTTGATTTCCGCTTCCCGCCGGCGATGCAGAAAGAATTCAACGGCGATGATCGCTTCCTGCCCATCACCTACAAGACCGATTGGGCGGTTGTGCGCGAAGTGGCCGAGAAATCAGGCACGCCTTACAACAAGGCGGCTTATGATGCGGAAGCTAAGCGTGAGGCTGAAGCCTTGGCG
This sequence comes from Rhizobiales bacterium TNE-4, assembly GCA_019083985.1. Classification (GTDB taxonomy): domain Bacteria; phylum Pseudomonadota; class Alphaproteobacteria; order Rhizobiales; family Beijerinckiaceae; genus TNE-4. Next base: position 1,292,794 of record JAHRCV010000001.1, on the reverse strand, counting down.
AAGAAGCAGCAGAGCCAACCCGCCGCTGCCCCTGCGCCTGCCGCAGCACCTGCCGCTCCCGCGACTGCTCCTAAACCCTGATCGATAAAGGTGAACCATGGTTCGCGCCTCTCTCATTGCTCTCACACTGGTTGCAACGGCTGGTCTTGCGCAGGCGCAGGACAATTGCCCCAATCGCGGCCAGCTCGATACGCAATATTGCGACGCGAACAATGACCTCGTCGCTGATACGCCGACGGATCCGTCTAAGTTGAAGGACCCGTCGGCGCTTGTTTTCGCGTATTCGCCCGTCGAGAACCCGGCCGTCTATCAGGTCGTCTGGCAGCCTTTCATGGATTATCTCGGTCCTTGCACGGGCAAGCGGATCGTCTTCTTCCCGGTGCAGAACAATGCCGCGCAGATTGAGGCGATGCGCTCAGGCCGCCTGCATATTTCAGGCTTCGCCACGGGCGTTGTCGGTTTTGCGGTGAACCTTGCGGGCGCCGTTCCATTCGCGGTGATCGGCTCGGAAAAGGGTGTGTCAGGCTACAAGCTGATCGCGCTCGTGAAAGCCGATAGCCCCTATCAGAAACTGACCGATCTCAAGGGCAAGAAGGTCGCGCATACAGCGCCGTCTTCGAATTCAGGCAATCTCGCACCGCGCGTGTTCTTTCCGGAGCAGGGCCTGAAGCCGGATGATGATTACAAAGTGCTGATGTCGGGCGGGCACGATAAATCCGTGCTTGGCGTCGCTTCCGGCGATTACGACATGGCGCCCGTCGCCTCTGATGTCTATGACCGCATGGTGGCGCGCGGCGCGGTGAAAGGCGATCAATTGCGCGTGATCTGGGAAAGTGAAACGTTCCCGACCTCGTCATGGTCTCTGCCGCATGATTTGAAGCCGGAACTCGCAAAGAAGATCGCGCAGTGTTTCTACGACTACAAATGGAACGACGCGCTCAAGAACGAGTATAAGGGCGAAGATCGCTTCTTGCCGATGACCTATAAGGACACGTGGCGCCCGATCCGCGAAGTGGCGGAGAAATCCGGCACGCCTTACAATAAGGCGGCCTATGACGCGCAGACCAAGCGCGAAGCAGAAGCCGAAGCGAAAAAGGCGGCTGAAGCGGCTGCCAAAGCGGCGCAACCCGCGACCCCGGCCAAGCCTTAATTCAAGCCGTCATTGTTGTTCGACAGGTTCTTTGGAAATGACACGTTCTGCCCTGCAAACCCATGCCACTGCGTCGGTGCTGGGCATTCGCCATCTGCGCAAGGAATACCGCGCCGGTGTTCCTGTTCTCAAAGACATCAATCTCGATATTGGTGCTGAGGGGCTGACGGCGATCATCGGTCCTTCCGGCACCGGTAAATCGACCCTGATCCGCTGCATCAATCGTCTCGTTGATCCCACCTCGGGCGAGATTTGGTTTGAAGGGCAGGACATCGCGAAAGTGCAGGGCAGCGGCCTGCGCCATATTCGCCGCCGCATTGGCATGGTGTTCCAAGAATATAACCTCGTGGAACGCCTCTCCGTGATGGAGAACATCCTCTCGGGTCGGCTTGGTTATATTCCGGTGTGGCGCGCCTTTCTGCGCAAGTTTCCAGATGCCGACATTACGCGTGCGTTTGAGCTCCTGGATGCTGTGGGTCTTGGTGCTGATTTCGCAACGCGCCGGGCTGACAAGCTTTCGGGCGGCCAGCGCCAGCGCGTCGGCATTGCGCGCGCCATCATGCAGGATCCCGGTCTTGTCCTAGCGGATGAACCAACATCCTCGCTTGATCCGAAGACGTCCGTCGAGATCATGGAATTGATGGCGGAAATGTCCGCGCGCCGTGGCATTCCGATCGTCGTCAACATCCACAATGTCGAATTGGCGAAGCGGTTCGCCCATCGCGTGATTGGCATGACGGGCGGCATGGTCGTGTATGACGGCCCGCCCGATGGTCTGGGTGCGCACCATCTCGCTGAAATCTATGGTGGCGAGGATTGGCAATGAGCGCATCGACGCTCGCACGCGCCGCCTTTCCCCCGGATTGGACGAAACGCTTCGTCTGGATTGGGCTTGCGATCTACACGGTCTATGCGATCAGCACCCTCGATATTGATGGGGCCCGCATCGCGCGCGGCATGGCGAATGCGGCGCGCCTGTTCGATCGGATGTTTCCGCCCAATCTGCAGCCCGACAAGCTCGAGCTCATCAAAGATGGGATGATCGAAAGTATCCAGATCGCCATCCTCGCAACGTTTGTCGGCGTTCTGCTGTCGCTTCCCATGGGGTTGGCCGCGGCGCGCAATCTTGCGCCGCCTTGGGTGTCGTGGACGGCGCGCGCGATCATCGCCGTACTGCGCTCTTTCCACCCGGTCATTGTGGCGATCTTGTTCGTGAAGGCAGTCGGCTTTGGGGCGTTGGCGGGTATTCTGGCTCTTATTGTTTCGACGATGGGCTTCGTTTCCAAACTCTTTGCCGAAGTGGTGGAAGAGATCAGCGCCAAACAGGTGGAAGCGGTACGCGCCACGGGTGCATCCTTTTTTGCCGTGTTGATCTTTGGGGTTTTCCCGCAAGTCATGGCGCGGTTTGTCGGTCTCACGGTCTACCAATTCGATTCCAATCTGCGCAATTCCACCATGGTGGGCATTGTCGGCGGCGGCGGGATTGGTGCGCCGTTGTTCACAGCTTATCAGCGGTTCGACTATGATGTGGTGCTGACGATCCTGCTGATCATCATCGGCCTGATCATGATCGCAGAGTTCGTATCGGCGCGGATCCGGAGAATTTTCCAATGATGGAAACCGGCAACGATCCGCGCGTCTGGACGCGCTTTACCCCGGCCGAGCGTATCGGTCGTTCCATCGTCTACATTGTCAGCGCGATTGCGATTGTCTGGTCGTTGCAGACAGTCGAGATCATCCCTGAATTTCTCTATGATGCGCCCGAGCAGACGGCGGATTTGTTTGCCCGGATGTGGCCCTTTGATTTGAAGTTTTGGCCGGTGGTCTGGTCGACCTTGGTCGAAACCTTCCACATCGCCACGCTCGGCACCATTCTCGCAATTCTCTTGGCCTTGCCGCTATCTTTCTTGGCCGCGCGAAATTTTACGGCCAATCCAATTCTCCGCTGGATTGCGCAATTCATCTTCGTCTCGTCCCGCTCGGTCAATTCGCTGATATGGGCCTTGTTGTTCGTTGCGATCTTTGGCCCTGGCGCGCTTGCGGGCGTCTTCTCCATCGCCGTCCGTTCGATCGGTTTCGTCGGCAAGCTCTTTGGCGAAGCGCTGGAAGAAGCCCATCAAGGCCCGATCGAAGCGCTCACGGCAACAGGTGCGCCGCGAGCGGCCATTCTGCTCAAAGGCTATTGGCCGCAGGCGGAGCCCGCCTTCTGGTCTGTGGCGCTCTTGCGTTGGGACATCAATATTCGAGAAAGCGCCGTTCTGGGTCTTGTCGGCGCAGGCGGCATCGGCGTGGCGCTCGATGCCGCGCTCAACAATCTCTATTGGGATCAGGTAGGGCTGATGCTGGCGACGATCTTTGCTGTGGTTGTGGTCACCGAGATCGTTACATCCTTCGTGCGCAGCCGGATCATTTAAGCCGTTTAGATGGCGAGGCCGGTGCGCGCACGCACAAGCGCCAGAAGCGCCGGGTCGGTAAAATCATCGGCGCCGAACACCGCACCTTCACTGATGAGGGTGGTGGCGTCTTGTGTCGTCGTCATGCCGACCACGGGAAGGCCTGCCAACGCTGCCGCGCGGACGCCCGAGCGGGAATCTTCAAACGCCACGCTCGCATCGGCTCGCGCGCCAAGCTTCTCTAAAGCGTGGCTGTAGGGGAGTGGATCGGGCTTGGCGCGGGGCAATTCCTCCGCGAGCACGATCGCGGCCCAACCCTCAGCAAGGCCGATGGCGTCGAGCATCAATGCCGCATTGTCCCGCGGCGCATTGGTGACAACCGCGCGCGGGATACCCTGTGCATCGGCGGCGGCAATCAACGCCATCAAGCCCGGCTGGGGTGTCAGCGTGTCCGCCATATCGCGGAACCGTGCTTCCTTGCTGTCCGCAAGCCGCCGATGTTCGTCGATGCTCAGATCGGGAAAGAGCCGTGCCATGATGTCGGCATTGGCAAAACCGGCGATCTCACGATTGTAGGTGGCTTGATCGACCGCCCGGCCGAACGTGGCCAGCATCGCGTTGAAGGCGATGAAATGGACATGATCCGTATGCACCAGCGTGCCATCGAGATCGAACAGAAGACAGGACTGGGCCAAATTCAGGTCACCGATCAAAAGACGGAGAGAGGTCTATCGCTCGGGCGATGCGGAGGCAATCCCGGGCCGCGGCATCGTGGCTTCTTGCGGAGAAAGCTTACGTGCCGCGAAGTGCACGCCATGGCCGTCTGTCAAAATCGCGGGCGAGGGGGCGCAACATGGCCCGAATCGATGAAAGGCGTGTCTGTGTGTCAAGCGCGGGGCCTGCGCTCAATTTAGGCAGCAATGTTTCCGTTTTGAATAGACGGGTTGTTAGGACTCATCTAACCCAACGATAGGTTGTTCATTCGTAAACGTCTGGTCCGTTTGGGATCGCGTCGGTGGTCAGTATGCGTTTCGGCCGTGTCTTTGGCACGCTGTATATTGCGTTGTGTTGCTGGTGCACGGGGCTTGCTCCGGCCGCCGCCGCTTCGCCACAAGATGACGCGCTCAACCGTTTCTACATGTTGAAACCGTCAGATCCGCAGCAAGCCCGCAATGCGCTTGCGGACGCGGCGCGACGTTTTCCAGACGATGCCCGCATTCAACTCGAATGGGCTTATCTGCTTTTGAACGAGGGCAAGCCCGCCGAGGCTTACCCAGCCTTCATGCGCGCGGCCGAGCAGAAGCACGATGACGGGGCGTTGCAACGCCAGATCGGCTTTACCGCCTTGCAGGCCCAGATGCTGCCCGAGGCGCGGCGTGCGTTTGAGCGCGCGCTGGCTCTGGATCCGACCGACGAATTGGCCCGCAACCAACTGGCCTTCATGCGTGAGGCTAAAAACCAGAACAGTCCCCCGGTGAACGATGTGAAGCCTGTGCAGAAGGTTGTCGCTGTCACGCCGGATGCAGCACTGAACCGGTTTTATGCTTTGAAAACGACGGACCCAAAAGAAGCGCGCGCCATATTGGCCAAGGCCGCGCGGCAATTCCCGAACGATGAACGGATTCAATTGGAATGGGCCTATCGGCTTCTGCAGGAGAAGAAGCCCGCTGATGCCTATCGCGCTTTCATGCTCGCGGCGGCACAAAAGCCGAATGACGGCGCCTTGCAACGTCAGATCGGCTTCACGGCTTTGGAGGCCAATCTACAGCCGGAGGCGCGGCGTGCATTCGAGCGCGCGCTTGCGATTGATCCGAAGGATGAGCTCGCCCGCAATCAGATTGCGTTCATGCTGGATGCCGAAGGCAAGCATCGCAGCGCGCGTGACGAGTTCAAACAATTACTCAATTCGTCAGATCCCGAGCGCCGCCTGCGGGCCTGCGAGTCCTATGGCAATTTGCGCACGAGCGTCGATCGCCTCATGCCGAAGCCTTGGTTCGGTGAAGTGTATCTCGCCCCGGAATGGGATCGGCAGACCGGCGCAGGCGTCGCACCAGTCCAACTGCGTGTGGGCGTGACACCTGAAGCAATGCCGAAGGTTGATGTCTATGCATCGGCACGCGTGACCTATGATACGCGCTCAGGAGCCGGGCAGGGCGTGCTCGGTCCACAATTCTATTACGACAATGCTGCCATTTTTGCCGGCGGTGTGCGCGTCCGTCCAATCGATGGCTGGCCAGTGATCCTGTTTGCGGAAGCTGGCTACGCCTATGACCTGCTCTACAAGAACCGTAACCGTTGGCAGCCCGATGTGCGCGGCGGGATCGTCGTCGCACAAGAATGGAACATGCTGCCGCAATGCGACCAGGCCAATCCCTTCGCGCCGCGCTTTATCGCAGATTTCTACGCCGATGCGGTCGGGTTCACGCGGTATGAGAATGACGTCATCGCTTATGCGCGGCTCCGTCCGGGCTATCGCTTCTACGAGAACGCCGATTACGCCGCAGAAGTCTACGCCATGGGTGCGGGCGCGACCGATACGCAAAACAATCCGGACAATCGTTTTCTCGAAGGGGGCTTTGGTCTCGCCCTGCGTGCTTTCAGCATCGTGCCACTCACGCTGCGCAATGAACTTGTCTACGTCTCCCGCGACAATGGCAATCGCTATTGGGATACGCGTGTGAGGCTTGAAACCGGCTTTCGTTTTTAGTGGGATTGTTAGTGATGAAGACGCATACGATTGGACTCGTGATTGGCACAAGGCCCGAGCTTATCAAGATGGCGCCGGTCGTCCTCGCGCTCAAAAAAGATCCAGCGTTTAGATCGGTTGTGATCGTCACCGGCCAGCATGCGCAGATGGTGGCCGCTATGGCCCCCTTGTTCGGCATTCAACTTGATATCGAAATGGATGTGATGCGCCCCGGCGATACGCTTGCGGGATTGACGGCTCGGATCGTACAGGGCGCTGAGCCAGTCTTAAGTGAATTGAAGCCTGATCTTCTCATCGTTCAGGGTGACACGACGAGCGTTATGGCGATGGCGCTCGCCGCCTTTTATCAGCGCATTCCCGTCGCGCATGTCGAGGCCGGATTGCGGACGCATAATCTTGATTTGCCGTTTCCCGAAGAGGCTAACCGACGCCTGGTTGCCTGTCTTGCCAAAATCCATTTTGCGCCTACGACGCGTGCGGCACATGCCTTGATGCACGAAGGCATCGCACGCAAAGACATCGTCGTCACCGGTAATACGGTGGTTGATGCGCTCGACATGGTGAAGCTCCGCGCGGCAGAAACGCCCTTGGCTCGCGAATGGGCAGGGAAACTCAAGGGGCAGCGGCTCATTCTTGCTACCACCCATCGCCGTGAATCATGGGGCGACGGATTACGCAATATTTGTGCGGCGCTTGCCGAGATCGTTGCCGAAACGCCTGACGTTGAATTGGTGTTGCCCGTTCATCCTGGTGTGGCCGTGCGCGATACGGTCCGCAGCGCGTTGGACGGTAAACCGCGCATCCATTTGATCGAGCCGCTCGATTATCTGAGCTTCATGGGTCTTGCAGCGCTTTCTTCGCTCATCATCACCGATAGCGGGGGATTGCAGGAAGAAGGGGCAGCTTTAGGCAAGCCCGTTATCGTGCTGCGCAATGAGACCGAGCGGCCCGAAGCGGTCGAGGCGGGTGCGGCGTTCCTCGTAGGGACAGATCCTGTAAAGATTGTTGGCAAGGCGCGTGAATTGCTCGCGGGTGCAGCGCATGCATCAAGCCTCACAAGCAATCCCTTCGGCGATGGCCTGGCCGCGGAGCGGATCCATCATTCGCTCAAGCGTTGGTTTGCAACGGGTGATGCTTCAATTCCTCCCGCCGAAGAATTCTCATCCGCCGCGCGGGTTGCTGCGTGACGGGGCCTCGGTGATGGATGTTCCGTTTTATCTCGGTTTTATGCACAGTGCTGTGTGGGTGCTGGCGGTCGGCTATTTAGTGAGCGGTCTTGACGAGATGGTCATGACCTTCGCTTTCATATTCTGGCGTCTCTATCGGCGCTTCATTCTCTTGCGCGGGCGACAGCGGCTCAATCTTGCCATGCTTGAAGCCAAGCCCGAGCAAACGGTCGCCATCATGGTTCCAGCATGGAACGAAGCAGCCGTGATTGGGCGGATGTTGCGCTATGCTGTCGCCAATATCGATTATCAGCGTTACATGATTTTTGTCGGCGTGTATCCGAATGATCCCGACACGCTGGCCGTTGTCGAAGGGGTCATGGCTGAACATCCCGATCATGTGCGTGTCGCGATGGTCGGCAATCCCGGTCCCACCACCAAATCCGATTGTTTGAATGCCGTGATGCGACGGATTCGCGGTTGGGAAAATGAAACCGGCCGTGACGTTGAAATCTATGTCTTGCATGATGCGGAAGATTACGTGCCGCGTTACGGCCTGAAATGTTTCAATTATCTCATTCCACAAAAAGCGATCGTCCAAATCCCCGTGTTCCCCTTGGCAGCGCCGTGGTGGAGCATGACGGAAGGCCATTACATGGATGAATTCGCGCAACTGCACGTCAAGGATTTGCGTGTGCGCGAATGGCTGACAGGCGGTGTGCCGAGCGCCGGCGTGGGCACCGCCTTTAGCCGGGGTGCCATGGATCTTGCGTGGCATGACGCTGTCGAAGGTGTATTCCGCGCGCATCTTTTGACTGAAGATTATGAAATCTCGATGCAATTGCTGCGGCTCGGTGCGCCCTCGGCCTTTTTCACGGGCAATGTGATTGGAAGTCGGCCGGAACCAGAAATGTGCCGGCTCTATGCGCTGCCTGGCATGCCGGCTGTGCGCGGAGAGTTCCCGCATGATTTTTGGCCGGCGGTCCGGCAGAAAACCCGTTGGATTCTCGGCATTACGCTGCAGGGTTGGGAGAGCCTGGGGTGGTATGGCAGTTTTTGGCAGCGTTACATTTTGTTCCGCGATCGCAAGCCGCTCATCACGAATATTGCGAATGCGGTCGTCTATCTCTTTGCACTGATATGGCTGATCCATTGGGGCTTAGTGCTGACACTCTTCCCGCAATGGAAAAATATTTCACTCTATCCCGAGAGTGTGTGGCTTGATCGAGTGATGGCGGTCAACATGGTGTTGTTGACCTCATTCATACTTGTGCGGGGCACGTGTACGTTTTTGGCCTATGGGCCCGTTGCGGCCTTCATGTCCGTGCCGCGGATCGTTTGGGGTAATTTTGTAAACTTCGTGGCCACCGTACGCGCTGTGCGCCAATTCGTCTCGGCGCGGCGACAGGGGATCACGCATATCCCTTGGGAAAAGACCGATCACGCGGTCAAGGAACGGCGTTTGGAAGAGGCGGCGTAAAGGCTTAGGCGGCGCGCTTCTTTGTCAACAAGCCTTCGGCCAGCACAATGCCCGCCACGACAAGGCCGAGAGCGATGGCATCGGATATGAAGAAACGCTCGCCGAGCAAAGCGATGGAAAGAAATGTGCCGAAGATCGGCACGAGATTGTAATAAGCGCTTGCACGCGCCGGGCCCGCAATCTCGAGCGCGCGAATATAAAAGACTTGGCACACGAGCGACGGAAACAGGCCGACATAAAGGACGATGAGCGCGCCTTTGAAATCTGGCCATATGAGGTTCCCGCTCGCATATTCCCAGATGACGCCCGGTATGGATGTGACCGCCGAGGCAAAGGCGAGAAAGAAGAAGAACACCAAGGCCGGCATAGGCGGGCGGCGGCGCAAAGCCAGCGTATAGCCGGCGTAGAGAATGCTCGCCGTCAGCAGCAAAAGATCGCCGAAATTGAATTTGAGGCCGATGAGATTGGCGATGTCACCTTTGCTGGCAACGAAGCAGACGCCGATGAGCGTCAAAAGGATCCCGAAGATTTGCGCGGCTTTCAACCGCGCACCAAGTAAGGCAGCGCCGATCAACACGATCACCGGGGTGGAGCCTTGAATGATCGCGATGTTGATGCCGCTCGTGTATGCGGCCGCGGAGTAATACATCGAGTTGAAAGCGGTGAAGCCAAGCACCGCCATGATCGTCACATATAAGAGGCGCGGCTTGACCTGCGCCCACTGCACGGCGATTTCATGCCGTGAAATGGCATAAAGAACGCTGCCGGAAATGAACCAGCGCAGGAAGGTCAGCAACAGGGGCGAGACATCGCCAACGGCGAGTTTCCCTGCGACCACATTGCCGCCCCAGAAGAAGGTCGTCACGATCAGAAGAAGTGGGGCGCTGGTCGGCATTGGCCTTCGGGGGAAAACGCGGGGGTACTGATGGTGCGTAGCACATTCGGCTGCGCGGGTCCTGCAGGGCAGTAGTGCGCCATGCGCGTTCGCATGGCTTGGTGGATGGTGGGGCACTGGCGGTGTGGGGGCAAACGTCCTATGTCGCGGCCTACGGAGGGTTCAGCATGGACCGCGTTGAGATTGTGGAAGTGGGGCCGCGTGACGGCCTGCAAAACCTGCCTGCCGTCGTGCCGGTCGCCGACCGGATCGCCTTTGCCAATCGGTTGATCGCGGCTGGTTTGAAACGGATCGAGATCGGTTCTTTCGTGAGCCCAAAGGCTGTGCCGCAAATGGCCGATACGGCGTCAGTCGTTCAAGCCGTTGAGCGTGTGCCGGGCTTGCGTCTGATGGCGCTGGTGCCCAATGCACGGGGCGCGGAGGATGCCATCGCGGCGGGCCTCACTGAACTCGAATTCGTGCTGTCGGTGTCAGACGATCATAACCGCGCCAATGTCCGCCGCACGACGGCGGAATCGATTGCGGAACTGCGCAGCGTCTGCGCGGGCATTGATCCCGAGCGCAAGCTCACCATGCGCTTTGGGCTCGCCGCTAGCTTCCATTGCCCTTTTGCCGGCCGCACAGAGAAAGCCCGCACGCTGGGCGTGATTGAAGAGGTGCTGGCGATCCGCGAGGATGTCGAGATCGCGCTCGCTGATACCACCGGCAAAGCCCATCCGATGCAGGTGCAAGCGCTGGCGAGCGAGGCCTTGGCCCGGTTTGGCACCAGCGCGCGTTTTGCGTTTCACGGCCATGACACATCCGGTTTTGGCATCGCCAATGTGCTTGCCGCCTATCAGGCTGGCATCCGCACTTTTGACGGCGCGGCGGCAGGCCTTGGCGGGTGCCCCTTTGCGCCCGGCGCGTCGGGCAACACGGCCACAGAGGATATCGTCAATTTGTTCCACGGCATGGGGATCGATACGGGTGTGAACCTGCCGCGCCTGCTTGAAGCCGCCGATATGGCCGCAGGCTTCCCCGGTGCCATCCCCGGCAGCCATATCCGCCTATTGCCCCGGCAGGCGGCGTGACGCAGTCTGTCCACAGGCCGCGTCTGGCCTCGCCCCCGTTCGCCATTCTATGATTGGCATTGGCTTGGGGGCGCGTTGATGGGACCGTTGAGTGGGGTGAAGATCGTCGAGATGGCGGGCATCGGGCCAGGTCCGTTCTGCGCCATGTTGCTCGGTGATCTCGGGGCCGAGATCGTGTCCATCGATCGGCCCGGCGGGGGTGAGAAGGCAGGGCTGCCCTTCACGCCGCAATTCGATTTCTTCTCCCGCAACAAGCTCCGCATTGCGATGGATCTCAAGAGCGCCGCAGGGCGCGAGACGGCGCTGAAGCTGATCGATCGTGCCGACATCCTGATCGAAGGGTTTCGCCCGGGTGTGATGGAAAAGCTCGGTCTTGGGCCGGACGCTGTTCACACGCGCAATCCCCGCCTTGTCTATGGTCGCATGACGGGATGGGGGCAGACGGGGCCGCTCGCGCATACGGCGGGACATGACATCAATTATGTCGCGCTGTCGGGCATTCTCTCGACGATCGGGCCGAAGGATGGGCCGCCCACAATCCCGCTTAATATGGTCGGCGATTTTGGCGGCGGATCGCTCTATCTCGCGCTCGGCGTGCTCGCGGCCTACATTGAAGCGGCACGGTCTGGAAAAGGGCAGGTGGTGGACGCCTCCATTGTCGATGGCGTCGCCTCGCTTGGCACCATGCTTTTTGCGCTCCGCGGCATCGGCAATTGGCCCGGCGGACGCGGCGAAAACATGCTCGATGGCGGTGCACCCTTCTACAGCGTCTACGAGACGAAGGAGGGCGGCTACGTCTCTGTCGGTCCGCTCGAAGGCAAGTTCTACACGGAATTCATCACGCGCCTCGGGCTTGATCCGGCAAACGTGCCACCACGCAATGATCCCAAAAATTGGCCTGCTTTGCGCGCTATGTTTGCCGCGCGCTTCAAAGAAAAAACCCGCGACGAATGGACCGCGATCATGGCCGGATCGGATGCGTGCTTCGCCCCAATCTTGTCGCTCGAAGAAGCGCCACACGATCCGCATAATCAGGCGCGTGAAACCTATGTCGAGCGCCACGGCGCAACACAGCCCGCACCCGCACCGAAATTCTCGCGCACACCCGGTGCAATCCGTTTTTCTGCCGCCGATCCTGAAGCGACGGCAACCGACCGGCTCGTCGCATGGGGATTGAGCGCGGACGATCTTAAAACCATTCAACCTGCCTGAGCAGCAGGGCATTAGGGAAGGGCAATCCAGTGAACCAACTCGATCTCAAGGGCCGCGTGGCCATCATTACCGGCGGCGCACGCGGCATCGGTTATGCGGCGGCTGAACGCATGTTGAAATCAGGCGCATCGGTCGCGCTCTGGGATGTCGACGCGGCACGCCTGAAGCAATCCGTCGAGGCATTGTCAAAGATCGGCAAGGTGACGGGTGATGTTGTCGAATTGACCGACGAGACATCAATTGCCAACGCCGTTACCGCCGTTGTGAACGCACATGGCAAGATCGACATTCTCGTCAACAATGCCGGTATCACCGGCGGCAATGGCAAGACGTGGGAATTGGAACCTGATGTCTGGCGGCGCGTTGTCGACGTCAATCTGATCGGGCCTTACCTCACATGTCGCGCCATCGTGCCGGAAATGTTGAAGAATGGTTATGGCCGCATCGTCAACATCGCTTCGGTCGCGGGGAAGGAAGGCAATCCCAACGCTTCGCATTATTCCGCATCGAAAGCCGGTCTCATCGGTCTGACGAAATCGCTCGCCAAGGAATTGGCGACGTCCAATATTCTCGTCAACGCCATCACGCCTGCGGCTGCAAAAACTGAAATTTTCGACCAGATGAAGCAGGAGCACATCGATTTCATGCTGTCGAAGATTCCGATGAGCCGGTTCCTGCAAGTCGAAGAAGCCGCCGCGCTGATCGGCTGGCTGTCCTCGGAGGATTGCGGGTTTTCGACCGGCGCCGTATTCGATATTTCCGGCGGCCGCGCGACCTACTGATCCGCAATACGGATAAGCACAATGTCAGGACCGGAATTGGTCACGCTCACCGCATCGTCAGATCAGCGCGATGCGATCGAAGCCATGCGCGATGCGCTTGATGCCATCGGCAAGCAATTGATGCCCGCGGGCAGCGCCCCGCAGGGTTTAGTCGCGATGGAGTGGACGGCACCCGATCCAGCTGCATTTCATCCGAGCCGACAGGCGGTCGATCTTGTGTGTCGTGAAGCTTTTGCTGGCTTCACGCCGCCGATCACGCTGAAGAAAGGCGAGGGAGCGTTTACGGTCAAAGCGCAGGCGCGCATTCTGCCAAAGCCCTCCGCTGATCCCATCTATCGCGGTTATGATCGCATCGCTTTGGCGCGGCAATATTCGCCGCGCTTGCAAGCGGATTTTCGGCAGGTCTGCGGTGCATGGAGCAAGCAGAGCGCTGCCTTCGCGCAGAATCAGCGGGGCCTTGAACTTTATTACGGCCCAAGCCGCTTCGAAACGCTGGATCTTTTTTATCCCGCTACAGGTGGGCGTCCGCCGGTCTGGGTGTTTTTCCACGGCGGCTATTGGCAGGCGATGGACAAGAACCTGCATGCCCATTTTGCTGAGGGCATGCTGAAAGCGGGGTTCGCGGTCGCGATGGTCAATTACGGTCTCGCGCCGCAGACATCGCTTGAAACCATTCTCGAGCAATGTCGCGCCTCGCTGCATTTCCTTGTGCGCGAGGCCGGTGCATTGGGGATCGATGCGTCACAACTTCATATTGCCGGGCATTCCGCCGGTGGTCAGATCGTGGCGATGCTTGCGGCCGATGAAGCCGCCCCACCGATCAAATCCGCGCTGCCACTTTCGGGCGTGTTTGATCTTGAACCCTTGTCGATGGTGCCTATGGGGCCGGTGCTTGGTCTGAACGATGCAGCGCGCATCCGCGCCTTGTCGCCACTTTACAAAAAGCCCCGCGCGGGTGTGACGATGGGCGTGGCGGTTGGTGGCGCTGAGAGTGAGGAGTTCATTCGCCAGTCGCGCGATTATGCGCAAGCGTGGAACACTGGGGACGTGCTCGTATTACCCGGCGCGAACCATTTCACGATTTTGGATGGGCTCAATGATGGGCCACTCTTGGCGCTCGCGCGCAGCATAACGCAATAAGGCGCATTGGCGCGCCGGAGAATGATCATGGATGCATGCCTTGCCGAACTGATCGCAGCGCTCGGCCCGGATATCGTCAAGACGGGCACGGACATTCCCGTTCGCAACAGTTTCGATCAGACGAAGATGGAGCCTATTCTGCCGGCAGCACTTATTCTGCCGCGCAACACCGTGCAGGTTTCAACGGCGTTGACGATCTGCAATGCCCACAAGCGCGCAGTCGTCACACAAGGCGGTATGACGGGCCTTGCAGCCGGCGCGCATCCGCGTGAAGGCGAGATCGCATTGTCGCTTGAACGCATGGTCGGGATCGAAGAGATCGATGCCGCAGCCGGTACGATCACAGCGCTATCGGGAACCACGTTGCAAGCGATCCAAGAAGCTGCCGACAAGGCCGGGTTCCTCTGCGCGATCGATTTGGGCGCGCGTGGGTCTTGCACCATTGGCGGCAATGTTTCGACCAATGCGGGCGGCAATCAGGTGCTGCGCTTCGGCATGACGCGCAAGAATATCTTGGGTCTTGAAGTGGTGCTCGCCGATGGTGAAATCGTGCGTTCGCTCAACAAGATGATGAAGAACAATGCGGGGTATGATTGGACGCAATATTTCATCGGCGCTGAAGGGACGCTGGGCGTCGTTACCCGTGTCGTTGTGATGTTGCAGCCCAAACCGTCCGATATTCAGACAGCTGTTGTCGCTGTCGCGAATACGGCGAGTGCGATCAAGCTCTTGCGGCGCGCGCAGGCGGAGCTGCCTGGAGGGCTCCTCGTATTTGAGGCGATGTGGCGCGAATTCTACCAGATCGCGACCGGCATTATGGCCTTGAACGCGCCCGTGTCACCCGACAATGAGCTTGCGATCCTGATGGAAGCGCCGGGGGCACGCGAGGATTTTGAAGCCTTTTTAGCTGCGGCCTATGAAGAAGGTCTCGTCCTCGATGCCGCGGTTGCGCAGTCACGCGCTGAGCGCGATCGCATGTGGGCGCTGCGCGAGAGCGTCTATGAACATTACAAATATCTCCCCAAGCAGGTGGGGTTCGACATTTCAATACCGATCAGCCGCATGCAGGACGCCGTTGATGCGTTGCGTGTGGAATTGCCCGGTGTGATGGCAGGAACGCGGTTTGTCATTTTCGGTCATCTCGCCGACAGCAACATTCATGTGAATGTCATGCCGCCTGAAATGCCCGCGGGCATGAAGGAAAAGATCGAGGGCGTGGTCTATGGCGTCACCGCGCGTTTAGAGGGGTCGGTCTCAGCCGAACATGGCGTCGGCCAGACGAAGCGTCCTTATTTGGCGCTCTCACGGACGCCAGCCGAATTGGCGCTGATGCGTCGGATCAAAGCTGCGCTTGATCCAAATGGCATTCTCAATCCGGGCCGGGTGTTGGTGTAAGAGTTGAACGCTATCGCAAAGAGCGTTCCCACTTAGCCCTCATGGTGAGGAGCGGCGAAGCCGCGTCTCGAACCAATTTGCGCTTGATCATTTGCCTTGTCCTTCGAGACGCGATGCGTTGCATCGCTCATCAGGATGAGGGCGTTCGCGCTGAGGCTTTCAGCGCTCATGGTGAGGAGCAGCAAAGCCGCGTCTTGAACCACAAGGGATCGGGGTGTTTCCGCAAACAAAAACCCCGCAGCGTTGGCTGCGGGGTTTTTTTGATCTTGTAGGCGAAGAAGAACGCCTATTCCTTCACCGCGCCTGTCATCGCCGAGACGTAGTGTTCGACGAAGAAGGAATAGAGGATCACGAGCGGGAGTGAACCGACGAGAGCGCCCGCCATCAGCGAGCCCCAGCGATAAATATCGCCATCGACGAACTCCGACACGATCGCCACCGGCACTGTCTTGTTCTCTGAGGAGGACAAGAAGGTGAGGGCATAGATGAACTCGTTCCAGCACAGCGTCAGCGAGAAGATCGAGGCCGAGATCAATCCGGGCACCGCAAGCGGCAGGATGATCTTGAACAGGATCTGGAAGCGCGAAGCGCCATCGATCAATGCACACTCTTCAAGCTCATACGGGATCGTCTTGAAATAGCCCATCAAGAGCCATGTCGAGAACGGTATCAGGATCGTCGGGTAGACGAGAATGAGCGAGATTGGTGAATCAAACAGCCCATACCACTGAATAATGGTGGCGAGCGGAATGAACAGGATCGACGGTGGCACGAGATAGGCGAGAAAGATTGCTGCACCCACCATTTCCGCACCGCGGAAACGGATGCGCACCAACGCATAGGCAGCCAACACACTCGCGATGAGCGACAGGAACGTGGCAATCACCGACACATACATCGTGTTCCAGAGCCATTGCGGATAATTGCTCTCGAACAACAATTTGGTGATGTGCTTCATCGTCGGCCCGACGACGAAGAACGGGTTGTACTTGTCCATGTCGATGAGCTGATCTTCCGGCTTAATGGAGGTCAAAACCATCCAATAAAACGGGAAGATCAACACGACCATGATCAGCGCCAGAGGCAGATACACATAGACGATCTTGCGCATGCCCCCGTCGAGGTAGGACATGCCTTCCGACGCATCGTTCATGTCAGGCTTTGCTGTGGCCTCAGTCATCACGGCCTCCTTGCTGCCATTTGCGGCGTTGCAATCCAAACCACGACACCATGATGGCGACGAGGAGGAACGGAACCATCGCGGTTGCAATCGCTGAGCCTTCGCCGAGATTGCCCGCCATGATCGCGCGTTGATAACCGAGCGTTGCCATGAGGTGGGTGGCATTCACCGGCCCACCGCGCGTCATCGCCCAAATCAGCTGGAAGTCGGTGAAGGTGAACAGAACCGAGAAGGTCATCACCACCGCGATGATCGGCGTCAAAAGTGGGAAGGTGATGTACCAGAAATTCTGCCAGCGCGTCGCACCATCAAGGGTCGCTGCCTCATAGAGCGATGGCGAAACCGTCTGGAGACCCGCAAGCAGTGTGATCGCAATAAACGGCACGCCGCGCCAGATATTGGCGAAAATCAACGAGGCGCGCGCATTGTTGGGATCACCGAGGAAGTTAATGTTTTCGTTGATCAAGCCCATATTCTTCAGCGACCATGAAATGATCGAGAATTGGCTGTCATAGATCCACCAGAATGCGATGGCCGACAACACGGTCGGCACCACGAAGGGGATCAACACGATCGAGCGGATCAACGCTTTGAACGGTAGTTTTTCGTTCAACAAGAGCGCCAGATAAAGTCCGACGGCAAATTTGAAAATCGAGGCCACGATCGTGTAGACGAGCGTGTTGAAGACCGACAACCAGAAGATCTTGTCGTCCCAAAGCCATTCGTAGTTTTCGAGCCCGATCCAGACGCCGTCGCGGCCGATCTTGGCGTCCGTGAAGGAGAGCCAGACGCCTTTGAACAGCGGATAGGCGAGAAACATCAGCAGGATCGCCGCAGCCGGGATCATGAAGACGAGGCCGAGGAAGTTGCGGTCATGGCTCAGGCGTTGCCAGAGCGTGCGCTCCGATCGGCCAGCAGAACCCGCGCCGGATGCAGTCATTTGCGACATAAGGTAGCTCCGTTTCAAAACGGGCAGTCAAACGGGATCGCGCACGGGACCATGCGCGGAAGAAGAACCGCGCAGCCTTTCGGCTGCGCGGCTCATGACAGTGCAGATCGCCTTAGCGATAGATGCGCTTGGCCTGACGCTCGGCGACAGACATCGCACCCTTCAGGTCTTCGCGGCCCGTGCAGTAGTTCGCGAACATGTCGACGACGATGAAGTCGGCGATGGCGGCGGCCGCACGCTCGTCGACCGGCGCAATGCCGGAGGCGGGAAGCGTGTTGCGTGCTGCGTTCTTGAACACCGTGTTTTTCGGGTCCTTCGTCCAGACCGGGTTGTTGTCGTAAGCCTGCAGCGTGTTGGTGAGGTAACCTGCTGCGGCTTCGAGCCACGGATTGTACTGCTGCGCATCCATCAGGAAGGCCATGAACGCCTTCGCGGCATTCGGGGACTTCGTGAAGCGGAACGCGAGCATCGGGAAGGTGAGCTGCAATTCCTGCGGCTTGCCAACAGGACCAATCGGGAATTCCGCGTGGTTCATGTCATTGGCGATCGCATTGAGCGCAGCATCGGCCTTGGCAGCGGCATAAATCGAAATGCCGTTGTTGGTGAGATGCAGTTCGCCGGCGAGGAACGCTTTGTTGTTCGACGAATCGTTCCACGAAGCGGTGCCCGGAATGAAGGTCGCATAAAGCGCTTTGCAGTATTCGAGCGCCTTGGCGGTTTCCGGCGAGTTGATCGAGACCTTGCCGTCCTTGTCGGCGAGGTAAGCGCCGTGGGACCACAGCACCCAATGCAGCCAGCCATTGGCGTCGCCGGTGGCGTGGCCAAGCGCGAAACCGCACGGTGTGTTGTTGGCCTTGAGCGCCTTGCAGAGCTCGAGGAAGCCCGCCGTGTCGCGCGGCACGGATTTGAAGCCAGCCTTTTCGATCGAGGAGATGCGATAGTTGATGTAGCCGCCGTTCACGGCGACGGGGATCGCAGCCCACTTGCCCTTGGCTTTACAGGTCGCTTCAGCAGCCGGGAACCAGCCACCGTACTTCTTGCCGAGATAGCCTGCGACGTCCGAGACATCGAGTACTTTGTCGGGGAAAAGTTGCGGCAGAGAATGCAGACCCCACACAATGTCCGGGCCCGTACCGGTGTTGGCCGCGACCGAAGCCTTCGGCTGAATGTCGTCGAACGATTCGTTCGAGATGTTCATCTTCACGCCGGTTGCCTTCGAGAAAGCATCAACCAGCTTCATGAATTCTGCGTCTTCAGCCGGGACGAAGCGCTTCCAACGCAGCACGTTCAACGTCGCGTTTGCTTCCGGTTTCCACTGCGCTTGCTGCGCCCAAGCCTTGGCGAAATCGAGAAGGCCCGACGCGCCGACAGCACCCGCTGCGGCCGCGCCCTTCAGAAGGCTGCGACGATTAAAAGACACCATAGTCATTTCTCTCCCTTTTGCCGCGCCGGCCGGCGGATTGCTGCCGGCGCCAGGTTGGCCGGGACCGTCTGCCCCTCTGACGGGGGTTGATCGGCTCCTGTTGGGGATCATTGCACGCTGGGGGCGGAAATCAATGCCCTCGGCTGCGCTCTTTTTAGACGCAGGCCCGTTCGACCCGGTTTTGTCGCGTCTGCCTCTCCTTGAGGCGAGACGGCCCCAACGTAAGCTCGCTATAAGGGCGATTAGGACAGCCCGGCGGAGCGGGCGAAGCCAAAGGGAGGGCAGGATCTTGAACGGATTTTTGAAGGAGTTTCGCGATTTCGCGATGAAGGGCAATGTTGTCGATCTCGCCATTGGCGTCGTTATCGGCGCCGCCTTTGGCAAGATCGTCGATTCGATCGTCGGCGACATATTCATGCCGATCATCGGTTTTGTGACCGGTGGCCTCGATTTCTCGAATTACTATCTGGCCTTGTCGCCCAACGTGAAGGCGGGCATGTCGTATGATGCGGCCAAGAAGGCAGGCGCTGTCATCGGTTACGGCAATTTCATCACGGTCGCCGTGTCCTTCGTGATCATTGCGTGGGTGCTCTTTCTCGTCGTACAGGCCATCAACCGGTTGAAGCGCGAGCAGGCGGCGGCTGCGCCTTCTGCCCCCGTCGGTCCGACCCGTGAGGAAGAACTCCTCACCGAGATCCGCGATCTTTTGAAAAACCGCTGATCACGCGGGCGTGAACAATTCCCCGCCCGGCAGAGGGTGGGGCACGCCTGTTGTGCTGGGGAAGCTGAGCGGTTGACCGCGCAGGGACCGGACGGCGAGATAGCCGAAGCAATGCGCTTCCATGCCATTGCCGTCCCATCCAACGGCTTCAACCGGATCAACCGGCACGCCGAGCGCACGTTCTAATCCGCTCATGATGGCCCGGTTAAGCCGGCCGCCACCGGTCACCAGCCACCGTCGCGGCGCGCGCGGCACATGGCGCAAGGCCGCGGCCACGCTATCCACCGTGAAGCGCGTCAATGTAGCAGCCCCATCGGCATCGGAGAGGCCTTCAATCGCTTGAGACCAGATGTGAAAATCATTGCGATCCAGAGACTTCGGCGGCTTTCTTAAGAAATAAGGGTGAGCCATCAGGCGGCTTAAGACTGCCTCGTCGACCTGCCCCTGCGCCGCGAGGACGCCGTCGCGGTCCATGGCGATACCGCGCCGACGCCGCATGAAATCGTCGATCAACGCGGATGCCGGGCCTGTATCGAACGCGATCAGCGTCTCGCCATCAATATAGGTGATGTTCGCCACCCCGCCGAGGTTGAGCACCATAATTGGACCGTCCATCTGAGCCGCGAGGGCGCGATGGAAGACCGGGACGAGCGGCGCCCCTTGTCCGCCCGCTGCCACATCGGCATGGCGAAAGCGGCAGACAACGGGAAGGCCGGTCCGGTTTGCTGCGCGTTGTCCGTCGCCAAGCTGGCAGGTGAAGTGGCGCTCGGGGCGGTGCAGCATGGTTTGGCCATGCATCCCAATAACCGTGACAGCCTGCGGCGCGAGCCCGTGGGCTTGCATGAAGCGTAAGGCCGCATCGGCATGCGCGTCGGTAACCGCCGCTTCCAATTCAGGGAAGGTCTCGGTCTCGAAGCGCGCGGCATCGGCAAGATGGGCGAGGAGTTCGGCGCGCAAGGCGTCAGGATAATCAAACGTGCTCGATGGACCGAGCATGACCGCGTCAAGCCCATCGGTCGTCACGACGGCGACATCGATCCCGTCCATCGACGTGCCACTCATGATGCCGATCGCCGTCACAGGCTCTTGGGTCGGGAAGGGGCGAAGAATGGTCATGGAATCGGTCCGCGCTCGATCCTCGTCTTCTACCAGAATTGGATTGCCACAGCTGCGCTTGCTGGGACTACCAACATTCCCCAACGTCACTTCATTCGTGTGGGGGTTGCTGGCCGATGCTTGAAATTCTGTCGGTTGTTTACCTGCGTGCGATCTGCGCCGTGTTCATCGTGCTGTTCCATGCGGCGGGACGCGATGACATCACGGGCACTGGACAAAGCCCGCTCGAGCAATTGTTCTCGCTCGGCGCCTTACGCATCGACATCTTTTTCGTGATCAGCGGTTTCGTTCTCTTCAACGTCATGGGATAGCGATTTCAGCGATCGCCAAGGTCTTCCAAATGACGGGGTTGGCTGATGGCTCCATCGCCAGAGGGTTGTTGATCGTCACCCTCTGCGGCGTGGTGGCCACCCTTGCCGGGATCGTCTCATGGCGGACGATCGAGAAGCCCATGGCGGGCTGGGTCAAAGGCGCGCTAGCACCGCCGCAGCCCAGCTTGCGCGGGGCCGTGACGGCTGAAAACGCGACGCCCGCGCCTCAGCGATAGGCCGGTGCGTTCAACAGATAGTCTTGCTGATAGGCATTCTTGTTCGTCATCGCCTTCACGGCGAGGCATTCGTCATATTCCGGCTCATCCGGCTCGGGCTGACGATACGCACAGAACGCGGCCAATTGCTGCGTCGTGGTGGTCGACTGGCACCCGGCAAGAAGGCCAGCCGCCATCAAAAGGGCCAGCGCAAAACCAGATTTCACCGCGCGCGATGTCATGTTCGACCTCTTTTTCAGTCCTAAACGAGATTGCTGCCTAGCACGAACGACACGCTCGGGCCAAGCCCGAGCGGTTCACGCAGCCGGGATCGAGCCCCGGTTTCCCAAGGGGATGCTTGAGGGGATGCTTGGGGCCCCGGCGAGCTTTCCGCAGGTGGGCGCAAGGCACAGCCGCCTTTTTTCCGAACCCCTGCGGCGTTGTCTCTCCGATTTTACGGCTCTGCTTGTTCCGACGAGGATGCGCTTCCACAATGGCGGCTCATCCTTTTCGACCGCACTTCGGTTCCCGTTGACCGAGAGCGCCATGCTCAGTCGCGCCCGCGGTGTTTTGCCGTTTTGTACTGTTCCATTTTTCAATGCGCTCGTGGCGCTCTGTTTGGTGATTGTTGCCAATATGGTGACGCAAAGCCTTTTGCCCGCGCCGCTTGCCGTGGAAATCCGAAAAGCGTTTTGGCGGGTGATTTGCCGCCGAAAACAACACTGGGTGATTTAGCAAGCTCCAGATCAAGGATGTGCCTTTGCTTCCGACAGCAAGCGGAGCCGTGAAACTTTATCGGCCGGCGCCAAAGGTTGCGTTAGGGTTGACCCATGCGCAACACCGGCCGACGATCACACCATGAGTCCCTTGCCCGCCTCGTGTCCCGAAGAGCTCGGCCTGCCTGCCACTCTCGCGGCGTATCGTTCGGGTGGTCAGGGCGCGTGGGACGGGCTCTTTGACGGTGACGGCCGAATCCGGCCGGTGTGGCGGCCTTTCATTGATCATATCGGCCAGATTGGTGCGCCGGCATTGCAAGCGCGCTTCGCCCGGGCTGATGCGCATTTAGCAAGTTCTGGTGTTGTCCATCGGGTCTATGGCGATGGGGCCGGCGTTCGGCCATGGCCCCTGTCGCATATGCCGGTGATGATCAGTGCCAGCGAATGGTCCGATCTCGCAGCCGGCGTCATCGAGCGCGCGGAAGTGCTCAATGCGTTGCTGGCTGACGCCTATGGCGCGGGCCGTCTCGTGACCGAAGGCGTTATTCCCGCCGCGCTTTACGCAGGCAGCCCCGAATGGGCGCGGCCCATGGTGGATCCAAAGGCGTCCAACGCCCAGCCCTTGCGCTTTTACGCTGTCGATCTCGCGCGTGGTCCTGATGGGCAATGGTGGGTGATGTCGGACCGCACGCAAGCGCCATCCGGTGCGGGTTATGCGCTTGAGAACCGTCTCGCTATGGCGCGCGCGTTGCCTGATCTGTACCGCACGATGCAGATTGATCGGCTTGCCGGTTTTTTTCAGAATTTTCGCAGCCATCTTGTCAGCCTGAAGCGCAATCCAGATGCGCGCATTGGCTTGATGTCACCCGGACCGCTGAACGAGACCTATTTTGAACATGCCTATCTCGCCAACTATCTTGGCCTCGTTCTGGTCGAGGGCGAAGATCTCGTGGTGCGAGATGGCGCGTTGTTCATTCGCACGGTGGCCGGTTTGCAGCCCTGCGATGTGATGTGGCGGCGTGTCGATTCCGATTTTACCGATCCGCTGGAGTTGAACACCCGCTCGCGCCTTGGCGTGCCGGGTTTGACGGAGGCTGCACGCCAAGGTGGTGTCACACTCGCCAATGCGATTGGCAGCGGGCTAGCGGAAAGTCGCGCTTGGATGGCGATGATGCCCGCGCTCGCCGCAATGCATTTGGGACGTCCGTTGCGGCTGCCGACGCAAGCGACATGGTGGGGCATTGACGACAGCGCGCGCGCCACGATCCGCTCGCGGTTTGATGGGCTCTTGATTGGCTCTGCGTTCGGCGCCGTTTTACCCGGGGTCGGGACAGGCTTCGCACTGGGCGCTTCACTGAAGGCTGAGGACCGTGCCGCACTTCTCGCGCGCCTTGACCATCGCGGTATCGATATCGTGGCGCAGGAGCCGCTTCGTCTCGCAACGACGCCCATCTTCGACAAGGGTGAAATAAAACCGCGGCCATTCGTTTTGCGGGTGTTTGCCGCCTTCACCGGTTCGGCTTGGCAAGTCATGCCCGGCGGCTTTGCCCGCGTGTCAGACAGCCATGATGTCAATGCCGTGTCGCTGCAGCGTGGTGGCCGGTCTGCCGATGTCTGGGTCGTCTCCGATCAGGCGGTCAAACCAACAAGTCTGTTGCGTGGGGCCGATGCGCGGCGCGTACGGCGTTCGCCCGGTGCCTTGCCGAGCCGCGCGGCCGATAATCTGTTTTGGCTTGGCCGTTATGTTGAACGCACAGAATTCATGGTGCGTTTGGTGCGCGCCGCGCTGGCGCGGACGGATCGTCATGAGAATGATATCTACACCGCGATTGCGGCCACGCTGACATCGTGGAATGCGTTATCAGCCTTTCCCCCGTTGCAGCCGCCTGCGCCCGCCGACCTCGCGCGCATGGCGCTCCAGAATGTCGCGCTGCAATCGGTGATGGTCTTGAGCCGCGCCGCGCTGAACGCGGCCTCGGTCATTCGTGATCGGTTTTCGCCCGATGCATGGCGCGTCCTGAACGAACTCGTCGCGCTCACGGAAAGGCCTCTGCGCGACCCGCTCGCGGATGTTGAAGCGGATGATCGCCTGCGTGATGCATTGCGTTTGTTAGCGGCGTTCTCGGGTTTGGCGCAGGAGAATATGAACCGCCTGAATGGGTGGCGCTTTCTTGATCTCGGGCGTCGCATAGAGCGTGGCATTGGCATGGCACGGTTGATCGAGCGATTTGCCTCGGACGATCCATGGGCGTGCGATCTTCTGCTCGAACTGGGTGACAGCACGCTCACCTATCGTCTGCGCTATGTCGATATGCCTGAGCGGATATCGGTGACGGATCTGTTGATGCTTGATCCCGCCAATCCACGCTCTGTCGCGTTCCAGATGGAGCGGATTGCGGAACATCTGGCGGCCTTGCCGCAAACGGGTCCGCATGCCGCCGGTGTGCTCGCGCAAGAATGGCAGACACGGCTCGCCAAAGCTGATGCGCGGGTCTTCGATCATGCGCTGCCGGGTGATTGCGCCGCCGCTCTCTTGCGCCTCTCCGATCTGACGATTGCCGACCATGTGCGGCCCAGCAAAGCGGGAGGGCAGGTCTGATGCGGTATTCTGTCCGCCAGACAACGCATTATGCCTATGACGAGGCTGTTCCGTTCTCGCGCCACATCATTCGGATGGAACCGGGTTCGCGCGCGGGACAAGATGTATTAGCGCATCGCCTGATGATTGAGCCATCACCCAACGAGCGAACCGAAGACCGGGATTTTTTCGGTAATCGCGTGACGCGCATTGCGATCGATAGCCCGCATGATCGTCTGAGCGTCACTGTTGAGGCCGATATCTTGCTGCAGTCAGCGATTTTACCTGCGCCGCACCAGACGGCCGCATGGGAGATGATCGCGTCACACGCCCTGACGGAACCGGCAATTGGGGCGGATGCGCCCGGCCAATATCTGTTTCCAAGCCGTATGGTGCCCATTGATCCTGCGATCACTGCCTATGCCACGATCAGTTTTCCGCCTGGCCGCCCGGTTCTGGAAGCCGCTTGCGATCTCAATCAGCGTATCAAGGCCGATTTCATTTACGACACGACGGCCACAGCGGTTGATACCGATCCCGCGCATGCCTTCGCGATGCGCCGCGGCGTCTGCCAAGATTTTGCGCACATCATGATTGCGGGTTTGCGTGGGCTTGGTCTGCCGGCAGCCTACGTCTCGGGCTGGTTACGCACTGTGCCACCAGAGGGTGAGATGCGTTTGGAAGGCGCTGATGCGACCCATGCATGGGTCTCCGTCTGGTGTGGGCGTGATGGTTGGATTGGGCTTGATCCCACCAACGGTATTTTGGCGGCGATGGATCACATCGTTCTGGCGATGGGACGCGATTATGCCGATGTCGCGCCCCTTGATGGGATCATCTGGTCAGGGTCCGGCCATTCGCTTCATGTCGCTGTTGACGTTGTGCCGATCATGGAATTGCCGACCGATGCATGAGCAAGGATCCCTCGCGCGCGCCCGTGATGTAATCGCGGCGTTCATTCGCTCCTGTGACAGGATCGTGATTTTCACCGGTGCTGGGATTTCCACCGAGGCAGGTGTTCCCGATTTCCGAACACCCGGCAGCCCTTGGCTCGTGCATAAGCCGATTCCGTTTCAGGATTACATCGCAAGCGAAGAGGCGCGCATCGAGGCCTGGCGACGTAAATTTGCGATGGACGATATCTATCGCCATCTCGGTCCGGGGACGACACACCAATTCATTGCTGCTGGCGTTGCCAGCGGGCAGGTGAGTGCGGTCGTCACCCAGAATATCGATAATCTTCATCAACGGTCTGGAATACCGGAGGATCGGATCATTGAATTGCATGGCAATGGGTCTTACGCACGCTGCATGAGTTGCGAAGGCCGCCATGAAATTGAAACCATCCGCGCCCATTTCGAACATCATGGTTACCCGCCGGCCTGCGATGCGTGCGGCGGCATCGTCAAATCCGCGACTATTTCCTTCGGACAAAAGATGCCGACCGATGCGCTGCGCCGTGCCCGTGACGCCATGACCTGCGCCGACGGCGTCATCGTCCTTGGATCGTCCTTGGTCGTGCGACCCGCTGCGGATCTGCCGATCATGGCGGTAGAAGCGGGGGCGAGGCTCTTGATCGTCAATCGCGAGAAAACGCCGCTCGATTCTGCGGCAGAATGCGTCATTCGTGGCGACCTGCCCGCGACATTGCCTGAATTTTGGCCGTTAACCGATATGGACGCTTCGGTCACAGGCCCCTAGACTTTGTGTTAAAAGAGCGTTTAAATTCATCCATCGCGTAAGGTACTTTTTGATTCTTCTCGTTGTGTTCTTGTGTTTTGGCAGTGGCTCATTTGAAGTGGTTATGTGCAATGGCAAACGATTTTAACCCCAACATGTTGGGTTTTTCGAACGGTCTCTCCGAACTTGGTCTTGAACAATCTGGTGATGCACGCGCACCTGTCGATTTGATCGAGGTCGCGGGAACTGTGAAATGGTTCGATGTCGCCAAGGGCTATGGGTTCATTATTCCCGACAATGGCATGGCCGATATTCTCCTGCATGCGACGGTCTTGCGTCGTGAGGGTATTCAAATCGTCTATGAAGGCGCGCGGGTGGTGGTCGATGCCACGCAGGGCCGTCGCGGTTGGCAGGTTTTCCGTGTCAAATCTGTTGATTCATCGGCGGCGATTCATCCTGCACAGATGCCGCCGCCACGGACTCATGTGACCGTCACGCCGACATCCTCACTCGAGCGGGCCACGGTGAAGTGGTTTAACCGCATTCGTGGTTTTGGTTTTGTCAGCGAAGGCGACGGGAAGCCTGATATTTTCGTGCACATGGAAATCCTCCGGCGTTACGGCATTGCTGATCTTCTGCCGGGGCAGGTGGTTCTTGTGCGTTATGGGCCTGGCCCGAAGGGCCATATGGCGACCGAAGTGCGGCTTGCGGATTCGCCTGTTATCCCGCCCTCGCATTAAACAGCGGCTGACGACGCTTTCGTAGATTTCGGACAGCGATAAGCCCATGAGGGCATTGACGGAGCGGGCGCGGCCAGAGATGGTCTGCGCCCTTCCTGTCGGAATAGCCCTGCCATGACTGCCATGAACCGCCGCCTTGCCCTGTTGACGTTCGTTTTTGCAGCCGCCTTGTTCGTGTTTGGTGGTCGGCACGATGCGCTGGCCCAGAGCAAGCTTGAAAACCTCACCATTACGACAGCCAAGGGCAAGGTGACGTTCTCGGTCGAAGTGATGCGGACGGACGAAGAGCGGGCCCGCGGCTTGATGAACCGGGCCTATCTGCCGGCCGATCGCGGCATGCTTTTCGACTTCAAGGAGCCTCAGATGGCTTCGATGTGGATGAAAAATACACTCATCCCTCTCGATATGCTGTTCATCCGCAAGGATGGGACGATTGCCAATATTGCGGAAAACACGGAACCCCATTCGCTGAGGACGATTTCTGCCATCGAACCGGTGCTGGGGGTCCTAGAACTCAATGGGGGGACTGCTGCCCGGCTGGGGATCGCACCCGGCGACCGGGTCGATCATCCGTTGTTTAAACGCTGAAAACGGGTTCACGAGACTTTCACCTCTCTTGCGGCAGGGTGCGTGCGGTGCTAGCCAGCGGGGAAGGGACTCTGGAGACAGGCGGGGCATAGCGCAGTCTGGTAGCGCATCTGCTTTGGGAGCAGAGGGTCGCGGGTTCAAATCCTGCTGCCCCGACCATCTCCAGCGTATCTTGAATATCGGAGTAGGACATGACCGCACGCATTTACCGGCCCTCGCGCAACGCGATGCAATCCGGCAACGCCAAGTCGGAGCGTTGGGTGCTGGATTTTGCTCCCGATCATGCCAAGGGGGTCGATCCCCTGATGGGCTGGACAAGTTCCGGCGACACCCGCCAGCAGGTCAAGCTCGCCTTCGATAGCAAGGAAGAGGCTGTGACCTACGCCCGTGCGAATGGCATTCCCTTCGAACTCATTGAGCCGAAGGATCCCAAGCGCCGTACGATTTCCTATTCGGACAATTTCCGTTTCAACCGCGTTGGCCAGTGGACCCACTGACGCCCGGTTCGTTTCCGTGTCCGGCCCCGTAGCTCAGCTGGATAGAGCAACCGCCTTCTAAGCGGTAGGTCACTGGTTCGAATCCAGTCGGGGTCGCCAGCCTCGCCTGCTTGCCAGACGTCACACGCCTTAATGGCGGGGACCTCGCACCGGATAAAGCGCATCCATGGCGAGCATGGACGCAAAAATGGCAGCCGCGCTGCAAAAGAGCCCGAGCCAAATCACAAAAGCGAGGCGATGATCGACCATGGCTAAGCTCACGCATTACCAAACGTAATGCTCAACATAAGCCTTAGCCGAAGACGCGCAACCGCAAAAAGACCCGAAACGGGTGGCAGGCACGATAATGAGCGGTCGAAATGTCCTGTCCAAACGCGCGGTTTCCGCAAAAGGGTGCGCGTCTTCTGACGGTTAGCACGCACACCAACGAATGATCCGGCAGGGTCCACGTAAAGGCATTTCAAGCGCAAAAAGGGAGCAATGGAACTGGGAATCGGGTTCCGATGCGCGTAACTTGGTCCGTATTGGAAATGTTTCAGTCAGTTGGTTGGACGTGCGTGGGGGGTGTCATGTTGCAAGTCGCGTTGACGCTGATGATCGCGTGCATCGTGGGCCTACTGGCATATTCGGCCTATGGCTCAATCGCAGCGGCCCTATGTTTCTCGATTTTGTCGGCGCTTCTCTGGCTTTATCTTATCAGGCTTTGAACTGACCGAAATCTGTGACGGCGCGGGCTTGGTCGTCCGTCTCGATCGTTCCGGGGCGCGCCTGCCGGACGGTCGCGATGGCATCGGCAGGCTTCCAGCCCGCATGGACAAGCATTTGGGCGACCAGCGTTCCGGTGCGCCCAAGGCCCGCCGCACAATGGACCACCACCGTTTTGCCCGCTTGCACCGCGCCAACCAAGGCGGGAAGGCCCGTTCTGATCGCCTCTAACGTGGGACCGGAGGCGGTCTTCATGTCGCCAATCGGCCAATGCAGCCATGAAAGATTCTCGGCTGCCACGGCTTGGGGCAAGGCTTCGACGCCATAAATCGTGAACTCCGCAGGTTCGATGAGCGTTACGAGGGTTCCTGCGCCGCTTGCCTTGATGGCAGCCAAGTCGGCTACGAGGTCGCGCTGCCATAGCCGCCCACGTCCGTCGCGCCCGGACCGGCCGGGGCAATGCACCATGCCGATTTGGCCGTGTCCGAGATCGATGAAATCGATCCTCAAAGGCCCATTCACGTCACCGGTGGGCGGTGGGGACTTGTCGTCTGCCAATGTCATAGCGTCCTTCTCGCCGATGCCGCGGGGTGAGGCAAGAACTGGCCTTCTGGCGTTGCAAACGGCCTCAGGATCGCGGATAAGCGCGGCCTGCAGCCTTGTGTTGAGGTTGTTGCCGGGATGGATCGACCGCCCGGGTCCGGTGTTCCCGATCAGCCGTTCCGAAAAGCAGTTTTGCATGCAGTCCGACCGTTCCGCACCTTGGCTCGATGCGATGGCCGCATCCCGTTCGCGGGCGCTTGCCTTGCTGTTTCTCTTGGGGCTCGCCCTCTACCTGCCGGGGATCGCCACGCTGCATCCCATGGATCGCGACGAGCCGCGCTTTGCGCAGGCGTCCAAACAGATGATCGAAACCGGCGACGCCGTCGACATCCGTTTTCAAGAGGAAGCACGCCACAAAAAGCCCGTCGGAATTTACTGGCTGCAAGTGATGGTCGTGAAAGCCGGGCAGGCGGTGGGCGTTCCCGATGCAATCCATACGATTGCGCTTTATCGCATTCCCTCTTTCATTGGCGCCTTGGCGTCCATGATGCTGACCTATCTCATCGGCTTGCGCTTGATGGGCGCGCGCGCGGCGTTGATGGCGGCTGCGTTGTTTGGGGCCACCATCCTGATCGGTGTGGAAGCCCGCCTTGCGAAAACCGATGCGGTTTTATCGGCGACCATCATCGCGTCCATGCTGGTTCTTGCCGAAGCGCGCTTCGGGTCGCGTGAACGTCTGCCTGTTGCGTGGTGGGCCGGCTTCTGGATCGCGATTGGTGTTGGCATTCTGGTCAAGGGACCGATTACCCCACTGATTGTGGCCTTTGCCGCATGCGGTACGGCGCTCTTTGGCGGCGAGGGCGCACGATTTTTGCGCAAGCTTGAGACGCGGAAAGGTCTCTTGATCTTGTTGGTGATGGTGCTGCCTTGGTTTGTTGCGATTGCGATCAAGAGCGGTGGCAGTTTCTTCTCCGATTCCGTTGGGCAAGACATGCTCGGCAAGGTCGCGCAGGGCCAGGAGTCGCATGGCGCGCCACCCGGCACCTATCTCGCCGCCTTTGCTGGGACGGCATGGCCGCTTGCACCGTTCGTCTTGCTGGCGATCCCGTTCATCTGGCGCGCGCGCCGCAATCCACGCATCGTATTTTTGCTGTCTTGGGCCTTGCCCATGTGGGCGATCTTCGAGATCGTGCCGACAAAATTGCCGCATTATGTTTTGCCGCTCTATCCGGCGTTGGCGCTGGCGACAGGTCTCGCCTTTGAGCATTTCACAGTACCAAAGCGGTGGATCGCCAAGGCTGTTCCAATTCTGTTGCCCTTGCCTGTTTTGATTTTGGCGGTGGGTGTGCCAGTCGCCAGCGTCGTGATGACGCGCACTGTGCCTTATGCCGCCACGGCCTTGTTGATCGTGGCAGTGGTTCCAGCTTTTTATGCCATGCGGAGCTTGTGGTCGGGTGCTGCGATGCGCGCCGCCGCTTTGGCGTGCTTGGCCTCGTGTCTCGTGACGACGGCCGCCTTTCGTTTTGCGTTACCGGGCTTTGAACCCATCCGCTTGAGCCCGCGCTTGGCCGCTGCCGCCGAAGCGTTGAAATGTGATGATCCATTATTGGCAACGACGGTTTATCGGGAGCCAAGTCTTGTCTTCCTGACGCGCACCGATCTTGTGATGACGGATGGCCGCGGCGCTGCCGCCTTTTTGGGCGGGCAGGGCTGCCGCGCGTCCTTCGTCGAAAGCCGCGCCGAGGAAGCGTTCAAAGCCGAACTCGCTGCACGCAATCTTGCGCCGCGCCTCGCGACACGCATTACCGGGATCAATATGAATGGCGGTCGCAAGCTTGATATCGGCGTTTATGTCGTGGGGGAAACACGATGACCGAACCGCGCGTCAGCGTTGTCGTTCCCGTGAAGAATGAAGCGGGGAATATCGCACCCTTGATTGCCGAGATCGAAGCGGCCTGCGCAGCCTTAGCCCCGTTTGAAATCATCTATGTCAATGATGGCTCGACTGATGAGACATCGCGCGTGCTCGCGGAGCTTGCAAAGACAAAACCGCATTTAAGAGTTTTACACCATGTAACATCATGCGGCCAAAGTGCTGCGGTTCGGTCCGGCGCACGTGCAGCGCGCGCACCGATTGTGGTGACGATTGATGGCGATGGCCAGAATGATCCGGCCTATATTCCTGCGCTCGTTGCGGCGCTGGATGCAGGGGGCGCGCAGACGGGCCTCGCTGCCGGTCAGCGTGTCGGACGAAAAGATACCGGCTTCAAAAAGGTGCAATCGCGGATCGCCAACGCGGTGCGCGGGTTCGTGCTGAACGATGGCACGCGCGACACAGGGTGCGGCCTCAAGGCCGTGCGACGCGACGTCTATCTTTCATTGCCCTATTTCGATGCGCTGCATCGCTTTATGCCCGCGCTCGTTAAACGGGATGGCTATACCGTTGCGCTCGTCGACGTGAAGGATCGGCCGCGCCTGACAGGTGTTTCGAATTACGGATTCTTCGACCGGCTCTGGGTTGGCATTGGCGATTTGATGGGCGTTGCATGGCTGTGCCGCCGGCGTCGTAAAATTGCGCAGGTGAAGGAAGTGACCGATCATGCTGGTTAGCTTGTCAAATCAGGTCGGCGGTTACCTTTACGCCGTATTCGTCCAGAGCTGGAATGGTTGGATCATTCTCGGCTTTCTCGGGCAGGCGCTGTTCACGATGCGCTTTCTGGTGCAATGGCTCGCCAGTGAGAAAGCCAAGAAGAGCGTCATTCCGCTCTCATTCTGGTTTTTCTCGATTGGCGGCGGGCTGCTGCTTTTGATCTACGCGCTCTACAAGGGCGATCCGGTCTTCATCGTCGGCCAAGGGCTCGGTGTGTTCATTTATTTGCGCAATCTCTGGCTCATCATGAATGAGAAGAAAGCCAAGAATGCGGATGAGGCGGGACGCAGTGACGGAGCCTGATGCTTTCGTACCAGCGACGCTTGAGGATGTCCGCGCCGATGTGTTTGCGCGTCTTGCGCGCGCTGTGAAGGATCGCCGCTCGGCATTGCACACGCCCGTGATTGCCACGCGGGGCCTTGATGGTCACATGAAGGCGCGTGTCGTGGTGTTACGGGCATTCGACCCCGAGGCCGTGACGTTGCGTTTTCATACCGATCTGCGGAGCAAGAAAATTGCTGAGCTTGAAGCTGATCCGCAGATTGCTTTTGCGTTCTATGATCATCAGGCGCGCGTCCAGATCCGCGCCGAAGCCACAGCGCGCATTCATAGCGACGACGCCGTTGAGGAGGCTGCTTGGACCGCCTCGCTGCAGATGAGCCGGGTTTGCTATGGCGTCATCCCCGGTCCGGGAACGCCTCTCGACGATGCGGATGATTTCAATCTGCCGGATGACGATACGGCGATCGCCGCAGGCCGCGCTTTTTTCAGCGCTGTGCTGTGTCGGATTGAGGCGTTGGAATATTTGTTCCTGCGCCATGCCGGCCATCGCCGCGCGCGTTTCACGCGCACGGCGGAGGGGTGGTCAGGGCAGTGGTTGACGCCCTGACCCAGTTTGGTCAGGACGCAGCGCGCAGACGTTTGAAGCCCTCATCGAGATCAGCCTGAAGATCTTCGAGATCCTCAAACCCGATCTGGAAGCGAAGCGCAGGGCCTCCGGGGTTCCACTGCGTGGCTGTCCGGTAATCGGCGCAATCGAACGGCACGACGAGGCTTTCAAAGCCGCCCCATGAATAGCCCATGCCGAAATAGGTGAGCCCGTCGAGCATCGCCGCGACCGCCTTTTGCGGTGCCGGCTGGAGAATCACCGAGAAAAGACCCGACGAACCGAGGAAATCACGTTTCCAAATGGCGTGACCGGGGCAGGAGGGCAGGGCCGGATGCAGCACCGTCTTCACTTCAGGACGGGCCGCGAACCAATGAGCCATAGCGAGGGCCTGCTTCTCCGCTTCCTTAAGCCGCAGATGCATGGTCCTGAGGCCGCGGAGGGCGAGGAACATATCGTCCGGCCCGGCGCACATCGCAAAGGCGTCGTAGGTGCTGCGCAGCTTCTTCCAAGCCTTCTCATTCGCTGACACGATGCCGAGCAAAAGGTCGGAATGGCCGCCGAGATATTTTGTGCCCGCTTCGAGTGCGATGTCGACGCCCCGCTCATGCGGCGGGAAGAAGAACGGCGTCGCCCACGTATTGTCCATGATGGTCAGTGCATTGTGTTTCCGCGCAACGGCCGCAATCGCGGGCACATCCTGAACTTCGAAACTCTGCGAACCCGGCGCTTCGGTGAAGACCGCTGCAGTGTTGGGGCGGAACAGTTTTTCGACGTCTGCACCGATCATGGGATCGAAATAGGTGGTCTCGACGCCATAGCGCTTCAGCACCGTGTCGCAGAAATGGCGCGTCGGCCGATAGACGCTGTCGGTCACAAGCAAGTGGTCGCCGGCTTTCAGCGCCGCCATCAGGGAGAGGGCGACGGCAGCGAGGCCTGATCCAACCGCAACGGTGCCTGCGGCGCCGGCAATGTCGGACCATGCCGCCTCCAGCGCCTCGGATGTCGGCGTGCCCTTGGTGGCATAGACGAAGCGCGCATCCTCGCGGTTCATCAGGGCGTCCATGGAGGGCGCAAGCACCGTCGAGCCGCGATAGACCGGCGTATTGACGAACCCGAACTGCTCATGCGGATGGCGGCCGGTATGGATGGACCGGGTCCGCGGACCGGGTTTTCGGGTCTGGTTGTGGTCTTTCATCGAATTCAACTGTTTGAATGGTGGGAATAGGGTGCCAATAGGGCTAAGGTTCGGGATATCCGTCAAGTGCGGCCGTGTTTACGCATACGGGGCCTTGACCATCATCCGTTAGTCGCAGGATGATTAGGGTTATGACCGGGTGGCCCCAAAAGGAGTGCCACGCCTCTCAGGGTTTGGACCGGTTTCAATGTGGGAGACACTGAATGAAAAAGACGATTGTATCGATCGCGCTCGGCGCTGCCGCGATTTTCGCGGCCTCGGCTGTGTCGGCGCAGACCCTCAACAACGTCAAGAACAAGGGTCAGTTGACCTGCGGCTCGAACACGGGCCTCGCCGGCTTCGGTGCGCCGGATGACAAGGGGGTCTGGAAGGGCCTCGACGTCGATGTGTGCCGCGCCATTGCGGCCGCCATTTTCAACGACGCGACGAAGGTAAAGTTTGTTCCGCTCTCGTCGAAGGATCGCTTCACGGCTCTGCAATCGGGTGAAGTGGACGTGCTCGTCCGCAACTCGACCTGGACGATGTCGCGCGATACCTCGCTCGGCCTAAACTTCACGGGCATCAACTACTATGACGGCCAGGGCTTCATGGTCCGCAAGAAGCTCGGCGTCTCCTCGGCGCTCGAGTTGAACGGCGCGTCGGTCTGCACGCAGCAGGGCACGACGACCGAACTGAACCTTGCCGACTTCTTCCGCGCCAACAAGATGAAGTACGAAGTCGTGGCGTTCGCGACCTCGGACGAAACCATCAAGGCGTATGATGCCGGCCGTTGCGATGCGTTCACCACTGACGCTTCGGGCCTCTATGCTGAGCGCCTCAAGCTGACGAACCCGGCTGATCACATCGTTCTGCCGGAAATCATCTCGAAGGAGCCGCTCGGCCCAGCCGTGCGTCACGGTGACGACCAGTGGTTCGACCTCGTGAAGTGGGTGCTCTACGCCATGGTCAATGCCGAAGAACTCGGCGTGACGCAGGCCAATCTCGACCAGATGCTGAAGTCGGATAACCCGGAGATCAAGCGTCTCCTCGGCACCGAAGGCAAGTTTGGCGAAATGATCGGCCTGTCGAATGACTGGGTCGTCCGCATCGTCAAGAATGTCGGCAATTACGGCGAAAGCTTTGAGCGTAACGTCGGCGAAGGCTCGCCGCTCAAGATCAAGCGCGGCCTGAACGCGCTTTGGTCGAAGGGTGGTCTGCAATACGCTCCGCCGATCCGCTAAGGATCTCATGACGGACCGGCCTCGTGCCGGTCCGTTTTCTTTTGGGGGGCGCAGGGTTTCTGAGTATGGTTTTTGCTAGACTTTGAACGGCTCTGTGTTTTGGTTAGAAACTGCCTATAAACGCGGCAAACGTGTTGCGGATTATCCCGCATTCGACGAGGGGAACATCATGAAGTCCATTTTGAAAGCAGCGGCATTCGGTATCGCTGCGCTCGGCCTGACGGTCGGTGCTGCATCGGCGCAAGGCGTTCTGCAAAAAGTGAAGGAACGCGGCCAGGTCATCTGCGGCACAGGTCTCGGCATTGCGGGCTTCGGCATGCCCGACGAAAAGGGTGTCTGGAAGGGCATCGACATCGATTATTGCCGCGCGATCGCAGCCGCCATCCTGAACGACCCGATGAAGGTCAAGACGGTCTCGCTGACCGCCAAGGATCGCTTCACGGCGTTGCAGTCCGGCGAAATCGACGTGCTGATCCGCACCACGACATGGACCATGTCGCGTGATACCTCGCTCGGTCTAAACTTCGCGGGCATCAACTATTATGATGGCCAGGGCTTCATGGTGCGCAAATCCATGAACATCAAATCGGCACTTGAATTGAACGGCGCCTCTGTCTGCACGCAGCAGGGCACGACGACCGAACTCAACCTCGCCGACTATTTCCGCGCCAATAAGATGAAGTATGAAGTCGTGGCGTTCGTCACCAATGACGAAACGATCAAGGCTTATGAAGCAGGCCGCTGCGACGTGTTCACGACCGACGCGTCGGGTTTGTTCGCCGAGCGCTTGAAGTTCGCCAAGCCGGACGATCACATGATCCTGCCGGAAATCATCTCGAAGGAGCCGCTCGCGGCATCCGTGCGTCACGGTGACGACCAGTGGTTCGACCTTGTGAAGTGGGTCCACTACGCCATGCTGAACGCTGAAGAACTCGGCGTGACGCAGGCCAATGTCGACCAGATGCTGAAGTCGGATAACCCGGAGATCAAGCGTCTCCTCGGCACCGAAGGCAAGTTCGGCGAAATGATTGGCGTCTCCAATGATTGGGTCGTCCGCATCGTTAAGAATGTTGGCAATTACGGCGAGGTCTTCGAGCGTAATGTCGGCATGGGTTCGCCGCTGAAGATCGAGCGCGGCAAGAACAATTTGTGGACAAAGGGCGGCCTGCAATACGCTCCGCCGATCCGCTAAGGGTCAAAACAGGCATCCCGGCTCGAAACCGGGATGCCTCGTCTCATGGCATAGGTTAGAGTAAGACAGGATCGGGCGCCCGCGCCCGTTCGCGACTGTGTGCACGCCGTGTTTCAGCGGTTGCATTTCGGAGGTGGGATGACGACTGAAGCAGACAGGGGCGCCCCGCGCGTCTCGCCGCTCTACGATCCGAAGGTGCGTGGCATTGCCTATCAGGTGGTGCTCGCGCTGGTCATCGTCTTCGTGGTCTATGAGGCCGCTACGAACGCCATTGAAAACCTGCGGGCGGCAAAGATCGCGTCGGGTTTCGGTTTCTGGACCGTCGAGGCGGGTTTCGACATCAACCAGAAGCTCATTCCATTCTCCTCGACCGGCGGCTCGACCTATGGCGACGCCTTCCTTGTTGGTCTTCTCAATACGCTAATTGTCGCCGCGTTCGGCATCGTGCTCGCCACGATCCTCGGCTTCGTGATCGGCATAGCACGACTGTCGAAGAACTGGATCATCGCCAAACTGTCGATGGTCTATGTCGAAGTCATTCGTAACACGCCGCTGCTGCTGCAATTGCTGTTCTGGTACAACGCGGTGCTGAAGCCGCTGCCTGATCCGCGCAATTCGGTATCGCTCTTTGGCGCAATCTTCCTGAACAATCGCGGCGTGGTGATGCCGACGCCGATTGCTGGTCCGAATTTCGATTGGACTTGGATCGCGACGCTTGTGGCGATCGTGGTCTGGATCGTCCTGTCTTACGTCGCGCGCAAACAACAGGCGGCGACGGGCAAACGCTTCCCAGCCAATCTGATCGGCTTCGCGCTGTTCATCTTTTTGCCGCTGATCGCCTTTTGGGCGGCAGGTGGACCGCTGACCTTCGAATATCCGAAGCAGAGCCGCTTCAATCTCACTGGCGGCATGCAGATCTATCCGGAATTCGTCGCGCTCTTGTTGGGCCTGACGATTTATACGGCAGCCTTCATCGCTGAAAATGTCCGCGCGGGCATTCTGGCCGTGTCGAAGGGACAGAGTGAAGCCGCTCACGCGTTGGGTCTGTCGAATGGCCAAACGCTGCGGCTCATCGTCGTGCCGCAGGCCATGCGCGTGATCATCCCGCCGCTGACCAGCCAATATCTCAACCTGACGAAGAATTCTTCGCTCGCGGTTGCGATCGGCTATCCCGATCTTGTGCAGGTCTTCACCGGAACGGTGTTGAACCAGACAGGGCAGGCGGTTGAAGTCATCGCCATCACCATGTTGGTCTATCTCACGATCAGCCTGACCACATCGTTCTTCATGAACATCTACAACAGCCGCATGGCATTGGTGGAGCGCTGAGCCATGACGATTGGTGACAATCTCACGCCGATGAATTCAAGTGGTGCCTATCTCGGCAGCGGCGATTTGCCTGAGCGCAAACCGCCGGTGCTGTCGCGCGGCGCGGTTGCTTGGGTGCGCGAGAACCTCTTCTCCTCGATCCCGAACACGATCATGACGCTGCTCGGCTTCTGGATCTTGTGGGAGATCACACCGCCCGTGCTGAACTTCCTGATCTTCGACGCGGTCTGGGAAGGATCGGGTCGTGATGCCTGTCTCGAATCCGTCCGCAATGCGCCGGTTGGCGCTTGCTGGGCCTTCGTGAAGGTGCGGCTTGGCTATTTCTTCTACGGCCAATATCCGATCGATGAGCGCTGGCGCGTCGATACGGTCTGGCTGATGGGCACCCTTGGTGTCGTTTGGCTGTTGTGGCCGCGCGTTCCCTACAAGAATTGGGGTTCGCTCTATTTCTTCCTGATCTTCCCGATCGTCGCCTTCTTCCTGCTGGTTGGCACGCCGACGTTCAATCTGCAGAAAGTGCCGACCAATCTGTGGGGCGGTGTACTTGTCACGCTGGTGTTGTCGACCGTCGGCATCGTGTTCTCATTACCGCTTGGCGTTTTGCTTGCGCTGGGACGTCGTTCGAAATTGCCGCTCGTACGGCTTTTCTCGGTCATCTTCATCGAGTTTGTGCGCGGCGTGCCGCTCATCACCGTGCTCTTCATGGCGAATGTGATGCTGCCGCTCTTCCTGCCCGATGGCTGGCGGCCGGATTCACTCATCCGTGTGCTCGTTGGTATCGCGCTTTTCGCAGCGGCTTACATGGCGGAAATCGTCCGTGGTGGTCTGCAGGCGATTGGACGTGGCCAATATGAAGGCGCGCAATCACTCGGTCTCGGCTATTGGCAGATGATGGTTTTGATCATCCTGCCGCAGGCGTTGAAGATCGTGATCCCGAACATCGTCAACACCTTCATCGGTCTGTTCAAGGACACGACCTTGGTGTCGATCGTCGGTATTTTCGATTTCTTGAAGACGATTGAAGCGAGCTTCGTCGATCCGCGCTGGGCAACGCCCGTTACGCGCGCGACCGGCTATGCCTTCGCGGCGATCTTCTACTTCATTTTCTGCTGGGGCATGTCCCAGTATTCCCAGTGGATGGAGCGTAAGCTCGCCACGGGCCACAAACGGTGACGGCGAGGACAACAGCAATGCCAGATACAAAACCCGCCGGTCTCAAGCCCGCCAAGCTGAACAACGAGACCGCCATTGAAATCGTCCAGATGAACAAATGGTACGGCGATTTCCACGTGTTGCGCGACATCAACCTGACCGTGAAGCGCGGTGAGCGTGTGGTGGTGTGCGGCCCGTCGGGCTCCGGCAAATCGACCATGATCCGCTGCATCAACCGGTTGGAAGAGCATCAGGAAGGTCGTATTGTCGTCGACGGCATCGAACTCACCAACGATCTCAAGCGGATCGATGAAATCCGTCGCGAAGTCGGTATGGTGTTCCAGCACTTCAACCTGTTTCCTCATCTGACAATTCTGGAGAACTGCACGCTGGCGCCGATCTGGGTGAAGAAAATGCCCAAGAAGGATGCCGAAGAAATCGCGATGCACTATCTGAAGCGCGTCAAGATTCCGGAGCAGGCGCTGAAATATCCCGGCCAGCTCTCAGGCGGTCAGCAACAGCGCGTCGCTATCGCACGCTCGCTTTGCATGTCGCCGAAGGTCATGCTGTTCGATGAGCCGACCTCCGCGCTCGATCCGGAAATGGTCAAGGAAGTGCTCGACACCATGGTGTCGCTTGCCGAAGAAGGCATGACGATGATCTGCGTGACCCATGAAATGGGCTTCGCCCGTCAGGTCGCCAATCGCGTGATCTTTATGGATCAGGGCCAGATCGTGGAAGCGAACACGCCGGATGAATTCTTCCGCAATCCGCGCCATGAGCGCACCAAGCTCTTCCTGTCGCAGATCCTGCACTGATCGGGGCTACGCCAGACAAACAAAAAAGCGCGCCGCAGGGCGCGCTTTTCTTTTGGAGGAAGGCGCGGGCATCAGCCCTTCGCAACGTCGCAATCGTCCCGGCCACCCCACTCGGCCCATGAGCCGTCATAAAGAGCCTTGATGCTGCGGCCTGTGCTTTCGAGTGCGAGCGCCAAGATCGCTGCTGTCACACCAGAGCCGCAACTTGTGACAATCGGCTTTTCGAGATCCACGCCGGCATTTTTGAAAATCGCTTCGATTTCGGCGGCAGGCTTGAGCGCGCCATCGGCTGAAACGAGCCCGGCAGGAACGTTTTTCGCGCCGGGCATATGGCCCGCCTTGAGGCCCGGCCGCGGTTCCGGTGCATCGCCTTTGAAACGATCGGCAGGGCGCGCATCGACGACCTGTGCCTTGCCCGTGGCGAGATAAGTTTTCATATCGCCGAGCGAGGCGACGGCACCATGATCAAGGCGTGCGGTGAAGCTTGCCGGGCGGCGAACGGTTGCCTCATCCGTCCATGGCCGGTTCTCGGCCTTCCAGCGCGGTGCACCGCCTTCAAGAATGACGACGTCGCGCGCCCCCATCGTGCGGAATGTCCACCAAACACGCGGTGCTGAAAACAGGCCTAGCCCGTCATAGATCACGATCCGCGCACCATCGCCGATGCCGAGCTTGCCCATCTCGGTCGCGAAGGTTTGTGGCGATGGCAACATATGCGGCAAGCCGCTTGCAACATCGGCGATCTTATCGATGTCGAAAAACACCGCGCCCGGAATATGTCCGGCGTCGTACTCAGCGCGCCCATTGCGGTTGAGGTTCGGGAGATACCAGGACGCATCGACGATGACGACATCGGGCGCGTTGAGATGGTCTTCAAGCCATTGGCCGGAGACGAAATGCGGGTTGGACATGGGGGTGTTTCCTCTCACACCAGCGCGATGCGGACGCGGCGGTTTTGTTTGCCTTTTTTCTCGATATTGGTGACAGCGACCTCACCAATTTCGCGCGTGTTTTTTACATGTGTGCCGCCACAGGGCTGGAGGTCGAGGCCCACAATGTTGACGAGGCGGACGCGGCCCGTGCCCATCGGCGGCTTGACCGACATGGTTTTGACAAGCCCGGGATTGGCCTCAAGCTCTTCGTCGGTGATCCATTGCTCAGTCACTTCGGCGTTCTGGTTAATGCGGCGCATGAGCTCGGCCGTGATCGCCTCCTTCTCAAGCCCCCCGTCAGGAATGTCGAAATCGAGACGCCCCTCGCCATCACCAATGGCGCCACCCGTGACGGGGTAGGGCAACACCGTCGTCAGGAGATGAAGCGCTGTGTGGATCCGCATCCGCTTGAGGCGTGTGTCCCAATCGAGCTTGGCGGTGACCACATCACCGGGAGCGGGAAGGGTGGCGCCTTCGGCGGGGACATGGACGATTTCGCTCTTGTCGGCGCCGTAGACCGTGGTGGCGATCGGGATGGGCTGGCCCGACGCGGTCACCAGCACACCGGCATCGCCGGGCTGGCCGCCACCCGTCGCGTAAAAGACAGTTCGGTCGAGCAGGATGCCGCCCCGCTCATTGATCCCAAGAACTGTGGCCTCCGTCTCCTTGAGATAGGCATCGTCACGAAAGAGGAGGGCGGTCGGCATCAGCAGGCTCCGGGGAGGTATTTCCAAGTCCTGCGACGCTAAAGAAGCACCGCTGGGCAGGCAAGCCGCGCCGGTCGGCATGGGTCGGGAGGATCACACCTTCGTCTTGCGACAAACGGGCACGCCGCACCTCGTAAAACTACGGATAGTCGTTTCTGTTAAGCGGACAAGAATGAGTTTCACGCGAGTCTCGCTCATACAGGGTGATCCAACCCGGATTTAACCCCGTATTTGTGGGAAATGACCCGGGCTCCCCCGAGCCTTTTGACTGGACCGGACTACCTCATGCGCCTCGAAGACCAAGCTGCCCACCCGATCGATGCCCTCATGGCGCAATATGCGTCCGGTCAGCTATCGCCTGCCTTGCACGGCCTCGTCGCCGCCCATTTGGCCATCAAGCCGGACAATCGCGGCTTCGTCGACGCTCTTGAAGAGTTGAACGCCCGCGAGTTGGAAATGACGGCGCCGGCCCCCATTCGTGGCCGGGATAGCCGCTTGGCTGCGATTTTCGATGCGCCGGTTCGCCCTGCGCGCGCGCAGACGCAGGCGGATCCGATCATCCCGGCGCCGCTCGCCGATTTCATTGGTTATCGCCTTGATGCTGTGCCGTGGCGCACAGTGCTACCCGGTATCCGCGAATTCCACGTGCCCCATGCTGAGAAGTCTGGCGGCGAGGCCTCGCTCCTCTGGATCAAGCCGGGTCGTATCATGCCGTCGCATACGCATGATGGCACCGAAGTAACGCTCGTGTTGAAGGGCGGCTTCTCGGACGCGTCGGGTCATTATCGCCGCGGCGATATCGCGTTCGCTGACTCGGATATCGATCATCGCCCGCGTGCGGATGAAGACGAGGATTGCGTCTGCTTCGCTGTCACCGACGCGCCTCTGCGTCTGACTGGCCCGTTCGGCCGCATCATGCAGCGCCTTTTCGGGCATTGATCTCATCCATTCGGGCTGACAAGCCGTAAACTCCGAAATGGAGTTGACGATGAGCTTTCGTGCGCGCCCTGAAGACGGAATTATCTGGATCACCGGAGCAAGCTCCGGCATCGGGCGTGCGGTTGCGCTTGAACTCGTTGCGCGCGGGTTTCGTGTGGCCGTGTCCGCGCGGCGCGCGGAGGAACTTGAAGCGCTCGCGCGTGAGGCCAAGCCCGGCGCAATCATTCCTGCCCCCTGCGACGTGACGGATGCTGACGGTGTGCTCAAAGCCGTTGAACGCATCGAGCATGAGCACGGGCCCATCAGTCTCGCTTTTCTGAATGCCGGCACCTACAAGCCCGTCAGCATCGAACCTTTCGTGTTGAAAGATTGGCAGTCGATGTTCGATGTCAACATCGATGGTGTTTTGACGGGGTTGAACGCGGTGCTGCCGCGTTTTCTCGCACGCGGCAAAGGGCAGCTCGCCAT
This sequence comes from Rhizobiales bacterium TNE-4, assembly GCA_019083985.1. Classification (GTDB taxonomy): domain Bacteria; phylum Pseudomonadota; class Alphaproteobacteria; order Rhizobiales; family Beijerinckiaceae; genus TNE-4. Next base: position 1,249,951 of record JAHRCV010000001.1, on the reverse strand, counting down.
CAACGCGTCTGTCGCCGGATTTGGTCCGCTGCCACGCGCGGCCGTTTATGGCGCAACCAAAGCGGCGCTCATTCATATGGCTGGTTCACTGCAATTTGATTGCACACCGAAAAACATCACGGTGCAGGTCGTGTGCCCCGGCTTCGTCGCGACACCCTTGACGGCGAAGAATGATCACCCGATGCCTTTCATCATTCCTGTTGACGATGCGGCCAAGCGGATTTGCGATGGTTTCGCGACGGGTGGATTCGAGATCACCTTTCCGCGCCGGATGAAGTGGCTTTTGAAGGCCATTAATCTTCTGCCATGGCCCGCTTATTTCTGGCTCGTTGGCAAGGGCACCGGCGCGTCACGCTGAGAGGCGCTGCTCGATCTGCATGCGCAACGCTTGCTGCGCCGCCCGATCGACTGGAAAACGCCACATCAAAGCGATGGCAAAGATTTTTACGATCACCGGCAGACCCGCATAGAGAAAGGCCAGCGCATCAAGCCCGAAGGGCGTGATGATGTTTTGGCCGGGATCGAAACCGGCAAGCGCCAAGAGCGGAAATGCGACGCCGACCGCTGCTGCCAGCGACAATTTCGTCGCAAGCCCCCAGAGGGAGAGATAGAGCGCAGAGCGTTCTTCACCCGATCGCGCTGTATCGACATCAATGACATCTGCTTGTAACGAGGCGGGCATCACGACATCGGCCCCCAGCGCAAGCCCAGTCAGCACCGTCACGATGGCGAAGGCATAGATATCACCTGCACCCAAGAAGGGTGCAAACGCAAAGGCCGCCATGGCGAGCATCATGCCCAGACACCAGACGCGATGTTTCGCCCGTGTCTGCGCGAGCTTGAACCAAAGCGGCACACCGGCAATGCCGGAAACGAAATAAAGGACGAGCAAGGGCCCAACCATGTCACGCGCCTGCAGCCGTTCGCTCACGAAAAAGACGAACAAGGTCGCAGGTAGGCCATTGGCAAAACCATTGACGAAAAAGGCGAGCACCAACCGCAGAAACGGCTTGTTAGCCGCCAGCGCTGCAAAACTATCGCGGAAGGATAGTTGGACGACCGAGCGATTGATTGGCTCCGGTACGCGCAGACAGATCAGTGTGGCGAGCGGCAAGGTGATCACGATCAGAAGCGCAATCGCTTGCAGCACGCGCGCCGGATCGGTGATGCCGAAGGCGGGCAGAAGGGCGGGCATGCAGAGCGCGATCAATGTGCCGGTCACGGTGAGCGCTTCGCGCCACGCGACGACACGATTGCGCCCTTCATAGCTGCGCGAAATTTCAGCGCCCCAAGCGGCATAGGGCACTTGTACGACCGTGGTCGCAAGCGAGAGAACCGATGCCCATAAAGCGAGATAGACCGCGCCAGCGCCCTGTGGCGGAGCGAAGGTGAACCATGCGCCGAGCATGATCAGCGGCGTACCAAGGGCGAACAGAAAACGGCGCCGCCCCATGCGCGGATTGATCCGATCGGCGAAGATGCCAACCGCGGGATCGCTCAGCGCATCAAGCACGCGCACGCCGAACAAGACGCTGCCGACGAGCGCAATGTTGAGACCAAGCGTCTCGGCATAAAAGCCGGGCACGAGCACGTAGAAAGGCAAAGCCAGCATCGCCAGCGGCAACGCCGGAGCCGCATAGGCGAAGAGCGTTGCGCGGGAGAGGGGCTCGCTGTGGCTCAACTTGTCTTCGTGTAGATCATTTGCCGGACGTCGATATTGCCGGTGCGGAAGCCCGCTTCGCAATAGGACAGGTAATAATCCCACATGCGGCGAAAGCGCTCATCAAATCCCATCGGTGTGAGATCAGGCCACGCCGCATGGAAACGGTCGCGCCATTCTGCGAGCGTGCGCGCATAATCGAGACCGAAAATCCGCTCTTTCTCGAGAGCGAGGCCAACCGTTTGGCCGAGAGCCGCCATTTTTTCCGGCGATGGCAGCATGCCACCTGGGAAGATATAACGACGGATGAAATCAATCTCTTTCCGGTAACTTTGGAAGAAGCGATCCTGAATCGTAATCACTTGCAATCCGGCCCGGCCATTGTCTTTGAGCCGCTTTGCGAGCTGCTCGAAATAAGCGGGCCAATATTCCTCACCGACCGCCTCGAACATTTCGATGGAGGCGATGCGATCATAAAAACCGGTCTCGTCGCGGTAATCCTGCAATTTGATCGTCACGCGATCGGAAAGACCAGCGCGCGCCATCCGTTCGACGGCGAAATCATATTGCTCTTTCGAGATGGTGAGGCCGGTGACGCGACAACCAATTTCGCCCGCCGCATATTCGGCAAATCCACCCCAGCCGCATCCGATCTCGAGCACGTGGTGCTCCTTGCGGAGATCGATCGCATCGGCGAGCGCTTTGTATTTGCGACGCTGTGCGCTCGAGAGATCATTATCGCCTTCGGCATAAAGCGCCGAGGAATAGGTCATCGTCCGGTCAAGCCAAGACGAATAGAACCGATTACCGAGATCATAATGCGCATGGATGTTGCGGCGTGACCCAGATTTAGTGTTGCGGTTCAGCCAATGTTGCACGCGTTGCAGCAGGCGCACGAAGGGGTTGTGCACCATCCGCTCAATCATGTGGTGATTGGCGGCGAAGATCTGCAAGAAGGCTGTGAGGTCCGGCGTGTCCCATTCCTTCGCCAGATAGGCTTCACCAATGCCGATGTCGCCCTCGCGGATCAGGCGTTGGGCAAAGGCAAAGTCATGCACAATTAACTCGGCATCAGGGCCGGGGGCCTTGCCACCCGCCAGGAAACGGCGGCCATCAGGCAGGCGAATGATGAGCGTGCCAATTTCTAGCCCGCTGGCATAGGCGAGGGCCTTGCGCACGAGCGGCGGCAAATCTTGCGGAACATTATCAGCGGTCAGGGGAACGGGGGTTACCTGATCGTTCAAGTGGAGCCTCCTTGATGAGCCTTGTCGCCCTCAACAGTATCGCTGAAGCTGAGGAGCTCCGGCGGTTTTGGACGGGCAACGAGCCTCAAGCCCTTGATATAGAGACGCAGCGCCTCCCAGTGAATGCCCGCCATGACCTTCAACGTCATGAACGGCAATGAGAGACATGTTTTCAGAAGTGCCGCGGACGTCAAGTCCACCCGAACCCCGGCAAAACTTGCCGCCAAAAGGGGGCCGGTTCGGTCAGTTTCCAGAATGCGTAATGTCACGCTCTCGCCCGGTGGCTTGAGTCGGAACAGATAACGCATGGCCAAATCATTGAAGGGGGACACGTAGAAGATCTTATTGCGTTCTTGCCGCAATCCGGCCGGCGATAACTCCCCCGGCTGAACCGGTGCCACATAGGTGTGCCATTCGCCAAATGTGTTGCGCACTTCGTACAGAACGCCCAGCAGCGCGTTGTTTCGCCCATAGACGAAATACACGGTTAGTGGGTTGAAGCTATAGCCAAGGATGCGGGGATAGGCGAGCAGCAGCACGCGCGCACCGTTCGTCTCAACACCGGCAGAAGCGAGCACGCGGCGCGCATAATCACCAAGTGATGACCCATCGCGCGGCCCATGATCAGCGGGGTGGAACGAGACCAGGTTGAAACGCCCGATGGAGAACAAAGGCGACAATCGCCCCGCCTCATCGAGCCGATCGGCATTAAAGAGCATCGAGAACACGCGATAAACAAACCGATGCGCGACGGGCTTCATGCGAGCATGCATGACATCGCCAACATAGAGGCTTGCCGCCGCCTCGGGCGGCGGGAAGAGCGCGCCTGTGGCAGTGCCACTCATTCAGCCGCCTCAGCCCAATCCTGCGCAACGCCACCGCGCCACGGAACGCGCGCGCCGAGCGCTTCGGCGGCGGCAAGACCGGCACTGATGCCATCTTCATGGAAGCCATAACCGTTCCATGCGCCGACGAAATGTGTGCGGTTCACGCCCTGGATCGAAGGCAGACGCGCCTGCGCCGCGATGGCCGCTTCGTTATATTGCGGGTGGGCGTAATTATATTTGCCGAAAACCAATTCATCGCGTGGTGGAACTGGCGGATTGAGCGTCACAAAAACCGGTTTTGATGCAGGCAAATCCTGCAGCGTATTCATCCAATAGGTCACGCAGAGATCGGCATCGGGATTGGGATCACGCTTGACGTTCCACGAAGCCCAAGCGCGGCGTGAGCGCGGCATAAAGCTTTCGTCACGATGGAGATAGACTGCATTATTGCGAAAGCCGATCGCACCAAGAATTGACGTCTCATCGGCACTCGGATCATCGAGCATCGCGAGTGCTTCATCGGAATGCGCAGCGATGATCGCGTGATCATAGCGTTCGGTATGGCCGAGCGAATCCGTCACTTCAACACCATCGACAAGACGTTTGACGGAAACAACCGCAGCACCCGTCCGGATATGGTCACGATAGAACGACGTGATGCGCTTCACATAGGACCGGCTGCCACCCGTCACCGTGCGCCACACCGGGCGGTTCCATTGCAGGAGATGGTGGTTTTCGAAAAATGCAACGAAGCTTTGCGCTGGAAATTGCAGCATCGCATTGAGTGACATCGACCAAATCGCGGCACCCATCGGGACAAGATAATCATCACGAAAACGGTCCGAGAATTGGCGGAAGGCGAGATATTCAGCGAGCGTCTTGCCAGCGAGCACTCCCGCCCGGCGGTCGGCAATCGCGAGCTTATTGAAGCGCAGCACTTCCAACAGCATTCTCACATAACGCGGCGAAAATAGATTTTTCCGCTGCGCGAAAAGTCCGTTGAAGACATCCGTGGTGCGGCCGCACCATTCAAAACCACCGCGCGTATCATCCGAGAGCGAAAAGCTCATATCGGAATCCTGCGTGCGCACACCGAGTGTGCGGAAAAGCTCGGTCAGGTTCGGATAGTTGAGTTCATTATAGACGATGAAACCAGTGTCCACCGCCATGGTCATGCCGTCATAATTGATGTCGACCGTGGCGGAATGGCCGCCAATGCGCAGATCGCGCTCATAAACAGTAATCGAATGTTGCGACGCAGTCGCTAAAGCATAAGCGGCGGCGTTGCCGGCGATCCCGGTGCCGATAATGGCAATGCGCATGGTAGACGCGAACTCCTTGTGGCGGTCAAACCGCACCCTTTAGCGCCTCGAACGTGCTGAGCGCACGGTCGCGGGCGGCTTGATGATCGACCATCGGGTGGGGGTAATCGAAGCCCAAGCTCACGCCTGCCTCTTTTAACACAGAAGCGGGGGCGGTCCATGGGGAATGGATGTATTTCGGGGGCATCGAGGCCAGTTCGGGCACAAAACGCTTCACATAGGCGCCATCGGGATCGAATTTCTCGCCCTGAAGCACAGGATTGAACACGCGGAAATAAGGCGCGGCATCGGCGCCGGTGCCAGCGACCCACTGCCAGCTCGCAGGATTCGAGGCCATGTCCGCGTCAACAAGAGTATCCCAGAACCAATCCTCGCCTTCGCGCCAATCGATCATGAGATGTTTGACGAGGAAGGAACCGACGATCATCCGGACGCGGTTATGCATCCAACCTGTCTGCCACAATTCCCGCATGCCAGCGTCAACAATGGGATAGCCCGTCTGCCCGCGCTGCCACGCGCGCAATTGCTGCGCATTTTTGGCCCATTGAAATGCGTCGAAGCGCTTCTGCATGTTCTCACGTGCAATGTCGTCGAGATTGAACAGAAGATGATAGGAGAATTCGCGCCAACCCAATTCACTGCGAAAATGTGCGAGATCGGAATCGGACGCGTCTGATTGCCCGGTTTCAACCGCGATGCCGGCGGCATGCCAGCATTGCCGGGCGGAGATTTCGCCAAAGCGCAGATGCGGCGACAATTTCGAGGTTGAGGGACGGCCGGGAAAATTACGGCCTTCCTTGTAACCCGCGAGCCCGCCCTTGAGAAACACGTCGAGCCGCTTGCGCGCCCCTTTCTCTCCGGGTGTCCATTCAGCACGCATGCCGCCCGACCAATCAGGCTTGGTCGGCAAGAGAGCGAGCTTGTCGATGGAGAGTGCGCCGGCGGCCTTTGGTGTCACGTCATGGCCGGGAATCGAACGGGGGGCGGGGGCAGGCGGAGCCGGTTCGCCGGGTGCGGTTGCAGCCCGGTAGAAGGGGGTGAACACCCGCATGGGTGTTCCCGCTTGGGATTTCACCGTCCAAGGCTCAAAAAGTAGGGTGCCCGAGAAGCTCTCGGCAGCAATGCCCTTGGCCTTCAGATCGTCCTTGATCGCGCTGTCGACTGCGATTTCCGGCTTCCGATAGCGCCTGTTCCAGAAGACAGCGCCGGGCTTCAGCTTTTTGGCGAGGCTGGCCATCACATCCCGAGCCGGCCCGCGAAAGACTAACAACGGGACGCCCTTGGCAGCCAATTGCTCCGAAAGGGATGTCAGCGAATGGTGAAGCCACCAGCGCACAGCGCCGCCGAGCGGGCGAATGCCATCGCTCTCTTCATCAAGGATGAAGACCGGAATAACCGGCTCCTTGCGGGCGATGGCAGCGATAAGGGCCGGATGATCCGCTAAGCGGAGATCGTCGCGAAACCAAACGATTGAAGGCGAAGACATGCTCTATTCCCGGCGTCACCCTGTGTTTACGGGGGGTGACGTCCGGCGGATCAGTCAGGCGGCCTCATTGCAAGGAGGGCATCTCCTCCGCATGTTCCTTTACGAGAGCCTTGACCAGACGGCGCATTTCCCCTTCGACGTCATCGAGCGGACATCCCAGTGACAGGAGCGCCCGCAACGCCCCATCAGTCGCCGCCACATAGATGGCATTGAGCGCTTCGCCCAGCTCATCCTCGTCTTTGAGCGCGAAGGCCTCGCGGATTTGCGCCTCGATCGCATTGTCGATCGCGTTCTGGAACCGGTCTGCCGACTCATCCATGGCCGCCTCCTTTTGACGAAACTTCGGGAAATGGCCACGCTTTGTCAAAAGGCGGGATCGGCAAGCCCTTCCATGCAACCCCCCGGGGCGTTTCGGCGTTTCGCCCGATCATGCATGAACACAACTTTCAGCGCCTATCCTCGGTCCTCGCCGTGATCGCCATTGCTGCGCTTCTGCTGGGCGCAATCTTGTGGCTGGGCGTCCGAAAAATTGAGGTTACACCGCGACAGCCGAGTGCTGGACAAGGGGGTGAGCGCCGCGGGGCGGCGGAAGACATTCTCCCCGCCATCATACGCGTGCCCATCTGTGACGATGAGCGGCCTTGCAGCTGAGCTTAAACGAGCACGATTTCTGTGAGCGATACGATCACAGTGATGACGAGGAGGCCGTAGAAGGCGAGGGTGAGGGAATGATCTGAGAGCACCTGCGACCGTGCGCCCATTCGAGCGTTCACGCCAGCATTAAATCGGACTCAGCCAAAAGTACTGACCTTTGGATGAAGCGCTGCCGTGGTGCCTCTCGCGATCGTTTGCAACAATTGCGTCCTGTTTTCAGCACCGTGCGTCGCCAAAAGGCGCGTGACATGCTGTTTGACCGTATTGATCGACAGCGACAACGTGGCCGCGATCGCTTCATTGCTCAGGCCTTGGCCAATCAGCATGATGATTTCGCGCTCGCGCGGGGACAATTCTAAATCGCGCGTAACGGGCCGGATGGCCGGTTGACCTAGCGCGATGCGGGAATCGAGCAGACGCGGAACATCGCGCGAACGGCCGAGAAGAAAGTTGAGAACGGCCTCGATCCGCTCTGGTTGGGCTGATTTCGCGATGAAAGCCTGTGCCCCCGCAGCAAACGCATCATATTGCGTTTCGTAACGATCATCGCCTGACATAGCGACAATAATCGGCGCGGGATGGGCATTGTGGGCTTGTGTGATGAGATCAATGCCACTCATGTCCTTAAGGTAGATATCGATAAGTGCGAGCGCATAATCACGAAAATCAAGAGACGTTGCGATAGAAGCGACCGTAACGGAAACATCGCCAATATTGTTCTGCAAAAGGCTCACCAGAGCTTCGGCCAAAATGGGATGATCGTCGATGATGACGATCTTCTGCAGCGCCGCTGCCATCTCATACACTCCCCAACCGGCCGCGTCTTTTCGTTATGGTGGCTCAGGATCGGCGATGTCCGCGTAGGCAACCGATCCGTTTCCGTATAATTACGAAGTCGGATCGATTTTCAACCCGACGTTGGGCCAATGAGTTCGCTTTCCCACGCCAATGAAACGGCAATTGCTGCCGAAAAAGTAGCCTATATCCGCAGCGCATTACGCTCGACCACGATCGCCTATCTATTGGCTCCCAACCTTTGCATTCCGCTGTTTTTAGGCGATGTCGATCCAATTCTGTTTTGGAGTTGGTATACGCTGGCGATGGGCTTTGGTGCGTTTCGCATTGCGGTCGCGTTCGGCCCGGAACTGCGATTGTCACCCCAGCGCGCGCTGAATCTTCTGACAATAGCGGTCGCCGGCGTGGGCCTCGTTTGGGGTGCGGGTTGGCTCTTGCTTGTGCCCGAACTCAACAGCGAGAACCGATATATTTTTCTTTTCATCGTCACGGGCACCATGTTCTCGGCGATGTTTGGCTATGGCGTCCATCGGCCAGCCTTTTTGGCTGTTGCGCTCCCAACCTTGGCGCCTGCGCCGCTTGCTCTGTTCTGGCCGAACAGCGGCTTTCCTTTACCGTTTTCTATCGGCATTCTTGGCTTGATGGTCACGGTGTATGGCATTTCACGGCGCTTCGAGACCACGTTTGTTGAAACATTGCGGTTGCGGTTTGAAAATCAGAACATTGCCGAACAATTGGCGCAGGAGCGAGATATCTCCAACGCAGCGAATGTTGCGAAATCCGAATTCATTGCCACGGCAAGCCATGATCTGCGGCAACCCATGTTTGCGATCAATCTGCAATTGCGTTCGCTCGAGCGTGCAGAATTGCCAGATCCAGTGCGTCGTACACTCGATGTCATCCGCACAAGTGTCACGAAGCTAAATGCTATGTTCAGCGAATTGCTCGACATTTCACGCGCCGATGCAGGTGTGATCGAACCCACGCTGATGACGCTGGATCTGGCGCAAGCCTTGAGCGAAGTGTGCGTGACAACGCGTGTTCAATGCATCGACAAAGGGCTGTCGTTCGACGTAGCGCTTGATGGCATCACTGTTGAAAGCGATCCGATCTTGTTGGCGCAGATCGTCCAGAACCTTTTGACGAATGCGGTGCAAAACACAGCCAGCGGCTCCGTTCAATTGCTGGCCCATCAACGCGATGGGCGCGTTGAACTCGTGGTGCGCGACACGGGGCGTGGCATTCCTGTGGCTCAACGCGAGCGCATCTTCGATGAATTCGTCCGTTTACCGCGGGAGGGCGAGCGCAATGAAGTGGGGGCGATGCAAGGGCTCGGGCTCGGCCTGTCGATCGTGCGGCGCTTGGCTGGCCTTTTGGGGATGACCGTCACGGTTGAAAGCACGGTCGGGGAGGGGACGGCGTTTCATCTCTCCATTCCCGCCGGCCGCGCGGTGCACCCTATCGCGGCGGGCTCGGTGGAGACGGAGACAGGTCATCTCGCCGGCCTCACGATTTTGGTGATTGATGATGATGCGTTGGTGCGCGCCGCCTATACCGCTGCTTTGGGTAGCGATGGTGTCCACGTTCTCCCATCCGATGGGCTCGATCTTGCCGCCGGGCGCTACCCGACGCGCAAACCTGATCTGGTGATCGCCGATTTCAAGCTGGGCCCCATCGTCCGCGGGCACCAGGTGATTGAGGGCCTCCGCGATCATTTCGGCGAGGCGATTCCCGCCATCATCATCACGGCCGATACGGCGCCCGAGCCTTTGACCCTGTTGCGGCAGTTGAACGTCCCGGTGCTCTTTAAGCCGGTGAGCTATAGCCTGCTGCGCGAGACAATCGCGGCCCAGCGCGCCATCCGAAGCGGCGCGACGTAACCAACCGATGATGTGGAGAGATTGGCTCCCTGAGCAGGACTCGAACCTGCGACCATTCGATTAACAGTCGAACGCTCTACCAGCTGAGCTATCAGGGACCGTCTGGTGGAGGGGGAACTACACAGAGCGGCCCGATTTTGCAAGGGGTTGGATTGATCAATTCGGTCTCGCAGGGCTTTTTTCCGCTTTCTGCCCCCCGTTGAGCGAGGACGCCGTGATTTCCATTGCCCTAAGGGGTTTCTGTTGCTATCGGGAGCACGTCATTGGCAAGGGCCTCGTGGCGGAGTGGTTACGCAGAGGACTGCAAATCCTTGCACCCCGGTTCGATTCCGGGCGAGGCCTCCAATGATCTTGATCCCAACAAGCTAAGACGTCTCATTCAGGTGCGAGGATCGCCACCCTCCGCCAAACGGCTGTTTGCGACTCCCTCCGCGCTTGGTTAAAGCTTCGTTGACGTGCCGCGCCGGGTTTGCGTGGTGGAGGGAGATTTGACGATGCGCCAGTTTGTGATTGCCGCCGCTTTGTTCGGCGCTTTGGGCTCTGCCAGTGCGGTTGCACAGCAGCCTGTACCGTTGACCGCTTATGCGGACAAGAACGGCTTCATCAAGGTGCAGGAACTGACCTGCGCGCAACTCGCCGATACCTATCAGGAAGATGCTGACAATCTGATGAGCTGGTACGCCGGTTGGTATGCAGGGCTCGCGAAGAAGAGCGAAATGCATTATGTCCGCGCGAAAGTGCTGGAGCATCAGGTCATTACCTATTGCAAAGCCAATCGCGGCAAAAAGATCATCGAAGCCATGGCCGTGATCTTCAAGGATGAGCGCATCAAGAACGGCATTCGCCTGAAGTGACGCTTAAGGTGCGCGTGCGGTTGGGCCCAGCCGGGCTCGCCGTTCGCGCGCAGTGACTGCAAACCTTGCCTTTTGTAGGCCCCTGCCGCAGAAGGCTGATCGCTGATTATTCCGGAGTGGATGAAATCCATGCCGCACGATGCTCAACAGCGCCGCCAACTGGTCGATGGCCAGCTCCGCACGGCTGATGTGAATGACAAGGCGCTTCTGGCCGCCATCCTCGAAACCTCGCGCGAAGCGTTTGTCCGCCCGCAGGATCGGGCCTTTGCTTACATTGACCGCGATTTACCCGTAGGGCCCGAAGGCAGCGCTGAGCCGCGCTTCATGTTGGCGCCCATGGTGTTCGGTCGTATGGCGCAAGCGGCGGCGGTCAAAAAGTCCGACCGCGTGTTGGATGTCGCCTGCGGCACCGGATGGTCTGCGGCTGTTCTGGCGCAAATGGCGGCTTCAGTCGTCGCCCTCGACAATGAGGCGATGGTTGCTGCTGCCCGCACGATTTTGGGCGCGCAATCGGGTGTCGAACTGGTCAGCGGTGGTCTCGCCAAGGGTGTGCCGGCAAAGGCGCCTTATGATGTGATCGTCGTTGAGGGAGCACTCGAGGTCGAACCGACTGCTCTTCTTTCTCAGCTTGCCGATGGCGGTCGCTTGGTCGCGGTGATGGGGAAGGGGCAGTCTGGCCGAATCACGCTATGGACCAAGAGTGGAACCGAGACCGGGTCTATTGCGTTGCTTAACGCAGCGGCACCGCTATTGCCTGCTTTTGCTAAGGCGCCAGGTTTCGTGTTCTAAGGCTTAACTATTTATTAACCATATCCGTCAATGTTGCGTAACGTAATGCTGGTCGGTCGGGATGGGGTTTGAAGTGGGCAAAGTCACACGCAAGGCGACCAAAGGTGTTGTTGCGTTCGCGTTGCTGGCGGCCTTGATGGGGTCCGCCTCGGCTGAGACGATCGAGTCGGCCTTGGCCCGTGCCTATGGTTCCAATCCCGATTTGAACGCCCAGCGCGCTCAGTTACGCGCGATTGACGAAAACGTGCCGCGGGCCTTGTCCGGCTATCGGCCGCGCGTCAACGCCTCAGGCGATCTCGGCCTGTCGAACCTCGACGTCACCCGCAATACTTTGGGGGGCGCCAACATCCAGAACGATGCGTTCTGGCCCCGTGGTGCCGCGCTGACGATCGATCAAACCCTTTATAACGGTAACCGGACGGGCAACACGGTTCGCCGTGCGGATGCCTCGGTGCTCGCTGGTCGCGCCTCGCTGCGCACGTCCGAGCAAACCATCCTGACCGATGCGGCCACCGCCTATATGGACGTGTTGCGGGACACTGCCTTTCTGAACCTGCGCTCCGCCAATATCGACGTGTTGAACGAGCAGCTGCGCCAGACGCAGGACCGCTTCAATGTCGGTGAAGTGACGCGCACTGACGTGGCACAGGTCGAAGCGCGCTTGGCCGCTGGCCGTTCCGAATGGTCGCTGGCTGAAGGCAACCTGAAGGCGTCCATCGCCCGCTACCGCCAAGTGATTGGCGTCGAGCCTAAACAGCTTGCGCCCGCCAAGCCTGTGGAGCGCCTCTTGCCGAAGGCGCTGGATGAAGCGGTTCGCATCGCGTTTGGCAATCATCCCGCCATCATTGCGGCCGCCCACAATGTCGATGTCGCGCAGCTCGATGTGAAAGTGGTCGAAAGTGAGCTTTATCCCAGTGTCGGCTTGCAGGGCTCCGCCCAACGCCGCTGGGATTATCAGGGCTCGAACATCGACCTCATTCAAGCGCAAGTCGTCGGCCGTTTGAACGTTCCGATCTATGAGGGCGGCGAAACCTATGCCCGCGTAAGGCAGGCCAAGGAAACACTCGGCCAGCGTCAGCTCGAACTCGATCTCGCGCGTGACCGTGTCCGTGCTGCTGTGGTTGCGACATGGAGCCAGCTCGAAGCTGCCAAAGCGCGCATTCAGGCCGCCGAAGCGCAAATTCAGGCCGCCACCATCGCGCTCAATGGCGTGCGGGAAGAAGCCAAGGTCGGCCAGCGGACAACGCTCGACGTCTTGATCACCGATCAGGATTTGCTGAGCGCGCGCGTGAACCTTGTCGCCGCACAGCGCGACCGCGTCGTCATCTCCTATCAGGTGCTGGCTGCAATGGGCCGTCTCTCGGCCACGACATTGGCGCTCAAGGTCGACCAATATAACGCCACGACCCATTATAATCAGGTCCGTGACAAGTGGATTGGGTTGAGAACTCCCGACGGGCGTTGATCAACCCTTCCGAATCCGAGTTTCCTGTACCATAGTCGTGGCAATTCCGGGTCCTTGTTGCGTCGGCTGACCCGGACCGACGGAATCCATGCATGACGAGCGCGAGCGCTAAATCCTCTGAACCGACGATTGACGATATTCTGGCGTCAATACGCCGGATTATTGCCGATGAGCAGAATGACGAGAGCTCAGCTGCGTCCTCATCCCGCACGGTTGTCGATGCCCCGGCCGGTGAAGATGTGCTCGATCTGGCCCAACCACTCGTCAGGCCGGTTTCGCAGGTGAAACCAGTGGCGGCCCAGCCCTCGCAGCAAGCCGTCACAGAGGGGCTTGTGGCTGCAATCCGGCCTAAGCCCGCAGAACCAACGCCTGTTCTGCCGCCCAAGCCACAAGCAGCGCCGTCTCATGGCAAAGCGAGCGCGCCGGCCGCTGGCGCGGTGGCGAATGGGGCGGCGTCGGAAGGTGCACAACTCCAAAGGCTCATTGCGGGGGAGGCGGAAGAAGCCCTCTCTGCTGCCTTCGGCCGGATTTCAGCGCTGAAGGTCACGGCCGAAACGAAGACGCTTGAGGGCCTCGTCGCCGATCTGTTGCGTCCGATGCTGAAGGAATGGCTCGACGCCAATCTCCCGGCAATCGCGGAGCGGTTGGTGAAGCAGGAAATCGAGCGCATCTCGGCCCAATCCGGTCGATAAGCCCTGCCGCGGTGGAATTGACTTCACCGCCGCGCTCGGGTTCTTAACCCCCAATTGTTGGCCTGTGTCGCGCGCCTTCCCAGCTCCGGAAGAGGGTGCGCCTAAGGGGCTATGGAGACGTGCACCCCTTGGGTGCCAAGGATGTAGATGATGATGGATAAGACCTTCGACCCCGCCGCTGTGGAAGCGCGCATTGCGCCGCTGTGGGACAAGGAACAAGCGTTCAAGGCGGGTCGTCCTGACCGGGCTCACGCCAAACCTTACACCATCGTCATCCCCCCGCCGAACGTCACGGGTTCTTTGCATATGGGCCACGCGCTCAACAACACGTTGCAAGATGTGTTGTGCCGTTTCGAGCGTATGCGCGGCCGCGACGTATTGTGGCAACCGGGCACCGATCACGCCGGCATTGCGACGCAGATGGTTGTCGAGCGTAAGCTTGCCGCTGAGCAACGGCCTGACCGCCGCACCATGGGCCGCGAAAAATTTCTCGAAGAAGTTTGGGCGTGGAAGGCCGAATCCGGCGGCACCATCGTCAACCAGTTGAAGCGCTTGGGTGCTTCCTGCGATTGGTCGCGCGAACGCTTTACCATGGATGAAGGCCTGTCGCAGGCCGTGCTCGAAGTGTTCGTCACGCTCTATAAGCAAGGCCTGATCTATCGCGACAAGCGCCTCGTCAATTGGGATCCGAAATTCCAGACCGCCATCTCCGATCTTGAAGTGATGCAGGTCGAGGTGAAGGGCAATCTGTGGCATTTCGATTATCCGATCGAAGGTTCGGATGACATCATCACGATTGCCACGACGCGACCGGAGACGATGCTTGGCGATACTGCCATTGCGGTCCATCCCGAGAACGAGAAGCTGAAGCATCTGATTGGCAAGAAGGCGCGGCTACCGCTTGTGGGCCGTCTCATCCCCATCGTTGCCGATGATTATGCCGATCCGGAAAAAGGCACCGGTGCGGTGAAAATCACGCCCGCGCATGATTTCAACGATTTTGAAGTCGGTAAGCGGCACGATCTTCCGCTGATCAACATTTTCGATGCTGAGGCGCGCTTGGCGCTGCGCGGCAATGAAGCGTTTCTTCTCGACGCCAAGCCATCAGCGGATCTTGATGCGGTTTTGGCGTTGCATGGCACGGACCGTTTCGCGGCGCGTAAAACCATTATTGCGATGATGGAAGAGCGCGGTCGCTTACGTGAAATTCAACCCAATGTTTATATGGTGCCGCATGGTGACCGCTCGAATGTTGTGATTGAGCCGTGGCTCACCGACCAATGGTATGTCGATGCCAAGACGCTCGCGCAGCCGGCGCTTGAAGCGGTGCGCTCCGGCAAGACGAAATTTGTGCCGGAGAATTGGGAGAAGACCTATTTCCAATGGCTCGAAAATATCGAGCCTTGGTGCATTTCGCGTCAGCTTTGGTGGGGTCATCAGATCCCGGCGTGGTACGGGCCCGATGGCACAGTGTTTGTCGAGAAGACGGAAGCCGATGCGAAGGCGGCTGCGCGCCAGCATTACGGCGCCGATGAACGGCTGACACGTGACGAGGATGTGCTCGACACATGGTTCTCGTCCGCGCTCTGGCCATTCTCGACCTTGGGCTGGCCTGAGAAAACCAAGGAATTGGAACGCTATTATCCCACCGATGTGCTGGTCACCGGTTTCGATATCATCTTTTTCTGGGTCGCCCGCATGATGATGATGGGCATCCATTTCATGAAAGAGCCGCCCTTCCACACGGTCTATATTCATGCGCTCGTCCGTGACGAGAAGGGCGCGAAGATGTCGAAGTCGAAGGGCAATGTCATCGACCCGCTTGAACTCGTCGATCAATATGGTGCGGATGCTTTGCGTTTCACGCTGGCAGCGATGGCCGCGCAAGGTCGCGATATCAAGCTCGCCACAAGCCGTGTCGAAGGCTATCGCAATTTCGCAACGAAAATTTGGAACGCGGCCCGCTTTGCGGAGATGAATGGTTGTGCGCGCGTTGCCGGGTTTGATCCCTCCAAGGTGGAGCAGAAACTCAACCGTGCAGCGCTGACATTCGCCGCGAAGGCGATTGCCGATGTAACAAAGGCGATCGAAGCCTATCGCTTCAATGATGCGGCCAATGCAGCCTATCGCTTTGCATGGAATTTCTTCTGCGATTGGTATCTCGAACTCGCCAAGCCTGTGTTGATGGGCGAGGACGGCCCGGCCAAGGACGAGACGCGTGCAGCGATCGCCTTTGTCTTCGATCTTGTCTTGAAAATGCTTCACCCCTTCATGCCCTACCTCACAGAGGAATTATGGGCGATCAAGGGTGCTGAAGGGCCGAAGCGCGATACCATTCTAGCGCTGGCCACTTGGCCGTCTGATTTCACCTTCATTGATGAAGAAGCGGAGGGTGAAATTGGTTGGCTTGTCGACCTCGTTACCGCCATTCGTTCAGCGCGCAATGAGACGAATGTGCCACCCGGTGCACAAATTCCGCTCGTGCTGGTGAAGGCATCAACGGGCACACATACACGCGTTGCCGTCTGGGGCGATATGCTGAAGCGGCTTGCGCGGCTTTCGGAGATCTCCTTCGCTGATCAGTCTCCGGCCGAGTCGATAGGTCTTGTTGTCCATGGTGAGAGCGCGGCTCTGCCCTTGGCTGGCATTGTCGATATTCCTGCCGAGAAAGCCCGTCTCAAAAAAGAGATCGAAAAGAATCGTGGCGAGATTACCAAGATCGACGCGAAGCTCAATAATGCCGACTTTATGAAACGCGCGCCGGAAGAGGTGGTCGAGGAGCAGCGTGAGCGTCGCGAGGATGCGTTGCTGCGTGTCGGCAAGCTTGAAGACGCCCTCAGCCGTTTGGGTTGATCAGGCCTTGCGGATGGTGAACAGGAGCGCGTCCGCACGCGTCTCCTGATGAACCAGCGTATCGCCCGTGACCTGACACAGGTGCGGTATATCGATTGCCGCCATTGGGTCTGTGCAGGTCACTTGGATCTCTTCACCCGCTTGCATGCCAGAGAGCGCCTTGCGCGTCTTCAAGGCGGGCAGGGGGCATTTCAGCCCTTTCAGATCGAGTGATCGCGTTTCCATTCCGTCTGGCCTTTGTTTGGTCATCGTGTCGCGCTTCAAGTGGCTAGACATTGTCGCCCGATCTGGTGAAGTCAACCTCCCGTCATCCGCCTGCCAATCATGCTGCGTTTTATTCTCCTCTCCCTGATTTTGGTTCTTAACCCGGCTTATGCCGAGGAATGGCGCGGCCATGGTGGACCCGTGCGGACGCTTGACGTGTCCAAGGATGGCCGCGAAGTGCTATCGGGCGGCTTCGATGGCGCCAGCATTGTCTGGAACAGTGCCAATGGCGCAGCGAAGAATGTTCTTCGGTTTCACGCAGGCAGCGTCGATGCGGTTGCCTTCCTCCCCAATGGGGATTTCTTAACGGGCGGCGAAGACGGGATTGTCTCGCTCTGGCAGCCGGGTGCAAAAGCGCCGGTGATGCATTGGAAATTGCATGACGCGCGCGTGGCATCGCTCGCCGTTTCGCCTGACGGCAAAAAATTTGCGAGCGCCTCATGGGACGGCCTTGTGAAGATTGTCGCGTCGCCGGGCATGATTACTGAATTGGCTGGCCATCAGGTCCCGGTGAATACGGTCAAGTTTCTCGCTGATGGCACGCTGGTCTCAGGGGGGCAGGACGGCTCGCTGCGGTTTTGGCGCGATGGCCAGCAAAGCGCGATGGTGTCATTACCATCCGGTGTCACGGCCATGGCCGTGCTGCCCGATCAGACCATCGCAGTTGGGAATGGCGATGGGCGCGTCCGCTTCGTCGCAGACGGCAAGGTCAAATCGGAAATCGTGACCGGTGAATTGCCCGTGATTGCGCTCGCCGCGACGCGTGATGGCAAGACCTTGGCTGCTGCCCAAATTCGCGGTGCGGTTTCGTTGATCGATGTCGCCACCAACCGCATTCGCACGACGCTTGTGGGTCCGGGGCTGCCGGTCTGGTCTCTTGTCGCCATCGATAATGCAACGCTTTTGACGGGCGGGGGCGATCGGATGATCCGGCGCTGGAACCTTGCAACGGGGGAACCCGCTGGCGGTGTCCCGCTCATTAAATCGGCCGATGAATTGGCAGCCTATGCCGATGATCCGGGAGCGAAGCTCTACCGCGCGTGCATCGCCTGCCATACGTTGAAACGGAGTGAAGGGCCGCGCGCTGGTCCAACGCTTGAAGGTATTTTCGGCCGGAAGATCGGCACCGATCCCGATTACGTCTATTCCGATGCACTCAAAGGCAAGGATCTTGTCTGGACGCCTGAGACGGTTTCGAAATTGTTTGAAGTCGGCCCGGCGCATTATCTGCCTGGGACAAAGATGCCGGAACAGACGATCGGCAGCCCGCAAGATCGCGCCGCGTTGATGCAGTTTCTAGAAAAGGCGACAAAGCCTTAAAGAAAAGGCCGCGTTGGGACACCGCCCGCCGCGACCTCCGGTTCAGTTCAACGGATCCTCGCCACGCTCGGCGCGTTCGCGCAGATAATCCTCGCTCGTGCGCACGCGCGGCCGCTCGGGCACGTCGCCATAGGGCGAGAAGGATTCAAGAACAGTGACTTCCACGCGGCAATCATCGCACATCATCAGAAGATCGGCGCGTTTCGCGTTCTCGCCGGAGAACATCCAATGCGAAGCGAGCTTGGCTTTCACCTTGTCGAGCGATGCTTTCGTGCCGAACGGCTTCGTGCATTTCACGCACAAGGCCGGCTCTTCTTCCTTCACCACGCGGCGATGAGCTTCCCACGCGGCGAAATCGATCTGCGGCTTGAGCGTGATGACTTTTTCGGGGCAGGTCGCTGCACACAATCCGCATTGCACGCACAGCGATTCATCAAAGCTGAGGAGCGGCTTGTCAGGGTTGTCGCCGAGCGCATTCACCGGGCACGCTGAGACGCAAGAGAGACACAGCGTGCAGCCATCGATTGCGATATCAAGGCCGCCGAAGGGAGCGCCCTTGTCGAGTGCAATCACATCGACGGGTTGCGGTGCCGCGCGGTGCAATTCACGCAGGGAGACTTCAAGAAGCCCGCGCTTGTTCCCGGCCGGCAAGAATGTCGACGGTTTTGCGCTGGCTTGAACGGGTGAAAGAGCGGCGAGGGCAGGCCGCAATTGATCCGGATCGTCGAGCGAGAGAATGGCGACCGGCGTTTCACCGAAGCCAAGGCCGGATAGGATGCGATTGGCAAGCGCCGCGGTCGCCTGCATGCCTGTTAGATCGTGCTTGGGCTTGGCGCGGGTGAGGATGGCAACGCGCGCGGCACCCCACGCAAATGCCGATGCAAAGAATTCAGGCCCTGCCTGTGTCACCTCATTGAGACGGAAGGGCAGCACATGGGCCGGAAGGCCAAGACCAAACCGCGCGAGCGCGTCGATCAATTCATCGCCATGCTCGTCATGGATCAGCAAGGTGGCCTGCGTTCCGCCCGCTTTGAGATAGGTCGTGACGAGCGTGCGCAGACGGCGCAACGCCGCATCAACAGGCGGCAGCGCGTAAGAGGCTGCACCGGTCGGGCAAGCGGCGGCACATTGGCCGCATCCCGCGCAGATCAAAGGGTCGATGGCGACGTGATTGCCATCGGGTGTGATCGCACCGGTTGGGCAAAGATCGAGACAGCGCGTACAGCCCGTGATGCGCGAACGGGAATGGGCGCACAGATCGGCCTCGTAGGTCACGTAGCGTGGTCGGTCGAATGTGCCGACGAGATCGGCGGCTTTTAACGTCAGCGCGGCAAGCGCGGACGCGCTGCCGGGATCGGCGCGCAAATAGCCTTCGCGCAATTCGCCGGCGGAGAACAGTGGCGTGTCGCGTGTCAGATCAATGAGGATGTCGGTCTGCGATGTGGCGCCATCTTTTGAGGGGCCGAACATGAGTGCGTTGCGCGAGGACGGCAGAGCACGGGCAAACCGATCAATGGTGAGCGTGAAGCCACCCAGCACGCCTTCAGCTTTCGTGATGCGGCCTTGCACGATTGGAAATTCCGCGCGGCGCGGCGGGATGATCTGTGCGCCGGGTTTCAACACCAGCGTGATGTCGAGGCGATCGGACAGCGTTTGCGCGAGCTCCAGCGCTTCCTGCCCTTCGCCATAGATCAACGTCACGCCGCGGCTCTCAAGCGTCACCAGCGGTGTGCCCGGCATGGGTTCAGCGGCAGCGGCGAGCAAGGCCGCCATTTTCGGGCCAGCCTTCGCACCCTCATCTGACCATCCGGCCTGTTCACGGATATTGCCGAAGCTGATCCTCTGTTCGGCGCCCATCTCCTCCGCCATTTCGAGGAAGAGTGGCGATTCCTGCGTGCAACCGATCACGACAGGAGCCCCGGCGCCAATCAAGGCGCGGGCCTTTTCGGTCTCGGCGCGGCAGAGGGATTGCGCCAATTCGACGCGGCCGGAACAGCCCTTTTCGAGGGCTTCGCCATTGAGGGACATGGTTCCTTCGCAGGAACAGGCGACGAAAATCCGCTGCATCGAACTCTCTCCGGGGAGCGGCAGGCTCCCTTCTTGGTCGTTTGGCGCTATATGGAGCAACCGGGCGGCGCGACCATGGGGCCGCCTTGGTTTGAAATGCAAGCGTATGGATCATGATGCTCGACCGCGACACGCTGCTTCTTCCGCCGGCCTACACGCTGGTGACCTTGCGCGAAATGGGCGATGCGCACGCCCATGCCTGTCAGATTGCCCCAACTGCTGGGGCAGGGACGCTGGTCTGGGTGCGCCGTTTCGACCTGATCGAATTCGCCGTCACGCTTGAGCCGGAGACGCCGCTCAAGGATGCGCGCCGTGCCTTTTTGGCCGGAATGGCGTCGCTCGCCGATGCCATCGCCATCCATTGCCCGCCGGAAAAGCCACTGCATTTCACCTTCCCAGACGCGATTCGGTTTGACGGTGCGCTTTTGGGCGGCGGCCGGCTTGGGATCCCTGAAGGGTGCGGACCCGATGATGTTCCCGAATGGCTCGTGTTTTCGGCTATGCTGGTCGGCGCGCGCGCCGGGATCTGGGAGCCCGGCTTCTCGCCGGAGCTCACCTCGATGGAAGAAGAGGGGTTCGACGGTGTCGAAGGCAAGGACATCATCGAAAGCTTCGCCCGCCATTTGATGAATGCGTTCGACACGTGGCACCACAAAGGCTTCCGCCCGATCGCCGATTCCTATCTCGAGCGTCTGCCGAAAGAACGCGCCGCCGACAAACGCGCCATCGATGGCAATGGCGATTTGTTGACCCGCTCGCACAACAGCGAAGCACCGGTGCGGACGCCCATTGAGCCGGGCTTTACCGGCCCTCATTGGTTCGATCCGAAGACCGGGGAGCCGCGCCTGTGAAAGCCCCACGGACGATCCGGCTTGATCCGTCAGACAATTTCGTGTTCGCGCGCGCTGCTGAACCGGGCGAATGGGCTGTGCCAGGCGGTTTCATGTTTCACGGCGCTGATCCGGCTGCCATGCAGGGCAAGGAGCGGGCCGCTTTTCGCGCGGGCTTTCTTGGCATCGACAGTTTTGGCTTCTCGACGCTGGTGACGATTGTCGAAGTCAACGCGGCGGAACGCGACGCTGCGGTTGAGACGCTGGCGGCGCGCTTGGTCGCGCATCTTGGCGCACCTTCATTGGACGTGGCCCGTGCTGCCGCGCGTGAAGAGATCGAGTTTTCGCTCTCGCTCTGCCATGACCCGGTGGGCAGCCTTCTGGCGCTCCATCGCACGATGGAAGAGGGTGATATCCGCGAGCAGTTCCGTGTGCTGAAAGACGCCGTCAAGAATGAAGGCGCTGATCGGCTTCATTCCCACGCCCGTGCCTTCACTATCGTCGAGAGCGATGAGGATGAGGTGGAAGAGCGTGTCGACCTTCTGGGCCTTGGAGGCCTGAAATCATGAAAGAGTTTTGGGTTTCATCCGGCCATCATCTGACACGGCGGCAAGACGATGGTTCGCTCGCCGTAACTGATGAAGTGCTGCTTGCCCTTTATGCGCGGCCTGAAGTGTTACCGCCGGAGGACGCCTGCGTTGCCGAAAATGCGCTGCATCAGGCCTTGATGCAGGCACCGCGCCGTGTGGTCACGGAGGCGGAGATTGCCACCTTGGCCGATGCCGATGCGCGCGAAAATTGGACATTTCTGATCGCGTTTCGTGACACGTTGATCGCGGCCGGTTCGATTGAGGCTGCTTGGCGCACCATCGTCGAAACCAAGATGAACGTGCCGCCCTTATTCCTCAATCAGCTAATCCATCTCATCCTGCGCAATATGCTCGATGGATGCGAGGATACGCTCGAATTGCGTGCGGCCGAACTGTTTTTCCGCGCACAAAAGATCAGCCTGCATGAAGGGCGCATCTTGCTTGCGGATCAGGAACTGATCGAAGAGCTCGAAGCCGACAGTCACGCATCGCCGCTGATAGCCATGATGGGGCAGGACAAGATCAAGGAAATCGATGTCCTCTCGTCCGATAATGCGTTCGATTATTGGAGCCGTTCTGACGCGTTTGCGATGGCGCTGGATTTCGCCCGGAGTGAAAGCCGCGACGCGTTTGCGCGTGTCGTGGAAAAATTCATCCGCCATATCCATGGCGAACGTGTGAATGTGACCCCGATTGCTGAGATCAAGGATGAGGATTGGCGCTGGTTCGTCGGGCTCGATCAGGAAGGGACGGCCCTCGGCAACATATTGTGGAAGGGTGTAACACCCTCGCTCGATCAGGCATCACGCGCACTGGCCTTTTTCACGCTGCGGTTCAAGGACGAGACGCGCGTGAATCCGAATGTCAAAGGCCATCCGGTCTATTTGCTAATGGGCATGAGCAAAGACCGTGTTTTACGCATCAAGCCGCAAAATCTCTTGATGGGATTGCCGCTGGCGAAGGCCACGGAGGCCGCGTGATGGCGGAAATCGTCACCATCGGCGTGATCGCTGCGAAAACGAAGATCGATAATCCGTGGGTCGATCATCGCTGGTCGGTGGGCGGCGTGCTGACTGACGTGCCGCCGATTGAGCCCTATACGCATTTGCGCAGTGACGGGGCGACCGATTTCTATTTCGTCGGCGTGGCTGAACTGCCGCTTCATGCTGCGGAGACGGGGCATTACCGCGACAATCTTGCGGGAGAGCCGAAAATCTGGGTCGTGCTGCGTCCGCATGATGTGCATGGCATTGAACTGATCGCGGCTACGATTGATCCTTATGAGGGTGAAGCCTTCGCCGAAACCATTGGCGATATCGTGGAACCCGTGCCGATGCCGGAAATCATCGAAGCGAAGCTGCGCCAGTTCTATGAAGCCAACCATGTCGAGCGTGAATTCTTCAAGCGTAAGCGCAAGGAATTCGACAAGGAAGCGCTCGGCCGCCGTGGGATCGTGCGGGGTGATTCATGAGCGGGCAGGGCGGTGACGACGGGTTCCTGACGCGCTGGTCGCGGTTGAAGCGCCAGACGGAGCAGCCCGCGCCTAAGGTGGAAGAACCCGCGCCGGTCGTTTTGGCCCAGGAGAGCGAAGAGCCATTCGACCCGGACAAGCTCGAAATCCCGTTGCCCTCGCTTGATGATCTCAAGCCCGGCGACAGCCTCGTCGCATTCATGCAGAAGGGTGTGCCGGACCTGATCAGAAACGCGGCTCTGCGCAAAATGTGGGCACTCGATCCCATGGTGCGTGACTTCCGGTCGGAGGCACTGGACTACGCCTGGGACTGGAATACGCCGGGCGGAGTGCCGGGCGGCGGGCCGCTCGGGGCGGCCGATAAGGTCGAAGAGATGGTGCAAGCGCTGTTCCGCCCATCGATTCCCGACGCTGAACCCCATCAGGCACAAGCCGATGACACGCCTGAAGGAGAGGGTGCGGCTACACCGGCGCCGTTGCCCGCTGAGGCGCCGGGGGATGATGAGGTCCAACCCATTGAAGATCAATCGGAAATGGTTCTTTCCGAAGCGCCTGCAGAGCCGCTTGTTCGCCGCCGTCATGGCGGCGCCATGCCGCAGGTCTGAAGGCACCCCCCGAAAGTTGTAGCCTCTTGGAATCGCCATAGGCCCAGCCTATGATGCCGCAAAATGGTCCACCCGCTTCAAAGGGTGGAACTGCGTAGGGACGGACACGCGGTGAGACACGAAGGGTTAGAAGAGGCGATCCGAGCAGCGGGGAGCGTATCAGCTCTCGCGCGTGGCCTTGGCTTGGCCCAGCCGTCGGTCTCGGGTTGGACAAAGATCCCCGCTGAGCGTGTGCTCGCGGTCGAAACCCTCACAGGCGTGCCGCGCTCCATCCTCCGTCCCGATCTCTATGAAGCGTCCGACGAGGCGCAAACCGTTGATGAAGTCGACGCGTTGCGCGCCCAGCATTACGGTTTGCTGGCGGCTCTTCTGCAACGCGCGCCCACCGATGATGTGCTGCGCGACGTGGCATCGATCAAAGGCGACATGTCTGAATTGGGTCTCGCTTTGATTGCGTTGGCGGATGCTGCGAAGGCGACCGACGCGACCAAGGTCAGCCGTGAATATTTCAACCTCTTCATCGGCGTCGGCCGTGGTGAGTTGATGCCGTATGGTTCGTATTACCTGACAGGCTTTCTGCACGAGCGGCCGCTGGCCGATGTGCGCGGTGATCTGATGCGTCTCGGTCTGGAGCGCATCGAAACGCATCGTGAGCCGGAAGATCATATTGGCATTCTGTGCGAAGTGATGGCGGGTTTTGCTGGCAAGCGCTTTGAAGCGATGCCTGCGGACGAGAAGGCCTTCTTCGAAAAACATTTGCGGCCATGGGCCGAGCGTTTCTTTGTCGATCTCGAGACGACGAAGGATGCGCAGTTCTACAAGGCGGTTGGCCAAGTCGGCCGTCTGTTCATCGCAATCGAAACGGAAGCTTTCGCGCTGCCGCAATAGCGGCGCGCCTATTGGGGGAGAACGGGCACATGGCTCGCGAGACCAAGACTGAAAAAGCCGGCGGAGTCGACCGTCGCAAATTCTTTACGCTGTTTGGCGGCGCGACGACGGCTGCGATTGCAGCTCCGCTCGCGACAAGCGAAGCGCAGGCTTCCGAAAGCCCGGCCGATCAGCGCAAGGCGCGCTATCAGCCCAACAGCAAGAATGTCCAAGAGTTCTACCGCGTGAACCGGTACTGAGGAGATCGCGATCATGTTGATCAAACGCAAAACAGGGTCGGCGCGTTCGAGCGCCTTGCAGGCGGTCTCCGCCGGACTTTCGTCCGGTACGCTGGATCGTCGTTCGTTCTTGAAGAAGTCGGGGCTTGCTGCCGGCGGCCTCGCGGCCTTCGGTGCGGCATCAGTCGGCACGATCCGCAAGGCGGAAGCGGGCCCGATGAAGCCGGGCGTTCCGGTCGTGACGCGCAAGAACATCTGCACCCATTGCTCGGTGGGTTGCTCGGTGATCGGCGAAATGCAGAACGGCGTCTGGGTCGGTCAGGAACCGGCTTGGGATAGCCCGATCAACCGCGGTTCGCATTGCGCCAAGGGCGCTGCAGTGCGCGAACTCGTGCATGGCGATCGTCGCCTGAAATATCCGATGAAGCTCGTCAATGGCGAGTGGACGCGCATCACCTGGGATCAGGCTGTTAGCGAAATCGGCGACAAGATGATGGAGATCCGCAACAAGAGTGGTGCGGATTCCGTGTTCTTGCTTGGCTCGGCCAAGATGTCGAACGAAGGCGCGTATCTCTATCGCAAGTTCGCGGCCTTCTGGGGCACGAACTCGGTCGACCATCAGGCGCGTATCTGTCACTCGACCACGGTGGCTGGCGTTGCCAACACATGGGGTTACGGCGCGCAGACGAACTCCTACAACGACATCCGCAATTCCAAGACCATGATCATCATGGGCGGCAACCCGGCGGAAGCGCATCCGGTGTCGTTGCAGCACGTGCTGACGGGCAAGGAAATCAACCGCGCCAATCTGATCGTGATCGATCCACGCATGACGCGTACGGCTGCGCACGCGACCGATTATGTGCGCATTCGTCCCGGCACCGACATTCCGGTCATCTGGGGCATGCTCTGGCACATTTTCCAGAACGGCTGGGAAGACAAGAAGTTCATTGAACAGCGCGTCTTCGGCATGGATGAAGTCCGCAAGGAAGTCGCCAAGTGGACGCCTGAAGAAGTCGAGCGTGTCACGGGCGTTCCGGGCGAGCAGTTGAAGCGCGTTGCTGAAACCTTCGCCAAGCAGAAGCCGTCGACGCTGATCTGGTGCATGGGCGCGACGCAGAAGACCGTTGGTACGGCCAACGTGCGCGCTTACTGCACGCTGCTTCTCGCTACCGGCAATGTCGGCGCGCAGGGCACCGGCGCCAACATCTTCCGCGGCCATTGCAACGTGCAGGGTGCGACGGATATGGGCCTCGATGTGGCCAACCTGCCGCTCTATTACGGCCTCGTTGAAGGCGCGTGGCGTCATTGGTCGCGTGTTTGGGAAGTCGACTACAACTGGCTGCAGGCCCGCTTCGACGAAGTGCCGGCGAAGGCTGGTCGCCCCGCCCGCACACGCAAGCAGAACATGGAATTGCCCGGCATTACGACCACGCGTTGGTTCGATGCCGTGTTGATGCCGGCTGATCAGGTTGACCAACGCGACAACATCAAGGGCATGGTCGTGTTCGGCCATGGCGGCAACACCGTCACCCGTATGCCGGAAGTGCAGAAGGGCCTTGAGCGTCTCGAACTGCTCGTTGTGGCCGATCCGCATCCGACAACCTTTGCGGCCCTCGCCAAGCGCAAGGAAGGCACCTACCTCCTGCCGATCTGCACGCAGTTCGAAACGGATGGTTCGCGCACCGCGTCGAACCGCTCGATCCAGTGGGGCGAAAAGTTCGTCGAGCCGATCTTCGAATCGAAGGACGATTACGAAGCGATCTACATGCTGGCGACGAAGCTCGGCTTCGCCGACACGATGTTCAAGAACATCAAGGTCGAGAAGAACCGTCCGGTTCCGGAAGACATTCTCCGCGAAATCAACCGCGGCGGCTGGTCAACAGGTTACACTGGTCAGTCGCCCGAGCGCCTGAAGGCTCATATGGCCAATCAGGGCGATTTCGATCTCGTCACGCTGCGCGCAGCGAAGGGACCGAATGCAGGCGATTATTATGGTCTGCCGTGGCCGTGCTGGGGCAAACCGGAAATTCGCCATCCCGGTACGCACATTCTCTACAACACCAACCTCAATGTGCGTGATGGTGGTGGTGCGTTCCGTCCGCGCTTCGGTGTCGAATATCAGGGCAAGACGCTGCTGGCCGAAGGCTCCTATTCGGCCGGTTCGGATCTCACCGATGGTTATCCCGAATTCACCTTCGGGATTTTCAAGAAGCTCGGTTGGGATGCCGATCTCACGGCGGACGAACTTGCCACGATCAACCGCGTTGGCGGCGCCAATGTGGATGCAGTGAGCTGGGCGAACGATCTGTCCGGTGGCATCCAGCGCGTCTGCTTGATGCACGGCGTGGTGCCGTTCGGCAATGGTAAGGCGCGTGCAATCGCGTGGAACCTGCCCGATCCGGTTCCGATCCATCGTGAGCCGATCTATTCACCGCGCACTGAACTGATCGCCAAATACCCGGCCCTGCCGGATGGCCGTCAGCTCCGTATGCCGAATATCGGCGCCACCATTCAGAAGACGGCTGTTGAGAAGGGGTTCGCGAAGGAATTCCCGATCATCCTCACCTCGGGTCGTCTCGTTGAATATGAAGGCGGCGGTGAAGAAACCCGCTCGAACAGGTGGCTTGCTGAATTGCAGCAGGACATGTTCGTCGAAATCAATCCGGCCGATGCTGCCGAGCGTGGCATTAAAGAAGGCGGATGGGTGTGGGTCACCGGTCCCGAATATGGCTCGAAGGCGCGCGTCAAGGCGCTCGTCACCGAGCGTGTCGGTCGCGGTGTCGCCTTCATGCCGTTTCACTTCGCCGGTTGGTTCCAGGGCGTCGATCAGCGCTCGAATTATCCGAAGGGCACCGATCCAATCGTGCTCGGCGAAAGCGTCAACACTGTCACGACCTATGGTTATGACCCGGTGACGGGCATGCAAGAAACCAAGGTCACGCTCTGCCAGATCAAGGCGGCGTAAGGGGAGAAGCAACAATGGCTCGCGTGAAATTTCTCTGTGACGCCGATCGTTGCATCGAGTGCAACGCTTGCGTGACGGCCTGCAAAAACGAAAACGAAGTGCCGTGGGGCATCAACCGCCGCCGCGTCGTGACGATCAATGACGGCAAGCCCGGCGAACGCTCGGTGTCGATGGCGTGCATGCATTGCACGGACGCACCTTGCGCCGCGGTCTGCCCGGTCGATTGCTTCCTGACGACGGCCGACGGCGTGGTCGTGCATAATAAGGACCTCTGCATCGGCTGCGGTTATTGCTTCTACGCGTGCCCGTTCGGCGCGCCGCAATATCCGAAGGTCGGGAACTTCGGCTCCCGCGGTAAGATGGATAAGTGCACCTATTGCGCCGGTGGTCCGGAAGCGGATCTGACGCTGGCGGAGTATTCGAAGTACGGTGCGAACCGTCTCGCCGAAGGCAAGCTGCCGATTTGCGCGGAAATGTGCTCGACCAAATCGCTCCTCGCGGGCGATGGCGAGATCATTGCGCAGATCTACAAGGAACGCGTTCTCAAGCGCGGTTACGGCTCGGGTGCGTGGGGCTGGCAGACAGCTTACCGCGAAACCGTCGCCATTTGATGCGTACGCAGGGGGTACATATCATGCGGATCATCGCATCGCTTAAAACCGCACTCGCCGCTTTTGCGCTGGTGCTGACGCTCGCGGTTGCTTCGCCGGTTTCGGCGCAGCAATCGATCCAGGGCGTCAATCCAACCGCCCAGGCGGTGAAGGAACAGGATCTGCTGCGCCAGCTTGATGCCGTGTCAGGCCGCGTTTCGATCCCGGACCAGAAGTCGGGTCTCTTGATCCAGCCGCAAGGCCGCGAATGGCGTCAGTTCCACAACACCACCATGTTCTGGGTGGGTGCGATTGCCGTGCTCGGCATGATCGCGCTGCTGGTCGTGTTCTACATGACACGTGGCAAGATCATGATCGATGGCGGCTTCTCGGGCCGGACGATCCTGCGCTTCAACGTGTTCGAGCGTTTCGTGCATTGGCTCACGGCGGGTTGCTTCATCATCCTCGCTTTGTCGGGTCTGAACGTCACCTTCGGCAAATCATTGTTGCTGCCACTCATCGGGCATGAAGCTTTCACCAATGTCTCGGTGATCGCGAAGTACGCGCACAACTTCCTCGCGTTCCCGTTCATGGCCGGCATCGTGTTCATGTTCGCGGTCTGGGTGCGTGACAACATTCCGGAAGGCGGCGATCTGGCGTGGCTCAAGGCCGGTGGTGGCTTGCTTGGTCACGATCATCCGCCGGCGAAGAAGTTCAATGGCGGTCAGAAGCTGATTTTCTGGTCGGTCATTCTTGGCGGCGTGGCGCTCTCGATCTCGGGCGTGCTGTTGCTGTTCCCGTTCTTCGCAACGACCATCTGGGATATGCAGATCGCACAGATCGTGCATGGCCTTGTTGGCCTGATCCTCGTCGCCATCATGTTGGCCCACGCCTATATCGGCTCGGTCGGCATGGAAGGCGCGTTCGACGCCATGGGCTCCGGCGAGGTCGATTTGAACTGGGCCAAGGAGCATCACTCGCTCTGGGTCAAGGAAGAGGAAGCCAAGAAGGCGAGCATGCCGAAGGGCATGGTGGCGGCGGAGTAATTTTCTCCGTAGCCAATTCCGGCTAAACAATGAGGCCCGGTGCCCAGTGCGCCGGGCCCTTTTCTTGTCAGGTGGGACTGCATCATGCGGGTGATCGGAATTGCGGGTTGGAGCGGCGCGGGCAAGACGACCTTGCTCGTCAAACTCATTCCAGCGTTGATTGCGCGCGGGCTTAGTGTTTCAACGCTGAAACACGCCCATCACGCCTTTGATGTCGACAAGCCGGGCAAGGATAGTTTCGAACATCGGCAGGCGGGCGCGCATGAAGTCTTGATCGCGTCGCGTAAGCGCTGGGCCTTGATGCATGAATTGCGCGAAGAGAAAGAGCCGACGCTCGCTGAATTGCTGCATCATTTGTCGCCGGTTGATCTTGTTCTGGTCGAAGGTTTCAAGCACGACAAACATCTGAAGATCGAGGTGCATCGTGCTGAAAACGGGAAAGAATTTTTGTTCCCGCAAGACACAAACATCGCCGCGATTGCCTGCGATTGTCCTGTGCCTGTGGGGGCCCCGCCGCGGCTTGATTTGAATGACGTGGCTGCGATTGCCGATGCCGTGATCGCGCGGGCTGAGCCGATCGACGTAACGCTTGAGCGCTTACGGGGTTGATGATGGCGCAGCTATCGAAAGATGCCTTCGTCTTCGGCCATGACGTTCTGAGCGTTGAGCAGGCGCTTGCCGAGATACGCGCGCGGGTCACGCCCATCGCCGATATGGAACAGGTGGATTTAGCCGAAGCGGAAGGCCGCGTTTTGGCGGACGATCTGATTGCGCCGATCCCGCTGCCACCCTTCGCGAACTCAGCCGTGGATGGCTATGCGGTCCGCTTTGCCGATCTCGCCACAGCAGGCGAGACGCGGCTGCCCGTGAAAGGGCGTGTCATCGCCGGCGCGATCGGGCAGGGCGATGCCAGCGCTTGTGCTATCCGCATCTTCACAGGCGCGCCCATGCCGCATGGGTTTGACACGGTGTTCATGCAGGAGGACGTCACACGCGATGGCGATGTCGCCATCCTCCCTGCGGGCCTGAAGAAGGGCGCCAATGCACGCCCCGCGGGCGAAGATGTTGCTTCTGGCGCGGTCGCCATCCCCAGCGGTCGCATGGTGCGCGCGCAGGATTTGGCACTGGCGGCGGCACTCGGTGTTACCTCAGTGTCCGTGCGTCGTCGCTTGCGGATCGCGGTGTTTTCAACCGGCAATGAATTGACGGAACCGGGCCATCCGCTGGGGCCTGCTGGAATTTATGATTCAAACCGTGCGTTGTTGCGGGTTCTCTGCGGTAAACTGGGGGCGAGCGTCACTGATCTCGGCATCCTGCCTGACAACCGTTCCGCGATTGCAGATGCGCTTCTCAAGGCGGGCGCGCATGATCTCATCCTCACCTCGGGCGGCGTGTCGACGGGTGAAGAAGATCACGTCAAAGGGGCCGTTGAGGATGCGGGCGCGCTGACCTTCTGGCGGATTGGTATTAAGCCCGGCCGACCTGTCGCGATGGGGGTGATTGGGCAGGCGGCATTTGTGGGCTTGCCGGGCAATCCCGTTGCGGTGTTCGTGACCTTCTCAGCCATCGTACGGCCGCTCGTGGCCGCGTTGTCGGGCGCGCTCTACGAGCCGCCGCTGGCTTTGCCTGTAGTCGCCGATTTCCCTTACCGGAAAAAGCCGGGTCGCCGCGAATTCGTCCGCGTCTCGTTGCATCGGGATCAAACGGGCCGCGTCTTGGCAAAAAAACACCCCCGCGACGGTGCGGGGGTTTTGTCATCGCTGACCGAGACCAATGGCCTCGTCGTGCTGCCGGAAGAGGCCGAAAGCCTCGCGCCTGGCGAGACGGTCGGCTTTCTCTCCTATGCCGCGCTCTTATGAGCCAGCCTTGTGATCAAGCTTGTACATTTTCGGCCAATCTTTGCCGACGAGATTGTCGCCCGCATCGCCGACCCGTGCAGCGCCGGTCGTATAGGCCTCATAGGCCGGCTTCTGCCATTCGGCATTGACGACATAAAAGGCGCCAACGGCTACGCCGACCGCGGCTACAACTGAAAGCAGAAAAGCATTCATGGGTCCGTTCCCCTTCATTCCTTCGTTTATCTTCTAGGGCCTGAATCGACCTTATTCAAGCATCTGGATGCCGCGCCACAATGGCTTCCGCCGCAACCAAATCATCAGGCGTGTTGGCATTGAAGAATGGGTCATAAGGCAGGACCGGCCATTCCACTTCTGCGACACCATGCCGCTTCGTCCAGCGTTCAATCTTCCGTTCCCCCTCGAGCAGTGCTGCGCGCAGATCGTGCCGCAATTCGACATCCCACAGGCCAATCGGGGGGTGAGTGAACTGGCCTGATTTTGCGCAGGCGAGCTTCAGTTTTTGTCCACGCCGTTCAAGGATCAGGCGCAGCGCGAGATCGCGTGGCAGAAACGGGCTATCGGCCGATACGGTAATGATGCTTTGAAAACCATGCGCCGCCGCATGGTCCATGCCCGCTAAAATACCGGCGAGTGGGCCCGCATAATCGGGCAGGACATCGGGCACGACGGTTAAACCCGTAAAGGCAAAACGCTCCGGATCACCATTCGCGTTCAACACCAAACCATCGCATTGCATCACCATGCGACCGATCACGCGATCGAGGATGGAAATGCCAGCGACATTTTTCAGCGGCTTGTCGCCGCCGCCCATGCGTTGCGCGAGACCACCGGCCAGGAGAACGCCAAGGATACGCTCATTCGGACTCCGCTCACTGGGTACGCGTTCACTCATCACCCGTTGCGCCCTTCCGCCGCGCCTTGGCCGACTCGTCGGCGACATAAGAGAGATCTTGATCAAAGACGATGCGATCTTCACCCGCGAGCGCGACGAAGCGCTTGCCGCGCGCGCGCCCAATCAAGGTGAGGCCGGTTTGGCGCGCAAGGTCGACACCCCACGCCGTAAAACCCGAGCGTGACACGAGCACGGGAATGCCCATGCGCACAGTCTTGATCACCATTTCCGATGTCAGACGGCCCGTGGTGTAAAAGCTTTTATTGGCGCCGGAAACCTTGTTCAAAAACATCCAACCGGCGATTTTATCGACCGCATTATGGCGTCCGACATCTTCCATATAGACAATCGGTCGATCCTCTTCACACAGCACGCACCCATGAATGGCGCCTGCTTCGAGATAGAGCGATGGTGTTGTGTTGATTGCGTGTGTGAGGCGATAGAGCCAGCTGGTACGGAATTCAGCGCGCGGCAATATGATCGTGTCGAGCGCTTCCATCAAATCGCCGAACGCGGTGCCTTGCGCGCAGCCCGATGTCAGCGTCTTCTTCTTAAGCTTGTCTTCGAAATTGGTCTCGGTATCGGTGCGCACCACGACGACGCCAAGGTCTTCGTCATAGTCGATGCCCGTGACAACATCGTCAGGCTTGAGCATGGCCTGATTGAGAAGATAACCGACCGCCAGCTCCGCCGGGTAATCAAGGATCGTCATCATGGTGACGATTTCGCGCGCATTGAGATAGAGGGTTAGTGCGCGCTCGACGGTGACGCGCGTTGTCACCGGTTGCCCGGTTTCATCAACGCCGGTGACTTCCCGCGTTAGTGCGGGATCGTTCGGGTCAGGCCGCAAACGGTACGATTCGCTCGACATGGTCCCGTTTTAGGCGAGGGGGCGCCGTCTGAAAACCCGGGGTGAACAAAGGGCGGGCTCCGGGCGTTTGGGAGGCGATGACCGCGCTCACATTACCCGCCTATACCAATTGGAACTGGATCACGCCGCGCTTGGCCGTGGGGGGTGAAACCGCCGCTTGCCGTCTACAGGCAGTTGGATGTCTTTGGCTTTGAGGCCGCCATCGATCTCCGCGATCCGGTCGAAGCTGCCGGGACCCTGCCGTCCCAAGCGATCGCGCGGCTTCATGTACCAACGCCTGATCGCCAGCCGCCTTCACAAAGCGATCTTGCGCGTGCGCTTGCGTTCATGGACCACCATCGGACCCAGGATTCACGCATGCTCATTCATTGCGTTCATTGGATCGGGCGTTCAGCCATTATCGCGCTTGCGGCTTTGGTCAGCGAGGGCCTCGATCCGCTCACGGCGCTGACACAGGCGAAGAACCGTCGTTGGAAAATTTCACCGAGGCCCGCGCAATACGAGGCTTGGGCAACATGGCTCACAGTCCACCGCAAGAACGCAGGGCGTGATTATGCCATTCCCGATTTCGACAGTTTCGCTCGTATTGCCTATCGCCATCTCACGCATTGTGTTGCGCCTTAAAACGAAAAAGGCCCGCCGGGGCGGGCCTTCGCGTTTTTTTGCGACCGAGGTTCAGGTCAGCGCGAGCGCATCGTCGAGATCGGCGATGAGGTCAGCCGTATCCTCGATGCCAATTGACAGACGCACGACTTCCGGGCCTGCGCCCGCTTGCTTCAATTGCTCCGGCGTCAGTTGGCGATGGGTTGTCGAAGCAGGATGGATCACAAGTGACCGCGTGTCGCCGATGTTTGCGAGATGCGAGAAGAGCTTGAGATGCGAGACAAGCTTGACGCCGGCCTCATAACCACCCTTGAGACCGAAGGTGAAGACGGCACCAGCACCCTTGGGCGAGTACCGCTTTGCGAGCGCGTGATACTTGTCGCCCGGCAGGCCCGGATAGGAGACCCAATCAACCTTTGGGTGCTTGGATAAATGTTCCGCGACCTTAAGCGCATTGTCAGAATGGCGCTGCATGCGCAGCGGCAAGGTTTCAATGCCGGTCAGGATCATAAACGCATTGAACGGAGACAGGGCAGGGCCCAGATCGCGCAAGCCCAAAACACGGCAGGCAATCGCGAATCCGAAATTGCCGAAGGTTTCGCCGAGCACCATGCCATTATATTCGGGACGCGGCTGTGACAGCATCGGATAGCGACCCGACTTCACCCAATCGAATTTTCCGCCATCGACGATGAGGCCGCCGATTGAGTTGCCATGGCCACCGAGGAATTTCGTCGCCGAATGGACGACAATGTCGGCACCATGTTCAAACGGGCGAATGAGGTAAGGCGTCGCCATTGTGTTGTCGACGATCAATGGAATGCCGTGCTTATGCGCGATGTCGGCAATGGCTTGAATGTCGGTGACAACACCGCCCGGATTGGCGATCGATTCAATGAAGATCGCTTTGGTCTTCGGCGTGATCGCGCGCTCGAACGACGAGACGTCGTCCGAATCTGCCCACACGACGTTCCAGTTGAAATTCTTGTAGGCGTGATTGAACTGGTTGATCGAGCCGCCATAAAGTTTTTTGGCAGCGACGAATTCATCGCCCGGCTGCAAGAGCGTGTGGAAGACGAGAAATTCGGCGGCATGGCCCGAGGCCACCGCCAAAGCGGCCGTGCCGCCTTCGAGTGCCGCCACGCGCTCTTCAAGCACAGCGCAGGTCGGATTGCCGATGCGTGTATAGATGTTGCCAAAAGCCTGCAGGCCGAACAGCGATGCCGCATGATCGACATCGTCGAAGACGAAGCTTGTCGTCTGATAGATCGGCGTCGCACGTGCGCCGGTTGCGGGGTCAGGCTGTGCGCCAGCATGGACGGCGAGGGTGGCGAAACCGGGGGTCTGCAGGTCGGACATCGGAAGCTCCGGCTATAAGGATAAATCGGTCTGTTCGTTCGTTTTATAGAACAGTAGCCAGGGGGTCAATCGGATCTTGATTTGGACCATTGAGTGGACCAAAATCAATGACGTTAGGAGAGGTTGATGAAAGTGTCCGTATCCGACGCCAAAGCCCACTTGACCGAACTGGTCCGCCGCGCCGAAGCCGGCGAGGAAGTTATTTTGACACGTCACGGGCAACCGGCGGTCAGGTTGGTGGCTGCCCAAAAGGCGCTCACAGCCGAGGAAAAGCATAAGATCATCAATGATATCGTTGCGTCGATCCCCGCGCCGGTAAAAGAAAGTTTGCGTCCTGCGGACCGAAGTCATGACTTCCTTTACGACGAAAACGGATTGCCTGTTTGATTGTTCTCGATACGTCAGCTGTGATTTCTATCCTGGCCAATGAAGGGAGCCGCACGCGATGTGAAGCGGCTATTGGCAGTGGCGGTGATCTTTTGATGTCCGCTGGGACATATACCGAGTTGCTAATCGTTGCGCAGAACCGCGGCCTGACGAAGGAAGCCATTCAATTTGTCGAAAATCTCAACGTGATCATCTTGAATGTAACGGCAGAGACGGCACTTCGAATATCGGCAGCCTACAACCAATGGGGTCGCGGTTTCCATCCCGCCGGCCTCAATTTCGGCGATTGCTTCGCTTATGAAGCGGCCAAATCACGCGACTGCCCGCTTCTTTATGTCGGCGATGATTTCAGCCGCACAGACGTAATAGCGGCCTAACGGCCCTTTAATCCTTCTGGCCCGGATAAGCGGGGCCGATGGTGCGCTTTTGAATCCCTTTGCCGCTCATGATCGGCTTTTTCGCCGAGAGGATGCGCGAATTGATCCCCTGCCAGCCAATCTCACCGGAGAGGCGGCCATATTCGATCTTCGGGCAGCGGTTCATGATAACAGTCACGCCCTGTTCTTCAGCGCGCGCGGCGGCTTCGTCATTGCGCACAGAGAGCTGCATCCAAATCACTTTGGGCTTAACGGCAAGCGCTAAGGCTTCGTCGGTGATCGGTCCTGCCGCTTGCGAATTGCGGAAAATCTCCACCATGTCGACGGGCTGCGGCACGTCCTTCAAGGACGCATAGACGGGAAGGCCAAGGATGTCTTGACCCGCGAGCCCGGGGTTGACCGGATAGATCGTGTAACCTCTTTCCTTGAGGTATTTCACAACGATCCAGCTTGGTCTTGCATCATTGTTGGAAGCGCCAACCAGCGCGATCGTCTTCGTCTCACGCAAAATGCGGCGGATCAGATCGTCGGGATAATGGTCGTGGCGGGCGGGATCGAATGTCATGGGAGTGGTCATAGACGGTGGGCGATGCGCCTTCAACTCCAGACCGGCGGACGCTTTTCGATGAAGGCGGCAATCCCTTCCTCGGCGTCGCGCGCGAGCATGTTCTCGACCATGACGCGTGAGGCCTCGACATAAGCGTCGGCCAGAGGGCGCTCAAGCTGATCGTAGAAAGCGCGCTTGCCGATCTTAAGCACCGAAGGCGCTTTCGATGCGATGATCGCCGCCATCCGGCCCGCTTCTGCTAAGGCATCCCCCGCCGCCACCGCGCGATTGATGAGCCCCATACGGGCGGCATTCTCGGCATCGACCATCTCGCCAAGAAGCAACATCTCCATCGCATGCTTGCGCGAGACATTGCGGGAGAGGGCGACCATCGGTGTCGAACAAAAGAGGCCGATATGCACACCCGGCGTCGAAAATTGTGCCTTGGCTCCCGCCACAGCGAGATCGCAGGAGGCGACGAGCTGACACCCGGCGGCGGTCGCGACCCCTTCGACAGCGGCGATGACGGGTTGTGGCAAGTTGACAATCCGCATCATCATTCCGGCGCAACGACCGAGAATATCGGTGTAATAAGCGCGCCCACGGTCCGCGTCGGCGCGGCGCGCCGTCATTTCTTTGAGGTCGTGCCCTGATGAAAATACCGGACCATTGGCTGCGATGATAACGGCGCGCACCGAACGGTCGGTCGCAATCGCATCAAGCGTCGCGGTCAACGCAGCGATCAAACCTTCCGACAGCGCGTTGCGCCGGTTCGGCCGGTTGAGTGTCAGGGTCGCGACACCATCAGCGTCGTGGCGGAGGAGGGGCTGTTCATCCATGCGAAAACGATGGGCCAGAGGTCGTCATCCGTCAATCGCACCCCTTCACAGCTGCGCCTCAGCCACTTACCAACATGAGACGATGTTTTCAGGGTTCAGACCATGACCAAGCCTATTGGCCTAAGCCGCGATGAGATCGAGGTGTTTCTCGCGCAGGATTTCCCGCAAATCTTCGTGCACGGAAAGATTTGGGAAATTCTCGATTGCGCACCGAAAGCAGCCACCATGCGCATGGCCTATCACGAGAGCCAGTTGCGCCCAGGTGGGACGATCTCAGGCCCCGCCATGATGACGCTCGGCGATCTCGCGCTTTACGTCGCGCTCCTCGCCACGATCGGCCATGTGCCTTTGGCGGTGACAACGAGCTTCACCATCAATTTCCTGAGGAAGCCCGAACCGCGTCCACTGATCGGTGAATGTCGGCTGCTAAAGGTCGGCCGCCGCCTCGCCATGGGCGAAGTGGCCCTCAGGTCCGAAGGCGAGACTGATTTAGTCGCTCATATTACAGGGACTTACGCCATTCCGTAGAGTCAATATCTGAACTTACGGGGCGACGAAGGGCGGCGCGATGGTCGCGGGATGATCGAGCCAATGCGGCACGGGCAGGCCCTTCGAGCGCAGGAAATCCGGGTTGAAGAGCTTTGATTGATAGCGCGTGCCGTAATCGCACAGGATCGTCACGATCGTGTGTCCCGGCCCCAGCTTTTCTGCGAGACGAATGGCACCGGCCACATTCACGCCCGATGAACCGCCAAGGCAGAGGCCTTCCTTTTCGAGCAATTCGAACGTGAGCGGGATCGCTTCCTCGTCGGCGATCTGGAAGGCATCATCGATCGGCGCATCGACGAGATTGGCTGTGATACGGCCCTGGCCGATCCCTTCGGTGATCGATGATCCCGAAGCCTTCAATTCACCAGTCGTGTAATAGGAATAGAGCGCCGCACCCATCGGGTCGGCAAGCCCGATTCTGATCTTCGGGTTGCGGGCTTTAAGCGCCATGCCGGTCCCGGCGAGGGTGCCTCCAGTGCCAACAGCGCAAATGAAGCCATCGACCTTTCCATCGGTCTGTTCCCAGATCTCCGGCCCGGTGGTTTCGATATGGGCCTGCCGGTTGGCAACATTGTCGAACTGATTGGCCCAGATGGCACCCGCAGCATTGTCCTTGGCCAATTGCTCGGCGAGGCGGCCTGATAATTTCACGTAATTGTTGGGATTGGCGTAGGGGACGGCCGGGACCTCGACAAGCGTAGCGCCCGCGAGCCGCAGCATGTCCTTCTTCTCCTGCGACTGCGTATCGGGGATGACGATGACGGTCTTGAATCCGAGCGCGTTGGCCACGAGCGCAAGCCCGATCCCGGTATTGCCGGCCGTACCCTCAACAATGGTCCCACCGGGTTTCAGGGTGCCCTTGGCTATGGCGTCGCGGATGATGAAGAGGGCGGCACGGTCCTTAACCGATTGCCCCGGGTTCATGAATTCGGCCTTGCCAAGAATGGTGCAGCCGGTCCGTTCCGATGCGCCTTTGAGCTTGATCAGCGGCGTCCGGCCAATGGCTTCGATCATTCCGTCGCGCGTGTTCATAGAAAACCCGAATTTTTGCGTGAAATAGAGAGGTGCTGTCGCGTGTTCTGTTAATAGGGCGGGCCGGCGCAAAAGGCGAGTGGGCGGAAAAAGCGAACGGTAAAATATTACCGCATATCAAAAACTGTTATCTGGCAATGTTTTTCGAAGCATTCGCGCGTTCAAAACAGGTTGACGCGGCCGTTTGCACCCCTTATACGCATCCCCAGTTCGCGCGGGACCCGTTCCGCGCGGTTTGTTTTTGCAAACGGAAGCAAGACCATGAGCTCTCTCACGGCCAATACCTTTGTGGCCAAGCCCGCTGAGGTGGAGAAGAAGTGGATCGTGATCGACGCCAAGGGCCTCGTTGTAGGTCGCCTTGCGTCGCTGATCGCCCTTCGCCTGCGCGGTAAGCATAAGCCGACCTTCACCCCCCATGTCGATTGCGGTGACAATGTCATCGTCATCAACGCCGAGAAGGTGGTGTTCACGGGTCGCAAGCGCGACCAGAAGAACTATTACCACCACACCGGCTATCCGGGTGGCATCAAGGAACGTTCGGCCAAGTTCATTCTTGAAGGCCGTTTCCCTGAGCGCATCGTCGAGAAGGCTGTGGAGCGCATGCTCCCGCGCGGCCCGCTCGGCCGTCGTCAGCTCGGCAATCTCCGTGTCTACAAGGGCACCGAGCATCCTCATGCGGCGCAGAACCCTGAAGTGGTGAACGTTGCCGTCCTCAACCGTAAGAATGTGGGCGCTTGATCATGGCTACGCTTTCGTCCCTCCAGGATCTCAAGGGCACCTCGGCTCAGGCTGACGCGCCCGTTCACGTTCAGAAGCTTGATGCGCAGGGCCGCGCTTATGCGACCGGCAAGCGTAAGGACGCGGTCGCCCGCGTGTGGGTCAAGCCCGGCAAGGGCACGATCACCGTCAATGATCGCAAGCTCGACGTATATTTCGCCCGCCCGGTGCTGCGCATGATCCTGCAGCAGCCGCTGTTGATCGCCAACCGCATGGACGCCTACGACATCGTTGTCACGGTGGCGGGCGGCGGTCTTTCGGGTCAGGCCGGTGCGGTCCGCCACGGCATTGCCAAGGCGCTCACGCATTACGAGCCGGAACTCCGTTCGATCCTCAAGAAGGTCGGCTTCCTCACCCGCGATAGCCGCGTGGTTGAGCGTAAGAAGTACGGCCGCAAGAAGGCTCGTCGTTCGTTCCAGTTCTCGAAGCGCTAATCGCGTTTCGGTTCTCGCATTCAGGAGCCGCCACATTGTGGCGGCTCTTTTCGTTTTAGGGGGAAGGGGACACGCTCATGTCGGACATCACACGCGATAGCAATGGCAATGAATTGAAAGATGGCGATACCGTCATCGTCACCAAGAATTTAAAAGTGAAGGGCGCATCCCTCACCGTGAAGGGCGGCACCAAGGTGAAGAATATTCGCCTGACCGGTAACCCCGAAGAAATCGAATGCAATGTTGAAGGTGTGCGCGGTCTCGTGCTGCGAACCGAATTCGTCAAGAAGGGCTAAGGCCTCAACGTAAAGACTGACTGATGATCCGCCTCGAAAACATCTCCAAG
Organism: Rhizobiales bacterium TNE-4; assembly: GCA_019083985.1. Classification (GTDB taxonomy): domain Bacteria; phylum Pseudomonadota; class Alphaproteobacteria; order Rhizobiales; family Beijerinckiaceae; genus TNE-4. Next base: position 1,209,701 of record JAHRCV010000001.1, on the reverse strand, counting down.
CAGAACGGCCACCAAATTCTTTACATCGAAGCGTCTGCCACATTGCAGCGCGGCGAGAAGGCGGGGCTTGTCGGCCCGAATGGTGCTGGCAAATCGACCTTGTTCCGCATGATCACAGGGCAGGAAGCACCTGATGAGGGCAATGTCTCGATCGATCGTGGCACCACAATCGGCTATTTCAGCCAAGACGTTGGTGAGATGGCGGGACGCAGTGCTGTCGCCGAGGTGATGGATGGTGCAGGCAATGTGAGCGAGGTCGCGGCCGAATTGCGTGCGCTTGAATCCGATATGGCTGATCCCGACAAGCTTGATGAAATTGAAGCCCTCATCGAACGCTATGGCGAAGTGCAGGGTCGTTTCGAGGAATTGGGCGGCTATGCGCTCGAAGGGCGTGCGCGGGAAGTGTTGGCGGGCCTGAGTTTTACGCAAGAGATGATGGACGGCGACGTTGGTAAATTGTCCGGTGGTTGGAAAATGCGCGTTGCGCTCGCGCGCATTCTTCTGATGAAGCCGGATGTGATGCTTCTCGACGAACCATCGAACCATCTTGATCTTGAAAGTTTGATCTGGCTCGAGAATTTTCTCAAAGCCTATGACGGCGCCTTGATGATGACCTCGCATGACCGCGAATTCATGAACCGCATCGTCAACAAGATTGTCGAGATCGATGGTGGATCACTGACCACCTATTCCGGCGATTATGCATTTTATGAACAGCAGCGCGCACTTGCCGAAAAGCAACAGCAGGCGCAGTTTGAACGTCAGCAGGCAATGCTGGCGAAGGAAATCAAATTCATTGAGCGTTTTAAGGCTCGTGCTTCGCATGCAGCGCAAGTGCAAAGCCGTGTGAAGAAATTGGAAAAGATCGAACGCGTCGAACCGCCACGTCGCCGGCAAGCGGTCACGTTTGATTTTCCACCCGCGCCGCGCTCAGGTGATGATGTGGCAAGCCTTGCGGCGGTCAAGAAAGCCTATGGCAGCCGCACGATTTACGATGGTCTTGATCTCACCATTCGCCGCCGTGAGCGCTGGTGCGTCATGGGCGTCAATGGTGCTGGCAAATCGACATTGCTGAAATTGATTGCAGGCGACACGACACCCGATTCCGGCTCCGTGCAAATCGGTGCGGCGGTGAAGATGGGTTACTTCGCCCAGCATGCGATGGATCTGCTCGATGGCGAGAACACCGTGTTCGAAACGCTCGAACATGCCTTCCCGACAGCGGGGCAGGGTGCATTGCGGACGCTCGCCGGTTGTTTCGGCTTTTCAGGCGATGACATCGAGAAGCGCTGCCGGGTTTTGTCTGGCGGTGAGAAGGCGCGTCTCGTGATGGCGTTGATGCTGTTCGATCCGCCCAATTTCCTCGTGCTCGACGAACCAACAAACCATCTCGATATGGCGACCAAGGAAATGCTGATCGCCGCGCTGCGCGAATTCGAAGGCACGATGCTGTTCGTTTCGCATGATCGCCACTTCCTCGCGGAGCTGTCGAACCGCGTGCTCGAAGTGACGCCAGATGGTGTCCACCAATATGGCGGCGGCTATCTCGAATATGTTGCGCGGACGGGGCAGGAGGCGCCGGGACTGCACAGCTGAGCAACCGTGTCCGGTTTCTTTCTTTGAGTGTGGGCAGCTTATAAAACATATAAAAAATGTAGTATAAAATAAAAAAACATCTGATATGTGAATTGCGCCCACAGGAGACACACCATGGCGGCGCAAGGCGCACTCGATTTGATCGGACACACCCCTTTGGTTCAGGTGAAGGGGTTCGACACCGGTCTGTGCTCGCTTTACCTCAAGCTTGAGAGCCAGAACCCGTCAGGCTCGATCAAGGATCGTCCGGCCCGGGCCATGATTGAGGCCGCTGAGCGGGATGGCCGGTTAAAGCCCGGCGGCACCATCATCGAAGCGACGGCGGGGAATACAGGGGTTGGGCTCGCCTTGGTCGGTGCCAGCCGTGGCTATCGCACCGTGCTCGTGGTTCCTGACAAGATGTCCCGCGAGAAGGTGCTCCACGCCAAGGCATTGGGTGCAGACGTCATCTTGACCCGCTCCGACGTGGGGAAGGGCCACCCCGATTATTATCAGGATCTGGCGCAGGATATTCGCGCGCGGACGCCGGGGGCGATCTACGCCAATCAGTTTGAGAACCCGGCCAATCCAGCGGCGCATGAAGCCACCACAGGCCCGGAACTCTTGGCTCAGATGGATGGCGATGTAGACGCCATCGTTGTGGGGGTCGGCTCCGGCGGCACGTTGACCGGTATTGGGCGTTATATGCGGACGCATTCACCGAAGACGGACATGGTCCTCGCCGATCCGGTGGGCTCCATTCTTGCGCCGCTCGTCAACACCGGCACGATGACCGAGGCAGGCTCGTGGGTGGTTGAAGGTATCGGCGAGGACTTCGTGCCGCCGAATTGTGATCTCTCGCTCGTCAAGCGCGCCTACGCCATTTCTGATCGCGACAGTTTTTCTGCGGCACGCGACCTTCTGCGGCAAGAGGGGATTCTGGGGGGATCGTCCTCCGGCACGCTGCTTGCCGCCGCGCTCGCCTATTGCCGCGAACAAACCACACCAAAGCGCGTCGTCTCGCTCGTCTGCGATAGCGGTGCGAAATATCTCTCCAAAGTATTCTCCGACGCCTTCGTCGCGCAGGAAGGTTGGCTCGACCGGCCGGCCACAGGAACGGTGCGCGACCTTGTCATTAATCGCTTTGCCGAAGGCGGAACCATTGTCGTGGCGCCTGAAGAAACGCTGCGCTCCGCGTTCGCTCGCATGCGCGCAGCTGATGTCTCGCAATTGCCCGTGATCGAGAATGGTAAGCTCGTCGGCCTCGTCGATGAAAGCGATATTCTCAATCGCCTCGTGGAAGACCCGCGCGCTTTCGAAACGAAAGTGCGCGATGCCATGACGGAACGGTTGCGCACCTTGCCCGCCAATGCGCCACTGACTGAGTTGTTACCGCTTTTCGCCGCTCATCTCGTGCCCGTCATCGTCGACGGCGATGATTTTCTCGGCCTTGTCACACGCATCGATCTGATCAACGAATTGCGAAAGAAGCCGCAATGAAGAACCGTCTCGCCTTTTCCACCCGCTGCATTCACGCCGGCCAATCGCCCGACCCAACGACAGGCGCGGTGATGATGCCGATCTATGCGACGTCAACCTTCGCGCAGGAAAGCCCCGGCCAGCATAAGGGCTATGAATATGCGCGGTCGCAGAACCCGACCCGCATGGCGTATGAGCGCTGCATCGCCGATCTCGAAGGGGGCACGCAAGGCTTTGCGTTTGCCTCTGGTCTCGCAGCGACCGCGACCATTCTCGATACGCTCGATCACGGTGCACACATCGTCGCGTCCGACGATCTTTATGGTGGCACGCGGCGCCTGTTTGAGCGGGTGCGCCGCCGTTCGGCGGCGCTCGACGTCACCTATGTCGATCTCGGAAATACGGAAGCGATCCGTGCTGCGTTGCGGCCCGAGACGAAAATGATCTGGGTCGAAACACCGACCAATCCGCTTTTGAAGTTGGCTGATCTCGCGGCCATCGCCTCTTTGAAGCAAGGGCGCGATCTTTGGCTCGTCGCTGACAACACGTTTGCGAGCCCCTTCGTGCAACGTCCGCTCGAATTCGGATTTGACCTCGTCGTGCACTCGACAACGAAATATCTGAATGGCCATTCGGATATGGTCGGCGGCACGGTGGTTGTTGGTGAGAACGCCGAGCTGCGCGAGCGCTTGGCCTTTCTGCAAAATGCGGTTGGCGCAATTTCAGGCCCGTTCGATTCCTTCCTCGCTTTGCGTGGTTTGAAAACGCTCTCACTCCGTATGGAACGCCATTGCGCCAGCGCTTTGCGGATTGCGCAGTTTCTTGAGAGCCATCAAGCGGTCGACACTGTGATCTATCCGGGGCTTGCCTCCCACCCGCAGCATGAACTTGCCAAACGCCAGATGCGCGGCTTCGGCGGGATTGTCACCGCGCGGATCAAGGGCGGCCTCGAGCCCTCGCGCCGCTTTCTTGAGCGCTGCCAATTGTTCACGCTGGCCGAAAGTTTGGGCGGCGTCGAGAGCCTCATTGAACATCCTGCCATCATGACCCACGCATCTGTCCCAGCAGAAGTGCGCGCGGAACTTGGCATTGATGACGGGCTTGTCCGATTGTCGGTCGGTGTCGAAGATTGCGATGATCTGATCAATGATTTGACCCAGGCGCTGGCAGGCGCCTGAGGAACTCTAGGTCCTGTTCATTGCGCGCCAGATTTTTTCCGGTGTCGCGGGCATATCAAGATGGGTCACGCCAAACGGCGCAAGCGCGTCGATGATGGCATTCATCACGGTCTGCGGAGCGGCGATGGCACCTGCCTGTCCGGCACCCTTCACACCAAGAGGATTGGCCGCTGTCGCATTCTCGACGAAAGCGATTTCAAAATCGGGTAGATCATCGCCGCGCGGCACGGCGTAATCCATCAAGGTGGCGCTGATCAGCTGGCCGTTGTCGTCATAACGGATGTCTTCGAGCATGGCTTGGCCGATGCCTTGGGCTAGACCCCCATGCACTTGGCCTTCGGCGAGAAGCGGATTGATCAGAGTGCCGTAATCATCCGCCCCGGAATAACGCAGCAAGGCGACGCGTCCGGTTTCAGGGTCGATCTCAACCTCGGCAATGTGGCAACCCATCGGAAAATTGTAGAGGTCCGCATCATTGCGACCATGGGCTTCGAATACACCGGCGTCGCGCGCAAGCTCGCTGAGTGAAATAACGCGACCTGTGGGATGATGGCGTACGCCATCGGTAATGAGCTCACATTCACTGTCGGTCGCTTGCAAAAGTGTTCCGGCGGCACTTAGCAGCATGATCCGGAACCGCGCCGCGGCCTCCGCCATAGCGGGTCCCGCCATCGGGAATGAACGCGCACCGCCATGCCCGCCGCCGCTTGGAACGACACGCGTGTCCGCCTGCACATAACGAAATGCACTAAATGGCAGGCCAAGCGTGTCAGCCACGAATTGGATCATGCTGGTTTCATGACCTTGCCCGTTCGATTGCGAACCGACCGCAAGATCGATGAAGCCATTGTGTTGGAGCCTCAGCCACGCATCCTCACCGACAGGGCCACGCGACGTCTCCAGAAAAAACGCGACACCAAGGCCGCGCAGACGGCCGCGTTTTTTCGACTGGGCTTGCCGTTTCCGGAACCCTTTGACATCCGCATGCACAAGTGCGCGCGTCAGGAGATCGCGCGGCGCGCCGCTGTCGATCGTGTAACCGAACGCGTTCACATGCGGATAGCGCTTCGGTAAATTCATACGCCGCAGCGCAATCGCGTCGAAACCGAATTGACGTGCCGCAATATCGATCAGCCGTTCAATGAGATAATTGGCTTCCGGTTTCCCAGCGCCGCGATAGGCATCGACGGGCGCCGTATGGGTGAATACGCCTTCGACATGCATCGCCATGGCTGGTATTGAGTAGACGCCACCCATCGCCGGTGTTGGCGCGGTCGTGGCCGCGCCCGGCCCGAGTGAGCTGACATACGCGCCGAGATTAGAAATCGTCTTGACGTCGAGCGCGAGAAAACGGCCTTTCGCATCGAGCGCCAAACGTCCGTGCGTGATATTATCGCGGCCATGAACACCGGATGAAAACTCTTCCAAGCGGTCGGCCGTCCATATCAACGCACGCCCGATTGTTTTCGCCGCCCATGCGAGCAGGGCATATTCCGGATAGGCCACATTTTTCATACCGAAACCGCCACCGGCATCGGGCACGATGAGATCAATTTGCTCATCGCGCACACGCAGCACTTTGGCGATTTCGGGACGAAACAGATGGATAGAAGCGGCGGATAATGTCAGCGTGTAATGATCGCGCGTGGGATCATAGACCGCGCGCACGGTGCGCGGCTCAAGCGCCATGGCGGCGACGCGATTATTGACCAAATGGATTTCTGCAATATGTGTCGCCATCGCAAAAGCGTCAGCAACGGCTGCCGGATCGCCCTTCTCATAAGTGAAAGCGCGGTTGTTAGGTGCGTTGGTCCAAACAAGCGGTGCATCGGCGTTCTGCGCCACGCGCGGATCGATGAGCGCAGGCAGAGCGTCATAGTCGATGATCAGCGCTTCGGCGGCATCCTGTGCGGCTGCAAGCGTCTCCGCAACGATCAACGCCACCGGATCACCCATAAACCGCACGCGATCCGTGGCGAGCGGCAAGCGCTCTGGCACAATCAATCCTGACAGAGGCAGAGAACAGGAGAGGGGCCCCAAGCCAGCGCGCACGAGGTCGTCGCCCGTGAAGACAGCGCGCACTTTTGGCACCTGTTGGGCGGGCGTCGTGTCGATCTTGCGGATCAATGCATGCGCGTGCGGTGAACGCACAACAAGCGCGATCAAATCGCCGTCTTCAGTCAGGTCGGCGGTGTAGCGCCCTTGGCCGCGAAGAAAACGTTCGTCCTCCGCGCGGCGGCGGCTACGCGGGTCGGCGCGTGTGTCGGTGAGGGCATGAGACTCGGTCACGATGCTGAGCTTAGGCGCTCAACTGTGAAACAGCCAAATCGCCCGCGCATGGGCGCAATGCATCAGCACGGCGTGGCGGGACTTGCCGCTTCCGGCAGCGTGACGGAGACGGGCCGCCCTCCAGCGGTGAAGCGCACCACAGTCATCGGCATGATTTTGGAATAGGTGTAGGCCGCCTGCATATCGATGAAATAACGTTGCGGGATATGCTGCTGCATGTTGATGTCGAGCGGTGTGTCGGCGGGGACACCTTGCTGATACGCGGCCTTGGCGAACCAGTTCATGTCGAGCTGGTCGAGCTTATCCAATGGGCGGCCAATGCCCTGAAACGAAACCAGTGATTGGTTAGCCGTGAACTGCTCGAGCTTCACCCAATTATTCGTCCGTGGATCAAACCAATAGGCGGTGATCCCTTCGAGCATGGTGCGGGTAAAGCGGTAAAGATCGAGCCCGCATTGCATTTGAAATTGCGGGTCTTGCGAGCGGTAGAAATCGAACCAGGCCTGCTGCAGCGTTGGGTTTTGCGCTGAAACGGGCAGGGAGATCATCCCTGCCCAGAGACATGCAACCCAACGCAGCAACCGCATGCTTATGCCGTTTGCTGGATCGCCGAGAGCGCCCAAGGACCGCCACGGACGCGGCGGAAGGTCCAGATCTCGGTGAATTCACGCGGCGCGTTAAGGTCGCCCGAGACGACCTTTTGCGTCGCGCGGTCGAGTGTGGCGACCGGCATGGCGAAGCGCATCGCCACGGTGGCGTATTCGTCTTCACCTTCGGCCCAAGCCTCGGCGAGGTCGCCCTGCAGCAATTTCGGTTCGCCAAAGCGATCGACCTTGCCTTGAGCAGCCGTATCCGAAAGGCCCTCGTCGAAATAGACCGCCATTTCCGGCGTGGCGATCATGCGCAGAGCGCCGATATCCTCGCGGGAATACGCGCTTTGCACCTCGCCAAGCAGGCGTTCGAAGGTGTTGAAATCGTCACCGACGATCTCGATGGGACGACCGGCAACGGCGCCGAAGCCACCCATATTGCCTGCGCCCCCGCCGATCGGCTGGTTCATGTCGCGGTTGAGCACGGTCGGACCGTTCGGCGTTGCCATGGCCGGCTGTTGCTGCTGCTGGCGACGGCGGAAGAAGCTGATCACGAGGAACACGAGGCCTGCGACAAGCGCGATCTGGAGCAGCATCATCAATGCGCCGCCCAAGCCGCCGAGACCGCCGCCGGAGAGCAGGCTGAACAGCCCTGCGCCGAGGAAGCCGCCTAGCAAGCCGCCCATCAGCGCTTTGCCGAAGCTCGGCGCCTGCGCGGGTGTGGCCTGACCCGGACGGTTAGCTGCGCCGGGTTGTGCCTGCTGCGGCTGGGTTACGGAGCGCTCCATCGGACGCGGCTGGTTCGGCGCCGTCTGGGTGGAGGGCGGAGCGGAATAGGTCTGCGACCCGCGGCTACCCATGCTCTTGCCTTTACCGGCCTGAGCGAGCGCGGGACCAACCGACAACGCCAAAGCGGCAGCGGCCACCATGGCCAGCCGGGCGGGACGGGATGATTTCATCATGGACATTGGGGTTTCCCTCGAATCCTTCTTGTCCTTGAATATGGGGGCTCTGCGATCAAAGCGGTAGTCAGGCAGGGAGCGGCGTTTTGGCGCTGATCCGGCCTTCCTGAACCGCATGGCAGGCGACCCCGTCAATGGCCGGCGGGTCTTCCACCAAGCAACGCTCATTCGCAAAGGGGCAGCGCGGGTTAAAGGCACAGCCCGGCGGCGGATGGATCGGCGAGGGGATCTCGCCCTGCATGGCCCGGCGCGGCTTCCCGCTCATGCCAAGATCGGGCACGGATTCGAGCAAGAGGCGGGTATAGGGATGGCGCGGCGCGGTGAAGAGTTCTTCCGCCGGGGCCTGTTCGACCAAACGGCCCAGATGCATCACGCCAATCGTCGTTGCCATATGCCGCACAACGGCAAGGTTATGGCTGATGAAGAGATAGGTCAGGCCAAGTTTTTGCTGCAGTTCCTTCATGAGGTTCAGGATCTGCGCCTGCACCGACACGTCGAGCGCGGACGTTGGCTCGTCGCAGATGATGAATTCGGCATCGGAGGCGAGTGCGCGCGCAATCGCGATACGCTGACGCTGACCGCCTGAGAATTCATGCGGGAATTTCCGCGCAGAATCGGGATGCAGCCCGACGAGCTTCAACAAATCGGCAACGCGCTTCTGCTCAGCGCTGCGTGTGGAATTGATGTCGAAGGCGCGCATTGGTTCGGCAATGATGTCACCCACGCGCCAACGCGGATCGAGGCTCGCATAAGGGTCCTGAAAGATCATCTGCAAACGACGGCGCAGTGATTTCGGATAGCCATGCTTCTTGTCCAGTGCGACACCATCGATGCTGATCGTGCCGCCGGAGGGCGGCAGCAGGCCCGCCACCATGCGCGCGACGGTCGATTTGCCCGAGCCGGATTCACCGACAAGCGCGAACGTCGTGCCTTTCGGAATGTTGAAGGTCACGCCATCGACGGCCTTGACGACAAGCTTGCCTTCACGACCCAGCACCCGCTCCAGCCACGGCTTCGACACGTCGAAAGTGCGGCGCAGGTTCTTGACTTCAACGAGCGCGCTCATGCCGCGTTCTCCGCACGTTTATCATCATAGAGGTAGCAGGCGACACGACTGTGATCGACCGGTACGAGGTCCGGTTTTTCGACAAAACAGCGCGCGAACGCATGCGGGCAGCGCGGATTGAACGCGCAACCCGCGGGAATGTTTTTCAATTGCGGCATCGAGCCTTCGATTTGCACGAGCTTGTCACGACCGCCCTCAAGCGTCGGGATGGCACCCATCAACCCTTGCGCGTAAGGGTGCTTCGGGTTCTGCACGACTTCCCGGACCGGACCGATCTCAACGATGCGGCCGGCATACATCACGGCGACGCGATCGGCGGTCTCCGCAATCACGCCCATGTCATGGGTGACTAGCATGACTGCCGTTCCACGCTCGCGGCAGAGCTTTTTCAACAGCGCGATGATTTGCGCCTGCACCGACACGTCAAGCGCTGTCGTCGGCTCATCGGCGATGACGAGTTCGGGCTCTGCACACAAAGCGAGTGCGAGCACAACGCGTTGACGCATTCCGCCCGAAAACTCATGCGGGTAGGAATCGATGCGGCGATCGGGTGAAGGGATACCGACCTCGGTGAGGAGTGCGAGCGCACGCTGGCGCGCTTCCGTCGCGCTGACTGGCAAATGCGTGAGGATCGTCTCTGTGAGCTGATCGCCAATCTTGTAGAGCGGATTGAGGCTCGTCAGCGGATCTTGAAACACCATGCCGATCTTGCGGCCACGGATCTTCCGCATCTCGTCGGCGGGGATGTTGTCGATGCGCTGGCCGTGCAAGAGGATTTCGCCGCCGGTAATCCGTCCCGGTGGTTCAAGAAGGCCGATGACCGATTGGCCGGTCAAAGATTTGCCTGCGCCGGATTCACCGACAACGCCGAGCACTTCGCCCGGTGCAATATCGAATGAGACACGGTCGAGCGCCTTTAAGACGCCGCGCCGTGTGAAGAAGGCGACCGAGAGGTCGCGGACGGAGAGAACCGGTTGCGTCATTGGAGCTTTGGATTGAGGGCGTCGCGAAGCCAATCGCCCAGAAGGTTGATGGAAAGAACGAAGAGCGCGAGCGTGATTCCCGGGAAGGTGACGATCCACCAATCACCCGAGAACAAATATTTGTTGCCGATTGAGATCAGGGTCCCAAGCGACGGCTGCGTCGGGGGCAGACCAACGCCGAGGAAGGACAAGGTTGCCTCGGTGATGATCGCGAGACCGACATTGATCGTGAGAATGACAAGCACCGGGCCGATCACATTCGGCAGCACGTGGCGGATCATGATCAAGGGCGCCGGAAGACCCACGAGCCGCGCCGCCTGAATGTAATCACGGCCTTTCTCGACCAGCGTCGATCCGCGCACCGTGCGCGCATATTGCACCCAAAACGCCAAGCCGATCGAGACGACAAGAACGCCAAAGGCGATATCCTCGCGCGATGCAGATTTCAGGAGACCGCGCACAATGCCGTCGATCAGCAGTGCAATCAGGATCGCCGGGAAAGTGAGCTGCACATCGGCGATACGCATGATGAAACTGTCGACGCGACCGCCGAAATAGCCGGCGACCAGACCCAGCGTCACGCCAAGCGTACAGGCGATGGCAACACCGATGACACCGATGAAGATCGAAACGCGCAGACCATAGAGAATGGCTGAATAAAGATCGCGCCCCTGATCGTCCGTGCCCAGCAGAAATTGCGGATCGCCGCCATTCATCCATCGCGGCGGGATATTGGCGTTCATCAGGAATACTTGCGCTGGATCAAACGGGTTCATCGGCGCAATCAGCGGCGCAAACAGGGCGGCGAGCGTCATCACGAGGACGACGAAGGCGGCCAGCATTGTGACGGGCGATGATTTGAACGAATGCCAAATGTCGCTATCGAGCGCACGCGCCAGCCAGGACGGATCTTTGTGAGGGGCTGTTGTCTCCGTCATTTCACGATTCCCGGATCGTCGCGCGAAGGCGCGGATCGACCGCTGCATAAAGCAGGTCGACGAAGAGGTTAATCAGCACGAACAGCGCTGCAATCATCATGAGATAGGCGGCCATGATCGGAATATCGACATTCTGCACCGCCTTGAGGAACAGAACCCCCATGCCCGGCCATTGGAACACTGTTTCGGTGATGATCGCGAACGCGATGATCGAGCCAAGCTGCAACCCGGCGATGGTGATCACGGGGACAAGCGTGTTCTTCAAAGCATGGCCGAAATTGATGACGCGGGTTTTCAGGCCACGCGCCCGTGCGAATTTGATGTAGTCGGTGCGCATGACTTCCAGCATCTCAGCGCGCACGAGCCGCATGATCAATGTCATCTGGAAGAGGCCAAGTGTGATGGCCGGTAGGATCAGGGCTTTGATGCCGGAGAGCGTGAGAAGTCCGGTCGTCCAATTATCCGTGATCTTCACCACTTGGCCGCGTCCGAAAGACGGCAGCCAGCCGAGATGCACCGAAAACAGATAGATCAGCAGAATGCCGATGAGAAAGGTGGGTAAGCTGACGCCAATCAGCGAGACCGCTTGAAAGAGCTTGGCACCAAAGCCATTCCGATAAAGCGCCGTATAGACACCCATCGGTATGCCGACGATGAGCGAAAACAAAGCAGACATCAGCGCCAGTTCGAGCGTCGCGGGTGCGCGCTCAGCAAGGAGCTTCGTCACGGGTTGGCGGAATTGATAGGACTGACCGAAATCGCCTTTCAGCGCATTGCCGATATAGCGCACAAATTGGATATAGACCGGCTTATCGAGGCCAAGATCCTTGCGGACCTGCTCCACCTGTTCAGCAGGCGTGTCGAGGCTGACGATCTGGTTGACCGGATCGCCGACGAAGCGAAACATCGCGAAGGCGATGATCGCGACAGTCAGAAGAACGGCGACCGATTGCGCGAGACGCCGGAGAATAAAAGCAAGCATGATGGTGGGGCTTTCGCGCGCGTGATGCGTGCATCCTTAAATGGAAGGGCGCGGGCCGTGGCCCGCGCCGGAGAATGACGCCGCAGCGAAAACGTCTCGCTGCGGCAAGAGTATCAATCCTTTGTGATCCAGTAGAGCAGGACCGAATTGTCGGCGCGCTGGGCGACCTTGACGTTCTTGGCGACACCCCATGCCAGCGCCTGCTGGTGAAGTGGGATATAGCCGTAATCGTCATAGCCCATCTGGAAGGCCTGCTTGATGAGGTCGTTGCGCTTCTTGGTGTCCGTCTCGACCAGCACCTGATCCGTCAGCGCATCGAGCTTCGGATTGCAGTAATTGCCGAGATTGGTTTCACCGCGGTTCGAACCATCGGCGCGGCAGCCCATGATGTCGTACAGCACGTTGTGGCTGTCGAACGTGCCAGGCGTCCAGCCAAGCAGGTAGAACGACGTCTTGTAGCCACCCGACTTCAGCACCTTGGCGAAATATTGCGCCTTAGGCTGAGCGTTCAGGTTCACCTTGATGCCGACGCGCGCGAGCATGCCGACGATGGCCTGACAGATCTGACCGTCATTCACATAGCGGTCATTCGGGCAATCCATGCCGACTTCGAAGCCGTTCGGATAACCAGCTTCTGCGAGCAGTTTCTTCGCACCATCCGGATCATAAGCGGGACGCTTGAAATCCTTGGAGAACACGAAGAGTTCCGGCGCGATCATCAGGGCCGACGGCGTCGACAGGCCACGCATCACGCGCGACTTGATCGTTTCGATGTCGATGGCCTTGTAGAACGCTTCGCGGACGCGCTTGTCCTTGAACGGGTTCTTGCCCTTGACGTTCGACTCGAGAAGTTCGTCGCGCGTCTGGTCCATGCCGAGGAAGATTGTGCGCAGTTCCGGACCCGTCAGCACTTGGGCGTTCGGGGAGGAGTTCACACGCTGGATATCCTGAATCGGAACCGGCTCGATGATGTCGACTTCGCCCGAGAGGAGAGCCGCAACACGCGTCGCGTCGGAATTGATCGGCGTGAAGATCACTTCCGTCAGATTGTGCTCAGGCTTGCCCCACCAACCGGCATTCGGCTTGAAGACGGTCTTAACGCCCGGCTGATGGCTTTCGATCTTGAACGGGCCCGTGCCATTCGCATTGAGCGAAGCAAAGCTCGGCGTCTGTGCCGAAGCAGGCGTCGGTGCGGTCGAGTTATTCGCTTCCGCCCACTTCTTCGACATGATGTACCACGTATCCCATTGCGAATTCAGAATGGGATTGGGCGAGGAGAGAATCACGTCGACGGTGTGGTCGTCGACCTTCACGAATTTCGCGTCTTTCGGAACGCGCGTCGTGAAGTTCGAACCGTTGGCACGCACGCGGTCGGCCGAGAAGATCACGTCGTCAGCTGTGAAATCTTCGCCATTGGCGAATTTCACGCCCTTGCGCAGATAGAAACGCCATTTGGTCGGCTCGAGCACTTCCCAGCGCTCAGCGAGGCCCGGCTGGATCGACAGGTCCTTGCCGCGTTTCGTCAGGCCTTCATAGACATTCCCGAGATGCGCGTTGGCTGTCGTTTCGTTCAGCGTATACGGGTCGAGCGATTTGAGATCGCCCTGGTTGGCATAGCGGAGGGTCTTGGCCGAGGTTACGCCGACCGACAGCGCAAGCGCTGCAGCGGCACAGGCGGCAAGAAGGCCTGAACGGAATCGCATGGATGGTTCTCCCCTGGCCCCGTTTTGGGGTCGTTTCGCGAAGGAACAGTCCCGTAAGGAACCGTAAGTCGAAAGTCTAGAACGGGGGAAACCCTGTCGTAAAGCGCGGCTCCCATTGCCTGCCTGCCCGGGGCTTTGCATAATGCGACCAAAGGCGGGGGGTCATCCTCCGCCAGTTTGTTTCTAACGGGGATACCCATGCCGATTATCAACTCCGTGGCCTCTTTCGCCGATGAAGTCGCTGCTTGGCGCCGCGACATCCATACACACCCGGAGCTCGACTACGACACCATCCGGACGTCAGGGGTCGTCGCGGATAAGTTGAAGGCGTTCGGCTGCGATGAGATCGTTACGGGGATCGGCCGGACGGGTGTGGTCGGCGTGATCAAGGGCCGCCTGCCGGGCGACAAGGTCATCGGCCTGCGGGCGGACATGGACGCTCTCCCCATTTTAGAGGCAACCGGCAAGCCCTATGCATCCCAAACCCCGGGTAAGATGCATGCCTGCGGCCATGATGGGCATACCGCCATGTTGCTCGGCGCCGCCAAATATCTTGCCGAAACCCGCAATTTTGCTGGCACCGCGGTTGTGATCTTCCAGCCCGCCGAAGAAGGCGGCGGCGGCGGTAAAGCCATGGTCGACGATGGCCTGATCACCCGTTTCGGCATCACCGAGGTCTATGGCATGCATAATATGCCTGGCTTGCCTGTCGGCCATTTCGCAGTCCGGCATGGTCCGATGATGGCGGCGGCCGACCGTTTCACCATCGAGATCGAGGGGAAGGGCTCCCACGCCGCCAAGCCGAACGAGTCGATCGATACGGTGGTCATCGTGGCCCAGCTGATCACCGCGCTGCAGTCCATCGTCGCCCGCAATGTCGACCCGCTCGACAGCGGCGTCGTCTCTGTCACCGCTATCAAGGCGGGCGACGCCTTCAACGTCCTGCCGCAGACGGCTACGCTGAAAGGCACCTGCCGCACCCTGAAGCCCGAAACTCGCGATTTGCTGGAAAACCGCATGCGCGAAGTCTGCGCCGGGATCGCGGCCACGTTCGGCGCCAAAATCAGCATTGATTACAACCGCGGCTATCCGATCACCTTCAACCACGAGAAGGAGACGGATTTTGCGATTGCAGTCGCCTCCGACGTGTCGGGCAAGGAAAATGTCCTCACCGACATTCCGCCAACCATGGGCGCGGAAGACTTTTCCTACATGTTGGAAGAGCGCCCCGGCACGATGATCTTCATTGGCAATGGCAACAGTGCCGGGCTCCATCACCCTGCCTATGATTTCAACGACGATGTGATCCCGGCGGGCGTGTCTTATTGGGGCCGCCTCGTCGAGACGGCGATGCCGGCGCGCTAATGCCCGAACTCGGCCAAATCGTGCTCTTCACGGCTGCGGCGTTGATCCTCGCGATCACGCCGGGGCCGGGTATTTTCTATGTCGCAGCGCGGACTTTGGCGGGTGGACGGGGCGAGGGGATCGCCTCGAGTCTTGGCACAGGTGTCGGTGGGTCGGTCCACGTGGTGGCCGGCGCACTGGGTGTTTCGGCGCTTGTTCTGGCGAGTGCCGAATTGTTCACTGCCCTCAAACTGATGGGGGCCGCCTATCTCGTCTATATTGGCTGGCGGACCTTTCAATCAGCACGCCACGAGGCTGCGCCTGACCTGACAGCCATGGCTCAACCGGTCCATGGCGTCCGCCGCGCCTTTCGTGATGGTATTCTGGTTGAGGCGCTGAACCCCAAGACAGCCGCGTTCTTTCTCGCCTTTATCCCGCAATTCATTGATCCGAACGGCCCTGTCGCGCTTCAATTTATCGTTCTTGGCCTGATTTCGGTCTCGCTCAACACGCTGGCTGATGTTGTGGTGGCTTTTGCCGCAAGCCGGATCAGGGCAGGGGCCTCCGCACGGCCCGCTCTCATTCGCCGACTGCGCGAAGCATCGGGCGGCGCGATGGTGCTGCTCGGCCTCGGTCTCGCCTTCGCGCGACGACCGGCCTGATTTCCTGCCGGTTTTTGTTGACTTTCGGGGGTGTTCGACCCCCTATCCCCGCATTCCATTCCCGATAGAGGACGAGACGACCATGACCGCGCGCGTATTCATCGATGGCGAAGCCGGAACCACCGGGCTCGGCATCCGCGAACGCTTGGCGCATGTCCCGGGCGTCAGCGTCGTTTCCATCGATCCTGACAAGCGGAAAGACCCTGAGGCACGCAAGGCGATGATGGCCTCTGTCGATGCCGTTGTGTTGTGTCTGCCCGATGATGCCGCAAAAGAATCGACGGCTTTGGCCGCGTCACTGGGCGAGAAGGCGCCGCGCCTTCTCGATGCGTCGACCGCCCATCGCGTGAATCCCGATTGGGTCTATGGCTTCGCGGAAATGACAGAAGGGCAGGCGGACAAAATTCGCAAAGCCAAGCGCGTTGCCAATCCTGGTTGCTATCCGACAGGCACCATCGCGCTGTTGCGTCCACTCGTCGAAGCCGGAATTCTACCCGCCGATTATCCTGTCACGATCAATGCTGTGTCGGGTTATTCCGGCGGCGGCAAAGCGCTGATCGAACAGCATGAAAGTGGCAAGGCACCGCATTTCGAATTGTAC
Organism: Rhizobiales bacterium TNE-4; assembly: GCA_019083985.1. GTDB lineage: Bacteria > Pseudomonadota > Alphaproteobacteria > Rhizobiales > Beijerinckiaceae > TNE-4. Next base: position 1,193,349 of record JAHRCV010000001.1, on the reverse strand, counting down.
GGATTGGGGCTTGAGCACAAGCACGTGCCGGAAATCGAAGGGTATTCGAAGCTGACGACGCGTCCGATGTTCGTGCCTTCCGTTGGCCATTACCACCAAGGCATGCTCGTCTCCGTGCCGTTGCACCTCAACACGCTGCCGGGCAAGCCGCGCGCCGCCGATCTTGCTTACGCGCTGCGCAAGCATTTCGATGGTTCGGAGCTTATTTCGGTGGCTGGTGAGGGCGATGCTGCCCTCGCATCCGGCAAGGTTGAGCCCGAAGCGCTCAACAACACCGACAAGATGGTGTTGCGCGTGTTCGGCAATGATACGCGCGGCCACGCTGTGCTCGTGGCTCAGCTCGACAATCTTGGTAAGGGCGCGTCGGGTGCCGCAGTACAAAACCTCAAACTGATGCTCGGTTTGAAATAAGACGATGGTGCAAGCACTCCTGATCTTTGTTGGCGGCGGCCTTGGTGCCGTCGCCCGCTACGGGCTGACGCTTGCGGCTGCGCGCGCCTTCGGCGTTCAATTTCCTTGGGGGACGTTGGGCGTCAACATCACCGGGTCTTTGGCAATGGGGCTTGTCGCCGGATATTTCATCGCACGCGGTGCGCCGGCCGAATGGGATAATGCACGTCTTTTTCTGACAACAGGCATCCTCGGCGGCTATACGACGTTTTCGGCTTTCTCGCTCGACACGATCATGTTGTGGGAGAATGGTCGCTTGGCGTTGCTCGCCTTTTACGTGTTCGGTTCCGTCGCATTTTCGATTGCCGCTCTGTTCATCGGCTATGCGCTGGCAAAGGGAATGGCATGACCGAAGACAAACAAGTTCAGGACGAAAATCGTCCGCGTGTGATGAATGTCACCGTGACGCCGGACGAAACAGGCATGCGGGTCGATCGCTTCCTTGAAGCGCGTTTTCCGGGCCTGTCGTTCAGCCATATTCAGCGCGTCGTCCGCAAAGGCGAGTTGCGCGTCGACGGCAAACGCGTTGAGACGAAGGATCGCCTCGAAGCGGGCCAAGTCGTGCGCATTCCGCCGCTGCGCGTTGAAGCACCGACCGAAGGTCCGCGCGCATCGAAGGCCGACCAAGAGACGCGCGATTTTTTCAAGAAGATTACACTTTACGAAGATGATGACGTGCTCATCATCGACAAGCCGTTTGGCCTTGCTGTGCAAGGTGGCTCGGGTTTGACGAAACATGTCGATGGCATGCTTGAGGCGCTGACCGACAAGAAGGGGCAGAAGCCGCGTCTCGTTCATCGTCTTGACCGTGATACCACCGGTTGCCTTGTGATCGCTAAGACCCGCTTTGCCGCCTCCGCGCTGACAAAATCCTTCCGCTCGCGTGATACGCGGAAAACCTATTGGGCGCTTCTCGCTGGTGTGCCGCGCGTGAAGCAGGGGCGCATCTCGACCTATCTTGCCAAGGGCGAGGATGAGGATGGCGATCAAAAAATGTATGTCGCCAAGCATGGCACCGAAGGGGCCTCCCATGCGGTGACGTATTATGCCGTGGTGGAAACCGCGGCGAATAAATTAGCGTGGGTATCGCTTAAGCCCGTGACAGGGCGTACGCATCAATTGCGCGCGCACTCGGCCCATATCGGTCACCCGATTGTCGGTGATCCCAAATATTTCGACATTGAAAACTGGCCACTGCCAGGTGGCGTGCAGAACCGCTTGCACCTGATGGCGCGTCGCATCGTCATTCCGCATCCGCGTACCGGTAAATTGATCGATGTCACGGCGCCTTTGCCGCCGCATATGAAACAGAGTTGGAACCTGCTTGGGTTTGACGTAACGCGTTACGACCCCATCGAAGATGCGCCGGAGCGCTGACATGCTTGTCATCTTCGACGTCGATGGCACATTGGTCGACAGCCAAAATCTGATCGTCGAAGCGCAAGTTGAAACCTTTCGCCGTCATGGTCTGCCGCCGCCCACACGTGAGCAGACCTTGTCGCTCGTTGGTCTGTCCTTGGTGCCGACCTTTGCCGCGCTCGTGGGCGAGGATGGCCCCGTGGATGCGATGGTTGCGACCTATCGCGAAGTCTTCTCGAGCATCATCTTCAACGAGCCCGGCCGCAAGGAACCGCTTTTTCCTGGCGCGGCAGAGCTGATTGAGGAATTGCGCCATGCCGATGGCGTGACGTTAGCGCTTGCCACAGGCAAAAGTCGGCGTGGCATGGCGCGCGTGTTTGATCATTATGGTTGGCATGGTGTGTTCGCTTCGGTGCAAACTGCGGACACGAATGCGTCGAAACCTGATCCTGAAATGTTGACGAGCGCGTTATCCGATACGGGGTTCGAAGCGTCCGACGCCGTGTTCATCGGTGACACGAGTTTCGATATGCAGATGGGGTGCGCGGCGGGGATCGAACCGTGGGGTGTGTGCTGGGGTTATCATAAGCCCGCGGCGCTGACGGATGCGGGTGCGGCGCGACTGTTCCAATCGACGGATGAATTGCGTCTGGCCTTGCGCGAAAGGCGTGCGGCCACGCTGAGCAATGCGATGGCGTGAGATGAGTGAAGATCTGTTCGAGAATTTGGCGCCCAAACCGGGCGAGGGTGTCGACCCTGTCGAGCTCGCCCGCCGTGACCTTAAAAAGCATTTGCCGCGGCGGTTCTGGAAAGAAGCAGCGCTCGTCGAACGCGATGGGTTGCATCATCTCGGACTCGATGGTCGTCCGGCTTTTACGCCTGCGCGCAAACCGCTCGCCTTTTCTGACCGGGCCCTTGCGGAAGCATTGCGCGCCGAATGGGGCAGTGTTGGCGACTTCGTCGATCCAGCGCAGATGCCGCTGACACGCATGGTCAATTCCGCGCTCGACGGTGTTGCGAATGAGATGGATGCGGTCGCAGACGAGGTCGCGAAATATGCCGGGTCGGATCTTCTGTGCTATCGCGCGGACGGCCCGGAGCGGTTGAGTGCGCTGCAGACCGCACAATGGGATCCGCTGATTGAATGGGCCCGCGAAACCTTTGGCGCGCGCTTCAATCTCGCCGAAGGCGTGATGTTCGTGGATCAGCCGGAAGAGACCAAGGCTCGGCTCCGCGCCCATGTGGGGGAGGAGCGTTCGGCCGTCAAATTGGCCGCACTCCACGTGATGACGACATTAACGGGCTCCGTCTTGCTGGCACTGGCTGTGCAGCAAGGGCGCCTGACGCCGGAAGAGGCATGGGCCCTCGCCCATCTTGATGAGGATTTCCAGATGGAAGTCTGGGGTCAGGACGACGAAGCCCTCGCGCGTCGTGCCGCGCGCTGGCGCGAGATGCAGGCCGCCGCCATGCTGGCGCGCGGATCGGATTAACGCGACCCATTGCTGCAGCACATTGACCGGGTTCGCATCTGGCCAACATAAGGCGCTGCAGATTTTCGGCAGGAGATACCCCCTTGGCTACCGAACAGGATATTCGGCGCGCGCTCGCCTCCCTCTCTGGCCCCGATGGCCAGCCGCTTGGTGCGTCTCCCGCGCTCGGGATCGCGATCAATGGGGGTAAGGTCTATTTGACCATCACCGCCGATCCGGCCAGGGCGGCCGCCTTCGAACCGTCGCGCAAAGCGGCGGAAGAGGCGGTGAAGAAGCTGCCGGGCGTCGAAGCCGTGTTGGTGATGCTCACCGGCGAGCGGCCGCAGGGTGCAAGCCCTGGGCCCAAAGCGCAGGCCGCAACACAAAAAGCCGGCGTGCCCGGAATCAAGCACATCATCGCTGTTGCGTCCGGTAAGGGCGGGGTGGGCAAGTCGACCACATCGGTCAATCTCGCACTCGCTTTGGCGGGGCAGGGCCTCAAGGTTGGCATTCTCGATGCCGATATTTATGGCCCGTCCCTGCCGAAATTGTTTGCGTTGAAATCCAAGCCGCAGGTGCTTGAAGGACGCATCCTCAAGCCGCTCGAAGCCTTTGGTCTCAAGGTGATGTCGATCGGTTTTCTCATCGAGGATGAAGCGGCTGTCATCTGGCGCGGGCCGATGGTGATGTCCGCATTGCAGCAAATGTTGCGTGAAGTGGCGTGGGGCGACCTCGATGTGCTCGTGGTCGACATGCCGCCCGGAACCGGCGACGCGCAGCTGACCATGGCGCAGGCCGTGCCGCTCGCCGGTGCGGTGATTGTCTCGACGCCGCAGGATCTGGCGCTGATCGATGCCCGCCGTGGCATCGCCATGTTCAAGCGGGTCGATGTGCCAATCCTCGGGCTTGTCGAAAATATGAGCTATTTCCTCTGCCCGGAATGCGGCCATCGTTCCGATATCTTCGGCCATGGCGGCGCCCGGCATGAGGCAGAGCGGCTCGGCATCCCGTTTCTGGGCGAGGTCCCGCTCGAGCTCGACATCCGCGAACGTTCGGATGCTGGCTTGCCGGTCGTGGCCACGGCACCGGATACGCCCTATGCGGCCCGTTATCGGGCGATTGCAGAGGCTGTGAAACAGCAACTGGAAGGCGGGGGGGCTCCGCGTCGCTCTGCACCCAAGATCGTGATCGAATAGGCCGCGGCGGGCGAGGGGTGCCCGGGTTCGGCGCATGGCATGCCGAACCCCTCCAGCCGGACCGGGAGGGGCTCGGGAACCGGCATGAAGGAAAAGGGCCCATCGGGCCCATCCGTCTTGGGCGGTTTGTCGCGACGATATTGAAATTATGGGGCCAGCCCCTATCATGGTCCCCCTAAGGCGGATCAACCGCCATGACCCAGGGGACTTATCAATGAAACGTCGTCAGTTTTTGAAGGGGGCCGGACTTGGTCTCGCCGCCACGACGGTGGCCGCTCCCGCCATCGCCCAGTCGATGCCGGAAGTGAAATGGCGTCTGACGTCGAGCTTTCCGAAATCGCTCGACACGATCTATGGCGCTGCGGACGTCTTCGCCAAGCATGTGGCCGAAGCCTCCGACAACAAGATCCAGATTCAGGTGTTCGCGGCGGGCGAAATCGTTCCCGGTCTTCAGGCCGCTGATGCCGTGCAGAACGGCACCGTCGAAATGTGCCACACGGCACCTTACTATTATGTCGGTAAGGATCCGTCCTTTGCGTTCGGCACCTGCGTGCCATTCGGCCTGAATGCCCGCCAGACGACAGCGTGGTTCTACCACAATGGCGGCATGGACATGCTCAACGAGTTCTACAAGAAGTTCAACATCTTCGCGATGCCCGGCGGCAACACCGGCACGCAGATGGGCGGCTGGTTCCGCAAGGAAATTAAGACGCCGGCCGACTTGTCGGGCTTGAAGATGCGTATCGGCGGTCTCGCCGGTCAGGTCCTGCAGAAGCTCGGCGCCGTGCCGCAGCAGATCGCTGCTGGCGACATCTATCCGGCGCTCGAAAAGGGCACGATTGATGCGGCCGAGTGGGTCGGCCCGTATGACGACGAAAAGCTCGGCTTCAACAAGGTTGCGCCGTTCTATTACTATCCCGGTTGGTGGGAAGGCGGCCCGGCGCTGCAATTCTTCATCAACACGGAAAAGTGGAACTCGCTGCCGAAGAACTATCAGTCGCTGTTCCAGACCGCTGCTGGTTACGCCAATGGCGACATGTTGGCGAAGTACGACGCCCGCAACCCGGCCGCTATCAAGCGTCTCGCTCAGGCCGGCGCGCAGCTGCGTCCGTTCTCGCCGGAAATCATCGATGCCGCTTTCAAGGCTTCGACCGAGCTCTACGCAGAAATCTCCGCGAAGAACGAGAACTTCAAGAAGCTGCATGACAGCTACATGGCGTTCCGGAGCGAAGAATATCTGTGGTGGCAGATTTCGGACTACGCGTTCGACTCGATCATGGTCCGCAACCGTACGCGCACCTAATCGCGCCTAACGGTTCGAAGAATAGAAAACCCGGGTGGCAACACCCGGGTTTTTTTGTGCGATGCCTTAGTTGGCGTGACAACGTTTTAAGAGCGAGCGGGCCTATGGCATTGGGTTACCGTCGATGAATTAAACGGTATACGTGCTCGCGGCAAAAAGATTGCCGGAACTATAGGCCTGGCGCAAATCGGCCCGCGTGAGGTTTTGAAAAGTCAGATCCATAGTACCGCCAAAATCTTTATCCGGGATAGCCAAAGTGATGCCTGTCTTAGTCTGTTTTGCGCTCTCAATCAGTTTTGGTAGGTCATCTGGCTGCATTTGAAGAAGCACGCTATCAAGCACGACTTGGTCTTTGCTTTTGTCAAAGTCAGTGATCTTAACCGTGCTGAATACGCTATCGATATAAATCCAGTCGTATCCGGCTTTTGTTGTAATTGTTTGGCCTGGAAATTCATCCATGCTCAACGAATTGATATGAAATTTGTCGTTGTTATTGGTTCCAATCGTAACGCCCGCATTCCAGTATTGAGCGTTTTTCGGCTCTACTCCATTGATTGAAAGTGCTCGCAATTGCCGATTAACTTTATCGTAGTTTTGTGCTTCAAGAATGGATAACTGCCCTTGTTCAAACGCGACCCTTCCATCCTTAACTATCACGTTATCGGTGCGCTTTCCGTCTTGTATTAGAATAGACAGCTGTCCTTTCAAATCGAAAGCTAGGGAGAATTTTCGGCTATTGGATGCGTTTTGTGCTAATATTATGGTGTCATTACCGCTGATCGTGTCGATTGTGAGGTTGCCCGGAGCTCCGGTAAAGCTTTCGATCGCATAAGTGTCGTCACCATCACCGCCGTTAATGGTCATCGCGCTTGACAGGTTTTTCGTAGCAAAATAATCAAGCCCTCCGCCAGCATTGATGACATTCACCAGCATATTTGCGAGCGCAATACTATCGTTAAAGTTGGAAAGAATGAGCTTTTCAAAATTCGAATAGTTCAACTTAAATCGCTCGGTTGCATAATCTGTAATGATATTATTGTCGAGATAGACGCCGTGCTGAAAGCGATCAGCTGATTCCCATGACGAAGCGACGGTTAGCGACAAATCGAGGGTGTCGGTCCCAATACCGCCATCCAGTGTTGCGCGCCGCAACTTATCTTGTTTCGGGTCGAGAACAATCACGCGGTCATCACCATCATCGCCGCTGTACTGACCCGTTCCGCTCACGAACAGCGTATCGTTTCCGTTGCCACCGTTGACCGTATTATTGCCTAGCCCACCTTGCAGAACATCTTTACCATTTCCACCATCAAGAACATCGTCACCGAGGCCGCCGTCGAGAAGGTCGTTTCCTTCGCCGCCCAAAAGGCTGTCGTTGCCCTGGCCGCCATAGAGTGAATCATCGCCGTCATTGCCAATCAATGTGTCGTCACTCTCGCCGCTATTAAATAAATCCCGACCATTTGACCCAATAAAAGAGTCACGACGCGGGCTACCAATGACTAATTTGGTTTTGCGCGCGTCAATCACATTGATGGGCAGCTTTTGAACTGCGCTCGGTGTTGCGGGCCGCGTGATGGGCTTAACAAGAGACATCAGGCAAGTCCTTTAATGACGAAAACTCTCAATAAGAAAAGCGAAGGGGTAACGCGATAAACGCTATGGACAATAAGGGAAATAGGCGAATGCTGGAAGTGCAGATACAAACTACGCTCAATAGTCGGGATTTTGTGTAAATTTGAGTCAAGTGCGAAAGCTGAATTTCACGTCTTGTTCGCTTGGGCGCAGTAAAAAAGCCCCGGCTTTGCAGCCGGGGCTTGTATTTTGACAAGGCACTCGCGTCAGAATTTTGGTGGCGCGAGATCCATTCCATCCGAACCCGGCGGCGGCGCAAGGTTATTGAGTTGCTCAAGCGCCTTTTGCTGATCCACCACCGGTCCCGATGATTTGTAATGCATCACCATTTGCGGGAACAGGATGACGAGCGCGACCATGATGCACTGGATCACCACGAAGGGCACGGCGCCCCAGTAGATCTGTCCCGTCGTGACCGGCGCCATGCGCATGCCCGTGACCTTGTCGGTGTACTCGTCCTTCGGTGCGACGGAGCGCAGATAGAACAGAGCGAAGCCGAAGGGCGGGTGCATGAACGAGGTCTGCATGTTCACACCCAGCATCACGCCGAACCAAATCAGGTCGATGCCGAGCTTATCAGCAACCGGCCCGATGAGCGGCACGGCGATGAAGGCCAACTCGAAGAAGTCGAGGAAGAAGGCCAACAGGAAGATGAGAATGTTGACGAAGATCAGGAAGCCTGTCTGGCCACCCGGTAGCGAGGTCAACAGATGCTCGACCCACACATGCCCGTTCACCCCATAGAAGGTCAGCGAGAACACGCGTGCACCGACAAGGATGAACACAACGAAAGCGGAAAGCTTCGCGGTCGATTCCGTGGCTTGGCGCAGAAGGTCCCATGACAGACGACGCTTCATGATCGCGAGGATCATCGCGCCGGCCGCACCCATCGCGCCGCCTTCCGTTGGCGTGGCAAGACCGATGAAGATCGTTCCGAGCACGAGGAAGATGAGTGCAAGCGGGGGCACCATCACGAAGATGGTTTGTTCAGCCATGCGCGACAGAAGCTTCAAGCCAAGGAGCTTGTTGAGCACGGCGATGGTAAAGGAGACACCGACGGCCACCGTCATGGTGAGGACGACGAAGTCTGCACCCGGGCTTTGGCCTGACCGCTTAATGACGATGTAACCGACAATGCCGGAGATGATCGTCACGACCAAGAGCGACAAGCGACGCGCCTTGCCATCCGGGTCATTCAGCGTCTGTGCCTCTTTCGGCAGCGCAGGTGCGCGATCGGGATAAACCACGGTCACAAGGAAGACATAGCCTGCATAAAGCGCGGAAAGCACAAGACCCGGAATGAACGCGCCTTCATACATGTCGCCGACGGAACGGCCGAGCTGGTCGGCCATCACGATGAGGACGAGCGAGGGCGGGATAATCTGGGCGAGCGTGCCGGAGGCTGCGATGACGCCTGACGCCAAGCGGCGATCATAGCCGTAGCGCAGCATGATCGGCAGGGAGATCAAGCCCATCGAGATCACCGACGCGGCGACCACGCCCGTCGTGGCGGCCAGAAGCGCACCGACGAAAATCACCGCATAAGCGAGACCGCCACGCACGGGGCCGAACAACTGGCCGATCGTGTCGAGGAGATCTTCAGCCATGCCCGAGCGCTCGAGGATGAGGCCCATGAAGGTGAAGAACGGAATCGCGAGCAGCGTGTCATTGGCCATGACGCCGTAGACACGTTCTGGCAGCGCCTGCAGAAAGTCTGGCCGGAACTGGCCAAGCTCGATGCCGATGAGCGCAAACAACAGACCGTTCGCGGCAAGCGCAAAAGCCACCGGATAGCCGGAGAGCAGAAACACGACGAGCGCGAAGAACATGATCGGAGCCATGTTCTCGCGGACGTAATTGGCGAGACCGCCTGTTTGTGCAGCCTGTGCGTCGCCGGTGAACAGAGCGAAGGCGAAGCCAGCCAAGAGGATGGCCGGGAGAAGACGGCGCAAAGCCGTGGAGATGGTCGACATCATGGCGCTATCCTCAATCGGCTTTGAGATTGGCGAGGAGGCGTGCGGCTTCTTCTTCAGCTGCGGCGTGATGACCGCCACCGGAAGCCGTATCCTGCAAATCGCCGCGCATGATCGCGACGCGCTTGATAAGTTCGGACACAGCCTGGAAGAACAGGAGCGTGAACCCAAGCGGCAGCAAGAATTTGCCGGGCCATTGCGCGAGGCCACCTGCATTCAACGATTGTTCGTTGAGCAGGAAGGAGCGCCAGAAGAACGGGATCGACGTCACGATCATGATGATCGTGAACGGAATAAGAAACACGACATGGCCGACGACATCGATCCAATTGCGCGCCTGCTTCGGCAACAACGAGTTCACGATGTCGATGCGGATATGTTCATTGCTCAACAAGGTCCAAGGGGCGCAGAGGAGGAACACCACGCCAAAAAGGACCCATTGCATTTCCAGCCAAGAGTTCGACGACACGTCGAACAGTTTGCGGATGATCGCATTGACTGTGGAAATGATGACGGCAAGCAGAATGGCCCATGCCACCCAGCGGCCGATGAAGCCGTTGACCTTGTCGATCACACGGCTAATGCCGAGCAAGCTTTGCAAGTTAATCCCTCCGATCGCGGCCTATCGCCATTTTTGGCTGATTATGGGTCGCCCGACCCAAGGGGGGAACCCCCTGGAATCCTATGAGAGGCTATACCACCGCGGCGCAGAGGCGGCAAAGCTTCGAAGCGTGAAAAAGCGCCGCAAGGGGCGTTTTTTGCCACCCAAATTGGCCTTGGCTTCGCTTACCCAGCGTCGCGGCCGACACGTCCGGCCAGGTGGCACAAAAGGCCCGTAACGGCACAGGCCAGCATGATGGCGGCGATGCTCGGGGGCCAGATCTCGACCGCATGGCTGGTTGCGACCGTCATGGCAGCGCCGAGGCCCAATTGGAACGCGCCCGCAAAGCCAGCCGCCGACCCGGCGAGGTCAGGCCGCACAGAGAGAGCACCTGCCGTAGCGCCCGGCATGGTCAGCCCATTGCCGATCGCATTGCCCATTAAGGGGAGGAAGAAGCTCGCCGGTGTCCAGGGCAGGGCGAAGATGACGATCAACTCGGTGAGGATGGCGCAGGATGAGATCGCCGATCCGATCAACACCATACGGTCGGTGCCGATCCGGCGGCCGAAACGGCCTGAGACGAAATTGCCGACCATGTAGCCGAAGGCGGACAGGACGAAATACGCGCCGTAGACGTCGGGCGATTGTCCCATCACCGTCACGATGACGTAAGGCGCCGCGGCGAGAAAGCCGAAGAAGCTCGCCGAGCAAAAGGCGAGGGCGCCCGCATAGCCCAGAAAACCGCGATTGCTCAGCAAGGTGGGAAACGCCATGAACACATGCCGTACGCTGCCGCTGCCCACGCCATGGCCTGCGCGCGTTTCAGGCAGTTTTAAGCTAACGTAAAGCAGCACCGCCGCGCCGAAGACCGTCCCGAGCAGGAAAATGCTCCGCCAGCCGAACCGTTCGTCGAGCATGCCGCCGCAGAGTGGTGCAATCATCGGCACCACAACCATGACGGTGGTCACATAGCCGATCCGGCTTGCCGATTCATCGCGTCCGCTGGTGTCGCGGATCACCGCGCGCGCCAAGGCGAAGGCCGTTCCCGCCCCACAGGCTTGCAGAATGCGCGCCGCGATCAGCGTGCCGACATTCATCGCAAACATGGCCGCGAAGGCGCCTAAAGTGAAAAGCACAAGCGAGGTGAGAATGACCGGCCGGCGCCCGAACCGATCAGAGAGCGGCCCACCAAAAAATTGCGAGATGGCGACCGCGACGAGATAGAACGTCAGCGTCAGCTGGATGGTCGCATAATCGACATCGAAGGCGCGCGCCATGCCCGGCAAAGCAGGCGCCATCACGTTGAGTGCGAAAGGTTGCAGCGCCGACATCGCGACCAGCACGAGGATGCCGGGCTTCACCAGATCCTGTTGTGTATCGCTGCTCATGGTTCAGTGGCCGGCGCGTTGAGAGCACGGATGCGGCGGCGTTCATGATAGATGGTGTAAAGACCAGCCGCGATGATGAGCGACGATCCGGAAATGGTCAGCCAATCGGGAATTTCGCCGAACGCGACAAAGCCCAACACGACGGCAAAGAAGATCACCGAATAGCGGAACGGCGACAGAATGGCCACGCTCGCCGTACGATAAGCCTTGATGACATAGACATTGCCCAGCGTGACGAAAAACGCGGCAATGAAAAGCAACCCGAAGGACGAGGCAGAAGGCATCACCCAAGTCTCGAAGGGCGCGAGCAAAAGACCGCCCAAGACAACGCTGAGCGTCGTGCCTTGCGTGACGACCATGGAGGGGACATGCGACGGCAAGCGGCGAGTGAGGAGATCGCGGATGGCCACAAAAACTGCGGAACCCAAAGCGATTAGTGAATAGGTCCAGTCGCCGCCGCCCGTCGGTTTGGAGACGAGAAGCACACCGATGAAGCCCACAAGCACGGCGAGCCAACCGCGTGCATTGATCCGTTCAATGCCGAACACTGCTACAATCAGCGTCAGGAAAATTGGTGTCGCCTGCAAGATGGCTGTGATGTCGGCAAGCGGCAGATGCGCGAGCGCAGAAATGAACATCACCGCAACCAGCATTTCAAACAGCGCGCGAAACAACACGAGCCGCGTGAAAAGATAACGCAGCTGCTTGGTTTCCCCCGATGCCACGATGAGCGCGAACACCATGGGGACAGCGAACAGGCTGCGCACCAACATCATCTGCCCCGGTGGCATGGAGGCGGCCGCCATCTTCACCGTCATGTCATTGACGACGAACACAGCCATAGCGAGCAAGAGATAGAGAACGCCGCGCTTGTTGCGCGCATAATCTGTCATGATCGTTCAGGCCTCGGGCGCGCGGCGAGGGGCCACAGGGCTGACACGATGAACATGGAGACCTTGGTTCCGGCAGAAAGGGCCCTCAGCGGGCGACTCAACGAGGGAACCGTAACAGGCTCTGGCGCCGCTCAGAAGCGCCCGTTCCGCAGGGCGACATGTCATGAGCGTATGGCTCGATGCGGGGCCACGACCAAAAAGAGATCAATGCGGGTTAATCGAGGACGGACACGCATTGACGGGTGAAGTTTAGGTCTCAAGGAAGAAAAAGGTTTGATCTAATAACGGTATCGGCAAATTAAGCCCATAAATGAGTTGACAAGGGGGTGGTTATAGACCCATAATGGGTCATCAAAAAATCGCAGATGATCGGTATCGCGTATCTTCGCTGACAGGGGGAGCGCGTTACCATGTGCATTTATTGCGGCCGCCTTAATGCAATTCATCGGCCAGGCGACGTACCCGACTTGAGCGGGTCTTTCATTGATCAGGCATTCAGCAAATTCACAGTAGGAAGCTTTGCAGTTCCTACGCTACCAAAGCCAATCTTCACGCCCGACCAGATTATTAAGCAGCTTGACTCTAGCTTTCACTGGACAGGGCAAAATCTAACCTATGCTTTTCCAACAACCGCTGCAGGTTGGATCCCATATTCCGAAGCTGCCGGGTTTTCCCCGCTCACGGCCGCTCAAATCGCAGTGGCACGGAGCGTGATTCAACTTTGGGACGATTTAATCGCTCCTAATTTTTCCGAAACAACAAACCTGTCACAAGCAAATATTAAATTTTCAAATACGACAACGATGGTTGATTATGCACATACATATCGTCCTGGCACAGTATCTTATGCAGGGAGTGTTTGGTTTAATACGAAATATGGTTCATCAAGTGGAACAAATAATTTACTCACGCCACAGAGCGGACAATGGGGCTTTAGTACCTTTATTCATGAAATAGGGCATGCGCTCGGCTTAAGCCATCCAGGGCCGTATAACGCCACCTATAACGCTAATGGTGATCTTCTTCCTTTGACATACGGGAAGGACGCAGTCTACGCGCAAGACAGTCTGCAATATTCTATTATGTCCTATTTTGGATCTTATAATACAGGGGCGAATTGGAAGGCGAGTGATGGTAATTATTATTCTCCACAGACACCCATGCTGGATGATGTCAACGCAATCCAATCCATATATGGGCAGTCAAAAACAACCCGTAATGGCAATTCTGTTTACGGATTTAATGCTTCGTCGATCAATTCAACTCTTTATGATTTCACAATTAATAAGCATCCAGTTTTATGTATTTATGATTCCGGTGGGATAGATACACTGGATTTATCCGGCTGGAATACGCCATCGCGTATCAATTTAAACCCAGGAAATTTCTCTGATTGCGATGGAATGACGTTTAATATTTCCATCGCCTATTCGTGCTGGATCGAAAATGCCAAGGGCGGCGGCGGCAATGATACCATCACCGGTAATGATTTAGATAATTATTTGAGCGGTTTTGCTGGCGCGGATTATTTGGAAGGCGGTGCAGGCAATGACACGCTTGTGGGAGGCGCGGGCAATGATTACCTCGTCGGAGGAGATGGTAATGACTCAATTCAAGGTGACTTGGGTGGAGTTATTGGGAATGATACGCTTTATGGTGGTGCGGGCGACGACTATTTAAATGGCGATTTCGGGATCGATGTTTTGGATGGTGGAAGTGGAAATGACACACTTTGGGGTGGGTGGGGTAATGATACACTTTTTGGCGGTGCAGGCAACGACTTTCTTAGTGGCGATATAGGCGATGACACGTATGTATGGAGTCGCGGTGATGGATCAGATATAATATCCGAAATTGGTGGTCTTAATTCATTTGACACACTTTTTTTGTTTGGTGTGAGTGCTTTTCAGATAAGTGTTAAATATTCGACTTATAGAATTACACTTGGGATTGCGCCGTCATATGTCAGTGGCACTGATGGTGGCAGTGTGACCGTGGATGCGGATCTCGATGGTATTGAAAAAATCGTGCTTGCTGACGCGATTTGGACATCTACACAACTCGCTGCAATGGCACTTGCTCAAGCTGGATCAATTGGTAATGATAGCATTATCGGTTTCAGAACAAACGATATCATCGATAGCGGTGCCGGAAATGATTTTATTGATGGTCGGGGTGGAGACGACACGCTGCGTGGTGGTTCTGGTAATGACAGGCTTGTTGGCGGTTATGGCAATGATACGTTTGTGTGGAGTTATGGTGATGGGTCGGATGTTATCGGCGAATCCGCAAACATGGGATCCAACGATATATTAGTCCTCGAAGGAGTAAATGTCGCAAAAGTTAACCTTGTTTGTACTTATAATTCACTGATCCTTACGATTGCGCCCTCATTTGTGGGGGGTAACGATGGGGGCAGCCTAACGATTGATAATTTTTCTCTTACAACTATTGAAACGATCAAATTTGACGGCGGCATCGTGTGGACGTCCGCCGATATCATCGCAAGATGCCTTAGGGCAACGGCAGGCAATGATAGTATCTACGGATTCAGCGCCAACGATAGTATCGATGGCGGTGCAGGAAATGATTTTATTGATGGTCGGGGTGGAGACGACACGCTGCGTGGTGGTTCTGGTAATGACACGCTTTTTGGTGGAGATGGCAGCGATACATATATTTGGAGCGCTGGCGATGGAAACGATGAAATCTGGGAGAGTACTTCGTCTAATTATGATTTAGCAGACACGCTTATTCTTAAAGGAGTAGTAGCCGCACGGGTGAGCTTGAATTTTTCCGGAACGGATGTGGTCGTATTAATAGCACCTTCGATTGTGGGAGGAACCGACGGTGGACGGCTGATATTACGTAAGTTTGACGAAAGAGGCGTCGATATCATTGCCTTCGATGACGGTAGCACGTGGAACTTTAAAGACATTACAGCAAAATTATTTGTATCGACATCAGGTGCTGACAGCATTGTCGGCTTTAGTAGCAATGATATGATTGATGGCGGTGCTGGGAACGATACGATTTATGGTTTAAATGGCAACGATACTCTATACGGAGGCTCTGGAAATGACTCGCTGGGCGGCGATAATGGCAATGATTTGCTAATTGGCGGCGCTGGAGATGATACACTGATCGGCGCGGGAGGAAATGACACTTATATATGGAGCCGTGGTGATGGGGCCGATTTAATTAATGAGTGGGGCGGATACGGCTCAAGTGACAGTTTGATTCTCAAAGGTGTGAGTTCAAGTTTTGTGAGTTTAGGTTATGCAAATCAAGGTTTAACACTTGTCATCGCTCCTTCCATGGTAGGAGGTGCCGATGGCGGTAGTGTCAGGCTTATATCTTTCGTTCCAACTGGTGTGGAAACGATTATCTTTGATAATACAACATGGGCCACAGCTGATCTCGCGCCGAAAATATTCGCATTACAGAAGACAAATGGTGATGATTCAATTTACGGTTTTGATAGCAACGACCTCATCGATGGCGGTGATGGAAACGATTACATTTTGGGTTATGGTGGTGACGATACGATCTATGGCAGTGTTGGCAATGACTTTCTCTACGGTTTCGATGGTAATGACTCAATAGATGGTGGCGATGGAAATGATTATATTTCTGGAATGGACGGTATTGACACGTTGTATGGCGGCTTAGGCAACGATCTTTTTACATACAATAATATCGGCTGCGGTCAGGATATAATCTTAGATTTTAACCCAATCGCGGGCGGCAATCACGATGTTCTGTCGATTTGGAGAGGATTAGCCACGGATTTCAATGCGCTCATGGCGAAGACGAAACAGGCCGGCACAGACCTTACGATCACCTTCTCAGCGACAGATTCGATCATTTTGAAAAATGTCGCGATAGGCAATTTCACAGCGGATGACGTTCAATTTATCTGAGGTTTATCCATGGCTGATGCTAAGCATGCGTCAGAAGAGTGTCGTACTGTTATATAGGACGAACGACAAATCGGTCCGCGCGGTTGATCCTTTGCGATGCCTATCAACATTGGACTGCGTGTGGCAGATCCGTTGAGAAACCAACCCGTTTAGCCGCCGGTAACACTCATATGCCGGCCGACGGCGACCGTGGGGCGGCCGCGCTCATAGACGAAATCATGGCCCTTGGGCTTGCGACCGATCGCTTCATCAATCGCGTTGGAGATCAGCGTATCGTCGGCCGAGGCCCGCAGCGGCGTCCTGAGATCAGCGGCGTCCTCTTGGCCGAGGCACATATACAGCGTGCCGGTGCAGGTGATGCGGACCCGGTTGCAGCTTTCGCAGAAATTATGGGTGAGCGGCGTGATGAAGCCGATCCGCCCGCCTGTTTCCCGCACGCGGACATAGCGCGCCGGTCCACCGGTGCGGTAGTCGACATCATCGAGCGTGAACCGGTCGAGCAGGCGCGCGCGCAATTGCGTCAGCGGCCAATATTGGTCGAGCCGTTGTGGTTCGATATCGCCAAGCGGCATTACCTCAATGAAGGTGATGTCCATGCCATCGCCATGCGCCCATTCGACGAGGCGTTCGACTTCATCCTCATTCACACCCTTGAGCGCGACAGCGTTGATCTTGACGGCCATCCCGGCCTTCTGCGCCGCCTTGATGCCATCGAGCACCTTGCCGAGATCGCCCCAACGGGTGATCGCGCGGAACTTCGCCTCATATAGCGTATCGAGCGACACATTGATCCGCTTGACGCCGCAGGCGGCCAGCTCGTCGGCAAACCGGGTCAGCTGCGACCCATTGGTGGTCAGCGTCAGCTCTTCGAGGGCGCCGCTGTCGAGATGGCGGCCCAACGAGCGGAAAAGGGTCATGATGTCCCGGCGGACGAGCGGCTCTCCGCCTGTGATCCTGAGCTTCCGGACGCCCTTGGCCACGAAGGCGGAGCAGAGACGGTCGAGCTCTTCGAGCGTCAAAAGGTCCTGCTTCGGCAGGAAGCTCATATTCTCCGCCATGCAATAGACACAGCGGAAATCGCACCGATCGGTGACCGAGACGCGCAAATAGCTCACATGGCGGCCGAACGGATCGATCAGCGCCGGGGCGGGGTTGAGCGTCTGTGTCTGTGCATTCATGGCAGGGTGGTGCCGCTTGTTCTTGTCTCGACCTGTGTCTTGCCACAGATATGGGCCGCAAGGCGAGCGTATCAATGACGCGGGAGAGAAAGCATGGCGGCAAATGAGGACGGCGCATGGCCGACCGAGCTGAGGCTCGCGGCTGATCGGCGGTCACTTGTCGTTGCCTTCGACAATGGTGAGCGTTTTACGCTGCCTTCGGAATATCTGCGCGTCGAGAGCCCGAGCGCCGAAGTGCAAGGCCATGGCCCGTCCGAGCGGAAATTCATTCCCGGCAAGCGTGACGTCGAGATCCTCAAAGTGGAGCCCGTCGGCCACTATGCGGTGCGCCTCGTCTATGACGATATGCACGACACCGGGCTCTACACCTGGGACTATCTCTTGAAGCTCGGACGCGAGCATGAAGCGCGTTGGCAGGTCTATTGCGATGCCTTGGCGGCCCAAGGGCAAAGCCGGGATCCCGCCCGCCGTAAATGAAAAACCCCGCCTTTAGCGGGGTTTAGCAGAGTATTCTGACTTATTCTTTTAGCGCAGAACGATGACCTGCGTGCCGACCTTGGTGCGGCTATAGAGGTCGATCACATCCTCATTGACCATGCGGATGCAGCCCGACGATACGGCCTGACCGATCGTCTCAGGCTCATTCGAGCCATGGATGCGATAAAGCGACGAGCCGAGATAGAGCGCACGCGCACCCAGCGGATTGTCCGGGCCGCCCTTCATGTAGCGCGGCAAATCGGGACGGCGCTGCAGCATCTGCGCCGGCGGACGCCAATCCGGCCATTCACGCTTCTGTGTGACGGTCATCTTGCCACCCCATTCGAAGCCCGGGCGGCCGACGCCGACGCCATAACGGATCGCCTTGCCATCGCCGAGCACGTAATACATGCGGCGCTCTTTGGTGGAGACGACGATGGTGCCGGGTGCATATTGGCCGTCGAAGCGGACGGTCTCGCGCGGCACGGCCGTGGCTTTCGGCTGCTGCGATTCACGCGTGGTCTGTTGGATGGGCTCACGCGTCAACGGATCGATGATGGCGTTGGAAGCATGTGTCGAGGCGGCAAACGCGACGCTCGCACACAGAACGATGGCGGAAGACTGAAGAAGGCGGCGCATTGTGTGGGTCCGGTCACGGAGAAGAAGGACAAAGCTTGTTTAAGCTTGGCGCTCCCAATCTATCAACCTTGGTTTTGCCGCATTCTTAACGCGCAGGCGTGAGGAGAGGCTCCCGTTGCAGTAACGCCACAGCTCGAGGGGTAAAAAGGTCCGCCGCCGGACAGTCTGCGCCCCGTCAAACGAGGCGCAGTTCGCGCTTACCAGCCCGGACCCCAGCCGCCGCGGCCATAAGGTGAGCCATAACCCCCATAGGAGCGGCCATACCCATTGCCATTGCCATAGCCACGTCCATAACCGTAGCCGCGGTCATAGCCATACCCGCGACCATAATAATGGCCACGATCATGGGCATAGGGCGAGCGGTATTCCTGCCCGTGTTTGGGAACCCATTTCATCTTCTTCCACTTCCAGCCTGCTTCAGCCGGGCCCGCGAGCGCGAGGCCGATCGTGAGAGCCGTCAGGACTGCAGCGAATAGGGTGCGCATGGGAATCTACCTCCGATGCAGAAGAGAATGCCGAAGCGTAACTGAATGGGGGGTGAACGGCGCCAACAGCCGTCGGAGCCTACTGGTAGGTCTCGTCGTAAATCGTTCGCAGCGATCGGCCCTGATAGGTCCAGAATGGGCTGGGTTGGACGCTATGGTCGATCCCAAGTAGAATTCGGGTCACTGCAGTCAACGACATCTCATCATCGCCAAACCGAATTTTACGGTCGGCAGATACAGTTACGACTGCATCGCCCTCGGTGAAATGGAGTTCGGCACCAATTGGTATGCCCATGTCAGCAAAATTCATGGGCGGCCGGCGTGCAATGTAGTTTTTACCGGCTTGAAGGTCTTCCGCGGGAATAGAACTCGGGAGTTTTTCAATTTCGTCGGTCGCGTCTTCGACATGCAATAGTTTTAGAATTGCGATGGCCTGATCTGGCTCGATCTTAAAAAACTCACGTCTTGCATTGACACGATTTGGTGCAAAGGCGCGATGCAGCGCTTGTTCTACTTCGTCGGAATTCCGCACTTTGCAAGCGAACTGCAGTTCAAACGGAAATGGGACGCCGGTCGTATAGAGTTGGCTCAGTCGCTGATTGACATCCTCAATCGCTGTTTTGCCGATCTTAACAAAACCGGGCATGGCGGGATTAGTCAGCACATAAACGATCTCTAAGCTCATGGGCTTTTCCAAATTAAGGACCGAAAGCTTTTGATAAAGAAGCTGCAAACGATGGTGGGCGCGACAGGGATTGAACCTGTGACCCCTCCCGTGTGAAGAGAATAGTCTGAGATATCAACAAACATCAATTTGACTAAAGTGGTCGAAAAAACGTTGTAATATATGGCATAACAGCATTCGTTTCTCTTGCATCTGACATCATTAGCCATCATATTTGTGTAGCCCCGGTGTAGCCCAGCGTGTTGCTCCGGTTTTAATCAGGCTACTAAGGATGCTGAGCAATGGCGGAAAAGCTGACCGAGGCGCGTGCTACAGCCGCGACGGTTTCAGGAGGTCGTGATGAGCAGACGTTTAAGGATGCCGGCTGCCCCGGCCTTGGGCTGCGTGTGCGTTCAAGTGGCGCAAAGTCATGGGTGTTTGTTTTCCGCCCAGTCGGTGCTGGTCGCCAAGCAGCCCCGCGCCGTGTTCTGCTCGGTAAGTTTCCTGCCGTGAGTTTGGCGGCTGCGCGTGAAGCCGCTCGCAAATTTTCGGGGCAGGTGGCTTCTGGACGCGATCCTGCCGTTGAGCGGCGTGAAGCCAAGCGGCGCGAGAAGGCCACTCTAGAGACGGCCTTGAACTCCTACGAGCGCAATCTGCATTCTCGGCAGGTAGTGAATAAGCAGGCCATCATGAGCACGCTGCGCCGTGGGCTGGCTTCGCTGATGAACCGCGACATTGCTGAACTGACCCGCGCTGATTTCGTCGAGAAGATTGATGCTGTGTTCGACAGCGGACGGAAGGGCGCTGCGGCTGACTTGCGGAAGCATTGCCGGTCGTTGTGCGAATGGGCGGTTTCGAGCGGTATCGCGCCCTACAACGTCCTCGCGGGCCTCCGGATGCCAAAGATGACCCGCGCTCAGCGTATGGAGGCCGAAGAGAACGGTCGCGCGCTGTCGGAAGAAGAAATCCGCAAGGTATGGAAGGCAGCCGGACAGCTTGGATCGCTTGGCGGTCTGATCCGTCTTGGATTGGTAACAGGCTTTCGTCGCAACGAGCTGGCAGGGTTGGAATGGAGCGACGTGCTGCCAGACCGGATTATGCTGCCGGGCGGCGAACGCACAAAGACAGGCGCTGCTCACGCGGTTCCACTGACGCCACTGATGCAGGCGGTACTGTCAGTCCAACCAAGAGGCAGCGGTGCCGGTACAAAAAAGCTTGTGCCGGTAAAAGGCAAGGCTGCGAAGGCTAAGCTGAAGGGTGGCAACGATCTGATCTTCCGTTCGTCGAAAACTGATGGACCAATAAGTGGTTGGAACCGCTTGTTGCCTCGCGCCGCTACGTTGTCAGGAGTGGAGTTCCGATTGCATGACTTGCGGCGCACGACGCGGACGCTGCTTTCGCAGTTAGGCGTTGCCGAGGACATTGCTGAGCTGTGCATCGGCCACCGCCGTGCTGACCTTGTGGCTCGTTACAACAAGGACGATGCATGGCCGCAGCGCGTCGAGGCTTTTAAGCTGCTCGATGAGAAACTGTCAGCAATCGTCGAACATAACGTGGGCAATGTGGTTGCTCTGTCTGCAAAGCGTGAGGCGGTGCGGTGATGACAAGCAGGCGTGAGGAGCTGCACAGGGCGCTTGATGTTTTCTGCGATGCCGAAGAGCGCGCTGCGGCCATCAATGATGAAGATGAGGCAGCTGGGGCGCGTGAAGAGGTTTTCGAGAAGCTTAAACCGTTGATAAACCTATTAGGGCGGGACATCCTGCGCGAGCGGATGGGGTCGATGCGAATACCTTTGCCGGTCTATCCAACAGGCCCGAAGAATATTGTTTTTTCACAAACCGGATCGAAGCATTCGAAAGAAGCTGTAGAGGCTGGCAACATTCCAGCGGCGGATGTGAATGATCCAACATACATGGATCACTGGCAGAACGCTTATGAGCGGCAAATGCTTATATCGTTTTTGATCGATATGCAGGACCTGCTGGTTGAAAATCTAGCGCACAAGGCAGTAGTGGCTCTTTGGAAATTAAATTGTGGCGATGTAGATCCGTTCCTATCGCCGCTCGTCTATGAAGGAATGCCAAATCCGTTGGATCGGCATATCAAAGATGCTTTCATAGCTCACATTTATTACAAACAGGGTTTTCATAATCTCAGGCGGCGAGACGCCATTGATAAGGTCAATGAAGAAAACCCCGACGCGGACAGGCCGCTAAAAGAGGGTACGATTGATCAGTGGCTTGAACGTTATGATCTGAAGCCCAACGCCGCGTTTTATAAAGAATTAGGCCGTCAGGACGCTCTAGCAAATCGGCCAGAGCGGGTGCCCGGCGCACCCGGGCGTTATAGCCCGTTTAAGATTGAGGAATTGTTAGCCCGTCCATTGCTGCGTAACGAATAATTCTAACCTTACAAAGATCAGCCTTATCTGTCCGGCGAGCCCAAGGAAAACTTGATTATTAGTCGAAGCCTCTTCAACGGAGGTTTCGATGTCTTCGACAATCGGTTTCGAGGATTGGGCAGCCCAACAGGGAATTGGTCTCGCTGAGCTGGCGAAGATTACTGCGGCCGGGGTTCGGTTGCCGGTTATCGTGCAGGATGACGGCGATGTTCGGCTTCCGGCGGACTTCGTAGAAATTGCGAACACACCGCTTCTGCTACGGGCCCTAAAAATTGCGCCACGCAAGGCGCAGTCGCCGGAGTGGCCCGCTACCCCCGCTGAACAGCCTCACAGGCTGCCTGTGCGGTCGTCCAAGCCGCTTAAACGTCCCACGAAGGGGCGGCAGGTTCTTCACTTTGACCCCGCTGAGTTGCCGCCTGACGCTCTCCTAACGGTCAAGGATGTCGCCGCATGGTCCGGCTACTCCGTGGTGACGATTGAGCGCCGTCGGCGGCAGGGGCAGGTTCCGAAATTCCAGCGCCTGCCGCCCAACGGCGCGATCCGCTACCGCGCTGCCGATGTCGCCGCTTGGCTGGGGGGCACGCGTTGAGCAGCGGTGCAATCAATCTCCGCGACTATCAGGATGAGGCATACGAGGCGCTCTGCTGGGATTTGAGGGCAGGCATTCCGGGCGTTGCTGTTCTGCCAACAGGGTCAGGAAAATCGCTCATCCTCGCAGCGGTCACAAATCGGGCAATCGGCTTCAACAAAAGGACGTTAATCCTTGCTCCGGCGGCGGAGCTCGTTGAGCAAGATTTCGATGCGTTAAAGGCGCTGAGGACCGACGCCCCAGCGTCGAAAGTCTGCGCGATACTCGGGCCGGTCGATTTGAGTGGTCAGGCGGTCTTCGCTACGCCCCACAGCATCTACAAAGGGGCGCTCGGCTTCTTCGATTTTGTGCTTATCGACGAAGCTCACCGCCTTGGGCCGGACGACAGCTCGATGCTTTCGCAAATTCTGCGGGCGCTGCGCGAGACCAATCCCGCCCTGCGGCTTGTCGGCGCGACGGCGACCCCTTTTCGCGGCGATGGCGGACGTCTGATTGATGGGCCGCATTTCGAAAAGATTTCCTACGAGGTTAGCTATCTCGACCTCGTGCGCCAAGGCTATTTGGCAAAGCTGGTCGGCCCGGCCGAAGCCTTGCGCTCACAGTTTGATGTCAGCGGCATCAAAGTCAGCAAGGGCGACTTTGACGTCGGTCAAATGGGCCAGAAATTCGGGGCGCTCGATACGAACGCGGCAATAGCCGCTGAGATTGCCCGGCTTGGACACGGCCGGCAGTCACTGATTGTTTTCTGCTGCACCAAGGAACATGCCGCTGACATGGCTGCGGCACTAAATTCAGCTGGCATCAATGCCGCTTATGTCACCGGCGACACAGAGACCAATGAACGCCGCCGCATTCTGACTGAGTTTAAAACGGGACAGATAAGAGCACTTTGCGGTGTCGATGTTTTCGCAACCGGCTTTGACGCACCGAACGTCGATCTGATTGCGCTCTGCCGCCCAACACAGTCGCCCGTGACCTTCGTGCAGCAGCTCGGCCGTGGGACGCGCATTGCGCCGGGAAAAGATAACTGCCTTGTGCTCGACTTCGCGGGCAACTTCCGGCGGCTTGGGCCGTTCGACGACCCGCAAATCCCTGACCGGCGCGAAGACGACAGCAGGGCAAAATCTAAGCAGTGTTTTTCCTGCGATGCGGTTGTGTCGATTGGAGCGCGTGTCTGCCCCTATTGCAGCACGAAGCTAATTGCTTCTGATCCGACGCCGCGCGCGATCGACATTGATATCCGCCCCGACTTTGACAGCCCGCTGACAAGGATTGCTTTGCAGCCTGAGACCGTAGGAGCGGTCGCCGTCAGGTCGATGGAAGTCTTTCTGCATGAGAAGGCGGATGCCGCTGACAGCGTGCGCCTTCGCTTCAAGCTGGCAAACGGCCGATTTGTCGATGAGTGGCTGACCTGCTGGCATCACAAGGCCCATGTGTCTGCCCTTGCGCGGCAGAGGTGGTTGAGCCGCTGGCCGGGATTGGCTGTTCCCGCCACGGCGGCACAAGCTGTCGCGCTGCTTATAGCCAATCTCTCCCGCTGCACGCCTGCTGCGGTTGAGGTTTCAACAGGCAGCAGCAAATTCTCGACCGTTCGCTTCGTGAAGGTGGCGGATGCCGCCTGAAGTAAAAATCACGGCGCTGCGTGTTGCCCAATCGGGACAGTCGAAGCGCGGGACCCGCAATCTCACCAAGACAATTGCGCAGAACGCGGATGGATCCTGGCGGGAGGTCAAATCGTATGATCGCGCTAAGTGGTTTCTGGCCCAGCATTACAAGGTTAATAATAGTGACGAACTGCTTGAGCTGATTAAGAGGGTTGCTGCCTTCCCCGACGCCTGCCTTATCCGTGGGCGCCTTAAGGTTGGGGACAGCACAACAAAGCCTGTCCGTAGGTTATTTCATGATGATGGAGCTTACAAAGCTGCTTTTGAGGGAGCGGCATCAGCGTTCATTCCGATTGACGTCGATACCCTCCCGTTTCCTGACAGCCTAACCACTGAAACGGACATCAAAGAGATTGTTGCATATGTCCGCTCAAAGCTGCCGTCATGGCTGCGTGAGGTCCGGCTGGTTTGGCAGAAGACGTCAAGCTACGGCGTTGTAGATAAAGGTATTCGACTGCGGCTATACGCGCTGACTGATACGCCTGTTGATGCCGATGAGCTGAAGGAATTGTTTTCAACCTGCATTGGGATTGACCCCAGCGTCTTCTATCCAGTTCAGCCCATCTATGTGGCAGCTCCCATTGTCGAGAGCGGTGAAGATTTTATCGCTGAGCGGCTTGGCATCAGTGAAGGGCGCTTGGACCGGGCTCCTATTGGTGCCGCACTTGCCGCTCTGCGGCAGGAGCGCAAACGGGCTACAAAGGTTGGCATCCGTAGTGGCCTGTCGTTCGCGCCTTCGATTGGTTTCGACGGTTATGTTGCACAGATTGGTGATGATCCGCATGTTCCGGGTGGAAAAGGCTTTTTTAAGCCGCTGAAGTCTGCAGTCGCTGCTGCATTTGCTCGACAGGGTTCGCAGCTCGACCAACAGGCCCTCATTAAAAGTCTCGCGGCTATTGTTCGGGAACGTGGCGCGCTGTCGGGGCGGCCTGAGAGTTATATCAAAACACGCCTGCGCGACTTGCAGCGGCTTGTCACAAACATTGGTCGTAGGCAGCTCAAGCAAGAAAAGGCCGCTGCAGAAGCCGTTTACGTCAGCGATGAGGAGGCTGGGATTGTCCGGCCTACGAAGACCGCTGACGAGGTTGCCGCCGAGCTGCCGGGAGTTTTCGCTAACTTCTTTGAAATGGTGGAGCCGGTCGCTGTTGACCGCATTATCCATGCAGCCCGAGAGAAAGGCGTCGAGCTTGCCGGTCCTGATTTCATCGATGTGGGTCCGCTTTCAGCGCCTCAGCAGCTTGCGCTCGTTGATTTAGGCGTCGGGAAGAGCGAGGCCGCGTTTGATGCAGCCATTGCTTATGTCTCAGGCGAACGGCTGAAGGGCGTTTCGCGGCGCATTGGTTTTGTTGTCAACGACCACAAACTCGCTGAGGACGTTGCTGCTCGGTTCAACAAGAAGAAGCCGGGCGTTGCCGCGGTCTGGTATGGCATGGAGCAGATTGACCCGCTGGACAGTGAAGGACGGCAGATGTGCCGCCGCCTCGCTGATGTCGGTGTCTGGCGCACCGCAGGTGGCTCTACACGCGACTTCTGCGCTGCCTGTCCGTTTGGGCGGGCTTCCGCTGAGCAATGCGGCTATACGCGACAGCGACCTGACGCGCCCATCATCATTCTCGTTGGACCGTCGACGCTGATGAACGGTGTTCCCGCTGTCTTGAAGCGGCGTCACCGCTTCGAACGTGAAGACGGCGAGAAGGTGAATGTCTCATTGCCGCCATTTGACGCAGTGATTGTGGATGAGACGCGCGCTCCGAGCTGGGTTGGCGGATTTGGAAAGCCTTTCGTTATTGGGTTGGATGAGGTTAGCGGCCGACTGAGGCCCCCCAGTGTTGAACTCACCGGCGCGGCTCATTGGACGAAGATTGAATGGCAGGACCTTGATGACCGTTTCGAGACGGTTCGCAGGTTGGTTGAGCAACCGGTTAAACGGCTAGACCACAATCAGCAGCGAACCCGGACATTTGGTGAAATGCGCCGCGTGTTTTCTGCCGTCGAAGGATGGCAGCGGTTCCGGAAGGACCTCTATCGGCTGCTGATGAAGGTCGACACAAATCTTGCTGGGCTGTCAGGCGAAGTGTTGAAGACCGAAGTTAGTGGTTTTGCGTCGTGGAACAGCCGTGTTCGGAAGCTCATCCGGTTGTGTTCGGTTGCTATTCAGTCGCTCACTGTCCGGCTTCCGGACAGCTCGATACCTGCTGACAGCGATGCCTGTGTCCGCTTTATTGCTGGCAACGGCTGCAAGTTTGGCACCGGCATTCGACTGACATGGCGGGACGACTTTGACGAGCTTTGGGTTGGCGTTCCGACGCTGGTGCTGGATGCCACCGCCGATGTGGAGCTGCTGCGGCTCTGGTGGACCAATCTGAAGGTAGTTGCTGAAGGGCGGGCGAAGCTGCCTGACAGTGTCACAGTCTATCAGGTCCATGACACTCTCGCGGGATATCGCGGTTGGTCGCCTAAACGCTCAGACGGCCCGCTGTCACCGACTGCAGAAGCTGACCTCAAACGGGCGCTGAACAACACAACTCGCGTTCAGCATTCGCTCGAAGTTTTGTCCGTCTTAGCCGCTGGAATTGGAGGCGTTGGTTTCGTTGGTCCGAAGGCGCTTGTCGAAGAATTAGAACGCCGCTGGGCTGAGCGTCCTGCAGGCCGTCCGGCAGGCGTCATCGTTGGGCATTACGGGGCGGTTCGCGGCCGGGACGATTTCGGCAAGGTCGCCGTGCTGATGGACATCTCTCGCCTGACGCCGCCGCCCGGCGAGGTTGAGGACATTGCTGAGGCGCTTCTTGGGCTTCCGGTCCAGCGGCTCCAGCCGGGTGAATGGTTCGAGCAGGGCCAACGGTTCTACACCATGAGGAGAGACGGAGGGCGCATGGCTCCCAAAAGCGAAAGTCATCCAGATGCATTCGTTGAGCGGGTGAGGCGACAGATCGTGGATGCTGAGCTGGACCAAGCTGACGGCCGTAGCCGTGCTCTTCGCCGTGACGCCTCGCGGCCCTTGCTTCAAATCAGATCCACCGCCCAGCCATCAGACCGCCTTCAAGTCGATGAGCTTGTAACGATGGATGATGTGCTGCCGTTCGATGAGTTCGACGTTGCTGCGGCGCGTGGTGTGATTGTTCCGCGTGGTCTATCCAATAAGGGCAGCAATCATCTTTTAGCTGCTGTCGTGAATGGTGTGAGAGCCGAGGCAGGCGGAGAAATCGAGCCGCTGAGTGCAGACGCAGCTCGGAAGTTGATCGATGACCGTGAGCAGAAAGTCCGCTCACTCGGAGAAACTCCCAAAGGATACATCTATTGGGGATTTCTCCGAGTGAGCGACTTGGAAGCTGCACTGAGCAACGATAGGACCAACTGGCGGCTCAAGCTACACCCAGCGGCACGGTATTGGACTGAAGTCCGGCTCATGGTGCCTTGCGGCGCGTCAGAAGATGAGGCCCGTGCTGTTCTGGCTGCAGTAGGTGTCAAACCGGCGTTTCTGGAGCCGATTGAAAATCCTGCAGCTACGGCCGCTGCGTCCGAAGTCGCCGTTGCACCTTGTGCGGTTCATGACGAAGCGCCCACTGCGCCTGCAGGTCCTTCTGGTCCAACTACAACGTTGTCTGAGATATTGGACTTTTCGAATTCTCGGGTGAAGTTCAAACGGTTCGTTCGAAGACCCGAAGGCATGGCTATCATTCAGCGCGCGCTGTCGGCGGGGATGGCTAGGGACGCAGCATGTCTGAAGGCGCTAACTGTCCTGATAGGCCCTGAGCGGGTTCACAAAGCTGCTAATGCGGCGTTTCGGAGGAGGCGGCGATGAGCTTCGCGTCAGCTAGCCTGAAGCCGCTGCCGCCGCTTTACAGCAGCCTCAAGCTGCGTCCGGATATTCTCTGCCGGGTCTGGGGCGAAAAACTTCTCAACGCTGTCCTCGTCAGCGAGCTGCAGCAGAGCGTCAAGCGCGCATTCGATACGCTGTATGGCCGTCATAGTTTCCCACGGCTGAACAATGAAGGCGGAAAGCAGCTCGCGATACTGCGTGCGGATGGCAGCCCGTTCCTCCGTTGGGCTGGGTTTTCTGCGGGCTGCTCGGGCAGCGTCCAAACTCAGAACATTCCCCATTTGATGCTCCTCGGACCGAAAACGGTCTCAAAAGTGGTCACTTTTTATCGTTTTAGACGCAACGCTATAGAATAGAAAGGTTCTAATCTGATGAACCCCAATCCTAACTGGGATTATGAAGGCAGCCCGATTGGCAAGCACCAGCGCCGCGAGCTGCTCATTGCAAGAGCCGCCAACATGAGGGCCGCACAGCGGCTCTATTGGTGTGAAGCCATCGCCGCCACAACCGGCGAGCGGTGTCGGCTGACGCGGCTGCGTGGCTCCAAATTCTGCTCCCACCACTGCAAAGGCGTCGAACGGGACCGCGTTGATGCCGAGCGGAAGAAGCGGCTGCTGTCGGGCCGCATGAGACCGGGCGTTCGTTACACACCCGAGCAGATACAGCGGGGTCTGCGGACAATCGTTATACGCGAGACGCGCCGTCGATGGGCGAAGGACCGCGACCTTCCGGGCAGCACAATCGAGTTATCTGCGCTCGACCAGCGCCGCATCGAACGGTGGCTTGCGTCCATCGCTCTTGAGCTGCGGGCGGTTCACCGGACGCCTTGCGGCTTCGACAACCTCCTATGGCTCGGTGTGCGGAAGCTGTCGGGCAAGCTGCCTGACGAGCGCGCTGCCCATGCCGCCAAAGCTGAAGACCGCCGCGACCTGAAGTTTCGTGAGCGGAGAAACCATGGCTCGTAAGGCATCCATCAGACCGTCCAAGCTGCCGCCACCGCCGAGCCGCAAGGACCGGCTCGCCAAGGCCAAGGCAGTGAGGATCCTACGCGCTGAGCGGCAGACACGCCCGGTGCCTGACGTCGACCCAATCGAATATGCCAGAGCGTTCGCTCTGTTTGCGCCTGACATGGAATTGTTGAGCGTCGAAGAGCAGGAGCGGTTTCAAGCAACCCTACGCGGCTATTTGGCCGGTGTGATTGAGCATGAGGAGTGGCGGCATGTTGTTGGCGCGCTGAGCGCCTTAAGGCGTGCCGCTACGCCGCCTGAGCCGCGGGGCTACTGGGGACGGCGATATCGTTCATACAGCATGTACAGCGAGGGCTGGTGAATGGCTATTTGAGTGATATGTTTTTCGCATGACATCTATCATTATCCCAGAAGACCCAGCGGGCCGCCTCAAATGGGCGAAAAACATCCTACGTAACCGCCGCGAGATTAATGGCGTGGTTAGTGGCCCAGATATTATTCGGATGGCACGGCGGATCGTAGAAGAGGCTGAACGGCCTTCGATCGCGAAGAAGAACAACGGCGATGAAGCTCAATAGCCCCCACTAGAACGGGAAACTGAGCTGCTCCAGCGTCGTTCTACCCTTGCTGGTCTTCTTAGCTTTACGTGCAAGCTTTTGGGCTTGAACTAATAACTCAAGATCGGCGTGTTCAGTAGCCGTCTTTGCTAGTGCACTTGCATACACAGCATAGAAAACTGGCGACACCTGATCAGCTTTCCGCTCGGCGCTGTCATCGACCATCTCGCTAAATCCGCTTTTCGACGCCGCCGCGCTCACGGAGCGCCTCATACAGCTGACCCGGTCCTAACAGGATATCTTTGAGGCCGTCACGTACTCGCTGGCTGGCTAGTGCCTGCTTACTCATCGCTTCATGTGCAGACAGTGCATCCATGATGGCGTTGAGCAGTTCAGCCGAAAGCGTTGGCGAGCTGGAGAATTGATCCTTTGAGTTATTTGCTGCCTGTTCCATCAATTCCTTATTTTCAAGCAGCTTACCCTTCAGGACGTTATTTACATAAATCACCTGATCATCGTCGGTCAGCTCGCCATTGAAAAGGTCGTTCACTCGCTCAATGATTTCTGCGAGCAACGCCTTTTCCCTGTCCTTAATCGTGCTGGAGCCGGTTTCCG
This sequence comes from Rhizobiales bacterium TNE-4, assembly GCA_019083985.1. Lineage (GTDB taxonomy): Bacteria > Pseudomonadota > Alphaproteobacteria > Rhizobiales > Beijerinckiaceae > TNE-4. The sequence continues at coordinate 1,163,102 of JAHRCV010000001.1, read as the reverse complement.
TGATCGGCTGTATCTTTGGTGCTTCACCATCTCCCGCAATGAGCGGCGTCTTGCCGAGATTTTTCAACGTATGATGGGTCAGCTTAATCTTCGAGAGATCGACTTCAACGCGCTGCCGCCCGAACTCAAGCAGCGGGATCAGATGCCGGTAGAAGATTGAACGCTTTTCAACATCCGTATTGCCATAATCAAACATCTGCGACAGGAAAGTATAGACGCGCAGGAAGGCACCCATATCGGCCTTGAACAATAACAGCGCGTCCATCGTATCCTTCGCTGCTTTTGCCTCTTTCTCGTCGCCGCGGTCTTGAGCAACGACCATACGGTCGCGGGCAGCCTTAAATTGTTTCAGAAGGCGGTCAGCTACAGGCGAAATCGCAGCAACAAGATCGCTCTGCTTGGACTTTAGATCGACTTGAACCTTGGCAACGCGATCCACTTCGAAATCGTCGTAATAGCCTGATGCATCAAGTTTAGCGCGGAGATTGTAGACGATGTCTGGATCAGTAACGTCTTCAAGCTCAGCCGTCTCGTAGTACATCTGGAACGCCTTGAGGATGTCAGCCGCTCCGTTCATGAAATCGAGGACGTAGGTCGTGTCCTTGCCCGGATAGGCACGGTTGAGCCGCGATAGCGTTTGGACGGCCTGAATGCCCGCGAGGCGGCGATCTACATACATGCCGCAGAGAAGCGGCTGGTCGAAGCCGGTTTGGAATTTATTGGCAACAAGCAGCAGCTGATAATCCGCGGTCGCGAAGGCATCGCGAATGTCGCGGCCCTTTAGATCAGGGTTCAGCTCCTTGCTGCTCTCGTTGAACGGATCGGGGCCGCTTTCCTTATCATTGACCTCGCCTGAGAATGCGACAAGCGAGCCGATCTTGTAGCCTTTCGCCTTGATGTATTTGTCAATCGCCAGCTTCCAGCGCACCGCTTCCTTGCGGCTGGCGAGGACCACCATTGCTTTGGCCTTACCATCGAGCAATGGCGAAACCTTCTCACGGAAATGCTCGACGACGATTTTGACCTTCTGGCTGATGTTGTGCGGATGCAGCCGCACCCATTGCATAATCCGTTTGGTGGCCTCGTCCTTGTCGACCTCTGCCTCGTCCATCTCCTTGCCGTTGTGAGCAAGTTTGAAAGCCAGCTTATAGGGCGTGTAGTTTTTCAGAACGTCGAGAATGAACCCTTCCTCAATAGCCTGCCGCATCGAATAGACGTGGAAAGGCTCGGGGAGATTGTCCTTGTCTGCGGGGCGGCTCGGATCCGGGCGGCGGCCAAACAGCTCAAGCGTCTTAGCCTTGGGTGTCGCTGTGAACGCGACATAGGTCACGCCGTCAGCCTTGGCACGAGCAGCCATTTGCGCGGCGAGGATGTCTTCCGCGCTGATCTCGCCCCCGTCTTCCATCTCCTCGATATCTTCGGGCGATAGAACGGATTTAAGCTTTGCCGCGGTTGCGCCTGTCTGCGAGCTATGCGCTTCGTCGGCAATCACGGCGAAGCATTTGCCTTCTGTCGCCGCCAATTCGCGTACAGCATCCAACGCAAAGGGGAAAGTCTGGATTGTGCAGACAATGATTTTCTTGCCGTCCGCCAACGCCTGCGCGAGCTGCCCGCTCTTGCTGCTGTTTTCAGAAGTGATTGTTGCTACGACACCCTTGGTCCGTTCGAAATGGGACAAAGCTTCCTGCAGCTGGCTATCGATCACATTGCGGTCCGAGACAACGATTACGGTCGAGAACACCTTCTCGTTCTTTTCGTTGTGCAGATCGGCAAGGAAGTGGGCAGTCCAAGCAATCGAGTTTGTCTTCCCTGAGCCGGCCGAATGCTGGATCAGGTACTTGCTACCCGGACCCTCGGCACGGACAGCAGCCACGAGTTGGCGGGTCGCGTCGAGCTGATGATAACGCGGGAAAATCAGCTTGCTGATCTGCTTCTTCTGGTCCTTCTGCGCCACGACATAGCGGCCGAGAATTTCGAGCCATGAATGCCGCTCGAAAATCTCTTCCCACAGATAAGCAGTCGGGTGGCCTGAAGGGTTGGGCGGATTACCCGCGCCGCCGTTATTGCCCTTGTTGAAGGGCAGGAAGACGGTCTCTTTCCCCTCCAGCTTCGTAGCCATGAACACTTCGCTGTTGCTGACAGCGAAATGGACGAGAGCGCCGCTTGGGAAAGTCAGCAGAGGCTCGGCGGCCTGTCCCTTGGGCTTGGGGTGCCGGTCGAAGCGGTATTGGTCGATGGCGTCCTCAACGCTTTGCGTGAAGTCGCTCTTCAGTTCGAGCGTCGCGACGGGGATGCCATTAAGGAACAGGACAAGGTCGATGCTGTTCTCGTTCGCGGTCGAATATTTGACCTGCCGCACCACGCGCAGGCGATTGGCGTTGTAACGCTCGATAATCTCTTCGTTCATCGCGAAGGCCGGGCGGAACTGAGCGAGGGAAACGGTCTGTTTGACGCCTATCATGTCGACGCCGTGCCGGATGACGTCGAGTGTACCGCGTTCGGCAATCTGCTTGCGGAGCCGGTCGAGCAGCACAGCGCGAGCCGAAGCCCCGTGGCTCTTGGTCAGCGCCTCCCACGACTTCGGCTGCGTCGCTTCGATCCACGCAATCAGGTCGTCGGGGAAGAGGGCGCGCACTCGGTCATAGCGGGTCGCGGCGTCCTTCTCATAAAGCCAGCCATGCGCTGCGAGGTAATCGCAAATCTCGTTTTCGAGTTTAATCTCTTTGTGCAGGCTCATGGCGGTATGGCTCTCAGGCGCTCAACTTGATGGTTTTCAAAAACGGTTTCAGAGCCTGATCGAGACGGTTCATCGCATCTGCGAGTTTTATCAAGATTGGCTCCCATTCATCTTCGGGCGAGCGATAGCCGCCATCAATTAACGCGCGGATGCGACAGGCTCGCTTATTGTCGAGCCTTTCCCAGCTTAGCGGACCGCCAAAGGCCGTCTCGATGGCGTCCTTGTGGGCATGGAGCTGATCAAACGCAGACTTATTTTCTGCATCTTGGTCCTTTCCGCGATCAATATAAAGTTCGGCACTCGATTGATCTTGGGTAACGGAGTAGTGAAAGCCAAGGCCACGAACACCGGAGCTTGTTCCAATTGATGAGTAAATACCCGGAGTTATATGAGCATGAAGTTTTGCGGCTGGGAGTGCGAGCAGTAATTTCCACCACCGCTCGCGAAGATCGTATCTTTCTGAAAATTCACGGTTCGCTTTAACCACGTCGGATTGATCGTCCGAAGGCCCAACAATCACGGTCAGCATCGGAGCTGGTGGTGATTGACCGATCCTAACAGCTTCAACCTTCACCATGTAGAAGCGGGCAGCATTATTGTCGTTCAACCATGTAATTGCCGCCACATGCTCAGGCCGCGGTTCGGATACGATCCAGATGGCCGTCCGCGCCTGCATGGCGGTGAGATAGGTGATCAGCTTGCCGAGATGGTCGTGATTACTCTTCTCAAGCTGGTTTTCGATGATGACTTTGTTGCCGTTCTCATCTTCAGCCACGAGGTCGATGCTGAACGCTCCTGCGGCTTGTTCGCGGTCGATGTTGACCAACGAGATGTTGAGCGCCTCGTTGAGGACATCGGCATTGTCCTGCAGCCATTGCGTGAAGTCATAGGCTTCATGCTTCCAGACGGTGCGGAGGTGGACGCGCTCAAGGCGGCCAATGGATTGGTCGTTCATGCAATGCCTCTTTTCAAATCGTCTTTTTCTTTGGTTTAGCCGCGAGGCCGAGTTCGGCAAACGCCGCTACAGCTTCAGGCTTCAGCGTAAAGCTGCTGCTCGCTTGGTCATAATCGCAGAGAAGGCCAGTGTAGAATGGCTTTCCATTGCTGTCCGTTTCAGCAGTTCCAAGAAGATATTCGCGGTCATGGCACATCTTGCCAAAATGGAGGTGCCAGCTCGACGAGCCATCCCATCCTAGCTGCTTGGGCAGCTCGCTCGACGTAGTGCAGGGAAAATCAAGCGCAACCTGAATGATTTTACGCTCAGCGTCGCTAATGGGAACTTGAGAAAAAGCCTCAATGATACGTTGTAAGAGGGGCAAATTATCGGTTCTCAGACGCTGCTCGTCACGGAGCTTTGAGTGAGTGGCCTTCTCTTGCTCTTCAAAAGCGGCATAGGCTTCAAGAAGGAGCTGCGCTTTTTCCCGTTCGACGGGATTATTATGTTTGAGCGTTTTTTCCGCGTTTTCCTTCTGCGCTTTCCGCACTTCGATGGATAAGCTCGGAATTCTTACGATAAATCTATCGACGCTCATGCGGCCTCCGCTTCGTCAGATACGAGGCCGCGCACGTCGATCTTGCCGGTGACGGCAGCGGAGATGAGGGCGGCGCGGCGTTCTTGGAGGAGAGTGATGGCTTCCTCTGCTTCGCCAGATAAAGCATCCAATTTTTCAAATTGATGCGACAAGAAACTTGTAATCTTAAGCTGTTCAGAGATTGGAGGGACAGCGATAGGAAAGCTTTTTATCTGTTCTGGGCTCAAATGAGGGACGCTAACTCCCGTCAGGTCGGGCGTTACGAATGCCTCGAAGGCTGTGCATTGATATAAGGCATAGCAAAAATCACTTAACAGCTTGGCATTTGGGCGCAGGCAGGCCACGCGCTGAAGCAGTAAACAAGGAAGATCGCTTTCTGTGATCTTTGCTATTCGTGTTCCGCCCGAAATCCAAGGGCGGTCCATCCCAAGAACGATATCGCCCTCGCCGAGTGCGAAGCGATCAAGGCCGTCGTCGGGCATTCGTCTCCAATAGACCGTTTCATCCCAGCGAACTTCCTGTACTCCAACATTGATCCCGCGAAGAAGTCTGGTGGCTTCTTGACCTTCTTCTAGAAATCCTGTCGACGGAAATGCAAAACCCGGCAGAACATTGAGCCAGTGTTTTATGGGGCCAACCTCCCAATGCACAGGCACTTGGCCGAGCCATTCCACGCCGCTGTCCTTCATCGGCACGGAGGGATCGAGACCCTTGGTGACAGCATGGGAAATGACGGCCTGCCGCTTTTCTTTCAGCAGTTCGATGAGGCGTTGTTGCTCTTCGATCAGCGCGTCAATTTTGGTGGTTTCGCGGTCAAGAAAATTTGCGATAGCTAGTTGTTCGCTTTTAGGCGGAAGTGGGAGCGGAATATTTCCTAATTCCTCAGGTCCTAACGTCTGCCGCACACCGCCACCCAGGCCATTGAAAACTTGCGTCCAGTATAGGGCCATAAAATACCAATAGCCGAACTTGACATCACATAACCCAGTCGGAACTAAGCGGATGTAAGCTGGGCTCATAATTCCGCGGTCAGGTACTAATCCGACCCTGCTCGTTTTAATGTTTTGCAGATCGATAAGCTTAAATGCAAGGTCACCCTTCTCAAATATTTGGTAACCTTCAAAATCGCTCGACTGTAGCCCGTCGAGATCATCTATATCTCTTGGGACGACGCCCTGCATTGTTAGCGCCAAACGATTTTCACAAGCCATACCTACGTTGATTGCTTTTTCGCGGCGAAATGCACGTTTCGTTGGTAGCAGCTGCCAATTTGCTGGCAGTTTGTCGATCCATGCAACATCGTTTTGAGTGTTTTGGCTCATGCCGCCAGCCCCTCGATCATGGCTTTAATGCGGTCGGTAACCTGCTTCAGATCGGCATCAATTTCATCCAAAGCGCGCGGCGGTTCGAAAACATAGAAGTGCCGGTTGAACGGAATTTCATAACCGGTCTTCGTTTTCTCCTGGTCGATCCACGCATCAGGCGCGTGCGGCAAGACTTCGCGCTTGAAATAGGTTTCAACATCTTCGGAGAGTGGCACGTTCTCTGTATCGCGCAGCGCGCTGTCGGCTTGCGGCTTGCCCTTCTGCTTGCCTTTGCTGCCGAGCACAATTTGCCCGGCTTCGTCCCGCAAGGGGCGCTCAACGGTAATGGTGCGATAGCCGAAATCCTCATTCTTGAAGATCAGAGACAGCGGCGCGAATTCCACCTTGCCGCCGTCGGGTGCTTTCGGCTCGGGCTGTCCAGCTTCGACCACTTCGCGGCCTATCTCCTTGCCCTCGGCATCGAATACGGTCGCCATGCGCGCTTCGGTAAAGGAGCCGAAAAGCCGTGTGACGGTCGCAATATCTTCGTCGCTCATTTCCTTGCGTTTGGAACCAAGGCTCTTGCGCATCTTCCGCCACATAGACGAGGCGTCGATCAGCTGAACCTTGCCCTTTCGTTGAGCCGGTTTGCGGTTGGTCAAAATCCAGACATAGGTTGCAATGCCGGTATTGTAGAACATATCGGTCGGCAGACCGATGATCGCTTCGACGAGATCGTTTTCGAGAACATATTTGCGTATCTCGCTTTCGCCCGATCCTGCGCCGCCGGTGAAAAGCGGCGAGCCATTCAGCACGATGCCAAAGCGGCATCCGCCTTCGCCTCCCGAAGCGGGGCGCATCTTTGAAACAAGGTGCAGAAGGAACAGCATCGAACCATCCGACACCCGCGGGAGGCCGGGTCCGAAACGGCCATCGAAGCCGCGCTTCTCATGTTCCTGCCGAACTTCCTTTTCGACCTTCTTCCATTCGACGCCGAAGGGCGGGTTCGACAGCATGTAGTCGAACTTCTTATGCTCGTGCCCATCGGCCGAGAGCGTATTGCCCGCGATGATGTTGCCGACATCCTGCCCCTTAATCAGCATGTCGGCTTTGCAGATTGCAAAGCTTTCGTCATTCAGCTCCTGCCCGAACATCGTCAGGATCGCTTTCGGGTTCATCGAGGCGAGATGCTCGCCTGCGACGGACAACATACCGCCGGTGCCTGCCGTCGGATCATAGATCGTGCGAACGACGCCCGGCTTCGTGAGCACCTCGTCATCCTCGACGAAGAGCAGATTGACCATCAGGCGGATGACTTCGCGCGGCGTGAAATGCTCCCCTGCGGTCTCGTTCGAGATTTCCGCGAATTTTCGGATCAGCTCCTCAAAGACGAGGCCCATTTCGGCATTGCTGATCTTGTCGGGATGAAGATCTATCCCGGCGAACTTTTCGGTCACTTGATAGAGCAGGCCGTTCTTGGCGAGACGGTCGACCTGCGTTGCGAAGTCGAACCGTTCGAAAATGTCGCGGACGGCTTCCGAGAAGCCTTGCACATAGGCGTAGAGATTTTCGCGAATGTGATCCTGATCGCCGACCAGCTTTTTTATGTCGAGCGGCGAGACGTTGTAAAAACTCTGGCCGGACTTCCGCAGGAGGAACGGCTCGGGGTTAAGGCCCGCTTTCTTCTTCTCGGCGTCTTCGGCCAGTACGGCGGCCTTGGTGCCTTCCAGAACGCAGTCGAGGCGGCGGAGCACCGTGAAGGGCAGGATCACCTTGCCATATTCAGATTGCTTGTAATCGCCGCGGAGCAGGTCAGCGACAGACCAGATAAAGGCCGAGAGGTTTTGGGCGTTCAAGGTGACGTCTCTTATCGTTTAAGAATGCGGAGCCGCGGCGTGACCGAAGCAGCTTTGCGGAGTTTTACGTTGCGAAACCATCGCCGCAAGCGGTTGAGATGACATTTGTTGGGAGAAGGGGCCGTTGGCTCGTAGCGGCATTGGGGCGGGTGCGGCTCAATTCTGGGTAGTTTTTGGGATTTGTTTGCGGGAGCCAGCTTTGGGCTGTTGGGATCCAAACTTTAAATTCGCCAAATTTTATCGCGCGACCTGACAATGTTCTGGGGTAGTCGGTCGACCCGGGGGTAGGGGGCGGCTTTGCTGAGGAGGCCGCGGCGGTCTGCTTTCGCCGCCAAGGCCGTTGGATCGCTCGGCCTGTCAAACCGCTGGCCGAGCAAAGTAGCCAACTGCCGGAGCTCGCTGCGACAGCTGTCAGCCAACAACTCCTGACAACTGTCTCCTTGCGGAACTTCCAGGCCGATGCTCGCATTGCTGGACTAACCGGGAGAGCGGCATGATGACCGAGGGCGATGCTTTGGCGCGGGCTACCATGAACGCGCTGCTGGATGAGTTGCAGGACCAAGCCATTGAGGGCGCTGAACTTCTGGGTGTCTTACTTTCTATTGTAGGTATGCCCGCCAGCCTCGCGGCGATCAACGGCGTAGGGGACAAACAGATCGGTGATGAGGCGCTGAACGGCGTCATCCACGGGCGGATGCTTCTGTTTGGGCAGGCGGGTGGGTCCTGCTGAAATTTTAGTGTCTTCGAGAAAAACATTTGAAGGTGATCGCTGGATGGGGACTGTTACCACCGGCGCGAGCTGGCCGAGCAGCAGGAGCATAAATGTGGCTCGGTGTAGCCCAGGTGTAGCCCAAGACATCCGCGAAGCAGATTGTTCCACCGCAATATGGGTCTAAGTATCTGATATTTCAATGAAACGATGGTGGGCGCGACAGGGATTGAACCTGTGACCCCTCCCGTGTGAAGGGAGTGCTCTCCCGCTGAGCTACGCGCCCATCGTGAGGGCGTGATAGAAGGCGGCCTCTTTCAAGTCAAGGCAAGAGCGGGTTGGGGTCGCGCTTTTCAGCGCGTCAGCGGGTCCGCGCCAGAACGGCGCTGCCGAAGAGCGCCAGGACGGCAATCGCCACAAGACCGGGCGTGAACGAGCCGCTGACCTGCTGCAAAAAGGCGAACCCGGCTGGCCCCACGACATAGCCCAAGAAGATCAAAACCGTTGCGCCGGAGGATGTGTCTTGAAGTGCAGCGCGCGGTGAGAGCCGCGCTACTTCCGCGAGTTGCACGCCGTTCCAGCTCGAGACCGTCACACCCGCCACGGCAAAAAAGGCGATCAGCAAGGGCATTGGGAGACCGGGCTTGATCAAGGCCAAAGCGAGCGAGGTGAGGGCCGAGACAATACCGACAAGCATCAGGGTGACGCGGCCGGATTTCGCCCGGTCGGCGATGTAGCCCAACAGGATGCGGCCGGGTATGCCGGTCGCCTGCATCACGGCAAACAAAAAGCCCGCTTGTGTCAGGCTCAGACCCGCCTCGGACACAAGGAACGTGACGAGGAAGGCAAACCACGCGCCTTGGGTGATTGCGAGCGTTGAGCCGGTCATCCCGATCCGCGCGACTGCCGGGGAAGCGAAGACAGTCCGGAGCGGTGCCATGATGTTGGACCAACTCAGAAACGCAGACAGCGCGACCGTTTGGCTCGTGTCGCGCCCGGCATCGATAGCGGCTCGCATCGGTTGAACGGCCAAGACGGAGGCGGCGACCACCAGCGCCGCGAAGACGAGGCAATACCGCCAATCGAACACGGCGACGATCGCGGGCAAAGCGAGACCGGCAATCACGCCACCGAGCGGCACACCAGCCTGTTTGATCGAGAAGATCAGGCTGCGATGCTGCGCCGGGGCATAGCGTTGCAACACATCGGTGCCGGCGGGTGCGGAGGGTCCGTAACCCAGCCCCACCAACACCATACCTGCGAATAAAGCGGCCGTTTGTGGCGCTGCGATCAGCGCGATGCCGAGGCCGCTGGCAATCAGTCCCCATTGCAATGAGCGCACCGGGCCAAGCCGCCGCATCATGGGCCCGCCTGCCAAAAGAAAAAGGATCGAACCGACCGTGGCAAAGCCGGCGAGATAGCCGATCAGGCTTTCACTGATGCCGCGTTCACCTTGCAGGACAGGCGCAATCGTCGGCACGAGCCGAGACAGAAAAGCGCTCGTCACCTGCACAAGCAGCATGGCGGCAAGCGGCCGCAACCAATCTGCTTGAGCGCCGGCGGGTTGTGTCATGGACGGATGACGGCCTTCACCGCGGGCACCAACGCATCGAAATGGCTGATGAGCAGGTCCGGCATCAAAAGGTTCATCGGCGTTTCGGTGTAACCGAAATCAACCCCGATGACGGGGATGTCAGCCGCGCGCGCTGTGTCGACATCCGTTTTTGAATCACCAATCAAGACCGCGCGATTGGGATCGCCTTTTGCATCGGCGATTGTCAGCGTCAGATGGCGGGGATCGGGCTTGCAGACGGGATAAGTGTCACGACCCGCGAGCGCCGCGAAGCGATCAAGAATACCGAGCGCATCGAGGAGTTGGCGTGAATGGTCCTGCATCTTGTTCGTGCAGACGGCGAGGGTGAAACCTTCCGCCGTCAGCGTGTCGAGCGCTTCCGTAACACCAGGGTAAAGCTGCGTGTGAACGACGAGGTGGCGGCCATAATGATCCAGAAAAGCCAGGAAAAGCTTTTCCAGATGCTCCGGCGTCAAAGGCTTTTGCCGCACCTGAAAACCGCGTGCGATCAAGGCGCGGGCACCCGCGCCAATCAAGTCACGCGCTTGAGCGAGCGGTAAAGGATCCAGCCCTTCGGCCTGCAGAATGGCGTTGAGGGTTGCGATAAGGTCGGATGCCGTGTCGGCGAGCGTGCCATCAAGATCGAACACAACGATCGGCGCGCCGGGGGAAGTGAACTGAGCCATGGCACAAGGGGTCGCGCGGATCGTCCGGCCCGTCAAGTTGCGCGTGTTCGGGGCAGCCTTGCCGCCTGTGCCATGGCGTGGGCGTGGAGAATCGGCGAAGACAGGGCGTTCCTTTGCCGCCGGAGATAACACCATGAGCCGCTGCGAACCGCGTCTCGCTCTGAATGCCGTGGGGTTTATGGCGGCGTTGGGCCTGTGGTCGGCTCCGGCCCTTGCGGCACCGTTTGAATTCATGGCGCCGCCACAGGTCGACCTCAATCGCCTCTACCGGCTCGATAAGGCGACGGGTGAAGTCACCGCCTGCCAATATCTCCAGAAAGAGGGCACGCTCGGCATCACCGCCTGTTTTCCCGCTGGTGAGGGCGCAGGCAAGCAGGATCCCGGCGATTATGCCTTGGCCGCCTCCCGGCATGAGCGCGAGGGCGGCATCTACCGGGTCGAGACCCGGACGGGGGCTGTGAGCATCTGTTTCGTCTATCAGGAAAAGGTTGTCTGCACCCCGGCAGACCGGCCGAAATAGCTGTCCCCGGCCAAAGCGGCGTCCCGGCATATCGGGCCTTTGGCCGCCCTTTGAGCCGTGCTAGACAGCGCGCGGCCCGACCCGAGGCAGGAGTTGTCCCATGAAGCTGAACGATCCGACCCTGTTGCGCCCGCAATGCTTGATTGGCGGGGAATGGTTGGGTGCGCCGGTCGATCCGGTCGACAATCCCGCCACGGGCGAGGTAATCGCTTCGGTTCCACGTTTCGGTGCCGTGGAGGCTGAGAAAGCGGTTGCCGCTGCGCATGCCGCCTTTGGCCCTTGGTCAAAGAAGACGGCGAAGGAACGCGCCGCGCTGTTGCGCAAATGGTTCGAACTGATCATCGCCAACAAGGATGATCTTGGCCTCATCATGACGAGCGAGCAGGGCAAACCGCTCGCCGAGGCAAAGGGCGAAGTGGAATATGCCGCGGGCTTCATCGAATTCTATGCCGAAGAAGCCAAGCGCATCTATGGCGAGACGCTTCCGTCTCCCCGTGCCGATGCGCGCATCATCGTTTTGAAACAGCCGATCGGTGTGTGCGCTGCGATCACGCCTTGGAATTTCCCGGCCGCGATGATTACGCGCAAATGCGCGCCAGCCATTGCGGTCGGCTGCACCGTTGTCATCAAGCCTGCGCCTGAGACGCCGCTGACGGCCTTGGCGCTCGGCGTGCTGGCCGAACGTGCCGGCATTCCGGCCGGTGTCATCAACATCATCACAGGTGATGCGCCTGCCATCGGCAATGTCTGGACATCTGATCCGCGCGTGCGTTTTGTCGGCTTCACCGGGTCCACAGAGGTCGGCAAGATCTTGATGCGCCAAGCCGCATCCACGGTGAAGAAGGTCGGTCTTGAACTCGGCGGTAACGCGCCCTTCCTCGTTTTTGACGATGCCGATGTCGACGCCGCTGTCGAAGGTGCGATGCTTTCGAAATATCGCAACATGGGTCAGACCTGCGTGTGTGCGAACCGCATCTATGCGCAAAAGAAGATCTACGATCAGTTTGTCGAGAAGCTCGCAAAACGCGTTGCCGCCATGAAGGTCGGCAATGGTTTGGAAGACGGCGTGCAGCAAGGCCCGCTGATCACGATGGAAGCGGTCGAGAAGGTCGAAAGCCATATCGCTGACGCCGTGTCGAAGGGCGGCAAGGTTGTAGTCGGCGGCAAGCGGCACGCGCTGGGCCGGACCTTTTTCGAACCTACCGTGATGGCAAACATCACACGCGACATGCTGGTGGCGAAAGACGAAACGTTCGGCCCCGTCGCGCCGGTGTTCCGCTTCAAGGATGAAGCCGACGTCATCCAACAAGCCAATGACACGCAATATGGCCTTGCCGCCTATTTTTACGCGCGTGATTTGGGCCGCGTCTTCCGCGTCGCCGAAGCGCTCGAATATGGCATGGTCGGCATCAACACGGGTGCGATTTCAACGGAATTGGCGCCCTTTGGGGGCGTCAAAGAATCTGGCCTCGGCCGCGAAGGGTCGCACCATGGCGTCGAGGAGTTCGTCGAGATTAAGTATCTGATGCTGGCAGGGCTCGACCAATGAGCTTGGATGCCCTCAAGCGTGAAGCCGCCGCGCGTGCTGTCGCCCTTGTTCGCGATGGGATGAAACTTGGCCTCGGTACCGGATCGACCGCGAAGCATTTCGTCGACTTGTTGGCCGAACGCATGAAGGCCGATAAGTTGAAGATTGTCGGCGTCCCGACGTCCGAAGCGACGCGCGTGCAAGCCGCGTCGCTTGGCATTCCGCTCTCGACATTGGATGAGACGCCAGAACTTGATCTGACGGTCGATGGTGCCGATGAAATCGACGCGGCGCTGAGGTTGATTAAAGGCGGCGGCGGTGCACATCTGCGCGAAAAGATCGTTGCTTTGGCCTCAAAGCGCATGGTGGTGATCGCTGACGAGACGAAAGAGGTGACAATCCTTGGTCGTTTCCCCTTGCCGCTCGAGGTTATTCCGTTTGGCCTCGATGCGACCCGCCGGTCGATTGAAGACGCTTTCAAAGACGTGGGCGTGAAGGGTGAGATGACGCTGCGCATGAAAGATGGCGCTCCGTTCCGTACCGATAGCGGAAATCTCATTTTTGATGCGCATCTGGGGACGATCCCCGATCCGGAACGTCTGGCCGCACGGCTCGACAGTGTGACCGGTTTGGTCGAACATGGCTTGTTTATTGGCATCGCGTCCGGTGCATTTCTCGCAACAGCAACTGGTATCAAGACCCTTGGCAATGTGGCTTAAGGCTGCTTGCTCATCGCAATGGAGTTGAACTCGTGATGATCCGTAAAATCCTTTTCGCAGGCCTCAGCGCCGCTCTCCTGTCCACGACAGCCATCGCCCAGACGGTACCTGCGCAAAACCCGTCGCAGGCCGCACAGCCGAAACTGCCCGAGCCAAGCGCTCAGGCGACGGCTTTGGCGCGCGAACTCATCGTGGCGGCCGGTGTCAGCCGTACATTCGACGGCTTGGTGCCGCAGCTGATGATCGAAATGCAGCAGAGCATCCTGCAGGTGCGCCCGCAGATCGTGAAAGAGCTCGACGATGTGCTCGTGCAGCTTAAGCCGGAATTCGATGGCCAGCGCGCTGAGATGATCACGACAGCCGCAAAAATTTATGCCCGCGCATTAAGCGAAGCGGACATGAAAGATGCGCTCGCTTATTTTAAATCGGCGGCCGGACAGCGTTACGTTGCAGCCCAGCCGGTGATGCTTGATCAGCTCTTCAATGAGATGCAGACAGCGTCGCAGAAGATCAGCGAAGAGCTGATGAAGCGCGTGCGCGAAGAATTGAAGAAGCGCAAGATCGATATTTGAGCGGGGCAGGCGCGCCATGACCGCCTTTGATTGCGATCTTTTTGTCATCGGCGGCGGTTCAGGCGGCGTGCGCGCCGCCCGTATCGCGGCCGGTTATGGCGCGAAAGTTATTCTTGCCGAAGAAAGCCGGATGGGTGGCACCTGTGTCATCCGCGGCTGTGTGCCGAAAAAGCTCTATGTCTATGCAAGCCGCTTTGGTCAGGATTTTGAGGATGCGCGCGGTTTTGGTTGGAGCGCAGAAAACATCCGCTTCGATTTCCCGTCGCTGAAGGCGGCGAAGGACAAGGAAATCGCGCGGCTTGAAAATGCCTATCGCGGCACGTTGCAACGCGCGGGCGTGGAGACGCGCGATAGCCGCGCGACGATCACCGGCCCGCATAGCGTGCGCTTGGCCGATGGTTCAGTTGTCACCGCAAAGTTTATCCTTGTGGCGACGGGTGGCCGGCCATACGTGCCAGATGCTACGCCCGGCATTCATCTCGTCGATAACTCCGACGATTTCTTTGAATGGGATAAGCTCCCATCGTCGGTCATCGTTGTCGGATCGGGTTATATCGGTGTTGAATTCGCCTGTTTGCTGAACGGGCTGGGCGTCAAGACGACATTGATTTATCGGAGCGCTAAGCCGCTGCCTCACTTTGATGAAGATCTGCGCGATCATTTGTTGAAGGCGTTGGAAGCACAGGGCATCACGGTCGAAGCGAACAACGAAATCGCACGTATCGATGGTCATCGTGGCGCGCTTGCCGCAAGCCTCAAGGATGGCCGTGCACTTGCGGCCGAGCGGATCATCTACGCGTCGGGCCGCGTTCCCAATACCCACGGCCTCGGTCTTGAAAGCGTCGGTATTGTCACGGGACAGCGTGGCGAAATTCCCGTTGATGAATTATCGCAGACAAGCGTGCCTTCGATCTATGCGGTTGGTGATGTGACTGATCGGATCGCATTGACGCCAGTCGCCATTCGCGAAGGGCATGCCTTTGCTGATACGGTGTTTGGCGGCAAGCGTATTGCTGTGGCGCATGGCGCTGTCCCGACGGCCGTGTTCACGACGCCAGAGATTGGTACGGCCGGTCTCACCGAGGCGCAGGCCCGCGCCGCGTACAAAAAGATCACGATCTTCAAGACCGATTTCCGTCCGATGCGTGCAACGCTCTCAGGCAGCAGCGAGCGCACCTTCATGAAGATCATCGTCGATGGTGAGACGGATCGCGTGCTCGGGGTTCATATTCTGGGCGAGGCAGCGGGCGAGATGATCCAGCTTGCGGGCATTGCGCTTTATATGGGGGCGACCAAGACCGATTTCGACGCGACGATGGCCGTTCACCCGACAGCGGCAGAAGAGCTCGTCACGATGCGGACGCCGTTTTCGGTCGACTGATCGGATCGGCTCACCGCGTCATGCGGTTGGTGGCGGATTGGTCGGTGCCGGTTCAACGCGCTGTGGGGCAGGGCGCACGATGATGCGCCACACAACAAAGGCCAATATCAAGAGATGCGCGCCCGCATTGTGGACGAACAGCATTGCTTGGCCGAAATGCTCCATCAGCGAAGACGCGAGAAGCGGGCCGACAACTGCGCCCGCGCAATAGAGGAATAGCAAGGTCGACGAGATCGCGACGCCCTTTTCGGTGCCCATGCGATCGAACACATGCGCTGTGATGAGCGGATAGATCACGGGCTGCATTGTACCGAGAAAGAAACCGGCGACATAAAGCGCGATGGGCGTTGCCTGTCCCATCACGGCGAGCAGAATTTCGGCGATCATCGCCAAAGCGCTCGCCGCTGCGATCACATAGCGGCGATCGATCCGATCCGACAGCTTGCCAATCGGATAGGGCGAGAGAGCAGAGGCAACGATCACGGCCGTCATGAAGCTCGCGACGGTCGTGGGGCCAAGACCCATCTTCTCGATGTAAGCGGGCGCAAGCGACCAGAACGTGCCATTCGCAAGACCGACGAGCGTAATGCCGACAATGCCGATGGGTGCAGCCCGCAGCATTGCGCCCAGCACCAAGCGTCCCTTTGGCGGCAAAGGTGGTGGCTCGGCGCGTGTCATCGCCATCGGCAAAAGCGACAGCATCACGAATGCCGCCGTTGCCGAAAACAATTGGAACGATTTTGGATCCGCGATGCGCAGCCATTGCTGCCCAAAGGCCGAGCCCATGAAGTTCACGACATTGTAGAATGCCAAAAGCCGTCCGCGATTGCCGCTATCGGCTTTCGATGAAATCCAACTCTCGACAATGGTGTAGAGCCCGGCAAAGCAAAACCCGATGGCGGCGCGCAAAAGGCACCAAGCGATCAGGTGGCTGGCAACGGGAAAACCAAGCGTGGCGACGGCGACAATGGCCGCATAGGCAGCAAAGGCCCGCGTATGGCCGGCGCGCCGCACGATGGCGGGCGTCATCCATGTGCCTGCGAACATGCCAAGGAAATAGGCCGAGCCGACAAAGCCGAT
Source organism: Rhizobiales bacterium TNE-4 (assembly GCA_019083985.1). Taxonomy (GTDB): domain Bacteria; phylum Pseudomonadota; class Alphaproteobacteria; order Rhizobiales; family Beijerinckiaceae; genus TNE-4. Next base: position 1,146,905 of record JAHRCV010000001.1, on the reverse strand, counting down.
GTCTTGCTGGCTGAACCCGATCATAGCCGCCTTCAGCGGGACGAGCGTATTCAGAAGCCCGTTGCCTGAGATCATCAGGAATACGGCCACTAAGACGGGCGCGAGAGTGAGCAGAACCGCGGGCAAAGATATCCATCCGGGGAGAGGGGGCCGGAAACCTTACCTTCGGGGATTCGGTGCCATTCCGCCATGCCCTTGCGTGCAGTGCTGGAATGATCCCCACGCCTCCGGTATAGAAGCGCCCTGACCCGGGCCCTTCGGCCCGGCGCAAAGCCTTTGGAGACTGCCATGACTGACCGTTGGAATCCTTCGAGCTGGCGCACGAAGCCGATCCAGCAGGTCCCTGCCTATCCGGACCAGGGCGAACTCGAAGCGGTTGAGGCCCAGCTCGCAGGCTTTCCGCCGCTCGTTTTTGCAGGTGAAGCACGCAAGTTGAAGCGCGCGCTTGGCAAGGTGGCCCAAGGCGAGTCCTTCTTGCTGCAAGGGGGCGACTGCGCCGAGAGCTTTGCTGAGCATTCGGCCGACAATATTCGCGATTTCTTCCGCCTGTTCCTCCAGATGGCCGTCGTCCTGACATTCGCAGGCGCGTCGCCGGTGGTGAAGGTTGGCCGCGTCGCTGGCCAGTTCGCCAAGCCTCGCTCTGCGCCGACGGAAAAGATCGGCGATGAGGAATTGCCGTCCTATCGTGGCGATATCATCAACGGGATCGAGTTCACGCCCGATGCCCGCATTCCCGATCCGCGCCGCCAATTGATGGCCTATCGCCAATCAGCGGCCACGCTGAATTTGCTCCGCGCGTTTGCGACCGGCGGTTACGCCAATCTCGAAAACGCGCATCGCTGGATGCTTGGCTTCGTCAAAGATAGCCCGCAATCGGGCCGTTATGATGAGCTTGCTTCGCGCATCACCGAGACACTCGATTTCATGCGCGCCATCGGGCTTGATCCGGAAGCGCATCCCGAGATGCGCTCGACGGATTTCTACACCTCGCACGAAGCATTGCTGCTGGGTTACGAGCAGGCGCTCACGCGCGTCGATTCAACGTCCGGTGATTGGTATGCTACATCGGGCCACATGATCTGGATTGGTGATCGCACGCGCCAGCCCGATCACGCCCATATTGAATATTGCCGTGGCATTAAGAACCCGATCGGTCTGAAGTGCGGCCCATCGCTGAAGCCCGATGAACTGATCAAGCTGATTGATCTTCTCAATCCGGATAATGAAGCGGGCCGTCTCACACTCATCGCGCGCTTCGGCGCCGACAAGGCGGGCGAGCATCTGCCGGGTCTTGTCCGTGCAGTAAAGCGTGAAGGCCGCCATGTCGTGTGGTCGTGCGATCCGATGCATGGCAACACAGTGAAAGCAGGCTCTGGCTATAAGACGCGCCCGTTCGATCTGATCTTATCGGAAATCGGCACGTTCTTTGATGTGCATCGGGCTGAAGGTACGCATGCCGGTGGCATTCATCTCGAAATGACCGGCAAAAATGTGACGGAATGCACGGGCGGTGCGCGCGCCATTTCGGATGCGGAATTGCAGGATCGTTACCATACCCATTGCGATCCGCGCCTCAATGCCGAGCAGGCTCTTGAAGCGGCGTTCCTCGTTGCCGAACTTCTCAAGAAGGAAAAGCTTGCGCGCGGCCGCAGCGTGCCTGACGCTGCCGAGTAAAGACGCGATACGGTTTCAGAACGGCAAAGGGCGGGTTCAACACCCGCCCTTTTTGTTGCTCGCGGGAGAGATCAGAATTTCAGCGCCAATCCGCCGCGTGCCATATTGTTTGAAATGCCTTCGCCCTTGATGTTGCCAGTGGTCATGTAATTGTACTGGGCGCGTAAAATCACATTGTCCAACAACGCATATTCGAAACCGAGGCCGAGCGAGACGGTCGCGGCATACGCGTCCTTGGTCAAAATGGCCGTTTTCGGAGACCCAGGCTTACTGAGCTCGTTTGAATAGATGCCATCAACCGTGACGACGTGATATTCATTTGCATTCATCGCAGCATTAATTTTCACGCGCGTGACGCCAAGACCCACCAGAGCGTAAGGCATGAAGCGGCCATAAGCATAACCGGCGCGTCCATTGATGAGTCCGAAATCTAGAATTTGCGTTTTGTTCGTCATCGCCGTCGTGATGCCGAGCTTATCGACGATTTCTTGGCCGGCGGCGTTCGTCTTGGTTTGGGTGTCGACGATGCGGCTCTCATCGAAGCTACTCGACCCATTCATCGCTGGCGAGAATTTGCCGTATTCGAGTTCGAACCCGTAGACGAGCCTTTGCTCCATGATGTTGAAACCAGCATGCAGCGAATAGATGCCAGCATTGGCTGTCATGTCTTTGGCAGAGGCCTTGGCTAAATTCTTGGCTTCATCGCCCCACTTCCAATAGGGGATTGCTCGATCCACCATGTTCGCAGCAAGATCGCCATGTGTGATGGTCGTCGAGTTGTAACCAACCATCACGGCGACATAGCCGCCCGACCAATCATAAGTTGGGATCGTGTAGTAAGAATCGGGCTGCGACCAAGGCCATGAAAAATTCGTAAGGTCTGCGGCGTCTGCGTCGAAGCTGAAGATCGACGCAGCCACAGCGGTGCCGCACGCCATCAGGCGGAGCGTTGCCATTCATCCAACTCCCGAGTTTAGAAGCGGATGCCCGCGCCGATTTTGCCAACCTGTATTTTTGTTTCTTGGCCGATGACGCTATCAAGCTGGACATAATCATATTGCGCGCGCAGCAATATCTGATCCGTGATCGCGTAATCGACACCCACACCGGCGCCATACGCCAAGGTGAGTTGATCCTTGCTGGCCGACGACGTGTATGTGGCCGTCGCGACACCGGTCGCCGTCACATATTCCTCGATCGAACCATAACCGGACGCTTTGAAACGCGCCCCGCCAATGCCGACGAAGGCGTAAGGGAGAAAGCGATCGAATGAATAGCCTAAGCGCGCTTTGACGAGACCATAATCGGTGATTTTGCTCGTCGTGTCCGCGCCAACAATCATCGAGCGACCCGACGCGCCCGGCAGAACAATGCCGAGATTAGGATCAGGGTAATAGCAGATCGTGCTGGCGCCGAATTTGCCGAAGAACGCAGTGTAATCAAGCTCGCCGCCGAACACCACATTGCCGGAGACGAAGTTATAACCGGCGAAGAAGCCGCCGCCCCATTGGTTGGAATCGTAGGTGCCGGGCAGCGATTGCGCATAGGCGCGCGCCACACTCGCATATTGATAATTTGCGGGTATGGCAGCCGCGATCAGATTCTGGTCGAACTGGTAGCGGTTGAACTGACCCCAGCCATAAGCGCCGTGAATACCGACATAAGGACCGGCCCACGAAAAGATGACGGGAGCCGGCATGGGCGGCGGATCTGGCGGGCGGCGGGGTAGATCAGCGGCTTCGGCGATGAGAGCAGAGGCGGGGAGAGCGAGCGCCGCGAGGGCGGCTGTCAGGCGCTTCATGGCAAGATCCTCAAAAATACAAAACGACAAACGCAATCGGAAACTGTCTCAAGCCTAAGACCTTCACCCTAAGTTAGGGTTAACGTAGGGGAAGTGTCGCGTGATCGCAGGAATGCAAAATCAACCTTGCGCCGGAAAACTTGCGGCGAACCCGCTTCCAGCCGACATCAGAACGACGATTTTGAAAGGATTGATCGCATGACGCTCTTCGTCTCGCATGGTGCGCCGAACCTGATTCTCCACAATTCGGAGGCGCGCGATTTCCTTGCCGCTTATGGCCGTAACCTGTCGGATTACCGTGGGATCCTTGTGGTCACGGCGCATTATGAAGCGCCAGAGCCGCGCCTCACCTCAGCGGCACATCCGCCGATGATTTATGATTTCGGCGGCTTTGAGCCGGAATTGCGCACCATTGTCTATCCTGCCCCAGGCTCACCATCCCTCGCGTCTGAAGCGGCCGACGCCCTCAGCAAAGCGGGGTTTGCGCCGGGGCTCGATGATCGGCGCGGTTATGATCATGGCACATGGGTGCCTCTGGCCTTGCTGCGGCCTGAGGCGGACGTTCCTGTCGTTCAGCTGTCGGTGAGCCCCAATCACGATGCGGCTTGGCATTATCGGCTGGGTGAAGCGCTCCGCCCATTGGCCGAAAGCGGTGTCCTGATCATCGGGTCGGGGGCTGCCACCCACAATCTCCACGAATTCTTCCGGGGTGGCTATCGCTTCGATACGCCGGCACCTGATTGGGTCCGCGCCTTCGGCGATTGGCTCGACGAGAAGGCCGAGGCGGGGGATGTCTCAGCCTTGTTGGCGTGGGAAAAAGCGCCGTTCGCACGGGAGAACCATCCGACCGAGGAGCACCTCTTGCCCTTCTTCGTGGCGTTGGGCGCCGCGGGCGAGGGGGCCAAGGGCAAGCGCATCCATTCGAGCCAGCAATATGGCGTGCTGATGATGGATTGCTACGCTTTCGCGTGATCCTGCCCCTCGTTGCGGCGCAGGGCGGGCCTTGTTAAACCCGGGGCCATGTCGAACAGTACGTCCTCCCGGCCCGAACGCCTTCGTATCGCGCTTGCCCAGCTCAATCCCGTTCTCGGCGATGTCGAGGGCAATGAGGCCATGGTGCTGCGCGCCCGGACCATCGCGGCGGAACAGGGTGCCGATGCAGTGATGCTGCCCGAGATGTTTCTGGCGGGCTATCCGCCTGAAGATCTCGTGCTGAAACCCGCGTTTCAGGATGCATGCCGCGCCGCTTGTGAACGTCTTGCGCGCACGACCGCCGATGGCGGGCCGGGCATTTTGGTTGGCTTGCCATGGGTTGAGGCGGGACGGCTTTACAATGCCTATGCGTGGCTCGATGGCGGGATCATCGCCGCACTGCGCTACAAGGTCGATCTCCCGAATTATGGTGTTTTCGACGAGAAGCGCGTCTTCGTGCCGGGCCCGATGCCGGGGCCTGTCTCCATCCGCGGTGTGCGCGTCGGCTTGCCCATCTGCGAAGACATCTGGACCGATGCCGTCGTCGAATGTCTGTCCGAGACCGGCGCCGAATTGCTACTCGTACCGAATGGTTCACCCTATTGGCGCGATAAAACCGACACGCGTCTCAACATCGCTGTCGCGCGCGTTGCCGAAAGCGGTTTATCGCTCGCTTATCTCAACCAAGTCGGCGGTCAGGATGAATTGGTGTTCGACGGCGCGTCCTTCGTGCTTGGGCCCGATGCGGCGCTCGCTGTCCGGATGCCGTCTTTCCGTGAAGATGTAACGCTGGTGACATGGAACCGCACAGCTGAAGGCTGGGAGCCGGAAAGCGGTGCCAAAGCGCTTGTGCCGGAAGATGACGAAGCCGATTACGCGGCCTGCGTGCTTGGTTTGAAAGATTATGTCGAGAAGAACCGGTTTCCGGGCGTGGTGCTTGGATTGTCCGGCGGGATCGACTCCGCATTATGCGCCGCGATGGCGGTTGATGCGTTGGGCCCTGCGCGCGTGCATTGCGTCATGCTGCCCTATAAATTCACGTCTTCGATCAGCTTGGACGACGCCGCAGCCTGCGCGCGTGCGCTGGGTGTGCGCTACGATATTCTGCCAATTGCGCCTGCGGTTGAGGGCATCGAAGCGGCACTTAAGCCCGTGTTCAAAGATCGCGCGCGCGATATCACCGAAGAAAATATCCAAAGCCGCGCGCGCGGCACAATCTTGATGTCGATCTCGAACAAATTCGGCCCGATGGTTGTAACGACGGGCAACAAGTCGGAAATGTCGGCCGGTTACGCCACGCTCTATGGCGACATGAACGGCGGCTATAATCCGATCAAGGATCTCTACAAAACGGAAGTGTTCCGGCTGTCGCGTCTGCGCAATCATTGGAAGCCTGACGGCGCTTATGGTCCCGATGGAGAAGTGATCCCAGAACGGATCATCACACGCCCACCTTCTGCCGAATTGCGCGAGGATCAGACCGATCAGGATTCGCTGCCGCCTTACGATGTGCTTGATGACATTCTCGAATGTCTCGTCGAAAAGGAAATGCGCATTTCTGAAATCACCGCACGCGGGCATGATATCGACACCGTCAAGCGCATCGAGCGTCTCTTGGCGCTCGCTGAGTATAAACGCCGCCAATCGGCCCCAGGCGTGAAAGTGAAGCAGAAGAATTTCGGCCGCGATCGCCGTTACCCGATCGTCAATCGTTTTCGCGATCAGGGCGAGGGCGCGCATCGCCCTGACCCTGCGCTGACACCCAAGGCCTCGGTTGCGGCCAGCACCGGATCGGATGTTTGATGAAACCCGTCGTTCGTTTTGCCCCGTCGCCGACGGGTCGCCTTCACATTGGCAATCTGCGCCCGGCCTTGCTCAATTGGCTTTATGCGCTGAAGCATGATGGCACGTTCATCCTGCGTTATGACGACACGGATCTTGCGCGTTCGACGCAGGAATATGCCGATGGCATTGCGACGGATCTGGCTTGGATTGGCATTCATCCGCACAAGGTCTTCAAGCAATCGGAACGCTTCGCTTTGTACGATGCCGCTTGCGACAAGCTTCGCAAGGATGGGCGCCTTTATGCGTGTTACGAAACAGCGGATGAACTCGACCGTCGCCGCAAACGGCAGCAGGCGCGCGGTCTGCCGCCGATTTACGATCGGGCCGCCTTGAAATTAACCGATGCGGAGAAAGCCGCATTCGAGGCCGAAGGCCGCAAGCCGCATTGGCGTTTTTTGCTCGATGCCAAAACGGTGCAATGGGACGATATGGTGCGCGGGCCGTCCCATATCGATTGCGCATCGCTATCAGATCCCGTGCTCATCCGGGAAGATGGCGCCTATCTTTATACGCTCCCCTCTGTCGTTGATGACATCGAGATGGGCGTGACGGATGTGATCCGCGGTGAAGACCATGTGACCAATACGGCGGTCCAAATTCAGATCATCGAAGCGCTTGGCGGAAAAGTGCCGCGTTTCGGTCATCACAATCTGTTGACCGATGCGAGCGGGCAGGGTCTTTCGAAGCGCCTTGGCCATTTGTCGCTTGCCGGTTTGCGCGACGATGGCATTGAGCCGATGGCGGTTGCATCGCTCGCAGTTCTCGTTGGCTCGTCCGAAGCGGTACGTCCCATACCGGCGATGCAAGAATTGGCGGTGATCGTTGATCTTGACCGCCTCTCGCGGGCGCCAGCCAAATTCGAGGTATCGGAGCTTGAGCATCTCAATGCAAAATTGCTGCACGCAACGGCCTATGCCGATGTGGCGCCGCGTTTGGCTGCGATGGATGTAGGGGGCGGCGAAGCGTTCTGGCTGGCGGTGCGTGGCAATTGCACGCGTTTGAAAGATGCCGCGATTTGGTGGCCTGTTGTGAACGGGGCCGTCGAGCCTGTGATCGAAGATCATGTTTTCACAGATACCGCACGCTCCGTGTTGCCACCGGCGCCATGGGACGAGGCGACATGGGGCGTTTGGACGAAAGCCGTGAAAGACAAAACGGGCGCGTCCGGCAAGGCGTTGTTCATGCCGCTGCGCTTGGCCTTAACCGGGCTCGAACATGGGCCGGAGCTGAAGGCGCTTCTGCCATTGATCGGGCCCGAGCGAACGGTCAAGCGCTTGAAGGGCGAAATCGCCTGATTATTGGCCAGCGGGTTTCGGCTTGGCAGGAACACCTTGCGGGGCAACGACGCGGACTTTGCGTGTCGTTCCATCCGCATTCTGTACCTCGACCCATTCGCCTTGATCTTGGCTCACGACGGGACGTGCCGATTGCGTTGCTGTGGCCGGTTGAGGTGTGGCTTGCTGGCTTGGTGCGACGGCGGGAGCAGCCGATGCAGGCTGGTTAGGCTTGCCGGGTTGATTGGGTTTACCCTGCTGTTGTTGTTGCTGCTGGCGCCTTTGTTGTTGTGGCGTAGCGTCTTTCGGGCGTGACATTTCGAGTGATTTTTCTTCCGTCACGATCGTGTCACCGCGGCGGCCACCAATCATGCGCTCGGCATCGCTCAAAGCCTCGCTCCAGCTCTGTCCCGGTTTGCGGCAAGAGCAGGTCGGATCATAGCTCGTGCGATATTTGAACGCGTTCGGCAAAGACGTATAGGGCGTTCCCGATAATGAGACGCCATATTTGAGATCGCCATAAGCGGGCGATACGAACACTTCGACCTCAGCATTCGGGCATTGTGCGCGGCATAATTCGCCATCGCTGGTTGCACTTCCCGATGCGCCCGCAAGCGGGAAGAAAAAGCCGTCGCATTTGCGCACGCAGATCAGACGGCGCGGCCCTGAATCACCGGGTTCGGCGAGCACAGCACCTTGGGTTACATCCTGCGGGAACGTGCCTTCTGGGCTCGTCGTGTCCGGCGTCGCACCAAACAGCATATCGAGAATGTTGCGCGACCGGGCTTGCGTCGTTCCTACATTGCCGGGCGGGATGGGATTGTTGCCTTGGCAATTGGCGCGATAAGCCGCCAGCAATTGGTTGCGCCTTTGCCCGCTTTGGCTCACGCGTTGTTCGAGCACGCGCACGCGCTCTTTCAGCGAGTCGATCCGCGTTTCAAAGCCACGGCATTGCGCCGGTGTTGTCGAGAAGAACAAGAAACGTGTCGGCTCGCACCCGGCTTGCCGTGCTTGTGCATTGGCCTGCCCCAATTCAGAGCGGGCGCTATTCAGCGCTTGGACGTAACCTTGGGTTTCGCTATCGCCGCCCGGCGCGTTGAGGTCAGCCTGCAAACGGTCGCAATAACTCTGCGCCGCGGCCAGCTGAGGGCCGAGGAGGGCGATCAACGCGACGAGACAGGGCCACAACCGCTTCATGCGGAAGAATCCTTGCGCGGGGAAACAGACAATTCCATGACCGTTCTTGGTCTGTAAGCGCCGTAACGTAAATTTCGGTGGATGCAAGCCACAAAAGGCCTCGTTTTGGCCATCACCCACCCCCATCTTGAGCTGAGACGGGCAGGGTGCCCGGAAAGGATGGATAGAATGACCACGCGGTTCTGTTTCGCTCTTGTTGGCCTTGTCGGCTTGATCTTGGCCGGTGTGCCTGCGGCTCAAGCGCAGGAACCGGAGCTGATCTTCAAACGCTCCACGGTCTGGAAAATGTTGACGCCGGACGACAAGCTCGCGACCTATGTCATCGACGACCCCGGGGTGGATGGCGTCGCCTGTTATTACACCGTGCCCGAACGGGGCGGGGTGAAGGGGATGCTTGGCGTCGCGGAGGAACTGTCCGACATTTCGCTCGCCTGCCGCCAGACAGGGCCGATCAAGATCAAGGAAAAGTTCGAGCAGGGCACGACGATGTTTCGCCAGTCCCGCTCGCTGATCTTCAAGAAGATGCAGATTGTCCGCGGCTGCGATACCAAGCGCAACACGCTCGTCTATATCGTCTACACGGACCGGGTTATTGAAGGCTCGCCGAAGAATTCGACGACGGCGGTGCCGATCATGCCATGGGGAGCGGCCGATCAGGACCCGCCCAAATGCGCCGATTGGGTCAAATCGTAACGATCAGACGCGGCACTCGATCGCGAACGCAGCAGGCCGGGGACCACGCTTGACGGTGGAGGCGGTGACTTCCGCGCCCGCATCGCCATAGGAGAGCGCGCCTGCCTTGAAGCCCTGCGCCTCGCAATAGCTGTCGGCGACTGCCTGCCCGCAGGCGCCGCCTTCGGCCAGACATTCCGCAATCCCATAGCCATCATTGCCCGGTACGAGGAAACGGTTCTTCTGCTGGGCTTCGCCCGGCAGCGGAGCGAGCGTGCAGGCGGCCAAGAGCGCAAGGAATGGCAGGGTCAAACGCATGGAAAAACGGGCCCAAAAGAGTTGAACTGGCGGAAAATGCGGCACAATCCCTTAGGAAAACCTTAACGCTCGACCTCGTCGAAGGTTCGGCTTGACGTCGCACCCACGCTCTGTGCAATGTCTCGGCATGACGACCGTTCGGGCCATTATTGGATCGATTTGCAGCTAGCGCGCACGCTGGCTGGACCCGTCATGTCTCCCCGACAATGAACAAACGGATCCCGGCCGGCGCGGCGGGCGGTTCGCTTTGGCATGGGGCAGACGATGAGTTTGAAACTCTACAACACGCTGACACGCGCGAAGGATGATTTCGTGCCAATCGATCCGGCGCGTGTCCGCATGTATGTCTGCGGCCCCACGGTTTACGATTACGCCCATATCGGCAATGCCCGTCCGGTGATCGTGTTCGATCTGTTGTACCGGCTGTTGCGCCATGTCTATGGCGCCGCGCAGGTCAAATATGTGCGCAACATCACCGACGTGGATGACAAGATCAACGATCGCGCCGCGCGCGATTTTCCTGACCTTCCGCTAAACGAAGCCATTTTGCGGGTGACGGAAAAAACCGCAGCACAATTTCACGCCGATGTGGCAGCGCTCGGTTGCTTGCCGCCGAGCGTTGAGCCACGCGCTACCGACCATATTGAAGAGATGCGCGTCATCATCGAGCGTTTGGTGGCGGCGGGTTTTGCCTATGTGGCAGAAGATCACGTCCTGTTTTCGCCAGCCGCGATGAATGCGGCCGGTGGTGCATTGCCGCGCTATGGTGCCCTCGCCAATCGCTCTCTCGACGAGATGATCGCGGGTGCGCGTGTCGATGTCGCGCCGTACAAAAAAGATCCGACCGATTTCGTGCTCTGGAAGCCGTCAAAAGCGGGAGAGCCCGGTTGGCCCTCGCCCTCAGGGATTAAGGGCCTCGGCCGTCCCGGATGGCATATCGAATGCTCCGCGATGAGTTGGGCGCATCTGGGTGAGGTGTTCGATATCCATGGCGGCGGCATTGATCTTGTGTTTCCGCATCATGAGAACGAGATCGCGCAATCGACCTGCGCCTTCGGCCACACCGTGATGGCCAATGTCTGGATGCATAATGGTTTCCTGCAGGTTGAGGGCGAGAAAATGTCGAAGAGCCTCGGCAATTTCATCACCATCAACCAATTGCTGGCGACTGACGCATTCGGCGGTCGGGCGTGGAATGGTCAGGTGCTGCGGCTTGCGATGCTTGGCACACATTACCGTTCGCCGATTGACTGGACGGTGCGGAAACTCGAAGAGGTCAAAACCTCGCTCGATAATTTCATGCACGCGATTTCCGATGTCGGACCGTCGCAGCCTTCGCCTGCATTGGTCGAAGCCTTGTCCGATGATTTGAACACACCGAAAGCAATTGCCGAATTGTTCCGGCAATATCGCGAGCTTGATCTCGCAGGCTTGCGCGCTGGGCTTGAATTGATGGGCTTTGATGTGGCGGCATGGTCAGCAGCAAAAGCCATTGATCCGGCTCTTGAGGATCAAATCGTTGGTTTGATCGAGGCACGCCTCGCGGCGCGACAGGCCAAAAACTGGCCGGAGTCAGACCGGCTACGCGATGCGCTGGCCGCACTCGGCGTCGCGATCAAGGACAACAAGGACGGCACCACATCGTGGGAGATGAAATCGTGACCCCGCAACCCTCCCGCGTCTACCTGTTCGATACGACGTTGCGCGATGGCGCGCAGACGACGGGCGTCGATTTCTCGCTCGAAGACAAAAAACAGATCGCGCGCATGCTCGATCGGCTTGGGATTGATTATGTCGAGGGCGGCTATCCCGGCGCCAATCCGCTCGATACGGATTTCTTTGCCAAGAAACGCACCGAGCACGCCGGTTTCGTCGCTTTCGGAATGACGAAGCGGGCAGGGCGTTCAGCGGCCAACGATCCGGGCATCGCCGCTCTCCTCGATTCAAAGGCCGATGCAATCTGCTTTGTTGCCAAGAGCTGGGATTACCATGTCCATGTTGCTCTTGGGATCACGCTTGAAGAAAATCTCGAGGGTATTGCGGATAGTGTGAAGGCGGCGATCGCCTCAGGCCGCGAAGCGATGATCGATTGCGAACATTTCTTTGATGGCTACAAGGCCAATCGCGATTATGCGCTCAGCTGCGTCAAGACGGCCTATGAAGCCGGCGCACGCTGGATCGTGCTGTGCGACACCAATGGTGGCACGCTGCCCGACGAAGTGGAGCGCATTGTCGCTGATGTGGCGCAGCATGTCCCAGGCGAACGCCTCGGTATTCACGCCCATGATGATACCGGCAATGCGGTCGGCAATTCGTTGGCGGCCGTGCGAGCAGGGGCACGCCAGATCCAAGGCACGCTCAACGGTCTTGGCGAGCGCTGTGGAAACGCCAATCTCGCGACCTTGATCCCAAGCTTCAAATTGAAGCCGGAATTGGCAAAGCGTTATGAGATTGGTGTCTCTGACAAGGCGCTGGCGGATTTAACCTCCGTGTCCCGTGCGCTTGATGAAATTCTTAATCGTGCGCCAAACCGGCATGCGCCTTATGTGGGCGCGTCAGCCTTTGCGACCAAAGCCGGCATTCATGCATCGGCGGTTCTGAAAGATCCCAAAACCTACGAACATATTGAGCCCGAAGCGGTCGGCAATCATCGCCGTGTCCTTGTCTCAGATCAGGCCGGCAAATCGAACCTCTTGGCAGCGCTGGAACGGCTCAACATCCCGGTGAGGAAAGATGATCCCCGTGTCGCGCGCCTTCTCGATGAGGTGAAAGATCGCGAGGCCCAGGGCTACGCTTATGAAGGGGCCGATGCATCCTTCGTTTTGCTCGCCAAGCGCATTCTCGGAGAAGTGCCCGAATTCTTTTCGGTCGAGCGTTTCAAGGTCAATGTTGAACGCCGATACAACAAGGATGGCGAATTGGTCACGGTGGCGGAAGCGATCGTAAAAGTGCGCGTCGGCGATGAAGTAATGATCTCGGCGGCCGAAGGCAATGGTCCGGTCAACGCGCTCGATGTGGCGTTACGCAAGGATCTCGGCCGCTATCAGAAATATATCGAAGCGCTTGAACTCATCGACTTTAAGGTGCGCGTCTTCCAAGGCGGCACCGATGCCGTGACGCGCGTTCTGATTGAATCGGGCGATGAGAAGGGCGAGACCTGGACCACGGTCGGTGTCTCGCCCAACATCATCGATGCCTCGTTTCAGGCGCTGGTCGATTCCATCAATTATAAACTCGTCAAAGAAGGCGCACGTGCCTGATCAATCGACGAGGACGATGGTGTTGTCTTTGCAAAGATTGACTTCACCACCGGCGATCTCGAGACCGTCCTCGTATTCGCCGACGATGATGTAATTGCACTCGCCTTTTGGTCCCTTGACCGGAATGGTGATCGTTTTGTTCTTGCCGAGCGGCTGCTTGAGCACGTTGGCTGGCTCGACCTCAGCTTCGGCTGGAATGAGTTGCAACATTCGGACGGGGACATCGCGCTTATTCGTCACCTTAGCGACAAGCGTTTTGGGCGCTGGCTTTGTCGCGGGCTTTGCAACTGGATTGGCTTGCTGGGCCAAGGCTGGCGTTATGGCAATCGTGAGGGCCGCAAGCGTGGCCGCAGCAATGGTTGATTGACGCATCATGAAAATCCCCCGGAACTTTGCGGGCCCAGAAAGGACCCACTCTGTTATCGCAACCGGCGGTCCAACCGTAAAGGTCAGAAGCGGGCGGTCAGTTCCCCGTCCGACAAGGCGGGTTCTCCGGCAGGCTTGAGTGCCTTGAGCAACATGGGAACCGAATCTTCGATCTTTTCGGCCACGAGATAGCGCACTTCGAGGCCCGGCCGAATAAAGCCAGCCTCGCGCATATGCTCGAGAAGGACCAAGAGCGGTTTCCAGAAATAGGCGATATCGGCCATTAAAATCGGTTTCGTATGCCGCCCGAGTTGCGCCCAGGTGAGCTGCTCGACCAATTCTTCCAGCGTGCCGATCCCGCCGGGCAGCGCAATAAAGGCATCCGCCTTGTCGAACATTAGTTTTTTACGCGTATGCATGTCCGGCACGATGATCGTTTCTTGTGCATCGGCGATGAGACGTTCCTTGGCCTGTAGGAAATCGGGAATGATGCCGGTGACATGACCGCCATGATCGAGCACGGAGCGTGCGACCGTTCCCATCAAGCCAATGGCACCGCCGCCATAGACAAGACCGATCCCGGCCTCCGCCATCGCCTGTCCCAATTGCCAAGCTGCCGCCGTATAGGCTTCATCATGGCCGTGGCCGGAGCCGCAATAAACGCAAAAAGTCAGTTTCTGAGTCATGCCGTTTTGTCCCATGCGGCTAAGAGGGCGTCAACACGGGCGGTATTGTGAGTGACATCACGCCCGTCAGCTTGCTAGGTTTGGGGCTAGCGAGGATGATCATGGCGAAAATCGTTTACTGGATCATTTCGGCGTGCGTGGCGGTGTTTGGCGGTGCGGCCATCATTTATGGTCCGAGCCTGTGGGCACCGCCGACAAACGCACCGGTTGCGTCTCCGGCCAGTCCGGCTCCGCCGGCTCCCGCGCAGCAATCTCAGATCAAAGCGGAAAGTCTGGCGGAGAATCTGCCGGCCTTCGATGTGGTGCGCGTGGAACCGACAGGGGAATTGGTCGTCGCCGGACGCGCGATGCCGAATGCAATCATCGTGTTGATGCGCGGTGAAACGCAACATGACACCGCGAGCGCTGATGCCTCCGGCCATTTCGCAATGGCACCAAAACCTTTGCCGCCCGGCGCGCATGAATTGCGCCTCGTCGCAACGGACAAGAACGGTGCGCGGTCCTCCAAACAAAGTGTGTTTGTGACGGTGCCAGACAATGCCAAGGGTGAAACCATCGTCGCGCTGCAACAACCAAACGGTGCGACAATCAATTTGAAGCCGCAACCGAATGCTACGGCTGTCGCGCAGGGCGCGCGTGCCAATGTGCGCGTGTTTGCGGTTGATGTTTTGACGACCGGCGTGGTCGCAGCATCAGGGACGGCGCAGCCAGGTGCAGAAATCCGGCTTTATTTGAACGACACGTTCATTGCGACGGCCAAGGCGGCGGAGAATGGCGCTTGGTCGTTGACGATTGAAAAGGGGATCACGCCGGGCCTGTACCGGTTGCGTGCAGACGATACGGCTGCGGATGGCAAAGTGGTCTCCCGTGCCGAGGTTCAGTTCGAAGTGCCGAATGTGCAGGCCAATTCACCGACGGGCGTGCAGGTTGCAGCGGCAGTGGCCGCGGGCACGGCGGCGAATGTGGTCGTCCCCGCCGTGAAGACGGCGACGGTCATGCGGGGTGACAGCCTCTGGCGGCTCAGCCAGAAAATCTATGGCCATGGCATGCGCTATACCGTCATCCATGGGGCCAATTCCGACCAGATCCGCGATCCGAACCTGATCTATCCCGGGCAGGTCTTTGTGTTGCCCGCCAAAAGTCCCTGATCTGGCCTGCTATGGATGCATCGCATCCGCGGGCGGACTGCCCTATAAGGAGGGCCGATTCAGGAAGGACCTGCCATGAATGCTCCCGTTGCCAAGATGGCCGCGCCCCAAGGGGCTGCGAAGCCACCCCGTGTCAGCGCCGACAAGGGGGCGCTCTGGAGCACGCTCCGTGCATTGTGGCCTTATCTCTGGCCGGCTGATCGCGGCGATCTCAAACTGCGCATTCTGTGGGCGGTTTGGCTACTGATCCTCGCCAAGCTCGTGACCATCGTCGTGCCCTTCACGTTCAAATGGGCAACAGATGCGCTATTGCCGAACGGACAGCCACGCGACATTCCGTGGGAATGGCTGGCGGGTGCGCCCGTTGCTCTGACCATTCTTTACGGTGTGATGCGCACGCTGATGGCGATGCTCACCCAATTGCGCGATGCGCTCTTTGCGTCGGTGGCGATGAATGCGGTGCGCCGTTTGGCGCTGGAAACCTTCGAGCACATGCACCGCCTTTCCTTGCGTTTCCATCTCGAGCGCAAGACGGGTGGGCTCACCCGCGTCCTCGAGCGTGGACGCACCGGGATCGAAACCATCGTTCGCATGGCGATGCTGACAGCCGTGCCGACAGTGGTCGAGTTCGCGCTCATCCTCGGTGTGCTGCTTTATGAATTCGATTGGCGCTATGTTGCCGTCACTTCACTGATGATTGTCGCGTATATGTGGTTCACGACGGTCGCGACCAATTGGCGAATTGGTATTCGCCGCTCGATGAATGACAGCGATACGGACGCCAATGTGAAGGCGGTCGACTCGCTCCTCAATTTCGAGACGGTCAAATATTTCGGTGCCGAACAGCGTGAGACGCAGCGCTATGATCGCTCAATGGAGAAATTCGAGCGCGCCAGCGTCAAGGCCTATACGTCGCTCGCTTTTCTTAATGCCGGACAGGCCTTCATCTTCACGGTCGGGTTGACACTTTGCATGGTGCTTGTCGTGGAAGGCATCCGCGAAGGGCGCCATTCGATTGGCGATTTCGTACTCGTGAATGCGATGCTGATCCAACTCTACCAGCCGCTGAATTTCATGGGCATGGTCTATCGCGAGATCAAGCAGGGTGTCACCGACATTGAGCAAATGTTCACCATTCTCGATCAGTCGCCCGAGATTGCCGATAAGCCCGGTGCCAAGCCGCTCATCGTCAATCAGGGTGAAATTCGGTTTGAGGACGTCCATTTCCACTATGTTCCCGAACGCGAGATCCTGAAGGGGATTTCGTTTGAAGTGCCTGCCGGTAAAACTGTTGCTATCGTCGGGCCGTCAGGCGCGGGTAAATCGACCGTCTCGCGTTTGATCTATCGTTTCTATGAACCTTCCAGCGGGCGCATTCTGATTGATGGGCAGAACATCGCCGATGTGACGCAAGCCTCGTTGCGCGCTGCGATCGGCATGGTGCCGCAGGATACGGTGCTGTTCAACGACACGATCGGCTACAATATTCGGTATGGCCGTTGGGATGCATCACCCGATGAGATCGAGGAGGCGGCACGTCTCGCTCAGATCGATGGTTTTGTGCGGAGTCTCCCAGAGGGCTATGACACCAGCGTCGGCGAGCGCGGTTTGAAATTGTCGGGCGGTGAGAAGCAGCGTGTCGCGATTGCGCGCACGATTTTGAAAAATCCGCCGATCCTCCTCCTCGACGAGGCGACCTCCGCCCTCGATAGTTTCACCGAAAAGGAAATTCAGGACGCGCTTGAAAAAATCTCACGCGGCCGGACCACGCTTGTCATCGCCCACCGTTTGTCGACCGTGATCAACGCCGATGAGATCCTTGTGATCGACCGCGGCATCATCGTCGAGCGGGGCCGGCATGATCAGCTTCTTGCGCAAGATGGCGTCTATGCCGCCTTGTGGAACCGCCAGCGTGAGGCAGATGAGGCCCGCGAGACCCTCAAACGGGCCCGCGAGGCCGAGGGCGACAGCGTGCGGGTGACGCTCGCCTGAAGCCACGATTGACGCCACCTCCCGGGGATGTCATCCCCTGCCGACCGCTTGTTCCGGAGTGTCCATGACCATCGTTTCCTCGATCCGCCAGGGCCTGGCCCCCATTCATCGCGAGGGCTGGAAGTTCATTGCCGCCTTTGCCGTGGCCGCTGTGCTTTTGGCCTGGGTCTGGTCGCCATTGGGCTGGATTGGCGCGATCTTGACGGCATGGTGTGCCTATTTCTTCCGCGACCCCAAAAGAACGGTCCCGGAAGGCGAGGGGTTGGTCGTCTCCCCCGCCGATGGCCGGGTCTCGATGATCGCCGCCGTCATCCCGCCGGCTGAATTGGGCCTGTCCAACGAGCCTTTGACCCGCATCTCGATCTTCATGAACGTCTTCGACTGCCATGTGAACCGCGCGCCCGTCAGCGGCCGGATCGACAATATCGCCTATCGCCCCGGCCTGTTCTTGAATGCCGAGCTCGACAAGGCGAGCGACGACAATGAGCGCAACGGCCTCGTCATCGATACCGGCACCGCGCGCTATGGCGTTGTCCAGATCGCCGGGCTCATCGCCCGCCGCATTGTCGGCTGGGTTCGCACGGGCCAGACGATCGGGCAGGGCGAGCGCTTCGGGCTGATCCGCTTTGGTTCCCGGGTCGACGTCTATTTGCCAGAGGGTGTGATCCCACTCGTGGGCGTCGGCCAGCGGGCCGTCGCAGGCGAGACTGTGATTGCGGCGCCCCTCGGCATCGAAGCGGCCCCCCGCCGCTACCGGGCGATCTAAGGCCTGTGCTAGACTTGGGCCTATGACCGATCTGTTTCCGCCATTTGAGCCCGGCGATGAGCCGCGCCCCCGTCGCTTCAAGCCGGTGCCGCTGCGCGTTCTTCTGCCGAACCTGGTGACGTTGTTGTCCCTGTGCGCGGGCTTTACCGCCATGCGCATGGCTGTCGAAGGCCGGTTTGAGACGGCGGTCGGTTTCATTCTGCTCGCCGCCATTCTTGATGGGCTCGATGGCCGCCTTGCGCGGCTCTTGAAGGGCACGTCACGCTTTGGCGCCGAACTCGACTCTCTCGCGGATTTTCTCTCGTTCGGTGTCGCACCTGCCTTCATTCTCTACCAATTCGGATTGAATGATCTGAAATCATTCGGTTGGCTTGTTGCGCTTCTGTTTGCGATTGCAGCATCGCTTCGTCTCGCGCGTTTCAATGTGATGATCGACGACCCGACGCGACCGGAATGGAAGAAGAATTTCTTCGTCGGTATTCCGGCTCCTGCGGGGGCGCTGTTGGCGCTCCTGCCGGTTTATGTGCATCTTCTCGGCACGGTGCGTCCAAGCGGCGCAAGCGCGCTTGAAGCGCTCTATGTGATCTTCGTCGCGTTTATGATGGTGAGCCGTGTGCCGACCTATGCGGGCAAGACCTTTGGTTCACGCGTGCCGCGTGAATGGGTCGTGCCACTGTTTGGTGGCGTTGTGTTCCTGGCCGGATTGCTCGCGACCTACACGCTCGAAATGCTGACGATCATGTCAATCGCCTATCTCGTGCTCATTCCGGTCGGCGTGCAGAATTATCGCAAGAAAGAGCGTGAGGATCGCGCACGCCGCGCCGCGGCGGCCACAACGCCGCCCTCTAACGCTTGATCACAGACCCGTCAGTCTTTTGGCATTGGCCACAACGCGGCGACGCGCGGGCTTGAGAGCCACCGTCATCGTTTCAGTTGTCGCGCGGACAAGATCGCCTGCATGCCGGATTTCGCCGCGCATCATTTTGCCCGCGAGCGAAAGGGTCGCCAGTTGCGCCGCGACGGCGCCTTCCACCATGGCCGCAAACTTCTCATCGACCATCAAGCGCGTTTCGGCGACCGAGGTCCGGCTAGGGGCATGCATGGTCTGCAACAGGATCGGCCAACGCGCGGCGATCGTGACGCTTGCGGCGAGGCTGGTTTCAAACGCAGCCAAGGACAGCTGCAAAGCCTTTTGGGGCATGGACGCATCTTTCGAGACAGGGGCCTAAAAGGGGGACAAGGCACGTGGCTCCCTGTGCACTGTCAGTTATGTTAGACAGGATTCGAGCCGACCGCCATGGTAAAGGACCCGGAACGGGTGGTCCCGCTGGTTCTGCCCGTCTCATGGTCCTGCAAACCCATCCAAGCGAGTTTCCGCGTGAAGCCTCTCATCCTTGCCTCCGCTTCGCCGCGCCGTCTTCAGCTTTTGGCACAGATTGGCATCACGCCCGCCCGCGTGCTGGCGACGGATTGTGACGAAACACCGGGCAAGACGGAATTGCCGAAAGCGCTCGCCTTGCGTTTGGCCCGCAGCAAAGCCGAAGCAGCGCGGGCGGCCCTGCAACATGAAGGGCAGGGGAACGCCTACATCCTGGCCGCCGATACAGTGGTGGCGCGTGGCCGCCTGATCCTGCCAAAAGCTGAGACGGAGGCAGACGCACGTCAATGCCTCGCGAAACTTTCCGGCCGGGGCCATCGGGTGCTGACGGGGATCGCATTATTCACACCCGCCGGGAAACTCCTCACCCGCTGTGTCGAAAGCCGTGTCGCGTTCAAGAAGCTGTCGAAAGATGAGACGGATTTTTATATCCAGTCGGGGGAATGGCAGGGCAAGGCGGGCGGCTACGCCATTCAGGGCCTCGCGTCCCTGTTCATTCACAAGATCGTTGGCTCTTATTCCAACATTGTTGGATTGCCGCTTTATGAAACAGCGGCGCTGCTGCAAGGCGCGCATTATCCGGTCATCGTGAAAGGAGAGACGCGATGAATATGGCGCTCTGGCTGGAACGGATTGGGCGTGCCGATCCATCGCGTGTGGCTCTCGCACAAGGGAGCTATCGCGCAACTTATGGCGAATTGGCCGAATTGACTGCGCGCCGCGCTGGAGCGCTGCAGCTGCGCTATGGCATCAAAGCGGGCGACCGCATTGCGATTATCGCTGAAAATGATGTTCGCTATTTCAAAGCATTTTATGCGATCTGGCATGCCGGTGCGTGCGCTGTCCCGATCAATGCCAAACTCCATGGCCGCGAGATCGCCTATATTCTAGAACAATCGGGTGCGCGGCTTGCGATTGTGTCACAGGCGATGGAGAGCGTGGTCGCAGAATTCGCGCCCGCGAGCCTCGAACGTATGATCGTCTTACGCACCAAGGAATGGGGTGAGTTGACGACATCGGATCCTGTGCCCGTCGCGCCCGTTTCGCAAGACGACCTTGCTTGGCTGTTTTACACGTCCGGAACGACGGGACGGCCAAAAGGCGCGATGCTCTCGCATGGCAATCTGGCCGCGTGTTCGTTTTCCTATGCGATGGAACAAAACCCGTCCGGCTACACGGGCGCCATTTTGCATGCCGCTCCCATGAGCCATGGCTCGGGGCTCTATATGATGGCGCATGTGATGGGCGGCGGCATCAATGTCATTCCTGAAAGTGGTCATTTCGATGCCGACGAAATTCTGAATCTCCTGCCGCAATGGCCGGGACTGTCGATGTTCGCCGCACCCACCATGATCAAGCGACTGACGGCGTCCGGCGTCAATGCAGGCGGACAATTTGGTACCATCGTCTGGGGCGGCGCACCGATGTATGTCGCGGATTCGTTGGCCGCCATTGAACGCTTTGGCCCCGTGTTTGGGCAGCTCTATGGACAAGGCGAAAGCCCGATGACGATCACACGGCTGACGCGTGATGAGATCGCAGCGGCGCATGGCGCCGAACGGGAATACCTTCTTGGCACAGCAGGGCGTGCCTTCGCGTCGATGGAATGTGCCATCCTTGATCAGGATGATAAGCCGGTAGCTGCAGGCGAAATGGGCGAGATTTGCGCGCGTGGGCCCGCCGTGATGCGTGGATACTGGAATAATGAGAAGGCGAGCGCGGACACGCTCAGGAATGGATGGTTGCATACAGGCGATGTTGGCACCATCGATGCCCGCGGCTTTCTGACCCTCAAGGATCGCTCGAAGGATCTGGTGATCTCAGGCGGATCCAACATCTATCCACGCGAAATCGAAGAGGTGCTTCTACGCCATCCCAAGGTGCGCGAGGTCTCCGTGATTGGCCGGCCCGATCCCGAATGGGGTGAAATTGTCGTCGCCTATGTCGTGGGCGAAGTAAGCGCGGTTGAACTTGATGCTTTGTGTCTTTCTGAGCTGGCGCGTTTCAAACGCCCGAAGCATTACATCGCCATCGATGCGCTGCCGAAAAACAATTATGGCAAGGTGCTGAAGACAGAACTACGCACAATGGACGCGGCAGGACGACAAGCATGACGGAAGCGAAAACTGACGGCGCAATCAAGCTGGCACCCTGTCCGATCTGCAACAAACCCGCACAACTCACAACGCGCCCGTTTTGCTCAAAACGCTGCGCCGATATTGACCTCTCTCGCTGGCTCGGCGGTGTTTATGCGATCCCCGCCGCCCCACCGATGGAGGGCGACGAGGATGAATTCATGCCCGCGCCACGGTCTGAAGATGCGTAAAGATTGTTGTTTTAGGTCATCCGCAGCTTCATAGTTGCAATGTTCCGAAACTGCTGACTATCGAAGGATATCGATATTGTTCACCGTGACGAAACTATTCGTGAACTTGACAAGAAGCATTCCTGCTTGGCCGCAATTTGCCCATAAATCATAAGCGCCGGGTCCCGTGGGCACGAGCGAGACATCACCAAGCCTATCTCTCAGGTTCGAAAAGCGCCACTGAAGCGCATAGTTCAATGTATAAAGCTCAATCATTGAACCCAAATTTCGACCATTAAACCTGTCGATTGTATCGGGGCGTTGCACAGTTGAATGGGACTGCATTAAATAGCTAATCGCGATCACGGATTGTTGATTGAAGTCGTAAAAATCTTTGCCGTTTGCGCTATCGATACGTAGATTGGACGTTAGTGCAGTTACTTTATCATCACCGTCACCGTCATCAATGAAGACGCTGCCTGTAACATAGCGTGCAGCTTCTATCGTATCGTTTCCGGCGTCTCCGTCGATAAAAGCATCGGATACATTGACGCTAATTTTGTCGTTACCATTGCCGCCGTAAACGGTCCCCCCAAAGCCAATATCGCTGATTGTGTCTCCGCCATTGCCGCCATCGATGATATCAGCTCCCCATCCACCATCGATCACGTCATTGCCGTTGAGCCCGTACAAAGTGTCGTCACCTACTCCTCCGTCCATGCAATCGTAATAATTCCCACCACGTATACTGTCATTACCAATTTCGCCGTAGAGGCAATTGTAACCAGAAACAGCGCCTACGATTGAATCATCGCCTGCATCGCCGTGAATATTGTTCCAAACGGCAATGCCGGTGATGGTGTCATTTCCTTTTCCGCCAGTCAGGAAATTGTTGTTGTAAGCGGCATTGCCGGTAAATCGAAATCCGACATACCGACCGCCGACCGTTTCATCGACGACCCATGCATGCCAGTCATTACCATTAGAGCGTGTACGGACGGGCATAGAAATCTCCTGATGGAAAAGATTTGAAAATTGTCATTGAAAGCAAAAATGAGTGTAGGGTGAGTGAACGAAACATCAACATCATAATGCTATAACACAAAAAATATGTACTTCGTTCCAAGTGTACATTCGAAAAAGTGTTCAATTTCAAAACGCTCAGGCGCAAGAACGCAAAGACGCGCTTGTGATTGACGCTTAAACTTTGCGTTATCGACGATCTGGATGGCTATATTTTCAAATTCACAGCGTTTTAGTGTCATTGGTCCAGCTGCGCGCACCACGAAGACCCGTCTGATTAGACGGGTTGTCTGCATTTCGCTTTCACCGCCCGATCATGCAAAGGCAGGAGAAGTGATCATGCAGGTTGCAAATGTTGATACAACAATCACGGCGTTGACGGGTGCGATTGGTGCCGATATCGGAACCCCTTTTACCTTTAACGCCGCGTTTGGACGTTTTGCTTCGATCAAATCGCTTGAGGTTTGGGCCGGGGGCGATCGCATCAATGGCGTACGCGTTGAGACGACGGATGGCGATGCTGCCTTGGCCGGGAGAATGGAGGGTCCGTCGCAGCGTTTTGATTTTCATGTCGGCGAGAGGATCACGGCCCTGTCTTTGTGGGGAAATGGGGCCGGTGCTTACTTAGGCGCGATCAAATTTACAACCAGTTCTAACCGCCATTTTGATTTCGGGATGACGTCTTGGGGGCGCAAAACCGAATATCCGATGGAGGTTGCATCGGGACTGTTCGTTGGGATTTATGGTAATTTTGAGAGCGATGGTGTGCGTTGCATGGGTTTCTTGTTCTATCAAAAGGTCCGTGCGTCGTATCTTTCAGAGGTAGAATTTCCCGCGCAGGCGCTCGCAGAGATCCAAATCACACCACGCAACATCGTTGAAGAGGTCGTGCGAAACGGCTCCGATTCGTCGCAGACAATTACATTGACAGGGAACTATACCGTCACTGAACGAAATGATGTCAGCTATTCAGGCAATGTGACAGCCGAGGGAACCTTCAGCACTGAGGTAACCTTGGCGATGAAGACTGTTCAACCTAAATTTGAGCCGACAGAGACAACGAAAAAGTCAGGCTCGATCAGGGTATCGACCACGCACGGCGGGACGAATTCTTATGGGACAACCCGGACGACAAGCGTCCAATACACAATCCCTGACGCAGTCGCCGCGCGAGGAAAAACGCGCGTAAATGCCGTTGTCTACGATACGAAGGCTGACAATGTGGAATTTTCGGCCAATGTCCATTTAGAGCTTGAGACGGGCGCGCGCATCACGATCCCGATCAAAGGCTATTATAGCGGTGTCAGCGCGACGAGCCTCGACGTCGAATATATCAAGCTTGAGTGACACGGGCTCACGATGGCGGGGAGGGCGGGTCCCAAGATTAGTCGTGAGCGTCTTGCCCCCTTGTCATGGCGAACGGGCTTTCCATGTCATCCCTGAGTAAAAGGTGAGCGGCGTGGCTGGCAATATCGTCATTTGGTTCAAGCGTGATTTACGGATTGAGGATCATCCGGCGCTGGCGCATGCAGCGGATCTTGCGGCCGAAACAGGGGCGCAGGTGCTACCGCTCTACATTGTCGAGCCTGATTATTGGCGCGAGCCTGATACATCGCTGCGGCAATGGGCTTTCACCGCCGAATGCCTTGTTGGCTTGCGTGAGGCGCTCGGCAGGCTCGGTGCGCCCTTGATCGTGCGCACCGGTGAGGCCGTCAGGACCCTCGCCGCACTCTGTCGCGATCATGATGTGCGCCGGATCATCAGCCATGAAGAGACAGGGACGTTGTGGACTTACGCGCGCGATCGCCGTGTGGCCGCCTTCTGTCGTGAGGCCGGCATTGTGTGGGAAGAAGTGCCGCAAACTGGCGTGATCCGCCGTTTGCGCCGCCGCGGCGGTTGGGCTGCAATGCGCAATGCGGCTATGGCGGGCCCGCTGGCGCCGACGCCGCTTGCATTGCAGGGGCGTGCGATCGATCTCGGTCTGATCCCCGAAAAGCCCGTGCCCGACGTGTCTGCCGATCCATGTCCTAGGCGGCAGGAAGGGGGCCGCCGTGCCGGACTGGCTTTGCTTGGGTCTTTCCTCACGAGCCGGGGAGAAAACTATCGCAAGGCGATGTCCTCGCCAGTGACAGGAGCGGCGGCCTGTTCGCGCCTGTCACCCCATCTCGCGCTCGGCACGCTGTCGAGCCGCGAAATTGCTCGCGCTGTGGCTGGGCGTCGGCTTGAGAGGCC
This sequence comes from Rhizobiales bacterium TNE-4, assembly GCA_019083985.1. Classification (GTDB taxonomy): domain Bacteria; phylum Pseudomonadota; class Alphaproteobacteria; order Rhizobiales; family Beijerinckiaceae; genus TNE-4. The sequence goes on along the minus strand of JAHRCV010000001.1, from coordinate 1,121,996 downwards.
CATGGGGCGCTGGCCGGGCGCACTTTCGAGTTTCGAGAGCCGTCTGGCTTGGCGTGACCATTTCATGCAGCGGCTTGAAGATCATCCCGCACTTGAACGCGATTGCCTTGACCGTGCTGCCGAACATCTTCGTCCGCGGATGGGGGATGCCGCGCGCTTGGCTGCGTGGTCGCAGGGGCAGACTGGATTGCCCTTTGTCGATGCCTGCATGCGCTCGTTGAGGGCGACGGGCTGGCTCAATTACCGTATGCGGTCGATGCTGATGGCGGTTGCATCTTACCATCTATGGCTCGATTGGCGGCAGACGGGGCCGGTTTTGGCCCGCGCTTTTACCGATTATGAGCCCGGCATCCATTGGTCACAGGTGCAGATGCAATCGGGCACCACCGGCTTCAACGTGCCGCGGATCTACAATCCAGTGAAACAGGGGTTCGATCAGGACCCGACCGGTGAATTCACCCGCTTCTGGTGCCCGGAACTTGCAGCAGTTCCGGATGCCTATTTGCAGACCCCATGGGAATGGCCGGAAGCTTCGAGCGTGTTGGAGCGGCATTACCCGGCGCCGATTGTGGACGTGGCTGCCAGTGCACGGGCGGCGCGGGACGCCATTTTCGGCTTGCGACAGGGGCGGAGCGGCGAAATAGCGACGGTGCGACGGTTCGAGAAGCCCAAGAAAGCGGCGCAACCAAAACCGTCAAGCCAGCTGTCGCTCGACCTCTGAGCGCAGCGCCAAACACACTAAAGAAGAAGGGAAGATGGTGCCCGAGGGCGGAATCGAACCACCGACACAGCGATTTTCAGTCGCTTGCTCTACCAACTGAGCTACTCGGGCATGCCGCAGCCAATCGGCCGAGACGGGGGCTGTATAGAGGGAAGGCTGCCACCTGTCCAGCCACCGGCATGCGGAAATGCCATGATTGTGAAAACGTCGCACGCGCCCCGTGATTTGCAGGGCTGCAAGGCGATTTTCTACCATTTGCCCGTAATTTGGACTTAAGCCCGCCTTGGCCGGAGGCGGGGCGGGTGGTATGGGCTCAGCCAATCCCGGCTGCGTTCGGCTCTGCCGATTCCGTGCCTGTCTTTTCCGGAGTGAGACCGATGTCATCGTCCAATCCCGTTGCCCGCACCGCCTTGTCGAACAGCTTCTTCGCTGCCGCTCTGGCCGATCGCGATCCTGAGATTGCCGAAGCCGTGAAGCTCGAGCTCGGTCGTCAGCGCGATGAGATCGAGTTGATCGCGTCGGAGAACATCGTTTCGCGTGCGGTGCTCGAAGCGCAGGGTTCGGTGCTCACAAACAAATATGCCGAGGGATATCCGGGCCGTCGCTATTATGGTGGCTGCCAATTTGTGGATATCGCCGAAGAACTCGCCATTGCGCGCGCCTGCCGCCTGTTCGGCTGCCGCTTTGCGAATGTGCAGCCCAATTCCGGCTCGCAAGCCAACCAGGCCGTCTTCCTCGCGCTCATGCAGCCGGGTGACACTTTCATGGGGCTTGATCTGGCGGCCGGTGGCCATCTCACCCATGGCGCTGCGCCCAACATGTCGGGCAAGTGGTTCAAGGTCGTCTCTTATGGCGTCAAACCGTCGGATCAGACGGTGGATATGGAGCAGGTGGAAAAACTCGCGCATGAGCACAAGCCGAAAGTGATCATCGCGGGCGGCTCGGCCTATGCGCGTCATTGGGATTTCGCCGAATTCCGTCGCATTGCCGATGCGGTCGGCGCCTATCTTCTCGTCGATATGGCGCATTTCGCTGGTTTGGTCGCAGGCGGCGCGCATCCCTCGCCATTCCCGCACGCTCATGTTGTCACCACCACGACGCACAAGACGCTGCGTGGCCCGCGTGGCGGCATGATCCTCACCAACGAGGAAGACCTCGCCAAGAAATTCAACTCGGCGATTTTCCCCGGCCTGCAGGGCGGCCCGCTGATGCATGTCATCGCCGCGAAAGCCGTCGCCTTCGGTGAAGCTCTGACGGATGATTTCAAAGCCTATGCGCAGCAAATTGTCGTCAACGCCAAGGCCATGGCTTCTGTCATCAAGGCGGCGGGCTATGATCTCGTCACCGGCGGCACAGACAATCATCTGATGCTGGTCGATCTGCGCCCGAAGAAGTTGACGGGCAAGGCCGCAGAAGCGGCGCTCGGTCGCGCCCACATCACGTGCAACAAGAATGGCGTTCCGTTCGACACCGAAAAGCCGACGATTACCTCGGGTATTCGTTTGGGCACGCCGGCGGCGACGTCGCGCGGTTTCGGCGAAGAAGAATTCAAGATGGTCGGCGATCTCATCGTCGAGACGCTTGATGGTCTCGCCAAGAATGGCGAAGCCGGTAACGCGCAGGTCGAAGCGACGGTGCGTGACAAGGTCACCGCGCTCACGCGTCGTTTTCCGATCTATTGAGCGGAGTGCAAGGTGCGCTGTCCCTATTGTGGCGGACTTGAAACGCAGGTGAAGGATTCGCGCCCGAGTGACGATCACTCGGCGATCCGCCGCCGCCGTGTCTGCCCCGATTGTGGCGGCCGCTTTACGACGTTCGAACGCGTGCAATTGCGCGAGATCATGGTGGTCAAGAAATCCGGTCGCCGTGTGCCGTTCGATCGCGACAAGCTGCAACATTCACTCGCCATCGCGTTGAGAAAACGTCCCGTTGATCCCGAGCGGGTCGAACGCATGGTCAATGGTATTGTCCGCCAGCTCGAAAGCATGGGCGATGGCGATGTGCCGTCTGAGACGATCGGCAAGCTCGTCATGGAAGGGCTCAAAAACCTCGATGACGTCGCCTATGTGCGGTTTGCGTCGGTCTATCGCAATTTCCGCGAGGCGCGCGATTTCGAGGAATTGATTGGGGAATTGACCGCCGACGAAGGCGAACCCGAAAAATGAGCGCGGATGAAGATGTGATGCGGCACGCGCTGGCGCTCGGCCGCCGCGGGCTCGGCAACACTGCGCCCAATCCCGCCGTCGGCGCGGTCGTCTGGCAAGACACGGCGAACGGACCTGTTATCCTTGGACGTGGCTTCACGCGTCCGGGGGGTCGTCCGCATGCTGAAACCGAAGCGCTGAAAGCGGCCGGTGAAAAAGCCCGCGGCGCAATCATGACGGTCACGCTCGAACCCTGTTCGCATCACGGCAAAACGCCGCCTTGCGCTGACGCGATCATCGCGGCGGGCATCAAACGCGTTGTCACCGCACTCGACGATCCGGATCCACGCGTTGCAGGGCGCGGCCATGAATTGCTGCGTCAAGCGGGGATTGAGGTCGTCACCGGTGTCTTGCGTGATGAAGCCTTGCGCGCCAATCGCGGCCATGTCCTCCGCGTCACGGAAAAACGCCCGATGGTGACGCTGAAACTGGCGCGGACTGCCGATGGATTTTCCGGTTCGGGTACGGATGAACGTCTGATGATTACGGGCGAGAACGCCAATCTGCGGACGCAAATGTTGCGCGCGACGCATGACGCGGTTCTCATTGGCGCAAAGACAGCGCGTGCGGACGATCCGCGGCTGACTTTGCGGCTGCCCGGTCTTGAAGGGCAGGGGCCTATTCGGATTGTTGCGGATCCATTTCTCTCGCTCGATCCCGAAAGTATGCTCGTGAAAAGCGCGACTATTCATCCGCTCTGGATTGCGTGTCTTCATCAGGCGAATGACGACAAAGCGGATCTGTTGGAAGATTGTGGTGTCGAGATCGTGCGCGCGCCTTCACAAGCAGGCGATGGCCGCGAGCTTGATCTCAAAGCGCTGATGGCAGAACTCGCGGCACGTGGCTTGACGCGTGTCTTATGTGAAGGCGGACCTCATCTCGCGGCGTCGTTGATCAAGGCCGGCCTCGTTGATGAACTTGTCCTCATGACGTCGCCCCTGACGGTTGGAGCAGGCCTGCCTGCCTTCGATGTCGCAACCGAAGCGTCCGTGGCGCAACAATTTCGCTTGCGTGAGACTTTGGACGCGAAGCCGGACCGTATCGAGATTTTCGAGAGGATCGCCTGATGTTCACCGGCATCGTCACCGATCTTGGCACCATCCTCGCGGTCGAAGAGCGTGATGCCACATTGCGCCGGCTGCGCATCGGCACGGTCTACGATCCCAAGACGATCGCGTTGGGGGCTTCGATTGCGTGCAATGGGATTTGCCTCACAGCCGTCGGTATGGGCGGTGAAGCGGGGCAGGGCTGGTTTGATGTGGATGCGGCCGCTGAAACGCTCGCCCGGACCACGCTGAAAGATTGGAAGGTTGGCGACCGGATCAATCTCGAACGTGCGCTCAAAATTGGCGATGAACTCGGGGGGCACATCGTCACCGGGCATGTGGATGGCGTCGCCGAGCTCGTCGAACGAGAAGCGGTCACACAGGATGGGCCTTGGGGCGCGACCGCGCGTTTCACCCTGCGCGCGCCGCAAGGCACGGCGGGTTATATCGCTGAGAAGGGCTCGATCACGCTCGATGGCACCTCGCTCACCGTGAACAGCGTCACGCGGGATCTTTTCTCGGTCCTTCTCATCCCGCACACGCTGGACGTCACCAATTGGGGCGGCCGGAAGCCCGGTGACCGCATCAATCTCGAGGTCGACATGATGGCCCGTTACGCTGCCCGGCTTGCGGAAGCCCGCGCTGGCGGCTACTGAACGGCCTCAGACTGCCCGTAACGGTCCGCCCAAAAGGTTCGCAATGGCCAAGCCGCGTTCATCTGCCAAAGCCGTCCAAGACGTCGAAGGCGCGCATCTTCTCATCGTTGAAGCGCGCTATTACGACGGGATTGCTGATGAGCTTCTGGCCGGTGCCAAAGCCGCAATTGAAGCGGCCGGTGCGACGTGCGATGTCATCACCGTACCGGGCGCGTTGGAAATTCCTGCCGCCATCGTGATTGCGGTCGAAGCGGCCGATGCGGTCGAAGAACCCTTTGATGGCGTCGTCGCGCTTGGCTGCGTCATCCGTGGCGAGACGGGCCATTACGATATCGTGGCCGGCGAAAGTGCGCGCGCCTTGATGGATATCTCTACCTCGATGAGCCTGCCACTCGGCAATGGCATCCTGACCGTCGAGAACGAAGCGCAGGCTTGGGCGCGTGCGCGTGTGAATGAAATGAACAAGGGCGGCGGCGCTGCTGAAGCGGCCTTGTCGCTCATCGCGCTCAAACGCCGCTTCTCGGCGGGTGAATAAGATGGCGCGTGGTGATCTGCGATCGGCGGCACGGTTGGCTGCTGTCCAAGCGCTTTATCAAATGGATTTGGCGGGTAAACCCGTCGGTGACGTGATTGCCGAACATCAAGCCCATTGGATCGGCCGCGAGATCGACGGCATCGAAATCCCCGATGCTGAAGAAAGCTTCTTTCGCGCCATCGTTGAGGGTGTGGTCGGCGATCAGGTCGCGATCGATCGTGCCGTTGATGACGCCTTGGCCAAGGGCTGGCCGCTGAAAAGGATCGAAGCGGTGTTACGCGCCATTTTGCGCGCTGCTGTGTTCGAATTGAAAAACCGACCGGACGTGCCACTGCGCGTGATCATCTCGGAATATATGCGCGTGACGGATTCCTTCTACAACGAGCAGGAGCCCGCGCTCGTGAATGGTGTGCTTGATGCCATTGCGCGCGATCTGCGCGCTGGCGAACGCTGAACGACAAGGGGCAGGACGCAATGGCCCCGGATAAGCTCTCTGAATTCGGCCTCATCGAACGCTTTTTCGCTCCCATCGCGGGCCCGGCGGGCTTGGGCCTGAAGGATGATGCAGCGCTCCTTCAGGTCCCAACCGGTCACGATCTCGTGACCACGGTCGACGCGATTGTTGCCGGTGTTCATTTCCTGCCTGACGATCCGCCCGCCACGATTGGGTGGAAGGCGCTTGGTGTGAACGTCTCCGATCTCGCTGCCAAAGGCGCGACCCCGCTTGGTTTCTTGCTCACGCTCGGTCTCCCACCGGATACGGAAGAAGGCTGGCTCGCGGATTTTGCCGGTGGTCTTGGCTGTGCTGCCGCGCTCTGGCAGTGCCCGCTTGTTGGCGGCGACACGGTGACCATGCCAGGGCCATTGACCCTCTCGGTCACAGCCTTTGGCGTGGTGCCCTCAGGTGCCATGGTGCGCCGCAGCGGGGCGCGCCCTGGCGACATCATCGCTGTGACCGGAACTATTGGCGACGCGGCGTTGGGCCTACCGCTGCTAACCGGCGCACGTACGGCCTTGGCTGCAACCGACCGCGCCTATCTCATCGACCGGTATCGCCGTCCGCGCCCGCGGATCGGGCTTGCCAGCCTTTTGCGGGACCATTCCAGCGCGGCGATGGACGTGTCAGACGGACTTTTGGGTGATGCGACGAAGCTTCTGGCGGCATCCAATGTCGGCGGCGTGATTGAAGCGGCCGCCGTGCCCTTGTCCGAAGCCGCCCGCCATGTGCTGGAAGCGGATCCGCTGAGCCTTGAGCGCGTGCTGACGGGCGGCGACGATTATGAAATCCTCTGCACTATTCCCGCTGAGAAGTGGGAGCCGTTTGCCGCTGGCGCGGCCGCATTAGAGATCGCGGTTGCTGCCATTGGCCGTGTGACCGGGGAGGGGGCGTTGCAGGTCTTGGGACCGCACGGGCCACTGTCGTTCGCGCGTCTCTCCTATACGCATTTTAGTCAGGATCGCCCGTGACCACATCCGCTACTCTGACACCGGGCGATCGGCTGGCACGCCGCAACGTTCTTCTGCTCGCGATTGCGAGTGCACTTGCGGGTGCGAATGCCTCTGTGGTGTTTGCAACGGGTGCCATTGTCGGGTCCATGCTTGCGCCCGATCCGGTCTATGCGACGTTTCCCGTGTCGATGTTCGTTGTTGGGATGGCCGCTGGCACTTTGCCGAATGGCTGGATCTCGCGCAATTACGGCCGCCGCGTTGCGATGATGACCGGCACAGTCATGGGCATGTTGATTGGCTTCTTCGCCATGCTCGCCGTTGTGTATGAAAGCTTCCCACTCTATTGCATGGCGACGTTTTTCGGCGGCACCTATGCCTCGGTCGCGCAGTCTTATCGCTTTGCCGCTGCCGATACCGCATCCGATGCCTTTAAACCGCGCGCGATTTCTTGGGTGATGGCAGGCGGTGTCTTCGCTGGCGTTCTTGGCCCGCAGCTTGTCAATATGACGATGAACATGACCATGCATCTGTTCGCCGCGAGTTATGCGGCACAGATCGTGGTAGCGATTGTCGCGTTCATCATTGTTTCGCGCGTCGATATTCCCAAACCCGCAACGGGGAAAGGCCATGGCGGTCGTCCGCTCGGTGAAATCATCGCGCAACCGAAATTCATCGCAGCCGCTTTGTGCGGCGTGACATCCTATGCGCTGATGAATCTCGTGATGACGTCAGCGCCTTTGGCCATGCGTATGTGCGGCCATTCGCTCACCGACTCGAACAATGCCATTCAATGGCATGTCCTCGCGATGTATGGACCGAGCTTCTTCACCGGCAGCCTCATTGGCCGGTTTGGCATTCCGCGCGTGATCGCGGCGGGCCTCATTCTTCTCGCTGCCGCGGCCCTCGTGGATCTCGCCGGCATCACGGTTTGGCACTTCTGGATCGGTCTGATCCTGCTGGGAATTGGTTGGAATTTCGGCTTCATCGGCGCGTCCGCCTTGGTGACCCAGTGCCACCATCCCGACGAGCGCAACAAGGTGCAGGCCTTCAACGATTTTCTGATATTCGGCACCATGGCCATCGGCTCGTTTTCGTCAGGCCAGATGCTCGCTACTCTGGGCTGGAACAGCGTCAACCTTGTCGTGTTTCCGCCTGTTGTGCTCGCTGGTCTCGCGCTGGTCTGGCTCACGATCAAGACACGCCAAGGCAAAGCCGTCGCTTGACCCCGCGGCATTTGCCACCGCCCCCCAATTTTGGCAGGCTTTCCCAACGATCTCCATAAGGAGACGGGAATCACCATAGACCGGACGTAGAAACCGGTCCCGGGCGGAGCCTGCCTTTTCCGCGCGGCTTGCAATGAGGGACGGCAACACGATGATTTTTCTGATCATTCTAGGAGGGCTCTTGGCCATCGCCTATGGCGTATGGGCAAGCGCCGATGTGAACCGGCGTGATGCCGGCACGGCGCGGATGCAGGAAATTGCAGCCGCGATTGCAGAAGGTGCACAAGCCTATCTGCGCCGCCAATACACGACGATTTCTTACGTCGGTGTCGCGCTCTTCGTCATCATTGGGCTTCTGCTCGGCTGGGCTGTCGCGATCGGCTTCCTGATCGGCGCGGTGCTTTCGGGGGCTGCGGGCTTTATCGGCATGAATGTGTCCGTGCGCGCCAACGTCCGGACCGCACAGGCAGCGTCGCATTCGCTCGCTGCCGGTCTTGATGTTGCGTTCAAGGCAGGCGCTGTGACGGGCCTTCTTGTTGCCGGTCTCGCGCTCCTCGGCGTGGCCGTTTATTTCTGGATCCTCACCGGCCCGATGGGCATGAAGCCAGGCGACCGTGTCGTGATCGATGCGCTCGTGGCACTCGGCTTCGGCGCGTCGCTGATCTCGATCTTTGCCCGTCTCGGTGGCGGTATCTTCACCAAGGGTGCTGACGTCGGTGCCGACCTTGTCGGTAAGGTGGAAGCAGGCATTCCTGAAGATGATCCGCGTAACCCCGCCACCATCGCCGATAACGTCGGCGACAATGTCGGCGACTGCGCAGGCATGGCCGCTGACTTGTTCGAGACCTATGCGGTGACCGTTGTTGCCACCATGGTGCTCGCGGCGATCTTCTTTGCAGGCAAGGACATCGTCCTCTCGGCGATGCTCTATCCGCTCGCGATCTGTGCAGCGTGCATCGTGACATCGATCATCGGCACGTTCTTCGTGAAGCTCGGCCCGAACAACAACATCATGGGCGCGCTTTATAAGGGCCTGTGGGTGACCTCGATCTTGTCGGTCGTGGGTCTCGGTGCAGCGACGAGCCTGACTGTGGGTTGGGGCAAGTTCGGCGAAGTCGCCGGCATGAGCCTCACTGGCACGAACCTGTTCATCTGCGGCATCATTGGCCTCGTGGTGAACGGTCTCATCGTCTGGATCACCGAGTACTATACGGGCACGGGCAAACGTCCTGTTGTGTCGATCGCGCAAGCATCGGTCACAGGCCATGGCACGAACGTCATTCAGGGCCTCGCAGTCTCGCTTGAATCGACCGCGCTCCCGGCACTCGTGATCGTGGCGGGCATCATCTCGACCTTCCAGCTCGCCGGTCTTTTCGGCACCGCGATTGCGGTGACGACGATGCTCGGTCTTGCAGGCATGATCGTCGCGCTCGATGCCTTCGGTCCTGTCACCGACAATGCCGGTGGCATTGCCGAAATGGCAGGCCTGCCGAAAGAAGTGCGTCATTCGACGGACGCGCTCGACGCGGTCGGCAACACAACCAAGGCCGTCACCAAGGGCTATGCCATTGGTTCGGCAGGTCTCGGTGCGTTGGTGCTGTTTGCTGCCTACACGAACGATCTGCAGTCCTTCATCGCGGAAGGACGGCCCTACTTCAAAGGCATCGGTACGGTCTCCTTCGACCTGTCCAATCCCTATGTCGTCGCGGGCCTAATCTTCGGCGGTCTCATCCCGTATCTGTTCGGTGGGATCGCGATGACGGCAGTCGGTCGCGCAGCCGGTTCGGTGGTCGAGGAAGTGCGCCGCCAGTTCCGCGAAATGCCGGGCATCATGCAGGGTACGCAACGTCCCGATTATGGCCGTGCTGTCGACATGCTCACGAAGGCGGCGATCCGGGAAATGATCATCCCGTCACTGCTGCCGGTGTTGGCACCGCTCGTCGCCTATTTCGGCGTGCTGCTCATCTCGGGCTCGAAGGCCAATGCGTTCGCGGCCCTCGGTGCATCGCTCCTCGGCGTGATCGTCAACGGCCTCTTTGTTGCGATCTCGATGACCTCGGGTGGCGGCGCTTGGGATAACGCCAAGAAATCCTTTGAAGACGGGTTCGTCGATAAGGATGGCGTCAAGCATCTCAAGGGCGGCGATGCGCACAAGGCATCCGTGACGGGTGACACCGTCGGCGACCCCTACAAGGATACGGCGGGTCCCGCCGTCAATCCTGCGATCAAGATCACCAATATCGTGGCGCTGTTGCTGCTTGCGGTGTTGGCACACCTGTCGTGATCTGAATCGTCATCAAAAGAAAACCCCGCAAGGCGCTCGCTTTGCGGGGTTTTTTTATAGGGTTGCGGCCGTCTCTTACGGCATGCCTTGCCCGGTCGCACGCAGCAGCTGCTTGACGACCGAGAGTTCAGCACCGCCCGTCGGCGTTTCGTTCTTCGAGAAGTCGAACACTTTGCCGTCTTCGATCCCGTAATTGTTGACGCTCTCAACCTTCAGATTTTTTGTGAAATTGATGGCGAGCACGCGTTGGTTCGTCACGGAAGGCGGCATGAATTTGAGGCGTTGCACCGTGTCTTGGCTGATGTAGTACCAGGTCTGATTGCCAACGGTGGAGACGGTCGAAGGCGTGCCGATCGTCTGCAAGACCTGCTGACCATCCATGCCCGGCTTGATCTTGGCGACCAGTTCCTCGTCGAAGATATGACCCTTGGTGGTCTGCTCACCACATCCGGCCAAGGCGAGCGTCGCCATGGCGGTCAGGCCCAGCAAGAGGCCCCGGCGGCGAAAAGACGTCGTCTCTGTCATGGAAACCATCTCCCGAAACGCGAAACCGGCACTATTTAGTTGCGGTCAGCCTTGTTCATGCCGTAACCCGCGATCCGGGCAAAAGCAAGATTGGGCCTTATCGGACGGGATGGAGGCCGGAGCGCAGATGTTCGGGTTTTGGAAACGCAAACGGGCCAATCAGGCGCTGTTTGATGCACTCTACGCATCTCTGACGGAGGCAAGCCGCCAGCCGGCCTTCTATGCCATGGCGGGCGTGCCCGACACGGTCGAGGGACGTTTCGACGTTTTGACGCTGCATGCGGTGCTCGTGCTTGAACGGCTGAAACAATTGCCGCCGCCTGCCGATGATTTCGCGCAGGATTTTGTCGACGATCTCTTCAACCGTTTCGATGCCGCTTTGCGCGAGATGGGCGTGGGCGATATCAGCGTGCCGAAGCGCATGAAGCGGATCGCCTCTCATTTCATGGGCCGGGCCAAGGCTTATAACGACGCTCTCGCCGCGGGCGACGAGGCCATGGCGACCGCGCTTGCGCGCAATGTGCTGGGCGACGAAACGCAAATCGTAGCGGGCCGCGACCTGAATCGTTATGTGAATAGCGCCCGCCAAGCGCTTTCGAAAAAAGACTTTTCCGCCATTTCACAAGCGGCCATTGCTTGGCCTGAGGCCGCAACCATTCTCGTGCGTGAACCGACATGACCGACCCACACAACCTGCCGCTGCGTCGCATGATTGCAGTCGGCGATATTCCTGACCGCGGGCTCGATCTGCATTTCGAGGCGACGCCGGCCGAATGCGCGGCCGTCGCCCAATGGATCGACGCGCCGAAGGTGACATCGCTGACCGCTGATTACCGCCTTATCCGGCGCGGTTCGCAGGTGAAGCTCAGTGGCACGCTGCACGCTGTTTTGACCCGGACCTGCGTCGTGACGCTCGAACCCTTCGAAACCGTGGTGGAAGAGCCGGTGACGATGCGGTTTTCGGAACATGCAAGCGCCGATGGAGCCGCGGAGGCCTCGATCTCCCACGATGCGGACGAGGAAGACCTGCCCGATCCCATCGTCAATGGCCGGATCGACGTCGGGGCCGTAACAGCCGAGTTCCTCTCCTTGGGGCTCGATCCTTATCCGCGTAAGGCGGACGGCGAATTCCGGTATGAGGAGGATACGGGCAAGGAAAACCCGTTTGCCGCCTTGGCCAAGCTCAAAGGCGGTCAGGGACCGGGCTAGACGTCAACAGGGCGAACCGCTTTGCAGCTTGCCCTTTGACAGCGCTCGGCTATTGTCCGCCCGCCTGCGCGCCGGTGCCCAGAATCGGGCCGACCGGCCCGCGCGGCCAGTAACGAGGCTTCAAGAGCTGTGACGACAGGCAAGGTCAGGATCGCGCTCGACGCGATGGGGGGCGATCATGGCCCCGAAGTCGTGCTCGCCGGAGCAGCGCTCACGCTTCAGAAGCACCCGGATACGTTTTTTCTGCTGCATGGCGATGAGGCCATCTGCGCGCCGGTGCTCAACCAATTGCCGGCGCTCAAAGCATCGTCGCGGCTGATCCATGCCGACATTGCGATCAAGATGGATGACAAGCCGAGCCAGGCCTTACGCTATGGCCGCGGCAAATCCTCGATGTGGCGCGCCATCGACAGTGTGAAGCAGGGCGAGGCGGATGTCGCCGTCTCGGCGGGCAACACAGGCGCTTTGATGGCGATGGCCCTGTTTTGCCTCCGCACCATGGCGAATATCGACCGCCCAGCCATTGCGGCCATCTGGCCGACCATCAAAGGTGAAAGCATCGTGCTCGATGTCGGCGCCACGATTGGGGCCGATGCGCGCCAACTGGTTGACCTCGCGATCATGGGATCGGCGATGGCGCAGATCATGTTCGACATCACCAAGCCGACGGTGGGTCTCCTCAATGTCGGTGTCGAAGAGATGAAAGGCGTCGAGGAAGTCAAACTCGCGGCCAAAATCCTGCGCGAGACCGAGATGCCTGGGCTGACCTATGCCGGCTTCGTCGAGGGCGACGATATCGGCCGGGGCACCGTGGACGTGGTGGTGACCGAAGGCTTTGCCGGCAATATCGCGCTCAAGACAGCCGAAGGCACGGCCAAGCAGATTGGCACCTATTTGAAGGCAGCCATGGGCCGGACGTTTCTGTCAAAACTCGGCTATTTGCTTGCGAAATCCGCTTTCGCCGAATTGAAGGACCGTCTTGACCCCCGCAAGGTCAATGGCGGGGTTTTTCTCGGTCTTGATGGTGTTGTCATTAAAAGCCATGGCGGGACGGACGCCACGGGCTTCTCCGCGGCAGTCGATCTCGGTTATGAGATGGTTCGGCACGATCTCATGGCCAAGATCCGCACAAGCCTGAATGAAAGCTTCGGCCACCGCGCGAAATCGAACGACGCGGCCGACCCCAAGGGAGAGTCCCTCGCATGACGATCCGCCGTTCGACTGTGGCCGGGATCGGCCATGCGCTGCCCAAACGCGTCGTGACCAATGCGGAATTGGCGGCCAAGATCGATACCTCCGACGAGTGGATCATTGAGCGCACTGGTATTCGGCAGCGCCATATCGCGGGGGAGGGCGAGACGACGTCATCGCTCGCGACCTTGGCGGCGCAGAACGCATTGTCGAATGCCGGTTTGAAAGCCAGCGACATCGATCTCATTGTGCTCGCAACGGCGACACCGGACTATACTTTTCCTGCGACCGCAACGCAGGTTCAAGCAGAGCTGGGCATCACGCAGGGCGCCGCCTTTGACGTGCAAGCCGTCTGCTCGGGCTTTGTTTACGCGGTCTCTATTGCCGACAAATTCCTGCAGTCAGGTTCGCATCAGCGCGCGCTTGTCATTGGATCGGAAACCTTCTCTCGCATTCTTGATTGGAATGATCGCACCACTTGCGTGCTGTTTGGCGATGGTGCGGGTGCCATCATTCTCGAAGCGCATGAGGGCCATGGCGGTCTCACCGATCGTGGCGTACTCACCTCGCATCTGCGTGCCGATGGACGCCATAAGGATAAGCTTTTCGTCGATGGTGGGCCGTCCGCGACCATGACGACCGGCCATCTGCGCATGGAAGGCAAGGAAGTGTTTCGCCATGCGGTGAACTACCTTGCGGAAACCATCGAAGAATCCTTCCGCGCCACTGGTCTCACCGCTGCTGACATCGATTGGTTTGTGCCGCATCAGGCAAACCGCCGCATCATTGATGCAACCGCGAAGAAACTCGGCATCGGGACGGAAAAAGTCGTGCTTACTGTTGATTTGCACGGCAACACGTCAGCCGCGTCAATCCCACTCGCCCTTGCAACGGCCGTTGGTGATGGCCGCATCCAAAAGGGTCAACTCGTTCTCATCGAAGCGATGGGTGGCGGGTTTACATGGGGTTCGGCGCTCATTCGCTGGTAGTATCATTTGCCGCTTGCAGCGTTGGACGGGTTGCACTAGCGTGCCCCTCCGTCCATTGTGATCCATGCAAGCATTTGTTCTTTTACAGGAAATCGGTTCGGAGGGAGTATGGCGCAGAAGACAATTACGCGCGCCGAATTGAGCGAGGCGGTCTACCAGAAGATCGGTCTGTCCCGGACAGAATCCGCTGCTCTGGTTGAACTCGTTCTCCGCGAGATTTCCGACTGCATCGCGCAGGGGCAAACTGTGAAGCTCTCTTCGTTCGGGTCCTTCGTCGTTCGTGACAAGGGGCAACGAATCGGGCGGAATCCGAAAACCGGCATCGAAGTCCCGATCGAGCCGCGGCGCGTGATGGTGTTCAAACCGTCGAACATTCTCAAAGCGCGCATCAACGGGATCGACATCGCCGACGAGGATGAATAATCCCGCGCCGGCGTGAGCCGGAGTGAGCGTTATGGATAAGAGTCCCGACGCCTTCAGAACGATCAGCGAAGTCGCCGAGGATCTCGATATTCCGCAACATGTCTTGCGGTTCTGGGAAACACGGTTCGGCCAGATCAGGCCGCTGAAGCGTGGCGGCGGTCGGCGTTATTATCGCCCTGACGACGTCGATCTCCTCAAGGGCATCCGCCATCTCCTCTATAGCGAAGGCTACACGATCAAGGGTGTGCAGCGCATCCTGAAAGAGGACGGTCCCAAAGCCGTCCAAGCGATCGGCCGTACCGGCATGGTCGCCGCCGCAGCGCCCGTCAGCCCGCCAGCAAAAGCACCGCCGGTGGTGGCCGCCGTCCCCGATGATGTGCTTGAGCTTGAAGAAGAGGCGGCCCCTCCACCCGCAGCACCGCCGCGGGCGCGGCAGCCGCGGGGACTGTCGAGCTTGCCCTTGTTCGAAGATTTCGCGGAAGGCCCGGCTGGGCTAGGGCCGGAAAGCCGCGTCGCGCTTGAAAGCGCGTTGGCTGAGCTTGTCGAATGCCGCCGCCTTCTCGGCATGATCAAGGCGGATAGCGCGTCGGGCGTGACCGGCTAATTTTTCGCGTTGCAGGATAGGCCCAGAGGCCCCGAAAACCACCTGTCGCGTGTTGCGAAGCAGGGACGGCATCTCTATAAGCACGGCTAGTCGGAGCGTAGCGCAGCCCGGTTAGCGCACTAGTCTGGGGGACTAGGGGTCGTGGGTTCGAATCCCGCCGCTCCGACCATTTTCAACATCGATGTCGCGTGAACGGCCCCTCGGCCTCCGCACCCTATGACGTCGTCGCTCATTCTGAGCATGCGGTTTCTTGCCCATCACTGACGCCATCTTACGATGCACTGCCTCTGGAGAGGCGAGTGCGAACCCGTCCAAGCACAGGCCCGGAACCGTTGCTCTGCACTGGCGTTGGCTTCCCGCAACCCTTGGGAGGTCCCCATGCACTTACGAGAAATACTTTCGAGCCATCCACGCCTTCATGGCGCTGTGCTCGAACCAATTGCTGTTTGTATCGAGGCCTGTTTCCAATGTGCAGCGATGTGTCATTCCTGCGCTGACGCCTGTCTCGGCGAAGAAATGGTGAAAGACCTGACGGAATGTATCCGTCGCAACCTTGACTGCGCCGATGTCTGCATGGCTGCCGGCACGCTGATGGTCAGACGTACGGGTCGCAATCAAGACACGGTGAGCCGCATGATCGATGCGTGCGCTGTCGCGTGTCGTATCTGTGCTGAGGAGTGCGAGCGTCACGCCGGTATGCATCTGCATTGCCGCCATTGTGCTGAAACCTGCCGTGAATGCGAGCGCGCCTGCCGCGATGCGGCGCGCGGTTTCCACTAATCAGCCCGCGCTCATCAATGGTCGTGATCGTGATCGTGATGATCAGGAATCGTCAGACCAAAATGCTTAGTGAGATCGGCGATCTGTTGGGGTGAGAGATAGCGCGGATTGAGATTGCGCAGGAGGAGATAGAGCTTCGCCGTCTCCTCCAACTCCTCGGTCGCATAGACGGCCGCTTCGAGCGTATCGCCTGCGACCACCGGACCATGATTGGCGAGAAGCACGGACGAATAGCGACCGGCCAGCCCTTTGATTGCGTCGGCGACGGCGGGGTCACCGGGGCGGTAATAGGGCACAAGCGCCGTCGCGCCGACGCGCATCAGGTAATAGGCTGTCATCGGCGGCAAGACGGCCTTGGGGTCGATCTCCGGTAGCATCGAAACCGCGACCGAATGGGTCGAATGCAGATGGACGATGGCGCGCGCGCTGCTGCGCGTTTCATAGAGTGCGCTATGAAGCGGAATTTCTTTGGACGGCGCATCACCAGAGACAAGCCGCCCGGACGCGTCGAGCCGAGAGATACTGGCAGGGTCCAGAAAGCCGAGTGAGGCATTGGTCGGCGTCACCAGCCAGCCGCCATCCTCTAGCCTAAGGCTTATATTACCGGACGAGCCCGGCGTCAGCCCGCGGTCATAGAGAGATTTGCCATAGCGGCAGATCGCTTCGCGCAGTTTCGCCTCGCTCATGGTCGTCGCACCCTTCCAACCCTCAACGAGGGGTGGTATCCGGTGAACAGTGCCAGAGGTCAAGGCGGCCCCATACCCGCCGATAACAAGGCCCGGCCGGGGAGTGAGCGAGAATGCCGCGTTTTGCCGCCAATCTGTCGATGATGTTCAACGAAGTGCCGTTTCTGGATCGGTTCGATGCAGCCGCGCGCGCCGGCTTCGAGGCGGTTGAATATCTCTTTCCCTATGATTTCCCCGCAGAGGCGATTGCGGAACGGTTGCAGCGCAACAATTTGACGCAAGCTCTGTTCAACCTGCCGCCCGGCGATTGGGCCAAGGGCGAGCGCGGCTTGGCCGCATTGCCGGAACGGACCGCTGATTTCGACGCAGCGCTCAAAACGGCGTTGCCCTATGCCAAAGCCACTGGCGTCAAGAAAATTCACATGATGGCCGGATTGGCCGATCGCAAAAATCCGATGGCGCTCGCGAGCTACAAAAATTCAGTGCAGAAAGCGGCTGAATTTTTTGCGCCACACGGCATTTCCATTTTGCTTGAGCCAATCAATGCGCGTGGAATGCCGGGCTATTTCCTGAACGATTTTCCATTCACCGCAGCGCTGATTGAAGAGCTCGGACTTGCGAATGTGAAACTGCAATTCGATATCTTCCACCGCCAGATCATCCATGGCGATGTAGTGATGGCGATGCGTGCGATGTTTCCGCTCATCGGTCATGTTCAGGTGGCGAGCGTTCCCTCACGCCATGAGCCAATGAGCGAAGAGTTGAACGATGCGTTTCTCTTCGCTGAACTCGACCGGCTCGGTTATGACGGCTTCATCGGCTGCGAATATATTCCGGCCGGTAATACAGTCGACGGGCTCGGCTGGTTCGCTGAATATCGTCCGCGCTGAGGAGCATAACCATGGCCATCGTTCTGGGTTGTATTGCGGATGATTACACCGGCGCATCCGATCTCGCGAACACGTTGAAGAAGGCGGGTCTGCGCACGGTGCAGACGATTGGCGTGCCAGCGGCGGATTATCGTTTGCCCGACGTCGATGCGGTTGTTCTATCGCTCAAGAGCCGGTCGATCGATCCAGCCAAAGCTGTTGCATTGTCGCTCGAGGCCTATGCCTGGCTGAAGGGGCAGGGCGCTTCTCATATTCTCTTCAAGATTTGCTCGACCTTCGATTCCACCGATCGCGGCAATATTGGCCCGGTGATGGATGCGCTTCTCGACAAGACGGGTGATGATTGCATCATCGTGACACCGGCATTCCCGGAGACGAAGCGCACGGTTTATATGGGCAATCTTTTTGTTGGCCATGTGCCGCTGAACGAAAGCCCATTGAAGGATCATCCGCTCAATCCCATGCACGATTCCAATCTCGTCCGTGTCTTGCAGCGCCAAAGCAAAAATCAGATTGGCCTGATTGATCTCGCAACGATCACCAAGGGTGCATCGGCGATTAAAGCGCGGATGAAGGAGATGGGACGCGACGGCGTGCGCGCGGTCATCGTCGACACCGTCTTTGATGCGGATTTAGCACCCATCGGTGAAGTGGCGGCCGATACGCATCTGTCGGTTGGCGCCTCGGGTTTGGGCCTTGGACTGGCGCAGGCCTTTGTGAAACGCGGAAGGGGCGGCGCATCCGGTGCTGCGCTTGCCAATTTGCCCGCCAGTGCTGCCGCCTGTTTGGCCGGGAGCTGTTCGCAGGCGACACTCGGTCAGGTCGCCGCCGCCGAGAAAATCATGCCCGTCTTCCGGCTCGATCCCGCTGATCTGATGGAGCGGCGTGCCGCCTATCTCGACGAGATCGTCGCTTGGGCCACAGAGCGCTTGCCGCAGGGCCCGGTTCTGGTGGCGAGCACCGCGACGCCTGATCGCGTCCGTGCACTGCAAGGCCGGTTCGGACAGGCTGAAATCGGGCACGCCATCGAGCAGGCCATGGCCGATCTCGCGGAGCGTCTGGTTGAGAAGGGCGTGCGCCGCCTCGTTGTGGCGGGTGGTGAAACGTCAGGTGCGGTTGTTGACCGTTTGGGCGTGCCCGGCTTTGTCGTCGGCCCTGAGATCGCCGCCGGCGTGCCGGTGCTGGGTGCCAGCGGCTACCGCCATGACATGCTTATCGCGTTGAAGTCGGGCAATTTCGGCGGGCCAGATTTCTTTGCCGACGCGCTTAAGCTGATGGCTTGATCAGGCCTCGTCAGGGTCGGGCCGTTCCATCCATTTGATCAGCGGCATCAATGGCAGGATCCAGCCAAGCCCGGCGATGACGTAATAGAGGTTTTGCCAGATCTTGGCCGCCTCCTGCAGGCGGCCTTGCGCTAGGGCCATGGCGACGAGCGCATAGACGCAGACGAAGATCAGGATCACGACAGCTCCGATGAGCTTGCGGGTACGGCGGCGCATGGGGGACTTCTGGTCTGTTGCGGCAAAGGCGCCCGTTGCCCGAGCGCGGCCGAGTCTCTATCAGTCCGGACGTCATTCGTCGATCAGGTCACCCATGTCCGTCTTGTCTCATGCGTCCGCTGTCTCAGAGGCCCAGCCTGCCAAGCAGGCGAACCGCGCCGCCGTGCGCCGTTGGTTGATGCTGATGATCGGCCTGGTGGTGTTGATGGTCATGGTGGGCGGCGCAACCCGCCTCACCGGGTCTGGTCTCTCGATCACTGAATGGCGGCCCGTGACCGGGGCCATGCCGCCGCTCAACGATCAGGCCTGGCAGCTCGAATTCGACAAATATCGGGCGAGCCCACAATACACGCTCCTCAATGCCGGGATGGACTTAGCGGAGTTCAAATTCATCTATTGGTGGGAATGGGGCCATCGGCAGTTGGGCCGCTTTCTCGGCGTTGTCTTCGGGCTTGGAATTTTCGTTTTCGCGCTGACAGGCGCTTTGCGCGGTCGCGAACTTCTCATGGCGATGGCCATTGCCGGGCTCGGCGGGCTGCAGGGCACGATCGGTTGGATCATGGTGGCGTCAGGCCTCAAGCCGGGCATGATCGCTGTCGCACCGATCAAGCTCATGCTGCATCTGACGCTGGCGAGCATCATTCTCGCGCTGCTGACCTTGTTCACGGCGCGGTTTGCACCCGCACCCAAGCCAGACCGGTCTGCATCGCGCGGCTGGGCGCTCGCCGTGTTGATCATCGTCTTGGTTCAAATCGCACTTGGTGCGCTTGTCGCCGGTTCGCGTGCCGGGCTGACTTTCAACACGTGGCCTCTGATGGATGGCCGTTTCGTTCCTTCCGCCGACACGCTCTTTGCTGTTTCGCCATGGATCGAAAACTTCGCCGACAATGTCGCCTTGGTCCAATTCAACCATCGGATCGGTGCATTCGTCGTTCTGGCTGTGGCGTTGATCGCAGCGATGAAGGCGCGGGCGATCACGCCCGCGAGCCCCGCAGCACTGCGCACAACACTGATTGCAGGCCTCGTGCTGCTGCAATTCGCACTCGGCGTGGTCACGCTGATCCACGCCGTGCCGATTTCATTGGCGCTGGCCCATCAGGTTCTGGCGATGATTGTGGTGATCGCGGCGGCGTGGAATGTCGCCCGATCGCGCGCGGCTTAAGCGGCAGGCGCGGCGCCCGCGGCGCTCTTCGCAAACAAGGCGCCGATATTTTCGACCAACACGCCCGACGAGGTGCGGACGACGAGGCCTTTTTCTTGTAAAGCCAATACTTTACGACGCGCAGTCTCACGTGAAATCTGAAGCGCCTGCCCAATATCGGCAATCGATACCGGCCGCAATGTCACCTGTGAAGGTCCGTCGATCCAAAGGTTGAGCTTCAAAATATAGATGAGGATCAGCGCGTCTTCTGTCGTCAGATCGCCCGCCATGCGGATGCGTTCGAGGAGGTCATAGACATTCCGCGTCGAACGTTCGACTTCCAGAATGTCTTGCCGTTCATCGCCCTCGAAATCGTCATCGACCCGCTTGATTGTCATCTAAATTGTACCCGAAAAGCCGAATCCGGCTCAGTTGCCCTGGCGTCAGGTTGCAGCATGGACGACAAAACGGTCAATTCGCCCAATGAGGTTGTTCGGCCCGCAACGGGGCAGACCGCACACGCACTCTTGGGTTTTGAGCTCAGAAATCAGACGGAAAACTCAGACCGGAGGCGTGCGTTGTCTTCGCCCAGCGTTGGAACCCGCACGGGACGCCCGGCGCGACGGGCCACCGGCAGATCGGCCAGTGCAATCGTCTCACCGGCGATCTCAGCCGTTTGCGCAGCGAGATGCGGATGGGCTTCGAGATCTTCGACCGAGCTCAGCCGCGCACAGGCGATCCGCGCCTTGATCAAGGTCTCGATCAGTGCATCCCGATCATAACCAGCGAACACGGCATCGATGATCGCATCCATCGCCGGCCGGTTGGCACAACGGTCCTCATTGTCGCGGAATCGCGGATCGGTCGCGAGCTCCGGTTGCCGTAGAACCGCCTCGCAAAGCTGCACCCATTCGCGGTTTGATTGCACTGCGATCAGCAGCGCTTTGCCGTCACCCGCTTTATAGAGCCCATAAGGGGCCAAGGTTGCATGGGCGACGCCTATCCGCTGCGGCGCGCGGCCTGCATAACGCTGGTAAAGCAGCGGCACATTCATCCAATCCGCCAGCACATCGAACATCGCAATCGAAAGATCGATTCCGCGCCCGGTCTTCGCACGCAGCAATAAGGCGCGCAGAATCGCTGAGAAGGCCGTCATGCCGGTGGCGATATCGCAGACGGAGACACCGACCCGCGCAGGCCCTTCTGGCGTGCCCGTAATCGAGCACAGACCTGTTTCAGCCTGAACCAGAAGATCATAGGCCTTCATCTCAGCCATGGGCCCGGCGCGGCCATAGCCGGTGATTTCGCAAGTGATGAGACCGTGATTGCGCTTCCGTAAGACATCGCCGGCAAAGCCGCGCTTTTCGAGCGCACCCGGTGCCAGATTCTGGATCAGCACATCGGCCTTGGCGAGAAGGCGCGACAGCAGCGCCTGATCCGCCGGATCATCGATATCGAGGACGAGTGATTCCTTGCCGCGATTAAGCCAGACGAAATAGGCGCTGTGGCCTTTGGCGGCACGATCGTAAGCGCGGGCGAAATCGCCTTCCTTGCGCTCGACCTTGATGACGCGCGCACCGGCATCGGCCAGCAACAGGCCGCAATAAGGCGCCGCAACCGCCTGCTCGATGGACACCACCAGCAAGCCTTCTAACTCGCGCCCCAAACCTTCAACGCTCATGCCATGCCTCCTGACGGCCGCGACAACATCACGGGCCTTGGGTCGGTGGCAAGTCTTGGGCGCAGCGCCGCTAGATCCTTTTAGATATCGCGCTCGATATAGCCGCGCGATGTCATGAAGCCATTGAGGATTTTGAGATCATACTGGCCCTCTTTGCTGTCGACCGTGGCCAGTGAACGGCATTGCTGCAGATCGGTTTGACCCTGTCGCGTCAGCGCAGGATTTCCCGCCATACGTTGCCCATCGGCGCGGGCCCAGACCTTGTTTGTCGGAGCAGCGCTGATCGTCCGCGGCGGCTGTTTGGGCGCACAGGCAGCAGCGGCTAATGCGATGCCAATCGCAGTCAGAAACGCGATCTGTGTTTTCATCCCCACCTCCCACGCAAAAATACACCGAACGTTCTCTTTACCGTTAGGGAATGTCAATCTTGACCATGCCTCAAGATGAGGGGAAACGTGCGCGGCTAAAATCGGGTGGGCAGCGTGGGCATAAGCGTAACGACGGAAGTCTCAACCGTGTGTCTTCCATAAAAACCCGGCCATCCTGAAATGGCCGGGTTTTGTACAAGATCCCAGTCAGCTTCACTTTCACAACTCAAGGTACGACGCTTCCGAGGCAGTACGCGCCTTTTTGGCAAAAGAAAAACCCTCTCGCTGGAAGCGAGAGGGTTGGCGTTTAATCAAGCGTGATCGGGTCTTTTATTTAACCTGATACAGCGCCTTGATGAACTGTAACTGATAATCGACGCGATCTTTGTTGAGGTTCTTCACAACGCCCTGCTTGCCATTGGCAAATTCACGCATCGTATCAGTTGCGAGGTCGTAGCGTGGCCAGATTTCACGCTTGCCGTAATTGGGGTTGCCTGTTTTCGCAAAGGCGGTCCAGCTCTTGGTCAGCTGTTCTTTCATCGAGATATCTTCGCGATTGTTCGGCGCAGTCACGGGGAACCAAATACTGGCCCATTTATTCGCCTTAACTTCCTTGAATGCCTGATCGATTTCGGTGCACGGATCAGCAGGCTTCCCAGCTTTTGCAGGAGCGCGCGGTACGGTCGCGAGATCACCAAACACGTAGGGAAGTTCAAATGTGTGAGCGGGCCCGATAAACGACGCCTTCAATGTAGGTGTCATGAAGCTATAGTAATATGCATAGCTCGGTGCGTACTTGTTGGCACTATCAGCCAGCAGCTTCACGGCGCCCGTGTACCAACCATCAGCCATCATCTGCGAAGACAATGCAAGCTGACACCGCCACTTATAATTGGCATAGAGTTTTGCAACGATCTTCGGGTCTTGCCCCATTTTCTTGATATAGGCGTCGACTGGCGGCGCGCCCATAATGAAGAAGCTTGCATCCCATGAGAGTGTTCCGACCATGAACGGAACCTTATGTTGCTTGCCTTCCGCAAACATTGGGATGGAGTCGCCGATGATGATCTGTCCATCAACCATTTCGCCGTCGAATTCGCCGGTAAAATATTGCTTGGTTGTAAGCGCCACTTGATCGGTAGGCATCGCACGCAAATCTTTGAGCGACTTTGCGCCGAGGCTTGCCATAAATTTCGTATCGGATTCTTCGACTGACGGCTTGCCGTGGCGTGGTTTACTGACGTCACGCATCGGCAATTGCTGCGGGCTCTGCGCAATGGCCTTATGGAAGAGGCCTTTCGATGCGGGCGACGTCATCAGCCATGTAACGCTGCGGCCACCAGCCGATTGGCCGAAGATGGTGACGTTATTTGGATCGCCGCCAAATGTCGCAATATTATCGCGCACCCATTTGAGCGCTTGGATTTGGTCCATGACGCCATAATTGCCAACGGGCTCGTTGTTCTTTTTGGCTTCTTCAACCAATTCCGTCGGTGCAAAAAAACCGAAGCGGCCGATCCGGTAATCGATAGTGACGACCACGACATCTTCAGCCACGAGACCTGTCGGGATGTAATAACGCTCCGAACCTGAGCCTTCGACAAGACCACCGCCATGGATCCAAACCATCACGGGACGGTTCTTGGCATTCTTGGGCGCATATACGTTGAGCTTCAGACAATCTTCTGAGCCAGGCACTAACTCATTATTCAACCCATCAACCAAGAATTGCACACAGGCTTCACCAAAGCGGCTCGCGTCGCGGACGCCGCTCCAGCTCTGAGCAGGCTGCGGCGGGCGCCAACGCAGATCACCCACCGGGGGCGCTGCATAAGGAATGTTGCGGTAGACAACCATGCCTTGCGTTTCAACGCCCTGCAGTTTCCCGTTTTTCGTTTCCAGAATGGGGCGGGGCTGGTGGTAAACATCAGTGGCGTGCGCTGAGAGCGCTGCGAGCGATAATCCTGTTGCTATGATCAGTTTTGAAATTTTTGACATCGAGGTCCTGCTGTTTCTCTAGAAGGGTCTTCAGGCGCGTCTTCGGCCTGCGGAAACCCCTGCTACGGCTAGCAGGTGTTGAATGAGTCAGAGCCCAAAATAGGTTTATGTTCGCGCGGATGGGCGGGGGAGCCGGCACCCTCAAACAGCGCAAAACCTTAAGCGCAAAGGCATATGTCCCGAAGAGCTCAGTGGCGCGGTTTTTTCAATAAGGGAGCGAGTGGTGATCGCGCTGGGACTCGAACCCAGGACCTACAGATTAAAAGTCCGTTGCTCTACCAGCTGAGCTACGCGATCTCACTTTGCGGCCCCGTGCTATCTGCGTTGCGCCGGGGGGTCAAGGCTATCCGCTGCCCGTTTGGCACGGATTCACGAAAAAGGGGCGGGATATCCGCCCCTTTTGACCGGTCAATGGCCGAAAAGCCGCAAAACATGGCCGCCGCCATGCACATTGATCGTCTGGCCGCTGACCCAGCTGCCGGCGGGCGAGGCGAGCCAGAGCATGGCGTTGGCGACATCTTCGGGGCGGCCCGGGCGCCCTGTGAGGGTATCGGGATGAAGCATCCGCTCTTGCGTCGCCGCGTCGATACCAGCGGAGGCATAGCCTTCGGTCAGCACCGTGCCGATCAGCACCGAATTCACCCGTACCTTCTGCGCCAGCGCATTGGCGAGGCACGCCATCAGATGGGTGAGGGCGGCCTTGGCTGTGCTGTAGGCCAAAATCTCGGATGCCGGAATGGCCGAAGAGAACGAGCCTGAATTGACGATCGAGGCGTTGTGAAAGCCCTTCATATGGGGCACGCATGCCGCGCTCATCCGATAGGCACTGATCGTGTTGAGCTTGTAGGACGCAATCAAATCCTCCTCGCTCACCGCCAGCGGATCAGGGTTCACGCCGCCCCAGCCAACATTGTTGACGAGCGTGGTAATGCCACCGAACTCTCTGAGCGCCATCGCCACTGTGGCTTGGATGTCGTCCTCTTTGGTGACGTCGCAGGCAATGCCACGGCATTTACGCTCGGTTTCCTTCTCGATCGCATCGGCCGTTGCGCGCGCAAGATCGCCCTTGAGATCGGCGATCAGCACGTCAGCACCAGCCGCCGAAAACGCCTTGGCGATGCCCGCGCCAATATTCTGCGCGCCGCCGGTGATGATGACCTTATGCCCGTCCAGTCGAAAATCCTTGAAAGCGTCGATGGTCATGATGGTTCTCCTCAATCCAATTCCTGCAATCCGCCACCCGATACGGTCAGCACCTGTCCACTGATCCAGCTCGCCGCTGTCGAGCACAGAAAGAGCGCCGCATAGGCGATATCATCCGCTTCGCCGAGGCGGCCGAGCGGCGTATGTTTCAGCATCGTTTTTTCGATCTCCGGTGTCAGAACCTTGGCGAGGGCCTGCGTTTTGATGGCACCGGGTGCAATTGCATTCACGCGAATATTCTTTGGCCCTAGATCGAAAGCGATGTTGCGCGTGAGATGGTTCACCGCCGCTTTCGACGATCCATATGACGCCATGCGGGAATTCTTGTTCTCGCCCGCCATCGACGAGATGTTGAGGATGGCGCCGCGCCCGGCTTTTTCCATCTCAACGCTCGCAAGCTGTGACAGGCGAAACAAAGAGAACACGTTGAGCTGATAGGCCCATTCGAAATCGCTCATCGGCATGTCAAACGGTTTGGGCCCGCCGCCACCGGCATTGTTCACAAGAATGGTCAGCGCGCCGAAATGCTTCACCGCTTCGGCCACCGATTGCGCAAGGGCTTCCTCTTGCGTGACATCGCAGGCGAGAGCGGCGGCGTGTCCCCCTGTCTGATTGATTGCATCCGCCACCTGTTGGGCATCCGCCGCATTCCGATCGGTAACAAGGATGCTGGCCCCAGCTCCTGCAAACAGCGTGGCGATGGCACGCCCGATCCCGGCTCCCGCGCCGGTGACGAGCGCCACCTCGCCATCCAGTCGAAACTTTGCGGCGTCAAACATCCTATCCTCCTCAATGATGGGCGATGAGCGGCGCAATCGCCGCAATTAGCTTTGCCATTCTTTGCTTGTTCCGATCGTTCAACGCACCGAGATCGGTTTTGGCCTTGGCAGACCCGTGTTCCATTTTGAGCCGCCAAGATCCCGGAACTGTCTCCTCAATCCAGTCGCGTGCGGCGAGCAAACTCAGTTTGCGCCGCACAGTTTGACGCGGGATGCCGCTCACATCGGCTAAGCGCGATGCGCTCAAGCCGCGCACATCACTGACATCGCCGCCATGGCGGCGATAATGCTCGATATGGACTTGGCCGATGAGTGCCAAGAGCAACATTTGTTGCAGATCGCCATCGAAGGCGCGTGAGCAATCGGCGAGATGTGCGGTCAACATTTCCACAAAATGATATTGCACGACCGGGAAATGCGTTTCGACTAGCTGTTCGTGGCTCTGTTCGCCAAATGGCGCTGAAGGTTTCATCTCAGATTGTCCAAAAGAGTTGCGCCTGCAAAGTCGTCCAAGGCTTGAGCGGTACGCCGGCTGCTTCCTTCAGCGCTTGGCCGGGAATGGCGTAGCCCGCGACACCTTGGAAATAGAAATAGCGGTTGATCGACCAGCGGCCGACAAATTGAAATTCTTGTCCAAGGTCATGGGATGACAATTGGGTGATGGCGGGATTGGCGCCGACATTGGTGAGGGTGTCCGCGCGGTGCCGGAACCAGTCGAAGGTCAGGTTGACGTTCTGCATCGGCACGAGGTTGAGCCGGATCCGGTCAGAGATCTTGTTGGATTGCGTCAGCACTTTCGCAAAGCTGATGCCTTGCAACCATTCGGCGAGACCACCGGAATAAAGCGTGTCGAACCGTTCATAGGTTCGAGAGGCTGGGTTATCGCCGGAGAAATAGGAGAGGCGATATGACAGCGACGGAGTCCATGGGATGTCGCGTGCTAAATAGCCAATCGTTCCATAACCAGCCCACGCATCCATTGGAAAATCGCGATGGGTTTGATGCGCCACTTCGCTCTCGACCCAGAGGCCATCGATGAAGGTGCGGTCGGCCCAGCGAACATGCCCTGCGAGTGTCATCAGACCCGCTCGCCCGGCGCGCAAACCGCTGGGGAGCGCATAGGTTGAATCCGACTGCACAACCGTAATGAACGACGCATCCGCATAGAAGGACGGGTTCCATGTGTAGCGGAGATTGGCCCCTGCGACCTGGGTGTTGCTCTCGAGCGGTTCATACTCATTCGGGTTGAGGAGAAAGCCTTTCAACGTCCAGCCCTGCCAGTTGAGTTGACCAAGGATCGAGAAATCCTGCGTCGTGCGCGGCGCGAGATAGACGCCCGGCCGCGGGCCGGCATTCCATTGCGAACCGAACTGGCTGATCAGGAACCCATCATTCAGCGAAAAATTCTGCCGGCCGACGGAGAGGGTAGCATTCGTGCCAGTAGGACCAGCATAGAGGAGACCGGCGTAGAGCTTTTCAATCGTATTGCTGGAACGCGTATCGTTTCGATAGATGTCTTGCCCGGCTGACATCACCGCAATCATGCTGGCTGCGCCAAAGGCGTAAAAGGCGCTATCGCCTAATTGAGCAACGCCTCCCAGCCCATATTCGGCGTAATTTTCCGTCCATGTCGAGACGGCGCCTGTGCCAGCGCCAAGCTGAGGCCGCGCAACCATCGGATTGTTTTTCGTGAACACGCCCGGTGCGCCGAACCACGCCTGACCATCCCGGAATAGCCCGGAGCCGCCGTTCAATGTCAGGGTGAGGAGGCTACGATCGCTCTGGTAGAGAAGCGGAAACTCCCGCGCGTCCCCGCCATTGAGAATGCCGCGCGCTTCCGCCGGGACCGGCCCGCGTTGCGCCTCGATCGTGAAAACAAGGATCACGCCATCTGGATTGATTCTTTGCCGAAGTGCGTAGGTCGCATTGCGGACGCCTGTAAGGCGACGCATCCGCAGCGCTGCGCCATCGGCGAGGATTTGGTTGTAACGATCGCCGGGGCCGAACGCAGCCGCGGCCCGTGCCGCGGCGATGAGGTTGGCATCCTTCGCCTCATCACCCGTCGTGCCTTTCATGACGACATTGACATCCAGCAGCACGACGTCGGAGGCCGATTGCGGCAAGCTCAGGGGACCGGGGCCGAATGTATTCTGCGCCGCAGCCGGGCATGAGGGAACGATCGCCATTATGGCGGCGCCCAACACAACCCAAAGAGCAGAAAGGGGACGGGTCAAAATCTGTCGACTCGCTTCGCGCAATACGAGCCGAACTGTCTCTTTATTCGATGGCGAATGATACCGGGCGGGTGCTCATTTTGGCCAGTTAAGCCGCTGTGCTATGCGCCGGCAATTGCGCGAACATGGCAATCAACCCGCGGTCGCTTAGAAGTGCCATTGCTTCCTTAGGTTGAATGAACGCAATGACGTCATCCGCACTCTCGGCGTCGCGAATGCGCGCTTCAGCAATGGCACGTTCTGGCTGCACAGCGCCGCGTTTCCGCGGCTCGCCGGGCGGTAATTCGGTCAGATGGAAGTGCCGCAAAGCCTCATCGGCATGAAGCGCGCGTAGGCCATTGTCATCATCAAAACCCATCGCGGCAAATTCGCGCATCAATGTATTGGCACGGGTGGCGATTGGTGGTGGTGACGCTTCCTCAGGCGTCATCAAGAGGCCCATACTCTTGAGGGCAAGGCCGATGGAGAGCATCCCTGAGGCCGCCGAAATCGGGATCGAGAGAACAAGCCCGATGATGGTGGGCGACATCCAACCGGCGAGGGACGGGGCGAGAAGAAACGCCGACACGCCGGTGATGACACCGAGCGCCGTTTGCATCCGATGACGACGGACGATATCGCGGAACGGGATCGAGCCATCGTCGCGGCGCTGCGGATTCCAACCTGCATCGCGTCCCAACACGATCTGAACGACCACACCCGATTGGATGACCATGAGGATCGGCGCGAGAAGTGCGGAGGCGATGATCTCGATCAGGGCCGACATGATCAGCAGAAATCCGCCACCGGCCGCTTGCCGCTCCGCCCGCCGGAACAAGGCGAGTAGAAGGCCGAAGAATTTCGGTGCCAGCAGGATCAGCATTGTGATGCCGAACAATTGCAACGCGCGTTCCGCATCAAACCGCGGCCAGGCCGGAAAGAGCGAAAATTCTTTGGTAAAATATTCCGGCCGCACATAGCGCGTCTGCAACACCAGCATAATGCCGACGATGAGTTGCAGGAGCCACAAGGGCGAAGCGAGGTAGGACATGATGCCGGTGGCAAAATGCTGCCGGGTCGCAAGCTTGAGACCAGCGGCACCGATCACGCGCGTGTGTTGCAGATTGCCTTGGCACCAACGCCGGTCACGCGTCGCAAGGTCGATCAAAGAGGGTGGGCTTTCTTCATATGAGCCTTCGAGATCGGGCAGCATATAGACCGACCAGCCAGCGCGGCGGATCAGCGCCGCCTCGACGAAATCATGGCTGAGGATATGGCCACCAAAGGGCGGCTTGCCGGACAATGTTGGCATGCCGCAATGGTCGGCGAAGGCGCGCGTGCGGATGATCGCGTTATGGCCCCAGTAATTGCCATCGCGGCCGGACCAGATCGCGAGACCCGTGGCAATGATGGGACCGTAGTACCGCGCTGCAAATTGCTGCAGACGGGCGAACAGCGTGTTGCGGTTGATGATCAAGGGCAGCGATTGGATGATCCCCGAATCGGGGTCGGCTTCCATGGCTGCGGCGAGCGAGACGATGCAATGACCCGTCATCAGACTGTCGGCATCGAGCACCAGCATATGCTCGTAAGAACCGCCCCAGCGCGTGACGAAATCCTCGATATTCCCCGCTTTACGTCCGACATTCTTCGGACGGTGCCGGTAATAAACCTGAGCACGCCCAGCGAGGCGCACCCGCAGATCGCGGAATGCGCGCTCCTCGGCAATCCACGCGTCAGGCTGCGTTGTGTCGGACAGGATGAAGAAATCGAAATGCGCGATTTGTCCGGTTTTCTCGATCTCTTCGATCATCGCATAGAGCGAGGCGAACACGCGCGCGGTCGCCTCGTTATAGACGGGCGATAAGACGGCAGTGCGTGCCTTCAGCTTCGCGGGCAGGGCCGGTGTGGCTTTGCGACGGATCTCGCCGACAAAGCCAACGATCGCGCTCGTAAACGCAATCGCAATCCATGAGAAATTGATCGTGAAGAGCGCAAGCAGCGCCCATTGCAGCAGGGTGACCGACGAGACCGAGACGACACGGTACATCTCGAAAGCACCCCAGCCCGTCAGCGCCAAGCCGCCGCCGAACACAAACAGGCGTGACAGATAGGGCGGCCGATAAGGCTTGATCGGCTTACGCACCTCGGCCGCACCAAAGCGGCGCAGCGACTGCACGGGCATGTCGAGGCGGTTTTCAGGGGGCAGGGCAGGCGCATCCGCGCGTGCGGGGTCGCCCATGGCGCCGCCTTCAAGGGCGCGGTCTTGCGTCAAGGCGTCCAGCGATAGAGCCATGTTTCCGTCAGCGGCCTGCCGTTCGATTCCAGAAGAAGACGCAACTCGCTCGCGTTCTCCCCGCCCGGATCAAGCACGAATCCGACGCGCACCAATTTCTGCTCCGGATAGGTCCATACGCGCAAGCCCGACACTTGCCCCGGCGCCGCTCCCAAGACGGGTTTCATCTCGGCCAGCAATTGGGGCTGTTTGAAGGCCTCACCCACGAAATCGACGACGAAACGGCGGCGACGGCCTCCGGCTGAACCCGTCCGCGTATCCATGACGATGGCGAGGTCCGGCCGGTCCGGTGGCTGCCAGCTCCAGAACTGCCGATAGGCGAAGAAGGTTTCCGCCCCCGGCTGGAGCGCCTGTTTCGGCCGCCAATAGGCGATCACATTGTCGTTGATTTCGTTCTCGGTCGGGATCTCGATCAGCTGGACCATGCCTTGGCCCCACTCACCAATGGGTTCGATCCAGAGCGAGGGGCGACGCTCGAAATTCTGGTCGCCATCACGGAAATCACGAAAATCGCGCAGCCTTTGCACCAGCCCAAACCCCTTTGGCGAGGGATCAACGAAGCTTGAGATTTGCAACATGTCGGGATTGTTGAGCGGCCGGTAGATCCACTCATTATTGCCATTGTGGATCGACAGGCCGGAGGATTCGAAAACCGCCGGGCGTGGATCGTCATTGTTGCGACGGGTGTTCGGCCCGAAAAAATAGGTCGAGGTCATCCCAGCAATGCCGACATTTTCAACCGGCGTGCGGGCAAAGAGCGTCAGCTCTGTATCGATGATCGAGACATCGCTGGCACGCAGAATGAAACGATAGGCACCCGTCACGCTCTCGCTGTCGAGCAGCGCATGAATAACGAGATTGTCCGAACCTTGTCCGGGCTGCTCGATCCAGAAGGCGCGGAAGGCTGGGAATTCCTCACCCTTGCTGTCGCCGGCTTTCAGCGTCAAGCCACGCGCCATCACACCGAGATTTTGGTAACGCGCTGAAGAGCGGAAGAAGGTCGCGCCTTGGAAGATGCCAACTTCGCGCATCTTGCCGTCTTGCGCATCGCCAAGCACGCGGAAACCGGAAAATCCGAGGTCGGGCATGGTCGCAGGTGGCTGCAACTTGCCGTAGTCGAATTTTGTTCTGTCATAGACGATCCGGCGGACCGTTGAATCTTCGACGACGAACAGCGTCACTTGCGCCTGAAAGGCGTAACCGCGATGGAGCGGCTCGACGACGAAAGGACGGTTTTCGCCGCCCCAAATCTGCGCACCGGGCAGGGCACGAATGCCAATGTAATTTTCGTAATTGAGATTGTTGAGCGGGTCGGGCAGATCCGTGGGAGGCGGCGTGTAAGAACGCTTCGACAAAAGCCGCGCGAGATCTACGACGAGCGAGGGGGAAAACTTTTGCCCATCCCCAAGCGTCTGCTGAATGGCTGTGGTGGCGAAGCTCTGGGCGAATACGGGAGCGGCCAAAACGCTCGCGACGGCTCCCAGACCAAACCGCAACGCCGCGCGGCGGGCCGGATCAAAGCCAGGGGCGGGGAAAGGCGGAATGGCGCCGGCCATCGAATCAACTTTGGATAAGAATGCGACCAGACCGGACGACCGGTCTCCTTACACGCCAGCGCCCAAGCTTTAGGCAACCGAAATGCAGTCTCTCCATAGCACATTCGCCTCTTCTGGCGAGGGGGAAAGTCATGTTATTTCAACCCTGTTGTCGAAATAGCTTAACGCGCGGAAAGCCCCCACGGCCGAACCTGCGCCGACCGGGCTGGCCATGACGCGGGGCAACCGTCTAGAAGGCGTGCCAGGGGGCTCCGGCCAGGAGCTGTTCGCGTTTTGAAGGTGAGACCGCCCATGTCCGCAACACCGCGTCGTCTTGTTGCCGTGATCCTCGCAGCCGGGGAAGGGACGCGCATGCGTTCCACCAAGCCGAAGGTGCTACACACGGTTGCGGGCCGCCCGATGCTCGGACACGTCCTCCTCGCAGCCTCGGATGCCGAACGCGTGATAGTTGTGGTCGGGCCCGGCCGCGATGATGTGGCGGCCTATGCACGCTCTGTTCGTCCTGACGTCACCGTCTGTGTGCAGACAGAACGCAAAGGGACAGCCCACGCCGTTTTGGCGGCGGAAGCCCCGTTGAGCGATGCGGCGCGCGCCGGGATTGACGATTGCGTCATCCTGTTTGCGGATACACCGCTCGTGACCTCAACCACCTTGGCCAGTCTACGTGCTGTACTCGCCAGTGGTAGCACTGTTGCCGCCCTCGGTTTCGAAGCCCGCGATCCCACAGGCTATGGTCGTCTCCTGATGCAAGGCGACACGCTGACCGCCATTCGCGAATACAAGGACGCATCGGAAGCGGAGCGCGCTGTGCGGCTCTGTAATGCGGGGTTAATGGCAGTCGACGCCCAGAAGGCCTTGCCGCTTTTGAAGCGCATTCAGAACGATAATGCACAGAAAGAATATTACCTGACCGATCTCGTCGCTTTGGCCCGCCAAGATGGCGGCAAGACGGGCGCGGTGATTGCGGATGAAGCCGAAGTGATGGGCGTCAATGATCGCGTCCAACTCGCTCAGGCGGAGGCGGCGATGCAGACACGGCTGCGCGAAAAAGCCATGCGCGACGGCGCGACGCTGATCGCCCCAGAAACAGTGTTCTTCTGGGCTGATACAAGTGTCGGCAAGGACGTCATGATCGAACCCCATGTCGTCTTTGGCCCAAATGTAACCATCGCCGACAATGCTACGATCCATGCCTTCAGCCATATCGAAGGCGCATCGATCGGCAATGCCGCACAGATTGGTCCCTTTGCACGCATCCGGCCCGGCAGCGACATCGCAGCGCGCGGCAAGATTGGCAATTTCGTCGAGACCAAAAATGCCAAGATCGGCACAGGCGCCAAGATCAATCATCTCAGCTACATCGGTGATGCTTCCGTCGGCGCCGACGCTAATGTTGGGGCGGGAACCATCACCTGCAATTATGACGGCTTCGGCAAGTTCCGGACGGAGATCGGGTCGGGTGCTTTTATAGGCTCGAATTCTTCGCTCGTTGCTCCCGTTACCATTGCCGATGGCGCCTATGTCGGCTCAGGCTCCGTGATCACTGAAGATGTGCCTGCCGATGCGCTTGCGGTCGCACGCGGCCGGCAGGTCAACCGTGATGGGTGGGCAAAGCGGTTCCGCGCCTCCAAAGGCAAGGACAAGGCTTAATCCACGTTACATTCCGATACGCAAGTTGATTTGAGCCGCGTGGCTTGGGCTTCTATCCAGAGCCTGATCGATCAAAAGGGTAAAATTATATGTGCGGCATTGTCGGCATTTTGGGTCGTGAAAAGGCTGCACCCTTGGTGGTTGAAGCTCTGAAGCGGCTTGAATATCGCGGTTACGATTCCGCTGGTGTTGCGACGCTCGAGGATGGCCACATCACCCGTCTGCGTGCCGAAGGGAAATTGCGCAATCTCGCCAACAAGCTCGACACCCATCCGCTCAAGGGGACGATCGCGATTGGCCACACACGCTGGGCCACGCATGGCAAGCCGACGGCGAACAATGCGCACCCGCATGCCACCGACAAGCTTGCAGTCGTGCATAATGGCATCATCGAAAATTTCCGTGAATTGAGGAAGATGATGGAAGGCGAGGGGATCGTCTTCAAAACCGAGACCGACACCGAAGTTGTCGCCCAGCTTGTCACGCGCGAATTGGCGACAACGAATGATCCCCGCACAGCCGTTGCGCGTGCCTTGCCGCAATTGCGCGGCGCGTTTGCGCTGGCGTTCATTTTCGAAGGCGAGCCTGATTTGATGATCGGTGCCCGCCAAGGGGCGCCGCTTGCCGTCGGCCATGGTGATGGCGAGATGTATTTAGGCTCGGACGCTTTGGCGCTTGCACCCTTCACCGATACGATCACCTATCTTGATGATGGCGATTGGGTAGTATTGACGCGTACCGACCATGATTTTCGTGATGCCAAAAATAACAAGGTCGCGCGAAAAACCCAGAAGACGAGCGCTGGCGCTTTCCTTGTCGATAAGGGCAATCATCGCCACTTCATGGCAAAGGAAATTCACGAGCAGCCGGAAGTCGTGGGACGCACGCTCGCGCATTATCTCGATATGGCCAAAGCAGAAGTGGCGCTGCCCTTCACGCTGCCGTTCGATTGGAAAGATTTGACGCGGCTGACCATCTCAGCTTGCGGCACCGCCTATCTCGCTGGCTATATCGCTAAGTATTGGTTTGAGCGGTATGCCCGCCTGCCGGTCGAAATCGATGTCGCCTCCGAATTCCGCTATCGCGAAGCACCATTACCAGAGAAGGGGCTCGCCCTCTTCATCTCGCAATCGGGCGAGACAGCCGACACCTTGGCTGCCTTGCGTTATGCGAAAGAGAACGGGCAGAAGATCCTCAGCGTCGTCAACGTCACCACCTCGACGATAGCGCGTGAAAGCGACATCATCGCCCCGATCTTGAGTGGGCCGGAAATCGGCGTCGCCTCAACGAAGGCCTTCACGTGCCAATTGGCGGTTTTGGCCTGTCTTGCGATTTCTGCAGGCGTCGCACGTGGCACTTTGGGCCGTGATGAAGCCGCGCGCCTCGTCAATGAATTGATCCTCACGCCCGGCCGCATCTCCGAGGCGCTGCACCGTGAGCCGGCCATCCGCGACATCGCCCAACGCCTCACCAAGGCGACGGATGTTCTCTATCTCGGGCGCGGCACAGCGTATCCGCTGGCCCTCGAAGGCGCGCTCAAGCTCAAGGAAATCTCCTATATTCACGCCGAAGCCTATGCTGCTGGTGAATTGAAACACGGGCCGATCGCGCTCATTGACGAGAAAATGCCCGTCATCGTGATCGCGCCGCATGATCCGCTCTACGAAAAGACGATCTCGAACATGCAGGAAGTGGCCGCCCGCGGCGGCAACATCATCCTGATCGCGGAAGATGAAGCAGCGGAACAGAGCGGCCTTGCGGGGATTGCCCATGTCGCCATGCCCGCCATGGCCACCGACTTTGCCGCCATCCCCTATGCCGTTCCGGTCCAGTTGCTGGCCTATTGGACGGCCTTCCTGCTCGGCAAAGATGTCGACCAACCGAGAAACCTCGCGAAATCGGTCACGGTCGAGTAAGGAAGAGGGCTTAGTCTCAATCAGGGGCGTCCTTTCCGAACGGCCATGACAGAACCGAATACGATTCCGCTGATTACGCCACCGCAGGACAAGCCCAAGGCATCTTTCGGGCAGAAGCTGCGTGCCTATTTTTTGACCGGACTCGTCGTGGCCGGGCCTTTGGCCATCACGCTCTACATCACGTGGTGGTTCATCAATTTGGTCGATGGCTGGGTCAAACCATGGTTGCCAGCCAGCCAATATACCGAGTTGCCACTCAATATCCCCGGCTTCGGCCTCCTGATCGCTTTGATGGGCCTGACCATTCTTGGCTTCCTGACGGCGAGCATTGTCGGCCGGTCATTGCTGGATATCTCCGACCTATTGCTTGGCCGCATGCCCGTCGTCCGCAGTCTTTATCGCGGGATGAAGCAGATCTTCGAGACGGTCTTCTCGCAGCAGGGCTCGTCCTTCCGCACCGCCGCACTTGTGCAGTTTCCCGGTCCGGGTATGTGGTCGATCGTGTTCTTATCAGGCCCGCCGCAGGGTTCGATTAACGAGTCGCTGCCGGAAAAAGATGCTTATGTGTCGTGCTTTCTGCCCTGCACGCCAAACCCGACCACCGGCTTTTTCTTTTATCTCCCGCGCAAAGACATCATCGAATTGAAGATCAGTGTCGAGGACGCTGCCAAGATTGTCATGTCGGCGGGCTTGATCACGCCAGACGAACAGCAATTGAAGTTGAAAGCCTTGGCCGCGGATGCCCGCGGGTCCGAAGGCGAGCAAATTGGCGGCTGATTAGCCGGCCCGCATCAACCGCATCGCGGCATCGCGTTCAAATAGATAGAGCAGGCTCCGCAAGGCCTGACCGCGTTCGCTTTCGAGTTTCGGATCGCGCGCCAAGATAAGCTTCGCGTCGTCACGCGCGGCCGCCAGCAATTCCCCGTGTTTTTCCGGGATCGCAAGCCGGAAGCCCGGCATCCCGGATTGGCGCGTACCAAGCACGTCGCCTTCGCCGCGCAATTTCAGATCCTGTTCGGCAATCACAAAACCGTCTTCCGTCTCGCGCATCGTCTCGAGCCGTGCGCGCGCCACTTCCCCGAGGGGGCTTTTGTAAAGTAAGAGACATGTCGAACGCCCCGAGCCGCGGCCGACGCGGCCACGCAATTGGTGAAGCTGCGCAAGGCCAAACCGTTCGGCATGTTCAATGATGATGATGGTGGCCTCCGGTACATCCACGCCAACTTCGATCACTGTTGTCGCGACAAGGATCTGCGTTTCACCGCGTGCAAAAGCGGCCATAGCCGCATCCTTGTCCTTGCCTTTCATCTTGCCGTGGACGAGGCCAACGCGATCACCAAAGATCTTCTGCAAATCGGCGAAGCGGTCTTCCGCAGCAGCAAGGTCCAGTTCTTCGTTCTCTTCCACAAGTGGGCAGACCCAATAGATCCGCTGGCCTTGGGCAAGAGCACGCTCGGCACCACGCACAACTTCATCAAGCCGATCTAGCGCAATAGTGCGAGTGTCGATGGGCTGCCGACCTGCCGGCTTCTCACGCAGTGAAGACACCTCCATATCGCCGAAATAGGTAAGCACCAAAGTTCGCGGGATGGGTGTCGCCGTCATCACCAACATGTCGACAGCGTCGCCCTTACGTCCCAGCGCGAGGCGCTGATGCACGCCGAAGCGATGTTGTTCATCGATCACGGCAAGCCCGAGATCGCGGAAGGCAACATCATCCTGAAAGAGTGCATGGGTGCCAACCGCTATATCAACGTCCCCGAGCAGGCCAGCCAACGCGGTCGCGCGCGCAGTGCCTTTTTCACGTCCCGTCAAAAGGACAAGCGATAGACCGGCAGCGTCGCAAAGTGGTTTCAATCGCTCGTAATGCTGGCGTGCGAGAATCTCCGTCGGCGCCATCAACGCCGCTTGATGCCCAGCCTCAACCACAGCGGCCATCGCAAGAAGGCCGACGATTGTTTTGCCGGAGCCAACGTCGCCTTGTACCAAACGCAACATCCGGTCGGGCGCTGCGAGATCTTTCTTGATGTCGGACAAGGCGGCACTTTGCGCGCCCGTCAGTTGATAGGGCAGGGCCGCTAAGATCTTCCGCTCGATCCGACCATCGCCAAGTCGCACGATTCCTTTCGCCTTCGTCATGGACTGGCGCACAATCAACAGCGCCAATTGTCCGGCGAGAAGTTCGTCATAGGCGAGCCGCTGCCGTGCTTTTGAGTCGGGCCCCAACACCATGAGTGAATCGGGCCGATGCAACAGCTCAAGGGCTTCACGAAATGACGGCGAGCCTTGTTTTGCGAGCCAGCTTGTATCCTGCCATTCCGGCAGGGCGGGGCAGCGTTTCAACGCTTCGCTGACCGCGCGCTGCACACCGCTTGAAAATAGACCATGTGTGAGCCCATAGACGGGCTCGAAACGCGGCAGACGTTTGTAAGTCTCTGCGTCCATCACCCGGTCGGGATGTGTCATTTGCCGATTGCCATCGTAAAGTTCGATGGAACCAGCGACATAACGCTCGGCTCCCAGCGGCAACAAGCTTTCGATCCGACCCGGCGGCGCGTTGAAAAAGACGAGTGTGATGTCGCCCGTATCATCGCCCACCAGAACGCGGAACGGTGCCCGGCGGCGC
The DNA here is from genome assembly GCA_019083985.1 of Rhizobiales bacterium TNE-4. Taxonomy (GTDB): domain Bacteria; phylum Pseudomonadota; class Alphaproteobacteria; order Rhizobiales; family Beijerinckiaceae; genus TNE-4. The sequence continues at coordinate 1,083,655 of JAHRCV010000001.1, read as the reverse complement.
CCGGGCGGCGGCGGCCGATGCTGTTCGACCCGCACTTTTACAACCAGCGGCTGACTCACTTCAGTCTGTGCCACGGACGGCGCCAAGCGACGATCGATGGCGCCCGTTGGCAAATGGAACAGGAGATCGATGAGACGCGCGCCATGGCCGTGATCGCCGACGAGCTTATCGTAAAGCGGCACTGTCTTTGGCCCGATCCCCGGTAGGGCACCAACACCGGCAAACAGCGGATCGAGTTGATAGGGCCGCATTTCTCAACCCCAGCGCCGATGCGCCCACATCCATTGATCGGGATATTCGCGGATCCACGCTTCAAATTGCGCGTGGATCTGTGCGGTCAATGCGAGCACATCTGCGTCGCGGTCGCCTGTTGGAGTAAACCGGAGCAATTCATACTCGCAGATAAAATGCGCGCCTTCGGTCCGGATGACGCGGCCAATCAAAATTGGGGCGTCTTGCGAGAGCGAGATAATGGCCGGAATGGTGGAGGTTGGTGCGGGTCGTCCAAAAAATGGCACGTTGACACCGCGGAAATCACGCAGGTCCGCCAAAAGCGCCGCCGCGCCGCCATTCTTGACGGTACGGATCATTTTCACCAACGCGTCCTTGCCCTTGGGAAAAAGACCCAGCTGATAAAAGCGCTTGCGCATGGCAACAACTTCGACATCGACCAGCGGGTTTTTCAGACGCTGATAAATACCCGTGACAGGAATTTGGCTCGATTTCGAAAAGGCGAGGGAGGCCACTTCCCAATTGCCCGTGTGGAGGCTGACGACGATCAGTCGCGACAAGGTCTTGAGTTCAGCGAGCGTCTCGGGCGTCGCGCGCAGCGCGATCCGTGTCGGATCGGAATGGATCTCGTCGAGATGGAAGGCTTCGCCGAAATTGCGGCCGAGATTGCGCCACATCCGATTGATGATCTGCCGCCGTTCGGCTGCGGAAATGTCAGGCAGAGCCATGGCGATCTGCTGCATCGCGCGTTTGTCACGCCGGAGCCAAGGCGCAATCACCCGCCAGATCCAGCCTGATAGCCAGGAGGCGACATCAAGCGGCAGCAAGCGTGCAAACCCCGCCACGATACGGAAACCGAACGCCTCGAGCCGCATAGCGGCTGAAACATCGGTTGGGGCGCGCTGATCGCGATCCAGGCGGGCAGGTTCGGTCATAAAACAAGCGATTCCAGACAGGTAACCGTCCCGCTGGCTAGCATGGCATACCCTCGACTGTCATCAGAGGCGCAGAGCGGCCATACCGGCGGCGCCGTTGACGCTGCCCCCGGTTCAGATCAAAACGCGCCATCGCAACCGGATCTGCGCCTTGTCATCCGTCCTCGCTCTGGCCTTGCCCTTCTTCGGGCTGATCTTTCTGGGCTTCTTCTGCGGCAAGCTGAAGAAACTGCCCGAGGCTGGCCTGCAATGGATGAACTTCTTCATCGTCTATGTCGCGTTACCGGCCCTGTTCTTCAAACTGATCTCGTCGGCTCCGTTCGAGCAGCTCGCCAACTGGCCCTATGTGATCGGCACCACGCTTGCGACCTATGTCGCCTTTGCGCTCGCCTTCCTCGTCGGCGTCATCACTATGAAAGGCCGCATCCGCGAGGCCACCGTGCAGGCCGTCGCCGGTGCCTATGCCAATATCGGCTATATGGGCCCGGGCCTCACGATCTCGGTGATCGGTACCGAAGCGATCGTGCCGACAGCGCTGATATTCGTGTTCGACAATATCTTGCTGTTCACCTTGGTGCCGTTCCTGATGTCCTTGGGCGGCAGCGAGAAGATGAAATTCGGCGAGACCGTTTGGTACATCGTCAAGCGCGTTGTGACCCATCCGTTCAACGTGTCGATCGCCGTTGCTGTCGTCGCCGCCTATTTTAAATATCAGCCTCCGGCGGCCATCGATACGATGCTGACCTTCCTCAAAAATGCCGCCGCTCCGGTCGCGCTCTTCACCATGGGTGTGACGGTGGCTTTGCGCCCGGTCAAAACCGTGCCGTGGGAAATGCCCGCGCTCTTGTTCATCAAGCTCGTGCTGCACCCGGTGGTCGTGTTTGTGATTTTGTCATTCCTTGGTCCATTCAACCGGGAATGGATGATGACGGCGGTGTTAATGGCGGCCTTGCCGCCCGCGCTCAACGTGTTCGTGATTGCCAATCAATACCACGTCTATGTCGAGCGTGCGTCGACCGCGATCCTGCTGGGCACGATGTTGTCAGTCGGCACAGTGACAGCACTTTTGTGGCTCATCACAGAAAACAAATTGCCGGCGAGCCTGTTTTAACGCGCGCTGCCCAAGCCCTGCCGCATCACGAAGCGACGCAACGGCCCAATCGATCCAAGCAAGGTCAGGCCCATCGTGCGTGCGGCATCGACGGGCATAAAACCGGCTAATAAGGAGCGGTTGAGTGCATCCACCGCATGGGTCCGGAACGCGATGTCACTCATCCGGCCTTTGCGATAGCGCGCAAAACCGGTGTCCGAAACGCCATTCGAAAAGGCGTCGAGCAGATCGGCGACATCGCGCAAACCGAGGTTTAAGCCTTGCGCGCCAATGGGTGGGAAGACATGCGCCGCTTCACCGGCCAGTGCAACGCCGGGTGCAACGACGTCGGCGACAGAGATGCCGCCCATCGGCACTGCACCACGCGGTCCATCAAGCCGCATCGCGCCGAGCATGGACTGCGCTTGATCCTCGACGGCCCGTCCGAACGCGTCATCATCCAGTGCCATCAAACGTGCAGCACGCTCGGGCTTGCACAGCCAAACGAGACTTGAGCGTTTGCCGGGCAGGGGCACTAATGTGAATGGCCCTTCGACCGTATGAAATTCGGTGGACGTATCGCGGTGCGATCGGTGATGCGCAAAGATCGCCGTTACAGCCGTCTGGTCATACGTCCATTCCTTGGCACCAACGCCAGCTGCTTTCCGAACCATGGAATGGCGACCATCAGCGCCAATCACCAACGGCGCTCTGATTGAAACGCCATCACCAAGCGTGACGCAGCCATCCTTCACAGCGGCGGCGTTCTCGCGGATCCGCACCAGCCTCGCGGTGCGATCCGCTTCAGCGGCTAGGATATCGACAAGGGTCGCCGCTTCCACATTAAAGCCAAACGCATCAAGCCCGATTTCAGCGGAATCGAACGTCACCGGCGGCGCCCGCAACAGCCGACCAGTATCATCGATGATGCGTAAATGAATGAGCGGGGCGCCATGCTCTTCAACGGTTGCGCGCAGGCCAAGCCGATCCAGCACGTGAAGCGATGTTTCCATCAGCGCGACCGTGCGACCATCGCGGCGGGCGCCATCGGCACCGACCACAGCCACGCGCTGCCCGGCGCGGGCAAAACCGATGCCTGCCGCAAGCCCGACGGCTCCAGCGCCGACAATGATGATATCGAATGAGTCCGACATACCGGGATGTATAGGGCCGAAGACCGGTACCATCCATCCGCAAAGGGCCGCATGGGACGAAAAACTGCACCATGCTAAAAACCGATCATGAGCACGGGCTCCGAAACACAACCGGCCATATCCCAGACCGCTTGGGTCACGGCGTTAACGCTGGCCGGCCTTATCGCGGCCGGTTGGGCGGCGCTGTTGGCAGCCCTCCCGCCGGGCATACCGTCAGCCGCCGCGCTTTGGGCCGCGATCTGCCGACCGGTACCGACATCCGCCACTTTCCTAGACGGCTATGCAATGGCTCTGGCGGTATGGCTTCCCATGGTGCCCGCCATGATGCTGCCATCGGCCATTCCGATGGCCTTTGCCTTTGCGGCACGCATTGAAAGGCAGGGGGGCGCGATCAAACCGATCCTGCTGATCACCGCCTATCTCGGGGTCTGGCTGGTGGCCGCAAGCATTTTCGCCGGCATGCAAATCCTCGGCGCGCAGATTTTGGCCCGCCTCAATCTCCCGTCGACAGCACTGGGGATCATGGGTGGGTTTGCGATTGGGCTTGCCGGTCTCTGGCAATTCGCGCCGCTCAAGCGCCTGAGCCTTGCCGCCTGCCGACATGACTTCACCGATGCCCCCGAAAATCCGGGGATGGGGCAGACACTCAAGATCGGAGCAGAGCAGGGAATCGCGTGCATTTTGTGCTGCTGGGTGCTGATGCTTGCCGCCGCTGCAGCCGGTGCCATGAACCTGATCTGGATGGCCGTTTTGGCCGCTGTCATGACGGCGGAAAAGATGATCGGCCCGCGCGCAACGGCGCCCTTAGGCCTTGTCCTGCTCGCGCTCGGCTCCATGATCGCTGTGAATGCGGTCGGAGCTGGGGCGTTGCGCGCCTATTGGTTCGGCTGAACCTTCCCATTGGATAAGCAGGTTGGGCATGTGCTAAGGATGCCGCCCGCGATCCGGAGGCCATCTTGGCGCAATCACAACCCGACCCGCAGCACCGCCCGCTGAGAGAACGTCTGCCGGCCTATGCCGTCCACGCACTGACAGCCTCGGGGACTGCTTTTGCGCTTTTGTCCCTGATCGCAGCGTTTCAAGGCGACGCGGCCGAGGCTTTCTTTTGGCTCGGTGTCGCGCTTGTCGCTGACGGTCTCGATGGACCGCTCGCGCGCAAGATCGGCATTGCCGAACGTGTCCCAGCGATCAATGGCGAGACACTCGACCTCGTGGTGGATTTCACCACCTACGTCTTCGTTCCCGCAGCCATCCTGATCTCATCCGGGCTCGCGCCGTTCCCCTTATTGGTCTTCCTCGGTTGCGTGATCGTGGCCAGCGCTGCGGTCTATTTCGCCGACACGCGCATGAAGACCGAAGACAATTGGTTCGCCGGTTTCCCGGCCGTTTGGAACCTTGTCATTTTCTATCTGCTTATCTTCCCTTTGCCGCCGATCGTGATGGCCGTTCTCGTGGTCGTCACCGCGATCGCGCAAGCCTTTCCGGTCGTCTTCGTCCATCCGATCCGGGTGAAGGCTTTTCGGCCGCTGACCATCACCATGCTGGTCGTCTGGGCCATCGCTGCCTGCGCGGCCATCTTCGAGGATCTCGATCCTGGCTTGATCACGCGGACGGCACTCCTCGTCACGCTCGTCTATTTCGTCGGCCTCGGTGTTTTGCGCCGTCCGAAACACACTGACTGAGTTAGGATCTGCTGTGCCGCGGTGCCTCGCTGTCCGCAACGCTGGCGACGAAAACCACACGTGGATCTGCAATGCCATGGCTTTGCAGAACGCGCATCACGGCAGGACGCACACCCGCCAAGATAATTTCTGTATTGTGCTGCCGCATGCGCTTCATCGTGCTTTCGAGCGTTTGAACGCCTGAACTATCGATAAAGGGCACGGCTGATAGGTCGAGCACGAAACGCTTCGGCATGTCGCCGATGCGGTCCAGAACCGCGCCCACTTCGGACGCCGCGCCGAAAAAGAACGGCCCGGAAATCTTGTAGACAAGCGTCTCTCTATCCGCCGGTGTGGCGAAGTCCGCACCGCGCTCTAAGGTATCAGGCGCGTCTTTTTCGATGAGCGAGGTCCCGGTTTCAACGGCAACGACCTCAGCCATGCGATGCATGAAGAACACCGCGCCAAGCACCACGCCGACGGCAATCGCTTCTGTCAGATCACGGAAGATCGTGAGGAAAAACACCGACAGCAGAATGACGGCCTCCCCACGCGAACGCTTGAGTATGCCGATAAATTCGGCGCGATCCGCCATTCCCCAACAAACGATCGCGAGAATGGCCCCGAGCGATGCTAGCGGGATGTAGGACGCCAAGGGTGCTGCGACCAGCATCAGGAGCAAAAGCACGACTGAATGGATCATGCCTGAGACAGGTGTGGCGGCTCCGCTTTTCACATTCGTCGCCGTGCGCGCAATGGTGCCTGTCACGCAAATGCCGCCAAACAAGGCGGACCCGATATTGCCGACGCCCTGAGCGACCAATTCGCAATTGGAGCGATGACGGCGGCCGGATAATCCATCGGCGACCACAGCCGAGAGCAAGGATTCAATGCCGCCGAGAATTGCGATGGCCAAGGCGTCGGGGATCAGCGCGACCATCTTGGCGAAAGAGAATGCCGGCAATTGCGGCGCCGGCAATCCATCCGGAATGCCCCCAAATCGGGTGCCGATTGTAGCCACTGAATAGCCCATCTTGCCGAGTGCGATAGCGGCGAAAGACGCAACCAGTATGGCGATCAAAAATCCCGGCCAATGCGGCTTCAGCTTGCGCAAGATCAGGATGATCGACATTGCCAGCGCGGCAATGAAGATCGCACCGGGATTGATCGTCGGGAGTGCTGCAGAAATTGCCGCGAGCTTTGGCAAAAGCGCTGCTGGTTCGCGCGATGGCAAAGTCAGGCCCAAGAGATCGACGATCTGGCTCGCAGCGATCACAACCGCAATGCCCGCGGTGAACCCGACGATCACAGGGTGCGGAATATATTTGATGTAAGTGCCTAACCGCAGCGCGCCGATGGCGATGAGAAGCACGCCCGCCATGGTGGTCGCCATGATGAGCCCGTCGAGCCCTTGGCGTTCGATGATGGAGGCGACGAGCACAATGAAGGCGCCCGCCGGACCGCCGATCTGAAACCGGCTGCCGCCCAAAGCCGATACGAGAAAGCCGCCGACGATGGCGGTGATCAGGCCACGGTCGGGCGTCGTTCCCGACGCGGTCGCAATTGCCATCGACAAGGGCAGGGCCACCATCGCCACAGTGATCCCGGCGACAAGATCGCGGCGGAACATCTGCGCCGTGTATCCCTCACGCAGCGCACTGATGAGTTTGGGTGTAAACACCCCGCCGCTGGAGGGGCCAGTGGAAGCCATGCTCATCATGCAGACCTTTCTCGTCTGCTATACACAGTGACAGAGTCCAATCTGGCTTGTCACGTCCGGATCGACCGCTAGATTGCCTTCCAACCAAAGGGAGGGCATTCGCCATGGCCAAAATGATCCGCGTTCACACAGTGGGCGGTCCTGACGCGCTTGTTTACGAGGATGTCGAACTGCCGCCGCCCGGCCCGAACGAGGTCCGGATCAAACAAAAGGCCGTGGGTCTCAACTTCATCGATGTCTATCACCGCACAGGCCTCTATCCGCAGCCCATGCCCTTCACACCGGGCTCGGAAGGCGCGGGCGATGTGATCGCGGTTGGTCCCGGCGTGACCGAATTCAAGCCCGGCGACCGCGTCGCCTATGGCACGGCCATCGGTTCCTATGCTGAAGAACGCAACATTGCCGCTGCCAACCTCGTGCACCTCCCGGCCGCCATTTCTTATGAAACGGCCGCAGCGATGATGCTCAAGGGCCTCACCACGCAATATCTGCTGCGTCAGACCTATGTCGTGAAGCCAGGCGACACGATCCTGTTTCACGCTGCCGCGGGCGGCGTTGGTCTCATTGCCGGTCAATGGGCCAAGCATCTCGGCGCAACCGTCATCGGTACAGTCGGCGGCCCGGAGAAGATCCAGCTCGCCAAAGAGCACGGCTATGACTACGTCATCGACTATAAGAACGAGGATTTCGCGGCCCGCGTGAAAGAAATCACCGGCGGTAAGCTTTGCCCGGTCGTCTATGACGGCGTCGGCAAGGCAACCTTCCCAGCCTCGCTTGATTGCATTCGCCCCCGCGGCCTGTTCGTCAGCTTCGGCAATGCGTCAGGCCCCGTGGATGCCTTCAACCTCGGCCTTCTTGCGCAGAAGGGTTCGCTCTTCGCCACACGCCCGACGCTCTTCGGCTATGCCGGGCAGCGCGATGCGCTCGTCGCTATGGCGAAGGATCTGTTCGATGTCGTCGCCTCCGGCGCCGTCAAAATCCCGGTCCATCATCGTTACGCCCTGAAGGACGTGGCGGAAGCCCATAAGGCGCTCGAAAGCCGCAAGACCACGGGCGCGACCGTCCTGATCCCCTGACCGGCTTTCCCTGTTGAAACGGGGCCGTAAACCCTCTCGCCGCATTGCGGGAGGGTGCGGCCCCGTGGTCCAATAAGCGGAAGGACCGGCGGCGCTTTGGCCGCGGCGGAGAAGGATTTCACGCGTGGCCGAGGTAGAGGGCGCAGACGCTCCCCTGTGCGTGCTCGATGGCATCGTCAAACGCTTCGGCGATTTGACAGCGAACGATCATGTCAGTCTCACGCTGCGCACCGGCGAAATCCACGCATTGCTCGGCGAGAACGGGGCTGGCAAGTCCACCCTTGTCAAAATTCTAGACGGTCTGCTCGCGCCCGATGACGGCCGCATTCTTTGGCAGGGACGCCCCGTCACACTCGCCAACCCCGAAGAGGCAGCGTCGCTTGGGATCGGCATGGTGTTCCAGCATTTCTCGTTGTTCGACAATCTCACCGTCGCCGAGAACATTGCCGTGGCTATGCCGGCAGGGGTGAGGCTGCGTGTGCTCAACAAGCGCATTCAAGAATTAGGTGACCGTTATGGCCTCGCGCTCGACCCCAAGCGTGAGGTGTGGACGCTGTCAGCAGGTGAGCGTCAACGCATCGAGATCGTGCGCGCTTTGCTGCGTGAACCGAAACTCTTGATCCTCGACGAACCGACATCCGTCCTCACGCCGCAAGAGGCCGATAATCTTTTCACCACGCTCGAAGAGCTCGCGCGCCAAGGCTGCGCGCTGCTTTATATCTCGCATAAGCTTGAAGAAGTGACGCGGCTCTGCGATCGCGCCACCATTCTGCGCGGCGGGCGCGTCGTAGCGACCTGCAATCCGCGCGAAGAGACGCCGCAAAAATTGGCGAGCCTGATGGTGGGTTCGGCCATTCCACCTTTGCGCGATCGCGACCACCGGCCTGCGGATGTGCGCTTGTCGTTGCGCGGGCTGAGCGCCCCTCCGGCCGAACTCCACGGCATCGCCCTGCGAAATGTGTCGCTTGATATCCGCGGCGGCGAAATTCTTGGCCTCGCAGGCGTGGCAGGCAATGGCCAGAGTGAATTGTTTGAAATTCTCTCCGGCGAGCGCGCCGCGCCGGACCGCGGCATGGTGCTGATCGATGGCGAAGCCTGTGGAGATGCCGGCATTGATGCACGCCGCCGTCAGGGTGCGGCCTTTTTGCCGGAAGAGCGCAATGGCCATGCCGCCGTCGGCGCCCTGTCATTGCCGGACAATGTCGTGTTGTCACGCCACGCAACAAGCGATATCGCACCAAGCGGCGTCATTGCGTTCGACAAGGCGCGCGCATTGTCAGATGCCATCATCACTAAATTCGATGTGCGAACACCATCACCGCTAGCGGACGCTGGAAAATTGTCGGGCGGCAATTTGCAGAAATTCGTCGTTGGTCGCGAAATCATTGGCAACCCGCGGGTCCTTGTCATCGACAATCCGACATGGGGCGTTGACGCTGGTGCTGCGGTGTTGATCCGGCAGGCCTTGATCGATCTTGCCGCCGCAGGCACCGCGGTCCTCATGATATCCCAGGATCTCGATGAGATTTTCGCCATCGCAGATCGTATCGCTGTTATTCATCACGGGACGGTAACGGCCCCGGTCGACGCGCGCAGCGTGGCGCGTGAAGATGTGGGGCTGATGATGACAGGCGGGCAGGGCGTATCCCATGCGGCTTGAGCTCATCCCCCGCCGCGATGTTTCGTCTTTGCAACGCAGCTTAGCGCCGCTTTGGGCCATTCTTGCTGCGCTCGTGATGGGTGGGCTGATCGTTGCTTTTCTTGGCCGCTCACCGCTTGCAGCGTTCCGAGTCTATTTTCTTGATCCATTGACTGATCCATGGGCACTGCAGGAATTGGCGGTCAAAGCCACGCCCTTGATCATCATCGCGACCGGTCTCGTTTATTGTTTCCGCGCCAATTTGTGGAACATCGGCGCTGAAGGCCAGCTCATTGTCGGTGCCATTTTTGGCTCGATCTTGCCGCTTGCAACCGTAGGGATGGAAAGCGCGCCTTGGGTGTTACCAGCAGCGTTACTGCTCGGCGCGTTGGGTGGCGCATTCTATGGTTTTATTCCGGCGATCTTGCGGGTGCGCTTTGGCGTATCGGAAATCCTCGTCTCTTTGATGCTGGTCTATGTCGCCGAGTTGACCCTCGATTATCTCGTGCGCGGTCCGTGGCGTGATCCAAAGGGTTTTAACTTCCCAACGACGCCAACATTCGAAAGCTTTGCGACGCTGCCCAATCTTGCGAGCGAGGGCCGTTTGCATGCGGGGATCATCATTGCGCTGATCTGTGCCGCTGTGACGTGGTTTGTTTTGAACCGGACACTGTTTGGATTTGGCATTCGCGTAGCAGGTGAAGCGCCGCGCGCCGCACGCTTCTCCGGCTTCAACGCCAATCGCATGACGATCGCTGCCTTCGTCATTTCAGGCGGCCTCGCAGGCCTTGCGGGCATCGTCGAGGTGACCGGACAGATCGGCCAATTAAAACCGGCGATTTCTGGTGGCCTCGGTTTCACCGCGATCATCGTCGCCTATCTCGGTCGTCTTCATCCTGTCGGCATCATCTTCGGCGCCTTTGTCATCGCGCTGACCGTCTATGGCGGGGAGGCGGCGCAGATCGCCCTCAAATTGCCGCTCGATCTCACCCGGACCTTCCAGGGCATTCTCCTGTTTTGTGTCTTGGCTGCGGACGCGCTGACGACCTATCGGCTCCGTATCGTACGCGGGGTGACGGCATGATCGGATTTTGGGAATCCATTTTATTGACGGTCATCACCGCGGCGACACCCTTGCTGATCGCGGCACTTGGCGAATTGATCGTCGAAAAATCCGGCGTCCTCAATCTTGGCGTCGAAGGCATGATGGCGGTTGGTGCATCGACCGGTTTTGCCGTGGCGACACTGACTGATTCATCGCTAACCGGCGTGCTCGCGGGCATTGGCGCGGGCATGGCGCTTTCTTTGGTCTTCGCGCTCGTGACGCTCGGCTTTGCCGCCAATCAGGTGGCCGCCGGTTTGGCGCTCACGATTCTTGGACTTGGGCTGGCCGGTCTCATCGGCGCGAAATTCGTTGGCACGAGCCGCATCGCTATTCCACCGATCCACATTCCCGGGCTGAGCGAATTGCCGCTCGTTGGAAAGCTTGTTTTCGGTCAGAGCCCGTTCTTCTACCTCTCGGTTGCGCTGGCGGTTGGCGTGGCGTGGTTTCTCAAAAAGACGCGCGCCGGCCTCTCGCTCCGCTCGATCGGTGAGAACCATAGCTCAGCCCACGCGCTCGGCCTTAAAGTTCTGCGCACACGGCTTCTTGCCATTCTGTTCGGCGGTGCATGCGCCGGTCTCGCCGGGGCCTATTTGTCTCTCGTCTACACGCCGTTCTGGTCGCCGGGGATGACGGCAGGGCGGGGTTGGATTGCGCTCGCCCTTGTCGTTTTTGCGAGCTGGTTGCCTTTGCGCGTGTTCCTCGGTGCCTATTTATTCGGCGGTGCCACGATCCTGCAGATGCATGCACAGGCCGCATCATTGGGGCTGCCCTCGCAAGCGCTGTCAGCCTTCCCCTATATCGCAACGATTATCGCGCTCGTTCTCATCTCGATGCGGCGCGTGGGTGCGACACCAGCGCCCGGTTCACTTGGCACGGCTTTCGTACCGCCGCGCTAGACGCTAGATTTCCGGCAAAGGTTGGCGCGGGTTCCAGCCGAATGCCCCTTCTTGGAAGACCCGAACGGAGAGGACGATGAACATTGTGTTGAAGGTGGCCGGTGCCGCCACCCTCGCTCTGGGCTTGGCAGGTGCCGCCAGCGCGCAAGAAAAATTGAAAATCGGCTTCATCTATGTCGGCCCGGTCGGTGACCATGGCTGGACGTATCAGCATGATCAGGGCCGCAAGGCGATTGAAGCCGCGTTCCCCGGCAAGGTCGAAACGACCTATATCGAAAACGTGCCGGAAGCGGATTCCGAGCGTTCCATCGAGCAGCTGGCCCGCACCGGCCACAAGCTGATCTTCACGACCTCCTTCGGCTTCATGGAGCCGACCCTCAAGGTTGCGCAGAAATATCCGAACGTGAATTTCGAACATGCGACGGGCTATAAGCGCGCCAAGAACCTCGCCACCTATTCGGGCAAGTTCCATGAAGGCCGTTATGTGCAAGGCGTGATCGCCGGCAAGATGACGAAGACCGGCACGATCGGTTACGTCGCTTCGTTCCCGATCCCGGAAGTGGTCTCGGGCATCAACGCGTTCATGCTCGGCGCGCAAAGCGTCAACCCGAACGTGAAGGTGAAGATCGTTTGGGCCTCGACCTGGTTCGACCCGGGCAAGGAAGCCGACGCAGCCAAGGCGCTGCTCGATCAGGGTGCCGACATCATCACCCAGCACACCGACAGCCCGGCACCGCTGCAGCAGGCAGAAGCGCGCGGCAAATTCGCGTTCGGTCAGGCCTCTGACATGATCCGCTTCGCGCCGAAGGGCCAGCTCACTGCGATCATCGACGATTGGGCGCCATACTATGTCGAACGCACGCGCGCTCAGCTCGAAGGCAAGTGGCAGAGCCAGGATGTTTGGGACGGCTTTGCCAAGGGCAAGGTCAAGATGGCGCCTTACACCAACATGCCGGATGACGTGAAGAAACTCGCGCAGGAAACCGAAGAAGCCATCAAGACGGGCAAGCTCAACCCGTTCAAATGCCCGGTGTTCGATCAGACTGGCAAGGAAGTGAAGTGCGAAGGCAATGGCGCGCTCTCTGACGCGCAAGTGCTCAGCATGAATTATTACGTCAAGGGCATTGACGACAAGCTGCCGAAGTAACGCTTTCTTCGAAGAGCTTTCGAATTCAGTCCGCCGCGGTCATCCGATCGCGGCGGATTTTTTATAAAGGCGTCCGAAGCGTTATTCCATCTTGACGATTTCAGACCGCTGTCCCGTGCAAATCATACGCATCGGCGCGTTCGATTTTCACGCTGACGATATCGCCTTGGCGGAGCGGACGGCGCGAGGCGACATAGACATTGCCGTCGATTTCTGGCGCGTCCCATTGCGAACGGCCTTTGGCGACCGTTGCGCCCGGCTCGTCGATAATCACCTTGATACGGCGGTCGACGCGCGAGGCCAAACGCTTGGCGCTAATCGCCTGCTGTTTTTTCATGAAGCGGTCATAACGGTCCTGCTTTACCTCATCCGGCACAAGCGGCAGGCCGAGATCATTGGCAGGCGCGCCTTTCACCGGCTCGTATTTGAAGCAGCCAACGCGTTCGAGCTTTGCCTCGTCGAGGAAATCGAGCAGTTCTTGAAAATTCTCTTCCGTCTCGCCCGGGAAGCCGACAATGAACGTCGAACGGATTGCGAGATCAGGACAGATCTCACGCCATTTGCCGATGCGCTCCAAAACCTTGTCTTGCGAAGCGGGACGCTTCATCGCCTTCAACACGCTTTGCGAGGCGTGCTGAAACGGAATGTCGAGATAGGGGAGGACCAATCCATCCGCCATCAGCGGGATCACATCGTCGACATGCGGATAGGGATAGACGTAATGGAGGCGCACCCAAGCGCCGAGTGATCCCAATTCGCGCGAGAGATCCAAAAACTTCGCGCGCACGGCACGATCTTTCCATTGGCTCTCGGCATATTTCACATCGACGCCATAGGCCGACGTGTCCTGCGACACGACAAGCAATTCCTTCACACCGGCGGCGACGAGCTTTTCTGCTTCACGCAAAACATCGGCAGCCGAACGTGAAACGAGATCACCGCGCAATTTTGGAATGATGCAGAAGGTGCAGCGATTGTTGCAGCCCTCAGAAATCTTTAGATAGGCATAATGGCGTGGCGTGAGTTTGATGCCTTGTTCGGGCACGAGATCGAGAAAGGGATCGTGCTTAGGCGGCACCGCCTGATGCACGGCGTTCATCACGCTTTCATAGGCTTGTGGCCCGGTGATCGCGAGCACGCCCGGATAGGCGGCCGTGATCGCTTCAGGTTCGGCACCCATGCAACCGGTGACAATGACCTTGCCATTCTCATTGAGGGCTTCGCCGATCGCGGCGAGCGATTCCGCTTTCGCGCTGTCGAGGAAGCCGCATGTGTTGACGATCACCGCGTCGGCACCATCATGCGTCTTGGTCAGCTCATAGCCTTCCGCGCGCAACCGCGTGATGATGCGCTCGCTGTCGACGAGCGCTTTCGGGCAGCCGAGGGAGACGAACGAGATTTTCGGCGCAGGCGCGGTCATGTGCGGGGTCCGGGCAGGAAGGAAGGAGCGCGCTAGCCTCTAGCCGAGCCCCGCTCCGGGAGCAATCGGCGGGTGGGCGCTTTCGCCCAGAGGAGCCTTGTTGCGTTGCAAAATCGGTTTAAACTAGACCAGTACTTAGACAGCCCCCGGACCTACATGGCCTCAGCCCTTCATATCGGACCCTTGCCGCTCGACGGGCGCGCCTTCTTGGCGCCGATGTCCGGCATCACCGATCATGGCTTCCGGAAGATCGCGCGCCGGTTTGGTGCGTCGGTGGTCGTCTCTGAAATGGTTGCTTCGGACGAATTCGTGAAGGGCGATGCTGAATACACGTTACGGGCCGAAGGCGAGGGCATCACACCTCACATCGTCCAGCTGGCAGGCTGCGATCCGCGTTGGATGGGTGAGGCGGCCCGCCTCGCGCAAGCCAATGGTGCCGACGTCATCGATATCAATATGGGCTGCCCGGCCAAGCGCGTGACAGGCGGCTACGCCGGTTCGGCACTGATGCGTGATCTCGATCATGCGCTCACCTTAATCGAGGCGACCATTGCGGCCGTGTCGGTCCCCGTGACCGTGAAAATGCGGCTTGGCTGGGACGATGCCTCACATAATGCCGCCGAATTGGCGCGACGCGCGGAAGCAGCGGGAGCCGCGCTTGTCACTGTTCATGGCCGCACGCGCTGCCAATTCTACAAAGGCCACGCCAACCACGCCGCAATCGCACCGGTGAAGGCGGCGGTTTCGATCCCGGTTGTCTGCAATGGTGATGTCGAGACGATTGAGCAGGCCCGCGCGGTCCGCACCCTGTCGGGTGCCGATGCCGTCATGATCGGTCGCGCCGCCTTGGGGCGTCCTTGGCTTGTCGGCCGGATCGCCCGCGGCCTTGAAGGGGCGGATCCCGGCGACCCGTCGCGTGCGGCGCAAGCCGAGGCGGTGATCGAGCATTATGAGAGTTTGCTGACCGCGATGGGCGAAAAGGCCGGGCTGCGCCATGCCCGCAAGCATCTGGCCGCCAGCCTTGACCATTTGAGCCATGAAGGCACACGGATCGACGCCTCCGAGCGGGCCGCGATCCTCACCGGCGAAGCGCCGGGCCAGATCATCACCACCCTGAGGGCGCTTTATGCCCGTCCGCCGGAGTTGTTGGCGGCATGAGCGAAAACCCGGCCCGGTTCGGCCATGCCGATGCCGTCATCAATCTTCTGCCGCTGCCAGTGATCCTTGTCGGCAAGGATGGCCGGTTGACCGAAGCCAACAGCGCCGCGGAAGATTTCCTCGAGATGAGCCGGTCGATGCTGCGGCGGACCCGGATTGAAGACATTCTGCCCTTCGGTTCCCCGATCTTGGGGCTCGTCGAGGATGCCCGTCGCGAGGGCGGCACGTTCAACGAATATCGCGTCGATATCGGGGGACCGCGCCTTGGCCCTGAGCGGATCGTCGATGTTTTTGTGGCACCGGCTGAGGCAGGCGAAGTCCTCATTCTGCTGCAAGAAAAGACAATTGCTGAAAAAATAGACAGACAATTGACCCATCGAGGGGCGGCACGCTCCATCTCCGCCATGGGATCGATGCTCGCCCATGAGATCAAAAACCCGCTTTCGGGCATTCGTGGCGCGGCGCAATTGCTGGAATCCTCAGTGTCAGAGGATGACAGGGCGCTCACGCGGCTGATCTGCGATGAAGCCGACCGGATTGTGAGCCTTGTTGACCGTTTCGAGACGTTTTCGGACGGCAAACCCATCCCAATGGCCCCTGTGAACATTCATGAGGTACTTGAGCACGTCAAACGGCTGGCTCTTTCGGGCTTTGCCCGCCATATCCGCATCGTCGAGACCTATGATCCGTCGCTGCCGCCGGTTTTCGCCAATCGGGATCAGCTGGTTCAGGTCTTCCTTAATTTGGTGAAGAACGCCGCGGAAGCTATTGGAATTGATCAGAATGATGGCGAGATCGAGCTGACAACGGCGTTCCGCCCGGGTGTCCGCATGGCCGTTCCGGGCTCACAAGCCCGGGTCGCCTTGCCGCTCGAATTCTGCGTCAAGGACAATGGGCCAGGTGTGCCCACCGATCTCGTGCGGAACTTGTTTGATCCCTTCGTTACGACCAAAACGAGCGGGACTGGCCTCGGTCTTGCTTTGGTTGCCAAGATCGTCGGGGATCATGGCGGCATCGTTGAATGCGACAGTTTCCCCCGACGAACGATTTTTCGAATCCTCATGCCGATGCATGGGGGCCGGTCTCCGAATGGAGACATTGGAATGCAAAGGTGACGAATGCCGCTTGGCACGATCCTGATCGCCGATGACGATACCGCCATCAGGACGGTGCTCACACAGGCCCTGAACCGCGCCGGATATGAGGTGAGGGCGACGGGACAGGCGGGGACGCTTTGGCGTTGGATCCAAGCCGGCGATGGCGATCTGGTCATCACCGATGTGGTGATGCCGGACGAGAACGCGTTTGACGTGCTTCCGCGCATCAAAAACATCCGTCCCGATCTCCCGATCATCGTCATGAGCGCGCAGAACACGTTCATGACCGCGATCCGTGCCTCCGAACGCGGCGCTTACGAATATCTGCCCAAGCCCTTTGACCTAAAGGAGCTTCTGTCGATCGTCAGCCGTGCTATGGACCGCCCGCGCGGGGCAGGGGCCGTCGAACAAGCGCATGCCCCCGACGATATTCCGCTGGTTGGTCGTTCAACCGCGATGCAGGAAATCTACCGTGCGCTCGCCCGCCTGATGCAGACCGATCTCACGGTCATGATCAATGGCGAGTCCGGCACGGGCAAAGAACTCGTCGCCCGCGCGCTGCATGATTATGGCAAGCGCCGGAAGGGTCCCTTCGTCGCCGTTAACATGGCCGCGATTCCGCGCGACCTGATCGAAAGCGAACTCTTCGGTCACGAGAAGGGCGCCTTCACCGGTGCGCTCCAGCGCGCCACCGGCCGGTTCGAGCAGGCCGAAGGCGGCACGCTGTTCCTTGATGAGATCGGCGACATGCCGATGGAAGCGCAGACGCGGCTTTTGCGCGTGTTGCAGCAGGGCGAATACACGACGGTGGGCGGTCGCACGCCGATCCGCACCAATGTCCGCATCGTCGCCGCGACGAACAAGGATTTGCGCCAGCTGATCCAGCAGGGCCTGTTCCGCGAGGATTTGTTCTTCCGCTTGAACGTGGTGCCGCTGCGTCTTCCACCTCTGCGCGAGCGCTCCGAAGATATCCCCGACCTCGTGCGCCACTTCTTCACATTGGTGGAAAAGGAAGGCCTGCAGCGCAAGCAAATCGACGCGGGCGCGCTTGAGCGCATGAAGCGCTATTCGTGGCCGGGCAATGTCCGCGAACTTGAAAATATGGTCCGCCGCTTGGCGGCCCTCTATCCGCAGGACACGATCACCGAGATCCTGATCGAAACAGAATTATCGGCCTCGGCCCCGCAGCAGAGCCTGAGCGAGCCGGTTAAGGCCGTGATGGCCGAAGAAAGCCTGTCGGAGGCCGTCGATCGGCATCTTTCGGCCTATTTTGCCGAATTCAAAGGCGATTTGCCGCCGCCAGGGCTTTATCATCGCATTCTGCGCGAAATCGAAGAGCCGCTGATTGGTGCGGCGCTCTCAGCCACGCGCGGAAATCAGATCAAGGCGGCCGAACTTCTGGGACTCAACCGCAACACGCTTCGCAAGAAGATCCGCGATCTAGACCTCCGGGTCATCCGCACGCCGCGGTAATTCATTTCCATCAAAGCTTGGAGCGGAAACGGCCATCCGTCGTGGAAGTAGGCGTGGGCGTGAGCGTGGGCGTAGACGACTTACGAAAATAATGTCTTCAACCGGCCACACTGTTGCGCTATTGCATCAGGGACCGTTCGGGCGCTGAATCGCCCGGCATCATTGGCGTGCTCATGCAAAACCATCCGGCTTCGGAACTCGCTTTTCCCGAACCCGTCGAACCGCCTGGCGGGCGGCGGCGGCGCCTGGCCTTTTGGGCGGGTGCTGCGACCGTTGTGCTGGCGCTCGGTTCGGCTTTGGCGACCTTCTCGGTGCTGGCAGGGCTCACACCCTTTGCGCCGACCCATGACACCGTTCTTCTGCTCTTCCTGATCAACGCCCTGCTGATCCTCATCATGATCGGCTTCGTTGCGGTCGAAGGGTTCCGGCTTTTGCGGGCGCGTCGTGCCGGTCAGGCGGCGGCCGGTCTCCATGTCAGGATCGTCGGTCTTTTTGCGTTCGTCGCCACGCTGCCCGCTTTGCTGGTGGCGGCACTTGGCTGGATCACGCTCGAGCGCGGGATCGACATTTCTTTCTCGCGAACCATCCAGCAATTGCTGACGACATCCGTCGATGTCGCGACGTCCTATCGAGAGTTGCAGTGCCGCACGATGGGACGCGAAATCAATTTGATGGCGTCTGACATCAGCCGCGCGCGTCAGGCGGCGCCACAGGCCAATGCCTTCTTTCAGGACTTCATGCGCTCTCGCGCTTTGTTCCTTGGTTTCCCAGTCGCCATTCTGCTCAAAAGCGATCTGCAGATTGTTGAACGCATTGAGCTGAAACCGGTCGAAGGGCTAACGCTGCCATCGCCCGAAGACATGAACGCAGCCGCCGATACCGAAGCGTGGTGTCTCATTCCACAGTCAGGCAATGTCTTCCGCGCACTCATTAAAGTGCCTGGGATCGACGACCTGTATCTCTTCACCGCACGCCCGGTTGATCCCAAGGCGCTTGAATTCCCGATCCAGGCCGAGCGCGCGGCGGCGTTCTATGGCTATCTTGCCGAACGCAAGCTCGACGTGCAGGTCGCGTTCGCATCGATGTATGCGCTGATCTCACTGATCCTGCTTTTGTCGGCAACATGGTTCGGGCTGAGTTTTGCCAACCGCCTCGTCGCCCCGATCCGCCGTTTGATCCACGCGACCGATCAGGTCGCCTCGGGAAATTTCTATGTGCAGGTGCCCGTCGGCAATAAGGAAGGCGATCTCGGCCATCTTGCCGAAACCTTCAACAAGATGACCGCTGAGCTGCGTCGCCAGACCGATCGTCTGACGGCGGCCAGCGAATTGATCGACCGCCGCCGGCGTTTTACCGAAGCCGTCTTGTCCGGCGTGTCCGCGGGCGTCATTGGCGTCGACGCGAAAGGCCGCATCACCGTCGTCAATCCATCGGCTGATAAATTGCTCGGCGGCTCGCGTGAGACCGTGCTGGGCAAGCCCATTCTCGAAATCATGCCGGATCTCGCGCCCTGGTTCACACGTGATGTCGAACGCACGCGCGGGCAGGGAACTTTGGTGGTGGGAACAGGCGACAGCGAGCGTGTCCTCACCGTTCGGGTCACCACGGAAAACGCAACCGATGGCGAACAGGGCTCGATCGTCACGCTCGACGATATCTCCGAATTGGTGACGGCGCAGCGCACCTCGGCGTGGGCAGATGTCGCCCGCCGCATCGCGCATGAAATCAAAAATCCGCTCACGCCCATTCAATTATCGGCAGAGCGGCTCAAGCGGAAGTATGGCCGCCTCATCACGACCGACAAGGAAGTGTTCGACCAATGCACCGACACGATTGTGCGTCAGGTCGACGACATCAAGCGCATGGTCGATGAATTCTCATCCTTCGCGCGCATGCCGAAGCCGCGGCCGGAAGATGACGATGTCAGCGAAATGGTGAAGCAGGTCGCATTCCTGATGCGCGTTGGTCATCCGGAATTGCAGATTACCGACCATTTGCCCGCGCATGCGATCTTGGCGAAATTCGACCGCCGCCTTCTTTCTCAGGCCCTCACCAATATCGTGAAGAATGCGACTGAGGCGATTAGTGCCATCGATGCCGAGACGCGGGGTGGTCCGGGTCGTATCGATGTAACGTTAAATGAGGACGAAGCGGGGATTGTGTCGATCAGCGTGCAAGACAATGGCAAGGGCTTCCCGCAGGAAAACCGCGCCCGCTTGTTGGAACCCTATATGACAACCCGTGAGGGTGGCACCGGCCTTGGCCTCGCCATCGTGGGTAAGATTCTCGAAGATCATGGCGGCGGCATTGAATTGCTGGATCCGCCCGATGGCAGCCGTGGCGCCATCGTTCGTTTGTGGTTTCCGCGCGAGGGTGCCGCAGATGCGCCGCAATCGGAGCCGACTGACAATCTCCGCCACATGGGGAGTGGAGCATGAGTGCCGACATTCTGATCGTCGATGACGAGGCCGATATCCGCGACCTCGTCGCTGGCATTCTTGAAGACGAAGGACACCGCACACGTACGGCGGCCCATTCCGACGCCGCCCTTGAAGCGATTGCGCAGCGGCGACCGCAACTCGTGTTTCTCGATATTTGGATTCAGGGCAGCAAGCTTGATGGCTTGCAATTGCTCGACGTCATCAAAGAGCAGAATCCCGATCTGCCCGTTGTTATGATTTCAGGTCATGGCAATATCGAAACTGCCGTCTCCGCCATCAAGCGCGGTGCCTATGACTTTATCGAGAAGCCCTTCAAGGCGGATCGCCTTGTGCTCGTCGCTGAACGCGCGCTTGAAACATCCCGGCTCAAGCGGGAAGTGAAGGATCTCCGCCAGCGCACACCCGATGCCTCTCGCATCATCGGCCAATCAGGTGCCGTCAACCAATTGCGTCAAACGATCGAACGTGTTTCGGGAACCAATGCGCGCATCATGATTTCCGGCGCACCGGGCTCGGGCAAGGAATTGACCGCGCGCACGATCCATTCGCTGTCGCCGCGCGCCTCGGGCCCCTTCATCGTGCTCAATGCCGCGATGATGGAACCTGATACGGTTGAATCTGAACTCTTCGGTATCGAAGGCGATGGCAAGACGCGGCGGATCGGTGCGCTTGAAGAAGCCCATGGCGGCACGCTCTATATCGACGAAGTCGGTGACATGCCAAAAGAAACGCAGGGCAAGATCTTGCGCGTTCTTGTCGATCAGAATTTCCAGCGTGTCGGTGGTACGACACGCGTTCATGTCGACGTGCGCATCATTTCATCGACAGCGCGAGATTTGGCCGCTGACATTTCGACAGGCCGTTTCCGGGAAGATTTACTGCACCGCTTGTCGGTTGTGCCGATCCGTGTACCGACCTTGGCGGAACGGCGCGAGGATATTCCAGTTCTCGTCGACTATTTCATGGAGCAGATTTCTGCTTCGACGGGATTGTCCAAGCGCATCATCGGTGATGACGCGATGGCCATTCTGCAAACCCATGATTGGCCCGGCAATATCCGCCAATTGCGCAACAATATCGAACGCTTGCTGATCTTGGCCGGTGGCGAGCCTGAGGGCGTACTCACCGCCGATCTATTGCCGCCGGATGTTGGCTCAATGGTGCCCGCGACACCCAATGGTGCGGGCGGCGAGAAGCTCATGTCGATGCCCTTGCGCGAGGCGCGCGAGATCTTCGAGCGCGAATATCTCGTCGCACAAATCAATCGCTTTTCCGGTAATATTTCGCGTACCGCCGAATTCATCGGCATGGAACGCTCCGCGCTGCATCGTAAGTTGCGCTCGCTTAACATCGGCTAAGGGGAAATTCGATGAGCCGTATCGCCTATGTCAATGGCCGCTATGTCCCGCATCGCGAAGCTGTGGTGCATGTGGAGGACCGCGGCTATCAATTTGCCGATGGCGTCTATGAAGTGTGCGAAATCTTCGATGGCGTGATGATGGATGAAGAGCGCCATCTCGATCGCCTCGAACGCTCGTTGCGGGAATTGCGCATCGCCATGCCCGTGGCACGCGAAGCGCTCGAAGCGATCTTGCGTGAGGTCGTCGCTCGCAACCGCATCAAGAATGGCATCGTCTATTTGCAAGTGACGCGCGGTGTCGCCCGTCGCGACCATCCCTTCCCGAAAACGCCGGTCCGTCCCGCACTCGTCGTCACCGCCAAGAGCCACAATCTTGAAGCGATGGATGCGATGGCGGAGAAGGGCGTCGCGGTGATCGAAGCGGAGGATGACCGCTGGTCACGCGTCGACATCAAGACCGTATCGCTTCTGCCCAACGTCCTCGCCAAGCAGGAAGCCGTCGAAGCGGGCGCACGCGAAGCTTGGCTCGTCGATGACGAGGGCTTCGTGACTGAAGGTTCCTCGACCAATGCGTGGATCATCACCAAGGATGGCGTGCTCGTCACACGGCCGGCCGAGTTCGGCATTCTGCGCGGTATCACCCGGACGACTTTGATCGACGTGATTGAGGCGCATCAGATGCGCTATGAGGAGCGGCCGTTCACGATTGCCGAAGCGCAGGATGCGGCTGAAGCTTTCATCACTTCGGCTACCAGCCTTGTCCTTCCGGTCGTGACCGTGGCCGGCAAAACCATTGGCCAAGGTAAGCCGGGGCTAGTTGCAACCGCTCTGCGCAAGGCCTTGCGCGAGGAAGTTGTTCGTACGGCTCAAGCTGAGCGCGCGTTTGACCCTGTCTAATCGGACAGGGGCCAGATTGTCGCGGTCGCTTGCACAGCGTCACGAATTAAGGGCCTAATAGAGCATGGCAGCGCCGGCGCCTGGACCGGCGGGAACCGTCTGGGGATTTTGAACCCTGGGGGATAACGAGAAGGGGCTTACCGATGGCTGTTGAACGGGCGCAAAACCTGCAGGACACATTTCTGAACTATGTCCGCAAGAACAAGATCCCGCTGACCATCTTCCTTGTGAATGGCGTGAAGTTGCAGGGCGTCGTGACATGGTTCGACAATTTCTGCGTGCTCTTGCGTCGCGATGGCCATTCGCAGCTCGTCTACAAGCACGCGATCTCAACCATTATGCCCGGCCAACCCGTCGCACTGTTTGAAGGTGGCGAGGAGGGCGCAGCTGCGCCCGCGAAGGACTGAGTGTCCGGCCCCGGGAAGGCTCAAGATCGGATCGGCGGCGCGGGGAGGGACCCCGAGAAGACGATCGCGGCTGGAACGCGAACGCTGGTCATTGGCCCCTATCTAACCAAGCGTGCCGCCGCGCAACGCGAAGCGCGGGCCGAAAAGGACGCGCCGGTCAATTTGCGTGAGCCGCAATCACGGCTTGAAGAGGCGGTTGGCTTGGCCGCTGCCATCGATCTTGATGTTGTCACCGCGTCAATCGTGTCGATCGCTGCACCGCGCCCGGCGACCTATCTCGGCAAGGGCAAGGTCGAGGAGATCGCCGGCTTCGTGAAGGCCGAAGAAATCGACCTCGTGATGATGGATTGTGCGCTTTCGCCTGTGCAGCAGCGCAATCTCGAAAAGGAATGGCGCGCCAAAGTTATTGATCGGACCGGCTTGATCCTTGAAATTTTCGGCCGCCGGGCGCGCACCAAGGAAGGTGCGCTGCAGGTCGAACTGGCCCATCTCGCCTATCAGAAGAGCCGACTCGTCCGCTCATGGACCCATCTTGAACGCCAACGCGGCGGCTTCGGCTTTCTGGGTGGCCCCGGCGAAACGCAGATCGAAGCAGACCGGCGTGTCATTCAGGAGCGCATGGTCCGCATCGAGGAAGACCTCGAACAGGTCAAGCGGACGCGCGGGCTTCATCGCGAGAGCCGCCGCAAAGTGCCTTACCCGATGGTGGCGCTTGTCGGTTATACGAACGCGGGCAAATCGACCCTGTTCAACCGGCTGACCGCCGCTGACGTGATGGCGGAAAATCTCCTTTTCGCGACGCTCGACCCGACCGCACGCGTGATGAAACTGCCGCACGGCGCAAACATCATCCTGTCGGATACCGTCGGCTTCATCTCAGACCTGCCGACCATGCTCGTCGCAGCCTTCCGCGCCACACTCGAAGATGTGATTGCCGCCGACGTCATCTTGCATGTCCGCGACGTGTCGCATGGCGATACCGAAGCGCAGGCCTCGGACGTGACATCGATCCTGCGTGACCTTGGTGTCGACCCCAATGATCGCCGCCGTCTTGTCGAGGTCTGGAACAAGGTTGATCGCTTGCCCGATTTCGAGGCCGAACGGCTTCTGAACCTCTCCGCCAACCGGTCGGAGGACGAGCGGCCTGTTCTCGTCTCAGCGGTGACGGGCGAGGGGCTTGATCGCCTGAAGGCCTTGATCGAAGAGCGCCTCACCCGCGACCGGCCGCGCTTCCGCGTGACCCTTAGCCCGGCCGAAGGCGCTGCTTTGAATTGGCTTTATGAGGAAGCAGAAGTTCTCGAACGACGCGAGGCTGAGGACGGCACGATCGATGTTGTCATACGGATTGCAGCGGAGAAAGAACCGCGCTTGCGCCAGCGGGTAAAGGCCATTCGGAAGATCGGGTAGGATCCGATCTGCTGTCGTGGCGGCGTTCTGCTAACACTCCGTCTTGCGCACCTTGTCTGCCGCACGCGCTTCATTCCACAGTGCGTCCATCCGTTCGAGCCCGGCGTCTTTGAGATGTACACCATCCTCGGCGAGCCGCTTTTCGATATGCGCAAAGCGCCTGAGAAACTTAGAATTGCCTTTGTTCAAAGAGGCTTCTGGATCGATCTTGAGGTGCCGCGCCAGATTGGCCATGACAAACAGAAGATCGCCGAACTCCTCCTCGATGGCAGCGGAATCCTTTTCTGAATAAGCGGTTTCAAACTCCTGTATTTCTTCTTTTATTTTCTCAAAAACGAAGCGCGTGTCCGGCCAATCGAAACCGACATCAGCCGCCTTGGCCTGCAATTTCACAGCGCGGGTCAGGGCAGGGAGGTTCACAGGTACGCCGCCCAAATGCCCCTTCGGTTCAGTCTCCGGTAGACCCTGCGCTTGTCGATAGGTCGCACGCTCTGCTTTTTCCGCGGCTTTGATTTGGCCCCACAGCGCCTTGACCTCATCGGGCTTCAGGTCACGTGCGTCACCAAACACATGCGGATGACGCCGAATGAGCTTTGACGTGATCGCCTCAACCACGCCGCCAAAATCGAACAGGCCGCGCTCTTCGGCGAGCCGCGCATGGAAGACCACCTGCAGCAGGAGATCGCCCAATTCATCCCGCAGATCGGCGAGATCATTGCGCGCGATCGCGTCGGCGACCTCATAGGCCTCCTCGATCGTGTAAGGCGCAATCGTCGTGAAATCCTGCTCGAGATCCCATGGGCAGCCGGTCTCGGGCGTTCTGAGCGCGGCCATGATGGCGACCAGCATGGCGATATCGGAGGAGGGTGCAGGTTTGAAAGTTTGATCCATGCCCCCTTTTTGCACTCTGTGTCGTCTGCCGCCAAGGATCGGCTCTCGCCAACTCACTGGCTTTTCGCCATTCTATCATCATGGATGGAGCAAGCCCGCGCATCGATGTCTGGATCATGCGCACCGACAGGATCGACAGCCCGGCCCATGGACGGCTTCAGACGCTGCTGAGCGAGACTGAGCGCAACGATCATGACCGCCATGCCAAGCCGCAGGATCGCGTTCTCCACGCTGCCGCGCATGCCCTCAAACGCCATGCGCTGTCAGCCCGGTTTGACGTGAAGCCATCAGCCTGGTCCTTCACGATGAACGCTTACGGCAAACCGCGACCGTCCAACGGACCAGACGGTGCCGACCCACGCTTTAACTTGACCCACACGCCGGGCCTCGTGGCGGTAGCCGTGTCCAACGGCATTGACCTTGGCCTCGATGCCGAGACGCTCGATCCGGCCCATGCGACGCTCGACACAGCCATGGCGTTTGCCCATCCGTCCGAGCTGCGCACGCTTGATCCGGCGAGCCCGCATTTCATCGGCGATTTCTACCGGCTATGGACACGAAAGGAAGCGCTCGCCAAGGCGACCGGGCTTGGCTTGTCGCTCGAGGTCAGGACCCTGATTTTCGCCGATGAGATCGACGGTCCATGGCACCTCGAAGAATGGGATGAAGGTCCGCACCATCGCATGGCGCTGATTGTCGAGACGAAGCTTGGATCGCCAGAGATAAGGATGCATCGAATAGAGCCAACCGCGCTGACTTAACTCAGCAAACTATCTTGTGCTTATAAGAGATTGTTTCTACGTATTTCATAGACGAATAGTTCCATAATATGTCTTATGCGTATTATGGATAACCCCAAGACGCCGACGGTGCAACGGCTTCCTCACATGTGCGGGATGCGACCGACGCCACCTATTCGATCACCATACCGTCATAGGCCGGCACTACATCCTCCGGCAGCGTCGCGCATAGCGTCGCGTAATCGAGATCAGTGTGGAGATTGGTGAGCACCGCGCGTTTCGGCTTCATCCGCGCGATCCAGCCCAAAGCATCCGACAGCGAGAAATGCGACGGGTGCGGTGTTGGACGCAACGCATCGATGATCCAGACGTCGAGCCCTTCAAGGAATGGCTGGGCAGCGTCCGGGATATCCTTCACATCGGGCGTATAGGCGATCCCACCAAAGCGGAATCCGAGCGAATCGATCTCGCCATGCTGCAGCACAAAGGCATCAACCGAGAGATCACCGCCCGGCCCTTCAATGACGATGGGATGGCCCGGCACGATGCGGAACTCACGCGCAATCGGCGGATAGGAACTGCCTTCGGGCGTCACAAAGCAATAGCCGAATTTCCGGTGCATCTGATCAGATGTCACCTGGTCCATATAGACCGGCAGGATCCGCCGCATATGCAGCACGATCGGCCTGATATCGTCGATGCCGTGGGTGTGGTCGGCATGTTCATGCGTAATCAGCGCCGCATCAAGCCGTGTGACATGAGCGGACAGCAGCTGATCGCGGAGATCTGGGCCCGTATCGACCAACACCGAAGTCGTCCCGCCCTTCCCCATCTGCTCGACCAAGATGGAACAGCGCCGCCTGCGGTTCTTCGGCTCGTTCGGATCGCAGGCACCCCAGCCTGATCCCACGCGCGGCACACCGCCCGAAGAGCCACATCCGAGGATCGTGACGCGCGGGTTCACGCCCCCGCCTCCGGCCGTTTCGCTTTCGTGAAAACGCGGAAAAAATTATCGGTCGTGACGCGCGCCATCTCATCCGCGCTCACGCCTTTCACGTCCGCCAGAACCTTGGCTGTTTCGGCGACGTAAGCCGGCTCATTCCGTTTGCCGCGATAAGGCGGCGGCGCAAGATAAGGGGCATCGGTTTCAACCAACAGCCGATCAAGCGGCACGCCGTGCGCAATGGTGCGGATGTCTTCGGAATTCTTAAACGTCAGGATGCCGGAGAATGACACCATCAAGCCGAGCTCAACGCCGACACGGGCAAGCTCTGCGCCCGACGAGAAGCAATGCAACACGGCTGGGAAAGCGCCCTTCCCCATTTCATCGCGCAGGACGGCAATCATGTCCGCATCGGCATCACGCGCATGGATGACAAGCGGCAAACCCGTCTTGCGGGCTGCTGCAATATGCGTGCGAAACACACGATCAGCGACATCACGCGGGCTTTTATCGTAATGATAGTCTAGACCCGCCTCGCCGATGGCAACACATTTGGGATGCTGCGATAGGGCAACAAGGTCATCAACCTGCGTATCAGGCTCTTCATGCGCATTATGCGGATGCGTACCGACCGAGCACCAAATATCCGGATCGCTTTCAGCAATCGCAACGATCTGCGGAAATTTCTTAATCCGCGTCGAGATCGTCACCATCGTCTTGACGCCGGTCTCCCGCGCCCGCATCAGCAGCGAAGCCCGGTCAGCGTCAAAATCTGCGAAATCAAGATGGCAGTGTGAATCGACGAGCATCAGGCTTTTGTTTCTTCCGCTTCAACATAGCGCGGGAAAATCGGCGCCGGTACCGGCAGAACAGTCCCCGCTTCAAGCGCACCAGCTACGGTCGCTTGTACGAAAGCGCGCTTGTCATCTGGCACAGCGAGAAGATCGAGCAGTTTGCCCGCACTTGTCGGGATGACCGGCTGCGTCATGATGCCGAGGACACGCAAGGTCTCCGCCGTCACATACAACACGGTCGCAAACCGATCAGGATCGGTCTTGCGCTTCGTCCATGGTTCTTCGGACGCGAAATAGCGATTGGCATCCCCAACGACACGCCAAATCTCGGCAAGCATCGTATGAAGCGCAAAATTGACCATCGCCGTCCGCGCCTTTTCCGGCAGGGCATAGACGGCATCAAGCATGACCTTATCAGCGTCCGACAATGCACTGGCCTGCGGTACCCTGCCCTTACAATTCTTCGCGATCATCGACAGCGAGCGCTGTGCGAGATTGCCGAGGTCATTGGCGAGATCGGCATTGATACGCGCAACAATCGCTTCATGCGAATAATTGCCATCCTGGCCGAAAGGCACCTCGCGAAGGAAGAAATAGCGCAGCTGATCGACGCCGTAATGATCGGCCAATGTGAACGGATCGATCACATTGCCAACACTCTTCGACATCTTCTCGCCACGGTTGAACAAAAACCCGTGACCGAACACACGCTTCGGAAGCGGCAACCCCGCCGACATCAAGAAGGCCGGCCAATAGACCGTATGGAAGCGGACGATGTCCTTACCGATGATATGAACATCAGCGGGCCAACGCTTTGCACGCGGTGCCGTCTCATCCGGAAAACCCGTGGCGGTGAGATAATTCGTCAAGGCATCAACCCAGACATACATCACATGCTTCGGATTGCCGGGCACAGGAATGCCCCAATCAAAGGTCGTTCGGCTGACCGATAGATCCTTGAGACCGGATTTGACGAAACTCACGATCTCGTTGCGCCGCTCATCAGGCCCGACGAAGTGCGGATGATCTTCGTAAAGTTTCAGCAGACGATCCTGAAAGGCCGAAAGCCGGAAGAAATAGGATTCTTCCTCAACCCATTCGACGGGTGTTCCGGTCGGGCCGCGACGGACATTGTCCGTACCGACGGTCGTCTCGTTTTCCGCATAATAGGCTTCGTCGCGAACTGAGTACCAGCCGCTATATTTCGCAAGATAAATATCACCGGCCTCTTCCATCCGCTTCCAGATCGCAGCGGAAGATTTGAAATGGCGCTCTTCCGTGGTGCGGATGAAATCATCATTCGACGCGTTGAGGGCGCGCGTCATGTCCCGAAATACAGATGCGTTGCGGTCCGCTAATTCACGGACGGTCACGCCTTCCTTCGCGGCCGTCTGCAGCATCTTCTGGCCGTGCTCATCTGTCCCGGTCAGGAAGAAGACGTCATATCCATCGAGCCGCTTGAAGCGCGCGATCGCATCAGACGCAATCAGTTCATAGGCATGCCCGATATGCGGCCGCCCGTTCGGGTAGGAGATCGCGGTCGTGATGTAGAAAGGCTCAGCCATCGAAATTCCTCCGGAACGGTCACGCCGCGCGCGTGGCGCGCACCGCGTCCGACAAATCGGCAAACAGCGTCAGGATCAGCGCGCGGCGGTCGAGATTGAAAATCTCAGCATCCCGCATGCTGGCGCGCGCCTTGTCCCATACCTCGATGAGGGGTGCAAGGCGGGCTGGCGCGGTGCCCGAGCGCCCTGCCCGCACGAGCTGCTCATGGATCCATCCCGCCAGCACGTCCTCGAACAAGGCATAGGATTCATCATTCTGCCGCCCCGCCAAACCATCCGCCATCTGATGGAGCGCGAGCCGGTCGAGCACCGGTAAGGCATCGAGTTGGGCACGCACTGCGCTCATGATCGCAAGCGCCATGTCATCGACGAAACGAAAAGCACGTCCCGGCGAACCCTCGGCAAACGAAGCCGCTTGCCGGATTGCCTCCGGTGTCGCATCGGCCTCGGCTTCCTCAAGCGCAGCGACCACCTGATCTTCATTGAGCGGCCTGAATTGCATCAAGCGGCAGCGCGACCGGATCGTCGGGATCAAACGCCCTGGCACATGTGAAACGATCATCACGAGGCAGCGCGGCGGCGGCTCTTCAATGAGTTTGAGCAGCGCATTGGCACTGTTGCGATTGAGATCATCGCCCGCATCGACGATCAGCACGCGCCAACCGCCGCTGCCCGCCGTCGATCCAAAAAAGCCCACCACATCGCGGGCATGATCGACCGGAATTTCAGTCTCAAGGCGTTTGCGATCGGCGTGCCAGCGCCGTTTAAGAACCAGAAGATCAGGATGTGATTCTGCACGGATGAGATGAAGCGCTTTGGAGCTCTCAGCCACGTCGAGCGATGGCGCGTTCTGAACAGCGGGCGCTAATGGGTCTGGATGGGTCAGAACGAAAGCGGCGGCGCGATAGGCGAATGTCGCTTTACCGACGCCTTCGGCACCCGCCAAGATCCACGCATGGGGAAACCGCCCACTGGCATAGGCATCGAGAAACGCGCGCTCCTGCGCCTCATGCCCGATCAGCGTTTGCGTGTCGCGCGGATGGGGTGCACCTTCGCGGCGATCGGATTCCATCTCGCTCATGCGCGACGCGCTCCGAGCTTCGCAAGAACAATGGCCTTTACATCGCCAGCAATCGCCTCGACTGGACGTGCCGCATCAATCACCCGGCACCGCTCGGGTTCGTGTTGGGCAATGGCCAAAAATCCGGCGCGCAATTTTTCGTGAAAACCCAGTGCCTCGCTTTCGAAACGATCGGCTTGGCCATGCCCTCGGCGCGCCGCCGCGCGTCGCAAGCCGTCTGCTGGAGGCAAATCGAATATCAAAGTGAGATCAGGCCGGGTCGCACCCACGGCAATCGTCTCAAGCGCCGAAAGGATCGCAGGATCGGCCGCACCTGACGCACCCTGATAGGCGCGCGTTGAATCGAAAAAACGATCACATAAAACCACAGCGCCGCGCTGAAGCGCCGGTCGAATGGTTTTCTCGAGATGGTCAAGGCGTGCCGCAGAAAAAAGCAGCGCTTCCGTGACGGCGGAGAAACCAAACCCGCCCGTCAGGATCAATCCGCGGATGGCCTCAGCCCCGGACGATCCACCGGGTTCACGCGTCACGACCACCTCATGCCCCGCATCGCGGAGCGCGCTGGCCAAGAGCTGTATCTGCGTGGATTTGCCGGCCCCTTCCCCGCCTTCAAGCGTGATGAAGAATCCCGACAGAGGCGGATGATGGTTCATGCCGCCTGTATAGCTTTGCCCTGCCCCGCTGTCATGCGGTTGGGATCAGCGCTTCTGCAATGCCTGTGTCTGAATGAACTGGCCGAGCACATCTTCGCGGCGCAGCGGCACCGGCACGCTTGCAGGCGCAGGAGACAAAAGCGACGGCTCGACGGCGGCCGTCTGCAACGGCTTGGCGATCCCCGGCTTCATGAAATCGCCGAGATCAAACGGACGCTCAGGCGGCGTCGGCACGGAGGCCGGACGGCCCACCAAAGGCGCGAGCGCCGGAGAGGCGAGCGGCGCCGAAATCGTAGTCTGCGAAACACTGACCGACGAGACGACAGCGGCGGTCGCATTGGTCTGCACCACCTCTTCCGTCTCAGTGCGGGTAATCAGACGCGTCCGGTCATCCTCCCGCGCCACTTGGATCGGGCCCAGACGACCATCGAGCTGGGCAGGACGACCATCGGTGCGCAGCGAGGCGAGCAGGATGCGGTCATCCGAGCCAGCGAGGCCAGCGCGCGCGACATAGTCGATTTGCACACGCGTGGTGCCGAGATGTTTGAAATTCAGCGCTTCAGCCACGGTCTGCGACACGTCGACGAGGCGGTTCGAATGATACGGTCCGCGATCATTCACACGCGCGATGATTGAATGGCCGTTACGCAGATTGGTGACGCGCACATAAGACGGCAGCGGCAATGTCGGATGAGCCATGGATACGGAATGACGATCGAAAACCTCGCCATTCGCCGTCTTGCGGCCGTGAAACGCCGTTCCATACCAAGACGCAAGGCCTGTCGCCGAATAACCCTTCGATACATCCTTCGGCACGTAAACCTTGCCGGCGACGACATAGGGCTTGCCGATATGGTCACGACCGCCGCCTTTCGGCACAGCCTGCCCATCGGCGACGACACGCGGGCTCGGCCGCACGCCATATTTCGGATCGACACCACCACCCGCTGTCTTGGTCGGATTGGAGCAATTAGCGACCGCCAGAGCGGCGCCCGTCACGGCCGTAATCTTCACAAGACGAAGAATGAGGCGCGAACCCGACATTCAGAGACCCTCAAGCGACGGCGGTAAGGCCGACCGGAAGCGTGCAGTACTATGGCGGATTTGAGCCAAACCCGCCACTTCTCTGACACGAAGGAACCAATGCAGGGTTAACGGCAAGTCTTCCCAAAGGCAACCCCGACCCATTCCGGGCCGGAGCAAGGACGAACACCCCCTCGCCGCAGGCCCTTACCGGCCGATCCGGGCAATGCCGCTTTCGCCATCGTCTCGCGCCCAGGCAATGCGGTTTTCTGGCAATTTCTTGACCGTGAAGCAGAAAACCCGCCCCTTGTACCAGCTCTCCCATTGCTGGCAGAGCTTTTCGCCTTCGACCCACCAGCGGCCCGAATCAGAGGGCTTGAGGAACCGGCCAAGACCCGCGGCCTCGCCCGAACCGTCGACCCGGCCATCCGGCTGATAATAAAGTGGCAATTCACCGCCAAGCGGTACCGAGAGATAGATCCGCTTGCCGCTAACGGCCTCCCGCAGCGCCTCACCACGCAGATTCTTGCTGGCACCGTCATTGGCCAGAGCCATAGGCGCGGCCATGAGAAGACCCATCGCCGCCACAAGCGCTTTTGCCCGATCCATTGAACCACCCGCCATGCTGCTAGACCTCCCGTCCGAGAGCCCACCCGCTTGCATTACGAAGCGACGCGCGGCATGGATGACTTCGCTGGAAGGGTGGCCGAGTGGTTTAAGGCAGCGGTCTTGAAAACCGCCGTGGGTGAAAGCCCACCGTGGGTTCGAATCCCACCCCTTCCGCCACCCTGCCCCAAATCCCGCGCGCCTTGCTCTACGGCGAGCCGACGGGTGGGGTTCCATGGGTGTGGAAGCTCTCAATCGTTTTGAGCCCCCAGGCTTGGCCCTTCTTCCGCTCGGTTTCGGTCCAGGTCACCGTCTCCCAATCCGGATCAAGGATGAGGCGCGCACCCGCATTGGCGATCTCGATGCGGTTACCCGCTGGCTCATAGACGTAGAGAAAGAACGTTTGTTGCACCGCGTGCTTATGCGGGCCCGTCTCAATATAGACCCCGTTTTCGAGAAAGATATCTGCGGCTTCGAGAATGTGCTCGCGCTGATCGACCGCGTAAGTGACGTGATGAAACCGTCCCCGCGCGGGCGTGAAATCCCGCGTATAGGCGATATCGTAGCTTTTGTTGTTCACCGTGAACCAGCAGCCGGCCAGCACGCCATTGTCGAGCACGATCTGTTCCGTGATGCGGCTCCCCAAAGCCCGCGGCATGAAATCCCGGATGGCGGACACGTCCTGCGCCAAGAGATTGAGATGATCGAGCCGCCTCACCGCGCAACCGCGACCATGATTGCGCTGCGCCTGATTTTTCAACGCCGGTTTTTCATGGGGTGGCGCGACATATTTCTGCGTCTCGAAATAAAGCTCGAACACATGATCATCGGGATCACGAAAGCGATAGGCGCGGCCATGACCACGATCACCCTCGACCCAGCCAAGCCCGCAACCCATCGCCTCAATCGCTGCCACGCGGCGTAAAAGCCCCTGCTCGCTCGATGCGCGATAGCCAATATGGCCAACCCCTGTCGTGTTCGACGCGGTCAATTTCAGCGAATGGAATTCGTAATCATCCCATGCGCGGAGATAGACCGAATCCCCCTCGCGCCCACTTTCCGTCAAACCGAGAATGTTGACGAAAAAATCAAGACTCGCTTCCGGCTTGTCGGAAAAAAGTTCGACATGGGCGAGATGGGCGACGTCGAAACAGGGTTCGGGCTTCATCCCCAAACCTCTTTTGCGGTTTCAACAATCAACGCGAGCTTCGCCCATTGTTCGTCTTCCGCCAGCACATTGCCTTCTTCAGTCGAAGCAAAGCCGCATTGCGGTGACAGGCACAGCTGATCAAGCGGCGCAAATTGGGTCGCCTGTTCGATGCGGCGCTTGAGATAATGCTTCGTCTCAACTGTACCAAGTTTCGTCGTCACAAGGCCGAGCACGACCTGCTTGCCCTTCGGCAAGAAGCGGAGAGGCTCAAATCCGCCTGAGCGCTCATCATCCCATTCCATGAAATAGCCGTCGACATTGATGCCATTGAAGACCATTTCGGCCACAGGCTCATAGCCGCCTGACGCAATAAAGGTCGATTTAAAATTGCCTCGGCATGTGTGCGTGGTAATCGTCATGTCCGCCGGCTTTGCAGCCGTCGCCGTGTTGATCATATCACGATAAATATGGATCAGCCGTTCCGGATCATCACCACGATCCTTCAGCATTTGGCGCTGCTCGGGGTCGCAGAAATAGGACAGGCTCGTGTCATCGAGCTGCAGATAGCGGCAACCAGCATCGTAAAACGCCTTCACCGCTTTTGCATAGGCTTTGCCAAGGTCAGCGTAATAATCTTCCATATGCAGATAGGCTGACGCGTCAACGGCTTTACGCCCGCCGCGATAATGTAGCATCGACGGCGACGGGATGGTCATCTTCGGCACTTTGTTCGTGACCGATTTCAAATATTTGAAATGAGCCAGATGGGGGTGATTGTCGGGAAAATCGATCTTGCCGACAACGCGCACGCCATGTCCCTTGGTGGCAACCCCTTTGAACGCGATGCCTTCGGTTTCAATCCCGCGCACACCCGTCAGATTTTCCAGGAAATCGAAATGCCAAAAGGCACGGCGAAACTCACCATCGGTGACCGCTTGCAGCCCCACCTCTTCCTGCTTTTTGACGAGCTTGGCGATCTCTTCATCTTCAACCCGCGCCAAAGCCGCCACATCGATCGTTCCAGCCGCTTGCTTCTCACGCGCTTCTTTCAAGCGCTGGGACCTGAGCAGGCTGCCAACCATATCGGCGCGGAAGGGCGGTGTGGTGCGTTGTGTCATGGTAATGGTCTCCCTTAGCCTGCGGCTGCAAGCCCAAGATGGTGTTCGAGTTTTTCGGGATGCGCGAGAAGATCTTGGCTCTTGCCAGCCAGAACGACACGGCCACGTTCAAGCACAATGGCATCATCCGTCATGCCGAGGATTTTCTTCGCATGCTGTTCAATGACAATCGCCGCAAGGCCTTCGTCACGAAACAAGCGCTGCAATGCGCGGAGCAATTCTTCGACGATGATCGGTGCTAGCCCCTCTGTCGGCTCATCAAGCAACAGCAATTTCGGATTGAGCATTAACGCCCGTCCAATCGCGAGCATTTGCTGTTCGCCGCCTGAGAGCTGATTGCCAAGATTGGACTTACGCTCAGCAAGCCGCGGGAACATCGCAAACACACGATCAACCGTCCATGGACCTGGCACGGCAACTGCCGTCAGGTTCTCAAGCACTGTGAGCGATTTGAATATATTGCGTTCCTGCGGCACCCAGCCGATCCCCGCATGCGCCCGCTCTTCCGGGCTCAAGCGGGACATATCTTTGCCTTGAAAATGGATGGCACCGTGGCGTTGCCGCGTCACGCCGATGATCGTGTTGACGAGCGTCGTCTTGCCAACACCGTTTCGTCCAAGCAGCGCCAAAGCTTGGCCTTCCTTCAGTGTCAGATCGACATCGAACAGAACAACCGCTTCACCATAACCGGCGGACAGGCGCTCAAGACGGAGGAGATCACGCATGGCTCTCTTCTCCAAGATAGGCCTCACGGACAGCTGGATCCCGCGCAATCGAAACCGGATCGCCATCGGCCAGAACGCGTCCGTTCACGAGAACGGTGATCCGTGTCGCAAACCGGAAGATGATGTCCATGTCATGCTCAATCAACAACACGGAGACATCGGCTGGTAGCGCGGCAACAATGTCGAGCAATTCACGCCGCTCAGCCTCCGGCACACCGGCCGCCGGCTCATCGAGCAACAAAACACTCGGCTGCGCCGCAAAGGTTGACGCAATTTCCACCTGCCTTTGCTTGCCATACGGCAGCGAGGCAATGGTTTCATTCATGATGTCTTCGAGCCGAAACCGCGCCAGAATGTCAGCAGTCTGCTCAATGACCCGCGGGTCATGGTCCAACACGTTGAAGGCTCGTAGACCATAGCCAAGCCGCTCGGACGTCACCAATGCAATCATTTGCAACGGTGTCATCGTCGCGAACAATTGGTTGATCTGGAAGGTGCGCGCCATTCCCCGCTTGACCCGCGCCTCACGGCTCAACGTGGTGATATCCTCTCCATTGAGGATCACAGCGCCCGCTGTCGGCTGCAGTACGCCCGTCAAGAGATTGACGAAGGTCGTCTTCCCGGCTCCATTCGGTCCGATCAAAGCGTGGCGTGCACCCTTCTCAAGAGAGAACGTGATATCGTCCGTCGCCGTGATGCCGCCGAACGTTTTCACAAGGTTCCTCGTTTGCAGGACGGCGCTCATGATCGACCTCGCCCGGATAGCCACGGCAACCGCGTCATGAAGAGCTTCACACCACCATGGATCAACGAACGGCCGCGCAAGACGAACAGGACGAGGAAAAGCCCGATCCAGAACATCCAATATTGCGGGGTGAAGGCGGCAATCGTGTCTTGCAGAAATTTAAACACGACAGCGCCAATCATGCCGCCATAAAGATAGCCCGGCCCGCCGATGATGAGCACCAACATCACATCGGCTGAGCGATGGAAATCAAGAACGTCGAGCGAGACAAATTGGCTCGTCTGCGCCAAGAGCGCGCCAGCAGCACCCGCATAGGCAGCGGCAATCGTATAGGCCAGCGCGAGACGTTGGGACGGCGGTACACCCGAGGCTGCAGCGCGCAATTGATTGTCGCGGATGGCCCGTAATGACAGCCCAAAGGGCGAATTCATCATGCGCCGCGCCACCAAAAATAAAACAAACAACACGCTGAGCGAATAGAGATAAGCCGTCTTGCCAAAGAGATCGAACGCAAACAGGCCCAAGACTGGATTGATGGTGATGCCCTGCAAACCATCAGCACCGCCCGTTAACGACGCCCACGAATTGGCAATTTCATGCAAGATCAAAACGACGCCGAGCGTCACCATCAAGCGCGTAAGATCATTGCCCTTGACGATCAGCGGGCTCGATAACAGCCCCGCGAAACCCGACACCACCATCGCAAAGACGAGACCTAGTACCGGATCACCCATCCCATTCTTGGCCAGCAGACCCGCAGCATAGGCACCCAGACCGAGGAACGCCGCGTGGCCCAGCGATACGATACCGGCGAAACCCAAAATCAAATCAAGCGACAGCGCAAACAGAGCCAGAATGGCAATCTCGTTCATCAATAGGAGATGACGTGGGAAAGCCCAGAACGATCCAAGCGCAATCAGCCAGAAGACAATTTCAGCGATATGCCAGCGGCGCGAAGCCTGAAGAGAGGCGCGAACGCGGTCCTGAAGATGGCTCATGCCCGCCCCTTTGCAAACAGACCATCGGGACGCACGATGAGCAACACAACCATCAGCACATAGATGATGAAGGCGCCAATCTCGGGCACGAAATATTTGCCGGCCACATCCGCGACACCGAGCAGCATCGCGGCGAAAAATGGCCCGGTGATCGTCGAAGTCCCACCAACGGTGACGACAACCAGAAAATAGATCATGAATTTGAGCGGGAAGCTCGGATCAAGCCCCATCAACTCGATGCCCAAAGCACCACCCAATCCAGCCAATCCAGAGCCCAGCGCAAAAGTCAGCGCAAACAAGCGATTGACGGGAATACCCAGGCCACGCGCCACACGTGCGTCATCGACAGAGGCGCGCAGGCGACTCCCGAAGCGCGTTTTCGTAAACCCCCATTGCAGGCTGAACGCCAAGACGCCACAGACAACCAGTACGAACAGCCGGTAACGGCCGACCCCAACACCACCAATATCGAACCGACCCTGCAGCCAAGAAGGAAGCTTGATAATCTGTTGGCTTGATCCCATCAGATAATCGGCACCCGCAACGGCCATGAAGACGATGCCGATGGTAAACATCACTTGATCGAGATGGCTCTTGCCATACATCGGCCGATAGAGAATGCGTTCGAGGATAACACCGATCAACGCCGCGCCAATAAACGCCAAGGGAAGCGTTAAAAGAAACGGCACACCCAATTTCTGCATCAGCAGAACCGTGATGTAACCGCCCAGCATGGCAAAGGCGCCATGCGCAAGGTTGACGAAATTCATCAACCCCATCGTGACGGACAGCCCGCACGCGAGCACGAACAGCACCATGCCATAGGCGATGCCATCGAAAAGGATCGTCAACATGGTGTGGCGTTCCGCGTGCGGCTTTGCCCTTTACTGCTTTTTAGCGGCCTTCACCGGATCCTTGACCATCGGAATGATCGCGAATTCGACGTTGAACAATTCGCCATCCTTCTTCTCTGTCTTGCGAACATAGATATTCTGAACGATGTCGCGCGTGTCAGGATCGATGAGGATCGGTCCACGCGGGCTCTCGAGCGAGAGCCCCTTCATCGCCGCGACCAGTGCATCGCCGTCCGTATTGCCATTGGTTTTCTTCAGCGCTTCCGCAATGACGCGCATGCCGTCATACCCGGCAACCGCCATGAAATTGGGACGCATGCCACCATTGGCGGCCTTGAAGGCAGTCACAAAGGCTTTGTTGGCCGCAGAATCATGAGCCACTGAATAATGATGGGTCGTGATGGCACCAATGGCGACATCACCAATGCTTTCGAGAATGTCATCATCGACCACATCGCCCGGACCGATCAGTTTTACGCCCGCCTTGTCGAGACCGCGCTCGACGAATTGTTTCATGAACTGCGCGCCAATCCCTGATGGCACGAAGACAAACAACGCATCAGGCTTGGCTTCGGATGCGCGCTGCAGGAACGGTGCGAAATCCGGATTGCGGAGCGGCACGCGAACGCTTTCAACCGTCCCGCCACCGGCCTTGAATTTGTTGGCAAATGAGGTCTCAGCATCAATCCCCGGACCGTAATCGGTCACGACGGTAAAAACCTTTTTGATGTTGTTCTTGAGCGCCCAGTCGGCCATCGGTTCAGACGCCTGCGGCAAGGTAAACGAGGTGCGCACAATGTAGGGCGACGCTTCGGTGATCGTCGCCGTTGCAGCGGCCATCACCACTTCAGGCACTTTTGCCTGCGTCGCGACTTGCGCGGCAGCGAGCGCCAAGGGTGTCAAGCCGAAGCCGGCCAAAACCGCTACCTTGTCATTGACGACGAGTTCCTGCGCCAGTCGACGCGTCGTATCGGCGTTGCCGGTGTCATCTTTGAGGATAATCTCGATTTTCTTGCCGCCGAACACGGCACCATTTTGCGCGAGAAACAGTTTCACCGCCGCGTCAATCTGCTTACCCGTCGAGGCGAACGGCCCCGTCATCGGCAAAATCAAGCCCACCTTCGCCGCGTCCTGCGCGAAGGCTGCCGAACCAAGTGCCGCCGCAAGCGAAAGCCCAAGCGCGCCTTTTAAAACCTGTCTACGAATTGCCATCTCAACGTCTCCCCAATGAAGCGCCTTTGTGACGCCTTCTTATTCCGTTTAATCTTCGTCGCGATAAACGAGACCGGCCTTGGCCAAACCTTCACGCATTTTGTACATGTCGAGCCCGAGTTCGCCGGCCTCAAGCCGCCGCCGCTTCTCCGTCTCGTTCGCTTCCCGCGCCCGTCCCGCCTCCGCAATCCGTGCCGCCTCATCCCGCGGCACGACAACGACACCATCATCATCGGCGACGATCACATCGCCGGGTTTCACGAGCGCACCCGCACAGACGACTGGCACATTCACCGAACCAAGCGTCGCCTTCACCGTGCCCTTGGCCGAGATCGCGCGCGACCAGACCGGGAATCCCATCTCCGTCAGTGTACGAACATCGCGCACCCCGGCATCGATCACAAGACCAACCCCGCCTCGCGCCTTGAGTGACGTCGCCAAGAGATCGCCGAACATGCCATCCGTGCTGTCAGCCGTACACGCCACCACCAGCACATCACCCGGCATGATCTGCTCGATGGCGACATGGATCATCCAATTATCGCCCGGCTGCGCCAACACGGTCACAGCACCTCCCGCAATCTGTGCGCCGGGATAGATCGGCCGCATATAGGGCTTCATCAAGCCAAGACGCCCCATCGCCTCATGCGTGGTTGAAACGCCAAGATCGCGTAAGATCGCGACATCGCGCGCATCAGCGCGCTTCTTTGATCGGACAACGACACCATTCATGCGAGGCGCTCCAACGCTTCGGGGAAGAGCCGTTGATAGGCCTCTCCATACGTCATCGCCTTGCCCGAATTGCGACCGCCCTGCATCCCGCGATTGAGTGCGACGCGCGTATAATAATCCCAAAGATGTTTTTGCGCGGCGAGCACTTCAAACGCCTGCCGTTTCGTCTGCCACACCTCATCGATGTTGAGGATCACATTCGGCTTGAAGTTGCACTGTTCCGGTTGGTGTGGCTCGAACAAAAAGACCGGCGGCGCGGCATAGGCGCGCGTCGGGTCGGGCTTGTGGCCAGCCGCCTGCGCGATAATCCGCGCTTCCTGCGCAAACCGCGTCGCCTCTGGATGGTCGACATTGTAAGGGTCTTCAAGCGAATGGGTGAGCACGAAAGCGGGGTTCAACTCGTGGAAAATATCGATCGCACGCGCCAGCATCGGTTCTGTCGTGCGCAGCGGATAATCCCCCGCATCCATGAATTCGATCTCGGCGCCTAAGACAGAAGCCGCGCGTGCAGCCTCATCACGGCGTTGTGCTTTCACGTCTTCCAGTTTTACGCCTGCCTGCTTCCACGCGAATTGGCTTTCCCCCCGCTCCCCATAAGAAAGGCAGAGAATCTTCATGCGGAAACCAGCCTTGGCATGAAGTGCGATGGCACCCCCGGCGCGCCAAACGAAATCGCCCGGATGGGCGGTAATCACGAGGCCGCTTTTCTGCGCCATGGTCAATGAACCTCTTCGGAAAACCCGGCATCAATACCGCCGGGGATATAGGCTGTGCCGTCCATCAAAATACGCGCTGTGCGGACTAGTCCCGCTTTTTCCACACGCGGGGCTTGCTCCGTCCCGCCCACCGTCAAGCTGACCGAGAATTCCCCGGTTGGA
The DNA here is from genome assembly GCA_019083985.1 of Rhizobiales bacterium TNE-4. GTDB lineage: Bacteria > Pseudomonadota > Alphaproteobacteria > Rhizobiales > Beijerinckiaceae > TNE-4. The sequence goes on along the minus strand of JAHRCV010000001.1, from coordinate 1,042,633 downwards.
TGTTCGACCGACACGATACGCTCCCGCGCCTGCGGCATCACGGCAACCGATGCGGCAGGAGAACCGAGCAAGGCCGCTGCCGTGGCAACACTCACCGCGGCAAAGACCCCGATGGCCGCATGGCATTCATGCGGGATAAAACTGCGCGTGGAGAGTGCGCCACCTGCGGAGGGTGGCGCGACAAGCGCGATCTTCGGAACCACCTTGTCCGTGACATCGCCGAGGTTCATCAAGAGCCCTGCTGCCAGCCGGATGCGCTCAAGCCGTGCCTTCAGAACGTTATCCTTGTTCAAGGCCTCGACGCTTTCGTAGCCGGTGCGGTCAACATCGGATGCACGCAACACGATCACCGGCATGCCATTATCGATCAAGGTACATGGGATGCCATCGATCACGTCGACGACACGCCCCGTTGGCAACAAGGCGCCACAAACCGAGCCTTCGGTATCGAGGAAACTAATTGCTATCGGCGCAGACGTACCGGGCACGCCATCAATCCGTGCTGTGCCCTCGGCCTTCGCCTGCCCCTTCTCGATCTGCAATTCGAGATCGGCAATCGTGCCGGTATTCAGCGTCCGGACGCGCACAATGGTGCGCGGATCATTGGCCTTCACCAAACCGCGTGCGAGCGCAAACGGACCGATCCCAGCGAGAATATTACCGCAATTCGGCGTCGTATCGACCTTTGGTTGCTCGATGCCAATTTGCGCAAACAGAAAATCGATATCGCAGCCCGGCTCCGTCGACGGCGCAACGATCGCCGTTTTGCTTGTCAGCGGATGCGCACCCCCGAGACCATCGATTTGACGCTTATCGGGCGAACCCATGATCGCGAGAAGAACCCGATCACGGGCCGCCACATCCGCGGGAAGATCGCGCGCGAGAAAATAAGCACCTTTTGAGGTGCCGCCGCGGATGAGCATGCAGGGGATGCCGCGCTGAATCACTCAGCCCTCCCATTTGGGCTTTGCGCCCCGCAAGTGTGCGGCTGAAACAGCAAGCGCGAGATCAGGGTTCATGCCGAGCGCGGCGAGCATCTCACCCGCTTCAGCCATTTCGGCAGAACGGCGAACACCATGGGTGGCGACGCGCTCACGCATATCGGCAGCCAGCGCATGAAAATCGATCGACGGAAACGTCGCATGAAGGCTGGCAAAGACGGGATCCTTAACACCCCACTGTTCGGACGCTTCGGCGCAATCCACCATCAGCGCCTCAAGTCCTTTGATGATGATGCTGCGGCAGAGTTTCATCGCCGAAGCGATGCCATGCGTGTCAGAGACTGGAGTTAAATTCATTCCGAGCGCGTTGAGACGCGTAGAAACCTCCGCCGCCCGCGGCCCACCCGAGAGGATCGGCACCTGCAAACCCGGCTTCAACACCGGCGCCATGACGGCAGCCTCAATGTAATCCGCGCCCGCCGCTTCGACGTGTTTGGCGGCGCGCTGTTTGGTCGAGGGTGCGGCGGAATTCACATCGACAAAGATTTGGCCAGGCTTGAGCCAATCGCGGGCCGTTTCAGCAACCGCTTCGGCCTGTGATGCCGTCACCGCCGAAATCACAAAATCCGCATGCGATGCGGCTTGCTCCGGACGAGCGCACCAAACAACGCCCAGGGACGACGCCCGCGCGCCCAAGCGCTCACCAGCGGATGTGCCGATCAAAATGTCATAGGCCGAAACTCGCACACCTTCATGCTTCAGGAAGCCGCGGGCAAACGTCTGCCCCACTTCGCCAAAGCCGATGAAAGCGATGTTGGTCGTATTCGTGCCGCCCATGGCCGTCCCCATTCGACGGCGTCAGGTTTGGTCAAAACCCAATCAAGAACAAATGATCATAATCGACACATTGATGAATAGCCTGCAGCTATCTAGCGGCGCCAACACTGGCCTTGAGCGCGGCCGCCGTCAGTCGGATCAGATGTTTGGCCGGTGCCGATAGCGGCGTATCTTTCCGCGTCATGATGCCAAGGGTGCGGCTCACCGCAGGCGCGCGCAAGGGGATGGCGCGGATATCCTTGTCCTGCCCGGCGATGGCAAGCCGCGGAACAATCGCTGCCGCTACACCGGCTTTCACGAGATTGACGGCCGTCGTCACACGTTGGACCTCGTAATGCCATTCGAGTGTTTCGCGCTTCGCGCCCAGCGCATCATCGATGAGAATGCGGTTTCCCGTCTCCGCGCTGATCCGAATAAGCGGCATGCCCTGCAATTGCGCCCATGTCAGCGTGCGATGCGTCGCGATTTTCCATCCCGGATGACACAGAAGCACAAAGGGCTCTTTCACCACGGATTTCATATCGAGATCCTGCCGGTGGGCCGTGGATAGGGTCACGCCAAACTCGGCCTCACCTGCAAGCACGCGGGCTACGATCTCGCTCGCAGAATGGTCAAACATCCGCACCTGAATGTCAGGATGGATCTTGCCAAATTCAGCAAGCACTTTTGGCATTACATGGGCAGCAATGGTCGGCAGGCACCCCAACGCGATCCACGCGACCGGGGTTTTCTGGGCCGCGCGTAATTCGCCCATCGCGACGCCCAGTTCTTCGAACAAATGCCGCGCGCGTGGCAGCAGCGCCGCCCCCTCTTCCGTCAGGGTGACTTGCCGTGTGGTGCGCGCCAATAAAGGCGTCGAGAGGCTGTCTTCCAGCTTTTTGATGCGATGGCTCAACGCCGTTTGCGACAAATTGAGATGCGAGGCGGCGGCGCGGAAGCTTCCGCGCTCAGCAATGGCGACAAAGGCCTGCAACCCCAAAACGTCGATCCGCACGATCAAACCCTCACGGCTTCAATCATTCAGCTTATTCATGGATCAGGAGAAACAGCAATCGATTGCATCTCATCCCGCAGGCGGCATGGGACGACCACCGAGAAGTTCCATCTCGCTCCGCAAGGCCCGCACGAAATAATCAGCATAGAGGCTCAGCTCCGTGCCACGCCGTTTGGCAATGAACGTCTGGAACGGCGTCGCCTCATCGATCTCGAGTGTTTTGATGCCGCGAATGGCTCCATCCGCGACGGTAAACTGGTCGATCATCGCAATCCCTAATCCGGCAGCGACCAGCGAACAGACCGTTGTACCGAAACGGGCACGGATCTGGATGTCATAATCAAGCCGCTTCTCACGGAAGATCCGCGCCATGATCGAGCCGTAAGGATCGTTCGGATCGATGCCGATCAGGGGATAACGCGCCATTTCTGCCGCGCTGATCGAGGACCGACGGGCCAATTCGTGATCCTCTGGGACGATGCAGAACAGCCGCCCCCAAGCGAGCGGAACGAATTCCAAGGCGGGATGATCAAGCGCATAGCTGATGGCGACCAATTCGCCGCGATTAAGCAGGATATAATCAATCGCCTCTTCAATCTTGAGAATATTCAAATCAGCCCGCAGCTTCGGGAAGCGCTGGCGTGTCCGCTGTACGGCGCGCGGCACCATCACATTGGCAATGCTTGGAACGGAGCCGATCCTCAGCTCAAACGGGTCCCCCTGCTTCATCCGGTCCAGCATTGAGGAAAGCCCACCCACTTGGGCGAAGATGATGTTGACCTGCTCGAAAATATCCTTGGCTTCTTCGCTGGGCACGAAGCGACCCTGCCGCCGGTCGAACAAACGCAAGCCTAGCGACCGCTCCGTATATTTCATCAGGCGGCTGAGCCCCGGAGCCGACACGCCCAAAAGCTTGGCCGCCCCAGCAATGCTGCCGGCCACCATTACAGCGCGGATCACCTCAATCTGCCGTAACGTCAACATGAAATGCTCTCCCACCCAAGCATAACATAATGTTACGGTTTGGGATAAATTTGGTCATTGAGTTATAGACGGCTTTCCTCTTAATTTCGGCGTGATAGGCATTGCCTGCGGCATAGACCGCCTCGATAAATGGCCGCCCCATCCAGGAGGAAACAAGAATGAAACTTTTTGCAGCAACCCTGCTCGTCTCGGCTGCTTTTGCCGCCCCGGCCTTTGCGCAGAACAACGCGCCGATCAAGATCATCAATGTCGGTGAACTCTCCGGCCCCGGCGCGACCGTCGGCACCAACTTCAAGAACAGCGCCGATCTCGCTGTCGCCGAAATCAATGCCAAGGGTGGCATCCTTGGCCGCAAGATCGAGATCGTTCATCTCGACACGCAGTCGAACCCCGGTGTCGCGCGCGCGCTCGTGCAAAAGGCGATCGATGAGAACCCCTACGCCATCATGGGCCCGGGCTACTCCGGTTCGGTGAAGGTTTCCGCGCCGCTCGCCGCGCAGGCAGGCATTGCGCAAGTGATGGGTGGCGAAGCCGCCGAACTGACGCAGCTTGGCTTCGGCACACTGTTCCGCACCTCGTTCGGTCAGCAATCCTCAATGCCGAAGATTGCGAAATACATTGCCGACAATCTCAAGGCCAAGAACGTCGCCGTCATCTGGGTCAACAATGACTTCGGCAAAGGCGGCCGTGACATGGTCACCAAGGAACTGACGGCGCGTGGCGTGAAGATCGCGGCCGATATCTCGACCGAAGCGGGCCAAGCAGACTTTGCCGCTGACGTCGTAAAGGCCAAGAATGCCAACCCGGATGCGATCTTTATCTATCTCAACGAAGAAGAAAGCGCCCGTGCCCTGCGTGAATTGAAGCGCCAAGGCGTGACGGTTCCGCTTGTTGGTGAAACCACGCTAATCGGTCAGAAAGTGATTGAACTTGCGGGCGATGCGGCCAATGGCGCGCGCGGCCATATCGGCCTCACCGTCGATGCGCCAAACGATAACCTCAAGGCCTATGGCAAGAAGTTTCAGGAAAAGTACAACTACATTCCTGACCATAACGGCATCAAAGGCTATCTCGGCGTCTACATGATCAAGGCCGCGACCGAGAAAATGGGCAAGGTTGACCAGAAGGGTCTTCCTGATGCGCTCAAGGGTCTGACGATTCTCGCCGCACAAGAGCCGGGCATTCTGATGGATCTTACGATCGACAAGAATGGCGATCTCGATCGCGACAGCTTCTTGGCCTTTGTCGAGAACGGCAAGCAGATCGTCAAAGAAACGCTCCCCAAGATGAGCAAATAACAAACGATAGAGCCCGGCTTCGGCCGGGCTCTTCTTGATCGGTTGATTGACGCGGCTCGCCGCCGCGAACGGCTTCTTACACCCAAGGTCGACACCGATGATGAACTTCATCAATCTTCTGATGGCAGGCCTTGCGACCGGCGCTATTTACGCGCTTGTCGCCATTGGCTTCACGCTGTTGTGGCAGACGTCGCAAACCATCAATTTCGCCCAAGGCGAATTCGTGATGGTGCCTGCGTTCTTCGTGCTCGCCGCCTTGAATGTCGGGATGCCGCTGCCGCTCGCATTGCTTGTCGGCCTGGCGCTATCGATGCTCGTTCTCGGCGTGCTGTTCAAACGGCTTCTGGTCGACCCCATGTTGCGCCACGGCGTCTTGCCGCTCGCCATCTGCACCATGGCCTTGTCGATCTTCCTCAAAGAAACCGTGAAGGAAGTCTACAGCGCGGAAGCCTCACCCTTTCCCTCCTTCCTGCCCGGCGGCAATCTCAACTTGCTCGGGGCCACGATCTCGATCCAGAGCATTTCAATTTTCGTTTTCGCGATCTGCGCCGTGGTCGCCTTGCAAACATTTCTGACGAAGACCTCGACCGGTCGGCAGATGCAGGCCACGGCACAAAACCCTTATGTCGCTAAATTGCTCGGCGTGCCGGTCGAACGCATGATCATGTACACCTTCCTGATCAATGCGGCGCTGGTGGCGCTCGCGTCCTTCCTGATCAGCCCTGTCTATCTGGCGAAGTTCTCCGCGGGCGAAACGCTCGGCCTCGCTGCCTTCATTGCAGCGATTGTCGGGGGCTTCAACCAAATCCGCGGTGCGATTGTCGGCGGCCTTCTCTTAGGCGTCATCGATAATCTCGCTGCCGCTTATATCTCGACACAATATCGTGGTGCCGTGCCGCTGTTTCTCCTGATCGCTGTCATCCTGTTCCGTCCGCAAGGATTGATGGGCCGCGCCGAGGAGCGCACTGTCTGATGTCTCGCTCGCTTCTTCTCAAAGCGCTTGGCCTCGTCGTCATTGCGGCGCTGATCTTCGTCCCACTGACATTGAACCGCTACGGCATTTACATCATGTCGCTTTGGGCGATCATGACCATTGCAGCCATGGGCCTTAATCTCACGCTCGGCTATGCTGGTCAGGTGTCGCTCGCGCAAGGCGCTTTCGTCGGGCTTGGGGCTTACACCGTCGCCATCATGATGACCGCAGGCTTCGGCTTCTGGCTGCCACTCGTGCTTGCCATCATCATCACTTTTGCCGTGGGCTGGCTTCTCGGCTACCCGGCGTTGCGCGTGCAACATCATTATCTCGCCTTTGTAACCCTCGCGTTTTCAACGCTGGTCTTTCTCGTCTTCCGGAATGAGGAATGGCTGACAAAAGGCATTTACGGCATCATGGGCTTCAAGCGCCCCTCTGCCTTTGGCGTGAGTTTCCAAAAACCGATCGAGTTTTACTATTTCACGCTCGGCGCCCTTGCTCTCGCTTCGGCTTTCATGGCGTGGCTTGTCCGGTCGCCTTGGGGGCGCGCCTTTGTCGCTTTGCGTGAAAATCCGATCCGCGCCCTCTCACTCGGTGTCGATACACGCCGCTACACGTTAATGGCGTTTGCGATTGGTTCAGCGATGGGCGGCTTTGCCGGCGCACTCTATGCACCCCTCGTTGAATTTATCGATCCCACACCCTTCACGCTCGCTCTCTCGCTCAACCTCTTGATGATGGTGATCGTCGGTGGCTCGGGCTTCTTCTTCGGGCCGTTCTTGGGGGCTGCCATTGGCGTTCTTCTGCCGGAATGGCTTCGCTTTGCCCATGGCTGGTATCTGATCATCTATGCCCTCTTCGTCATGCTGCTCCTGATCAAGACGCCAACCGGCATACTTGGCATCGTTGAAAACATGATCGCAGCGCGCAAGACACGGGCCGCATCGGCCGCGCGTGCAGCAGCATCCGCTGGCCTCGACAAAGCGTGAGGTGAACGCACCATGACACGCACGCTTTTGGAAGTTCAGGGCATTCGCAAAACCTTTGGCGGCATCACGGCTGTCGATGGTGTCAGCTTTGAAGTGCGCGAGGGTGAAATCCTCGGCATCATCGGGCCCAATGGTTGCGGCAAGTCCACGCTCTTCAATTGTATTCTCGGCCAGCTTCCGCCCACAGAAGGCAAGGTGCTGCTTGACGGCGACGACGTGACGGGTCTGCGCCCGTCTGAAATGAACCGCCGCGGTGTCAGCCGAACCTTCCAGCTTTTGCAGGTATTCCCGCAACTCTCCGTGCGCGAAAACCTCATCCTCGCCGGGCAAGAACACAAAGGCACGATGGTGACGCGCCTCTTCGGACCGCGCGATGCGGGCCTGACGCCGGACGCGAACCAGATAATCGAATTTTTCCGCCTCGGTCATCTCGCCGATGAAAAAGCGGGCGGCCTCAGTTACGGCCAGCAGAAATTGCTGGATGCCGCCATGGCGTTCATGGCTGGCCCTCGCATGGTGCTGCTTGATGAACCGGCCGGCGGCGTCAATCTAACGATGCTCGGTCATCTCGAAGAGCGTTTGCGCGCCATGAATACGGAGCGTGGCGCCACATTCGTGGTGATCGAGCACAATATGGATTTCGTCATGCGGCTGTGCACCCGCGTCGTCGTGCTCGCCGAAGGCAAGAAGATCGCCGAAGGTACGCCCGCCGAAGTCCGCGCCAATCAGGCCGTCATTGACGCCTATCTAGGCCATTGAGGAGCTGAGACGATGACACAACCCGTTCTCTCGGTTCGCGATATCGTCGCTGGCTATGGCGAGATGACGATCCTCAACGGCACAACCTTTGATGTGATGCCCGGCACCATCACCACGGTGATTGGCCCCAATGGTGCTGGAAAATCGACCGTCTTCAAAACGATTTTCGGTATGTTGAAGGCGCGCACAGGATCGATTCATTTCAAGGGTACCGACATCACCAATGCGCCACCACGGAAATTGTTGGCGCTCGGCCTGTGTTACGTTCCCCAAGGGCGCAACATCTTCCCGGAACTCAACGTCTTGAGCAATCTTGAGTTGGGCGGCATCGCGGCAAGTGCCGATGTTAACATCCCTCAACGGATCGAAGCCGTACTCGAGCGTTTTCCGGTGCTGCGCCGGAAAGGGCAGCAACAAGCCGGCACGCTCTCAGGCGGCGAACAGAAACTACTCGAGATCGCACGCTCTCTCCTTCTCGACCCGCAATTGATGTTGATTGACGAGCCGTCGATTGGCCTGTCTCCGATGATGGTGCAGGAAGTCTTCTCTATCATCAAGGAACTGCGTGCCAAAGGCGTTTCCGTTCTGATGATTGAGCAGAATGCGCGCTCGGCACTGGAAATTTCAGATGATGGGCTCGTGCTGGAACTGGGCCGCACCCGCATGCAAGATCGCGCGCAGACCTTGCTGAACGATCCACGCGTGGGCCAATTGTTCTTGGGCGGCGTGATCGAAGAGAAATCCGCATAAGCATCGGAATGCAGCATGACGCGTCTTGTAAAAACCCGTGATACGATCCTGATGGGCTTGATCGGAGCCGGGATCGGCGCGTCACGCTCGCCTGCACTTCACCAAAGCGAAGGTTTGGCGCAAGGCTTTCCCACAGTCTATCGGCTGGTCGATCTCGACGTCTTGAAACTGGACGTAGCGGCCCTGCCCGCGCTGTTGCAATCGGCCGAGCGAACAGGCTTTCAAGGCCTCAATATCACTTTTCCGTGTAAACAGGCTGTGATCCAGCATCTGACCAAATTGGATCCGGCAGCCGAAGCGCTTGGTGCTGTGAACACGGTCGTCCTGAAAGACGGCGAGCGCATCGGCTACAATACTGATTGGTCGGGCTATGCCGAAGCCTTCAAAGCACAGATGCAGAGCGCATCACGTCAACGCGTCGTTCAATTCGGTGCCGGCGGCGCTGGATCGGCGGTTGCCTACGCACTTCTCACCCTTGGCGTCCAGCATCTGACGCTCGTTGAAGCGGATGCAAAGCGTGCCGAAACGGTAGCCCAGCAATTCGCACCCCGTTTCCCTCAAGCCGTCATTCAGTCGACAAGCGATGCGGAGGCAGCCGTCAAAGCGGCTGATGGCGTCGTCAATTGCACGCCTGTGGGCATGGATAAATATCCCGGTACCCCGTTTCCGACAGCATGGTTGAAACCCACGCACTGGGTCAGCGAAATCATCTATTTTCCGCTGGAGACCGAATTGTTGCGCGTCGCGCGTGCGCTCGGCTGCCGCACCATTGATGGCAGCGGCATGAATGTCTATCAGGCCGCAGAAGCCTTTCGCATCATCACCGGTCTGACACCTGACCCGAAGCGGATGCGCGGATTTTTCGATGCACTCTGAACACCATTGCGATGTGCTGGTGATTGGATCGGGTGCCGGCGGGCTCTCGGCAGCAGTCACGGCAGCCTGGCATGGTCTCGACGTGATCGTCGCTGAAAAAGAAGACGTATGTGGTGGAGCATCCGCTTGGTCGGGCGGCTGGATGTGGATCCCTCGTAATCCGCTGGCGCTCCGCGCCGGGCTTGTAGAAGACGAAGACGCACCGCGCACTTATCTCAAGCATGAGCTCGGCAATTATTATGATGCGCCGCGCGTCGAAGCGTTTTTGAAACATGCGCCAGAGATGGTGGCCTTTTTTGAAACCGAGACCGAACTGCAATTCGCCGATGGCAATGGCATCGCCGACATTCATGGCAACAGCCCCGGTGCGGGTACGGGTGGCCGCTCTGTCATCGCAGCCCCCTATGATGGCCGCAAGCTCGGCGCGATGATCTCGCTCTTGCGAAAGCCGTTGCGTGAGACATCTCTGTTCGGCATGCCGATCCAAGCCGGGCCCGATCTCGCAGCTTTTCTGTCAGCCACGCGCTCGCTCAAATCCGCAACCCATGTCGCAAAACGTCTTGCGCGCCATGCGCGTGATATGCTGCTCCATGGTCGCGCAATGCAGCTCGTGAATGGTAGCGCGCTTGTCGGGCGTCTCCTGGCAAGCGCACGCAAGAGCGGCGTGAAGATCGCCACACAGATGAAAGCCGATCGGCTTTTGGTGGAGCATAGACGCGTGACAGGCGCCACCTTCACAACACAGCACGGTGACAGTGTGATCCACGCCAAGCACGGGGTTGTTTTAGCGACCGGCGGCTTTCCACATGACCGCGACCGTCGCAAGACGATGTTTCCGCACGCCCCCACGGGCGCAGAACATTGGAGCGTGGCGGCACCCAGCGCGACAGGCGATGGCCTACGTCTTGCGGAAACCGTCGGTGCAGTTGTCGAAACGAATGTGGCAGCAGCGGGTGCATGGTGCCCCGTATCCCTCGTGCCTCACGCGGACGGCACGATCGGTCACTTCCCGCACATCATCGACCGCGCAAAACCGGGCGTCATCGGCGTCCTCAAAAATGGCCGGCGCTTCTGCAATGAAGCCGATGGATATTATGATTATGTCGCGGCTATGCTGGCGGCCACGCCAGACGGCGACGCACCACAATCCTGGCTCATCTGCGATTATCGTTTTCAACGCCGCTACGGGTTAGGCTATAGCCGCCCAGCACCCATGCCGATCAGCCACCTCATCGACCGCGGCTATTTGATCCGCGCCGAAACCATCGCCGCATTAGCCCATCGTTGCGGGATCGATGCGCAAACGTTGGAAGCGACAATCACCGCCTTCAATCATGATGCAGCACAAGGCCAAGACACCGCATTTGGCCGGGGTGAAACTCTCTACAACCGCAAGAATGGTGACCCCACACACGGGCCCAACCCCTGCCTCGCCCCGATAACGCAAGCGCCCTTCTATGCCGTGCGCGTCGTGCCCGGGAGTTTCGGTACCTTCGCTGGGCTTCGCACGGATGCGGGGGCACGCGTCCTGAACACCGATAACGCGCCCATACCCGGGCTTTTCGCCGTTGGCACCGATATGGCCAGCATCATGGGCGGCTATTACCCGGCTGGCGGAATCAATCTCGGCCCCGCCATGACATTCGGCTATATTGCCGGCAAGGCGCTGGCCGCCGAAAGGACTGCCGCATGACCCGTCGCGTTTCCGTCGCCCATCTCACCGCGCTTGAAACGCCACCACCGGATTTCATTCGCATGGCTGCCGATGCCGGTTTCCATGCGGCGGGCTTGCGACTAATCGGCCTGTCACCAGAGGCAACAGCATGGCCCCTGATGCATGACAAAGCCATGATGCGTGCGACCATTGCCGCGTGCCGCGATACGGGTTTGATCGTCCCCGATATCGAATTCATCCGCCTCACGCCGGACCTCGATATTGCCACGCTTGAGCCTTTCGCGGCTGCAGGCGCCGAGCTTGGCGCCAAACACATCATCGCGGCGCCTTATGATCCGGATTGGGATCGCCTTGCCAATCAACTCGCAAGGCTCAATGCGCTCGCCAAACGCTATGGAATGACGAGCGTGCTCGAATTTTTTCCATGGACCACGGTGCCTGATCTGGCTTCTGCCATGGATGTGATCGAACGCACGCGCGACGAGAGCATCGGCGTGCTCGTCGACTCGCTCCATTTCGATCGCTCGGGCGCGCCATGGCACGCTCTTGAACAAGTGCCCCTCAGTCGCCTGCCCTTCTGCCATCTGGCCGATGCAGAAGCGCTGACGAACAGGTCAACAGACGCGATGATCTTTGTCGCTCGTGAAAACCGGCTTCCACCCGGCGAAGGCGCGATTGATCTGGCGCGCTTCCTCTCCACAATGCCGGAGGATTGCCCGATTTCAGTCGAGGTCCCTAATACGGCACTCATTGCCGAACTCGGAACAGCGGCATGGTTGAAACGCGTCGGTGCAGCAAGCCATCGACTTCTTGCGGCCCTCCCCGCGACGATGGAGACGCACGCATGATTCCTGCCATCGCAACCGTCTGCTTATCCGGCACGCTACCCGAAAAATTGCGCGCCATCGCCGATGCAGGCTTCACCGATGTCGAGATTTTTGAAAGCGATCTGATTGCGTATCACGGCTCGCCAGCCGATGTGCGAAACCTATGCGACGATCTTGGCCTTAAAATCATCACGGTCCAACCCTTCCGTGATTTCGAAGGTTATGATGAACCGCGTCGCAGCAAGACATTTGATCGCGCCGAACGCAAATTCGATTTGTTGCAAACCTTGGGCGCCAATCTCCTGTTTGTTTGCTCAAGCGTCTCGCCCGAAGCGCATGGCGGCGTCGAACGCCTCGCTGCCGATTTCCATGAGCTTGGTGAACGCGCAGCCAAGCGCGGTCTGCGCGCAGGGTTTGAAGCTTTGGCATGGGGCCGCTTCGTGCATGACTACCGCGACGCGTGGGAAATCATCCGCCGTGCGGCGCATCCTTCCATCGGGCTCATTCTCGACTCATTTCATGTCCTCGCGCGTGGCACGGACCTGAACGCGATGGCTGCTATTCCGGCCGATCGCGTATTCTTCGTCCAGATTGCAGACGCACCGAAACTTGATCTTGATTATCTGTCATGGAGCCGCCATTGGCGCTGCATGCCGGGACAAGGCGAACTCAATCTCGCGGGTTTCATGGATGCGCTCGGAGAGATGAACTATCGCGGTCCGCTCTCGCTTGAAATTTTCAATGACCGCTTTCGCGCAGGCTCCGCGCGTTCCGTCGCAATCGATGGCCGCCGCTCACTCATTGCGCTGATCGACGATGCATCAAAGCGCGCCAAACGTCCGCTTGGTCGCTTGCCAGCGCTTCCGCCGCGCCCGACGGTCAAGTCAGTCGAATTCATCGAATTTTCTGTCGATGAAACGGAGCGATACAATTTCACTGCCCTTCTGCAGGGGTTAGGTTTTAACCTCAAAGGTAGGCATCGCTCGAAAGATGTGATGCTCTTCGGCCAAGGCGATATCCGCATCGTCGTGAACAGCGACAAGGAAGGCTTTGCCCATAGCTATAATATGAGCCACGGCACCTCCGTCTGTGCGATGGCCTTGCGTGTGTCAGATGCCAGCGCGACAGTGGCACGCGCGGAAGCGCTTCTTGAAGAGCCTTATGCCGGAGCCATCGGACCGGGCGAATTGGAACTGCCCGCAGTCCGCGGCTTGGGTGGCAGCCTCATCTATTTTGTCGACGACAAATCCGAATTGTCGCGCTGGTCGGAGGTTGATTTCGAACCCGTCGCAGAAACAGGTAGCCCGACGGGCCTCATCGCCATCGATCATATCTCGCAGACAATGCAATATGAGGAGATGCTGACATGGCTTCTCTATTACACCTCGCTCCTAACGACCGCGAAACTGCCGGCACAGGCCGTCATGGACCCCGGCGGCGTCGTCCAAAGCCAAGTCATCGAGGCGGGCGTGGCGGACAATCATGGTGGTTTGCGGCTTGTCCTCAATGGCTCGCAGAGCCATCGGACATTGTCTTCACGCTTCGTTACCGAGTTCTTTGGTTCAGGCGTACAGCATATCGCCTTTGAAACCGATGACATCATCGCGACCATGGAAGCCATCACCAAGAATGGCGTCCCCATTCTTCCTATTCCTGAGAATTATTACGACGATCTCGATGCCAAGCTTGAATTCGACGAAACCACTTTGGCCAAGTTGAAAGCCCTCAACATCATGTTTGACCGCGATGCCAAGGGCACCTTCTTTCAGGCCTACACGCAGACGCTGCCGGGCGGGCTGTTTTTTGAGATTGTCCAACGCAACGCCTATACGGGTTATGGTGCGCCGAACGCCGCCGTACGACTTGTGGCCCAGGCCCGCCTTGTTGGACCTGATACGCTCCCCCGCCGCTGACTAAACCGGAGATTACGCGATGTCTGAACTTTATCAGTGGGACCGGGCCATCCAACCACCGGCCTTTACGCCGGATTACAAAACCTCCGTTCTGCGTTCGCCCAAGGCGGCCCTGCTCTCTTTGCAGAATTCGTTCAGTGAGATCACGGGCCCGGTTTTCAACCACAATGAGATCGGCGCATTAGACAATGACCTCATTCGCAACTACGCCCATACGGGTGAACCGATTGGCGAGCGTATCATCGTGCATGGGCGCGTGCTTGATGAAAACGGCCGTCCTGTGCCGCGGACCCTGATCGAGTTCTGGCAAGCCAATGCTGGTGGTCGCTATCGCCATAAAAAAGATACTTATCTTGCACCGATTGATCCGAATTTCGGTGGCTGCGGTCGCTGCCTCAGCGATGACAACGGTTATTACTTCTTCCGAACGATCAAGCCTGGCCCCTACCCCTGGCGTAATTACGTTAATAGCTGGCGGCCAGCTCATATCCATTTCTCGATCTTCGGTTCAGGCTTCTCACAGCGTCTGATCACGCAAATGTATTTTGAAGGCGATCCGCTGATCAAACTCTGCCCCATCGTCAAGACGATCCCGGATCCCGATGCCGTCGAGCGCCTGATTGCACCCTTGGATCTCAATGCGTCCGTACCTCTCGATACGCTCGCTTATAAATTCGACATCGTCTTGCGCGGCAGTCGCTCGACCTTGTTCGAAAACCGTCTCGAAGGGAATTGAGCCATGCCGCAAGATCTCTCCTATCTCAAGCAGACGGCATCGCAGACCGCGGGTCCCTATGTGCATATCGGGTTGGCCCCCGACCGCGCCGGGTTTGACATTTTCCAGAATAATTTCGGTCATGTGCTTACAAAGCCCGAGACCAAAGGCGAGCGCATCATCATCGAAGGTCTTGTGATTGATGGCACGGGCACGCCCATGCGCGATGCGCTGGTGGAGCTCTGGCAGGCCAATGCGGCCGGGAAATATAATCATCCCAACGATACGCAGAACAAGCCGATCGATCCCACGTTCCGCGGATGGGGCCGTTCGCCCTGCGATTTCGAAACAGGCGTCTATCGCTTCGAAACCATCAAGCCCGGCGCGGTGATGGGCCGGAATGGTCGTGTCATGGCGCCCCATGTCAGCCTTTGGATCGTCGCGCGTGGCATTAATATCGGCCTGCAAACACGGGCCTATTTCGCTGACGAAGCCCAAGCGAATGCTCAGGATCCCGTTCTTAATCTGATCGAACAGGACAAGCGCCGCCAGACATTGATCGCGCCCCGCTCAGAGCGTGACGGCGTGCCACTCTACCGGTTCGACATTGTTTTTCAGGGCGACAACGAAACCGTTTTCTTCGATGTGTGAGTGATATGAGTTTTTCTGCGCTTGATTCTTCGCTCACAGGTCCGCTGTTCCGGTCCGACGCCATGGCTGCGATTTTTTCTGATCGCGCCCGGCTCATTGCCATGCTGAAGGTCGAAGAAGCGTTAGCGCACGCACAAGCGGAAGCGGGTCTCGTGCCTCACGCGCTCGCGCCCGCCATTGCGGCGATTGATCCGGACAGTTTCGATCTCAAGCAACTCGGCCAAGCAACCGCGATTGCCGGTGTTCCCATTATCCCTTTTGTAAAGGCAGCGCAGACAAAACTCCCACGCGATCTTGAGCCCTATTTTCACTTCGGCGCGACGACGCAGGATATCAACGATACGGCGCTTGCTTTGCAAATGCGCGATGCGTTCAAATTGATCGCGCAAGACCTCGCCAGCATTCTTGAGGGTATGACCACGCTTGCGGAAAGCCATCGGTCAACGCCCTGCATCGGGCGCACCTATATGCAGCATGCCGCCCCCGTGACCTTCGGCTTCAAGATTGCGACCCGCATAGCCAATGTGCTCGCTTTTGCGCAGCGGCTGAAACCACTTTGCGATCAATCCTTGCTCGCTAGTCTGGGCGGGCCGGTCGGCACGCTCACGGCCATGGGCGACAAAGGCCCAGCCATCCTCAAAGCCTACGCGGCGCATCTCAAGCTTGGCTGCCCGCCAATCGCGATGCATACGCAGCGCGGTCCTATGGCCGGGATTGGCGCTTGGCTGGCAGGGCTGTGCGATGCGTTGGGTGCATGGGGTAGCGATATCGTTCACCTGGCCTCGACTGAGGTCGCCGAAGTCAGCGAGCCCTATGTTGCGGGCCGAGGTGGCTCCTCTGCCATGCCGCATAAACGCAATCCGGTGTCCGCCACAGTCTTGGTTGCCGCTGCGACCGCCGCACCCGGCCTTGCTGCCACCCTCTTCTCCGCAATGATGGCCTCGCATGAGCGGCCCGCTGGCGCGTGGCACGCCGAATGGCATGCCCTGCCACAATTGTTCGGCCTCGCTTCCGGTGCATTGGCTGAAGCGCGCCGCTTGGCCGAAGGCCTCGCAATCGACGCCGCACGCATGCGTGCGAATATCGATCTCACCCATGGTCTGATCTTTGCCGATGCCGCCGGCACCGCATTGGCACCGACGCGCGGCCGCGCTGAAGCCTATGCGCTTGTCGAAGCAGCTGCCCATCGTATCCGCGATGAAGGAGGTGAGCTTGAGGCGATCCTTCTCTCAGGCGCACTGGCAGCCGATGAACGCATGGCCCTTCAGCAGGCGTTCAAGCTAGAGCCTGCCATCCAGGCCGCTGCACAATGGGTCGATCCCGTGTGTGAACGGGCCCGCGCCGTACGTACGGGTCTCTTAAACTTCATCGAGGAGGCCTGATCATGCCGCTGATCCATTGCTCTGGGACGGAGCTTTTCTACGATCTGACCGGCAATGAGACTGGCCCGCTCATCGTGCTGTCGAACTCTCTCGGCACGACGGTTGAGATGTGGGATGGCGTCGTCAAACGTCTCGCGCCTTCTTTCCGCATTCTGCGTTACGATACGCGCGGCCATGGCCGTTCGCCAGTCACACAAGCGCCCCTGAGCATCAAGGAATTGGCCGATGATCTCGCAGCGCTGCTTGATGCGCTCAAGATCGATCAAGCGCATATCGGTGGCTTATCCCTAGGGGGAATGACAGCCCAAGCCCTGGCCATCCATCACCCGCACAAAATCAAAAGCCTGATGCTCATGGCAACAGGCCCTTATCTCCCCCCACCTGAGAATTGGAATGCGCGCGCTAAGACCGTGCGCGAACAAGGCATCGGTGCGATTGTCGACACCGTTCTGGCGCGCTGGTTCACGCCAGCGTATTTCAAAACGCACGCGCATAAGATTGCGTACTACCGCTCACTCTTCCTCGCAAATAAGGCTGAGGGCTATGCACTCTGTTGCGAAGCCATCCGCGATGCTGATTTGCGTCCAGCGTTGAAAACCATCACCGCCGCGACGCTCGTGATTGCCGGCGCCGACGATCCCGTTACACCGGTGAGAATGGCCAATGAATTGGCGGACGCGATCAAAGATGCACGTTGCGTCACAATCGCAAACGCATCGCATCTGCTGGCGATTGAGCAGCCAGAAGAAACCGCCGCAATCATGGCTGCGTTCGTCACCGCGCATGAAGCCCATGCAGCCGCAGCGCTGCCGGTCCATGCGTTCGAAACCGGCTTGGCCAATCGCAAGGCCGTTTTGGGTGTCGATCACGTCCAGCGTTCGCTCGGCAATGCGGGCGCATTCGCAGCCCCTTGGCAGGATTTTATCACCCGTAACGCATGGGGCGAGATCTGGGGCGATGATACGTTGCCATGGAAGACGCGTTCGCTCGTTACGCTGGCGATGATGGTCGCACTCCATCGCGAAGAAGAATTCAAGCTGCATGTCCGCCCTGCCCTCAAGAACGGCGTCACGCTCGCCGAATTGCAGGCCCTCTTATTACAAACCGGCATTTACGCCGGCGTGCCTGCGGCTAATGCCGCCTTTCGCTGGGTCCGCGATGTCCTTGGCGATGAAGCCGATCAGCTCATCGCACCGTCAAACTGAACCATCCGAGTGAGTGCCATGACCAATCCCTGCATCATCTGTGTTGCTATCACCGGATCTTTGCCGACCAAAAATGACAATCCGGCCGTTCCAATCTCCGTCGCTGAACAAGTCGAAAGCACGCAGGAAGCGTTTGAAGCGGGCGCGAGCATCGCGCATTGCCATGTCCGCGATGACGAGGGAAAACCGAGCTCCGATCCAGAACGCTTCGCCCGCCTCAAGGAAGGTTTGGAGAAACATTGCCCCGGCTTGATCGTGCAATTGTCGACCGGTGGCCGTTCTGGCGCCGGTCGCGCGCGCGGCGGCATGCTGCCCTTGTCACCCGATATGGCAAGCCTATCCGTCGGCTCGAATAATTTCCCGACCCGCGTTTATGAGAATCCACCCGATCTCGTCGAATGGCTAGCCTCTGAAATGCGGACTCACAATGTCCGCCCCGAGATCGAAGCCTTCGATCTCTCCCACATCTTCGCCGCTCATCGGATGTGGAAAGCGGGCGAACTCACCGAACGCCCCTATGTGCAATTCGTCATGGGCGTGAAGAATGCGATGCCGGTCGATCGCGACGTGTTTGATTTTTATATCAAGACCGTCAAACGCCTCTTTGGCGAGGACGCGCCATGGTGCGCTGCAGGTATCGGACCCAACCAGATTATCGTCAATGAATGGTCGGTGTCCCAAGGTGGCCATGCGCGCACCGGGCTTGAAGACAATATCCGCCTCGACCGCGACACGCTGGCGCCATCAAACGCAGCCCTTGTCAAACGCGTCGTCGCGTTATGCGATCAATATCAGCGTCCCGTTGCTGATTGGAAGACGGCGCGCGCCCTCCTCAACCTACCGCTCAAGACGCACTGACGGCAGCGTGCGGCTTAGAGCCCGCGCGCACCAGCCTGCAGCAAGCCGATGACATAGGGTGCAAACGAGCGCCATGTCTCAAGATGAAAACGCTGCGGCGCTTGCCGCCATAGCGTCACATCTGCCTTGCCGAACAAGGTGCGCGTTGTCATCCCCACTGGAAACGCAGCTTCATCCAAATCGAGCATGATGCCCGTCGCGAGCAAACGCGTTGCTGCTTCCCCTTCAAGCCGCACAGCGACATTGCGATGCGAGACATCGACGAGTGCGTGCGGCGCCTGGGCGAGCGCTGTTTCAAGGCGCTGCAACAATGCCACCCGTTCCACCTCAGGCGCGAGGATCAGCCATTCATCCGGCCCCTGCCAGAGAATGGCGCGATGCTCGTCATGTGACGCCCGCAAGACCGACGGATTGGACAGGCCGATGACTTCGGCCGCTGTGCTGCAGACCGCATCGCTTCCCCGCAACACGAAACGCGCCATCGCTTCAACGGGCTCGTAGCGGACACCATGCCAAGCGACGGCGGCAGGAAGAATGGAGCGGCGTTCCGCCATCATGCTGCTTTCACCCATGGAGGCGCTCCCCGTCCGGATCGTAGAAGATCGGTTCGACAATTGTCGCGGGCGCCGCTGCACCATCAAGCCGTGTGATGAAGACCGTCTCAGCCATGCGGGCGCGCCCGCCTGCAACAAGCCCCATTACGATGGAGCGACCAAGCACTGCGCTGTCATACGAGGATGACACGAAACCCTGTGCCGAAGAGCCCGGCGCTGGATTGGCAACCGGTACAATCTGCGCGCCCATATCGGGAACAAAACCCGGATCTGCTGTCCGCAACCCGACAAGCTGTGGCCGGTTAGGTTTGACAAGATCGCTCCGGCTCAAAGAGCGCTTGCCGACAAAATCGGGCTTCGACTTGCCGATCGCCCATTCCATGCCAAGATCGGCCGGCGTCACCGTTCCATCCGTATCCTGTCCGACGATGATGTAGCCCTTTTCAGCGCGCAGCACATGCATCGCTTCGGTACCGTAAGCGCACACATCATGCTTGCGCGCTTCCGCCCACACAGCGTCCCACACAGCGCGGCCATAATCGGACGGTACGTTGATTTCGAAACCTAACTCGCCGGTAAAGCTCACACGGAACAGGCGCGTCTCGACACCGCAGATCGTGCCCGTCTTTACACTCATATGCGGCATCGCCTCAGCCGAGAGATCAATCCCTTCGACCAGCGGCGCGATGATGGCGCGCGCCCGCGGACCTTGCACGGCAATCACCGCCCATTGCTCGGTTGTCGATGTCAGCCACACCTTAAGATCGGTGAATTCTGTCTGCAAATAATCTTCCATATGCGCAAGCACGCGCGGTGCGCCGCCCGTCGTCATCGTGACATGGAACCGGTCCGTGGCAAGCCGGCCGATGACACCATCATCCATCACGAAACCTGCTTCATTGAGCATCAGCCCATAACGGCAACGCCCGACTTCAAGCTTGCTAAATGGGTTCGTGTAAAGCCGATTTAAAAACTCCGCAGCGTCTGGCCCAACCACTTCGATTTTTCCAAGCGTGGACGCATCGAAAAGCCCTGCGGCGCGGCGCACCGTCATGCATTCGCGCACAACCGCCTCGTGCATGGTTTCGCCCGGTTTGGCGAAATACCAAGCGCGCTTCCACAGGCCGACATTTTCGAATGCCGCGCCCTGCTCGTCCGCCCAGCCATGGATCGGTGTCTGGCGCACAGGATCAAAAAGATCACCGCGTGCGTGCCCCGCAATCGATCCGAAAGTCACTGGCGTATAAGGCATCCGGAAAGTCGTGAGCCCCACCTGCGGCAAAGGCCTATCCAAGGCATCGGCCGCGATCGCGAGCGCATTCATATTCGATGTCTTGCCTTGATCGGTCGCCATGCCCGTCGTCGTGTAGCGCTTCACATGCTCGATCGAACGGAACCCTTCTTGCGTCGCCGCAATGATGTCGGTCGCTTTCACATCGTTTTGGAAATCGACAAAGGCCTTGCCCTTCACGCCACCCTTTGGCTGTGGCACCGCACCAACGAAACCTCCAGCCACAGGGATGTCGCCCTTCGCCTGCGGCGCGACATGGGCCTCTGATGTGAAACCGGCTTTCTGCGCCGCGTCGCGGCCCGCCGCATGCCCTTCAGCAAGAATGGCCGCCAGTGCAAAGGTTCCTTTTGCACCGCCTGCTGAACGCTCACGCTGGACCGACGTTCCGGGAATGAACATCTGCCGCGCTTCGTCATAAGTGAGCTTGCCACGCGATTGGGAAAAGAGATGAACCGTCGGAGTGAAGCCGCCAGCCATCAACAGCGCATCGCATGGCAAATCACCAGCCGCACGGACCGCACCATCCTCACCGATCGCGCCAAGCGTGACGCCATCCGCACGCAGGCGCCCATGAGCCGCGATGATGACCGTCCCCGGCATCACTGGCAGTTTGGCCGCGCGCGCCGCATCAACGCCCGGCCCTGTCGGATTGGTGCGCAAATCGGCTATCGCCATGATCGTGGCGCCCGCGCGAAAAAGATCGAGCGCGGCGGCATAGGCACTATCATCCGCAGTGAACAGGATCACGCGCCGACCGACCAGGACACCATAGCGGTTACAAAAAATACGCGCCGCTGAAGCAAGCATTACGCCCGGCCGATCATTGCCTGCAAACACCAAAGGCCGCTCGATGGCGCCGGTGGCAAGCACGACTTCCTTTGCGCGCACCTGCCATAGCCGTTCGCGGGCCACAGCAGATGGCGGCGCCGCTTGATGATCCGTGACCCGTTCAACGAGGCCGAGAAAATTTTGCTGGAAATAGCCGAAGACAGTGGTTCGCGGCAAAAGCGTCACATGCGGCATGGCGTTCAACGCCGCAATTGTGGCACGTACCCAATCTTGCGCTGGTTGATCATCAATCGTCGCGGTCGTCTCTGCCAGAAGTGAACCGCCAAACTCATTCTGCTCATCGGCAAGAATGACGCGCGCACCGCTCTGCGCCGCCGCCAAGGCCGCCGCCAACCCCGCTGGACCGCCCCCGGCGACGAGCACATCGCAATGCGCGAAGCGATTGGCATAATGATCAGGATCCGGATGGCGCGGCGCCTCGCCCAAACCTGCCGCACGACGGATCAATGGCTCGTAGAGTTTTGCCCAGGCGCCCTTTGGCTGCATGAAGGTTTTATAATAAAACCCCGCACCCAGAAGCGGCCCAGCCAGATCATTGATTTCGCCAATGTCGAAACCAAGCGATGAAAACCGGTTCTGGCTCTCAGCCTGCAAGCCTTCGTAAAGTTCAACCTGTGTTGCACGCAGATTGGGCGTGCTGCGGCCGCCGCCGCGCGTCACAGTCACAAGCGCATTTGGCTCTTCGGCACCAGCCGCCAATACGCCGCGTGGCCGATGATATTTAAAGGAACGGCCCATCAGATGAACACCGTTCGCGAGCAAGGCCGAGGCCAGCGTATCGCCTTCATAACCGCGATAAACTGTGCCATCGAACGAGAACGAAATGGGCTTGGCACGATCAATCCGCCCACCCTTGATGCGGAAGCCATCGCTCATGGCGTCGTCCCCGTCATCAAACGCGCCGCATCGGGTTTAGGCTCACCCGCCTTATAGGTTTTGACGATGACGTCGCTCACGGTATCGCGAGCGCAATTGAAGAAGCGGCCGCAGCCTGACGCATGACGCCAGCGCTCAAAATGCAAACCTTTCGGATTGCCACGCCAGAAGAGAAATGCCGTCCAATGTTCATCATCAACCGTGGCGGGATCGGCTGCGCGTGCCACATGCGCCTCCCCGCCATAGCGGAATTCGAGCTCTGGGCGCGGGCCGCAATAAGGACATTCGATCAGCAACATGATTGAAACCTCAATGCGCGACAGCGGCTGCGGCCGCTTCATCGATCAGCCGGCCAGTACGAAACCGGTCGAGCGAGAATGGCGCGTTGATCGGATGGGGTTCGCCCTTCGCCAAAGTCCATGCGAACACATGGCCAGAACCCGGCGTTGCCTTGAACCCACCCGTGCCCCAGCCGCAATTGACGAAAAGACCTTCAACGGGCGTCTTGCCAATAATCGGCGAACGATCAGGCGTCACATCAACAATGCCGCCCCAATTGCGCAGCATCTTCATGCGGCGTACGACCGGGAACAATTCGCAGATCGCATCAAGCGTATGCGCTGAAATATGCAATCCACCCGTTTGCGAATAGGACGTATAGGCGTCCGTGCCCGCGCCTATTACGAGTTCGCCCTTGTCCGATTGCGACATATAGGCGTGGATTGTGTTCGACATGACAACGCAGGGCATCACCGGTTTCACCGGCTCAGACACGAGTGCCTGCAATGGATAGGACTCCAGCGGCATCTGTACATCCGCCATTTGCATGATGACCGACGTGTGCCCCGCCGCCACGACGCCAACACGTTTGGCACCGATGAAACCCTTCGTCGTTTCGACGCCCGTGATCGCGCCCGAAGGCGCGCGGCGCAGACCCTTCACTTCGCAATTCTGGATGATGTCGACACCCAAAGCAGACGCGCCACGCGCATAGCCCCAGGCAACTGCATCATGCCGTGCCGTGCCGCCACGCCGTTGCAGCGCTGCGCCCAAGATCGGATAGCGAATGTCGCGGCTGATGTTCAGGATCGGGCAGAAGGCTTGCGCCTCTTCCGGCGTCAGCCATTCATTATCGATCCCGCCGAGCCGATTGGCATGAATGTGTCGCTTGGCCGATTGGATGTCATGCTCGGTATGGGCCAACATCATCACGCCGCGCGGCGAATACATGACATTGTAGTTGAGCTCTTGCGATAGCCCTTCCCAGAGCTTCACGGCGTGCTCATAAAGCTTCTGGCTTTCTTCCCACAGATAGTTCGAGCGGATGATTGTCGTATTACGGCCCGTATTACCGCCGCCAAGCCAACCCTTCTCGATGACCGCCACATTGTGGAGGCCATGCTCCTTGGCGAGGTAATAGGCCGTGGCAAGACCATGCCCGCCCGCCCCGACGATCACCACGTCATAGGCCGGCTTGGGTTCGGGCGAGCGCCATTGCTCTGGCCAAGGCTCGCCAGAGAGGGCCTGCTTCAACAAGGCGAGAGCTGAGAATTTCAAGACGGAACCCCAAACCGCTGATTGGCAGCACCATAGGGATTCGAGGCCCGATGTCGAGCGGTGCGGCACCGCTTAGAAACGATCACTTTTGAGGCTTACCCCCGTCCCTCACCGCATTGGCACGTCGGGATGGGCGCGCAGAAAATGATGGAGCGTGTGAAGCAAATGAGCCTTGCGGGCCGGCTCGATATCGGCGCGCGCCATGCGGATATCATCAATGATCATGTCGCGGACTTTCTCGAGCCCTTGCGGCGTGCGGTTGAGATAGGACGCAAGCGCCGCTGCAACCACATCGGGCACATGTTCATGTTCGGCAATCGCGTCAACTTCATCCTGCGTGAGCCCACATAGGCCAATGCAATCTTGCAGACTGATCATCACATCCCCCTATTCAATCGGCAAAGCCATCACGTCCTCGCGATTCACCTGAGCGGCAAGTTGAGCAGCACGTCCAGCGGCATCGCAGGCCAGACGGAGAGAATGGGTCACATAACCAAATTCGATCTGTGCTAATTCGAGCGGATTGCGCGCCCGCAATGCGCCACGATACGCCGCCAATCCAAGCTCTGACTGTCTTTGCGTATACAGAAAGGTTTCGTGCACGATCGTGCGGATGACGTCGCTGTTCTGACCGAAGACGCCCATCATCCATTGCGGCGCCAAAGGCACCATTCGCATCGCAAAGGCAAACGGATCGTGCATCCCTTACCTCACGCGTCAGCGCCGCCATGGCGCAAGATGAAAGCATGCGCCCGGCCGTCGGTGCTGTAAAGCGTGAGCGGAGCTTCAGCGATTGAGTTTCACTTGCCCTGCTGATGCCGTCCGATAACCGCCTAATTTTGTTGCGTGGGCGTGAAATTCATTACTGCGCATAAAGGCGAAGAAGCTTTGCAGCGCAGGCTCGAAATAGGTCCTCCGCCGCACGACGAGATCAAAGGCTTCCCAGACCAAAGGGACAAAACGCAGCCCCGCTTTGATCGCGACAGCACGGGTGGCAATGCCACAATCGGCTTGCCCGGCATGGATGGCAAAGGCGAGATCTTCACCTGTCGCATAGGCCGTATCTGCCATCGCAACATCGTCGGCATTGCGACCTGCAGACCGCATCAGTTTTTGGAAGAGAAGTTGCGCGCCTGCCCCTTCCTGCCGCCCGCCAAAGGTCAGACCCTTTGCGATCGCTGCGTCAAATGTCGGGACCGGTTCGCGTGCCAAGAGCCCCTGCTCACGTTCGGCAAAACCGATCAGCACGGCATCGAACAAGAAGGGGGACGCTTTCACAGCGGCTAAATTGGCCGGCATGTCGTCGTCCCCAGCGCGATGGAGATGGATCGCCGCCAGCGCTGCTTCTTGTTTCTCCAAATGGAGCAACCCCGCTTCCGATCCCTCCGCCAAGAGTGCGAGGCCTGAACCCGAACGGCGCGCTGCCCAATCGAGCAGGGGATCTTGGCTTCCGGCAATGATCATCGGCGGCATGTGCGGTTCATAGCCGGGCGGCGTGAAAAGCCCCGCCTCGAGCCAGCGATCAAGCGCCGCGCGGGGGAAAAGCCATTTCCCGGTCGCCTTCGTAGCGGGAATGCGTTCCGCGGCAACGAGATCGTAGAGCTTGCGCTCCTTGATCCCGAGATAAGCCGCCGCTTGCTCCGAATTCAGATATACGTCCTGCATAGGTAAGCATATTCCTGCATGAATTCCGTATCTTGATCATAAGTGGAAATGGCCTAGGTGGAAGGGAGAAAATGAGGCCCTGATGGACGTCACTTCTGCCTTTGTCGAAGCCTTCAGCCTGATCACCCGACTTGATCCGGGTTTTCTGGCCATTGTCGGCCTCTCCCTGAAAGTGACCCTCACTGCCGTCGTACTGGCGGCCCTCATCGGCTTGCCACTGGGAGCGTGGCTGGCGATGGCGCGTTTCCCGGGACGCTCCGCGCTCGTCATCACCATCAATGCGCTGATGGGCCTCCCTCCGGTCGTCGCCGGACTGATCGTATTTTTGCTGCTGTCGCGATCCGGCCCACTCGGCAGTTGGGGGCTATTGTTTACACCGACCGCCATGGTGATTGCGCAGACGCTCCTTGTTTTGCCCATCGTTGTGTCATTGACACGCGCAACACTCGAAGAGCTTTGGGCTGAATATCGCGACCATCTCACGTCTTTGGGGCTCACAGGCCTCCGCGCCATCCCGACATTGTTGTGGGATGGCCGGTTTGCGCTCGCGACGGGACTGTTGGCGGGCTTCGGCCGCGCCAGCGCGGAGGTCGGCGCCGTCCTCATGGTTGGCGGCAATATCGCTCATTACACCCGCACCATGACGACCACGATTGCCCTTGAAACATCAAAGGGTGATCTGCCGCTCGCGCTCGGTCTCGGCATTGTGCTCATGACGCTCACACTCGCCATCAACGCAGCCGCCTATGCGGCAAGCCGCGTCGGCGCACGCTATGCAGGATGAGTGAGATGCGCGCATCCATTCTCCCCCTGCGCGCCGAACGTCTCGCGCTGATCCGTGACGGCCAACGCCTGATCGACACGGTGAGTTTCACCCTTCCGCAAGGCGGGATCACAACGATCATCGGCCCGAACGGCGCAGGAAAATCGCTCACGCTGCGTCTCTGCCACGGTTTGATTGCGCCCGATGAAGGCATGGTGACGTGGGCTCGCGATGCGCACTTACGGCATGCGATGGTTTTTCAGCAGCCCGTGATGCTGCGGCGTTCGGTGCGTGCCAACATCGCGCATGCATTGCACGCCCTCACACATCCTGCGGTGAAAAGCCGGACTGATGAGGCCCTGGCACGTTTTCATCTGACCCCACTCGCAGAACGCCCTGCCCGTCTCCTCTCTGGTGGCGAAAAGCAGAAACTTGCGATTGCACGGGCTTGGGCCACGGAACCTGAAGTTCTGTTTCTCGACGAACCGACGTCGCAACTCGATCCAGCCGCAACGCGCGAAATCGAGGCGCTGATCCGCACTTTATCTCTTGAGGGTCTCACACTCGTGATGACAACGCATGATCTCGGCCAAGCCCGACGCCTTGCCGATCGGATCTTGTTCTTCAACCGCGGACGCCTTGTCGAAGACGCCGACGCCGCCTCGTTTTTTGAACAACCTGAAACGCCACAAGCGCGTGCGTTTATTGCCGGTGAATTGCTTTGATGATGAGGAGATTGATGATGCTTAGCCGCCGTATTCTTCTTGCTTGTTTTTTGGCGACCTTGGCCTCGGCCAGTTTTGCGCAGACACCAGAGCGCTTCATCGTCGTATCATCGACAACATCGACCACGGATAGCGGCCTCTTCAATCACATACTGCCCCTGTTCAAAGCAAAAACCGGCATTGATGTCCGTGTCGTTTCGCAAGGGACTGGGCAGGCTTTGGACACCGGGCGGCGCGGCGATGCGGACGTCGTGTTCGTGCATGCCAAGGCGCAGGAAGAAAAATTCGTTGCAGACGGTTTCGGCGTCAAACGGCAACCGGTGATGTACAATGATTTCGTTTTGATTGGTCCAAGATCCGATCCGGCTGGTGTTAAAGGTTCGGCTGACATCGTTGCTGCGCTCAAGGCGATCCAAACGAAAAAAGCGCCCTTCATTTCACGCGGCGACAAATCGGGGACCCATGCCGCCGAACTCGCTTTATGGAAAATCGCGGGCGTCGAAATCGACGCGGCACGCGGCCCTTGGTATCGGGAGATCGGTCAGGGGATGGGCGCAGCCCTCAACACGGCCTCGGCTTTGAATGGCTATGTCCTGGCTGACCGCGCCACGTGGCTGAACTTCAAAAACCGCGGCGAGCTCGCCATCATGGTTGAGCGCGACAAGCGGCTTTTCAACCAATATGGCGCCATCCTCGTGAACCCGGCCAAACATCCGCATGTGAAGGTGAAGGACGGCCAAGCCTTCATTGATTGGCTTACTTCACCGGACGGCCAAAACGCCATTGGCGACTACAAGATCAATGGTGAGGTCCTGTTCTTCCCCAACGCGCAGCAACCGGGCGCCTGATCCGGCCGCGTGCTGTTTCTCTGGGGTGCGCAATTCGCACCCCCATGGGGATTCTCGTGATCGGCCGCAATGCGTCCCTCGCTGAACGCAAACACGCTCCACCATTCCCGCGAGACACAGAATGGGGTGAAAAGCTTTCATTTTTTGCAATGCAACAATGACTAGCAAAAAGGCACACTGCCTTTCTTCTATCCAATTGAAGTTGCATGTTATCTCGGCAAGACCCGCGTGATATTGCGCTGCGGCAGCGCCCGATTGTCGCATGAAATCGCACTTTGCTTGTGAATTGCCCCGTCGACAAACCGAAATCCTGCAATAGTCTTATGCTCCGCGGCCGCGCGCTCGGTATCGCGACCTTGTTGGTTTGAGGGAACCAACCATTAGCCAAAGGTCGTGGCACATGCCTTGCGTTACGCCTTGCGGCCGGGTGGATCGGAAAGATCCGGCCGGACACAGTCTCAGAGGGAGAACACAATGGATCGCAGGACATTTCTCAAATCGGCGGGCACCGCTGCTCTTGTTGCCTCGACCGGCAGCCTCAGCGCCCCGGCTCTGTCGCAAGGCGCCAATGCCAAGGTTCTGCGCTTCGTGCCGCAGGCCAACCTCGCCAATTTCGACCCGATTTGGGGTACGCAATATGTCGTGCGCAACGCGGCCGCCCTTGTTTGGGACACGCTGTATGGCGTTGACGAAAATCTCGTGCCGCGTCGCCAAATGGTCGAGAGCGAAGAAGTCTCCGCTGATGGCCTGACCTGGACCTTCAAGCTCCGCCCTGGCCTCAAATTCCATGATGGCGAACCCGTCCTGGCAAAGGACGTCGTGCAGTCGCTGAAGCGTTGGGCCGCGCGCGACCCGATGGGCATCATGATCGTGGCCCAGCAGCAAGAATTGACCGCTGTCGATGATCGCACGTGGAAATGGGTTCTGAAGAAGCCCTTCCCGAAGATGATCCTCGCGCTCGCGAAGAATAACGCACCGTGCTCGTTCATCATGCCGGAGCGCATCGCACAGACCGATCCGTTCAAGCAGATCACGGAATATATCGGTTCCGGCCCGATGAAGTTCAACAAGGGCGAATGGGTTCCCGGCGCCAAGGCAGTCTTTGAAAAGTTCGACGCCTATGTGCCGCGCTCAGAAAAGGCCTCATGGCTTGCCGGCGGCAAGAACATGCTCGTCAACCGCATCGAATGGGTCATCATGCCGGACCCGGCGACGGCTGCGGCCGCGTTGCAGAACGGCGAAGTCGATTGGTGGGAAACCCCGATCGCCGACCTTGTGCCGGTGCTTCGCCGGAACGCCAACATCAACGTCGATATCTCCGACCCGCTTGGCAATATCGGTTCGTTCCGCATGAACCATCTCTTCCCGCCCTTCGATAACAAGATGATCCGGCGTGCGGTTCTCACGGCGATGAACCAAGAAGATTACATGCGTTCGATCGTCGGCGACGATAACAAGCTGTGGAAGTCCCTGCCGGGCTTCTTCACGCCGGATACGCCGCTCTACACCGAAGCCGGTGGCGAAGTTCTCAAGCAGAAGAACATCGAACTCGCGCGGAAGATGATCAAGGATGCAGGCTACAAGGGCGAGCCCGTTGTCTGCCTCGTCGCGCAAGATCAGCCGAACACCAAGGCCATGGGCGACGTGACCGCGGATCTTCTCAAGAAGATCGGCCTCAACGTCGACTTCGTTGCTACCGATTGGGGTACGGTGGGTGCACGTCGCGCGCAGAAGACGCCTCCGGGCCAAGGCGGTTGGAACATGTTCCACACCTGGCATGCGGGCGCTGACTGCTTGAACCCGTCCTCCTACACCGCCATTCGCGCCAATGGTGACAAGGCATGGTTCGGTTGGCCGACCAGCCAGCCGGTCGAAGACGCGATCGTCGAATGGTTCGATGCGAAGGATATCGCTGGCGAAAAGGTTGCCATGGACAAGCTCAACAAGTCTGCGCTGGAAGACGTCGTCTACGCGCCGACAGGCTTCTTCATGGGCTACCAGGCATGGCGGAAAAACGTCACGGGTGTCGTTAAGGGCCCGCTGCCGTTCTTCTGGAATGTCGCAAAGGCGTAATCTCCGCCTGAGCTTTCATCGCTGATACGCATACGTTGAAGAGGACGACGCGCCTTCATGTTTGGATTCATCCTCAGACGAATCTTCGCGACCATTCCGGTCATGGGGTTCGTCGCCCTCTTCGTGTTCTCTCTGCTTTACCTTGCTCCCGGCGATCCGGCTGCCGTGATCGCTGGGGATCAGGCCACGCCTGAAGACGTCGCGCGCATCCGCGCCGGTCTTGGATTGGACCGTCCGTTCCTTGTGCGCTTCTTCGAATGGTTCTTCCGCGTGCTGCAAGGCGATCTCGGCACATCGATTTTCACCGGCTTACCGGTCAGCCAAATGATCGCGCAGCGCATCGAGCCAACCGTCTCACTCATGTCGGTCACGCTCGTCCTTGCCATTTCGGTTGCCGTTCCGCTCGGCGTCATCGCCGCTTGGAAGTGCGACACATGGGTCGACCGCGTTGTGATGTCGCTCGCGGTGCTCGGCTTCTCCGTGCCGGTCTTCGTTGTCGGCTACCTCCTCGCCTACGCCTTTGCGCTGCAACTCGATTGGCTGCCCGTGCAGGGTTACACACCGATCAAGAACGGCATCTTGCCGTGGTTTGAAAATCTGATCCTGCCGGCGATCACACTCGGCTTCGTCTATATCGCCTTGATCGCGCGCATCACCCGCGCCTCGATGCTGGAAGTGCTGCAGCAGGATTACATCCGCACGGCGCGCGCCAAGGGCGTCAGCCAGAAAAGCATTCTCTTCCTGCACGCGCTGAAGAATGCCGCGATCCCGATCGTCACCGTCATCGGTATCGGCATGGCGCTGCTCATTGGTGGCGCAGTGGTCACCGAAAGCGTGTTCGCGATCCCCGGCCTTGGCCGCCTGACAGTGGATGCCATTCTGCGCCGCGACTATCCCATCATTCAGGGCGTCGTCCTGATGTTCAGTTTTGTGTACGTGGTGATCAATCTCATCGTCGATCTGATCTACACCATGCTTGATCCCAGGATTCGTTACTGATGAAGGACAATCTGGCCCGCTCCCTGACGGAACAGGACGTCGTCGTCGCGCGCGAACTGCCCGATATTCTCGAGCCCAAAAAGCGTCGTTCCGGCCTCATCGGTTTTGCGTTCCGTCACCCTGCCATCGCCATTGGCGGCGGCGTGCTTCTCGTGATGTTCCTCATCGCGCTCTTTGCCCCGCTGCTTGGAACGGTCGATCCCTCAGCCATCGCGCCATCGAAGCGTACACGCGCACCCTCGGCCGATTTCTGGTTCGGCACCGACATGCTCGGCCGCGATATTTATTCGCGCGTGATGTATGGCGCGCGCGTCTCGCTCACGGTCGGCTTCGGCGTCGCCCTCTGCGCGTCCGCCATTGGTCTCGTCATCGGCCTTGTGTCCGGTATGGTCCGCTGGACAGACGGCATCATCATGCGCGTGATCGACGGCATGATGTCGATCCCGCCAATCCTGCTCGCCATCGCCTTGATGGCGTTGACCCGCGGCTCGATGGGCAACGTCATTCTCGCCATCACGATTGCCGAAGCGCCGCGCGTCGCGCGTCTCGTCCGCGGGGTCGTGTTAAGCTTGCGCGAGCAGCCTTACGTCGATGCGGCGGTCGCGGCAGGCACACGCATGCCGAAACTGATCTTCAAGCATATTCTGCCGAACATGCTGGCGCCGATCACTGTGCAAGCGACCTATATTTGCGCAAGCGCGATGATCACGGAATCGATCCTGTCCTTCATCGGTGCGGGCATTCCGCCATCAACGCCCTCATGGGGCAACATCATGGCGGAAGGCCGTTCGCTCTGGCAGGTCAAGCCGTTCATCATCTTCTTCCCTGCAACCTTCCTGTCAGTCACCGTTCTTGCGGTGAACCTGCTCGGTGACGGGTTGCGTGACGCGCTCGACCCGCGCATGGCGAAGCGCATCTAAGGGGCTCATCATGGCATTGCTCGAAATCGATCAGCTCCAGACGCATTTTCGTACGCCCGATGGCGGCGTGAACCGTGCGGTCGATGGCGTCTCCTTCTCGATTGAAGCGGGGCAAACGCTCGCAGTCGTCGGTGAATCAGGTTGCGGTAAATCCGTCACCGCCATGTCGATCCTGCGGCTTATTCCGGAACCACCCGGCAAGATGGCCGGCGCGATCCGCTTTCAGGGCCGCAACCTGTTGGAATGCACGCCCGAAGAAATGCGCGACATTCGCGGCAATGAAATCAGCATGATCTTTCAGGAGCCGATGACGAGCCTCAATCCGGTGCTCACCATCGGCCATCAGATCGGCGAAACCTTGCGGCTGCATCAAGGGCTGTCCAAGGCGGAAGCGCTCGTGCGCGCTGAGGAAATGCTGAAGCTCGTCGGCATCCCAGAGCCTGGCCGTCGCGTTCATGAATATCCGCACCAATTGTCGGGCGGCATGCGCCAGCGCGTCATGATTGCGATTGCGCTTGCCTGCTCACCCAAGCTTCTCATCGCCGATGAGCCGACGACGGCGCTTGACGTGACCATTCAAGCGCAGATCCTCGATCTGATGCGCGATCTTAAAAACCGCGTCGGCGCGGCCATCATGCTCATCACGCATGATCTGGGCGTTGTCGCTGAGGTCGCCGATCAGGTCGTCGTGATGTATGCCGGTCGCAAAGTCGAAGAGGCGCCGGTGAAAGAATTGTTCCACCGGCCGCTCCATCCTTATACGCGCGGCCTTTTGGGTGCTGTGCCGAAGCTCGGCTCTTCGGTGGAAGGCAAAACATCTCGCCTGTCGGAAATTCCCGGCCTCGTGCCGAGCTTGAAGGAACGCATCAAGGGATGCGTGTTCGCTGGCCGCTGCCAATCGGCCACAGACCTCTGCCGCAATGTCGCGCCGGGTTTGGAAATGAAGGCGCCCGGCCATCTTGCCGCCTGCCATTACGCTGAACGCGTGGGAGCTGTCGCATGAGCGCCCCTCTCCTTCAGGTCAACGACCTCAAGAAACATTTTCCCATTCGCGGCGGCATCTTTTCGACGGTGACGGGCTATGTCTTCGCCGTCGATGGCATATCGTTCACGATCGACAAGGGCGAGACCCTCGCGCTCGTCGGTGAATCGGGCTGCGGTAAATCCACAGTCGGCAAGGCGTTGTTGCGCCTGTTCGAACTCACATCCGGACAAGTCGTGCTCGACGGGCAGCGGATCGACCAATTGTCGAACAGTGCGCTGCGCCCGCTACGCCGCCGCATTCAGGTCGTGTTTCAGGATCCGTTCTCAAGCCTCAATCCGCGCATGAAAGTGCGCGACATTCTCGCAGAGCCGATCCACAATTTCGGTCTCCTGACCGACAAAGCCGCCATCGACAAGCGGGTCGGCGACCTGATGGAGAAAGTCGGCTTGCGCCGTGACGCCATCGACCGTTGGCCGCATGAATTCTCCGGCGGCCAGCGCCAACGCATCGGCATTGCGCGCGCACTCGCTGCTGAGCCTGATCTCATCATCTGCGACGAGGCGGTCTCCGCGCTCGACGTGTCGGTCAAGGCGCAGATCGTCAATCTGCTCTGCGACCTGCAGCAGGAACTCGGCCTCGCGCTTTTGTTCATCAGCCATGACCTCGCCATCGTCGAGCACATGACGCATCGCGTGGCGGTGATGTATCTCGGCAAAATTGTCGAGAAGGGCACGCGCGACGAGATTTTCCGCGCGCCTATGCACCCCTATACACGCGCCCTCCTCTCGGCCGTGCCGGTGCCCGACCCCGATGTCGTGCCAAACCGCATCATTCTTAAGGGCGATGTGCCAAGCCCGATGAAGCCACCCAAGGGCTGCCGCTTCAATACGCGTTGCCCCTATGTGTTTGATCGTTGCCGGTCGGAAGAGCCTAAGCTCGAAATGCTTGGTCATAAGCATCGCGCTGCCTGCCATCTCAACGATTTGCCGGCGGACGAAAACCCGATGCTCAACGCAGCGCTGCGGGTCTGACGCATCATCCTCTAAAGTGGGCACGGCTTTTCGGATCAGATGATGCGTCGAAACCGCATCATCCCGAAAAGTGCGCGGCGATGTTCGGACGGTGAGAGGCGCTTTGGCGCGCTAGTGAACGCCGGTTTGTGAAAATGTATTGAGCACGATCACACCGGCACCAATCAGTAGAATGCCAACGACGCCTGCCTTGTCGATGGTCTGACCGAAGAACCACCACCCGGCCAGCGCGATCAGAACGATACCGACGCCAGACCACACGGCATAGGCAATCCCTACGGGAATGATCTTCAAGGTCAGTGACAGGAAATAGAAGCTGGCTCCATAAGCCACGATGACGATCAGCGATGGGAGAAGCTTGGAGAAGCCATCCGTCGCCTTCAGCGCCGTAGTGCCGATCACTTCAGCAAAGATTGCGATCCCGAGATAAAGCCAGCTCATGCGGTTTGTTTCGTCCCTCTCAGCGCCAAGATCTGCGGGATCAGGACCGGCAGCGCAATCGCAAGCCCCGCAAGCGTCGATGGCAAACCGGGTGCGATGGTGGGTAGCGCAGCAATCCCGACAAGCCACCTTTGCCATGCCGAGAGGCGCGTCACCATGAAACCAGCAAAGGCCCCTGACAGCATGACAATGCCGACCGCACAGCCAAACGTGGTCACAATGAAATCATACCATGTGAAGCCTTTGGTGACGATCAGCATGGCTGGACCATAGACGAACACGAAGGGCACGAGAATTTTGCCGAGCGCAAGGCGAAACGCCGTGTTTCCCGTCTTGAACGGATCAGCGCCCGCCATGCTTGCACCTGCATACGCGGCGAGCGCCACAGGCGGCGTGATATCGGCCAACACGCCGTAATAAAACACAAAGAAATGCGCGACGATGGCCTCAACGCCAAGTAAGCCCAACGTCGGCGCAGCCACGGTGACCATGATGATATAGGTCGCCGTCGTCGGCACGCCCGTACCAAGCAGGATACACACAATCGCCGTCAGGATGAGCGTGAAGAACAAAGTCAATTCTTTCAGCGTCAGCCAATCGCCCGGCGCGATGGCAAGGAAGAGCTTACCGATATCGGCCGCCACCGTCGTCACAAGCCACGAAATCTTGAAGCCGACACCCGTCAGCGTAATGACGCCGACGATGATCCCGACAGCGGCGGCGGCGGCACCAACGGCGATGGCATATTTCGCACCAACGACAAAGGCATCGGCAATGTCGATCATCCGTGCGCGGCCTTCATCCCCCCGGAAAAATGAGAGCGCAAAAATCGCTAGCAGAAAGAGCCCCGCGA
The DNA here is from genome assembly GCA_019083985.1 of Rhizobiales bacterium TNE-4. GTDB lineage: Bacteria > Pseudomonadota > Alphaproteobacteria > Rhizobiales > Beijerinckiaceae > TNE-4. The sequence goes on along the minus strand of JAHRCV010000001.1, from coordinate 1,007,576 downwards.
GCACGACGAACCAGCTTGTCGTGAGAAAACCAAGCCATGTCGCAACCAAGACTGTAACGGTGAACGCGCTCGTGATGAGACGGTCGCGCAAAAGGCCGACGACCATGCACCCCGTAATACCCCAAAAGGCTGCGAGATAGGGCGTGTAGCCCGAGAACAGGATCGCAAGCAGGAGCGCGAGCGGCGTTGCTGTCTGCCACCCTTGCGCAATCACATCGCGCGGGTTTGGAATGTCCTCAGCCCGCATGCCCTGCATATTGTTGCGCTTGGCTTCGAAATGCACCTGACAGAAAACGCCGAAGAAATGCATAAAGGCCGGCACGATCGCGGCCAGAATGATCGAGGTATAGGACACGCCTAAAAATTCGATCATCAGGAACGCGGCGGCTCCCATGATCGGCGGCGTGATCTGCCCGCCAGTCGAGGCGGTTGATTCAACCGCCGCGGCGAAATGCTTCGGATAGCCGAGCCGGATCATCGCCGGAATGGTGAGCGAGCCAACCGTCACCGTATTGGCAATCGATGAGCCGGATATCATGCCAAACAGCGCCGAGCCGAAGATCGACACTTTGGCCGGACCGCCGACATAGCGGCCCGCGACATAAGAGGCGAGATCGATGAAAAGCTTACCGAGCCCGATCCGTGTCGCCAGCACACCAAACAAAACGTAATGGAACACATAGGTGGCGACGACGCCGAGCGCGACGCCATAGACGCCTTGGCTTGTCAGATAGAGATGGTTGACGATACCCGACCATGTCGCGCCGGGATGTTTCAGGATCCCCGGCATCGACGGGCCGAAATAGGCATAGAGCATGAGCGCAACCGCAATGATCGGCAACGCAATGCCGTTCGAACGTCGCGTCGCCTCAAGCAGCACAACGATCATCACCGTGCCCATCACCACGTCTTCAGGCAAAGGATTGCCGACACGGAAAGCCAGATCGTTGAAGATCCATGGCACATACATGCAAGCCAGCACGGCCGCGGCTGCGAAAAGCCAATCAAGCCCAGAAATACCGCCGGGCGCGAGCAGCGTGGATTTTTGCTCGTCCTTATTGCGGCCCCACGCCGAGAAAACGAGGAAAATCAGGCCCAGCACAAAAGACAGGTGAATGGCGCGATGTGTTGTTTCGCGTAACAGGCCAAACCCGGCCGTGTAGTAATGAAACAGAGACAGGGCAAACAACAACACTGCAACGATGAAACCAGCGACAGGGAGAAGGGGCCGAAACCGAATCTCGGGATCGAACTCTTCTTCAAGCTTCGCTAGGTCTTGCGTGTTGGGAGCGGTATGGGGCGTCACGGTCTCAATCCTCGACCCGCACCGAAGATCGGGCAGGCTATTCACTCAAAATTGAAGCCCCGGCACATCCGCCGGGGCCTCCGATTGCAGCAGAAAAACGCGCCTTACTTGATGAGGCCGATTTCCTTGTAGAACTTCTCTGCACCCGGATGGATCGGGATGCCGGCACCCGCAATCGCCGTGTCTTTCTTGATGACCTTGCCCTTGGCATGGCCGGCATCAAGCGCCGCACGGGCCTTGTCCGAGAACAGAGCCTTAGTGATTTCATAAACCGTGGCGTCGGCAATCTTTGCCGATGTGACCCATTGCGCACCGACCGCAAGCGTTTTAACCGCGGCAACGCCCTTATAGGTTTCAGCCGGAATGTCGTCAGACGCGAAGAAGGGATATTCCTTCCGGATCGCATCAGCCTGCGCGCCATCGATCGGCAGCAGCACAATGCCAGCACCCGTCGCGGCCAATTCGGCAATCGCGCTCGTCGGATAACCACCCACGAACACGAACGCATCGAGCGAACCGTCGCGCATCTTGTCCGCCGCCTGGTTCGGCTTGATGTATTCCGGCTTGATGTCAGCTTCGGTGAGGCCATAGGCCTTGAGAATGATCTTCGCATCGACGAGCGTGCCCGAACCCGGTTCGTCAAGCGCAACACGTTTGCCCTTCAGCTCGCTGATCGACTTGATGCCGGACGCCTTGCTGGCCACGAAATGAATGCTCTCCGGATAGAGATTGGCAATCAGACGGAGATCGACGGCCTTTGGCTTGCCTTCGAAAAGACCCGTGCCGGTATAAGCCCATGCGGCGACGTCAGCCTGCGAAAAGCCGGATTCGAGCTGCCCCGAAACGACCGAGTTCACATTGGCCACCGAACCATTCGAGGCCTGCGCCGTGACGATCAAGTTCGGCGGATTGGAGACGATGTTCGAGATCATCCCGCCGACCGGATAATAGGTCCCGGCAGTGCCGCCTGTCCCGATGCGGAAAAAGGTCGGCCCCTGCGCCGAGACCGAAACCGCAAAGCCAGTGGCCAAAGCCGCGCTGAGCGCGAGCCCAGCTAAACTGCGACGAGTGAACATCAACGCATCTCCCTGTGTTGTTGATATATTTCGATATGAACAGGTTGCCCGCCATGCGTAAAGCATCGCTTTTGCTGCGACGCGAAATGGCGCTTAACGCGGCAGACAGGCCGGTCCCAACGGCTCAAAACTCTTATAGGTCAGGATGAATTCTTGATGCCCGAGATCTTCGGAGCGCGTGCGCTGCCCCTGCCCTAAGCCGATCGTCAGATCGAAAATCTCCTGCCCCACCTGATCAAGCGTCGCGCGGCCCTCCAAGATGCGCCCGGCATCGACATCCATATCGTCGGCCATGCGCCGATAGGTTTCCGGGTTCGCGCAGATCTTGATGACGGGTGAAATGGCGGAGCCGACAACCGAGCCACGTCCGGTCACGAAATAAACGGCATGCGCGCCGCAGGCGATCAATTCAGCGATCTCGGCATTGTCGTTGATGTTCGGAAAACCGAAGCGCACATCGCCATCGGGCACGACATCGAGGAGATAGAGCCCGCCTTTTGGCGGCACATCGCCCGGCTTGATCAACCCGCTGATCGGGGATGAACCCGATTTCGCATAAGCGCCCATCGATTTTTCTTCGATGGTTGAAAGCCCGCCATCCGCATTGCCGGCAGCGAACGAACCATAGCCGAGTGTCGCGTAATAACGCGCTGCTTTGGCAACCGATGCTTCAATTACCTCACCCAAAGCGGGATTGATCGCGCGCGAAGCCATGATGTGTTCGCACCCGATCAACTCGCCTGTCTCTTCGAAAATGCAAGCAGCACCTGCCGCGATCAAACGGTCAAAGGCGCGCCCGGCCGCCGGATTGCCGGTGATGCCCGATGTGCCATCGGAGCCGCCACACACGGTGCCGATCACAAGCTCACTGACATCCATGGGCACGGTCGGCATCACGTCAAGCGCAGCGCGGTGTTCAGCGACCCAGGCCCGGCCCTCCGCAATGCTCGCGCGCGTGCCGCCAGTCGCTTGGATCGTGAGCGTCTTTACAGGACGGCCCGAGGCGCGTACCGCGCGCTCAAGCCCATATTTGTTGAAACTCTCGCATCCCAATGAGACGAGCAGCACCGCCCCGACATTCGGATGCGTGCAGAGCTGCTCCATCATCCGCTGCGCATACTCATTGGGATAGCAGCCCGGAAACCCAATCACATGCACATCATCGTCTCGCATGGGCAGTGCGATTTCGCGTGCCACATGATGGGCGCACTCAACGAGATAACCGACCGCGACGACATTGCGGATGCCTTTGCGCCCATCACTGCGCAGAAAACCCTGCATCATGCCGCGTCCCCTTTTTCTGCATCGAGCGTATAGGTCGGCGTATAGGCACTCTTCATGTTATGGACATGCACATGCGCGCCGCATGGAATTGCAGCGGTCGCCACACCAATCGGCGCCCCATATTTCACAATCGTCTCGCCGGGCGCGATCGGCTTGCGCGCAAGCTTATGCGCGAGCGGAAAATCCTGTTCGGCAACAACGGCTTCCCCATCAATGTTCAGCCGCTCGCCCGCTTTGATCCGGCGCGTCACGACAAGAACATTGTCGCGCGCGTCGAGCAGCAAAAAAGGCATCCCATCTGTCATGGCCGAACTCCCTCTCGAGCGAGCCTAATCCGCGACATGGGCGCAGGCCAGTGCGGACCCGGTGTGCGATGCAAACCAAATCCGGCCCATTCTCCGAAATCGCCGCCCAAATTATGTGGAATTGTGTTGCGCCATCACCTCGGGATGGCACATTGCTGCTCAACTTGGGCAGTGGGAGCATAACCATGGGGTTCGACATCCGAATCAGAGCAGAATATGTGGCCATGTCCGCTTTGCTGGCGGTGTCTGTTCTTGGCGTGGTGATGATCCTCGGGCGGTGACACGCCACCGGACCCCCACAAATCTTTTGCCGACGGCCGGGAGCTAAACCAGTTCTGACGCGTTGTTGCTTCACCTGAGCCGGGAGCAACGCCATGCCATACGAAGATTTTGCCCCCGTCCGCCGCCGCATGGCCGACCGGATCGCCCGAAGGGGTATTCGCGACGCTCGCGTGCTGGATGCGCTACGCACCGTTCCGCGCGAGGCCTTCGTCGATCAAAACGACCAAACCGCCGCCTATGAAGACCGTCCTCTCCCCATCGGCGAACAGCAGACCATCAGCCAGCCCTTCATCGTCGCCTTGATGTTGGAGGCGGCCGAGCTGAAGCCAGAGGATCATGTCCTCGAAATCGGGGCTGGATCGGGCTACGCCGCCGCACTCCTTGGCCACATGGTTGCGCAGGTTCATGCCGTGGAACGGCATGAGAGCCTCGCCAAGGCGGCTGAAGGCCGAATCGAAGCCCTCGGGATCAAGAATGTTGCGATCGTCACGGCCGACGGAACATGGGGATGGCCGTTGGCGGCCCCTTACAACGCCATTCTGGTCGCCGCCGCCGCCGAGGAAGCGCCCCAAGCTCTTCTCGACCAATTGGCCCCCGGCGGACGCCTCATTATCCCGATCGGCCCCGAACATGGCCCCCAATGGCTGATGAAATATGTCCGGCGCCAAGATGGCAGCTTCAGCGCGCGGGATTTGGGCGAAGTGCGGTTCGTACCCCTGATCTCAGACCCAACCGACCCACCTCAGAGCTAAGCCCATTGTGCAGAAGGTCCAAAAATGTCAATTTAGTTTGACATACGGGGACCGGACGTGACGCGACAGGCAAACAGGACGCGAAAGGCGGAAACGGGCGAACGCCGCAGCCGCCAAGCTCCTGCCATGGCTAACCCCCATGGCATGCCACACGCCGGCATCATGTCCCACAGCCCAACAATCGTTCCACACGATTGGCCTAACCGCGACAAGAGCCGGATCATCCGCGCCAGCGGCGTCGATTTCCATGTTCAGGAATGGGGCGAAGGGCCAACGATCCTCCTCATCCACGGCACGGGCGCTTCGACACACTCTTTCGCCGCGCTCGCGCCTTTGTTGGCCACCGAAGCCCATGTCATCGCGATTGATCTCCCGGGCCATGCTTTTTCCGAGACGGATCGCTCCGATCTCTTCACCCTACCCGGCATGGCGCGCGCCATCGCAAGCCTGATGAAACAACTAGGTGCTGACCCTGTTTTAGCTGTCGGCCATTCAGCCGGTGCCGCCATTCTCATTCGTCTCGCGCTTGATCATGCAATCAATCCGGCCGCCATCATTGCGCTCAATGGCGCGATCTTACCATTGCATCCGTTCTCGCATCCCTTCGTCTCTTTGATGGCAAAATTTCTCGCCGCCAATCCGTTCGTGCCTTGGTTCTTTTCGAAACAGGCGGATGGCGCAACGGTCGATAAGCTGTTGAAGGACACAGGCTCGAAAGTGCCCGAAGACAGCCGTGCCTGTTATCGCCGCCTGCTGCAATCACGCCGCCATGTCGCTGCAGCCTTGCGCATGATGGCCCATTGGGATCTCGAAACGCTGGCGCGCGATCTACCATCGCTGCAAACCAAACTTGTCCTGATCGCGGGCGAAGCCGACCGCACCATTCCCCCCGATTCATCCGATGCCGTGGCACGTGTCGTCCCAACGGCTCATGTGCATCGCCTTCCCCGCCTCGGCCATTTGGCCCATGAAGAAAATCCCGAATTAATCGCCGGTCTGATCCTTTCGCTGATCCCGGCAGCGGACAACCACAAGGCAACACCATCATGAACGCGGCACGCCAACCCCATGCGGTGGTGATCGGTTCTGGCTTCGGCGGATTGGCTGCCGCCATTCGCCTCGGCGCACGCGGCTATCGGGTGACCATTCTCGAACGGCTCGACGCCCCCGGCGGCCGCGCCTATGTCCATAAGCAGGATGGGTTCAGCTTCGACGCTGGCCCCACCATCGTGACAGTCCCGTTTCTCTTCGAGGAATTATGGGAATTGTGCGGACGGAAAATGTCCGACGATGTCACGCTCGCCCCGCTCGATCCGTTCTATCGCATCGTTTTCGACGACGGTTCGCATTTCGATTGCAGCGGCGATCCCGACAAGATGCGGGCCGAAGTGGCACGCCTCTCGCCGCAAGATGTGAAAGGCTATGAAGCTTTCCTCAAAGCGAGCGAAGATCGCTATTGGTATGGTTTCGAAGTGCTCGGCAATATGCCCTTCACGAACTTCACTGACATGATGAAGGCCCTGCCAAAACTCGCCATGCTGCGCAGCGACCGCTCCGTCTGGCGTGCGGTGTGCAATTATGTGAAGGACCAGCGCCTTCGTATCGTCTTAAGCTTCCATCCGCTTTTCATTGGCGGCAATCCCCTCTCCGTCACGTCGGTCTATATTCTCATCTCCTATCTCGAACGGCGGTGGGGCGTTCATTTCGCGATGGGTGGCACGGGCGCCCTTGTCAACGGCCTACTCGGCCTCGTCGAGTCGCAGGGAAATCGCATTCGCTACAATGCAACCGTCGACAAGATTGATGTGGTGAATGGACACGCCACCGGCGTGACACTCGCTAATGGCGAAACAATCAGTGCTGATCTCGTCGTTTCGAATGCAGATATTGCGTGGACCTACAGCAATCTCCTGCGCGACGTGCCGCGCCGCCGATGGACCGACAAAAAGGTCGATAGCCTCGATTACTCCATGGGTGTGTTCGTCTGGTATTTCGGCACTAACAAGCGCTATGACAATCTTGAACATCACACCGTTTTGATGGGCCCCCGCTATGAGGAATTGTTGAAGGACATCTTCAAGCGCAAAATTCTTGCTGACGATTTCAGCATCTATCTGCATCGCCCGACTGCAACCGACCCATCGCTTGCACCCGATGGCTGCGATGCCTTCTATGCGTTGTCACCGGTGCCGCATCTTGATGCCGATGTCGATTGGGAGACGATGGCCGAGCCCTATCGCAAGGCCATTGAAGCGCGGCTTGAAGAGCGGCTTATGCCGGGCCTCTCGAAAAGCATCGTCACATCGCATGTCACCCATCCGCGCGATTTTGCTGATCGGCTGCTCGCATGGCGTGGCGCCGCTTTCGGGCCTGAACCGCTGCTCACGCAGAGCGCATGGTTCCGCACGCACAATAAGAGTGAGGAAGTCGACAATCTCTATTTCGTTGGTGCTGGCACCCATCCCGGCGCAGGCATGCCGGGCGTCCTAGCCTCGGCGAAAATCCTCGATCTGGTGCTGGTATGACGAGCGTCTCCTTCCCCGTTTACGGGCAGGCAAAAGCCAGCCGCGCCGATTATGATCATTGTCGTGAAACGCTGCGCCGCGGCTCGAAAAGCTTTTTCGGTGCCTCCGCGTTGCTGCCGAAGCGGCTGAACGATCCAGCCGCTGCAATCTATGCCTTTTGCCGCATTGCCGATGATTGTGTCGATCTGCACGGGGAACCACGTGCCGCCCTCGCCGCCCTCCGCATGAGCCTCGACCGGCTCTATCGCGGCGCGCCGATGGACACGGAAGTGGAGCGCGCCTTCGCAGACACTGTCGCACTCTGGGCCATCCCCCGCGAATTGCCAGAAGCCCTGTTTGAGGGCTTCGAATGGGATCTCGATGGTCGCCGCTATGACACCATCGAAGAGCTCCTCGATTATTGCGTCCGTGTTGCTGGCACTGTTGGGCTGATGATGGCGGTGCTGATGGGTGTGCGTGATCATGAAAGCCTGGCACGCGCCTGCGATCTGGGCATCGCTATGCAGCTGACCAATATTGCCCGCGACATTGGTGAGGATGCCCGGCGCGGTCGTCTTTATCTGCCGCTCTCATGGCTCGCAGAAGAAGGCGTGGATGCCGAGGCGTTTCTGGCGGATCCGCAATTTGACGACCGTCTCCGGCGCCTTGTAGCGCGCACACTCGACCTTGCCGATCATTTCTATGCGCAGGCCGATGGGGCGATTTCCGCCCTTCCCCGCGATTGTCGCCCGGGTATTTTCGCCGCCCGTTACATCTATGCTGAAATCGGTCGCCAGATCGAACGGCATGATTGCGATAGCGTCAGCCGTCGCGCCTATGTCGCCAATGGCCGCAAAGCTTTGGCCGTCTCTCGCGCTTTGATTGCCACCATCGCTGGTGTCAAATTGATGCCAGCCGTCCACCGGGCGCGCATTGAAGGATTGGTGCAGGCAACGGCGACCGCGCCGCGCCATCAATTCCTTTCGCATGCTGATCAAAGCCGCGTCGCGCGCATCATTGGCATTTTTGAAAAGCTTGAAGCGCGTGACCGTGCCGCACGTGCGCCCGTCAGGCGGAGCCAATAATGGGTGACGGCTGGTGGTTCGGCCTGCTGGAAATCGGGCTTACCTTTGGCGGGTGCCTGATTTTCGTCTGGTATCAGATCCGCACGACGAAGCGTTAAAGCGCAGGCACCTTGTTCCACCGTGGCATCCGCCATGGCAGCATCATCTGAACGGCCGGCGACGCAAAGCGCGTCGCGCTCAAACTCTCATGAATGGCTGTCACCTTTTCGCCAGCAATGATTTGTGCCATGAGCGAGCGCGCATAGAACGGCGTATCCTCGACCGTCTCAATCAGACCGTGCTGACCTTGTTCGCTGCGATAGGGCCGGATCATCCGCCACCCCGTCTTTGACGCATGATGGAGCGCGGCAGGCGGCAGAGACGCCACATGGCCATCACGCCCGAACGCGCACGCAATCGAGCGCGTCGCGCCATCTTTCTCGATCACGTCGTAATAGACGCAGGTTGAATCGTGATGGTCGGCGCGCGACCATTGCCAACCGTCGAACCGGTCTTCGACTGGCTCTGTGCCCCAATTGCTGTCAACATAGGCACGGCCTGTCCAGCTTTGTTGCGGCGCGGTGAAATGAACATCGACCGAAGCACAAGGCGCAATCGGGCGCCACACATGGCGCCTTTGCGAATCCAAATGAAACGCCGTGTGATTGATGGCATCAAACCTGACACGCACCGTCCCCTTAAGTGATAATGGCAATGGCACGCAGGTTTCATCGACATGGATCAGCATGCCGTCATCTGTCACCTCCGCGCGGCTCGCACCAAGCTGATAGAAGCTCTCGTCACGCCGGAGTGATGACACACCACGTTCCGTCATCGCCCAGCGCTTACCGCTCTTGCCAAACAAGACGACATTCACAGCACAATGATTTTCAGCGTCGGGCGCATGGTTCCGCCGCTGCCATTTGTAATAGGGCGAGAAGACGCTGCCGACAAAGATGATGATCGTTAGACCATGGGCTCCGTCCGCGCTGAGCGCGTCGACATACCACCAGAGATAACCGCCCGGCGTGACGGGCTGGTCAAATTGCAATCCGCCATCAATGCGGAAACCGCCTTCAGGCCCGATAGCGCCGCCAAGGGCACGCCCGCTCCCGGATGCACGCTTCCCCCACATCGATAAAGTCCTTCTATGGCGGTGCGCGCATCCCCGCGCGTCACCGATTTGACCCAACCATGCGGTGCCTGCCCATAAAGCGCACCACCCGAACCCGGAAAGAGGCCTGCGAAATCATGCGGCTCTGTTCGCACCATCGCAGCGCCATCAAGCGAGATGCCTTGGCGCGCGAGACGAGCGGCGATGGCACGTTCCGCGGCCATGATCTGCGCGTCCGGTAGCCGTCCTTGATCGCCATCGGCAGGCGCGTTCACCAGCATTAAGAGGCGTTCGCTCTGCCTTTTTGCAGCTTTATTGCCACGATCTTGCGCGCAGACATAAAGCGTCGGCTTCCGTGGCAAGCGGCGCTTCGCGAACACATCGTCGAACTCGCTGCGATAATCATCGTCGAAGAAGACATTGTGATGCGATAAGGCGGGGCCACAATCAGGCGTCGCGACGCACCATGTCATGGCTGAGAGAGAGCGTTGGCGCGATGGCATCGGGAGACCCGCGCGCACCACGCCAGAACCCAACAAACCCTCCGCGAGCGCGGCGACATCACCGTTAAAAATGATGCGGTCAGCGGTCAGGCGCTCGCCTGATTGTAACGTGACCGACTGCACCCGACCCTGCGGCGCATCGATCGATTGGACCGCTTCGCCATAACGGAAACGGACGCCCTGCTCTGCAGCCAAATCGGCAATGGCCTTGGCCAGCTCAATCATCCCACCGTCGATACGCCAGACGCCTTGCATTTCAACATCGGCGATCAGCATCAAAGTTGCAGGTGATGCAAAGGGCGATCCACCTGAATAGGTCGCATAGCGCCCAAACAATTGCTGCAAGCGCGGATCTTTGAAATCGCGGCCCAGTTTTTGCCACAGCGTCGCGAAAGGCCCGAGCTTTGTCAGAGCGATCAGACCCGGCACACCAAGCGCGGCGATCATGCCGCCTACACCCAATCGATCCGCAAAGATGAACTTGTCTTTTAGTAAGTCATAGAGGCGGCTTGCTTCCGCGCTGAATGTGGCAAATGCCTGAGCTTCATCGCGTCCCGCGAAAGCCGCAATAGCGTCGACACTCTGCGCCCGATTAGCGAAGAGATCGAGCCGACTGCCATCGGGCCAAAAATGCCGCGCGAGGACCGAGAGCTTTTCGCTTTTCACCGCGGCATCGAATGACCGCCCAGAACGCGCAAAAAGATCATCGAACACGCGCTTCATGGTGAAGACGGTCGGCCCTGCATCAATGGCATGCTCGCCGGCAATGATTGTCCGGATCTTTCCGCCCGGTGCTTGCGCCTTCTCGATCAGCGTGACATCGAAACCGGCGCGCGCGGCTTCCAAGGCAGCAACCAAGCCGCCCATGCCTGCACCGATGACGATAGTTTTCGTCATGCAGCAAGATCCGTATTGAGCGCCAGCGCATGGGCCGTGGTGTTGAAGCCGTTCCACGCCCCTTCAATACGCAGGGGGATGAAACGCGCGAACAAACTCTCGGAAAAAAAGCCATGGCGGTATGTTGCGGCAATCGCATCGCCATGCGCACCAGAGCGCGCATAAGCATCCATGGCTGATGTGTTTTCCCAAACTGAGAACGTCGCCTGCCGCAGCAGCGGCGCTTCGCCAAGGCCCGCAGCAAGCAGACAACCCGGTGCGTGCTGAAGCGAGGTCTGCGCGCGCGGTGCATAAGTCCAAAACCGCGCCGCCGCTTGCAAGCGTACAGATCCGCGCGTCAACGCTGCAATCGGTCCATGGCTGGGTGCTGGCGCTGCGGCGACAAGTGGCGTTGTCCCGGCCCATGCGCCGCGCACCGCGTAAGGCGTTAAACGCACGGCACAGAATTGATCGGCATTGTCACGATAGAAATCGACATAACGCGACGCGAGAAAATCATCTGCCGCGCGATCACTGTCAAAACTCGCAAACAATCCTTGATGAGAAAAACTAGGCGCGAGGGTGAAGCCGCCCCCTGCCCCCGATCCCAACAATTTCAGGAAGACCAGCCCCGGCACGCTGTCCGGTTTCGGCGCACCAAAGGCCAAATGCGCAAAGCCGCGCGCCCGCGCCCCGGCTTTCCATTGCGCGAGGAGCATGAGCGCGGTCCGTCCGTCCGCCATGGCTCACCATCCTGTTGCCGGGGCCTTGGTCGTGTTTGACTTGGCACCGGTTGTGTGTCCACATTACTTGACATTTATGACGTCAAGTCAAATGGGGGACGGCATGGACTTGGAACGTCTGATCGAAGATTCGCTCCACGCCGCCTTGCGAGAGGCGACCGCTGCGAGCTGCCCGCCCTTGTTAGCGCAAGCGCTCAATCACTCCGTTTTCCCCGGCGGTCAACGTCTGCGCCCCCGCCTCCTCTGCGCCGTGGCGGCTGCGTGCGATGGTCGCGATAAGGCCGCGATTGCGGCTGCCGCCAGCGCCATTGAGCTGATCCATTGCGCCTCTTTGGTGCATGATGACCTGCCCTGCTTTGACGATGCAGCCACACGGCGGGGCCGCCCGTCTGTTCATGCCGCCTTTGGCCAACCGCTGGCGGTGCTTGCTGGCGATACGCTGATTGTGCTCGCTTTTGAGACGCTGGCACGCCATCTGAGCCGCCATCCCACCCGTTTGCAGCGCCTTGTCTCGATTATCGGCCGCGCCGCCGGTGCCCCCTTTGGCATTTGCGCCGGCCAAGCCTTCGAGTCGGAGACCGAAATCGATCTGCCCGCCTATCACCGCGCCAAGACCGGGGCGCTTTTTGCAGCCGCCTCGGCGGCTGGCGCGGCTGCCAGCGGCTATGAATACGAACCCTGGCGCCGTCTCGGTGAATGCGTGGGCGAAGCCTATCAGATTGCTGATGATATTCGTGATGCCGTGTCGACGAGCGATGAGGCCGGCAAACCCGTTGGTCGTGACGCGGCCTTAGCCCGCCCATCGGCGGCGGTGTTGGGCATACCGGCCGCGATTGCCCGGCTCGATGCCCTCATCAGCGAAGGCGTCGCCTCGATCCCCCTCTGCCCGGGCCGCGACCGTCTCGCCGCTGCCATCACGCAGGAAGCGAACCGCTTTCTCCCGGCCAAATTCGGCCGCCGCGCCGCCTGAGCCATGTTCGGCTTCGTCGAGAACGCCTTTTATGCGTGGCGGAACCGGCTCGCCGCCGACCCGCGCTTTCAGCGTTTCGCCGCCCGCTTTCCGCTGACACGGCCGCTTGCCCGCCGCGAGGCCGCTGGCCTGTTCGATCTTGTCTCCGGCTTCGTCTACACGCAGATCCTGCTCGCCGTCGTTGAGCTCGATATCTTGCCGATGCTGGCAAAAGCCCCGGCCGACGCCGCTGATATCGCCGCACGCACCGGCCTGCCGCCTGAGTCAGCCTCGATTCTGCTCAAAGCAGCGGATACGCTAGGCCTCGTGCATCACCTGAGCGATGGACGCTATACGCTTGGTTTAAAAGGTGCTTCTCTCCTCGGCAATCCATCCGTGATGGATCTCGTGAAGCATCATCGCCTGCTTTATGCCGATCTGGCTGATCCGGTTAGCCTCCTCCGCGATCCCGCGCGCGAAACCGCGCTCTCGGCCTTTTGGGCTTATGCCCGCACCGGTGCACCCGCCGATCTCTCATCGGAGACCGTGACACCCTATTCAGCCCTCATGGCCTCAACACAGGCGCTGGTGCGCGACGAAATCCTCGACAGCTATGATCTCAGCGGCCATGCCAAGCTGCTCGATCTCGGCGGCGGCCATGGCGCCTTTGCGCTTGCGGCAGCCTCACGGGCCCCAAACCTCGCCATCCGCCTGTTCGATCTCCCGCCCGTTGCCGCAGAAGCGCAGCGCCGATTCGATGCGGCTGGCCTTGGTGCCCGCGGAAAAGCGCATGGCGGCGATTTCCATCGTGATCCGCCGCCCGAAAAAGCCGATCTCGTGACCCTTGTACGGGTTCTCTACGACCATCAGGATCAGGCAGCCTTGACCATTTTGGGCCGCGCCAAGGAAGCGCTGGCTCCGGGCGGAACGCTCTTGATCGGCGAGCCTATGGCTGCCATCCCCGGCGCCGAACGAATGGGATACCCCTATTTCGGGCTCTATTTGCTTGCAATGCACGGCGGACGCATCAGAACTGGCCCGGAATTGGCTGCTCTCTGCCGCCAGGCTGGCTTCACCAAGGCTGAACCATTACCAGCCCGCCGCCCGCTCATGACCGGACTTGTCACCGCATCTGTAAATTAACTGATACGCGACTGTACATATTATTTGACATTTGTTGAAGTCCAGTCTCTGTTACATCGGTATAGGTCAAGGCGAATAGACGCCGGCCGGGGGGACCGATGCATACGCTCGCAGTCGTACTCGACGCGCCAGAACGCATCGCCATCAGTGCGGTCTCACTGACCGCACCGGGGCCCGCTGATGTTGTGGTCGACGTCGAATGGAGCGGGATCTCCACCGGCACCGAAAAACTCCTCTGGTCAGGCCGTATGCCCAGCTTCCCCGGCATGGGCTATCCCCTTGTCCCTGGCTATGAATCCGTCGGCCGGATCGTGGCAGCCCCCGACAATCTCAAACGTCGCATCGGCGAACGTGTGTTCGTTGGTGGCGCGCGGTGTTTCGAAAACGTCCGCGCTTTGTTTGGTGGTGCTGCGCATCGCCTCGTCATTCCTGCCGACAAAGCGATCACCATTGATGACACGCTTGGCGAACGTGGCGTGCTGATGGCGCTCGCCGCAACCGCACATCACGCGCTCACCCTGCCCGGCACAATTCTGCCCGAACTCATCGTCGGTCATGGCGTCCTCGGCCGTCTTTGCGCTCGTCTCGTGACCGCTCTTGGTGGCACCGCTCCAACGGTTTGGGATAATGATGCCAGCCGCCGTTCCGGCGCAACGCATTACACCATCGTATCGCCGGACGAAGATCAGCGCCGCGATTACAACGCCATTCTCGATGTGAGTGGTGATCCTGCGATTCTCGATCGTTTGACAGCGCGCCTCGCGCCGCGCGGCGAAATCATCCTCGCCGGCTTCTACGATCAGCCGCTGAGCTTTTCTTTCGCGCCCGCGTTCATGCGTGAAGCGCGTTTCCGGATTGCCGCTGAATTTAAAGCCAATGACGTCGCAGCGGTCAACGCACTCGTCGCTCATGGCCAACTTTCACTCGACGATCTCATCACCCATCGCAGCCCGGCCGATGCCGCGCCCGACGCCTACCGGACGGCCTTTGCCGACCGGTCCTGCCTGAAAATGATTCTCGATTGGAGAACGCTGCAATGACGACGCCGAACGCCACCCCCGGCAATGTCACGCTGCTGCACGACGCCATCACTGCGCGTCTGAGAGCTGAAGCGTCGATCGAGCCAGATCCTGTGCCCACGGGCGAAGTTAAAAAAGAAACGCAGATCATCGCGATCTATGGCAAGGGCGGAATTGGCAAGAGCTTCACGCTCGCCAACCTCTCTTACATGATGGCGCAGCAGGGCAAAAAAGTTCTGCTCATCGGCTGTGATCCGAAAAGCGATACGACGTCGCTTCTGTTTGGTGGCAAAGCCTGCCCCACTATCATCGAAACGTCGACGAAGAAGAAGCTCGCCGGCGAAGACGTCAAGATTGGTGATGTCTGCTTCAAGCGCGACGGCGTCTTCGCGATGGAATTGGGCGGCCCGGAAGTTGGCCGCGGCTGCGGCGGACGCGGCATCATTCATGGCTTCGAACTTTTGGAAAAGCTCGGCTTCCATGATTGGGGTTTTGACTACGTCCTGCTCGATTTCTTGGGCGACGTGGTCTGCGGCGGCTTCGGTCTGCCGATCGCCCGCGACATGTGCCAGAAGGTCATCATCGTCGGCTCGAACGATCTGCAATCGCTTTACGTTGCCAACAATGTCTGCTCGGCCGTCGAATATTTCCGCAAGCTTGGTGGCAATGTCGGCGTCGCTGGTATCGTCATCAACAAGGATGATTCCACCGGCGAAGCGCAGGCCTTTGCTGAAGCTGTGAATATTCCGGTTCTCGCATCCATCCCGGCCGACGAAGACATTCGCCGCAAGAGCGCGAGCTATCAGATCATCGGCACGCCGGATGGCCAATGGGGACCGCTGTTTGAAGCGCTCTCGCAGAACGTGGCCGATGCGCCGCCGCTGCGTCCGAAGCCGCTGACACAAGATCAGTTGCTGGGCCTGTTCTCGGCCTCTGCGACAGGTCGCGATTACGTCCTCGAACCCGCCACCATGGAAGACATGTGCGGCGTCGAGACCGTCGAAAAGAAAACCCTCGAAATCATCTACGACGCGGTTTGAGGCAAAAAGCGCAATGGGCGAACATATCCCTCCTCACGATGTGGCGAAAAACGCCGGGCCCCTGCCCGGTGACGTTCGCGCGCAGACGGACGGGATCGGTTGCAGCACCGGTCGCGATACGCTCCGCGCACAGGCCGCTGAAAACGGCAATGCCGAATTGCTCGCACGTTACGATGCCGATTATCCGCTCGGGCCGCATGACCGGCCGCAGAGCATGTGCCCGGCCTTCGGTTCACTCCGCGTCGGCTTACGAATGCGCCGCACGGCGACCGTGCTCTCAGGGTCGGCCTGTTGCGTTTATGGTCTCACCTTCACGTCGCATTTCTATGGCGCGAAACGACCGGTCGGCTATGTGCCGTTTAATTCGGAAACGCTCGTCACCGGCAAATTGTTCGAAGACATTCGTGACGCGGTGATCAAGCTCGCTGATCCGACCCTCTATGACACGATCATCGTCACCAATCTCTGCGTTCCGACCGCCTCTGGAACACCGCTCCGCATTCTCCCGCGCGAGATCAACGGCGTACGTGTGATTGGTATCGATGTCCCCGGCTTCGGCGTGCCGACCCATGCGGAAGCCAAAGACGTTCTCTCCGGCGCCATGCTCGCTTATGCGCGCAAGGAAGCTGAACAAGGCCCGGTGCAGCGTCCGCGCGGCCCGCTCTCTGAACGGCCGACGATCACCTTCCTCGGTGAAATGTTCCCCGCCGATCCGGTCGGTTTAGGTCGCTTGCTCGATCCGCTCGGCTTGGCCGCAGGCCCGGTCGTTCCGGTGCGCGAATGGCGTGAACTTTATTCGGCGCTTGATTGCGCTGCCGTCGCCGCAATCCATCCATTTTATACAGCCTCCGTGCGTGAATTCGAGGCGGCAGGCCGTCCGGTGTTCGGCTCAGCACCGGTGGGTGTCGATGGCACGGCCGCATGGCTCGAAGAGGTTTCCCGGATTTGCAATGTCGATGCTGCCAAGCTCGACGCCGCAAAATCCCAAATCCTGCCGGCCATCCAACGCGCGCTTGCAGCAAAGCCCATTAATGGCCGGATCACGATTTCGGGCTATGAAGGCTCGGAATTGCTGGTGGCGCGTCTCTTGGTCGAAAGCGGCGCCGATGTCCGTTATGTCGGCACCGCCTGCCCGCACACACCATGGTCCGAAACTGATCGCCAATGGCTCGAAGCCAAGGGCGTGCATGTGCAATATCGCGCTTCGCTTGAGCAGGACATCGCGGCCTATCGTGAATTCAAACCAGACCTCGCAATCGGCACCACGCCCGTGGTGCAGAAGGCGAAGGAAAGCCGCACGCCCGCACTCTATTTTACCAATCTCGTCTCGGCACGCCCACTCTTTGGCCCAGCCGGCGCAGGCTCGCTCGCCCAAGTGATCAACGCCGCCATCGCAGGCAAGACACGCCTTGATGCGATGAACGATTTCTTCGACGGCGTCGGTACGGGCGACAATGCTGGCGTGTGGGAAAAAGTGCCGGAAGCGAAGCCCGCTTTCCGCGATGCCATTCGCAAGAAGAACGAGAAGCTCGCCCGTCAACGCAAAGCGGAGGAGATGATCTGATGCTGATCATCGATCACGATCGCGCGGGCGGCTATTGGGGCGCCGTTTACGTCTTCACCGCTGTGAAGGGCTTGCAGGTCATCGTCGATGGCCCAGTCGGCTGCGAAAATCTACCGGTCACATCTGTCCTGCATTATACGGATGCACTCCCCCCGCATGAATTGCCGGTCGTCGTAACAGGTCTCGGCGAAGAAGAGCTCGGCCGTCTCGGCACCGAAGGCGCGATGAAGCGCGCGCACCAGGCGCTCGATCCTGATCTGCCGAGCGTTGTCGTTACAGGTTCCATCGCTGAAATGATTGGCGGCGGCGTGACGCCGGAAGGCACAACGATCCAGCGTTTCCTGCCGCGCACCATCGACGAAGATCAATGGCAATGCGCCAACCGCGCCATGCTGTGGTTGTGGAACGAATATGGCGCGAAGAAAGTGCCGAAGATCGCCAAAGCGCGGCCTGAAGGATCCAAGCCGCGCGTCAACATCATTGGCCCGGCCTATGGCACATTTAACATGCCGTCCGATCTCGCTGAGATCCGTCGTCTCATCGAAGGCATCGGCGCGGAAGTCCACATGGTCTTCCCGCTCGGCACGCATCTCGCCGACATTCCAAAACTCGCTGACGCCGATCTTAACATCTGTCTCTATCGCGAGTTCGGCCGCCTCCTCTGCGAAGCGCTGGGCAAACCCTATCTACAAGCACCGATCGGCCTTCACTCAACGACCGCGTTCCTGCGCACGATGGGTGAGCATCTCGGGCTCGATCCCGAACCCTTCATCACCAAAGAAAAGCACACCACCATCAAGCCGCTTTGGGATTTGTGGCGTTCGGTGACGCAGGATTTCTTTGCGACGGCAAGTTTCGGCATTGTCGCGTCCGAAACCTATGTCCGCGGAGTACGCCATTTCCTTGAAGATGAGATGGGCCTCGTCTGCAATTTCGCCATCGCCCGCAAGAGCGGTGAGAAGACCGACAATGAAACGATCCGCGGTCTGATCAAATCAAATCCGCCGCTCGTTCTGTTCGGGTCATACAACGAACGCATGTATGCGGCCGAAGCTGGTGGCCGCTCGATCTACATCCCCGCATCATTCCCCGGTGCCATCATCCGCCGGCACACCGGCACACCGTTCATGGGCTATGCGGGCGCAACTTACCTCATTCAGGAAGTCTGCAATTCGCTGTTTGATGCGCTGTTCTTGATCCTGCCGCTCGGCACCGATCTTGACCGTGTCGATCCCACGCCCGCCCGTCTCGGCGATGCGCTGCGCTGGACGGACGAAGCGACCGAAATGCTCGACAAAATTCTCGAGGCTCATCCCGTTCTCGTGCGCATCTCTGCCGCGAAACGTCTGCGCGATGCAGCCGAACACGCCGCACGTGGTGCTGGCGCGCAACAAGTCACCGCGCAGGAAGTCAGCCGCGCACAAATTCTGATGGAGGTCCGCTGATGTCATCCATCGAACTGAACTCATCACCGGAGGTAAACGCCATGGCCCATGCGATCCGCAACCGTTCGGAACGCCACGCAGCGCGGCAACAGGATCTCATCCTGTACCGTCTGTCCTATGCCAGCGGTTTTCTCGTCTTTCTCGTCTGCGCGGCGGCATGCCGGATTTTGCCGCGCGACATCAACCCCTTCACGCGGGGACATTCCGAGCCTTCGTCGATCATCGGCGATGCGCGGCGCGTCACTGCGGCCACCATTCCCTACGCCTTTATGGGCTGAGGGATCCTCACCCGCCCGGCCTTTAACCGGGCGATCTGTCAAAGCGTTTTTCGCTGAGACATCCTTGCCGCGTGGGAGATGCGCGGTAACGGCCGAAAGGCCAATTCGGAGGTCGTTCACATGACCGACAAAGTGGGCCCAATGGGTCTGACCGAAGCAGAGGCTAAGGAATTCCACGGCCTCTATATGCAGTACCTGTTCCTCTATGTCGCCGTGGCGGCGGTTGCGCATCTGCTCGTGTGGATGTGGCGTCCGTGGTTCGGCGCGCCGAAGCCGATGTTGTCCTCGCTGGAAGGCGTGGGACACACGATCGCTTCGTCGCTTTCCTTCCTCGTTTGATAGGAAAAGACCATGTGGAAAATCTGGTACAGCATCTTCGACCCGCGCCGTGCGCTGATCGCCCAGGCGATCTTCCTCGGCGCTCTGATGTTCACGATCCATCTGATCCTTCTCTCGACGGATCGGTACAACTGGCTCGACGGTCCTCGCACCGTCAAGAAGGCCGAAGGCGTGACGTCTTCGCAGCCGGCCAAGATCGCTGCGCATCTCGATCTGTCGAAACTGATCGGCTGATTGACCAAAGGGGCCCGGGCGTCCGCGCCCGGCCCCACTCCGCTTGATATTTTTTCATCCGCTGCACCCTGAGGGAGGGCTGTGCGATGTCGATGCTCAGCTTCGAAAAGAAATACCGGGTTCGGGGAGGTACGCTGTTTGGCGGCGACCTGTTCGATTTCTGGGTCGGCCCGTTTTACGTCGGGGTCTTTGGCGTCACGACGATCTTTTTCACGCTTCTTGGCACAGCCATGATTTTCTATGGCGCGTCCTTGGGACCGACATGGAATCCCTGGCAGATCAACATCGCGCCGCCAGACATCAGCTATGGTCTTGCGCTGGCGCCGTTGAAAGAAGGCGGGATCTGGCAGGTCGTCACTATCTGCGCGATCGGAGCGTTCGGCTCTTGGGCGCTGCGTGAGGTCGAGATCTGCCGCAAGCTCGGCATCGGTTTCCACGTCCCGATCGCCTTCTCCGTTGCGATTTTCGCCTACATCACTCTCGTCGTGATCCGCCCGGTTCTTTTGGGCGCATGGGGCCATGCTTTCCCCTATGGCATTTTCAGCCATCTCGATTGGGTGTCGAATGTCGGCTACCAATATCTGCACTTCCACTACAATCCGGCGCATATGATCGCGGTGACGTTCTTCTTCACCACGACCTTGGCGCTCGCGATGCACGGTGCGCTGGTGCTCTCGTCAACCAATCCGCCGAAGGGCGAAAAGGTAAAGACGCCAGAGCACGAAGACACGTATTTCCGCGATCTCATCGGCTACTCGGTCGGCACGCTCGGCATTCACCGCTTGGGCCTGTTCCTCGCCTTGTCGGCTGGTTTTTGGAGCGCGGTCTGCATCGTGATCAGCGGCCCCTTCTGGACCCAGTCATGGCCGGAATGGTGGACGTGGTGGCTCGACCTTCCGATCTGGCGCTGAGGAGGCGAATTCCATGATCGAATATCAAACTATCTTCACTCAGGTTCAGGCGCGCGGCCATGCTCATGATGGCATCGCGATGGACCGCGGCACCTGGCCGCGCGAAGGCAAGCCTTTCTTCAATCATTGGCTTGGCATCTTCGGCAATGCGCAGATCGGGCCGTTCTATCTCGGCACGCTTGGTCTCGCTTCGCTCGTGTCGGGCGGGCTCGCCTTCTTCATCATCGGGATGAATTATCTCGCTTCGGTGAATTGGAATCCGATCCAGATGGTGCGTCAGCTGTTCTGGCTATCGCTCGATCCGCCGGCGCCGAAATATGGTCTCTCCTTCCCGCCTCTCAATGAAGGCGGTTGGTGGATGATTGCGAGCTTCTTCCTCCTGCTCGCTGTCATGCTCTGGTGGGGACGCACGTATTGGCGGGCACGCGCACTTGGCCTCGGCACGCATGTCGCATGGGCGTTTGCCTCTGCGATCTGGCTCTTCCTCGTGCTCGGCCTCATCCGTCCCATTCTGATGGGATCGTGGAGCGAAGCGGTGCCCTATGGCATCTTCTCGCATCTCGATTGGACGGCTGCCTTCTCGATCCGCTACGGCAATCTGTTCTACAATCCGTTCCATGCGCTCTCGATCGCGTTCCTCTACGGATCAACGCTTCTGTTCGCGATGCATGGTGCCACGATCCTTGCGGTTCATCGCTTCGGCGGTGAACGCGAAATCGAACAGATCACCGATCGCGGCACGGCATCGGAACGCGCTGCTCTCTTCTGGCGCTGGACGATGGGTTTCAACGCCACGATGGAATCGATCCATCGTTGGGCATGGTGGTTTGCAGTGCTGACAACGCTCACAGGCGGCATCGGCATCCTGCTCACCGGCACCGCCGTCGACAATTGGTACCTCTGGGCCGTTAAGCACGGTGTTGCTCCGCAATATCCGGACTACTGGCCGAGCGTCACGGTCGATCCCTCGACCCTGCCGGGAGCTCCGAAATGAACACGATCCCCTTCACCAGAAAGCTGATGGGCGCTCTCGCGCTCGGAACCTCTCTCTTCGTGGCGGCCTGCGAACTGCCGCCACAGGAGAGCGAGCAGAATGGCTATCGCGGCACGGGCATGGATCAGATCCGCAGTCCCGAGCGCGTCGATACGTTGCAGGCTCTGAACCAAATTCCGGAACCGCAGCCTGAAGCGCCGAAGGATGGCCCGCCTGTCTCGCAGATCTACCAAAATGTGAAGGTGCTCGGTCATCTCAGCGAAGGTGAATTCCTTCGCATCATGACGGCGATCACAGAATGGGTGATGCCGGAACAAGGGTGCGGCGGCTGCCATTCCGATAATCTCGCCGACGATTCGATGTACACGAAAGTCGTCGCACGCCGCATGTTGCAGATGACGCAGGACATCAACGCGAAATGGGCAAACCATGTCGCACCGGCTGGTGTCACTTGCTACACCTGCCATCGCGGCCAGCAGGTTCCGCAATATGTGTGGTTCCAAGATCCCGGCCCGTCGACCCCGGCCTATATGGGCAATCGCAATGGTCAGAATGCACCTGCGGCGTCCGTCGCCTATGCCACCCTGCCCTATGATCCTTTCTCGACGCTCTTGAACGATCCGTCCAAGATCCGCGTGCAAGGAACCGCGACCTTGCCGACGCAACTCGCATCGGCCGGCAAGCCCATTCAGGATGCCGAAATGACTTATGCGTTGATGACGCATATGTCGAAGGGCCTCGGTGTGAATTGCACCTTCTGCCACAACAGCCGCGCCTTCAGTTCGTGGGAGCAGAGCCCGCCGCAACGCACGACCGCCTGGTATGGTCTGCGTATGGTGGCTGATCTCAACCACGCTTATCTCGAACCGCTGAAGCCTGTTTATCCCGACAATCGTCTCGGGCCGACGGGCGATGCCGCGAAAGCGAATTGCGCCACCTGCCATCAGGGTGTGAACAAGCCGCTCTATGGTGTCAGCATGCTGAAGGATTATCTCGCCGAGCTCTCAGCCAAAAAGTGAGCCTGATCTGCTGAAGAAATTGGAGGTCCCGGCGGCTAAACGCACCAGCCGGGGCCTCCTACCGAAAGAGGCGCTTCACCTAGCGGGGAACGCCTCGGGCCGGCCGTCCCCGGCCAGAAGGAAACGCCGCGTTCCGGGTGGGGGCGCGGCGT
Organism: Rhizobiales bacterium TNE-4; assembly: GCA_019083985.1. GTDB lineage: Bacteria > Pseudomonadota > Alphaproteobacteria > Rhizobiales > Beijerinckiaceae > TNE-4. The sequence continues at coordinate 984,680 of JAHRCV010000001.1, read as the reverse complement.
TTCTGTTCTCCGCCCATTCTCTGTGGAATGCAAACGATATTCTCGTGGCAATCGGGCACAGTAAAGCCCGCCGGGCCGCTAAAACGCACCCGAACGGCCTCCCGCAACGCGGCAAGTGTCTGATAGTGAGAGGAAAAGCCGCTAGCCAGAGCGCTTTTCGAGTTTCGGCGTAAAGCCCAGAAACACACCGATATCTTTCAGCATGACGCGCAGATGGGCGAGCTTCTCCCGGCGCACCAATTCCTTGTCCATATAGGCCTGCCAGGTCAGGGTCTGGACATCCTTGTCGCCGCACATGGCCACGAATTTCTCGCGCAGCCAATCATTGCGGTACCAGAACGCCTGTAGAAAACCGAGCGCCATGAAGACACGACCATGCAATTTCATGAAGCTTTTGCGCGCACTCGCGAGCGCATGGGCATCATTGGTACGGATCGCTTCGCCAACCGCCCGCGCAACAATCTCGCCGCACAGCATGGCGTAGTAAATCCCCTCGCCCGAGGCTGGCGCAACGACGCCGGCCGCATCGCCGCACAACACGACATCACGTCCATTGTCCCACGTCTTCAGCGGTTTTAGCGGAATGGGCGCACCCTCACGGCGGATCGTGCGACATTCCGAAAGCCCCAAAGCTTCACGCAAATCGCCGATAGCCGACCTCAGTGAGAAACCCTTATGCGCGGTGCCGGTCCCAATCGAAGCCTTGCCGCCATGCGGAAAAATCCACGCATAGAAATCAGGCGAGAAGCGGCCTTGGTAATACACGTCGCAACGCTCGGGATGGTAATGCGCGCCACTCGGCGGCGCCTCGACGATTTCATGATAGGCGAACACATATTTCGGTTTGCCCGCGCGCGGCACAGCCATTCGCGCAACGGTTGAATTCGCACCATCCGCGCCAATCACAAACCGGCTGCGGATCTTCACAATGCCATGTGCACCAGTCGCAAATGACAGGACTGAAACCGAACCTTCGCGCGCATAATGTTCAAATGTACCCGTGATCCTGTCCGCGCCGGAAGCCGCCGCCCGATCTCTCAGCCACGGATCAAAATCCTCGCGATCCACCATGCCGACATAACCATCATTCTCGATCGGCATGTCGACGCGCTTGTTCGACGGCGCGATGATTTGCGCGCCCTTCACTTTCGCAACAATGAGATGATCCGGAATCGCATAATCGCGAATGAGACGCGGCGGAACCGCGCCGCCGCAAGGTTTGATGCGCCCTTCCCGGTCCGCCAGCAACACCGAAAATCCGGCGCGTGCCAATTGATCCGCCGCGGTTGCCCCCGAAGGACCGCCGCCGATCACAACCGCGTCATAAATTACGTCTCGAAAACTATCCTGCTGCATCGCGGCCTCTCACAATCCGTTCTGCATCGCGGCACGCATCGTGCTGCGTTCGACGACCAATGCGCCACCATGATTGATCCGGGCCGCAAGTAATGCGGCGGCCAAGAATGTCAGGCCTTCAAGCGCAAACACGCTGCCATAGGCCATCGCTTTCGAGGATGTAAGCAAGCTCGCAATATCGATCGCGACCGTGCCCACAAAGCCGCCGAGGCCGAAAGCAATCGCCTGCGCTGCACCCCAAACACCCATGCGCGTTCCTTCACGCGCTTGCGCATTGGCTTGCCCCTTGGCGAGCGCCATCATCGATGCAATCGCAGCCACTGCAAACGACCCGTTCGCCAAGCCCAATGCGAAAACAAGCGGCTTCAAAGGCGCCGTCGGCCCTAGGCTTGCCGCCAAACATAAGCCCGCAACCGCAATCGCGGAAGCAAGACAGCCGCCGACCATCCATGCTTTGAGAACGGTTTTGCGTGAACCACCAAAGACGCTGCCTGTCACAGCCATCAAGATCATGCCAGCCAAGACGCCGCCATGTTGCACGCCTGACAATTTCGTCGATTCACCCGGCGAGAACGTAAACACTGCACCGGCGAATGGCTCGAGGATCAGATCCTGCATGTTGTAGGCGAGCATCGAGATGAAAACGAAATAGGTGAAACGCCGCGCCTCGCGATCATTCCACACATCTTTCAGTGCCACTTTGAAATCGATTTTCGGCTTGGTTTCGCGCATGCGTGCATTGGCATCAGGCTCGACGCCCCAAAGCGCCACAAAGGCAACGAGCACGGCCACCACAGATACGCCGCCCGATACCGCGATCAGCCGCATAGGGGAAAACGGATCAAGCAATTTTCCGGCAATGATGGTGGTCACGACAAAGCCTGCGATCATCATCATCCAGACAATGGTCGCAGCAGCGGCGCGCCGTTTCTCGGCGACATGCTCCGCCAAGGTCGCGAGCAAGGATGTCCCTGAAAGGCCGACGCCAAATCCAATCGCCAAAAAGGCAATGACTGCCGCGATCAGACCCAGCGTTTTATCCGTGAGCATCAAAGACGTGGCGGCCGCAGCCCCCGCCCCGCCCAGCGCAAGCACACAAATACCTAACAGGATCCATGGCGTACGACGCGGCGCGTTATCGGAAATATGGCCGAAGCGCGGGCGCAACATTTGGACTGCATAATGCAACGCAACCAGGGCCCCGGGCACCGTGGCTGCAAGGCCAACCTCGACCACCATCACGCGATTTAATGTCGACGTGGTGAGAACAACAATCGCGCCAAGAGCCGTCTGCACCAGACCAAGCCGGACGATCGACACCCAACTCAAACCCTGTTGCGCGGCCTGCATGGGAAGTCTCCTAGAGAAGCGCGCTGCGCAGCGCGATGGCAGCAATCATCATGCCGAGAACGTAAAGCGATGTGCCGGTGGCATTGTACCAAGCCGCCTTATCGCGTGGCGCTGCGATCAACCGTTTCATGAGAATGAGTTGCGCGAGCAGCAGCACAAAAATGAGCAAGGCTTCGACGGGCCGGCCCCACAAGGCAACCAAGGCGACGACAACAGCTTGCGGCAATCCCATCATGACGCAGGCAAAACGCGCCGCACTGTCGACGCCCAACAGCACCGGCAGGGAATTGATGCCAAGCGCGCGATCGCCTTCGACCGATTTGAAATCGTTGAGCGTCATGATGCCATGCGCGCCGAAGGCATAAAGAAAGGCGAGAATCATCACCGGCACGGAGGGCACCTGCCCGCCCAGCATCACAGCAGCACCGGTAAACCAAGGCAGGCCTTCATAGGCAAAGCCGCACGCGGCATTGCCGAACCAGCCATTCTTTTTGAGCCGGATGGGCGGTGCACTGTAAAGCCAAGCCAAGACGACCCCGAGGAGCGCAGCACCCAGCACAGCGGGACCCAGCGCCCAAGCAAGCGCGAGGGAAAGTGCGGTCCAGAGAATCGAGAGATAAAGCGCAGACCGTCCCGGCATGCGGCCTGACGGGACCGGCCTATTCGGTTCGTTGATGGCATCGACATGCCGATCGAACCAATCATTCGCGGCCTGGCTCATGCCGGTCACGAGCGGCCCGGCGAGCACGATCCCGGCAAGCACGGGAATGATTTTCTCAAAGGAAAACGGCACACCGGCAGAGACCGCGCCACAGGCGAACGCCCACATCGGCGCGAACCATGTGATCGGCTTCAGAAGCTCAAGGATGGTCGCCGGAGCAGGCCAAGTTGAGCGTGTACGGAGCGGGGTGGCGTCTGCCGTCATGCCGCAATGCTAGCATGACCTTTTCAACTGTAAACAAAAATAGACATGACATTGGGCCAGTGCGCACTGGATGGGCAGTTAACCGCCGTCCGAAATGTCGGATCCGTCGAGATCGCCGATCCCATGGCGATGCATTTTCGAATAAAGGCTCTGCCGGCTGAGTCCCAACATCTCGGCCGCAGCCGCGCGATTATCACCGGTCAGCCGCAGCGCCGCTTCGATGCACAGCTTCTCGATCACATCCGTCGTCTCACGGACGATCCCCTTCAACGACAGCCGGCCGACCAGATCAGCGAAATCCTCTGCCGAACGGGCAAGCGCTTGCTCGCCGCCGCCATCCACGCGCTTCGCGCGCCGGAACAGGAAACCGTAATAAACCTCTCCAGAAGCTTGCAAACTGACGGCCGACACATCGACGTCTTCAACCGATCCATGCCCGCCCCGCAAAGCTAAAGCGAACCCACGGACGCGGCCATGGTCTTTGAGATGGGCCAGCAACACATTGCCTTCGACCGCAGTCCTGCCAAGCCACTGATCAAGCGTCGTGCCCACCACCTCATTGCGATGACCGAGCCGTGCGAGATCAAGAAAGGCATCATTGACGTCGACAATGCGCCGATCACTGCCCGCGAGCAGAAAACCGTCTGGCATCGCTGCCAAAGCATTGGCCGCGACCGTCCCCTGGCCTTGCGAGCGTGCTCCGGTTTCAAGCGGTGCGAGCCGCAGGATGAACGAAAGCCCCTCATCGGACCGGATCGCCGCGCATGAAGCGAGGAAAGGCTTGCCCGCGCTCTCGACATGAACACGGACGGCCTCTGTGCGACCCGAGGATTTCACACCAGCAATCAGGCTTTGCAGCGCTTCACGGCTGTCGGGCGTCACGAGATCTGCGACAATCCGCCCCACCAGTCGACCGGGGGTTGTTTCCAAAATCATCGCCGCGGCTGGATTGGCATCGACCGTCTTCATCGATTGAGAATCGACGATCAATACGGCTTCCGCCGTCATCTGGAACAGAACGCGATAGCGGGTCTCGGCATCGCGCAGCTTTTGGAAATCGCGTTCGAGATCGCGCTGCGCGTTGACGAGCTTTTGCTGCAACTGGGCAACCGGTTGCAGATCATAACCCATCACGACGATCAGACCGTCATCGTCGAATTTGACAGCCGAGAAACGCAGCGGACATTCTTCGCCCGCCGCAACCTGATTGATCTCACGCCAGCGTGTTGGCGTCTCAGGATTGGCCTCAGCAAGTAATTCTTTGATTTTAGGCCGACTTTCCACCGTTGCGGTGTCCGTCCACATCTGGCCGACCCAGTGGTCGCTTGCAGCGCGCGAGAGGCGCGGATCGAGCGAGACCGCTTGTTGAATTCGTCCGCTACTATCGATGACGAATGTCAAATCCACCGTCGAGGCGACAAGGCGCGCGACCTTCCGAGCGTCGAGCGCTCCGAAAGAAGCCTCAAGGAATTTGAACTCTGTCACGCTTTGCCCCCGGCTTTGAGCCGTGGCAGCTAGAACATCAGATACCGCTTGCATTGTCCCAAGCGACGTCTAGGTGGGATGACGTCAATCTGCCGCTACGAAAGTCGATATGTCATCTAGTAGCCTGATCATCTCAGGCGGGTCAACAGCCATGAAATCCGCGCCGACGTCCCCAGCATGGGCTTCACCACTCGTAAACACGCGGCCGCCGACCGCAAAGCGGATCTGACCCGCATTGTCTTCGCTCCGCAAAATCGAGATCGTCTCGCGGAGATTGTCGATCCGCGACGTCCGCGAGAGCGACAATCCGATCAGTGCGAAATTGCCTTGGGCCACGTCCGCCCGCAACTCATCCGCCGTCGAATCAAGTCGTGTTAGAACAAACCAGCCGGCTGACCGCAGGATCTCGGACAGCACAACGGCACCGAAACTATGCTGGTCGTCAGGTGTCACGGCGATCAGGGCGCGCGGGGCATGCAAGGGCACAGGCCGGCGATTGGCCAAGGTAACCTCATAGACCACCCGTTCGATCAACCCAGTCGACAGCGTGGTGGTCGCAAAGTCACAGCGATCCTCTTCCCACCACGTCCCGATCAGACGCACGGCAGGAACCAAAAGATCGAGCAATAAGACGGCGTTAGACCAACCAGCCGTACTATAATCTGAAATGATCCGGCGGAGCTTCTCGCCATCCCCGCTGAGCGCGCATTCTGCGACCATCGTCACGGCAAACGCATCGCACGGGGGTAAACCGTGAGGTCGTTCAGCCCGGCTACCCACCAGATTCGCCAGACCGTGCCGCGTGATGAACGCGCGGACCCGTTCCCCGGCTTCGCCGGCTTGATAGACCTGATCTGCAGTTTTGACGGCTCTCCGGCTATCCGGACTGTGGGAATTTTGAGCGCTTCCAGGGGCCTGAGGCCCTTTGCGGTCCACGTCTTCCTCCAAACCCGCCCTGTAAACCCCTGTCCGGTCTACGTGAGCGTCTGTCTATGCGCGGGTCTGGTCTTTTTATGGATCGTCTGCCCGATCCTTAAGCTACGCCCTTCTGGCGAGACCGCAACTGTAAATAATACGTAAGTCCTTTTGTACCGCAAGCCTGACGTCAATAAGATTTGACACTTACAGGACTCCCGCCTAGCTTCGGGTCAGGGGGAAGAGCCATGCAGGTGCCAAAAGGCCCAAGCCCGGCCCGAGCGCTGTATACTGCGGAGGAGCGCCGCCGACGCGACCTGTCCAAATGGACATTGGTCCAAGGCATCCTCGCGCCGCTACAATTCCTCGCCTTCCTCATCAGCTTAGGCCTCGTCCTGCGCTGTCTGGCCACGGGCGAAGGCTTCGGCATCGCCTCCGCCTCTATCGTTATCAAGACCCTCTTTCTCTACGCCATCATGGTGACGGGCTCCCTGTGGGAGCACGATGTCTATGGCCAGTACCTCTTCGCACCCGCCTTCTATTGGGAAGACGTGGTCTCGATGGGCGTCATCGCGCTGCATACCGCCTATCTGGTTGCCTTGTTCACCGGCTGGATGGACCCGCGCAGCCAGTTGCTCCTCGCGCTCGCCGCCTACACCATTTATGTCGTCAATGCCGCGCAATTCCTTTGGAAGCTCCGGCAAGCTCGCCTCTCCGCTCAGACACAAATACCAGACGGGGTGCTGTCTTGAGCGCGGCCGGCACCCTCGCACGCCCCACATCTCCGGGTTGCGACCGGCCCGTGCTCCGCGAACGCGGCCAGCATGAAGTCTTCTGCGGGCTGACGGGCATCGTCTGGCTCCATCGCAAAATTCAAGACGCGTTCTTTCTGATTGTTGGTTCGCGCACCTGCGCCCATCTCATGCAATCGGCTGCTGGCGTTATGATTTTCGCTGAGCCCCGCTTTGCAACCGCCATCATCGAAGAGCGCGATCTCGCCGGCCTCGCTGACATGCATGACGAGCTGGATCGCGTCGTCACCCAATTGCTCGAACGCCGCCCTGACATCAAATTGCTGTTCCTCGTCGGCTCTTGCCCGTCCGAGGTCATCAAGCTTGATCTATCGCGCGCTGCCGAACGCCTGTCACAAAAGACGCTGCCGCAGACGCGCATTCTCGCCTATACGGGCAGCGGTATTGAAACGACGTTCACGCAAGGCGAAGATTCCTGCCTTAATGCGCTCGTGCCCCTGATGCCGACGACGCAGGAGAAGAATCTCCTGATCGCTGGCACCATTGCAGACGTGGTGGAAGACCAGTTCCGCACACTCTTCACTGCGATGGGCATCACGAATGTCGGCTTTCTCCCAGCGCGGCGCGCTGGCGCATTGCCGCCGATTGGCCCCAACACACAGCTTCTTTTGGCGCAGCCTTTCTTGGGCGAAACATTGAAGGCTTTGGAAGCGCGCGGCGCGACACGGATCGATGCGCCCTTCCCGTTCGGTGCGGAAGGCAGCGAACTTTGGTTCCGCGCGACCGCCAAAGCGTTCGGCATTCCGCAAGAGCGCGTCACACCGATCATCGACGCCCCGCGCGAACGCGCCCGCCGCGCTGTCGCACGCCATCGCGATACGCTCGACGGCAAAAGCATTTTCTTCTTCCCCGATTCGCAGCTCGAGATTCCACTTGCGCGGTTCTTGGCGCGCGAACTCGGCATGCGCCCGATCGAAGTTGGCACGCCCTATCTCCATCGCGGCATTCTTGGTGCTGACATCGATCTTCTGCCGGATGCCGTCCTGTCGGAAGGCCAAGACGTCGATCGTCAGCTCGCCCGTTGCCGCGCGGAAAAGCCCGATCTTACGGTGTGTGGCCTTGGCCTCGCCAATCCGCTCGAAGCGGAAGGGCTCCGGACGAAATGGTCGATCGAACTAGTCTTCTCGCCAGTGCATGGCTTTGAGCAGGCCGGCGATCTCGCTGAACTCTTCGCGCGCCCGCTTGAGCGCACGGCACGGTTGAGGGTCTGACGATGCAGTTGACCCTCTGGACCTATGAAGGCCCGCCCCATGTTGGCGCCATGCGCATCGTCACCGCGATGCGTGGCATGCATTACGTGTTGCACGCGCCGCAGGGCGACACCTATGCCGATCTTCTCTTCACGATGATCGAGCGCCGCAACCAGCGCCCGCCGGTCACCTATACGACCTTCCAAGCGCGTGATCTCGGTGGCGATACGGCCGAATTGTTTCAACGCGCTGCGCGCGATGCGTATGAGACCTTCAAGCCGCAAGCGATGATCGTCGGCGCATCTTGCACCGGTGAACTCATTCAGGATGACCCAGCAGGATTGGCTTCTGCCCTTAATCTGCCGATCCCCGTCATTCCGCTCGAATTGCCGTCTTACCAGAAGAAGGAAAATTGGGGCGCCGCTGAAACCTTCTATCGCATTGTGCGTGCATTGGTTCAGCCCAAACAGGCGCGTCCCGATACGCGTCCGCTGTGCAACATCCTTGGCCCCTGCGCGCTCGGTTTTCGCCATCGCGATGATCTGAAAGAAATCAAGGCGCTGCTTGCAGACCTTGGCATCGCCATCAATGTCGTCGCGCCGGAAGGCGCTTCACCGGCCGATATCGCCAGTCTCGCCGATGCCGATTTCAACATCGTGCTCTATCCCGAAATTGCGGGAGCGGCCGCCGAATTCCTGAAGAAGCAATTCGGCCAACCCTTTACCAAGACCATTCCGATTGGCGTGAACGCCACGCGCGAATTCATCGCCGAAATTTGTGCGCTCGCAGGCCTGCCGGTCCCAGCTGAAACGAATGCGAGCCGCCTGCCTTGGTATTCACGGTCAGTCGATTCAACCTATCTCACCGGCAAGCGTGTCTTCATCTTTGGTGATGCAACCCATGCTCTCGCAATGGCCCGCGTCGCACGTGAGGAAATCGGTTTCACCGTTTGTGGTTTGGGGACGTATACGCGCGAATATGCGCGCGAAGTCCGCGCTGCCGCCGCCGATCTCGGCGTCGCGCCCCTGATCAGCGACGATTATCTCGAGATTGAAAAAGCGATCATCGCCGCGCAGCCCGAGCTCGTGCTCGGCACGCAGATGGAACGCCATATCGCCAAGCGCCTCGGTCTTCCCTGCGCTGTGATTTCGGCCCCCGTTCATGTGCAGGATTTTCCGGCCCGCTTCTCGCCCGTCATGGGCTTTGAGGGTGCGAATGTGCTGTTCGACAACCTCGTGCATCCGCTGATGATGGGCCTTGAAGAGCATCTTTTGGGTCTCTTCCGTGACGATTTCGAATTCAACGACCAAGCGGCGCCGTCCCATCTCGGCCCATCAAAACAAGCCCAACCCGACACACCTCCCGATTTTACCGGTTGGACCGTCGAAGCCGAACAGGAGCTGAAGAAAATCCCGTTTTTCGTGCGCGGCAAAGCGCGCCGAAACACGGAAACTTTCGCGCGTGAGCGCGGCCTTGCCTCAATCAGTGTGGAGACGCTCTACGATGCCAAAGCGCATTTCGGACGCTAACTCCACCCCGATCAAAGTCGTCTTCGTGACGATGGACGATCATTTGTCCGGCGCGGTCGATCGCGCTCGCATCATGCTGCGCAAAGATTATCCCGGCCTCACGCTTGTGCTGCATGCCGCCGCCGAATGGGACGAGGATGGCGCGCTTGCCCGCTGCCGCGCCGACATTGAGACGGCCGATATCCTCATCGTCACCATGCTGTTCATGGAAGACCATATCCGCCCGGTCTTCGACGCGTTGATGGCCCGCCGCGATCATTGCGATGCCGTCGCCGCATGCCTCTCTTCATCAGAAGTCGTGAAGCTGACACGCCTTGGTCGCTTCTCCATGTCGGGCAATCAATCGGGCGCCATCGCGTTCTTGAAGCGTCTGCGCGGCAAGAGTGATAAGCCCGGCGCTCAAGGCGCGCATCAGATGAAGATGCTGCGCCGTCTGCCGCAGATCCTACGCTTCATCCCCGGCACCGCGCAGGATATGCGCGCTTACTTCCTGACCCTGTCTTATTGGCTCGCCGGCTCAGACGGCAACGTCGCCAATATGGTGCGCCAGCTGATCGATCGCTATGCCGATGGCCCGCGCAAGGTTTTGCGCGGCACGGTGAAAGTTGCTCCACCCGTCGACTATCCTGATTGCGGGCTTTATCACCCGCGCGCCAAGGGCCGCATCGTTGAGGACATCAAAGCTCTGCCGCGCAACGCGAATGCACGCGGCACGGTCGGGTTGCTCCTCATGCGCTCCTATCTCCTGGCAGGCAACCACGCCCATTATGATGCCGTGATTGCATCGCTCGAAGCGCGCGGCCTCAACGTCGTGCCGGTGTTTGCTGCCGGGCTCGATGCGCGCCCCGCCATTGAACAATATTTCTTCGCACAGGGCCGCGTCACGATTGATGCTTTCGTATCGCTCACCGGTTTCTCGCTGGTCGGTGGCCCGGCCTACAATGATGCGAAAGCGGCTGAAACCATGCTGGCGCGGCTCGACGTGCCTTACATCGCCGCCCATGCGCTCGAATTCCAGACGCTCGAAAGCTGGCGCACATCACCGCGCGGGCTCCATCCGGTCGAAACCACGATGATGATTTCGATCCCGGAACTCGACGGCGCGACAGGCCCACTCGTGTTTGGTGGCCGCTCGGATAATGGCACGCGCGACATGGTGCCTGATCAAGGCCGCATCACCATGCTGGCCTCACGTGTCGATCGCCTCGTCGCGCTACGCCAAGCCAAAAAGGCTGAGCGCAAGCTCGCGATCGTTTTGTTCAATTTCCCGCCAAATGCTGGCAACACTGGTACAGCCGCTTTCCTCGGCGTGTTTGAATCCGTCTACAACCTTCTGAAATCGCTTAAAGCCGATGGCTACACGGTCGATGTGCCCGCAAGCGTCGACGCGTTGCGGGACGCGATCTTGCACGGCAATGCGGGTGATTATGGTGCGCTGGCCAATGTGCATCATCGCATCCCAGTCGATGACCATGTGCGGCGTGAACCCCATCTTGCTCAGATCGAAGCGCAATGGGGCCCGGCCCCTGGCCGCGTCCAAACCGATGGCGCGACGATCCATGTGTTGGGTCAGGCGTTCGGGAATGTCTTGGTCGGCGTTCAGCCGGGCTTTGGCTATGAAGGCGACCCGATGCGTCTCCTGTTCGAACAGGGCTTCGCACCGACACATGCATTCTCGGCCTTCTATCGCTATCTGCGCGAAGATTTCGCCGCCTCAGCCGTGCTCCATTTCGGCACTCATGGCGCGCTTGAATTCATGCCCGGCAAACAGGCCGGAATGACCGATGCCTGCTGGCCGGACCGTCTCATTGGCGACATGCCGAACCTCTACCTCTACGCGGCCAACAACCCGTCTGAAGGGGCGCTGGCCCGCCGCCGTTCGGCTGCGACGCTGATTTCCTATCTGACGCCACCGATTGCTGCAGCTGGCCTCTACCGCGGTTTGCTGGACCTTCGCGCGACACTCGAGCGTTGGCGTTCACTCTCCCCTGATGAACATAATGAACGGCAAGCCACAGCCACATTGATGCAGGCCCAAGCCGCCACGCTTGATCTGGCACAGGCCGAGCCCGCTTGGACGGATTGGGATGCGGAAGCGGCCCAACTGACGCGCACCGTCTATGAACTTGAAACCACACTAATCCCGCACGGCCTGCACGTTGTTGGCGCCACAGCCAGCCGCGAAGAGCGCATCGACCTGCTCGCCGCAATGGCGGAATCAAGCCTCGCCTTCACGCCGGAGCACGAGAAGATTGCTGCCCTCGTCGATGGCGCAGCCCTCAACACATTGGCGCAAGACGCTGTGACGCAAGAAAACTGGCGCAAGCTCAGCGCCATCGACGCGCTCTTGCAGCAGGACCATGAAACCAAAGCGCTGCTGCATGCGCTTGAAGGCAAATTCATCGCGCCTGCACCGGGTGGCGATTTGCTGCGCACGCCCGAGATTCTGCCGACGGGGCGCAATGTCCACGGCTATGATCCCTTCCGCATTCCCTCGACCTTCGCGATGAAGGATGGTGCCGAACAGGCAGACCGTTTGCTCGCGCGCCATATCCTTGACGGGAATGGTCTGCCCGAGACCGTCGCACTTGTTCTCTGGGGTTCCGACAATCTCAAGACACAGGGCGGGCCACTCGCTCAAGCACTCGCGCTTCTCGGTGCATTGCCGCGTTATGATTCCTACGGCCGCCTCTGCGGCGCCGCCTTGAAGCCGCTCTCTGAACTCGGCCGTCCGCGTATCGACGTCGTGATGACTGTATCAGGCATTTTCCGCGATCTCCTCCCGCTGCAAATGCGGCTCCTCGCTGAAGCCTGCCAGCTTGCCGCGCATGCGGATGAGCCCTTGGACCAAAATTTCGTGCGCAAGCACGCGCTGGCCTACGCCGCCGAACATAATGTCGATCTCGACACAGCGGCATTGCGTGTCTTCTCGAATGCTGACGGTGCCTACGGCGCCAACGTCAATCTCGTCATCGATAATGGCGGCTGGAGCGACGAGGACGAATTGGCAGAGACCTATTGCAGCCGCAAATGCTTCGCATATGGCGCCTCTGGCAAGCCCGTGAAGCAGCCCGCTTTGCTGCAAAACATGCTGAGCTCGGTCGAGCTTGCCTATCAGAATTTAGAATCGGTCGAACTCGGCGTGATGACGATCGACCAATATTTCGACACGTTAGGTGGCATCTCGAAGGCGGCGCAACGCGCAAGCGGACACACGATCCCGGTCTATATCGGTGATCAGACACGCGGCGAAGGCACGGTGCGCTCACTCTCCGAACAAGTCGCGCTCGAAGCACGCACCCGTGTCCTCAATCCCAAATGGTATGAGGGCATGCTGAAGCATGGCTATGAGGGCGTCCGCCAGATCGAAGCCCATGTCACCAATGCGATGGGCTGGTCTGCCACCACCGGTCAGGTCGCACCTTGGGTCTATCAGCAGATCACGCAAACTTTCGTACTTGATCCAGAATTGCGCAAACGCCTTGCCGATCTCAACCCGGCTGCCGCGGCGAAAGTCGCCAACCGGCTGATCGAAGCGCATGAGCGCAATTACTGGTCACCCGATGAAGATGTTCTCGCCGCTCTCCGCCAAGCGGGTGAAGAACTCGAAGACCGTCTCGAGGGCGTTTCAATGGATGTTGCCGCATGAACGCGATCACCCTCATCAACAAGGACCCACGCCGTGATGGCGATGGCTCCGTGCAAGTCCATCTCGACCCAACCTTGAAGATCGACACCGCCAAAGTGTTCGCCGTTTATGGCAAGGGCGGTATCGGCAAATCGACAACCTCGTCGAACCTGTCGGTCGCCTTCTCGAAGCTCGGCAAACGCGTTTTGCAGATTGGCTGCGATCCCAAGCATGACTCGACCTTCACGCTTACCAAGCAATTGATGCCGACTGTCATTGACGTGCTCGAAAGCGTGAACTTCCATTCGGAAGAATTGCGCCCCTCAGACTTCGTCTATGAGGGCTATAATGGTGTGCAATGCGTTGAAGCTGGCGGCCCGCCCGCCGGTACAGGTTGTGGCGGTTATGTCGTTGGCCAGACGGTGAAGCTCCTGAAAGAGCATCGCCTGCTTGACGACACTGATGTTGTGATCTTCGACGTGCTTGGCGACGTCGTTTGCGGCGGCTTTGCTGCGCCGCTGCAACATGCCGATCGTGCCTTGATCGTCGCCGCGAATGATTTCGACTCGATCTTCGCCATGAACCGCATCGTGCAAGCCATTCAAGCGAAATCGAAAAACTACAATGTTCGGCTCGGCGGTGTGATTGCCAATCGTAGCGCTGGCACCGACCAGATCGACAAGTTCAATGCGCGCGCCGGGCTGCGCACCCTCGCCCGTTTCCCCGATCTCGATGTGATCCGTCGCAGCCGTCTGAAAAAGGCCACGCTCTTCGAAATGGAAGACAGCCCCGAAGTGCGCGCTGTACAGCAGGAATATCTCGATCTTGCCGACAAGCTCTGGAATGGCGTCGAAATCTGCGACGGCCAATCGCTCAAAGACCGCGAAATCTTCGATCTTTTGGGGTTCGATTGATGGCTGACACCGCTTCCTGGCGCGATCGCCGCTCCTCGCTCGAAACCTATTTCAACCGCACCGCGGTTGAAGCTTGGTCGCGTCTGACGTCGGATGCGCCGGTTGGCCGCATCCGCGCAACGGTGCGTGCAGGCCGCGACGAGATGCGCAACACGCTGCTCTCATGGCTGCCGGAGGATCTGTCCGGCCGTCGCATTCTTGATGCTGGCTGCGGCACGGGTGCGCTTGCTGTTGAAGCCGCCAAGCGCGGCGCAGATGTGGTGGCAATCGATATTGCGCCAAATCTGATCGAACTTGCGCGCGAACGCCTGCCGTCCACGCTCGGCCAAGGCCGGATCGAATTCCGGGTTGGCGACATGCATGACCCCGCGCTCGGCACGTTCGACCATGTGGTGGCGATGGATTCATTGATCCACTATAGCGAAGCCGATGTCGCCCATGTCCTCAGTGGTATTGCGACACGCACACGCCATTCGATCCTGTTCACCATCGCGCCTTGGACCCTGCCCCTCGCGGCCATGCATCGCGTCGGTAAACTCTTTCCGAAATCGGATCGCTCGCCCGCCATCGTCCCGTTGCGCCCGGAAAGGCTGCGTGGCCGCGCAGCGCAGGGCCAGTTCGATGCGCTGCAGGCGGAACGTGAGAAACGCGTGTCACGCGGCTTCTATATTTCGCAAGCCATGGAGCTTACGCGCCCATGAGGTTTCTGGCCCCTGCAAGCACGAAATTTCTGATGCAGGTGGGAACCAAGTTCCTGCCCTTCGCGGATGCGGCCACACCCGATCTGCCGCTGTCGCGCTTGCTCCGTTTATCGCTGTTTCAAATCTCGGTGGGCATGGCAACAGCGCTGCTCGTTGGCACCCTCAACCGTGTGATGATCGTCGAGCTTGGCGTGTCGGCAACCATCGTCTCGATCATGGTCGCCATCCCGCTTTTGTTTGCCCCGTTCCGGGCCTTGATCGGCTTCAAGTCAGACCGGCATCGCTCCGCTCTGGGTTGGCGGCGCGTCCCCTATATCTGGTTCGGCACCATGGTGCAGTTCGCGGGTCTCTCAATCATGCCGTTCGCGCTGCTGCTCTTGTCGGATGCAGCCGATGTGCCGGTTTGGTTTGCGACGGGTGCCGGAGCTTTGGCGTTCCTCCTCGTCGGCGCCGGTTTGCAAGTGACACAGACGGCTGGTCTCGCCTTAGCGACCGATCTTGCGCCCGAGGAAACCCGCCCGCGTGTCGTGGCACTGATGTATGTCACACTGCTCGCAGGCATGATGCTCTCGAGCATCGCATTCTATTTTGCGCTGACGGATTTCTCGCCGACGCGGCTCATCCAAGTCATCCAATCCGCCGCGATGGTGACGATCGTTCTCAACATCATCGCCTTGTGGAAACAGGAACCGCGCGATCGCGCCCGCGCTGCTGCAGCTGCGGAACCGACAATCCCTTTCCGCGAAGCATGGGCCACCTTCACTGCCACCACGCATGCGAAGCGCTTTCTGCTGGCCGTTTTCCTTGGCACGCTCGCCTTCAACATGCAGGACATCGTGCTTGAACCTTATGGCGGCGAAGTGCTGGGCCTGCCGGTGAGTGCGACAACGTTTCTGACCGCGCTTTTGGCAGCGGGCGCCCTCGGCGCGTTTGGGCTTGCGGCGTGGACCTTGACGCGCGGCATGGATCCCTACCGCCTTGCCGCTTATGGCGTCGCGCTCGGCCTTCCCGGCTTCGCCATGGTGCTGATTGCGGCGCCCGTTGAGAGCCCGTTTCTCTTCCGCGTGGGCGCGTTCATCATCGGCTTTTCGGGCGGGCTGTTTTCGGTCGGCACGCTCACCGCGGCGATGGGTCTCGATTCAGGCCGCAACGGGCTTGCCCTCGGCGCATGGGGCGCTGTGCAGGCCACAGGTGCTGGTCTCGCCATGATCATTGGTGGCGGTCTGCAGGAATTCATCGCTGCGCTCTCGGCGCGGGGTGTGCTTGGCAAAGCCTTCGAGGGTGCGGCGCCCTCTTATGGCGTCGTCTACAATCTCGAAATTCTTCTTCTTCTTGCCGCTCTCATCGTCATCGGGCCGCTCGCGCGTCATTGGCGCGCGCCGGCTCTCAACTCTTCACGGAAATTCGGTCTCGGCGAACTCCCCGGCTGAGCCCGAAGCGCAACATCAGGAGGTCCATGATGTTTATTGAATTCACCCAAGGCGTCGATCTCGCGCAGATCGTGCTGTATCTCTTCTGGGCATTCTTCGGCGCCCTGATCTTGTATCTCCATCGCGAGAGCAAGCGCGAAGGCTATCCGCTCATCGCCGACGGCGTGAACGGCAGCGTCCGCCATCTCGAAGGTTTCCCGTCCATTCCCTCGCCGAAAACCTTCCTGTTGCCGCATGGCGGCGAAGTGCAGGCACCCGGCGGCGCCCCGAAGGACACGCGCAACCTGCCGCTCGAAAAGGTCGCCCCCTATTTCGGCGCACCATTCGCCCCGACCGGCGATCCGCTGCGCGACCAGGTTGGTCCGGCCTCTTACGCTGATCGCGCCGACGAGCCCGATCTTCTCGCCGATGGCGGTATCAAGATCGTGCCGCTGCGCGTTGCAGGTGAATTCCACGTCAGCAGCCGCGACAAGGATCCCCGTGGCTTCGATGTCGTCGATGCGAAGGGCACCAAGGTTGGCACGATCACCGATCTCTGGATCGATCAGGCCGAGTTCCTCTTCCGTTATTTCGAAATGAAGTCGAAGGGCGGCCGCAGCGTGCTTATCCCGGTCCCGGTCGCTTTCATCTGGGGTGACAAGGTCAAGGTCAACGCGCTCGTGGGCGACCAGTTTGAACATGTGCCCACGACCAAGAAACCCGACAGCGTCACGCTGCTCGAGGAAGACAAGATCATGGGCTATTTCGGTGGCGGCTACTTCTACGCCACGCCCGAGCGTCAGGAGCCGTTCATATGAACGACGACGATTACGAACCGTCGCTCAACGAACGGCTTCAGCAACTACCTGAAGGTGAGAAGCTTGTGTGGAAGGGCGGCCCGGAATTCTGGCCGCTCGCCCGCCGCGCCTTTCACATCCGTGGCCTAGCGCTCTACTTCTTTGCGCTGATGGTCTGGCGCGTGGCATCGGCCCTCTCCGATGGTCGTACCCTGCTCGATGCGCTTTCCTATGCATCGATGCTGTTGCCGCTCGCCGGTTTGGCGCTCGGTCTCGTGACGCTCTTGGCTTGGCTCTCAGCACGAAACACCGCCTATGCGATCACCACGAAGCGCGTGCTGATCAAATCGGGGATCGCGCTGAGCGGCACACTCAATCTGCCACTGCGCTACATCGAAAATGCCGGCATGAAAGTGCATGCTGATGGCACGGGTGATTTTCCGCTCGCCATCGCCAAGCCCGAACGTGTGGCATGGATGCTCGCTTGGCCGAATGTGCGGCCTTGGCGCCTCACTCATCCCGAACCGATGCTGCGTGCCGTACCCAATCCCGAGCGCGTCGCAGCAGCACTGGCCGAAGCGTTGGGCGGACAGGTCCCGCGCGCAGCCAGCAAGATGGCGCAAGAGCGCCCCTCCTCATCACCCGGCATGACGGCGCCGACAGCCGCCATGCCTTCATTGAATATGCCTTCCTGAAACCTGAAAGGACGGATGCGATGACCACCCTCTTCGCAGAAAAGCCTTTTCCCCGATCGATCCTGATTGCGGGAGGAGCGCTCATCCTCGCCTCGCTCGGCCTTGCGGCCGCAGCGCGTTATGGCGATGTGGGCACCACACGATCGCAGCGCGAAGCCACGATCGAAACGCGCGCCTTCATCGCGCAAGACCGCGCCGAAGGCGGCATTCTGCTCACCGATGCAAAAGATGGCCGCGTCATCGCTCTGATTGAACCTGGCGATGGCGGCTTCATCCGCGGCGTCCTGCGCGGCTTTGCGCGCGACCGTCGTGCATCACAGCTTGCCAATGCTGACGCCTTCATTCTCGCCCGCCGCGCCGATGGCCGTCTCACGATTGAAGACACATCGACGGGCCGCATCGTCGATCTCGACGGTTTCGGCCCAACCAATCGCGACGCCTTTGCCAAACTTTTGCCCTCGCGGGAGGTGCGCTCATGAGCTTAAATCTTCTGCGCCACAGCTTTGACGTGCCCTGCACGGTTGAAATCGAACATACGGGCGAAAGCCTGCATGCCCATGTCTCGCTTGACGGTGTTCATCCAGAACCCGGCGACGAGGTCATCGTGAAAGATCCTCCCGCCATGCCACCCTTTGGCGGGAAGTTGAAAGCGCATTGCACGGCCACAGTCACGCGCGGCAATTTCATCGATCGTTTGATCGCGCGCGGCCAAGGCTATCGTGAAATTACCGAACTTTATGAAGTCGGCTTCTCGGACGGGAGCGAAAACCAATGAGACTCGAAGGTGGCGGGGGCACGATTGCCCTCAACTCAACAGACCTCGCCCTTGAGGACACCATCCTCAGCCCGCGGTTCTACACGACCAACCATGCCGAAGTGAACGCGCTCGATGTCGAGCCGGTTCGCCGCGAATGGGACGCGCTGATGGATGAGATGCGCGCCGATCCAAACAAGGGTCATTTCGTCAAGACGGACGAATTCGCGATCGACATGTCGAAATTGCCGCCCGATCTGCAAATCGAGCTGAAGGATTTTCTGGTCTCTTCGCTCACGGCCGAATTCTCGGGTTGCGTACTCTATGCCGAGCTCAAGAAGCGGATGACCAACAAGGAAATCCGCGATCTCTTTACTTTCATGAGCCGCGATGAAGCCCGCCATGCCGGTTTCATCAATGAGGCGCTGAAGGATATCGGCGTCGGTGTCGATATGGGGTTCTTGGCGCGGGCGAAGAAGTACACCTACTTCAAGCCAAAATATATCTACTACGCCACCTACCTCTCCGAGAAGATCGGCTATGCGCGTTACATTACGATCTTCCGCCATCTCGAGCGTCATCCCGAGCAACGGTTCCATCCGATTTTCAAATGGTTCCAGGAATGGTGCAATGACGAATTCCGTCATGGCGAAGCCTTCGCACTTCTGATGCGCGCCAATCCGCATCTGCTGGAAGGCCATAACAAATATTGGATCCGCTTCTTCCTGCTCGCCGTCTACGCCACGATGTATGTGCGCGATCATATGCGCCCGGCCTTTCATCGTGGCCTCGGCATCGATATCGACGATTATGATTTCCGCGTCTTCCGCACCTGCAACGAGATCTCCAAGCAAGTGTTCCCGCTGACGCTGGATATCGATAATCCGGTCTTCCGCGAAGGGCTGCATAAGCTCTGGAAGATCTCGGAAGAAATCAATGAAGCCCGCAAGGAAGGCGGCCTCTCCGGTGCGCTCAAGCGTTATTGGAATGCCGGCAAGGCCGCTCTCGTGTTTGGCCGCCTCTACTTCCAGCCGGTGAAGACCAATGAACTGCCCGCCTCGGCGCGCCTCCAGCCGGTGTGGTGAGTGATGGATTACGCCGCGCCGGCCCTCTTCGCGCTATTTACCTGGTGGTTCGCCACCGGGATCATTCTATGGCTCGACGGATTGCCGGCGCGCACGCATCGCTGGACGCTGATGGGCAGCACGCTCATCCTCATCGGCAGCGGTGTAGCGCTCTACCAATTGCGTGGCGCGACCGACGTCACAGCAATCTACCTTTCCTTCCTTGCCGTGCTTGGTATTTGGGCTTGGAACGAAACGACTTTCCTGCTCGGCGTGTTGACGGGACCCGTGCAACGCCCCTGCCCTGAAGGTGCGGTTGGCATGGAACGTTTCCGTGCCGCCCTCGACAGCGTGCTTTATCATGAAGCTGGGCTCATCCTCTCCGGTGTGGCGATCGCCATCATCACATGGGGTGACACGCAACATTTCGCTCTGCATCTCTTCGCGCTGCTTTGGGCACTGCGGCTGTCGACCAAGCTCAATCTGTTTTTCGGCGTGCCGCATGCCCCGGGTCACTTCCTGCCCGAACAATTGCGTTACCTCGCCACCTATTTTCGCGAGCGGCCTGTCAGCGGGCTCTTTGCGCTCACCGTCACCCTTGCCACCATCGCTGCGGTTCTTCTGTGCGCAGCGGCTGGGCAAACCGCGGATGGCAGCGCGGCGCGTGCAGCCGCCTCCTTCCTCGCCGCTTTCGCTGTGCTCGGTGTGATCGAGCATTGGTTTCTCGCCTGCCCCATCGGGGCTGATCATCTCTGGCGTTGGGCTTTCCATTCCCATGTAAAAACCGCCGCCCAATCCCTGCCCGTCCTTCCCACCCCGGCGCTCTCCAAAGTCAAAGGAGCCGAGTCATGAATTACGAAATGTTTTTCCGCGACCAATTAGGTCTCCTGCGCAAAGAGGGTCGTTACCGCGTCTTCGCCGATCTTGAACGGCAAGTCGGATCATTCCCGCGCGCCACCTATCATGGCAGCAAGGGCAAGAAGGACGTCACTGTCTGGTGCTCGAACGATTATCTCGGCATGGGCCAAAACCCGTCCGTCCTCGCTGCGATGCATGAAGCCCTTGATAAATGCGGCGCTGGTGCTGGCGGCACGCGCAACATTTCCGGCACGAACCATTACCACGTGCTGTTGGAACGCGAATTGGCCGACCTCCATCGCAAAGAAGCGGCCCTCCTGTTCACGTCGGGCTACGTCTCGAATTGGGCAAGCATCTCCACGATTGCATCAAGCATTCCGGGCTGCGTTGTTTTGTCCGACGAGGGCAACCACGCTTCGATGATCGAAGGTCTGCGCCATAGCCGCGCCGACAAGCGCATCTTCCGCCATAATGATCCCGAACATCTCGATCAGCTTCTGTCAGAGCTTGATCCCCGCGCGCCAAAACTCGTGATGTTCGAAAGCGTCTATTCCATGGATGGCGATATTGCGCCGATCGCTGAGATCTGCGACGTCGCTGAAAAGCATAACGCCATGACCTATCTCGACGAAGTGCACGGTGTCGGCCTTTACGGCCCGCGCGGCGGCGGAGTTGCCGAGCGCGATGGTGTTGCCCACCGCCTCACGCTGATCGAAGGCACGCTTGGCAAAGCGTTTGGCGTGCATGGCGGCTATATCGCTGGATCGGCGGCATTGTGCGATTTCGTGCGCAGCTTCGCCTCTGGCTTTATCTTCTCTACCTCCATGCCGCCTGCGGTCGCCGCCGGTGCGGCGGCAAGCATTCGTCATCTCAAGGCAAGTTCGGCGGAACGCGACCGCCAAAAGGATCGCGTCGCCTATTTGCGGCGCAAGCTCGATGCGGCCGATATTCCGCATAAGGATAATCCGAGCCACATCGTCCCGGTGATGGTGGGCGATCCGGTCCGCTGCAAGCAGATCAGCGACGTGCTCTTGGAAGAGTTCGGCATCTATGTGCAGCCGATCAATTATCCGACCGTGCCGCGCGGGACCGAGCGTCTGCGCTTTACGCCGGGCCCGCTTCATACCGACGCCGATATCGACTATCTCGTCGATACGCTTTCGGCGATCTGGTCGGAACTCGGCCTGAAGCGCGCGGCCTGATCCATGGCTGCCGCGCTGCCGCCCCTGAAGATCCTGCTTGCCAATCCGCGCGGCTTTTGCGCCGGTGTGGTCCGCGCCATCGACATTGTCGAGCGCGCGCTGACGCTCGGCAAAAACCCCGTCTATGTGCGGCATGAAATCGTCCACAACAAGCATGTGGTCGAAACGCTGAAAGGGCGCGGCGCTGTCTTTGTCGACGAGACGGATCAAATCCCCGAGGGCGCCCTGACGATCTTCTCCGCCCATGGCGTTTCGAAAGACGTCGAGCGAGCCGCGGCCGAACGACGTCTCGATGTCATCGATGCGACCTGCCCGCTTGTCCACAAGGTTCATAATGAAGGCCGCCGCTATGCCGAACGCGGCTTCGACGTGATCTTGATCGGCCATGCCGGGCACCCCGAAGTCGAAGGAACCCGCGGCCAGATTGGCGGGCGGCTCCATGTCGTTGGCACGCTCGCCGACATTGCCGCTTTGCAGATCGCAGATCCGGACAAGGTTGCCTTCATCACCCAGACGACACTCAGCGTTGATGACACGCGTGATCTGATTGCCGCTCTCCGGGCGCGCTATCCAACAATCATCGGACCCGATACGCGCGACATTTGTTACGCGACGCAGAACCGCCAGCGTGCGGTGAAGGAAATGACCCGCGCGGCGAACCTCGTTCTCGTGATCGGATCGGCCAACAGTTCGAACTCGAACCGGCTGCGTGAATTGGCCGAAGCCGATGGCGTCCCGAGCTATCTCATCGACGGGCCGCAATCGCTCGACCCAGCCTGGCTCGATGGCGTCGCCTGTATGGGTCTGACGGCGGGAGCCTCTGCGCCTGAGACGCTGGTGGAAGCCACCTTGGCCGCTTTGGCGCGCTGGCGGACGATTTCGGTCGAAATCCTCGCCGGACGCGAGGAAAATGTCGTCTTCAAGACCCCCGAACGGCTCCTCGAACTGGCGGAAGGCGCACGGGTCTGATGCACGGCACCATCAAAAGCCCAAGCTACAAAACCGACTTCCCCCTGTATAAGACCGAGACCAACAGGGCGAAGCCAATGTCATTGAACTACCCCTTTGCCGCGCTCGTCGGTCAAGACGAGATGAAACGCGCACTGATGCTGGCCGCCATCGATCCGACGATCGGCGGCGTTTTGGTGTTTGGCGATCGCGGCACCGGCAAATCCACCGCCATTCGCGCTTTGGCCGATCTCCTGCCCGAACGCGAGACGGTGGAAGGCTGCCCCTATGGCTGTGCGCCCCAACATGAAGCGGGCCTCTGCGGCGCATGCGAAACCGGCAGCAAACGCAAAACGGTCAAATCGAAAGTGCCGGTGGTCGATCTCCCGCTTGGTGCCACCGAGGATCGCATCGTTGGCGCGCTCGATCTTGAACGCGCGCTCGCCCATGGCGAGAAGAAATTCGAGCCTGGCCTGCTCGCCCGCGCTCATGGCGGCTTTCTCTATATCGACGAGGTCAATCTGCTCGAAGATCATCTTGTCGACGTGCTGCTTGACGTGACAGCGTCAGGCGAAAACCTTGTCGAACGCGAGGGTTTGAGCGTCCGCCATCCGGCAAAATTCGTGCTCGTTGGCAGCGGCAACCCGGAAGAAGGCGAATTGCGCCCGCAATTGCTGGATCGCTTTGGCCTGTGCGTCGAAGTGCGCACACCCACCGATATTGCGACCCGGATCGAAGTGGTCAAACGCCGCGACGCGTTCGAGCGTGATCGCGCCGGTTTCATCGCCCAGTTCACAAAGGAAGCGGAGAAACTGCGCAAAGCCATTGTAGCCGCACGCAAAAAACTGGACGATGTCGATCTGCCGCCGGAGATTTTAGAGAAATCAGCGGCGCTGTGTCTCGCACTTGGCACGGATGGTTTGCGCGGTGAACTCACGCTGATGCGCGCGGCGCGCGCTCTTGCGGCACTTGAGGGCAAGAAATCCGTGACGCTTGCGCATCTGAAAACGGTTGCGCCGTCCGTTCTGCGCCACCGCCTGCGCAAAAATCCGCTCGAAGATGTTGGCTCCACCGTGCGCGTCGAACGCGCGCTTGAGGCCGCCTTGTCGTGAGCGACGACGCGCCAGAGCTCTGGCACACCGCCTGCGAAGCCGCATCACTTTTGGCCGCCTGCCCGGCAGGTTTAGGCGGCATGGTCGTCAAAGCACCACCCGGTCCCGTACGCGATGCATTTCTCGCGATGCTGAAAGAGGCATTGCCCGATGGCACGCCGTGGCTGAGGATGCCGCATGCCCTGCCTGAAGCGCGCCTAACCGGCGGCATTGACCTCGCCTCGACATTGGCGGCCGGTAAACCGGTGTTTGAACGAGGGCTTCTTGCCAGTGCTCATGGCGGCGTTCTGATAGCAGGCATGGCCGAACGCATGGACCGCGCCATCGCAGCGCGTCTGGAAGCTGCACTCGACACAGGCCAGATCCGGATTGAGCGCGATCATGTATCGGACAGCGTGCCCGCCGCCTTTGCTCTAATCCTGTTTGATGAGGGTGAACCGGGCGAAGATGCACCGCCCGCCTCTCTCACCGACCGCCTCGCCTTTCATGTCGATCTCACCGGTTTGAGCTGGCGCGATCTGGGCGAAACCCTGAGCAGCAAAGCGTCGGCCACCGCCTTGCCGCTTCAGAGCGTGATGCTCGCAGAGGGCCATGCTGAAACGCTGGTAGCGCTTGCTGATGCACTCGGCATTGCATCGTTAAGGGCGCCGCTTCTGGCCGCCATGGCTGCGCGCGCCCATGCCGCGCAGGCCGGACGCGTGATGACCGACGAGACTGACATTGCCTCTGCCGCCCGCCTCGTGCTCGCCCCGCGCGCGACACGCCTGCCAGCCCCGCCGGAGGAACAGCAAGCGCCACCGCCTGAAGAACAGGAACACCAAGCCAACGATCCAGCGCCCGAAACGATGGAAGCGCAGGACAGACCGCTTGAAGATAAGATCCTTGATGCAATTGCCTCCGCCATCCCGGCCGACCTCCTCGCCCAATTGCAGGCGGGGCGCGGTGGCCGCTTGGCAGGCCGTGGCGCTGAAGCCGGCCGCAAAGCGCCCGCCACACGGGGCCGCCCGCTCGGTGCCCGCCGAGGCGATCCGCGCCGGGAGCGGCTCGACCTTTTGGAGACCTTGCGGGCTGCCGCACCCTGGCAGCGGCTTCGTGAACAACGCGGTGATGCAGCCATCGCTGTGCGCAAGGAAGACCTCCGCGTGCGCCGCTTTCGCCCGAAAAGCCGGACGACCACGATCTTCGTCGTCGATGCCTCCGGTTCCTCGGCCCTTCATCGTCTGGCCGAAGCCAAAGGTGCGGTCGAATTGGTGCTGGCGGAATGCTATGTCCGCCGTGACGAAGCCGCCCTCATCGCCTTTCGCGGCCAGAAGGCGGATATCATCCTGCCCCCGACCCGCTCTTTGACCCGCGCACGGGCCCTTCTGAAAGGCCTGCCCGGCGGCGGCGGAACGCCACTCGCCCTTGGTCTCGATGCAGCGCGCCAACTGGCCGACACGGTCCGCCGCAAGGGCGACCGCCCCTTCCTGATCCTGTTGACGGACGCGCAAGCCAATGTTGGCCGCGATGGGATGGGGGGACGGCAAAAAGCGGAAGAAGACGCGCTCGCTTCCGCCGATGCGCTTCATCGCGACGGTTTTGAGAGCCTTTTGATCGATACGTCGCCGCGTCCTCAGCCAAAGGCCTCGATGCTAGCGGCCCGCATGGGCGCCCGCTATCTCGCCCTACCACAAGCCGATGCACGGCGCCTTGCCGCTGCCATTGTGCCCGCTCGCTAAGCAGCGACGGCGAAGATTGGGAACTTCTTCAACCAAAACCGGATTATCTCCCCTCGACGGCGGCGCAAACCGGCCTATAACAAGGGCATGGGTGCGGCGTTTCGTCTCGCCCTGACGGTCGGCAGGTCTCAGGGCCGTTCTGGCCGCCCTTGTCTGGCGATCCGTAGCTGCGGCAAGCCGCGCGGAAACGAGGTTAGGAAACCACGATGCATCGTCTTTTTGTTTCGACACTTGCGGCCGCTGCCGCTTTCGCTTTCGCCACCACTGGCGCTTCGGCTCAGGATGCGGCTGCAGGCGAAAAAGTCTTCCTGAAATGCAAGGTCTGCCATCAGGTCGGCGAAGGCGCCAAGAATGGCGTCGGCCCGTCGCTGAACGGCCTGTTCGGCCGCAAGTCCGGCACGGTTGAAGGCTATTCCTACTCGGATGCCAACAAGAACTCCGGCATCACGTGGGAGCCCGCCGTGTTCGCCGAATACATCAAGAACCCGCGCGCTAAGATCCCGGGCACGAAGATGGTGTTCGCCGGCATCCAGAACGAAAAAGAAATCGCCGACCTCACTGCTTACCTCGCGCAGTTTGGGCCAGACGGTAAGAAGAAGTAAGGCGTCGCTATTGCGATCCTGCGAAAGCCGGGCTTAGCCCGGCTTTTTGCTTTTTGAACAAAGTTCTACGCGCTTAATTTGAGATCTTGCTGCAGGGCTGCCAAAATCGCCGCGAGCGCCAAGCAGCCCGCCGATAAGCCAAGGCCCAGCGACAGGCCGCCCAAAAAGTCGGTAATAGCCCCGACCAGCACCGGCCCAAAGGTCTGCCCCACGCTGAAGGTGATCGTCATGACGCCAATGCCGCGCGGCCACAGCCGTTGCGGATAGTTTTTGCGCACGAACGCTGTCGTCCCGGCCACAACGGCGAAAAAGGAACTGCCAAACAGCAGCGCCGAAATCGCCAGCGCCAACGGATGAGCTGAAAACAGCGGCAGGACCGAGCCGGCCATGGTGATGACGAGCAGCACCATCACAGGCCGGCCGCCGGTGAACTGGTTGTAGACCCACGACCACGCAAAGGGCGAAATCATGCCGCCCGCACCGATCAAGACCCAGAACGCCGCCTGCAGACCCGGACCGCCGCCGCGCTCCTGCAGCCACGCGATCATGAACGTCATGTAGGCGATGTAGCCGACGCCAAACAGAAAATAGCTCGCCAGAATGAACCCCGGCGGCCCGAGTGCAATCCGGTCGCCCGAGGCCGGACGCGGTGGTGGCGCACCGCCCGCTGCCTGCCGCCCCAGCACCAGCCCACTCGCCAGAACGAGGCCCAAGAGCGTGAGCGCACCCCAGGCCATCTGCCATGAACCCGGACCCAGCCGATCGATGAGCAGCGGCGTCATTGCGCCTGACGAGGCGATCCCGATCCCCGGCCCGACATAGAAGAGGCTCAGCAGGAAGGCGCCCCGCGCGCCATGGTGCAGAGACAGACCAGCGGCTAGCGAACCACCCGCAACGAACGCCAGCGCCGCCCCAGCCCCCGCCATCAGCCGCGCCACGCATAACAGGAGAAAGGTCTCCCAAATTGCTGAGGCAGCGAGCGAAGCAAGCACGGCCATTGAGCCGGCCACGAGCGTGCGCATCAGGCCAATCCGCGCCGCGAGAGGAGCCGCCATCAAAGCGCCGATCAAATAGCCCGCCGCATTGACCGTGTTCATGAACCCGGCTTCGGCATAGCTCCAATCTAAAGCCGCCCGCATGTCGGGCAACACAAGCGCATAGGCAAACCGGCCAATCCCCAGACCGATCGCAGGCGCCATGGCGAGACCAAGAATGGTCAGTACCGTCCGCTCAAACGCAGGCCCAGCCTTGTCTGCCGTCAACGCTCTGTCTCCATGCCGTGAAGCGCCTTGCTCGTGCTGCAAGGGCGCTCCGCAAACCGGCTCTCGCTTCGGCCTTTGTCGCTTGTTAAGAACGGAGTCGCAATTGGGGAGTGCCGCGACCATGACAACGATCGATCTCAATTCCGATCTTGGCGAAAGCTTTGGCCCGTGGGTCATGGGCCATGACGATCAAGTCCTGCAAATCGTCACCAGCGCCAATGTCGCCTGTGGCGCCCATGCCAGCGATCCCGACACCATGGTCAAGACGATGCAATTGGCAAAGGCCAATCATGTCGTCGTTGGCGCGCATCCGGGCTATCCCGATCTCCTCGGCTTTGGCCGCCGCACCCTGCCCTGCACATTGGATGAAATCACGCATTTTACCGCGACGCAGATCGGCGCCTTGATGGGCGCGGCCGCCCTCGTTGGCCATCCCGTACGCTACGTGAAACCGCATGGCATGCTTGGCAACAACAGCGCCGCCAACCGTGATATTGCGCGCGCTGTTGTCAAAGCGGTGAAGGCGGTCGATCCGAAACTCGCTTATCTGGCCATCTCAGGCACGGAGAGCGAATTGGCAGCGCGTGAAATCGGCCTTGAGACCTATTCAGAAATCTTCGCGGACCGCGGCTATACAAGCTCAGGCCAATTGGTGATGCGCGGCCAACCCGGTGCGATGCTGACCGACCCCGCTGCCGCCGCGACCCGTCTGATCGATTTTCTCAAGACTGGCGAAATGCCAACGGTCGATGGCAAGACCGTAAAACTGGCCGCGCAATCCATCTGCATCCACGGCGACAGCGATCATGCCGTCGGCATGGCACGCGAAGTACGCGCACGTCTCGAAGCGGCTGGCATCGCCATCAAGCCGTTCTTGAAAATCTGATGTATCCGCGTCTCGTTCCGGTCGCCGATTGCGGCCTTCTTGTCGAATTCGGCGATCATATCGATCCGGTAATTAATGCACAGGTTGCAACCTTCGATCGCGACCTGATGGCGCGAGGCTTTCCGGGCTTCACCGAAAGCGTGCCGTCGTGGAGCGCTGTGCTTGTTGGATTTGATCCGCTCATCACTGATCATGAACAGGTGCGCGCCCTCGCCGAAACCATCATCGCGACGATGAAACCGGGTGCCGCCAAACGCGCGCGGCATGAAGTCCTTGCGTGCTACGATGACGATCTCGCGCCTGACCTCGCCATCATGGCGCAAAAAACTGGGCGGACGCCTGATGAAGTGATCGCAGCTCATCTCTCCGGGACTTATGTTGTCGGCATGATGGGATTTGCACCGGGCTACGCCTATCTCGACGGTTTGCCTGAACCTATCCGCTTGCCGCGTAAAACCGCACCCGTCCGCGGCGTGCCGAAAGGCTCGATCATGTTGGCAGGTTCGCAATGCATCGTCTCGACCGTCACAATGCCATCGGGCTGGTGGGTGATTGGCCGTTCGCCGACGCGCATTCTGCGCCCTGAAAATCATCCGCCTGTTCTTTTCGATATGGGGGATGAAATCATCTTCAAGCGGATCGATCGCAAAACCTTCGATGCGATGAGCACGGAGGCGGCATCATGAGCCGCGCCGTCTTTTTGATCGAACGCGCCGGACCGATGACAACCATTCAGGATCGTGGCCGGTTTGGTGCCCAACGTTATGGCATCAATGAAGCAGGCCCGATGGACAGAGCGGCCTATCGCACGGCTCTCGCTGCGCTCGGCTATGAGCCGGGGCCCGCCTTGATCGAAACATCACTCGGCGGGTTGGCGCTTCGCTGCATTCAAGGTGACATCACGGTTGCGCTCGCCGGCGGCGGTTTTCGTCTCACTATCGATGGCGAGACGAAGGGCAGCTGGTGTGTTGCAACCATCCGTGCCGGACAGCGCCTTGAGATCAAGCCCGGCCCGTGGGGCAGTTGGACCTGTCTCGCCGTTGCAGGCGACATTGTCGCCAAACCTTGGATGGGCAGCGTCGCAACCCATGCACCCACCGGCTTCGGTGCCGGCGTGTTGAAGACGAATGATGAAGTCATCATCGATAATGCTCAGGTGCTCGAAGCGCGCGAAGGCCTTCTTCCCTTCCCTGTGACAGGAAAACCGCGTGATCACGTCCGCGTTGTGCTAGGGCCGCAGCAGCAATTCTTCGCGCCCGAAACGATCGACGCATTTCTCAATACAAATTTCACCTTGAGCGGCGAATATGATCGCATGGGTGTGAAATTGACCGGAGCAAAAATCGCAATTGAAGGCGCGCTCGATATGCCGTCGCAGGCTTTGCCGCGCGGCTCGGTGCAGATACCCGGGCATGGTGATCCTTTGATCTTGCTCTCAGACCACCAAACAACCGGAGGTTATCCGAAAATCGCTGTTACAATCGGCGCTGATCAGGATGGCTTCTGCCAATTACGCCCGCGCCAGAATGTGCGGTTCAGCGCAATTACACCGGACGCTGCCATCACCGCAGCGCGCAGCCGTGCCAAGGCCGAGACCGCCTATCTCGACCGGCTGCGCCGGAGAACGAATGCGTGAGCATCATCGCACTGATTGTCGCAGCCGGGCGCGGTGAACGTGCCGGGCAAGCAGGGCCGAAGCAATATGCACGGCTGGCCGGCGAGACCGTATTGGCACGCAGCATCAAGGCGCTTGGCGCTTCCAAGCGCATTGATGGCATTCTCTGTGTGATCCATGCGGATGACCGCGCGCTTTATGACGATGCGATGAAAACGCTGTCCCCACGTCTCCGCAAAAAATTGCGCGAGCCGGTGACAGGTGGCGCCACGCGTCAACACTCCGTAATGGCCGGGCTCGAAGCGCTCACGGAAAGCCAATGCGAAACCGTTCTGATCCATGATGCGGCGCGGCCTTTTGTCAGCAAAAAATTGATCGATCGCATCATCGACGCCGTGCCCCTCACCGGTGCTGCCGTCCCCACCTTGCCCATGATCGACACCGTCAAGGAGCTCGATCGATCGGGGTTCATCACCAAGACGCCAGACCGATCCCGCCTGCGCGCAGTCCAAACACCACAGGCCTTCACATTTAAACTGATCCTTGGCGCTCATCGCGCGTTGGTGGATCGCGAAATGACGGACGATGCCTCATTGGTCGAGGCGCTGGGTGGCCCTGTGACGCCGGTTGACGGCGAGCGTCGCAATGTGAAGCTGACCACGCCGGAGGATTTTGCCGTGGCTGAACTCAACCTCACCGAAACCGTCAGCGCGATGGGCTACGATGTTCACGCGTTCGGCGAAGGCGATCATGTCACGCTTGCCGGAATCAAAATCCCGCATACGCGCGGCATCCTCGCTCATTCGGACGGTGATGTGATTTTGCACGCATTGTGTGATGCAATTTTCGGCGCCATTGGCGCGGGAGATATTGGACAGCATTTCCCCCCATCCGATCCGCAATGGAAAGATGCGCCCTCTTCAACCTTCGTCGCCCAAGCGATCAAGCTCCTGAAGGAGCAAGGGGGATCACTCGTCAATTGTGATGTGACCGTGCTGGCCGAGGAACCGCGCATCGGCAAGCATCGCGATGCCATGATCGAAAGCCTTGCGGGCTTAACGGGCCTCAGGAAAGAACGCATCGGCCTCAAAGCAACGACGACGGAAAAACTCGGTGCCGTTGGGCGTGGCGAAGGGCTGGTCGCGCAAGTTCTCTGTACGTTGCGTTTGCCTCGCGAGGCTTGACATGTTTACCAAGGCACAATCGACGCTTGCCGAAACGATCCTGGCAGAAGCGCGCAAACGTCATTTGAAATTAGCAACCGCAGAAAGCTGCACCGGTGGGCTTATCGCCGGCTGCCTGACCGCTATTCCCGGATCAAGCGCCATTTTTGAACGCGGCTTCGTGACCTATTCCAACGAAGCCAAGACGGAGATGCTCGGCGTACGGTCTGATCTCATCGCAGCCCATGGCGCGGTCAGTGTGGATGTTGCCACTGCCATGGCGCAAGGCGCCCTCACCCATTCGCATGCGGATATCGCGATCTCCGTCACCGGCATCGCCGGACCCGGAGGCGGCTCCTCGCACAAGCCGGTTGGGACCGTGTGCTTCGGACAGGCAACAGCCGATTTTCACCATGCGGATCGCGTCCTCTTCCCGAGCACCGATCGCACCGAAATCCGTACGCTTGCGCTAGATCATGCACTTGCGCTTCTGCTGGAATTGATCACTGAAAAAACAACTGATTGATTTTCGTTCGCACGATTTCGGCGGTCACATTGGTATAGAAATCGGTCCAAAGAGCCTGGGTTTCCGATGGGTTCATCTTGACGAACCCCCTGGCCTTGAGTGCCTCCGCTGTTGCGGGACCTGTCGAGAAAGCAGCCGCGCTCGTACTATAATGCATCTGCACTCTACGCTCGGCAGACTCTGTCGTATTCAAGACAAAAAGTTCGAGCCCCTTCACGTCTGCAATCTTGGCAAGAACAGGCGCGAGGTTGATGTAGCGGTTGGAGATGTGGAAGGCTAAAATACCATTCTCGGTGACCCGCGAGAGGAACATGTCAACGGCTTCTTTGGTAATAAGATGAGCCGGTATCGCGTCCGACGAAAAGGCATCAATCAAGAGATAATCGAAAGCGCGCGGCGGCTGCTCCTGCACCGTCAAACGTGCATCGCCTACAATGATTGGCATCGACTGCCCACATTCGGCCAAGAAATTGAACCGCTCGGGATCCCTTGCAATCGCAATGATCAGGGGGTCAATCTCAAAAAACGTCCAATGCTCGCCAGCCCGGCGATGACACGCCATGCTACCAATCCCGAGGCCCACAATGCCAATGGATGTGGCCGCCGATTGACGCACTTGCCTCATCGCTGTCAGTGAACGACCAATGGCCGTATCAATCGAATAATAACTTAACGGCTCCGTTCGATTTATCGGCGTCAGGCTTTGGACTCCATGAATGGTTGTTCCATGCCACAGCATGCGAAAACGGTTTTCCGCATCGGCCTTCACTCTGACAACACCGAAAAACCCTCTTTGAACGTCGTGATCATAGGGAAGAACTGCAATCGCAACGATGGCGACGGCTAGCGCCCCTTGCACCACAGGCTTGATCTCCTGTCGAAAAAGCCCAAACAGCATTACGATCGTCACAGCCATTGCGGCGACTAGCGCGGCACGATTCGCATCGAAGGTAAAGCTGCGAGGCTCGTCAGAAAGACGAGAAGCAAGGCACCACATGACATATGACGCCAATTGTACACTGCATGCGGCTGGTTCAATGTGACAAGTAAGGTACCCACCAGGATGAGAAGGACATACTCCGCTGCCCATGAAAAAAGGTGTGGCGCCAGCAGCGCAGAAAACAGACCACCGACCAGACCTCCCAGCGAAATGAAGAGATAGAATTCCGTGAGATCACTTTCGGCAGGTCGCAATTGATACAAGGCACGATGGCAAGCCATCGAGATGCTCAAAACGGATAAAAGCGCGATACCAAGGACAAGGATAAAGCTATGTAATTCTACGATCGCGGCAGCAACTGCAAAAATGGCGCTTGCACGCACCATGCGCGGCCAGAACACATTATTTCCGCCACTGTCACGAAAAGCAAAAATAAATGTCAGCAGAAATATTCCCAATGGCAAAAGCCACAGGATGGGCCCACCAGAGATATCCGTTTGAATATGGGTCGTGGCCGCGATCAAGAGACCGGAGGGCACAGCGGCCAGCAATAGCCAATGGAACCGTCGTGCCAGTGACAGCGGCTCGCCTTGAGCAAACCTTGTCTCAGGCGTCGGTGGACGGCGCCAGACAAGCGCGACACAGACGAGCAAGAGTACGATGAAGAAGGAAAATCCCATCGACCAGGTCAGACTTTGTGCGTGCAGTCCGACAAACGGTTCAATGATAAAAGGGTAAGCAAACAAAGCGGCGAATGAGCCTATATTTGATGCGGCATACAAATGATAAACGTTAATCTGTCGATCATTGGCTGCCAGCCACGCCTGCAATAAAGGCGCATTGGCTGAAAGTGCAAAGAACGGCAGGCCGATCGCCTGGATGAAGATCGCGATTAACCAAAACGCCTGCCCTTGCTGTGGTGGTGCGCCCCAGTCAGGCGTCACTGCGAAGGGCAGTGTCACAAAGGCGACGCATGTCACACCAATATGGACAAGGATCGCGAGCCGTAGCGATAGAAACCGGATCAAAAGGTGGGCGTAGAAATAGCCTGCCAGCAACAAACCTTGAAAAACAACCATGGCGATGGCCCAGACGGCTGGCGTACCCCCCAGTGCTGGCAGCATCACTTTGGTAAAAATCGGCTGAACGCTGAAAATCAAAAAGGCTGACAGAAAAACGGCTGTGCCAAAAATGAATATCTTTGCATTGGCGTCTTGGCCACGCGTTAACGCAAAGCTTGTCATCGCAACCTATCCAAATATCGATCATAAAAACCGATAGGGATTGTGCACGCCGAGCCTTAAGATAGGGTTAGATTGAGCCTGAGGGGCTTCGCCCATAAATACTGTTCGCCCGCTCCTCAAACGCATCGGCGAAACGCCGGAAGGCATGGTCGAACATCGCGCCCATCAAAAGCCCGAGCGTACGGCTACGAAACTCGTAATTGATGAAAAAATCGACATGGCTGCCGGGCTCATCGGCCCGAAACGTCCAGCGGTTTTCGAGATGGCTGAACGGGCCATCGACATATTCGACGAGGATTTTCAGGCGCGGCCGATCGAGCGTTACCCGGCTTGTGAAGGTTTCGCGGATCGCTTTATAGCCGACCGTCATATCGGCAACGAGCACCTCCGCCCCCTCATCGCTTCTATTACGACGGCGGATCTTCAGGCCTTCGCAAAGCGGCAGGAATTGCGGATAGGATTCCACATCGGCCACGAGGTCGAACATTTGCGGCGCATCATGGCGCACACGACGCGACGAACGGAATGATGGCACGGCGCTTCCCTCAGCGCCCGACCTGAGCGAGCCGCGCCGCTTTCAGCTTGGCGAAATCCTCGCCCGCATGGTGCGAAGATCGTGTCAAAGGTGTGGCTGAGACAAGCAGGAACCCCTTGGTGTAGGCCACCGTCTCATAAGCCTTGAACTCATCCGGCGTGACGAAGGTGATCACGGGATGGTGCTTCTTCGTCGGCTGCAAATATTGGCCGATGGTGAGGAAGTCGACATCGGCCGAGCGCAGATCGTCCATCAATTGCAGAACTTCGTTCCGCTCTTCACCAAGCCCCACCATGATGCCGGATTTGGTGAAGATGGTCGGATCAAGCTCCTTCACCCGCTGCAACAGGCGGATCGAATGGAAATAGCGCGCACCCGGCCGCACCGTCAGATAGTTCGACGGCACCGTTTCAAGATTGTGGTTGAACACGTCAGGTCGCGCGGTAACGACCACTTCGAGCGCGCCCTCTTTCCGTAAAAAGTCCGGGGTCAGAACTTCTATGGTCGTCTTGGGCGAAGCCTCACGAATAGCGCGGATCACGCGGGCGAAATGCTCGGCACCGCCATCGGCGAGATCATCGCGGTCGACCGATGTGATCACGACATGGTTGAGCCCAAGCTTCTGCACTGCATCGGCGATCTTGGCCGGCTCGTCTTGATCAAGAGCATTCGGTAGGCCGGTCTTCACATTGCAGAACGAGCAGGCGCGCGTGCAGGTGTCGCCCATGATCATGAAGGTGGCGTGCTTGTGTTCCCAGCACTCGCCAATATTCGGGCAGCTCGCCTCCTGGCACACGGTGACGAGGCCGTGCTCCTTGACGATTTTGTTCGTCTCGCTCCATTTCGGCGAGCCGGGCGCTTTGACGCGGATCCAATCCGGCTTGCGCTGGACAGGCTGGTCGGGCCGATGCGCCTTTTCGGGATGGCGCGGCCTCTTGTCGGACGAGAGCGTGTTGATGAGCGTCGCCATGGCAACCTCTAGAACCCAAGGATCAGCTGCGTGGTGCCCTGACCACGCGCCAGAGGTAAAGCACGATCACCGCCCCAATGGTAGCGGCAATCACGGTCCCGAAGAACCCGTGGATGGGGGTATCAAGGAGATCGGCCAATTTGCCGCCGACAAAGGCCCCGATGACCCCCACGACGATGCGGGTCAGGAGCCCATGCCGCTCTTCGGTGATCTTAGACGCGATCCAGCCGGCCAGAGCGCCGATGAAGAGCGTTGCGAGAATGCCGTACCCTGCCATGGCGGTCACGTATGGATCACGCGGCCATAGGCATCGAGCACGCTCTCATGCATCATCTCGGAGAGGGTCGGATGCGGGAAGACCGTGTGCATCAGCTCTTCCTCGGTTGTCTCGAGGTTCATGGCGACCACATAGCCCTGAATGAGCTCGGTGACCTCAGCCCCAATCATATGCGCGCCGAGAAGCTTGCCGGTCTTCTTGTCGAAGATGGTTTTCACAAGCCCGTCCGGCTCGCCGAGAGCAATCGCCTTGCCGTTGCCCATGAAGGGGAAGCGGCCGACGCGGATCTCGAACCCCTTCTCTTTCGCCTTGGCTTCGGTGAGGCCGACAGAGGCGATCTGCGGATGGCAATAGGTGCAACCCGGGATCATGCCCTTGTCCATCGGATGCGTATGCAGACCCTTGATCGTCTCGACGCAGATGACACCTTCATGCTCGGCCTTGTGCGCGAGCATCGGCGCGCCGGCGACATCGCCGATGGCATAGATGCCCTTCACATTAGTGGCGCCGCGACCGTCGGTGACAATCGTGCCACGCTCCATCTTCACGCCGAGCGCTTCAAGCCCAAGGTTTTCGACATTGCCAACCACGCCGACGGCCGAAATCAACTTCTCAGCGGCAATCTGCTGCTTGGTGCCCTTTTCATCTTCGATATGCGCGACAACGCCATTGGCCGTCTTCTCGACCTTGGTCACCTTCGCGCCGGTAATAATCTTCATGCCTTGTTTTTCAAAACGCTTGCGTGCAAGCGCGGCAATTTCCGCATCTTCGACCGGCAGAATCTGCGGCATCAATTCGATCACCGTCACCTCTGTACCCATCGTGCGGTAGAACGACGCGAATTCAATGCCGATAGCGCCCGAACCCATCACGATCAGTGACTTTGGCATGGCCGGCGGCACCATCGCTTCGAAATAGGTCCAGATGGTCTTGCCATCGGGCTCAATGCCCGGGATCACGCGCGGCCGCGCGCCCGTCGCAACAATGATGTTCTTCGCTTTGTAAATCCCCTCACCCAGCACGCCCTTCGGCACCGGGTTCTGCGGCTGCACGGCAGGCTTTTTCGGCGCCGTCACTTTGACTTCGCCAACTTTCGGGATCGACGCCTCGCCCCAGATCACATCGACCTTGTTTTTCTTAAGAAGAAACGCGACGCCACCATTCAATTGCGCCGATACGCCGCGCGAGCGCTTCACAACAGCCGCAGCATCGACGGACACCGTACCATTCAATTTCAGCCCGTAATCACCGGGGTGCTGCATGTAATGATAAATTTCGGCCGAACGCAGCAGCGCCTTGGTCGGGATGCACCCCCAATTGAGACAGATGCCTCCCAGATGTTCCCGCTCAATGACAGCGGTTTTGAAACCAAGCTGTGCAGACCGGATCGCCGCGACATAGCCGCCCGGGCCGCCGCCGATGATGATCACGTCATATTGATCGGCCATGTGAGGTCCTCTCATTGATTGTTCATGGGCGCAGCGCGGCAATGCGCGGCCACCTTGTTACGGTCTGGCCGCGCAATCACACCTTGTTCAGTGATGATGGCGGCAATCAATTCGGCAGGCGTGACATCGAAAGCGGGGTTTGCAACGCGCACGCCTTCGGGAGCCCAGCGTACATCACGAAAACCGGTGACTTCATCAGCGGCACGCTCTTCGATCGGGATGGCGTCACCATCCGCGGCATTCAGATCAAAGGTCGACAAGGGCGCGGCGACATAAAATGGAATCTGATGCCGCGCGGCGAGTACGGCGACCATATAAGTGCCAATCTTATTGGCGACATCGCCATTGGCCGCGATCCTGTCAGCCCCAACGATGACGGCATCAACCGCGCCGCTCTTCATCATGTGCCCGGCCATATTGTCGGAGATCAACGTCACAGGAATCTGCTCCTGCACCATCTCCCACGCCGTCAGCCGTGCACCTTGCAAAAAGGGCCGCGTCTCATCGGCAATGACGCTGATGTTTTTGCCGGCTTCCACAGCAGAACGGATCACACCAAGGGCTGTGCCATGTCCCGCGGTCGCCAGCGCACCCGCATTGCAATGCGTCAGCACGCATGCCTCTTGCGGCAAGAGGGCCGCGCCATGCGCACCCATTGCGCGGTTGGCCGCAATGTCTTCGTCGTAGATTGCCTGCGCCTCACGCACCAGCGCAACCGCCATCTCATCGGACGGCAAAGTGCTCTGGCTCGTCCACACACCGCGCATCCGCTCCAGCGCCCAGAACAGATTGACGGCCGTGGGACGGCTCGCGGCGAGAACTGCGAACGCCTGATCCAGGGTTGTATCGAAGATCGGGCGCATTTGTCCCGCTGCGCTTTGTGCATCGAGCGCGAGACCGAATGCTGCCGCGCAACCGATCGCGGGCGCACCACGCACCACCATCGACCGGATCGCATCCGCTGTTTCAACGGCATTCCGGCACGACACAGTCTCGAAAGCGAGCGGCAAAACGCGCTGATCGATCAGATGCAACACGCCATCTTCAAACCGCATCGTTGCGACACTCATGCCCGCCTCCCGCTGCCGCGTTGCCCATAGGACTGAAACGCAACCAGCGCCGCTTCCATCTCAGCATCGCTGAGAAGAACCGGCGGACCGTACACACAAGACCGTTGATAGAGATCGCAGAGATGTTCAACTTCGGCCGCCATCGACAGGGCTTCCGATAAATCCTTGCCGACCGCGATCATGCCGTGATTGGCCATCAAACACGCCTTGCGCCCCTTGAGTGCAATAAGCACCGCATCGGACAGGGCCTGCGTTCCAAACAATGCATAATCCGCGCAGCGAATATCAGCACCACCCGCAATGGCGATCATGTAATGAAAGGATGGCAGCGCGCGGCGTTGGCACGCAAACGCCGTAGCAGCAGCAGAATGGGTATGAACGATCGCACCCACATCTTTGCGCGCGGCATAGATATCACGATGAAAACGCCATTCACTCGACGGCTTGCCGGCGCTTGTCGGCTTGCCATCCCAGCTCATCGCAACGATGGCTTCGTCTTTCAACACATCAGCAGGAACACCTGACGGCGTGATCAGAAAACCGCCGCGCGTCCTCACGCTGACATTACCAGCGGCATGAAGGATCAAGCCATCGCGCGCAAGCGAACGATAAGCTTCCGCAACTGCGGCGCTCATCGTTGGGCTTGCTGTTGGGCGCTCCGGCACACGCTCCTCACGGCCTGATCAGACGAGCATAGCCATCGGCTTCTCGATCAGCGTCTTGAACGCCGACAGGAATTCCGCACCAAGGGCCCCATCGACCGCACGATGATCGGTCGACAGAGTCACGCTCATCACCGTTGCAACCGCCGGCGCGCCATTCTTGACGACGACGCGCTGCTCGCCTGCGCCGACGGCAAGGATCGTGGCGTGCGGCGGATTGATGACGGCGGCGAAATCCTTGATGCCGAACATGCCGAGATTGCTGACAGCCGTCGTCCCACCCTGATATTCCTCAGGCTTCAGCTTCCGCGCTTTCGCGCGTGCGGCATAATCCTTCATCTCGTTCGAGATGACTGAAAGCGTTTTCTTATCCGCATCGCGAACCACCGGGGTGATAAGCCCACCCGGGATCGAGACAGCAACGCCGACATCGCACGCCGTATGCTTCAGCATGGCGCCATCGGTCCAAGTCACATTCGCATCCGGCACGCGTTTCAACGCCAGCGCCAGCGCCTTGATGACGAAATCATTGACCGAAACCTTATAAGCAGGCTTGCCGTCAACGACGGGCGCGGCCGCATTGATCTGTTCGCGCAGCGCCATCAGCGCATCGAGTTCACAATCCACCGTGAGGTAGAAATGCGGGATCGTCGATTTCGCTTCCGTTAGGCGGCGCGCGATCGTCTTGCGCATCGAATCGTGCGGGATCTCTTCGTAAGACCCCGGCGCGAACATTTTCTTGATGGTCTCGTCGCCCATGCCCTGCACGGGAGCGGGACCAGCCGCAGCGGCGGTAGCAGGCCGTGGCGCCGCTTTCGCCGTGCCACCTTCCAACGCGGCGCGGACATCGCGCTCAACGACACGACCATGCGGACCCGATCCTGCAATCGCCGCAATGTCGATCCCAGCTTCGCGCGCAATGCGCTTGGCGAGCGGCGACGCAAACACCCGCGCGCCCGTTTGCGGGGCAGCGACGATCGGGGCAGCAGATGCAGGCGCGCTCGCGGGCGCGGCCGGAGCACTCACCGGTGCAGGTGCAGAGACCGACGTCGGAGCCGGCGCAGCCTTCGCGGCCGGCGCCTTCACGCTCGACGCATCTTCGCCCTCGCCTGCGATGACGGCGATGATCTCGTTGACGGGAACATCCTGCGCACCTTCCGGCACCAGAATTTTGGCGAGTGTCCCTTCATCGACCGCTTCGACTTCCATCGTCGCCTTGTCGGTCTCAATCTCGGCGATGATATCGCCGGATTTAATCGTATCGCCTTCCTTCTTCAGCCATTTCGCCAGATTGCCCTTTTCCATCGTGGGTGAGAGCGCAGGCATCAAAATATTGACAGGCATGGCGCGTCTCCTCAGCGATAGGTCACGGAGCTAACGGCATCGATGACGTCCTGCACGGACGGCAGCGCCAATTTTTCAAGATTGGCTGCATAAGGCATCGGTACATCCTTGCCGCACACGCGCTTGACCGGTGCGTCGAGGTAATCAAAGGCTCGCTCCATGATCTGGGCCGAAATTTCCGAACCCACACCCGATTGCGGCCACCCTTCTTCCACTGTCACGCAACGGCCCGTCTTCATCACGGATGCGACCACCGTCTCGATATCCATCGGCCGGATCGTCCGCAGATCGATCACTTCGGCATAGATGTGCTTTTTGGCGAGTTCTTCGGCGGCCTTGAGCGCGTAAGTCATGCCGATCGAGAACGACACGATTGTCACATCCTTACCCGGACGTGCAATGCGCGCTTTGCCGATCGGCACGATGAAATCATCACCCTTCGGCACTTGTGCCGTTTGGCCATAGAGAATTTCGTTCTCGAGGAAGATGACCGGGTTGGGATCGCGAATGGCCGCTTTCAACAAGCCCTTCGCATCAACCGCGTTCGATGGAGCGACAACTTTGAGCCCTGGCACGTTCGAGTACCACGCCGAATAATCCTGCGAATGTTGCGCGGCAACACGCGAGGCAGCCCCGTTCGGGCCACGAAACACGATCGGACAACCCATTTGGCCGCCTGACATATAAAGCGTCTTGGCCGCCGAATTGATGATGTGATCGATCGCCTGCATCGCAAAGTTGAACGTCATGAATTCGATGATCGGCTTGAGACCGGCAAAAGCTGCGCCGACACCGACGCCCGCAAAACCATGTTCGGTGATGGGCGTGTCGATGACACGGCGCGCGCCAAATTCCTGCAACAGCCCCTGCGTGACCTTATAGGCGCCCTGATATTCGGCGACTTCTTCACCCATCACGAAGACGGCATCGTCACGGCGCATTTCTTCGGCCATCGCATCGCGCAACGCTTCGCGCATCGTCATCGACACGAGCTCGGCACCGGCGGGAATTTCCGCTGATGAATCGTAGGCTTCAGCAACGCTCTCGACAATCGCGGGTGCACTGATCGGCGCAGCAACCGGTTCGGCCGCGACACCGCCCTGATCGACATGGCCAGGGAGATTGGCACCGCCCGTCGATTTCACGGTCGCGGGATCTTCACCTTCCGACGCGATGATCGCGATCGGCTGATTGACCGGCACATCCTGCGTACCGGCCGGCACGAGGATCTTGGCGAGCGTGCCTTCATCCACCGCCTCGACTTCCATCGTCGCCTTATCGGTTTCGATCTCGGCGATAATGTCGCCGGACTTCACCTTGTCGCCTTCGTTTTTAAGCCATTTGGCCAGATTGCCCTTCTCCATCGTCGGCGAAAGGGCGGGCATCAGAATATCGACCGGCATTGCTGCGCTCCAATTCTTTGGCGGCCCGCGCAAAACGCGCCGGGCCAGCGCTGATCCGAATTACTTGAGAATGTCCGTCCAGAGCTCCGACGCATCGGGCTCAGGATCGTTGGTGGCGAATTCCGCTGATTCATTGACGATGTCGCGCACTTCCGCGTCGATCGCCTTCAGCTCTTCTTCCTTCACCTTCCACTCCTCAAGCAGACGGCGGCGCACCTGCTCGATCGGGTCATGCTCTTCGCGCATTTTCTGCACTTCATCCTTCGAGCGATATTTCGCCGGATCGGACATGGAGTGACCGCGATAGCGATAGGTCTGCATTTCGAGAATGTAGGGACCCTTGCCATCACGGCACCATTGGATCGCCTTGTCGGCGGCGGCTTTCACCGCACGCACATCCATGCCATCAACCTGCTCGCCCGGAATGTTGAACGAGATGCCGCGCTTGGAGAAATCCGTTTGTGCCGAAGCGCGCGACACCGCGGTGCCCATGGCGTAACGATTATTCTCGATCACGAAAATGACGGGTAGCTTCCAAAGCTCCGCCATATTAAAGCTTTCATAGACTTGGCCTTGGTTGGCCGCGCCATCGCCGAAATAGGTCATCGACACATTGTCATTGCCGCGATAGCGATTGGCGAAGGCGAGACCGGTGCCGAGCGAGACCTGCGCACCGACAATGCCATGCCCACCGTAAAAATGTTTCTCGACGCTGAACATGTGCATCGAGCCGCCCTTGCCCTTGGACAGGCCACCGCGGCGACCGGTCAATTCGGCCATGACGCCTTTCGGATCCATGCCGCAGGCGAGCATATGGCCGTGATCGCGATATCCGGTGATGACTTGGTCGCCGTGCTTGGCCGCCATTTGCATGCCGACGACCACCGCTTCTTGGCCGATATAGAGATGGCAGAAGCCGCCGATGAGGCCCATGCCGTACATTTGCCCCGCCTTCTCTTCGAAACGGCGGATCAGCAGCATGTCGCGATAGGCGGCGAGATCCTGATCTTTGGAAAATTGCGTTGTGGCACCCTTCTTGGTGCCAGCTTTCGCGGAGGCTTTCGCCTGCGCGGGACTTTTTGTGCTTTTACGGGCGGCAAGCGCCATCGCACTCTCCCTCTGTCTCATCCCTTTGGCTAGCATTACACGAGAGCCAGCCACTTGGCGAGAGGGGAAAAAGTCCTGCAAAAATGATGTAAATATTTGTTTTTACTTTATTATTGTCGATGAACCTAATTCTGGTTCAAGGTGTTTTTTCCATGATCACGACATCATTCCGGTGCACCCGCCCGAGGA
This sequence comes from Rhizobiales bacterium TNE-4, assembly GCA_019083985.1. Lineage (GTDB taxonomy): Bacteria > Pseudomonadota > Alphaproteobacteria > Rhizobiales > Beijerinckiaceae > TNE-4. The sequence continues at coordinate 942,075 of JAHRCV010000001.1, read as the reverse complement.
CGAGACGGGCCTGCTCTTCGAGAAGATCGCGATCAATATGGTCGGCGCGGAACATCGCAACCCGGCGTTCCCAATTGGCTCTTTCAGCTCTGATGCCCGTGAGAACGCCCTCGAGCCGCGCCATCTCAGCCTCGTAGCGCTCTTTGTTCTCAAGGCCGCGCCGGCCGGTCTGCGCCTGCGTCACGAAAAACGCCGTCAGCGCTCCGGACAAGCACCAGAACGCAACCGGAATCAGAAACCGACGAAAACGCCTACGAACGACCATGGGCGCACTCTGCCCGGGGATTGGTGAATCCAGAGTTAAGCGGACACGAAAAAGCGGGCCCTAAGGCCCGCTTCTGATCGATCGCAAAGGAGAAATGCGTCAGCGCAGGGCCTTCAAAGCACCGCGTCCGGCATAGACGGCCTGCGCGCCCAATTCCTGCTCGATGCGCAGGAGTTGGTTATACTTCGCTGTCCGGTCGGAACGGGCGAGCGAACCGGTCTTGATCTGCCCGCAATTCGTCGCTACCGCGAGATCGGCGATGGTCGAATCTTCCGTCTCACCCGAGCGATGAGACATGACGGCCGTATAGCCCGCGTTCTGAGCCATCGAGACCGCCGCCAGCGTCTCGGTGAGAGAGCCGATCTGGTTCACCTTCACCAGAATGGAATTGCCGACGCCCTTCTTGATGCCTTCGCCCAGGCGCTTGACGTTGGTGACGAAGAGATCGTCGCCGACGAGCTGGCAACGATTGCCAATCCGGTCTGTCAGAAGCTTCCAGCCATCCCAATCATCTTCTGCCATGCCATCTTCGATCGAGACGATCGGATAGGCTTTGACGAGCTTTTCGAGATAATCGACCTGTTCAGTGATCGAGCGCTTCTTGCCCTCGCCTTCATAGTCATAGGCGCCATTCTTGAAGAATTCGGTCGAGGCACAGTCGAGCGCGATCATCACGTCCTGACCGGCCTTGAAGCCCGCGCCATTGATGGCTTCCATCACGAAATCGAGCGCCGCCTCGGCAGACGGCAAGTTCGGCGCAAAGCCACCTTCATCACCGACATTGGTGTTGTGGCCCTTCTTCTTCAGCGCCGATTTGAGCGTGTGGAAGATCTCAGCCCCCGTGCGCAGCGCCTCGCGGAACGAGGGAGCGCCGACCGGCATGATCATGAATTCCTGAAAATCGATCGGGTTGTCGGCATGCGCGCCGCCATTGACGATGTTCATCATCGGCACCGGCAGAACGCGCGCTGACGTGCCGCCGACATAGCGATAAAGCGGCAGGCCGACCGAAGACGCCGCCGCCTTCGCAACGGCAAGCGACACGCCGAGAATGGCGTTGGCACCGAGCTTGGCCTTATTGGCCGTGCCATCGAGCGCGATCATGACCTCGTCGATCTTGACCTGCTCTTGGGCGTCCATGCCGCCAATGGCATCGAACACATCGCGGTTCACGCTCTCGACAGCCTTCTCGACGCCCTTGCCGAGATAGCGACCCTTATCACCATCGCGGAGTTCGACCGCCTCATGCGCGCCAGTCGAAGCGCCTGACGGGACGGCGGCGCGGCCAAGCGACCCGTCTTCCAGCACCACATCGACCTCGACGGTCGGGTTGCCACGGCTATCGAGAATTTCGCGGGCGATGATATCGACAATGGCGGTCATGAAATCTGTCCTCAGGCGAAGGGGAAGAAACCTCTGGCCGCGCTCTTAGAGCATTTTTGCTGCGCCGCAAATCGGAGGAAAGGCCGAGCGCCGCCTTTTCCCCTCGCCTCGCGGCCTGCCCCGCCCTATAGAGGCCAAAAGCCTCCACTCCCTTTGGAATGATCGCCATGAGCCTGCAGCTTGGACAGTCGACCCCGCTTCCCCAGAGCCCTGAAGAAGCCGTGCTCGACCGGGTGCCGAACCCGCACCCCGACACCCACTATGTCGCCCGTTTCACCTGCCCGGAATTCACCTCGATCTGCCCAGTCACCGGTCAGCCTGATTTCGGCATTTTGGTCATCGACTATGTGCCGGGCCCTTGGCTCGTCGAATCCAAATCGCTGAAGCTCTATCTCGGCGCGTTCCGCAACCACGGCGCGTTCCATGAGGATTGCACCGTCTCGATCGGCCGCAAGCTGGCCGAACTCCTTGATCCGGTCTGGTTCCGCATTGGCGGCTATTGGTATCCGCGCGGCGGCATCCCGATCGATGTCTTCTGGCAGCATGGCGAATTGCCGAAAAACGTCTTCCTGCCGGATCAGGGCGTGCCGCCTTATCGCGGACGGTGAGAGGCAAGCCACCAAAGAACAAAATTTTAGTTTTGTCCTTTTTAAGATAGTATTAAATTCCTTTTCAATTTGGGATTTGCAAAATGCGATTGCTGATAAAATACCGTGATGATCAACCAAGGCTACCAGCCGGCGCTTTTGGCGGTGGGCGCTGGACAGCAGAGGGCTCAGCGATACCCCTCCGTGGCTCAAACCCTCAAACGCGAGGCGGAGGAACACGAATTGCGCAGCTTCCTGAACGAGCACGCCTCGTTCAGCAGATCAAATATTCAAATCGCCGCTTGTGCGTTTACGATACTTCGATTGGTCAACTCGTTGGTGAGGGCAGTCTATTCGGTTGCGTCGAGCGCCCTTTCATGACCGAACTTTTTCATTATCGCCTCCTAAACGACAATAAACCATGACGACGCTACAACAACTCAACCAAAACTTTTCATTCACTCCCAAAGCGCGCGCGCGTCTTGATGAATATTGGGATTATTCCCGCAGTCAGAACGAAGACCCCGCAGTGCTAGGGATTTGCGAAATGAAAGTATTCCCCAAAGATGGAAGTGGGACCTTCACAAACATCTTTGTCGGTTTCTATTCCAGAAAAGAGGCTGCTAATTTCCCGCCCGACAGCGTTGCAATGATTGACGGCATGCCGGTCGGATTTTTTCTCCTCCCAGAACGCTACCCGCACTTCTATGGACGAACGCTCGATGTGACCGACAACGACGTCTTCTTCCTGCGATAAAAAAGCGGGCCCTTGAGCCCGCTTTTTCATTCGCTGTCTTGAAGCTCGTTAAACTGCGCTCAGCTCCACTGCACGGGAACAAGTTCAAAGCCCTTGCCATCCTTGACGATGAAACCCGTGGCCGGGAATGGCGCATGATAAAATGCGACCTGCATCTTATCCGCGGCCACCATGTCCAAGACTTTACGGCGTGTGGCGCGTGCAGCATCCGCATCCATGTCGAAAATCGCTGACCAATCGGGGTTGGTCACAAACAACGCCGGGTGGTTCGTTACATCCGACATGACCATCAGCTTGTCATTGCCCGACGCAACCGCAAACGACATATGTCCCGGCGTGTGGCCATAGGTCGGCACGGCCGTAATGCCCTTCGCCACTTCTTGGCCGGCATTATACTTCTTCACATCCTTGGCAACCGGCGAAAACACACGGCGCACATTCTGGAACGCACCCTTCATCGCGTCGGGCGCAGCATTCATCTTGGTGTCATCCATCCAGAAATCCCATTCGGTACCACCGACAAGAATTTCCGCATTGGGGAACACAGCGGTGCCGTCTTTCAGACGCACGCCATTAATGTGATCGCCATGGAAATGGCTGATGATCACCGTATCGACTTTGGCGGGATCAAATCCGGCCGCCTTGAAATTGCGCATCCACTGACCGGTCGTCGGCGCGCCGCTATCGCCATTGCCCGTATCGATCAAAACGGTTTTGCCGCCGGTTTGAAACACGAGCGTCGTAAACGAGATCCGCACCTTGTCCTTCGGAAAGAACGCCGCTTCGGCAGCCTTCTTCACATCGGCGAGTTCGGCATTGCGAATAAATCCTTCAAGAGGGCGTTCGCCATAACCGTCATTGATCGCCGTGACGGTGATGTCGCCAACTTTGTAGCGATAGAAAGCGGGAGCTTGATCCATGGGGGGCACGACGGTCTGGGCCTCAACTTGTGACACGGAACGGAGAAACGCAGGCGCGGCCAGAGCCACAGCAGAGCCAGTCAGGATCGCACGACGGTTAAGCGACATCGGATCTCTCCTCCTCGATTATCCCCGTTTCGGGGTTCGGAGAAGATTATGGTGCTGACACAGCCAAACGGCGAGAGGTCACGCTTGTTTTTTAGCAACCGCGTCGAACGCCTTGAGCGTGGCCAAAAGCGTTTCCATCTCTGCGAGCGGGACCATATTGGGTCCGTCTGAAAAGGCATTCGCAGGATTGTCATGCGTTTCGATGAAAAGCCCCGCCACACCGACGGCAACGGCTGCGCGCGCTAAAACCGGCACGAATTCGCGTTGCCCGCCCGATGATGTGCCCTGCCCGCCCGGTTGCTGCACCGAATGGGTGGCATCAAAGATGACCGGCGCACCCGTCTCAGCAGCCATGGTCGGCAGACCGCGGAAATCGGTAACGAGTGTGTTGTAACCAAAAGAGGTGCCACGCTCGGTTACGAGCACGTTCGGATTGCCTGCCCCCGTCACCTTGCTGACAACATTCTTCATGTCCCATGGCGCAAGGAACTGGCCCTTCTTCACGTTGATGATGCGGCCCGTCTCAGCCGCTGCCACCAGAAGATCGGTCTGGCGGCAAAGAAAGGCCGGGATCTGGAGAATGTCGCAGACCTCAGCCACCGGCTTGCATTGCGTGGCGTCATGAATGTCAGTGAGGACGGGCAGCCCATAGGTCGCCTTCACCTCGGCGAATACATCCATCGCCTTAGAGAGCCCAATGCCACGCCGCGCCGACGCCGAGGTGCGATTGGCTTTGTCGAACGACGCCTTGAAAACCAACCCGATGCCGAGCTTGCCGCAGATCTCCTTCAGCGCCCCGGCCATGAAGAGCGCATGCTCACGGCTTTCCATGGCGCACGGACCGGCGATCAGCGCGAAGGGCAGCTTTTGCGAAAAGATGACATCGCCAGCGGCGACCTGAGAATGAGCGTGGGTCATAAGGGGCGGTATAGCGCGCAAGTGCCGGAGCGACAAATAATCTCGCTCACCCCTCTTCGAACACCAGCATCGTACCGAATGCTTCGGGCGCCGGGACGATCAGGCGTCCCCGCCATTCGTGAAAGCCGATGTCTTCGTCGGCCAATCGCTCGGCCAGTGCCTCAAGATCGGCCACAGCAATCCTGAACCCGACCAAGGCGGCAGGCTCGTCTGCCACGGTCTCCCCAAAAAGCGAGGCGATGGCCGGGCTCGTCAGAACCTCGATCTGCCCACGCGGCGTATCGATGGTCAGCCCCGCAGACGTTGCCTCGAAATCATGCACACCCGCGAAATGCTGGAAGAACTCCGCGTGAGCGGCCGGGTTTTCCGCCGCCATGATGATACCCGGAAAACCGATGGCACCATTGGCGTGCCGTTGCATGGCTCCGTTCCAGAAATTCTCCGGATATTTCTGCGTGCACGTGAAAAAAAAGATATCAGGTGCGTGCCGGTCTTCTGCAAAGGCGAGATCAAACGCCACTTTCACCGGCGTGCCATCAGGCCTTTTGCCCTCGCGTGCAAACGGGAAAACGGGATAGTGACCGATCCCACCTTTGGCGAAAGCCGCCTTGTCGGCCGCGGCGTCCCGCCCTTCGAGGACCAACATTGCGAAACCTTCACGCGCAGCGATGTAATCGCGAGCAAACGCACCGAAGGATTTTTCGCCCGGTGCGGCATCAGCGATCACCGCGTCGGGTGCAAGGCCTAGAATTTCCAAAAAGGTTCCCGGCGTCTGCACGATATGGTTTTCCGTGCCCCATGGATGACGGTTCTTGGCTCCCACGATGAAGCCTAGACGGCGGTAGAACTCAGCCGCCGCATCGAGATCGCGCACGCACAAAACGAAATGATCGAGACCGCGGCCCATGAGAAACCGTGACGTTGAGAGGTGTATGGTATTTGATACCATCATTGTTTGAGAATTGCCAGAATGCCTAAAGCGACTTTGCTTGTATCAGAGAAAACGTCTTATCCCGATGGGACCATCATGCAAATGGTGGTTTGGAGCTTGCCGAAGTCTGATCCGGAACGACCGCATGGACTTAAATATTCGCTGTTCTTTGGCCTGAAGGGTAAGAGGCTCGTCGATTACGATAACGAACGGGGTAAAGGCGACCACAAGCACATAGGCCCATTTGAGGTTCCCTATAAATTTCAATCTCTACCTCGGCTATTTGCGGATTTCGAAGACGATGTTAGGCGCGCGAGAGATAAGTTATGAGAACACTTCATATAAGGATTGAGAGCGAGGACGAAAATTGGGAACGGGTCCACAAGCTCGCGCATCGCATTGAGGCTGGTGAAAAGATCCGGCCTGAAGAAGGTCTCACCTTCACCGATTTGCAGACATTTTTAACATCGATAACGCCACGCCGCTTAGAAACTACTTTTCAGCTCAACAATCTTGGTCCGTCTTCGATACGCGCCCTCGCAAAGGCGGTCTCACGCGATTACAAATCCATTTATCAGGATGTGCAAAAGCTCATCGAACTCGGACTGATCGAGAAACGTGAAGATGGCCTCATTGAAGCGCCGTATGATCGGATTGTCACCGATTTGCGGTTCACCGCGCCGCGCAAAAGCCGCTCAAACCAGACGGCTTTGCTCGACGGCGGCCGCAATGAAGCTCGAAAAAAGCGGGTGCGGCTCGAACGGACGTGATTTGTATTCAGGGTGGTACTGCACGCCGATGAACCAAGGATGATCGGGGAATTCCACCGTCTCTGGCAGCAAACCATCCGGTGACACGCCCGCGAATTTCAAGCCTCCGGCTTCAAGCCTCTGGCGATAATCCATGTTCACTTCATAGCGATGGCGATGCCGCTCACTGATGTCAGTTGAGCCATAGATATCGGCAATGCGCGAACCTTCAGCCAGCTTCGCTTTGAACGCACCCAACCGCATCGTGCCGCCGAGGTCGCCGCCCGCGCGCCGCTGCTCAAGCGCGTTGCCCTTCATCCATTCGGTCATCAGACCGACGAGCGGTTCCTTGGCCGGGCCGAATTCGGTCGAATTGGCGTCCTTGATGCCGCAGAGCGAGCGGGCCGCTTCGATCACGGCCATCTGCATGCCGAAGCAGATACCGAAATACGGCACCTTGCGTTCGCGCGCGAAACCGGCGGCGAGGATTTTGCCTTCGGCACCACGTTGCCCGAAACCACCCGGCACCAGAATTCCATGGACATGTTCGAGGAACGGCGTCGGATCTTCGTTTTCGAACACTTCCGACTCGATCCAATCGAGATTGACCTTCACCTTGTTGGCGATACCGCCATGGTGCAACGCTTCGATGAGCGATTTATAGGCATCCTTCATGCCGGTATACTTGCCGACAATGGCGATCGTAACTTCGCCTTCTGGATTCCAGATGCGCTCGGTTACGCCGCGCCAGCGCGACAAATCAGGCTTCGGCGCCGGTTCGATACCAAACGCCGCGAGCACTTCAGCATCAAGCCCTGCTTCGTGATAGGCACGCGGGACATCGTAAATCGAGGCGACATCACGTGCTTCGATGACGGCGCTTTCGCGGACATTACAAAAAAGGCCGAGCTTGCGACGCTCTTCGCGTGGGATTTCGCGATCGGTGCGGCAAAGCAGAATGTCGGGCTGAATGCCGATCGAGCGCAATTCTTTCACCGAATGCTGCGTCGGCTTGGTTTTCAACTCGCCGGCGCTGGGAATGAACGGCAAGAGCGTCAGATGAACATAGACGCAATGGCCGCGCGGCAGATCATTGCCCAATTGGCGGATCGCCTCGAAGAAGGGCAGCGCCTCAATGTCGCCAACTGTGCCGCCGATTTCGACCAGCACGAAATCATAGGCCTCATTGCCGTCGAGCACGAATTCCTTGATCGCGTTCGTGACATGCGGGACGACTTGCACAGTGCCGCCGAGATAATCGCCGCGGCGTTCTTTGGTGATGATGTCGAGATAGATGCGCCCGGTCGTGATGTTGTCCTGCTTGGTCGCAGGACGGCCGGTGAAACGCTCGTAATGGCCGAGATCAAGATCCGTCTCCGCGCCGTCATCGGTGACGAAGACTTCGCCATGCTGATACGGCGACATCGTCCCCGGATCGACGTTGATGTAAGGATCGAGCTTCCGCAAACGGACCGAGTAGCCACGTGCCTGCAGAAGCGCACCCAGTGCTGCGGAGGCCAGACCTTTTCCGAGGGAAGAGACCACGCCGCCGGTGATGAAAATATACCGCGCCATGGGACCTCTCGCTTAGACTTCAATTGACGATTCGAACAGGGGAAATCGCGCCTGCGGAGGCGTGCTCCACAGGCGTTTGGGCATCAGACCCGCCCGGGCTTACTTGGGCGCGTTCTGATTTTCGAGTTGCTTGAGTTGGTCGAGGACGCCGCCAGATGGCGGCACGGCCGGGGTCGCAGGCGCCGAAACCGGCGCGTTAGTGTCGAAAATCGACTTCGGCTGGCGGGTTGCCCCAGCCAGAATGGCCAGCACAACCGATGTGAAGAAGAAGATGGCCGCAAGAATCGCCGTCATGCGGGTCAATGCATTGGCCTGCCCACGACCGGTCATGAAGCCGCCCGAATTGCCGCCGCCGATGCCAAGCGCGCCTGAATCCGACCGCTGCAGAAGGATCACGCCCACAAGCGCGACAACGACGATCAGATGAATAACGATCAGGACCTGCTGCATGGCGGGCTCGGACTTCCGGTTCGAAAAGGACGGAGGGCCTTAGCACGCGCCGCCCCGGATGGGAAGGGTGGGTAAGAACAGGAGGTGATCGAGATCCATTTCACCGCCCATAATCGTCAAAATGACGATGCGGCCTTTCTCAACCCGATAAAAGATGAGGTAGCGGCCATGGACAATGCGTCAAACGCCCTCAAACCCCGGCACCCTTTCACCCTGATGCGGAAACAAAGAAAGCCTGCGACACCGTGCTTCGATTTTGTCAACGAAAGACAAGGCTCGCAAGGGATTATGCGGCTCAATAAAGTCTGCGATCGCAACCAAATCGGCGCGGGCACGGCTTGAGAATTCCAACGTCACGTGCCGGATCCGGACCGATCCCTGATACGCTGACGCAACTCTGCAAACACTTCGTCGGCCGGATGGGTACGACCTTCATCGGCGTCGGCAATACCCTCGGCCAAAAGAGCTTTCATGGCCGCCAGCCGCTTTTCGCGCTCCTCAACGAGCCGAATCCCCTCGCGGATGACCTCACTCTTCGAGTTATACCGGCCTGAAGCCACAAGCTGTTCAACAACCTCTTCAAGATTGCCGAGCGCAACACTACTGGGCATGGAGCACCTCCATGCCCATTCTGTGCAGATTGATAATTATTATCAAGACTGCCGATAGACCCCAGCGATGCCCATGAAATCGGCCGCCTTCAGGCTTGCGCCACCAACGAGCGCACCATCGACGTTCTCGACCGCCATAAGTTCGGCCGCATTCGACGGTTTCACCGACCCCCCATAAAGGATGCGCACCTTGGCCCCCTCGTCCTTGCCGACAAGCTTTTTGAGGTCGGCGCGGATAGCGGCATGCACCTCTGCGACATCGGCTGCGGTCGGCGTAAGCCCCGTGCCAATCGCCCAGACGGGCTCATAGGCCACCACCAAGGTCGCCGCATTCATGCCGTCCGGGATCGAACCCTTAAGCTGCTTGCGGACGACGGCTAGCGTCTTGCCTGCCTCCCGCTCGGCTTGGGTTTCTCCGACGCAGACAATGGCAACAAGCCGGGCCCGACGGGCCGCTTCAGCCTTGGCGCGGACAACGGCATCGGTTTCCTTATGGTCAGCGCGCCGCTCGGAATGCCCGACAATGACGTAAGATCCACCGGCATCGGCGATCATTTCGGCCGAAAGATCACCCGTATGGGCGCCTGACGCATTGGCGTGGCAATCCTGCCCCCCGGTCAGAAGCCCTGAACCGATGGATTGGCGGCTCATGGGGGCAATCAAAGTCGCAGGTGGGCAGATCAGCAGGTCGATCGACCGCCGCAGACCCCAATCATATTGGGCGGCGATGGCGCTGGCCTCATTGAGGCTCCCGCGCATGCCGTTCATTTTCCAATTCCCCGCAACGAGCGGCCTGACCCCCGGCGTCATATGAACCCCCTGTTTCTAAACCTGCGGACCGCTTAGCAAGGAAAAGCCTCGTCCGGAAGCGTTGCGGCGCAGGGGTCTCATCCCTATGATGCGCCGCTTTCCGGGGGGTGCGCTTGAGCGCGCCCCCCTCCTCTTACTGGACGGGGGACGACCAAACCGCCCCCTCCCCAACTGAACGGACCGACGATCATGATGGATGGTATTCGCAAAGCGGGACAAAGCTGGCTCGGCAAGCTGGTGATCGGCGTCCTGTTTAGCGTCCTGATCGTGTCCTTCGCGGTCTGGGGCATTGGTGACATCATCCGCCAGGGCGGCAAGCAACTGGTGGCCGAAGTCGGCTCGACTGAGATCACGACGGTGCAATTCCGCGACGCGTGGCAGCAAGAGCTGCAGCAGGTCTCGCGTCGTATCCGTCGCACACTGACCTCCGAAGAGGCCCGCGCGTTCGGCCTCGACAAGGTCGTGCTCGACCGCATGATGACGGACGCCGCCCTCAATGCCGAAGTGAAGAAGTACGGTCTTGGCATTTCTGACGAGACGATTGCACGCGCCATTCAGGCCGACGCGAATTTCCGCGGCGCCAATGGCCAGTTTGATCGCAATGCGTTCCAAGAAGCGGTCCGCAATGCTGGCTACACCGAGCAGGGCTTTGTCGCCGCACAGCGTGGTGCGTATCTGCGGCAACAGCTGACGGAATCCTTGGCTGGTGCTGCAACGGCGCCGCTTGCCATGCGGGAAGCCCTGCATCGCTACCGCGCCGAACAGCGCGCCATCGATTTCTTCGTGCTTGAGGCCGCACAAGCCGGCGATATTCCGGCACCCTCAGAGGACGAGCTGAAGAAATTCTACGAAGCCAATAAGACCGCTTTCCGCGCGCCGGATTTCCGCGCCGTCAACATTGTGGCGTTGACGCCTGACAGCATCGCCAAGCCGAATGAAGTTTGGGATGCGGATGCGAAGGCTTATTACGATCGCAACATCGCACGGTTCGGTCAGCCTGAGCGTCGCCAACTCGAACAGCTTCCCTTTGCCAGCCTCGCCGATGCCGAAGCCGCAGCCGCTGCCATCAAGGGCGGCAAGAGCTTGGATGACATCGCCACGGAAAAAAATCTGAAGCCGATCGATCTCGGTAATGTTACCAAACCGGACCTTATCGATCCGATCGTTGCCGAAGCCGCTTTCGCCTTGAAGGAAGGCGAAACAAGCGGCGCGGTCAACAGCCGCTTCGGCCCCATTCTTTTGCGTGTCAAAGCGATCACCGCAGGTGTCGTCAGGCCGTTTGAAGAAGTCGCTGGCGCCATCAAGGTCGAACTCGCGCGGACGAAAGCGCGTGATGCGATCCAGGATCTCCATGACAAGATCGAAGATCAGCGCGCCTCAGCGAAGCCGCTCGCCGAGATCGCACGGGAGATCACGCTGACGCTTGAAAGCGTCGCCGCTGTCGACCGCCAGGGCCGCGATGCATCCGGTGCCGTTGTACCCCTGCCCGATCGCGAAGCACTGTTAAAGGCCATCTTTGCTTCAGAAATCGGCGCCGACAATGAACCGATTGCCACACGCGATGGTGGTTGGGTCTGGTATGACGTCACTGGCATCACCCCGGCGCGTGACCGCACGCTCGACGAAATCCGGCCAATGCTGACAGAAGCCTGGAAGATCGACGAGACGGCGCAGCGTTTGGCCAAAAAGGCCGCAGACGCTGCCAAGGCGATCAATGCTGGCAAGAGCGTCGCTGACGTTGCACGCGAAAACGGTGTCGAAGCGCGCAACGCCATCGGGCTCACCCGCGGCACACAGGATTCGCCTGATCTCTCGCAAGCGGCTGTGACGCAGGCTTTCGGAACCAAAATCGGTGAAGCCGCGCCCGCGCTCGGCAAGACGCAGGCAAGCCGGATCGTGCTCAAGGTCACATCGGCCATCGTGCCGAATTATGATCCCAATTCCGATGAGGCCAAGCAACTCGAGAGCCAGATCAAATCGGCACTCAGCGAAGACATGCTCGTCGGCTATGTCGCCAATGTGCAAAAATCGCTTGGCACCAAAATCTTCGACAACAATCTCCGGCTCGCGCTCGGCAATAATTGAGATGCAGGATTCTGGCCTTGACGCATTCGCAAAGATTTATGCGGCAGGCACGCCGCAAATCCTTAAGCGCGTCCTCGTCGGCGATCTTGAGACACCCGTCTCCGCTTATCTGAAGCTCTCGGCGGCCCACAAAGCGTACACATTTCTGCTCGAATCGGTCGAGGGCGGCGCCGTCCGCGGCCGCTATTCGGTCATTGGCTTGCAACCGGACATCATTTGGCGTTCGACCGGGGATCAGGCCGAGATCAACCGAAATGCGCTACATGATCCTGACACCTTCACGCCGCTTGAAGGCAAGCCGCTTGCAACGCTGCGCGCGCTGTTAAAGGAAAGTGAAATCGCCTTCACGGAAGACATGCCACCCATGGCAGCAGGCCTTTTCGGCTGCCTTGGCTACGACATGGTACGGCAGATGGAGCGGCTTGGCCCGCCCAATCCTGATGCGTTGGGTGTCCCTGACGCCACCTTGATGCGCCCCACATTGATGGTGGTCTTCGACGCCGTCCGCGACGAAATCATCGTGTTGACGCCTGTGCGGCCTTCGCCATCCATCTCAGCCAAACAAGCATGGGAAATGGCACAAGAGCGGCTCGACAGTGTGGTCGCTGCGCTCGATGCACCGCTTCCGCAAACGGCACCACCCGCCGATCACGCCGCCATCGTCCCGCCCGCCTCCAATACGAGCGAAGCGGACTATCTGGCCATGGTCGCCAAGGCGAAGGATTATATCCGCGCGGGTGATATTTTTCAGGTCGTGCTGTCGCAGCGTTTTGAAACACCGTTCGCCCTGCCTGCCTTCTCGCTCTATCGCGCATTGCGCCGGATCAATCCTGCGCCCTTCCTTTGCTATCTCGATTTCGGATCCTATCAAGTCGTCTGCTCCTCACCGGAAATTCTCGTGCGGGTCCGCGATGGCAAGGTAACGATCCGCCCAATCGCAGGAACGCGACCGCGCGGCAAAACAAGCACTGAGGACAAGGCGCTCGGCGAAGAATTATTGGCAGACGAAAAAGAACGTGCCGAACATCTGATGCTGCTCGATCTCGGCCGGAATGATGTCGGTCGCGTCTCAAAAATTGGCACCGTCAATGTCACCGACTCGTTCTTTCTCGAGCGCTACAGCCAGGTGATGCACATCGTCTCAAATGTCGAAGGCGATCTTGATCCGCGATTTGATGCGCTCGACGCTTTGGCCGCAGGCTTTCCGGCCGGAACAGTCTCCGGTGCGCCAAAAGTGCGTGCCATGCAGATCATTGACGAACTCGAGAAAGACAAGCGCGGGCTTTACGCCGGCTGCATCGGCTATTTCGGTGGCAATGGCGAAATGGATACGTGCATCGTGTTGCGCACAGCCGTCGTGAAAGATGGCCGCATTCATGTGCAGGCCGGTGCCGGGATCGTCTATGATTCCAATCCCGCTTCCGAACAGATGGAATGCGTGAACAAGGCCAAAGCCCTGTTCCGCGCCGCTGAAGAAGCGGTGCGCTTCTCCTCTGCTGCACGGAGGGGTCAATGAGCGCACCCACCATGAAGCCCGGCATGAAAGTGACGCTGATCGACAATTACGACAGCTTCACTTGGAACCTTTATCACGATCTTGGCAAGCTCGGCGCGGACATCACCGTGATCCGCAATGACGAGACGGACGCCGATGCCGTGATCGCAAGCGCGCCAGAAGCGATCGTGCTATCGCCCGGTCCATGCACACCGAATGAAGCAGGCATCTGCCTCCCGTTGATTGCCAAAGCTGGCGCCACCATTCCGATGTTCGGCGTCTGTCTCGGCCTGCAATCGATGGGGCAAGCCTATGGCGGCGAAGTGGTGCGTGCACCCTTGCCCATGCACGGCAAAGTCTCGACCGTGCATCACAAATCAGAAACCGTCTTTCGCGGTATCAATGGCCCCTTCAAAGCGACGCGCTATCATTCGCTGATCGTGGCCCGCGAGACCTGCCCTGCCGCTTTCAAAGTGACGGCAGAAACGGAAGATGGGCTTGTCATGGCGTTGTCGCATCGTGAACACCCGGTTCACGGCGTCCAATTTCACCCCGAAAGCATCAAGTCCGAACAGGGACTGACAATCTTCGGCAATTTTCTTGCTCTGGCGGATGAATGGAACCGCCACAAACGCGTTTGACGAGGCAGCGGATGGATCACTTCAAACCGATCATTGCGAAAGTCGCCACCGGCTCGCCGCTCACGCGCGAAGAAGCCGAAAAGGCTTTCGATCAAATCCTTTCGGGCGAAGCGACGCTCGCGCAGATGGGCGCCTTTCTGATGGCGCTGCGCGTGCGCGGTGAAACCGTCGATGAAATCTCCGGCGCGGTCACGGCCATGCGCGCCAAAATGCTGCGCGTGAATGCCCCCACCGATGCCATCGATATCGTCGGTACGGGCGGCGATAATTCCGGTTCATGGAATGTCTCGACATTGGCCGCAATCCTCACGGCGGCAACAGGCCTTAAAGTTGCCAAGCACGGCAACCGCGCCGCATCGTCCAAATCGGGATCGGCCGATGTGCTCGCTGCGCTCGGTGTGAAAGTGGGGATCGATGCCGCGGGCATTGAACGCTGCATCAAGGAAGCGGGTGTCGGCTTCATGTTTGCCCCGGCGCATCATTCGTCCATGCGTCATGTCGCACCCGTTCGCGTCGAACTCGGCACACGCACAATCTTCAACATTCTGGGCCCTCTCTCCAACCCAGCAGGCGTCAAGAAACAGGTCATCGGTGTTTTTTCTGAAAGCTGGATGATGCCAATCGCTGAAACGCTGAAAAGCCTCGGCTCGACCGATTTATGGATTGTGCACGGGTCGGACGGGCTTGATGAAATCACCACGACGGGCGAGACCAAAGTGATCGCGTTAAAGAATGGTGCGATCACATCTTTCACGATCACGCCGGATGATGCCGGCCTCGCCCGCGCAACATCGGATGCGCTCAAAGGTGGCGATGGCGAGCACAATGCCAAGGCTCTGCTCGCGGTGCTGAATGGCGAGAGGACGGCCTATCGCGATATTGCTGTTTTGAACGCTGCAGCGGCGCTCGTGGTTGCGGGCCGTGCGGCCACGCTTGACGAAGCGGCCCGCATCGTCGAAGCCGCCATTGACGATGGTCGCGCGAAGCAAGTGCTCGAAACATTGGTGAAGGCCTCCAATGGCTGACATTCTGAAAAAGATCGAAGCCTATAAGCGCGAGGAGATCGCGGCAGCGAAGAAGCGGATTTCGTTTACCGACCTGACTGATCTGGCAGGACGCGCGTTACCGCCGCGCGGGTTTGCGCGTGCGATCCAGAAACATCTCTCCGAAGATCGCCCCGCGCTCATCGCCGAAATCAAGAAGGCGAGCCCGTCAAAGGGCCTGATCCGCGCCGATTTCGATCCGCCGAAGCTGGCGCGAGCCTATGAAGCGGGCGGCGCAACCTGCTTGTCCGTTCTGACCGACGAGCCATCCTTCCAAGGCAAGCCCGAATATCTAACGCAAGCGCGCGATGCGACCAACCTGCCCGCGTTGCGCAAAGATTTTCTCTACGACATCTATCAAGTCGTCGAAGCGCGTGCGTGGGGAGCAGATTGCATCCTCGTCATCATGGCCAGCGTCGATGACGCGCTCGCTCACGATCTCACGCAAGCGGCCCATGATCTCGGCATGGACGTGCTCGCCGAAGTGCATGATGCCGAAGAATTGCAGCGCGCGTTGAAACTCGACACCAAACTGATCGGCATCAACAACCGCAATCTGCGCACGTTTGACGTGACATTGACGACAAGCGAGATGCTGGCCCCTCTCATCCCGCGCGGTCGCATCATTGTCGGTGAGAGCGGTATCTTCACGCATGACGATGTAGAGCGCTTGCAAAATGTCGACATCAACACCTTCCTCGTTGGCGAAAGCCTGATGCGGCAGGACAATGTGACAGCCGCAACACGCGCTCTTCTATTTGGCGAGGTCGCATGAGCCGGCTCACCCATCTCGACGAAACCGGCAAGGCAGCCATGGTCGATGTGGCTGACAAGGACGTGACCGATCGCGTCGCGATTGCCGAAGGCCGCGTCATCATGAAGCCTGAGACGCTCGCCCTCATCCGCGACGGTGCGGCCAAGAAAGGCGATGTCATCGCGACAGCGCGCATTGCCGGGATCATGGCGGCTAAGCGCACGCATGAATTGATCCCGCTGTGCCATCCGCTGGCCCTGTCGAAAGTGGCGGTCGATTTCACCTTCGACGACACGCTGCCCGGCATTCGTGTTGAAGCGATGGCCAAGCTCTCTGGCAAGACGGGCGTCGAGATGGAAGCGCTCACCGCCGTCTCCGTCGCCTGCCTCACCATTTACGATATGGCCAAAGCCGTCGATCGTTTCATGCGCATTGACGGCATTCGCTTGCTCGAAAAGACCGGTGGCAAATCGGGCTCGTGGAAAGCCGATGGCTGACGGATTGATCCCGGTCGCTGATGCGCTCGCACGAATCTTAGCGGCTGCGAAACCACGCGGCGCGGAAACGCTCCCCTTGCATGAGGCCGCCTTCCGCACACTCGCCAGCGATGTCGCAGCGACCCGCACACAACCGCCCTTTCCCGCCTCCGCCATGGATGGTTATGCCGTGCGCGCGGCCGATTGTGTCGCGGGCGCGCGCTTGAAAAAGATTGGCGAAGCCGCAGCGGGCCGGGCCTTTCATGGCCGCATCGGCGCGAACGAGACTGTCCGCATTTTTACCGGCGCGCCGGTGCCAGACGGCGCCGACGCGATCCTCATTCAAGAGAATGCGACGACCGAAGGCGAGATGATTATCGCACGTGAAGCGGTTGGCGCTGGCCGCTTCGTCCGTCCGCGCGGGCTTGATTTCGCACAGGGCGATGTGTTGCTACAGGCAGGCAGCGTGCTTAACGCCCGCGCGCTCGCGCTCGCCGCCGCGATGGGCCACCCGACTTTGCCCGTCCGCCAGAAGCCCATCGTATCCGTGCTCGCCACTGGCGATGAATTGGTTCGCCCCGGCGAAATGGTCGGCCCCGACCAAATCGTCGCTTCAAATTCTTTTGCCGTTTGCGCCATGGCCTCCGCCAAGGGTGCGCGCGCCATCGATCTTGGCATCGCGCGCGATACGATGGCTGATCTCGATGCCGCTTTGGATCGCGCCGTGGCAGAAAAGACGGATGTGCTCGTCACGCTGGGCGGTGCTTCGGTGGGTGATCACGATCTCGTGCAGAAGGCGCTCACCAAGCGCGGCATGGAACTCGGCTTCTGGAAAATTGCCATGCGGCCAGGCAAGCCGCTGATTTTCGGCACGCTGGGCGAGACGATCGTGCTCGGCCTCCCGGGCAACCCGGTCTCATCCATCGTCTGCACCAAGCTCTTTCTCGAACCCTTGATCGCCGCGCTGCTTGGCCAACCCGGCGCAGGCGCCGATCCGAGTGAAGCGGCGATCCTCGCCGCTGACATGCCGGAGAATGATCTTCGGCAGGATTATGTAAGGGCGCGCTTGGCGAGCGATCCCTCTGGCCTGCCGTGCGTCACACCCTTCGGTAAGCAGGATTCCTCGATGCTGCGGCTTCTGACTGAAAGCGATGCGCTTCTTATCCGCGCGCCCTTTGCACCGCCCGCGAAAGCCGGCGAGACGGTCCGTATCATCCGGCTGTGAGGAAGCCGCTGCGCTTCCGCTCGACTTTCCCCTTGCGGAACACATCAAGAACATGTAGCGTTTGTTCGTGATTTGTTTTGGGGGATCGAGCCGCGATGCTCACGCGCAAGCAGAACGAACTTCTTCGCTTCATCCATGAGCGTTTGGCGCAGGATGGCGTGCCGCCCTCTTTCGACGAGATGAAGGAAGCGCTTGATCTCAAGTCGAAATCCGGCATCCACCGCCTCATCATTGCGCTTGAGGAGCGCGGCTTCATCCGCCGCCTGCCGAACCGTGCGCGCGCGCTTGAAGTGCTGAAGCTGCCTGAGCAATCGACGCCGAATGCCGCGCCGCGCGGCGGCTTCCGTCCAAGCGTCATCGAAGGCAATCTGGGCCGCCTGCGCCCCAAGGCAGCGGAAAACGATTCTGGTCCGGCGATTGTTTCTGTTCCGATGATGGGCCGCATCGCCGCCGGTACACCTATCGAGGCGATCCAGTCCCGCTCCCACACCATTGCCATGCCGCCTGACATGCTGGGCATGGGCGAGCATTATGCGCTCGAAGTGCGCGGCGACTCGATGATCGAGGCTGGCATCCATGATGGCGACACCGTCCTGATCAAGAAACAGGAATCCGCCGATACCGGCGATATCGTTGTTGCCTTGATCGATGACGAGGAAGCGACCTTGAAGCGGTTGCGCAAACGCGGCTCGTCGATTGCGTTGGAAGCGGCCAATCCGGCCTATGAAACCCGCGTTCTGGGTCCAGACCGTGTGCGGATTCAGGGTAAGCTCGTCGGCTTGATGCGTCGTTACTGAACGTTTTCAGTCGCTTACATCATTATCTTCGTGAGGCGCTGCGGTTTCGCGTTGCGCCCGCTGAAGGTATGAGCCGTCTCCCGTCAGCGCTGGCCGCCAAGGCCGGTCTGTGAAGGGGGTGCGGACGCCTTCAAAGCGCCACGCGCCATTAGGCGCACGAAAGCCCGCGACGGCGCCTGTTTGCGCGAGTGCTGCCCGATCAAGCACGCTGGCCACGCAATGGGGTGGCGCGCTGAGTGGCGTGACGATCAGCCGGGCCCGGTCACAATCTTCGGCAAAAGCGCTCGCCTGCTTGATGAAGGCCACCGGATAACCCGCTGAATCTTTGAGGATACATGCTGTCCGATCGCACATCACTGCGGCCTTCAGCGTCGCATCCTTTGCCTTGCGGGGATCACCTGTCGCACGCAACCATTGTTCGAGCACGAAACCGCCGGGTGAAGGACCCACCAAAGCGATACGGCCATCGGCCGTTCGCAGGGCCGCTGCCTTGCCATCGCCGGTCACAAAGAGATCGGGTTTGGGGCCCGCCCAAGCGAGTGCAAACCCAAGCGCAACCAAAGGCATCCCGGCCCACCGGATCGCGCTCGTCCAGAGCGCCATCCAGACGAACCCGAAGACGGCCAACGCCATCGCCCACCCCGCCGGCGCCGGTACGGAGACCACCGAGAACGGCAAGGCAGCGACACACCGTGCCAGCGCCAACATGAGGTCGACACCCCACCCCATCGCGACCCAGACCCAGAGATCGAGCCCGAAGGGCAGCGCCATCATGCCAATAAGCGCGGCGGGCATCACGACCACCGAGATCAGTGGCAGGACAAGCGCGTTGCCCAGAAGCCCAAGCGGCTGAAGCTGCTGAAAATGGTAGAGCGCGAAGGGCGCGGTCGCCAATTCCGCGACGAGCGTCGTCAGGATCAGGGCCTTGCCATGCCCGCCAACCCAATGAAGCGCCCGTGCCGCAAGGCTCTGCGGCGGCGTCTCACGCACCGGCACTTCCGCTTGTGTCAGGATCAAGCCTTCCTGCGCGGCGCTGGCCACGCCAGCACGCTCATAAAGCGCGATTAGTCCCATCACAGCGCAGAAGGACATCTGGAAACTAGGGCCGACCACCGTCTCAGGCTCTAGCAGAATGAGCAGCAGAGCCGCCAAAGCCAGATTGCGCATCGAGAGAGCCCGACGGTGCGCAAGCACGGCACCGAAGACGATCAGCGTCATCACCAGTGAACGCTCGGTCGCAATCTCTGACCCCGCGAAAATGTCATAGGCAATCGCTGCCACAATGGCCGCGACGGCTGCGATCGATTTGACCGGCAAGGTCAGGAGGGCGGCGGATGATAGCGCAAACAGCGCACGGACAAGGAAGAACACCATGCCGGCCGCAAGCACCATGTGCAGGCCCGAGATCGAGACAACGTGGTAGATGCCAGCCGCGCGCAGGATCTCGTTGGTTTCCTCGCTAATGCCGCCGCGCTTGCCCGTGATGAGGGCCACCGCCACCTCGCCAGCCTGCCCGCCGATGGTGCCCGCAATCCGCGCCGTCACATCATTGCGCGCTCGGTCGATAGCCGCGAGCATCCGCCAATGCCACGATGAGATCGCTTGATCAGCCGCCGGTGCGGGCTTGCCTTGCAGCGCGCCAACCCCGCCAATTCCAGCGAACCATGCGTCGCGGGCAAAATCATACCCGCCGGGCCGCGAGGGTTGCGGCGGCGGCAAGACATAAGCGGCGAAATCAATCCGTGTTCCGGCCTCGAGAGGCACCGCCTGGCGCGAGGTCAACCGCAAGCGCGCCGGCACAGCCTGCATCCGGTCGATCCGCTCGACACCGATGAGAAGCCGTGCGCCCGTGCCGCGCCGATCGATCTGCAGGATGACGCCTGTTCCCTTGAGCGCACCGGCCTTTGCAATCACGGGCGCTGCAACCCACCACGCCTTGAAGGCGGATGCGGAAAAGCCCGCCGCCATCGCCGCAACACTCATGGCGAAAACCATGAGCCCTGTGAGACGTCGCGCCTGCGCGAAGAAGGTTATGGCAACGCCACAACACAGAAGACCTGGCCCGGCCCACAAAGCTGGCTCGCGATCCGCCGCGAAATAGAGGAGCACACCCGCACTCATGCCAACAGGCCAGAACAGGAACGGTCGACGCGCGTCGCGTTCGCGCTCCCATGCTGCGCTGAGCCAGCCCTCACGCAGGAGGCTGCGGAAACGCACAGGCATAAGCCGCGGGGCCGCAGCCGGCCGCACATCGGCCACGCGCGCGCCCATCTCCGTCTCAGCCATGCCCCGCCCTTACGCCTTGTGCGTTTCAATGCTAAAGGAGCGGCCCGCACGCGCTCTACCGCCGTACGGTTGCACTTTGCGGCGTTCTCGCCGCGTCCTCATCTCCTGATTGTCGGACCCTTCGATGTCGAATGTTGTGACCCGCTTTGCGCCCTCGCCCACTGGCTTTCTGCACATTGGCGGCGGCCGCACCGCGCTCTTCAATTGGCTGTTCGCCAAGCGCTATGGCGGCAAAATGATGTTGCGCATCGAGGATACCGATCGCGAACGTTCGACGGATGCCGCGATTGCCGCCATCATTGATGGCCTCACTTGGCTTGGCCTCGAATGGGATGGCGACATCGTCTACCAATTCTCGCGCGCTGCGCGGCATCGCGAAGTCGCGGAAAAACTGCTCGCCGAAGGCAAGGCCTATTACTGCTATGCGAGCCCGCAGGAACTCGAAGAGATGCGCGAGAAGGCGCGCGCCGAAGGCCGCCCCATGCGTTATGACGGCCGCTGGCGTGATCGCGCGGCTGCAGACGCGCCCGCCGGCGTCAAACCCGTCATTCGCCTCAAGGCGCCGCAAGAAGGCGAAACCATCGTCAATGACGAGGTGCAAGGCCGCGTCGTCTGGCAGAACAAGGATCTCGACGATCTTGTGCTGCTGCGTTCCGATGGCACCCCGACCTATATGCTCGCCGTCGTCGTTGACGATCACGACATGGGCGTAACCCACATCATCCGTGGCGACGACCATCTCACCAATGCGGCCCGGCAGACACAGATCTATCAAGCGGCCGGATGGGACGTGCCAGTAATGGCGCATATCCCACTCATCCATGGTCCGGACGGTGCGAAACTCTCTAAGCGCCATGGCGCGCTCGGCGTGGAAGCTTATCGCGCGCTTGGCTATTTGCCCGCAGCCTTGCGCAATTATCTCGTCCGCCTCGGCTGGAGCCATGGCGACCAAGAATTCTTCACCACCGACGAAATGATCGCCGCATTCGATCTCGCCGGTATCGGCCGCTCACCGGCGCGTTTCGATTTTACCAAACTCGAAAACGTCAATGGCCATTACATGCGCGCGGCTGCCGACGCGGACATCCTCGAAGCGCTCGAAACCATCCTGCCGGAAGTGGGCGAAGCGCATGGCGCGCCACTGGTTCTGAGCCCCGACCTCAAGGCCAAATTTCTCACCGCCATGCCCGGCCTCAAGGAACGCGCCAAGACGCTGATCGAACTGCTCGACAGCGCCTATTACCTCTACGCCGTCCGGCCGCTGAATTTCGATGCCAAGGCCGATAGCCTGCTCGACGAGACGGCGCGCAAGCGCATGGGCGCGCTCGCTACCGTGCTTGCCGCCCTGCCAGATTGGACGGTCGAAGCGACAGAAGCCTCCGTCCGTAGCTTTGCGGATGCCGAAGGGGCAAAGCTCGGTCAGATTGCACAGCCCTTACGCGCCGCTTTGACCGGCCGCGGGACCTCGCCGCCGATTTTCGATGTGATGATCGTGCTGGGGCGCGAAGAAACCCTCGCCCGCCTCGCTGACATCGCCTTGTGAACAACGCCGCCTCAAGGGGCGGCACTCGCCTTTCGGTGTGGTTGAACCCTCGCCGAAAGTGCGTTAGCAATTCTGCCGTTTGACGAAATCCGGCCTTTTCGCAGGGGCTTGCCGCAATGCGGCAAATCTTCCCGCCATGCGGCAAGGCCCGGGCATCGTGGTCCCACTCCGGCCAGGAAAAAAGCCAATGAGCGCTCACATTACCGTCGCCAACACAAACGTCGACATGCCCGTCAAAGAGGGCACGATCGGGCCGAGCGTCATCGATATTGGCAAGCTGTACGGCCAGACCGGGATGTTCACCTACGATCCCGGCTTCACCTCGACCGCCAGCTGCGAGTCCAAGATCACCTATATCGACGGTGATGAGGGCATACTGCTCTATCGCGGCTATCCGATCGAACAGCTCGCCCTGAATGGCGACTTCCTCGAAACCTGCTACCTCCTGCTGTACGGCGAATTGCCGACCGCCGCGCAGAAGGCTGATTTCGACTACCGCATCACGCGCCACACCATGGTGCATGAGCAGATGATGCGCTTCTTCCAAGGCTTCCGCCGCGACGCTCATCCGATGGCGGTGTTGACCGCGTCGGTCGGCGCGCTCTCGGCCTTCTATCACGACTCGACCGACATTTCGGATCCGACGCAGCGCATGATCGCTTCGATGCGCATGATCGCGAAGATCCCGACGCTGGCAGCGATGGCCTATAAATATTCCATCGGCCAGCCCTTCGTGTATCCGATGAACTCGCTCGATTACACGTCGAACTTCCTGCGCATGTGCTTCGCCGTGCCGTGCGAAGAGTACAAGGTCAACCCGATCGTCTCCCGCGCGCTTGATCGCATCTTCATCCTGCATGCCGACCATGAGCAAAACGCGTCGACTTCGACCGTGCGTCTGGCTGGCTCGTCGGGCGCCAATCCGTTCGCATGCATCGCGGCCGGTGTCGCCTGCTTGTGGGGTCCGGCCCATGGCGGCGCGAACGAAGCGGCACTCAAGATGCTGCAGGAAATCGGCAGCGTCGACCGCATTCCGGAATATATCGCGCGCGCCAAGGATAAGAACGATCCGTTCCGTCTGATGGGCTTCGGCCATCGCGTGTATAAGAACTACGATCCGCGCGCCAAGATCATGCAGAAGACGACGCATGAAGTGTTGAGCGAACTCGGCATCAAGGATGATCCGCTGCTCGACGTGGCGATGGAACTTGAGCGCATCGCGCTTTCGGATGAATATTTCATCGAGAAGAAGCTCTACCCGAATATCGATTTCTACTCGGGCATCACACTGAAGGCGATGGGCTTCCCGACCTCGATGTTCACGGTGCTGTTCGCGCTCGCCCGTACGGTGGGCTGGATCGCCCAGTGGAAAGAAATGATCGAAGATCCGTCCCAGCGCATCGGCCGTCCGCGTCAGCTCTATATCGGCGAGCGCCAGCGCGATTATGTGGCGCTCAACCAGCGCTGAACGATTTTAAAGGAACACAATGAGAAAGCGGGCTTCGGCTCGCTTTTTTGTTGAAACGTTGGGAAATAATGAGTCCCTCCTGCTGAGGAGCGATGCGGCGCATCGCGTCTCGAACCATGAGGGCTTTCGCTCAGACTGCATGCACCGGCAGAGCACCTATGACCGTATCATGAGGACGGGTTCAAACCCTGCGCAGTCGCCAACACAATCTCAGCAGCTTTGTCGCTGGGTGTCCCCTCAGGCAGACGCATCAGATCATCCAGTTTCGCAAACGCCTTCATCTGAAGCGTACGCTCGGGCGTATCGCCCAGCAAAGGCAAGAGCGCCACACTCAATTGTTCAGGGTTCGCATCCGCTTGCAGAAATTCCGGAATTGCATTTTCGCCTAAAATCAAATTCGGCAAAACGATTGTCGAAACGGTGATGAGATATTTCAACTGCTCTTCGAGCTTCGAGACCTTATAGGCGACGACCGTGGGCACTTGTGATAGCGCCAATTCGAGCGTCACAGTCCCCGATGCCGCAAGAGCGGCACGCGCCGTCCGAAATGCTTCATACTTGGCATCGACGCCCGACACGATACGCGGCTTAATCGGCCATGATTGAACGCCCGCAACAATGTCATCATGCAAATGCGGCACGGCTGGCAAGACGATATCAAGGGCAGGCACGATGCGCGCTACGCGCTCCACCGTTTCACCAAAGACAGCAAGCAGACGCCGAATTTCCGACCGTCGGCTGCCGGGTAGAACAAGCAAACGGAAGGGATGTGCGTCGCGCCGCTGCGCTTCCGCTGGCGAAGGCCGCAGTGTTGTTAGAATTTCGGTCAGGGGATGGCCGACATAGGTACAGGCTGGCCCATGAAGCCGTTGATGCGCTGCAGGTTCAAAAGGCAACAGCGCCAGGACGTGATCGACATAAGCGCGCATCGCCTTGGCACGGCCCGGACGCCACGCCCAAACACTCGGACTAACATAATCGACGACGGGTAGATTGGGCAGTGTCTTACGCACGCGCTTTGCAACGCGGTGCGTGAAATCAGGGCTATCGATGATGACAAGAATATCGGGACGCGCGGCGATGATCTTATTCGTTGTCTCGCGAATGCGCGCCAGCAGCGTGGGCAATTTCTTGATGACAGGAACGATGCCCATGACAGCGATATCCGCCATCGGGAAAAAGCTCGTCAGCCCTTCGGCTTCCATGCGCGGCCCGCCGACACCAATGAAACTGACCGGCGTGCGACGCTTCAACGCCGCCATCAGCTTGTAACCGAGTTCATCACCACTGGCTTCGCCCGCGACCATCGCAATCTTCATGGCGTAAATCCATAAAGCGCGACGCCATGCCAATCAGCAGAGGCAATCGTCGCTGGCCGATCAATCACGATCGCCTCGTCAGCGGCCACACAGACAGCCGTCAAACCTGCACGCGCGGCATTCGCAAAAGTGCGTGGCCCAATCGCAGGTAGATCAACACGCCGCTCTTGCCCGCGCTTCGGTGCTTTGACGAGTAGTCCGCCCGTTTCACGCGGCTTGCCGAACGGAAAGCGACGCCGCATCCGCGCCACGCGCTCCAGCATCGCATCGGTACCTTCGGGTCCTTCAATGGCAAGAATTTGTCCGCGCGCCACAACGCACCCTTGGCCGACATCAAAGGGGGATAAAGCAGCCAACACATCCCGTGCACGCTGCAAATCGCCGTGCCATTCGGCTGCGAAGGGAGCAACTCCACCCTGCCCGGCGCCAATCAGAATGCCCGGTGCAACAGTCTCCGGTGCCACCACCGAAAACCCTTCTTCCTCAAACATGGTGACGACGGCGCGCAAGAGATGATCGTCACCGCCTCCCAAAAGGCGCCGCACGATTTCGCGTTTATGGGATGACGTGGCCAGCGCAAATAAGGTTGACGCCGCGGGCCGGCGCACGCCACCGGCAAAAACGATCACATCCACGCTGGCACCGCGCAAAAGCGCGAACACTCGATCCGGATCAACGATCTCAGCCATGCCATGCGGAAAACGGGCCAATGCCTGTTCGGCAAAGCCCGCAATCATCAGCACATAAACATCATGGCCTGCTGCACGCGCCGCCTCAGCAATCTCGCCGGGGAATGCACCGCCTCCGGCTACGATGCCGACGCGCATGGCTTAGCCCTCGCTGTCGCGCGGCGTACAGATGGAGCGATTCCCGCCTTCGCGGATAAAATCGAGAATTTCATGGACGAGCGGATGGCTCGCAAATTCGAGCGCTACATCCTCGACACGTTCTTGCAACGTACCTTCATTGGCAAACAGCAAGCGATAGGCACGGCGAATATCGTGGATCGCATCACGATCAAAGCCGCGACGCTTAAGGCCGACAATGTTCAGACCAGCCAAACGCGCGCGATTGCCAATGGCTATCCCGTAAGGAATGAGATCATTCTCGACGCCCGAAAGACCGCCGACAAAGGCGTGAGCACCGACGCGACAGAATTGATGGACGGCTGCACCACCACCGATAATGGCATAATCGTCGACATGGCAGTGGCCTGCCAACATCACATTATTGGAGAAGATAACGTGATTGCCAATGCGGCAATCATGGGCGACATGCGAATTCGCGAGAAAGGTGCATTTATTACCAATCGACGTGATCAGCCCGCCGCCTTCAGTGCCAGGATTGATCGTGACACCTTCACGGATCAGGCAATCGTCACCAATGAAGAGCTGAGAATCCTCGCCGTGGAACTTCAGATCCTGCGGCTCATGACCAACCGATGCGAATGGAAAAATCCGCGTGCGCGCACCGATTTTTGTTTTTCCAGCGAGCGCAACATGACTGATCAAATGTGAGCCATCACCAAGCTCGACATCCGGACCGATCATGCAAAACGGGCCTATCCGAACATCGCGGCCAATTTTCGCTTTTGGATCGATGACGGCGGAGGGATGAATCATTGGTCGTCCATCACCAGCATAGCACTGACGGTCGCTTCCGCCACGAGTTGGCCATCGACCTTGGCTTCACCACGGAACCACCACATCGTCGCGCGCTGCTTGGTCTTTGTCATGTGATATTCGAGCCGATCGCCCGGCACGACAGGTTTACGGAACTTCGCATTCTCAATCGTCATGAAATAGACGAGCTTCGGCTTCTTGCCGCCGCGCGAAGCAACGCACAAAGCACCAGCGGTTTGCGCCATCCCTTCGATGATCATCACGCCCGGCAGAACCGGCGCCTGCGGAAAATGCCCCGTAAACTGTGGCTCGTTGATCGTCACATTCTTGATGCCGATGCAGGACTCGTCGCCCTTCATGTCGATGATCTTGTCGACGAGCAAAAAAGGATAGCGATGCGGCAAAAGCTCGAGAATCTTTTGAATATCCGCGTATCCCAATTCAGCGTTCAGTTCACCGCTCATCAGGTCCTCCAAATCAACTATTCGCTTGGCCCTGCCCCGCCATCTTTTTTCTTGGCGAGCGCAGCAAGCGTATTTATTTCCCTGAACCATTGCCGGATCGGTTTGGCCGGCGTGCCACCCCAGCGCGAGCCCGGAGGCACATCGTCGGCGATATTGCTCGAACCGGCAATTTGCGATCCCGCACCAATCCGCAAATGACCAACGACGCCGACCTGACCGCCGAGCACGACGAAATCTTCGAGCGTGGTCGACCCTGAAATGCCCACTTGCGCGACGATGACGCAATGACGCCCAATCACGACATTGTGAGCAATCTGGACGAGATTGTCGATTTTCGTCCCCTCGCCAATCACCGTGTCACGACTTGCGCCGCGGTCGATCGTGCTATTCGCACCGATCTCTACCTTGTCTTGAATGATGACGCGGCCCGTTTGCGGTACTTTGAAGTGGCCTTTGGGGCCCATCGCATAGCCGAACCCGTCCTGGCCGATCCGCGCGCCGCCATGAATGATGACGCCATTGCCGACCAGCGCATGCAGCAAGGACGCATGGGGCCCGATCGAGCAATCACGCCCGATGCGTACGCCGGGACCGATCACGGCATGCGCGGCAATGATGGTGCCCGAACCAATCTCTGCACCCGCACCGATCACAGCACCGGGATCGACGGTCACGTTCGGCTCAAGTCGCGCTTCCGGGTGAATATGTGCGGCCGGCGAAATCCCTGACTTTTGGTGCACGGGCTCAGGCCGCATCGCGGCCGGATAAAACCGCGCCGCGAGCGCCGCATAGGCGTGATAGGGATGCGGTGTGACGAGCGCCGCTGTCCCTGCCGGAACGCGACCGCGGAATTTCGGCGCAACAAAACACGCGCCCGCAAGGCTCGCGTCCAGTTGCTCGGCGTATTTCGGATTATCCAGAAACGCGACGTCGGCCGGGCCCGCTCGGTCAAGCGGCTGCAAACCGGTAAACCGACGCGCAGCGTCCGCCCCTTCTTCGAGCGGAATACCGGTCAGCGCGGCAATCTCGCCAAGCGTGATGGGGCCCGAGGGCGAGAAGAAGAAAGGATCGCTCATGATGGTGAGAGAGAAAGAGCCGGGAGTGACCCGGCTCTAACCTTCGTCAGAATGAGGTGCCGCCCGAGAAGCGGAAATACTGCGTCTGGTCATATTGCTGCTTGGACAGCGGATAGGCCCAGTCGAAGCGGATCGGACCCAGCGGCGATGTCCACAACAACGACACACCCACCGACGAGCGGATCATGCTCGAGTCGACCACGTTGATACAGGTCGGCTGATAGGTCCACGACGTCTGCGGGCTACCGACAGGCGGGCAGTAATTCGTCGCACCCGGAACCTTGTTCGCGTAATTGATCTGGCCGTCATACCCGAACAGCGTACCGGCATCGGCGAAAACCGCGCCGCGCATGCCGAACTCTTTCGGAATGCCGTAGATCGGGAACTGAACTTCAGCCGTACCGCCGAAATAGGTCGTGCCGCCGAGCGCGTTCTGCTGCGGGTTCACGGTGATGTCGCGTGGGCCGATACCGGCCGGTGCGAAGCCGCGAACGAGGTTCGGACCCATGAAGAAATTGTCGACGATGCGGAGGTTCTGATCACCATACCCAAAGAGGTAACCGCCCTGCACTTTGAGGAAGCCGACGACATCATTCGTCAGTTCTTGATAATAACGTGCCTCACCACTGGTGCGGATATACTGGGCATCGCCGCCGAGACCGGCGAAATCCTGCTTCAGTTCTGCGTACCAGCCACCCGTCGGGTTCTTATTGTTGTTCAGCGTGTTGTAAGCAAGCGTGTAGCCGGCGAGCGAAGTGAAAGTCGTGCCCTGCGCTTCCTTGATAGCCATCGATGCTTCGCCATTATCCGCGCAGCCCGTGTAGACCGAGTTCGAGTAGAACCCAGGGCTGCCCGGATTGATCGTCGAACCATTCGGCTGCAATCCCGTGAAGCCCGGGATCGGATAGAAGCAGTCATTATACGGCGTCGAGACCGTATTCGGGATCGTGATCTTCTGCTGATACGCCGAATAGCGGATCAAGGCCGAGATCTCTTCCGTCAGCGGAATGCCCATACGCAGCGTACCACCGAGCATCTGGTTGGCGTAGCGCGTGTAGAGGGTGTTATCCGAATATTTCGCGAAGAGGTCGAAGCCCGCCGCAAGCCGCTGTTCCATGAAGAACGGCTCGGTGAACGAGAAGTCGATACCGCGCGAATACTGGCCGTAAGTACCAGCAAGACGGACATACTGACCACGACCCAAGAAGTTCGATTCCGAGATCGCGACTTCACCGATGAAGCCGTCAGAGGTCGAGTAACCGCCCGCGATCGAGAACTGACCGGTCGCCTTGTCTTCGACGTCCACGTTGATGATCACGCGATCCGGCGTCGAGCCAGGCTCGTTCGTGATACGGACCTTGGCGAAATAACCCAGATTGTTCAACCGGCGCTCGGCGCGGTCGATCATGATCTTGTTGTAAGCGTCACCTTCGCCGACATCGAGTTCGCGGCGGATGACGTAATCGCGCGTACGCGTGTTGCCGCGGATGTTGATGCGCTCGACGTAAACGCGCGGACCTTCTTCAACCACATAGTTGATGTTGATCTTGCCCGTTTCCGGATCACGTTGGCCCTGAGGGCGAACCTGCGCGAAGGCGTAACCCTTGCTGGCGACATCCTGTGTCATCGCCTGCAGCGTCTTCTCGACTTCCTCAGCGTTGTAGACCGAACCTTCGGAGGTCTTCGAGCGCGAGCGCAGCTGGTCGGACTGGACGTCCTTGATGCGAGAATCGACCGAGACGGCGCCCACCTTATACTGGCGGCCTTCGTCGACAGTGATCACAACCTTGTAACCGGCTTCCTGCGGATCGAACACGGTGTTCGTGCTGACAATGCGGAAATCGGCATAGCCGTTCTTGAGATAGAAGCGGCGGATCAATTCTTCGTCCGCTGCGATCTTGTCCGGATCGTAGACGTCAGACGTCTTCAGCCAAGACAGAAAATTGGATTCCGTCGTCGACATCACGTCGCGCAATGTGCGCGCTGAGTAGGCATTGTTGCCGACAAATTCGATCGACTTCACGCCTGTCTTGTCACCCTCGTTCACGGTGAACACGACGTCGGTCGTGCCGTTGGGGAGCGGCACGAGACGGGCCGACACTTGCGCGAGGCCACGGCCCGAACGCTGATAGATTTCCTTGATGCGCTGCACGTCTGCATCGATCGTCTGCTGGCTGATCGGACCGCGCGCTTTGGTTTGCAGCTCCGGAATGAGCTGTTCGGACTTGATCTTCTTGTTACCTTCGAAAGCGACGCGGTTGATCGTGTCGTTTTCCTTGACGGTGATGACCGTCTGATTACCGCGCTTCGAGACGCTGACCGACGAGAACAGACCCGTCTGCATCAGTTCTTTTTGCACCTCGGCCGCGGGCTGATCCACCGCGTAAGAACGGATCGTGTCCGTGGAAACGCGTTTGTTGCCCTGCACCACAACGGATTGAGCGAAAGCCGCCCCGCTGGAGAGCAGGAGCGCCAAGGCGAGAGTGGCGTTGCGGCCAAACTTCAAAAGGGCCGTTTTGCCGAGGTTCTCGAACGTCATCGATTATCCGTCCTGTTGTTGTCAGGCTCGTAGAAACTGAGGTCCGCCCGGAATCCCGGTCGTCCGTCTCGCTTTCTACTAATTTTCAGAGACTGTGCAAACGCTTGTAAGCCAACAGAACGCGATTCTACCCCCCTGTTGCCCCATCTTTGTCACGGAAATGGTTAAAAGAGGCCTAAATGCAACAGGTTATTAACCATCTTTCACCGTACAATGTCGTTGACGACCGAAAAAGTCATCAATCCGATGAGGAGAACAAAACCGGCACGGAATGCCCATTCCTGTGCCGTAGCGTTCAAGGGACGCCCCACCACCGCCTCATACGCGAGGAGGACGAGATGGCCACCGTCTAGGATGGGAATCGGGAAAAGGTTCACGAGCCCGATTGAAATAGACAGCGTTGCGGCCAGAGCAATCAGCGAGATCAGGGAAATCGAAGCGACCTCCCCTGCTACCCGCGCAATGCCGATCGGGCCTGACAATTGGCTTAATTCAGCGCGCCCTTCGAAAGCGCGTGTAATGAAACGGAGATTATCGCCGATCTGGCGACCGGTCTCACGAACGGCCATGACAACCGCTTCCGCTGGCCCATAGGATTTCACAACAGCCTCACGGATATCGGAGATGCCTTGCAGCCCGATCCGGCCCATCCGCTGTTTGCCGCCCAGCCCCGTCACATCCATGCTCTGCGGCACAACGGTCAGCGTCAGAAGCTGGTTCTTCCGCTCGATTTCGAAGCGGAGCGGATCCCCCGCTCGCAGCGACACAATCCGCTGGATATCGGCAAAACTCTCGATTGGCTTTCCTTCAATAGACAGAACGAGATCGCCTGGCTGGAAACCAGCCTGCGCCGCGGCTCCGCCTTCGACCACCGCCGCCACACGCGGCGGCATGATTTGCTGGCCATAGGCCATATAGGTCGCGGTGAAGATCACGATGGCCAAGAGGAAGTTGGCAATCGGCCCGGCGGCCACGATGGCAGCCCGTTTCCAGACCGGCTGAAATGTCAGGGTGACGGCCCGCTCAGCCGCACTCAGACGCTGGGCTTCAGGGTCGGGCATGGAGGCTTCGTTAAAATCACCGAAGAATTTCACATATCCGCCGAGCGGGATGAGGCTCAGGCGCCAGCGCGTCCCAAGGCGATCAGTCCGGCCATAGATTTCCCGGCCAAACCCCACCGAAAAGACCTCGACCCGCACGCCACACCAGCGGGCCACGAGATAATGCCCCAGCTCATGAACGAAGACGATCAACGTCAACACAAACAGGAAAGCGGCAATCGCCGTCAAAAACGACGGGAGCGAACCGGTCATGGCGGTGAGAAACGACAAGAGCCAACTCCATCAAAAGGGCAAACTAGCCCATGCGCCGTAAATGAGGCGTCACTGTGCCGCTGACAAGCGCGACTGGACGAAGCGGCGCGCGTGATGGCGTGCTTCGGCATCGATGGCTAACGCATCGCCAACGGAGGCCGGCGCGCCCTGATGCGGCAGGCTTTCAAGTACACCTTCCACCACAGCCGCAATGCCACCGAAGGGGATCTCTCGATCGAGGAACGCGGCCACCGCAATCTCATTGGCCGCATTAAGCACCGTCGGTCGGTCACCGCCGTCCGCCAAAGCAGAGCGCGCGAGCCTGAGGCACGGGAACCGCGCCTCGTCAGGCGCCGTAAAATCAAGCCGGCCAAGAGAAGCGAGATCGAGCCGTTTTGTCTGCAGCGGGAGACGCTCAGGATAGGCCATGCAATGGGCGATCGGTACGCGCATATCGGGACATGCAAGCCCCGCAATCACTGAACCATCGGCGAAACTCACCATCCCATGCACGATGGATTGTGGATGCACGACAACATCGAGCTTCGATGCCGCAATGCCGAACAGATGATGCGCTTCGATCAATTCAAGGCCCTTGTTCATCAACGAGGCGGAATCAATCGTGACCTTGCGCCCCATGCTCCAATTTGGATGGGCGAGCGCCTGTTCAGGGCGAGCGACGCGGATCGCCGCCGCATCCCAATCGCGAAACGGACCACCAGAGGCCGTCAGTGTCATCGTCTCAATATCGTCAGCCTTATGGCCAGCGAGTGCTTGATGGATCGCGTTGTGTTCGGAATCCATGGGCAACACGACTACATTGCGTTTCTTCGCTTCCGCCATAAAGGCATGACCGGCGGAGACCAGACATTCCTTATTAGCGAGTGCAATGGCAGGCGCATGGGATAGTGCGGTGAACGACGGAAACAAACCAGCCGTTCCAACAATCGACGCGATCACGAGATCACAATCCATGCGCGCTGCATCGGTCACAGCGCTCGCACCCGCGCCATGCGCAATGCCAGATCCTGAAAGCGCCGCGTGCAATGCAGCGCCCTGCGCCTCATCGGCAATCGCCGCGAAATGGGCGTTTAACTCGCGCGCCATCGCCGCAAGCGCCTCAGCATTTCCCCCGCCGACAACCGCCATCACGTCGAAGCGTTCCGGATGGGCGCAAACGACATCAGCAACAGACCGCCCGATCGAGCCCGTCGCTCCTAGAATGACGAGACGTTTTTTGCTCATTGCGGTGGTCCGAGAACAAGAACTGAAAGATAGAGAAACAGCGCCACGGCCCAGAACGAGTCGAGGCGGTCCATCACGCCACCATGGCCAGGAATGAGATGGCCTGAATCCTTCACGCCGAAATATCGCTTCAAGGCGGATTCAGAGAGATCACCAGCTTGCGAAACAATCGCGCCAACCAGTGTTAATCCGATCAGCGCCGGGCCACGATACCAACCAAAGCCAAAAACGCTGGCCATCCCATGCACGATAAGCAGCGCACCGGCGACGCCGCCGATAAATCCGCCAATCGCACCAGACCAAGTTTTCTTTGGACTAACCGCTGGCCATAGTTTCGGACCACCAAATGTGCGGCCCGTAAAATAGGCAACAACATCGGACAACCAGACGACTGCGAACAGCCACAGGATAGCAACGAGACCATGCGCGACATCGCCACGCAAATCCGTCGGCACGACCGCAATGATCGCGGCATAAAGAACACCAGCACCAACCCACCATCGCCGTTCGGCGGGTGCCAATAAAGCAACCACAACGGCGCCAGCCAGCGAAGGCCAAAGACTGGTGGGGTCAAGGCTTTCTGACAATTCAGCAAGAGCGCCGGAAAAAACGATACCGATCGATCCAATCAGCCAGAGAAGGAGAGCGCGATTTTTCGTAACCCCCATCAATGACAACCATTCGCGGAACACAGCGATAGCCGCCACTGTCCAGAACAGCGTGAACAGACTATCGCCTGCCATGGCGATGGCGAGCGCGGCAATGGCCATCAAGAGGCCAAAGACGACACGCAAGAAAAGTTCTGAGAAGCGTTGCGGAGCGGGGGGCGTTGCATCCGTCACGCGGGCGTCTCCACCGGCGAAAGCCCGCCATAACGCCGCTCACGTTGCCGGAAGGTCGCGATCGCTGCCTCAAGATCGGCGCGATCAAAATCCGGCCATAACACATCGGTGAAAACGAATTCCGCATAAGCGGATTGCCACAAGAGAAAATTCGAAAGCCGCAACTCGCCGGAAGTCCGGATCACAAGATCGGGATCCGGTATGTCGGCTGTATAAAGCCGCTTGGCAAAACTGGCTTCGGTGACATCCTCTGGTCGCATCGTTCCGGCGGCGACCGCCTCAGCGATCCGGCGTGTGGCCTGCACGATCTCCTGCCGCGCGCCATAGTTGAACGCAATGACGAGTGTCATCGCCTTATTGTTGCGTGTTGTCTCCTGCGCTTCATGCAGCAGAGCACCAACGTCATGCGGCACCTCGTCGGGTGCGCCCGCAATGCAAATCCGCACGCCATTGCGATGCAATTCTGCGAGATCGCGCCGCATAAAAAATTTAATCAGCCCCATCAGATCCGACACTTCGGATGCGGGGCGCCGCCAATTCTCAATCGAGAAACTGTAGACGGTGAGATATTGGACGCCAAGTTTGCCAGCCGCATCAACCGTGCGCCGCAAGGCTTCAACACCGCGACGATGGCCTTCGATGCGCGGCAAACCGCGGCTTTGCGCCCACCGCCCATTGCCATCCATGATGATGGCAATATGGCGCGGAACACCGGCCGGAGAACCCGGGCCCGTCATCGCCTTTTGATTGGGCGAAGACCCCATCGCGGGTTCCCCTTTCGCAGCCTTAGACCTGCATAATCTCTTTTTCTTTACCAGCGAGCGCCGCATCAATATCGGCCACGGACTGGTCGGTCGCCTTCTGGACCTGTTCGGAATGGCGCTCGATATCGTCCTTGCTGATATGGCCGTCCTTCTCGAGCTTCTTCAAAATGTCGAGACCATCGCGACGTACATGGCGGACGGCGATACGCGCTTCTTCGGCATATTTATGCGCAACCTTGACCATCTCTTTGCGGCGCTGCTCGTTGAGCTCCGGAATACGGATGCGCATGGTCTGGCCTTCGGTCGACGGATTGAGGCCGAGATCGCTGTCGCGAATGGCCTTCTCAACCGCACCGACCATCGAACGGTCCCAAACCTGAACAGACAAGAGACGCGGCTCGGGAACCGAAACGGTGGCGACCTGATTGAGCGGCATCATCGCGCCATAGGCATCGACCTGAATGGGATCAAGCAGGCTCGCTGACGCACGGCCAGTCCTCAGCCCGCCGAGGTCGTGCTTGAAGGACTGGATGGCGCCCTGCATGCGACGCTTGATATCGGCGAGATCGAATTCGGTGCTCATCGGGCCCTCTATGCTCTTGTCTCTTGGTCCGGGATGGTGGGTCAGGGCTTACGACGCCGCAAGGGTTTGTTTCAAGGCCCTGCCCAGTCGCGGCGGACGCCTTTTACGGGATGACACTGGTAAAGGGTGCCTGCCCCTTCAGAATGGCCGTAATCGCCCCCGGCGCATGGGCAGAACCCACCAGGATCGGCAATTTGTTCTCACGCGCCAGGGCGAAAGCGGCCGTGTCCATCACCTTGAGATCCTTGGTAATGGCTTCGTCATGGGTCAGGCGGTCATAGCGTGTGGCGGATGGGTCCTTCTTGGGGTCGGCGGTATAGACCCCATCCACCTGCGTGGCCTTCAAAACAGCATCGCAGCGCAACTCGATGGCCCTTAAGACCGCCGCCGTGTCGGTGGTGAAAAACGGGTTCCCCGTTCCCCCGCCGAGCACGAGAATGCGCTTCTTTTTCAAATGGTGCAGCGCCGGCTGGCGGGCATAGGTCTCACAAATGGTTGGCATCGCGACTGCCGACATGGTGCGCGCCGCGGCCCCACGATCCTCAATGGCGCTTTCGAGCGCAATCGAGTTCATAACCGTCGCCAGCATGCCCATGGCATCCGCCGTCGCCCGGTCGATCCAACCCGCCGCCCCCACTTTCGCGCCGCGGATGACATTGCCGCCGCCGATGACAACGGCGATCTCGTAGCCAGCCTTGGACGCCCCGACGAGGTCTTCGGCCAGCGTGGTCAGCGTCTGGGGATTGAGCCAGTAACCGTCCGGCGCAATCAACGCTTCACCAGACAATTTCACGAGGACCCGATTGAGTTTGACCATGGCTCGTTCCTCCCCGGCGATTCTGACCCGCCCTGTTTAGCCTTGCGGGCCCGAGGCCGGAAGGCCTACCCGCGAGAAGCCCACGCCAAAAACAAAAAAGGCGGCCCGAAGACCGCCTTTTTTCAAAACCAGAGAGGTCTGAAGGCTTAGCCGCCGACGGCTGCGGCGACTTCTGCCGCGAAATCGCTTTCTTCCTTCTCAATGCCCTCGCCCAGCGCAAAACGCTTGAAACCCGTGAGCTTCACAGCGCCGCCGATCTTGCCTTCGGCTTCCTTGATCGCCTGAGCGACGGTCTTGGCGCCATCATGGATAAAGGCCTGCTCGAGCAAGCACACTTCTTTGAAATAGGTCTTCAGGCCGCTTTCCACGATCTTTTCGATCACATTGGCGGGCTTGCCAGCATGTTTGTCGGCGAGCACGGCCTTTTCACGCGCCAGCACATCGGCATCGATACCAGCGGCATCGAGCGCTTGCGGGTTGATCGCCGCAATGTGCATGGCAATCTGGCGGCCGAGCGCAGCGAGCTCGTCCTTGTTGCCAGCGCTTTCGAGACCGACGATGACGCCGATCTTGCCGAGGCCGTCACCGATCGCATTGTGCATGTAGGAGCCGACAACGCCCTGCGACACGGCGATGGCGCCGATGCGGCGCAGCGTCATGTTTTCACCAATCGTGGCAATGTTCGACGCAATCGCTTCAGCGACAGTGCCGCCGCCCGGATAGGCTGCAGCCGCCACGGCTTCGACGTCTTCCCCGCCCTTGGCGAGCGCGACCTGCGCAATGTTGCGCACCATCGCTTGGAACGCATCGTTGCGCGCAACGAAGTCGGTTTCCGAGTTCACTTCGACGACAACGCCCTTGTTGCCAGAGACGGCAATGCCGATGAGGCCTTCAGCCGCAACGCGGCCCGACTTCTTGGCAGCCTTGGCAAGGCCCTTCTTACGCAGCCAATCGATGGCGGCTTCGATGTCGCCATCCACTTCGGCGAGGGCGGTTTTGCAGTCCATCATGCCGGCGCCGGTCTTCTCGCGGAGATCCTTCACGAGTGCGGCAGTGATCGTGGCCATGGGATGAATCCTTGTTCGGTCGGTCGATATAGAGAGGGGCGACGGTTGCGTTCAAACAACCGCCGCCCGATGGAAGTGTCAGCGGCGAAGAGATACCCGCCGAAACCGTCTGATTAGACGGCTTCGAGCTGCTGGCGTGCCTGCTGGATCAGATTGTCGCGCTTCAGGCGACCGCTGAGCTTCAGCTCGGCATCGAGCTTGGCGGCTTCGGCATCGTCAAGCGCGGCGAGCTGCCAGAAATGGAAGATGCCAGCTTCGTTGAGCTTGGTCGCCAGCTGCGGACCAACGCCACCCAAGCGGGTCAGATCGTCCGGAGCGCCACGCGGTGCGCCGAGGCGCTCGAAGGTTTCGCCCGTCGGCGGCAGTTCGGCCGGAAGCTCTTCGGCCATCGGAGCCACCGAAGCGCCGAGATCGACGCCAAGCGAGCCCTGACCACGCGAAATGCCATCGAGGGCCGCGCGGGCGATGAGATCGCAATAGAGCGAGATCGCACGGCCGGCATCGTCATTGCCGGGGACCGGATAGGTGATGCCATCCGGATCGCAATTGGTATCGAGGATGGCGACGACCGGAATGTTCAGGCGTTGCGCTTCCTTGATAGCGAGCTGTTCCTTATTCGTGTCGATCACGAACAGGAGGTCCGGCGTGCCGCCCATATCCTTGATGCCGCCGAGCGCGCGATCGAGCTTTTCCTTCTCGCGGCTGAGCATCAGGCGCTCTTTCTTGGTGAGGCCCATGGCGCCACCGGCGAGCAATTCATCGACCTTGCGCAAACGCTGGATCGAACCCGAAATCGTCTTCCAGTTCGTCAGCATCCCGCCGAGCCAACGAGAATTGACGTAGTATTGGGCCGAACGCTTGGCTGCGTCAGCAATGGCGTCAGCGGCCTGGCGCTTGGTGCCCACGAAAAGCACGCGGCCGCCATTGGCCACCGTGTCCGACACGGCCTGCAGCGCGCGCGCGAGCAGCGGCACGGACTGGGCGAGGTCGATGATGTGAATGTTGTTGCGGGTGCCAAAGATGTAAGACTTCATCTTCGGGTTCCAGCGATGGGCCTGATGGCCAAAATGAGCGCCAGCTTCCAAAAGCTGACGCATGCTGAAATCGGGCAGCGCCATGGTTCTTCTCCGGTTTTTGCCTCTGCGGGGCATGTGGACCGGATTTCCCCGGCCACCGGACGGGCCCCGAAAGACCCCTCCCCGCATGTGTGATGGGCTGCGCCATACACGGGTTCGGGCACAAACGCAAGGCACGGCCCGCCTCACCCAAGTAGGATCCGGCAACCCCGCTCATCGAGATCCTACGCACGAATGAGAGCGCGAAGCCCCTACCCACGCCCCGCAGAACGGCCAACGCGCCCGTAACCAAAGATTTACTGCAATGGCCGCTTGACCCAGCGGCACCCCGTTTCTGGCAGCGATCCATCAAATGCATCTCATTCTTTTCGGGAAACCTTAGATCCCGCCGCGCCATCTAGCCGCATCATTCAAACTCGTTCTCGGAAAGGAAAAGAGATGGCAAAATTCTTCGCTTATGCGGACACGGCACAGAACGGGAAGTACAAGGTCCAGAATGTTTCGGGCCTTCCTTACATCGACACTGAGCAAGCATTCGGAACCGCTTTCCTGACGGGAAACGCCAATGACGTCCTCTGGGTCACAGGCAGCGCCCCGGGCAATGGTGTGGTTCGGTTCGACATGGGCGACGGGAACGATTTGGCTGCGACGTCCAACATGTCGACCAGCGTCTGGTTCAATGGCGGCAACGGCAATGATACACTCAATGGTGGCAACGGCGCAGACAGCCTCTATGGCGATGCCGGCAACGACCAACTCACTGGCGGCGCAGGCAATGATCTCCTGAATGGCGGAGCTGGCAATGACAACCTCAAAGGCGGCATCGGCAATGATGTGCTGACGGGCGGCGTTGGCGACGACGTCTTTCAGTTCGCCTCTGACGATATCAGTCTCGTTACGCAAACCGACATCATCACCGACTTTCAATTCAAATCAGGCATTTTCCAAGGTGATCGGATCGACCTGCACGGCGCACGCGTCGGCACGTCACCTGTCAAATATGCGTTTAGTTTCGACAATACCACCAGCCCCGTAAAGATTTTGGTCGATCTTCTCCCAGAAAGGGCTGGAAATGAATTGACCATAATCTTACAAAACGTGACCTATAAATCAGCACTTCTCGGTGGTCTCGATAGGGCGATCCTGACTTAAACGAAAATGGGAGCGATACTCTCTGAGTGCGAGCAAAAAAGCGGCGCCACTGGCGCCGCCTAAAAGCTGTGCATAATTATAGATAAACCTACATTGCCTCATAATACAAAACTGCGCTCTCGGTCATGCTTGTCACCAGTAGAAGGCAATCAAGAGCTTACGTTCAATCGATGAGCGCCTAACCAGAGCAAGGCTCTCATATAAAAATAAAAACAATTTTCTCTTGTGCCATAACTACTAATACAATCATAGATTTGTTTACCCTCAGTTATGGATCCACTAGCCTTCCCAAAAATAAAGCTGGGGAGCGTGTGATGGATCTTAATCAATTAGGATTTGGTGGCTCGGTATCGAAAGGTGGCGGACCGCGCCGATCACCTTGGATGGTCAATCTCAATCAAACTTCTTCAACGACAGAAATAATTATTGATTTTCAGGGTCCTTTTTCATACACGGCGCAGCTCATTTCTGGCACGTTCATTGACTATATTACAAATTGGAGCGCGGCGAGACAGTCCGTCATTTCAAGCTCGTCCAGGTTGCCCACCTTCAGCAATCAGGGCGACCTTGTTTTTGTCCAAACGCCAACGATCGTCTCATTTAATACTCAGGCCGGCAACGATCTTGTTTTTTCTGTCAATCGGAATGCCACCCTCAATATTCACCTTGGTGCCGGCAATGATATGGCAGTTGGAGGCTTCGGCAATGACACAGTGTTTGGCGATAGGGGTGATGATTTAATTGACGGCTCCGCCGGAAGCGATCTCATTCGTGGTGGGCAGGGAAATGATACGCTATATGGCAATGTCGGAGACGACACCCTTTTCGGCGACGCAGGTGACGACCGAATTTTGTCGGGTAATGGCAATGATACGCTTTATGGCGGCACAGGTAATGATCAATTTGTTTTTGATCTTGGGAATTATAGCATAAGCTTAGCATTTAATGTCACAATAGCCGACTTTGGCAGCGGCGATGATAAGATTGATCTCTCATCGTTCAAATTGAAGATGCGAAACGGACAAATCGTAGACCCAAATCTTGTGATCCAAAACGATAACAATGTTGCAAAGCTTTTTATCAATACATTCGGAAAGCGAAGCGGATACGAATTAAACATCCGCGTCGAAGGACTGACATACGATCAGTTTTTAAACGGAATATCGGATTATCTTATTGTGCGACCTTGATACCCATTTTGTCTCTAAAAAGGGAATAACCCCGTGCCAAACCTCGAATCAAACGACGACAATTATTCTACCTCCGGCTCATGGAGCGTTATTTTTCGAACGAGCAATCGAGATAAAGCCGCACAAAACGTACAGCTAACATTTTCAATAAAATATCTGGATGGCACCCAATCCAACGTGTCTTTCATAGCCCCCAATAATGATCTTTTTTTTAGAAATTTCTCAATCAATCGCGGCAAAACAATAAACGCCGGAAATCCTAAGAGGGCTTATGACTTTAGTGAGAGAAAAGATAACTTACTGATCGCCGCGACATCGGGCTTCGGAGGTTATCGTACCTTGATTGAAACGGGTTCCGGTGGTGACATCGTTTTTGCCAGCCAAAAAAACGTAACCCTCAACCTCTCTTTGGGTGATGGTAACGACCTAGGCATAGGCGCCTCATTAGATGATATTATGAGCGGCGACAGCGGTGACGACTGTCTCGCTGGATTAGGCGGAAACGATTATCTTAACGGCGGCGCGGGTAATGACACGCTTTATGGAGGGGCAGGCAATGATACGCTGAAGGCGGAATCGGGGCGCGATTTTCTCTATGGCGGTGATGGAGACGATCGTCTCTATGGCGGCGTCGATGCTGACAGGCTTTTTGGCGGTGCCGGCAATGACTCGCTCTGGGCCGGGAAAGGAAACGATACGCTCACAGGTGATGGCGGCGCAGATCATTTCTGCTTTCACGCACCCAACTATGTGAGCGGGACATTCACCGTCACAATTACTGATTTTCAAAACAATGACCGAATTGATATGACATCCTTTGAGCCCTATGGCCCGATTAGTGATGCGCCGGGTTCACGAATGCGTATTGTCAATGATGATGGCATTGCGCTCATCAAGGTCAATACAAACAACAATCCCAATCCTGAACTGACCATTCGCATGGAAGGCATAGGCTTCAGCGCGTTCAAGAGCAATGCTGAGCGATATATAATCTTGCCCTCCGTCTTGGCCATGACACTCTAAGCCGACATCAGAAGGACGGCGTTCGCGCCGTCCGCCCCATCTTAGACCATCTCAACCTGGACGACGCCCTGCACCGCTTTGAGTGCCGATGCCACCTGCGGGCTCGCTTTAAATTTTTTGCCTAGGCTGATTTCCACCTCACGGCGCCCACCGTCGAGCATCAACACGACGGATACTTCGCCATCGCCGCGTTCTTTTAACCGCTCCGCAATCGAGGGTATCGGCTTGTCGTCCCGCAAATAAATCCGCATGGCGGAGGTGAGCTTTTCAGCGGCCTTATCGAGCGCTTCTGCGGCCCCGATGCGCGCGCGCACTTCCTCGCCTTCGACGCTCGCTTGCACCGTCAGCACCACGGCGCGTCCGGGCTCAAGCAGATCGCGGTATTGGCTCAGCCCTTCCGAGAAGATAATCGCCTCGAAATGGCCGGTCTGGTCCGACAGGGAAAAGATCCCCATTTTGGAGCCCGATTTCGTCCGCCGCTCCTGCCGGTCAAGCACGGTGGCGGCGATCTTGCCCATCGTCGCGCCCGCTTTGACCGACCGCGAAAACTCAGCCCAATTCTGAACACGTAAGCGCGCAAGCACGCCCTGATAATCATCCAAGGGATGGCCGGACAGGAAGAAGCCAATGGCGTCATATTCCCGCTGAAGCCGCTCCGCTGCCGCCCAAGGCGCATAAGGCGGGACCCGAAGCGGCTCAGGCTCGCCGAGCGCTCCGAAAATATCGCCCTGCCCGGCCGCACTTTCTTCCTGCGCCCGATTGGCAGCCGCCAACATGGCATCGAGTGCCGCATGAGCGCGCGCCCGATCGGGTTCGATCTCGTCAAATGCACCCGCCGCAATCAGGCTTTCAAGCGTCCGCTTATTCACGAGGCGCGGATGGATGCGCCGCGCGAAATCACCGAGATCTTTGAAAGGCCCCGCCTGTCGCGCCTCAACAAGGCTTTCGACGGCCTGCCGCCCAACGCCCTTGATTGCAGCAAGCGCATACCGGATGGCGCCCTCATGCACGTCAAATTCAATGCCCGAGCGATTGATCGAAGGCGGCTCCACCTTGATGCCGATACGCTGCGCTTCCCGACGGAATTCCGACAGCTTATCGGTATTCCCCATATCGAGCGTCATCGATGCAGCGAGAAACTCGACGGGATAGTTCGCCTTCAAATAGGCCGTTTGATAAGCAACGAGCGCATAAGCGGCCGCATGGGATTTGTTGAACCCGTAATCGGCAAACTTTGCGAGCAAATCGAAAATCTGATCGGCGATGCCCTTCTCTAACCCGCGTTCAACTGCACCATCGACAAAGCGGGCGCGCTGCGCATCCATCTCCGCCTTAATCTTTTTGCCCATCGCACGGCGCAACAGATCCGCCTCGCCAAGCGAATAGCCTGACAGGATCTGCGCAATCTGCATCACCTGCTCTTGGTAGATGATGACGCCATGGGTCTCTTTCAGAACCGCTTCCAATTTTGGGTGTAGATATTCAGGCTCTTCTTGCCCAAGCTTGCGCGCGCAATAAGTCGGAATATTGGCCATCGGGCCCGGGCGATAGAGGGCCACGAGCGCAATGATATCCTCGAACCGATCGGCTCGCATTTCGGCAAGCGCCTTGCGCATGCCGATACTTTCCACCTGAAACACCGCGACTGTCTCGCCACGTCCCAGCATTTCGAACGTCTTTTGATCATCAAGCGGGATCGCCGACAGATCGACGTGGATGTCACGATCTTTCAGCAATTCGACCGCCTTTTGCAGAACGGTCAACGTCTTCAAGCCGAGGAAGTCAAATTTGACGAGACCTGCTGGCTCCACCCATTTCATATTGAACTGGGTCACCGGCATATCGGATTTCGGATCGCGATAAAGCGGGACGATCTCTTCAAGCGGACGATCGCCGATCACGATGCCTGCGGCATGCGTGGAGGCGTGGCGATAAAGCCCTTCAAGCTTCTGCGCGATCTTCAGCATTTCGCCGACGACCGGATCGTCATCGGCCGCCTGTTTCAGCTTTGGTTCGCCCTCAATCGCCTGCGCCAACGTCACCGGGTTTGCCGGGTTTTGCGGCACCATTTTCGTAAGCTTATCGACCTGTCCATACGACATGGACAGAACACGGCCGACATCGCGCATCACGCCGCGCGCGAGCAAGGTACCGAAGGTGATGATCTGCGCCACGCGCCCGCGCCCATAACGCTCTTGCACATAGGCGATCACTTCGTCGCGCCGATCCTGACAAAAATCGATGTCGAAGTCGGGCATCGATACGCGTTCAGGATTAAGGAAGCGCTCGAAGAGCAAGCCAAAGCGCAGCGGGTCGAGATCCGTGATGGTTGTCGCATAAGCGACGAGTGAACCAGCGCCCGAACCACGGCCCGGCCCAACGGGAATCCCGTGCGCCTTCGCCCAGCGAATGAAATCAGCCACGATCAGAAAATAGCCGGGAAATTTCATCCGCTCGATCACGCCCAATTCAAAATCGAGCCGATCACGATAATCCTGTTCAGTCAGCCCTGGTGCCGGGCCATGCGCAGCCAAACGCGCCGTAAGGCCCTCCTCGGCCATGGCACGCAGCGCGGCGCCTTCATCGGTGTCGCCGGCCGTGAAACGTGGCAAAATCGGCTTGCGTGTTCGTGGGCGATAAGCGCAGCGCAAGGC
The DNA here is from genome assembly GCA_019083985.1 of Rhizobiales bacterium TNE-4. Taxonomy (GTDB): domain Bacteria; phylum Pseudomonadota; class Alphaproteobacteria; order Rhizobiales; family Beijerinckiaceae; genus TNE-4. Next base: position 897,452 of record JAHRCV010000001.1, on the reverse strand, counting down.
AATCTCAACCGAATTCGACGCCGCTTCCGGAAGATCGGCAAAGAGTTTCTGCATCGCCGCGCGCGATTTGAACGCGTGGTCAGGCGTCACCTTGCGCCGGTCAGGATCAGTGACGAGCCGTCCTTCGGCAATTGCCAGCAACGCATCATGCGCCGCATGATCCTTTGGGTCAGCAAAATAGACGGCGTTCGTACCGACGATGGGAATATCCTTGTCGTAAGCGAGGTCGAGCAACGCGCCTTCGACACGACGTTCTTCATCAAGCTCATGCCGCTGCAATTCGATATAAAGTCGATCGCCGAACGCTTCGCTCAGCGTTACGAGCCGGTCACGCGCAAGATCACGTTGTCCATCGCGCAAAGCCCGGTCGATCAATCCATCCGGCCCGCCCGTTAGACAAATGATCCCTTCATTCAAGGCAAGAATTTGCGAGAGCGGAACATGGGGCGGCTCACCGGGCGGCACATCGACATACGCCATCGACCCAAGCCGCATCAAATTGGCATAACCCTCTTCCGTCGCGCCCAACAGAACAAGCGACGGCCGCACAGGCCGCACCATCGGCCGCTGGCTCGCCTGCTGGTCACCCGGTTCAACCGAAAGGGTAATGCCAATGATCGGCTGAATGCCTGCGCCCGCCATTTTTTCGGAAAATTCGAGCGCGCCAAACAGATTATTCGTATCGGTCAGGGCCAGCGCCGGCATCTGATCTTTAAGCGCAAGCTTCTTCAACTCATCGATCTTCAACGCGCCTTCGAGCAGCGAGAACGACGAATGAACGTTAAGATGAACAAAGCCGACCTCGCTCAGAATGCGCGCCATCGCCCTCTCCTCACGCGAGTTCGACGACGAGGCCGTCAGCAATGGTCACGCGGCGGTCCATCCGTGAAGCAAGCTCAAGATTATGCGTCGCGACAATCGCCGCAAGCCCAGACACACGCACTAGCGTCATCAATGTTTCAAACACATGGCCTGACGTTTTGGGGTCAAGATTGCCTGTCGGTTCATCCGCCAGCAAAAGTCCGGGTCCATTGGCAACCGCACGCGCAATCGCCACGCGCTGCTGCTCGCCGCCCGACAATTCGCTCGGACGATGCGTCAGCCTTTCGCCAAGCCCAAGATAGGTCAGTAATTCCGTGCCACGTTTGGATGCTTCCGCTTTCGTCAAGCCGCGAATGAGTTGCGGCAACATGACATTTTCGAGTGCCGTGAATTCCGGCAGCAGATGATGAGATTGATAGATAAAGCCAATGGACAGGCGCCTGAGCCGCGTCCGCGCTTCATCATCAAGGTCGACCGTGCCTTGCGCGTTGATATAGACCTCACCGGCATCGGGCTTTTCGAGCAGGCCGGCAATCTGCAACAGCGTCGATTTCCCAGAGCCCGAGGGCGCAATCAGCGCAACCGATTGGCCCGGCCAGATGGCGAGATCAGCGCCCCGCAGCACCTGCAATTCGCGCTCGGCATCGTGGAAGCGGCGCTCGATTTTCGAGCAATAGAGAACGGGATCCGGGATCGCCTCACTCATAGCGCAAGGCCTCCACGGGATCGAGCTTCGCTGCGCGCCACGCCGGATAAAGCGTTGCTAACAGCGAAAGAACCAACGCCATCGTAACAACGACTGCCACTTCGCGCGGATCAACGACGGACGGCAAACGGCTCAGGAAATAGAATTCTGCGGGGAACAAATTGGTATTCGTCATCCGCGAAATAAACGCGCGGATCGATTCCACATTAAGGCTGATGAGGAGCCCGAGCAGAAACCCAGCCAGCGTGCCTGCGACACCAATCGCCGCCCCCGTAATCAGGAAGACGCGCATGATCGCGCCCTTCGTAGCGCCCATCGTGCGCAAAATAGCGATATCGCTGCTCTTATCCTTCACCAGCATAATCAAGCCAGAGATGATGTTCATCGCCGCCACGAGCACGATCAAGGTGAGGATAAGGAACATCACATTGCGCTCGACTTCGAGAACGCCGAAGAAGGTACGGTTGCGCATACGCCAATCGGTCACAAGGATCGGCCGTTCGATATTCGCATCGATCGCCGCCTTGGCCGGATCAATCCGATCCGGATTGTCCAGAAACACCTCGACGACATTCACATCGCCATCGCGGTTGAAATAGGCCTGCGCTTCACTGAGCGGCATATAGACGAAGGCGGAATCGAACTCCGACATGCCAACTTCGTAAACTGCAATCACCGGATAGGATTTGATGCGCGGCGTCGTGCCAAACGGCGTCTGCGCGCCACGCGGCGCGGTCAATGTGATGGAGTCGCCTGGACGAATGAACAGGTTCTCCGCCAGACGCCGCCCGATCGCAACGCCGCCGCGGTTGTCAAAATCATCGAGCGAACCAGCGCGGATATTGTTGGCAATTGAAGGAATACGCTCAATATCCTTGCCGCGCACACCACGCACGAGCACACCCCCCGCATTGGCCGGAGAGGAGGCCAGTGCCTGCCCTTCCACCATCGGGAAAGCAAGAGTGACGCCCGGCAGCTTGTTCAGAATATCGGTGATTTCGACATAGTCCGTCATCGGCTTGTCGATCCCGGCGACGAAGATGTGGCCATTGATGCCGACGATCTTGTCGAGCAATTCCTTGCGGAACCCGTTCATCACCGAAAGCACGATGATGAGCGTCGCGACGCCGAGCATGATGCCGACGAAGGAAAATCCGGCGATAACTGAAATGAAGCCTTCACGGCGGCGCGCGCGCAAATAGCGCAACGCCACCATCCACTCGAAGAGCGAGAAGGGTTTTGTTCCCGTCGGCACGTTCTGCGCCATCGAGCGCCTACCCTCTCATATCACGCGGACAAAATCGCCACGGCGTCTTCTAGAGACACAAGCTGGCGCGAACCATCGGTCCGCCGCTTGAGTTCAATCTTGCCTTCGGCCAGCCCCTTCGGGCCAATGACGGCCTGCCATGGCAGGCCAATCAGATCGGCCGTGGCAAACTTCGCACCCGGCCGCTCATCGGTATCGTCATAGAGCACGTCGATGCCGCGCGTTTCGAGCGCATGATAGAGCGTCTCGCACGCTGCATCGGTAGCCTGATCGCCCGCCTTGAGGTTGAGAATGCCGACTTTGAATGGCGCAATCGCTTCCGGCCAGATAATGCCACCATCGTCATGGCTCGCTTCGATCACAGCCGCGATCAGCCGCGACGGACCGATCCCGTATGAGCCCATATGAACCGGCACATCCTGCCCATCCGGACCCTTCACAACAGCATTCATCGGCAGCGAATATTTCGTGCCGAAATAGAAAATATGGCCGACTTCGATGCCGCGGGCCGAGACCCGATCATCGGCAGGCAGCGTGTCAAATGCTCCCGCATCATGCATCTCCGACGTCGCCGCATAGGGCGTCGTCCATTTCTTGACGATTGATTCAAGGCCAGCAACATCGTCGAAATTCGTGTCGGCAGGCGGCACTTGATAATCGAGGAATGCCTTGTCGCAGAAGACTTCGCTCTCGCCGGTCGAGGCGAGAATGATGAATTCATGGCTCATGTCGCCCCCAATCGGACCGCTTTCCGCCCGCATCGGAATCGCCGTGAGACCGAGTCGATGGAACGTCCGCAAATAAGCGACGAACATTTTGTTGTAAGAATGGCGCGCGCCCGCCTGATCGAGATCGAACGAGTAGGCGTCTTTCATCAAAAATTCGCGTGAGCGCATCACGCCGAAACGCGGCCGCACCTCATCGCGGAACTTCCACTGAATGTGGTAGAGGTTGAGCGGCACATCCTTGTAGGATTTCACATAGGCGCGGAAGATGTCGGTGATCATCTCCTCATTGGTCGGCCCGTAGAGCATGTCGCGCTCATGCCGGTCCTTGATGCGCAGCATTTCCTTGCCATACGCATCGTAGCGCCCGCTCTCGCGCCACAGATCCGCTGATTGAATCGTTGGCATCAAAAGCTCGATCGCACCGGAACGGTTCTGTTCCTCGCGGATGATCGCATTGACCTTGTCGAGCACGCGCAAGCCCAGCGGCAGCCACGTATAAGACCCTGCCGCCTGCTGCCGGATCAAACCGGCACGCAACATCAGCCGGTGCGAAACGATCTCCGCTTCCTTCGGGGTTTCGCGGAGAATGGGCATGAAATAGCGTGACAGGCGCATGGCTCACCGAAGAATCAAAGCGGCTGGCCCGTGCCAGCCCTCTGCCCCATGAAACGCATCGACGGCCAAAAAACAAGGCGGCAGCCATCACCCGAAATGGGCTTTCGTCGTCCTTTCCAACGCGGTCTTTGCCGCATTTTTTGGCAGCAATTTTGGATTGCGACTTTTTGAAGCGCCTACCTGCATAAAGAGGTGACAGACCTGAAAATACGCGCTAATCCTTACGCATTGGAGCGAAAAGAGCCCATCCGGACGTAGATTCGGTGGGGCCGACGGTCCAGGTCTCGGGAGGACACCTCGTGTGACCTTCGCCTCTCCGGAAAACCCGGGGATTTTAGCGAGGCGCCTTTTAGGCGACGGCGGCGAAGGCTGTGGGGACTTGCATACCCCTTTAAGGCAGGGCTCCAGCCCTGCCTTTTTTCTGGGCATTTTTCAGCCCAGCCCTTCACCACTCGATGAGACTTCCGCCGAACCAGATCGCCAGGAAGACGGGGATTGAAATCAGGGTCGTCAGGAGCACCTTGAAACCCATCCGTGCCCGCGTGGGAGCCCCGATTTCCGAGCCCGGCACCACCTCGCCCGCCTCTTCTTGGCTCCGCACGCCAATCGGCAGCACGGTGAAGAGCGTCATCCACCAGACGATAAAATAGAGCGCAATGGCACCGGTCACATTCATGTCAGACCTGTTCCAGCTCAACGAGCGTGCCGTTGAAATCCTTCGGGTGCAGGAACAACACCGGCTTGCCATGCGCACCGATTTTTGGCTCGCCATCGCCCAACACGCGCGCGCCTTCGGCTTTCAACTTGTCGCGCGCTGCCAGGATGTCGGCAACCTCGTAGCAAATGTGATGAATGCCGCCATCGGCGTTGCGTTCAAGGAATTTGGCAATCGGCGAGCCTTCGCCCAACGGCTCAAGCAATTCCACCTTCGTGTTCGGCAGTTCGACAAAAACCACCGTCACCCCATGGGCCGGTTGCGGCAAGGGTGCTGATACCTTGGCGCCGAGCGTATCGCGATAGAGCGCGGTTGACGCGGCAAGATCCTTCACCGCAATCGCAACATGGTTGAGACGTCCAATCATCGCACCCTCCCGGCCTATCCGTTAAACATTGACGACAAGAACATGGCACACGGGCTTTTTGCCCCAGCGCTCGGCAACAGTTCCACGGACGGCGCGTTCTACCGCCGTTTCGACGCTGTCAGGATCGCGCCTTTTGCCGCGCGGCAATCCGTCGAGCGTTGCAACGACAGCGTCCTCGATAATGGCGTCGAATAAATCGCCATTGCTGGCGCGCTCCGGCAAGCCGGAAATATCGAACGTCGGATCGCCCGCGAGTTCGCCGCGTGAGTCAAGCGCCAAAGCGACCGAAATGATGCCGCCGAATGACAGACGGCGACGCTCCTGCACCGCCGGATCACCCGCATCCGTGATAATGTTACCATCCTTATTGAGACGGCCGAATGCCACCTCATCAATGATGGCGGGAACACCCGGCGACAGTGCCACCAATTCGCCATCGGTCGCTTCCACCACATGCGGCACGCCAAGTTTACGCGCGAGCTTTGCATGTTCATGCAAGTGATACGGCTCGCCATGGGCAGGAATGGCAATCTTTGGCTTCACCCATGCATACATCTGCTCGAGTTCACCTCTACGCGGATGGCCCGAGACATGCACCAGCCCATCGCGGTCCGTGATGACGTCAATGCCCATTCGCGTAAGGCCATTAATGATTTTACCAACCGCCTTTTCATTGCCCGGAATGGTGCGTGACGAGAAGATCGCAAGATCACCGGGTGCAAGTGCAATCGCCGGATGCTGCTCTTCAGCAACGCGTGCCATCGCCGCGCGCGGTTCGCCTTGGCTTCCGGTGAGCAGCAACACCACTTTGTGCCGCGGCAAATAGGAAAAGGCATCAGCCGTTTTGAAAGGCGGCAAGCCATCAAGAAGGCCAAGTTCGCGCGAGACTTGGATCACGCGATCCATGGCACGACCGACAACGACGACTTCACGATCATTGGCAGCGGCTGCTTCCGCCACAGAACGGATGCGCGCCACGTTCGATGCGAATGTTGTAACGGCGACGCGCCCTTTCGCCTGACCAATAATCTCAGCGAGCGATTTCGACACATCGGCTTCGCTCGGGCTGATGCCATCGCGATTCACATTGGTGGAATCACAAATGAGGGCAAGAACGCCCTCATCGCCCAATGCGCGCAGACGATCTTCATCGGTGGTCCAACCAACGACAGGCGTCTTGTCGATCTTCCAATCACCGGTATGCACGATGACACCCGCCGGCGTCTTGATGGCAAGCGCGGTCGATTCCGGGATGGAATGCGCGACACGGACCATCTCGATATTGAATGGCCCACAATCGAATGTCTTGCCGGGTTCAACCACCGTCACTGGCACAGGCTTGGCACCTGGCTCCTGAAAGCGGCGAACTTCCAAAAGATCCGCAGCAAATTGCGTTGCATAAAGCGGCGCCTTCAGTCGCGGCCACAAATCCATCACAGCGCCAATATGGTCTTCATGCGCATGCGTGATGATAATGCCTTTCAACCGCTCCTTCTGCGTTTCGATGAAACGCAAATCGGGCAGATAGAGATCGACACCCGGCGCTTCAGCGCCCGCAAAGGCAATGCCGCAATCCACCAAAATCCATTCGCGATTTTTCTTCGGGCCATAGCCGTAGAGCGCGGCATTCATGCCGATTTCGCCAAGCCCGCCAAGCGGAAGAAATACAAGTTCAGAATCGTCTTTGGCCATCAGGCGGAAAATCCTCTTGATTGAGGCGGCAGAAAAAACACATCGCCCGCCAAAACGGTCTCAGGCCCATGGGCACCATCCAGCACCAACCGGCCTTCCTCGTCGATATCACGAAACACGCCTTCGCGCGCGCTCTCGCCCGTGCTGACCCGGATCATTTGACCGCGCCCCGCGGCGCGCGTCAGCCACGCCTTGCGGATAAGGGCGAATTCAGCGCCCCGGTTCCATAAGGATAGAGCTTCCGCCATCCGCATCGATAGACGCTCAAACACCATATCCGGCGTGGCTGGAGCACCCTTTGTCGCAAGATCCGTCGCCTCATAAGGCGTATCGCTGGGATGGTTCAGGCAATTTACTCCCATGCCGATGACGACATGGCTCGCGCCCTGCCCCACACTGCCTTCCACTAACAAGCCGGCCACTTTGGCGCGATCCAGTAGAAGGTCGTTCGGCCATTTGATGGTGAGGCGATCAGCCGTCACCCCCGTCACATCGGTCACGGCGTGATGAAGCGCTAAGCCCGCGACAAAGCCAAGCTGCGGCGCGTGGCGCGGTTCACACGGATCCGTGAGCGCGAGGCTCGCATAGAGATTGCCGATAGGTGATGTCCACACACGACCATGGCGGCCGCGGCCTGCAGTCTGCTGCCGTGCGACAACCCAATGAGCGGCGCCGAGGCCTTCGCGTACATAGCCGAGTGCCTCGTCATTGGTGGAGCCAATGGCGTCGAAGACGCCAAGGCTCATGCCATAAGAGACAGCCTCGGGCGCGAGCTTCACGTCAGAAGAGCGACTTAGCAGCCGCCGACGCAGCCGACACCAACGGTGCCGGATAGAGCCAGAAGAACAGTGTGAAAATCGCCGAGACGCCGATCACACCCTGCAGGATGCCGCCCATCGGCTCGAAGCTTTCTTTCGGCTCGTCGAAATACATCACCTTGACGACGCGCAGATAATAGAAAGCGCCGACCGCCGACGTCAGCACGCCGATGATGGCGAGCGCATAGAGTTTTGCTTCGACAGCGGCGACAAACACATACCATTTGGCAAAGAAACCGGCGAGCGGCGGGATGCCGGCGAGCGAGAACATCAGCATCGCCAGCGCAAACGCCATGCCCGGATTGGTACGGCCAAGCCCGGCCAAATCATCGATCTTCTCGACATAGCCATCCTTCGTCCGCATCGCGAGGATGCAGGCGAACGTGCCCAGCGTGGTGACGAGATAGATAGCCATATAGATCGCGACACCCGCGACGCCATTCGACGTGCCTGCGGCAAGGCCGACAAGCGCATAACCCATGTGACCGATCGACGAATAAGCGAGCAGCCGCTTCAAATTGGCCTGCCCGATCGCAGCAAACGCACCAAGACCCATCGAGGCAATCGCAACGAAAACGATGATCTGCTGCCATTGCGCGGTGATCGATGGGAAGGCCTGCATCACGATGCGGACGAGAAGCGCCATCGCTGCAATTTTCGGAGCCCCAGCGAAGAACGCTGTCACCGGTGTAGGCGCACCTTCATAGACGTCCGGCGTCCACATATGGAACGGCACGGCCGAAATCTTGAAGGACAGACCGGCGAGAATGAAGGCAAGACCGAAGATCACGCCTGTTGAGCCATGCCCTTTCAGAGCCGCTGAAATTTGGGCAAAGCCAACCGAACCGGTGAAGCCATAAACGAGCGATGCGCCATAAAGGAGCATGCCTGACGACAAAGCGCCAAGAACGAAATATTTGAGGCCCGCTTCGGTTGCGCGCGTATTGTCGCGATCAATCGCGGCAATGACGTAGAGCGACAGAGACGACAATTCGAGGCCGAGATAAAGCGCAATCAGATCCGACGCCGAAATCATCATCATGATGCCGAGCGTCGATGTGACAACGAGGATCGGAAACTCAAAACGCGATTCACCGATGCGCTGAAAATAACCGCCAGCCATCAAGAGCACTGTCGCGCCACCGATAATCGCTGCAACCTTCATGAAGCGCGCAAAAGCATCGACCACGAAAGCGCCATTGAAGGTGACCGCCGTCGCGGATGGTTGCAACACCACCAAAATCGCAGCGCCCACCAGCGCCACGAACGCAACGCCAGAGACGGCTCCTGTCGATTGTTCGCCACGGAACGCACCGATCAACACGAGCACCAGCGCCGTCAGGGCCAAGAGCAATTCCGGCAGAGCCGGAGCGAGATTGGGAAAGGAGGCCAGAGCAGTCGGCATGGCGCGGTCCTTACTGAACAGTGAGCGCGGCGGTCTTCACCGCGGCGAGAGCAGCTTGCGTCTGCTGCAGGAGCGCGCTCGTCGGCGCGGCGAACACGTCGAGGATCGGATCCGGCTGCACACCGTAATAGATCGTCAAAACGACGAGCGGCGCGAGCAGGCCGACTTCACGCGGCGTGAGATCGGAGATGTTCTTCAGGCTCGGCTTTTCGAGCGGGCCAAACATCACACGGGCATAGAGCCAAAGCGCATAGCACGCCGACAAAATCACGCCGGTCGTGGCGACGAATGCAACCCATGTATTAGCGCGGAAGGCGCCGAGCAAGGTCAGGAACTCACCGACGAAACCCGAAGTGCCCGGCAAGCCGACATTCGCCATAGTGAACACCATGAACGCAACCGCATAAAGCGGCATGCGCTGCGTGAGCCCACCATAAGCGGCGATATCGCGCGTATGCATCCGGTCGTAAACGACACCGACGCAGAGGAAGAGCGCGCCCGATACGATGCCATGGCTGATCATCTGATACATGGCACCTTGAATGCCCTGCTCAGTCAGCGTGAACAGGCCCATCGTCACAAAGCCCATATGAGCCACCGACGAATAGGCAATCAGCTTCTTGATGTCTTCCTGCATCATCGCAACGAGCGATGTGTAGACGATCGCGATCACCGACATTGCGAATACGAGCGGCGCAAAATAGACCGACGCATCCGGGAACATCGGGATCGAGAAGCGGATGAAGCCGTAGCCGCCCATCTTCAGGAGAATGGCAGCCAAGATCACCGAACCGGCCGTCGGCGCTTCAACGTGCGCATCCGGCAACCAAGTGTGCACCGGCCACATCGGCATCTTCACGGCGAACGAAGCGAAGAATGCGAGCCACAGCCACGTCTGCATCCCAACCGGGAATTTGTACTTCAACAGCGCGGCAATGTCGGTTGTTCCAGCGGTCCAATACATCGCCATGATGGCGATCAGCATCAGCAACGAGCCGATGAGCGTGTAGAGGAAGAATTTGAAGCTCGCATAGATGCGGCGCTTGCCACCCCAAATCCCGATGATGAGGAACATCGGAATGAGGCCCGCTTCGAAGAACAAGTAGAAGAGCACGAGATCCAGCGCCGCAAATACGCCGATCATCAGCGCTTCGAGAACGAGGAACGCGATCATATATTCCTTGACGCGCTTCTCGACCGACACCCACGACGCCACGACGCAGAACGGCATCAAGAAGGTCGTCAGAAGGATAAAGGGCATCGAGAAGCCATCGACGCCAAGCTTGAAGGTGATCTTGTCCGACAGCCAGCTCGATTCTTCCACGAGCTGGAACGCGGCGCTCGACGGATCGAATTTGTTCCATGCGACCAGCGATAGAATGAAGGTCGCAAGCGTCGTGAACAGCGCGATCCAGCGAATGTTGCGAAGCCCCGCCTCGTCGCTCTTCATCATGAGGATGAACAGCGAACCGATCAGCGGCAGGACAATCAGTCCGGAGAGGAGATGGGACGACATTAGTGTGCTCCCCCGAACATGTACCAGGTGACGAACAGAGCAACCCCCATCAGCATCGCGAAGGCGTAGTGATAGATGTAACCGGTCTGCAAACGGACGACGGCATGCGTGACATCAACAACACGCGCTGAAATGCCATCCGGGCCCAACCCATCAATGACCGCGCCATCGCCCTTCTTCCACAGGAAGCGGCCAATGGCCTTCGCCGGACGCACGAACAAGAAATCGTACAATTCGTCGAAATACCATTTGTTGAGAAGGAAGCGGTACAGGATCGGCTGGCTTTCCGCGAGCGCCACCGGCAAACGCGGGTTCTTCACATAGAAGAGCCAAGACAAGGCGAACCCGAGCACCATCGCAACGAAGGGCGACAATTTCACCCAAGTCGGGACTTCATGCATGTCGTGCAGGATGTGATTGTCCTTGCCGGTGAAGAGCGCGCCCTTCCAGAAAGCATCATATCCTGCACCGATGAATGGCCCGGCAAAAATGAACCCGGCTAGCAATGCGCCCACGCCCAGAACGGCAAGCGGGATCAACATCACGATCGGCGATTCATGCGGCGTGTGATCGCCATGGCCATGCGGCTCGGCGTGAGCATGATCATCGGCATCGCCATGATCATGATGATGCGCATGATCATTGTGATGCGCACCATGGCCCCAGCGCGGCGCGCCAGTGAATGTGAGGAAGTAAAGACGCCATGAATAGAACGACGTCATAAACGCCGAGAGCACCAAGAGCAGGAAGGCATAGGTCTGTCCCGGCGTATGCGAAGCAAACGCACTCTCGATGATGGCATCCTTCGAATAGAACCCCGCCGTGAAGGGGAAGCCCGTCAATGCCAGCGTGCCAATTGTCATCATCGCCGCTGTAAACGGGATCTTGCTCTGCAACCCGCCCATATGGCGAATATCTTGCTCATGGTGCATCGCATGGATGACCGAGCCCGCACCCAAGAACAACAATGCCTTGAAGAAGGCATGGGTGAAGAGATGGAATATGCCAGCGCTATAAGCACCCACGCCGAGCGCGACGAACATGTAGCCAAGCTGTGAGCAAGTGGAATAGGCAATCACGCGCTTGATGTCGTTTTGCACGAGGCCGACAGTCGCGGCGAAGAAAGCCGTCGTAGCGCCAACAATGATGATGACAGTCAGCGCCGTCTGCGACAATTCAAAGATCGGCGAAAGGCGGGCAACCATGAAGACGCCAGCCGTCACCATGGTGGCCGCATGGATGAGTGCGGAAACCGGCGTTGGGCCTTCCATGGCGTCAGGCAGCCATGTGTGAAGCAGGAACTGCGCCGATTTGCCCATCGCGCCCATGAAGAGCAGCAAGCAGGCAATCGTCGCGGCATTCCAATCATAACCAATGAAATGGAAAGTCTGCGAAGCGAGCGGTGCGGCCTTGGCAAACACCGCATCATAGGCGACCGAACCGGTCAGCACGAACACGAGGAAGATGCCGAGCGCGAACCCGAAATCGCCGACGCGGTTGACAATGAACGCCTTCATCGCCGCCGCAACCGCTGTCGGCTTCTGATACCAGAAACCGATGAGCAGATAGGAGGCGAGACCCACGCCTTCCCAGCCGAAGAACATCTGCACGAGATTGTCAGACGTCACCAGCATCAGCATGGCGAAGGTGAAGAGCGACAAATACGCAAAGAAGCGCGGACGATGCGGATCTTCGTGCATGTATCCGATCGAATAAAGATGCACGAGAGCCGAGACGGTGTTGACGACGACAAGCATCACGGCGGTCAGCGTATCGACGCGGAGCGCCCACTCCACCGTCAACGTTCCCGACGTCATCCAATTGGCGAGAACAACCTTGTAGCCGCCCGTACCAAAACCAACCTGAACAAAGACGATCCACGACATCACCGCAGCCACACCCAGGAGCAGCGTGGTGATGAATTCACTCGGGCGTGGACCGATCACGCGGCCGAAGAGGCCCGCAATCAGAAAGCCGAGGAGCGGAAGAAAGACGATGGCCTGAATCATTGTTCCGCTCAGCCCTTCATCGAGTTGATGTCTTCAACCGCGATGGACCCGCGATTGCGATAGAAGGCGACGAGAATGGCAAGGCCGATGGCCGCCTCCGCCGCAGCGACAGTGAGAATGAGCAGCGCGAACACTTGGCCGACGAGATCGCCGCCAAAGGTCGAGAACGCCACAAGGTTAATGTTCACCGCCAGAAGAATGAGTTCGACCGACATCAGAATGACGATCACGTTCTTCCGGTTGATGAAGATGCCGAACACGCCGAGCGTGAACAGGATCGCGGCAACCGTCAGATAATGGCTGAGACCGATGACCATGCCCGTGCTCCTTATACGCCCTGCCGGGAGGTGACTTTCTTCACCTCCATGGCCGTGGCCTTGGTGCGCGCCACCTGATCGGCAATGTTCTGCCGCTTCACGCCTGGCTTATGGCGGAGCGTCAATACGATGGCACCAATCATCGCCACGAGAAGCACCATCCCCGCAGCCTGGAAGAAATAGACATATTGGGTGTAAAGCACGCGGCCGATCGCTTCAGTGTTTGACACGATCAGATCGCCAGGCTGCGCCGCTGGGGTTGGCTTCACCGTGCCATGGCCCGTCGCCCATGTGCCGACAACAAGCACGAGCTCGATCAAAAAGATGATCGCAACGAGCCCACCCACCGGCAGATAATTGAGAAAGCCCTGTCGCAATTCAGCGAAATCGACGTCAAGCATCATGACGACGAACAGGAACAGCACCGCGACCGCGCCGACATAAACGACGACGAGGATCATCGCGAGGAATTCAGCGCCCATCAGCAGGAACAGGCCTGCCGCATTCACGAAAGTGAGGATGAGAAAGAGAACCGAATGAACTGGGTTCTTGGCGGCCACAACCATGAAGGCCGAGGCGACCGCAATGGCCGAGAACACATAGAAGAAAAAGCCGGCGGCGTTCATTGCAAACCCCTCACCGCCACTTCGCGTCTTGGGCGATGCTGCGCGCGATTTCGCGCTCCCAGCGGGCCCCGTTCGCGAGCAGCTTGTCCTTGTCGTAGAAAAGTTCTTCGCGTGTTTCGGTCGCGAATTCGTAATTCGGCCCTTCCACGATCGCATCGACCGGGCAGGCTTCCTGACAGAAGCCGCAATAGATGCACTTCGTCATGTCGATGTCGTAGCGCGTCGTCCGGCGCGTGCCATCATTGCGGCGCGGACCCGCTTCGATCGTGATCGCCTGCGCCGGGCAGATCGCCTCGCACAGCTTGCACGCAATGCAGCGCTCTTCACCGTTCGGATAGCGGCGTAACGCATGCTCGCCGCGGAACCGCGGCGACACGGGGTTCTTTTCGAACGGATAATTGATGGTCGCTTTCGGTTTGAAGAAATAGCGCATCGACAGGAAGAACGCCGATACGAACTCCTTCAAAAAGAGCGATTTCGCAGCCTGATCAAGTCTCATCTCAGCCTCGCGGAAGACGTTGCCGTCTTCGTTCTCCGTTCATTGTCCGGCGATGGTTTGCCCGAGGAGGTATCCCACCACCGGAAACGCACCGACCGTCATCACAAAGAAGATCCCCTTCATCAGGCGGATCTTCCGTTCGAAACCCGCACGCTCCTCACCTTCGGAGCGATCAAGTTTCCGTAATTTTCCTTCGACCACGCCGGATAAGATCCGGTAGTCGAGCCATCCCAGACCAAGACCGATCAAGGCCCCGATCAGTTCTGGCAGCGACAGGCTCATGAGCCCGGCGCCCAACCCGTGAATTGCAGCACCCCCGCAACGATGATCACCATCGCAAGCGAGAGCGGCAGGAACACTTTCCAGCCCAGACGCATCAGCTGGTCATAGCGGTAGCGCGGCACAAAGGCCTTCACCATCGCGAACAAGAAGAAGACGAAGCTCACCTTGATGATGAACCAGATCACGCCCGGCACCATGTTGAAGGGCGCGATATCGACCGGCGGCAGCCACCCACCCAGGAACAGGATTGTCGTCAACGCGCACATCGTCATGATCGCGACGTATTCGCCGAGCATGAACAGAAGATAAGGCGTCGATGAATATTCGACCATGAAGCCCGCGACGAGTTCGGACTCCGCTTCCGGAAGATCGAAAGGCGGACGGTTCGTCTCAGCGAGCGCCGAGATGAAGAAGATCACGAACATCGGGAACAGCGGCAGCCAGAACCAGCTGAACAAGCCATATTTGCCGCGCTGGGCTTCGACGATGTCGGTGAGGTTGAGCGAGCCGACGCACAAAAGAACGGTGATGATCACGAAGCCGATCGAGACTTCATAAGACACCATCTGCGCGGCAGAGCGAAGCGCGCCAAGGAACGGATATTTCGAGTTCGATGCCCAGCCGCCCATGATGATGCCGTAAACACCGAGCGACGAGATCGCGAAAATGTAGAGAATGCCGACATTGATATCGGCAATCGCCCATCCGGCATTAACCGGCACGACCGCCCAAGCGGCGAGCGCGAGCACTGTCGTCACGAGCGGCGCAAGCAGAAACACGCCCTTGTTCGCACCCGACGGAACAACCGGTTCCTTGAGCAAAAACTTGCCGAAATCGGCAAAGCTCTGCATGAGACCCCATGGGCCGACCACATTCGGACCGCGCCGCAATTGCACCGCAGCCCAGATCTTACGGTCGGCATAAAGCGCGAACGCGATATAAATCAGAAGCGCCGACATCAAGACGACGCTCTTCAGCGCCAGAAGGCCGACATCGAGAAGGATCGACACGAAGGAATTGTCCATCATCGCTCTCCTTACTCAGCCGCCACAGGCAATGCGCCTGGTGCGAGCGCCGAGCATTCGGCCATCACGGCGGACGCGCGCGCGATCGGATTGGTGAAGTAGAAATCCTTCACCGGGCTCTTGAACGCAGCGGCATCAACCGCCCCACCCTTCTGGGCCAGCGCGGCAACAGCGGCGGCATCCGAGGCCGAAATCTGATCGATCATCGCCATGGCCGGATGCGCAGCATAAAGCGCCGCACGCAGGCCGCCGAGATTGTCGAACGGCAAAGTCTTGCCGAGCACCTCGGAGAGGGCACGCAGGATCGCCCAATCTTCACGCGCATCCCCGGGCGGGAACGCAGCGCGCAATGCCAATTGCACGCGGCCTTCTGTGTTCACATAAGTGCCGGACTTTTCCGTATAGGCTGCACCGGGCAGGATCACATCGGCGCGGTGTGCACCGCGATCACCATGGGTGCCCTGATAGATCACGAAAGCACCCGGCGCGATGTCGATTTCATCCGCGCCCAGATTGAAAAGCACGTCGACGCCACCCTTGGCCATCGCAGCCGCATCTTTGCCACCCGCGCTCGGCACAAAGCCGAGATCCAGCGCACCTACGCGGGCCGCCGCGGTGTGAAGAACGGCCAAACCATTCCAATCGTTTGAAGCGGCACCAGCATTGACAGCGATCTTCGCCGCCATCGCAAGCACCGCCACCCCATCAGCGCGCGACAGCGCGCCCTGGCCGACAATGATCAGCGGCTTCTTGGCATCTTTCAGAACTTGGGCGAACGCATGCGTGCCATTGGCAATCGCGCTCAGCGTATCACCGCCCGCGCCCAAACGTTCGACGTCGTAGGTGAGATCGGACGCTTCACCGACGAGCGCGATGCGCACGGGGCCAGAGCGCCAACGCTTGCGCAAACGTGCATTGAGAACGGATGCTTCACGGCGCGGATCAGTACCAACCAGAAGGATTGCATCGGCTTCTTCAATGCCAGAAATCGTCGGATTGAACACATAGGAGGCGCGGCCGAACGACGGATCTAGCTTGGTGCCATCCTGACGCGCATCGATGTTTGTCACACCAAGCGAATTCATCAAAAGCTTCAGCGCAAACACATCCTCAACGCTGACGAGATCGCCGGCAATCGCACCGATCCGGTCCGGCGACGTGCCCTTCACCTTGGCGGCAATCGCTGCAAACGCTTCCTGCCAGCTCGAGGGACGCAACTTGCCATGCTCACGCAGATAAGGCCGATCAAGACGCTGCGTGCGCAAACCATCCCACACGAAACGCGTCTTGTCAGAAATCCATTCCTCATTCACCGCTTCGTTAAGGCGCGGCAGAATACGCATCACGTCCCGGCCGCGTGCATCGACGCGGATCGACGAACCGATCGCGTCCATCACATCGATGGACTCCGTTTTCGCCAATTCCCATGGACGCGCCATGAATTCATAAGGCCTCGACGTGAGCGCGCCGACTGGGCAAAGATCAATCACATTGCCCTGCAGTTCCGAGCCCATCGCACGCTCGAGATAGGTCGTGATTTCCATATCTTCGCCGCGACCAATCGCACCAAGATCCGGAACGCCCGCAATTTCCGTCGTAAAGCGAACGCAGCGCGTGCATTGAATGCAGCGGTTCATCTGCGTCTTCACAAGCGGGCCAATATATTTGTTCTCAACGGCGCGTTTGTTCTCGGCAAAACGCGTGGTGTCGATGCCATAGGCCATCGCTTGATCTTGCAGATCGCACTCACCACCCTGATCGCAGATCGGGCAATCGAGCGGATGGTTGATGAGCAAGAACTCCATCACGCCTTCGCGCGCCTTCTTCACCATCGGCGAATTGGTCAGCACGACTGGTGGCTCGCCGTTCGGGCCGGGGCGCAAATCCTTCACCGCCATCGCGCAGGAAGCGGCGGGCTTGGGCGGGCCGCCCTTCACTTCGACGAGGCACATGCGGCAATTGCCAGCAATCGACAGCCGCTCATGGAAACAAAAGCGCGGAATTTCGGCACCGGCTTCTTCACACGCTTGCAACAGCGTGTAATCGGCCGGGACGTCGAGTTCTTTGCCGTCGACGATGATCTTCGTCATCTCGGTTACTCCGCCGCCACGCGCACAGGCTCACTGTGCGGATTAGCTGCATATTGATCGATGCGCTTTTCGATTTCCGGACGGAAATGCGCGATCAAGCCTTGGATAGGCCACGCCGCGGCATCACCCAGCGCACAAATCGTGTGACCTTCAATCTGCTTAGTCACATCGAGCAGCATGTCGATTTCACGCTTCTGTGCGCGGCCTTCCGCCATGCGGTTGAGAACACGCCACATCCAGCCTGTGCCTTCGCGGCACGGCGTGCACTGGCCACAGCTCTCATGCTTATAGAAGTAAGAAATGCGAGCGATGGCGCGAACAATGTCGGTCGACTTGTCCATCACGATCACAGCCGCTGTGCCAAGGCCGGAACGCAGCTTCTGCAGCGAGTCAAATTCCATCGGCGTGTCGATGATTTGATCGGCCGGCACCATACGCACCGACGATCCACCCGGAATCACCGCGAGCAGATTGTCCCATCCGCCGCGAATGCCGCCGCAATGGCGGTCAATCAATTCGCGGAACGGGATCCCCATCGCTTCTTCGACGTTGCAGGGCTTGTTCACATGCCCCGACACGCAGAAAAGCTTGGTGCCGACATTGTTTGGATTGCCGATGGACGAGAACCAAGCAGCGCCGCGGCGCAGGATCGTGCCTGCAACCGCAATCGATTCCACATTGTTCACCGTCGTCGGGCAGCCATAAAGGCCCATATTCGCCGGGAATGGCGGCTTCAGCCGCGGCATGCCCTTTTTGCCTTCGAGGCTTTCGAGCAGCGCGGTTTCTTCGCCGCAAATATAAGCCCCTGCGCCATGCGCGACGTAAATATCGAACGGATAGCCGTGAACATTGTCCTTGCCGACAAGTTTCGCCGCATAGGCTTCATCGACCGCGCGCTGCAGTGCTTCACGCTCGGCAATGTATTCGCCACGGATATAGATGTAGCAGGCATGGGCACCCATCGCGAAGGACGCGATCAGGCAGCCTTCAATCAGAAGATGCGGATCATGCCGCATGATCTCACGGTCTTTGCAGGTACCCGGCTCCGATTCATCGGCATTGACGACGAGGTAATGCGGGCGGCCATCCGATTGCTTCGGCATAAAAGACCATTTGAGACCGGTCGGGAAGCCCGCACCACCACGGCCGCGCAAGCCCGACGCCTTCATCTCGTCGATGATCCAGTCACGTCCCTTCTCGAGAAGGAATTTCGTGCCGTCCCAATTGCCACGCTTCAATGCGCTCGGCAGATCAGGGGAATGGAACCCGTAGAGATTGGTGAAAATCCGGTCGCGATCTTGCAGCATCGTTCACGCCTTCTTTTCGGGATTGGAACCGGCGCTTGGTGCAGGCGCTTCATCAAAGCGCTTCTTCCACGCGCCCACCACCGAGCCATCATAAAGCTTCGGATCGGTCAGCGTGAACGGCCCGCCTTCCGGCTCGGACGAAACACGACCGACTTGCGAGCCCTTCTTCACCGGGCGGCCATGACGCAGATCGTCGAGCAGCTTGCGGAAATTATCCGGTGTCAGATCTTCATAATAATCATTGTTGATTTGAGCCATCGGCGCATTGCAGCACGAGCCCAAACATTCGACTTCAAGCCACGACAATTGACCATCGGCTGTTACATGCCGTTGTTCGCCCATCACTTCGTGGCAGACATCGATCAATTTGTCGGCACCGCGGAGGCGGCATGGCGTCGTGCCGCAAAGCTGCACGAAATGTTTGCCGACCGGTTCAAGGTTGAACATCGTGTAGAAGGTCGCAACTTCCATCACGCGGATTTTCGCCATGCCGAGCATCTGCGCGACATATTCGATGGCCGCGCGCGGCACCCAATAATCGTGCTGCTCTTGCGCGCGCCACAACAGCGGAATCACGGCGGAGGCCTGCCGGCCTTCCGGATAACGCGCGATCACGGTCTGGGCCCAAGCCAAATTCTCAGGCGTGAAAGCGAAGCTTTCCGGCTGGATATTGTCGGGCGCGAGCCTGCGAACGGCCATCGGTCAGTCCCTTCTCGGACCGCTGACAGAAATCAGCGGTCAACTTCTCCGAACACGATATCGAGCGAACCCAGAATGGCGGACACGTCCGCCAGCATGTGTCCGCGGCACATGAAGTCCATCGCCTGCAAATGGGCGAAACCGGGCGCACGAATGCGCCCGCGATACGGCTTATTGGTTCCATCCGACACGAGATAGACGCCGAATTCGCCCTTCGGCGCTTCGACGGCGGCATACACATCGCCGGCCGGCACGTGGAAACCTTCGGTGTAGAGCTTGAAGTGATGGATCAGACCTTCCATCGACTTCTTCATGAATTCGCGCTTGGGCGGCACGACCTTGCCATCATTGGCAACAAAGGCACCCTGCCCTTCCGGCGCGCGCAGCTTGGCGATGCACTGCTTCATGATGCGGACCGATTGCCGCATCTCTTCCATGCGGATGCAGTAACGGTCGTAGCAATCGCCATGCTTGCCGATCGGAATATCGAATTCGAGCTCTTCATAGCATTCATAGGGCTGCGACTTGCGCAGATCCCACGGCGCGCCTGAACCGCGCACCATCACGCCTGAGAAGCCCCACTTCCAGCACGTGTCGAGATCGACGACGCCGATATCAACATTGCGTTGCTTGAAGATGCGGTTATCGGTCAGAAGCCCTTCGAGATCATCACAGACCTGCAGGAACGGATCGCACCATGCTTCGATATCATCGATGAGCGCCGGCGGCAGATCCTGATGCACGCCACCCGGACGGAAATAAGCCGCATGCATGCGCGAGCCGGACGCGCGCTCATAAAACATCATCAGCTTTTCGCGCTCTTCGAAGCCCCAGAGCGGCGGGGTGAGCGCGCCGACGTCCATCGCCTGTGTCGTCACGTTCAGAAGATGCGACAGGATGCGGCCGATTTCCGAATAGAGCACGCGGATCAATTGGCCACGCTTCGGCACTTCGAGACCGAGCAGCTTTTCAACGGCCAGCCACCAGGCATGTTCCTGATTCATCGGCGCGACATAATCGAGCCGATCGAAATAGGGCATGGCCTGCAAATAGGTCTTCGCTTCGATCAGCTTTTCGGTGCCGCGATGGAGCAAACCAATATGCGGATCGACGCGTTCGACGACTTCACCATCAAGCTCGAGCACAAGGCGAAGCACGCCATGCGCGGCCGGATGCTGCGGACCGAAATTGATCGAGAAATTGCGGATATCGTGCTCGGTCATGACTTCGCCTTTTCATCGCCCGGCAGCACATAATCCGTGCCTTCCCATGGCGAGAGAAAATCGAACGCGCGGAATTCCTGCGTCAGCTTCACCGGCTCATAAACAACGCGCTTGGCTTCGTCGTCATAGCGGACTTCGACATAACCGGTGAGCGGGAAATCCTTGCGCAGCGGATAGCCTTCGAAACCGTAATCGGTGAGAAGACGGCGCAGATCCGGATGGCCGGTGAACAGAATGCCGTACATGTCGTAGGCTTCACGTTCGAACCAATCGGCCGACGGAAAGACGGAGACGATTGACGGCACTGGCGTCCGCTCGTCCACCATGGTCTTCACGCGGATGCGCGCATTGTGCTTCGGCGACAGGAGATGGATCACCACCTCGAAGCGCTGTTCACGTGCCGGATAATCCGCACCGCACAGATCAGTGAAATTGACAAAGATCAAGCGCGGATCGGTGCTCAAAAACCGCATCACATCGACGAGGCGATCGGCCTTGACGACGACACAATCCATATCGACATGCGCGTCAACGGCCAGCACAGCTCCCGCTAGACCCGCCGACAGAATATCGCTGAGATTCTCGATTCTGTTCATCGCAAAACCTCAGCGCTCGATCGTGCCGATACGGCGAATTTTCTTCTGCAAGAGCAGAACACCGTAGAGCAACGCTTCAGCGGTTGGCGGGCAACCCGGCACATAGACATCGACCGGCACGATACGGTCGCAGCCGCGCACCACCGCGTAGGAATAATGATAATAGCCACCGCCATTGGCGCAGCTGCCCATCGAGATCACATAACGTGGCTCGGGCATCTGGTCGTAGACCTTGCGCAAAGCCGGCGCCATCTTGTTGGTTAGCGTGCCGGCGACGATCATCACGTCGGATTGGCGCGGCGACGCGCGCGGTGCAAAGCCGAAACGCTCGACATCATAACGCGGCATCGAGAGCTGCATCATTTCGACGGCGCAGCAAGCAAGACCGAACGTCATCCACATTAGGGAGCCTGTGCGTGCCCATTGGATGAGATCGTCGGTCGAAGTGACGAGAAAGCCCTTGTCGGACAATTCATCATTCAAGCCGTTGAAGAACGGATCGTTCGCGCCGACAGGCTTGCCGGTATTCGGATCGATGATGCCGCGCGGAGCGGGAGCGACGAGCGTTCCCTGGTCGGAGGTCAATCCCATTCGAGGGCTCCCTTGCGCCATTCGTAAATGAACCCGACGGTCAACACGCCGAGAAACACCATCATCGACCAGAAGCCGAACACGCCCACTTCCTTGAACGCGACAGCCCACGGGAAGAGGAACGCCACTTCCAGATCGAAGATGATGAAAAGGATGGAGACGAGATAGAAGCGCACGTCGAATTTCATGCGCGCATCGTCGAATGCGTTGAAGCCGCATTCATAGGCGGACAGTTTTTCCGGATCGGGCTTGGCATAGGCGATGATGAAAGGCGCGACGAGGAGCGCGAGGCCGATCACAAGCGCGACGCCGATAAAGACGACGAGCGGCAGATAATCTGCAAGCAGACTTTGCATTTGAACCATCCCCCGTGGAACCCATCGCCCCCCGGCGATCCGGTTTCCTTGGGCGCAGCCGCCCGCGGGAGCGCGTCGAAACCACGGGCAAAACCGGGGGAATCTCCGCTGCATCGGGGTGGCGACGCGGAGCGAGGCTTATAATGAGATTGGATGCGGCGCAAGCCGGAAGGGCCCTGATATGCCCCGTCAAATCGTCGAAAGCTTGCGCCGACGATAGCCATCATCGGCAATAAAAGCGGCCATTTCATGATTGCTGAAAATGGCGCGAGTGACGGGGCTCGAACCCGCGACCTCCGGCGTGACAGGCCGGCGCTCTAACCAACTGAGCTACACCCGCGTAGGCGGCCAAAACCGCTTGCGTGGCTGCGGGATTAAGGGAGCGGCCCTTCCCTGTCAATGCCGGCGGACGGAATTTTCACCCGACAGCGCGCGCAAAGCATTCAGAATGACGGCAACGTCGATGGCTTCTTGCAGAAGCGCTCCGGCGAGCGGGGTCAGATAGCCCAGAAGCGCTGCCGTCATGCCAGCAAGCGACAACCCCAATCCGACAAGCACGCTCTGGCGGGCAAGGCCGAACGCCCTCTGTGCAATTCGCAAACCTTCCGGAATACGGGCAAGCGAATCGACCAGCACGACCACATCAGCGGCTTCGGATGAGGCGGTCGCGCCACGTGCCCCAAGCGCCACCCCCACTTGGGCGGCCGCCAGCGCGGGGGCGTCATTGACCCCGTCGCCGACCATCATCGCCGTGCCATGCGCGCTTTCCTCCGCAACGGCCTCAACCTTGCCCTGCGGCGTCACCCCGGCCACGATCCGATCGATCGGCAAGCCCTCAGAGACCCGTTTAGCGACGCTCAGCCGGTCGCCGGTGATTATCACGATGCGATTGACGCCCGCCGCCCGGGCCGCCTCAAGGCTGGCTGCGGCATCGGGCCGCCTCGGGTCCTCAAACCGCAGCATGGCGGCGGCTTCCCCATTGATGGCGAGGAAGACCAACAGGCCCCCCTCATCCCGCCCGGCCTGTGCACCGTGAGCCCAATCGGGTACCGGCGCGCCATCAAGAACGAAATCCTTCTCCCCCAGCGCCAGCCGCAGCCCATCGACATGGCCGGTAATCCCGGCTCCTGCATGCTCATCAACGTCACGCGGCACAGGCAGGGACAGGGCTTTGGCCCGGGCAGCCGCCGTAACAGCCACCGAAACGACATGGGAAGAGCCCTGCGCCAGAGCCCCCGCTAAAGCCAACATGGCATCCGTATCGCGCCCCGGCGCCGTCTCGACCGAGACCAGCACCGGATCTCCGGAGGTCAAAGTCCCCGTCTTGTCGAGGCACAGCACCCGAACCTGCGCCATGGCTTCAAGCGCGCCGCCATTCTTGACGAGGACGCCGCGTTTGGCCGCCCGCGACATGCCTGAGACGATGGCGACTGGTACGGCGAGGATCAACGGACAGGGGGTGGCGACAACAAGCACCGCCAACGCCCTAATCTCCCCGCCGATCACATAGGCAGCCGCCGACAAAGCGAGCGTCACCGCCAGAAAGCCGAGGGCGTAACGGTCAGCCAGCCGGGACATCGGCGCTTTTGAATCCTGCGCGCTTTCAACGAGCCGCACGATCCCGGCATAAGTGGAGCGGGCGGCGGTCGCGGTCGCGGTCAGGTCGAAGGCACCGCCCTCATTCACCGAGCCGCTCATCACCGGATCACCCGGCTCCTTCGCGACGGGAATCGATTCCCCCGTGAGCGCCGCCTCATCGACCATGGCGCGCGCGCCATCGGAGACGAGCCCATCCACCGGCACCGTTTCGCCCGGCCGGACCAGCAAGAGATCGCCCGGCTTGATCGCCTCGATCGGCACCTCTCTCAGCCCGCCCTGCTCATATCGCTGGGCACTGCGCGGCGCGCGCGACAAAAGCGCTGTCATCTCGCGACGGGCGCGGGCACGGGCATAATCTTCCAGCATCTGCCCGCCAGTCAGCATCAAGGCGACGACATTGCCCGCAAGATATTCGCCGATGAACAAACAACCAGCCATCGAGGCGAGCGCAACAAGATCAAGCCCAACCTCGCCCTTGGCGAGCGAGCGGATCACATCGATGACAAGCGAAGCCAGAACAATCGCCGTTCCGGTTGCAAAGGCCCGCGCGGCATAATCCGTCAGCCCCTGCGCATGAAAGACGCCGCCAAGCACAAGTGTCGCCAATGCCGTGAACAACAGGCCCAACCGGACAAAACGCTCAAAATCCATCTTCGCCTGCACATACGCGCGAAAGCGCGCCTTTCAACTTAACCGCCATTCACAACGGCCTGCGGAATCTCGTATCGTTCTGCATTGATCGAGATCAGAAACAGATCGGCTCTGCGTGTAAAGGATAAACGCACCGTGGCCGTTGTATCGGCAGAGGATGGCACTCCATTCTCAAAACGGATGATGCGCTCCGTGCCACCCGGCAGAAAGATAGTCACCGCAGCGCGTCCCGATCCTTGTCGCACCACACCAAAGCGACACGGCATCACCGGCTGGCCTTGCGCCAACGCGCAAGGAACTGTTCCCGTGGCATGAAACAGGGTGCCCGGCACCAGCGCATCACCTGCCGGTGGCGCGCCTTCACGCAAACGCGTGCCACGCATCCACCCGACGGCGGATGCATCACCGGGAAATTCAACCTGACACCAACGCACACCGTCCACCATGCGGCAGCCACGATTGCGTAACATCGCACCTTCATCAAATTGTATCACAATATTGGCTTGTGCAGACGGCGCCTTGCGCATCGCAGCCGGATTGGTCCCCGCCGTCACGCGCCAAAAATCCGGCCCACCTTGCAGACCATCCGCAAAATCATTTGCCACCGGCGCATTCAAAGCCGCCTTCTTCGGCAACGCTAACTCAAGCGTGAAGCGACTTGTCTCCTGACGCCGTGCCGCCGCACGATTGAGAAACACATTGATCGTATAGACGCCCGATTGCGGCAACACGCCTTCAAAGCGTTGATCATTCAACTCACCAATCGCAAGCGCTTCATCGCCCAGCTTTCGACCAGGCGCATAAAGATTGAATGACGTGGCCCCTTTGGCGCGCAACATGATGCGCAAGACCTGCCCGGCTTCTGCACCCAGCGTATAAGAGATCGACTGATGGCCTTTGATGCTGCCCTTGATGACAACAGACGATTGCCCCGGTGAAAACTCAACAGGCACAAGCGTCACTTCATCAGCCAAGGCGGGCGAGAGAAACGCAAGAAGCAACAGGAACAGGGCACGGAGGATCTTCATGGCCGCGGTCCTTGCAATCGGCGCCGGGATCAAAGGGGCGCGGTGTCGAGTGTCGGCGTTGCCGCGGCAAGCCGCAAGCGCTCAATCGATTCTCATGCTGGAAGGATGATGGTGGGCGGTGACGGGCTCGAACCGCCGACCCTCTCGGTGTAAACGAGATGCTCTACCAACTGAGCTAACCGCCCTGACCCGCGCGTCTTAATCGATTTTTCGCGCCGGTGGAACCCAAAACATGGTCCAAACAAACACCCCCGGCGGAAACCGGGGGTGAGCGTTTCTTCCACCTCATCCTGAGGAGCGGCGAAGCCGCATCGCGAAGGACGAGGTGGACTTAAAGCCCGCCCTCGTGGTTTGAGACAGCCGCGTTGCGGCCTCCTCACCATGAAGGCGTCGGTGGAAGCGCCTTAGTGCGCCACCACGCCCGCAGCATCATCATCCCGCGCAGCAGGAACCGGCGGCAGAACTTCCGTCCATTCGATCGGTTCAGGCTGGCGCGTGAGCGCATGCTTGATCACTTCATCCATGCGCGAAACGGGGACAATTTCGAGCCCGTTCTTCACATTGTCCGGAATGTCGGCGAGATCCTTGGCGTTGTCTTCCGGGATCAGCACCTTCTTCACGCCGCCACGCAGCGCTGCGAGGAGCTTTTCCTTCAAGCCACCGATCGGCAGCACGCGGCCGCGCAACGTCACCTCGCCCGTCATCGCGATGTCGCGGCGCACCGGAATGCCGGTGAGCACAGACACGATGGCGGTCGCCATGGCGATACCAGCAGACGGACCATCCTTCGGCGTCGCGCCTTCCGGCACGTGCACGTGGATGTCGCGGCGATCGAACAGCGGCGGCTCGATGCCGAAATCGACGGCACGCGAACGGACATAAGACGCCGCCGCCGAGATCGATTCCTTCATCACGTCCTTGAGATTGCCGGTCACGGTCATCTTACCGCGTCCAGGCATCATCACGCCTTCGATGGTGAGAAGCTCGCCACCGACTTCCGTCCACGCAAGCCCGGTCACAACGCCGACCTGATCTTCCGTCTCCGTTTCGCCAAAGCGGAACTTCGGAACGCCAAGATAATCGGGCAGGTTTTCCGCCGTCACCTTCACGCTCTTCTTCTTCGAGACGAGAATTTCCTTCACCGCCTTGCGCGCAAGATTGGCCAATTCGCGTGACAGATTACGCACGCCCGCTTCCCGCGTGTAACGGCGGATCAGCATCAGGAGCGCTTCGTCGGTCACCTGCCATTCCTTATGCGCCAAGCCATGCTTGGTGATCGCTTCAGGAATGAGATGGCGCTTGGCAATTTCGAGCTTCTCGTCTTCGGTGTAACCCGCGATGCGGATCACTTCCATACGATCGAGCAGCGGGCCCGGAATGTTAAGCGTGTTCGCCGTCGTCACGAACATGATGCTCGAAAGATCGTAATCGACTTCGAGATAATGATCGCTGAACGTCGCGTTCTGTTCCGGATCGAGCACTTCCAACAAGGCGGACGACGGATCGCCGCGGAAATCCATGCCCATCTTGTCGATCTCATCGAGCAAGAAGAGCGGGTTCTGCGTCTTCGCCTTGCGCAGCGACTGGATGATCTTACCAGGCATCGAGCCAATATAGGTGCGGCGATGGCCACGGATCTCGGCTTCGTCACGCACGCCGCCGAGCGACATACGCACGAATTCGCGGCCTGTCGCTTTCGCGATCGATTTACCAAGCGAGGTCTTGCCGACGCCGGGAGGGCCGACAAGGCACAGGATCGGGCCGGAGAGCTTATTCGAGCGGCTTTGCACGGCGAGATATTCGACGATGCGCTCTTTCACCTTCTCAAGACCGAAATGATCGGAATCGAGTACCGCTTGCGCCGCGACAAGATCCTTCTTCACCTTGGAGCGCTTGCCCCATGGCAGAGAGAGCATCCAATCGAGATAATTCCGCACGACCGTGGCTTCCGCCGACATCGGCGACATCTGACGCAGCTTCTTGAGTTCAGCGAGTGATTTGTCGCGCGCTTCCTTCGACAGTTTCGTCTTGTTGATGCGCTCTTCGAGCTCAGCGAGTTCGTCCTTACCGTCCTCGTCGCCGAGTTCCTTCTGGATCGCCTTCATCTGCTCATTGAGATAATATTCGCGCTGCGTCTTCTCCATCTGGCGTTTAACACGCGTGCGAATCCGCTTCTCAACTTGCAGCACCGAGATTTCGCTCTCCATGAAGCCGAGCACCTTTTCAAGGCGGGCGTTCACGTTGAAAATCTCAAGCACGTCCTGCTTGTCGGAAATCTTCACGGCCAAATGCGATGCCACCGTATCGGCAAGCTTCGAGGCTTCCTCGATCTGCGTCACGGCCGCCACCACTTCAGGCGAAACCTTCTTGTTCAGCTTGACGTAGTTTTCAAACTCGCTGACGACCGAACGCGACAACGCTTCGGCTTCAACTTCGTTCGGAATCTCGTCAGCCACCATTTCGGCGGTAGCTTCATAGAATTCGTCAGCGCGCACATATTCGGAAACCTTCGCGCGGCCCACGCCTTCCACAAGCACCTTCACCGTGCCATCAGGCAGCTTGAGCAGCTGCAGAACACTGGCAAGCGTGCCGATGTTATAAATTGCGTCCGTGGCCGGATCATCGTCCGACGCATTCTTCTGCGTCGCCAGCAGGATGAGCTTTTCGCTCTTCACCACTTCTTCCAACGCCTTGATCGATTTCTCGCGGCCCACGAAAAGCGGCACGATCATATGCGGGAACACGACGATGTCGCGCAGCGGCAGGACCGGATAAGTGCCGACGGTGCCGGGCGTAATCGTGGGACGCTGTCTCGACTGTGTCATGGATATACTGTCCTTTGTGTCATCGAACGCAGCACGGGAAATGTCGCCGCTTCGATGGTGGTCCGGCGGCCCTGTTCCGGGGGTGGACAGGGCGGGCCGGCAGTGCTGTCAGATCCTCGCAAAACGCTCCACGCGATCTCTTGGGTCTGGATCGCGCCCTGAGCCCATTTCGCTCATGAGCAATCTGGCAACACATTGAAAATGGGTCCCGCCACCGCCTGTTTCAAGCAGCAGGGGAAGAATACGCGGCGATCGTTAAGAACGGGTCGCCGCGCCATGGCTTCAAGCCGAAGTGGCGGTTTCGCCAGCCTTGTCGGAATAGATGTAGAGCGGGCGCGCCTTGCCCTCGATCACTTCCGGACCGATGACAACCTGCTCGCAGCCATCGAGGCTCGGCAGATCGTACATGGTGTCGAGCAGGATGCCTTCCATGATGGAGCGCAAGCCACGGGCACCGGTCTTCCGCTCGATCGCCTTGCGCGCGATCAGCGAGACCGCCTCGTCCGTGAAGGTGAGTTCGACATCTTCCATCTCGAACAGGCGGGCATATTGCTTGACCAGCGCGTTCTTCGGTTCGGTGAGAATCTTCTTGAGTGCGGGCTCGTCGAGATCTTCCAATGTCGCGATCACCGGCAAACGGCCGACGAATTCCGGGATGAGCCCGAACTTCAGCAAATCTTCCGGCTCCGTCTCGCGGAAGATAGCGCCCGTGCGACGATCATCCGGTGCCTCAACCTTGGCGCCGAAACCGATCGACGTGCCCTTGCCACGCTGCGAGATGATTTTCTCGAGCCCAGCAAATGCGCCACCGCAAATGAATAGGATGTTGGTCGTATCCACTTGCAGGAATTCCTGCTGCGGATGCTTGCGCCCGCCTTGCGGCGGCACAGACGCAACCGTCCCTTCCATGATCTTGAGAAGGGCCTGCTGCACGCCTTCACCCGACACGTCGCGCGTGATCGACGGATTGTCGGATTTGCGCGAGATCTTGTCGATCTCGTCGATATAGACGATGCCGCGCTGCGCGCGTTCGACATTGTAGTCGGAAGCCTGCAACAGCTTGAGAATGATGTTTTCGACGTCCTCACCGACATAACCGGCTTCGGTCAATGTCGTGGCATCCGCCATGGTGAACGGCACATCGAGAATGCGCGCGAGCGTCTGCGCAAGCAGCGTCTTGCCCGAACCCGTCGGGCCGACGAGCAGGATGTTCGACTTCGCCAGCTCGACGTCATTGTGCTTCGTCGCATGGTTCAACCGCTTGTAGTGGTTGTGAACCGCGACCGAGAGCACCTTCTTCGCGTGCTCCTGGCCGATGACATAATCGTCCAGAACCTTGCGAATTTCCTTCGGCGTCGGCACGCCGTCGCGCGATTTGACCAGCGAGGATTTGCTCTCCTCGCGGATGATATCCATGCAGAGCTCGACGCATTCATCGCAGATGAACACGGTCGGCCCGGCGATCAGCTTGCGTACCTCATGCTGGCTCTTGCCGCAGAAGGAGCAGTACAGCGTGCTCTTGGTGTCGCCGCTGTTGACCTTGCTCATTGAACCACCTCCGCTTCCGCTTCCTGCCGCACGATGCGACCGAAGCGCGTCCATCATTGAGCCGCAACGACCGAAACCGGGTTTCGTCCGCTGACGACGTTCGTCGGCCCTTGGGGAGCGAATCCCGGAAAGGGCCAACCCCGACACCTGATGCAAACATGGTGCCGGACAGGGATCAATAGGGCGTTAAACCGATTGGGCCTGAAGCCCCGACATATGAACGAAAACCGCCGGAACAATGGCACAGGTGCGGGAAATGAGCCCCCAGCTTTGCCCTTTTAAGCCCAAATTGGCCGGATTGAACGCCAGCGCCTGCGCTTAGGCGGCCGCCTCAGGCCGCTTTTCCATGACTTGGTCGACAATGCCGAATTCCTTCGCCATGTCGGCCGTCATGAAATTATCGCGCTCAAGCGCATCTTCAATGGCCTTGTAGTCCTTGCCGGTGTGCTTGACGTAGATTTCGTTCAAGCGGCGCTTGAGGCTTTCGACCTCGCGGGCATGGATGAGGATGTCCGTCACCTGGCCCTGATAGCCGCCCGACGGCTGATGAACCATGATCCGGGCGTTCGGCAGGGCAAAACGCATGTCTTTTTCGCCCGCAGCGAGCAAAAGCGAGCCCATCGAGGCGGCTTGGCCGATGCAGAGCGTCGACACGGGCGGTCGGATGAACTGCATCGTGTCATAGATCGCAAGACCCGAGGTCACGACCCCGCCCGGCGAATTGATGTACAGCGAGATTTCCTTTTTGGGGTTCTCGGCTTCGAGGAAGAGGAGCTGAGCCACGACAAGCGAGGCCATATTGTCTTCGACCGGGCCCGTGAGGAACACGATGCGCTCCCGCAACAGGCGGGAATAGATGTCGAAGGCGCGCTCACCACGGTTGGACTGCTCGACCACCATCGGCACGAGCATGCTGTTATAAACCTCAATGGGATCGCGCATCTGTCTGAACCTTTTCGGGAATTTCAATTTGAAGGCAGCCCGGAAAAGGCCGGGCGCTGATTCCTGTAGCCTAAGATAATAACGAAAAGGCCGGACGCAAAGGTCCGGCCTGTCCCGTTCCGGTACATGGGGGCCAAAGCCCCCTGCCCGTAATCAATCGTCTTTCTTGGCCTTGGCCTTCGAAGCCTTCTTGGCCTTCGGCTTGCCACCTTCGGAATCGTCCTCTTCCTTGAAGAGTTCGTCCTTGGAGACTGCCTTATCCGTCACCTTGGCCGAAGCGAGGATGTGGTCGATGACCTTTTCCTCGAAGATCGGCGCACGGATCTCAGCCATGGCCTGCGGGTTCTTGCGGTAGAAATCCCACACCATCTTTTCCTGGCCCGGGAACTGACGGGCGCGTTCGATGACGCCCTGGGTCAGCTCTTCGTCCGTGATCTGGATCTTGGCCTGTTCGCCGATTTCGGCGAGCACGAGACCCAAACGGACGCGGCGCTCCGCGATCTTCTTATATTCGGCGCGCGCTTCTTCTTCCGTCGTGTCTTCATCCGCGAAAGTTTTGCCGGTCGCCTTCATTTCCTGCTCGACATTGCCCCAGATGCCGTTGAATTCCTGTTCAACGAGCGTCGGCGGCAAATCAAAATTGTACTGAGTGTCGAGGGCGTCGAGCAGCTGCTTCTTGAGCTTGCGGCGCGCCACGCTCTGCCATTCGTTCAGGATCGACGCCTTGATAGCATCCTTGAGCTTGGCGAGGTCTTCGAGGCCGAAACCCTTGGCGAATTCATCGTCGATCTTCACTTCGCCCGGCTCTTCCACCGCCTTGACCGTCGTGTCGAAAGTCGCGGCTTTACCGGCCAAATGCGCGGCATTGTAGTTTTCCGGGAAGGTCGCGTTGATGACGAGCGTATCGCCATTCTTCACGCCGACGAGTTGGTCTTCAAAGCCCGGAATGAACGAGCCCGAACCGATATCGACCGGAATGTCCGTGCCCGTGCCGCCATCGAACGGCACGCCATCAATCTTGCCGATGAAATCGATGACAACGCGGTCGCCTGACTGCGCCTTGGCGCCATCCTTCTTCGGTGCGAACGGCTTGTTCTGATCCGCCATGCGCTTGATGGCTTCATCGACTTCCGTTTCCGGCACTTCAGCAACTTCGCGCGTGACCGCAATGCCTGAGAAATCGCCGACGGAAATTTCCGGAAGCACTTCCACCTTCACCGAATATTCGAGATCGCCGCGGGCCTCCATGATGGCCTCGACCTTCTCCTTGTCTTCCGGGAAGATGATTTCCGGCTGCATCGCCAGCTTCACCTTGTGCTCTTCGATGATCTTGCGATTGCCTTCGTTCACGAGTTCCTGAACGAGATCGCCCATCACCGAGCGGCCATAGACGCGACGCAGATGCGAGGCCGGAACCTTGCCCGGGCGGAAGCCCTTGATCTGCACCTTATCCTTGAGATCCTCGAGCTGCGCCGCGAGCCGGTCGGCGAGATCCTTCGCGGGGAGCACGACCTTGAATTCGCGCTTCAACCCATCCGACAGCGTTTGCGTAACCTGCATTGTCTTTTGCCTTCGTCTGAAAACCGGTACCGGCGCGATTGAACCCCAGAAAGCTTGCGGCACTGGTGCGGGCGGAGGGACTCGAACCCCCACGACTTTCGTCACTGGAACCTAAACCCAGCGCGTCTACCAGTTCCGCCACGCCCGCCAGAATGCGTGCTGCGCCCCTTTGGGACGCGGCTCTATAACACTTTCCCTCGCCCTTGCCAGCGAAAAAACCGCCGCACGCCTCCGATTTGCTGTAGGAAAAGCCTGCCTCGGACGAACCGGACTGGAAATGCCTCGTTTACGCCTGCAATCCCCCTCCCGCCGCACGTTTTTGACCGGCGCCATGGCTGTGGCGGCCGCTCCCGCCGAGGCGTTCAATCTTTTGGGTTCGCGGGCGTTACCGGTCTCTGGCACGCAATCTTTCCCGCTCGAAGCAGCTCCCGGTATCGCCGAAATTCGGCCCAACACGACGAGCGCCGTTCTCACCTTCAACGGCACCGCACCCGGTCCGGTGATCCGGCTGCGCAAGGGCCAGCCGGCCCGCATCGCTCTGCGCAACGCCCTCCCCGATCCGCTCACGATTCACTGGCATGGCATGCGGATCGATAACCCCGCCGATGGCGTTGCAGGGCTCACGACAAACCCGGTGACAGGCGGCGGAACGGGCGCAATTCTGTTCACCCCGCCCGATTACGGCACCTTTATCTATCGCCCTCTCGTGCCCGGCCACACGGCAGAACTGACCGGCAGCGGGCTTGCAGGCATTGCCGTGGTGGAAGACGCCGGCCTGCCGGCGGTCGACGCGGACCATGTGCTCGCGATCGCCGATTGGGCGTTGACCGATCAAGGCGCGCTCGAACCTTTCGTTTCCGGCCCGGGACGGCTTGGCAATGTCATTACGGTCAATGGCGTGCCCGCGCCCGCCCGCATCGCCGTCCCGCCCGGCGCGCGCGTCCGGTTGCGGCTCGCCAATCTCTGCAATGCCCGGATCATGAAAATCCGCTTTGACGGTGTCCGCGCTTATGTTGTGGCCGTCGATGGCCAACCGACCGACACGTTCGAACCCTTGCGAGCGACGCTGCCCTTTGGTCCGGGCAACCGTTTCGAACTTGTCTTCGATATGCCGTCACAACCCGGCCAGCGCGCCGTGATGGCCGCCTTGATTGGAAAAGGCTTCCCGCTGGCCATCATCGAGACCGCAGGTGCGGCGAGCGCGCAAACGACGGCGCGCCCGGCCATTGCCCCCCTGCCACCCAACCCGCTCCTATCGGAAGCGATCAAGCTTCAAAGAGCGTTACGCGCGGATGTGACGTTGCAGGGGGCCGGCAGCGAATGGGCGATCAATGGCAAGAAAGGCTTGCCGAACCCGGGCAAACCCCTGTTCTCAGTGAAATCGGGACAGCCTGTTGTCCTCGCCGTGAAGAATGAGTCCGCCCTGCCACAGGTGATCCATATCCATGGCCATTGCTTCCGCGCGCTGCATCCCTTCGACGATGGCTGGGAGCCCTATTGGCTCGACACCATCATCATCCCGGAGGGCAAAACTATTCGTTGCGCCTTTTTGGCAGGACAACCCGGCTCATGGCTGATCGGCTCGACCATCCTTGAACGGTTGGATGGTGGGCTCTCCGCCTGGTTCGAGGTTAAGTAAGAAGATCGTTGAGGATATCCGGCAAGAGCGCTGGAATATCTTCTGAAATCAAGCCCGCGCCCAGCCTTATCCCGGCCTCGCCATGGAGCCACGCGGCGCCGCATGCGGCCGCGAACGGATCAGCACCCTGCGCAAGAAGGCCTGTCATCAGACCAGCCAAAACATCGCCCGAGCCCGCAGTCGCTAGCCAAGGCGAGGCATGGGCATTGATAACGGCCACGCCATCAGGGGCAGCGATGACCGTATCGGGGCCTTTCAACAGAACGATGCAACCGAGATAAGCCGCTGCGCGGCAGGCGCGCTCGCGCTTAGATTCGACTCGCGCCACCGCCTCTTCAGTACTGAAAAGACGCTGAAATTCCCCTTCATGCGGCGTGATGACAACGCGCCCTTGAGCTCCTTTTTCAGCGATCAGCCTTTGGAGGGCCGCTGCATCCCCAGCAAAGCTCGTCAGAGCATCGGCATCGAGCACCACGGCCCGCTGCGGGCCGAGAGCGAGCCCGATGGCCGCGCGCATGGGTCCACCGATGCCCCCGCCCGGTCCCAACAGCACCGCATTCTTGCGAGGATCTTCCAAGAGCGCTGTCCAATGATCGGCCCGCCGCACCATGATCGCATCAAGCGCGGCCGAATGAGCGAAGAGCGCCTCCTCCGGCGCAGCAATCGTCACGAGCCCGGCCCCAACACGCAAAGCCGCCCGTGCGCCGAGCCTTGCTGCCCCAGCCCCTTCGATGCCACCCGACAGGATCAGCGCATGGCCGCGCGCATATTTGTGCCCAGTGGTCTCCGGCAGGCGCAGCGCCTTGAGCGCCATGTCCGGTCCGTTCAGGAAGGTTTTGACACCGATTGTCTCAGCAGCATCGTCAGGGATCCCAATCGCGCCAACGAGCAATTCACCACAGAGGCTTGCCCCGGGTTCAAGGTAATGTCCGGGTTTGGGCGCATGAAAAGTGACAGTCAGATCAGCAGGAGCCGCCGCACCACGCACCTGCCCGCTATCGCCATCAACGCCCGAGGGAACATCGACCGCGAGAACAGCCCCATCGCTCGCCGCCAGCCGCTCGATGAACGCACGAGCAACCCCATCGAGGTCGCGGCCAAGCCCCGCCCCAAACAAAGCGTCGATCACAAGCTCAAACCCGGTGGGATCGACAGTTTCGAGCGGTAGCGACGGCCCTTCCCATAAGGGTGCCATGATCGCGGCATCGGAACCGGCGCGAGGTGCACCCAGCTGAGTAACCGTCACGCGATAGCCGCGGCCTGCCAGAATACGTGCCGCGACATAGCCATCCCCGCCATTGTTCCCAGGCCCGCATGTGATCAGGACAGCGCCGCCCGGCGGCAAAAGCCCCTGCGCCGCCTCGGCCACAACCCGCCCTGCATTCTCCATCAGTCGCAGCGTGGGAACGCCCGATGCAGCCGCTAACCGATCAGCGGCTCCGGCTTCGGCATTGCAGAACAGGGGCAAGAGATCGAAATCGCGCATGGCCTTTTAGAGCGCGGTCCTCCAACACTGGCAAGACCAGCCAATCCGTGATCAGGACTTCGCCCAATCACTGCGCATTTGCCTACATTTTGTGCATATTTTCCGCTCAGGATGCATGCACAATATGCAACCACATGGCGAAATTTCCGGCGGATGACATAAAATCCTCCGTGACCGGGTGCAGGCGGAGTGCTATGTGCGAGCCTGTTCCGGACGGCCTCGCCCGAGGCCGGGATCGAGGGGCCGCCAAGTCGCGGGAACAGCAGGCGCCATGAAAAAGATCGAGGCTATCATCAAGCCGTTCAAGCTCGACGATGTGAAGGAAGCCCTTCAGGACGTCGGTTTGCAAGGCATTACCGTGACCGAGGCCAAAGGTTTTGGCCGCCAGAAGGGTCACACCGAACTCTATCGCGGCGCTGAATATGTCGTCGATTTTCTCCCCAAGGTGAAAATCGAAATCGTGCTGCCCGACGATCTCGTCGAGCGCGCCGTTGATGCCATCCGCAAAGCGGCTCAGACGGGCCGCATCGGCGATGGCAAGATTTTTGTATCGCCTGTCGAAGAGGCGATCCGCATCCGGACCGGTGAAACCGGCCTCGACGCGATCTGAACTCCGCAAGAGCTTTCCAACGCGGCCGCACGGGCGGAGACCTGAGCGCGGCCAAAACGAACAGAGGATGAGACTGATGAAGACCGCCAAGGACGTGCTGAAGGCGATCAAAGACAATGACGTCAAATACGTCGATTTCCGCTTCACCGATCCGAAGGGCAAGTGGCAGCACGTCACCTTCGACGTCTCGATGATCGACGAAGAAATCTTCGCCGAAGGCACGATGTTCGACGGCTCTTCGATCGCTGGCTGGAAGGCGATCAACGAGTCCGACATGATGTTGATGCCCGATCCGTCCACAGCGACGATCGACCCCTTCTTCGCAGCCTCGACGATGTCGATCGTTTGCGACGTGCTCGAGCCGACCACGGGCGAGCCCTATGAGCGCGATCCGCGCGGCATCGCCAAGAAGGCAGAAGCCTATCTGAAGTCGACCGGCATCGGCGACACGATCTATGTCGGCCCGGAAGCCGAATTCTTCGTCTTCGACGACGTCAAGTTCATGGCTGACCCGTACAACACAGGCTTCAAGCTCGACGCCGCCGAACTGCCGACCAATGGCGACACCGATTACGAAGGCGGCAACCTCGGTCACCGCGTCGCCATCAAGGGCGGTTACTTCCCGGTTCCGCCGCAGGACACGGCGCAGGACATGCGTGGCGAAATGCTCGCTGCCATGGCTTCGATGGGTATGCAGGTTGAAAAGCATCACCATGAAGTCGCGTCCGCTCAGCACGAACTCGGCATGAAGTTCGACACGCTCGTCCGCACCGCTGACATGATGCAGGTCTATAAGTACTGCATCCACAATGTCGCGCAGAGCTATGGCAAGACGGCGACGTTCATGCCGAAGCCGGTGTTCGGGGACAATGGTTCGGGCATGCACGTCCACCAGTCGATCTGGAAGGGTGGCAAGCCGGTGTTCGCTGGCAACAAATACGCCGATCTCAGCCAGGAATGCCTCTGGTACATCGGCGGCATCATCAAGCACGCCAAGGCGCTGAACGCATTCACCAACCCGTCGACGAACTCCTACAAGCGTCTCGTCCCGGGCTATGAAGCTCCCGTTCTGCTCGCCTATTCGTCGCGTAACCGTTCGGCTTCATGCCGCATTCCGTACACGTCTTCGCCGAAGGCGAAGCGCGTCGAAGTGCGCTTCCCCGATCCGATGGCGAACCCCTATCTCGCCTTCGCCGCGTTGACGATGGCCGGCCTCGACGGCATCCGCAACAAGGTCGATCCGGGCGCCGCGATGGACAAGGATCTCTACGATCTGCCGCCGCGCGAACTGAAGAAGATCCCGACGGTGTGCGGCTCGCTGCGCGAAGCGCTCGCCTCGCTCGACAAGGACCGCGCGTTCCTCAAGGAAGGCGGCGTGTTCAACGACGATTTCATCGACAGCTTCATCGAGCTGAAGATGGCCGACGTGATGCGCTTCGAAATGACGCCGCATCCGGTCGAGTTCGTGATGTACTACTCGCTCTGATTTCTCTCAGAGTTTCCTCCCGACTTCACGGGGCGCCGCAAGGTGCCCCGTTTTGTTTTTGGAGCGCGTTTTCATTTCGCTCTTTGGTGGAAATCTTTTTCTCGTCATTGCGAGGAGGGCTCTAGCCCGACACGGCAATCCATCTTTGATGACGCGCATTTCCCCTCATCCTGAGGAGCGATGCCACGCATCGCGTCTCGAAGGACGAGGGTATCCCGTTTGCATGAACGCCCTCGTGGCAGGGCTCGGTGCTCAAACAAAAACGGCCGGAGTTTCCTCCGGCCGTTTTCAATTCGATCTGCGAGAAACAATCAGCCGCGCAGTTTCTTCGTCACTTCGACGACGCGCGCACCGAACAGCTTCGCCGTTTCGAGATCGCCCTTACGCGGCGCTTCTTCCGGCGAGGCGTCAGACGGCGAGACAGCGAGAAGGCCCGTCGAGCCACCGGTCCAGTTCACATCGTCAGGGCCGTTGGCCTTGGTGTTGGCCGGCATGAGGCCAGTGCCAACCCAGATCTGACCATGCTGCATGGCGAGCGTGACGAATGCGGTGATCGTCTGCGCCTTGTCACCGTTGACGGTGGCCGAATTGGTGAAGCCCGCGCCGACCTTGTCCTTCCACGCGCTCGTGAACCAGCGCTTGGATGAGGCATCAGCGAACTTTTTGAACTGCCAAGCTGGGCCGCCCATATAGGTCGGCGAGCCATAGACGATGGCGTCGGCTGCATCGAGCGCCGCCCAATCCGCGTCCGAAATATTGCCATCCTGATCGATGCCGATCAGCGACACATGCCCGGCCGAAGCGCCAGCGGCCACCGCTTCAGCGAGTTTCTTGGTGTGGCCGTAGCCCGAGAAATAGACGATCGCAATGCGCGCCATGGGAGTCGAATCCTGTATCGGTTGAGGTGAGTTAGAGGTAAGGCGCCGCTGGGCAAACTCAAGCGCGAGCGTGCAAATCAGTGCTTGCACGGACAAAAACGGGCAGCACTGCTATCCCCACCCTGACGCACCCTTTCGTTTCCTATCCGTTCCCCTGCCTGCATCACCATGCGATAGTCCCGGCTCACGAATCACAGGAATGACCCGACCCGATGGCTTCGGACGACGATCTCTTCGGCGGCGCCGCGCCGCGCCGCGCAGCCCCCAAACCCGCCGAGAAGGTGCTGCCCGCCAAGGCGGCGCCGCGCAAAGGCACGCCCGACGAGGGCGGCTATACGGCTGCCGATATCGAGGTGCTGGAAGGGCTCGAACCGGTCCGCCGCCGCCCGGGCATGTATATTGGCGGAACCGACGAGAAGGCGCTGCACCATCTCTTCGCGGAAGTCATCGACAATGCGATGGACGAAGCCGTTGCGGGGCACGCCACCGTCATCACGGTTGAACTTGAAAAAGGCGACGTGCTCTCGGTCAGCGATAATGGTCGCGGCATTCCAATCGATCCGCATCCGAAGTTCCCGAAGAAATCCGCGCTCGAAGTCATCATGACGACACTGCATGCGGGCGGCAAATTCGACTCGAAGGTTTACGAAACCTCAGGCGGTCTCCACGGCGTCGGCGTTTCGGTCGTCAACGCCCTGTCGGATCTGCTGGAGGTGGAAGTCGCGCGCGGGCAGACGCTGTATCGCCAGACCTTCTCGCGCGGCAAACCACAGGGCGGCGTCGATAATCTTGGTCGCGTTGCCAATCGCCGTGGCACCAAAGTGCGCTTTCATCCCGACGCGCAGATATTTGGTACCAGCGCGCATTTCTCGCCCAAGCGTCTTTTCAAAATGGCGCGTTCGAAAGCCTATTTGTTCGGTGGCGTCGAAATCCGTTGGAAATGCGATCCGGCTCTTGTCGAAGGAACGGATGTTCCGGCCGAAGCCGTGTTCCGCTTCCCCGGCGGTTTGAAAGATTATCTCGCACGCGAAATCGAAGGCCGTCCCTTGGTGGCCGAACCCATTTTTTCGGGCAAGATCGAGCGTGAAAGCAGCCATGGTTCGCTCGAATGGGCCGTCGCCTGGATCGGCGATGCGGAAGACGGTTACGTCAATTCCTATTGCAACACGATCCCAACACCAGAAGGCGGAACGCATGAATCGGGGCTGCGCACCGCCCTGCTGCGCGCTGTGAAGGATCATGCTGATCGTATCGGCCAAACGAAGCGCGTGAGCGCGGTGACAGCGGATGATTTGATGGCGACATGCGTTGCCATGCTGTCAGTGTTCATTCGTGAACCGGAATTCCAAGGCCAGACGAAGGACAAGCTTGCAACGGTCGAAGCAGGCCGCATCGTCGAACAGGCCGTGCGTGACAGTTTCGATCATTGGCTCGCGGCCGCGCCGCAACAGGCGCTCAAGCTAATCGACTGGACGGTCGAGCGTGCGGAAGAGCGCTTGCGCCGCAAGCTCGATAAGGAAGTCGCGCGCAAGACGGCGACAAAAAAACTGCGTCTGCCCGGCAAGCTCGCCGACTGTACGCGCGCTGGGATGGAAGGTTCCGAACTCTTCATTGTCGAAGGTGACTCGGCCGGCGGCTCGGCAAAACAAGCGCGTGATCGCGCCACACAGGCGGTGCTGCCTTTGCGCGGCAAAATCCTGAACGTGGCAAGCGCGGGTCGCGACAAGTTAAATGCCAACCAGCAATTATCCGATCTCGTGCAAGCGCTCGGCACCGGCATGGGCTCGCATTATCGCGAGGATGATCTGCGTTACGAAAAGATCATCATCATGACCGACGCCGACGTCGACGGCGCGCATATCGCCTCGCTGCTGATCACCTTCTTCTATCGGCAAATGCCGAAGCTGATCGACAAGGGTCATCTCTATCTGGCCGTGCCACCGCTCTATCGCTTGAGTGCAGGTGGCACCAATGCTTATGCGCGCGACGATGCCGACAAGGACCGTATTCTGAAAACGGTATTCAAAGGCAAGTCGAACGTCGAGATCGGCCGCTTCAAAGGCCTCGGCGAAATGATGCCGGCGCAATTGAAAGAGACCACGATGGA
This sequence comes from Rhizobiales bacterium TNE-4, assembly GCA_019083985.1. GTDB lineage: Bacteria > Pseudomonadota > Alphaproteobacteria > Rhizobiales > Beijerinckiaceae > TNE-4. The sequence goes on along the minus strand of JAHRCV010000001.1, from coordinate 856,822 downwards.
TCCGAAGAAGCGCACACTTCTGAAGGTGCGGATCGAGATCGAAGATCGCGACGGGACGCAGGATGCCGTTGAACGATTGATGGGCAATAAGCCCGAAGCACGTTTTGTGTTCATCCAGGAACGCGCCGCCTTCGCTCAGGATTTGGTTGACGTTTGATCAATCTCAAAGTGTCTGCCGGTCTGCGCCGATAGGTTTGTTTCAGGAGAGTTCGTTCATGACAGACGTTCACACGGATGCGCAGCGTTACGATAAGATTGCGCGCCTCTTTCACTGGGCCATGGCGTTGCTGATTGCCTATGCTGCGGCATCGATCCTGATCGGCGATGAATTGCCGCGCGGCGCATTGCGGACCTTTCTGAGCACGACCCATCGCACGGCCGGTGCGCTCGTTCTGGTGCTGTTGGCCTTGCGCGTCATCTGGCGCCTTTTTCATAAACCGCCCCCGCTGCCCTCAACCATGACGCCCTTTCAGCAGAAAATGGCGCATTTCGGCCATGTCGGCCTCTATGTGTTGATGGCGCTTGTGCCGATCGTCGGTGTGGCCCTCACCTTCCGGCGGGGCGGCACGATTGATTTCGGCCTGTTCGAGATCGTCTCGCCGCTTACGGCCGATCGCGCGGCGTCGAAGCCGATCAAGGAAGTGCACGAACTCGTCGCTTATGCCTTGTTCGCACTGGTCGGCGTGCATCTAGCCGCCGCGCTTTGGCATCAATTCGTCGTGCGCGACAACATCATGGCACGGATGCGCTAAGCATCACGGGTTGGCGAGGCCACCGAGCCCTCGCCGCCTCCCCCCTCCGTCGCATTGCCGAGGCCCCGCCCCTGCTCCATATTGCGCCGCAGCATGGCGGCTTCAGGCCGCTTGAGGCTGAGGAGTCGATCATGAAGCTGCCGCGCCAATTCTTCCGTCCGCTCGCCATTGGCGCGCCCGAGCCCTATCGCGAACTCCCGGCACGCCTCGAGCGGATGATCCATTTCGTGCCGCCGCATCTTGAGAAGGTGACAGCCAAAGTCCCCGACCTCGCCAAACAGGTCGATATCGTGCTCGGCAATCTCGAGGACGCCATTCCCGCCGACGCCAAGGAAGCGGCGCGCAAGGGTTTCATTGGTATGGCCCGAAACACAGATTTCGGTGCGACCGGGCTCTGGACCCGCATCAACTGCCTGAATTCCCCATGGATGCTCGATGATATCACCGAGATCGTGGCGGAAGTCGGCAACAAGCTCGACGTCGTGATGCTGCCCAAGGTCGAAGGTGCCTGGGACATCCATTACCTCGATCAACTCCTGGCGCAGCTCGAAGCCAAGCATGGCGTGACAAAGCCGATCCTGATCCACGCCATTCTGGAAACGGCCGAGGGCGTGAAGAATGTGGGTGAGATCGCCTCCGCCTCGCCCCGCATGCATGGCATGAGCCTCGGCCCGGCCGATCTTGCCGCCTCCCGCGCCATGAAGACCACCCGCGTCGGTGGCGGGCATCCAGAATATAAGGTTGTCGCTGATCCCGTGGGCGACGCGCCGCGTGCCGCTGCTCAGCAGGACCTCTGGCACTACACCATCGCCCGCATGGTCGATGCCTGTGCCGCCAATGGCATTAAGGCCTTCTACGGCCCATTTGGCGATTTTGCCGATGGCCTTGCCTGCGAAACGCAATTCCGCAACGCGTTTCTTCTGGGTTGCGCCGGGGCTTGGACGCTCCATCCGAGCCAGATCGATATCGCCAAACGCGTCTTCTCGCCCGATCCGCAGGAAGTCGCCTTCGCCAAGAAGATTTTGGCGGCCATGCCGGATGGCTCGGGCGCGGTGATGATCGACGGCAAGATGCAGGATGACGCAACCTGGAAACAGGCGAAGGTTATGGTCGATCTCGCCCGTTTCGTGGCCGAAAAAGACCCGGCCTTCGCGCCGGTCTATGGCTTCTGAAGGCGCAAGGCCCGCTCCGGGTCCTGTCGGAATTGACAGGAAAAGGGGCCCGGCCTAGACCGAAGCCATGAAGGAACGTCAGGCGAAATTCGCCATCGGGCAGGTTGTGAAGCATCGGATCTACCCCTTTCGGGGCGTGATTTTCGATGTCGATCCGACCTTTTCGAATACGGACGAATGGTACAATTCCATTCCCGAAGACGTGCGCCCCGCGAAGGATCAGCCCTTCTACCATCTCTTCGCTGAAAACGCGGAAACCGAATACATTGCCTATGTGTCGGAGCAGAATTTGCTGCCCGACCATTCGCATGAGCCGGTGCGCCATCCGCAGGTGCATGAGGTCTTCGATCAGGACGAGCGCGGGCAATATCGGCCCAAGGACTCAGCGCTCAACTAAGGTTTTGTGAGACCAAGCCCAAACAAAAAGACCGGCGTTTCCGCCGGTCTTTTGCATTCTATCGGAGAGCGATCAGGGCTTGGCCGGCGCTGCCGGTGCCGCCGGAGCGCCCGGGGCAGCGGCCGTGCCGCCCTCAAGCTTCTTGCGGAGGTCTTCCGCCTGCTTCTGCATCTGTTCCTGCATCTGGCGCTGCTGTTCTTCCAGCACCTTCGGGTCGATCGGTGCACCATCAAAGGCCTTACCGAAACCGGTCAGCGGCACTTCGAACGTCACTTCACGCGTGAACTGGTTCTGCACGCTGACGCGCAGCGCATTGCCCTTGCGCATCTGGTCGATCACAGCCTGACCGACAGCCCCTTCGGCGAAGCAGCCATTCGGGAAGCAGACTGCGAATTTGCCAGCTTGGCCCTGCCCGGCGTCGACCGAGAAGCGCATGCCCGGCTGCAGCAACAGGCCGAGCGGCATCAGGAAGCGGACGATACGGTTCGGATCGCCCTGAATGTCATAGACCGCCACGGCGAGAACCGGCTGGCCCTGATCGGAGACGAAGTCGCGCGTCGTGTAGCAGATGCGCTTCTTGTTGCCGGGATCTTCGCCGCACACCTTAAGCCAATCGGTCTGTGACGGCTCGGGCTTGACCTGAACGAGCGTGGGGCCTGCAGCTTGCTGGCCTTGTTGCGGCGCAGCCTGCGGCGCGGCGGGAGCCGCAGGAGCGGCTGGCTTCTGAGCAGGCGCGGCCGGGCGGGCCGGCGGGTTCTGCTGGGCCATGGCGGGAGCAGCGGCAACGAAAACCGCAAGAGCGGCAGCGGCAGGCCGCAGAAGGAATGAAGGAAGCGCCATCGAGCTTAAGTCCTTTGCATCGGGCAAGTGGGCTGCGGCGGGAAAATCGCAACAGCCTCCCTTTCGCGCCGGATTCGGGCGGAAGGATGAATTGTCGGGCTCGCTCATAACCCTAACTTGCGACGCTTTCCAGCCTTAAAGACAAGCAGAGCGCCTCACCCACGAAAAACGCCGCAAAAGCCCCGCCAATGTTAGACTGAAGGGGCATGAAACACTCGATTCGATCCTTGCCTGCCGCCGTCTTGAGGCTCGCGGCCCTCCTTTTTGGCCTCGCCCTTGTCGGCGCGCAGGCCGAACCGCGTCATGGCATCGCCATGCATGGTGAGCCGGCCCTGCCGCCGGGCTTTACAGCCCTCCCTTATGCCAACACGGACGCACCCAAAGGCGGGCGTATCGTGTTCGGCGCGCTCGGTACGTTCGATACGCTCAACCCTTATGTCGTACGCGGCATCGCCGCCCATGGCATCGCTGCACCCATGCAGCTCATCTACCAGACGCTGCTAATGCGTTCGGCCGATGAACCTTTCACGCTTTATGGCCTGTTGGCTGAAAGCGTCGATGTGCCGGACGATCGTTCTTCCGTCACCTTCACTCTCAATCCCCTCGCGCGCTTCTCCGACGGCTCACCCGTCACAGCCGATGATGTGTTGTTCAGCTGGCGGATGTTGAAGGAAAAAGGCAAACCGAATTTTCGCTTCTATTACGCCAAGGCGACGAAAGCCGAAGCGCTTGATAAGCGCACGGTGAAATTCACGTTCGCCGATGCATCTGACCGCGAATTGCCGCTTATCTTCGGGCTCATGCCCGTTCTCTCCGAAAACCACACCGATATTCTTAAATTCGGCGAAACTGATCTCACAGTGCCGATCGGCTCCGGCCCTTATGTGGTGGCCCAGATCAAGCCGGGCGAAAGCATCGTGTTCAAACGCAATCCGGATTTCTGGGGCAAGGATCTCCCCATTCTCAAAGGGCTCTACAATGCCGACGAAATCCGCTTCGACTATTTCCGTGACTCGAACGCCCTCTTCGAAGCCTTCAAGGGCGGACTTTACGATGTGCGTCTCGAAGATAGCCCGACGCGCTGGCTAACCAATTACGATTTCCCCGCCATGCAAGACGGCCGCGTGGTGAAAGACCCCATTGTCATCAACACGCCGAAAGGTATGTCGGGCCTCGTCTTCAACACCCGCAAACCATTGTTCGCTGACATTCGTATCCGCGAAGCCTTGGGCCTGATGTTCGATTTCAACTGGGTGAATACTCATCTTTTCAACGGGCTTTATAAGCGCACCGATTCCTATTTTGCGGGCTCGGCACTCTCCTCGGCCGGACAACCCGCCGATGCGCGCGAACGTGAGCTTCTCACCCCGTTCACCAAAGAGGTCCGCTCGGACATTCTCGAAGGGCGTTGGAAACCGTTTGAAGCGGACGGTTCGGGCCGTGATCGGCAGGCCGCGCGCGAAGCGATATCCCTGCTGCAAAAAGCCGGATGGGCGCTCAAAGACGGCGTGCTGCAAAATGCGCGCGGTGAGCCTTTCAATTTCGAAATTCTTGTCGTCAGCCGCGTGCAGGAGCGTTTGGCTATCAACTATGCCGAAATGCTGAAGCGGATTGGCGTGACGATGAAAGTGCGCCTTGTCGACGATGTGCAATATTGGCGCCGTGTCGCGGCTTTCGATTTTGACATGATCCAGTTCACATGGGGCGCGTCCCCCTCGCCTGGCAATGAGCAATATAATCGCTGGGGCGGAAAATCGGCCGAGCGCGAAGGCTCGCTGAATTATGCCGGCGCAAAATCGCCTGCCATTGACGCCATGATCGATGCGATGCTGCAGGCCAAAAGCCGAGAGGATTTCACCAGCGCCGTGCGCGCTCTTGATCGCGTGCTTCTGTCGCAATTCTACGTGATCCCCCTCTTCTATGCACCGGAGCAATGGCTTGCACGCAGCGCCCGTGTAAAGCGCCCAGACAAGGCGCCCCTCTTCGGCTTTGCCCCTGAAACCTTATGGGTCACCCCGTGAGCCACGACCTCCTGCTACGCGATGCTGTTTGGCAGGGTTTGACGATCCGCGATCTTGTTTGCGCCGCTATGGTCGATCGGCTCAATCACGCAAGCCTGATCGATCATGGGGTCGATGGCCGCATCATGCGTTTCAATGCGCGGATGCTCGACCATATTGCCACCCGCATCGCACGGCGCTTCGCGACAGCTGGCGCCAAACAAGGCGATGCCATCGTGATTGCCCTGCCGAATGGCGCACCTGCTTTTCTTACCCTGCTGGGGGCACTCGGCGCAGGACTGAGACCATGTCTCGTCTCCCCTGTGCTTGATGACGCGGCGATGGCGCTTGTTCTGCAGCGGATCAAACCGCGCGCTCTCGTGTCCGCCGCTTACCCACATTTCGATCCGCTGAAGCGCTTCATCAACGAGGCACGGCGACTGGCCATGCCACTTTACGTTTGGAATTTCGGTTCATGTGACGATGAACACGCGGCCCCCCTGTCTGATCTTCTTGATGGGCAAGCACCCCAACGCATGGCGCCGCTTCATCCACCACAAACAGGCGCGGGACCGATCGTCACCTTCGCAGATTTCGGCGACGGCCCCGAACCTGTCACGCACACGCAAGATCAATTGCTCGCGCAAGCGATCCTCGCACAAATGGCGCATCGCGGCCCGCGTGAGCGCCGCGTCGTTTCTGCTCTCTCGCTCTCAACGCAAGCTGGTCTTGTGCTCGGTCCACTGCGCGCCTTGATGGCCGGTGCAGAACTCACATTGATCGCCGATCCGGCCGCTGACGCCTTTCGCCATGCCGCGGCAGATGGGAGTGCGAGCTGGATTTTGCCCGCGCCCATCGCCCATCGCCTGCGTGACCTGTTCCACGGCAAAGACGATACGCTTATCACACTCTACAGAGCCGGGCACGACATCTTCCGCGACAGCGATGCGACGGGCATGATCGCGTTCGGTGAGGCGCTCACTTTGCCGCTGATGCGGACGGATCACCAGCCATTGGCGCCCGGGCCGATCATGGCGAATGGTGCGGGAACACAAATGTACTTTGCTACGCTGGGCACGATGCCGGATGATCAACTCAGCATAGAAAGTCCGCTCGCTGGCCGGCGTTCCGACGGGACCATGGCCTGCCCCCACTTGATCACGTCACGCGGAGCAGACGGACGCTTCACACGTTTTGTGTTGAACCGACAGGAGAAACGCCATGTCCACGCCTGAGTCGCTTGTGATCGACGTCGTCTCCGATGTCGTGTGCCCTTGGTGCTATGTCGGGAAAAAGCGACTTGAAGCCGCGCTCGCCCTCACACCTGACATCAAAACCGAAATCCACTGGCGTCCCTACCAGCTCGATCCGACCATTCCCGCAGAAGGCGTGTCTCGCCGCGCCTATATGGAAAAGAAATTCGGCTCGCTCGATAAGATCAAGCCCGTGCATGATCGTTTGACCGAGCTTGGCCGCGAACTTGGCATCGCCTTTGATTTTTCTGGAATCGCTGTTTCACCCAATACGCTTGATGCGCATCGCATGATCCGCTGGGCATTTGGCAACAGGCAAGATGCGATGGTCGAAGCTTTGTTTCGGGCGTTTTTCGTTGAAGCGAAAAATCTCGCTGATCATCACCTATTGACCGAGATTGGCGCATCCGCTGGTTTCCCGCGCGAGGCCTTGGTAGCCCTCCTGCAGTCGGATGAGGATAAGGCTGCGGTGCAGGACGAAATTGCCGCCGCACAAAATCTCGGCATCCAAGGCGTGCCCTTTTTCATCTTCGGCCAGAAATATGCCGTGTCCGGTGCCGAAACAGCAGAGCATCTGGCGTCAGCGATCAGGCAGGCGGCAAGCGCCGCCGCTTCCTAAGCGGCCTTTTTCTCAATCAACGCAACGAGATCACGTAACTTTTCGATCGTTCCGTCGAGACGCGCCTGCGCTTCGGCATAATCGCCGATGAACACCACTTTCATATCTGGCCGGATCTTAGCCAGAATGCCCTGCTTCATGATGTAGCGCATCAACGCTTCAGGCTCAGCGAAGGAATTCTCGCGGAACCCAAAGATCAACCCCTTAGGACCAGCATCGATCTTTTCGACATTAACCGCGCGGCACAACAGCTTCACCCGCATGATACCGAGCAATTGCCACACTTCATCCGGCATCGGGCCAAAACGGTCCACCATCTCTTCAGCGAAGGCATCGATCTCATCATCCGTCTCCAGCGATGAGAGGCGCTTATAAAGCGACAGGCGCAATGTGAGGTCTTCGACGTAATCTTCCGGGATCATCACCGGCGTCCCGATGGTGATCGACGGCGACCATTGCGCCTCGACCTCGTCTTCAACACCGGCCTTCAGCTGCGTCACGGCATCTTCGAGCATTTGCTGATAAAGCTCGTAACCGACTTCCTTGATATGGCCCGATTGCTCATCGCCCAGCAAATTGCCGGCACCGCGAATATCGAGATCATGGCTCGCGAGCTGGAACCCTGCCCCGAGCGTATCAAGCGATTGCAAGACTTTGAGACGGCGCTCTGCTTGCGGCGTCAGCGTGCGATTGGCTGGCACCGTAAACAAGGCATAGGCACGAATTTTTGAACGGCCGACACGACCGCGCAATTGATAAAGCGCCGCCAATCCAAACATGTCCGCACGATGCACGATCAGCGTATTGGCGGTGGGAATATCGAGACCCGATTCCACAATGGCGGTGGACAAAAGCACATCGTAATGGCCTTCATAAAACGCCGTCATGATGCTTTCGAGTTCTGATGCTGGCATCTGGCCATGCGCGATGGCAACTTTCGCTTCCGGCACTTCGCGGCCAAGGAATTCACGTGCTTCCGCAATGTCTTCGATACGCGGACAGACATAGAAGGTTTGACCGCCGCGATAACGCTCGCGCAGCAGTGCTTCACGAATGGTGAGCGGATCAAATGGTGTCACGAAGGTGCGGACAGCGAGGCGATCGACTGGTGGTGTCGCAATGATCGACAATTCACGCACACCCGTGAGCGCCAATTGTAGCGTGCGCGGAATAGGCGTGGCCGACAAGGTCAGGACATGCACTTCGGCGCGCAGCGCTTTGAGCTTTTCCTTATGCCCGACGCCGAAATGCTGCTCTTCATCGATCACCATCAGGCCGAGATCTTTGAATTGGATCGTCTTGCCCAACAAGGCGTGCGTGCCGACGACAATGTCGACGGACCCATCGGCCAAGCCTTCCTTGGTCGCTTTCAATTCAGCCGACGAGACGAAACGCGACGCCTGCCTGACAGTGACGGGCAAGCCTTCGAAGCGCGCCGCAAAGGTACGGAAATGTTGGCGTGCCAATAAGGTTGTCGGCACGACAATAGCAACTTGCTTGCCCGACAAAGCGGCCACAAACGCTGCGCGCAGCGCCACTTCCGTCTTGCCGAACCCGACATCGCCGCAGATGAGCCGATCCATGGGCCGCCCCGACGCCATGTCGTTGAGCGTTGCCTCAATGGCGTTGAGCTGGTCTTCGGTCTCATCATAGGGAAACCGCGCACAAAATTCGTCGTAAAGCCCGTCCGGCGTTGCCAGCCGCGGCGCCTCGCGCAACATGCGCTCAGCCGCAATCTTGATGAGCGCATGCGCCATCTCGCGGATGCGTTCTTTGAGCTTCGCCTTGCGCGCCTGCCATGCGCCGCCGCCCAACCGATCAAGCGCAACTTCGGTATCTTCCGATCCATAGCGGGAGAGCAATTCGAGGTTTTCGACCGGCAGATAGAGTTTCGCCTGTTCGGCATAATGGATTTCGACGCAATCATGCGGCGCGCCGCCGACATCGATCTGCTTCAGTCCAACGAAACGGCCAATGCCATGATCGACATGAACGACAAGATCACCGGGCGTGAGGGTCGCAACTTCGCTGATGAAATCCTGTGCGCGCTTCACACGGCGCGCACGGCGGACGAGCCGATCACCTAGAATGTCCTGCTCGCCAATAACCGCGAGTGTGTCCGTCTCAAACCCAGTCTCGAGCCCCCAAAGGGCAAGCCCGATGCGCTTCAGCGGCATGGCCAGCGCTTCAGTCAGGGTCGCGGTTGGTGCCTGATCTTTCAACTTGTGATCGGCGAGCACGTGGCCAAGACGCTCACGCGCGCCCTCCGACCAAGCCGCCACGATGACGCGTTTGCCTTTCTCCTGCAGCGCGCGGACATGCTCCGTCACCGCATCGAAAACATTCCCCTCGTCCGCCTTCTCATCATGCCGCGCGCGTTCAGCCGCAAAATTGCGCCCGGCACGGGCACCGAGATCGATGACTTTGCGACCCGTGCTGGATGCTTCTGCAAATGGTGTCAGCCGCGCGACAGCGCCCGCGCCGAAAGCCGCAGCGATTTCATCAGGGGTGAGGTAAAGCGCATCCGGCTTGACCGGCTTATAGGGCGGCACGCCCGGCTGCGGCGTCTTCATCGCCACGACACGTGCTTCGTAGGAATCCTTCACCTGCGCGAGCCGTTGCGTCGTGGCCTCTTCTACCCGCGCATCGAGCAGCACGGGGACGCCATCAACATAATCAAACAGCGTGTCGAGATGCTCGTAGAAAAACGGGAGCCAATGCTCAAGCCCCGGCGGCCGACGGCCTTCGCTCACCGCCTCATAGAGCAGATCATTGCGCTGTGCGGCCCCGAACTGCTCGACATAATTCTGGCGGAAGCGCTTGATCGCTTCGGTGGTCAGCTGAATTTCGCTCATCGGAACGAGTTCAAGCGCGCGCATCTGGCCGATCGTGCGCTGCGTCTCTGCATCGAAACTGCGGATCGATTCCACTGTGTCGCCAAAGAAGTCGAGCCGCACCGGCATCGGCATGCCCGGCGCATAAAGATCGACAATGCCGCCACGCACGGCGTAATCGCCGGTCTCGCGGACGGTTGAAGCCCGCGTGAACCCGTTATTTTCAAGCCAAGCGGCCAAGGTCTGCGTATCGACAACATTGCCCGGCGCAATCGCGAGCGAGTCAAGCGCCACGCGCGCACGCGGCGGCACGCGTTGCGCGACGCCATTGGCCGTTGCGATCAGGATGCGTGGTTTCGCTTCGCCCGCGCGCGCCACGGTGAGACGGGCGAGTACATTCATGCGCCGCGCGATGATGCCGGCATTGGGCGACGCACGATCGTAAGGTTGGCAATCCCAATTCGGAAAGCTCAGGACTTCGATATCGGGAGCGGCAAAAGAAAGCCCCGCTTCGAGCTCGACTTGCCGACGACCATCACGCGCCACCATCACCAGCGAGACAGCACGGCCTTCGCCCGAACGCGCCAAAGCGCGCGCAAGGTCCGCAAGCACAAGCGCGTCAAACCCATCGGGTACAGAGGCGAGCGTTACGCTCTCATTTTTGAGAAGCGCGGACTGGGCCTCTTTCAGCGGATTGAGAGAGGGCTGCGGGGCCATAGGATATCCGAAGCTTCCGCCGTTGGGCGGCATTTAAATGTGAATGGGACCCGAATGGGTGTGAAACACCTTGAGCCGGCGGAACAGCGCCGTGTCGTAATTCGACGGCGCCTCCTCCGTTCCCGTAATCCATGAAAAAAGATCGCGGTCCGGCACCTCGATCAAGGCCTCGAAATCGTCAAGTTCGCTCTCGCTGAGCGTGCCGATTTCGGCATCAGCAAACTGGCCCATGAGCAGGTCCATTTCACGAATGCCGCGATGCCAAGCACGGAACAGGATCTTGCGGCGGCGGGGATCGAGATCGGCACTCGTGCGGCGGGACCCGGTCATGGCTTCGTACCTCTGTCAGCGAGGCCGCTCTATAGCCGAGCCGCCACGCCCTGTCGATCATAAGGGCGCTATATCGCCACGCGCCCAGCCCTCTTTCGCCTCGGCAATGAATGCGTCAAGCCGCCCAGCCGCAATCGCGGCGCGCAGGCCCGCCATCAGATCCTGATAATAGGCAAGATTGATCCAGGTGATCAGCATCATGCCAAGAATTTCACCGGCTTTGACAAGATGATGCAGATAGGCGCGGCTATAATCCCGCGCCGCCGGACAGGTCGAGTCCGGGTCAAGCGGGCGATGATCATCGGCATGCCGCGCATTGCGCAGATTGATCTTGCCAAAGCGGGAGAAGGCCAAGCCATGCCGGCCTGCGCGGGTTGGCATCACGCAATCGAACATGTCGACGCCGCGGCGCACGGCCTCGACAATATCGTCCGGTGTCCCAACGCCCATCAGATAACGCGGCTTCGCCTGCGGCATCACGGGTTCGACCGTCTCGATCATCCGCAGCATCACATCCTGCGGTTCACCGACGGCGAGGCCGCCAATGGCGTAGCCCTTGAGATCCATCGCGGCGAGCGCTTCCGCCGAGCGCACGCGCAAGGCCTCAACCGCACCGCCTTGCACGATGCCGAACATTGCCTTGCCGGGCTGATCGCCGAACGCAACTTTGCAGCGCTCGGCCCAGCGCAGCGACAATTCCATCGCGCGCTCAGCTTCTGAATCCGAACAAGGCAGCTTCACGCATTCATCAAGCTGCATCTGAATATCGGAGCCAAGCAACCCCTGAATTTCAATTGAGCGCTCGGGCGTCAATTCATGCTTTGAGCCATCGATATGCGATTGAAAAATCACGCCGCGCTCATTGAGCTTACGCAATTGCGCCAGCGACATGACTTGGAAGCCGCCTGAATCCGTGAGGATCGGATGCGGCCAGCCCATGAAATGATGGAGACCACCCAAGGACGCGACGCGCTCCGCGCCAGGCCGCAACATCAAATGATAGACATTGCCCAGCACGATATCAGCACCGAGCGCGCGCACTTGATCAGCATACATCGCCTTCACGGTGCCTGCCGTACCAACAGGCATGAACGCGGGCGTGCGGATCGTGCCACGCGGCATCGTAATCTCGCCCTGCCGCGCGCGACCGTCACGTGCAAAAATGCTGAAAGTGAAATCCGTTGCCGTCATGGATCGGTGCCGTCTTTTGGAAATAGAAGCGACGCATCGCCATAAGAGTAGAAGCGATAGCCGCTGGCAATCGCATGCGCATAAGCATCTTGCATACAGTCGAGCCCGCTAAAGGCAGACACCAGCATGAACAAGGTTGATTTCGGCAAATGGAAATTCGTCATCAACGCATCAACCGCCTTAAAGCGATAGCCAGGTGTGATGTAGATATCGGTCTCAGCGGCAAAGGGCTTGATAACGCCCTGATCAGACGCTGCACTCTCCAACAACCGAAGCGACGTGGTGCCGACGGCGACGATCCGGCCACCTTTAGCGCGGGCCGCGTTAAGCCGATCGGCAGTCTCGGCAGTGATCTCGCCCCATTCGGCGTGCATGCGATGGTCACGTGTATCGTCCGCCTTCATCGGCAGGAACGTGCCCGCCCCGACATGCAGCGTCACGCGCACGGTATCGATGCCTGCTTTGGCGAGGCGATCCATCAGGTCCGGGGTGAAATGCAAACCAGCCGTCGGTGCTGCTACCGCGCCTTCCTTCTCGGCGAACAGGGTTTGATAATCGCTGCGGTCACGCTCATCCTCAGGCCGCTTGCCCGCGATGTAAGGCGGCAGCGGGAGATGGCCGATGCGCGCAATCGCTTCATCGAGCGCTGGTCCCGTCAGCGAGAATTGCAACAGGGCTTCCCCACCCTCGCCCTTTTCGATCAGCGTGGCATCGAGCGAACCCAAAAGACAGGCGCTGCTTTCTGACGTGTCGCCAAACCGGATGCGCTCACCGAGCTCGACCTTTTTGGCCGGGCGCAAGAACGCGCGCCAACGATCACCGCTGACACGCTGATGCAGCATTGCCTCAATGCGGGCGGCATTTTCGCCACGCACGCGCACACCATAAAGGCGCGCGGGGATCACCCGCGTATCGTTGGCAACGAGAATGTCACCGGGTTCTAGAAGGTCTGGCAGATCCCGCACGATCCGATCATCAAACCGCATGGCATTGGCGGGACGCACGACGAGCATGCGCGCGCTATCGCGCGGGCTAACAGGCCGCAAAGCGATCCGCTCTTCGGGCAGAGCAAAATCAAACAGGCTCACATGCATGGATGAACAGAACCCATTTTGGGGCGTTAACTACGAGAAGGCCAAGCCCTCACGCGCGATCTTGCTCGTTTTAGGTTTCTCTATATACATATGGGCTGCGGCCCATTTTATTGAGTGAAGCCGCACACATTGCGAAGCCTATCCTTTCAGAAGGTCTTTCAGAAGGCGTTGCAAGTCATGCGTAAGGCCCGCCGGCGTCCCGTTGGGGGACAAACACCGGCGGGCCCTTTTTCATCAGCGCGGATTGACCGCCATATAGGCTTTCACGATCTGGTCCGGATCCTTGACCGGTTCGCCGCGCTTGATCTTGTCGACATTCTCCATGCCTTCGACCACCTGGCCCCAGACCGTGTATTGACGGTCGAGGAAGCCAGCATCGTCAAAGCAGATGAAGAACTGGCTATCCGCCGAATCCGGGTTCTGCGCACGCGCCATCGAGCAGGTTCCGCGCGCATGCGGCGCGTCATTGAATTCCTGCTTCAACTTCTGGCCCGAACCGCCCATGCCGGTACCGGTTGGATCGCCCGTCTGCGCCATAAAACCGTCGATCACGCGATGGAAGACGATGCCATCGTAAAATCCGTCATTGGCGAGTTCCTTGATCCGCGCCACATGGTTGGGCGCCAGATCCGGTCGCATCTGGATCGTCACATTGCCTTTGGTCGTTTCAAGAATAAGCGTGTTTTCATCAGCCATTGTTGTTGTCCCTTTGCGTTGGCGTGATTGAAATTACTTGGCGTCCGCCGCCACTTGCATTTTCACGATCTTGTCGGGCGCAGTGACCATGCCATTGTTGCGCGGATCGCCCTTCTTGATCTTGTCGACCACATCCATGCCCGAAACCACATCACCAACGACTGTGTACTGGCCATTGAGCGAGGGCGTGTCAGCAAAGCAGATGAAGAATTGCGAATTCGCCGAATTCGGATCCTGCGCGCGCGCCATACCGACCGTGCCGCGTCTGAACGGCTCACGTGAGAATTCAGCCGGAATGTTCGGCAGATCCGACTTACCCGTGCCAGTTCCAGTCGGATCACCCGTCTGCGCCATGAACCCATCAATCACGCGATGGAACACGACATTGTTGTAGAAGCCGCGCTTCGCCAGCGTCTTCAGCTGCTCGACATGCTTGGGCGCGAGATCGGGCCTGAGCCTGATGACGATCCGGCCATCCTTGGTGTCGAGATAAAGCGTGTTCTGCGGATCGGTGGCTGGCGCCTTCGCTGCGGTCTGCGCGAAGGACGGCGCAAGCGCCGCTAGCGAGGCCATACCGGCCAGAAAAGCACGACGAAACATGGATCACTCCGTGGGTTTGAGCGGGATCAGCCCGCCATCGAATTGCGCGAACCTTACGCGAATTTCGCTTTCAACTTGGCCGCCACATCGGGCGGAACAAAGGCAGAGATATCGCCGCCCATTTTGGCAATCTGGCGAACGAGCGTTGCCGTGATCGGCCTCACGGCAGGCGAAGCCGGAAAGAACAACGTGCCGATTTCAGGCGCCATGGTGCCGTTCATTCCCGCCATCTGCATTTCATAATCGAGATCCGTGCCATCGCGCAGGCCGCGAACCATCACGCAGGCCTTGTGGGCGCGCGCCGCATCAATCGCAAGCCCAGCAAAGGTGACGACAGAGACACCGGGTACGGCCTTCTCGATCATCGCCGCCCGCTCCTCAACCGAGAACAGGGGTGTCTTGCCCGGATGCACACCAATCGCAACGACCACCTTGTCGAGGACGCGGAGCGCCTGCTGCAACACATCGACATGGCCATTGGTGAGCGGATCGAAGGAGCCCGTATAAAGACCGGTGCGCATGCTGAAGTCCCCGTTCAAAACCAGCGGCGCTGGAGCCGGGCGGCGAATGGCAGGCGCTTACGCCTCGCCAGCCTCGCCGCCTTCCTCGCCCTCATTCTCTTCCGAAATGCGCTCGACCGAGACGACCTGCTCATCATCCGCCGTATTGAACACGATGACGCCCTGTGTTGAACGGCCCGCAATACGGATGCCTTCGACGGGACAGCGGATCAACTGGCCACCATTGGTCACGAGCATGATCTGATCGGACGGCTCGACCGGGAAGGACGCGACCAAGCGACCATTGCGCTCATTGACCGTCATCGCGACGATGCCTTTGCCGCCACGGCCCGTGACGCGATATTCATACGCATTGCTGCGCTTGCCATAACCATTCTCCGAAATGGTGAGAATGATTTGCTCACGCGCCGACAATTCTGCGTAACGCTCCTGCGAGAGTGACACGTCACCCGTGGCTTCTTCCTGATCCGAAGCGCCCTCCTCCGCCTGCGCTTCGCCATTGATGGCGCGACGCATTTTGAGATAGGCGGCGCGCTCATCCGCGCTCGCTTCGGTATGCCACAGGATGGCGAGCGAGATGACGGTATCGTCCTTCGCCAATGCAATGCCGCGCACGCCAGTCGAGTCGCGACCCTTGAAGACGCGCACATCATCAACCGGGAAGCGAATGCATTGGCCTGCGGCCGTCGTCAGCAACACATCATCGACCGGCTTACAGATCTGCACGTCAACAATGGCATCGCCATCGTCAAGCTTCATCGCGATCTTGCCGGCGCGATTGACCTGGACGAAATCACTCAGCTTGTTGCGGCGGACATTGCCCGAGGATGTCGCAAACATCACATCGAGCTGATCCCAAACCTGCTCATCCTCAGGCAGCGGCATGATGGTCGTAATGCGCTCAGTGCCCTCGAGTGGCAGCATGTTGACGAGCGCCTTGCCACGCGCCTGCGGCGCAGCCAGCGGCAGACGCCAGACCTTCTCCTTGTAGACGCGCCCCTTCGACGAGAAGAACAAAACGGGCGTATGCGTCGTCGCGACGAAGAGCCGCGAAACGAAATCTTCATCGCGCGTCTGCATGCCCGAGCGGCCTTTGCCGCCGCGGCGCTGCGCCCGGTAGGTCGAGAGAGGCACGCGCTTGATATAACCAGCGTGAGACACAGTGACGACCATGTCTTCGCGCTGGATCAGATCTTCATCGTCGAAATCGGATTCTGATTCCTGCAACTGCGTCTTGCGCGGCGTCGCATAGGCCGCCTTCACCTCAGTAAGCTCATCCTTGATGATCTGCATGATACGCTGACGCGAACGCAAAATATCAAGGTAATCGGCAATCTCGGTGGCAAGCTTGTTGAGCTCGTCGCCAATCTCATCACGACCCAGCGCGGTCAGGCGCTGCAAGCGCAGATCGAGAATGGCGCGCGCCTGCGTTTCCGACAGGCGATAGGTCCCCGCTTCCGACATGCGATGCAGCGGATCATCGATCAGCAGCAAGAGACTTTCGACATCACGCGCCGGCCAATCGCGGTCCATCAGGCGCTCACGCGCAGTGTTCGGATCGGGCGCGGTGCGGATGAGATGGATGACCTCATCGATATTGGCGACTGCAATGCCAAGGCCCACCAACACATGCGCGCGATCACGCGCCTTGTTGAGCAGATATTTTGTCCGCCGGCTGACAACGACTTCACGGAAATCGATGAAGGCGCGGATAAAATCCTTGAGGTTCAGCGTTTCCGGACGCCCGCCATTGAGCGCGACCATGTTTGCGCCAAACGAGGTCTGCAGCGGCGTGAAACGATAGAGCTGGTTGAGCACAACATCGGCCACAGCCTCGCGCTTCAACTCGATCACGATGCGCATGCCGTCGCGATCGGACTCGTCCCGCAGATCGGAAATGCCTTCGATCTTCTTCTCGCGGACAAGCTCGGCAATCTTTTCGATCAGCGAGGTCTTGTTCACCTGATACGGGATTTCGGTGACGATGATCGCCTCGCGATCCTTGCGGATCGTTTCGATCTCCGTCTTCGACCGCATGATGATCGAGCCACGGCCGAGATGGTACATCGCACGGATGCCGCCGCGACCCAGAATGCTGCCGCCCGTCGGGAAATCCGGCCCGGGCACGATCTCGATCAACTGATCGATCGAAATCGCGGGATCTTCGATGTAGGCCGCGCATGCATCGACCAATTCGCCGAGATTGTGCGGCGGAATATTCGTCGCCATGCCGACGGCGATGCCGCCCGCGCCATTGACCAGAAGATTGGGGAAGCGTGCCGGAATGACAGTCGGCTCATGCTCGGAGCCATCATAGTTCGGCTGGAAATCGACCGTGTCCTTGTCGAGATCGTCGAGCAGCGCCATAGCGGGCTTGGCCAGCCGCACCTCAGTATAACGCATCGCCGCGGCGGGATCGCCGTCAACCGAACCGAAATTGCCCTGCCCGTCGGCAAGCGGCAGGCGCATCGAGAAATCTTGCGCCATGCGCACCAGCGCATCGTAAATCGATTGGTCGCCATGCGGATGGTATTTACCGATCACGTCGCCGACGATGCGCGCCGATTTGCGGTAAGGCTTGTCCGGCGTATAGCCGTTTTCATACATCGAATAGAGAATGCGGCGATGGACGGGCTTCAACCCGTCACGCGCGTCGGGCAACGCGCGGCTCACAATCACGCTCATCGCGTAATCGAGATAGGACCGCTTCATTTCATCGGTAATCGAGACCGGCCGGATATCGTGGGAGCCCGGGCCGGACCCCTGATCGTCATGCTCTGACAAGGCGTGAATCCGTTACAAAAACGACTCAAATTCTCTATCCGATTCCGCTCCGGAACGCCAGTTGGCAAGCCTTGCATAAACCGATTTTTCTCTCGTAATTACAGATACTTATCAGGCGCCTGAAAAAACCTGCCCACAAGTCTGGGGAAAGACAGCTTGGCAGCACGCAAAAGCGTGTATTGAGTGGCCCGATGCTGCCCGATTTCATCATTTCCGCCCTGGTCACCCTCATCGTCACGGTGGACCCCCCAGGGCTCGCCCCAATCTTCCTCAGCCTCACGCCGGGCATGAGCGCAGCCTCGCGGCGCAAGGTTGCTGTCCGGGCTGTTTTGATCGCCTTCGTGATCATGACAGCGACGGCGCTGGGTGGTGCACCGCTGATCAACGCGCTCGGGATTACGCTGCCTGCGTTTCGCATTGCGGGTGGGCTTTTGCTGTTCACCATCGCCTACCAGATGGTGTTTGGCGGCGGGCCTGAGCGCAAAGCTGAGACGGCGGAGAAGGCGATCACCGAAGATCACATCCGCAACATTGCAGCCTTCCCGCTAGGCATCCCATTGATGGCTGGCCCCGGCGCGATCACCGCCATCCTGCTGCTCTCCGGTCGCGCGCAAGGAGATCCGATCAAGGTCACGATCCTGATCGGCGTCATCGCGCTCGTGGTGCTGGCCTGCCTGATTAGCTTTCTCTTGGCCACGCGCATTGCGCGTCTGCTCGGCGTCACCGGCAACATCGTGCTGACACGCCTTCTCGGCGTCATCCTCGCCGCCATGGCCGTGCAATTCGTCATCGATGGCGTGAAAGCGATTATGGCGGGCTAGGCCCGCCATGCTTCATCGCGCTTTAGGTGAAATCGCGTAACAACGCATCCATCAAGGCAGCGCGTTCCGCGAGCGACGAGACGAGCGCATATTCCTGTAGCGTATGCGCGCCATCGCCATCGATGCCAAGACCATCGAGCGTCGGGATGCCATAGACGGCGGTGAAATTGCCATCAGAACCGCCGCCTGTTTGCGGCACGTCGATCAAATCGATACCCAACCCTTTGGCGATGCGCCGTGCGCGCTCATAGAGCGCCGCCACTTCAGGTGTTTTTTCGAATGGCGGACGGTTCATGTCGCCTGTGACGGTCACTTTGATATCGGGATCAGACGACGTCAGGCCGAGAATTTTCTTTGTCATCTCCTCGCCATCGGCGACGGTACGCACGCGTAGATCAACGCAGAACCACGCATGTTGCGGAATGGTGTTGGCCGCCGTGCCGCCCTTCGTCATGCCCACGGTGGTGGTGATGCCGCGCGCATAGTCGGTTAGCGCTTGAATAGCGACGATTTGCTTAGCGGCTTCGCCAATCGCGTTACGGCCCTTTTCATGGCTTGTGCCGGAATGGGCTGGGCGACCTTCAACATGCACATCGAAACGGCCGACGCCCTTACGCGCGGTGACGATCTTGCCGCCATCGCGCGCGGGTTCGGTGACAAGCACCGCCTGCGCTTTCTTGCCCTCGGCTTCGATCGCCGCGCGCGACGTCGGCGAACCAATTTCCTCGTCAGGTGTAAACATGAACACGAGTGGCACTTGCGCGGCCTTGGCTGCCAACACCGTTCTGAATGCTTCAAGCGCCAAGAACGCCCCGCCCTTCATGTCGTAAATGCCCGGGCCATAGAGGCGATCACCCTCACGGCGGATCGGCAGATCCTTCGCGAGCGTGCCTTCGGGATGGACCGTGTCGAGATGGCTGAGAATGACGACTGGCTTCTTGCCATTGTTGGGACCAGCCCGCAGCGTGAGCATGTCACCAAGCCCATCGCGCCCGGCAATCCGTTCCACGGCAATGCCACTGCCTGCCACCGACGCCGCGACCCGATCCATCATCCGGTTCACGCCAGGCATGTCATAAGTGTGGCTTTCGATAGCCACCCAATCGCTCAGCGCCGCCGCCATCTTTTCGCTGTCATAAGCCAAAATCGTCACTCCCATTCCCCAATCAGCCTGTCACCGCTGGCCGACCGCACGCGCAACCGAATCCCAAATGACAAAGGCGGCCCTCTCGGACCGCCTTCAAATCATCACATCGCGCGTCGTGTTTCACGACTTTATTTCGTTGCGGCTGCGAATATCACCCCGTGAACAAAGCCGCTGCCACATCCCGCTTAAAACGGAATGTCGTCATCCATCGCGCCGCGGCCCGCCGGTGCCGGCTGACGGTCCATCGGCGAGGAGCGACCGAAATCTCCGCCACGGCCGCCGCCCGAATAGCCAACCGATCCGCCCTCGTCGGAATCGCCGCTGCCCTGCCCGCGTCCACCCAGCAGCGTGAGCTCGCCGCGATAGCGCTGCAGCACGACTTCGGTCGTGTACTTCTCAGCACCATCCTTGTCGGTGTATTTGCGCGTCTGGAGCTGGCCTTCGAGATAAACCGTCGAGCCCTTCTTCAGATATTGCTCGGCGATCTTGGCAAGGTTCTCGTTGAAGATGACGACCTTGTGCCATTCGGTGCGCTCCTTGCGCTCACCCGACGCCTTGTCACGCCAGGTTTCCGAGGTCGCGATCGAGAGGTTCACCACAGGCTCGCCATTGTTAAGCCGGCGGACTTCCGGGTCGCGCCCCAGATTGCCGACCAAAATGACCTTGTTGACGCTGCCCGCCATGTTCCATCCTCCGAAAAATGCGATTTGGACCTTAGAGCAAGGCCGCCGGGCCCGCGCCCGCACGCCCTGCCTTATCCACCAAAAAGCAGCAATGTTCTTGTTATGTTCCTAACATTGCTGCATGATGGATGCAAGCTGAATTACGGGGGAAAAGCCGCCCCTCGCGCAGCAAGCCCTGTCGCCGGGCCCTGCTGCGACCTATGTATGCGGTGCGGCAAACTCGCCCAATCCGGTACGGTCCTCCGATGTCTCTTGACGATCTTTTCGATAAGGCGCCCCACGCCGATCACCGCTCCATCACCATTCGTGGCGCGCGCGAGCACAATCTCAAGAATGTGGATCTGACCATCCCGCGGGACCGGCTTGTCGTCTTCACCGGCCTGTCGGGTTCCGGCAAATCCTCGCTCGCCTTCGACACGATCTATGCCGAGGGCCAGCGCCGCTATGTCGAGAGCCTCTCGGCCTATGCCCGCCAATTCCTCGAAATGATGCAGAAGCCGGACGTCGACCAGATCGACGGGCTTTCCCCCGCCATCTCAATTGAGCAGAAGACGACATCGAAGAACCCGCGTTCGACCGTCGGCACCGTCACCGAGATCTATGATTACATGCGCCTTCTCTGGGCGCGCGTCGGCATCCCCTATTCACCTGCCACCGGCCTGCCGATCGAAAGCCAGACCGTGCAGCAGATGGTCGATCGCGTTCTGGCCCTGCCGGAAAAGACGCGGCTTTATCTGCTCGCGCCCGTCGTGCGCGGCCGCAAGGGCGAATATAAGAAAGAACTCGCCGAATATATGAAGCGCGGCTTTCAGCGCGTGAAGATCGACGGCACCTATTACGAAATCGCCGATGCGCCCGCGCTTGATAAGAAATTCAAGCACGACATCGATGTCGTGGTCGACCGCATTGTGGTGAAGGCCGATCTCGCGGCCCGTCTCGCTGAAAGTTTCGAAACAGCGCTCGAACTCGCCGAAGGCATCGCCCTTGTCGAATATGCTGATGAGAAGGATGACAAGGGTCAGCCGAAGCGGGTGATGTTCTCGCAGAAATTCGCTTGCCCTGTCTCCGGCTTCACGATCCCAGAAATCGAGCCGCGCCTGTTCTCGTTCAACAATCCATTCGGCGCCTGCCCGGAATGTGACGGCATAGGCCATGAAATGACGATCGATCCCGATCTCGTCGTGCCCGATGACACGCGCTCTTTGAAAGACGGTGCGATTGCACCTTGGGCGAAATCGTCCTCGCCCTATTACGGCCAAACACTCGAAGCGCTGTCGCGCTCCTACCGCTTCAAGATGACAGCGCCCTTCAAGGAACTCACGCGCGACGTGCGCGACATGCTCCTTTATGGTTCGGGCGACCGCGAAATCCGCTTCTCCTATGATGACGGGATGCGCGCCTATGACGTGAAAAAGCCGTTCGAAGGCGTGGTCAACAATCTCGAGCGTCGCTACCGCGAAACCGATTCCGATTGGACGCGTGAGGAAATTGGCCGCTACATGTCTGAAACACCTTGCGCCAAGTGCAAAGGCATGCGCCTGAAGCCCGAAGCGCTGGCGGTGAAAATTGACATGGAGCCCATCTCCACTGTCACGGAATTATCGGTACGCGACGCGCTCGCTTGGTTCGAGAAACTGCCCAAAAAGCTTAACGCGAAACAGAATGAGATCGCAGGGCGTATTCTCAAGGAAATTCGCGACCGTCTCGTCTTCTTGCTTGATGTGGGGCTCGATTATCTCACGCTGTCACGCGCGTCCGGCACGCTGTCGGGCGGTGAAAGCCAGCGTATTCGCTTGGCCTCGCAAATTGGTTCAGGCCTCACTGGCGTTCTCTATGTGCTCGACGAACCCTCGATCGGCTTGCATCAGCGCGACAATGAGCGCCTGCTCGGCACGCTGAAAAGACTCCGTGATCTCGGCAACACCGTTGTTGTCGTCGAGCATGATGAAGACGCGATCTTGCAAGCCGACCATGTCGTCGATGTCGGCCCGGGTGCAGGCATTCATGGTGGCCAGATCATCGCGCAAGGTACGCCTGCCGACATCATGAAATCCAAAAAGTCGCTCACGGGAAAATATCTCACCGGCGAATTGATGGTGAAGGTCCCCGATCAGCGCCGCAAGCCGCAAAAGGGCCGCACACTGAAGCTCACCGGCGCGCGCGGCAATAATCTCAAAAATGTCACCGCCGAAATCCCTCTGGGCACGTTCACATGCATCACCGGCGTGTCCGGCGGCGGCAAGTCGACGCTGATCATCGACACACTCTATAAAGCCGCGGCACGCAGGCTGAATGGTGCGCTTGAACACCCTGCACCGTTCGACAAGATCGAAGGCCTCGAACATCTCGACAAGGTGATCGACATCGATCAATCGCCGATCGGACGCACGCCACGCTCTAATCCCGCAACCTACACCGGCGCCTTCACGCCGATCCGCGAATGGTTTGCAGGCCTGCCGGAAGCGAAAGCACGCGGTTATCAACCGGGTCGCTTCTCGTTCAACGTCAAGGGCGGGCGCTGCGAAGCGTGCCAAGGCGACGGCGTCATCAAGATCGAGATGCACTTTCTACCGGATGTCTACGTCACGTGCGATGTTTGCAAAGGCAAGCGCTACGACCGTGAAACACTGGAAGTGAAGTATCGCGAAAAATCGATCGCGGATGTGCTCGACAGTACGGTTGAAGAAGCGGCCCAGCTTTTCAAGGCTGTCCCCTCCATTCGCGAAAAGATGGAAACGCTCGCGCGCGTCGGGCTTGATTACATCAAGGTCGGGCAACAGGCGACGACACTATCGGGCGGCGAAGCGCAGCGCGTGAAACTGTCGAAGGAATTATCGCGTCGCTCGACAGGGCGCACGCTCTACATCCTCGACGAGCCGACCACGGGCTTGCATTTCCATGACGTCGCGAAACTGCTCGAAGTGCTGCATGAGCTCGTCGATCAGGGCAATACGGTTGTCGTGATCGAGCACAATCTGGAAGTCGTGAAAACGGCGGATTGGGTGCTCGACCTTGGCCCTGAAGGTGGCGATGGCGGCGGCAAGATTGTCGCCCAAGGCACGCCCGAGGACATTGCCAAGTCCAAGGAGAGCCATACCGGCCGCTTCCTCAAGGAAGTGCTCGACCGGCGTCCGATCAAGAAAACAAAGGCGGCCGAGTAAGCCCCATCACCTGGGCCATCGCGTCGCGCATGCGAACCTCACGCCTTCATGGCGAGAGGATAGCAAACCCATAGCCTGTGTGGTGAGAGAGAACGCCAAACCCAAGCCCTCATGGTGAGGAGCCGCAAAGCGGCGTCTCGAACCACGAGGGCGTGGTTCCGCGGTAAGCTGGAATCCCTCGCCCTTCGAGACGCGATGCGTCCGGCATCGCTCCTCAGGATGAGGGGTGCGTTATGCGGAGCACCTTCGAAGCACCCGTCAACATCGCCACAATCTCGTCACAATCCATGCGCCATGCGCATGTTTATTAAAGCATATTAACATTTACATGCGTTTTATGCATATCTGCCCTTGAGCGAGGCAGCTACCTGTGCAGTGCAACAAGACCTATATGCACTGCAACATGACGGCATTGAGGCCGTTCAAGATCGATCAGACCGCACAACTTAGGAGAATTGCCATGTTGGTTGTTAACACCCTTGCCAAGCGTTTGCGCCGTTGGGCGTCCTACCGCAACACCGTCCGCGAGCTGTCACAGCTTTCGGATCGTGACCTGCACGACCTTGGCATCGCACGCGGCGAAATCCGCTTCGTCGCCAAGAAGAGCGCCAAGGCTGCGTAAAACAGAGTTCACGTCTCTCTCCCCTGAGACAAAACCCGCTGGCACCCCCTCTGCCAGCGGGTTTTTGTTTGGCCCTTTCATTGCGCCGGGCCCCGCGCTACATCCGGGCGCATGAGCGCAGCAAAACCCATTCACATCATTGGCGGCGGTCTCGCCGGATCCGAAGCCGCTTGGCAAATCGCCCGTGCGGGCGTCCCCGTCATCCTGCATGAGATGCGGCCTGTGCGCGGGACCGACGCGCACAAGACCGAAGGCTTGGCCGAGCTCGTCTGCTCGAATTCGTTCCGCTCCGATGATTCAGACCAGAACGCGGTTGGCCTCCTGCATCATGAAATGCGGGCGATGAACTCGCTCATCATGGCCTCCGCCGATGCGCATCAAGTGCCCGCCGGTGGCGCGCTCGCGGTTGACCGCGATGGATTTTCCGCTGCCGTGACCGCGAAGCTGGAAGCCGAACCGCTCATCGAAGTTCGCCGCGAGGAAATCGCCACCCTCCCGCCTGACGATTGGGACAGTGTCATCATCGCGACAGGCCCCCTCACCTCGCCTGCGCTCGCCGAAGCAGTGCTCGGTCTCACGGGGGAAACATCGCTCGCCTTTTTCGATGCGATTGCGCCGATCGTGCATTTCGATTCGATCGACATGACGAAGGCCTGGTTCCAATCGCGCTATGACAAGCAGGGCCCCGGCGGCACTGGTGCCGATTACATCAATTGCCCACTTGATCGCGCGCAATATGAAGCCTTCGTGCAAGCCCTCATCGAGGGCGACAAAACAAGCTTCAAGGAATGGGAAGGCACACCCTATTTCGATGGCTGCCTCCCGATTGAAGTGATGGCGGAACGTGGACCTGAAACGCTGCGCCACGGACCGATGAAGCCGATGGGTCTTACCAATGCGCACAATCCCACCGTGAAGCCCTATGCCGTCGTGCAATTGCGGCAGGACAATGCGCTTGGCACGCTTTACAATATGGTCGGCTTCCAAACGAAGCTGAAACATGGAGAACAGGTGCGCATCTTCCGCACGATTCCCGGTTTGGAAAATGCCGAGTTTGCAAGGCTCGGCGGCTTGCATCGCAACACCTATCTCAATTCACCGCGCTTGCTCGACAACACATTGCGCCTGAAAGCCATGCCACGTCTGCGCTTTGCAGGACAAATCACGGGGTGCGAAGGTTATGTCGAAAGTGCTGCCATTGGTTTGGCGACGGGGCGCTTCGCTGCCGCTGAACGGTTGGGCCAGATCGCCGCGCCGCCGCCCGTGACAACCGCACTCGGCGCACTGATCAATCACATTACCGGCGGCCATATCGAAACCATCGATAATGGCCCGCGCTCGTTCCAGCCGATGAACATCAATTTCGGTTTGTTCCCGCCGCTTGATCTGACCGCGAAAGCGCCGGACGGAAAACGTTTGCGTGGCGCCGAGAAAGCGGTGGCGAAGAAACGTGCCATCACGGCACGCGCCAAAGCCGATATGGCGATGTGGCTCAGCGGCGTGACGCAACAAGCGGCGGAATAAATCGCACGCACAGTGGCAAACTGTAAACGAAGGCCCTCATGCTGAGGGGCGGCAAAGCCGCGTCTCGACGCACGGGCGCTTGGCTTATACGCGCGCTGGTTGCCCTTGTCCTTCGAGACACATCGCTTCGCGATGCTCCTCAGGATGACGGTTTTTGCAGTTAAACCCTCGTCAAAACAACCGCGCGACATCGCGCTTAGATGCGCGCCATAAATCAAACTGCACGCGCCATTGCGGCAGGCTTGCGACACCATCGGGCATGGTCCGCTCAACGCGCGACAACAAAGGCTCCACCAAAGTCAGCGGCAAAAAGGCGGGCGCTTCGCTTGCATTCAAACCGGCCAACGAAGCCGCTGCTTGTGCGCGATGCTTTTGCGCGAGCGCAGCAAGGTGGCCAAGCGCACGTCGCGTGGCTTCAGGTGCTGTCCCCGCCAGTACGCTCTCACGTGTGAGATCATATTGCGCCATCACATCTTGTGGGATCATCACGCGTCCGCGTCGCAACAAAAGCGGCCAACGCGCGAGAAGATCGGCAAGGCCCTCAGCAACGCCGCCATGGCCCGCAACATCGGCAACAGCGGCAGAAGCTTGTTGCGAGAGGATCATCGCCGCCAACCGATACGGAACGGAATGACATTCCCCGAGGCGGCCTTCGAGATCATTCAGCGTCGGCGGCGGATCGGCATAAAGATCCTCAACCCTTGCGGCGATCAGGCCTTGCAGTGCGGCTACCGGCAAATTGTAGGTTTCAACGGTCTGCACCAAGGCGGCGGCCAGCGGATTGGCCACGGCCTCGCCACTGCGTTCGCCAGCCAAAACTTCATGCCACCATTGCAGACGAATTTCGCCCAGCATCGGTTCGGACACGAGCCAAGGAATGCGCGCCATTTCTGTCGCGAAGGCACGCAGCGCCATCACCGCGGGGCGCTTGTCTTCGGGAATGAACAGCGTCGCAAAAAACTGCGCTGAATCTGCCTCGCGCAATTGTGCGGCGATCGCATCCATCACGCCACCGCAATGAGCGCTGCGGCCACACGGCGCTGTTCGCCCAGCATGATGTTATATGTGCGGGCGGCGGAACCCGTCGTCATCACATCGATCGCAATCCGCGCCTCGCGTAGCCGCCATAAAATCGCGTCATCGAGAAAGGCGGGATCCGCACCAGTACCAACCAGTAGCGTATCGAGATCGCCAGCCTCGCGCCGCACGGCGTCGAAGCTCTGTGGCGTCAATGCGGTGATCGCCGTCGGCGCCCACGCATAAATGCCCGATGGCAGAGCAAGGATCGAACCCTTGTGGGACATATCGGCAAAGCGAAAGCCGCCATTGCCATAGGCATCGATTGGAAAACGGCCGGGAACGAAACCCTTCGGCCGCTCCCCCACGCTCATCGCGCCGTGTTCTCGGCCGTCTTGGCCGAACCTTCTTCGGCCATCGCTTCGCCCGAAACGCGCACGCCGAGATAGATCAGCACGGGCGCGGCGATGAAGACGGTCGAATAAATGCCGACCACCACACCAAAGATCATGGCATACGAGAAGCCTTGGATCACAGTGCCGCCAAAGAGCACCAGCGCGAGCAAAGCAAGCGCCGTCGTGACCGATGTGTAGATCGTGCGCGACAGGGTCGAATTGATCGCGATGTCGAGCAATTCATCAATCGGCATCTTCTTATAGCGGCGCAACATTTCACGAATACGGTCGAACACCACGACGGTATCGTTCAGCGAGAAGCCGACGATCGTCAGAATGGCCGCAATCGATGTCATGTTGAATTCGATTTGAGTGATGGCAAAAAAGCCGATCGTGAGCACCAGATCGTGCAAGGTAGCAATCACAGCGCCGATGGCGAACTGCCATTCGAAGCGGAACCAGAGATAGACGAGCACCGCCAAAATCGCGAGCACGATACCAAGCGTACCCGATTGCACGAGTTCGCCGGAAATACGCGGCCCCACCACTTCGATGCGTCGGAATTCGAAATCCTTCTCGAAGGCGGCTTTCACCTTCTCGACGACTTGCTGCTGCGCCTTCTCGCCACCCTGCTGCAGGCCAAAGCGCAAGGACACTTCGCCCTTGTCTCCGAATTCCTGCACTTCGACCTCACCCAAAGCGAGATCAGACGCCTGCTCACGGACGGACGAAATATCGAACTTTCCGCCCTTCGACTGGATTTCGATCAGCGTGCCGCCGGTGAAGTCGATGCCGAAATTCATCGACACCATGATGAAGGCCACAACCGAGATGACCGACAGAATGGCCGAGAACGGATAGGAAATGCGGCGGAACCGCATGAACGGGAATTTGGTATCGTCCGGAATGATCCGCAGAAGTTTCATGGCGGGCACCCCTTAGAACGGAATTTTCGTCGGTCGTGCGGTGCGATACCACACGGCGATCATCATGCGTGTCATCGTCACCGCGGTTACGACCGTGGTGATGATGCCGAGCACCATGGTGACGGCAAAGCCGCGGACCGGGCCGGTGCCCAGCATGAACAAGATTGCAGCGGCAATGAACATCGTCACGTTCGAATCGACGATGGTGGCAAAGGCGCGCTGGAAGCCGGCTTCAAGCGATGAGACGATGCTGCGGCCAAGCCGCGCCTCCTCTCGGATGCGCTCATAAATCAGCACGTTCGAGTCGACCGCCGTGCCAATCGTCAACACGATACCGGCAATACCGGGCAGCGTGAGCGTTGCTCCCAAAAGCGACATGAGCGCGAAAATCATCACCACATGGATGATGAGCGCGATATTCGCGAAGAAACCAAAGAGCCCGTAGCACGCGAACATGAAGGCGAAGACAAGCAGTGCCGCAATATAGGAGGCCTTCTTGCCTGCCTCGATCGAATCCTGCCCAAGCCCGGGGCCGACTGTGCGCTCTTCCACAATGGTGAGCGGAGCCGGCAATGCGCCCGCGCGCAGAAGGATCGCAAGATTATTGGCCTGTTCAACCGTGAAGCGGCCGGAGATCTGGCCCTGCCCGCCGGTAATCGGCTGCAGAATGCGCGGCGCTGAGATCACTTTCTTGTCGAGCACGATCGCCAGCGGACGCCCCACCGCTTCCGTCGTTATCTGACCGAAACGCTGCGCGCCGCGAATGTTAAATTTGAAATTGACGATGGGCTCGCCCGTGCGGCTGTCGAATGCGGGTTGCGCGTCAATCAAGTCTTCGCCCTGCACGATGACGCGGCGCTCGATCGGGAGCGGCCCACCTTCATTCGATGGCAAGTTTTCGACGTCACCCGGCGCTGCGCCTGTATCGGCCACGAGGCGGAATTCAAGCTGCGCGGTCGTGCCGAGAATTTCTTTCAAACGCCGCGGATCCTGCAGGCCGGGCACCTGCACCAAAATCCGGTCCGGACCTTGGCGCTGGATGTTTGGTTCGGTCGTCCCCAGCGCGTCAACGCGACGGCGCAACACTTCGATGGCTTGATCGATCGATTTGCGCACCTTCTCGTTCAGCGCCGCTTCGGTTAGCGTCATCTGAATGAGGCCGTCGGGTTGCGCCGTGATGTCCATCGAAGGCTGGCTCACGCCCGTCATCGCATTGCCGATGGGGGCTGCGATCTTGCGGAATTCAACGAGCGCCTTTTCGCGATCGGCCGGATCCGTAATGCGAACCGACACGCCACGCGGCAAAAGGCTGATGCCGCCCTGCAACGCAATGCGCTGTTCGCGCAGAATGCGGCGCACATCATCACGAAGCGTATTCACCTGCGCGCGCAACACGGCCTGCGTGTCGACTTCAAGCAGCACATGCGATCCGCCTTGCAGATCAAGCCCGAGCACGATGGCGCGATGCGGCACGATCCATGATGGCAGGAAGGATAGGGTTTTTTCGATGCTGGCGCGTGTCTCGGGCGCAAGCACGCTCGGCATCGCGTAGAGGAACGAGGCCAAGGTCAGCAAAACAACCGAGATGGTCTTGAAACGGGAAAAGCGCAGCATCGTCGCGGCAGGCTCCGGACGGGCCGCCCTCAA
Source organism: Rhizobiales bacterium TNE-4 (assembly GCA_019083985.1). Classification (GTDB taxonomy): domain Bacteria; phylum Pseudomonadota; class Alphaproteobacteria; order Rhizobiales; family Beijerinckiaceae; genus TNE-4. The sequence continues at coordinate 827,079 of JAHRCV010000001.1, read as the reverse complement.
GCGGCCCGCAAAGGTTCAATGAAATCAGGCGGCGTCGGTTTTGACGGGCTCGCCCTTGGAACGGACTTCCGCAATCATGCTGCGGATGACTTTGACCTTCACGCCATCGGCGATTTCGACCTCGATCTCGCCGTCTTCGCCCGCCTTCGTCACCTTGCCGACGAAGCCACCCGAGGTGACGACCGTGTCGCCACGACGGATGTTCTTGATCATTTCCTGATGTTGCTTGGCGCGCTTCTGCTGCGGCCGAATGATCAGGAAATACATGATCACGAAGATGAGAATGAAGGGCACGAGCTGGATAATCATATCCATGCCGCCACCGGCACCGGCGGTCTGCGCAAAAGCGGGGGTGATCATCGCGGGATCAGGCTCCGTCAAAGGGTGAAAAGACCGCCCCGTCCCGGGGGGTCCAAAAGTCGCGCGGACTATAGCCACGCAAGGCCGGAAAGCAAATCGAAGCGGCGGCCCCGGTGGATTTCCGGCCCGGCTCCGTTTAGGACAGCCCCTACCCTGTCCTAACCCAGTCCAAAGTCGCGGATTTTACTGCCATGACCGCCTCCAAAACGCCTTCCGCTACCGATCTCGCCGGGGCCGACACCGTGACCCTGCTTGCCCGCATCGCTGCGGCGCTTGAGCGCATCGCCCCGCCCGACAGCACGAGAATCGATTTCGATGCGGCCGACGCCTTTGTCTGGCACCCCGATCCGGATGGTTTGATCCCGGTTCCCCGCGTCAACCGGGTCGAGATGGAGTTGCTGCAGGGGATCGATCGGGTCCGCGACCTCTTGATCGAGAATACGGAGCGCTTCGCCGCAGGTCTGCCCGCCAACAATGCGCTCCTCTGGGGCGCACGCGGCATGGGCAAATCCTCGCTTGTCAAAGCCGCCCATGCGCAGGCTGCCCGCAAGAACGCCGCCGCCAAAGCGGCTCCGGTGAAACTGATCGAAATCCACCGCGAGGATATCGATAGCCTGCCGCGTCTGATGGCGATGCTGCGCGATGCGCCGTGCCGCTTCATCCTGTTCTGCGACGATCTCTCCTTCGACGCTGACGACACCTCCTACAAATCCTTGAAGGCGGTGCTGGAGGGCGGCATCGAGGGTCGACCTGAGAATGTCATCTTCTACGCGACGTCGAACCGCCGCCATCTTCTGCCGCGCGACATGATGGAGAATGAACGCTCCACCGCGATCAATCCCGGCGAAGCGGTTGAAGAAAAAGTATCGCTGTCGGATCGCTTCGGTCTGTGGCTCGGCTTCCACAAATGCTCGCAGGATGAATATCTCGCGATGATCGATGGTTACGCCGATCACTTCCAATTGAAGATGGACCGCGCCGCGCTGCATCACGACGCACTTGAATGGGCAACGACACGTGGCTCGCGCTCAGGCCGTACCGCGTTCCAATACATTCAAGATGTGGCGGGACGTTTGGGACAGAAGCTCGATTGATCGCAAAGCCCTTATGGTGAGAGGAATGCCAAGCATTCCGTCTCGAACCCCGCGTACCAAAAAATAAAGACGGGTGACGCCCGACGCGCCACCCGTCTGGAACCGATCAGCCGTTGAGTCTCGCAGAAGCTGATCGACTAGTCCGCGCTGCTATCGATGCAGCGACAATTCCTGAGTGATTAGCCACCACCGGCGAGATAGGGCATCGGATCAACAGGTGTTGAACCTTTGCGCAATTCGAAGTGCAATTGCGGCGATGACACATTGCCCGACTGGCCAGACGTAGCGATGGTCTGGCCGCGCTTCACATGTTCGCCGCGCTTCACTTTCAGCTCGCCATTATTTGCATAAGCCGAGACATAACCATTGTCGTGCCGGATCAGGACGAGATTGCCATAGCCTTTGAGCTCGTTGCCGGCATAAGCGACGACGCCATTCTCGACCGCCTTGACCGGCGTGCCTTCGGGCAACGCGATGTTAATGCCGTCAGAACCACCACCAAACCCTTGAATGATGCGGCCCTTCGCGGGCCACCGGAATTCGGTGCCATTGCTCGCTGTCGGTGCTGAGCCGAGCGCGCCCGTCGTCTCTTCCTTCGCCGCGGGCGCCGCTGCAACGGGTGCAACAGGCGCAGCTTCAGCGGCTGGCACCGTCTGCTTACCCTTTTGCGGCGCAGGCGCAGGCTCGACCTTGGCTTGCTTCACAGGCTCAGCCGGAGCTGCCGCTTGCGGCTTCTGTGGCAGATCTGTCTTGCCGGGCTGAGCAGGCCGCTGCGGCAAATCCGTCTTCTGCGGTTGCGCTGCCACGACTTGCTGCTTCGCGGTCGCGGCCGGAGCCGGTTGAGCTTGCGCCATGGGTTTGGCCGGTGCGGGTGCAGCGGCTGCCACGGGTTGAGCCTTCGCAGGCGCTGACGCCATGACGGGCGCATTCGCGTGATAGACCGGGATCACCACACGTGTGCCAGGCGCAGGATTGCCGGTGATATTGTTGGCTGAGCGGATTGCGGTTTCAGGCACGCCATAGCGCGCTGCCAGCGTCTTGATCGTTTCGCCTTGTCCCAAGGTGACGGCCGAACCACCCTGCGCAGTCCAACCCGCCGCAGCCGCTTGCACAGGCGCAGCCGCTTGCACAGGCGCAGCCGCTTGCATCGGCGTAGGCGCGCCCGCAGGGGCCATGCCCTGTACGCGCTGAGGCATGGCTTGCGCGACCGGCGGCAAAGCCTGTGGCGCTGCCAAAGGTGCTGATGCGACAGGCGCAGGAAGGGGTGCGGAGGCGACAGGCGCGAGCGGCGCGGATGAAACCGTGCCAGCAGGTGCATTGAGAGCGCGCGCTTGGGCCGGAAGCTGGCCCTGGGCGACAGAGCCCTGAGCAACGGGTGCCGGCGGCGCCAGCGAGGCCGTGACATCAGGATCTTTGTATCCGCCTGAATCGAAGACGCCGGCAAACGGCGTATCGGCAAAACGCGATACATCCGTGCCGCAAGCGGCAAGAGTGGCCGCCAGAGCCGCGGCGACGGCAATGCGGGATGCAGAACCGGAAAACGACATCACAAAACGCGAACGCATGACCAAGCCCACAGAAACGGCGTTGCCTACGCCACACAGAAAACAGGATTGAAGTTAACGACGCCTTACGAAGCGGGGCTGAAACAGCTGTTTTGACAAAATATTTTTACTAACGCGGCGTTAAAGCGCGGCTGCAATGCCGCTCGCCAGCGGTGCCGCGTTCAATGGCGCGCCCCAGTCGATCCGAGCGGCGCCTCCAGTTTTGATGACACGCATCACGCGCATCCCTTGATCGCCGCGAGCCACACCGACAAGAATGCCATTCTCAGCCAGCTGCGCCATCAGCCCGGGCGGCGGTGCCGCGAACGCCGCGTCGATCACGATCCGGTCATAAGGCGCACGTTCCAGATGGCCGCGCTGCCCGTCGCCATGGAAGATGTGCACATTGGCAAAGCCGAGCGTATTGAGCCGGGCTGCCGCTTCTACCGCCAAGGAGCGAAACCGCTCGATCGACACCACATCGCGGCCCAGCCTTGCGAGCAGCGCCGCCATGTAGCCCGACCCCGTCCCAACTTCGAGAATGCGATGTTCAGGCCGGACATCGAGCGCACCGATGAGCGTGGCGATATGGGACGGCGCGGGTAAGGTTTGTCCACACGCAATCGGCAAGCCGACGTCCTGCAACGCGAGATCTGCAAAACGGCGCGGTACGAAACGGCCACGCGGCACGGTTTCCAACGCGCGCAACAACGCCGTGTCGCGCAATCCGCGCGACCTGAGCGCGAGCAAAAAGGCAATGGTGGCTTCGGCAGCGGTGTGGGTGTGGCTATCCGTCATCCGCGTCCTTGCGTCTCTTGAGTTCAGGGATGGAACAGGGACGCAAAACGGGTGAGAGTCGGCTCGTCGGTCAGATCGAGCCTGAGCGGGGTAACGGAAATCTTCTTCTCTGCCAAGGCCGCAAGGTCGGTACCATGGCCGGGCTCAAACGGCCCGCGAGAAAAAGCGATCCAGAAATAGGGATTGCCGCGCCCATCCTGGCGCGGATCAATGCGCAGCAAATCCTGCGAACGGAAACCTTGATGCGCCACCGCAATGCCCTGCACTTCCGAGGCATCGCAGCCGGGGAAATTGACATTGATGAGAATGCCTTCGGGGATACCAGCCTCCAGAATGCGCTTCACGATGCTGGGGCCGTGCTGACGTGCCGGTTCCCAACTCGGGAATTGCCGCGTTTGTGCAGTATAGGCTTGCGACAGCGCAATCGACGGAATGCCGAGAATGGTCCCTTCGATGGCACCCGCCACCGTGCCGGAATAGGTCACATCTTCCGCGACGTTCTGGCCACGGTTGACCCCTGACAAAACGAGATCAGGCTTCACGTCGAGAATGTGGCGTACGGCCATGATCACGCAATCAGTCGGCGTGCCCCGCACGGCGAAATGGCGCGGAGTTACTTCACGCAGGCGCAAAGGATCGTTGAGCGAAAGCGAATGGGCGACGCCCGATTGATCCGTCTCAGGCGCTACCACCCAGACATCATCGGAAATGGCGCGGGCAATCTCTTCACAGATCTTCAGGCCCGGCGCGTGGATGCCGTCATCATTCGTGACCAGAATACGCATTACTGAGCCTTTTCAATCTTCGTAAGCCCGCCCATGTAGGGACGCAGCACGTCGGGGACCGTCACCGAACCGTCTTCATTCTGATAATTTTCAAGCACCGCGACGAGCGCGCGGCCAACCGCCACGCCAGAACCATTCAGCGTGTGGACGAATTTGTTTTTGCCATCGGCACCCTTGTAGCGGGCATTCATGCGGCGCGCCTGAAAATCGCCGCAGACCGAGCAGGACGAGATTTCGCGATAGGCATTCTGCCCCGGCAACCAGACTTCGAGGTCATAGGTCTTCTGCGAGCCGAAACCCATATCGCCCGTGCATAGCGTCATCACACGATATGGAAGACCGAGTTTCTGCAGCACCTTTTCCGCGCAGGCCGTCATGCGCTCATGCTCGGCAAGCGATTGCTCCTGCGAGGTGACCGACACCAACTCAACTTTCCAGAACTGGTGCTGGCGGATCATGCCGCGCGTGTCTCGTCCTGCAGCCCCGGCCTCAGCGCGGAAACATGGCGTCAGCGCGGTGAAACGCAGTGGCAATTCCTTCTCGTCAACGATCGCTTCGCGCACGATGTTGGTCATTGGCACTTCAGCAGTGGGGATCAGCCAATAATCGGGAAGAACGCGAAACTGGTCGTCCGCGAATTTGGGCAATTGTGCTGTGCCGAACATGGTCTGGTCTTTGACCAGCAAGGGCGGATTGATTTCCGTATAGCCATGCTCGGTCGTATGCAGATCGAGCATGAATTGACCAAGCGCGCGCTCAAGCCGCGCCATTTGCGCACGCGTGATGACGAAGCGCGTGCCGGACATTTTTGCCGCTGTTTCGAAATCCATGAGGCCAAGGCCTTCGCCAATCTCGAAATGCTGCTTGGGTGTGAAGGCAAATTGTTTCGGCGTACCCCAGACGGTCTTCTGCACATTGCCGTGCTCGTCAGAGCCAAGCGGCACTTCAGCCAATGGCGTATTGGGGATCGCGGCCAGCGCCGTATCGAGCTCGCCGACGGCCGCTTTCTCTTCTGCCTCGGCTTCGGTCAGAACATCCTTGAGGACAGCGACTTCCGATTTCAGCTCATCGGCGCGCGGCATGTCTTTGGCCGCCATCGCCTTGCCAATCTCTTTGGAGAGCGCGTTGCGGCGTTCCTGCGCGGCCTGGGCGCGCGCGATGGCAGCCCGGCGCCGTTCATCAAGCGCGATCAGCGTAGACGACAATGGCTCAGCCCCACGCGAGGCGAGCCCCGCATCGAATTGCGCCGCATTGTCTCTGATCCACTTGATGTCATACATCGCCGGCCACCCTTCATGCTCCGCCGAAGCGGCTATGAGCCTGCTTCTATACCGGAGGCGCGGGCCGAGACCAGCCCCTCAGCCCTCGGGAAAAAGGGGGATCAGGCCTCGGTCGTCTCGTCCGCCTGGTTCGGCTCAGCTGCCTGCTTTTTCCGCTCGACGAACCTCACCGCAATGATCGACGCCTCGTAGAGCAGCAATGTCGGAATCGCGAGCGCAAACTGGCTGATGATGTCAGGTGGGGTCAAAACCGCGGCGATGATGAACACGATCACGATGGCGTAACGGCGCTTTTCGACCAAGAAGGTCGAATCGATAATGCCGACACGCGCCAGCAAGGTCAGAACCACAGGCAGCTGGAAGCAGATGCCGAAGGCGAAGATCAACCCCATGATCAGCGAGAGATAATCGCTGACTTTCGGCAAGAGCGTGATGGTGGCTTCGGTCGGGTCGAGCTGTTGCTGGCCGATGGAGAATTTCATCACGAGCGGCATGGCGATGAAGAACACCACCATGGCACCCAGAAAGAACAGGATCGGCGTCGCAATCAGGTAAGGCAGGAACGCATCGCGTTCGTCGCGATAAAGACCGGGCGCCACGAATCTATAAATCTGCGTCGCGACGATCGGAAACGAGATAAAGGCAGCACCGAATGCCGCCACCTTGATTTGCGTGAACAAATATTCGAGCGGCGCGGTGTAGATGAGCTTTGCCTGCGACGGATCACCCGCGGCCAACACATAAGGAAAGATCAAAATATTATAGATCTGCTTGGCAAACGCGAAGCAGAGCACAAACGCCACGAGAAAAGCGATGACCGCCTTGATCAGCCGCGACCGCAATTCGATGAGATGGTCGATCAGCGGAGCGCGTGAGGATTCGATTTCGTCGTCAGTCATGACCCTGCATGTCCGGCGGCCTTGGGTGGCACGCTCTCATTTGCGGGCGCCGAAGCAACCGCTGGGGTTTCGGCGGCCGCGACACCTTCGGTCGCTGCGCGCAATTCTGCCGTCAGCGCCTCATGCGAGGTCTGTGCAGGCTCAGGCAGCGGCGGATTGAGATCGGCGATTGTCGCGGCATTGATCTCGGCTTCGCTCGGTGGTGTCGAAGACGTCGCTGGCGGGGGCGTATCGGTGTCGAGCGCAGACTTTACGCTCTCGCCAATTTCGCTGACCTTTTTGCGGGCCTCTTCCATCTCCGCTTCGCGCATCGCTTCGGAGAATTGCGACTGAAACTCACCCGCCATTTTGCGGATATTGCCAATCGTCTTGCCGACCGTGCGGAGAACGCCCGGCAGTTCCTTCGGCCCGATGACGACAAGCGCCACCACGCCGACGACCAGCAATTCAGACGCTCCGATATCGAACATGCATCAGTCTTTCAGGGCCGGGGCCCATCCCGGAGCCATGGCCCCGTGTTCTTGAAGAGCGGGGCCTGAGCCCCGCCCGGATCGAAATCAGCTGGCCTTGTGCTCGGTCTGAGCGGCGGTCGTCGCCTGCGGCTGAGCTGTGGTCGTGGCCGGCGCCGGACCTTCGAGCGGCTTGGCGGGTGCCGTCGGGGCTGCAGCAGCTGCCTCATCGTCGGACATGCCCTTCTTGAAGGCCTTGATGCCCTTGGCGACGTCGCCCATCAGTTCCGACACCTTGCCGCGGCCGAACAGGAGCAGCACAACCACCCCGACCACGATCCAGTGCCAAATGCTTACACCACCCATGGGTGATCTCCATCTCTGTGGCGAGGCCATTGGGGCCCCTCTCTCACCGCGAAACTAGGGGCCGGAGAGGGCAAAAACAAGGACTTCGTGGGGATCAATATCGACACCCACATCCGAACCCTCAGGAAAAGCCTGCCCATCGCGCAAACGGGCCTTCAGCGGCGTCTCAAGCCCGGACACTGCGATTTCGAGAAGATCCACCTCACCGGCAAAGCGACGGGCCAGAAGCCGTCCCGGCAGGCAAAAGCCTGCGGCGCGGAGCCGCACGCCCTGCGGCCTGATGCAGACCATCACACGCGTGCCCTCGTGAAGTCCGGGCGCATCGAAGAAACCGAGCTGGGTTTCAGCCCTGCCCTTTCTCACCACGCCTTCGATTTCATTGAAGTCACAGAAGAAGCGCGCCGCCTCGAGATCGACCGGTTGGCGATAAAGCGCATCAGGACGGCCAGCCTGCGCCACCGCGCCAGCGCGCATCAGCACGATCCGGTCAGCGATCCGCATGGCCTCCTCCGGATCATGCGTGACGATCAGCGTGGTCGCACCCATCTCGCGCAGAAGAGCAACCGTCTCCTCCCGCACCGCATCGCGCATGCGCCGGTCGAGATTGGAGAAAGGCTCATCCATCAAAACCACGCCGGGGCGCGGCGCGACAACGCGCGCGAGCGCCACACGCTGCTGCTCGCCGCCAGATAATTGTTCGGGATAAACATCGGCGAAGGTTTCGAGCCCAACACGGGCCAACGCGCGGCGTGCTGCCGTCTCTGCCATATCCTGCGGAAAAGCCGTGAGACCGAACAACACATTCTCGCGCACCGTGAGATGCGGGAACAGCGCGTAATCCTGAAACATCAGGCCGATGCCACGGTTCTCTGGCTCAACGAAATGGTCTGGCCCGGCCACTTCACGACCGTCGAGCAAAATGCGTCCCGCCGTTGGCGTCTCGATCCCCGCGGCCAAACGCAACAACGTGGTCTTCCCGCAGCCTGATGGGCCGAGGAGACAGACGATTTCGCCCGCCTCAATATCGAGGTCGAGTGTCTTCAGGATCGATTTAGCGCCAAAACTTTTGCTGACACCTTGCAGCGTCAGGCGTGCCGGAATGGCGGCTCCGGCGGTGCCCCGCTGCCCCCAGCGGAACATCCCGCCGGCCATGGTTTATTCTCCGCGCGATGGCTCGGTGCGCTGGTGGTCGTCGGCGTCAGCCTCGACGCTCTCGTTCACCGGATCCGCGCCGAACTCATCATGCGCCGTTTCGCCATCATCCGCTTCCATATCTGTGGACGACGCTTCAAAGACCGCCTCAACATCAACCGTTTCCTCGGCGATCGCGACGACTTCACCACCATCTTCTGTCATCAACGCTTCGACCGGCGCATTGGCCTTGTCTTCCACGATGCTGGTGAGGAGATCATCCTCAAGCGGATCTTCGTCCGAACGCAAGGTCGGATCATCCGACGGAAGCGGCACATGCATGCCTGCCGGGATGCGGCCATCGAGGAAGCCGGCACCCTTGAGTTCTTCGAGGCCAGGCAAATCGCCAATCGCATTGAGGCCGAAATGCACAAGGAACTGGTCCGTCGTGCCATAGGTCACCGGGCGGCCCGGCGCCTTGCGGCGCCCGCGCAAACGCACCCAGCCCGTTTCGAGCAATTGATCGAGCGTGCCCTTGTTGGTCGACACGCCACGAATGTCTTCGATTTCCGCACGCGTCACCGGCTGGTGATAAGCAACAATCGCCAGTGTTTCGAGCGCAGCCTTCGAGAGCTTGCGCGGCTCTTCGCGTTCACGCGACAAGAGGTAGCCGAGATCATCAGCGGTGCGGAACATGAACTTTTCCGCCACCTGCACCAGCGTCACGCCACGATGGGCATAATCGCGCTGCAACTGAGCCACGACCTGATCCGCTTCGATGCCATCGGGCATGCGTTGCTTGATCACGTCGAGACCAATGGGCTCTTTTGACGCGAAGAACAGCGCTTCCGCAACGCGGCAAGCCTCGCTGAACAATTGCGGGTCGAAGGTGAACTCTTCGTTCATTTCGGTGGCTACCCGGAGCTGGCGCATTGTTCTGTTTCCTTATCCAGCGAGCGCGGACGGTTGAGCCGCCTGCGCCTCGGACGTATGCGTCTTCACATAGATTGGCGCAAAAGCACGATCCTGACGGACGTCAAGCATACCTTCACGCACCATTTCAAGCGTTGCCGAGAAAGCCGAAGCGCGCACGGTGCGACGCATTGACGGCTCGACGATATATTCGAACAGGAACGAGTCGAGCGGTTCCCAATCCGAAATCTTGCCGACAATCCGCGAGAGCGCTTCGCGTGCCTCAACCAGCGACCAGAAGAACCGCTTCTTCAACGTCACCTTGCCGAGCACGGATTTCTGCCGCTGGCGCGAATAGGCTTCGAGCAATTCGTAGAGCGTCGCTTCCCATTGCGGCCGGTCAATAATGCGCATCGGCTCCGGTGCACCGCGCGCAAACACGTCGCGACCGAGCTGATGCAATTCATGCATCTTCTTCGACGCTTCCCGCATCGCCTCGAGGCGGCGGAGCTTGAAGGCAAGCGCCGTGGCAAGATCGGCTGCCGACGGGCCTTCTTCGTCTTTGTGCTGCTGCGGCAGCAACAGGCGCGATTTGAGATAGGCCAGCCAAGCCGCCATCACGAGATAATCGGCTGCGAGCTCAAGCCGGAACTTCCGCGCTTCCTCAATGAAGGCGAGATATTGTTCGGCGAGCGCCAAGACCGAGATCTTGGCGAGATCGACCTTCTGGCGGCGCGCAAGCTCGAGCAACAGATCGAGCGGACCGGCAAAGCCGTCCACATCGACGATCAGCGCAGGCTCGCTATCGCCGCGATCGATCGCGTCGGGATCATCGAACTGCAATTCTTTGGCTGCGCCTTGCGCCACGAGGGCCTACTCCGGTTGATTCTGATTGAGCTTCTACGGCGCGGCGCTAGGCCGCAAGATGTCCAGCGAGAATGCCTGTGAACCGTTCACGGGCTTCCACAGCATTGAAGGGTTCCGGCCGGTGCCGGAGCCGCCCCAGCGCCGCCTCCGCTCGCCTTTTGGCCTTGCCACCCAAAAGCGGCGCCCCTGCGGCGACGGCTTCCATTTCTGCCATCTGGCCATTGCAGTGGAGAAGCATATCACACCCCGCCGCAATCGCCTTTTCCGCCCGGCTCCGAAAATCCCCGCCCAGAGCCTTCATCGAGAGGTCATCGGTCATCAGAAGCCCATCAAAGCCGATGGCCTTGCGGATGGTCTGCCCGATCACCTTTTTCGACCAAGTCCCCGGCTGCGCCTTGTCGAGCGCGGTGAAGACAACGTGAGCGGTCATCGCCATGGGCATATCGGCATTGACGGCAAAGGGCATGAAATCGCGTGCGAGCTCCGCCTTTTTGGCGTCGACCACCGGCAATTCTTCATGGGAATCGGCCTTGGCCCGGCCATGCCCTGGAATATGCTTGATCACTGGCAGAACCCCGCCCGCCATCAGCCCCTCAGCGGCCGCGCGGCCAAGCACCGCGATGGTCTCCGGATCATCACCATAGGCGCGGTCGCCGATGATCCCATGCGAGCCCGGCGCAGGGACATCGAGAACCGGCACGCAATCGACATTGATGCCCATCGCGAGAAGATCATGCGCGATGAGGCGCGCACCGAGACGGACAATCTCGCGCGCCGTCTCAGGATCATTGCCGCGGGCCTGAACGAAGGTTTTAGCCGCCGGATAGCGTGGCCAATGCGGCGGGCCGAGCCGCTGCACGCGGCCACCTTCCTGGTCAACTAGAACCGGCAGATCCGTCCGCCCCGTGAGCTCACGCAGGCTGTCGGTCAACGCCCTAACCTGTGCGGGATTGTCGACGTTGCGGCGAAACAGAATGAAGCCCCATGGCTGCGCATCATGGAAAAAGCCCCGCTCCTCATCGGTGAGAGCAAGGCCCGAAACTCCAGCAATGAATGCGCGCTGTGCCATGACCCCGGACTTATCGCCCGGCTGCAGCAAGGGTCAATGAAAGCGCCTGATTTCGCTGGGGATGAGGCCGAACCGCGTGCCAAAGGCCAAGACGATACCGGCGCAAGGGCTCAGCCTTCGCGCGGAGATCTGATAATTCAGTTCTTCGCGACGAAGCAGGAGCCCTGTGCACTCTTGATGCGATTGCACATCGTGTTGGCGCTCTCGCGATCGAGCCCCGTGACACGCACGCGATAAAGCGTTTTGCCATTCACCTCAGCGCGGATGATTTCAGGCTCCTGGCCAGCCAGCGCATCGCCATAACGCTGCGCGAGACGCTGCGCGAGTGAGCGCGCTTCCTGTTCAGTCGGAGGCGCGGCCAATTGCACAGCAAAATCACCACTGCCGATGGATGCCGTCTGCTGCGGTGCCGGAGCGGCCGAGACCGACGGAGCCAAAACGGGCGGAGCTGCGGCAGGCGCCGCGGGCGTGGCCTGTGGCTGTGCACGTGCGGGTTCGACAGCGGCAACTTGTGCACCAGCAGGACGCCGTGGCGGCAGGGGCGTACCCGCTGCAGCTTGCGGTGCGGCTTCGACCGCAGCCGGCGCAGGTGAGGCCGGAACGATGGCGGGCGGCGGCGCGCCGGTTGACGGCGGCGCGGCAGCAGCGGCGGGCAGCGTCTGCGTCGGCACCGGGGACGACGGCATCACGCTTTGCGGTGCGGCCATGGACGGCGGCTTCACCGGCTCGGAGCCGTCGATCACGGTGCCATCCGGACGCACCAGAACCGTGCGCACTTTCTTCGGCTCGCCCAACGCTGCAACACCCGGCGCAGAGGGCGACGGCGGTGCGGCACTGGGTTGCGCCGGTTGTGTGCCCCCCGCCTGCCGCGGGACGGTCGAAACCGGCGGTGGCGGCGCAGGCGGAACGGTGGCGGCTGAGCCGCCGTTGGGCAGGATCACACGCGGCTGAGCGGGCTTGGCAGCCTGATTGACGTCGACCGGCTGTTCCTCGGTCGTTACGACCTTGCTCGGCGCCGTTGGTCCCGCCGCATTCTTCGAACCGGCGAAAATCTCTTGATTGGCATTCGGCACTTCCATGCCGCCGGGATTTTGCGGCGCGACCTTATTGGGTTCGCCGGAGGCCTTGATGACCGGCGGCGTGCGCGGCCCACCGCCCACTGGCATGCCGTCATTGCCGCGCCAGAAGAAAACGCCACCGACCCCGATAGCCGCAATGCTAACCAACGCCACCGCCAGCTTGAGCCCGGTCCGCGAGCGTGGCTGGGGCTCTTCTTCAGCGAAGGCGTGGTCGTGCGGCGGCAGTTGCCCCTCGGGTGCATAAATCGGCTCGGCCTCAGCGGCCGCCCCATAGAGCGGCGGCTGCGGATAAGCGCCGGCCGGCTCAAGTGCAGGCTGTGGCGGCTCAGCAAAATCGAGCAGCGAAGGTTCCGGCTGCGCGGGTGTTGGCTCCGGCTCAGCGCGACGCGACGGCGGCGCATAGCTTGGCGGCGGCGCCTTGACCGGCGGGTCCATCCGCAACAAAGCTTCAAGCGCATCCACCGCGGAGACGGCGGGCGTCGGCTGAGATGACGCTGGCGTAGCACCTGGGAGCGGACGCGGCGCTGACCAATCGCTGCCACTTTGCGCGATGCGTGCGAGCTCGGCGAGCGGATCATAATCTGGCGCACGCGCGGGAGCCTTCGCAGGCTCCGGCAATGATGCGCGCTCAGCGTCCGGCTCGCTGAAACTTTCATTCTCGGGAAGCTTAGACGCGAAAACGGGCGTCACGGTAAACGGCGCTTGCGGTGAGGCCGCAACGGGTTCCGGCGGTAAAGGGCGCGACGCAGCCTTCGGCTGGGCCACGGCCCGCAATTGCCGCTCCAGATCGTCAAGATCGATTGCCGGGCGCTGCCTGTTACCGTCACTCATGGACTAACCTTGACCCTTCACCCGGCTTGCCGAGCTTCAGACATTATTGCCGGAACACCGATTCCGCACGCAAATACGGATCACCGCATTTCATGGGGCGCCGAAACGCCGAGAAGAGCAAGACCGGCTGCAATCACGCCTGTTACGCCCTGAACGAGCGCCAAACGAGACAGGGTCAACTCTCGGTCGTTTTCCATAACAAACCGTAAATGTGACGCTTCTTTGCCCTTGTTCCACAAAGCGTGCAAATCGCTCGCCAAATCATAGAGATAGAACGCAATGCGGTGCGGCTCATGGGCCTGCGCGGCAGCATCCACGATCCGCGGGAACTGACTGATGCGCTTCACAATATCCTGTTCTGAAGGATCAGCAAGACGGCCAAGATCAGCCTTCGCCAGCGCACCTTGTGACAGGTCCAGATCCGGGAATGCAGCCAAGGCCTGACGTTTCACCGACTGGCCACGCGCATGGGCGTATTGGACGTAGAAGACCGCATTGTCCTTTGACTGCTCGATAACTTTGGCGAGATCGAAATCGAGCGTCGCATCGTTCTTGCGGAACAACATCATGAAGCGGACGGCATCACTGCCCACTTCGTCCACCACTTCACGCAAAGTGACGAAGTCACCGGCGCGCTTGGACATTTTCACCGGCTCGCCATTGCGCAACAAGCGCACGAGCTGACACAGCTTGCAGTCGAGTTCGCCCTTGCCGCCCGTGACCGCGGCCACCGCGGCTTTCATACGTTTCACATAACCGCCATGGTCGGCACCAAGCACGTCGATCAGGACTGACGAGCCGCGATTATATTTGTCGGCATGGTACGCGATGTCGGACGCGAAATAGGTATACGACCCATCCGACTTCAACAGCGGACGATCGACATCATCACCATAGGCGGTGGAACGGAACAGCGTCTGTTCGCGATCTTCCCAATCCTCGATCGGCGCACCCTTCGGCGGCGGCAATCGGCCGACATAAACAAGATCACGCGCCTTCAGATCGGCAATGGTCGCGGCGATGATGTCGGTCGGCTTTTGCAATGAGCGTTCCGAGAAAAAGACTTCATGGCGGATCTTGAGCTGGGCCAGATCCGTGCGGATCATGTCCATCATCATCGAGATCGCCGTGTCGCGCACGAGCGGCAGCCATTCGGCTTCCGGCTTGTTCAACAGGGATGGGCCGACTTCCTTAGCAAGCGCCGCGCCGACCGGCTTGAGATAATCACCCGGATAAAGCCCTTCCGGAATTTCGATGGTCTCACCGAGCGCCTCGCGATAGCGCAGATAGGCCGAGCGGGCGAGGACATCGACCTGCGCACCGGCATCATTGATGTAATATTCGCGGGTGACGTCGTAGCCGGCGGCTTCGAGCAGATTGGCAAGCGCATCGCCGAACACCGCACCACGGCCATGGCCCACATGCATCGGCCCCGTCGGATTGGCCGAGACATATTCGACGTTGACGCGCACGCCCTTGCCGCGGACCGACCGACCGAAGGCTTCGCCCTGCTGCAGCGCCGCACGCAACACTTCGGCGAACAGGACGGGGTCGAGCCGAATATTGATGAAGCCGGGACCCGCGACCGAAACCTCCGTGACCCCGGGTTCGCGGCCGAGTTCCGCGACCAAAAGATCAGCGAGCGCCCGCGGATTCATCTTGGCGTCTTTGGAAAGAACCATCGCGGCATTGGTGGCAAGATCGCCATGGGACGGATCGCGCGGCGGCTCCACCACAACCTTGCTGGCATCGAGACCCTCAGGCAAGCGGCCCTCCGCCGTCAAACGGGCGAGAATGGCCGCAAGCCGGCGCTGGAAATCGTCGAAAAGGTTCATGGGAACTTCTACCGCGAAAGAGGCCCGTAGGCCCCGGAAACTCCCGCGCGCCTATCGCAATTCGGGTGTTACGTCAAACAAACGGCGGTGCTCGTCATGCGCGAAACGGTCAGTCATGCCAGCCATGTAATCGGCCACCCGACGGGCGCGCTTTTCCTCGCTGACGCCGGCGAGCCCCTCATGCCATTCATCGGGCATCAGGCCAGGTTCGGCCAAGAAGCGCCAGAACAGATCGCGCATGATCGCATCCGCTTGCTGCCGGATCCTGACCACCGAAGGCGCTCTGTACATATTGGGAAAGAGAAAAGCCTTGATGGCGCGATCGGCCTCTTCCATCGCCGGGGAAAAGGCCACCAGCGTCCGCCCACACAGCCGCACATCGTCTGCACTTTGCGGATGCACGTCGGCAATGCGGCGGCCGCTCTCTCTAATCGCATCCTCGACAAAACGAGTGATGACCCGCCGCCCGAGCTCATGGATTGCCCGGCTTGTCTCTAGCCCGGGCCAGAGCGTGAAGATCTCGTCGAGGAGCGCGGCAAGGAACGGCACAGCCTTGAGATCATCGAGCGTGAAGAGCCCTGCGCGCAGGCCGTCATCGAGATCATGGGCGTCATAGGCAATATCGTCGGCCAAGGCGGCTGCCTGCGCTTCCAGCGAGGCATGGCTCCACAGCCAGAGATCATACCCGGCATTGAAATCGAGGATCGCCCGCGGCACAGGCTTGCCGGCATATTTGCCGACGCCCTGGCCTTGCCGATCGGTCATCGGGCCATTGTGCTTTACAAGGCCTTCCAGCGTTTCCCATGTCAGATTAAGCCCATCGAAGGCGGCATAGCGCCGTTCAAGCGCAGTGACGATGCGTAAAGCCTGGGCGTTATGGTCGAACCCGCCCCAAGGCCGCATCAATTCATCGAGCGTATCCTCCCCTGTATGGCCGAACGGGGTATGCCCAAGATCATGGGACAGAGCCAAGGCCTCAGCGAGATCATCATCGAGCCGCAAGGCCCGAGCCAGCGCGCGCGCGATCTGAGCGACCTCAATCGTATGCGTCAGCCTGGTCCGGTAATGATCGCCCTCATGGAACACGAAGACCTGCGTCTTGTGCTTGAGACGGCGGAAGGCGGTGGAATGGATGATCCGGTCGCGGTCGCGCTGGAAGGGGCTTCGCGTCGGCGATGCGTCCTCCGGCACAAGGCGGCCCCGGCTCGCCCATGAATCGGCGGCATAGATCGCCCTGCCCTCGCCTGTCCCGCTCACTTCGGTCCCGCCGGTTGAAGTCATCCCTCTGCGCACTTACGTTCGGTTCACGCTGTGGCGCAACCCTCCCCTGAGGCGCCAAGGAATGGAATGCCATGCCGAATGTGACAGTGACTGAAAATGCCGCCCGCCGCATCGCCGCGATCGTGGCGAAGGAAGCCCCCGGCACCTTTTTGCGCGTATCGGTCTCTGGTGGCGGCTGTTCCGGCTTCCAATACCATTTCGACCTTGCCCAAACCGGCGAACCCGATGACATCGTCATCGAACGCGACGGGGTGAAAGTCGCTGTCGATTCCGTCTCATTGCCTTTCTTGGAAGGCGCGACGCTTGATTTCGTCGACGATCTGATGGGCCAGTCCTTTCGCGTCGAGAATCCGAATGCAACCGCCTCCTGCGGGTGCGGCACTTCCTTTTCGATTTGAGTGAGACATGGACGCGCTTTTCATCGGCCAGACTTATATCGATGTCACGTTCGTGACGGACCGCATTCCGACCGGTGATGAAAAGACCGTAGCTGAAGATTATGCCGTCTCCTTTGGTGGCAATGCTGTGACTGCCGCCTTTTGCTGCGCCAAGCTTGGCACCGTCCCCGATCTTTTGACGTCGCTGGCGGATGATTGGCTCGGGCGCATGTTTCTCGACATGGCGGCGAAATATCAAATTCCCGTCCATGGCCGAAAGGTGAAAGAAAGCTCGCTCTCTTTCGTTCTGCCGAATGGCACCAAACGCGCGATCATCCGCTGCCGCGACGACCACTATCTTCATCCCTTTCCCACTTTGAATATCGAAGGGTGTCGCGCGTTGCATCTTGATGGCCACCAAGGTGATGCTGCCATCCATTATGCAAAACTATGCCGCGAGCAGAAGATCCTCACCTCGCTCGACGGTGGCGGCTTGCGCGAGAATACGCTTGATCTCTTGGGCTTTATCGATGTGGCGATTTGTGCCGAACGTCTCGCCGAACAATTAAATGTCACGCCACACGGCCTGCTCGATGTGTTGAAGCAGAAGGGCTGCGCAATTGGTGGCGTCACCATGGGCGAAAAAGGCATGCTCTGGTATGACGAGACCGGCACGGTGCGCGAGCAACCAATTTTGGCGGTGCCGCGTTCAGCCATCATTGACACGAGCGGTGCCGGCGACGTCTTCCACGGCGCCTATATCAATTCCTACTTGCGCCATCCGACAGCAAATTGGGATACGCATTTCACCTTCGCGCGCGCTGCATCAACCTACAAGATCCAGCATCTCGGCAATGAAGCAGGCCTGCCGACATTAGCCGACATCGACGCCATTATGCGCGATTACAAAGTCGCCGCTTAATTTTTGCAATCGCGTTTCAACGGAACGACGCTTGCGCCTCCACGACAGCGAGCGCCGTCATATTCACCACACCACGCGCGGTGACAGACGTCGTCAACACATGGGCGGGCTTGGCTGTGCCAAGCAGGATGGGCCCCACCGGCAGCGCATCGGCCAGAACCTTGATGAACTGATAGGCGATATTGGCTGCATCAAGGTTCGGCATGATCAACAAATTGGCCTCACCGCGGAAATGCGACTCCGGCAATTTTCGGTCGCGGATCACTTCCGACAGCGCCGTATCTGCCTGCATTTCACCGTCCACTTCGAGCTGCGGTGCGCGGGCCCGTAAGATACCCAAAGCTTCACGCATCTTGCGTGCGGACGGGTCATCACTATCCCCAAAATCGGCATGCGACAGCAGCGCGACCTTCGGCGTCAAGCCAAACCGCGCAACATGCTCAGCACATAACAGGGTTGCCTCAGCAATCTCGTCCGCTGTCGGATTATGCCGCAAATGCGTGTCGGACAGGAAATAATGCCCCTTTGACGTAATGAGCAGCGTCATCGTCGATAAGGCGCCTACACCCGGCGCGCGACCAACGATATCGCCGATCTGCTTGACGCGCGATTGGAAGCGCCCATCGAGCCCGGCAATCATCGCGTCTGCATCGCCACGCAAAAGCGCAATGCATGCGATCACTGTATTGTTCGTGCGCACCAATGTGCGCGCGGCATCCGGTCGGATCCCTTTGCGTCCCGCCGCTTCAACCAAGGTTGCAACATAATCGCGATAGCGCGGATCATCCTCTGGATTGATGATGGAAAAATCAACGCCCGGTTTCAGATTGAGTCCGAACCGCTTGCAGCGCGCCTCAATAACGGAGGGGCGTCCGATCAGGATTGGAACGGCGATCCCTTCCTCAAGCACCACCTGCGCGGCGCGCAACACGCGCTCGTCTTCACCATCGGCATAGATCACGCGCTTGGGTGCAGCTTTCGCCTTCTCGAACAGGGGCTTCATGATGAAGCCCGAACGGAACACAAAACGCGAGAGGCGTTCTTCATAGGCGGCAAGATCAGCGATCGGCCGCAGGGCTACGCCGGAGTCCATCGCCGCTTTGGCAACAGCCGGTGCAATCCGCAAGATCAGACGGGGATCGAATGGCGACGGGATCAGCGAATCCGCACCGAATGTTGCAACCTCTCCCCCATAAGCCCGTGCGGCCACGTCAGACGGAGCTTCACGCGCCAATTGGGCGATGGCTTCAACGGCAGCGCGTTTCATTTCCTCATTGATCGTCGTCGCTCCGCAATCAAGCGCCCCGCGGAAAATATAAGGAAAGCAGAGAACATTATTGACCTGATTGGGGTAGTCGGAACGTCCGGTGCAGATCATGGCGTCTGGACGGACAGCGCGCGCTTCATCAGGTTGAATTTCAGGGTTCGGATTGGCAAGCGCGAGAATGAGCGGCTTGGCGGCCATCGCGGCGACCATATCAGGCTTCAAAACGCCACCAGCGGAAAGGCCGAGGAAGACATCCGCTCCGGCGATCACCTCACGCAGGGTGCGCAAATCGGTCTTTTGCGCAAACACGCTCTTCCAGCGGTCCATGAGCTTTTCACGGCCTTCATAGACAACGCCCTCAAGATCGGTGACAAAAATGTTCTCGCGCTTGGCACCCAGCGACACCAGAAGGTTGAGGCAGGCAAGCGCCGCAGCACCCGCGCCCGAGGCGACAATCTTCGCATCAGCAATCTTTTTGCCCGCAATGGCGAGCGCGTTCGTCACAGCCGCGCCAACGATGATCGCCGTGCCATGCTGATCATCATGGAACACGGGAATCGCCATACGCTCGCGCAACCGGGCTTCAACTTCAAAACATTCCGGTGCCTTGATGTCTTCGAGATTGATCCCGCCAAAGGTGGGTTCAAGTGCGGCGATCACATCGACGAGCTTGTCGACATTTTTCTCTGCCACTTCGATATCGAACACATCGATACCGGCAAATTTCTTGAAGAGGACGGCCTTGCCTTCCATCACCGGCTTGGAGGCAAGCGGGCCAATATCGCCCAAGCCCAACACGGCGGTGCCGTTTGAAATCACGGCGACCAGATTTTGGCGCGCCGTATAATCGGCAGCGAGTGAAGGGTCAGCAGCAATCGCCTCGCAAGGCGCCGCGACGCCGGGCGAATAAGCGAGCGCCAGATCGCGTTGGTTACCCAGCGGCTTTGTCGGCTGGATCTCCAACTTCCCCGGCTTCGGCAGCTTGTGGTAGACAAGCGCGCCCGAGCGCAGATCGTCCGACATTTTTGACATAGCGGCCCCCGCAGTATCCGTCCCCGTCCTATGTGCCCTGTTCGGATGAGAACCTCAACTGTCGCTTGGTAAAAACGGCCTTTAGCCGTAGCGCAGGGGCTTCAACCCCATGCCAAGACACCCATGCGATCAAAGCGCTGACGATCAGTGCAGGGGCCAAGAGTGCCCAGACGGATGCGGCAGGGAACAATTGCACAAGGACCTGCTGAACGGGCCAGCCGAAGAGATAGATCCCATAAGAGAGATCGGTCTTGTCTGCCCAGTTGACGCCCGGCCAGAGCGGCCCAAAGGCCGTAAGCAAAACGCCATAAGCGAGCGTCAGATAGAGCAGTGCAAAATAGAAGGCTGTACCGTGAGAAAACCAAGTCACGACAATAAAGATTGCGAGTAATGGCCATGATAATTTGACCAGCCCACGTGCGAGAAAAAAAGTACTGCCGAGTACAAACATGAAAACCAGCCGCAGCAAAACTTCGACATATCGTGTTGCCTGAGGAATGAATCCATCTACGACAACGATAACAATAAACAAAAGCGCTACGAGCAATCCCGCAATCCGCCACGTCTTTAACGCACCCACCACGCCGAACAGCAACACCGCACCATAAAGTGCGATTTCATAGCGTAACGTCCAGATTGTCCCAAGCGGCCATGGATGTGGATTGTCGGTGAAGACGCCCGGCATCGCGCCGGCACTCTTAAAACCGGTCAAAACCTGCCGCAGATAGGCGTAAAGCGCCGGGTCAGTAAAATACGTCGACAACGGCAAGCTCGTACAGGCAGCACCAATCACGAAGACGGTGAAGAAAGCCGCAGCCAAGAAGCCCGGCACGATCCGTAAAACGCGTGCAATCACATAATCGCGTGGACCGCGCTGCAGATAGCTCATCGTCACAAGAAAGCCGGAGATTGCGAAAAAGCAGTTCACCGCATATTCGCCGAGGCGCAAACCCGTCGAACGATAGAATGGCTCAAGCGTATTGTCGCCCGTCGGTATCGAAAAACCGTGCGAAACGATAACGGCCGAAGCAAGGACCAGGCGCAGCACCGAAAAATTATTTGCCCGCGCCGTCATGGCCTGACCGATCGTCAAACCGCCCCAAACGCTCACCAACGCTGGACTCCCTACAATGACAACTAGACTAGCTTTTCGATATCGAGTGCAGTCCGGCCACGCCATGAATCGATAGCGCCTTGAACGCTACCGGCATAACGTTCGAAACGCCAGCGCCGCCCACTGACATAGGCAAGCAGCGCCTTAGGCGCATTCGTCATGACAATTTTAAATATTGGCGAAGGCAACCCCCATTTACGCGCCACATAGGCGCGCGACCATGCAAGATGCCGCCGTGCCTTGAACACCCGGCCTTTGCGTGGCGCCGCCGACGCCCCGCGCTCATGGCGCGCAATGGCCTCATGCACATGCACGAGAGCGTGCCCGGCATCACTCACGCGGCGGCACAGATCATCATCTTCATAAAAGAGAAAGATCTGCTCATCGAAGCCACCTAGGCCAAGCACGATATCACGACGCACAAGCCAGCACGCGCCTGAGAGAAATGGCGTGCAGCAATCACCTTCAGGCAACCAGCGCGCACCTCTTTCATTGCGCAATGTTTTAGCAAGCAGCGATTGGTTGGAGAAGAACACGCGCCCATCCGGCTCAACAATACGCGGCGCCACAATAGCCGCATCGCGCCAACATTCCATCGCTGCGAGCAAACGGACAACTGCACCCTCGTCCACCACGAGATCCGGATTGACCAAGAGCGCAAAATCCGTCGTTGCAGCCCGCATGCCGATATTCATCGCACGGCCAAAGCCTTCATTTTTTGCGTTACGGATGACGCGCGCACCATGGGCTTCGGCCACCGTGGCACTGTCATCCTCGCTCGCATTATCAACAACGATCGTATTGACGCCGTCGCGTTGCAACGCGGCGAGGCATGCCGGCAATTTAGCGGCGCTATCATGCGCAACAACGATGGCGGTGACGGTCTCGATCATCGAAAAACTCTAGCACGATCGTGCAATAAAAAAGCCGGCCCGAAGGCCGGCTTTGAAAAGAGGCATCAAACGGCGATTACTCCGCCGCTTCGACCACTTCGTCCTTCTGCGACGGGCCCGAATCCTGACCCCGTGCATCAACGTCGCGATCAACGAACTCGATCACAGCAAGCGGCGCATTGTCGCCGAAACGGAAGCCGGCCTTCAGCACGCGGGTGTAGCCACCATTGCGATCCTTGTAACGCGGGCCAAGAACGTCGAAGAGCTTCTTGACGAGATCGACATCCTTGATCTGCGCAATCGCCTGGCGACGCGCATGCAGATCGCCGCGCTTGCCGAGCGTGATGAGCTTTTCGACGACAGGGCGAAGATCCTTCGCCTTCGGCAGCGTCGTGATGATCTGTTCATGCTTGATCAGCGCCTGGCACATATTGGCAAACATCGCCTTGCGATGTTCAGCTGTACGATTGAAGCGGCGACCGCGATATCCGTGTCTCATGGCGTATCTCCTTCAGTGAGGGTTTATCCGGGCGCCGTGCCAAGGTACGTCCGGTCTTTACATCGGGCAGGGAGAGGCCCCCTGCCCGTCTTGCAAAACTCAGTAATGCTCTTCGAAACGCTTGGCGAGCTCGTCGATATTTTCCGGCGGCCAACCAGCGACTTCCATGCCGAGATGGAGCCCCATGCCGGCGAGCACTTCCTTGATTTCGTTGAGCGACTTGCGGCCGAAATTTGGCGTGCGCAGCATCTCGGCTTCCGTCTTCTGGATGAGGTCGCCGATGTAAACGATGTTGTCGTTCTTGAGGCAGTTGGCCGAGCGCACCGACAATTCGAGTTCGTCGACCTTCTTGAGAAGGGCCGGATTGAAGGCGAGTTCCGGCATCGAGGGCTTGTCTTCCTCGCGGCGCGGCTCTTCGAAGTTCACGAACACGTTGAGCTGGTCCTGAATGATGCGCGCGGCATAAGCAACCGCATCGTCAGGTGTCACGCCGCCATTGGTTTCAACGGTCATGATCAGCTTGTCATAATCGAGGATCTGGCCCTCGCGGGTGTTTTCCACGCGATAGGAGACCTTGCGGACCGGCGAGAACAGGCTGTCGACCGGGATAAGGCCGATCGGCGCATCTTCCGGACGGTTGCGATCGGCCGGGACATAGCCCTTGCCGGTCTTGACCGTGAATTCCATGCGGATTTCTGCACCTTCGTCGAGCGTGCAGATCACAAGATCGGGATTGAGGATCTGCGTGTCGCCTGAGACAGCGATATCGCCAGCCTTTACCGGGCCCGGACCCTGCTTGCGCAGCGTCATACGCTTCGGCGTGTCCGACTGCATGCGGATCGCGATCGCCTTGATGTTGAGGATGATGTCGGTGACATCTTCACGCACACCAGCGATCGAGGAGAATTCGTGCAACACACCGTCGATCTGCACCGACGTGATCGCTGCGCCCTGCAGCGAAGAGAGAAGCACGCGACGCAGCGAATTACCGAGCGTCACGCCAAAGCCGCGCTCGAGCGGTTCAGCAATAATGGTGGCGACGCGCTTGCGGTCATCGCCGAGCGTCACGTCGAGCTTGGTCGGCTTGATGAGGTCTTGCCAGTTTTTCTGAATCACAGATGCAGTCCTTCATGAAAGAGCGCGCGGCATATCGGTCCGTCGACCCTGGCCACGCGTTCACGATGGCGAAGTAATCACCTCCCGACCCCGTCAGGTCGGAAGGCGTATTCACAAAAGTAAATTAGACGCGGCGACGCTTGCGCGGCCGGCAGCCATTGTGCGGGATCGGCGTCACGTCACGGATCGAGGTGACGGTGAAGCCAGCAGCCTGCAGCGCGCGGAGCGCCGATTCACGGCCCGAACCTGGACCCGTGACTTCGACTTCGAGCGTCTTCATGCCGTGTTCTTTCGCCTTGTTGGCGGCGTCTTCAGCGGCAACCTGCGCGGCATACGGTGTCGACTTGCGCGAGCCCTTGAAGCCCATCATGCCGGCCGACGACCAAGAGATCGTGTTGCCCTGTGCGTCGGTGATCGTGATCATCGTGTTGTTGAACGAGGCATTCACATGCGCAACGCCCGAGACGATGTTTTTGCGTTCGCGGCGGCGGACGCGTTGGGTGGCTTCTTTTGCCATGGTTTAAATTCCTTCTGGCGCGCCCGTGGTGCCAGGCGCTCGGGATGGGAGAGGTGATCCCCGGCCCGAAGGCCGGGAAATGGATTACTTCTTCTTGCCGGCGATCGGCTTCGCCTTGCCCTTGCGGGTGCGGGCGTTGGTGTGCGTGCGCTGGCCACGAACCGGCAGGTTGCGGCGGTGACGCAAACCGCGATAGCAGCCAAGGTCCATCAGACGCTTGATGTTCATCGCGACTTCGCGGCGCAGATCGCCTTCCACCATGTAATCACGGTCGATCGTTTCGCGGATCTGGAGCACTTCGGCGTCCGAGAGCTGGTTCACGCGACGCTCAGCCGGGATACCGACCTTCTCGCAGATTTCTTCAGCCTTCTTCGGGCCAATGCCGTGAATGTATTGAAGCGCAATCATAACGCGCTTGTTCGTCGGAATGTTGACGCCTGCTATACGGGCCATCGCCTCGTCTCCATGTCGGCCGGGCGAACCCGGCGGTTGCACGCCGCGCGTCCGGTGGAGGCCGGCCCATGCGCGGTCGGCCCAAACAACAAAAAGCACGCCTCTCCGAAACCCGGAGCGGAGCGCCCAGCCGATGGACCTGATGGCGGGTGGGTATAGGCCCGAGACCGACCTGTCAAGCATGGTTTCGCAGGCTGGCAGACGTTTTTACGCCCACACCTACATGGCACTTGAGACCAGCTTGTGCTCTTGCAGATAAGCCCACCAAACACGCACCCAGCGGTCGTCAAGGTGGCACCCGAGAGCGTCATCTTGCCGGAATAGGTCTTGCCGTCCTCGGGGTTGAACGCCTGGCCCCTCCACTGCCCCGGCCCATCGGGCTTCATACCGAAGAAGATCTGCTGGCCGATCTTCGCAGGCCCCGTAGGATCTTTAAGCCATACGATCGATCCGCATAACGCATCGCCACACGGTGCGAATTTGACACGCGACGACCCCGTATCGCGCACCCAGAGCGTTCCGTTCAAATCCTGCGCCACAACCGGCGTGGTAAGAAGGGCTAAAGTAACAATACAATTTATACGTGTATGTCTCTGTTTAATAGCGTAATTCTTCATTTCAAAAAAGAGGGGAGACCTTCCCATTTTGGCCTGGATGTGGCTTATGTCCAAGAGATTTGAACAGTAGACCACCCGTTTCAACAATCGATTGCGGATAAGAAACCATGAGAAAACTGGCCTTGGCTGCCCTTATCGGCGGCGCGCTCACCCACCCCGTCCATGCGGACTCCGTCTGGGAACGGTTGGACCGCGGCGTCGATATCGTCCGCGAATGCACGGGAGACATCGTCCAATATTGCAAGGGGGTGACGCCGGGGGCCGGACGCATCAAGGCCTGCATGCTCAATCACCTCAAGGACATGTCATCGGCTTGCCTCACCGCCCTCGCCGGACCAAAGCCCGAGGTGCTCTCGGACGGTCAGAACGCCGTCTACACGCGGGTCGATATGTATCGCCTGCGCTATATCGAGATCTTCCTCGCCGACATTGATCCCACCACCAAGAGCCTGGTTGCGGCGTGTTATGGCACCTATGCCATCCCGGATATCCCAAAAGACCGGGACACGGCGCCTCAGGCGCAAGTCGCGGTCCTCAACATGGACGAGATCGCCAAGAAATACGGCGTGCTCGGTGCCTCGCTCAACGGGCCGAAGCTTTCCATCGCCGATTGGTGGGAGATTGACGTCGGCAAGACACGACAATTCGGCGGCATGGCGTTTCCGCATACGGCGCAGCTCAACCTCACCGGAACGGCCAATGTGAACGACGTCACGCCCTACAAACCGCAGACCATTGCCCGCAAAAGCGCGATCAATTGGAACAAGGGCCGGACCGTGATGGTTCTCGATGATCCCAATGGCAATGTCTGGATCATGAAAGGCTTCCAATTGGGCCTCGACCCGAAAATCTCCTATGACGACTTCATGGCGGCGGGTCCTTCCGTCTTCAAGAAGCTCCCGCCCGGCTGGAAGGCCCGTGTCGTAACGCTAGCGCAGGACAATCTCGAGGTCCCCGAAGGCGGGATCGCAACCATCCTGTCCGACGAATTTTTCAACGTCTATGACAAGACTGGACCTGGCATGAGCAATTACAAGCCGTAAATATATCTATTTTTTCAATGTCTTATACAAAAAATCAGATCAAAAACATGAAGCGGGCCAGAGGCCCGCTTCAAAACCCTTCAAAGAAAAAGGCGCTCAACCGAGCGCCTTCATCATGGCTTCTGTGACCGTGTCGATGGGTTGCATGCCATCGATCTTCTTCAACAATCCGGTCTTCTCATAATAAGGGGCCACGATGGCCGTATCCCGGTTATAGGCGGCGAGCCGGGTCTTGAAGACCTCCGGATCATCGTCCTTGCGTACCGGCTGCCCGGCGGCCTTGGCTTCTTCGGCGCGCTTCACGATGCGGCCGACGAGCGCGTTCTGATCGACGACGAATTCGAGCACGGCGTTGAGCTTGACGCCCTTCTCACCGAGCATGGTGTCGAGCGCCACAGCCTGCGCCACGGTGCGCGGGAAACCGTCGAGGATGAAACCCTTCTTGGCGTCGGCTTCTTCGATCCGGTCTGCCACGATGCCGATCACGATCTCGTCCGAGACGAGGCCACCCGATTCCATCACGGCCTTCGCCTTGAGGCCGACGGGCGTACCGGCGGCAACCGCAGCACGGAGCATGTCGCCCGTCGAGAGCTGCGGGATCCCGTACTTGGCCACGAGACGTGCGGCCTGCGTGCCCTTCCCCGCCCCTGGCGGTCCCAGAAGAATGAGTCTCACTTGCGTTTCCCCCCGCGCAGCTTCGCCTTCTTCACGAGCCCCTCATATTGGTGCGCGAGCAGATGGCCATGGACCTGTGCCACGGTGTCCATCGTCACGCTCACCACGATGAGAAGCGACGTCCCACCGAAATAGAACGGAAGTGACGCTTGCGAAACTAGCACTTCGGGCAAGAGACAGATGATGACGAGATAGGCTGCGCCCAGAACCGTGATCCGGGAGAGCACCTTGTCGATATATTCGGCCGTCCGTTCACCCGGGCGGATGCCCGGAATGAAGCCGCCATGCTTCTTGAGATTGTCGGCGGTCTCGGTCGGGTTGAACACGATCGCCGTGTAGAAGAAGGCGAAGAAGATGATCAAGGCCGCATAAAGCGCCATGAAGAGCGGGCGGCCATGGGCCAGATAGGCCGAAATGGTCGCAAGCCAGCCCGACGGGTCGCTCTGGGCCGAGAACCCGGCAATCGTGGTCGGCAGCAGGAGCAGCGACGACGCAAAGATTGGCGGAATGACGCCCGAGGTGTTGAGCTTCAGCGGCAGGAAGGATGTCTGGCCTTCATAGACGCGATTGCCGACCTGACGCTTCGGATAGTTGATCAGGAGACGGCGCTGCGCGCGCTCCATGTAGACGATGAACGCGATCACGACCACGACCATGACCGTGATGCCGATGATCAGCGCTGCTGAAATCGCACCCTGACGACCGAGTTCGAGCGTGCCAGCCAAAGCCGACGGAAGTTCGGCGACAATACCTGCGAAGATGATCAGCGACGAACCATTGCCGATGCCGCGCGCGGTGATCTGCTCACCAAGCCACATCAGGAACATCGTGCCACCGACCAGCGTGATCGTCGTCGAGAGCAGGAAGAACGGACCAGGCTCCGTCACAACATTGCCCGAGCTCTGCAGACCAACAGCGATGCCATAAGCCTGGAACGTCGCGAGCACGACGGTGAGATAACGCGTGTATTGATTGATGATCTTGCGGCCCGACTCGCCTTCCTTCTTCAAGGCTTCGAGTGAAGGCACAACTGACGTCAGCAACTGAATGATAATCGAAGCCGAAATATACGGCATGATGTTCAACGCGAAAATCGCGAGACGGCCAACCGCGCCGCCTGAGAACATATTGAAAAGACCAAGCACACCGCCTTGCTGCTGTTTGAAAATTTCAGCCAGCGCATCGATGTTGATACCCGGGATCGGGATATAGGTCCCAAGGCGATAGATCAGCAGCGCGCCAAGCGTGAACCAGATGCGTTTCTTCAGCTCGTCCGCTTTCGCGAGCGCGCCGAAATTGAGGTTAGCGGCAAGTTGTTCCGCAGCCGATGCCATCTCTATGCTCCGCTACGCCGGAAAAGGCGCCTGAAATAAAAAGCCGGGCGGTGCGGAAAAATTCCGCCGCCCGGCATAAGATCGTGTCGGCAGACGCGAGCCCGCTTAGGCCGACGCCTCGCCCTGAACGGCGAGAATCTTCACCGAGCCGCCAGCCTTCTCGATCGCTGCCTGCGCCGACTTGGACGCACCAGCCACTTCGAAAGCGAGCTTGGCCTTGAATTCACCATGCCCGAGGATCTTCACGCCGTCGCGCACCTTGGAGAGCACGCCAGCGGCCACGAGAGCGGCTTCCGTAACGGGTTTCGTCACATCGAGCTTCTTCGCGTCCACAGCCTGCTGGATGCGGCCGAGGTTCACTTCGTTCATGTCCTTGGCGAAGATATTGGTGAAGCCGCGCTTGGGAAGGCGACGATAGAGCGGCATTTGGCCGCCTTCGAAACCCTTCACAGCGACGCCGGCACGGGCCTTCTGACCCTTCACGCCGCGGCCACCAGTCTTGCCTTTACCCGAGCCGATACCGCGGCCTACGCGGATACGACCCTTTTTCGCGCCTGAATTATCGCGGATGTCCGTTAGCTTCATGGCATCCTCCTCACTGCGCCTTGCCGCCGTCATCGACGACGCGCACGAGGTGCTTGACACGTTCGATCATGCCGCGCGTTGCCGGAGTATCGGCGAGCGTCGAGCGGCGACGAATCTTATTGAGACCGA
Organism: Rhizobiales bacterium TNE-4; assembly: GCA_019083985.1. Classification (GTDB taxonomy): domain Bacteria; phylum Pseudomonadota; class Alphaproteobacteria; order Rhizobiales; family Beijerinckiaceae; genus TNE-4. The sequence continues at coordinate 797,926 of JAHRCV010000001.1, read as the reverse complement.
GGCCGATCAGCGTCTGACGCTGGGCGGCTTCACGGCGGATCGGGCTGCCGGTTTGTTCGACAGTGATCGTCTTGTTAGCCATCGCGACCTCCTATCAGGCGTCTGCGCCAGCGCCGTCGGAATCACCGCGGCGGGCTTGCAGAGCTGAAACCTTGAGACCACGACGCGCAGCAACCGAGCGCGGGCTATCTTCGCGCTTCAGCGCATCGATCGTGGCACGGACGAGGTTGTACGGGTTCGACGAACCGAGCGACTTCGACACGACGTCATGAACGCCGAGCGCTTCGAAGACGGCGCGCATCGGGCCGCCTGCGATGATGCCGGTACCGGCCGGTGCTGCACGGAGCACGACCTTGCCCGAACCGTGACGGCCGGTGACGTCGTGATGCAGCGTGCGACCTTCGCGCAGCGGCACGCGAACAAGCGCGCGCTTAGCAGCATCAGTGGCCTTGCGGATAGCTTCCGGCACTTCACGTGCCTTGCCGTGACCGAAGCCAACGCGACCTTTCTGGTCGCCGACAACGACGAGGGCTGCGAAGCCGAAACGACGGCCGCCCTTCACGACTTTCGCGACGCGGTTGATGTGGACGAGGCGGTCCACAAATTCGGAATCGCGTTCTTCGCGATCCTGACGCTCACGGGGTTCTCTTGCCATGTGTTCTCTCACTTGCGCGGACACGAAAGAAACGCGCCGCTCGCTTGAACAAAGCGAGGCGGGTCAAAGACCCGCCCTCGCAATCAGAATTCCAGACCGCCTTCGCGCGCGGCTTCCGCCAGCGCTTTCACGCGTCCGTGGAACATATAGGCGCCACGGTCGAACACGACCTTGGTGACACCGGCCTTCTTGGCGCGCTCGGCGACGAGCTTGCCGATTTCCGTAGCCGCAGCAATGTCGGCACCGGTCTTCAGCTTGCCGCGCACATCCTTCTCGAGCGTCGAAGCGGCAGCAATCGTGATGCCGTTGGCGTCGTCGATGATCTGCGCATAGATCTGCTTCGAAGAGCGGAACACGCTGAGACGCGGGCGACCATTGGCCGCCTTCTTGAGAGCCCGACGAACGCGCTGAACGCGGCGTTCGGTGGCAACTTCGTTCTTTGCCATTTTCGGGCCCCTTACTTCTTCTTGCCTTCCTTACGGAAGATGAATTCGTCGGCGTACTTGATGCCCTTGCCCTTATAAGGCTCGGGACCACGGAGCTCGCGGATTTCCGCGGCCACCTGACCGACGCGCTGCTTGTCGATGCCAGACACGAGGATCTCGGTCGGCTTAGGCGTCACAATCGCGATGCCGGCCGGAATTTCGAAATCGATTTCGTGGCTGTAGCCGAGCGCGAGCTTGAGAACCTTGCCCGCAACCGCAGCGCGATAACCGACGCCGTTGATTTCGAGCTTCTTCTCATAACCCTTCGAGACGCCCTCGACGAGGTTGGCAACCTGCGAGCGGGACATGCCCCACATCGCACGCGCCTGCTTGGTTTCATCGCGCGGCTGCACGGCGATCGCGCCGTTTTCCATCGCGACATTCACACGATCCGGAACCACGAAAGACAGTTCGCCCTTCGAGCCCTTCACCTTCACCGTCTGCCCGGTCACCGTGGCGGTCACGCCAGCGGGAACGGGGACGGGCTTCTTGCCGATACGAGACATTGTCTCTTGCTCCTCAAGTTGTCCCGTGCCCGATCAGAAGACCGTGCACAATACTTCGCCGCCCACATTCTTCTCGCGAGCCTCATGATCGGCCATCACGCCTTGCGGCGTCGAGAGAATGGTAATGCCGAGGCCGTTGGCGACGCGCGGCATAGCGGAAACGGACGAATACACGCGGCGGCCCGGCTTCGAGACGCGCGCGATCTTGCGGATCACAGGCTCGCCATCGAAATATTTGAGTTCGATTTCGAACTCGGTCCGGCCATTGCCATATTCCGTCACCGAATAGCCGCGGATGTAACCTTCGGCCTTCAGCACATCGAGCACATTGGCGCGCAGACGCGAGCCAGGTGTCGAGACGGTGCCCTTGCGACGCAGCTGCGCGTTGCGGATGCGTGTCAGCATATCGCCGACGGGATCATTCACTGCCATGTCCGATCCTCCTTACCAGCTCGACTTCAGAAGACCCGGAACGAGACCCTTCGAGCCAAGCTCGCGGAGCGCGATACGGGACATCTTCAGCTTGCGGTAAACGGCGCGCGGACGGCCGGTCACTTCGCAACGGTTGCGGATGCGTGTCGGGTTGGAATTGCGCGGCATTTCTGCGAGCTTCAGCGTCGCAGCGAAGCGCTCTTCCATCGACTTGGTCTTGTCTTCTGTGATCGCGAGCAAGCGTTCACGACGCCCCGAATATTGCTTCGAGAGCTTCATGCGGCGCTTGTTCTTTTCGATCGAACTTTTCTTGGCCATGGATGTCTCCTGGTCTCCGCGTTTAAGGGCGGACCCTTACTGCCGGAACGGGAAGTTGAAAGCGCGAAGAAGCGCACGCGCTTCGTCGTCGGTCTTAGCGGTGGTGCAGACAACGATGTCCATGCCCCACACAGCTTCGGCCTTGTCATAGTTGATTTCAGGGAACACGAGATGTTCCTTGATGCCGAGGGCATAATTGCCGCGGCCGTCGAACGACTTCGGGTTCAGACCGCGGAAGTCGCGAACGCGCGGGAGCGCGATGTTCACGAGACGATCGAGGAACTCGTACATCTTCGCCTTGCGGAGAGTCACCTTCGCACCGAGCGGCATATTCTCGCGGACCTTGAAGGTCGCGATCGCCTTACGGGCTTTGGTGATCACCGGACGCTGACCAGCGATGAGGGCGAGGTCAGCCGCAGCCACCTGAGCCTTCTTCGTGTCCGCCGTCGTTTCGCCGACACCCATGTTCAGCACGATCTTTTCGATGCGCGGAACTTCCATCGGGTTCTTATAGCCGAACTCTTCGATCAGCTTCGGACGCACGACGTCATTGTAGATTTTCTTGAGGCGCGGCTCGAGCGCCACTTCAACCTTAGCCATCGATCAGATCTCCCGAACGCTTGGCGAAACGCACCTTGCGGCCGTCTTCGAGCACCTTGAAACCGACGCGGGTCGGCTTGCCATCCTTCGGATCGGCAATAGCGATGTTCGACAACTGGATCGCGGCTTCCTTGGTGATGATGCCGCCTTCGGTCTGAGCCGTCTGGCGGGTATGGCGCTTCACGAGGTTCACGCCACGCACGATGGCGCGCGTTTCCTTCGGCAGCACCTGCACGACTTCACCGGACTTGCCCTTGTCACGACCGGTGAGAACGACGACCTTGTCGCCCTTCTTGATCTTCGCGGCCATCACAGCACCTCCGGCGCCAGCGAGATAATTTTCATGTGGTTCTTGGCGCGAAGTTCGCGCGGCACCGGCCCGAAGATACGGGTGCCGACAGGCTCTTTCTGATTGTTGATCAGAACCGCCGCATTGCGGTCGAAGCGGATCACCGAGCCGTCTGGACGGCGGATGTCCTTGGCCGTGCGCACGACAACGGCCTTCATCACATCGCCCTTCTTCACACGGCCGCGCGGAATAGCCTCCTTGATCGAGACGACGATGATGTCGCCCACCGAGGCATATTTACGCTTCGAACCGCCGAGAACTTTGATGCACATCACGCGACGCGCGCCTGAATTGTCGGCGACGTCAAGATTCGTCTGCATTTGGATCATTGTCGATCCTTCCTCTGTCTCAGACAGGTTTCCGGCAGAGTTTTGGCGACCTGCCGGACTTCGCCTGACGGGGATCTATGTCCCCTCATTGTGCCGCGGGGTCTATTACGACTTCGCGACTGCGTCAACCACCACCCAGCACTTCAGCTTGCTGAGCGGACGGGTTTCTTCGATCCGGACCTCATCGCCCACCTTATAGGCATTCGCCTCATCATGAGCGTGGAAGTTCTTGGAACGGCGGACCGTCTTCTTGAACAGGGGGTGTGTGAAACGGCGTTCCACCTTCACAACCACTGTCTTGTCCTGCTTGTCGCTGACCACGACACCCTGGAGAATACGCTTCGGCATTGATGTCTCCTCAGGCCTTCGTGGCCGGCTTGCCGGCGATCGTTTTGACGCGGGCGATATCGCGGCGCACTTCACGCACGCGCGAGGTGTTTTCGAGCTGGCCCGTCGCACGCTGGAAGCGCAGGTTGAACTGCTCCTTCTTGAGCTTCAGAAGCTCGTCCTGGAGCTGATCGGCCGACATCGCATTGAGGTCGGAAACACGTTGTTTCGTCTTCATGGTCCCTGCCCTCACTCAGCAATGCGCTGCACGAAGCGCGTCTTGATCGGCAGCTTTGCAGCGGCCAAGGTCAGAGCTTCCCGTGCGACATCGAGCGGCACGCCGTCGATTTCGAACATGATACGGCCGGGATGGATACGCGCGGCCCAATATTCGGGAGCGCCCTTACCCTTACCCATACGCACTTCGGTCGGCTTGGCCGACACCGGCACATCCGGGAACACGCGGATCCACACGCGGCCCGCACGCTTCATGTGACGGGTCAGCGCACGACGCGCGGCTTCGATCTGACGGGCTGTCACCCGGTCCGGCTCCATCGCCTTCAGGCCATACTGCCCGAAGTCGAGATTGAACCCGCCTTTAGCAGCGCCGTGAATGCGGCCCTTGAACTGCTTGCGGAACTTAGTCTTTTTCGGCTGGAGCATGATGCTTCTCCTGGTCGGCTACGGCCTTAGGCCGCAGCGTCGCGGCGGCCACCCGAACGGGCGCCATCGTCGGCCATGCGCTTGTCCTGAGCCATCGGGTCGTGCTCAAGGATTTCGCCCTTGAAGATCCAGACCTTGATGCCGCAGGTGCCATAGGTGGTGAACGCCGTTGCGGTGCCGTAATCGACGTCGGCGCGCAGCGTATGCAGCGGCACGCGGCCTTCACGGTACCATTCGAGGCGGGCGATTTCGGCGCCGCCGAGGCGGCCCGAGCAGTTAATACGGATGCCTTCAGCGCCGAGACGGATCGCCGACTGCACGGCCCGCTTCATCGCGCGGCGGAAAGCCACGCGGCGTTCGAGCTGCTGGGCGATCGATTCAGCGACGAGCGTCGCGTCGATTTCCGGCTTGCGCACTTCGATGATGTTGATGACGACTTCGGAGTCCGTCATCTTCGACACGACCTTGCGCAGCTTATCGATGTCCGCGCCCTTCTTGCCGATGACCACACCCGGACGCGCCGAGTAGATTGTCACGCGGCACTTCTTGTGCGGACGCTCGATCACGATCTTCGACACCGCCGCCTGCTTCAGGAGCTTCATCAGCGCTGCGCGGATGCGGATGTCTTCGTGGACGAGCTTACCGTATTCGTTCTTGTCGGCGACCCAGCGGCTGTCCCACGTGCGGTTGATGCCGAGACGAAGCCCGATCGGATTGACCTTCTGACCCATCGTTCTCTCCTCAGGCTTTCGCTTCGACTTCGCGGACGATGATCGTCAGGTTCGAGAAAGGCTTCTCGACCCGGCCGGCGCGACCACGCGCACGCGCATGGAACCGCTTCATCACCAGCGCCTTGCCCACGAAGGCCTGCGACACGACGAGATCGTCGACATCGAGATCGTGATTGTTTTCGGCGTTCGCAATCGCGCTTTCGAGGCACTTGCGCACATCCTTGGCGATGCGCTTGCGCGAGAATTCGAGATCGGCGAGAGCGCGCGAAACCTTCTTGCCGCGGATCAAGCCCGCAACAAGATTGAGCTTCTGCGGCGAGACACGGATCATGCGAAGAACGGCCTTCGCCTCGTTGTCCGCAAGCGCGCGGGGAGCGGATGCTTTACCCATGGCTTACTTCCTCTTCGCCTTCTTGTCCGCCGCGTGGCCGTAGAAGGTGCGCGACGGAGAGAATTCACCAAATTTATGGCCGACCATTTCCTCGGTCACAAAGACCGGGACATGCTTCTGGCCGTTATAGACGCCGAACGTCAGACCGACGAACTGCGGCAGGATCGTGGAGCGGCGGCTCCAGATCTTGATCACTTCGGCGCGGCCAGCACCGCGCGCAGCTTCTGCCTTCTTCAGCAGATAACCGTCGACGAACGGGCCTTTCCATACGGAGCGTGTCATCGCTGAGCCCTCTTACTTCTTCTTACGCGCATGGCGGGTCGACACGATGAACTTGTCGGTCCGCTTATTCGAGCGCGTCTTCTTGCCCTTGGTCGGTTTGCCCCAGGGCGTGACGGGGTGACGGCCACCTGACGTACGGCCTTCGCCGCCGCCATGCGGATGGTCGATCGGGTTCATGGTGACGCCGCGATTGTGCGGACGGCGGCCCAACCAGCGCGAACGGCCAGCCTTGCCGATCGAGATGTTCATGTGATCGGGGTTCGACACCGCGCCAACCGTGGCAAAGCATTCGCCATGGACAAGACGCTGTTCGCCAGAGTTGAGACGCAGGATCACATAACCCTGGTCGCGACCGACGATCTGCGCGTAGGTGCCAGCCGAGCGGGCAATCGCCCCACCCTTGCCGATCTTCATTTCGACGTTGTGCACAAGCGTGCCGACCGGGATCGCGCCGATAGGCAGAGCGTTGCCCGGCTTGATGTCCGCATTCGGGCCAGCCATCACTTCATCGCCAACCGACAGACGCTGCGGCGCGAGGATGTAGCTCAGCGTGCCATCAGCATACTTGATCAGCGCGATGAACGCGGTGCGGTTCGGATCATATTCGATCCGCTCGACCTTACCGGCCTGACCGAGCTGCGCACGGCGCTTGAAATCAACGATACGATAGGTCTGCTTGTGACCGCCGCCACGGAAGCGAACCGTCACGCGGCCGGTGTTGTTACGGCCACCCGCTGACGTCTTGCCTTCCGTGAGCGCCTTGACCGGCTTGCCCTTGTAGAGCTCCGCGCGGTCGACGATCACGAGCTGACGAAGGCTCGGGGTAATCGGCTTGAATGTTTTCAGTGCCATCGTGTTTCTCCCCGGTCTGCTCAGAGGCCGGTGGTGACGTCGATCGTCTGGCCTTCGGCCAAAGTCACGACGGCGCGCTTCACGTCGATCTGCGTACCCTGCGTGTTCTTGAAGCGCTTCACCTTGCCCTTGCGGACAAGCGTGTTGACGGCTTCAACCTTCACGTCGAACAGCTTTTCGACTGCGGCTTTGATTTCAGGCTTCGTCGCTTCCTTGCGGACGCGGAAAACCACCTTGTTCTGCTCGACGGCGTTCGTGGCCTTTTCGGTGATCACCGGGCCGACGATGACGTCGTAATGGCGCGGATCCGTGCTCATTTGAACCGGGCCTCCAGGGCGTCGACTGCCGCCTTCGACAACACCAGCGTGTCGCGGCGCAGAATGTCATACACGTTGATGCCCTGCACCGGCAGAACGTCGACGTTCGGGATGTTGCGCGCAGCGCGGGCGAAGTTTTCTTCGACCTGAGCGCCGCTGATGATCAGCGCGTTGGCGACGCCGAGCTTGCCGAAACGTTCAGCGAGCACCTTCGTCTTCGGTTCAGCGAGCTTCACATCGTCAACAACGATGAGACCACCAGCCTTCACCTTCGCCGAGAGCGCATGCTTGAGAGCAAGCGCGCGCACCTTCTTCGGCAGGTCATGTGCGTGCGAACGCACGACCGGACCCATCGCACGGCCACCACCGCGGAAGATCGGCGCACGCGCCGAACCGTGACGAGCGCCGCCGGTGCCCTTCTGGCGGTAGATCTTCTTACCGGTGCGGGCGATTTCCGCACGCGTCTTCGTCTTGTGCGTACCGGCCTGACGCTTGGCGAGTTGCCACAGCACCATGCGGTGAATGATGTCGGCGCGCGGCTCGAGGCCGAAAATCGCATCCGACAATTCAACCGAACCAGCAGACGCGCCTTCGAGCGTTTTCAGATCGATTTTCATCACGCGTTCTCCTGGCCTTCAGCCGCAGCCGGTGCCGCGTCATTCGACGCGCCGGGCAGACGGAACTTGCCGGGCTTCGGCGCATCCTTCGGCAGAGCGCGCTTCACGGCGTCCGACACGAAGATCCAGCCGCCCTTAACGCCAGGAACGGCGCCTTCGACGAGGATCAGACCGCGTTCGACATCCGTCTGCACGACACGCAGGTTCTGCGTCGTCACGCGTTCGACACCGAGATGGCCGCCCATCTTCTTGTTCTTGAAGGTCTTGCCCGGGTCCTGACGGCCACCGGTCGAGCCCAGCGAACGATGCGAGATCGAAACGCCGTGCGACGCACGCAGACCGCCGAAGTTCCAGCGCTTCATACCACCGGCGAAGCCCTTACCCGTCGTGGTGCCCGTCACATCGACGAACTGACCGACAACGAAATGGTCTGCCGTGATTTCCGCGCCGACCGGGATCAAGCCATCGGCAGGAACGCGGAATTCCGCGAGCTTGCGCTTCGGCTCAACCTTGGCCACGGCAAAGCGCTGACGCTCGGCCTTCGACACATTCTTCACCTTGGCAACACCGACGCCCAGCTGGACTGCCGTGTAACCGTTCTTTTCTTCCGTCCGGTGCGCGACAACTTGACAATTGTCGAGCTTAAGGACGGTCACCGGCACATGTTCCCCTGCATCAGTAAAGATGCGGGTCATGCCGAGCTTTTGGGCAATGACGCCTGACCGCATGATGGATCCCCGTGGCCCTTCGTGCTTCTCAGAGCTTGATCTCGACATCGACACCAGCCGCGAGGTCGAGCTTCATCAAAGCATCAACCGTCTGCGGCGTGGGATCGACAATGTCGAGAACACGCTTGTGGGTGCGGATTTCGAACTGCTCGCGCGACTTCTTGTCGATGTGCGGCGAGCGGTTCACCGTGAATTTTTCGATATGCGTCGGCAGCGGGATTGGACCCCGCACTTGCGCACCGGTCCGCTTCGCCGTCGAGACGATCTCACGGGTCGACGCATCGAGAATCCGATGGTCGAACGCCTTGAGGCGGATGCGGATGTTCTGGCCGTTCATTGCAGAACCCTCGGGCTAAATCTTGTCAGAGTGAACTTCGGTCGAGAGGCCGAAGCGATGGAGAGCGGCGCACCGCTCTCCGTTTGTTTTCGCTTACTCGATGATCGAGGCGACGACGCCGGCGCCGACGGTGCGGCCACCTTCGCGGATCGCGAAGCGGAGCTTTTCTTCCATCGCGATCGGCGCAATCAGCGTCACTTCCATCGCGACGTTGTCGCCCGGCATCACCATTTCCGTGCCATCAGGAAGCTTCACCATGCCCGTCACGTCCGTCGTGCGGAAGTAGAACTGCGGACGGTAGTTGGTGAAGAACGGCGTATGACGGCCGCCTTCTTCCTTCGTCAGGATATAGGCTTCTGCCTTGAACTTCGTGTGCGGCTTTACAGAACCCGGCTTCGCCAACACTTGGCCACGCTCGACTTCTTCACGCTTCGTGCCGCGCAACAGGCAGCCCACATTGTCGCCCGCTTCACCCTGATCAAGCAGCTTGCGGAACATTTCAACGCCGGTCACCGTCGTCTTGATCGTCGGCTTCAAGCCAATGATCTCGATTTCTTCGCCGACCTTCACAACGCCACGCTCGATGCGGCCCGTCACAACCGTGCCACGACCCGAGATCGAGAACACGTCTTCCACCGGCATCAAGAAGGGTTGATCCTTCGGACGATCCGGCTGCGGAATGTAACGGTCAACTTCTTCCATCAGCTTCAGAATGGCATCGCGGCCAATCTCAGGATTGCGATCTTCGAGCGCGCACAGAGCCGAGCCCTTCACGATCGGAATGTCATCGCCCGGGAAGTCGTACTTCGACAGAAGCTCGCGCACTTCGAGTTCAACGAGATCCAGAAGTTCCGGATCGTCGACCATGTCGACCTTGTTCATGAACACGACAAGCGCCGGCACGCCGACCTGGCGCGCAAGCAGGATGTGTTCGCGCGTCTGCGGCATCGGGCCGTCAGCCGACGACACAACGAGGATCGCGCCGTCCATCTGCGCCGCACCCGTGATCATGTTCTTCACATAGTCAGCGTGGCCGGGGCAATCGACGTGAGCATAGTGGCGGTTCGGCGTTTCGTACTCGACATGCGCCGTCGAAATCGTGATGCCACGCGCCTTCTCTTCCGGCGCCTTGTCAATCTGGTCATACGCCGTGAACTGAGCCCCGCCCTTCTCGGCCAGAACCTTCGTGATCGCGGCCGTCAGCGACGTCTTGCCATGGTCAACGTGACCAATCGTTCCAATGTTGCAATGCGGCTTATTCCGCTCGAATTTCTCTTTGGCCATCGGGGTCTCCCGTCAATCGGAAAAGGTTGATGTCGGATGATGCGGATCAGGCGTATTTAGCCTGAACTTCGGCGGCGATCGCCGAAGGCACCTGCTCATAGTGGTCGAACTGCATGGTGAAGGTCGCGCGACCCTGGCTCATCGAGCGCAGCGTGTTCACGTAACCGAACATGTTGGCAAGCGGGACCATCGCGTTGATTACGATGGCGTTGCCGCGCATGTCCTGACCCTGCACCTGGCCACGGCGGCCCGTAAGGTCGCCGATGACCGAACCCGTGTAATCTTCCGGCGTCACGACCTCGACCTTCATGATCGGCTCGAGGAGGACGGCACCGCCCTTCTGCATTGCTTCGCGGAAAGCGGCGCGCGACGCGATTTCGAACGCGAGCGCCGAGGAGTCGACGTCATGGTAGGCGCCGTCGATGAGCTCCACTTTCACGTCAACGACCGGGAAGCCCGCGAGCGGACCCGAATTCATGACGCTTTCGAGGCCCTTTTCGACGCCAGGAATGTATTCCTTCGGCACCGAACCGCCCACGATCTTCGACTCGAACTCATAGCCCTTGCCGACTTCGTTCGGGAAAGCGACGATCTTCACGCGCGCGAACTGGCCCGAACCACCGGACTGCTTCTTGTGCGTGTAATCGATTTCGGCCTTCTTCGTGAGCGTTTCACGATAAGCGACCTGCGGCGCGCCGACATTCGCATCGACCTTGTAGGTACGACGAAGAATGTCGACCTTAATGTCGAGGTGAAGTTCGCCCATGCCCTTCAGAATGGTCTGGCCGGATTCAGTGTCCGTCGAGACGCGGAAGGACGGATCTTCAGCAGCGAGCTTCGAAAGCGCGATGCCCAGCTTTTCCTGGTCAGCCTTCGACTTCGGCTCGATCGCGATTTCGATCACCGGATCGGGGAATTCCATACGCTCGAGAATGACCGGCTTCAGCGTGTCGCAAAGCGTGTCACCCGTGCGGGTTTCCTTGAGGCCAGCGAGCGCAACGATGTCGCCCGCATAAGCTTCCTTGATGTCTTCGCGGTTGTTAGCGTGCATCAGGAGCATACGGCCGATACGCTCTTTCTTGTCCTTGGTCGAATTCATCACGGTCGTGCCGGACTCAACCTTGCCCGAATAGACGCGGCAGAAGGTGATCGTACCGACGAACGGATCGTCCATGATCTTGAAGGCGAGCATGGAGAACGGCTCTTCGTCGGACGGCAGACGAACGGTTTCTTCTTCCGTCTTGTAGTCGATGCCCTTGATCGCTTCACGATCGAGCGGCGACGGCAGGTAATCAACGACCGCGTCGAGGAGCGGCTGAACGCCCTTGTTCTTAAACGCCGAGCCGCACAGCACCGGGTTGAACTTGCGCGTGATGACGGCCTTACGGATGAGCGACTTCAGCATGTGCTCGTCCGGCTCATGGCCTTCGAGGTACGCGTTCATCGCTTCGTCGTCGAGTTCGACGGCGGCTTCGACGAGCTTCAGGCGATATTGCTTCGCGCGCTCGACGAGGTCGGCCGGGATCTCTTCATCGCGGAATGTCGCGCCGAGGTTTTCGTTGTCCCAGACAACGGCCTTCATGCGCACGAGATCGATGATGCCTTTGAAATCCGATTCAGCGCCAATCGGCAGCTGAATGCAGACCGGATCGCCAGCCACGCGATGCACGATGTCATCAACGCACTTGTAGAAGTCAGCGCCGATCTTATCCATCTTGTTGACGAACACGACGCGCGGCACGTTGTACTTGTCAGCCTGGCGCCACACCGTTTCCGTCTGCGGTTCGACACCCTGGTTGCCGTCGAGCACGCACACGGCGCCGTCGAGCACGCGCAGCGAACGCTCGACTTCAATCGTGAAGTCGACGTGGCCGGGAGTGTCGATGATGTTCAGGCGCTTGTTGTTCCAGAACGTCGTGGTGGCAGCGGACGTGATCGTGATGCCACGCTCCTGCTCCTGCTCCATCCAGTCCATCGTCGCAGCGCCCTCGTGCACTTCGCCGATTTTGTGCGACTTGCCGCTGTAATAGAGGATGCGTTCGGTGGTCGTCGTCTTCCCGGCATCAATGTGGGCCATGATGCCGAAATTACGATAATCCTCAATCTTGTGACTGCGGGCCATGACTGGATCCTGCGTATTCGAGTTCGGTCAGCAATTACCAGCGGTAATGCGAGAAGGCGCGGTTGGCTTCTGCCATGCGATGGGTGTCTTCGCGCTTCTTCACCGCGTTGCCGCGGTTATTGGAAGCATCGATGAGCTCGGCCGAGAGGCGTTCCACCATCGTCTTGTCGTTGCGGCCACGCGCAGCGGCAATGAGCCAGCGGATCGCGAGAGCCTGACGACGCTCCGAACGCACTTCGACGGGGACCTGATAGGTCGCACCACCGACGCGGCGGGAGCGCACTTCGATCGCCGGAGCGACGTTGTCGAGCGCAGACTTGAACACCGTGATCGGATCGGTCTTCAGCTTCGTCTCGATCGTGTCGAGCGCGCCATAGACGATCTGTTCGGCGACGGACTTTTTGCCGTCATACATCACGGAGTTCATGAACTTCGTGAGAACGACGTCGCCATACTTGGCGTCCGGAATGATTTCGCGTTTTTCAGCGCGGTGACGACGAGACATAGGGGCTCTCCGCTCTTACTTCGGCCGCTTCGCGCCGTACTTCGAACGACGCTGCTTACGGTTCTTGACGCCCTGCGTATCGAGGACGCCGCGGATGATGTGATAGCGCACGCCCGGCAAGTCCTTCACGCGGCCGCCGCGGATCGCGACGACAGAGTGTTCCTGCAGGTTGTGGCCTTCACCGGGAATATATCCGATGACTTCGTAGCCATTGGTCAGGCGGACCTTGGCAACCTTACGAAGCGCCGAGTTCGGCTTTTTCGGGGTCGTCGTATAGACGCGGGTGCAGACGCCGCGCTTCTGCGGGCATGCCTCGAGCGCCGGAACCTTGTTCCGCGCTTTCTGAGGGCTCCGCGACTTGCGGATGAGCTGGCTGATTGTCGGCATCGTTGGCTCTAAATCCCAGGCTGCGCCCGGAAATCCGGGCAAAAAAGGTTGGCGTCCTGCACGAACATCCGCGCAAAACAAATCCGCGCCTTCGGCCCAGTGAGCCTCCAGCGCGTGTTCCATCAGAGGACCACGGAAAACCGCGGTCATGAACCCAATCTGACGACTTTACAGTCGGTTTGATTGTCGGGCAGCGTCTCGGTCTTGAGGTCGGGAACGTGGCGCTCCCGATCGAACGGACCGACTGTCTGCCGGAGTGCGCGGTTCATACGCGGGGACTCGGAACCCGTCAACCCCGAAAAGCGTGACTGGGAGCGGATTCTGGCACCATGGCTGCGATTTTTTGGAAGCGTTGCCGCCTCAAACAGACCTGGCGACCACGAAAAAGGCCGCCCGAAGGCGGCCTTGATCGTTTCGCGGGCGATGAGCCCCGATTCTACCCTTAGACGTAGGGCTGCGGCGCGTCGATCGGCAGCGGCGCTGCGCCCTGATCGGAACCAGCCGCCTGCCCTTCCGACGCCTGCGCGACGATGAGGTCGTCGCGGCGCTGGGCCACTTCGCGCAGACGGTTGAACATCGCGCCCGTACCCGCCGGGATAAGGCGGCCGACGATGACGTTCTCCTTGAGGCCTGCCAGATCGTCGCCCTTGCCATTGACCGCGGCTTCCGTAAGGACACGTGTGGTTTCCTGGAACGAGGCCGCCGAGATGAACGAGCGGGTCTGCAAGCTCGCCTTGGTGATGCCGAGCAGCACCGGCGTGCCGGACGCAGGACGCTTGCCTTCAGCAATGAGCTTCTCGTTGACCTCGTCCATTTCGACGCGATCGACCTGCTCATTGGCGAGGAAGTCGGATTCACCCGGATCCTCAATTTCGACCTTCTGCAGCATCTGCTTGACGATCACTTCAATGTGCTTGTCATTGATGTTCACGCCCTGCAGCCGGTAGACCTCCTGGATTTCGTTGACCAGATAGGCGGCGAGTTCTTCGACGCCCTTGATCGCCAGAATGTCATGCGGCGCCGGATTGCCGTCGACGATGTAATCGCCCTTCTCCACCACGTCGCCCGCCTGAAGATAGACGTGCTTGCCCTTCGGCACGAGGTATTCGATCGGATCTGATCCATCGTCCGGCACCAACGAGATGCGGCGCTTATTCTTGTAATCGCGGCCGAACTGGATGGTACCGGCCTTCTCGGCGATGATCGCAGCTTCCTTCGGACGACGCGCTTCGAAGAGTTCGGCAACACGCGGCAGACCGCCGGTGATGTCGCGCGTCTTCGCGCTATCGAGCGAGATACGGGCAACCGCGTCACCCGCCTTCACCTTCGAGCCCGGATCAGCCGCGATAATCGCGTCGACCGGCAGGAGGTAACGGGCTTCGCCACCCCGTGCGAGCTTCGCGATCTTGCCCTTGTCGTCCTGAATGACGATGGCGGGACGCAGATCGGCCGAACGCTGGTTCGAACGCCAATCGATGACAACGCGCTTCGTGATGCCCGTCGACTCGTCCGCCGTTTCAATAACGGAGGCGCCTTCGACGAGATCTTCGTAGCCAATCATGCCATCGACTTCCGACAGGATCGGACGGGTGTAGGGATCCCATTCCGCAATGCGCTGGCCGCGCTTGATCTTGTCGCCTTCATCGACCTTGAGGCGCGCGCCATATTGCACGCGGTGAACCGCACGCTCATGGCCATCCGGCCCCACGATAACGACCGAAAGGTTGCGGCCCATCGCGATGAGATCGCCTTCCGAATTGCGCGCCACATTGCGGTTACGCATGCGCACTTCGCCATCGAAATTCGACTCGATGAAGGACTGATCCGCAATCTGCGCCGCACCACCAATGTGGAAGGTGCGCATCGTCAGCTGCGTGCCCGGCTCACCGATGGATTGCGCCGCGATGACGCCAACCGCTTCACCGATATTCACCGGCGTACCGCGCGCGAGGTCACGGCCATAGCAGGTGCCGCAGACGCCGTTCTTGGTTTCGCAAGTGAGAACCGAACGGATCTTCACTTCCTGCACGCCGGCCGCATTGATGCGGTCGATGTCGGTTTCATCGATCATCGTGCCCTTCGGCACAACGACTTCGCCCTTGGCGTCGATGATGTCTTCAGCCGTCACGCGGCCGAGAATGCGCGAAGCGAGCGAAGCCACGATCTGGCCTGCATCGATAATCGCGCGCATCTTGAGGCCGTTATCCGAGCCGCAATCGCGTTCGGTGACGATCGAATCCTGCGCGACGTCGACGAGACGACGGGTGAGATAACCTGAGTTCGCCGTCTTGAGCGCGGTATCGGCAAGGCCCTTACGCGCACCATGGGTCGAGTTGAAGTATTCGAGAACGTCGAGGCCTTCTTTGAAGTTCGACTTGATCGGGCTCTCGATGATTTCACCCGACGGCTTGGCCATAAGGCCACGCATCGCCGCGAGCTGACGCATCTGGGTGGGCGAACCACGCGCACCCGAATGGCTCATCATGTAGATCGAGTTGATCGGCTTGTCGCGGCCCGCATCGTCCTTCTGGACGGACGAGATGCGCGCCATCATTTCCTGCGCCAGACGATCCGAGCACTTCGACCACGCATCGACGACCTTGTTGTACTTTTCGCCCTGCGTGATGAGACCGTCATTGAACTGCTGCTCGTAATCCTTCACGAGCGCTTCAGTTTCAGCAACGATTGCCGGCTTGTTGTCTGGCACCACCATGTCGTCCTTGCCGAACGAGATGCCGGCCTTGAACGCGTTGGTGAAGCCCATCTGCATCGCGCGATCGCAGAAAATGACCGTCTCCTTCTGACCGCAATTGCGGTAGACGGTGTCGATCATGTTCGAGATTTCCTTCTTCGTCATGAGCTTGTTCACGACGTCGAAAGTCACCTTCGGATGCTTCGGCAAAAGCTGGCTCAACAGTGCACGGCCCGGCGTCGTGTCGTAGATCTTCGACATGCGCTCGCCGTTTTCGTCCACACCGATATAACGGTATTTGATCTTCGAATGCATCGTGATCGCCTTGGCGGCGAGCGCGTGCTCGATTTCGCCAATGTCGGCGAACATCATGCCTTCACCCGGCTCACCTTCCGAAATGATCGAGAGGTAATAGAGACCGAGCACAATGTCCTGCGACGGCACGATGATCGGCTGGCCGTTGGCAGGATGCAGGATGTTGTTCGTCGACATCATCAGCACGCGCGCTTCGAGCTGTGCTTCGAGCGACAGCGGAACGTGCACGGCCATCTGGTCACCGTCGAAGTCGGCGTTGAACGCCGCGCACACGAGCGGATGCAGCTGGATCGCCTTGCCTTCGATGAGGACAGGTTCGAACGCCTGAATGCCGAGGCGATGGAGCGTCGGCGCGCGGTTCAGCATCACCGGATGCTCGCGAATAACCTCGTCGAGGATATCCCAAACTTCGGGCTTTTCCTTTTCAACGAGCTTCTTCGCTTGCTTGACTGTGGCCGACAGGCCCTTCGCGTCGAGACGCGAATAGATGAACGGCTTGAAGAGTTCGAGCGCCATCTTCTTCGGCAGGCCGCACTGATGCAGCTTGAGTTCGGGACCGACCACGATCACCGAACGGCCCGAATAGTCGACGCGCTTGCCGAGCAGGTTCTGACGGAAGCGGCCCTGCTTGCCCTTCAGCATATCGGCGAGCGACTTCAGCGGACGCTTATTGGCACCCGTGATGACGCGGCCGCGACGGCCATTGTCGAACAACGCGTCAACGGCTTCTTGCAGCATGCGCTTTTCGTTGCGGATGATGATATCCGGTGCACGCAGCTCGATCAGGCGCTTCAGACGATTGTTACGGTTAATCACGCGGCGATAAAGATCGTTGAGATCCGACGTCGCGAAACGGCCGCCATCGAGCGGCACAAGCGGACGCAGATCCGGCGGGATCACCGGAACGACTGTCAGGATCATCCATTCCGGCTTGTTGCCGGATTGCAGAAACGCTTCGATGATCTTGAGACGCTTGGCGAGCTTCTTCGGCTTCAGTTCCGTCTTCGCATTCGCGATTTCAACACGCAGATCGGCCGCGGTCTTCTCGAGATCGAGCGAACGAAGAATTTCACGAATAGCTTCCGCGCCGATCAAAGCGGTGAAGCTATCTTCGCCATACTCGTCCTGCGCACGCAGATATTCTTCTTCCGAAAGCAGCTGACGCTCCTTGAGCGGGGTGAGGCCCGGCTCAATCACGACATAGTTTTCGAAATAGAGAATGCGCTCGAGGTCCTTCAGCGGCATATCGAGCAGCAAGCCGATGCGCGAAGGCAGCGACTTCAAGAACCAAATATGGGCAACCGGCGCGGCCAATTCGATATGGCCCATGCGTTCGCGACGAACGCGCGACAGCGTCACTTCAACGCCGCACTTTTCGCAGATCACGCCCTTGTACTTCATGCGCTTGTACTTGCCGCACAAGCATTCGTAATCCTTGATCGGACCGAAGATGCGCGCGCAGAACAAGCCGTCACGTTCGGGCTTGAACGTACGGTAATTGATCGTCTCAGGCTTTTTGATTTCGCCAAACGACCAGGACAGAATCTTGTCCGGGCTCGCGATCGAAATCTTGATCTGATCGAACGTCGGCGGTTGAGACACCGGGTTGAAGAGATTCATGACCTCTTGATTCATCGCCGTCTCCTGGCTCTCGGCTGGGACTTAAAGGTTGATGCCCGGCCGGATTGAATGCGTAAAACTCGATGGCGCCGGATTGGTGGCCCGGCTGGCGGGACGCGAGCGTCCCGCCCCTTGCGATGGCTTATTCGGCGGCTTCCGAAGGCGGCAGCTGCTCGTTGTCCTGCTTCTTCGACGCGGTGAGTTCCACGTTGAGGCCGAGCGAGCGCATTTCCTTCACGAGCACGTTGAAGCTTTCCGGAATGCCCGCTTCGAACGTGTCGTCGCCACGAACAATGGCTTCGTACACCTTCGTGCGGCCCGCCACGTCGTCCGACTTGACGGTGAGCATTTCCTGCAGCGTGTACGCCGCGCCGTAAGCTTCGAGGGCCCACACTTCCATTTCGCCGAAGCGCTGGCCGCCGAACTGCGCCTTGCCACCCAGCGGCTGCTGCGTGACGAGCGAGTAAGGACCAATGGAGCGTGCATGGATCTTGTCGTCGACGAGATGGTGCAGCTTGAGCATGTAGATATAGCCCACTGTCACCTTACGATCGAACGCTTCACCCGTGCGGCCGTCATAGAGCGTCACCTGGCCGGAGGTGGCGAGGCCAGCCTCCTGCAGCATGCGCTCAATGTCGCTTTCCTTCGCACCGTCGAACACCGGCGTCGCAATCGGCACACCACGGCGCAGATTGTCGCCGAGCGTTGCCGCCGCTTCGTCGTCGAGATTCACGACATCCGGATTCTCGCCATAGACCTGCTTCAGCTTCGCCTTCAGCGGCTTGGCGTCATGGTTGCGACGATAGGCATCGACCATCTCACCGATCTGCTTGCCAAGGCCCGCGCAGGCCCAGCCCAGATGCGTTTCGAGAATCTGACCGACATTCATGCGCGACGGCACGCCGAGCGGATTGAGCACGATGTCGACATGCGTACCGTCTTCGAGGAACGGCATGTCTTCGATCGGCACGATGCGCGACACGACACCCTTGTTGCCATGGCGGCCGGCCATCTTGTCGCCTGGCTGAATCTTGCGCTTCACCGCGACGAAGACCTTGACCATCTTCATCACGCCGGGCGGCAATTCATCACCACGCTGCAACTTCTCGACCTTGTCGAGGAAGCGCTGCTCGAGGCCCTTCTTGGCTTCTTCGTATTGCTTGCGCATGGCCTCGACGGTCGCCATCACGGCGTCGTCATTGACCGCAAACACCCACCATTGCGAACGCGGGAATTCGGCGAGCGTTTCGGCGGTGATGGCGCTGTCCTTCTTGAAGCCCTTCGGGCCCGCAAGACCGGTCTTGCCGACGAGTTCGTCCTGCAGGCGCGCATAGACGTTACGGTCGAGGATCGCGAGTTCGTCATCGCGGTCTTTCGCGAGACGTTCGATTTCCTCGCGCTCGATCGCCTGCGCGCGCTCGTCCTTGTCCACACCGTGGCGGTTGAACACGCGCACTTCGACGACCGTGCCCTGCACACCCGGCGGCACGCGCAGCGACGTGTCACGCACGTCGGACGCCTTTTCACCGAAGATGGCGCGCAAGAGTTTTTCTTCCGGCGTCATCGGGCTTTCGCCCTTCGGCGTGATTTTGCCGACGAGGATGTCGCCTGCATTCACTTCCGCGCCGATATAGACAATGCCGGCTTCGTCGAGATTCTTCAGCGCTTCTTCCGAAACGTTCGGAATATCACGCGTGATTTCTTCCGGGCCGAGCTTCGTGTCACGCGCCATCACTTCGAATTCTTCGATGTGAATCGAGGTGAACACGTCTTCCTTAGCGATACGCTCGGACAGGAGGATCGAATCTTCGAAATTGTAGCCGTTCCACGGCATGAACGCGACGAGCACGTTGCGGCCGAGCGCCAATTCGCCGAGCTCGGTCGAAGGACCGTCGGCGATGATGTCGCCCTTGCGCACGACATCGCCCACTTGCACCAACGGCTTCTGGTTGATGCAGGTGTTCTGGTTCGAGCGCTGGAACTTCATCAAGCGATAAATGTCGACGCCCGACTTCGACGGATCAAGATCCGCCGTAGCGCGCACGACGATACGGGTCGCATCAACCTGCACGACAGTGCCGGCACGACGCGCCGCAATCGCAGCGCCCGAGTCACGCGCCACAACAGCTTCCATGCCCGTGCCAACGAAAGGCGCATCGGCCTTCACGAGCGGCACAGCCTGACGCTGCATGTTCGAGCCCATGAGCGCGCGGTTCGCGTCATCGTTCTCAAGGAACGGGATGAGCGCGGCGGCAACCGAAACGAGCTGCTTCGGCGAAACGTCCATGTAATCGACGCGTTCGACCGGCACGACGATAACGTCGCCCGCATGACGCACGACAACGAGGTCGTCGGTCAGCTTGCCATTCTTGTCGACAGCCACGTTCGCCTGCGCGACGTAATGCTTACCTTCTTCCATCGCCGACATGTAGACGACTTCGGACGTGATCTGGCCATCGCGCACCTTGCGGTACGGGCTTTCGATGAAGCCATATTTGTTCACGCGCGCAAACGTGGCGAGCGAGTTGATGAGACCGATGTTCGGGCCTTCCGGCGTTTCAATCGGGCAGATGCGGCCGTAATGCGTCGGATGCACGTCGCGGACTTCGAAGCCCGCGCGTTCGCGCGTAAGACCACCCGGGCCAAGGGCCGAAAGGCGACGCTTGTGGGTGATTTCCGACAGCGGATTCGTCTGGTCCATGAACTGCGAGAGCTGCGACGAACCGAAGAATTCGCGCACGGCGGCAGCCGCCGGCTTCGCATTGATCAGATCCTGCGGCATCACCGTGTCGATATCGACCGACGACATGCGTTCCTTGATCGCGCGTTCCATGCGCAGAAGGCCAACGCGATATTGATTTTCCATCAATTCGCCGACCGAGCGAACACGACGGTTGCCGAGATGGTCGATGTCGTCGACTTCACCCTTGCCGTCACGCAGATCGACGAGTGCACGCACGACCGCAACGATGTCTTCCTTGCGGAGCACGCGCATCGTGTCGGGCGCATCGAGATCGAGGCGCATATTCATCTTCACGCGACCAACGGCCGAGAGATCGTAACGCTCCGGATCGAAGAACAGCGAATGGAACATCGCTTCTGCCGTATCGATCGTCGGCGGTTCACCGGGACGCATCACGCGGTAGACGTCAAACAGCGCTTCTTCACGCGAGGAGTTCTTGTCGATCGTCAGCGTGTTGCGGATGTAAGGGCCGATATTGACGTGGTCGATGTCGAGCACCGGCACATCCGTCAGGCCTTCTTCGAGAAGCACCTTCAGATTCTTATCGGTGATTTCATCGCCCGCTTCGGCGAAGATTTCGCCAGTGGCTGGATTGACGAGATCGTCGGCAATGTAATGGCCGTACAAATCTTCATCGTCGGCGCGCAGGAATTTTGTGCCCTTTTCAGCAATGAGACGCGCCGCACGCGGCGTCATCTTCTTGCCGGCTTCGAACACAACCGCGCCAGTGTCGGCGTCGATCAGATCCTTGGTGATCTTGAGACCGCGCATACGATCGGGATCGAACGGCATGCGCCATCCATCCTTCACGCGCGAATAGATCACGGTCTTGTAAAAGGTCGACAGAATGTCTTCGCCGTCCATGCCGAGCGCATAGAGAAGCGACGTCACCGGAATCTTGCGGCGGCGATCGATACGCGCATAGACGATGTCCTTCGCGTCGAACTCGATGTCGAGCCACGAACCGCGATAAGGAATGATGCGGCCAGCAAACAGAAGCTTGCCGGATGAATGCGTCTTGCCCTTGTCGTGATCGAAGAACACGCCCGGCGAACGGTGCATCTGCGAGACGATCACGCGTTCCGTGCCGTTCACGATGAAGGTGCCGTTCGACGTCATGAGCGGCATGTCGCCCATGTAAACGTCTTGTTCCTTGATGTCCTTCACCGACTTGGCGCCGGTTTCTTCATCGACATCAAACACGATGAGGCGCAGCGTCACCTTGAGCGGTGCCGCGAAAGTCATGCCGCGCTGGCGGCATTCATCGACGTCGTATTTCGGCGGCTCGAACGTGTACTTCACGAATTCGAGACGCGACGCGCCGGAAAAATCATGGATCGGGAACACGGATTTGAAGACGGCCTGCAAACCGTCGTCGTCGCGGCCTCCCGGCGGTTCGTCCACTTGCAAGAACTGGTCATACGACGCCTTTTGAACCTCGATCAGGTTCGGCATCTCCGCGACTTCGCGGATATGACCGAAGAACTTGCGCACACGCTTCCGGCCGGTGAAGGTCTGAGCCATCTGTTCCTCGCTTCCCGTATCAACCAGAGCGCCGCAGCGGGCTGGTGACGGGTCTTTTTCATCACTCGTTTCGAACCCATCCGAGAAAAAGTGCCCCGGACGGCAGAATGGCCCCGGAGCTTTTGGGCTCCGGGACCTCACCCCTCGCGGGGTCTTGTCAGTTGCGCCGCCAGAAAGCGGCGCTCAAGCTCACTTCAGCTCGACCTTAGCGCCAACCTTCTCAAGGGTTTCCTTGATCTTGTTGGCTTCGTCCTTGCCGACGCCTTCCTTAAGCGGCTTCGGCGCGCCTTCGACGAGGTCCTTAGCTTCCTTGAGGCCGAGGCCCGTGATGCCACGGACTTCCTTAATCACTTCGATCTTCTTGTCGCCAGCCGAAGCGAGAACGACCGTGAATTCGGTCTGTTCTTCAGCGGCAGCGGCCGGGCCAGCAGCCGGGCCAGCAGCAACGGCCACAGCCGCAGCAGCCGAGACGCCCCACTTTTCTTCGAGCATCTTGGCGAGTTCGGCGGCCTCGAGGACCGTCAGCGACGACAATTCGTCGACGAGCTTGGTAAGATCAGCCATTGTTTTCTTCCTTTGGGATTGGTTCGAACCGTTTGGGTTGAGACGGCCTTACGCCGCATCTCTCTTGGCATAGGCTCCGAAAACGCGTGCGAGCTTGCCCGCGGGCGCGTTGGCGAGCTGCGCGAGCTTGGTCGCCGGGGCCTGAACGAGGCCGACGAGTTTTGCACGCAGTTCGTCCAGCGAAGGCAGCGAGGCCAAGGCCTTGACGCTGTTCGCATTCAGAGCGGTCGCACCCATCGCACCACCAAGGATGACAAGCTTGTCATTGGCCTTGGCGAATTCGACGGCGACCTTCGGCGCCGCGATCGGATCACTGCTGTAAGCCAGCAGCGTCGGTCCCTTGAGGAGCGACGCGATCGACGCGACATCCGTGCCTTCGAGAGCGATCTTGGCGAGGCGGTTTTTCGCGACTTTCACGGACGCACCGGCCTGCTTCATCTGCGTACGCAGCTTTTGCATGTCGGCGACCGTGAGGCCGGCGTAGTGAGCGACGACCACGACACCCGTGGTGCTGAACACACCATTGAGGGTCGAGACGAGCTCAGTTTTTGCCGCTTTATCCACGGGGCTCTCTCTGGTTGGCGGGGACATAGTGTCCCGCCGGTTGCATTTGCCGGTCTTTTGCGGAAGCATCCGCAAAGGCCCGACGGCTTCCGACGTGCCTGTCCCCGTGCGACGCCCCGAAGGGCGGAACCCGGTACATGGTTCGAACAAATCGCCATGCCCTTTGCAGGGTGTGCCCAGACGGTTTGTGGCCGTCGAGCCGGTGATTTGCCTCCCCGTCTATGCAGGACATTAAGCGGCCTAAGCCGCCCCTGCAGTCTCGGACAGGACGTGACCGCCCGGTCCGACCCCTCCGGAGAAACTCCGAAAAAGCCCGGCCTGACGGTCTATCTGATTGATTTCTCAATCAGAATCACAAAAACGGCGAAGAACGCTAGAGACTCTTCGCCCATCTCTGGTGAAACGCGGACCCCTCATCTATCCGTTGGCAACTGGTTTGCCAAGGGTTTTGGACAGGAGTTTTGGCAAAAAATTGGAAACCCGGCCCGGAGATCACCCCGGACCGGCCCTATGTCCTCGTGAAATCCCTCAATCGACCTGAACGCCGGTCGCCTTGGTGATCGGGCCCCACAGCGCCAGCTGATCCTCGACGAACTTGCTCAGCTCCGCCGGGGTCGACGGCGTGATGGTCATCGTCAAATCCTTGAGCCGCTGCTGCAAGGCCGGGTCGGCCAGCGCCTTCTTCACCTCGGCATTCAATTTGTCGACGATCGGCTTCGGCGTTTTCGCCGGCGCGAAGATCGCCTGCCAAGAATAGGTTTCGTAGCCCTTGAGGCCCTGCTCATCCATCGTCGGAATATCGGGCATCTGCTCGACGCGCGTTTTCGTCGTCACCGCCAAAGCGCGGATCTTGCCTGCCTTGATGAACTCCACCGAGGACGGAAGATTGTCGAACAACACCGGGACCTGGCCGGCGACAAGATCGTTCATCGCAGGGCCCGCGCCACGATACGGCACATGCGCCATCTTCGTGCCGGCCATCGCATTAAACATCTCGCCCGACAAATGCAGCGGCGTCGCAACGCCTGATGATGCGTAGCTATATTTGTCCGGATTGGCTTTCGCGAGCGCGATCAATTCCTGCACGGTTTTCGCTGGCACCGACGGATTGACCACAAGCACGTTCGGAATATTGCCAATGAGCGCGACGGGTTCGAAATCCTTCACCGGATCGTAAGCCGATTTTTTTGCCATCAGCGGATTGAGCGTGTGCGTCGAGATGGTCCCGTACAACAAGGTGTAACCATCGGGCGTGGATTTCGCGACGGCAGCTGCGCCAATATTGCCACCTGCGCCAGCGCGGTTTTCGACCACGACGCTCTGACCCATTTGTTCGGTCAGCTTTTGCGCCAATATGCGCGCGACAAGATCGGTCGAACCACCCGCCGCAAACGGGACCACCATGGTGATCGTCCGATCGGGATAGGTCTGGGCCGACGCAGGACCCACCAGGACGCTGGTGGCCAAGGCACTGGCAGACAAAGCGGCGAAGGTCAGCGTGAGGCCGGAACGGCGCGTGATCATGAAGTCCTCCCAAGACAAGCTTTCCGAAAGCTAGTGCAAAGACAGGTCAAATCAACTGCCCCAGCCGGCCAGGCGGGAGTGGCAGGAGGCCACAGCAGGGCTTTTGCACAAGCCATCGGCTCGGCTAGGGTCGCCAAGCCCATGCGCTGCCGCGCCAAAGCGGGCGCCTCTGGCTGGAGAGTTCTGCCTTGCGTCGTAGCCTATCCATCCTCGCCCGCCTCACCGCCACCCTCATCCTCATCGGATGCGGCATCTGGTCGGCACTGGCGCTGTTTTATCTCGCGCGCAACGGTAGCCTCGCCGCCGGTGCGGCCGCACTCACTGTCCCGCTCGCCTTATGGGCGGTATGGGGAGGACGCTTGTGGGGCTTGCTCCCCTTTGCACTCGCAGGCGCGCTCGCGTTCATCCTCTTCTTCAATTTACGCCCGTCCAATCAGCGCGATTGGGCCAATGACGTCACCTATCTTGCCACCGGCAAGGTGAAGGGCGATGGCCTCATCATGGATCATGTGCGCGCCTTTCGCTGGCGCGCCGACGACACCGCCGAACCCATTTGGCGCAAACGTGTTTACGATCTCGACGCACTCACAAGCGTCGATCTCATCGCGTCCTATTGGATGGGCGAGCCCATTGCGCACACGATGCTGAGCTTTGGGTTTGCCCAGCCTGATGGACGGATCGAGCGCCTCGTTTTTTCTGCCGAAATTCGAAAAGAAAAAGGCGAGCAATATTCAGCCCTCGCCGGCTTCTTCCGGCAATATGAACTGGCCATCATTGCGGCCGATGAGATCGACATTATTGGCGTGCGCGCGCAGGTTCGCAATGAAGATGTGCGGATCTATCCGCTGCAAATGCCCAAAGCGACTGCGCGCGAATTGCTTCTGCTTGAAGTGAACCTCGCCAATCGCCTTGCAGCCCGGCCCCGCTTCTACAACACGGTGACAACGAACTGCACAACCGTGCCGTTTCAGATCGCGCGGGCTTTGGTCCCGGGGCTCCCGCGTGATTGGCGCATTCTCGCTTCAGGCTATTTCCCCGATTATCTTTATGAATTGGGTGCAATTCCGAATGCGCAGCCCTTTGCCACGATCCGCAATGCCGCAAAATCCTCAAGCCGCGCCAAAGCCACGATCGGTTATGCCAATTTCTCAGATGCGATCCGCGCGGGATTGCCGAAAGCAGGTCTGTTTTAAATTTTCAATTTCACAAATGATCTTACGAACAAAAAAGCCCCGCTTGCGTGGGGCATTTCAATCCTCAAAACGCGATGCAGCGAATTAGCCGCCCATCACGCATCGTGCGTGTCTCTCATCACGCCCGGGCCCGAAAAGGGTTTGCGCCTGCAAACCCGTCAAAAACAAAAAGCCCCGCTTTCGCGGGGCTTTTCAATTCTCAAATCGCGATGGAGCGAATTAGCCGCCCATCACCGTCTGCGGGTCGATCTTCACGCCCGGGCCCATCGTCGAAGAGACGGCCACGCGCTGAATGTAAGTGCCCTTGGCGCCGGCGGGCTTCGCCTTCGCCACCGCATCCGCAAACGCCTTGATGTTCTGCGCGAGCTTGTCCGCACCGAACGAGGCTTTGCCAATGCCAGCATGCACGATGCCCGCCTTCTCGACGCGGAATTCGACAGCACCACCCTTAGCGGCTTTCACCGCGCCGGTGATGTCCATCGTCACCGTGCCCACCTTCGGGTTCGGCATCATGCCGCGCGGGCCGAGCACCTTACCGAGACGGCCGACGAGCGGCATCATGTCAGGCGTCGCAATGCAGCGATCGAAATCGATCTTGCCGCCATTGACGATCTCGACGAGATCTTCTGCACCGACAACGTCAGCACCCGCGGCCTTGGCTTCATCAGCCTTGGCGCCGCGTGCGAACACGCCGACGCGCAGCGTGCGGCCCGAACCATTCGGCAGGTTGCAAACGCCACGCACCATCTGGTCAGCGTGACGCGGATCAACGCCGAGGTTCATCGCGATTTCGATGGTCTCATCGAATTTCGCATTGGCGCGTTCCTTGATGAGGTTGAGCGCCTCATCGAGTGTGTAGAGCTTTTCACGGTCGATGCCGTTGCGGGCTTTGTTGATACGCTTGTTGTGAGCCATGACTTACCCCACCACTTCCAGGCCCATCGAACGGGCCGAACCGGTGATCATGGCTTCCGCCGATTCCACCGTGTCGCAATTGAGGTCAGGCATTTTTGCCTTGGCGATTTCCGTGATCTGCGCCTTCGTCACCTTGCCGATCGTGCCACGGCCCGTCGTGCCGGAGCCCTTGTCGATCTTGGCTGCCTTCTTGAGATAGAAGGACACCGGCGGCAGCTTCATTTCGAAGGTGAAGGAACGGTCCTGATACGCGGTGATGATCACCGGGATCGGGGTGCCCTTTTCCATCTGCGCCGTCTTGGCGTTGAACGCCTTGCAGAATTCCATGATGTTGAGGCCACGCTGACCAAGCGCCGGGCCGATCGGCGGCGAAGGATTCGCCGCACCAGCCGGAACCTGAAGCTTCACGTAGCCTGCGATTTTCTTGGCCATGTTGGCTGCTCCGAAAATCTCCCGCGCCCGCGGTCCAAGCGGGTTCGGGCGGTTGCAGGTCGCGGTGCGAACGCTGTGACCCCGGCATGGCGGCCGGGCCGTTCTCCCGCGTGTTAAGCCCCGCCAGAAGCGGGACGCGCTCCCCTACGCGAGGCAGGGGAGAATTTCAATAGGCATGGGCTTGTGCCCTAACGGAAGGTTAGACCTTCTCGACCTGCCCATATTCGAGCTCGACCGGGGTGGCGCGGCCAAAGATCGAGACCGCCACTTTGAGGCGAGCGCGGCTTTCGTCGACTTCTTCCACCACACCCGAGAACGAGGCGAACGGGCCGTCGGCCACGCGGACATTCTCGCCCACTTCGAAGGTGATCGAGGATTTCGGACGCTCGACGCCTTCCGCAACCTGCCCCTTGATGCGCTCAGCTTCGCGCTCCGGGATCGGCATCGGCTTTGAATCCGTGCCAAGGAAGCCCGTGACCTTCGGCGTGTTCTTGATCAGATGGTAGACATCATCGGTCAGGTCGCACTTCACCAGCACGTATCCGGGGAAGAATTTGCGCTCAGCATCAACCTTACGGCCGCGGCGCAGCTCGACGACCTTCTCGGTCGGCACTAGCACCTCTTCGAACTTGTCAGCGAGACCGCGTTGGCCAGCCTGATCGCGGATCGATTGGGCGACCTTGTTTTCGAAGTTCGAATAAGCGTGAACGATATACCAGCGCATGGGCATGGGAGATAACCTCTTCAGCGGCCTAGGCCGAGGACGAGCGACAACGCCCAGCGGATAATCATGTCCGAGAGCAAGAAGAACACGCTGGCCACCAGCACCAGCACAAAGACCATGGCCGTCGTGACCATGGTTTCCTTGCGGGTCGGCCAGGTTACCTTCGACGCTTCGGAGCGTACCTCTTGGAAAAAGGTAAACAGATTGGGCTTCGCCATGGTGTCCGTCTGAATCTCTGAAGGGGCCGAAGCCCCGCCTGCCCCGCCATCATCCGGCCAAGCGACCGGTGGCCGAGAGGCCGTTTTCGCTCAGGTCAGATTATCGGGAATGGACTTGTCTCTACGCCAAGGGCCGGTCGGGGTCAAGGTCAGGGCTTCACCGGGTAATCGTAGATGTCCGCCCGGGGATTAAACCCTGCCTTGGAATAGAGCGATATCGAAAAATCGGCCTTACCATCGCCATTGGGATCCCCGATGAGACGGAACCAATCGTTTTCAAATTCCTGAATGACGATTTCAGGGGCTTTTGTCGCGGAGAGTTTATCGACGAAATTAAAGCCTTGCCACCCGGGTTTCCAAGGGTTGGCATCGTAAAAAACCAGCTTGTCGCGCTTGGTCTCAAAATCCGTCATCACGGTAGAGAAAGCAGCGCCTCTCCATTCAAAATAGAAATAGTCTTGCCCTAAGCCAGCCGAAATGCTCTGGTCACCACCAGAGATATAGACATTATCATTGCCCGCGCCGACATTCACCGTGTCCTCGCCAGACTCACAATAGACATTATCCTCGCCAGCACCGCCTTTTATGAAATCGTTGCCACTGCCACCAAAATAACGGCCGCCACCATTGCCGCCCACTAACACATCGTTGCCTGCACCACCGTGAAGCGTGTCAATGCCCGCCCCACCGTAAAGGTGGTCGTTCCCTGCACCTCCATGCAACCAATCGTTTCCAAGATCGCCATAGAGTGTGTCATTCCCACGTCCACCGATCACGACATCATTACCGGCATAACTCACAATGACATAATCTTCACTCTCCCGAGATAAATTGATTACATCGTTTCGATCGGTGCCCCGGTTAACTCGGATACCCATGGAAAAACTCCATTCGTGAAAAATCTAATGAAAGTGGATCAATTGCACGATGTGTTGAACGAACAGAACTCGGTAACGTGCAAATCTGAGCGGCCAATACGATGAGTACTGTAATGTATCGATGAGGCCCGTCTACAAACAAAGGCGTGCAAAGTTAAAGCATTACGGAATTAACCAGCGCGTTTAGTTCCGGCCCGCTGCACGCGCTGATAGGCACCGCCCACGAAAAACCCCGGCCACAAGGGCCGGGGCGAATTGGCAGGGGCTGAGGGATTCGAACTCTCGACCTACGGTTTTGGAGACCGTCGCTCTAACCAACTGAGCTAAGCCCCTTCGAAGACCGTCTTCAGGCGGCCTCTTGGTGGCCGTTCAATGCCTCAAAAGCCCGTTTCGCGCAAGGGGCAAAAGCGGCCGAACCGGCCCCGCAACCCCTCCCCCGCAACAAAAAAGAGGCGGGTTACCCCGCCTCTTTCCTATTCCAAGCCCTGCGGCCTCCGATCACTCAATGATCGACGCAACCACACCCGCTCCCACGGTGCGGCCACCTTCGCGGATCGCGAAGCGGAGCTTTTCTTCCATCGCGATCGGCGCAATCAGCGTCACTTCCATCGCGACGTTGTCGCCCGGCATCACCATTTCCGTGCCATCAGGAAGCTTCACCATGCCCGTCACGTCCGTCGTGCGGAAGTAGAACTGCGGACGGTAGTTGGTGAAGAACGGCGTATGACGGCCGCCTTCTTCCTTCGTCAGGATATAGGCTTCTGCCTTGAACTTCGTGTGCGGCTTTACAGAACCCGGCTTCGCCAACACTTGGCCACGCTCGACTTCTTCACGCTTCGTGCCGCGCAACAGGCAGCCCACATTGTCGCCCGCTTCACCCTGATCAAGCAGCTTGCGGAACATTTCAACGCCGGTCACCGTCGTCTTGATCGTCGGCTTCAAGCCAATGATCTCGATTTCTTCGCCGACCTTCACAACGCCACGCTCGATGCGGCCCGTCACAACCGTGCCACGACCCGAGATCGAGAACACGTCTTCCACCGGCATCAAGAAGGGTTGATCCTTCGGACGATCCGGCTGCGGAATGTAACGGTCAACTTCTTCCATCAGCTTCAGAATGGCATCGCGGCCAATCTCAGGATTGCGATCTTCGAGCGCGCACAGAGCCGAGCCCTTCACGATCGGAATGTCATCGCCCGGGAAGTCGTACTTCGACAGAAGCTCGCGCACTTCGAGTTCAACGAGATCCAGAAGTTCCGGATCGTCGACCATGTCGACCTTGTTCATGAACACGACAAGCGCCGGCACGCCGACCTGGCGCGCAAGCAGGATGTGTTCGCGCGTCTGCGGCATCGGGCCGTCAGCCGACGACACAACGAGGATCGCGCCGTCCATCTGCGCCGCACCCGTGATCATGTTCTTCACATAGTCAGCGTGGCCGGGGCAATCGACGTGAGCATAGTGGCGGTTCGGCGTTTCGTACTCGACATGCGCCGTCGAAATCGTGATGCCACGCGCCTTCTCTTCCGGCGCCTTGTCAATCTGGTCATACGCCGTGAACTGAGCCCCGCCCTTCTCGGCCAGAACCTTCGTGATCGCGGCCGTCAGCGACGTCTTGCCATGGTCAACGTGACCAATCGTTCCAATGTTGCAATGCGGCTTATTCCGCTCGAATTTCTCTTTGGCCATAATTCATCCATTGACGTTCGACGCCGCCGGAAGCGGGGCGCTTTTGGGACGGGGCGGATTTAGGGTGTTTCGACCGGAATCGCAAGGTGGTGAGGAAACCGCGGCGCGGCCATAAACGAACGGCTCCGCGCTCCCGCCAAGGCCGTCCTTAGTCCTCACCATGCAAAACAGAGCCAGTGGCGCACAGAGGCCGTATAGCCGCCCGGCGACTTCTCGCGGTCCCAAAACAAAAAGCGCCAGAGGCGCTTGAAAGGCGAAGAGCCGTCCGAGCCTTCGCGAGGTCCAAAACTAAAAATGGAGCGGGTGAAGGGAATCGAACCCTCGTATTCAGCTTGGAAGGCTGCTGCTCTACCATTGAGCTACACCCGCCCGCCGGCGGAGATATGCCCCGCCCGGTCCGATTTTGCAATGGCGAAGCAGGCGGCCAACGGACAGGCGCCCCGCCAAAAGGCCGTATACACAACCTAAAAGGGCATATACCTGTTTTTAATCGCTAAGGTTTCAACTGGGTCCATTGCGAATGGATCCGCTTTTCATGCCTTTGCACGCTCTCGCTTGCGCCAAGCCGTCGGCCCCTCTTCCCACCCAGGACTTTGCCTTCGATCCGCGCCTGCCCGCCGCAAGCCGGAGCCTCTTAGAACGCCTTCTCGCGGATCTTTATCGGCTCAACCTGATGCCAAGAATGGCATCCTGCTGCTGCTTCTGCGCCGAGCTTGTCGCAGCCCTCCTCTGCCGCAATGGGCTTCCAGCAAATGCCATCCCCTGCCGCTTGATCATCCAAACACCGGAGGGAACGGCGCTTTTGGGGCCAGGCTTTGCTGCACCCGGCCAGATCGATTGTCATTTTGCTGTCCTCGCCGGGCCACTACTCATCGACTGGGCTTTGGGAGCAGGCCGGCATCTGCCGGGCATCAGCCAGCTTCCCCTCGGCTTGGCCGTTCTACGCGATGAAGCTTGCGCCCCGCCGGTCTTGGTCGCGTCCGATGGGCGGCACAGGCTGGTCTGGGAACCCGTGGAGCCAAGCCCAAGCGTGTGCCGTCAGCATAGGGCTGAAAAACTAAAGGCCGCCCGCGTTCTCAAGCAAGCGAGCCTGCAACGCGGACGGCCTTAAATGTCAGATAGAAGGCTGCGCGGACCGCGTCCGCGTGCCATTATTATTCCCAGAGCGCAGCAACGATCTTGTTGTCGTCGCCCAAGAGCAGGCTCAAACGGTTCGGGTCGACATCGAAGCTTGCAATGCCTTCATTGACCTTGATGACACGCAGCTTCCACGGCAGCGATTCCTCACGCACCGCATCCGCCGGTGCATTCGCCGCGCCTTTGAACGCAAACACTTTGCCGATGCATTGCGCACAATCAGCTTTCGGCGCGGCCTGTTCCACCACACCCGGGAGGCTCTTCAACGCCACGACATTGGTCGCACCGCGAACGCGAATACCCTTGTAGGGATGGTTGTTGGCAATCGGCAGAAGCGCTTCCACCGGCATGAACCCGTTAGGCTGCACACCCGAAAGGGGCGCGGCCGCGACAAAGACGAAATCAAGCACGCCATCAGCCGAAGGCCCGCGCGTGATCGGCATCAATTGCGGCTGGCCCCAAGCGCCCGACGTGACGACACCGCGCACACGCACCACATCCATGCCACCCGGCAAAGCGGACCGCATCACTTCAACACCGGTGACGGCGAGCACGGGCGCCATTGGGCCAGCGGGAACAGACGACGTGCCGGCCTGATCGGGCGGAGTGGCCGATGCGTTGGGCGAGGACGGTGGCGCTGCGTTCTGCGCAAGGGCAGGCACGGCCAAAACGAGTCCTGCCGTCAGAAGCAGGGATTTCAGCACTGAGGAAGACGATCCGATCATGATCCACCCTATACAGGTTCGAGTGTGAAGGAAGAGGACGAGTGCGGCGCTTGCGCCGCGAGCTTGTCGTAAGCGGCAATCACAATGTCGGTTGGAACCTTCAAGGTGAGCGCGCAATAGGACGTAGCGGTTGAGGCGAAGCTGCCATTTTCGAACAGCTTGTTGATCGGCGCACCACCACCGCAGACAGAGAAATAGGCGCACGAGGATTCACATGCCGCGACACCTGCTTTGATGTCACGATGCAGCGCAGACCCGCGGCAACGTTCTTCGATCACAGCCAGCGGATCGGTGAGAAGATTGCCGAATACGAAATTGTCATAAGCCGCGTTCTCAAGCCCGAGCAATTCGGGTGAAAACGAGGATACTTCACCGCGCGAACCGACATTCAGCATCGCGAAAGGCTCAACCTGAATATTGTGCCCTTCGGCCTCTTCGGGGCGGAAAATCCGGCCAATGGCGAGATCGATCTCACGCACGAAATGAATGCGCCCGCTCTCCTGAGCGAGATGCCAGAAGCGACGGAGGAATTGGGTGTAAACCTCGCTCAGCCCGCGTGTCTCAAACAGGCTTGAGACATGGCTGCCTTCCGATTCCTCGATGTTGAAGCAGACATGGTCGATGCCGGCATCGAGATAGAAGTCCAGTAACCGCTCGGGGCTTTCGAGAGATGCCGCCGACAACACGGTGATGACATGGAACGGCACATCATGCGCGCGCAGCGTGGCGATCCCTTTCATCGCCTGCGCATGGGTGCCCTTGCCTGAGCGCGTCTTGCGGTTGGCATCATGCAATGGCGCAGGACCGTCGATGCTGACACCGACGCCCACCTCCCACTCCTTGAACAATGCGCACCATTCAGCGTTGATAAGCATGCCATTGGTTTGGAATGAATGTTTCACCCGCACAGGAGCCGGGCGATGCCGCTCAATGATCGCAAACGCATCGCGATAGAAGGACGGCGGCACCACGAGCGGTTCACCCGCATGCCACACCACCGTCACTTCAGGGGCCGTCCGGTTCATACCGAACAATTGCGCAAACAAACGCTCAACAAGGTCGAGACTGATCGTGTGCTTATCGTTGCGGTTCGGCAGATAACAATAGCTGCAATCAATATTGCAGAAACCGGTCGGCTGGATCACGACCATAGAGGTCGGGACGCATCCCATGGCTCACCAATTGTGCCAGCCATTCCCCCAATTGTGCCAGCCATTGCCCCAATTGTGCCAGCCGCCATTGCCCCAGCCGCCATTGCGCCAGCCACCATTGCCCCAGCCACCATTGCGCCACCACCAGGCGACCTGCTGTGACGGATCGTCCTTCGACACGGTGGTTCCGCGCAATTCGATGCCCTGCGCCGCCGATACAGTGGCGCGGATCGATTGCAGCTTTTCAGCGATCTCGGTTTTAGCGCCGTCCGATTGAACCGCAGCCGACGCATCCGCTGCGCTGAGACATGCGGAGAGACCGGCCACGCCCGTCGGAATCACCGTCGACAACATAAAGGCGAGATTCTTCTTGGAGGCACTCATGAGAAACTCAACTCCCCAACGCAACGAAACACCTAGGCTTGAGTGTTTTTCCGAATCCGGCGTGAAGCAAGCAATATCGGGCTGCCGCGCCTCAAATTGGGGCGCCCAAGTAAAGCGTTACGGCAGCTTGGTGGCGCTACGAAACAATGCCCCGACCCCATGATCGGTGGGCCAATTCTATATTTCTAGGCAAAACGCGGCGAAAGGGAGTGGTGGGGGAAGCAGGACTCGAACCTGCGAAGGCATAGCCAGCGGATTTACAGTCCGCCCCCTTTGCCGCTCGGGACATTCCCCCACATCCGGACAGGCCGGAAAAAGAACCCCGCCGAACCGGCGGGGATGGCGCGCTTTATGCGGATAGGCCCCGAACGTGTCAACCCGAAAAGCCGCTCTGGAGGCGCCATGGGACCACCATTGCGCCGCCATACGCGCCCCCTTCACGCTAAACCGCCGATGGAGCCTCAAACCCAGCCTTGAGGGACTATTCACCCCCTTGGACAGCCTTGGCCTGCTCACGGCGCCGAACGCCGCCTGAATAGAGCACGATGAGGCTCACTTGACGCTAAACAGGCCCTGAATATGCCCATCGAACTCCTGAGATGATTCCAGCCGCTTGATCCCCAAATGCTGCCGCGCGCGCAGGAGGGTCCGTGTCAGCGTATCCACGGCTGACCAATAATC
Organism: Rhizobiales bacterium TNE-4; assembly: GCA_019083985.1. GTDB lineage: Bacteria > Pseudomonadota > Alphaproteobacteria > Rhizobiales > Beijerinckiaceae > TNE-4. Next base: position 763,036 of record JAHRCV010000001.1, on the reverse strand, counting down.
CGCCGGCAAGGCGAAGACCTGCTTGATCGCATCGGCATCACGAAAAGCAAAACCTGCCTTTTTGACACGGGCATCTTCCTGCATTCGCGCGGTTTCGGCTTCGTAGGTAGTATAAAAATGCCGTAGAAAAGTTGCACACACGGAGACCGACGCATCAAAAAAATGCCACCGTGATTGATTGGGATTTGCAGGGTTACGATAAAGCTTCAAAAACGCTTCCCCCACCATATCGGGGTGGAACGCCTTATAGAGCGGCGTATCAAGTGCCAGAAAATACTGCCATTTCAAATAGAACAAGGAGAGCGTCGCAATCGTTCGACCTTTCGGCGTTGTTTCATACACAATGTCATAATCGATATTCACGCCATCATGAGAGACCTTGCCAATGGTGGCCTCCGCACGCAGAAGACCAAAGGCATGAAAAGCGTCGATCTGCTCGCTAAGCACCGCCTCCGTATAATCGAATAATTGCGTTAGGAGCGCGACAATCTGCTGCCGCGTCAAAGAGCGTGCATGCAGCAATTGCAGGATCCGCAAGCCTGACAAGCCATGCCAGTGATGAATGCCGCCAGCAGCAGCTGCGATACGATCATACCAAAAAATGTTGGGTGTCCACTCGGGTTCCGATTCCTCAATCCGCCGATCGGTTGCAACATCCATCGCATTGCGCCGCGCGTTATCGGCGCCAATCTGATGCCGCGTGACTTTGTAGAAAGACCCACACAGCATGAAAATTTCGAGCATTAATTGCGGCGCCTTGGCATGCGGCACGTTGATCGTGGCGTAATACTCCCGCAGCATAATGCCCTGCCGAAGAGCTCGAAAGAAAGCCCGGATATCGCCAGCAAACAAAATTTCAAGCAAACCATCGTCAATTGTCTTGACAAAAAAGCTGCTCTCGATCGGAACCTCATCCAAAACTTTTTGTAATGAGTGCGAGAGTTCACGCATATAGTTTTCAATACTTTGAGCCAAGACCTTGTCGGCAATACCCTCCCGGATCAGGTTTGTGTCAACGCCATTCCGCTGTGCTTTTTCAAACAATCGATCACGATGGCCTTTGAGCGCCTCTGATTGCATACCCGACAGTTTTTTCTCGATGATCCGCTCAATCGACGCACGCGGTATGCTGATCGAAAAAAACGAAAACGGGACTGCGTCCTTGGCTGCGTGATGATTATGGCCAATCACGGCAATCTCAAGCTCTGCGATTGTGCCCGGTCGTGTCAGCAATAGGCACAGATAATTGGGTGCGCCCCTGAGATACATGATGAAGTGACGCACGGCTGTGCACATCTCAACATAGCGCAGATCGGCTCGCGACGCGGAGAGATTGTTGACCCCATCGATTATTGCGAGAACCTTGTATCCATCGTTGAAAGCGCTCTCCATAAAAGCATCATAAAAATTGATGCAAGCGGCGCGCATCTTCGGGTGGGAGAGGATATCCCAAACGATACCGACGCTCCGGTCGGTCACCTCGCTTGCCGCCATATTGCGCGTAAGACTCTGCTGAATGAAGTATTTAAGCCCGCTGAATTTTTTATGATGTTTTGTACCACCAATCTTTTTATCAAGCCCGGACTTCAGCATGATGTCTCTGAAAGTCGGATTGATACTGGCCTCTGGATCGATACCGGTCGCATAAACCACGATCACATAAGCAGCATGCACCTTGAAATAGGATTGCACGTCCGAATGGCGAAAATTGTAAAGTTTAGAAGCATCCACTCTAAACCAGAGAATTTTCTGCTCCTGCTCGAGAAAATGATGCGTATTCTCATGCAGCCACATATTCAGAAAACTGGTTTTTCCCGCACCACGCTGCCCAATGATCGCGATCGCCCGTTTCCCCTCACGGATGTAATCATTCAACCGGTCGCTGAGCCGTTCATAGACATCGGTGCCAAAGGCACTTTTTTGATAAAGCGCATTGAAGACGTCGCGGCGGTTCTGTTTCGATGGATTAGCCGGGAAAAGGCCGAAAATCTCTTTCAAAAAACCATAAACGGCTTGCTTGTCAGACGGCATAGCCGTGTAGCAATTGCCGCTCGGCGGCTCGATATGGTCCCAGAGCCAGGCAATGCGTGTTCCCATAATTTCGGCTGAGAAGGGGCGGCGGACGAAGGCCTTAATGATGGCGCTGAGGTCTTGATCATGCGCCGGACGATCTGACATTGAGATTCTCTTTGGCAATGTGGTTCAAAAAAGCGGTCGATACGGCAACAAAAGACGCAATCATCTCACGTGAGGCGTTACGCGCTTGCAAATCCCGCACAAGGCGCAGCGTTGGCTCGGCATCTGGTCCAAAAAACGGCAGTGCATATTGCGCATCGATCAGATGCGCCTGAAACGCAGGATCGTTAGAAGCCCCACCGCTATGCAAATGCTTGGCGATACTGGCTAAGGTCGTTTGGATTTCTTTGCGCTGCGTTCGCAGAAAGTTTTTTTCAGCAAGCACCGTCGCGTTGTTCAACGCATTGGCGGCATTTTTGTACGTCACGACGAGACCGATCACGCTGACGACGGCTGTGATGAGGGCGGGCCCAATTTGAGGAAGCCACGATAGCGTCGGCTCTGAAGGAACAGGCGGAACAGGCAAAGGATCACTCGCAAAATATCATCGCAATGCTCCTGAGCGTATGGATGTTCATTGATGAAGTCGAGGCATATTGCAGCACAAACACCTTGCGGCGCAGGCACAGGGGTTGTTGCCGCTTACGCCGGTTCATGCCAAACCCGCTGAGACAAAAAGGAACGAGCGGAATGGCACGCCAGAAGGACAGAAGCGGACGCGACCGGCAGGGGCAACGCCCTGAACAGCGCCGGGATCAGCGCCCCAACCGTCCCCGGTCTGACGAGAGCGATCGTCCGGTGCTGCGCGCATCCCAACCGCTTCTCTATGGGATGCATGCCGTTATTGAAGCGCTCGGCAATACGCGCCGTAAGCTCGGACGCCTCTTCGTCACCGAGAATGCGCTCGCCCGGCTGAAGGAAGCTGCTGGCGAACCGCGCCGCCCACCTGTGCTCGTCCGTGCGGATGAACTCGACAGGCTTCTGCCGCAAGGCGCTGTTCATCAGGGTATCGCTGTGGAAGCCGAGCCCCTGCCCTCCCTTGATATCGAGGACCTGCCGGAGAACGGCCTTGTCCTGGTGCTCGACCAGATCACCGATCCGCATAATGTCGGCGCGATCATTCGCACGGCGGCCGCCTTCGCCGTCGACGCCATTATACTGACTGAGCGCCACAGCCCCGATATGGCGGGCGTTCTCGCCAAGACTGCGTCGGGCGGGTTGGAACATGTGCCGCTGATCGTCGTCCCCAATCTGGCGCAAGCGCTCATGAAGCTGGGCGACCGTGCCTATTGGCGAATCGGGCTCGATTCTGAGGGCCCCTCGCCCTTGGGCGCGTTGGCTGGAACCCGCCCGCTGGCGCTCGTCTTGGGTGCGGAAGGCAAAGGCTTGCGCCGCCTAACGCGCGAACGCTGCGATGCAATGGCACGCCTCGATATGCCCGGCGCGATTAAAAGCCTCAACGTTTCCAATGCCTGCGCCATTGCGCTGTATGCGGTGACACGCGGCAGTTGAGCCGATCACCGTTTACTATTGTTGCGCTGCACACATAGACGAAGTGCCAGCATGCGCTCATCCCCCCGTCCGTTAAGGTGAAACTATTGAAGGGGTGCCGTCCGCGGCACCCTGCGAACCGTCAGGTTCCAATCAAGAACAACGCGCATCCAGCGCGGTGAGGAAACGGACCGGTCGAACCGGCCCAAGGAGGATGAAGACCATGAGCGGTCAATCGCACCTTGCGGACAGACACGTGCCGTTTGCTCTCCCGTTGCAATTCGTCCTGCGATCCGCACGGGCGATGCAGCGGGCTCGAAATTGAAATGTGACACTCAGGGGACAACTCAAATGAGTATGGCAGCCACCACTTCGGACAAGGCCCGTCCGATGACCAAAGAGGAAAAGCGAGTTATTCTCGCCTCCTCGCTCGGTACCGTTTTCGAATGGTACGATTTCTATCTTTACGGCTCTTTGGCTGTGATGATCGGCGCTCAATTCTTCTCCGCGTTCGACACCACGACCCGAAACGTGTTCGCGCTGCTGGCCTTCGCGGCAGGCTTCCTTGTCCGCCCGTTCGGCGCGCTGGTGTTCGGTCGCCTCGGCGATCTCGTCGGCCGCAAATACACATTCTTGATCACGATCTTGATCATGGGCATCTCGACCTTCGCGGTCGGCCTGTTGCCTAGCTATGCAACGATTGGCTGGGCCGCGCCGGTGATCCTCATCATCCTGCGCATGCTTCAGGGCTTGGCACTCGGTGGTGAATATGGCGGTGCCGCGGTTTACGTTGCTGAGCACGCGCCTGTCGGCCGTCGTGGCTTCTACACCTCGTGGATCCAGACCACGGCGACCTTGGGCCTCTTGCTCTCGCTCGTCGTCATTCTGAGCTTGCGTCTCTATCTCGGCGAAAAAGACTTCGCTGATTATGGCTGGCGCATTCCCTTCCTCGTCTCTGTGTTCCTGCTCGCGATCTCGGTCTGGATTCGTCTCCAGATGCAGGAATCGCCGGCCTTCCAAAAGATGAAGGAAGAAGGCACGCAGTCGAAGGCGCCGCTGTCCGAAGCGTTCGGCCAGTGGAAAAACCTGAAGATGGTCATCATCGCGCTGCTCGGCCTCGTCGTCGGTCAGGCCGTGGTGTGGTACACGGGGCAATTCTACGCCCTGTTCTTCCTGCAGAGCATTCTGAAGGTCGACCTCTTCACCGCCAACGTGTTGATTGCCTGGTCGCTGATCCTCGGCACCGGCGGCTTCATTTTCTTCGGTTCGCTCTCCGATCGGATCGGCCGTAAGAAAGTGATCCTCGCAGGCTGCCTGATCGCCGCCCTCACCTATTTCCCGCTGTTCAAGACGATGACCTCGATTGCCAACCCGGCGCTCGACAAGGCCATCAACACGGTCAAGGTGCAGGTCACGGCTGATCCGACGCAATGCGGCTCGGTGTTCGACCCCGTCGGCATCCGGACCTTCACCGCACCGTGCGACGTGGCCCGCGTGGCGCTCGCGCGTGCGGCGATCAAGTACGAACTCGTCAACGGCCCGGCCGGTTCGCCGACCAAGGTCAGCGTCAATGGCAAGGACGTGCCGGTTGTGGCGGCCATTCCGGCCAACATGACGGCCTTCACGGCAGCGGCGGCAGAAGCCGGCTATCCGAAGGCGGGCGACGCGAGCATCGTGAAGACGACGTCGGTGATCCCGACGACGCTTCAGGCTTGGCAGACGATCGGTATCCTGACCATCCTCGTGATCTACGTCACGATGGTGTACGGCCCGATTGCGGCGGCGCTGGTCGAATTCTTCCCGACCCGCATTCGCTACACCGCCATGTCGCTGCCCTACCACATCGGTAATGGCTGGTTCGGTGGCTTCCTGCCGCCCACCGCCTTCGCCATGGTGGCGTCGACCGGCGATATCTTCTTCGGTCTCTGGTATCCGGTGCTCTTCGCGATCATGACCTTCGTCATCGGGATGATCTTCATCCCCGAAACGAAGGATCGCGATATCTACGACGAGCATTAAGCTGATCGGCACGGCGGGTGAAAACCCGCCCTGCCCCCGCAAAGGGGCACGCCGCAAAGAAAAACCCCGCTCGCAAGAGCGGGGTTTTTTCGTAGGACAAGGGCGCTGCTTCAGGTGCAGACCCAAGCGCGTGCGCCATTGGGGTAATATTGCCAGAAGCAATAGGGCTGATAGGCGGGTGCCGGCGGCGGATAATAGGCCGGCGCTGGCGCGTAATAAGTGGGGCGCGGCGCACTGGCGATGATCGCGCCCAGCGCAAGCCCGGTGATGGCCCCAACGGCGACCGCGCCACCCGGGTTCCAGCCTCGATTGTAACCGCGGTTGTAATAGCCATAACGCGGGCCGTAATAGGGGCGCGCATAGGCCCCCGGTCCATACCCACGGCGCCACCCCGCCTCAGCTGGTGCGGCGGCGACGGTCAGCGTTCCAGCCGCGACAAGGGCGGCCATGGCCCCAGCCATCAGACGCGACTTCAACATGGTTACCTCCTCGGCGGAACCCTTCCCGCCCGTTGAAGAAAGACTAGGCGTCGTCGGCTGAACCCAACATGAACGGATTGCTTGCAACAGACGCTTGCCTTGCACGATGGGGGACGATAACTCCTTGGCCGTGGAGCCGGTTTAGCTCAGCGGTAGAGCAGCGGTTTTGTAAACCGAAGGTCGGGGGTTCAATCCCCTCAACCGGCACCACGCATTTCCCTCAAAAAACGTCCACACGCTTCAGGCGCTGCTTCGCCATTCCTGACAAGACGCCATGCTTGAGCTAAACCAGAGGGCGTTGATTGCGATTAGGTTGAAGACATGCGTTTGACATCGATCATGGCTGGGGCAATCGCCATTGCAGGGCATTCCGCCCTTGCGCAAGAGGCCCCGATCAAAAGCAGCACGCCGAGCGGGCTTTTCGGTTTCATGGACGACTCCACCGTCATCGGCCAAGGCGTGTTCAACCCGCAATATAGTTTCACACCCAGTTGGAGCGCGGGTTCAGAAACGCTGAGCCAGAAAGTGACATTGAATTACGGTGTGACTGAACGCTTCGAGGCTGGTCTCGCGGTCAGTTACGCACCCACGCTGAATGCGGGTAATGCTGGCAATTCGCATGCGTGGAACGTTTCCCTGCCGTTGCAATATGTCTTCGTGCAACGCATGCAGAACGGCACCGGCTTCGCGCTCGTCTCGACACCCGCCCTTGGCTGGCAGGATTTCAACAACCAGTCGAGCAACCGGCAATGGAGCTTCGACAATCATCTGGTCATCGACCATGATTTCGACGGCCGCTTCTTTGCCGGGATCAATATCGGCTATACCGCTTCAAACACCTATGCCCGCAGCGGACGCACACCAGGCGGCACGCTCTATCTGCAAGGCGGCGGCACGGTCAAAATCACGCCGCATTTTTACTGGGGCATACAGGCGCAGATCAGCCAGCAATTGAATGATTTTGTGTCCGACCCATCGGGCTGGGCGGCGTTTCTCGGCACATCGGTATCCGTGCCCCTGACAAGCACAGCGACACTCTCCGCCGCCTATATGCGCCAACTCGTCGGCCGCGAAAACGACACCCCATCCGCGCGGCTCAATACACAAAGCTTCTCGCAGAACATGGCAAAAGCGATGCTGTCGCTATATTTCTAATGGTGCGCGAGAAGGCAAACTTACTGCAACGCTGCGGGCGTCAGCCGTCTGAATGAAATCCAAAAATTATTTTTTGGTCTCAAGCTGCCAAACAACCGCTTGATTGACTACCACCGCTAAGGCTGAGACACGCTCTTCCAAGTTCGTGCCGTACCTTACGTCCGAAACATCGATAATGGGGCATTTTGTTAGTCGCCGGAGCGACTCAATCAACGCCGCATCTAAACAGACTATAAATTGAACGCGCTGCAGGACAGCCAGCAAGGCAACCACCCATCCACCAACCAAGCCGCGAAGAAGTAGCGACGGCACCTTTCGACGGGCAAAATGCGTAAGTTCGTCAGCACGATCAAACCGTGACGGCAAGACGGCAATGTTAGTTATGTAAAGCTGATGAAGCGCCTCAGAAAACCGGAAAAGTTCCTGATTTATCTCTGAGTTTTCATCCGCAGTCGTAAAGACGATCAAAGCGCGCATCATTTGACCTCACAAAAAACCCCGGAGCTTTCACCCCGGGGTTCTTTAGTTTCAAATCAGTGGGAGCTGATTAGAAGTCACGCTGAATGCGGAGACGACCCACAAGAGCGCTGCTCTCGCCGAACGTAGCGCCAACAGCGGTCATCTTGCCTTGGCTCGAACCACCATTGATTGCAGAACCCGAAGCATTGATCTGGAGGTAGTTCAATTCAGCACCGATATCGAGGCCCTTAATCGGCGACCAAATCACGTTCGAACCAATCGTCCAGTAAGACGCATCACGCAGAGCGTTTGTCTGAACATTGCCGCCAGCGTTGATGTATGCTGCAGACGGAATGTCCGAACCAATGTACGAGCCGAACAGAGCCTGGCGGATCGTCGGAGTCCAGTAGTGGAGGACGCCAGCCGTGATACCCCAGACACTGGTCAAAGAAAGCGAACCAGCTGCGCCATTCGGAACGATAACGGCATCAGGGATCAGCACGGTCAAGCGACCGACACCGGCTTCACCGCTACCCCAACCCTGCGGGTTGGCGAGAACGGTCGACGTTGCACCCTGCGACCACGTGCCTTGCAGGTAGAAGGCATCGCCCTTCGCGAGCATCGGCAGGTTGATCTTGACACCAGCGTTGACAGCAAAACCGTAGTCAGTGCCAGCCGCATAGCCAGGCGTGCTTGAAGCACCGCCAGCAACACGCACTTGGTGCAACAAGCCCGACAACTGCGCCGAACCCCAAGACTGGTCAACGCGCAGAGCAGCAACGATGTCAGGCATCGAGGCGCCACCGTAAGCAGCGTTGAGCGATGAGCCACCGGTCGCATAAGCGAGGCCGTAGGCCGAACCGTAAGGGGTCGTGCCAGCGCCAGTCGGAACACCAATACCAGCGGAAGCCGTGCCGCTGTCCAAACGGATTGCGTTGCGACGCTCGATCGGGTCTTCCAACGACAGCGTGGCGGAGAAGCCCGAACCGAAAGTGGCGGTGTAGGCCAAGAGGTTGGTGATGAGACCGTCACCAGCCGTCGTGCCAACAAGTTCAAGATCGCCGTTGTAGAAGCCGAAGAACGACACGGCGCGACCAGCGGTCAAGCCACCGAGCTGAATGAACGCGCGGTCGATTTCGACCTGTGTTTGAGCAGCACCGGAGTAACCGTAGGCTGACCCTGTGTAAGCTCCGCCAATACGAACCTGGGTACCAGAGTAAATCTGGCCAGTACGACGGGCGAAGTTCACGCGGGTGTAAGCGCGGAGCAGACCATATTCCGTCGACGTACGAGCGTCGAGTTCGAAGCGGCCGAGGGCGCGCATGCCGGTCATATCCGAGCGGCGGTTATACGTCTGGCCGTACTGATATTCAAAACGGACGCGACCACCGAGCTTAATGCAGGTGTCGGAACCCGGAATGTAGAAGAAGCCCGCGCCATGAGCGGAGCAGACTCTTACGTATTCGTCTGGGGACCAAATCGTCGAACGGCCTGTTCTGACTCAATGTTTTTCTAGCGAGAGAATCGCAGAGAATCTCAACTTCAAAAATATGTCTCGATTTGACTCAATCTGGGTCAAAAAACTGCTCATTAAGACAACGAAAAGAGGACTACAAAGGACAACTACCATCATTAAATCTTAATAGCGCAGTTAAACTAATCGTTCGGATCATGTAGATAAGAAAACAAAATCTTGACGCTTCTAAGTCTCGCGATGAGACAAGGAAAAATATCGAGCATCTTATGAATCCATTCCAGTCACCTTTATGCAAGCAGCACCCACAGAATATGAAGAGACCATATCCAGCGACTGTAGAAAGCTTCCCCGGTGTGATCGAAGGTGAGAGCAACAACATCATTCAGAAGATGCTCCTTTGGGCCAGCAATGGCACCCCGGATCTCTGGAATGTCTGGCATGACCACTACCTCGCTGAAGACACCCATCCCCTCCGCCTCTTCGAGAATGCCGAAGGGCTCCGGTATGACGCGAGGCTCATCGATCCCTGTTGGCCTGACCTCGATTTCTACGTCGTCATCGATGACGCCGATGTCGCCAAGGCGTCTATCAAGGCATGGCTGAAGATGGTCCTTGAAAAGAAGCTCGAGAACCCACGGATCAAGCCAGTGCCGCCCTCAAGGGTGTGACCTCCCCGGTCTCGATTGAATGATCGACCACCGCAAAAAGCACCCCCGGCATCGGCTCTTTGGGTTGCGCCGGGGACACCAGTTCTGGCTGCGAAAAGGGGACCCACGAAAACGCCAGCGCCCCTGCAACGCACAGGGTCTAACAAGAACAACGCGAGGCTTTAGGCAGGTTGTTCAAAGTGGGGGCGGTGGAGGGTCTGCTTGGATCGAAATAGGCCGGGAGGGACCCATGAAGACCACCGGCGGGGCGACCGTTTCACGACCTCGTACCTGATGGCGAGAGATATCTCGACCGATGATGATGGTTAGGGTCGCGGACCCGGAAACCCCATTTGAAATCCTTCGACAACCCCTCGGACATATCCTTGTTACAGCCTCAACGAACATTGCCATATGTTACAATCTGGTTATGATCACATAGGGTAGAGGGGATCGGATCGATGTCACGGCGCTATGTGGTCTACTTGCGGGTGTCGACGGAGGATCAGGGTCGCAGTGGTCTGGGGCTTGAGGCGCAGAAGCGCGACATCGAGATCTTCTTATCCTCGTTCTCCGACGTCCCGTGGGAGATCCTCGGTGAGTTCATCGAGATCCAGAGCGGTGGCGATAATGATCGGCCCCAGCTCACCAAGGCGATTGAGATGGTCCGCAAGCACCCAGGTGCCGAGCTATTGGTGGCCAAGCTCGATCGATTGTCCCGCCGCGTGGCCTTCATCGCGAACATCATCGAGGATAAACGCGTGAAGCTGCGGGTCGCCTCCATGCCACATGCGGATACCTTCCAGCTCCATGTCTATGCTGCACTGGCCGAACAAGAGAGAGCCTTTATCAGCGCTCGTACGAAGGCGGCTCTGGCTGCTGCGAAGGAACGCGGCGTGAAGCTCGGTGGCAATAACGATCCCGCCCAGAAGCGCAACGCGGCCCGGAAGGCCACCGCTGTGAAAGAGGCTCTAAAGCTGAAGGACACCGTCCTGGCTCTCCAGAACGCTGGGATGAGCCTCCGTGTGATAGCCGAGCGTCTCAACGAGATGGGGCTCAAGACAGCCCGTGGGGCCGCGTGGGGGCCGGTGCAGGTTCAGAGAGTGATCAAGCGAGTCGAGAGGCTGTGAGCAATATTTCCCGTTAGAATATGTGAAAAGTTTCTTAGGGCTGAATCGTCCAAGGGTTCTTCTTTAGAAGACGGGGCATTCAACACGACATGCCAATTCAAAAACTGCACCTTGAGACCATACCGACGGCATATTACCTTCCGAAACAGGGAGACTTGCCGTGGTTTCAAATGATATTTTCTTGGCGGAACTTGAGCGCCTCTATCGCCTCCGCAATCAGCCGCTAACGCCGTTCACTCATGCAGTCGCTGCATCAGTTTTCGAGACGATGACCCTCGCGTTGAGCGATGTAGAACATGAGCGACGTCTGCTGCGTGTCCTTCCAGCTCCGACGGGTTCAGGTAAGACGTCATGTGCTATTGCGTTCGCGTCGGCTCTTGTGAAGGCTGGTGGTTCTGTCCTCCTGCTCGCCAACAGTGTGAACAACTGCCAAGACATCTACAGTGAGCTGAAACAGTTACTGGGTGAAAAAGTCGCTATCTGGTCCAGAGACCACAATTCGACCAGCTTCGAGGCTAATCCGGCATACGATCAGTTTCACCTCGGCGAGGTAGGAGACTATCCAGCACTAATCGCGACGCAACAGAAGTTCGGAATGGACCCAGAAGTTCTTCGTTGTTTGACGGACGGAAGCTATCGGCAACTGATTATCGTCGACGAACGACCAGAACATACACAGGTGGCACAAATCACACTTCGAGAGACTGAGGAGGCTCACGGTCTCGCGAAAGAGCGATTGAGCTTGGATGAAGACGGGGTTAAGACAACCTTCACTCGGGCTCTAGGTGAACTCTGTGGCTGTCTGAGCGACTTGATGGAGTGGCGTGAAGGTGGACAATCGTTTGAAGAGCTTGAGCTACCACGCGCACCGCTTCTTGAGATTTCACGCGGACTTCAAATAGCAAAACTAAGAGCGCGACTGACACGTGGTACAGATGAACCTGTAGCTCTGATGTCATCACTCGAGGTTTTTGTTCAGGCTGCACTCAACCATAAGGCTTTCATTAGCCGCAAGATTGGACACAAGCGCGACGCAACCTTCGTTGGTTACGACCTCAAATGGCCAGTTATCTCTGGGACTGTTATACTTGATGCTACCGGAGACATTGACGGTGTCGACGAACTCTATCGACCTCAGACCTTGGCGTCCGTACCCAGTGCTGACTATCGCGACCTCAGCATATCCTTCCTTCCACCTCCTTCGTTTACCACCCTAAAGGCGCTGAAAGCAGACCTTGAGAAGAAGACGGTACGACAATCTCTCACTCGCTGGCTTCAAGACATCATCAACGAGCACACTGAAGTTGGTGAGAAGGTATTGGTCGTTTCACACAAAGCTTTCACGGATACTTCAGAGTTCCGTTCGGCGTCTTGGAACGATCGAACAGTCGAAGGCATCTGGTTTGGTGCTCACATTGGTTCCAATAGATGGCGAGAGTTCACGACTGTCATCATGATTGGCGAGTTCTGGCTCCCTCGGAAAGTCACAGTCGGACAGACTAATGCTTTTAAGGAGACAACGGTCTCAGGAACATTGAGCGACGCTATTGGCGGCACTGGTGTTCGTGGCGATTTCTCTCGCCTTGCCCGAGGTGAACTCATGCGGCAACTGAAGCAACTCACGATGCGAGGGGCCGCCAGAGTATTAGACGACAAAGGCGTCGCCGCCCCAATGAAGCTATTCCTCTGGGGACACGAAGGGCTTCTAATGGCGCTCCAGCCCAAAGTGTTCCCGGGGAGCCCACGATCTATCGACCTCGGGATTAAGACCACGACGGTTACCGGCACTGGGAGACGTGGTGTCGTATTAGACCTAATGCGCTACCTTAAGGATTCAGAAGCTGAATTCATCTCCTCCGCCGACATCCTTAGAGACACTTCCATTGTCCTTAAAGAACACGCCAGAAAGCTAAAGGATGACCCTGTGTTTCAGGAGTTCTTGTCTGGTCATGGTCTTGTCTACATAGCAACCCGAGGAGCCAAGGGTCGGTCGGGCTTTGAGCGGACCTAATGGTGGGACTTCCTGTATACTTATATGCAGTCCCACCTTTGCGGAGGCCCATACAGGTTGGCAGCCAATAAAGTATCTTTCAGGTAACGAGGTAGGGGCCGCAAAGAAGGGCCTCCCATATTCGACCGCTGTTACAAGGACACTTTTGCTGTCTGAAGCCGGTAGACTCAAATTGGATCGCTTGACTCAACCACGTGGATTCACGCTCGCGGATCGCAGCCTTACATCTGAGATTCCGAAAACTCTTCAAGGAGCGCGCCGTGCCTCGTCAGTTGACCCAAGCCTTTGTTGACTCAGTCGTGCTGCGGAGCGGCCGCAAGCTCATAGCGGATAAACACGCCAAGGGCCTTTATCTGGACCTTTGGCCGAAGGGGCGAGCATGGCGATTTCGCTACACCGGCCTCGACGGCAAGATGAAGGCTCTAACCATCGGCGACGCCACTGAAATGTCGCTTGAAGAAGCGCGCCAACAGGCCAAGGCTCTTGGGTTCGTCAGGAAGCAGCGCAAAGAGGCCCACCTGATCAAGCCGATGCCCACCTATCGGAGCTATCTCGAAGAAACCTATTTCCCCTACTGTCGAGCGACCAAGCGCAGCGGCAAGGAAGAACAGCGGTTTATTCGTACCCAGCTCATGCCAGCCTTTGGCGATCTGCCACTCAACGAGCTGAACAAGGTCCTCGTCGCTGGCTTCATCAACGAGCGGGTCGCAAGAGGTTATCAGCCAACGACCATCAACAAGCTGCTGGCCCATCTGAAAACGAGCATCAACAAGGCGGTGGAGTGGGAGATCGGCGGCCTCCAGATCAGCCCGATCAGGGGGCTTAAATTGCTTAAAGCCCCTCCCCGTATTGATCGGTTTCTGGATCCTGCGGAGGCGCAGCGGCTTATTAAGGCCGTCAATCAATCCGATAGCCCCCTGCTCCGCTTCATCATCCCCTTCCTGCTGTTCACTGGGGCCAGGAAGCGGGAGGCTCTCAATGCCGAATGGCGCTACATCGATTTGGAATCGAGAATCTGGACCATCCCTGAAACCAAGGCCGGAAAGCCTCGTTTTGTGCCTCTATCGGATCAGGCGGCGGAGGTCGTCAAAGCCACCCAGGCGTTCCTAAGAGGGACCCGCCAGGCTAATTCCCGATGGCTTTTCCCGAACCTTGAGACAGGCAAACCATATACGGCGATCTTCTATCCTTGGGACGTGGCCAGGAAGGCGGCTGGGCTGCCTGAGGTCCGCATCCATGACCTGCGGCACTCATTCGCCTCTGCCTTAGTGAACCGCGGAATGACGCTTTACGACGTCAAGGAGCTGCTGGGGCATGCCAACGTCGTGACCACCCAGCGTTATGCCCACCTATCAAAGGCTAGGCTCAGGGAAGCCGCTCAGGAAGCGGGTAAGTTTTATGATTTCAACTGAAGAAGACCATTTGAGGCAGTTAGCTCACATCTCAAAGTGTTCTCATATTAGCGAGCAATTTGGTCAGTGTAGTTCTGCTTATGTTCTTGTTTTAATTAACAAAAAACCCCGGAGCTTTCGCCCCGGGGTTCCCGTTTTAGATCAGATCGACTGATCAGAAGTCGCGCTGAACGCGGAGGCGGTACTGCCAGCCATTGTCATTGCTGAGGGCAGGAGCACCTGGCTTGGCCGAAGCGACGGTCTTCGAACCGTCCAAGTTGAACCACATGATTTCAGCACCGACGTCAAGGCCCTTGATCGGAGTGAAGATCACGTTCGAGCCAACCTGCCAGAGGTTTGCCTTAGAAGCCAAGGCATTGACCTGCGAGGCAGAACCAGTCGGATCAAACTGCGTGTAGTTACCGAACAAGCTTTGGCGAACCTTGGGCGTCCAGTAGTGCAAGAAGCCTGCGGTCAAAGAATAGCCCGTGGACATCTGCACATTGTTGTTCGCAAAGTAGGCGTCAGACACTGTGTAAGCCAAGTTGCCAACACGAAGGGTCGTGCTCGTAAGGCCAATGTAGCTCATAGCGCCTTGGCCATAAGCACCCTGCAACCACAGTTGATCACCGGCGGCGAGCATCGGCAGGTTAAACTTCACACCGCCTTGGATGGCCCAGCCGTAGTCAGACGAACCAGAAGTGAAGTTTGCGCCGTATGCCGGACGAACTTGGTGCAACACACCTGACAACTGAGCTGAACCCCAGCTCTGGTCAACGCGCAGGTTAGCAACAATGTCAGGCATGGATTCACCGGCCTGAACGTAATTGTTTGCCACAACAGTCGACGCATTCGGATCTTCGAGCGAGATCGTGCCCGAGAAACCGCTGCCAAACGAATAGGTGTAAGCCAAGCCCATCAACGACGAACGGTCAGAGCCGAGCGAAGTACCGCCCCAGTTTAGGGCAGCAGCATAGAAATCATAGAAGGACGAGAAACGACCTGCTGTGAATCCAACGAACTGCACAAATGCCTTATCAAGAGCCGGCGTGGCACCTTGGTTCGTGAAGTTAGTATCGTAAGCCGGGATAGCACGGTTATAGGCACCGTTCGAAGTTGTCAGCTGGTAACGAATGAACGCACGAAGCAAACCATATTCTGTCGAAGTGCGCGTATCGATATCCAGACGGCCACGAGCGTAGAAGCCAATCGGATCCGAATTACGCGACCACGTTTGGTTGCCGAGGTACTCAGCACGTACATAACCACCGAGCTTAATGCAGGTGTCGGAACCCGGAATGTAGAAGAAGCCCGCGCCATGAGCGGAGCAGACTCTTACGTATTCAACCGGAGCGGCCTTCTTCGAGGGAAGATCGGCAGCCTGAGCGCCGGCAACAGCAGCGAGACCCGCTGCCGAACCGAGAAGAAGGCTCTTTACGAGCTTCATGGGTGACCTCCAAACAGAACTGAGACTCAACGGGAGCGGGTTTCTTCCTTCATCCAATCAGGCTCGAAAGCCCACCCGGCGAAGCAGTCCCAAACCCTCCATCCCTTGCCGCGCCCGAACCCATCGCGGATGCCGAAATCGGCAAGAGACTCACCTCGGGACATCCCGAAGTTGTGCAACCTTACCGTGCATGACGCCGTGAGCAACAAAACTCAGCCACATCGCGGCCTCAAAGGGGGCGTTTTCAGGGCACTGTTGCAGGGTTGCCACGATTGCACCCCGCACCCCGCCCTTTGGCCGCCTCTTATTAACCACCTGTTAATATTTGAGAATTCATCAAACACCGAGGGGTTGCGCGCTTGAGTTGAGGCTCCGTTGCGGAAGGGGCCCATCAACTGCCTTAATCGCCCCCCGGTTGTGGATGGCGCGCCCGAATCTGACCGGCTGTCTTTTATGTCTGATCCGGCTAAGGTCGTTTTCTTCCCCTGTCGCGGGGCTCTTTGCTTCGGCGACCCATCTGTTTTCGAGGAATTCGCCCATGTCCAGCTCTGCCGTCCGCGCCGTCGTCATCCATGCGCCGCATGATCTGCGCATTGATTCCGTACCGGTCGGCGAACCCGGGCCCGGTGAAGTCCGCGTGAAGATTGCCAGGGGCGGTATCTGCGGCTCCGATCTGCATTATTACCATGAAGGCGGCTTTGGCACTGTACGGGTGCGCGAACCCATGGTTCTGGGCCATGAAATCGCCGGAACTGTCGAAAAGCTCGGCGCCGGCGTCAGCGGCCTCGCTCTGGGCCAGACGGTGGCCGTCAATCCAAGCGTGAATTGTGGGACCTGCCGCTTCTGCCAGGCAGGCATGCCGATCCATTGCCTCGAGATGCGCTTTTATGGGTCAGCCATGCGCTTCCCCCATGTGCAAGGCGGTTTTCGCGAGGCCATTGTCTGCCAAGCTGCGCAGGCGGTGCCGATCGCAGCCGGTGCCGGAGCGGAGATCGCCGCCTTCGCCGAACCACTCGCTGTCTGTCTGCATGCCATTCGCCAAGCCGGCACTTTGGCTGGCGCACGCGTGCTGGTGACAGGATGTGGCCCGATTGGCGCCCTCACGGTGCTGGCCGCACGCCATGCCGGCGCGCGCGAAATCGTTGTGACCGATGTCACGGATGCAGCTGTTGCGATGGCGCTCAACATCGGCGCTGATCACGCTTTTAATACGGCCGCCCGGAATGATGCACTTGCGCCTTATGAAAAGGATAAGGGGCAATTCGACGTCGCGTTTGAAGCGTCAGGCCATCCGGCGGCGCTGGCCGGTGCGATTGCCGCCACAAGGCCGCGCGGCACGATTGTGCAGATCGGCGTGTCGGGCACTGTACCGATCCCGCTCAACGTGGTTGTGGCCAAGGAGCTCAACCTCAAAGGCACGTTTCGCTTCTTCGATGAGTTTGCATGGGCCGTTGATCTCCTCGGCAGCGGCCGCATCGATGTCAGCCCGCTCCTGAGTGCCACGATGCCCATCGACAAGGCGGTCGAGGCGTTTACGCTGGCATCTGACCGTTCAAAGGCAATGAAGGTTCAACTCGCCTTCTGATATCAACGTTCGCGCAAGGCGCGCGCGACATTGTGACAGAGGCTGCAAGCATGATGCCCTCAGTCACATTACCATGAATAACGAAATAGGCGCCTAACGCGAGTACAGCGGATTGCAGCGCGATGCGCAGCGGCTGCATCGCCTCCGCCGAACCGACACGCGCACGCAACGGCATTTCAGCGATCACGCGAAACACGCGGGAGGCGAGATCGCGCTCCACATTCTCGGAAATGCGCACCAACATGCGGGCGCGGATCACATCCAAAAAGGGCTTGGACGCCATAAAGCCAGAGTGCGGCGAGCGACAGAGCAATCAATGTTGGGATCGAACGACTGGACAACACCCGGTCATAGACCTGCAGCATGTAGATTGAACTTGTGAGCGCAAGAATGTTCACAATGCCTGAGAAGATGGCGATCAGAAGCAGCATGGACCGGACCGGACCCAACGCAGCCCTAACCACTGAAACCGATTGACGCAAGCGAGCCACAGGCAACTCCCCAACATGAGGTAGTCTTCCCTTGCAGCATCATTAATGTTTGCCAATTATTTTGTCAGTTATGTTTTTATTTTATTTTTATAAGCGGAAACTATGCTATCACTATAAATAGATCTTTGTCTTATTACTTAAGCTATACATTAAGATAGCTCGCTCATGGCCTCCAGTGGAGGAATCGGGCGGGCGTGAATCAAAAGCAATGGATGCAACTTTTAAGTGTATCAATAAATATAAATACAACTTTAAGTAACTGTTTTTGTTGCCGAAAAGTCGCATTGCCACGGTTCTGACACGCTCTGAACTAACCTTAGGTCATTTGATGTTGTCGACGAAGAAATTGCGCCGCATGGTCTCGCTTGTGAACCGATCCGCATTTCGCCGGGTCTCTGTCTTTTTCATTATGGATGGAATCTATGCGCACTATTGCCACTCTCCTCTCATCAGCGGCTCTTCTGACCGCAGGCTCCGCGCTTGCGGCTGACCTGCCGTCGAAGAAGGCCGCGCCCGTCGAGTATGTTCGCGTTTGCTCGGCCCATGGCGCTGGCTTCTTCTACATCCCGGGCTCGGACACCTGCATCAAGATCGGTGGCCGTGTCCGCTTCGAATATCAGTATGGCCAGACATATAACCGTCGCGACAATGCAACGGGCATGCGCGCCCTCGGCCGCTTCGAACTCGATGCGCGTACGTCGACCGAATACGGTCTGCTCCGCGCTTACACGCGCGTAAACTTCGCGCGTCGTACGGGGCAGATTTATTCCGGCACGCAGGTTCGCATTGGCACGGCCTATACGGGCACCGCTTATTCGTATGCCGGCAACGCGCAGACGCATATCGACATCGACCGCGCGTTCATCCAGTTCGGCGGCCTGACCGCTGGTCGCGCCGTGTCGTTCTTCGGCTTCTACAATGGCGACCTCGAACTCGTTGGCACGACGGCAGGTGACGGCCTCGTCACAAACCTCTTAGCCTACACCGCCACGTTCGGTTCCGGCTTCTCGGCCACTGTGTCGCTTGAAGATCCGCTTGAGCGTCGCAATGCGTATGTTTACGCGAACGGCACGTCCGGTGTGATCTTGGCGCCCGCTTCGGTTTCAACAGCAGCGGCCGCTGTGGCCGCAACACCGGCTCAATATGGCGGCGCCTCAATGCCGGATATTGTTGCTGCACTCCGCGTCGATCAGAGCTGGGGTTCGGCCCAATTGTCCGGCTTGGTGCACCAAGTTCGCGTTGCGGGATCGGGTAGCACACCCGGTATCATTGGAACGTCCGGTGCATCCTCTGATTATGGCTGGGCTTTGAATGCTGGCGTGAAAATCAACCTGCCGATGCTCGCCAAAGGCGATGCTTTTTACCTGCAAGGTACCTATTCGCAGGGAGCCACCACGACGGTCCTTGCGAACCCGACAGGCTGGGGCTCTGCTGGCAACGGCGTTGGCAAGCTGACCTTCCTGGTTCCCGATGCCACGATCAATGCGGCTGGAAACGTCGATCTGACAACGGTGTGGGGCCTCACGGCAGGCGTCCTGCATTATTGGACACCGACCATCCGTCAGGGTCTGTTCGGTTCTTACATTGCCTCTGATATTCCTTCGGCAGCCTACGCAGCCGCAGGTGGTGCGGCTGCAGCTAACACGTTGCGCAATGCCAATTATTGGACGGTTGGAACGAACGTGATTTGGTCACCGATTAAGGGGCTCGATATCGGTGCTGAAATCAACTATCTCCAAATCAATTCCGATCAAGGCAAGTTGAACGGCAACCAGGGTAAAGACACCGCCGTTGGTGCACTTTATTCCGAAAGTTCAGCTCTGGTCGGTCGTCTCCGCATCCAGCGCGACTTCTGATCTGACGGTCACATGACATGGCCGGCGCGCACGCGCCGGTCCTCTCCCAGAGAAGAAACCGTCGCGTCGCAAGACGCGGCGGTTTTTTAATGGCTCGACCGCCATGCGCGTGCTGCTACCGATCCTGATCGTTTTTGTGAGCCTGCGCCCTGCCCTTTCAGAGCCTCGCCTGTCACAGTGCCACGTTGCGGGCTATGGCTATCTCCGCGTGCCCGGCACCGAATTATGCATTGCACCGCGCGGTTTTGTGCGCGCCGAATATCTTGCCGGCCTTCGCCTACCACCCTTCACCATGCATTCGGATGCCAAATCAGGAAGCATCAGCAAAACGCAATTGGGTTTGGATTTCGTCTCGACCGGCCATGATTATCCAACCAATGGGCGCGTGCGGCTTGCCATCGCGCGCGAGTCTGGATTGCCAACGGTCTGGACCGATGGCATCGGCGGACAGCGGACGCTCATCGATGTGGACGAGGCGTGGGTGCGGATTGGGCCTTTGATGGCTGGGCGTGGGCCATCGCGGTTCGATTTTTATCGCGATGCTTTCAACTATACGCCCTTACCGATTTCCGATCTCACTGCCAATTTCTTGGCGCTGCGAATTCCACTCACCTCATGGCTTTATGCTGAAATGTCCGCTGAAGATGCTTATGAGCGCAATAACGGATTGATCCGCACCAATCTGCGCGCGCTCAACAAACCGGATCTGATTGGCGTGCTGCGGGCGTCCGTCTCATGGCCCTATCCCGGCGAATTGCATTTTTCGGCAACGGTGCCGAAGTCTGAACAGGGTTTGTTCGCGTGGCAGGCGGGCGGCGTGTTTGATCTCGGCGGCGAACGTCCACATCTCCTGATCATCCAAATGGGACTATCGCGCGGACCGCCTTCTTTCATCGGGCTCGACCGCGGCTTGTTTCAAGCGATCACCGGGGCCGATCTCGCCTTTTCCGATCTCAGCCAAACGCGTGGAATGTCAGCGGCGCTTATCTATCGCCGTCCGTTTTTTGGTGAACGTTGGACGGCGACAAATTTTGCTGGCTTTGGCATGATCAAGCCGAGCTATGTCGCGAGTACGGGCTTGAGCGGCCCCGCTGCGCTCATGATGGCGGGCGGCAATCTCGAATGGCGCTCGCGCGAGGGTCTCATGATTGGTGCCGAGCTTGCCTATGTGATCAGCGAAACACCGGCTGATCCTTACACACGCTATGCAGAAGGTGCTGTCTTTCGCCTGCGGATCGAAAAGGGCTTCTAAACCGGCGGCATCCTGGACGATTCAGAATGCGCACCATGCCTTGATCAGCCCGACTTTTTCTTGCGGCGACATTCCGTGGAAAACTGGCGCCAATTTTGGCCATTGGTCTTGTTGGCGGCTTTGGCCGCGCGCCATTCCTTGCCGCAGGCGCGCATTCGTTCATCATTTTTCTTTTGCGCTTCGCTACGCGGCTTTTTTGCTTTCTTTGTCTCCGGCTGCGCCGCGCTCTCAGCTTTGGGCGGGTCGGCGACGGGCTTTGCCGTCTGGGCCGAGACGCCGAGCGGCATGAAGAGGAGAAAACTGGTCAGAGCTAGGCGGGCAGCATGCATGGGAACCTCCATCGGACGGTTCGATCTTGCCCGAAATTCCAAACGCCATATCCTGTCGGATCAGACAGGAGACAAGTCCGATGACGCAGCCTATCGAGCTCTATTACTGGCCAACCCCGAATGGATGGAAGATTTCCATCATGCTCGAGGAGTGCGGGCTGCCTTACACAATCAAGCGGATCAATATTGGCAAGGGCGAGCAGTTTGCGCCGGAATTTCTGGCCATCGCACCCAATAACCGCATCCCTGCCATCATTGACCCCGAGGGGCCGGGCGGCGAGCCGATCTCGGTGTTCGAGTCCGGTGCGATCCTGCAATATCTTGGCCGCAAGACGGGGAAATTCTACCCGACCGAGGAACGGGCCCGCGTCGCCTGCGAGGAATGGCTGTTCTGGCAGGTCGGCGGGCTGGGGCCCATGGCTGGGCAATGCCACCATTTCCGCATCTATGCGCCTGAGCAGGTCCCGTATGCCATCGCCCGCTACACCAATGAAGTGAACCGCCTCTATGGCGTGATGAACCGGCGGCTCGAGGGCCGCGACTACCTCGCGGGCGCGTATTCCATCGCTGATATGGCCTGCATTGGCTGGGCGCGGGCATGGGAGCGGCAGGGCCAGACCATCACGGATTTTCCGCATTTAGAGCGCTGGATCGACCGGATGCTCGCCCGCCCGGCAGTCGCGCGCGGCCTCGCGGTCGATGCCGAAGCACGGCAGAATTACGACCTCTCCAAAGACAAGGATGCACAGGCCGTGCTGTTCGGGCAGAAGGCCCGCTGAAACGCGCAGAATGGCGTCCGGGGATCTGTGTGAATCATTGACCCGGACGCCGCAAGGCCCTATTCCGGAACCCGCCGGAGCGGTGGCCGAGAGGCTGAAGGCACTCGTTTGCTAAATGAGCAGACCCGAAAGGGTCTCGCGGGTTCGAATCCCGCCCGCTCCGCCATTCATCTGTTCGAAGTTGACATGACCCCAAACGCTGCTGTGCGTGTTGCGCACAAAAAAGCGGCCGGGATGAACCGGCCGCTTTCTTTGCTGTGCTGACGCTTATGGCTTGAACACGTAGCCGGGCTTGAGCGCCACATCGGCCGGGATCGGTGGGAGATCCGAGAACAATTCCGGATTTTTCTCCATCACTTGCAGAATGAAGCGCGGATTGATGTGTTTGTTCACATCAAACGTCTCCTTGATGAAGCCCAAGCGATGCAGGCGCTCTTCCGCATTGTAGAGCGCGCGGTAATTGTTGGCCGACAGACGGCGGTCGGTTTGCTGCACGTTGAACTGCATGGCCGCTTCGGCGACATCGGGCTTGAGACCCGGAATCCAGCGCGTTGCAATCTTTGCTGCTTCCATCGGATTGGCGCGCATCCATTTGTCGCCTTCCGACAAGGCCGACAACATCTTCACGATGGTATCGCCATTCTTGTCGACCCATGCGCGTGTCGCGACGTTGAAGCCGACATAGGAAATCACGCCGCCGCCGCGGACGACTTGATAAGCGCCGGGCACATCTTTCAACGCCACGATCGGCCACGGATCCCAACCCGAGAAAGCGTCAATGCCCTTGGCCAACAGTGCAACCGTCATATCCGGCGGCGGGGTGTTGACCATGGTCACATCATTGACGGTGAGACCTGCTTTTTCCAGCAGGGCCAAAACGTAGAGGTGATTGATTGTGCCGAAGGAGGCGGCGATCTTCTTGCCGCGCAACGTGGACAGATCCTTGGCATCGATGCCCGATCCTTCACGTGCAACGAGCGCCATCGTCGCGTCCGAGCCAAGCTTATGCGCGTTGCCGGAATAATTGCCGAGCGCCACGAGGTCCATGCCACGCAGCACGGCGCCAATCATCGGCACGCCCACCTGCACCATTTCGGCTTCGCCTGCCTGCAAGGCATTCAACGCGTCGACACCGGTTGCATAAGGCCGCGCGATGATGACATCGAGACCCCATTTTTCAAAGAAGCCGCGTTCGAGCGCGACCGGCAGACCAATCTGGTCGATACCGGTGACCATGCCCGCCTTGACTTTGACGATGTTCGATTGTGCACGCAGCGATGACAGCGCGGGCATCGCAAGCGCGGCGCCCATCAGCACGGAACGTCTGGAAATCATCGTTATGCTCTCCCTAGGTGGCTGGTTCGACGCGTTGGACCCAATAGGGCTGCGCCAGTTTGTTAAGGTCTGTGCGGAGTACGCCGCGGACTTCGATGGCATTGCCATTCGTCCCCGAGACGCGTCCGAACTCCTGAAAACGAGAAATGTGAAACCGCTCGGGCACGAACGGCAGGGTCACGATGACATCGACACGGCGCCGCTCAGGAAACGTGCCGACAACCTTCCCGGGTGCCGACCAGATTTGCCAGAGCTGAAAAGCCGCCAACAGCGCCACGCACCCAAGCACAACATGGGTTTTGCGTGAGCGGATAAGGTCGCGTGCTAGGCTCATGCGGCGCGCACCAATTGCAGGACACGCGCGGAAAGGGTTTTGAAGCGTTCGTCGTCCATCATCGCGTCCCATGAACGCGGACGTGGAAGATCGATCTCGACCTCTTCAAGCACGCGCCCCTTCGACAAAACGACCACACGATTGGCGAGGAAGACCGCTTCGGGCACATCGTGGGTGATGAACAGGATCGTCGGCCGCCGCGCCTGCCAAATGCGCGTCAATTCTTCCTGCAACGTCATGCGGGTTTGCGCATCGACACTGGCGAATGGCTCGTCCATCAAGAGAACAGCCGGTTCATTAGCGAGTGCACGCACAACGCCGACACGTTGTTGCATACCGCCCGACAATTCATTCGGATAACGCTCTGCCGCATGCGACAGGCCAGCCAAGGCAAGATAATCCCGCGCGATCTCTTCGCGCTCTTTCAATCCCACGCCGCGCATTTTCGGACCGAAAGCGACGTTTTCTAAAACCGTCTTCCACGGAAAGAGCGCATGCGATTGAAACACCACGCCGCGGTCTGGTCCGGGACCCGACACTTTGCGGCTATCGACGATGATATCGCCGCCGGAAGCTGGCAAGAACCCGGCAATCATGTTGAGGATCGTCGTCTTGCCGCAGCCCGAAGGGCCGACGATAGCAACGAATTCGCCTTCCGGTACGTCGAGTGACACGTCTTGAACGGCCGTGACGTGTTTGGCGGCATAGGGATCAAAATAGGTTTTCGAGAGATGATTGATCGTTAGGCTTTTCATCGCGCCACCATGCCCCAACGCTGTCCCGTCGCGCGCTCAATCGGCGCAAGGATGAGTGCGTCCACTGCGTACCACAGCAAACCGAGAATGATCATTCCCAGAAGAATTTCGACGACCGATCCGGCGCGTCTTGCATCGAACATCATGAAGCCAACGCCGCTCGTGCCCACGATCATTTCGGCTGCAATCAATGCGCGCCAGCCATAACCAAGACCGTTGCGCAACCCGGTGATGATGTTGGGGAGCGCGCCGGGCAGAACCACTTCTGTCAGAATGCGCCAGCGTGGCGCGCCAAGGCTTTGCGCGGCGCGATGCAGATCAAGCGGGATTGAGCGGACGCCCAACACCGTGTTGAGCACGACGGGAAACAGCACCGTATAGACGATCACAAAGGTCATGGTCTCAAGGCCAAAGCCGAACCAAATGATCAGTAGCGGCAGCCATGCGATATCGCCAATCGCTTGGAAAAATAACAGTACAGGCCAGAGCGCCCGGTGCGCACGCTCATTAAGGCCGACGAGCAGCCCAAGCAAAATGCCCGCAACCATGCCGGCCGCAGCACCCACGGCGAGGCGCACAATGCTATCAGCCAGATAAGCGGGCAGAATGCCTTTGCGTGTCAGATCGACGAAGGAGTGGAACACATCGACAGGGCCGGGAAAGAAGGCGCGCGGAAACACACCGGCTTCGACGACGATGGCCCAAAGCGCTATCAAGGGCAGGAACGGCACCACAGAACCGATGACCGGATGGCGCGCGACGAGGCGCAGATAACCGCTCCAAAGCCGGAGTGCTGGATTGACCGCGACGGCCTCGCTCATCGGACAAGTCCCCAACGCTCAATCGTGCGGCGCTCAAGCGGTGCCAACACAAGACGGTCGATCAGCAGCCAGAGAATGCCGATCACGATCATGCCGAAGACAATGAGTTCGGTGCGATAAAAATCACGCGCCAGGAAGAGCATGTAGCCAAGCCCTAGATTGGTCGCGATCATCTCGGCTGCAATCAGCCCGCGCCATGCAAAGCCAAGCCCTGTGCGAATGCCCGTCACAATGTTCGGCAGAGCGCCGGGCAGCAGCACCTCCTTCAGCATGTCCCACCGGTTCGCACCCAAGGACCACGCGGCATTGCGCAATTGCGGCGGGATGCTCGCAACACCCAAGAGCGTGTTGTAGGCGACCACGAAAAATACCGCATTGAAGATCACGAATGTGATGGCACCAAAGCCATAGCCAAACCACAGGGTCGCGATCGGGATCCATGCGATGCCCGCCAAGACGGAGAAGAAGCGGAAGAGCGGCGTCAAAATGGTCGACACGCCTGGGCTCACGCCCATCAAAATGCCCAAGGGAACGCCGACCAGCACAGCCAAGATCGTGCCCACGAGAACGCGGGCCAAGCTCGCCCCGATATGGAGAAACAAGGAACCGTTGGCGATGCTCTCAGCACCCGCCTTCAAAACGGCGCCGACACCGGGAAAGACACCAGGGTGGACGGAAAAGATGCGGACCGTGAATTCCCAGATGAAGACAAGGCATAGCAGAGGAAACACGAAGTAAAGGGCAGACCGCAATCGCTTCCATGCCATGGATGGCTTCGCGTCCACCTGCGCCAATGCACTCATCAGTTATCCAACCATCCGCCCCGGCGAAAGATAATCGGACATTTTCGCGGTTCGCAATGCGCATCACGCGCTTTGTCCCGCAGCAAATATTTTTGCAGTGCGATAAATTCCTCTATTGCAGCGCAACAATATCTGGCTCAACCGCAAGCGTTACACGCCGTGGAGCTGCGTTTTCCCAATCAAAGTGCGCAAGCGGCATTGGCGACCCTAGGATCGGTATGCAAGCGCACAGCGTAGAGAGGCCGAGACTTGTCATGACAAGCTGCGGCGTCAGGCCGCGCCTCATGATGCCGAGCGAAATGTTTTCCTAGCCAATGTCACCAAACGCGTCCTTTGGCCGCAAACACGCCGCTGACAGACACGGCACCCTGTCGTCGTCTGTGAACGTTTTATTGCGGTTTTATGAACTTGCTTTCGTTCCCCGCTACGGCATGATCCCCGCGCAAGAGCGGGAGCGAAAGCATGTCGAAAAAGAAAATTGCCAAACTCGAAAAGATCGTCGGATTGCTGCAAGATTTGATTGAGGAGCTACATAAAGATAAAGCAACACGTGGCAAAAAAGCCAAAAAGCGCGCTGAAAATACGAAAGTGAAACACAAAGCCGAAGCGGACACGTCCACAGACGAGAGCAAAAAGCTGAAGAAATCGCGAGGCAAGGCCGCGAAGGGTAAGGCCACACAAGACAAGGCCACGAAAGCAAAAACGACAAAACATAAGGTGGCCAAAAGCAATTCCGGTCAAAACGTCACCGACGTGGAAAAAGCCAACGCTCCCTCGTGACGTGCCGTCACATGGATGACACCCGACTCATGCTCATGGCTCCAAATCACAAAGGAGCTTGGGCATGGGAACATTCCGCATTTTGATTGCAACGGACGCTTGGGCACCACAAGTCAATGGCGTCGTGCGTACGCTTGAAGCTTTGGCTGCCGAAGCACCGTCGCACAATGTCGAGATTGTATTTCTGACCCCAGATGGCTTTCCCGCCATCGCCATGCCGAGCTATCCAGAAATCAAATTGGCTTTTCCGCATCCGGCAAGGATTGCCGCCCGGATTGAAGCCTTGCGGCCACACGCCTTTCATATTGCGACGGAAGGGCCCGTCGGTATGGCTGTGCGGCACTATTGTCTCCGCAACCGGCTACCATTCACGACGTGCTATCATACACGCTATCCGGAGTATGTCGCAGCGCGCTGGCCGGTACCACGGGCATTATCCTATGCCGTACTGCGCAGATTCCATAATGCCGGCCAGGGCACCATGGTGGCGACGGCTACCCTCGCCCAAGAATTAAAGCTTCGTGGCTTTAAACAAGTCCTGCAATGGCAGAGAGGGGTCGACGTAGCGGCGTTCAGCAGTGGACGCCACGGCTTGTTCGATCATCTGCCGAAACCCGTTTTTCTGTGCGTCGCTCGTGTCGCGATCGAAAAAAATATTGAAGCATTTCTCAAGAGCGATCTGCCCGGATCTAAAATCGTCGTCGGTGATGGACCAGCCCGAGACGATCTTCAAAACGCTTTTCCGAATGCGCACTTCTTGGGCTTTCGCAGCGGCCAGAATCTTTATGATATTTATACGTCAGCTGATGTTTTCGTATTCCCAAGTCTCACGGACACCTATGGTTTGGTTGTGCTTGAGGCGCTCGCTGCCGGCCTGCCGGTCGCGGCGTTTCCGGTGGCTGGACCACGCGATATTTTGGAAGGGTCTGGATGTGGCGTTCTCGACATTGATCTTGGCAAAGCAGCCTGCGCAGCCTTGTCGATTTCACGCGAACGCTGCCGTAGCTTTGCCGCCAAGCATAGTTTAGCCGCCAGTATGGAAAGTTTTATCGACAATATTAGGCAAGGTCAGGCCGCTGACAATAAAGCTCGTTCCGAATTCGGCTGGGCGGCTCCCGAATTATTGCCGTGGCCATGAATGAGGACATAGCGGCCATCAAACGTCTCAATGATCGCCGTGCAAGATTCGACCCAATCACCGCAATTCATATAACGCACGCCATCCATCATTTCGATTGTGGCTTGGTGGATGTGTCCACAAATCACTGTATCAATATGATGCCGCCGCGCTTCGTTCACGACCGCTTCACGAAATGCACCGATGAAATTCACGGCGGATTTGACACGACTTTTACTCCATGCGGAAAACGACCAGTAGGGCAGACCCATCGCACGCCGCACCCGACTTACATGCCGATTAAGATAGAGTGCGACGTCATAGGCCGTATCACCCAGTAGCGCGAGCCAGCGCATATGACGCACGACGACATCAAACTTATCGCCATGTAGGACAAGCGCGCGGCGTCCATCGGCTCCCTCATGGATCGCTTCTTCGACAATTTCGATGCCTCCGAAATTGCTTCCTACATAGTCACGCATGAATTCATCATGATTGCCGGGAATATAAATGAGACGGCACCCTTTCCGCACTTTGCGTAAGAGCTTTTGCACCACATCATTATGCGGTTGTGGCCAATGCCAAACCGATTTGAGACGCCAACCATCGACGATATCGCCAACAAGATAGAGCGTCTCCGGCTCATAGATCTTCAGAAGTTGGAGTAATGCCTCCGCCTGACTGCCCTTGGTCCCCAGATGCAGATCGGAGATAAACAGACTGCGAACCTTTATCGTGTCATCGTCCATGAAGGCCTCCCACCTTGAGAAGCCAAAACCGAGTCGTGTCTCAAAATGATGACAGGCTCGCGCTCCCGAACCATTCCACCTATTCTAGTGCCTGCCGCGAATCGTGGCGTGCAGGAGAGACCGCGTGCAACCGCCGCGCATTGGGAAGCCCATTTTCAGGCTTGAGATGCAGTCTGAGGCGAAGGACGCCCGGACAGGCTCGACTGAAGGCTGGGTCTATCTCGTCAAGGCAGGGCAAGGCATGGCTAAGGTCGGGCGCGCGCGGAACGCACCCCGCGGTGCCGCACGCGACTGGAAGCCGAATGTCATGGCCTATGCCGCTGTGCCCGACCGTTATGAGGCTGAGACCATGCTGCATCAGCTCTTGGCAGACCGGCGCGTGGTCGGCTCAAAACTCTACCGGATCAGTGCGGCAGAGGCGGTTACGCTGATGCGCGATCATTTCGGCGAAGTTCGGGTTGTGCCGCCCTCCAACCTTTGATTGCATGGCGGGGTTGAATCGCAATCCCGTCGAGGTCTCGCTTCCATGGCTCATGAACTGAAAACGGCAGGCGCCGCTCCGTCCATCCTGCGCAACAGCGAACTCGATACCGATCGCGTTGAGGCCGCCCGCGTTGATCTCGCCGCCTGTTTCCGGATGGCCGCGCGTTTGGGCCTGCAGGAAGGCATCTGCAATCATTTCTCAGCCATGGTGCCAGGGCGCGACGATCTCTTTCTCGTTAATCCCTATGGCCTTGCTTTTGAAGAGATCACCGCGTCGAGCCTGCTCGTCTGCGATTTCAATGGCAATGTGGTGTCTGGCGATGGCAAGCCGGAAGCAACGGCGTTCTATATTCATGCAAGACTGCATATGCGCCTGCCGCGCGCGAAAGCGGCCTTCCACACGCATATGCCTTACGCGACAGCGCTTAGCATGATTGAGGGTGAGCCCCTCGCTTATGCCGGCCAGACCTCACTCAAATTCTATGGCCGTACCGCTATCGATCCCGATTATAACGGTCTCGCGCTCGATGAACGCGAAGGCGACCGTATCGCGTCAGCGATGGGCGAAGCCGACATCATCTTCATGCGCAATCATGGCGTGATGGTGCTAGGCCCGACCATCGCCGAGGCGTGGGACGATCTCTATTATCTCGAGCGTGCAGCCGAAGTGCAGGTCAAGGCGATGAGCACGGGACGACCACTAATCAAGGTCGATCCTGCCGTCGCGAGAGCAGCGGCCGCACAGATGCGCGAAGGCGATGCTGAGAGCGCACGCCTCCATCTCGAAAGCGTCAAGCGTATCTTGACCCGGTCACAGCCGGAGTTTGCGCACTGAGCGACACATCGGCATCAGGATGTTCAGAATATTTTCGAGACCTGCAATGAAAATTGATAGGCCGTCGTGCCATTGACGAGTTGGGTCGCGACGCCATTCCTGATTCCAGACAGATCGGCGCGCATCGCCATCGCTTCGAGCGTGATCGTGAAATCCTTCCACGGCTCATAGACGAAATTAGTGCCAAACCGCGCTTCTGTGTAATCGCGCGAGCCTTGCAGATTAAAGCCAATCGCAGCGGAGGGTGGCGAGAGCTGCGACCATGAGCCAAACACGTTCTGCGTGACCTTCGGCATCCAGCCAATGCTGTAATAAGCAAGCGCCGACACGCCTGATACGAGTTGTAGCGTCCCATTCGGCAGAACGACCGCATCGACGGCTGCCTTGCTGAAACGGCCCGTGCCATAGCCGAGATAAAGCGTTGCGCCATTGGCGTAAGCGAGCTGCCAGGCAAAGCTATGCGTGATCTCCCACGGCTTAGGCGCCTTGGGGGCTTTTGCCGTTTTCACCTTGGCATCTTGGCTGCCTTTCGCGTCGCTATCGCTTGCCTCATCGGTATCTGTATCGTCACTCGCCTCATCATCATCGCTGTCCGCATCAGAATCGTCATTATCGGGAACTGCGATATCGAGCGGATAAGTCATACCGAATTGCACGGCGAAGCCGGTCTTGTCCTTGATGGTCGCGACTGGGCTTTGCACGCGATGAAGGACGGCTGACAATTGCGCCGAACCCGCCTTCGGTTCAAAGCTCAAGGCCGCGACAAGATCGGGCTGCGTTTTATCCGTCGTCGTGATGCTTGGTACAGCACGCGGAAAAATATTCGAGATCGGATCAGCGACACTGCGCGGGCGTTCCTGCGCATCGGCCTCAAGCGCGATTTTGACCGTCAGCGACGGCGTGATCTTGTAGGTCGTGCGGATCAGCTTGGCGCTGAGATTAGCGCCGCGCAGCGTGCCAACGGCCGGGCCGCCGCCCAGATAGTTGAAGGTTGAATCGCTGTAACCGATTTGCGCAAAGACGTTCGTATCGGGGCTTGTCAGCGAAATGAAAAGATAATCGGGCGACCAGCTATGGCTATCGGAATAATAGCTGGCGCGCGCAAAGCCGCGCAGTTCACCGAGGCCTGTTTGCGTGCGGATGTCAGCTGCCAAGGCGCCATGAAAGACCAGCTGGTTCTGCTGCAGACCGTTGTTAAGCCGGCTCGTTGTCCCGGTCAGTTCCGCCTGCCCGCCCGCGGCGACGCAGACACCCGTATTGGGCAGGGCGTAGAAATTCTTACCGTAGCCATCACATGACGTAACGGTATCTTCGGCGGCTTCCTTCGCCTCCTTCTCCTTCGCCCCGGCGGGGAAGACCATCGCCAGAACGCATAAACACACAAGAAGGGGCGCGAATCTCATCGGCAGCTTTTAACATCCGGGCTGGGACCGCGTCCCATCGGGGCCGGACAATCAGACGACGCTAAAGGCCCGGCCGGGGGATGTCATGGTCTATTTCATCGCAACAAGCGCGCCTTTCTTTGCGGTGATCTTTTTAGGCTGGCTCGCCGGCCGGCGTGGCATGTTCGATCTCTCCGCCGTGCGCGTTCTCAACGCCTTTGCCTTCTTCGTTGCGACACCAGCCCTCATCATCCGCGTGATGGCACGTGAGCCGATCCTCGAATTATTCAATCTGAAATTCTTTCTCGGGCTTGCCGGCGTCGGCGTCCTACAAATGGCATTGATCGCGTTCATTATGCGCCGCTTCGGCGGCCAGACGGCCGATGCGGCCATTTCGCGCGGGCAAGCCTGCGTTGGACCGAACTTCGCTTTTCTCGGCGTTCCCCTGATGCTCGCCTTTTTGGGCGACGAGGCCGCAGCTCCCATCGCGCTCGGCCTGATCGTTGACAATGCGATCATCATTCCGCTTTCGATCGGGCTTATTCGCGCTTTGCAGGAAGGCGGCGGCGATCGCGGCCGCCTCATGGCCGAATTGGCGCGCGGCACGCTGTTCAACCCGTTCATGCTGTCGATTGCGGCTGGATCGACGCTCTCCATTCTCGGGCTCGTCCCGGTAGGGCCGCTCGACCGTTTTCTCGTCTTTCTCGGCAATGCTGCACCGCCCACGGGCGTCTTCGCGCTTGGCCTTGCGCTATCAGGCTGGGGCCTGCGGGGGCGCCTCAGCGCCGCAGCTCCCATGCTCATGGCCAAACTCATCATGCATCCGCTGCTCGTGGCGTTGGTCATGATGGTGCTGGGGCTCGGACCAAGCTGGGTGATGGCGGGGGTGATTTATGCTGCACTGCCCACAGCGGCGAATGTTTTCATCATCGCCGAACGCTTCCGCACCGATCCCGAAACAGTGGCAGCCACCATCGTGCTTTCGACCGCTTTGGCGAGCCTGACCTTTCCCCTCACCCTGTGGATCGTCGCTGGATGACACCCGGCCAGCCCGCCAAAAGGGTTGAGGGGTGCTTGCCAGCCCGAAGCACGGGCGGCATAGTTTGGACAAAATAAAACGTTCAAAAAGGGAGAAAGACCATGGAGCGTAGACATTTCCTGAGCCTTGCCTTGGCTGCGACTGCAGGCGTCATGCTGGCAGCACCGGTGCAGGCCCAGACCCCGACCAAGCTGAAATGGGCACATGTGTATGAAGTGTCCGAGCCGTTCCACAAATGGTCGGTGTGGGCTGCTGAAGAAATCGGCAAGCGGACCAATGGCCGCTATCAGATCGACGTGTTCCCGGCCTCGCAGCTCGGCAAAGAAACCGACATCAACCAAGGCCTAAAGCTGGGCACGGTTGATATCATCATTTCTGGCTCGAGCTTTGCCGCGCGCGATTATCCGCCGATCGGTGTCGGCTATTATCCCTTCACCTTCCGCGATGCCGACCACCTGCTGAAATACGCCAAGAGCGATGTCTTTGCTGAACTCGCCAAGGGTTATGAAGATAAGAGCGGCAACAAGATCACAGCGCTCAATTATTATGGTACGCGTCACACCTCTTCGAACCGCCCGATTGCGAAATGCGCGGATATGAAGGGGCTGAAGATGCGCGTGCCGGACGTGCCGGCCTATCTCGCTATGCCGCGTTCGTGCGGCGCGAACACGACGCCGATCGCCTTCGCGGAAGTTTATCTCGCTTTGCAGAACGGCACGGTGGAAGCGCAGGAAAACCCGCTCACCACGATCGAAGCGAAGAAGTTCTTCGAAGTTCAAAAGCACATCGTGCTGACCGGCCACATCGTCGATCACCTGAACACGGTTGTGTCTGGCAAGACGTGGAAGTCGCTGTCGGATGCCGACAAGAAGATCTTCACCGAAGTCACACAGGAAGCAGCGGCCAAATCGACGGCCGACATCATCAAGCGTGAAAAGGAACTCGAAGGTGAGTTCAAGCAGAAGGGTTTGACGGTGACGGGCATTGACCGCGTCGAATTCCTCGAAGCCGTGAACAAAAACACCACTTTCGAACAATTCGGCTATCGCAAGTCGGATTGGGAAAAGATCCAGGCGATCAAGTAATTCGCTGACATGTCGCGCAGGCGGACGCACCCGCGTCCGCCTGTTGCTTTTGCCGCTCAGCGCTTTGCGGGCGGTTCGTGAAAGGCCCACCCATGGTAAGCACAAAGCCAGGCGGCGCCGATGAGGAATCGGCCCTGATCACCATCGACGAGGCTGCGCCCGTCGACATCTCCGATCATGCTTATGTCGAAGACTGGATCGCGCTGGCGCTCTTCTGGGGGATGTGCTTCGTCGTCTTTCTGCAATTCTTCACGCGTTACGTGCTCAATGATTCCTATGCGTGGACCGAAGAGATTGCGCGCTATCTGCTGATGACTGTGATTTTCGTGGGCGCAGCCATGTGCGTGCGCCGTAACCGCCATATCCATGTCGACTTTATCTACCGCCTCATTCCGCGTCAGGCTGGCCGCATCCTCTCAACCTTTGTGGATGTTTTGCGCGCGGCCTTCTTCGCTTATGCCGCCGTTCTGATGTGGAAGCTCATGGCCATCATCGGGCATGAAGAAATGACGATGGTGAAAATTCCGATGAACGCCGTCTACTATTTCATTTTCGGCGGTCTTGTCGTCGGGGCGATCCGCTCATTACAAGTGGCCTGGATCAATTGGAAACAGGGCTATTCGATCCTCGAAAATCCTGATGCCTATATGGATGAGGGGAGCGTTATCTGATGTTGATCCTGGTCGGTTCGTTTCTGCTCCTTCTGATCATCGGCGTCCCCGTCGCACTGTCGATGGCGGTCTCATCCCTTCTCTACATCATGATCGACGGCACACTTCCGGATTTCACGGTGTTGCATCGTATGCTGGGGGGCGTCGATTCATTTCCGCTGCTCGCCGTTCCATTTTTCATTCTCGCCGGCAATTTGATGAACATCGCCGGCGTGACAAACCGTATCTACCAGTTCGCGGTGCATGCCGTCGGCTGGATGCGGGGCGGCCTCGGTCAGGTCAACGTGATCGGCTCGGTGATTTTCTCAGGCATGTCGGGGACAGCGATCGCGGACGCGGCTGGCCTTGGCACGATTGAAATCAAAGCCATGAAAGACCATGGCTATCCCATTGAATTCGCGGTTGGTGTGACCGCTGCATCCGCCACACTCGGCCCGATCATTCCGCCATCCCTACCCTTCGTGATTTACGGCATGATGGCCAATGTCTCGATTGGCGCGTTGTTTCTCGGCGGCATTCTCCCCGGCCTCGTCATGACCGCCATGATGATGGGCACAGTGGCGTTTTTTGCCCGTCGCAATAATTGGGGTTCGGACGCGCCGTTCTCTCTGCCGCAAGTTTTGAAATCAGCCGCTGAAGTGCTGGTCGTCTTCGCGGCCGGTGGGGCGATCTGGGGCCTTTATGAATTGACCGGTTGGCCGATCCTGATCGGCGGCTTCCTTGTGATTGCCGTGCTCACATGGGCGGATTGGTATTTCAAATTCGAAGCCGTGATGGCGCTGATGACGCCGATGCTGCTAATCGGCGGCATGACGGCGGGTCTCTTTACGCCAACCGAAGCGGCTGTCGCGGCCTGCGCATGGGCCCTCTATCTGGGGCTTTTCCGCTACCGGACCATGACATTCAAATCGGTCGCCAAAGCCACGTTCGACACGATTGAAACCACGGCCTCGGTCTTGTTCATTGTTGCGGCGGCATCGATCTTTGGTTGGCTGTTGACGGTGACGAAGGTCGCCGATGTCCTCACCAACGCGATGCTTGCGATCACCACCAGCAAATGGGTGTTCCTGCTGCTCGTAAACATTTTGATCCTGATTGTCGGCTCGTTCATCGACACGCTCGCCGCCATCACGATCCTGATGCCGATCCTGATGCCCATGATCATCAAGTTTGGCGTTGATCCGATTCATTTTGGTGTGATCATCACGCTCAACCTGATGATCGGGCTCCTCCACCCTCCCCTCGGCATGGTGCTCTACGTGCTGGCGCGTGTGGCGCGCCTCTCGGTTGAACGGACCACCATGGCAATCCTGCCATGGCTCGTGCCGCTCTTCGCCGCTTTGATCGTGATCACCTATGTGCCGCAGATCACGCTCTTCCTACCCAAACTGTTGATGAAATAAGGGAACGATGGCCATGGCCTGGATCGAACGGATTGAGATTACCCTGGTCGATCTGAAGCCGAAGGTTTTACGAACCGACGCCATTCAGAGCTTTGTCTCGCAGGAAACGCCGATTGTGAAGATCGTCGATTCCGATGGGGTGGAAGGCGTCGGCTATTCCTACACGATCGGCACGGGTGGTTCATCCGTCATCGCTTTGTTGAAGGATCATCTCTGCCCGCGTCTCATCGGCAAGGACGCCGATGATATCGAACGGCTTTGGCGCGATCTCTTCTTTTCGACACATGCGACCACGGTCGGCGCGATCACCGCGCTTGCACTCGCCTGCATCGACACGGCGTTGTGGGATTTGCGCTGCAAACGTGCCGGTCTGCCACTCTGGCGCTTGGCCGGCGGCGCGCAGGAATCGGTACCGCTTTATTCCACCGAAGGTGGATGGCTCCACATTGAACCCTCAGCCCTCGTCGAAGATGCGCTTGCGGTGAAGGAAAAGGGCTTCTCCGGGGCCAAAATCAAGATCGGCAAGCCGCTTCTTGCGGGCGATATCGAGCGGCTGTCCGCCGTGCGCAATGCAGTTGGCGGCGATTTCGAAATCATGACTGACGCCAATCAAGGCTTCAACCTGTCTGAAGCAATCCGCCGTGCGCGCGCCTATGAAGAGCTCGACATTGCCTGGTTTGAAGAGCCGATCCATGCCGATGATGTCGGCGCGCATGTACGACTGACGCAATCGACCTCTGTGCCAATTGCCGTTGGCGAGAGCATGTATTCCGTGAGCCAGTTCAAGGATTATCTGCAAATGGGGGCCTGCAGCATCGTGCAGGCTGATGTCGCACGCATTGGCGGCATCACGCCATGGTTGAAAGTGGCGCATATGGCCGAAGCCTTCAACGTCGCCATGTGCCCGCATTTCCTAATGGAAATCCACGTCTCGCTGAGCGCCGCCGTGCCGAACGGTCGTTACGTTGAATATATCCCGCAGCTCGACCCGATCACGCATGAAGGCATGACGATCAAGGATGGGCGCGCCTATCCGCCGAATGCGCCCGGTCTCGGGATTGCGTGGGATTGGGATGCCATTCGCAAAATGGCGCTCGTCGATTTGAAACTGTGAGGTCCACCATGACACCCGAAGAACGCCTGGCTCAAATGGGATTGACGCTGCCACCTGTGCCGGTGCCCGTCGCCAATTACGTGCCCTATCGCTTCGCTGGCAATCTTCTCTATCTCTCGGGTCAGGGGCCGAAACGCGCGGATGGCACCTATCGCGCCGGTCGTCTCGGCCGCGATATCTCGATTGAAGATGCCTATGCTGAAGCGCGCCTCACGGGCCTGCAATTGCTCGCGGTTGCGAAAGCAGCGCTTGGGGATCTGTCACGTATCCAAGCGGTCGTAAAATTGCTCGGCATGGTCAATGCCGAACCTGATTTTTCCGATCACCCCAAAGTCATCAATGGCTGCTCGGATTTGCTCGTCGATGTCTTAGGCGATGCTGGACGCCATGCGCGCTCTGCCGTCGGCATGGGCTCGCTGCCCAACCGCATGGCCGTCGAAATCGAAGCCATCCTTCTCGTGAAAGCGTAAATCATGACCGATATCGCCGCGCTCAAAAGCCGTATTCAACGTGAATTTGGAACGCCTGCCGTCGTCATCGATCTTGATGTCGTCGAGCACAACATCAAAAAAGCACAGGCGCTTTGCGATGCGGCTGGCGTGCAAAATCGTCCGCACATTAAAACGCATAAATCGCCCTTGATCGCCAAGATGCAAATGGATCATGGCGCCAGCGGCGTAACATGCCAGAAGGTTGGTGAAGCGGAGGTGATGGCCGAGGGTGGGATCGACAAGATCCTGATCAGCTACAACATCTTCGGCGAGGAAAAGACGGGCCGTCTTGGGGCGGTTCTTAAAAAGGCGGACGTGACTGTTGCTGCCGACAATCCCACCGTCGTGGCCGGTCTGCCGCATGCAGCCGACGTTGCAGGTCGCGATCTTGGCGTTGTGGTGGAAATCGATACGGGCCGCAAACGCGCGGGCGTTGAAAATCCATCCGAAGCGATTGCATTGGCCCGCGACATTGCCTCCCGCAAAGGCTTGAAATTTCGCGGCTTCATGCTTTACCCGCCGGAAGACAAGATGGCGGAGACACAGAAATTTCTCGATGAAGTTTTGACGGCCATTCGCGCCGATGGGCTCGATGCCGAAATCATTTCAACAGGCGGCACACCGAACCTTCTCAATCTTGGGAAGATCAAGGGCGTGACGGAGCATCGCGCAGGCACGTGCGTCTTCAATGATCGCATGATGATGGCGGCGGGCTATGCCTCACTCGACGAATGTGCCCTGCGCGTCTACGCCACGGTCGTGAGCCGCGCCGGCCCCGAGCGCGGCATTCTCGATTCCGGTTCGAAGACGTTGACGAGTGACACGGGCTGGGGGCTCGAAGGTCATGGTTACCTGATCGAGCATCCGGAAGCGAAGATCGCGCGTTTCGCCGAAGAACATGGCTTCCTTGATCTCTCGGCGTGCAATGACCGGCCGAAAGTTGGCGATGTCGTCCGTGTCGTACCGAACCATGTCTGCGTCGTCGTCAACATGGTGGATCGTCTGGTGGCGGTGCGCGGCACCGAGATCATCGGTGAAATTCCGGTCGCAGCACGTGGCCGCCTAACCTAAGAAAAGGCACCCCATCGCGTGGTGCGCTTTGCACCACGCGGGGACACGTTGCACGAGGCGCGTTTCAAATCCGCGCGCTATGCCTTTACTTTCTTCTTAAATCCCGCGTGGGATTTGGCGTAGCCATGGCGCTCATAAAAGCGATGCGCCTCAGGGCGCGTATTATTCGATGTGAGTTCGATCATCACAGCGCCATGCGTTCGCGCATAATCCTCGACGAAAGCGAGCATATGCGCGCCGATGCCTTGTGAGCGGAGATCGGCCCGCACTTCGACAGAGCGCAATTGCAGACGCCGGCTGGCCCGCCCGGTAAGACCGGGCAAAAGCGTCAGCAGGAACGTACCGATAACCACACCGTCCTTTTCGATGACCATTAGTGCATCGCGCGGATGACCCGTAATCTCATCGAACGCAGCTTCATAGGCGGGGCGGTTGGTCTCGTTCCAAGCATCGCCATGGCCGCCCCTGTCATCATCAGCATAGAGGCCAATGATGACAGGCAGATCACTGCGGAGAGCACGGCGAAACCGCAATGCGTCGCGCTCGATCACGCGGCGCGGCTTTCTTGCGGCAGCAATTGTTCGCGCGTGCCATAGCCCGGCAACGCTTCGATGCGCTTCATCCAATCGCCAATGTTGGGATAGGCGGAAAGATCATATCCGCCATCAGGCGCATAAACGATGACGCCATAGACGTCGACATCAGCAAAGGTCGGATGATCGCCGACCAGCCAATTGCGGCCCTTCAGCCAATCGTCAAGCACCTGCAAGGCCGCCTTTCCTTCGGTCTCATATTGCGCCACGACGGCGGGATCCAATTGGCGCAGACCGAGTTTGACAGCGCGCGGACGGTAAATGTTCAGCGCGAGGCGGTCGAAATCCCACAGGCACCATTCGCGTGCCTGAATACGTTCTTGCAGCGTGGCACCGCCGAGCTTCCCCGTTTTGTCGGCGATGTAATCAAGGATAGCGGCAGATTGACACAGCGTCATGCCATTCGAGCGATCTTCCAGCGCGGGCACTTGGCCGAAGCGGTTCTTGGCGAGGAAGGCAGGCGTCTTATGCTGGCCTTCGCGCAGCGCAATGCTTTCATAAGCATAAGGCTCTCCCGACAGCGATAGAGCCAGCGCGACCTTATAGGTCGGACCCGAACGGAAAAACCCATAAAGAACGAAACGTGCGGCCATTGGTGCCTCCCCCTTGATTTGCCGCAATGCTAGAGCATTTGAGCGGGGGGCGGAAAGCCCCACCGTTCAGGGAGTTATGTCATTTTGACAATGCCAGAGAGTTTGATGCCCGTGCTTGATTTTGTCCGGGCACATCAGGGCTGGGCGCCCATCATCGTTTTTTTGCTCGCCTTCGGGGAATCGCTTGCTTTCTTATCCCTGCTCATCCCGGCAACCGTGCTGCTCTGGGGCATCGGGGCCATGGCTGGCGCATCCGGCCTTGAGTTTTTGCCTATGTGGTTTGGCGCGTTTATGGGGGCCGTTTTGGGTGATTGGCTGTCCTACTGGCTCGGCTACCATTATCACGATCAAATCGCGCGGATGTGGCCGCTAAAAAATCATCCGCAATTGATCACACGCGGCCATGCGTTTTTCGAAAAATATGGCGCGCCCGGTGTGTTTTTCGGCCGCTTCATCGGTCCGCTACGCGCGACTGTCCCCCTTGCCGCAGGGGCGTGCACCATGCCGCAAATTCCATTTCAAATTGCCAATATACTCTCTGGTGCGGCATGGGCTTTCCTCACACTCGCGCCGGGCACGCTTGGCCTACAAATGGCGATGTAAGCGAAACCCAAAAGAAAAAGGGGCAGATCACTCTGCCCCTTCGCTATTCACGTGAGGCGTGGACGCCTTATTCGATCCCAAGCTTCGCCTTGAGAATATCGTTCACCGCCTGCGGATTGGCCTTGCCACCCGATTGCTTCATCACTTGGCCAACAAACCAGCCGATCATGGTCGGCTTGGCTTTCGCCTGTTCCACCTTGTCAGGATTGGCGGCAATCACGGCATCGACAGCGGCTTCAATCGCGCCGGTATCGGTAACCTGCTTCATGCCGCGCGTTTCAACGATCTCTTTCGGATCGCCGCCTTCCGTCCAAACGATTTCGAACAAATCCTTCGCGAGCTTGCCCGAAATCGTGCCTTCGCCAATCAGATCAACGATGGCGCCGAGCTGCGCAGCGGAGACTGGTGAGGACGTCACGTCCTTGCCGTCCTTGTTGAGACGGCCGAAGAGTTCGTTGATCACCCAGTTCGCTGCGGCCTTGCCGTCACGGCCTTTGGCCACAGCTTCGAAATAATCAGCACCCGCACGTTCCGCGACAAGCACGCCCGCATCGTAAGCCGTCACACCGTAAGCAGCGATGAAGCGGGCTTTCTTTTCGTCCGGCAATTCCGGCAGGCCCTTTTTCAATTCATCGACATAGGCCTGCGTGAATTCGAGCGGAAGCAAATCAGGATCAGGGAAGTAGCGATAATCATGCGCTTCTTCCTTCGAGCGCATCGAGCGCGTCTCGCCCTTGCCGGGATCGAACAGGCGCGTCTCCTGATCGATCTTGCCGCCATCTTCGAGAATGCCAATCTGACGACGCGCTTCATATTCGATCGCCTGCCCGATGAAGCGGATCGAATTGACGTTCTTGATTTCACAGCGTGTGCCGAGCGGTTCACCCGGGCGACGCACGGAGACGTTGACATCGGCGCGGAGTGAGCCTTCTTCCATATTGCCGTCACAGGTGCCGAGGTAACGCAGAATGGTCCGCAGCTTCGTGACATAGGCGCGCGCTTCATCGGATGACCGCAAATCCGGCTTCGACACGATTTCCATCAGCGCGACACCGGAGCGATTGAGATCAACGAAGCTCATGGTCGGCGACTGATCATGCAGGGATTTGCCGGCATCCTGTTCGAGATGCAGACGCTCGATACCGACGGTGATCTGCTGGCCATCGGGGAGATCGACGAGCACTTCGCCCTCGCCCACGATCGGATCCTTGTATTGCGAGATCTGATAGCCCTGCGGCAGATCAGGGTAGAAATAGTTTTTGCGATCGAAGACCGAGCGCAAATTGATCTGCGCCTTGAGGCCAAGGCCCGTGCGAATGGCCTGCGCGACGCATTCAGCATTGATCACAGGCAACATGCCCGGCATCGCGGCGTCGACGAGCGAGACGTGATCATTGGGATCGCCGCCGAATTCGGTCGATGCGCCTGAGAAGAGTTTCGACTGGGAGGTCACCTGCGCGTGAATTTCCATGCCGATGACGACTTCCCAATCGCCGGTCGCGCCCTTGATCAATTTCTTCGGGTCCACAGTCGCGTTCATCGCCCTGCCCTCATTCCATCGTATTTGCTGGCCGCATCACACGGCGCGCTGCAAAACCAGCCAGAGCCCATGCGATGCCGGCAAAAATCCGGAACAACACATGCGGCCCCCAAAACCGATAACCGCCATCGAACCAACCAAAGCCGATCAGCGATGCGAAAAATCCCATAACTGTGCCCGCAAGCCCTGCGGCCAAACCGGCCAAAATGATCTTGGCCGGTTGGCTTGCATTCCATCCCATCCAAAGGCCGATCACCACGACCACGGGATCGATGAACGCGAAGATCATCACACCGCGAAACGGTGCAAGATCATGCGCGAGGCGTGCGAGCGTTTCCACTTAGGCCCACCAGCGCTGCGGCAGCGCAACACGGCCTGCGGCCTGTTCGATCACTTCGCCAAGCGAGAACAAAGTCTCCTCATCGAAGGGACGTCCGATCAATTGAAGGCCCAGCGGCAATCCTTCCGCCGACAATCCGCCCGGCACCGCAATGCCCGGTAGTCCCGCCATGTTCACCGTCACAGTGAACACATCGTTCAGATACATCTCGACCGGATCAGCGCCGCCCTTCTCGCCAATGCCGAACGCGGCAGAGGGCGTCGCAGGCGTCAGGATTGCGTTGATGCCCTGCGCATAGACTTTTTCGAAATCCTGCCGGATCAATGTGCGGATTTTTTGCGCGCGGACATAATAGGCATCGTAATAACCGGCAGAGAGAACATAGGTGCCGATCATGATGCGGCGGCGCACTTCCTTGCCAAAACCTTCAGCGCGGGTGTTCTCATACATCGAGACGATGTCTTTACCCGGTACGCGCACGCCATAACGCACGCCATCATAGCGCGCGAGGTTCGACGAGGCTTCAGCCGGTGCCACGATGTAATACGCAGGCAACGCATATTTCGTGTGCGGCAGCGAGACTTCGACAATCTCAGCGCCCGCGGCGCGGAGCATGTCCGCACCCTTCTGCCACAAGGCTTCGATTTCTGCTGACATGCCGTCGACACGATATTCTTTTGGAATACCGATTTTCATGCCCTTCACGGATGCACCGACGGCCTTCTCGTAATCGGGCACGGCACGATCAGCAGAGGTTGAATCCTTCGGATCGAAACCGGCCATGGAGCGCAGAAGAATCGCATTGTCGCGCACCGTCTTGGCAATCGGCCCGGCCTGATCGAGCGAGGATGCGAATGCGACGATGCCCCAGCGCGAGCAGCGACCATAGGTCGGCTTGATGCCCACCGTGCCGGTGAACGCTGCGGGCTGACGAATGGAACCACCCGTGTCGGTCGCCGTTGCACCCAAACAGATGTTGGCGGCCACTGCCGCCGACGAACCGCCCGAAGAACCGCCGGGAACGAGTTGCGCGTTCGAACCGGTGCGCTGCCATGGCGAGACGACAGGACCAAACGCCGACGTCTCGTTCGACGAGCCCATCGCGAATTCGTCATTGTTCAACTTGCCAAGCATCACCGCGCCATCGCGCCAGAGCTGGCTCGTCACGGTCGATTCATAAGGCGGTACGAAATTGCCGAGGATCTTCGAGCACGCGGTCGTGCGCGTGCCTTCAGTTGCGTAAAGATCCTTGATTCCGAGCGGGAGACCTTCGAGCGGACCGGCTGCACCTTTGGCGATGCGCTCATCGGACGCTTTCGCCATGGCCAGCGCCTTCTCCGGCGTCTCAAGCACATAGGCATTGAGCGGACGCGCCTTCTCGACGGCGTCGACGAACGCCTTGGTCAATTCGGTTGAGGAGAGCTTCTTGGCTGCCACCGCATCGCGCGCTTCGGCCAAGGTCATCTGCGTCAGATCGGTCATCGCGCTTACTC
Organism: Rhizobiales bacterium TNE-4; assembly: GCA_019083985.1. GTDB lineage: Bacteria > Pseudomonadota > Alphaproteobacteria > Rhizobiales > Beijerinckiaceae > TNE-4. The sequence continues at coordinate 719,532 of JAHRCV010000001.1, read as the reverse complement.
CACGACTTTCGGCACGAGGAAGAAATGATCTTCCGTCAGCGGTGCGTTGGCGACGATCTTGTTCGGGTAATGGCCGTCCGTGACCTTGTCCTCGCGCTGGCGCAATTGCATCGGCGTCACCGAGGTCATCGGCTCGACATGCGCAACATCGACCTCGTTCAACTGCTCGACGAAGGCGAGGATGGCATTCAATTCATTCTGCAAGGGCGCAATCTCGTCTTCGTTGACGGAGATGCGCGCGAGATGCGCAATGCGCCGCACGGTGGCGGAATCGACGGACATACTGGGATCATCCGATCTGTTGGGGTCGCGCGGCCTATAGCAAAGCCGCGCGGAAATGGCGAGTGCGGAGGCCTTTTGGGCACCGATCGCTGCGTCAAACCGTGACCGGCATGCCCTTTTGCGGCACCACCGCCTGCACCTTGCCACCCAGCGCGGCGACGAAGCCGTCCGCATGGGGGACAAGCAGCGGGAAAGTCGCGTAATGGCAGGGAATCACCGCCTTAGGCGTGAAATAGCGGGTCACCGCCATAGCCGCGACCTCCGGCCCCATGGTGAAGCGGTCACCGATCGGCACCAAAAGCACGTCCGGCTTATGGATCTCGTTCAGGAGTGCCATGTCGCTGAAAATGTCGGTATCGCCCATGGCATAGACCGTCGGCTGGCCCTTGGCCTTCACGATCAGGCCGTTGGCGGAACCCAAATCGGTCCCATGACCATCTTCGAACACCGAGGACGAATGGTCGGCGCGGACGAGCGTGACGGTGAACCCGCCCATATCGACAGTACCACCCGTGTTCATCGGTTCGAATTTTTCCAGGCCTTTTGAGGCCATCCACATGCAGAGATCGTAATTCGTGGCGACGGGGGCGCCGGTTGCCTTCGAAATCGCGACCGCATCGCCAACATGGTCGCCATGGCCGTGGGTCACGAGGATATGGGTCGTTCCAGCCCAGGCCTTCGCCGCATCGCCCTCGAAAGCCGGATTGCCGGTGAAAAAGGGGTCGATCAGGACGGTTTTGCCGTCGAACATCAGTTTGAAGGTCGAATGTCCGTACCAGACGATCTGCATGGGAAGCCTCCTTGTTCTGTTCACTTTCTAGGGCGGAACAGGCCCGAGCGGGAGGGGTTTGGCAGCCGCACTCTTCCCGAAGCGGCGCAAACCGCGTAGAGCGCGCTCATGGCCGTGCCGATGATCACACTCGACGAGATTGCTGACCTGCCCCGCGGGGCGCGGCTGATGGGGCTCGATCTTGGCACCAAGACGATCGGGCTGGCCATTTCCGATGTGGAGCGACGCATCGCCTCCCCGCTCGAGACGATCCGCCGAACCAAATTCACCGCCGATGTCGACGCGCTTCTCAAGCTCGCGGATAAGCATGGCGTCGCCGTGCTGGTCATTGGCCTGCCGCTCAACATGGATGGCAGCGAGGGCCCGCGCGTTCAAGCCACCAAAGCCTTCTCGCGAAATCTCGCGCAGAAGACGGCGCTGCCCCAGTTTTTCTGGGATGAGCGGCTTTCCACCGCCGCTGTCACCCGGACGCTGTTGGAAGCGGATGCATCGCGCGCGCGCCGCGGCGAGCTGGTCGATAAAATGGCCGCCGCTTTCATTCTGCAAGGGGTGATCGATCGCGTGGCGACGCTTCACCGTACGCGCCTTTTGGAGTCCCCCGATGACGATGCATGACGTGCTGGCCGCGCTGGTCCCGGTGTTCCTGATCATTGTGGTCGGCTGGGGAACGAAGGCGCGCGGCATCATCACGCCGGCCCAATGGGATGGGTTTGAGAAGGTCACCTATTTCATTCTCTTCCCGGCCGTGATCATCGAAACGCTGGTGCGCTCGGATCTCCATTCGGTGCCATTTGCCGCCATGGGTGCATCACTGATCGGCGCGATCCTGATCATGAGCGCGTTGCTCATTGTGTTTCGCCAGCCTGTACAGCGTTGGCTTGCAATGAGCGGCCCTTCTTTCACATCGCTGTTTCAAGGTGCCACACGCTGGAATACATTCGTGGCCCTATCGATGACCGCAAGCCTTTTTGGCAAGGCTGGAACAACGCTCTGCGCGGTCGCGATTGCCGCGATGATCCCGCTCCTCAACGTGCTCGCGCTTTTGGTGCTGTCGCGTTACGCCGCCCCGGCCAAACTCTCGCCGCGCGCCTTCGTCATCACGCTCGTCAAAAACCCGTTCATCTGGTCCTGCGCCATCGGCATCACGATCAATCTCAGCGGCTGGAAACCGACGGGCCCCCTCATGACCACCGCAGAAATGATCGGTCGCGCGTCGCTTGCAGGCGGCCTGCTTTGCGTGGGTGCGGGCCTTGAAATCGGCAAGATCGCAAAGCCTCATATCAGCGTCTATGTATCTGCCATGTTGAAACTGGCGCTGATGCCGCTGATGGCTGTCAGCCTCGGCTATCTCTTCGGTCTCAATACGACGGCCATCGCTGTTGTCGCCATTTGCGCCTCGGTCCCGACTGCCTCGGGTGGCTATGTGCTGGCCCGGCAAATGGGTGGCGATGCGCCTTTAATGGCCGAGATGATCACAGTGCAGACATTGATCGCCATGGCCACGATGCCGCTCGTTCTGGCCCTCGCGATCTAAAATCATCTCCGAATACACTTATAGGTTGTATTTATTGGCCAGCCCGAAACGGGTTGAAAAATGCAATTTTACGTCTACTATTCTTCGTAAGACAGTTTGCGGTTGTACGGTTGCGTTGCGTGTCCTGATCCCTGCCTTGGAAGGGCCCTTCGCATGCAGACCGCCAAAATCATTTCCTCGCCTCCCACCAATCAAGCCTTCACCCGCGTCGCAGCCCAATCGGCCGCAGCAACGGCGCGCCGTGCCAAGCGGATTGCAACGCTGGATCGTCTCGGACCCGAGCTTGAAGCGCTGACACTGGAAGCGAAAGAGTCGGGGCTCGGATTGATCGGCTATTTTCTCGACATGGCCATTTATGAGATCAAGCGCGAACAGGATCTCATCGCGCCTAAGCCCTGATCACCGCAACGACACCAAACCCGATCCGTGCCTCTCGATCCGTCCCGCGAGATCGAGGTCAACGAGGGTAGCGTTGACGGTTGCCGGGCTCAATCTAGATAAGCGTATGAGCGCGTCGACAGGCATGGGCGACGGCCCCATGAGCGCCGTCAGAACCGCCGCTGGATCTCTCCTCTCCGGCGGCGGTTCCTCTTGCGCCGGAACGTCGAGAACAACCGTATCTTTTTCGGCGAACGCGGGTTCATCACCGGCAAACAAATCAAGCTCGTCCCACAAGGGCTGCGGCTCGCGGCGATAGGGATCTTCATCAACACCTTCAGGCGCCGGCTCGCGCCCCATCAGCGGTTCGATCACGCGCACAATGTCTTCTGCGGAGGTCGCGAGGTTAGCGCCATCGCGCAAGAGATCGTTCGCGCCTTCGGCCCGCGGATCAAGCGGAGAGCCAGGGACGGCAAACACTTCACGCCCTTGCTCCAAAGCGAACCGCGTTGTGATCAGCGAGCCCGAACGGCGGGCGGCTTCCACCACGACGACGCCAAAGGCGAGACCGGAGACGATGCGATTGCGGCGCGGAAAATCGCGGCTGCGTGGTTCCCACCCGAGCGGCATTTCAGAGAGAAGACAACCCTCCACCGCCATGCGTTCTGCCAGCGCGCGATTTTCGGATGGATAAATCTGGTCGAGCCCACCGGCGAAAACGGCGACCGTCCCCGTTGGCAAGGCGGCAATATGCGCTTTCGTATCGATGCCACGCGCAAGGCCGGACACGATGACGAAGCCGGCGCGGCCGAGATCGGCGGCAAGACGCTCCGCCATCAAGAGCCCCGTGCCTGAGGCATTGCGTGCGCCGACCATGGCGAGCGACGGCCGTGATGCCAGATCGACCCGCCCTTTCATACAGATGACAGGTGGTGCAGCGGGGATGGCGGCGAGACGTTTTGGATAATCGGGTTCGCCCATCGCGACGAAGACCGCACCCAATTGCGTGGCGCGTTCAATTTCCCGCTCGATTTCACCGCGTGGTGGAATACGGATCGACTTGCCACGTTCGGCCAACAGGCCGGGCAGCGCCTCAAGCGCGTTCGACGCGCCGCCAAAACGATTGACGAGAGAGCGGAAGGTGAGAGGCCCGACACTTTCGGACCGGATCAGGCGCAGCCAATCAATCCGTTGCTCATCGGTGAGACGCTGACCTGTGCCGCGCCCCGTCTCCGTCATGAGCTGCCGATCTTACCTTCCGTGCCATTACGCAGGCGTTGAATGTTTTGCGCATGCTTCCAGTAAAGGAGAGCCGTCAGCGGCACGAAGAGTGCAGCGGCGGCATGATCGCCCGCGGCATAAAGCCCGATTGGCGTGCATGCGCTCGCGACAAGCGCCGACAAGGATGAATAGCGCGTGAGATAAGCGACGCCGAGCCAAATGCCGCAAAAGCCGAGCGCCGCGGGCCAAGCCAATCCCAGCAGAACGCCGATATAGGTTGCAACGCCCTTGCCGCCTTTGAATTTCAGCCAGACTGGAAAAAGATGGCCGAGGAAGGCAAACAATCCGGCAACGAGCCCGGCCTCATAGCCGCCAAAGGCTTGTGCAAAGAGAACGGCCACTGTGCCTTTGAGCGCATCACCCAAGAGGGTGAGGGCTGCGAGCTTCTTGTTACCGGTGCGCAGCACATTGGTTGCGCCGATATTGCCGGACCCGATCGTGCGGATGTCCTGCGTGCCCGCCATTTTCGTCAGAACTAATCCGAACGGAATCGAGCCCATGAGATAACCGAAGACGATAGCGGCGATGAGAATGGACAGCGACATTGGCGCGACCTTCACTCTTTCATTGAAAACGGCACGGAGCGATCCGTCACACCGTCCAATCAGACAATATCTTGAAAGTAGACGATTTCACCGCCGACAATCGTGGCGTGCACGCGGCCTTGCAACCGCGCGCCCTCGAACGGCGTATTGTGGCATTTCGAATGCAGCGTTTCTGCGTCAAGAACGAAAGGCTCGTCTGGATCAAACAGGATGAGATCGGCTGGCGCGCCTTCGGCGAGCCGTCCCTGATCCAATTTCAACAGAGAAGCCGGCGTCGCGCTCATCGCCTGCAACAGGCGCGGCAATGTCACATCGCCATTGTGCACAAGGCGCAAACCGGCGGCAAGCATTGTCTCAAGCCCGATGGCGCCGGGCGCTGCTTCAGCAAAAGGTTGGCGCTTAACTTCGACATCCTGCGGATCGTGATCCGACACGATCACGTCGATCACGCCGCGCGCCAGCGCATCGACAAGCACCATGCGCTCATCTTCATGCCGGAGCGGCGGATTGAGTTTGAGGAAGGTGCGGTAATCGCCAATATCGTTTTCATTCAAGGTGAGATGATTGATCGACACGCCGCAAGAAACGCGCAGACCGTCCTTCTTCGCCTGTTCGATGAGGCGCACTGAATCTTCGCAGGAGATCATCGCAGCGTGATAGCGCGCGCCCGTCAACCGAACGAGGCGCAAATCCCGTTCAAGCATGATCGTTTCAGCTTCGCGCGGAATGCCGATCAGGCCGAGGCGGGTCGACAATTCACCCTCATTCATCACGCCGTCGCCCGCGAGATCACGATCACGCGGAAAATGCATGATGAGCACGCCCAATTCCTGCGCATAAGCCAGCAGGCGCCTAAACACTTGCGCATTGCGGATCGAATGCGAGCCATCGGTGAAAGCCACGGCGCCCGCATCGGACAGGAGCGACAATTCCGCGATCTCTTTGCCTTCGAGACCCTTGGTCAAGGCGGCTGTCGGCAGGATGCGGACTTTGGCGGTGTCGCGCGCACGGCGAATGATGAAATCGACCACGGCCGGATCATCAACCGGCGGGTTGGTTTCTGGCATGCAGAGAACGGTCGTCACGCCGCCGATTGCTGCGGCCTGTGATGCAGACGCCAGCGTTTCGCGATATTCGGCACCCGGCTCACCGATGAAAGCCCGCATGTCAATGAGACCGGGCGCGAGCACACGGCCTTTCGCATCAATGGCGCGATCGGCTTCGACAGAAACAGATCCTAGCTTGGCGATCACGCCCTTTTCGATCAGGCAATCGCCTTGCGTTTCTGCACCCTTAGCAGGGTCGATTAAGCGAGCGTTGCGGATGAGGAGCGATGTCATCGGATCATCCGTTCGGCAAATGAGACGCGAGTGCTTCGAGAACGGCCATGCGCACGGCAACGCCCATCTCGACCTGTTCGCGGATCAGCGATTGCGCACCGTCCGCAATGTCAGACGCGATCTCGACACCACGATTCATCGGGCCCGGATGCATCACGAGCGCATCGGGCTTGGCATAAGCGAGCTTTTCAGCATCAAGACCATAACGACGGAAATATTCGCGAACTGACGGCACGAAGGCGCCATGCATGCGCTCGCGCTGCAAGCGGAGCATCATCACGATGTCGGCGTCGCGCAGACCTTCCTTCATGTCAGTGAAGACGGTGACGCCCATCCGCTCGATGCCCGGCGGGATCAGCGTTGCAGGGCCGACAACACGGACCTCTGCGCCCATGGCATTCAACAGGATGATATTCGAGCGGGCGACGCGGGAATGGAGAATGTCGCCGCAAATGGCGACGATGAGGCCGCGGATCTTGCCCTTGTTGCGGCGGATCGTGAGCGCATCAAGAAGCGCCTGGGTCGGATGCTCATGCGCTCCATCGCCCGCATTGATGACCGAGCAATCAACCTTGCGGGCGAGGAGGTGGACGGCACCGGCAGCGTGATGACGGACGACGATCAGATCAGGCCGCATGGCGTTCAGCGTCATCGCCGTGTCGATCAGGGTCTCGCCCTTCTTAATCGACGAGGAGCTAACCGACATGTTCATGACATCAGCGCCAAGCCGCTTGCCGGCGAGCTCGAACGAGGCCTGCGTACGGGTCGAGGCCTCGAAGAACAGATTGATCTGGGTGCGACCCCGCAGCGTCGCCTTCTTCTTCTCGACCTGACGGGAGACAAGGACCGCCTCCTCCGCCAAGCCCAAAAGGGTCTCGATATCGGCCGGCTGCAATCCCTCGATGCCGAGGAGATGCCGGTGCGGGAAGATCGGGGTGCCGGGTGCGCTCATTAAAGTGAGGGCTATAGGTGGAATCCCATCCTCCGGCAAGGCGGCGTTGGCAGAATGCACCGGGGAGTTTTCTCTAGATTTGAGGGTCCCTCGGGTAAGCGGTGATCAAACGGAAATCTGTTCCGATCTCAAGCCAGACGGTGCGAACACAATAGCGCCGACCGTTGGGCACGCCGGGTAATTCGCACTCAAAGACGAGCTTTCGACCATATCCATTCATTGCGGTGGAATCGGATACCAAATTTGCAGCGGCGGGATGCGCAAGCAAGGATCGCCGCATCTCCTCTGGGCGCTCAGGCGAGTAGCCTAAAGCGAGAAAGAAAGAAGCCTTACCCCTTGCCGGCAATGGGCCGAGGGCATTGAGGAGATATCCCGTAATCTTAGTGTCGAGGACAATGAACGGCAAAAAGGTCAGACGAGATCTTGGCCGAGAACGGTCACCACGGCCGGTTGCGGGGAAAAGAACTCAACCTCGAACGCTTCACCGTCAGGGTAGCACCACACAATCACGCCACGCGAACCGGCAGGATATAAAATGCCGTCTACATTAAGCGCCCGGCGCAATTGGACCTCAGCCAATTCGACCAAGCGAAGCACCAAGTCCCGGGGCTGTTGTGATGACAACATGCGCTTTCAACCCATTTGAATTTGAAGGTTACCCTATCGGAAGACGTACGGCAATGCGATGATCTGGTTGGGCTTGTCTCGTGAAACTCTGTTCAAAAAATTTTTGCGCGACGCTCTAAAAACTTCAAATAAAGATTCATAAAATAATTATAAATTATTGATTTAAAATACTTTTTTTAGGTATAATGGTCGCACTCTGCAACCTTCTTCTTAAAGCTCTTGAACCCCCATTTTCTGCCCCGAAACGCCCTTTCCCGACCTACCCCCCATTTGACAGCCGCCCCGGACCTCCGCCATTGATCGCGACTTCCGAGGGCCGGGGCCTCCTTCTACCCGGCCTGAGCCGTCCTATTCTTGAGGTCTTTCCATGAAGCTCGTGATCGTCGAATCTCCGGCCAAGGCCAAGACGATCAATAAGTATTTGGGCTCCGGCTATGAGGTCGTGGCCTCGTTCGGCCATATCCGCGACCTCGAAGCCAAGGATGGCGCGGTCGACCCGAATGACGATTTTGCCATGAAGTGGGAGATCGACCCGAAGGCGTCCAAGCGCGTTTCGGAGATCGCGTCCTCCGTCAAATCGGCCGAGCGCCTGATCCTCGCGACCGACCCAGATCGCGAGGGCGAGGCCATCTCCTGGCATATTCTGGAGGCGCTCAAGGCGCGGCGTGCACTGAAGGATACACCCGTCGAACGGGTCACCTTCAACGCCATTACAAAGGACGCCATCAAGGACGCGATGGCCCATCCGCGCGAGATCGATCAGGCGCTGGTCGATGCCTATCTCGCCCGCCGGGCGCTCGACTTTCTGTTCGGCTTCACCCTGTCGCCCGTCCTGTGGCGGAAACTGCCCGGGGCCCGTTCGGCCGGGCGTGTGCAATCGGTGGCCCTGCGCCTTGTTTGCGACCGCGAGCGCGAGATCGAGACCTTCGTGGCGCGGGAATATTGGTCGATCATCGCCCATCTGAAGACCCAAGCGGGTGCGGCCTTTACGGCCCGGCTCGTTGGGGCCGATGGCAAGAAGATCAACCGTCTCGACATCGGGACAGGCGCTGAGGCCGAGGGCTTCAAAAAGTCGCTGCTCGAGGCCGCTTACAAGATCCGTTCGGTCGAGGCGAAGCCTGCCAAGCGCCACCCTTCCCCGCCCTTCACGACGTCGACGCTGCAGCAGGAAGCCAGCCGCAAGCTCGGCTATGCGCCAGCCCGCACCATGCAGCTCGCCCAGCGCCTTTATGAAGGGGTCGAGCTCGGGGGAGAGACGGTCGGCCTCATTACTTATATGCGTACCGACGGTGTCGATATGGCACCCGAAGCCATCGCGTCGGCCCGCCGGGTGATCGCCAAGGATTATGGCGATCAATATGTCCCGCAGGCGCCGCGCCGCTATCAATCAAAAGCCAAGAATGCGCAGGAAGCGCATGAGGCGATCCGCCCAACCGACCTTGCCCGCAGCCCACGCGAAGTGGCCCGCTATGTCGATGCCGAACAGGCAAAGCTCTATGAGCTCATCTGGATCCGCACGCTAGCGAGCCAGATGGAATCGGCCGAGCTTGAGCGTACCACGGTCGACATCGAAGCGAAGGCTGGTGCCCGCACACTCGATCTACGCGCCACCGGCCAGGTCGTGAAGTTCGATGGCTTTTTGCGGCTTTATCAGGAAGATCACGACGATCCGGTTGCCGGTGAAGATGACGAAGAAGGCCGCCTGCCACCGATGAAGCAGGGCGAACCTGTTTCCCGTGAAAAACTGGATGTCACGCAGCATTTCACCGAGCCGCCGCCGCGCTATTCGGAAGCTTCACTCGTCAAGAAGATGGAAGAGCTCGGCATCGGCCGGCCGTCGACCTATGCCTCGATCCTCGCCGTCTTGCGTGATCGCGATTATGTCCGGCTCGACAAGAAAAAGCTGATCCCCTCCGACAAGGGGATGCTGGTGACCGCTTTCCTCGAAAGCTTCTTCACCCGCTATGTCGAATTCGATTTCACCGCAGGGCTTGAAGAAGACCTCGACCGCGTCTCGAACAGCGAAATCGACTGGAAGACGCTCTTGCGCCGCTTCTGGGATGAGTTTTCGGGCTCCGTCGACGGTACCAAGGAATTGCGCACGACGCAGGTGCTCGATGCACTCAACGAGATCATGGGGCCGCATGTCTTCCCGCAAAAAGCGGATGGCGGCGACCCGCGCGGCTGCCCGAAATGCAATGCAGGCCAACTCTCGCTGAAGCTCGGCAAGTTCGGCGCCTTCATCGGCTGCTCGAATTATCCGGAATGCAATTTCACCCGCCAGCTGTCTGCCACTGAGGCGGAAGGTCCGCGTGTGCTCGGCGAAGATCCCGAAACGAGTGCTGAAATCAGCGTGCGCGATGGCCGCTATGGCCCTTACGTGCAACGCGGCGATGGCAAGGAACGAAAAATGTCGTCCCTGCCGAAGGGTGTTGCACCCGACCAAGTGACACTCGACATGGCGCTCGCGTTATTGTCGCTGCCGCGCGAAGTGACGAAGCATCCGGAAACGGGTGATCCGATCAAGGCGGGCATTGGCCGGTTTGGGCCTTACGTCCAGCACGGCAAGGTCTATGCGAGCCTCGGCAAGGATGATGATGTCCTGTCGATCGGACCGAACCGGGCGATCGATCTCATCATCGCCAAAGAAACCGGCGCAGGCCGGGGTGGTGGCGGTGGGCGCGGCGCGCCGGCGGGACGTCCACTCGGCGACCATCCCGATGGTGGGCCCGTGACCGTCCATGCCGGACGGTATGGGCCCTATGTGAAGCATGGCTCCGTCAACGCCACGCTGCCGAAATCAATCTCGCCGGAAACGGTGACGCTCGAAGATGCGATCCCGCTTCTGGCGGCGCGTGCCGAAGCCTCGGGCAAGAAGAAGAGCGGCGCCAAAAAGGCTCCGGCGAAGAAGGCCGCGGCCAAGAAGGCACCCGCCACAAAGGCGGCGGCCAAGGAGGCTGGCGACGCCGAGCCTGCGGCTAAGAAAACTGTGGCCAAAAAAGCCCCGGCCAAGAAAACAGCAGCAAAGAAGACCACCACAAAGAAGGCGGCGGCGGGCGAATAGCTCGTCCCCGCCTGCACGCATGGCAATTCGACCCCGGCCATGCCACATAGGGGCATGACCCCGACCCCTGCCCGGTGAGCCATGGCGAAGGCTCCACACGACATGCAAGGCGCTGAAGGCCTCCCGACCAAAGAGGCTATTCTCGAATTCATCCGCTCCGAACCTGGTGAGGTTGGGAAACGCGAAATCGCGCGCGCCTTCGGCATCAAAGGCGGCGCGCGCCTCGCGCTCAAACGGCTTTTGCGTGAGATGGAGGATGAAGGTCTTCTCAGCCGTAAAGGCAAGGCGCTCAATAAGCCCGGGACGCTACCGCCTGTTGTTCTCGCTGAAATCACGCTGCGCGACCGCGATGGCGATCTCCTCGCTGTGCCCGTCGAATGGGACGAGCCAAGCTTCGGCAAGGCGCCGCGCATTCATGTGTTCTTGCCGAAGCGGCCAAAGCCCGGCTTGAAAATCCCCGGCTATGGCGAGCGTGTGTTGCTGCGCGTCGAGCAGGACAAGCATGGCAGTTATTCGGCCCGCATCATCAAAGTGCTCGACAAGACCGATCAGCAAGTGCTCGGTGTGTTTCGCGCCGGCAAAGATGGTGGCGGGCGCATCGTACCGATCGACAAGAAAGCGCAGGGGCGCGAATTGTCGATCCGTCCCGGCGATGAAAATGGCGCCAAGGATGGCGACCTCGTCTCTGTCGTGCCCGCCTCACGCAACCGCTTCGGTCTGGAGATGGCCCGCGTCAAGGAACGGCTGGGATCGGTCAAATCGGAAAAGGCGATTAGCCTCATCGCGATTTACGCGCACAATATTCCGAATGAATTTTCTGCCGCTGTCTTAAAGGAAGCCGATAGCGTTGAGCCTGCAACGATGCAGGGGCGCGAGGATTGGCGCACGCTGCCCCTTATCACCATCGACCCGGCGGACGCGAAAGATCACGACGATGCGGTGCATGCCGCACCGGATGACAATCCTGAGAACAAGGGCGGCTTCATCGTCACTGTCGCGATTGCCGATGTCGCGGCCTATGTCAAACCGGGATCTGCGCTCGATCGCGAAGCGGTCACACGGGGCAATTCGGTCTATTTCCCAGATCGCGTCGTGCCGATGTTGCCTGAACGCATTTCGAACAATCTGTGTTCGCTGCGTCCGCTTGAAGACCGGCCTGCGCTCGCCGTGCGCATGATCTTGAATGCTGATGGCAGGAAGATCTCCCATTCCTTCCATCGCGTGATGATGCGCTCGGCGGCGAAGCTTGCCTATCCGCAGGCGCAAGCGGCCATTGAAGGGCGCACCGACGACATCACGGCACCGATCCTCGACAGCGTGTTAAAGCCCCTTTGGGAGGCATATCATGCGGCACGGCGCGCGCGTGATATTCGCCAGCCGCTCGATCTTGATCTGCCCGAACGCAAGATCCTTCTGAAACCAGACGGCACAGTCGACCGTGTCATGGTGCCCGAACGGCTCGATGCGCATCGACTGATCGAAGAATTCATGATTTTGGCGAATGTCGCTGCCGCCGAGACGCTGGAAAAACATCGCAGTGCGCTTTTGTATCGCGTGCATGACGAGCCCTCGGTTGAGAAAATGCGTGTGCTTGGCGAAGTGCTCGCGTCGATCGGTATCAAGATTGGTTCGCAAGGCGCGCTGACGCCGGAATTGTTCAACCGCATTCTCGCTAAGGTCGAAGGCTCCGAACATCAGCTCTTCGTGAACGAGATCGTGCTGCGTTCGCAGGCGCAGGCGCAATATGCCGCCGACAATCTTGGCCACTTTGGATTGAACTTGCGTCGCTATGCGCATTTCACCTCGCCCATTCGCCGTTATGCGGATCTGATCGTCCATCGCGCGTTGATCCGTGCTCTCAAGCTGGGGCCCGACGGCCTACCCGATTCAGTCCTGCCGGATTTGCCGGAAATCGCGGCGAAGATTTCGGCCGCCGAACGGCGCGCTATGGCAGCGGAACGCGAAACCATCGACCGACTCATTGCGCACCATCTTGTCGACAAGATTGGCGCGTCTTTCGAAGGTAAGGTCGCGGGCGTGACGAAATCAGGCTTGTTCGTAAAATTGAACGAGACAGGAGCTGATGGCTTTGTCCCAGCCTCAACGATTGGTGCCGACTTCTATCGTTATGACGAGCCAACCCATTCATTGATTGGCGAGCGCACAGGCGAGACGTTCCGCCTTGGCGATCATGTGACGGTAAAACTCGTCGAAGCAGCCCCAATCGCCGGTGCGTTGCGCTTCGAAATTCTTTCGGAAGGCCGCAAAGGGACGCCGCTTGGCAGGCGTGGACGCGCACCGCGCGGAGCCAAGACAGACAACCGCAGGCCGGGACCGGCCAAGGCGAGGAGCAAGAAACGATGAGCGCCTATCACTTCACCGCCGATGGCGTGACACCAGAAAAGCGTGATCGCTGGGAGGCCATGAAGCGCGGCTTTCGTGGCCGTTGCCCGCATTGCGGACAAGGCAAGCTCTTCCACAAATTTCTCAAGACCGTGGATCGCTGCTCCATTTGCGGCGAGGAGTTTCATCATCACCGTGCGGATGATCTGCCCGCCTATATCGTGATCTTTCTTGTCGGTCACCTTGTCGTCGCAGGCCTGATGTCGGCCGAGCAACACGCCGAATGGCCGATTGTGGTGCATGCGATTTTATGGCCCGCTCTGACCGTCATCTTGTCGCTCCTGCTGATCCAGCCGATCAAGGGCGCGATTGTGGGCCTGCAATGGGCCATGCGGATGCATGGTTTTGCCGGCAAAGACGATGATGAGAATTCGCACGAGACTGGGAAGCGCGAAGGATGAGTTCTGCGACAGATTTAACGCGACGGATGACGGAGGCTGAGCGTGAACGGCGCTGGCCAACGATCAAGCCGAAAGATGCAGCGACGCTAATCCTGATCGACCGCCAGAGCGCGAAGCCGAAAGTGCTGATGGGAAAGCGGCATCCCGGGCATAAATTCATGCCCGGAAAATTCGTCTTTCCCGGCGGCCGGATCGAGAATGACGATCGCAAGATGAGCGCATCCGGCGCGCTCCATCCCGTCGTCGAAGAAAAATTGCTGAAGCGCGTGCAACGGCCGACGCTGTCGCGAGCCCGCGCGCTGGGGCTTGCCGCCATTCGTGAGACGTTTGAAGAAACGGGGCTAATGATCGGCACACGCGACCATGGCGCACCCGATGTGGTGCCAGACGGGCCATGGGCGGCATTCAAAGAGGCTGGCGTGTTTCCCGATCTCGAGGCGCTGCATTTTATCGCGCGGGCGATTACGCCGCCGAAGCGGCCGAAGCGTTTCGATGCACGGTTCTTCGCCGTTGATGCCACTGCGATTGCGCACAAGGTGGAGGGCATTGTTGGTCCCGATACGGAACTGGTCGAACTCGTATGGATCCCGATCGAAGACGCCAAGACGCTCGACCTGCCGACAATCACGACGGTCGTGATCGATGAATTGCAGCAACGGATTGCGGCGGGAATGAACCACCGCCTGCCCGTGCCTTTCTATTACGAAGTGCGGAAAGAATTTCAGCGCGAGGAATTGTAAGGCGGCGATTATGCGCCACTCTGCCAGCCTCAAACCCTCATGGTGAGGAGCCGCGCGAGCGGCGTCTCGAACCGCGAGGGCGTGGTTCATGCGTTCACAGGCACTCCTCGCCCTTCGAGACGCGGTGCTTTGCATCGCTCCTCAGGATGAGGGAGTGGCTGCGCGCAAACAATGAATTGCGGGGTCGGTTTCGCCATCCACGCAATGCCGCGCTCAAGCGCCTCCCAATCCTCAAGCCCTTATGGTGAGGAGCCGCGCGAGCGGCGTCTCGAACCGCGAGGGCGTGGTTCATGCATTCACGGGCACTCCTCGTCCTTCGAGACGCGATGCTTCGCATCGCTCCTCAGGATGAGGGAGTTGCGGGGTCGGTCTCGCCATCCACGCAATGCCGCGCTCAAGCGCTTCCCAATCCTCAAGCCCTCATGGTGAGGAGCCGCGCGAGCGGCGTCTCGAACCGCGAGGGCGTGGTTCATGCGTTCACAGGCACTACTCGTCCGTCGAGACGCGATGCTTCGCATCGCTCCTCAGGATGAGGGAGTTACTGCGCCGTGGTCCGCAGGATGAGGGGTGTGGGGTGTGAGGCGCGTGCCCCCAACCGCAGCGTCTTGCGAAAGGGGCCGCCCCCTCCCCCTTTCCCATTGACTTTCAGCCGGGGCTGAGTAGTTTCCGCGCCATGACGGCCGGCGGCGACGCCGGCCCCCTTGTTTTTGACCCCTAAGGGACGCGGCCCGGCCGCCATCCCGGCGAGAGGACCACCGCCATGGCGAAGGCCACAACCATCAAGATCAAGCTCGTGTCCTCGGCCGACACCGGTTTCTTCTACGTCACCAAGAAGAACTCGCGCACGATGACCGACAAGCTCGTCAAGAAGAAGTACGATCCGGTCGCGAAGAAGCACGTCGAGTTCCGCGAATCGAAGATCAAGTAAGCTTTTCAATAGCTTACGCCTACCGAAACCGCCCTTTCCCGGGCGGTTTTTTGTTGTTTGCCGGGGCAACCCTCGTGGCGTTGCGGGCACGAAAAAGGCCGGCCGCGCCAAGGCGGAAGAGGCTTCCTGCCAAGGCGCAACCGGCCCAACCCCACGGACCCAGGAGATGCGGCGGACCTGAGCAACTCCGTAGGGATCTGAATAAGGCGCCACTCTAGGAGTGGGCCTTAGCGCTGTAAACGCCCCTCAAGCGATCTGGCGGGCCGTCGCGGGAGTGTCCACACGGGAATCGGCGGCGCGGACCACGCGGTTCCGTCCGGTCGATTTGGCGGCATAGAGCGCGGCATCGGCCCGCGCGATAAGGCCCTCCAACGTCTCGCTGGGGATGAGCTCTGCAATGCCGATGGACACTGTCACAGGCGCTGCGCGTCCCGCCTGCGGGAGCTGCATCGGCACGGCGGCGACAAGCTGGCGGATGCGTTCAGCCGCGCGCTCGACCGCGTCGATCGCGGTGTCCTGCATCAACACGGCGAATTCCTCCCCGCCCAGCCGCGCGATCAGATGTTCGCCGCGGATGGCGGAGGCGATGCGCTGCGCGAATTCGCTCAGCACCGCATCGCCGCCCTGGTGGCCATAGGTGTCGTTGATCGATTTGAAGCGGTCGAGATCGAGCATCATGAGCGACAAAGGACGGCGCTGGCGCACCGCCTCGGTCAGCAAAGTCGCGGCATGGGCATCGAAATAGCGGCGGTTCGATAGGCCGGTGAGCGGATCGCGCACCGACAATTCGAGGCTCGTCTGCAACGTGTCGCGCAAACGATCGGAATAGCGCTTGCGGCGCAATTGCGTGCGGACGCGGGCGAGCAATTCATTCCGGTCAATCGGACGCATCAGATAATCGTTCACGCCAAGATCAAGCGCGCGCAGGATACGGGCGCGATCATGCGGCTCGGCAATGGCCAGCAAAGCGAGCTGGCGCGTCCGCTCAAGCGAGCGAACCTGGCTGAATAGACGCAGACCATCGGCATCTTTAAAATCGAGGCTTGCGATGACCATGTCATAATCGGTCTGCGCCGCCGTAAAGACAGCCTTTTGCGGATCACGTTCGACGCTTACGACGTGATGAGGTGCCAGCGTCTGGCGCAGCCTTTCTAGTGCAGGGGCACGGTCATCCACCAAGAGAATGCGGCCGCCTTTGCCATCGTCGCGTGCCGCCTGCGCGAAGGGATCAGCGGTCCCAAGCCCGCGCGAGGTAACAAGGCGCGCACGCAATTCATCCGTCACGGCTTTGAGCCGCAGCAGGCTGCGTACGCGCGCAAACAAAGCGGTTTCGTCAATCGGCTTCGTCAAGAAATCATCAGCACCGGCATCAAGCCCGCGGACGCGATCCGCCGGTTGATCAAGGGCTGTGACAAGCACGACGGGCAAATGCGCGGTGGATGCGCCCGCTTTCAACAATCGGCAGAGTTCATAGCCATCCATCCCCGGCATCATGACATCGCTGATGACGAGATCGCATTGGCCTGTTTCAGCGAAAGTGAGGGCATCCGCCCCATTGAGTGCGGTGAGAACCTCGAAATATTCGGCTCCCAATCGCGCTTCTAGCAATTTCACATTCGCAATATGATCGTCGACAACCAAAATACGGGCGGTCACGCAATCCTCATTCAGGTATCGCCGATGTAAGTCCTCACCGTTTCGACGAATTTCGAGACGGAAATCGGCTTTGACAAATAGGCTTCGCAACCCTTGGAGCGGATGCGCTCCTCATCGCCCTTCATGGCAAACGCTGTAATGGCAATGATTGGGATATGCCGGATCTCATCGTCAGACTTGATCCATGCTGTCACGTCCTCACCCGAGACTTCCGGCAATTGGATGTCCATGAGAATGAGGTCGGGCCGGTGCTGGCGTGCCAATTCGATCGCTTCGACCCCTGAAGCGGTCTTCAGGGTGCGATAGCCATGCGCCTCCAGCAGGTCGTTGAACAATTTCATGTTCAACTCATTGTCTTCGACGATGAGAACCGATTTCGCCATGCGAATACCCTGATACGCTTGTTCACGCCCGGTCCCGGCACTCGCAGCCGGTCCGGCAATTGGTTATAAGGCCGAACTCCTTTCCGAAACACAAACCCGGCCAGGAAAAGCGGAGACAATCATGATCAGGTCCGAACGCGGCCAAAATGGCCGGGCCGAGGCAGAAGCCCTCGCGATCAAGGCCCTGATGCACCTTGTCGGCGACCCCGATGCGCTGGGCCAATTTCTGGCCGAGACCGGTTTGAGCCCGGAAACGATCCGGGAAGCGGCCTCCGACCCGGCCTTTCTCCTCGCTGTGCTTGATTTCATCCTCGCCGATGAGAGCCGCCTGATGGCCTTTGCTGCCCATGAAGCGCTCGACCCCGCAGTGATCGGCAAGGCGGCGAACCGTCTCCGCCCAGCCGGGCATGATGGGCTGCGCGAAGGCTGAGCATGGCCGCGCTCTGCCGCGATTGTCTGACGCTGGCCGACCCCGGAGCACGGCGGCGGTGCCCATCCTGTTTCTCGCCCCGGCTCATCGACCATCCCGAGCGGGATGAATTGTCGCTCGCCCATATCGATTGTGACGCCTTTTATGCTGCGGTTGAAAAGCGCGACAACCCGGAGATCCGCGACAAGCCGGTCATCATTGGTGGCGGCACGCGCGGCGTGGTTTCAACCGCTTGTTACATTGCTCGCATTCATGGCGTGCGCTCCGCCATGCCGATGTTCAAGGCGCTGGAATTATGCCCACACGCAGTGGTTGTGCGACCCGACATGGCGAAATACTCCGACGTCGGTCACCAAATCCGCGAGATGATGCTCGATCTCACCCCGCTCGTCGAACCGGTTTCGATCGATGAGGCCTTTCTCGATCTTTCGGGCACCGAAAAACTGCATGGCGCGCCACCGGCCCATGTGCTCGCGCGCTTTGCCAAACGGGTCGAGGACGAAATTGGCGTGACAGTTTCAGTCGGGCTTTCTTATGCAAAATTTCTTGCCAAGCTTGCGTCGGATGCGGAGAAGCCGCGCGGTTTTTCCATCATCGGCCGCAAAGAAGTGATGGCGCGGCTGGCTCCACTCTCCGTCGGGGCGCTGCCTGGCATCGGCAAGGTCAGCGCCGAGCGTTTCGCAGCCATGGGATATCGCACCATTGCGGATATTCAACGCGTCGAGCAGAGCTTCCTCGCACGGCAATTCGGCGAAGACGGTTTCCGGCTATGGCGGCTTGCGCATGGCATTGACGACCGCCGTGTCGAACCTGAGCGTGATGCCAAAAGCGTTTCCGCGGAGACCACTTTTTCGACGGATATTGCCGATGCCGAAACGCTGCTGCCCGTTTTGATGGAACTGTGCGAAAAGGTTGGGCGGCGTCTGCGGCAATCCGAATTAGCGGGCCGCACGGTCGTGCTCAAACTGAAGACTAAAGATTTCAAGAGCCGGACGCGCAACCAGACACTGCCCGAACCCACGCGCCGGGCGGCGAAACTCTATGAGATCGGCCGCGATCTCTTGCACCGCGAACTCGATGGTACGCGTTTTCGGCTTCTCGGCATCGGCGTGTCTGACCTTTACGATGCCGATGATGCCGATCATGGCGATCTGGTCGATACGAAAGCCAAGCGCGGCGCGGAGCTTGAAGAGGCCATGGATCGTCTGCGCGCCAAATTTGGCGGCCAAGCCGTGACGCGCGCGCTCATCATGCGCGCGCCCGACGATGATGACGCCGAAGAGGCAGAGGACTGACGCGTGCTTATTTTTTGCAGGGCTTGGCGGCGATCACTTCCAGTTTTGTCAGCGCCCCAGTGAAAGCAAAGCTGCCATAATCGATCTTCAGCGCGCGGCCGAAACCATTGTCGAACAATTCATAGGAAATGACATAGGCCGGCTTATCGGCTTCGTCGGGCTCGAAAAAGCTGATCGATACCGGCCAGCGCGGAACCTTGTCCCACCCGGCCTTGACGATGTCGGCTTCGAGCGATGCAGCATCCTTTTTTTGTGCACCGATGATGGCAAACGTGTCATAGGCGTCTTTGCTATCGTCCGAGCCATCATAGACACGGCGATTATAGGTGCGATTACCCGCCCGCGCCTCGATGACCAATTCTTTCAAATGCTGTGTTGGGAACGCCACGTCCCCAGCCAAGGTGAGCTTCTCTGCTTTCGGCTTGCGCAACGTGATGGCAACCTTGCCGCCCGCGCGTTCGGCGACGCCATCATTCGACTCGCCCGGCCCCGTCCCTTGCCGCGTCTCTGTCTTGAAGCGAAAGGTCTTGCCTTCGCCGTCTTCATAGGTCGTGGAGCGCATATCGCTGACCTTGCGGCCAATCTCACCGCCAGAGAGATCTGTCACCTGCCGAAAGGACAGCGCATAGCCCTCACATTCATTGCCGGTGAATTCGAGCACGATCCGCCCGCGCCCGCTCTCCACACCACGTTCACCCGAAGGACCGCTCAAGCTGAGATCATAAACAGCCCGGTAGGACGCCATGACAGGCGCATCAGCTTTGGCAGGACCCGCAAGGGCCAGAAGAGCAGCGGCAATCAGGCAGGCGCGGCGCATGGGCTTTCTCCGAGGCCTTTAATCTAGAGCGTTTGGGGCCGGTCTTCCAGCGGGACAGACACGCATCGCGGTGGCTTGCCGCAGACGGCACGATGGGCGACAAAGCATTGAAAAAGCGTTCCCGCAGCGGTGCGGTTGCGCGGCCTGAGAGGAGAACCCGATGATGTCAGTTGAAGCGCGCCTGAAAGCCTTAGGCATTACCCTGCCGCAGGCAGCAGCCCCCGTCGCCAATTACGTTCCCTTCGTGCGGACCGGTTCGCTTCTCATCATCTCGGGTCAATTGTGCTTCGGTGCCGATGGCAAGCTCGCCCCTGAACATAAGGGCAAGGTCGGTGGCGAGGTTTCACCTGAGGATGCGGCCAAAGCGGCGCGGCTTTGCGCGATCAATCTTCTTGCACAAGCGAAGGCGGCGTTGGGCTCGCTTGAGTCGATCCGTCGCTGCGTGCGTTTGGGCGGCTTCTTCAATTGCGTGCCGACCTTCGCCGCGCTGCCGGGCGTGATGAATGGCGCTTCCGATCTCATGGTTGAAGCCCTGGGCGATGCAGGCCGGCATGCACGCACGACGATTGGCGTCGCAGAATTGCCGATGGATGCCGTGGCCGAAGTCGAAGCCATGTTCGAGGTCGCCTGATGGCTGCGCCCGCTTGGTTGACCGAACGCCCGATCGCCCATCGTGGCCTGCATGACCGCACCACGCTGATCGAGAATACGGTGGCTGCTGCCGATGCGGCCATTCTTGGTGGTTTTGGCATCGAATGCGACGTGCAACTCACCGCTGATGGCGACGCGGTCGTCTTCCATGACTTCACGCTTGATCGCTTGACTGAAGCGACTGGCAAGGTCATCGACAAAACGGCCGATGAACTCGCCGCCATCCCGATGAAATCGACCGTCGAACGCATTCCGACGCTCACGCGTTTTCTCGATGCGATCGGTGGCCGGGTGCCGCTGGTGCTCGAAATCAAGAGCGCCTTCGACCATGATTTGCGGCTAACCCAACGCACCGCCGCAGTGCTGCGCGATTACAATGGCCCCGTCGCGGTCAAAAGCTTTGATCCCTTCATCGTAAAGGCGCTCATCGAACTTACGCCAGATCGCCCGCGCGGCATCGTTGGCGAGCATGATTATGTCGACAAGTCGTGGGATGGGCTGACGCCCGAGCGCAAGCACATCATGGCGAACCTGTTGCACTGGCCGGAGACGCGACCCGATTTCGTGTCATGGCAAGTGAAGGATCTTGCGACCGCCGCGCCATTTCTTGCGCGGATGGGCATGGGCATCCCTGTGATGACATGGACCGTGCGTACGCCCGAGCAGCGCGCGATGGCAGAACGCTGGGCCGACCAAATGGTTTTCGAGGGCTTCGTACCTTAAGGTTGCCATGCGCATCCGCGTAATCGATAGCTTGACCGAGGTCGATACAGACGCATGGAATGCGGCTGCACGTGATGCTGCGCGCGCGCAAGACAGTGACACGGATAATCCGTTCACACGGCATGAATTCCTTCTTGCACTCGAGCAGTCAGGCGCGACCTCGCCGCGCACCGGCTGGACGCCTTGCCATCTCGTCGCCGATGAGGATGGCACTTTTCTGGGCGGCGTCGCCTGTTGGCTCAAGACGCATTCACAGGGTGAATATGTGTTCGACCATGGCTGGGCGGAGGCTTATGCGCGGGCTGGCGGGCAATATTATCCGAAACTCCAAGTCAGCATCCCATTCACGCCCGCGACCGGGCCACGGATTCTAGCAGGCGATGCACATGTCCGCGCCGCCTTGCGCGACGGTCTGCGGCAGTTGCGCGCCGAGACGAACGCCTCCTCCATTCACGCGACCTTTCTCCCTGATCAAGAGGCGCGCGAATGGGAAGCCGACGGCTTTCTCCACCGGACCGACCAGCAATTTCATTTCATCAATGATGGCTATGCCAATTTCGATGCGTTCCTCGCCGCGCTGTCCTCATCGAAACGCAAGACGATCCGGCGCGAGCGACGCGATGCGCTTGCCAATGGGATCAGCATCGAGACACTGACTGGCGACGCCATCACAGACGTGCATTGGGATGCATTCTTTGAATTTTATATGGATACGGGCGCGCGCAAATGGGGTCGCCCCTATCTCAACCGCCGCTTCTTTGCCCTGATCGGCGCAAGCATGGCCAACCGCATCGCGCTTGTGATGGCGAAACGCGACGGCCGCTATATTGCAGGCGCGATCAATTTCATCGGTGAGCGCACGCTCTATGGTCGCAATTGGGGTGCGATTGAGCAGCATCCCTTCCTACATTTCGAGGTCTGCTATTATCGCGCCATTGATTTTGCGCTGGACCGGGGACTAGCCGTCGTAGAAGCGGGGGCACAGGGCGAACATAAATTGTTGCGCGCCTATCGACCCGTGACGACCCATTCGGTGCATGATTTGGCCGACCCAGCGCTGCGCCGCGCGGTGGATGATTATCTCAACCGCGAACGGGCTTATGTCGCGGCATTGCATGACGAGTATGAAGAGCATATGCCCTTTCGCAAGGGCGAGACACCCAACTGATTGCCCGGGAGACCCGACCATGACCGCTTATGATGATAACAATATCTTCGCAAAGATCCTGCGCGGCGAATTGCCCTGCGAGAAAGTTTACGAAGACGACCATGTGCTCGCCTTTATGGACATCATGCCGCGTGCCGATGGTCATGTGCTCGTGATCCCGAAAGCCAAGGCGCGCAACATTCTCGACATTGCACCGAACGATCTCAAAAACCTGATCGCTGGAGCGCAGACAGTTGCCAAGGCGGTGAAGGCGGGGATGAAGGCGGAGGGTCTGACGATCCAGCAATTCTCCGAACAGGCTGGTGGACAGATCGTGTTCCACATCCATTTCCACATTCTGCCGCGTTGGGATGGCGTTGCGCTCAGGCCGCATACGGGAGCAATGGCGCCTGCTGAAGACCTCAAAAAATTTGCGGCACAGATCCGCGCAGCGTTCTAATGGACGTGGCGGCGCCGGTGCGGTTTGGTCCCTCCTCGCAGGCTTGGACAGCGGGCGCGATTGCGTCTTTCGTTGGCTTTGCAAGTTCGTTCGCCGTCGTTGTCAAAGGTCTGCTCGCCATGGGCGCAACGCAAACGCAGGCGACGTCGGGACTGATTGCGGTTGGCGTCGCCATGGGGCTTTGCGGCGTCCTCTTAAGCTTCGTGCGCAAAATACCGGTTAGCATTGCGTGGTCGACCCCGGGCGCAGCTTTGCTCGCCAGCATGGCGGCACCGCCAGGGGGCTATCCTGAGGCGGTTGGCGCATTCATGGTTGCTGCCGTTCTGATCGTGCTCGCCGGCTCCGTCGAGCGCATCGGCCGGCTTGTGGCGTCGATCCCCGGCGCCATTGCCAATGCGATGCTTGCAGGCATTCTCCTCAATCTCTGCTTTGCGCCAGTGCGCGCGCTTGGCCAAATGCCGCTCGCAGCTTTCGCTATCATCGTGACATGGGCGATTGTTGGCCGATTTAAGAAATTATGGGCGATGCCTGCCGCGCTCATCGTCACGGTCATCGTCGTTGCCATGACAATGACAGGCCCGCCGCCATCCGCTGAAACCTTGCTGCCGCATCTGGAATTTGTGATCCCGCAATTTTCGCTCAGCGCGGCAATCGGCATCGGCCTGCCGCTTTTTCTCGTCACGATGGCCTCGCAAAACATACCGGGCATGGCGGTGTTGAATGCCAACGGCTTTCATCCGCCGATGGGGCCATTGCTCCGGATGACCGGCTATTTCTCGCTCGCGGCGAATTGCTTTGGTGGCCATGCCGTCAACCTTGCAGCGATCACGGCGGCTCTGTGCGCGAATCCGGAAGCGGATCCTGATCCGAAGCGCCGTTATTGGGCGGCGGTCGTCTCCGGCATGCTCTATATCGTGTTTGGCTTGTGTGCGGGCGCGGCCACCGCATTCATTGCCGCCTCGCCCCCCATTCTGATTGAAGCGGTGGCGGGATTGGCGCTGCTTGGTGCGCTTGGCTCTTCGCTGATGGGCGCGATGCAGGATGCGGAACGGCGTGAGGCCGCCCTCATCACCTTTTTGCTCAGCGCATCGGGCCTCACCTTTTACGGCATTGGCGGCGCATTCTGGGGCTTGCTGGGTGGCGGCGCGATGCTGGCGCTTCAGAAATTGAAATGGGCGCCGCTGAAATAAGCAGCTGCGATCAGGACTGCTTCTCCCGCAAGCACCGCACCAATCACATTGCGCTTCAAGATGAAGAAGGCAGCAAATGCGATGAGAATGGAACCGGCCCGGCCCCAAAGCGGGACGAGCGCCAACTCGCCGGTAGGGGCCAGCATCAATTTTGCCACCACGCCAGTGAGTAATGCCGTTGCGACGGCGCGGATCCAGACGATGAATTGCGAGCCCTCATTGAGCCCGCGTGAGAGATAGACGGCGAGCGAACGCCACATCTCCGTCGGCAAAAAGGCGACGACGATCATCAGCACATAGGGCATCAACAGATCGCTCATGCGCGCCGCCTTTCAATCGCGCCGCCAACAAAAAACGCAATCGTGCCGCCGACAAGGCCTACACCCATCAAATCAAAACCTGGGCCGAGCACGACAAGCGCGATCGGCTCAAGCAAAAAGCCGAGTGCGAGCGCGATCCAATCCGCAGGGATGCGCGCGCCCGCCGTCAATGAAATGGTAAAAAAGATAGGCGTGACGGCCAACAGCCCTGCCGCCACAGGCCCCGGCACCGCGCCAACCAGCAAATAGCCGACGCCCGTCGACAGCGTCGTCAGCCCGATACAGGCATTCGCAAAACCAAAATAATACGGCACACGCTCACGCCGCGGCATATGCGGCAAGCGGCGCAAACTCTCTGTCCAAACGGTGATCGAGATATAATGCGCCGCCAGCAATTCAGTGAAGCGCGTCGTCGTTGGCCCACGCAAAAGCGGCAGGAAGGCCATCGTCATCGGCAAAAAGCGGAGCGATGAGAGGCAAATGGCCAGCGCAATCGTTGGCAGCGGCACATTGGCCGCCAAGCCGCCATAGAAGATGACTTGGGCTGGCCCGGCCCAGACGAACAGGGTCGATGCCATGGCTGCACCGATGGGATGGCCGACATCGCGCGCAAGCGAACCGACGCCGAAGAGCGCGAGTGCAATCATCCAAGCGGGAAAACAGAGGGCATCAAATGCGCCCTTGCCGAACAGAGCCCACCAGCGCGCGCGCGATAGAGCTGCCGTTTCCGTCGCCGCGTCGTCCACGGCAGGTTATGGGTCTTTGGCCTGCACGCCGGTGAGGAGACCCATCAATGGCGTACCGGAGATATGCTTCTTCACTTCGAGGCCGACCCAAATCATCCCGACCACAAGCGCTGGAACGACCATCCACGCGATGATCTCTTCCATCCGCTCGCGTTTACGACGCCGGATCCGCCTCTTCTCAAACCAACTTGCCAACGCGATCAGCCCCCAACCGCATTCCGCCTTTCCCGCTTATTCGCGGGTGAGCGGCACTTTCGGCACCGTGCGTACGCGCGGTCCCGGTTTCTTGTCCTCGCTCTTACCCCCTGCCGTGGTTTTCACCAAGGCCTTGGCGGGCTTGCGGGCGGCGGCGCGCTTCTTCTTGGGCTTGACGCTGGCTTCCTTCTCGGGCTTTGGCACGGGCTTGCCGGCGGGATATTCGAAGCCCGGCGCCTTCTTTCCATCCGTTTCGGAGACGACGACACGGACAGCGCCGCCATCCTTCAGCTTGCCGAACAAAACCTCGTCGGCCAGCGGCGTTTTGATGGTTTGCTGAATGAGACGCGCCATGGGGCGCGCACCCATGGTCTCATCATAGCCGTGATCGATGAGCCATTCGCGCGCTTCATCGGACAATTCGATGGTGACGTTGCGGTCGGCCAGCTGGGCTTCCAGCTGCATGACGAATTTGTCGACCACCCGAGCGATGACCTCGCGCGGCAAATGGCCGAACGAAATGATCGCATCGAGACGGTTACGGAATTCAGGGGCGAACAATTTGCTGATCGCTTCTTGATCATCCCCTTCCCGCTTGGTGCGGGTGAAGCCAAAGGCCGGTTTGGCGAGATCGGCTGCGCCGGCATTCGTTGTCATGATCAGGATGACATTGCGGAAATCGACCGTCTTACCATTGTGATCGGTGAGTTTGCCGTGATCCATGACCTGCAACAGAATGTTGAACAGGTCGGGATGGGCTTTCTCGATTTCGTCCAGCAGCAGCACTGAATGCGGATGCTGGTCGATCTGGTCGGTGAGAAGACCGCCCTGATCGAAGCCGACATAGCCGGGAGGCGCGCCAATCAACCGCGAAACGGTGTGGCGTTCCATATATTCGGACATGTCAAAACGGATCAATTCGACGCCTAAGGCGGTGGCCAATTGTTTCGCCACTTCCGTCTTGCCGACGCCTGTTGGACCCGCGAACAGATAATTGCCGATCGGCTTTTCAGGATCGCGCAAACCTGCGCGGGCCAGCTTGATCGAGGAGACGAGCGCACCGATGGCGGTGTTCTGGCCATAGACGACACGCTTCAGCGTCTCATCCAGCGCCTTCAAGACTTCAGCATCATCCTTCGAGATCGTCTTCGGCGGAATACGCGCCATCGTGGCGATGGTCGCCTCAATCTCTTTGATGCCGATCTGCTTCTTGCGGCGGTTGTCGGGCAAGAGCATTTGCGATGCGCCTGTTTCATCGATCACGTCGATCGCCTTATCCGGCAATTTGCGATCATGAATGTAGCGGGCCGACAATTCCACCGCCGCCTTGATTGCCTCATTGGTGAAGCGGATGCGATGGAAATCCTCGAAATAGGGCTTGAGGCCTTTGAGAATTTCAATCGCGTCAGGCAGTGATGGCTCATTGACGTCGATCTTCTGGAAGCGGCGGACGAGTGCGCGGTCCTTCTCGAAATATTGGCGATATTCCTTGTAGGTCGTCGAACCGATGCAGCGCAGCGTGCCTTGCGCAAGCGCAGGCTTCAGCAAGTTTGACGCGTCCATCGCGCCACCCGAGGTCGCACCCGCACCGATGACGGTATGGATCTCATCGATGAACATGATGGCGTTCGGGTGCTGCTCGATTTCCTTCATCACCTGTTTCAGGCGCTCTTCGAAATCGCCACGATAGCGCGTGCCCGCGAGCAAGGCGCCCATGTCGAGCGAGAAGACAGTGGCGCCCGCGAGCACATCCGGCACGTCGCCGGTGACAATCTTGCGTGCGAGACCTTCTGCGATGGCTGTTTTGCCAACGCCGGGCTCGCCCACCAGAAGGGGATTGTTCTTTTGGCGGCGGCAGAGCACCTGAATGGTGCGCAGCACTTCGGGTTCACGCCCAATCAACGGGTCGATCTTGCCGTCGCGCGCCTTTTTGTTGAGGTTGATGCAATAGGCGTCCAGTGCCTCGCCCTTTTTCTTGGGCGCGCCCGCTGCGTCTTCCCCCTCGCTGCTGCGGCGTTCGCCCTGCTCGCTTTCCTCCGAGCCACGCGGCGCACGCGTTTCGCTCATGCCGGGGCGCTTGGCGATGCCATGCGAGATGTAGTTGACCGCGTCGTAGCGCGTCATGTCCTGCTCTTGCAGGAAATAAGCGGCATGGCTCTCGCGTTCCGCAAAAATCGCGACGAGCACATTGGCGCCCGTCACTTCTTCGCGACCTGAGCTTTGCACATGGATGACAGCGCGCTGCACGACGCGTTGGAACCCGGCCGTCGGCTTTGAATCTTCCCCCGATTCCGAGACAAGCCCGGTCAACTCATCATCGACATATTCGACGAGGTTACGGCGGAGGATATCGAGATCTACGTTGCAGGCGCGCATGACGGCGGCTGCATCATTGTCGTCGACCAGCGCCAGCAGCAGATGCTCAAGCGTCGCATATTCATGATGACGCTCATTCGCAAGCGCGAGCGCCTTGTGAAGGGCCTGTTCGAGACTGCGCGAAAAGGATGGCATTCCGGGGCTGCCTTTCACTTCTTTTCCATGACGCACTGCAGAGGATGCTGGTGCTTGCGGGCAAAGTCCATCACCAAAGTGACTTTCGTCTCGGCGATCTCATAGGTGAAAACGCCACACTCGCCGACGCCATGCTGATGCACATGCAACATGATGCGCGTGGCATCTTCGATCGATTTATTGAAGAAACGCTGCAGTACGTGGACGACGAATTCCATCGGTGTGTAATCGTCATTCAGGAGCAACACGCGGTAGAGGCTTGGCTTTTTGGTCTTTGGGCGCGTCTGTGGGATCACGGCGATCCCCGAGGAATCGTCACCTTCGCTCCGACGGCGTGGGGCCATCGCAACGATTGGCCGATATGCGGCCAGCATCGTGTCTGAGACCTGAGGGGCCGTGCTGCCCGTCAAACTCGAGTCCATTCCCATGGTCCGTCTGTCGTCCATTCCGCGCCGGACCGCACTGGCCGCTTCTGAGCGCCCGTCCTTGACGCACCGGTGCGGCGAAAATGCGTCCCGTCGTGAATCTAGCTATGCGCGACCCCTTCTGCCAGTGCCAACGCATCAAGAAGCGGGTTGTCCCGCCCTCGTTTTGCTTGCAAGCCCAATGCCGTTTCCGTGCGCACAGAACCCAAAACAAAGGATCGCGACCCAGAGGACCGCTCAACGCAAAAACGCTGCTTGAAGCCGGGATCCAGACAAAAAAAGGCCCGGCTGGGGGCCGGGCCAGAATCCTGCGATCTCGGGAGGAAATCGCGAGGGGGGAGGCTTTGGTCAGTCGACCTTACTTGGCGACGGTCGCAACCTTGGCAACGATCGCTTCGTACGGCTTGGCCGCATCCTTAGCAAGCGAGCTGACGAGTTCGCCGAGCTTCGTCGCATAGGCGACATAGCCTTCATAAGCTTCCTTGACATAGGTCTGCTGGATTTCGATGGCCTTGTCGAAGGTCTTCACACCAAACAGCTTTTCAGCCGCGGCCGAGGAATGCTCGAAGCTCTTCTTGGTGTAGTCGGCGACTTCCGTCGCAATGGCCTGCAGGCCCTTGGACTGGGTGTCGATGGACTTGAGGGCGAGCTCGAAATTTTCTTTGCCGAGCTTTTGGAAATCTTCGAATTGGGCGTTCATGATGCTCTCCTGCGCGTTGCGCTTCTCAATCTGCGAAACTCTCGAGGGAGCCGGCCTGTGTACGCGCCGTTCCCATGCCCCTGAATATGTGTGCACTGCACAAAAAGGTCAAGGGTTTTTTGTGCGACGCACCATAATTCTCGTTTCGACCTTTGATGCAGGGGAGTTGTCTCAACCTTTCCGCGTCTTTGTGCCGGTTCCTTAACCAGCCCGTAACCCCAAACCCATAGGATTCGAGAGTGTGCCAGCCGGGTCACAGATCTGGGCTGGATGGCCGCGCCCGCCCGGGGATGCCGGCCACAATGTGGTACAAGGGCTGGGTTCATGTCGTTTGGCGTTGGTCGCGGGCGTTTTTCGGTCGCAATTGTAGGTGTAATCGTCGCGTCGCTTGCCTGGGCCGCTCCTGCGGAGGCCAAGCGCAAGATCGTCCGCAAGGGCGGCGGCTATAATCCGCCGACGGCTGCCATGGTGGTTGACGCGAAAACAGGCAAAGTCCTGTTCGCTGAAAACCCGGATGCCCACCGCCATCCCGCCTCTATTACTAAAGTGATGACCCTCTATATGCTGTTCGAACAGCTCGAGAAGGGTCGCTATTCCCTCAATTCGCCCTTGAAGGTCTCGGCTTGGGCATCGCGCCAGGCCCCTTCGAAGCTTGGCCTGCAGCCGGGCGAGACCATCAAGGTCGAAGACGCCATCAAGGCGCTCGTCACAAAATCCGCCAACGACGTGGCTGTCGTGGTCGCCGAGAACATTGGCGGGACGGAACAGAACTTTGCCGCCCTGATGACGAAGAAAGCCCGTTCGATCGGGATGAGCCGGACAACGTTCCGCAATGCGTCGGGCCTCCCCGATACGGGCCAGGTGACCACCGCACGCGACCTCATCACGATGGGCCGCGCGATTCAGGATCGTTTTCCGCGTTATTATGGCTATTTCGCCACCCGCAGCTTTTCCTATGACGGGGCCTTCCACGGCAACCACAACAAGCTTCTGGGCCGGGTGGAAGGCGTCGACGGGATCAAGACCGGCTACACCCGGATGTCGGGCTTCAATCTCCTGACATCGGTGAAGGCCGATGGCCGGCAATTGATCGCTGTGGTGCTGGGCGGCCGCTCGGGCGCCTCCCGCGACCGCTATATGGCAGAGCTCATCGACCGCCATCTCGACCGCGCCTATGCGGGCAACCGCACGGCGCCTGCCGTCATCGAATCGCAAGACACCGCCGCGAATGCGGATGACGAAGATCAGGCACCCGCACCGAAGACGACGGCAGCGCTGCAGCCGAAGCAACCCGCTGTGACAGCTACGGCTGCGCCTGCGCCGACCACTGTTCAACCGAAAGCGGCCGCGCCTGCGCCTGTGCGCGTGGCTGCGACCATTCCGGTTGCGCCGACGACAACACCGCAAGCCAAGGCCGCCCCGACGACGACCACGACACCGAGCGGCTGGAAAGTGGGCGCTCAGCCGGTGGTTCGCACCGCCTCGATCGTGCCGAAGCAGGCACCCGTTCCGCCCGGTTGGTCGATCCAAATCGGCACGGCGAAAACGGAAGCTGCAGCCAAATCCATTCTCAATGAAGCGCGCAGTGATGAAGCGCGCGTGCTGAAAGGGGCTGTGCCGAATGTCGAACGCGCCAGCGAGAAAGCGTATCGGGCGCGCTTTGCCGGTTTCAAAACGAAAGACGCCGCCGAGAAGGCGTGCAAGTCGCTCAAGAAGAGCGGCTACGACTGCTTCGTGAAACAGATCTGATCAGGACCGCGGCCGATGAGATCCCAGCAGGACATCACGAGCTTCGTTCAGGCGGGTCGCAAGCCAAGTGGTTCCGCCTTGGTCGGGATGAAACTTCTTCATCAGCGCCCGATGAGCCTGTCGGATGTCATTTTCGCTCGCTCCCGGCTGAAGACCCAAGATCTCATAAGCTTCCTGCTCGGTTATCGCCCCGCTGCGCCGGCCACTTTGTTCGCCGCCATGCCCCTGTCCGGACCGCGCGTGGATGTGCGGATCCGCTGTCTCACGCCAGCCGGGAAACCGGCGGTCAAGATAAGCCTCTAACAATCTGAGCCCGTCGGGGTCTTCCGTCGCGCAGGTTTGCGCAAGCACACCCAAATCCTGCTGGCTCATCGTTTCAAAGGCGCGGCCAGCCTCGGGCCCTGCCACAATCATGCCCGCCATAACGCCCGTATCATGATCAAGCGTCATCTCGATCAGACGCGAACGCACTTTTGAAACGCGGCCTTGGGCTGCGCCATCCGAACCGGTGCGGCCCATCGGCAAATAACGGCGCCAATCAATATCCAGAAGCCACGTGCCGAAACCGCCCAACGCCAAGGCCATATCGAAGCGCCCGCGCATCGCCAGAACGGCCGCAAGGCCGAGCGCGATGATGCCACCAACTTTGTGCATCGTTGGCAAAAGCGATTTGGGATCGAGCTTGACCCAGCCTTTGCCGAGCGCAATCAAAATGAGAAGGACGGCCAAGCCGATTAGAGCTGTCATGATTTACCGCAATTGTTGCAACAGCGCGGCGCTCGCCCCGCCGCTGCGCGCAAGTTTCATCAACGCGTCGCGCCCACCCGCCGCATACGTCGCCGCCGCACGCAGCAATTCTGCCAAGGTTGCAGGCGCTGCATGATCGAAGCGCGCATAAGCGCCGCCCGTGAGCCGTGCCATTTCACGAAAAACGCGCTCGGCGTCTGGATCGTGACCTTCCTGAAAAATGAAGCCGCGGAGACCGAGCAACCCGATTTCACCAGCCCGCGCCAACAAGATGTCCGCGCTTTCTTCCATCGCATCGCCGACATAGACGAAAGCGCGCACGCCATCTTGGCGGGCTGCGCGGTGCAAATGGTCGAGCACACGACCGATCTGGGTCTGCCCGCCTTCGCACCGAATTTTGCTCATCATCGCGCTCAGCGTTGCACCATCGGGTACGTAGCGCGAGGCGCGACACTCGGCGAGGCCGCGGAAATAGACGAGTTGAATGGCAAGACCGCCAATCGATGCGGCGGTGCGAAACATCTCTGCCTGTAAAGAGCAAGCGAGATCCCATGTTGGCTGGCGGCTCATGGTGGCATCAAGCGCAATAACGAGTTTGCCGCGGGCATCCGCAGCAATCGAGGGCATTGCCTTGACCTGATCCAGAAATGCCGACACGGCGGAGGAGCCACTGCCTGTGACAATGCCGGCTTGATCACGCGATTTCAGATCGCCTGCCATCTTCGCGCCCGTTCAGCGCCCGTAGCCATATTCGTAACGCACAGATCCGCCGATCCGCACTTCCGTATCGCCGAATTTCGTAATCGAGCCCGGCGATGAACCGGGAAACAGGCCCGATGGCTTGGCGGCCGGTGCGGCTTTCGGTGCAGCAACAGCCGCGCCCGTTTTGAACTGGCTCAGCTTGTTGCATCCGGCAGGGATGGCTTTGATCCCGGGCGCGGTCTCGACAGGTTTGCAGGAATCCTGTGCAAGCGCGGCCCTTCCCATCACACACAGGGCAGCGGCAGCGAGAAACAGGCGATTCCTGATCATGCCCATTTCATTACCAGAAAGGCCTGCCTCTGTCGCCTTTCAGAGCAGACCGAGGTCGCGTAGCTCACGCCGCAGCTCTTCCGGCATGGCCGCGATATCGCCACCCGCCTTGCCCAGATCGGCCGGCACATCAGTGAGATAACGCCAGCCCTGAAACGGACGGCAAGGCCGCGGCACGACGGGATGAACCTTCGGCTCAAGCACCAGATGGCAACGGCCAATGCCCTCACTGTCGGTGAAGGGACGGATTTCGAGCAGCTTTTGGCGGCAGGCCACCTGCCCCTTGATCACCCAATAGAGCGACCCGCCTGGGATCAACTCCTCGATACGCTTGGGCACCATGCGGGTGGTGTGGAATTGCTCAGGCTTGATCCCCGCCTTTTTCTGCGCGGCGAGGCGCTCGGCAATCCAGCCGGTCAAATCCTCGATGGAGTCCGCGCCCACGCAGAGCTTGATGAGATGCAATTCCGCCATGCCGCCGGTTTAGGGCGGCGCAGGCGGCTTCGCCATGGGGCTGGGCCGCGTCGGCTGTGGAAATCAGTCCGGATCGCCGATGGTCAGGATGATGCCGCCCTCAGCGACCTGATCGCCCGGCTTGAGCGCGATCTCCCCGACAACGCCATCGCGTTTCGCCGTGAGCGCATGTTCCATCTTCATCGCTTCCACAATGGCGACGCGCGTGCCGCGCGCGACGGTTTGGCCTGCCTTCACATCGATGGCGACAATCTTGCCGTGCATCGGTGCCTTGATGGCACCATCGCCATCGCCACCATCATGCCCTGCTGCGCCCGCTTCACGCGGGCTGAGAATGGTCTGCCGCCCTTTATGCAAGGCATAGATCGCTGCACCATCACGGACGAGCGCAATATCTGCTTCCGGATCGAACCCATCCACAAGCAGCCCCTGCCCGTCCCACGCCACACGAACGGCATCAGCCTCGCCATTCAGCGTCACGGGCCACGACAAAAGCCGCGTGCCTGATAATTGGAAGCCATCCCGCACATCCCATGGCGAGGAAGCTGCGGACGCGGGCGCATCGAGCAGCGCATGCAGCGCTGCAGCGGCGGCTGTGCGATCGGACGCAGCTGGTACGGCGCCAAGCGTTTCGAGATTACGATCGATGAAGCCCGTATCGAATTGCCCGTTCACGAAATCAGGCGCGCGGCACAAGGCTTCGAGAAATGCGAGATTGGTGTGCGGGCCGGCCACGCGCGTGCCGTGCAAGGCTTCGGCAAGACCGGCGAGCGCTTCTTCGCGCGTCGGCTTATGCACGATCAATTTGGCAATCATCGGATCATAGTAAGGCGTGACACTGTCGCCTTGCACGACACCCGTGTCGACGCGCAACCCGTCCTCTTGCGGAAAAGAAAGGGCGACAAGCTTGCCGGTGGACGGCAAGAAGCCCTTTGCTGGATCTTCGGCATAAAGCCGCGCTTCGACGGCGTGACCGTCAATCTTCAAATCATGCTGCTTGAAGGGCAGACGCTCGCCCGCTGCGACACGCAATTGCAGCTCAACGAGATCAAGGCCGGTGATGGCTTCAGTGACCGGATGCTCGACCTGAAGCCGCGTATTCATTTCCATAAAGAAGAAGCCATCAGGCCGCAGGCCTTCCGACCCATCAACGATGAATTCAACCGTGCCCGCGCCAACATAGCCCACCGCACGCGCGGCATCCGTGGCCGCCTTGCCCATCGCTGCGCGCATCTCCGGCGTCATGCCGGGCGCGGGCGCTTCCTCGATCACTTTCTGATGGCGACGTTGCAGCGAGCAATCACGCTCGAACAGATGTACGACGTTACCAAAGCGATCGGCAAAAATTTGCATTTCGATATGGCGTGGCGCGGTGACGTATTTTTCCACCAGCACGCGCGGATCACCGAAGGCATTTTTCGCTTCGCGTTGAGCGGAGGCCAAGGCCTCATCGAAATCAAGTTGGCGATCAACCCGGCGCATGCCCTTGCCACCGCCCCCAGCCACCGCCTTGATGAGCACGGGATAGCCGATATTGGACGCACGCTGCCGTAAAAACGCGGTATCCTGCTTGGCCCCGTGATAACCGGGCACGACCGGAACGCCCGCCTTCTCCAAAAGCGCCTTGGCGGCGTCTTTGAGACCCATGGCGCGGATGGCCGAGGGAGGAGGACCGATGAAGGCAATTTTCGCCTTGCCGCAAGCCTCCGCAAAATCGGCATTCTCGGACAAAAAGCCATAGCCTGGGTGAATGGCCTTGGCTTTGGCCTTCTTGGCCACATCGAGAATGACATCGCCCAGCAGATAGGATTCGCGCGCGGGAGCTGGGCCGATCCGGTAGGCCTCATCGGCCATGCGTACAAACAAAGCGTCGCGATCGGCATCGGAATAGACCGCGATGGTCCGAAGGCCCATGCGCTTAGCCGTCCGGATGATCCGGCAGGCAATCTCACCCCGGTTGGCAATCAACACACTTTCGAACATCCGCATGGCATCGGTCTCCCCAGAGCCGCAAACTACCCCTAGGGGGAGAGTGTAAGCAAGGCGGACCTTGCCCCATCCATGAGCCGGGGCATACGTCCCAAGATTTACGCGTGAGTCCCCCAAGAGACGCATGCGTTAGCGCACCAAAACCACGCTTTACGCCGCTGTCTTATTTTGCAGCCATTGGCGCGCCCCTTTGAAGTCGCATTTTTTGATCGCAGATCGCTGGCATTTAAATCAAATTTTTGAGCCTAAGCCGCACGCGTTAGGCTTAATTGCAAAACCGTTAAGCGCTGACAATGATGCACGTTTCATCCGTCAGGGACGATTTCTTGTTTTGAGGACGATACTTAGAGGATTAACTCATCATAGCGGCGATGCTGCTATCACAGGCAGTGTTCAATTTTCATCAGCGAATTGATTTGCAACTTATCAGTCATTCAGCTTCAATGCGTTCACGCCCGTACGCTTTTATTCGGGATCTTTTTTGTCTTAGTCATTTTAGGAGACCATAGTCATGGCGATTGTTAGTTATACGAAGATCGAGAATAAAAATCTTGTCGTTCAGCTCAAAAAGAATAGTTTTCCGACATTGGACTTGGTTCCATGGGGTGACTTTGCTTTTTCAGATCAGACCAGCGTCACGGCACAGAAGTTAAGCGATGGCAAAGGCTGGGTCCGAGGTGGCACAGCAAACCAAACGATCACGGGTGCGGCTGGTATCGTCAATGTGCTTGATGGTGGCGGCGGAAACGATACCATCATCGGGCAGAGCAAAGATGATTTTCTATATGGCGGCACGGGTAACGACAGCGTCACCGGCGGCGATGGCAATGATGCGATATCGGGCGGCGATGGCAATGACACCTTACGCGGTGAAAAAGGCAATGATTGGCTCTATGGCGATGCTGGTGACGATCTTCTTGTCGGCGGCAGAGGTGCCGATACGATAAACGGCGGCGCGGGTAACGATCGTATTTTCGGCGACGACGACACTAATCTGTCGGCGCCTGGCACAAGGGACGTCATCTTTGCCGGCGACGGCAATGACACGGCCAATGGCGGGGTTGGCGATGATTTTCTGTATGGCGAGGCCGGCAACGATTCCCTGATGGGAGACGGCGGCAATGACACGATTGTCGGCGGCCAAGGCGATGATACCCTCACGGGTGGAGCTGGGGCAGACGCCTTCGTATTGCAACTGAGCGACGCCAAAAATGGAAGTACAGTCTTCCGCGATACAATCACTGACTTTACTATCGGCACCGACAAGTTGTGGATCGAATGGGCGAATTACACCAGTACAGTGACGCAACAAAAGCCCCTCGAAGTCGACGTCTCGGCAGCGACTGGAGGCGGCACCCTGCTCAAATTTGATTTTAAGTCGAACGGTGCCGGCACAGACTATCAGGTTGTGCTCAGCAACATTGACGTCGCATCCCTCGGTAGTGGAACGGCCTTACAGCAAAAATTGAATGATATTTTTATTGTGTACAACCCACTCCCTTCTTGAGGCTTCACACCTCTCTTGCCTCCTGGATTGATCACGACAGAATAACAAAGGGCGCCAATTGGCGCCCTTTTTTGTGCATCACGATGCTCGCATTAAAGCGGCAGATTGTCGTGCTTTTTCCAAGGCTCATCGGCCTTTTTCTCGGCCAGCATGGCAAGCGCCCGCGCGACGCGCCGGCGTGTCGAATGCGGCATGATCACTTCGTCAATATAGCCACGCTCAGCGGCAACGAAGGGCGACAAGAAGCGCTCTTCATATTCCTTGGTCCGGGCGGTAATTTTGTCGGCATCTTTCATGTCGGCGCGGAAGATAATCTCGACTGCACCCTTGGCACCCATCACGGCGATCTGCGCCGTAGGCCACGCATAATTGACATCCGCGCCAATGTGCTTGGAGGCCATCACGTCATAAGCGCCGCCAAAGGCCTTGCGCGTAATCACTGTGACCAGCGGCACAGTGGCCTGTGAATAGGCGAACAGCAATTTGGCGCCATGCTTGATGAGGCCGCCATATTCCTGCGCGGTACCCGGCAGGAAGCCCGGCACGTCGACGAAGGTGACGATCGGAATATTGAAAGCATCGCAAAAACGGACGAAGCGGGCCGCCTTGCGCGAGGCATCGGAATCAAGCACGCCCGCCAACACCATTGGCTGGTTCGCAACGATACCAACCGAGCGCCCTTCAATACGGCCGAAGCCGGTGATGATGTTTTTGGCGTAGCCTTCCTGAATTTCGAAGAAGTCGCCTTCATCGACTGTCTTCAGGATGAGCTCCTTCATATCGTAAGGCTTGTTCGGATTGTCCGGCACAAGCGTATCGAGCGATGTATCAACGCGATCGGCAACATCAAAGCTCGGCCAATGCGGTACGCCTGCCTGATTGTTGGCGGGCAGGAAATCCATCAGACGACGGATTTGGAGCAGCGCCTCAAGGTCATTGTCCCATGCACCATCGGCGACAGACGATTTTGTCGTGTGGACCTTGGCACCGCCCAATTCTTCGGCGGTCACCGTTTCGTTGGTGACGGTTTTCACCACATCGGGGCCGGTGACGAACATGTAGGACGTGTCACGCACCATGAAGATGAAATCCGTCATGGCGGGAGAATAGACGTCGCCGCCAGCGCAGGGGCCCATGATGACCGAGATCTGCGGAATGACGCCCGAGGCCTTCACATTGCGCTTGAACACTTCGCCATAGCCGCCAAGCGCCGCCACGCCCTCCTGAATGCGGGCGCCACCGGCGTCGAAGAGACCGATGATCGGCGCGCGCATCTTCAGCGCCATGTCCTGAATCTTGGTGATCTTCTGGGCATGGGTCTCCGACAACGACCCTCCGAAGACGGTAAAGTCCTTGGCGAAGATGAAAACGGTACGGCCATTGATGGTGCCCCAACCCGTGACGACGCCATCGCCGGGGACTTTGGTGGCTTCCATGCCGAAATCGCCGCAGCGGTGCTGGACGAACATGTCGAATTCTTCGAAAGAGCCCTTATCGAGCAGGAGTTCGATGCGCTCACGTGCCGTCAACTTACCACGGGCATGCTGGGCCTCGATGCGCTTGGTGCCCCCACCCAGACGCGCCTCGGCGCGGCGATCATCGAGTTTTTCGAGAATGTCCTTCATGGGGCGGGCCTTTCCGATCTCAATCTAACGGTCCGGGCAGGCCCGGGCCGGGAGGTCTCTAGCACGGCCGAGCCAAGGGCTGAACCACGACGGATGGGGGATAGGCCGCTTGGTCCCATTGCGCCCGGAACGGGGCCAGTGTCAAATTCCAAGCCGAGGCTGAAAGAGGCCCCACGGAGGAGAACCACAATGAAAACCCTGTTCCGCACCTTTGCGACCGCCGCCCTGTTGGCGGGGTCGGCCATGCTGGCACATGCCCAGCAGATTACCGAGATCAAGATTGGCACCGAGGGCGCATATCCCCCCTTCAACAATCTCAACTCCAAGGGCGAGCTCGAAGGTTTCGAGATCGACTATGTCAATGCGCTCTGCGCCAAGATGAAGGTGAAGTGCACCTGGGTGGCACAGGATTGGGATGGCATTATCCCCGCTCTGCTCGCGAAGAAGTACGACGTGATCGCCGCTGGCATGAACGCCACCGACGAGCGCAAGAAGCGTGTCGATTTCACCACCGTCTATTCGCGGACACCGATTTCCTTCATTGCCGGAAAATCGGTAACCAGCACCGACATTTCACCCGCCGCTTTGAAGGGTAAGAATATCGGCGCGCAAGGTTCGACCATCCACGCGAATTACCTTGAGAAGTACTACAAGGATTCGAACATTAAGCTCTATCCCACGCAGGAAGAAGCCAATCTCGATCTGAAGAATGGCCGTCTCGATTATGTGATCGCCGACAAGCTCGCTCTAAACGATTTCGTGACGGGTCAGGGCAAGGATTGCTGCAAATTTGTTGCAGACATCAAGCGCGATCCTGCCATCCATGGCCCGGGTGTGGCGATGGCTGTTCGCAAAGAAGACACAGCCTTGCGTGACATGCTGTCGAAGGCGATCGATGAATCGATCAAGGACGGCACGCACAAGAAGGCTGCCGACAAATGGTTCACGATCACCATTCTGGCTGATTGATCGGATCAGCATCGATCCCGGACGGCCCCCGCGCGGGGCCGTCTTTTCATATTGACATGATTTGAGTGGCGGATGGAGCAGCTCCTTCTTTTATTGTCATGGGGCGACAAGGGCTGGGGCGATGAACTCGCCGCGGGTGCAGCCGTGACGATTAGCCTTGCGCTCGCCACCCTGCCCTTCGGACTTGCGCTCGGCTTGCTATTGGCGCTGATGCATCGTGCAAAAAGCGCCGCTTTGCGCGGTATTGCCACGATTTACACGACGATCTTTCGCGGCCTGCCAGAGCTCCTCACGCTCTACATCGTTTATTTTGGATTGCAGATTGGCCTGCAAAAAGGCTGGGAAGCGCTCGGCCTGCCCGGCCGCGTGGATATGCCAGCGTTTGTGGCGGGCATGATTGCCCTTGGACTCGTGCTGGCGGCCTTTTCGAGCGAGGTTTGGGTCGGCGCACTGAATTCGATTTCCAAAGGCCAGCGCGAAGGTGCCTTCGCACTCGGCCTGTCAAAACCGCAAACCTTCCGTCTTGTGATATTGCCGCAATTGTTCCGCGTCGCTTTGCCGGGGCTCGGCAATAATTGGATGGTGTTGTTGAAAGAGACTTCGCTTGTCTCTGTCATTGCGCTGCCTGATTTGATGTTCTGGACCGGGCGCGCCAATGTCGTGACGAAAGAACCCTTCCTGTTCTTTGGCGTCGCATGTCTGATCTATCTTGTCTTCTCGGTCTCGTCGGCCGCGGGGTTGAGCGCGCTTGAACGCCGCTTCAGCCGCGGTTTTGCAGCGGGAGGCCGGCGATGAAATGGTGCGAATATCCCGGCTATTGGCTCGGTGTCGAAGCGATCCAGAATTATGGCTGCCGCATGTTCACAGGCCTCGGCCTCACGCTGGAGCTTGTGATCATTTCTGTCGGGCTCGGCGCGATCTTTGGGCTCGTACTCGCGGTCCTGCGTCTCTACGGGCCAAAACCCGTCGCGATGATCGTAACAGGCTATACGACCTTTTTCCGCGGCACGCCGCTCTTGGCGCAAGTGTTCCTTGTCTATTATGGCGGTGGGCAATTACGCCCGATGCTGGAGACACTCGGGCTTTGGAGCTTCTTCCGCGAGGCGTTCTTCTGCGCGGTGTTCACCTTCACCCTCAACACGGCCGCTTATCAGGCCGAAGTGTTCCGCGGCGCGATCCAATCGGTTGCTAAAGGGCAATGGGAAGCAGCCGAGGCGCTTGGCATGCATCGCGTGCCGCTCTTCCTCAAGGTCATCCTGCCGCAAGCCTTGATGGTGGCGCTGCGTCCGCTGGGCAATGAGCTCGTGATCATGGTCAAATCGTCCGCCGTGGCCTCGCTCGTGACCCTTTATGACCTGATGGGGGCCACCCGGCTGGCTTTCGCAAGATCTTTCGATCTGTCGGTTTATTTCTTCGCCGCTGCGCTCTATTTGCTCATCGTCGAAACAATCCGCCGGGTATGGGATATGGCCGAGCGTCGGCTGACGCGGCATCTCAACCACGCCTGAGCCAAACAGGGGGCGAAGTCCCCCGCTTCTGAGGAGTTGTCCATGGCTAAAGTCGCTTTTCTGGGTCTCGGCGTGATGGGAGGCCCGATGGCCCGCCACCTCGCTCAAAAGGGCCATGACGTGACCGTCTACAACCGCACCCATGCCAAGGCGGAAGAATGGGTGAAGGCCCATGGCGGCAAGGCTGCCAAGACGCCGAAGGAAGCAGCGCAAGGCCAGGAGATCGTGTTTTGCTGCGTCGGTAATGACAATGACCTGCGCGAAGTGACAATTGGCAAGGACGGCGCGTTCCACGGCATGGGCAAGGGCACGCTCTTCGTCGACCACACCACAGCCTCAGCCGAAGTGGCGCGCGAACTCTATGCGAAAGCCAAAGAGCTCGGCTTCGACTTCATTGATGCTCCGGTCTCGGGCGGCCAAGCGGGTGCCGAAAACGGCCAGCTCACAGTGATGTGCGGCGGCGATCAGGGTCCCTATTCCCGCGCCGAACCCGTGATCATGAGCTTTGCGAAGGCCTCGAAACTGCTCGGCCCTTCAGGCGCGGGCCAGCTCACCAAGATGTGCAACCAGATCTGCATCGCCGGTGTCGTGCAGGGCCTCGCCGAAGCGATCCATTTTGCCAAGCGTTCAGGGCTTGATGCGGAAGCTGTGATCGAAGCGATCTCCAAGGGTGCCGCACAAAGCTGGCAGATGGAAAACCGCTACAAGACGATGAACGCCAACAAGTTCGATTTCGGCTTTGCGGTGAATTGGATGCGCAAGGACCTCGGCATCGTGCTCGACGAAGGCCGCCGCAATGGCGCGCATTTGCCGGTTACCGCGCTCGTCGACCAGTTCTATTCCGATGTGCAGGAAATGGGCGGCGGCCGTTGGGACACGTCGAGCCTGATCGCACGGTTGGAAAAGAAATAAGCCGCAGCGTTCAAAGCGGACCATCGCGAACAGCGATGTGACGACCAAAAACGAGAATCCCGCCCGAAACGGCGGGATTTTTTGTTGCGGCCCCTCACCGCCATTTTATTCCACAATGCCCCGGCCCATAAGGATCGCATGATTGCCCCGGCGGAGGCGAAGCCAAGGGCGAGGCAGGCGGCACCGGCGGCGGCACAGTGAAATCGCGTGGGTTTGGCATCGGCGACGTGATGGATCCCGGCAACGGGTTCATGGTGGCATCGCCCCGATAAAGACTGCGTGGCGATGGTTGGCTCTTGCGCGCTTGCGACCGCTTCGCTTTTTGCGATGGGGCTTGGGTCGCCGGTTTAGCGCTACGCGGCGCGCCGCTTCCCGACACGATCGATGGCGATGAGGGATTGAACCCTTCGATCGTTGGAGGCGAGAAGCGCTCTTGCGCGCAGGCCATTGTGGCTGCGCCCAAGCCTATCAGCAGCATCATGATCACGCGCATCGCACACCCTCACGGTCGCAATGCGCGTGCAGCATCATCGTTCAATGAACCGTCGGAGATGATGATGGGCCCTCGCCTGTTGCCGGCAAAGGACGACCCACCGCACGATGCGCCTTCTCGCGGAGATCCTGCAGCAACCGGTAAAGACCGGGGATCAAGAAGATGCCAAGGATCGAGGCGGCCAGCATGCCGCCAAACACCGCCGAGCCGACCGCCTTGCGCGAAGCCGCCCCCGCACCCGCTGCGATGACGAGCGGAACGAGACCGAGGATAAACGCGAAGCTCGTCATCATCACCGCGCGGAACCGGAGTTTCGCGGCTTCCAACGCAGCATCGACCACGCTGCGGCCATGACCACGCTGCTCCATCGCGAATTCGAAGATCAGGATGGCGTTCTTGGCTGCAAGCGCAACAAGCACAACAAGGCCGATCTGCGCGTAGAGATTGTTGTCGAGCCCGCTGGCAAGCAAGAAGGCCATAGCGCCTGCCACCGCGACGCTGACCGACAGCATCACGCCGACGGGCAGTGTCCAGCTTTCATAAAGCGCGACGAGGAAGAGGTAGGCGAACAGGATCGACAGCGCGAAGATGAAACCCGTCTGTCCCGCTGCCTGCACTTCCTGCAAGGCCGTGCCTGTCCACGCGAAACCGAACCCCGGCGGCAATTTCGCCTCTGACAATTTTTCCATCGCGATCAGCGCCGTACCCGAAGAATAGCCAGCCCCCGGTTCACCTGTGATCGTCAGCGAACGTTGGTTGTTGTAACGCACGAGATAGGCCGGTGCGACCACGAGCTCGACATCGGCCACGGCGCGCAGCGGCACCATATCGCCTTTTTTGTTACGCAGCTGGATGCGATAAACGTCATCGACACTCATGCGCTGATCATCGCGCGCCTGCAGCATGACAGGCCAGGTGCGGCCATACATGTTGAAATCGTTCACGTAATAGCCGCCGAGTGCCGCCTGCATCGCTTCGAACACATCCGAAACCGGCACACCGAGAATTTGCAGCTTCTCGCGATCGAGATTGAGCTTCAATTGCGGTGTCGACACCATGAAGCTTGTGCGCACGCCAGAGAGTTGCGGCAATTGATTGGCCGTAAACGACAGGGTGCGACCAACAGCGGCGAGCGTATTGACGTCGGTGCCTTGCAAATCGAGCAGTTGATATTCAAAGCCCGATCCGGTCCCGAGGCCGATGATTGGCGGCAGGTTGAAGGCAAACGCAAGCCCGCTCGGCATAGCAAAGAATTTCTGCTGCAAGCGCGCGATGATCGCCTGCGCCGATTGGTCCTTATCTTTGCGCTCCTCATAAGGTTTCAGCGTGATGACGAAGAGCGCCTTGTTGGATAGCGCGAGCCCATCGATCATCGAATAGCCGACAACGTCGAATACATCGCTGATGGCCTTTTCCGTGCCGATGATCTCGCGCATTTTAGCGACGACTTCGGCCGTCCGGTTGAGCGAAGAGCCCGCCGGTAATTGCAACTCGGCAAAGAACACGCCCTGATCTTCATCCGGCAAGAAGCCGGTCGGCACTTTCGTCGTAAGGAAGCCTGCAAGCAGAATGGCGCCTGCAAGACCAACCAGTGTGAAAAGG
Organism: Rhizobiales bacterium TNE-4; assembly: GCA_019083985.1. Lineage (GTDB taxonomy): Bacteria > Pseudomonadota > Alphaproteobacteria > Rhizobiales > Beijerinckiaceae > TNE-4. Next base: position 676,011 of record JAHRCV010000001.1, on the reverse strand, counting down.
CCACGCCGCACCAAGGCCCCTGCGCCGATCACGTAAAGATCCCGCGTCTTATCGACGCTATTCTGGAACCAGCGAATGATGCCTTTGGGCGGGCCACCATGCTTGAGCAGCAGCGCGCACAAAGCAGGCGACAGAGACAGCGCGTTGATGGCGGAGATCACCATCGACACGGACACAGCCACCGCGAATTGCTGATAAAGCTGCCCGGTAATGCCGGGGATGAAGGCCGTCGGCACGAAGACCGACAAGAGCACCAGCGTGATCGCGATGATCGGCGCGGTAATTTCACCCATCGCCTTCTTGGTCGCTTCTGCCGTCGTCAGGTTTGGCTCATCATGCATGATGCGCTCAACATTCTCGACGACAACAATCGCATCGTCGACAACGATGCCGATGGCAAGCACGAGCGCCAGCAACGAGACCGTGTTGGCCGAAAAACCCATCGCATGCATCACGGCGAAGGTACCGACGAGGGATACGGGCACCGCGATGATCGGAACCAGCGTCGCACGCCAGCTGCCGAGGAAGAAGAAGACCACGATGGCGACGAGGACAAACGCTTCAATGAGCGTATGGATGACCTCGTTGATCGTATCCTTCACAAAGATGGTCGTATCGAACGTGATCTTGATCGCCAGATCTTCAGGGAAATTCTTCTGCAGTTTCTTCAGTTCGGCGCGCACGCCATCGGCCACCGCCACTGCATTCGCGCCTGGCGCCTGATAGATGCCTATGCCTGCGGCGGGCTTGCCGTCGAGCTCGGAATAAGAATCGGAGAATTGCGAGCCGATCTCGACCGTGGCGAGATCCCTAATGCGGATCGTTCCGCCATCGGGATTGGCGCGTACGATGATGTTCTGGAATTCATCCACCGTCGAGAGACGGCCCAATGTCGTGATCGTAAGCTGGAATTGCGTGTCGCCGGTCAACGGTGCCGCGCCGATGCGACCGGCAGCCGCCTGCACGTTCTGCGATTGCAGCGCCTTGATCACATCGTTCGGCGTCAGGTTGAGCGCAGCGAGACGCTCAAGATCGACATTGATCCGCATTGCATAGGTGAGCGGTCCGAACAGGCTCGCCGAACCGACGCCCGGCACACGCGCCAGCGCGTCAAGCAGGTTGATTGTCGCGTAATTCGACAGGAAGAGCGAATCGTAAGTGCCTTTCGGCGAATGCAGCACGGCGACCTGCAACAGCGCCGACGATTTCTTTGCCACCGTCACACCCGAGCGCGTCACTTCCGCCGGCAATTTCGGCATCGCGAGCTGCACGCGGTTGAGCACGTTCACGGTGTTGAGATCGGGATCGCTCCCGACTGCAAAAGAGACGTTCAGCGTGTAGGAGCCATCATTGCCGGACGTCGACTTCATATAGATCATCTTGTCGACGCCATTGACCTGACTTTCGATCAATTGGGCGACGGTCTGTTCCACCACGTCAGCCGATGCGCCGGAATAGCGCGCTGATACCTGAACCTGCGGCGGTACGATGTCGGGGAATTGCGAGACAGGGATCACTTTCATCGCGAGCAGGCCCGCAATGGTGATCACGATGGATATCACAAAGGCCAAACGCGGCCGGTCGACGAACAAGGCTGAAATCATCTGAACAATCCCGAAGCGTTAAAGGGCAAGCGCATGAAACGCTCGGGTCAGGATTTGGGAGTGGCTTGCGGCACGGGCGTCACCGCCATGCCGGGGCGCACACGCTGCTGGCCTTCGATGATCACGACATCACCCGCTTTGAGACCGCTTTCAATAACAAGGAGACCGCGTGTCTGTTCGCCCGATACGATGCGGCGGATCTCCACTTTGTTATCAGCGGTGAGTGCCAGAACAAACGAGCCTTGCTGATCAAGCATCAGGGCTGAAGCTGGAATGACGAGGCGCGATTGCGGCGTGCCATACGAGACATTGACGCGCACCGACATGCCATCGACGAGCATGCCTTGCGGATTGGGGAATTGTGCCCGAACGAGGACGCTGTCAGTGCTTTGATTGGTCTGTACATCGACAAGGTCGATCTTGCCGGTTTCCTTATAGGTCGTGCCGTTGGCCAGCATGATCTGCGCTTTCAACTGGTCGAGCGTCGTGACCGAGTTACGCGCATCGAGCAATTCACGCTGCGTGACCGGGAAGAGCACATAGATGGGATTGTAGCGCACGATCACAGCGAGCGTGCCTGAATCAGGACCGACGAGATTGCCGGACGTAACCAGAGCACGGCCGATGCGACCATCAATGGGGGCCGTCACTTTCGTCCAGCCGAGATTGATCTCAGCCTGCCTTTGGGCGGCCTGCGCCCGCATCAATTCGGCCCGCGCACCGCTTTCATCCGCGGTACGCTGGTCGAGTGTCGATTGCGACGCATTGCCATTCTGCGCCAGTTCCTTGGTACGGGTGAGTTGGGCTGTGGCATTTTTCAACGCCGCTTCGGCCGCCGCAACGGCGGCTTTGCTCTGATCGAGTGTGGCAACGAAGGGCGCTTCATCGATGACAAAGAGCACATCGCCCTTTTTCACCATCGAGCCTTCAGTGAATTTCACCTCGGTGAGATAGCCAGAGACGCGGGCCCGCAAATCGACTTTCTCTTGCGCCTGCACACGGCCCAGAAAATCAGATTGCTTGTCGAGCGATTTTGTTTCGGCCTTCGCGACGACGACCGTGGGGGCCACGGCCGCTGGCTGCTGGGCGAAAGACGGCGCGATCCAGAGGCTTGTTGCCAAACCCAACAGCGCAGAACGAACAATCAGCCCAGCCATCACTCTCTCCCAAAAATAGACCGCCTCGACGGTGTTTTGGTTCTACACCGCCGGGTCAGGTTTGTGCACCTCTCCCTCGCTATTGAGCGAGGATAGACGCCACGCGCTGGCGCAGAACGGGCAGAAGTGCCTCAGAAAACCACTGATTTTTCCGCAGCCACGCATTGTTCCGCCACGAGGGGTGCGGCATCGGCATCACGCCTGTCGCCTCCCAAATCATGCGCCAATTTTCCACCAACGGGCTCAGGGCGGATCCAATCAGGTCGGGCCGACCGCGCAGTGTCACATGGTAGCGCACGGCATGGAGGCCGACGGCAATCGTCAGGTGCGGCGCAGGCCATGTGGCGAAGAGCCGGTCATGCCACGTCAACGCACATTCCCGCCGGGGTGGGAGATCGCCGCCCTTGGCATCATGCCCGGGAAAACAGAAGCCCATCGGCACCACGGCGATCTGTGTTGGATCGTAGAAAACCTCTTCGCCAATCCCCATCCAATCGCGGAGACGGACACCCGACGGATCGGTGAAGGGCTTTCCCGAGGCATGGACGCGCGTACCGGGTGCCTGCCCTGCCACCAGAATACGGGCGCGAGGATCAAGTTGCAGTACCGGTCGTGGTTCAACCTGAAGTGGTTTTCCGCGTGGCGCGTCGCGGCACAGCGTACAGGCGCGAATAGCACCGAGGAGGTCGTTCAGGCTTTCGCGCTTGGGCGGCTGGATGCGGCGAGGTGCCATCGTTTCAGATTTTCGAATGCGTCCGGCACAGCGATCTTGATCGGGCGCATGAAATCGACCGAACACAGAAGCGCGATATCGGCGGCGGAATAAAAGTCAGTCGCCAACCATTGCCGCCCTTCCAAGGCGGAATTGAGGAACGCGAGCTCTTCCATCACACGCGGCCGATTAAGCTCGGCCCATTCGGCGCATTGCGGCACTTCAGAGGTTTTCATCGCCGGGTGTGAGTGGCGGAAAACAGCGGCGATTGCTGAATAGAGACCGAACTCGACACGCCGCATCCACATATCGACGAGCGCGATCGCCTCGGGCGTGCGACCGAACAGGCTTGGCTCCGGATGAAGCGCCTCAAAATAGCGACAAATCGCAGCCGATTCCGTGATGATCGTGCCATCGTCGAGTTCAAGCGCTGGCACCCGCTGCAGCGGATTGAGTGCTGTGAACGCATCGCCGCGATGTTCCATATTGACCAGATCAACCTCGACGCGCGGCACATCGATCCCCTTTTCGGCGAGGAAGATACGCACCCGGCGTGGGCTCGGCGGGAAGGCGGCGGTGTAAAGCTTCATGAACGGCACTCCGGTCGATCCGCAATCTTAACGTGCGGCTCTATGTCCGGAAATCCTGCAAATTGTTTCCCTAACGTCAGTCTCGTCTTAAGGATTCTTGGCGATGCTGTCAGGTGTCATGACCCAATTGACCCCGGAACTGATCCTGCGTGGCCGCGGCGGCGTTGACGCGGCGCTTCTTACGAAGCGCCGGCTGCAGCAGCGCGAGCTGGCCATGCTCCGGGAGAAGCTGACCTCGTCGAGCGGGCTCGAACGCGCCTTCGACAGTGAATTGCTGAGGGTCTTTTCAGCCAATTGGCTGAACGCCACGCTCGCAGCCCTGCTCTTCCTTGTCGGCGCAGCCACTTTGGCCGCGCTGTGGCTCACCGTCCTGCCCGTGGCCATTGCCGCCGGCCTGATCGCGCTGGGGCTTGCTGCCACGCTGTGGCTGGCACGCGCTTACCTCGCCGATCCGCCGGACAATAGCGCCTTGGGGCAATGGCGTCTCTTCTTCACCGGCGCGCAGGCGGTGCTCGGCATGGGCTGGGCAGTCCTCATTTTCAAATTGACGCAGGCAGAGGCGCAGGGCGCGCACACATTCGCGCTTGTGCTTCTCTTGGCCGAGGCCGCGCTGAGCGCGATGCTGGGGGCGACCGTGCCGAATGCGGTGCGGATTGGGCAGGTGCCGGTTGTTCTCGCCGTGATCGGGCTTTTGGTTCTGGAACCGACGGCGGCCGCCATCACGATGGCGCTTGTGACCGGTGCCACCTTTTTGTTTTTCGCCTATCTTGCTGAACGGCTTTATGCGTCCGCAATTGGCACGATCACGGCCCGTTCGGAAAAGGATGCGCTCATTGCCGAACTCGAAACGGCGAAAGCGAATTCCGACGAGGCACGACGGCGGGCGGAGGAATCAAACCTCGCCAAATCACGTTTCCTCGCCACGATGAGCCATGAATTGCGGACGCCGCTCAATGCCATTCTCGGATTTTCTGATGTGATGGCGAATGAACTCATGGGGCCGCATGGCGTTGCTGCCTATCGCGATTATGCGAATGATATTCACGCCAGCGGCGAGCATCTGCTGAACATCATCAATGAAATTCTTGATCTGTCGCGGGTCGAAGCAGGCCGCTATGAATTACGCGAGGAAGCGATCCATCTCGGCGCGATTGCCGAAGAATGTCGCCACATGCTGCAGATGCGTGCCAAGGCCAAATCGATCCTTGTGACGGCAGAAATCGATCCGTCGCTCGAGTCGCTCTGGGCCGATGAAAAAGCGGTGCGGCAGATCTGCCTTAATTTGCTGAGCAACGCGATCAAATTCACGCCGCAAAATGGTGAGGTGAAGATCACCGTCGGACGCGATGGCCAAGGCGGGCAGAAAATCGAAGTCTCCGATACGGGCCCCGGCATTCCGGAAAAAGAGTTGCCACTCGTCCTCGAATCTTTTGGCCGCGGATCGCTCGCGATCAAAACGGCGGAACAGGGAACAGGGCTCGGTCTGCCGATCGTCAAAGGGCTGATCGATCTGCATGGCGGCACGCTCGATCTGCAATCGAAATTGCGCGAGGGCACACGCGTGATCGTGCGCTTCCCGGCGGCGCGCACGATCAGTGCGCTCAACCCTCTGCGCGACAAACGCGCGCCGTCTTTCGCGTTGGCGCGCTGATTAGGCGCTGCGCTGCGCGACGCCTGCCTTTGAAAATGTCGCCATACCACGATGGCATGCCACCGCACCCTTGATGATCCCGATGGCGAGCGCCGCGCCGGAGCCTTCGCCCAAACGCATATCCAGTTGCAAAAGCGGCTTCTTGCCGAGACGCTCTAGCACTTCGGCATGCGCGCCTTCTGCCGAGAGATGACCGGCGAGACAATGGTCGATGCTGTCCGGCTTGATCGCGTGGAGGATGGCGGCCGCGGCCGTCGCGACATAGCCATCAAGCACCACGGGAACACGCTGGAGCCGCGCGGCGAGAATGGCACCCGCAATCGCGGCAATCTCGCGTCCGCCAAGGCGGCGCAACACTTCAAGCGGATCTTTCAAATGGCCCTGATGCGTCGCAAGCGCCTGCTCAATGGCAGCGCATTTGCGCTTGTAGCCGTCTTCATCGACACCGGTGCCACGGCCGACGAAGCGCAACGGATCGCCGCCATAAAGCGCGGCATAGATGGCAGCGGCTGGCGTTGTATTGGCGATGCCCATTTCGCCAAGGCCGAGCAGATCGACATTCCCCGCAAGCGCTTCCATGCCGAACGCCATGGTGGCGACGCAGGCTTTGTCATCCATCGCCGCTTCGACCGTGATGTCGCCCGTGGGAATATCGAGCGCGAGATCGAACACTTTGAAACCAATGTCATAGGTCGCGCAGATCTGATTGATCGCGGCTCCACCGGCACCGAAATTGTCGAGCATCTGTTTGGTGACGCTTTGCGGGTATGCAGAGACACCATGTTTGGCGACGCCGTGATTGGCAGCGAAGACGCAAATCGACGGCCGGTCGGCGCTCGGCATGGATTTGCCTTGCCACGCCGCAAGGAATGCGGCGATCTCCTCGAGCCGTCCGAGGCTGCCGGCCGGTTTGGTCAATTCGGCATCGCGCGCCCAAGCCTGCGCGGCGGCATCACGATCAGCGGGCGGCAGATCGGCGATGAGACCGCGAATATCATCGAAAGGCAGGCCAGAAGCGGCGTGGGCCATGGGGAAACCATCCAGAGACAGGGGATTTGTCGGCGCGGCCTTGCTATAGCGGGGGCCGAACAGACGGGAAAGGGCTTCAGGCCATGGACGAGACGAAAGGACCGGCGCATTTCCAGCCGCTTGGCGCGCTGCTGCAATGCCTGCGTTTCTATTCGCGCCTGCCCGTCCCGGTTCTTCCGGACGAAGGCGACCCGCATCGCCTGCCCGATTTTCGCGTCATCCCGCGCATGATTGGCCCGGCAGGGCTGATCATCGGGCTTGTGCCAGCCCTTGTGCTCGTGACGTTTGCCGCTTTGGGGCTCAACCCACTGGCCACCGCCTTCCTCGCTTTGGGAGCCTCCATGCTGGCGACGGGTGCGTTCCATGAGGATGGGCTCGCCGACATGGCGGATGGCTTCGGCGGCGGCGCAACCCATGCGCGGCGGCTCGAAATCATGACCGATAGCCGGATCGGCACCTTTGGTGGCGTGGCGCTTGTCGTCTCCACCGGGTTGCGGGCTGCGCTCCTCGCCGCCCTTTTGCAAAACGATGGGCTGGCCGCGACGGCCGCCGCCCTCCTCGCCTTCAATGCCTGGTCGCGCGCGGTTGGCCTGATGCCGTTGGCGCTTCTGAGACCCGCCAAACCGGACGGCAAGTCAGCGGCCGTGGGCGAGCCGACACGCGAGACCCTTGTGATCGCGCTGGCCCTCGCCGGGGCGATTGCACTGACCTTGCTCCTTTGGGGCGGGTTCTCCTTGGGACGGGGTGTCCTCAGCCTCTTGGTTGGGCTTGCCATTGCGGTTGGGATCAATGCATGGTCCCAAAAGATGATCGGCGGCCAGACAGGCGATGTCGCCGGTGGCATCACGCTTCTCAGCGAGATGGCCGGGCTGATCATTCTCTCGCTTGATTAGGAACGTCCATGCGCGTCTCGTCCCCTTGCATTCAGGTCTGCGTGATCGATCCGGTCACACGCTTTTGCATGGGCTGCGGCCGCACCGGCGAAGAAATCGCGGCGTGGCCGTTCAAGACGGAAGATGAGCGCATCGCGCTCATGGCCGATCTGCCGGAGCGGCTGAAGGCGTTTGAGGGGCGCGAAACCCCGCAACCGCGCCTCAGGCGACAAGGCTCCAGAGAAATCTGAGCGACACCAACCCCAAAAAGATGCCGAACGCGGTTTCAAGTTTCCGCTTCGACAAAGCATGCGCGATGTTCACGCCAATGGGTGCTGCGAGCATCGAGGTGGGGATGAACAGGATCACGCCCAAGAGCGAGACATAGCCGAGCGAAAAGGGTGGCAGCACATCCATTTTCGGCCAGCCGGCATAGATATAGCCGAGCGTCGCTGGGATCGAGATGATTACGCCAAGGCCCGATGACGTCGCCACCGCCTGATGGATCGGACGGCCATAAAACGTCATGAACAAATTCGACAATTGGCCACCGCCGATGCCCATCAGCGCGGAGAGAACACCGATCAAAAGACCATACGTCTTCATGATGAATTTCGACGGCATTTCATCGCCGAGCTTCCATGAATCCTTGCCGAAGAGCAGGCGAATGGAGCTGACGGATGCCACGATCACAAACACGATCTTGAAGACGGAGGCAGGCGCATAGCGCGCAAAGATTGAGCCGACGACAACGCCGACGACAACAGGCACAAGCCATTCTTTCAGGATCGATGTATCGACCGCACCCTTCTTCTTATGCGCGTTGAAGGAGCGCACCGAGGTTGGGATGATGATGGCGAGCGATGTGCCAACGCATAGCGGCATACGCACACTTTCGGGCACATGCATCAGCGCAAACAATTCGTAGAGCACTGGGACGATGACGGCGCCGCCGCCGACACCAAACACCCCCGCCAGAATGCCGGTGATGAAACCGGCAGCCAGGAGGCCGCCTGCGAGCGTGACAAGCTCGCCAACCGTTACGCCTTCAAACATCCAAAAACCTCGCGGGGGGACAGGCCATCAAACGTGCAGACCCCGTTTGGTGCATTTTGACCGGCCGGGCAAGCTTGGATCGTGCAGGCGTGCCCTGCTTAGTTGGCGATACCGGCGCGCCCCTGCACCGTCATGATGGTCGCGGTCATATGGGCACAAAGGCGCTCCTTCCCTTCCGCCACGGCGAAGATACGCGCCTCGGTAAGGGTCAACGTACGCCCTGCTTTGATGATTGCGCCACGCGCGATGAGCTTTTCGCCGACAGAGGGGGCGAGGAAGTTGCATTTGAACTCAGTCGTCAGCACGCCCACATCAGGCGCTGCGACCGACAGGGCGGCAAAGCCGCAAGCCGAATCGGCGATGGAACCCACCACCCCGCCATGGGCAAAGCCATGTTGTTGGCGGATTCCGTCCCAGACCGGCATTTCAATCTCGATCTGGCCCGGCTCGACACGGGTGAGGACGGCACGGATCGTCTGCATGAAAGGCTGGTTGGCAAAGCTCGTGCGGACACGTGCTTCATTGAAATGCGGATGGGACATGAATGGAAACCGGTACCGTGAGGGACTCAACCTATCGTCAGGCTGCATCCTGCGCGGGGTCCTCGCGTGAGACAAGGCTGACTGCCATCCGCAAAACGTCGAGGCCTGCGCCTGCCTTGACACCCTCTGTCGAGAGATGACGGCGGAAGGCGCGCGAACCGCGACGACCCGCAAAGAGTCCCAGAATATGGCGCGTGATGGCGTGCAGCGGCACACCCTTTTCCAATTGCTGCGCGATATAGCGCTCGTAAGCCTCGAGCGCTGCGAACGCATCAGGATAAGGCGCATCCTGCCCGAACAAAACCGGATCGACCTTGAGCAGCAATTCGGGATTGTTGTAGGCGGCGCGGCCAAGCATCACGCCGTCGACATGAGCGAGTTCTTGCACGCAGGTTTCGATCGTCTCGATCCCGCCATTGATTGCGATGACCTTATGCGGCAGGCGTGATTTCAGCCGATGGACACGATCGTAATCGAGCGGCGGAATGGTGCGATTATCTTTCGGCGACAAACCCTTCAGCCACGCCTTGCGTGCATGCACGATGAGCGCGTCACAGCCTTGCGCGAAAACGGAATCGGCCATGGCATCGAGCGCTGGCTCAATATCCTGCTCGTCAACACCGAGGCGGCATTTGACAGTGACGGGGATTGAAACCTCCGCTTTCATCGCCGCGACACAGTCTCCGACAAGAACGGGCTCACGCATCAGGCATGCGCCGAAGGCACCACCTTGCACCCGGTTTGACGGGCAGCCGCAATTGAGATTGATCTCGGCATAGCCCCACTCCGCACCGATGCGGGCGGCCTGAGCCAAAGCCTTGGGATCATTGCCGCCGAGTTGCAGCGCAACCGGCTGCTCCAAGGCATCAAAGCCGATCAACCGCTCGCGCGGACCATGGATGACCGCATTGGCCGCCACCATCTCGCTATAGAGCAGCGCATGCCGCGACAAATGGCGATGGAACGCCCGGCAATAGCGGTCGGTCCATTCCATCATGGGCGCCACGGAGAAGCGCCAAAAATCGCGGTTGGGTGCGGTCATGGGCGGGCTTTTACGGCTTTTGGCAGCCAGACGCAAAATGGCGCCTGCCTGAGGGGATGGAATCCTCCCATGGACCGGCTAGAAGAACAGCACCATGAGCGTTGCGAGGGCGTCCGGCATGAAGATCACAGCGTTTGTCGCGGGCTGCACCGCCCTTCTCGCGCTTGCGACGACAGCCGAAGCAAAAGTGCTGCGTTTGACCTGCACCGATAGCGCGACGCGGGCGAAATACGAATTCGCCTTCGATGAAGCGCGCAACACTATGACGACGACGCATAAGGATTTCACCAAACCGGTCGATCTCGAAAAGGTGCAGACGAACCAAGACGGCGTCCTGGTCTGGGGGATGATGCATCTGGGCCCCGCCACCAAAAATGTGCTGGTCCATTTTGGGAAGGAGAAATGGGCGCTGCATTTCTCTGGCTATAATGACCAGCGCAAAGATTCCTGCGTCTGACATTGTGTGATGATGCACGCTGCTCCTGCCCATATGGGCCCGAAAGATAGTGCCTCCTATGCCTTTCTGGCGGTTGCATGGGGCCTCTCCTTCGTTGTCATCCTCAAAAATATTGAAGCGTTCGGACCTGTTGGCGCCGTCGCGTTCCGTTGCTTCATTGCGGCCGCCGTTCTCACCCTGATCACCTTCATCGTCCGGCACAAAATGGTGTTTGCAGGTCGGGTGTGGCCGCTCGCGGTTGTGGGCGCCACCACGGTCGCGGGCCAATTGCTCGGCCTCACCTATGGCACGCCGCGGATCGGCACGGCGATGGCTGCAATCTTCGTTGCTGCCATCCCGCTTTATTCCATGGTGATGGCGGTGATCGCTGGCACAGATCATTTCACTCGGTCACGCTGGGTTGGGCTTTTTCTTGGAATAGCCGGTGTCACCATGCTTGTCGGTTTTCCTGCCGTGCCGGTGACGGCGGATTTCGTGATCGGCTGCATCGCCATGGTGTTTTCGACACTGTCGGCGGCTTTCGGCAGCGTTTATGCCAATGCAAAATTGCGTGATACGCCATCAGCCGACATCACAGTCGGCGCGTTCATAGCGGGCGGATTGATGACGCTGCCCTTCCTTGCGCTCGACCCGGTGCCGCGTGCACCTGTGCCGATGGATTTCGTCTATCTCCTGATCTCAGGCGGGGTGATGAGTGCGATCACCTATCTATTATATTTCCGCCTCGTCGCGCGGATCGGGGCCACACGCGCGATCAGTGTCGAATTCGTCGTGACCTTGGTCGCCGTTCTCTTCGGAGCATTGGTGCTCGACGAAAAGCTCACTGCCATGCAGATCGCGGGTGGTCTCGTGATCGTGGTGGGGTGCGCGCTAGTGCTTGGTCTTTTTGCCGGCCGGCGTAGCGTCACATCTTGACGCGGTAGGTCGCGATATAAAGCCCGCTTGCGACGATCATTGCCATGCCGATCAGGCTCCACAAGCCCGGCCATGCATTAAGGAACATCGCGCTCAAGCCTGTCACCCACAAAAGCTGAACGTAAGAGAGCGGCGCCAAGCGCGAGGCAGGCAAATAGGTGTAAGCGGCCACCGTGAGAACATGGCCAAGCGTGCCAATAATCGCCAACGCCAAGAGCGGCACCAGCGTATGGGCGGGCGGCATCGCCCACACGAAGGGCAAGACCAGACTTGATCCCGCAAGGCCGAACAATGCGGTGAAAGCGGCCGTGACCCGGCGACTTTCGCGCGTGCTCATCTGGCGGGTGCAGATCAATGCGACGGCCCAGCACAAGGCGGAGACAAGCGGGATCAGCGATGTCCAACCAAACTGGCCGCTGCCCGGCTTGACGATAAGCAGAACACCGCAAAATCCGGCAAGTGCGGCGAGCGCATGCGCTGGTGTCACGCGTTCGCCAAGGAAGAGCGCGGACAGCAATACGACGAACAGCGGTGAGACGAAGCCAATGGCCGCCGCATCGGCGAGCGGAATGAACATCAGGCTCGAGGTGAACAGGATCGCACTGCCCAGTGCACCGAGCCCCCGCAACGATTGCATCAGCAGACTTTGCGTTTGAAACAGCGAGACCACGGGCTTGCGCCAGAGAAAGGGCAGCGTCATCGCCGCAAATGTCACGAAGCGACACCAGACGATGACAAAGGGATTGATCTCGCCAACAACGAGCTTGGTCAAAAGATCGGAGGTCGCGAATGCCATGGTGGCGGCGACCACAAGGCCGACGCCCAAAAACTTGTCACGCTGCGACGGTGCCGACACTCAACCACCCTCCGGCGCCGAAAAAAGCGCGAGCGTGTTGGTTCGACCAAGCAGGAGACGATTCGACAAGGCAGCGGAATTCATTGCTGCATTGCGCGGCCGCGATGGCGACTGCGCAGGACGCCATAAAGAAGCGCTGAGACAAGCGCAGCAAACGCCGTGCCCTTCAGCGCCCCTTCGAGCCAAATCTCACGGCGGCGCGCGTCCATCGGGAAAAGGACGTGATTGGGAATGAGCGGCAGTTTTTCCGTGACCGTCTTTCGCCAGACATAGATGTCATAGCATGGTGCACCGGCGGGGATCGGCGGCAGTACCGTGTAAGGAATGCTGCGCACCGGTTCGCACACCGGCAGATCGAATTCAGCGACGACACGGGCCCGCTGCTCGGCCAAACGTCCGAGCGCATCTTTTTCAATCACACCCGGCAGCCAGACGACGCCGGCCGCCAAAAGCGCCACGCTCACCAACAGCCAGAGCCGCTGCCACCCAGCCGCCCGCTTGAACCATCCCATCACGATTCCCCCTGCCGACAGGGAAACCGGGTTTGCACCCTCATGACAACCTTGCGATGCAATAGGCTTGCTGCACCGCACAAGCGCGCCGTGAACCTAGCCCTGTGACGGGTGCAAGGCGGCAAAGCCAACAGAGGCCTTGCATCCGCCTTCAAGAAACCGGACTCTCGCGCCCAACCGCCGCATGTCGGCGGAACAAGGGAGGAATTTGCAATGCGAGCAGGCTTTATCGGCCTTGGCCGGATGGGCCGCCCGATGGCGATCAATATGCGCCGGAAGGGTTTTGAACTGACGGTTCACGATATCAATGCGGATGCGATCAAGGCGCTTGAAGCCGAAGGCGCCCGGCGCGGCAATGGTGTGGCCGGCGTCGCAGCCGCAAGCGACATCGTCTACACGATGCTGCCAGGCCCCAAGGAAGTGGAAGAGGTAATCGCTGGCGCTGATGGCGTGCTCGCCCATCTGAAGCCCGGCGGCATTGTTGTTGACATGAGCACGGTCGACCCGCTTGTGACCGACAAGATCGCAGCGCTCTGTGCCGAGAAAGGCGTCGGCTTCGTCGATGCCCCGGTGGGACGGCTTGCGCAGCACGCCGATCGCGGCGAATGCCTGTTTATGGTGGGCGGCAGCGATGCCGATTTCGCCCGCGTGAAACCGATGCTCGAAGCGATGGGCACAACGATCCATCATTGCGGACCGGCTGGCGCTGGCATGCGGATGAAGCTCGTCAACAATTACCTGGCGGTTGTTTCTTGCCAGTTGAACGCGGAGGCGCTCGCGCTGTCGCAGCGTTTCGGTCTCGATCTGACGAAGACGCTCTCGGTGCTCTATGGCACCACGGCCACCAATGGTCAGTTGCGGATCAACTGGCCGAACAAGGCGCTTGCGGACGATTCCTCACCGGGCTTCACCATCGATCTCGCGCACAAGGATCTGACGCTGATCCTGCAGGCAGCCAATGCGATGAAAGTGCCGCTCCCTGTGGCCGCCGCCGCACGCGAAATGTTCTCGATGGCGCGCGCCACGGGCCATGGCGGTTCGGATTTCTCGGCCATGGGCGACGCCATGTGCGACATGGCTGATATCCCGCGCCCGCGCCTGCCAAAAGGCTGGACACCGCCGGCCTGATCAATCCACAGCGCGCAATCTGGTTCCCAGAATCTGCCCGGAGCGCTCGAGCACCGGATAGGCAATGGCGGTCAGATGCGCGCTGATGCGTTTCAGATCCCGCAAAATATCAAGATGCAGCGCGCTCGTGGCAATCGTCTCGGGCGTGCCGCGCTCCAAGCGTTCGAGATGGGACCGCATAGCAATGCGCTCGCGGTCGCGAATTTCATCCTTTGCGGCGACCAATTTGCGCGCCTTGTCGAGATCGGGCGAGAAGAACAGCATCATCGCAAATTGCATCTGCGCGCTGACGGCAGCGTGCATCTGCTTAATGTCACGCCAGCCTTCCTCTGAGAAGCGGACACCAAGCCGGGCCTGCTTACGCGCCAAGGGCACGAGGCTCTTGTCGATAATATCGCCCGCATGTTCGAGATTGGTTGTGAACAAAATCAATTCAAACGCACGCGCCCGATCGGCCTCTTCGAGATGGCTGCCGCCCAGACGGGCCAGATAGAGCTTGATCTCTTCTTGGAGAAAATCGACCTCATCGTCGAGCGTACGCAATTCCTGTTCGCTCGCGCGATCATGGTTCTTGAAATAGCGCATCGCAGCATCAAGCATGCGCTCGACACGATCAGCCACACGCAAAGCCTCTCGCGCCGCGCCCGCTAATGCCAAAGCCGGGGATGACAGCGCCTTCTCGTCGAGATGCTGCACCTTGATGCGGCTCTCATCATTTTCTGCATCGGGCCAGATCTTTTCAAGCAATGCAGCCAACGGACGCGCCGTCGGCAGGCCGATCAGGGCAATGGCCACGTTGAACAGAAGATGCAGATCGACCACGAAGCGGGCTGGTTGCACCGTCCACAATTTCAGCAGGTGCGGCCAGTAAGTGACGGCTAGCCCAAACGCCAAGGCCATGCCTGCGCGCCCGACGAGATTGGCAACGAGAACGCGCCGTGTAGGTGGACCAGCGCGCATCGAGAGCATCAACGGGATGAGCGAGGAGCCGATATTGGCCCCAAGGACGAGATAGAGACAGGCAAAGAAATCAAGCGCACCAGTGCCGGCAAGCGCTGCCAGCGCCAAGATCATCGCGACGCTCGAATGCAGAACGAGCGTCAACAGCGCACCCACGCCCACCGCTATCAGAGGTTCGCCGCCGATCCGCTCGAGCACGGCCACAAAAAGCGGCTCTTGCGCGACGCCCGAGAGCGCCGCCCCAATCATGCCCAACGCTGACATCACAAGGCCGAAGCCAAACACGATCGCGCCATAAGGCTTCATCGTTTCGCGCAAGAGGCCGAGCGCTACGGCGCCACCGCAGGCAAGCAGAAGCGGCGCCAAAGCCGCACCACGAAGAGACAGCAATTGCACCATGATGGCCGAGCCCAAATCGGCCCCGAAGACCGACGCCACGGCCGCGCTGCTCGACAGGAACGCGCGTTCAGCGAAGGCGGTGACGATCAGGCTCGCCGCTGCTCCACTTTGGAGCGCGGCCGCCATCACGATGCCCATGAGAGACGACAAAAAACTCGACTGGCCGACCTGCCGTAGGATCGCCCGCAAACGGTCGCCGAAGGTGGTGAGTACCTGATCGCGGATGAAGCGGATGCTCCACACCAAAAGCACAATGCCCGCGAGAAGCGGCAGCAAACCCGTGGTAGCAGCCATCGTCTAAGTAGCCTTCCCCAATTATCAGGTCGGAAGTTTGACGCTCTGTCCCGTAGCGATGCAACCCTGCAGTGCAACAAGCGTTCCCAGAGCCGCGCTCACACGTCCGATTGCAGACCGGCCACATGAGCCGGGAGATCGGGCGAAGCAGCCACCAGCGCCTGCGTATAAGGATGCTGCGGCTCATCGAGCAGCCGGGCTGTTGGCCCTTCTTCGACGATTTTTCCCTTCTGCATCACCAAAGTGCGATCTGTGACGGCACGTAACAATGTCAGATCATGCGTGATGAAAAGATAAGTCACCGAATGCTGCGCCTGCAGATCGGCGAGAAGATCGAGAATGCGGGCACGGATCGACACATCAAGCGCCGAAACCGGTTCATCGAGCACGATCAACTCAGGATCGGTCATCAAGGCGCGGGCAATCGCCGCCCGTTGGCGTTGACCGCCAGACATTTCATGCGGAAAGCGGCCGGCGAAATCGGGTGCCAATCCGACCTGCTCGAGCAAGGCCGCGACACGCCGCGCCTTATCGCTCTCAGAGACCGGCTCTGTCAGATGGCCAAGAGCCTCGGTCATGCTCCAACCAATCGTCCGACGTGGATCGAACGAAGAATACGGATCTTGGAAAACAAGTTGCACCTTGCGTCGCAGTCGCAGGCGATCTTGCTTGCGTGCAGGATCAAGGACGACGCCATCCAGCGTCAGGGTCCCTTGATCAAGCGGATCCAGTCCGAGTAAGGCGCGGGCCAAGGTTGATTTGCCGGACCCCGATTCACCGACGAGCCCCACACTCTCACCCGGGGAAAGCGCAAGCGAGACATGATCGACGGCGCGCAAGGGCTGGGGATCTGCGCGAAACAAGGACGGTTTGCGATAAAGCCGCGTGCAATTCTCAGCCACAAAGAAAGGCGCCGTCTTGTTCATCATCGGCTGCCGCGCCGGGCGATGCACGGACGCCTCATAAAGTGCGTGCGCATAAGGATCGCGCATGGCACCGAAAAAGCTGCGTGTTGCGCCCTCTTCAACGATGCGGCCATCTTTCATCACCGCAATACGATCAGCCATGGAGGCAACAACAGCCAGATCGTGCGAAATCAACAACAGAGCCGCGCCACTCTCACGCGTGATGCTACGCAGCAGATCAAGGATCTGCGCTTGTGTTGTGACATCGAGCGCGCTTGTCGGCTCATCCGCGATGATAAGCTTGGGGCGACAGGCAATCGCCATGGCGATGACGATACGCTGGCGCTGGCCGCCTGATAATTCATGCGGATAGCGCGTGGCCGGAATATCAGCAAGGCCGACACGATCCATGGCGGCGCGCGTCTTGTCGAGCGCTTCAGCGTAGGCGAGCCCTTCATGCAGCATGAAGCTTTCGGCAATCTGATCACCGACTGTCTTGAGCGGGTTCAACGCTGTCATCGGCTCTTGGAAAATCAATCCGATATCGCGGCCGCGGATAGCGCACATCGCGGCCTCGGCCGTCTGCGTCAGGTCACGACCACCAAACAAAATCTGGCCGGTGCTTGCTGTGCGCTCTGGCAAAAGCTGCATGATGGCCAGCGCCGTCATCGATTTGCCGGAACCAGACTCCCCGACGAGCCCAACGATCTCACCTTGCGCCACGCGCAAATTGACGCCGCGCAACAAGGCAGCACCATCCAATGTCGCTACGAGATCGTCGAGGACTAGCAACGTCATGCCTGCCTCCGACGCAGGCGCGGGTCGAGCTTGTCGCGTAAGCCATCACCCAAGAGGTTGAGGCCGAGCACGGTGAAGACAATGCAAAGCCCGGGCACGAGGGCAAGGCGCGGTGCCACCGCCATCAGCGTCTGCGCATCGTTCAGCATGCGGCCCCAGCTGGGTGCGGGCGGTTGCACGCCCAACCCCATATACGAGAGGGCCGCTTCGGCGAGAATGCCGAGAGATAATTGGATCGTCGCCTGCACAATCAACAGCGGCAAGACATTTGGCAGAATATGATCGAGCGCGATCAGCGTCTCGCTCTTGCCCGCAAGGCGTGACGCCGTCACGAAATCGCGCGTCCGTAGCGACAGAGCCGCGCCGTACGTCACGCGCGCGAAAACTGGCACGTTGAAGATACCAATCGCGATCATGGCGTTGAGCGCGCCCGGCCCAAACAATTCTCGTAACATGATGGCCGTCAGCAGCGCTGGAAAGGCAAAGATCAAGTCGGACATGCGCATCGCCGCTTCATCCAGCACGCCGCCACGCATGGCTGCGAAAAGACCGAGCGGTACGCCAAGCGCCATCCCAAACGCAATCGCCACAAATGAGACTTGCAAGGAAATGGCCGCACCCGCCATCGCCATTGACAACACATCGCGACCGAAACGATCCGTGCCAAGCCAATGCAGTGCAGATGGTCCTTGCAGACGTTGTGTCATCTCCATGGCCGTCGGATCTTGCGGTGTCCAGACCAAGGAGACGAGCGCGATCAAGACGACGATAGCGGTCATTGCCGCGCCAAACCACAGGCTTGGATGCGCGGCGCTGGATGATGGCCGTGTGAGCGCGCTCATGACCGCCCCCTGAGGCGCGGATCCACCAGCGCATAAGCGAGATCAACACAGAAATTGATCACGATAATGCTCGCGATCAGGAGCATGACGACGCTACGGACGACAACAAGATCGCGCTGGTTGATGGCTTGAAATATCAGCCGTCCCAACCCGGGCAACGAGAACACATTCTCGATGACGACCGTGCCCGCAATCAGAAACGAGAATTGCAATCCGAGAATGGTAAGCACAGGAATGAGCGCATTGCGGAAGGCATGGCGGCGGAGCGCTTCGGCGCGGGTGAGACCTTTCGCGCGCGCAGTCCGAACATAATCTTCGCCAAGCGTCTCCAATAATGAGGAGCGCATCACGCGGGTGAGAATGGCGGCTTGCGGCAAAGCGAGCGCAATCGCAGGCAGGATCAAGGCGAGGATCGCTGACGGGCCTGCTGACCAGCCGGGGAAACCACCGGATGGCAATAGTCGCCAGCTGATGGCAAACACCAGCACCAACATCATCGCGAACCAGAAATTCGGGATCGCGACACCGAGTTGCGTGACGGCGATGATCGTTGAATCGGTCAGGCTTTTACGGCGTGAAGCGGCAAATGCACCCAGCGGTAAAGCGATGAAGAGGGTGAGCGCAATCGCCATCATGGCCAGCGGCAGCGTGACGGCGAGCCGCTCCTGCACCAATTCGGCGACGGGCACAGAATAAGTGAGGCTCCGACCAAAATCGCCACGCAAAAGGCCCAAGGCCCAATCGGCGTAACGGATGAGTGCTGGTCGATCGAGGCCCATCTCGGCCCGCAAAGCGGCAAGCGTATCAGGCCGCGCATTGGTGCCGAGCATGATTTCGGCAGGATCGCCGGGCAGTAAATCCATCAGGACGAAAACGATCGCGCTTGCTGCAACGAGCGCGAACAGAAGACCCGCGATGCGGCGCAGCAACCAGAGGGGGGACATGGCTGCGCCGGGGCCCCTGATCAGTCGCGCCAGCGCACGGCCGTGAAATCATTCACGGGCAAAGGCGCATTCTCCCAAAGGCCCTCAAGCTTGGCATTCCAGACGCCTGTTTTCGGCAGCAAAAACATGAAGACGTTCACGGAGTCATCCGTGAGTTTGCGTTGCGCCTTTTCGATCAGCGCCTTGCGCTTTTCGGGATCGCTCGTTGCGGCGAGTTCGGCGTAGAGCGCCTTGTAATCCGCATTGGCGTAATTGAAGTAATAATCGTCGCGCGCATAGATATCGAGATCCATCGGCTCGACATGGGAGATGATGGTGAGATCATAATTCTTGCCGCGGAACACATCCGACAGCCATTGCGCCCATTCAACCGGCACAAGCTCGGCCTCGACGCCGATCTTCTTCAATTGCGCCGCGATAATCTCACCCGAACGCCGCGCATAATCCGGTGGCGGCAGGATGAGTTTCACTTTGAGGTTGGAAACGCCCGCCTCTTTTAGAAGGGCCTTCGCCTTTTCTGGGTCATAAGGATATTGGCCCGTCAGATCGACATAGCCCGCATCTTGTGGCGCGTAATGCGAACCAATGGGCTTGCCGAGCCCCATCGTCGCGCCATCGATCACCGCTTTGCGATCAATGCCATGCGCCAGCGCACGGCGCACACGAATATCGTCAAACGGCGTGCGGGCATTGTTGATGGCAACGATCGTCTTGCCTTCGGTGTTGCCAATCTTCACCGTGAAGCGCTTATCAGCTTGGAACTGCGGAATGTTCTCGTTCGCGGGAAAGATCGGATAAGCATCGACATCACCGGCCATCATCGCCGCATAAGCCGCTGTCGGATCGCCGATGATCTTGAAACTGATCTTGTTGAGCGCAGGCTTGGCACCCCAATAATTGGGATGGCGAACCAGATCGACCTGCGATCCCTTCGCCCAACGGTCCAACTTGAAGGGCCCCGTACCAATCGGCTTCGTTTTATTGTCAGCGGCACTTTGCGGCGCCACCATCACGGCGGCAGGCCAAGCGAGATTGAACAGAAACGCGCCTGTTGGACGCTTCAGCGTCACTTTGAGCGTCGCAGGGTCGATCACTTCAACCGCTTCGATCGGCTCGAACAGGCCCTTCTGTGGATTGACGCTATCGGATGCGCGTGCGCGATCGAGCGCGAATTTCGCCACGGCCGCGTCGAAGGGCGTGCCGTCGTGAAACGTCACACCCTTACGCAATGTAAAGGTGTAGACCTTGCCATCGGGCGAGACGGTCCAGCTTTCGGCAAGGCCGGGCTTGATCGCACCATCGGCGGCCATGCGCGTGAGCCCTTCGAAAAGATTGGCATAAACGATCTCACCAATGGCGGCGGCGGCACCTGCGGTTGGATCGAGATGGGGCGGCTCGAGCCGCATGCCGACATTTAGATCGGTCCGCGGGGCGGCCGAGAGTGGTGCCATGGCGACAGAAGCCGTGACGAGCACGAGCGCAAGGCAGGCCTTGGTCAGCAACCGGATCATCCTGGACTCCCATAGCGGCGCGGGGGCGAGCGCCTCACTCTCTCTATTCTAGTCATCGCTCGGGCAACGGTCGAGTGGGGCGGGAAATTGTCACATCGGATGAGGCACTTGGCCCATCGTCGCGGACGGCCTGAGAGGCCCTTGCCCTCCTCCCCCGCTCTCGCCAAGGTACGGCTCCTTCAGTTTACGGGAATCGCCCATGTCGCTTGCCCTTTTTGATCTCACCGGCCGCACGGCCCTCATCACCGGTTCGAGCCAAGGGATCGGCCTCGCCTTGGCGGCCGGCCTTGGCAAAGCAGGTGCGACGATCATTCTCAATGGGCGGGATGCAACCAAACTGGAACAGGCCCGTTCCGCCCTCGCCGCGCAGGGGCTCAAGGTCCATGCCTCGGCCTTTGATGTCTCGGATTCCAAAGCGGTTGAAGCGGCCATAACCACGCTCGAAGGCACGGTCGGCCCGATTGACATTCTCATCAACAATGCGGGCAAGCAGCACCGCGCCCCGGCGGCGGAATTTCCTGATGAAGCGTGGGCCGATATCTTCCGCGTCAATGTCGACAGCGCCTTCTATGCAGCGCGCTCCGTCGGCCGCCGGATGATCGCGCGCCAGCGCGGCAAGATCATCAATATCGGCTCGGTGCAGAGCGAGCTTGGTCGGCCGACCATCGTCCCCTATGCGACCACCAAAGGCGCCATCAAGATGATGACGCGTGGTCTCGCCGCCGAATGGGCCAAGCACAATATTCAAGTTAATGCGATTGGGCCGGGCTATTTCAAAACGCCGCTCAACCAAGCGCTCGTCGACAACCCCGATTTTTCGGCATGGTTGTGCACACGCACGCCGGCAGGCCGCTGGGGCGATGTCGATGAACTTGTCGGCGCGGCGATCTTTCTATCCTCCGACGCATCGAATTTTGTGAACGGCCATATGCTGATGGTGGATGGCGGGCTCACCAGCGCCGTGTAAGGATTGCGACCGATGAGCGAAAACTTGCCCGGCACGCCTGCCGAAATTCTCGACAAGAGTTTTAAGCCGCTCATCAACGGCACGGCCAAACTCGAGCGGCTATACAATGGCTGCCGCTGGGCCGAGGGGCCGGCCTATTTTCCGGCTGGTCGCTATCTCGTTTGGTCCGACATTCCGAACAACCGGATCATGCGTTATGACGAGACGGACGGGAATGTTTCCGTCTTCAGGCAGCCCAGCAACAATACCAATGGCCACACCGTGGACCGGCAAGGCCGTCTGATTTCCTGCGAGCATCTTGGCCGCCGCGTCACACGCACCGAATACGATGGCACGATCACGGTGATTGCCGATCGCTACCAAGGCAAGCGGCTCAATTCACCCAATGATGTCGTCGTGAAATCGGATGGCTCGATCTGGTTCACCGATCCCGCCTATGGCATCGATTGGGATTACGAAGGCGAACGTGCCGAGAGCGAGATTGGCGCCTGCCACGTCTATCGCGTCGATCCGGCGAGCGGCGAAGTCAGCATCGTCGCGGATGATTTCGTACGGCCAAATGGCATCGCCTTCTCCCCCGATGAGACCAAGCTCTACATTGCCGATACGGGCGCGACCCATATGGACGATGGACCGCGCCATATTCGCGTCTTCGATGTGATCGATGGCAAAAAATTGCGTGGTGGTGCCGTATTTGCGACGTGCAGCGCCGGCTTTTTCGATGGCTTTCGTTTCGACGAGGATGGTCGCCTCTGGACTTCGGCCTTCGATGGCGTGCATTGCTACAACGAAGCAGCCGATCTGATCGGCAAGATTAAGGTGCCGGAAGTCGTCGGCAATCTTTGCTTCGGCGGGCTCAAGCGTAATCGGCTCTATATTTGCGGAACGACTTCGCTTTACGCCTATTATCTGCTGTTGCGCGGCGCAAAGACCTTCTAATGCGTCACACGATCGGTCAGCCGGAAACGAATGATCCGCATGACCTGCGTGAGCGCCGTGAGGAACTCTTCCCGCGCAGTCGACGATAGGCGCGCTTCAAACGCTGCCAGAATATCGTGCTTCGTTGCGCCCTTCACGGCATAAATGAACGGGATGCCGAAACGGCTCTGATAGGTTTCATTGAGCACGTGAAACCGGTCGAATTCTTCACCCGTTAGCGTATCAAGACCCGCGCCTTTTTGTTCGCGTTGGGAATCGCTGGTGAGATTGCCCGCCCGTGCTGCGCGCCCAGCGAGATCAGGATGCGCGCGCAAGAGCGCCAATTGTTCGGCCTCACTCGCGTTCCAAACACATGTCTGAAAGGCGTCGATCATCGCGGTCTGATTAGCGAAAGGACGCATTCCCGCAGCACGCGCCGCCACCCATGGCGAATGTTCTGCGATATCGGCAAAGATCGCACAAAACTGATCACCACTCAGCGCGTTGACGGCCTCAAGCGTTATCATGGTTGCGCAATCCACGCACCGAGCGCTGCGCGCTCCGCGTCTGTCATCGCGGTCTCATTGCCAAGTGGCATAGCGCGCCCCTGAACCGCTTGCGCCATCACTTGCTGCGCATGACGGCGGACAAGCTCCGGTGACGTAAGAATGACACCCTTCGGCGGCTCAGCGCCCTTGAAGGCCTCATGCGTCGGAGCAGCAGCATGACACGTCGCACAATGGGTGGCGACGATCTGCATCATCGCGGCGTCTGTGACCTTTCCGCCCGTGGTTGCGCGCGGCGCGGTCAACATGATCGCGCCCAAAAGCGCAATGGCAGCGGCCGCAAGCGCCCATAAAACAGTCCGCGGCGCTAACCCTGCATCGGTGCGGTTAAGGAAATGGCGGATCAATCCACCGGCCAGAACAATAAGCGCAATGACAAGCCAGCTCGTCTCCCGCGCATAGAGAAACGGATAATGGCTCGACACCATGAACAAAAGCACGGGGAGTGTCAGATAATTATTGTGCAGCGACCTTTGCTTGCCTGTTGCACCCAAGGCTGGATCGGGCGCCTCGCCTTTCAACAAGGACGCCGTGATCTTCTTTTGATTGGGGATGATCACCATGAAGACGTTCGCTGCCATGATGGTGCCGATCATCGCACCCGTATGGATGAATGCGCCACGCCCAGAGAAGACATGGGTGTAGAAAAACCCACTCCCGACAATGAGAACAAACACGGCCAACGCCAGAAGCGCTGTATTCTCCTTCAATGCCGACCGACAGAGCGCGTTATAGATCAGCCAGCCAGCCGCAAGCGACACCACCGACACGGCAATAGCCGCTGCACCTGACATCGGCCGTATCGAGGGATCGACGAGATAAACCGACGCATTCCAGTAATATTGGACGGCGAGCAGTGCGAAGCCTGATAAGAAGGTGAGATAGGCTTCCCATTTGAACCAGTGCAGATCGTCGGGCAGCTTTTCGGGCGCAACAAGATATCTCTCGACGTGATAGAAGCCCCCGCCATGAACGAGCCATGATGTGCCATAGACGCCCTTCGCCATGCCGTCGCGCGCACGCAGACTAAAATCAAGCCAAATGAAATGGAAACTCGCACCAATCCACGCGATCCCGACGATGATGTGAAACCATCGGATGAACAGATTGATCCAATCGAGCGCGAAAGCATCCATGGTGTTTCTCAGTATTGAACCTTGTCGGCCTTCGCCATCCAGGCAGCAAAAGCAGCGCGCGCATCGTCGCGCGGATGATGCTCCATGAGGATGCGGCGGTCCTGCGGCGCTTTCGGGATCTCGTCATAGATGAAGGCGTCATCAAAGCCGATAGCGGCGGCTTCATCACGCGTATTCGCATAGACGATGCGCTTGATATGGGCCCAATAGGCCGCAGATAAACAAAGCGGGCAAGGCTCGCAGCTTGTATAAAGCGTTGCGCCTTCAAGATGGAAATCCCCGACCGCCTTGCAGGCGCGACGGATAGCCGTGACTTCCGCATGGGCTGTCGGGTCAAGTGTGGACGTCACCTCGTTCCAGCCTTCGGCAAGAATTTTCTCATCCCGCACGATCAGCGCGCCGAAGGGACCACCGAAGCCGCCCTGCATGCGTTCCTGCGACAGCGCGACGGCGCGCGCCAAAAAAATGGCATCGTCGCTCATACGCCAACTCCCACCGCCACGCGGCGATGAAAGGGCTGTTCCGTCCGCACCGTCTCCGTCATCATTTGCTCACGCATGATCAACAATTGTGCGGTGACCGCAGCAGCAATCATCGCCGGCTCCTTTCCTGAAATTCCCGCAACACCAATGGGGCAAACAAGCCGTGCAATGATGTCGTTTGTAAATCCGGCCGCGCGCAAACGCGATTGAAAGCGCGCTTTCTTCGTGGCGGATCCAATGAGCCCGATGAACCGTGCGGCTGAGCGCAAGGCCGCCGTGACCAAGGCAAGATCGAGCGGATGTGAATGGGTCATGATGAGGATGAAATCATCAGAAGCGAATGGGAGCCCATCAGGGTGAGCAAGGATGATGGGTGTCGCGTTCGCCGGCACATGCGAGGGAAACATCTCGCGACGCTCATCATACCACGACACCTTAAACGGCAAGGGTGCTAGCGCCATCACAATGGCCTTACCGACATGCCCAGCACCAAAAAGGTGCAGTGTTTGACGCTGTTCGCTGAAACGCTCGATGAAGACAGCGGCTGTATGTTTCTCAAGGCGCGCGTGGCCATCACCCGCGGCGAGTGTCACGCGCATGGCATGGGGACCCTGCGCGAATTCTGTCCGACATTCCCACCCTGCGGCTTCACGCGACGCCCATTCCGATAGGAGCGCGAGGCGGTGCCGTTCGAAACATTCAAACCCCAAAGCGACGCGACCGCCACAGCATTGGCCAAGGTCTGGGCCAAGCGCATGGCGCGACACGAAAGCTTGAGGCGCATCGTTTGCAAGCATGTTTTGAGCGGACTGCCACGCATCATGCTCGAGCGCACCACCGCCAATCGTGCCGCGAATACCAGACGCGGAGACGATCATACGCGCTCCCACCTCGCGCGGCGCGGAGCCTTCGACCGCCAAAACCGTTACAAGGATAGCGCTGCCTTCCTCCGCAACGGTTTTTCGCATCGCCTGCCATAACGCGCGCATCAGAAGAGATCTCCCGGCGCGATCTGGCGCGCAGCACGTAAAATCGCTTCCGGTGTTGCGGGTGCATCGAGTGGCACCAATTTACCGGGTGCAAGAGAATGCAGCGCGTCACATAAGGCCGCGAAGACAGAGATTGCCAGCATCAAAGGCGGCTCACCAACCGCTTTGGAACGATGGACCGTTGCTTCGCGATTGGCCCCTGGATGCAACATGACTTGGAAATGTTCCGGCACATCGGAGGCAACAGGGATTTTGTATGTCGAGGGCGCGTGCGTCCGCAGGCGTCCATCGGAATCATAGACGAGTTCTTCCGTCGTGAGCCAACCCATGCCTTGCACGAAGCCGCCTTCGATCTGACCCATATCGATGGCCGGATTGAGCGAGCGGCCGACATCGTGAAGAATATCGACACGCGTGACACGGTTCTCGCCGGTCAGCATATCCACGATCACTTCGCTGCAGGCTGCGCCATAGGCAAAATAATAGAAGGGTCGTCCGCGGCCCTTATCCCGCTCCCATGTGAGATCCGGTGTCGCATAAAACCCAGTCGACGAGAGTGAAATCCGCTCACGAATGGCGCTTGCAGCCGCATCCTTGAAACTCATGCGACGATTGCCGGCGGATAAAGCATCCTCAGCAAAGACGATGTCGTCAGCGTCGCATTCCCAGAGTGTGGCTGCATAGGCCGCAAGCCGCGCCTTGATCTCCCGGCACGCGACGATCGCAGCCATGCCATTCAGATCGGTGCCGGCCGACGCGGCTGTGGGTGATGTGTTCGGGACTTTCGCCGTTGTTGTCGCCGTAATGCGGACACGCTCAATGCCGATACCGAATTCATCCGCCACCAATTGCGCAATCTTTTGATAGAGCCCCTGCCCCATCTCGGTACCGCCATGGTTGAGACGTACGGAGCCATCGGCATAGACATTGACGAGCGCCCCCGCTTGGTTGAGCGCTTTCAACGTGAAGGAAATCCCAAATTTGACCGGGGTCAGCGCCAAGCCTTTTTTCAGCACCGGCGATTGGGCGTTGAAGGCGGCAATCTCGGCGCGCCTTTCGCGGTAATGCGCCGTCTCTTCAAGGGTCGCGATGATGGCGTGGATCGTGTCTGCATCGGTCACACGCATGCCATAGGGCGTCTCATCATGGCCGGGCCGGTACAGATTGGCCTTGCGCACATCAAGCGGATCCTTGCCGAGCGACCACGCCACTGCGTCAATCATACGCTCCATGGCCAACATGCCTTGCGGGCCACCAAAACCGCGAAAGGCGGTATTGGAGACCGAGTCGGTTTTCAGCCGTTTCGACCGGATATCCACGACAGGCAGAAAATAAGCATTGTCGGCATGAAACATTGCGCGATCGACAACACCTTGGCTGAGATCGGCCGAACAGCCGCACCGCGCATTGAGTTGCAAATCGATCGCGTGGATCAGACCATCGGAATCAAACCCGATGTCCCAATCGGCGCGCATGTCGTGGCGCTTGCCGGTGATCTGCATGTCGTCATCGCGGTCGAGCCGCAATTTGCAGGCGCGTCTCGTTGCATGCGCGGCCAGAGCGGCAAGCGCGGCCCATTGCGTGGCCTGGCTTTCCTTGCCGCCAAAGGCGCCGCCCATCCGCCGCGTCTCGCATGTCACGAGGGCCTGCGGGACACCAAGGATGCGGGCCACGACATGCTGGACTTCCGTGGGGTGCTGTGTCGAGGAATGGACGAGCATTTCGCCATCCTCACCCGGAATGGCGAGAGCCACCTGACCTTCAAGATAGAAGTGCTCCTGCCCACCGATGCGGAATTGTCCTTGCGCGCGCAACGGCGCATCGGCCAGCGCAGGTGCGACATTGCCACGTCCAAACGCGTAATCCGGCAACACTGTTTCGCCACGTGCCAAAGCGTCCTCAATGGTCACGCTTGGCGTTTCTTTCTCAACGACGGGTCGTGCCAAGCGCGCCGCAAGCCGCGCTGCATCGCGCGTCGTCGCAACGACAAGGAAAATCGGTTGCCCAAAATACAAAACGCGGTCGGTGGCCAACAAGGGTTCGTCATTGAGCGAGGGCGCAATGTCGTTTCGCCCGGGAATATCGTCCGCCGTCAAAACCGCCACGACACCGGGCGCAGCGCGCACAGCATCTATACCAAGATCGATCAAGCGACCGCGCGCTGCGGGCGAAAGGCCAATCGCGAGATGCAGCGTACCGTGCGGCTCCGGCAGATCGTCGACATAGGCCGCGGTTCCCGCCACATGTTTGCGGGCACTGTCGTGCGGCAAAGCACGGCTGACATGGCGTAGCGTGTCAGACATGATGCACCTCACGACGCGGCACAATGCGCGTGATGTGCGAAGGGATGCCAGCCATCTCCGCGAGCGCCTTGATCACCGCATTCTGTGCCACCTGCATACGGTAGTCTGCGCTTGCACGCAGATCGGACAGGGGCTGCAGATCTTCTGCCAAGGCGGCAGCAGCCCGACGCCAGAGCGCCGCATCTGCCAAGACGTGTCCTTTCAATACGTCTTCAGCCGCTGGCGCACGGCAGGGAATGCCCGCCATGCCGCCAAAGGCCAAACGCGCAGTCGCAATCCGCCCCTCATCGACGGTGAGGCGCAGCGCCAT
The DNA here is from genome assembly GCA_019083985.1 of Rhizobiales bacterium TNE-4. Taxonomy (GTDB): domain Bacteria; phylum Pseudomonadota; class Alphaproteobacteria; order Rhizobiales; family Beijerinckiaceae; genus TNE-4. Next base: position 647,564 of record JAHRCV010000001.1, on the reverse strand, counting down.
CAGCATGGCGGAGATATCTTCATCACGCCGCTTGGAAATCTTCGTCACGCGGATGAGATCCTGCGGGCCGGGTCGCGGCACGATGATGCGGGTGATGAATTCGCCCGGCTCACGGTCCTGCTTGCGATAAGCGAGAAAGAAATCCTCGAGCGGCAAGGTGCGGATCCGGTCACCGCGCCGCAATTCCAAAATGGCGCCAAGCGCGATCAGGCATGGCGCCAAATCACCGATCGGCGAACCATTGCCAATATTGCCGCCAACCGTTCCCGCCGCTCGGATTTGCTGGGAGCCAAAGCGCGCGAGCATCGTGGCGAGATCATCATCCAGATCACCTAAGACAGATGCCGCCGCCGCCAACGAAACAGCCGCACCAATCCGGATCTCTTCGTCATCCGTTTCGAGATGGGTGAGTTCGGTCACGCGTTGTACCGAAATCATCCGGTCGAAGCGACGCAACCCCTTGGTCATCCACAAGCCGACATCGGTGGCGCCAGCAACCAATTGCGCATCTGGATAGCGCAGAACAAGTTCAGCCAACCCATCCACCGTCGCAGGGGCGGCGAAGAAGCGATCCTCATCCCCCACAAACAACGAGCGACCATCGTCCAGTTCAGCCAAGGCGGCCATCCGCGTGCTCGCGGAGCGCGCAAACACATCATCGGCCGGGCGCGCGCAGCCTTCCAATGCGGCGGCGATAATCGGCTTGTAACCGGTGCAACGGCAGAGATTGCCCGCAAGCGCTGTCTCGACGCGAGCGCGGTCGATTTCACCCTCATGGGCGTGATGGAGCGCGAATAGGCTCATGACGATGCCGGGCGTGCAGAACCCGCATTGCGCGCCATGGTGCTTCACCATCGCTTCCTGCACCGGGTGCAGCGTGTCGCCGTCAGCCAGATCTTCGACGGTGATCAGTTCAGCACCATCGAGCGACGCAAGCAGCGCAATGCAGGCATTGATTGGCTCATGCACCAATTGCCCATCCCGCAACCGCGCCACAACAATGGTGCATGCACCGCAATCGCCTTCCGCACAGCCTTCTTTGGTGCCGGTTGAGCGCTCGTCGAGCCGTAGCCAATCGAGAACCGTCGTTGTGGGTGCAAAGCCCGATAGAGAGATGACACGGCCGCGGCGCAGAAAACGGAGTTCGCGGCGCGGCATGGTTAGCTCCCGCGATAGGTTGAATAGCCGTAAGGCGAAACGAGCAAGGGCACATGGTAATGTCCCTGCCCCGCCATACCAAAACGGACGGGCACTTCATCGAGAAACGGCGGCGCGCTCAAAGAGACGCCACGGCGTGCGAAATATTCGGCCACGGCAAACCGCAATTCGTAAATGCCGGCGCCCGCGCCGGCAGGCAGAATGGGTGCGTCGAGCCGACCATCTTGATTGGTGATGGCCTCGGCCAAGGTCTGGCCTGCACCATCCAAGAGCCGAATGCGCAGCCCAGCAGCTGGACAGCCATGGGCCGTGTCGAGAACATGCGTGGAAAGGGTCAAGGCCGAATGGGTCATACCTGCATGATGCAAGATTCACCCGGCAATGCAAAAGGGCTCAAACGAGGGCGAGCCCAGCAATGACGGCCCCCAGCAGGAAAAGCGTTGTCCCACAAATCACGACAATGGCCTGCCAGCCGATCCGCAATACGGCGCCCAGCGACGTTCCCACCCCCAAAGCTGCAATGGCGATGAGCAGACCCCAGCGCGACACTTCGCCCAGCACGGATTTCACAATCGGCGGCACAAGGCCGGTCGAGTTGAGGGCAGCCAGCGCCACAAACACCATCGCAAACAGAGGGAAAGGCACTTTTGCGGCGCCATACTGTCTCCCCTGACGCGTGAAATACCAACCGATCCCCAGCACAACCGGCAGAAGCAGGAACACGCGAAACAGTTTGACGATCACGGCCCCATTGCCCGTCTCGGGCGAGACCGAATAGCCCGCTCCCACCACTTGGGCGACATCGTGGATGGTTGCACCCAAAAGAATAGCGGTATCGCGCGCATCATAACCGAGCCACAGGCAGAGCGGCGGATAGGCCAGCATGGCGACGGTCGATAATGCGTTCACCGCCACGACAGTGAAAACGACGTCGGCATCGCGATTTTTGTCAGACGGCAGAACGCTGGCGGTTGCAAGCGCCGCCGATGCACCACAGACGGCGGTCGCCGCACCGGCCAAAGCACCGAACGCATCATCGCGACCGACAAGGCGGGCCAACACGAAACCAACGAGGATTGTCAGCGCCATGCTCATCATGATGATGAGCGCAGTTGAGAGGCCGAGCGCGGTAATATCGGAAAAGGCAATCCGCAAGCCGAGCAACGCAATAGCCACGCGCAGTAATTTCTTGATCGCAAATGTGAGGCCGGGCTGCACGGGCGATTGCGGATCGCTGACATGCATCGCCATGCCGATGATGAGCGCGAGGACCAATGCCGGGATCGCGACTGGAAAGCCGAAGATGAAATCTGCCGTATCGGTCGCAAACGGCTCGATCAGAACGGCAGCCACTGCAACACCGATGGCGAGTGCAAGGCCGGGGACAAGTGGCCGCGCGTTTTGCCAAACCGCGTCGATCTTCACTTTATCCATATCATGCCGCCTGCATTAAAAAGGCATTGAGTTCGGCGCGCGTCGGGCAGCCATCGCGACCGCCGAAACGCGTGCATTTGATCGCCGCTGCCGCTGACGCAAAACGCAGCGCGCCTGCTTCATCCATGCCTTCGGCCAGCGCGAGTGCAAAAGCGCCATGGAACACATCGCCCGCCCCGAGACTGTCGACGGCTTCAACCGCGAAGGCGGGAAAATGCTTCACCGCATCACCCGCGAGGTAGAACACGCCGCGCGGACCATCGGTGACAGCGAGCCAGCCCGGCAGCGTGTCGCGCAGCGAGAGGAGCGCGGTCGGAAGATCCTCAATGCCCGTCATCAGGCGCAAGGCTTGTGCTGAAGCGGCTATATGCGTTGCGGCCTGGATGACAGCAGGATCGCGGGGGGCGGGATCAATATCGAGGACCGCAAAGCCGCCTTGACGGCGGATTGCTTCGAAGCTGACAAGCGCGCCCTTCTCCCAACGCGGATCAGCCATCACGGCACGGCAATCGGGCGTGATGGCATGGCGGAGATGATCGGCATCGTCAGGCATCGGCGCGCCGGGGAAATTCACGATCATCCGCTCGCCCGCGGCATCGACCATGATCGCTGAGACACCCGATTGCAGACCGGCATAGCGGCGGCTCGGCGTCCAATCGACCCCCTCGCGCGCAAGCCCGGCAAGGATGGCCGTACCGATATCATCCTCGCCCAAACGTGTGGCGAGGCTCGACTGCCCGCCCAGCCGCGCAACGGCCACCGCAGCATTGGCCGCATTGCCGCCGCCGACCGCCGCAAAAGTCCGGGCCCGGTACTTCTCGGCCCGCTCTGGCATGGCATCAAGGCCAAAGACATGATCGAGCGCGGCAAAACCGACGCAAAGGACGCCCACCATCGGCGGATGATTCCACTCACAAAGAAGGCCGGGACGCTAACAGGTCCCGGCCCAGCGGCAAGGCCGCGATCAGGCTTGCTTACCAGCTGCCGGTGTTCGGCATCGACAGCCAGGGCTCGGCCGGAGCCTTGGGGTCACCCTTCTGCAGAAGCTCGATCGAGATGCCATCAGGCGACCGGATGAAGGCCATATAGCCATCGCGCGGCGGGCGATTGATGGTGACACCCATCTTCATCAGCCGATCACACAGGGCATAGATATCGTCGACCCGATAGGCGAGATGGCCGAAATTGCGGCCGCCCTGATACTCATGCTCATCCCAGTTATAAGTGAGCTCAAGCAGGGGCGAGCGCGTATCCTTCGCCTTCTCGACGTCGCCGGGGGCTGCCAAGAAGATCAGGGTGAAACGACCCTTTTCATTATCGACCCGGCGAACTTCGACCATTCCAAGCTTGTTGCAGTAGAAATCGAGCGCCTTATCGACGTTCCCGACGCGCACCATTGTATGCAGATATTCCATGTCCTGATCCTGGATTTGGTGAAGGGCGGCAAGGAGCCCGCCCATCCGGCAAGCCCCTGCATTGACGGGGATCATCGCCTTGTCTACGGCCTTGGGGCAAGGAGTTTCCCATGAGCGGAGCGCATTCCCACAGCCATTCCCATGCAGAGCGGAAAGAACAAGCCGCCGCATGGTCGATTGCGGCCAGCGCTGTCATCACGGTGGGCAAGGGTGTGGCAGGCTTTGCCACCGGCTCTCTCGCCCTGATCTCCGATGCTGCCCATTCGGTCGTCGACGTGGCAGCGACCACCCTCACCTATCTGGCCGTCCGGACAGCGAACAAGCCTGCTGACGACAAGCATCATTATGGGCACGGCAAGGTGGAATCCTTGGCCGCCCTGTTTGAGACAGCGCTCCTGTTCATCCTGTCAGGTGCCGTGGCCTATGAAGGCATCCGCCGCTTGATGGCGGGCGAAAGTGACATTCATTGGAGCTGGGCCGCCATTGGCGTGCTCCTCGCTTCGATCGTGATCGACGCTATCCGTTGGTACCAGCTCACAAAGGTCGCGCGCGAAACCAACAGCGAAGCGCTGGCCGCCGACGCGCTGCATTTCTCATCCGACCTTGTGAACTCAGTGCTGGTGCTGGCGGCCTTTGGCGCTGCTGCTTACGGTTATCCGCAGGCCGACTCCCTTGTCGCCATCGGCGTATCCCTGTTCATCGCTTTGGCTGGCTTCCGTCTCGCCAAGCAGACCATCGACAGCCTTCTCGACACAGCGCCTGCCGGATTGACGGAAGAAATTCGCGCACTGGTGACGGCTGTGCCGGGCGTCGCCGCGGTTGAAGCCATCAAGCTGCGCGCTGCCGGGCCGCAACTCTTTACCGAGGTCGAAATCGGCGTCTCTCGTACGCTGCCGCTCGATCGGCTTAGCGCCATCAAGGAATTGGTCGCTGCCGCCGTGCATGATGTGCGCGAAGAAGCCGTTGTCACCGTCACAGCAACGCCACTGGCGCTTGATGACGAAACCATCCTCGAACGCGTGTTGCTGATCGCGGCGAAACGCCGTGTGCCTGTTCATCACGTGACCGTTCAAACGCTCAATGGCCGCATCTCTGTCAGCCTCGATCTCGAAGTTGATGGCCGCATGACCCTGGGTTCAGCGCATATCGTTGCCTCGCGGTTGGAGACAGCCATTCGTGAAGAATTGGGCGCGGATACCGAAGTTGAGACCCATATCGAACCGCTTGTCAGCTCAAGCCTCGAAGGGCGCGATGTCGATGCAGAAACCGTCGCGCAGGTCGCGACCTCGCTGGCCCATCATGCCAAAGCTGTTGGCATCATCTCGGATGTGCATTCTGTGCGTGTGCGTGGCACCGATCATGGTCTGATCGTCAATTATCATTGCCGTGTCGATCCTGCGCTCGATGTGACGCAGGTGCATGAGAAGGTCGATGAGCTCGAGCATCTCGTCCGCTCCGACGTGCCCGCAATTACGCGGATTGTGAGCCATACCGAACCTCTGCGCCCCGCGGCCTGATCTTATTCCCCCGAAAGGTTTTTCCGATGCGCACTGAACAAGCCCCCGCGATCCATCTTGCGGATTATCGCGTTCCGGATTTTCTGATCGACACGGTTCATCTGACGGCAAAGCTTGATGGCGCAAACACGCGCATCATCGCCGAACTCGCTCTACGGCCCAACCCGCAAGGCCGCCCAGGGGCACCGCTCCGGCTTGATGGCGACGAACTGCAACTTGTTTCACTTGCGCTTGATGGTCATGCGCTGTCGGCAGAGGCCTATGATGTCAGCCCGCATCACCTCACGATCGCGCAAGCCCCACGGGGACCGTTCAAGCTGACGATTGAGACTGCGCTTGATCCGGCTTCAAACAGCAAGCTAATGGGTCTTTATCGCTCATCGGGCGCGTATTGCACGCAATGCGAGGCGGAAGGCTTTCGCCGCATCACCTATTTCATCGATCGTCCCGATGTGATGAGCGTTTATACGACACGGATCGAAGCCGACCGCACCGATGCGCCCGTCCTGCTTGGCAATGGCAATCTCGTCGAAAGTGGCGAACTGCCAGCCGGCCGCCATTACGCTGTTTGGCACGATCCGCATCCAAAGCCTGCTTATCTCTTTGCATTGGTTGGCGGCCAACTCGCGCGCATCAGTAGCGAATTCATCACCCGGTCAGGCCGCAAGGTCGAACTCGGCATTTATGTCGAACCGGGGAAGGACGATCGCGCCGCCTATGCGTTGGATGCGCTCAAGCGCTCCATGCAATGGGACGAGGAAGCCTTCGGCTGCGAATATGATCTCGACGTGTTTAACATTGTCGCCGTTGCTGATTTCAACATGGGCGCGATGGAGAACAAAGGCCTCAACATCTTTAATGACAAATATGTCTTGGCATCCTCCGCAACTGCGACCGATGCTGATTATGCCAATATCGAAGCCATTATCGCCCATGAATATTTCCACAATTGGACGGGCAATCGTATCACCTGCCGTGATTGGTTTCAGCTGTGTTTGAAAGAGGGCCTCACGGTTTTCCGCGACCAAGAATTCACCTCTGATCAGCGCTCGCGCGCGGTCAAACGCATCGCAGATGTGCGCAATCTCCGCGCGATGCAATTCGCCGAAGACTCTGGCCCGCTTGCTCATCCGGTGCGGCCGAGTGTCTATCGTGAGATCAACAATTTCTATACACCCACCGTGTATGAGAAAGGCGCGGAACTCGTCCGCATGCTGAAAACATTGCTGGGGCCGCAGGATTTCCGCGCTGGCATGGATCTTTATCTCACGCGCTGCGATGGTACGGCCGCAACAATTGAAGATTTTCTGAGCTGTTTTGCTGAAGCCAGCGGACGCGACCTCACGCATTTTGCACGCTGGTATGAACAGGCTGGAACGCCACGCCTGTCAGTGTCCGCGCATTACGATGCGACGCAGAAAACCTACCGCATGGATTTGGCCCAGACGACACCACCGACACCCGGCCAGCCGACGAAAAGGCCCGTCGTGATCCCCGTCGCACTTGGTCTTGTCGGCCACACAGGCGATCTGCCCCTTAACGCCGACGGCATCGATCCACGGCGTGGTCTGTTCGTGCTCGACGAACCAACGGCCACACTGATCTTCAAAAACGTGCAAGAGCGTCCTGTCCCCTCGCTGCTGCGCGGATTTTCCGCGCCTGTTCGGCTCGATTTTGAGTTGAGCAAGGATGATCTTCTCACGTTGTTCCGGCACGATTCCGATCCGTTCAATCGCTGGCAAGCGGCGCAGAGCTACGCCATGCAATTGCTGGTCAACGCGACCGAAGCCATCCGCGCGGGTGCGTCTGATCAATCCGAAGCCTTCGGCGACAAGGCCTTTGCCGATGCCGTCGCCCATCTCATGGGCTCAACCCACGACCATGCCTTTGCCGCACAAATTCTGATGATGCCCAGCGAAGGCGATGTAGCGCGCGAGATCGGCCAAGACATCGACCCCGATGCCGTGATGCGCGCGCGGCGCGCGGTCCGCCATGCGCTGGCACGGACGTTGACGGGCCCACTTGAAGCGCTTTACCGCGCCCTCTCATCTGACGCGCCTTACAGCCCCGATGCTACGTCCGCCGGACGACGAGCACTCCGCAATGGTGCGCTCGACCTTTTGCTGGCCAGCGATGCCGACCAGTTTGCGCCCCTCGCCTTTGCGCAATTTGAACAGGCTGACAATATGACGGACCGCTTCGCCGCGCTCGCCGCATTAACGCAGCACAAAGGCGCATGGCGTGAACGTGCTTTGGCGGCCTTCGAAGCGCAAACAGCCGATCCGCTTATTCTTGATAAATGGCTGGCGCTGCAGGCTGCGATCGCAGAACCGGAAACGCTCGACCGCGTGCGCGACTTGATGCAGCATCGCGGCTTCTCCATGACAAACCCGAACCGAGTCCGCTCACTTGTTGGGTCCTTCGCCCTCTCCAACCCGTCCCAATTCCATCGAGCCGATGGCGCGGGCTATGATTTCGTCGCAGGGATTGTGCTGGAACTCGACCGTAGCAACCCGCAAGTGGCCGCGCGCTTGCTGTCGTCATTCCGGACTTGGCGATCGATGGAAGCAGGGCGCCGCGCCCATGCGCTCGCTGCATTGAAGCGGATTGCGGAGACCGAAGACCTGTCTCCAGACGTTGCCGATATTGCGACGCGCTCGCTCGCGTAACGGGTGAAAAAGTTAACGAAAATATTTTCGTAAACCCTTTCTTAAACCCCTTTACAAATCAGGCGAACACGATTCAGATCGCACTGATTCGGAGAGATGCGGCAACGTCTTCCGAACAGACGTATTAAGGATTCCGAAGGGGCTAGGGCATGGCGCGTCCATTCGCAGCCATTGAACCCGCGCGCGCGGGTACAGATGACGGCTTGTCGCGTGCGTTGGCGCATCCGGCCTATGATCGTATCGTGGCAGCCGAACCATGGTTGAAACGACTCGTTCCCGGCCTGATCGTGCTCTTCCTCGGCATTCTTGGTGCGATGGCCTATCTGCAGACCATCACCTCGCGCCATGATGCTTTGAATGATGCCTTGCTCGATGTCGACGTCGTCGCTTCGCTTGCGGCGTCCGAATTAGCCCGGATCGGCGAGCGCGGCACAAAGGGCACTTCGCCCGCCGCCTTGGCACAGACGGCTCTCGAACGGTCGATCCCATCGCGCGCGCTGAAGAAAAACGCGCTCATCATCTTCACAGATTCCGACGGGCGCATCATGGGCGGCCTGCCCGATGGCGCAAAACGTCCTGAAACATTGAATGATCTCCTCGGTCCAGCCCAACCGCTCACCATTTTTGGTGATCGCGCTGGTGTTCTCGTTGTCACGCAAGCCGATGGCACGCGCGCGCTGGCCACAGTCCGCAATCTGCCGCAACCCTTTGGTCAATTGGCGGTCATTCAACCGGTTGCACCCGCGCTCGAAGCGTGGCGGGCCCGCACCACCTCATCGCTTCTGCTTTTGATTGCCGCCTGCGCGGCGCTGATCGGCATCAGCGCCGCTTATTTTTGGCAGGCATGGCGCGCACATCAGGCTGATCGCACCTGCGATCGCGTGCGTGACCGTCTCGATACAGCGCTCACCCGCGGCCGCTGCGGCCTATGGGACTGGGATATTGCGCGCGGCATGATCTATTGGTCAGACTCGATGTACGAAATGCTTGGCTATACGCGCCAAGCCGAATTCATGTCGTTCGGCGACGTCAATCGCCTCGTTCATCCCGACGATACCGATCTTTATTCGCTCGCCGATATGCTCGCGGCAGAAGCCGCCACCACGGTCGATCATGCGTTCCGCATTCGCGCGGCGGATGGTGATTGGGTGTGGGTGCGTGCGCGCGCCGAACTCGTGCGCGATGAAGAGACCGATACACCCCACCTCGTCGGTATTGCGGTTGATATTACAGAGCAGCGCCGCCTTGCTGATCGCACCGCCGAAGCGGATGCGCGGTTGCGCGATGCGGTTGATACGATTGGCGAAGCGTTCGTGCTGTGGGATGCAGACAATCGCCTCGTTCTGTGCAATTCAAAATTCCGCGATCTGCATGCCATTCCGCATGATGCCTCGATCGCTGGCTTGCCCTATGCCACGCTCGCACCTTATCTACGCGCGCATGGCCGTATCGGCACGGATCCGCGTGAGGCTGAGGCAGCACAAAGCTATGAGACGGAAACGGTCGATCATCGCTGGTTCCAGATCAACGAACGCCGCACCAAGGATGGCGGTTTCGTCTCGGTGGGTACCGACATTACCCCGCTCAAGGAGCAGGAAACGCAATTGCGTGATTCCGAGCGCCGCCTGAAGGGCATGATCAACGATCTCAACCGTTCACGTGCTACGCTTGAAACGCAGACACAACAGCTCGCCGACCTCGCAGAGCGCTATCTCGAACAAAAGGCGGAAGCTGAAACCGCCAACCGCGCCAAGTCCGAATTCCTTGCCAAAATGTCACATGAGCTGAGAACACCGCTCAACGCCATTCTCGGATTCTCGGAAGTGATGGAAGGCGGCTATTTCGGTCCGCTGGGTAACGACAAATATCTCGATTATTGCCGTGACATTCGTCGCTCCGGCGAAGGTCTGTTGGCGCTCATCGCCGATATTCTCGACGTCGCCGAGCTTGAAGCCGGCAAGGTGAAGATCGAACGTAAGCCGATGCGCATTGATGAAGCGGCCCAGATTTTGGTGGGCCAGCATGCGAGTGATGCCGAAGCAAAGGGCGTCATCCTGCGTGCTGATCTGCAGCCAGCCTCCGTCCATGCCGATGAACGCGCGATCGCCAAGATCCTCGGCCACCTCATCGACAACGCGATCAAATTTACGCCGGAAGGTGGCCGCGTGACCGTGCGCACACGCGAAGTGTCCGGCATGGTCAATCTCTACATTGAAGATACGGGCATCGGCATTCCGAAAGATGCGTTGCCGAAACTCGCACAGCCCTTCTCATGGGTGGAGATGGATGCGTCCAAGCCGACCGATGGTTCGGGTCTCGGCCTTGCCATTGCCCGCTCGCTCGTCGCGCTGCATGGCGGTTCACTCAAGATCCGCTCGCAGGAAGGCGTGGGCACCAGCGTGCTTGTCCGTTTGCCGATCCGCGCCCGCCGCGACGACGATCAATCCGCAGCACTTAGCGCATGAAGGCGTCGAAGATTGCGCGAACCGCAGCACGCGTCTCTTTCAGATGCGAAGCCAACACTTTGAAATCCGGTAGACCCGCCGCTTGCGCCAGCCGCGTCCGCAAAGCGAGCCCCGTCTGATCAGGATGGAAATCGGCACCAAAGGTCAGCCGCTGCCATTGGAATACATCACGCATCAGCGCATAGGCGGTTTCCAATGTTTCGCCATCATTGGCCTCAATCAGTTTTGCCTTGCGTGCGCGCGCAATGATCTCGGCGGTCGAGGTCACGGCGATAGCAGGATGGCGTGATGCGCCCGTCAGCACCAAAACCTGTGCGATGAATTCGATATCCATCAGTCCACCGCGCGCGAGCTTCAAATCCCACGGATCGTCATCGCCTTTTTCTTGGGCGATGAGATCCCGCATGGTGCACGCATCCTTCTTCACGGTCGCGGCATCACGCGGGCGACACAGCACGGCCTGCAATTCCGCATTCACTTCCGCCATGAAATCAGCATCACCGGCTAAAGGCCGTGCGCGGGTCAGCGCCATCGCTTCCCATGTTTCAGCCTCGTCGGCCTGATAGGCACGGAAACCTTTCCATTGCGTCGCAGCCGGGCCCTTATTGCCGGAAGGCCGTAGCCGCATATCGACTTCGTAGAGCGTGCCTTTGCGTGTCGGCACCGTCAGCGCACTGATGAGGCGTTGGGTCAGCCGTGTAAAATAGGTGGTGGCCGCGAGGGACCGCGGCCCGCCTTCACTCTCGGCGCGCTCATCGCTGAAATCATACAGCACGACGAGATCGAGATCGGAGGTCGCGGTCATCTCGCGCGAACCGAGCCGGCCCATGCCAACAACACACAAGCGCCCGCCGGGCACAAAACCATATTCGGCTGCAAACCGGCGCGTCACATCCTTGAGCGCAACGCGAATGATCGCCTCCGCAACATCGGCATAGGCCTGCCCGGCCAAAGCGGGCGACAATGAGCCCGACAGCATCCGCGCGCCGACGAGAAAGATTTCGTGCTGGCCGGCTTCGCGCAGCCGGTCGAGCATATCTTCCAACAATTCGGGTTCACCCACGGCATCGCTCAAACGCGTTTCAAGCGTCGTAACATCACCGAATTGCGTGCCGAATGCTGGATCGATCACAGCATCCAAAAGATGCGGCCGATTGGCGACGACATTGGCAAGCCGTGGTGCGGAGCCCAGAATATCGGCAAAGAGGGTGAGGACCGCGCGGTTAGATTTGAGAATTGAAAACAATTCGACCGCTGCAGGCATTCGCCCCAGCGCGTCGTCAAACACGGCAAGCGCATTGTCAGGATCAGCACTTTTGCCAAAGGCCTCAAGAAGCGCTGGCACCAATTCTGTCAGAACTTCGCGCGCACGCGCGCTTGTGACAGCCTGACGACGTCCAAAATGCCAGCCACGCACGGTCTCGCAGGTTTTTGGCGCGTCCTTGAAACCCATGCGCTGGAGGGTTTCGAGTGTCTCGGGATCATCCTGCGTGCCGGTGAAGACGAGCGAACCTTCAGCGGCGGCAAGATCACCACCCTCTTCGAAGAGGCGCGCATAATGGCGCTCGACCTGGCGCGCCTCTTTCGTCAAGGCGGCGGAGAAAGATTTGAGGCTGGCAAAGCCAGCAAATTTGGCAAAGCGCGTCAGCGCTTCTTCATCCACAGGCAGGCGCTGCGTCTGCTCATCGGCCATCATCTGGAGACGATGTTCGATGGTGCGCAGAAAGCGATAGGCGGCTTCCAATTCACGATCGGCATCCTCGCCGATCCAGCCATCCTCTTTCAGTGCACGCAGCATATCAAGCGTGCGGCGACCGCGCAGTTCTGGTCGACGGCCGCCAAAGACCAATTGCTGTGTCTGAACGAAGAATTCGATCTCGCGAATACCCCCACGGCCGAGCTTGATGTCATGGCCCGCGACAGCAATCGCTTCATGCCCTTTGACAGCATGAATTTGCCGCTTCATCGCATGAATATCTGCGATCGCTGCGAAATCGAAATATTTGCGCCAGATGAACGGTTTCAAATCAGCGATGAATTGCTCGCCAATCCCGATATCGCCCGCAATCGGCCGCGCTTTGATATAGGCCGCGCGTTCCCAATTCTGGCCAACGGTTTCGTAATAGGCATAGGCTGATTGCACGGGCACCGCTGTCGGCGTTGAGGCTGGATCGGGCCTCAACCGCAGATCGACGCGGAAGACATAACCATCCGCCGTCCGCTCCTGCAGGGCTTTGACAATAAATTTGACGATGCGGACAAAGAAAGGTGTCGGCTCGACATTGTCCGCTAGTGGCGCCTTCTCCGCATCATAGAAGACGACAATGTCGATATCGGAGGAATAATTGAGCTCCTGCGCGCCATGCTTGCCGAGCGCGAGAACCACCACGCCGGAATCAATCGACGGATTGTCGGGATGGGCCGGATTGAACTTGCCATGCTCTGCCGCTTCATGCAGCGCGAAATCAAGTGCCGCCGATACAGAGGCGTCGGCCAATCCTGCAAGGGCCCCCGTCACTTTTTCAAGCGGCCAAAGTCCACCGCAATCTGCGAGCGCGACGAGGAGGGCCACTTCCTGCTTGATCCGCCGCAGACGGCGCATCAATGCGTGTTCATCCGCGTTGCGCCACGCATTGCGCGCATCCTCAAGCAAGTGCGCGGTGCGCACATCAGGATCTGTATCAAGGAGCGCAACGAAACGATCCGGATCGCGCTCGATCAATCCCAACAAAAAGGGCGAGTGATCGGCTAGAGCGAGAAGAAGCGTCTCAAGATTGTCGTGAGCCCTCACCAGCGCAGGCAGTGATGTTTCGCGCGCATCATCCAGCAAATGGTCAAGGCGGCGTTTCGCTTCGCGCTTATCGGCCACCCGTGGCGATGGTTTCAGGCTCTCGAGCAATCGCGTCATCATGTCTCTCCGCCAGTGGGTAGCACCAGCTTTGCGATCAGGCCCGGATGATTGTCGGCCAATTCCAACGCGCCGCGATGCACGCGCGCAATCGCCGACACCAAAGACAGGCCAAGGCCAGAGCCCGGCTGCGAGCGGGATGTTTCCAAACGCACAAACCGTTCGGTCACGCGCAAGCGGTCCGCCTCCGGAATCCCTGCGCCATGATCGGCAATGGCGATCACGATCAGCCCGGCATCCCGATAAGTCCGCACGGTGATGGGTGAACCGGCTGCATATTTCAGCGCATTGTCGATCAGGTTAGCGATGGCCTGCCCGATCAATTCGCGTGAGCCGACCACATGTAAGCGCGGCGCCATCTCCGCTGTGATGGTCAGGCCACGATCTTCCGCGACAGGCTCATAAAGCTCGACAATCTCGCGGGCAATTTCCGACACGTCGAGTTTCGTCATGCCCTCACGCAATTGGCCTGCTTCGGCGCGTGCAATCATCAAAAGCGCATTGAAGATTTTGATCAGCCCATCGGCTTCGGCGATCACGTCGACAAGGGCATTGCGTGCATCTTCCGCAGAACCGCCCACCCGCAAAGCTTCTTCGGCATTGTTGCGCAGCCGTGTCAAAGGTGTACGCAGATCATGGGCGATATTATTGGAGACTTGGCGGATGCCTTCCATCAAGTCGCCGATACGGTCGAGCATGGCGTTGAGATTTTCGGCGAGCCGGTCGAATTCATCATTCGAACCGGTCAAACTCAATCGCCCCGCGAGATCGCCTTCCATGATGGCGCGTGTCGTCGCCGTCATGGAATCAATACGTGAAAGGACGCGCTTGGTCACAACGAAACCGCCGAGCACACCCAGCACGACGACAAGCCCCATCGACCACGCAAAGGCACGCCAGATCACATTCTGCAAACGCGCGATGTCAGACAGATCACGCCCTACCAGAAGCCGAAATCCTCCGGGAAGAACGAGGCTTCGCACAAGTGCGAGACGGCGATGCGGTTCTGTCTCGCCGACAGTTTCATACGGGATTTCATATTCTCCAGGCGTCGAGAGAACGGCCGGGGGCACACCATCAATATTACCGGCGATCTTTTCGCCCGCGGGTGCCGTCATCAGGTAAAGTGCGGCACCGGGTTGGCGGGCGCGATTTTCGATAACGCCAACGATACGCCGCAAGCCGCCCGTCGCATATTGTTCGGCAAGGCCCTTGATTTCGGCGTCGATCGTCGTCGCATTCTGGTCGCGCAGCAATGCGCCTGCATTGAAGGCGACATAGAACAGCATGAAGCCCGCAAACAAAGCGAAGATCGCCAGATAGACCAGCGACAGCCGGAATGCTGTGGTACGGAAAAGTTTACCGGCCCGCGTCACGGATCGTATATCCTGCGCCGCGCACCGTATGCAGCAAAGGCCTATCATGCCCCTTGTCGATCTTCGCCCTCAGGCGCGAGACATGGACATCAATCACATTGGTCTGCGGATCGAAATGATAATCCCAGACATTTTCGAGCAGCATCGTGCGCGTCACGACTTGCCCTGCATGGCGCATTAGATATTCCAGCAAGCGGAATTCACGCGGCTGCAGATCAATGTCGGTGCCACCGCGCGTGACGCGATGTTTGAGCCGATCCAGTTCGAGATCGCCGACCCGATAGACCGTGTCCTCGCCTTGCGCGGGGCGATTGCGACGGGCCAGCACTTCGGTGCGCGCCAACAATTCGGAGAACGCATAAGGCTTCGCCAAGTAGTCATCGCCCCCGGCGCGCAAGCCCTTCACCCGGTCATCTACTTGCCCGAGCGCGGAGAGGATGAGAACGGGCGTATCCTTCCCCTGTTCACGCAAGCCGCGGATCAGCGACAGCCCATCGAGTTTGGGCAGCATGCGGTCGACGATGAGCACGTCATATTGGCCGTCAGCCGCCATGGCATAGCCGTCGAGCCCATCGGCCGCATGGTCAGCCATGTGCCCCGCCTCGCGGAACGCCTTGACCAGATAGGAAGCCGCCTCGGCATCGTCTTCGACGATCAGAAGTTTCACGTCCCCGTGCCCTAACGCCATGGAATCACAGGTGCCCTTACGGCCACCGCCCCGGACTGAACAATAAAAAGGCGGGCAAGGCCAGAGCTGGACTTCCGCCAGCTAATCTGGGTCCCGCGCGGGTTGGCAAAAGAAAAGGGCAGAGCTTTCGCCCTGCCCTTTCGCCCCTCCGTCCGGTCCCCCGAGATGCCGGAGGTCAGGGCATCACGGTTCCCGGAAAGGGAATTACGCTTTTGGGAAGGGGATCGCGACGAAGCGCGAACCTTCACCCGAGCGGATGCGCATGACCACATTCTTCTTGCCGTCCTTCTTGGCGGCGACGAGTGCGTCCTTCACATCCTTCGGCTCGGTCACGGTCTTGCCGGCGATTTCGAGAATGATATCGCCCTTGCGGAGACCCTGCTCGGCCGCGAGCCCATCGGGATCGACAGCAACAACCTGCACGCCCTGCCCAGCCTTGCCGTCCTTGCCCTTCACCGGGGCGAGTTGGACGCCAAGCTTGAGGGTATGATCCTCTTCGACCTTGGCATCGTCAGCCTTGGCGATCTTGTCACCAGGAACGGCTGCGAGCTTCAGCGTGAAGGATCTGTCTTTGCCGTCGCGAATGACGCCAAGCTTCACCTCTTCACCCGGCTTCATGTTGCCGATGCGGCGGATGACATCCTTCGGCGCTTCGACCTTATCGCCATTCACCGAGACGATTGTATCGCCTGATTTGATGCCCGCTTCTGCGGCCGGTGTGCCCGGCTGGGCTTCCGACACAAGCGCGCCTTTGGTCGATTTCAGGCCGAGGCTGTCGGCAAGCTCATCCGTGATCGGCTGGATCTGCACACCAGCATAGCCACGCTCGACCGTGCCGGTATCCTTCAGCGAGGCAACGACTTTTGTCACCGTATCGGTCGGGACCGCGAAAGCGATGCCGACATTGCCACCCGAAGGCGAGACGATCGCGGTGTTCACGCCGATGACTTCGCCATCAATGTTGAAGGTCGGGCCACCCGAATTGCCGCGGTTCACCGCCGCGTCGATCTGGATGAAATCGTCATAAGGGCCTGCACCGATATCGCGACCGCGCGCTGAGACGATACCAGCCGTCACAGTGCCGCCGAGGCCGAAGGGATTGCCGACGGCAATGACCCAATCACCCACTCGCGGAGTCTTCTCGGCAAATTTCACGAAAGAAAACTTGCCACCATCCTTCACCTTGATGAGGGCGAGGTCGGTCTTCGGATCGCGGCCGATCACTTTGGCGTCGTAGGTCTTGCCATCGTCCATGGTGATCGAGACTTCGACCGCCTTGTCGACAACGTGATTGTTGGTCACGCCATAGCCGTCAGCCGAGATGAAAAAGCCCGAGCCCTGCGCTTGCGCATAATGCTTCTTGCCGGGTTTCATCTTGCTCTGCGGCGCGCCTTCGCCACCACGGCCGCCAAACTGACGGAAGAATTTTTCAAGCGGATGGCCTTCGGGGAGGTCAGGCATCTGCATGCCACCCTGGCCTTCGCCATCATCGCCCATGGCGGCGTTCTCAACTTTCACCTTCACCGAAAACACGGCGGGGCGCACCTTCTCGACCGTGTCAGAGAAGGACGGGCCCGGCAGGGCCTGCCGCGCGGTCTGCGCGAAAGCGGGTTCGGATTTCAGAAGAGGCGTGCCAAGGGCGCCGGCGCCCACGAGGGCGAGAGCGGCCGCACCGGCCAAAAGGCGATTCTTGAGCTGCGTCTTGGTCGTCATATGTTTCATCTCCTTGGGCGGGGACCTCGGGGTCTCCCTGCCTTCGAGATGCACATTGCCTCGGTCGACCTTACGCCGGCCTCGCCGGAAGATTACATTTTTGTAATGTCGCGTTCGCCCAGCGCGCGTTTGAGCGCCGCCTGCTCTTCGGGCGATAAGGGGGCATCCGCCACGGCCACGCGCTTCACGCGCGCCTGTCGCCACACCACGACCCCTCCGATCAAGAGAATGGCGAAGGGGCCCGCCCAAAGGATCAGGGTGTGCCAGCCAAAACGCGGCTTCAACAACACGAACTCGCCATAACGATCGACAAGATAGGTAATGATCTGCCGATCATTGTCGCCCGCCTTGATGCGCTCACGCACGATGAGGCGGAGATCGCGTGCGAGCTCAGCATCGGAATCGTCGATCGATTGGTTTTGGCACACAAGGCAACGCAATTCGGCGGAGAGCGCACGCGCGCGTTGTTCCTGCTGCGGATCTTTCAGCATTTCATCGGGACGCACAGCGAGCGCAGGTGCCGCGGCGATCAGAGTGAAAAGAACGGCAGCAAGAAGACGGCCCATCGACGTCACTCCGCTGGCACGGCGCGCGGCAAGCGGGCTTTCACCGCCGCAGCAATGCGTGCACGCCGATCAAGCACGGAGAGGAACCCGCCCAAGGCCATAATGACGGCGCCGATCCAAATGAACAGAACCCATGGCTTCCAATAAAGCCGCGCCGCGATTTGTCCTTGCGGGTTCACATCGCCAACGCTTGCGTACACTTGGCCAAGGCCGCGGGTGAGAAGTGCAGCCTCCGAAGTCGGCATGGTGCGACCCGTGAAAATCCGTTTGCCGGGCTCGAGTGCGCCGACGACACGGCCGCCATCAATCACGATGAAGCGTGCGAAATTCTCGCGGTAATCAGGACCGTTCCGGAGCCCTGCGCCTTCAAGCTTCACGTCGAAGCGGCCGACTTGAACCGTTTCGCCCGGTTTCATTTCGACAATTTTCTCGACGCCCCATGCGGTGCAAGCAACGCCAATCATCGAGACGCCGACACCCATATGCGCGAGCGTTGACCCCCAAATCGAGAGCGGCAAGCCCACGGCGCGACGCAAGGCGACAGACAATGCAACGCCATGGCCTTTGGCACGCAAGCCGATGTCTGCAATCGAACCGAAGATCAGCCAGAAACCAAGCCCGATACCGAGCGGCGCGAGAACGGGTCCACCCCATGTCGCGGCATAGATGATGATGGTGATGAGAATGGATAGGCCGAGCGCAGTGGCCAGACGTTGACTGACGCCCAACAGATCGCCGCGCTTCCATGCAAGCGCTTGGCCAAACGGCAGAATGAATGCAAGCGGCAACATCAGCGGCAGGAATGTTGCATCGAAGAACGGCGCGCCGACCGAAATCTTCGCGCCGGTCAACGCTTCAAGCGCCAACGGATAAAGTGTCCCGATAAAGACAGCAGCTGTGGCGGCAGCGAGAAACAGATTGTTGAGAACGAGCGCGCCTTCACGCGAGACGGGCGCGAAAATCCCACCCTGCTTCAAGAGCGGCGCGCGCCACGCAAACAAAGTCAACGATCCGCCGATGAAGAGAATGAGAATACCGAGAATGAAAAGTCCGCGCTCGGGATCGACGGCAAAGGCATGCACCGATGTCAACACGCCGGAGCGCACCAAAAACGTGCCGACGAGCGACAAGGAGAAAGTGAGGATCGAGAGCAGGATCGTCCAGACTTTCAGCGCGTCGCGCTTTTCCATCACCACGGTTGAATGGATCAATGCCGTCGCGACCAGCCATGGCATGAGGGATGCGTTTTCGACCGGATCCCAGAACCACCAGCCACCCCAACCCAATTCATAATAGGCCCAGTAAGAGCCCATCGCGATCCCGAGAGTGAGGAAACACCAAGCCACCAACGTCCATGGCCGGACAAAGCGTGCCCACGCCGCATCGATACGGCCCGTGATCAGCGCACCGATCGCGAAGGAGAAGGCAACGGAGCAACCCACATAACCGACATAGAGAAGTGGCGGATGGATCGCGAGGCCGGGATCCTGCAGCAGCGGATTAAGGCCGCGGCCTTCCATCGGGGCAGGCGCAACGCGGGTGAAAGGATTGGACGCAACCAAAAGAAACAGAACAAACGCCGCCGTGATGGACGATTGCACAGCAAGAACGGCCGCAAACAAACGTTGCGGCATGCCACGTCCGAACCAAGCGAGCAGCCCGCTGAAGAGAGCGAGGATCAGCACCCAGAGCAGCATGGAGCCTTCATGATTGCTCCAGACGCCAGAGATCCGGTACATCAAAGGCTTCGCCGAATGGGAATTCTCGATCACGTTCAACACGGAAAAATCGGAATCGAGATAGGCTTTAGTCAGCGCGGCATAAGACAGAGCGACGAGCCCAAACAAAACGAGCGACGCGGATGGCGCCATGCGCATCAGCGCCGCATCATTCGTCTTCACGCCCCATAGCGGCAAGGCCGTTCCGATCAAGGAGACAGCAAGCGCGAGAACGAGGGCGTAATGGCCGAGTTCGACGATCATTTCTTGGTCTCGCTCTTCTGGCCTTCTTGCCAGTGCCCCTGCTTCTTCAACGTGTCGGCGACTTCTTTCGGCATGTAATTTTCGTCATGCTTGGCGAGCACGCTGTCGGCCTTGAATTGGCCGGGCGCGATCAGCACGCCTTCTGCCACCACGCCCTGCCCTTCGCGGAACAGATCCGGCAATTGACCACGATAGGCGACCTTCACGGTCTGGTTGCCGTCACTCACTGCGAAACTGACATTTTGGTCGGCGCTCTTCACGACGCTGCCCGTCTCAACCAAGCCGCCAATACGCAGCCGGGTGCCCGGCGCGATATTTTTCTGCGCGAGTTCGGTCGGCCCGTAGAAGAACACGATGCTATCGCGCATCGCAAACAAAACGAGGCTTGCAGCAATGCCGAGCACCACAGCCACCGCACCGATCATCGCCAGACGGCGACCTTTGCGTGTCATGGCGCTGCTCCCAATTTCAAATTGCGCGCTTCGTCATTGATCCGGCGCAACACATCCGCATTGGTCGCGAAGGCCGCGCGCGCTTTTGTCAACGCCGCTTCAGCCTGCGACGGTTCGCCGAGCACGACATAAGAGCGGATCAACCGCATCCAGCCATCAGCATCTGCCGGATTGGATTCTAATTTTTGTGCAAGGCCTGCCACCATCGCCCGGATCATTTTCGTCTGATCGTCTTTCGGCAGGGCCGCAACCACTGAGCCCGCTTCTGACTTGGGGAGCAATTCGGCAATCTTTGCCGCGACGGCCTGGCCAATCGGCGATGATGGATCGATTTGCGCGGCAAGCGTGCGATAGGCGTCAAGCGCCTTGGCATTATTGCCGTCCTGTTCGGCGGCCATGGCGATAAAATAACGGGCGCGGAGATCATTGGCGTCCAGCGAGAGCGCGCGTTCGAAATCAGCGCGCGCTTCCGCCGTCACGACACCGCCGGATTGCGCGACGCGGGCCTGCCCTAACGCGGAGAAGCGTGATGCGCTGGGGCCTAGAAGGCGAGCGGCTTCCGAGAGCGCGCGCACCGCATCGTCGAAGCGGCCCATCTCCATATAGACCGGCGCCACCACTTCATAACCGCGGCCATCATTCGGATTTTTCGCGAGATGGCGTTCGATCTGCGCCACCGCATCCTGAACACCTTCTGGTGCCGTTTCGCGCGAGGCGAGCGGTTGATCAGGCAGATCGGGTGACGCAATACGCAAATAGAGCGGAAGCGCAATCGCCGGAATGGCAATCAAAACAGCCAGTGCCGCCCAACGGGCGCGGTTCGGCGAGGCGCTGGTTTCGCCTTCACCCCCTTGGCGACGGCGCGACGCGATCAGGCGACGGGCCGCTTCGGCACGAGCGGCTTCGGCTTCCGCCGGACCGATCAGGCCCCGCTCGGCATCGCGCTCAATGTCCGCCAGTTCTTGGGTGTAGAAGACGGAATCGTCGGCCTCATCGGCCGCCACCCGCGTCCGCGAGAGGGGCCAGAGCAGAGCCAGAACGGCAAGGCCGGTCAGAATGGCGAGGGAGAACCATAAAACCATGGCGCTCCCTTACAGCACCCTGACCAAGCCCGCCATCAGGATCATCCCGCGGCCAAAGGCATCAGCTGACGATCTGCCACGTGCCATTGGGGTTCCGGCAGGCCGTTCCCGTCCCGGTCTGGCGCTTACCATCCACAACGATCGTGTGGGTGTATTGGCGGCAAGCCTGCGAGGATTGGTCGACATAGACGGGACCCGGCGTCACCGAGCCATAGGCCCCCGAGGGCGCGCGCCAATTCTGCGTTTGACCGGCGTTAATGGCGTTCATCTGCGCCGCATAGGCCTGCTGACGGGCATTTTCGTCCATGTTGCGACCAACCGTATTCCCGAGATAGCCGCCAATCATGGTGCCAGCCACAATGGCGGCAGCCTTGCCTGCGCCGCCACCAAACATGCTGCCGATGGCGCCGCCCGCCACAGCACCGATCAAGGTTCCGCCGACTTCATTGGGGCCAGTCTGCGGGCCGCAAGCCGCCAGCGACAGGGCCAGCGCGCCGCACGTGCCAAGCGCAATCGCGCGGGTACGCAGGGAACGAGAAGGGATCGAAGAGGTCGTCATCAGAGGTCTCCAGCCAAGGCCACGTCACCGCAGCGCGCCATGCGAATCAGACAATTGTAAGACCCAAGCTTGAACCCTCGATTGCGGGAATACGCAAACGGGCGGCAAGCCCACCTTGCGGGCTATCCTCAAGCACCAAAGCGCCGCCATAGAGCGCGGCGAGGTCTGCCACGATCGACAGGCCGAGGCCGGAACCGGGCTTTGATTCATCAAGCCTTTTGCCGCGGGTCAGCGCGGCGCTGCGCGCATCCGCAGGCAGGCCGGGGCCATCGTCGGATACTAGGATGTCGGCGAACCCATCAGCGGTGAGGCGTACATGAACATGAATATCGGCCGAGGCCCATTTACCGGCATTATCCATCAGGTTGCCGACCATCTCCTCAAGATCCTGCCGCTCGCCGCGAAAGCGTAGCCCGTCTGGAATGTCGACATGGAAATGCAAATCACGATCACGATAGATTTTTTCAAAAGCGCGGACGAGGCCGGCAATCACTGGCGCAATCTCGGTCACTGAACCGAGCGTCCCGGCGCGGGCCGCGGCGCGGGCGCGTTCAAGATACCAATTCACCTGATCACGCATCAAGGCCGCCTGCTCCCGCACCTTGCGGGCGAGTGCGGTGTCGTCGTCCTCAGATTCGTTGACGATGACGCTAAGCGGCGTTTTCAGCGCATGAGCGAGATTGCCCACTTGTGTGCGCGCACGCTCGAGAATGGCTTCATTGGAATCAATCAGGAGATTGAGTTCACCCGCGAGCGGCGACAACTCGTCGGGATAGGTGCCTGCAATCCGTTGCTTTTGTCCCGTTCGGATGGCGCCAATCTCCTGCCGTAGATCGCGCAAAGGCCGCAGACCGAAGCGGACTTGAAACACAGTCGTGATGACGAGCGCCAGTCCCAACAAGATGAACGTCACGATCATCGTGAGGCGGAAATGGCGGACCGTATCGGCAATCGTATCCGCGGGTGCGGCAACCTGAATGAGAAAGCGGCCATCCTCACCCAGATCGATCAATTGCTCGACCATGCGCAGGCCCTGATCATCAGGGCCGGTGACATAACCTTCCCGCATGGTGCCGGCTTGCGTCGTATCGGTCGAAAGCACCGGCAGCTTGCCACCAAATAACGACACCGAACTGCGGATATCGGGGGGCAAACGGTCAAGCCGCGTCACCTGCCAATACCAGCCCGACAAGGGCAGATCGAAGCGTGGCTCGCTGAAATGGGATGGATCGTTGCGATCGCCATCATTGGGGGACGCGACATCGGCGACCAGCGATTTCAGGTAAATTGCAAGCCTGTCATCGAAGGCGCGTTCGCTGGCCCGTTGCTGGACGGTCGAAAGGATGACACCTGCAATGACGAGAATGAACAGACTCCAAAACGCAGCCGACAAAAAGAGCCGCGTCGCTAGCGAATTGCGAATGCGCGCCTTCACGCGGTGGCACCCGCTACAGGCGGTTCCATGCGATAGCCAAGGCCACGCACCGTCTGAATAATATCAACACCGAGCTTTTTGCGCAGACGACCGACAAAGACTTCGATCGTATTGGAATCGCGGTCGAAATCCTGATCGTACATATGCTCAGTCAATTCAACACGCGAGACGATCCGGCCCTTGTGATGCATGAGGTAAGCGAGCAGACGATATTCGTGCGACGTCAACTTGATCGCTTCGCCATTGACCGTCACGCGGCCAGCGCCGGTGTCGATCGTCACAGGTCCGCAGGAAATTGTGCTTGAGGCGTGCCCCGCAGCACGACGGACAACAGCACGCACACGCGCCAGCACTTCTTCCATGTGAAAGGGCTTGGTGACGTAATCATCAGCGCCTGCATCGAAGGCTTGCACCTTGTCATTCCAACGGTCGCGCGCGGTGAGCGCAATCACCGGCATGGTGCGTCCAGCCTTGCGCCAATCCTGCAGAATGGTCACGCCATCCTTTAGCGGGAGGCCGAGATCGAGAATGACCGCATCATAAGGTTCGGTCTCCCCCAGGAAAGCGCCCTCTTCACCATCATGCGCACGGTCGACGGCATAGCCGGCCTTCTCCAGAGCCGTGGAGAGCTGGCGGTTCAGATCCTGATCATCTTCAACAAGCAGAAGCCGCATCGCGCCCTCAACGCTGCCCGACGACACGGCCAGTGGCCGCTTCAAGCGTCAGCCGTGTGACCTTGCCGTCCTTCGCGAGCGCCGTGATGACGTAAACGAGGGCGCCATCGCGCTGGCAGAGCCGGGCGCGAACGGGTTCGGCTGTGACAGCGGCCCGCGCCGCCTTCAGCGCCGCGGCCTGTGGAATGGCCCTTTTGGCGGCAATCTCTTCGCGCAATTCAGCATCGGACAGGCAGATGAAAGCACCGCGCTCCGTGGCGACCACAAGCACAGGCGGCGTCTCAGGCCCGGCGAAGGTGGGCAGGACCGAGCATGACAAAAGGGCCAGGATGGGCAGGCACAGCCGTTTCATGGGGCAACATTAGCATATTTTGCTGAACCGCCACTGAACGGCCGCCTCCCTCTCAAGCGTGTGCTTGGCTGGTTTGACTTGGCCGTAAGGCTCCCGAATAGTCACGCTCAGGTTGGGTAAGTACACCGTTACAACCAGAGAAGGCGGGCCGATGTTGATATCCACCCTCTTCACGGGGCGCTTCGCGCTCTTCACCTATGTCACCCTGACATTTCTAACGACCCTTGCTCTGGCCCTGTCAGGCGCAGCGCTCCATGGGTTGTGGGTCGTGCTGGCTGTCGCGAGCGGCGCTCTGACCGTGGTCGGCATCCATGATGTGACGCAGAAGCGGCACGCGATCCTGCGCAATTATCCGATCAGCGCGCATATGCGCTTTCTTCTCGAACAGATCCGGCCGGAAATGCGGCAGTATTTTTTCGAAGATGAAAAATATGGCCAGCCTTTCAGCCGCGACCGTCGGGCCATCGTCTATCAGCGCGCCAAGAACGTGCTCGATAAAAGACCCTTCGGTACAAACTATGATGTTTATGCGTCAGGTTTTGAATGGGCGACGCATTCCCTCGCCGTCAAACCGCAAGATATCGAAACCTATCGCACGCGCATCGGTGATCCGACCCATCCTGCCGCCTATTCAGCGTCGCTCCTCAACATTTCAGCGATGAGCTTTGGTTCCCTCAGCCGCAACGCCATTCTCGCGTTGAACAAGGGTGCGCGCACCGGCGGCTTTTACCATGATACCGGCGAAGGCGGGTTCAGCCCCTATCATCGCGAAAATGGCGGCGACATCGTGTGGGAGATTGGTTCTGGCTATTTCGGTGCACGCACACCCGATGGCCGTTTCTCGCCTGAGATGTTCAAAGACAATGCGGCGTCGCCGCAGGTCAAAATGGTTGAACTTAAACTGAGCCAAGGAGCCAAGCCTGGTCATGGTGGCGTTCTCCCCGCCGCCAAAGTCACGCATGAGATTTCGGTGACGCGTGGCGTCCCCATGGGGCAAGATTGTATTTCACCGCCCTCGCATACGGCCTTTTCGACACCCATCGGACTTTTAGAGTTCGTGGCGCAAATGCGAGAATTGTCTGGCGGCAAACCCGCAGGTTTCAAACTTTGCATTGGCCATCCGTGGGAGTTTCTCGCCATCTGCAAAGCGATGGTGGAAACGCAGATTTATCCTGATTTCATTGTCGTCGACGGCAAGGAAGGTGGGACGGGCGCAGCACCGCTCGAATTCATGGATCACCTCGGCATGCCGCTCCGTGAGGGTCTCGTCTTCGTCAATAATGCCCTGATTGGCATTGGCGCGCGTGACCGCATCCGAATTGGTGCAAGCGGAAAGATCGTCACGGGGATCGATATGGCGCGCGCCTTCGCGCTTGGGGCTGATTGGTGCAATGCGGCGCGCGGTTTCATGTTCGCACTCGGCTGCATCCAAGCGCAATCTTGCCATACGGACCGCTGCCCCACGGGCGTTGCGACACAAGATCCGCTGCGTTATGGCGCGCTCGATGTGCCCGATAAAGCGCAGCGTGTTGCGCAGTTTCACAGACACACGCTGCATGCGCTTTCAGAAATCACTGCCGCTGCGGGTCTTGATCACCCGCATGCTTTTGAGCGGAAACATTTCCACCGCCGCATCTCGCCGACAGAAACGCGCAGCTTCGCCGAACTCTACCCACTGCTTGAGCCAGGCGCGCTGCTTGAGCGTCCCGATCTCACGCCCTATGGCGATCATTGGCGCATGGCTGATGCACGCCGTTTCGTGCCTGCGTGATTGCGCCGCTCAGGTCTGTTTCACGCCACCATCCTGAAAGCGGTACCACGCGATGATGGCGGCCAATCCAATCCGACGGAACATATGGAAGGGGATTGGGTCGATCGGGCGGATGGGAAATGGCAGAGCATCCGCATCGCCCGTCGTCGCATAGGCGGCCAAGGCTTGGCCCATCGCCGTCTGCAAACCGACACCGCGGCCGAGGCAGCCAATATCGATGATGAAACCGGGTTCCGGCTCATGAATATGCGGCAGGAAATCCTGTGTTAGCGCGACACGACCGCCCCAGCGATATTCGATGGGAACGTCTTTCACCTGCGGGAACATTTTTGTCACGACGCGGACGAGATGGGCCCAATCGTCATCGCTCTTCGGTTCACGGAACGGGCCGCGCCCGCCCATCAAGAGACGGCCGGTGTGATCGAGCCGGAAATAGAGCAGCAGTTTACGCGTGTCGGATGAGACCTGCCCGTAAGGCAGGATCGTCTTGCGGATATTGTCAGAGAGCGGTGCCGTCGCGACCTGAAACGAATTGACGTCCACAATCGTCTGCCGCAGTCCCGGCACGAGATCGCCCGCATAGGCATTCGTGCACATGATGACTTTTTTGGCGAGCACGGTTTTACCTTGCGCCGTCGTCACACGGTAACGGTCACCCTCGCGCTTGATATCAGTCACTGGCGATTGGCCGTGAATTTTGGCGCCCTCGCCCATCGCGGCGCGGGCCAAACCACGTGCGTAAGAGAGCGGCTGCACGGCGCCGCCGCGCGGATCAAGCCAGCCCCCTTCATAAGAGGTGGTGCCAAGCCGGTCTGCCACTTCCTCTTTCGAGAGAAGGCGTGCATCAACGCCATGCTTGGACCATTGCGCAACGCGGTTCTTCGCAAGCGTCAAACCGTCCTCCGCATGCGCGGCTTGTATCCAGCCTTGGCGCACATGCGGGACATCCATCTTATAGGCGTTGATCAGATCGAACACTTTGTCGGCTGTTGTGGCCGCAAAGTGGAGCAGCTTTTTGCCCTTCTCTTCGCCATAGGTCGCGATCATGTCATCGGGATCATATTTCAGACCGGGAATGACTTGTCCGCCATTGCGGCCAGAACCGCCCCAGCCCGGTTCGCGCGCTTCAAGCACCACGACATGCCCGCCCGCTTTGGCAATATGCAGCGCTGTTGAAAGACCGGCATAACCCGCGCCAATGACGCAGAAATCAGTGACGAGATCCTCTGCCAGTTTCGGCGCGGGCGCTTGTGGCGCAGCGGTAGCAGCCCAAAGTGCGGGAGCAAGCGGGAATGGCTCAGCCATGGCGGGACCTCGCAGACAAAGGCGACAATCAGATGGGATGCGTGACGCGACGCAAGAAATCCTGCGTGCGCGGTTGTTTTGGTGCCGACAGCATGTCGCGCGCCGGGCCTTCTTCGACGATCACGCCCTGATCCATAAAGATCGCGCGGTCGGCGACTTCGCGCGCAAACGCGATTTCATGAGTCACGATGACCATCGTCATGCCTTCTTCGGCGAGGCTTTTCATGACGGCGAGCACTTCACCGACGAGTTCAGGATCGAGCGCCGAGGTCGGCTCATCAAACAGGATGGCTTCGGGCTCCATCGCCAAGGCCCGCGCAATCGCCACGCGCTGTTGCTGACCGCCTGAGAGCTGCGGCGGATGCGCCGTTTCTTTTTCGGCGAGACCGACACGTGCCAGCAATCGGCGCCCGCGCTCCTCGGCGCGTTCGCGGGGTTCGCCTTTCACATAGATCGGGCCTTCAGTGACATTTTCGAGCGCAGTGCGATGCGGGAACAGGTTGAACCGCTGAAACACCATCGATACGCGCTTGCGCACATCGACGATGCTTTTGTCATCACGATTGACCTTGGTCTCGCCAATGCGGATCGTGCCCTGGTCATAGGCTTCAAGCCCATTGATACAGCGCAGCACCGTTGATTTGCCGGAACCAGAGGGGCCGATGATGCAAACGATCTCGCCCTTCTCAATACGTGTTGAAAATCCCCGCAACACATGATTGGTGCCGAAACTTTTGTGAACATTCTCGAGAACGATCATCAGCGCCGTCCCGTCGCATAATGTTTCTCAAGCCGCGAGACGAGATACATCAAAGGCAGGCTCATGCAGAGATAGAGAATGGCGACCATCGTGAAAACGGAGGTGTTCTTGAACGTGGCGGACGCGATCAGCTTGCCCTGCATAGCCAGCTCCGCAACCGTAATGGTGGAGGCTTGCGAAGAGTCCTTCAGCATCATGATCATGATGTTGCCATAGGGCGGCAAGACGATGCGGATTGCTTGCGGCAAGATCACGCGACGCATGATCATCCACCAGCCCATGCCGATCGATTGTGCCGCTTCAATCTGGCCATGATCGATGGCTTCAATGCCGGCGCGGAAATTTTCTGATTGATAGGCAGAATAAGCGATGCCAAGCCCTATGATGGCGGCCTGCAACGCACTCAGCGCAATGCCCATGTCGGGCAGCACGAAATAAATATAGAACAGCTGGACGATGATTGGCACGCCGCGAATGAAATTGACGA
Source organism: Rhizobiales bacterium TNE-4 (assembly GCA_019083985.1). Taxonomy (GTDB): domain Bacteria; phylum Pseudomonadota; class Alphaproteobacteria; order Rhizobiales; family Beijerinckiaceae; genus TNE-4. The sequence continues at coordinate 618,796 of JAHRCV010000001.1, read as the reverse complement.
AGATCTTCGCGGTCCAATCAAGCACCTTGATACCCGACACGCGCATCAAAGCCCACATGAGGCCGAGCACCGTCGAGAGGATCAACGAGCCGATCGTGACGACGATGGTGAGACCGACGCCCTGCAGCAAAATCGGCAGATATTCGGCAGCGTCAGTGAAAAATCTTTGCATGATGGTCTTTCAGGCCGGAATGAAACCGGGCGGCACGAAGCCGCCCGGCAGATTACCTTATTCAAGACCCCATTTGGCGAGGATCTTCTTAATCGTGCCATCGGCCTGCATGGCGGTGAGCGCGGTGTTGATCTTTTTCAACAATTCCGTCTCGTTCTTGCGCACGCCAATGCCAACCGAGCCTGCCATGGTGGGCTTATAGGTCTTCACCACACGTGCGTCTGGGAAATTGCCCTGCTGAATGTTATAGGCAGCAATCGGATAATCGGCGAAACCGGCTTTGATGCGGCCTGCATTCACGTCACGCAGAATGTCAGGAATCGTGTCGTAGATTTTGACATCCGAGAAGACTTTCTTCAGCGGCTCGACATAAGCGGTGCCGACCTGCGCACCCACCGTATAGCCCTTCATGTCGTCAAAGCTGACATAATCCTTCGTGTCCGATTTCGGCACGATCAGGCCTTCGCCATAGGTGTAGATCGGCTCGGAGAAATCGACCTGCTCTTTGCGGGCCGGTGTGATGTACATCGCAGCGGCAATGATATCGATTTTATTGGCAGTCAGACCGGCAATCAGTGTCGAGAATTGCATTGGCTCGATCTGCACGCCGAAACCTGCGCGCTTGCCGACTTCTGTGATGATGTCGACCATGATGCCTTGGATGGAATTGGTCTTCGTGTCGAGGAAGGTGAAGGGGACGCCTGTGGGCGTCGAGCCGACCTTCAACACCTGTTGCGCCGCCGCTGGCGAGGCCAGTGCAAGCCCGACGACGACCCCTTGGATGAGCCTTTTCAGATTCATGGTTTTCTCCCCCGGTTGAACCCTGAAGGCAGTCTGGCCCGAATCTCTGGCGTCGGCAAGAATTTTCATGTATGTGAAATTTTATGGATGGACTGTCCCCCTCACCTGCGCCGCTCGACCGCTCGGTCGGCGCCCTGATCCGGGAACGGCGCAAGGCTGCGCGCGTGCCCCTGCAGGTGCTTTCGGATAAGACCGGCCTTTCGATCGGCTATCTCAGCCAGATCGAGCGGGGCATATCCTCAGCTTCGATGCGCGCCATCGCGACCATCGCCGATGGGCTCGGCGTAGATCTCTCCTCCCTGTTTCCGCGCACCGAGACGGCCGCGGGTGATAGCGGCATCGTGTTCCGCGTCGAGGAGCGCCATTCCCTGGCGCTTGATCTTGAAGGTGTGCGCAAGGAATTGCTGACACCCGGCGGGAATGCAGGGGGGTTGAGGCTGTTTCTCATCAGCATCGCGCCCGGCTGCCATTCGGGCGACACCTTCTACAGCCACAGCGGCGAAGAAGCCGGCACCGTGCTCGAAGGCGAACTTGAATTGACGGTTGAAAGCGAAAGCTGGGTGTTGAAGACCGGCGATGCCTTTCGCTTCACCAGCCGAAGACCGCACCGTTGGCGCAATGCCGGGAAAGGCCTGTGTCGCGTGCTCTGGACCAACGCGAATTGACGTTGAGGCTGAAGCCGCGCAGCCTTGTCACCTCTCCGTAAAGAGTGACCCATGGCCCCGCCCGTTTCCATCGATCTGCTTGTCCGCGCCGAATTCGTCTATCCGGTTGATGCCGCTATGCGCGTCATCCCCGATGGCGAGATCGCAATCAAAGATGGCGCGATCCTTTATTGCGGGCCTCAAATGCCAGCCGGGCATTGGCAGGCGGGCCGCACGCTCGGCGGCAGCGGCTATGCCGCACTCCCGGGTTTCGTGAATTGCCATTCCCATACAGCCTCCGTCATCTTCCGCTCACAGACGGATGATCACGTGGCCAAAACTGCTTTGCTTGATGTCGCTTTCCGTCTTGAAAAAGATATTAGCGAGGATGAATGGGGCTTATGCGCGATGCTCGGCACCGCCGAGATGATCCGCGCTGGCATGACCACCATTAACGATATCTGGTACGCGCCGGAACGCCTCGCAACACTCGTCGAAAAGACAGGCTTGCGCGCGCAACTCGCTTACAAGGTGTTCGATGTCAAACTCGAACATCTTCGTGATGGCGATTACACGCATTACACGGCCATCGGTGACAGGCGCCTCGCCGATGGCATCGCCTTCGCGCAACAATGGAACGGTCGCGGTGATGGCCGGATCACCACCCGCATCGGCACTCATGCGACCGACACCTGTTCGCAGGCCTTGCTCCAGATAGCGCGGGCGGAAGCCTCGCGCCTTGGCTTGGGCCTGCATATCCATTGCGCGCAAAGTTCGGCCGAAGTTGATGAGATCCGAGCCCGCCATGGCTGTGGACCGGTCACCTATCTCGACCGCATCGGCTATCTCGGCGACGATGCGGTGCTGGCCCATCTCGTCTTTGCCAGCGACGACGAATTTGATCTCGTCGCGAAAGCCAACGCGCCCTATGCCCATGCTTCCACAATCTATCCGCGACGCGGGCGCTATCCCGACCTCGCCAAAATCCTGCAGCGCGGTATCCGCACCGGGCTTGCAACGGATTGGATGCTGAACGATCCATTTGAGGCGATGCGCTATGCACTGAACGGCGCGCGTATGGTGGCAGGCTCGCCACAAGCGCTCTCTTGCGATGATGCGCTATACCTCCAGACCATGGGCGCAGCGTGCGTGCTTGGCCTCGACGACAAGATAGGCTCACTCGAGATCGGCAAGCGTGCTGACCTGATCTTGGTCGATATCACAGCGCCGCATGTGCAGCCCTATTATGGCAGCAGCGCTGCACTTGTTTATTACGCACGGGCCAGCGATGTGAAAACGTCTATTGTTGATGGCCGCATCATCATGGAAGAACGCATAATCCCAACATTACCATCGGATCTCGGCGTCGATGCCATCCGCGCCATAACGCCACGCTGGCGTGGGCAATTGCAAAATTATGGCAGCCGCGCCGTCGCGGGGCCCGGCTGCCTATGCGGTTGATCAGCCCAATTTCGCTTTCGCCGTAACGCGGAAGACTGTTGAGGCGATGAAGCTGCCCGCCGTCACGGTCTGCAAGACGGCATCCGTCAGGCCACCAACATCGAGCGACCCATAGCCGAACAACGAGAGGCCGAATGAGGCCAGCCCAATCAGATTGGCCCATACCGTGCGGCTCTGCAAAATTGATTTCGTTTCTGACAATTGATTGGAATTTGTGTTGGCAGTTTGCTTGGCCATCGGGCCCGTCCTTTCTGTCGTGCGTTTTGGAGAAGTCTCTGCAATCCACTGAAGGGCGGCCTTACGAACGCGATCATTGCGCCGCGACCACCCGGTACCAAAGAAACGCCACACTGAAAGAGAACGGAGAAAAGCGAGGCGCGCCTTATGCAGTGCCTCTATGAAAACAGCAGGATCAGCCTGCGTGATTTTCGCCAATGTCACCGGACCCATGACGCCATCCACGCGCACCCCGAGAAGCGTTTGAACGGTTTTCACCGCACGCGCTGGGCCCGAATTGACAGCGAAATCGAAGATGGCGAGATCAAGCCCGCCGGGAAGGTCATCACCCTTGATCGCATTCCAATACAGTGCACGATAAATACCGGCGGCCTCAGCGCGCGTTAGCCCAAGAAGATCGGCGCGGCTCACATCCGTGCCGCGCGCGATCGCGAGCGTGGCTTGCGTGATGCCGTATTTGGTGAGGCCACCCGGATCCCGTGCGTCATCAGACACGCCGCCCTCTTCGCGCCAGACGAACGTCAAAGCGCGTTCATAATTGTCTTTCATGCTCAACCCTCGAATTCGGAATCGTAATCGAACGGCCCTGTTCCAGACGCCAGGGGTGGCACACGCATCTCAATGGCGAGGTCGGCCGCGTTGAGTGAAACGGCACTGCGGCGGAAGTACCGGCGGCATAGCAACAATTCAAAGGCCGGGGGCCGTCGTTCGAACGGCGTAAGGAAGCCTTCTTCCAATTGCACTTCGGCGAGATCGCAAATGACAGGCTGGGTGGCGGCGCATTGCAGCGCCAGAAATGGCGAGGAACCGATCGTCTTCCCGGTCGCGGCTGGCAATGTCAGCGTGAAGGCAATCGATCGCCATTGTGATGAGACCGGCAGGGCGTTCGTCATTAAGCTCGCCACGACTGAGGATCCGCCAGTCCCGAAATTCTGCATCAGGGCAAGACTGATCGCAGCATTGGACCGGTAGCGGAACGAGACGGTGACGCGCTTGCCAGCCAGCGCCAGCAATTGATCGAGCCGCGTTTCCAGCACCGCGTTTGCGGCACTGCTTGCGGCCGTCACAGCCCATGTCAAATAGGGTCCCTGCACAAGGCCTGCATTCGCCCCGGTCAGTGCCGTTCGCGCCAGCGAAGCGTTCGTGGATGCGCCGCCGGAAAGGCGCCAGCGATCAAAGGCTGCAACAGGTGTGGCACCAGCCGCGTTGAACGGGCCATTGCCGCGCTGCGCGATCACGCCCTCAGGATTGACGATTAAATTCCGAAAGGCCAAAGACCCGCCACCAATCGATGCCAATCCCGATGGCAAACGCACCGCACCGGTGACAGCATCGGCGCTGAACGCGTCAAACCACGCTGCGCCATCGGGTGACATTTTGATGCGATAATTCTCGTCACCGAGGAGACCCGTCTCCGCCCGCGCCGACCATCGCGTCTGATAGAGGTGCGACAGGATGGCCGACGACGCGTCTTTGTTCAGTGTCATGCGAAAATGGCCCGTGCCCCCTTCGCCATTGCCGCGAGCAGCAAATAAAGCGCTCGCCCCTTTCACACTCAGACTATGATTGGCATCGACGCCTGTTCCGATTCCTAAGCGCGCGACTTCTTCAGGCGCACCGATCAATTCCTTCAGCGTTTTGAGCGAATTGCCATCATGCAGATAGAGTTGGTTTTCGCTGGTTACAAAAATGAGGAATCCGGCGCGTGGCTCCGTGTAACTCCATTGCGCGCCGTCGAACGCGGCGATCAAGCCAGGCTTGCCCGCAAAACTGCCCGCAGGGGACGGACCAACGATGTAACGATCACCCGCCCTTGGCGCATCGGGTGGCGTATTGCGCCCTTTCTCGATGACAGCGATTTGGACCAGGGAATCGAGGAGAAACAGCGCCTCATTCAAGGTGACATGCTTCTGCGCTTGCGCCGCCGCAAGCAGCGGCAGCGCCAAAATCGGCGTCATTGTCATGATGATTTCCGTTTGGATTAGTGGATAAGGCAGAGCGCATCACACGCGGCGCCTTCGCCGGCTACGCGGCTCAACTGCACGATGCGCACACGCAGTTGCGTTTGCTGCAGTCCAAAATCGCTGATTTCATTTTGATAGAGGCAGGAGGGCCTCTCCGTTTCGATGCTGTTAACGACAATGCCAGCATCATTCAGAATGCTGACGCGATAACGCTCGACATCCTCACCAAGCGGCACATCCGCACCCTCCCAGCCATCACCATTGATCCGTGTCCGGCGGATGAACGCAATGGCAAGGCCGTCGTCTTGTCGTCGGATACGGGGATGCACGGGCGCCAAAGGCCGCAATGCATCGGCCTGCGGTGCCGCCATCACATCAATCAATGTTTCATCCGCGCCAGCGCGCCAATGGGTGAGCGCACCAATGTCTTGCGCATCGCTCGTTAAAGGCGTCACGGCGCCGTCAAGGGCAATGAATTGCGCCCCCGCAGGCAAGGCTCGTCGCACCATGGCTTCTGAGCCGCCAAGCCCGCGCAGCAATCCCGTCAAACGGTATCGCCGCTCACCGATCAACTCCGCACTAGCGTAAGCGATGATTTCCCATCCGGCGGCCTGCGAGCCAATCGCAGCGAGCGTTGTGGCAGCCAAGGCGCTCGCCTCACCCACAGACACCAGCGTGCCACCTGAAAGGGTCACGTCGATGGCATTCGTGCGATCAAAGCGCCAAAGCGGCCCGGCCCCCAAGGATGCGTTGAGCGTGCCAATCGTCGCGGGGGCTTCGATAGTCGCAATGCTTTCTTCATCCGCATCCTGTGCGCGCCCGCGCCTGATCTCATAATTGCTGCTCCACGGCTTGGCATAAGCCGCCGCAACCAAGAGCGGCGCGGGATCAGCCAGCGCAATCGGTGGCGCGAAGACGATCAAAGCGGGCGCGCTTGGAATGTGTGGCGGCACACTGGCTTGCAAGACCGCTGGCGCACCGGCAATCACATCGATCGCACGGCGCACAGATCGTAATTCCACGCCGCGCTCAATCTGGTCGTTGATGCGTGTGATTTGCCACAGCCGCGCCCCATGGCCGACATCGATCATGACAACGTCGCCGGCCTCAAGCGCAACAAGTCCGGGCCGTAAGCGCGCCTCCGCCGTCTCACGCATCGTCCAGCGCCGCTCAAGCCAATGGTCCGCAAAGCGCTGGGCCGCGCCGCGCGAGAGGATGAGACCCGTTTCAGAAAGACTTTTTCGCTGCGTCTGTCCTTCGATGCGACGCGATGACACGCTGGCCGAGCGGTAGAGATTATCAGTATCGGCGAAGGTCAGCTTCACCTCGCGCGGCAAATCACTGTCTTGCGCCCGCCGGATCGCCAATAATTTACCATCGGGATCCGGCACGAGATCGTCAGCAGTGAGGTGCGCCACCGGTTCTTCATGCCCGGCGACAAAACGCAGTTGGCCCGATGAAGCGACGAGATCATATCCAGCGAGATCACACAGCCCATCAAGCGCATCGCGTGGTGCATTCAGGCCATGCATCAAAAAGCCGTCGATAAGACCATCAAGCGCCGGCCGCGGCAGGTCAAGGCCCGCCATGGCAAAGAGATGTTGTGCGAAACGATCAAGCGCAACCGATTCAAAGCGCCCATTGATCCAATGGCCTGTCATGTAATTTGCGGCATCGCCCCACACCGAGGCCATGCTGGGAAAAGCCGGATAAGGCCGTGCATCCCAGGCCCATACATGAATGCGACCTGTATCCACCATGCGGCCGCCATAGATGGACGAGACAGGATTATTGTTGCCATTGTCCCAAAATGCGAACGCCCCTTCGAGCATCCGCATCATCATCAAATCATCGCGCAATCCCCGCGAAAAGGGTGGGCGGCCATTCTCAGAAGACCGTGGATCAGGAAAAAGATTTGGTGAATTGCCGCCGCAATCAACGGCAGGGCAACCGATTTCCGTGAACCAAAACGGTTTTGATTGCGGCACCCAAGGCGTTTGGTTTGTTTCGACACCATCGCGTCGCTCAATATGTGGGTTGATCCACCAATTCCGAATATCTTTTGGTCGGTTGACCCAATCCTTACCCAGCCCATCTTGAATGGGCACGCGCCGCCCGGACGCGCGCGCTGCCTCATCGGGGTAATACCACGCATAGCCTTCGCCATCGGCGGTGCGCCGGGTGAGATAATCGGGATCATAGGGGCTACGCGCTTCCTGCGCATCGGCATCGTCAGGGCCACGCCAATCCGTGATGGGCCAATAGCAATCAATGCCGATGAAATCGATATCGGGTGACGCCCATAACGGATCGAGTGGAAACCGTAACTCTCCCGCACGCGGCCAATAGGCCCCATATTCCGTCCAATCGGCGCCATAGCCGATTTTTGTATTCGCCCCCAAAATCGCACGCACATCGCGGGCAAGCGCCGCAAAGGCTAAGACCGCTGGAAAATGACCGGCTGCACCGCGCAGTCGCGTCAGCCCGATAAATTCAGATCCGATCAAGAACGCATCAACGCCGCCAGCACGTTTGGCCAGATGCGCGTAATGCAGAATGAATTGCCGATACCGCCAATCAGGTGCCGTGCAAAAAAGATCATCGCCCACGGGTATGAATTCACTGGCCCGGACACGGCCGAAAAATTGTGCGATCTCCGCATCAGCTGCCGCTGTCCCATCAACGGAACCTCCGCGGCCCGGTGCAATGGAACCCGTAATACGTCCTCGCCATGGCAATGGCGGCTGGCCCTGCTGCCCATTGTACGGATTGGGCAATTGGTTGCCCGCCGCGATATCCATCATCACAAACGGGTTAAGCAAGACGGACAAGCCCCGTTCGCGCATTTCACGGATGGAACGGATGATCGACGCGTCGCTCGGCGTCCCGCCATAGATCGGCTTGCCTTGATCAAACGAGACAAGACGCGCCGTCTCACGCGTCAGCCCGGCGCAGCCCCACGGCTCGGGCTTGGTTGCTTTGGTGGCGCTGTCGACACGCGGCGCGACGCTACATTGGCCCGCCCGCAAATCATCGCCGAACCATGCAACGACAAACGAGACGCTGCGGACATTCGGGCAAACGGCGCGCAGATTATCGAGCGAGGCGCGAAAATCCGTCGTATGCGTCTGCACATGCCGGTTTTCCGATGTTGTGACACCCGGCGCACCTTGCCGCGCGATGGCAATCGTATCGTAAGCAAACTCCCCTGCGCCCGGAATGAGGCAAATGCCACGTGTCTGATGGTTCACATCGTTCAGCGGTCGGATCACTTCGATCAGAATTTGTGGCAAGCGATTGCCGAAATCGGTGATCGGCAAACGCTCGAAGACAAGATAAGCGAGCCCGCGATAGGCTGGCACTGGATGCGGATATTCCTTTGCTGCGATGAGCGGATCCGGCCCTTGCGTCTCATCACCCGGATAAAATCGATATTGAAGCGTCGTAAGATCGAGTTCTTTTGAATCCGCCCAGATCCTGCGGATCCCCGCAACGGGTCCCTCGCAAAGGCCAATCGCCACATTGGCGAAATATTGATAGGTTTTGACCTTCTGGCTACTGCCGCCCCCACCCTTCGCGCCTTTCTTTTTTTGTTTTGTGACGGTGAGTTGCTCTTCAAACCGCGTCGCCCAAATCAGTTCGCCGCCGATACGCGCCCGGCCGTAGAGCCGGGGGATCGGCGCGCCTTCGTTTTATGTCAGCTGATCAAGCGTCGCATGCTTTGGCATCGGCGCTTTGGTTCGTGAACCAAACAAAGCGCTATCGACGGCATAGCCCGCTACAGCACCGATTGCGCCACCGATCATTCCGCCGACAGGGCCGCCCAAGAACGAGCCAACCATCGTGCCGGCGGCGCGCAAAACCAGCGTTGTCATCGGCGTTCATCCAAAGGTGGAAAGGAGAAAACGAATGCGAGCCGCCGCAGCCATGGCGCGAGCATGACTTCACACACGCACGCGCCATCATGCGCGTGGATCATGGCGCTCGCGTCGATGGCGATGCCGCAATGTTGAACCGGCCGCATTGGATGAAGCCGAAACAGCAGCACATCGCCCGGATTGATTGTAAGGTCTTCTTTTGCAATCAGATGCCGGCGCGCGGCGTCCAGCAATGTTTCTGGCCCACCGCTTCGAAAGCGGCTCGTATCATAGGCTTGGGGCTCTTCGGGCGCACTCCCGTAAAGATCGCGCCACACGCCCCGCAGCAGGCCAAGGCAATCGCAGCCAACGCCACGCAGCGCTGCTTGGTGATGATAGGGCGTGCCAATCCAGCCGCGTGCCATAGCAATCGCGGGATGATCAGCCATGGAACAAACTCCCGCCATCATAGCCCGGCTCGCCATCCTGCACGATGGTGAGAACGGTTTCATTCCCCGGCATATGAGGAAAGCCGCGGAAATTGAGCGCGTTATTGTAACGTTGTGCGCAGGTCTCAAACGCTTTGTCGCATCCCATCACAATGGAAAAGGACTCGCCTGCGACAATATCTTCTGGGGCCAACCAGAGATCGAGGATCATGGCACCGCCGAGCACCGCATGCAGCCGAACTTGAAATTGTCGACCCGGTCGTGACGCGAAGACCAGTGTACCATTGCTGAACACACCGGCCGCATGGCCTCCGAGCCCGGAGACGCGATAACGGCCAGGCACAATGACTGCTTCGATCTGACCCGCCGCGGATAAATCGCTTCGGTTGAGATCGATGCCGCAGCGTCGATCGCCAAAATCCGCATCACAACGCTGCTGATACAAGCGGCCCGTCTCTTCACCCAAGCGATGGGCCGGCCCGCGTAATTCCGCAACAAAAGCGGTCTCGTCGCGCTTGATTTCACCAATGGTCGCAACGTCGAGCAACAGCGTCTCGAAAGGTGCTTCGCAATCACACAGGATGAAACGAATTTCAGCACCATCATAGACACCTGCGACAATATCTTCTTCCCGCAGGCTCGCCGCCTGTAACGCACCCATGATTTCACCCCCGCCAGGGGCAAGCCCCAATTCCGAGGTCATGTCCTTGGTGCCAAGGCCTGATGCCGCGATGCAGGACACACCTTCGACCATCAGATCGCTGTCATGATCGGTGAAACCAAGCACGGCCCCATCTTGGCGTCGTAAGATCCAAGCATGGGCGAATTGCGTGCTGCCACCAGCCAACCGCATCGCCATGGCAGAAGGAACCGTGCGCATGTCACACCGTAATCTCGACGAGGGGAATGGAAGGAATTTCGCCAGCGATGAAGGCCGAAAGATCAATCGATAACTCATCAGTATCGAACCGCACCGGTACATCGAACTTGTAGCCAGCGGTGATCTTCGCCCCGAAACGGGGAATGGCATTGGGGCGGAAACTAATGAGGCCATTCGTGCTATCGCATTCATAAGCCACACCGGGTTCAACCCGCGTGCCATTGACCGCTAGCACCACCGTGCCTTCGACCGGTTTCCGAATGGTCCGCCGATAGGGAGCGAATTGGCCGCCATAGATCTTCACAAGCTGAAAGATCTTGGTCGCGCCATCGCCCGTGGCGATGTGTTGGTCCGTGGGCGCCGGTGTGAAGCCGGGTGAGCACGAGCGATCATCCAGGCGATCGCGCCAGCGGAAGCCATAAAGCCGCCCGCGCCGCTCCTCAAAAAAAGCAATCAGTTGGGAGAGGTCAGCCAGGGTCTTCACACCTGAGCCGGCATCATAGAAACGGCGCGATTGCGCCCATTTTGCGTTCCGCTCCTCACGGCCCGATCCAGCGGTGACGATATCGGTTTTGCGACGTGGGCCGCCGCGCCCTTGCAAGGCAATGGCCAGAGGAAACACGACCTCATGAAAGGGGGTTGCAGCCATGCTGCGCCTCCGTCAGGTTGATATTGATCAAAGCGGGCGACGCAGCTCCGCGGGTAGGAATGAACCATTGAAGGAGTGTTCCCATGTCTCATGTCCCCCACGGCCTGCATGAAGAGTTTCCGCAAGCCGCCGCAGCCATTTCGAAATTGAAAATCGGCGATGCCCATTTTGCGCGCTTGGCCGATCGCTATGAGCACCTCAATCGCGAGATCCATCGCGTCGAGACCGATGTCGAACCGGCGAGCGATGAGCGGCTCGAACAGCTTAAAAAAGAGCGCCTTAAATTGAAAGATGAAATCGCAGCCATGCTGCGCACGGCGGCGTAAACCTCACAAACCCCGTCGTCCCCGGGCCACGGCACGCGCCAAGGCCGCCGAGACCTGCGCTTCCGAGCGCAGGAAGCTCGGCGCGTCGGGCGTTGCGATGTGAACAACAATGTTACCCTCCCGCCCACCTGCGGCGACCACGCCCAACCGGCCGTCGGCACCGCGGGTGAGTGGCATGATCGCCTCAGGCCCTGCCTCACCCAAAACACCAAGCCCATGGCCAGTTGGAAAATAGCGCGGGCTCGCAAAGACACCGCCTTGCGCGAAACCTGTAACGTCGCTGGTTGAGGCAGGCGTCTCACTACTCCCGAATAAATTGCTAAAGAGCGATTTGGATGCGTCGCCCAGGCCGTTGAAAAACGGCTTCAGCGCGCTGCGCAGCAAGGTTGTGCTCATGGCCATGGCCGCACTGCGGATTTGAGTTTCGAAACTTTTGACCTGTGTGCCACCATTCTTGAAGGCTGCGATAATCGCGCGTTCGAATTGCCGCGACAAAAACGTCAATTCAGTCAACTGCCCGCGGGCATCGTCTAATGTCGCAACATCCTCTTCAGTCATGCCGCGCTCCCTCATCTGGAAAAGCCGTACATAATTCCTCGAAACGATGGCGTGACAGAGCGACGTGTCGCTGTTGCGGTAATGCAGCGGCGAATTCGCGCGGCGTCATCGTCCAAAACAGGTCCGGCGCCAGATGCAACACTGTAAAGGCGTGATGCATCAGCGCCCCCCATGGAAAGGGTTTTGCGCGCCCTCCCCTCCGGGCTCTGCTGCGCCAAAAGCTGCTTCGACCATCGCGCTGATCGCCGGTAAAGCTGTTGGCAAGAGAGTTGCCACGGGCATAAGTGCAAGATCATGCGCTGAGAGCGTTTCGCCAGCGCCACGTAATCCTGCCGCCAGCAGGGCGATGATATCGCGCGCGGACAACGAACCAGCACTCAAGCGCTCGCCTAACGCAGCCATGCCAGCTGCTTCAAAATGATGCTCAAGCTCGGCCAAGGCCCCAAAGGTGAGACAGAGCCGATAATCGCGGCCGTCGCAGTGCCACAGCACTTCGCCGCGTCGGGCGTTAATCATGATCCCTCACAGCGCGGTAAAGCTCGGCTCGCCGGCACTCTCAAGAGCAATATCGAACATCACAGCGCCATCGAAAAAGACCTGTCGCACCAGAAGTTGCGCCGCGTCGTCGCGAAAGATCCCCGCGCCTGAGAGAGAAAGGCGCCGTAACCCTGCCCCTGCGAGAAGTTCACGCCAACGTCCGGCCGAGTCCGCACTCGTGATGTCGACACTCGCCGCATTGAAGGACAAGTGCCGCGAGCGCAAACCAGCAACCGTCACAAAAGCATTGGTACCATCAAAACATTTGAGCAGCATGTCGCGGCCGCTTTGCGCACTCATCATGCATCTCCTCTTGAATATTCGGCCAATGCCGTCACACGTAAGGTGGCGTTACGGATCCCTTCGCGGGTTGGCCGCCTGATTTCATGGGCCTTCACAAGCCAATGGATGAAGGGTGCAGGTGGCACATCCTCATCAATGATATTTGCAATGCGACCGGCCAGATCAAGCGCTTCGGCATCGCCGGGCGCGCGCGACCAGACGTGAATGGCGAAGCGATGCTCCACCATTTCAATGATCCCATCATTCCAGAGTTTCGCCGACCATTCGCCAAAGCTGGCATAAGGCATCACAGCATCGCGGGCTTCATCGTAAAGCGCCAGCCCTGCGGCATTGAGCGTCGTTCGTAACGCAGCACGCAAAGCGAGAATGGGGGCGCTCATGAGCGTATTTCCTTGCACCAAACAATGAGGTTCACACGCCGCCCATCGGGATCGAAATAGCCGCGCAGCGCAAAGACACGCGGACCGAGCCGCAGACGCTTGGTCAAATCGATATCGGTGCGAAAGCGGATCGTCACACGATGCGACACCTGCAATTCGCTTTGTTCGGCCTCTCTGGCGTAGAGATGCTTGAGTGGCACGATACGCGCCCAAACCGAGGGACCGGCCACATAGGAACGCACAAAGCCACCAAACCCATCGGGCCTGTCTTGTGGCATCTCAATCGTCATCAAGGAGCGCCGCGTCGAGATCATGCGAGCCTCACAGACCGGAAGGGTGCAATGAGAATTTCAAACGCTTCATCTTGCAGGGTTTGGTTTTCGTCGCCGCGCATTTCGTAAAGCCGGGTCGCAGCCCGCAAAACCGCCAGCGCTAATCCGGCCGGCACATCAGCTGAATTGCTGTAGCCACACTCGACATCAATCTCGATACCACCTGTCGCAACGCCAGGCGACGGAAGACTGGTACACTTCAGAACGGCCGGTTCCCCCTGCGATTCAAGGGTGATGGCGCTTGGTGGAAAAGCGCTGGCGACACTCTTGTTGTCATAAAGACGAGCCGCGACCACGCGACGAAAGGGCATGAGTGGCACAACAACCCTCTGCCCCTCGGGCCATGCATCAAGGATGAGCCGCCATGTCTCGATCGCTAATAGACGCCCACAACGCATGGCAAGGGTGTGACGCGCCGCCTTCAAGATAATGGCCAGCACCTCGTCATCATCTGGCCCATCAACGCGCAAATAAGTGCGCAAGGTGGCCAGTGAAACAGGTCCCTCCACCGGCACCACGAGGGGCACAAGCCGCGTCATGCTTTTCACTCCGGATGAAATTGGTTATGACACCGCAGGAGATTTGCGATGCGTGTTATTCTGTTCTGGCTCGCCTTGATGGCGCCCGCCGCGGCAATGGTGAAAAGCGCGCCGGCGCCGCTTTTGGCGCCTCACGCCGTGATGGTGCTGGGCTCGAAAGGCTCGTTTTGCAGCGCGATCGTTCTCAATCCGCAGGTTTTGCTCACCGCTGCCCATTGCGTCAGCGGCAGTCCGGATTATCGCGTCCATTGGCGCGAAAAGGATGGACAGCCCGTTCTGCGTGAGGCTGCCGCCATCGCCATTCATCCCGGCTTTACCAAAAATGCCGCGCGCGATCGCAAACGCTCGATCGATCTTGCGATGATCCGCCTCGCCGAACCTTTGCCGCCCCAATTCAAGCCCGTCGTCTTGTCTGATCTTGTGCCGCGCACCGGCGACCGTCTCACCGTGGCCGGTTATGGGCTTGCCACTGAAAATGATCCTGTCACTGGCGGAACATTGCGTGCGGCCACGCTTTCCACCATTGAGCCTTACGGACCCAGCAGCATTCTCGTTTGGTTGAGTGATCCCGCGACGGGCCCCAAAGCGGCCGGTGCGGGTGCATGCACGGGTGATTCCGGCGGACCGATCTTCGACAGTCAGAACGCGCTCGTCGCAGTCACGGTTTATGCCGAAGGTCCGGGCCAATCGCGTTGCGGTGCGCTTACACAGGGGCTGCTCGTCGCACCACAACGCAACTTCATCGAAACGACCTTGAAGAAATGGCAGCGCTGATTAGGCTGTGCCAAATTTCAGCAATTTAAACGCATCATAATCCTGCACGCCGCCGCCCACACGTTTGGTGGTGTAGAACAACACATACGGCTTGGCGGAATAAGGATCGCGTAAGATCCGGACGCCAATACGATCAACGATCAGATAGCCTCGGCCGAAATCGCCGAAAGCGATGGGGAATGTATCGGCGGCAATGTTTGGCATGTCTTCAGCATCGACCACCGGGAAATTGACGATGGTGGCATTCTCGCCCGATCCTGCTGGTGGTTGCCACAGATATTCGCCCGTCGCCGTTTTGAATTTCCGGATGACAGCTTGCGTCCGGCGGTTCATCAAAAACTTTGCATTTTGCCGGTAACCCGATCGTACCGTATAAATCAGATCGATTAATGTATCGGCCGGGTTGGCGGCAGGAAATGCTCCAGCAGTGCCTGTCACATTGTAGCCGATCTTACCCCAGCTCCATGATGCGGCAGCAACTTTCGCTGGTTGCAGCAGACCCTGCGGGCGCGTTACGCCATCGCCATTGATGAAGGCATTGCCTTCCTGTTCGGCGAACACCGTTTCCACTTCGCTCGCAATCCATTGTTCGGTATCGACCGCTGCATCATCAAGAATGGTCCGCGTTGCCGATGGCATCGCATAAAGCTCCATCGCTGGAAATGCGAGTTCGGCAATCGTCTGGGAATTTGTCTGCGGCCGCGCGGCTGTTTCGGTCACCCATCCCGCCTGTGGCCCGCTTGTTGAATAGGCCTTCTTATAGGTGCCGGTCGAAATCGCACGCACCGACGCAATCGCACGCATCGGCGAAATCGACGCCATGCGCATCAAAATCTCTCGCTCAGCATTGACCGTGATGAGAAAACCGCCATCCGGTCCAGACCCAGCCGAAAGCGCCTTTTTCTCGAACGCTTCGACACCGGCCGTCGCCCCAGTGCGAATATAGGCATCAACAGCCTGCTTATGTTCAAAATCATCAAAGCTCTCGCCCACGCCGCCCCGTGGCGCACGCTGCAAGGACGCTACAGTCCGATCCATTTTCTTGACGAGATCATCAAGGCGCGTGTCGAGGCGGGTC
This sequence comes from Rhizobiales bacterium TNE-4, assembly GCA_019083985.1. Classification (GTDB taxonomy): domain Bacteria; phylum Pseudomonadota; class Alphaproteobacteria; order Rhizobiales; family Beijerinckiaceae; genus TNE-4. The sequence continues at coordinate 602,855 of JAHRCV010000001.1, read as the reverse complement.
AGTTTTTCATCATAGAGCGCATCACCGCGCCGGCGCTCCAATGCCGCAAGGCGCTCATCATTGGTCTGCTTATATTCGTGGAATGTGCGATGCACTTCATCAAGTGTCATGCGCGTATCAGGAAACGGCAAGGCCTTGTTTTCAAGGTTTGGGCTCAAAAGATCAGTCATGGAAACAATCCTGTTGAAGTTGCAATTTACGCATTGAAACGGTTCAGCCTGGCCCCCGGCAAAAGGGGAAAGGTCACGAGTGATATTTCCCATAGATCGATTTCGGCAATGCGACGCAATCGTTGTGTCGGATCGCGACGGGCGCGAATGGCACGAAAACCAATCGATAATCCGTCGATTGCGCCATGCGCAATCAACGCCGCCAATTCGCGCGCCCGCTTGACCTCAGGCAAAAGCACGCCACGGACGCGCAATCCATTGCGATCCTCCTGCATATCGGTCCAGAGACCGACGGGCTCGGCGGCATCATGTTGCCACAACATGCGCACATCGCGTGGACCACGCCGTTCAAGGCTGGCCGTAAACGCCCCCGGCAGAACCACATCACGGCCGAGATCCACGCGATCAAACAGGCTCGCATAACCCTCGATCGTCGTCATGGGCACGCTATCCGTTGCAGTGAGCGGCGGGCACGGGCCAAACGTTTGAGAAAAGTGGCAATCACCATGGGGGCCGGTGGAAGCGTTGCAGTGTTGCGAAGGTCTGGCATATCTCCTCACTCCTCTTGCGAATTGAACCGGTGCAATTCCCGGATGAAATCCTCAAAGCGCGCATTGGCAGCGTTTAACTCGCGCAACAAGGCCAAGGCCGCAGCTGATGCCGTCATCGCCCAAGCAAGCAAAACGAGATCGGCGAGATCGCTGCGCGCAATGACGCCGTTCAAAACAGAAACCATGGGGATGTCTTGCATCAGCCCTCCTCCCGCCCATCGCCATAGCCGGTTGCGGCGCGCTTCTCGTCGCGGCTGAGGAAATCGGCTGCGCCCACACGGCGCCACAGCGCTTCGCGCTCTTCAGAGAGTGCGGCAATGGCATCGAGATCGAGTGTTATATCGGGCACGGTTCCAAAATCAGGACCAAGCCATCGCGCGATGTTTGCGGCCATACGCTGCGCTAAGGGCAGAACGCATTGGCGCCAAAACGCCCGATTGGCCTCGCTATAATTTGAATAGGTGCTATCGCCGGGCAGCCCGATCAAAACAGGCGGCACGCCAAAGGCCAACGCGATGTCGCGCGCTGCTGCCGCTTTGGCTTCGATGAAATCCATATCGCGCGGTGTCACCGATAGCGCTTTCCAATCAAGACCCCCTTCGAGCAGAAGGGGGCGACCGGCATTGGTACTTCCTTGGAAACTGTCTTCCAGTTCCGATTTGAGCCGTTCGAATTGATCGGCGGTCAACGAGACGCCCGGTGGTCCGTTATAAACCAATGCACCCGAAGGCCGCGCGCCATTGTCGAGCAGAGCCTTATTCCAACCCATGGCGGCATTGTGGACATCGATGGCGGCCGCCGCCGCTTCCATCGGAGAAAATCCGTAATGATCGTTGAGCGGATGAAACAGCCTGACATGCAAAATAGGCTTCTCGTCATCCGAGACGGCGTAACGAATTTTGCGCCCTTCAACACTATATTCATAAGCGACGGGCCATCCCTTAGCGCCCGGCACCAAGGTCATGCGATCGGGGCGCAGCGCGTAGATTTCCTGCACTATTCCATCAACACGCACGGCTTCCGCATACGCATTGCCGGAGACGAGAAGAAAACCGTATAATTGTTCCAGAAGATCGGCTCCGCCTTCAAGCGGGTTTGGCGCACGTAACAAATGCCCCAGCGGATGATCCGGGCGCTCTCTGCGACCTTCGAAATAAAGCCAAGGCACGCTGGCTGCCGCTTCCGCAATCATGCGCACAACCCGATAGACGATCGCATTGCCTTGAAAGCCTTCGCGCGCCAAGGCCGCATAATCACGCGGCGTCCAAACCGGTTGGCCAGCGCTCGTTAAGGCAAGGAGCGCCGCCCCGCGTGAGGCTTTTGTTTCAGGCGCACCAGCGCGCCCCGCAGCTTGAGGGCTGCGGAACCATTGAGACCAGAATGTCATGGGTATTTCCTGTCAGAGACGACGCATCTTGGGTTGCGTCTGCGGCGTCAAGGCGAGCGCCGTCACAGCCCAGACCAGCGCGTCCAACCGATCAGGTGAGCGGCCGCTCGAAAGCGCATAACCATTAGGGCCTGGACCAAAGTCACACATCTCATCTTCCAGCGCGTCGAACCGTCCGGCATGAAAGACAAGTCCGCGCTCATAAAGATGGGCCACGGGTTCAGCACGCAGAAATTTTCCCCGTGTCGCACGCACAGGCCGAATGACGATATGGGGATCGACACTGCGAATAACGCTTTCCACCATGTCGCCCCCCTGATTGACCTCGACAACAAGCGCGTCGGCTTGATGGCGATGATAGGCCGCCAGCGCCTTCTGCGCCCAACGCGCGGGCGTAGCGGCAGCGATGGTTGCATCCTCCAGAATGATGACCGTGCCCTGTTCGTCCAAACCTGCCACGACGATACCGCAACGGTCAGCCCGGCGGCTCGCTGATGCGGGCGGATCAACCGCAACAACAATGCGCGTGAACGCGGGCAGCGTTTTTTGTAAGCGCGCATTGCTGATCATGGAGCGCGACCACAACGCGTCTTCACGATCTTCAATCAATTCGCCATCAAGCTCTTGCCGGCCAAGCCGCGTCCCCCTGTAGCGGCCGACAATCCGATCGAGAAAGGCCGGCGCAAGATTGTAAGCATTGGCATGGGTCCGTGCGCGACTGATCATTGTGAGCGGATCGGCAAGCAGCCGCTTCAACAAGGCCGTTGGGCGCGGCGTTGTCGTCACAATCTGACGTGGCGTCGTGCCCAAGCGCAGACCGAATTGCAGCATATCCCATGCCTCCTCCGCCTTTTTCCATTTGGCCAGTTCGTCGAGCCAAGCGGCGCCAAATTGCGGGCCGCGCAAGGCTTGCGGCTCTTCGGCCGAAAACACATGCGCCACCGCACCATTCGGCCATGTCAATTTGCGCAACGTTTTATGCCAGACAGGTCTTTCGCTCCGCCGATGGACGGCCAGTAAACCGGAAACACCTTCCACCATCACGTCGCGCGCATCGGCCTGCGTTTCACCAATCAGCGCGATGCGGCCGACGGGTGCCGTTGCAAAAGGGGCTTGTCCTAAAGCCAGACCGCGCACCCATTCGGCGCCCGTCCGTGTTTTTCCTGCACCGCGACCACCGAGAACGAGCCACACATTCCATGCGCCCGCGGGTGGCCATTGGTCGTCACGCGCCCAAAAAGCCCACGCATGCGCCAAATCATCCATCAGCGCCGGCGGCAGATCGCTCAAGATTTGCGTCGCGGTCACGGTGCTGGCGCAATCGATCCATGCGCGCCGCAAGCTCCTCATAAAATGCATTGAGGTCGCGTGGGATGTCTCCACTGCCCGGCTCACCTGTCTTTTTGTCATGAGCGCTTTCATCCTCGGCCAGCGCCCGATCAAGCGCAGCCAGTTCACGCAATGTCTTCACCAAAGTGGCAATGAGACGTGCACTTTCGTCGAGCGGCGCATCATCCCCGCCATGCGCACGCAACCGCTTTTCAACAGCACGCAATTGCCGCTCGGCATTGCGCCAGGCCCGCGCCACGAGCGCGCGGCGGTCAATCGGTTCCGGCACCGCTTCCGCCTGCGGCGGCTTGCGTGTCCAGTGGTCCATTTTGGCCCATCGCGTAATTGTCGGGGCCGTCACGCCGCATTGCGCTGCAATGTCGGCTGATTTCAAATGGCCTTCCTCATAAAGCCGCTTCGCCTTCAAGCGGCGCTCCTTATCCATCAATGTCATAAAAGCGCTCCGCGTCCCACGCAGCGAAAATCCCGGCAGCAGCGCCATCGCGTGACGCGCCGTGTCTGTCTGCTTGCAATTCGGGAGGTTGACCTGAACATACACACAGAGCGGCGCGCTGTCAACGATCTTTTTCCTATTGCTCTGGAATTCTTTCCGCTGACCAGGCCGACTGGCCGCCGCTGAATGGCGCGGCGCAAGAGCGCGCATAAGGTGAGATGGGTGAAATAGTGTGTTTGTAAGAATTGTCTCAGTCATCGCAATCTCCCGAGGTTGGGTTGATGGAATTGTGAGGCAGGATCGGAAAAATTCGAGCGATATTATTCAGAATTTACTCATCATGATTTTTAACTTTACCTGAGCGTAAAGTTTTTCAATCAAATTGTAGCGAATATGATGCGGACGAAATCGTATTGGCTATTTACGCGCCAGTCTTGCCGCGTGTGCGGCGTTGGCGGGGCCATTGCAGCGGCCACCGGACGATGTGATCGGGCCAATCCTCTTCCGCGACCTCATCTTCCCATGTGCTGATACGCCCGCGTACCGATGCGCCCGCTTCATGCACGCTGTCGCGGCTCCCGGTTTTCAAATGGTGCCATGCGGGCAGGTCCTCGCCCTGATGAACAAGGCGATAGGCGCAGCTCGGCGGCAACCATCGCAGCGATGCGACGAGCTCCGGTGTCAATTGCAGGCAATCAGGGACACGCGCCGTCCGGTTGGGATAATCGCGGCATGTACAGCGCTCGCCATCGAACAGGCGGCAAGCAACATTGGTTGGCAGGATCTGGCCATCATCCGCGTCTTCGAGTTTGACGAGGCAGCAGCGGCCACAGCCATCGCAGAGACTTTCCCACTCGGCATCGTCGAGTTCGGCGAGAGATTTCTGGCGCCAGAACGGCGCTGCGGGTTTTTCGGTCATGGAGCACTCGCCGGGAAGGCCGGCACCTTAGGCCGTCACGGCGTGCTTCGCCAGTCAGGCGCGACGGCGTCCACGCGGCTTTTTCGGATCAGGTCGCGTGTGCGGTTCGACAGGCCGCTCATAGCGAATGCCCGTGAACAGCAGGATCCTGGCTGTATCGGCCGATGGCGCAGCTTGCGCGCGCCGCTCACTCTGCGCGCGCCGCGCAGGAAGACTGATGATTTCACCCATGACACTTCCGTTAGGTTAGTACGGTGCCCCAGATGAACCGACTATGGTTAACACAAATTGAACGATTGCAGGCTTAGGGTTTCGAAAGTTGCAATTCTGATCGCGATGGCTGCCATGCTGCCTTTTGCTCTGCCCTCAGACGAGACCCCCGACGATCTGCCGCTGGTTCGCCCGGTCAATGAAGCGGCACGTCAGCTGCGCATCATGGTCAAACTCTATGTCGGGCAGGCGCAGCCATCCTTGGAGCAGAAAGATACGTTCACACGGGATATGCTGGCGGCCTTGCCGATGGCCGATGCCGCAACCGCGTTTGATATCGCAACCGAGCTTTGCCCCTGCCCTCATGTCGACCCAGCCATCGCTTTCGCCTTGATGGAGCGTTCGGTCGATGCGGCGCTCACGCTGCATGCGGAAGCGGCCTTTTTCGACGAGGCCTATCTTCTGGCTGTGGCTCGCCGCGGCCATATGCAGATCGCCGCCGCCATCGCGTTGCGGTCTCCGCTGAACCACGCAATCCTTGTCGCGCTTGTCGATCGCGATGAGAGTCTCGTCGATACAGCGCTTGCCGACAATCATGGTTTGCTTTTGCCGCGTGAAATTCGCCGCACGCTGCTGTTGCGCGCACGTTTCGACGAAACCATCGCGGCTGCGCTCCTCCGGCGCCGCGATATCCAACCTTTGGAACGGCTGTCGCTGTTCATGCGTGGCGACGTTCATGCACGGACAAAGCTGATCAGCGAATGCGCACCACTCTTGGCCCCATCACTGCGTCCGGCAGAAGCCGATCGCGCGATGGAATTGCGGATCGCAGCCTTTGAGGAAGCGAGCCGTGGCCGCTACGGTCCCCTCGCTGAGTTTCTCGGCCTTGATCCGGCTTATGTAGAAATTCTCTGCCGCGACCTATCGGGCGAGCCACTTGCTTTACTCTGCGCTGCGGCCGAATTGCGCGGCTTCGATATCCTGTCGGTCTTGGCGCATTGGCCGACGCAACCGGCGCGGCAGGCCGGTCGCCTCTCAGCGCTGTCTGAGATCGCAACAGGCGTTCTGCCCGGAATTGCACTGGCGCTGCTTGTGCGGATCGGCGGGCACTGATCGCTCAGGCGATCAGTGCATCGTCAAGAAAATGGCGGCCTTGCCGATCTTCGAGATCGACAATCCAAATATCAGGATCGAATTTCATTTCGCGCGCCAAGCGATCTTCAATTGTAAGCGCGTCGGTCCATTCCGCGTCATGCATCCGGCGGAATCGCCGTGTCGCATCATCGGCTTCCAATTCGCTTTGCGGCGCTGGGCCATAGAGCGCCCCTGTGCCATCAAGCCGATCAAGCCGGATAAAGATGGCGCCTGCTTCCGCTGCACCCCGTTTGCGCAAAACGGCAAAAGCACCTTCAATCTCGGCGCGGCGCAAAAAGGCTGAGACCCAAATATCGGAGCGTAGCCGCATTCAATCGAACGCGGTGCCGCTGGCAGCGGCGAGTTCTTTGAGAACACGCGGCGAGATTTCGCCGGTCACTGGCAATTTACGGTCGCGCTCAAATCGCTCAAGCGCGAGTTTGGTGCCGGAACCGAAAATGCCATCGGCTTTCACGGGGCCATAGCCCAAACGGTTGAGCGCGCGCTGGATGGCGGCGACAGAGCGGACCTGTTCCTGCTTCGGGTCAGCGGGCGGTGTGGTTACAACGCCGCCCCGCAGCAGATCGCCAATCGCATCGCGGCCTTGCGGCACGGCGGCAGCTTGCGGGGTCGCATCCTTCTTTGCCTGCAGATCAGCGGGGCGTTGCGGCGGCACTGCGACAAGTTGAGTCGCCGGTGCGGGCGTCGCGACGGCCGGTGCAGGCGAAGCGTTATCCGTCACGGGCTTGGGCGCGAACAAGGGCGCTGGGTGGCGACCTTGCTGGAAAAAAAGCGCATTCACCGCAAAACTAATAGCCGCAATGGCGAGGCACGCCGTGCCAAGAACCTTGACAGGATTGTCGATCGTATAGGCGAGCGCTGCCAGCAACCGGGCGCGATTTTCAGCCGCGCGCGCCGCCGCAGGCGACACCGTTTTACGGCGGCGACGCGGTTTTGACTCCTCACTCTCGTCCGAGAGTGTGTAGTCAGGCTCGTAGCGGGCGGTCGCCTCACGCAATTTTCTTCACTCCAGCCGAATGTGCGGCGTTGATGATATCGCCTTGCGCTTCCCCCGTGCAAGTACCAACGCGCGTCAACACACGGCGGATATCGCGGTTCATGCGAATGGTGACACAGGTGCCTTTGCCCTGTTCGCTGTCGATCGTCATCGTGCCGCCATGCAAAGCAACGAGTCCGCGCACAACAGATAGGCCGAGACCTGTGCCTTCAAAGGCGCGTGCCGTCCCGCCATGCGCTTGAAAGAACGGCTCGCCAATGCGCGCAAGATCACGCGAAGCAATGCCGACGCCGCAATCTTCAACGGAGAGAATAAACTCAGTTCCTTCACACCGGGCCCGCACGGTGACGTCACCACCCTGTGGTGAAAACTTCACCGCGTTCGACAAGAGATTCAACAAAATCTGACGCAGTGCGCGCTTGTCGGCGATCAGATGAATGTGTTGACCAGCCATCATGGGCAGGAGCGTGACGCCGCTCTTTTCAGCTTTCAACTGCATGATGGCGATGGTTTCATCGAGCAACGGTGCGAAATCGAACCCTTCGGGCTCCGGCTGCAACGCGCCCGCCTGCAATTTCGACGCATCAAGCACGGTATTGACGACATCCAGCAAATGCTCGCCGGAAAGGCGGATGATGCGCGCATAGTCGCGGCGGCGCTCATCGTCCTGCAACACACGCAGATCGCTGGCGAGGAGATCGGCAAAGCCAATGATCGCATTGAGCGGCGTGCGCAATTCATGCGTCATCACCGCAAGAATGCGGTCTTGCACGGCCTCTTCCGTCGGCGCCGCGGCGGCGGCTTGCTCGGCACGGCGTACAATAGCGATGAACGGCCCGCGATCTTCATTCGGCACAAGCGGCCGGGCCACGAGGGTAAAATTCTGATAGAGCGGGGTGGCATGATCGGCACCGCAACGAATGCGAAGATCGAGCGGTTCGGGCTGATGGCCGCGTGCGGCCTCGTCGCAATGGCGCAAATAAGCGGGCCTGTCGGCGACATGAACGCGTTCGAAGAAGGTGCGTCCAATCAAAGCATCGGTGTGCACGCCGAGGATGGTCTCGCCGGTGCTGTTCGTCCCCGTGACTTCGCCATCGCCGTCATGTTCGAGCACTAATGCATCAATGGCGGCGAGCATGGCTTGCTCACGCGGCGCGGTTTGCGCACTCGGCTCCTGTTTGGGCCGGGCCTGTAGATAAAGCATTTCCAAAACGATGAAGGGCATCGTCAACAATGGCACCAGCGCGAAGCCGGGATTGATCAACACCGCAATCAACAGAGCGACAGCCAGTAGAATGGCAACCGAAAGGGTCTGGCCTTCGGGCACTTTCCAGCCATTCTGCACCAAAAGCGCCGGGACGATCTGGCTCCCAAAGGCGGCCAAGATCAGGCCCTGCTGCGGGGCAAAGCCAAGATCGGCAATCAACAAGACCGGAACGGCCGCCAAAGCGGCGGCGGCCAATACAAGGCGCGACAATACAAAGTAACGCTCGGCCCCCTGACCATTCCCCGCCATCGTCTCTACCGTTCTGCGCAACGCTTTACCCTCTGCGCCTCGCGGGACGCATGCTGATTTCGACGTCGATTATGGCGGCGAGGCCTTAAACGAAGCTGAATCAAGCCTCTTTCCGGGTCTTGTCACGATGGCATTAAATATCTGATTTTATTGAGATTGTTGGCATTTTGGTGAGACTAAATTAACCACATGGATGAAACCCGCCCCCAAGGCGCCACCACCCGGCCGAGAGATCGTTATAATTGTTGCTATGTCGTTTCTTCTGCGTGCTCTCATCGTGATCGGGTTTATTTACTGGCTGTCACCGCTGGGCGGCGGCACGGGTTTGGCCGATCTCGCCCGGCCCGCCGGCGAAAAGGCTGTCAGCGAAGCGATGGCTTGGTGCCGGGAGAAACCGGCCGAATGCTTGGCCCTTGCCCAGAAGGGGCAAGAGGGTCTGGCGCGCGGCTTGAAAGCGCCAGCCGCGCAATAAGCGATTGCCGGGCCGGTCTCTGACCGGCATAAGAACGGCCATGTTGCCCTCGCTCGCCGATATCCGTGAAACCTTCGACCTCCTCGACAATTGGGAAGATCGCTATCGTTATGTGATCGACCTCGGCAAGGAGCTCGACCCCCTGCCCGAAGCCGCGCGTACCGAAGAGAACAAGGTCCGCGGTTGCGCAAGCCAAGTCTGGGTCGAAACGATCCATGACGGCGATGTGCTGCGGTTTCGCGGCGATAGTGACGCACATATCGTGAAGGGCCTCGTCGCGCTCATTCTTGCGCTTTACTCGGGCAAGACACCGCAGGCCATTCTCGACACCGATGCGTTGGCCGTGTTTCGCGACTTAGGCTTGGCGGAACATCTGACACCGCAACGCTCGAATGGCGTGCGTTCCATGGTGGAACGCATCCGCCGCGATGCCGAATTAGCGAAGTAGGATGAGGCGCCGCGAAGCGGCGTCTCGATTTGCCTCTCAACGCGTCATCGTCGAGCGCCGTAGCGATCCATCTTGCAAAGACGATGAATTACCAGATCACAGGCTTAGCATCGTCTGCCTGCCAGACGGTGCTGCGCACATGATCGGCACCGCGCGCCATTGTAGCGAGACCGTAATGTGCCGCCAAGCGTGACAAGGCGAGTGCGATGATAATCTTCGCCGCGCGTTGCGGCCAACGCCGTTCGCGCTCGATCTCTTCCACGCCTTTTGAAAACGCCAGCACATCCAGCAACAAGCCAGCGAGATCATGCCCGACGCTATCAAGCGCGGCCTCCACACGTTGGCGCGCGGCGATCATCACATCCGTGGGGTTGCTACGATGATCGCCCGTCGATCCCGTCGCATCCCAGCGCATCGTGACACCGGGCAGCATGCCGGCCCGCATAATGTCTGCGGCAAGCCGTTCACCCGCAGCCACAGACGCGGCATCAATCAAGGGTGCACCATCATGCTTTTTCATGCGCGCCAAACGTGACAAGGCACTCTCATCGCGATTGACGAGACAGGTCTCGCCATCCGCAAGCGTTAGCTTCTCCAACCGACGCTGCGGTGTCGGCCGACCTGTAACATCGGACCGGAGTGCCGCTGCTTGACGGCCGCGCTCGGTGATGACGAGCGCCTCGCCATCGTCCTGTGGTGCAATCCATTGCCGCTGGCGCAAAATCTCAATGACGGCAGCGGGAATGGAACCCACGCGCAGCGAAACGTCTTTTTTGCGCATCACGACGATCCATGTCGCACCCACACGCCGGCACCAGGCTGTGCGGGGGGCTAGAAGATCAAGCGCACGGCGTTCTTCGGGCAAGGGTGCGGTGATGAAACGGGATGATGGCTTAGAAACCTGAGAGGGTGGGGCTTTGGTCATAGGACTTTTCTCCTTTGCCTTAACCCTGCCGACAGCCCCTGCAGCCGTCAAGATAATGTTCCTATCATAAGAGCGCCTGCAGCCCGTCCGATCTGACAGGGGGCAACAAAAAACCCGGCGCAAAGGCCGGGTTTTGTATGCGTCACAAACCGCGATGGCCGCGGCGTGCGATCAGCGCCGTTTGCGACGCTGCTGACCGAGGCCCATCTTTTTGGCAAGTTGCGAACGCGCTTGCGCGTAATTCGGCGCCACCATCGGATAGTCGGCGGGCAGGCCCCATTTTTCGCGATAATCTTCCGGCGACATATTGTACTGCGTCCGCAAATGGCGCTTCAGCGATTTGAACTTCTTTCCGTCTTCAAGGCAGACGATGTATTCCGGTGTCACTGACTTCTTAACCGGGATGGCAGGCTTTGGCGCTTCGCTCAGACCTTCGCCGGGCGCACCGGCGACCCGCAGAAGCGCGCCATGCACGTCGCTCATCAACTGCGTCAATTCACCCGGAGAAACAGTGTTATTGCTGACATAGGCGGCGACGATGTCGGCCATCAATTCAATGGTGCTGGCGGGAGCTGTTGTGTCGTTCATTTTCTTTCGCCCTGTCGGTCTTGGCCCGCTCTGGCGACTGCCAGACCAAGCCTTCGCCTAATGCGGTGCCGGCAAATTCCGGCCCCTTCGATGCGGCTACAGTGAAAGCATCGCCGTTCGCGCCAGAGCGGCTCGCCGGAGGACTCTTTCAATACTGTGAAAACCGTCCCTTGAATCTATGATGATTCAGCCAGTCTTGCAATCTCGAAACTCACGAAAACTGTTTTTTTACTGCCAACAACGTTTCCAACGACGTTAACACTTCTGCCTTTTCTGTGTTTTCAGTGATTTATATTGTAAAAACGTGCTCGTTCTTGCCGATTTGCCGGGTCGATACCATATTTTCGACTTGAAGCCGCCTGCCCTGCCCAAACTGGAGATCCCCCATGGACAAGGACAAGACCCTGCCCGCCACTGACGCCGAATGGCGCCAGCGCCTGACGCCGGAGCAATACCATGTCCTGCGGGAGCACGGCACCGAACGCCCCTTCACCGGTCCCTATTGGGATTGGGATAGCCGGGCGACAGGGGTCTATCGCTGTGCTGGGTGCGGCGATGCGCTTTTCCAATCCGATACGAAATTCGATGCCGGCTGCGGTTGGCCGAGCTTCTTCGAGCCGGTCAAGGACGGCGCGATCACCGAGCATGAAGACCGCTCCTTCGGCATGCGCCGGATCGAAGTGCGCTGCGCCCATTGCGGCGGCCATCTTGGCCATGTCTTCCCCGATGGGCCGCGGCCGACGGGCCTGCGTTATTGCATCAATGGCCACGCCATGACATTCGAGCCCAAGCCCGGCTCCTGATCTCGCCGGTTCCTGAAAGACACAAAGACATCATGACATCATTCGATCCGCCGCGGGCCGAACGCCGCCCGACCACGCGTTCTTATCATGGGCTCGCTCTGGCCGATGATTATGCTTGGCTGAAAGATCCCGAATGGCGTGATGTCTTGCGCGAACCGGCGAAAATCGATCCCGCCATCCGTGCTTATCTCGAAGGCGAGAATGCGTTTGCCGATCAACTCCTCGATCCGCTCGCGCCTTTGATCGATACGATCAATGCCGAGATGCGCGGCCGCATTAAAGAAAACGATTCCCAAGTACCGCGACCGCTCGGCCCTTATGCCTATCGCATCGTCTGGCGCGAAGGCGGACAGCATCCCAACCTCGCCCGCAGCGCACGCGATGGCAGCGAGGACCGCATCATCATCGATGGTGATCGCTTGGCCGAAGGCCATGCCTTCTACGATTTCGGCGATTGGTCGCTCTCACCCGATCAGCGGCTGATCGCATGGAGCGTCGACGATAAGGGATCGGAATTCTACACGATCCGCATCCGCGACATGGACAGTCTCGCAGATCATGCTGATCAACTGATCGACACGACGGGCGATAGCGTCTGGTTCAAAGATGGGCAGCACATCCTCTATGTCGAAATGGATGAGGAGCATCGTCCAAAGCGTGTCAAACGGCATCGGCTCGGCACGCCGCAAAGCGAGGATGTGCTGATTTACGAAGAAGCTGATGATGGCTGGTTCATTGCGCTTGAGAAAACGCAATCGGGCGATTTCGGCCTGATCTCCGTCAGCGATCACGAGACGACGGAAGTCTATTTGATCGATCTGGGTGATCATTCTGCCCAGCCTCGCCTGATTGCGGCGCGCGAAAGCGGCATACGCTACGACGTCGAGCATCATGGTGACCGCTTGTTCATCGTGACCAATGCCGATGGCGCCATCGATTTCAAGATCGTGACCGCGCCACTCAGCAATCCGGCCCGTGCGCATTGGCAGGATCTCGTGCCCTCGCGCCCGGGCACCATGGTTCTCGAGCAAGGCCTCTATGCACGCCATCTCGTGCGGCTTGAACGCGAGAATGCGCTGCCGCGTCTTGTGATCCGCGCACTCGACAGCGGCGAGGAACATGCGATTGCCTTCGCCGAAGAGGCCTATGGCCTCTATTTCGACAAGGGCTTCGAATTCGATACCGATCGTGTCGTCTTCATTTATTCGTCGATGACCACGCCGCATGAAACCTATGCCTATGACATGGCGCAGCGGACGCGCCAGTTGCTTAAGCGCACAGAGATTCCGAGTGGACATGATCCGGCACGCTATGTGACACGGCGGATTGAAGCGATCAGCCATGATGGCACGCGTGTGCCGGTCTCTTTACTGCACCGGCGTGATCTACCGCTTGATGGTAGCGCGCCCTGCCTGCTTTACGGCTATGGCTCTTACGGCCATTCGCTGTCGGCGAGCTTCGATCAAAAACGCTTGTCATTGGTTGATCGCGGCTTTGTGTTCGCGCTGGCGCATATTCGCGGCGGCACGGAAAAGGGCTGGAATTGGTATGTCGACGGCAAGCGCGACAAGAAGCCGAACTCGTTTCACGATTTCATCGCGGCAGGCGAGGCGTTAATCGCGGCGGGCTATACCCAAAAAGGTCGCATCGTTGCGGAGGGCCGTAGTGCGGGCGGCATGTTGATGGGTGCTGTCACGAATATGGCGCCTGATCTGTTCGCCGGTATTCTCGCCGAAGTTCCGTTCGTCGATGTGCTCAACACGATGCTCGACGACACGCTGCCGCTGACACCGCCGGAATGGCCGGAATGGGGCAACCCCATCGAGAGCGCTGAGGATTACAAGCGCATCGCCAGCTATTCGCCTTATGACAACATTGCGGCCCGACGCTATCCCGCCATTCTCGCGATTGGCGGCTTGACGGATCCGCGCGTCACCTATTGGGAACCAGCGAAATGGATCGCACGTCTGCGCGCGACAGCCAGCGGCGGGCCGTTCCTGCTGAAGACGGAAATGGACGCGGGGCATGGCGGCGCATCGGGACGTTTTGATCGCTTGAAGGAAACAGCCCTCTGCTTCGCCTTCGCCGTTGCAACGATTGAAGGCCGTTTCAAAGCCGCAGCCCATGAAAGAGAAATGGCATGACACTTCTCGACAAGGCAGCAAGCCACCTCATCATCGTCGACATTCAAGAGCGGTTGGCGCCTGCCATCGCCAATGAGGCCGCCGCTCTGAAGGCGACCTTGCTGCTTGTGTCTGCGGCCCAACGCCTTGGCGTGCCAGTCAGTGTCACAGAGCAATATCCAAAAGGGCTTGGTGCCACCGTTGCGCCTCTGCGCGCAGTCCTCGATGCCACGGCAGCGATCTTCGAGAAGATGCATTTCTCGGCGATGCGCGAGACCCCGTTTGCGCAGCATGTCGCCAGCGCCCAGCGCAAGACGCTGGTGATCTGTGGCATGGAAGCGCATGTCTGCGTGTTGCAGACAGCGCTCGATGCCAAAGCGGCAGGTTACGATGTCGCGCTTGTCACGGATGCCATTGGCAGCCGCGTCGAGCACAGTCGCGCGACGGCGTTGCAGCGTGCGCAGCAAGCAGGTCTTACGCTCGTCACGGCTGAGATGGTTGTGTTCGAATGGTTGCAGCGCGCTGGCACGGACGATTTCAAAGCGATCGCGCCGTTGCTGAAGTGAGCGTGAGGCGCACAGCGCCTCAACACCTCTGGCTTATTCTTCGGGCGGGCCTTTGCGCACAATCTCGCCACCGCTGCCGGTATCGAGATAGGTGCGCAATTCTTCCATAGACGCGAAGCGATGGCGGCCATCGGGCAATTCCGCTTCGATGGAATGATCGCCATACATGAAATAGGTGACGCCGCCGGACGCATAGGTGCCCACGATCGTGCGCTCACCTGTGCCCTCTTGGGTCTGCGGCGAGACTGTCTCTGTGACACTCGCCTTGTCCGCGAGAGGCGTGACGGGCTGAACGGACGCCGCCACCACTGGCGCGGGTTCGTCGACCTCGACAACCAGACCTGACAAATCGCCGCGGAGTTTTCTGACTTCGCGCGCAACATGCGACAGCGCCAGAATGACCGCGCCCGCCGCAAAAGCGGTCGCGCCAGCAATGAACTGGCTCCAACCACGCTCCACCATGATGATGTCCCAGCCCATGAAGAGGCCATAGAGACCGGCCAGCATCAGGAGGGCGGACAGGACATAGAGAACGATCTGCATCAGCCAAACCCAACTCGCGAATCAATGGGTTGACCCTAGAGAAGCGCCCCTTCCCTGCCAACCTGCAACGGAGCCGCTCCGCTTGACCCCCGCCGGGGCGGCGCGTAGCTTCCCTCAGCGCCACCGGGCGGACTTTTGTGCGTTAAACGTCAATGGTTCGAGGAGGGGCGCCATGGCCCAGGACAAGCTGAACGTATCGCGCCGATCCTTGATCGCAGGCGGCGTTGCGCTAAGTGCCGCGGGCATGCCAAGCCTTTCTCTGACGTCAGCAAGCGGAGCCAATCTAGTGTTTACTCTCCCCGATCTCCCCTACGCGCATGATGCGCTTCAGCCCTTCATGTCGAAGGAGACGCTCGAGTATCATCACGACAAGCATCACCTCGCTTACGTGAACAATCTCAACAACCTCATCAAAGGCACGGAATGGGAGGGTCAGCCTCTCGAAGCCGTGGTGAAGGGTTCGTTCGGCAAAAATCCGGGCGTGTTCAACAATGCCGGCCAGCACTACAACCACATCCATTTCTGGAAGTGGATGAAGGCCAATGGCGGTGGCAAGAAGATCCCGGGCAATCTTGAGAAGGCGCTCGTCGCCTCCTTCGGTTCCATCGACAAGATGGCCGAAGAGTTCATCAATGCAGGCGTCACACAGTTCGGCTCAGGCTGGAACTGGCTTGCGGTGAAAGACGGCAAGATCATCGCCATGAAGACGCCCAACGGCGAAAATCCGCTGGTGCATGGCGCGACGCCGATCCTCGGCTGCGATGTGTGGGAACATTCCTACTACATTGATTATCGCAATCGTCGCCCTGACTATCTCAAGGCGTTCGTCGACAGCCTCATCAACTGGGATT
This sequence comes from Rhizobiales bacterium TNE-4, assembly GCA_019083985.1. GTDB lineage: Bacteria > Pseudomonadota > Alphaproteobacteria > Rhizobiales > Beijerinckiaceae > TNE-4. The sequence goes on along the minus strand of JAHRCV010000001.1, from coordinate 586,848 downwards.
ATGTCGACGAAATGTACCAGGCTGCGACCAAGTAAGCGGCCCGCTCAAAGCGACCCGAAAAAGCCGGTGGTGACACCGGCTTTTTTATTGGCTGACTTCATGGAGCTATTGCATCTGCAAACGCTGGCGCGCGGCCACCATGCGACCACCAAGCTGCAGCACCAGCACCAAGGTCGCCGCCATCCCGATCCAGAACAGCGATGTCAGCAGCGGGTGCGACAAGGCTCGCACATCAGGTGATAATTGCGTCATCGCTGCACCAAGCCAGACATAGGCGGCAAGGGACGGCAACGCGGCCAACGTGCCGCAGACGAAATCACGCCAAGCGACTCCCATAATTCCAAGCGCATAGCTTGTGGGGGCAAAGGGAAGCACGGGCGACAGCCGCAGCATGAACACGAAGCGCCAGCTACGGCTGCCCGCCCATCCGCGTGCCTCAAAACCGCGTTTCGCCAAAGCGGCCACAATGAGCGGCCGAAAAGCCGAGCGCGCCAACGCAAAAGCGAGGCAGGCACCGCTCAGCGTGCCTAAGGCCGCGATCGCGAAGCCCATCACGGGCCCGAGTATGAAACCAATCGCAAGCCCTGTCAGCGAAGCGGGCAGAAAGCCAAAGCCTGCTACCAGCGTCTGTACCATGATGAAGGCCAGCCAAATGCCCAACCCGCCCTGCCTCCATTCGGCAGCGTGTGCACTCACCATCCCCATCGCCTGATCGCCATAATGCCAACCAGCCCAGAGACACAGGAGCAGAGCGCCCCCAAGCACCAGCCCGAAACCGAGGCGCGCTTTCATCAGGCTACCTCTTGCGGACGCGCGTTCGGCCGCTCAGGTTCGGCCAGAAAAGCCGGCGCAAAGCCTAAACGCTTGAGACGATAGCCGAGCGCTGCACCGAGCACACCGAAACCATAAACGACGCTGCGGCGGAAATTGATCGAGGACGCCTCTTCGAAATAGCGCGTCGGACAGGAAATTTCGCCAATCGAAAAGCCGCGATCGGCAATCTGTACGAGCATCTGATTGTCGAACACGAAATCATCCGAGCATTGCGACAAGGGCAGGCTTTCCAGCAGGCGGCGCGAAAAGGCACGATAGCCGGTGTGGTACTCGGATAGTTTCTGGCCGATCAAAATATTCTCAGCGAGCGTGAGACAACGATTGGCGACGTATTTCCAGAGTGGCATGCCGCCATTAAGCGCGCCGCCGCCGAGAATGCGCGATCCTAGAACGCAATCATAATGGCCAGAGGCGATCATGCCTGCCATCGCCCCAATCAAACGTGGCGAATATTGGTAATCAGGATGCAGCATGATGACGATGTCAGCGCCTCGGCCGAGTGCCGCCGCATAACATGTCTTCTGATTGCCGCCATAGCCGCGGTTCTTGTCATGCACGAGGGTGTGAATGCCCATCTCGCGGGACAAAGCGGCGGTCCGATCACGGCTCGCATCGTCGGTGAGAATGATATCGTCGACAATATCGCGCGGAATTTCTGCAACCGTACGTTGCAGTGTCTTCTCCGCATTATAGGCCGGCAGAATGACTGCCACACGCAATCCGTAAATCATCGCCGCAATCCATCGTTCTGAAACAGGATTGAGGATGCCACGACTTCTTGAACAAAACGTTCGCGAAACGCGTTAATGCGGCCTTATCGTATTGTTATCAATTGTCTTGAACGTGCAGAAACCATAACGGATCGCCTCACACCAGCGTTCCGAGGCGAACCATCTCCATCCGCGCCTCCGCGCACAGATCGATGAACCGGGACGATAGCAAAAACTCATGCTCGATCGGCCGCGTTACGAGAACCGTGTCGACAGCGCGCAACTCATCATCGACGAAACCCGGATGGCACATCACGCAATGCGCATCGCCCGGCGCGGCGAGATAGGTTGAGAAATCGGCACCATAATCACGCGCCGGATCAAAGGCGCTGAAACCGGCAAAGCCGTGATTGGTGGCAAAGCCATGGCGGTGTGCGAGCTGCCGAAAGCCGAGCGCCAGAGCCGACACCGTCAAAGCTTTTTGCGCAGCCACGCCGCGGGCCAGAATGCGCCCCGGCGTATCGGCAGGATCACGCAACCACGGACGCGGCCCCGGCCCGCCTTTCGGCCAGAACCGCTCGAGCGCTGCAAACAGCGCCCGCCGGACACCGGGCAGGACATGCACATGCTGATGCCCGTCGATGAAATCCGGCAACTGACCGGCATGGGTCGCAAACGCCTCGATCTGGCGGATGATCTCCGCCTCAATCTCGGCCGAGGCCTGCCGATCAAGCCCCTTCTGCAGCAGCGTTTGCGCCGTGGGCAGCGTGCCGCCGGGCGCCAGACGGGCCATAGGGCCCAGCGGTTCGCCGGCCGTGAGGTTGAGGTGGAGCCCTAAATCGGCCTTCCCCGCGAAGGAAGCGAAATCGCCTGCGCGCTCTCGCCAGATGGGCCGATTGGTCATAGCGCCCGCACCGGACAATCGGTCCGCCGCCAACAAGGCGAGGATGGCGCGCGACACACCGGGCGACAGGGCGAAATCATCGGCAATCAGCGCAAAACGCGTCGGCCTTGGGGCAAAGCGGCTCATGCCGCATTGTTGCCTTTTGCCAAGCCGTTCTCAACCGGTTAGAGCATGAGAAAAGAGCGCCGGAGCGTCCCGTTGAACCCTGCCGCCCCCTCCCCCGTCCTTACCGTGCTCGTCCCGGCCTATAACGAGGCGGAGAATATCGGCCCCTTCCTGGCCCGGTTGATCCCGGCGCTTGAGGCGCTCGGGCGCAGTTTCGAGATCGTGCTTATCGATGATGGCTCCGCCGACGGCACATGGGCCCGTTGGACGGAGGCGAGCCAAAACGATCCGCGCCTCCGCGGTCTCAAATTCAGCCGCAATTTCGGCAAGGAGATCGCGATTGCCGCGGGTCTCGACCATGCGCGCGGCGAGGCCGTCATCCTCATCGATGCCGACCTGCAGCATCCGCCCGAAGTGATTGCCGATTTCGTGCACGAATGGGAGCAGGGTTACGACGTCGTCTATGGCGTCCGGCAAGATCGCGGAACTGACAGCGCGCTGCGCAAAAACCTGACCCAGCTCTTCTATAAAATGTTTCGGACGTTCGGCGAAATTCCGCTGCCAGAAGGCGCTGGCGATTTCCGCCTGATGGATCGCAAAGTGGTGAAAGCCTTGCGGCAATTGGGCGAGCGCGCGCGGTTTTCGAAAGGGCTTTATGCGTGGGTTGGCTTTGAATCAAAGGGCGTGCCGTTCGTTGTTGCCGAACGGGCGGCAGGCGAATCAAAATTCAGCTTCCGAAAATTGTTCCGTTTCGCGTTTGATGGGATCACATCCTTCTCAACGCTGCCACTGCAATTGTGGACCCATGCCGGCATTTTGATTTCAGTGCCCGCATTGGCCGCAGCCATCTTCTTTCTCATCCGCACTATGATGCAGGGCACTGATGTGCCTGGCTATGCCTCGCTCATCGTCTCGGTGATGTTCTTCTCAGGTGTGCAGTTGATATCGCTCGGCGTGATCGGTGGTTATGTCGGTCGCATCTTTGCCGAAGTGAAGCGTCGCCCGCTTTACATCGTGGCCGAAGAAAGTGGGCCGGATGCTGAACCGCCCCGGCGCAGGAACGCCTGATGTTCCGCTCTATCGCTTCAGTTGGCGGGTTGACGGCGCTGTCGCGCATCACCGGGTTTATACGCGACATCGTTATCGCTGCGACGCTTGGTAACGGCATGATGGCCGATGCCTTTGTCGTCGCGCAGCGTCTGCCGAACCATTTCCGGGCAATTTTTGGCGAGGGCGCCTTCAACAATGCCTTCGTGCCGACTTATGCCGGCACCCTTGAAAGAACCGATACAGCGCGCGCGCAAAAATTTGCGGGTGGTGTTTTGACCTTGATGGCGCTCGTCACTGGGATTTTCTCGGTACTCGCCATCATCTTCATGCCCGTGATGGTCGATCTGTTGGCACCGGGCTTTCGCCACGATCCCGCAAAATTCGAATTGACGGTTGCGCTGACGCGGATCGCCTTTCCCTATCTTTTCTTCATTGTCCTCGTCACGCTGATCTCAGGCGTGCTCAATGCCCATAAGCGCTTTGCCGTCGCCGCTTTTGCGCCGGTCCTCCTCAATCTGTCGGTGATTGCAGCACTTGCCGTCGCTTATCTTTTTCCGAATGCCGCTTATGCCGCCGCATTCGGCGTCTTGGCGGCAGGGTTGCTCGAATTTCTGCTTGTTGCGCTTGATGCCAAAATGCACGGCGTTTGGCCGAAGCCTTCCAAAATCACCTTCGATGCAGAGACCAAGCTGTTCTTGAAGACGCTGGGCCCTGCCATCATTGGATCGGCCGGTGTGCAGATTGCGATGTTTGCCGACACCATCATCGCCTCGCTCTTGCCTACCGGTGCCGTCGCCTCGCTCTACTACGCCGATCGCCTTTATCAATTACCGGTCGGTATGATCGGGCTGGCCGCCGGGACTGTGCTCTTGCCCACCATGTCGAAGCATGTGGCGGCGGGGCGTTTTATCGATGCCCATCATCAGCAAAATCGCGCCATGCTGCTGACGCTGGCTTTGTCAGTCCCGTTCTTTGTCGGCTTCCTGACAATTCCGACCGAAATCATGAAGGCTTTGTTTGCGCGTGGGGCTTTCACCGATGCGGCGGCACGCGAAGCGGGCGCGGTGCTCGCCGCTTATGGAACGGGACTCTTGGCCATCGTGCTGATCCGCCCGGCGGTAGCGAGCTTTTATTCTAGGAACGATACGACGACACCATTGATCGCGTCTTTTGCCGGCATTGGCGTGAATGTCGTTTTGAAAATTCTCTTGTTCCGGAGCGAAGGCGCTCCGGGACTCGCCTTTGCCACCGCAACCGGCGCGTGGGTCAATCTCATCTTGTTGGTGCTGATGGCCCATCGCCGCATCTGGATGGATTTTGACGCCAATCTCGCGCGTGGTGTCGCCGCCATGGCGATTGCAGCCTTGCCGCTGGCCGCTTTGTTCATGTTCGCAACCGATTACGCCAACAGCATCACACAGACATTGCCTGTGTTGTGGCAGGCCCCGGCCGCTCTTGTCGTGATCGGTGCGGTCGGAGGCCTTCTCTATTTCGGCATTCTCGCAGGCGGCGTTAAAGCCCTGCGTGTCCGTCTGCGCTGATCAGGAATGGGCGAATTCCCAGTAGAGTTCGCGCATTTTACGGAACATCGGCCCGGGCTGCATTTCCCGATCTTCAATCCGCGTGACCGGTTGGATCTTGCCGTAATTGCCGGCTGAAAAGATTTCATCGGCCGCACAGAAATCACGATGCGATAGCACGCCCTCGACCACTTTCATCTTGGCCTTCTCAGCGAGCTTGATGACACGTTGGCGCGTGATGCCATTGAGGAACGTGCCATTGGCAACCGGCGTATAGATCACGCCATCCTTCACCATGAACACATTGGCGGTACCCAATTCAGCAATGTTGCCGAGCATGTCGGTGACAAGGCAATTGTCGAAACCGCGGGCGCGGGCTTCAAGCAAAGCGCGCGCATTATTGGGATAGAGGCATCCCGCTTTCGCATTCACCGGCATGGTTTCCATCGTCGGGCGACGGAATGGCGACAAGGTGATCGACGATCCCACCGGTTCCGGCATGGGCGCAATATAGATGCAGAGGCAAAAGCGCGTTGAATCTGGATCGGGCGCCACTTCGCCGCGGCTGCCATATTCGGGCCAATACATCGGCTTGATGTAAAGCGCTGCGTCTTTCGGGAATTTGGCAATGCCGTCATGCGCGAGCGCCACGATCTCTTCAGGACGCATGGTGGGCTTTAAGTTGAGCGCCATGGCCGAGCGATTGACGCGCTCGCAATGCAAATCGAGATCGGGGGTTACCCCTTCAAAATGGCGTGCACCATCAAAGACGGATGAACCGAGCCAGAAAGCGTGGCTGCGTGGCCCAACGAGGCCGGGATTTCCGGCGACCCATTCGCCGTCAATGTAAGTCCAAGTATCGGTCGGCGAGGGGCGGGTCATCGGCATGGTATTTTTCTCCTTGAGCGACGCAGGAGAGAACGCCATGCCTGCCGCGTCAATCCCGCACAGGCGCAGAGCGGGAATGCAGCCAACAAAAAAGCCGCCCGGAGGCGGCTTTCGCATAGCGCAGGAGGAAGCGCTTAGCGCGTCGGCTGCGAGGTGATGTTGTTGCCGAAGCCGAAGGGGGACGGCAGACCCTGATTGGCCTGGCCCACGGCCGTGTCGGTGTAAGGCTGCGAGAAGCCCTGCTGACCGATGCCGACATAGCCCGGCGTACGCGTGCTGGTATCCGGCACGGTTTCGAGCGGCTCCCAGCCACCCTTCTTGTCAGCAGTGGCGGGCTTCTTAGCCTGCTGGCCCTGATGCGCGGGCTGCTGTGACGTCTGCGCCGAGGCTGCGAGGCTGCCCACGAGGCACAGCGAAACACCCAGAACGAGAGACGAGGCAAGACGGCGCATGAGAACCCCCAAAAGGAAACATTCGGCTCCTCATAGCAGGGAAAACCCTTCCGGCCAATGAATAAACAGCCGGAAGGGCGGATTGCCTCAGTGTGTGGCCTCAACGCGCCAGGGCGTCCAGGATCCGGGCCCAGGACCGCGTGCCCTTATGGAAGCTGGTGAGATCGTATTTTTCATTGGGGGAATGGACCCGGTCATCATCCAGCCCAAAGCCGACCAAGAGGGTGTCGAGGCCGAGGGTTCGCTTGAAATCGCCCACGATCGGGATCGAGCCACCCGAGCCGATGAGGACCGGGGGCACGCCCCATTCGTCCTGCAGCGCGCCGCGGGCTGCGGTCAGCTCGGTCATGTCATAGGGGAGCGCCAGAGCGCGGGAGCCCTTATGGCCGACGAACTCCACCGAACAATCAGCCGGGATGCGCTCACGGACGAAATTGCGGAAATTCTCGATGATCTTGTGCGGGTTCTGCTCGCCAACAAGGCGGAACGAGATCTTGGCGCGCGCTTCACCCGCGATCACTGTCTTGGTGCCCTCGCCCGTATAGCCGCCGATGATGCCATTCACATCGCAAGTGGGGCGGGACTGGATCTGCTCGATCAGCATGCGGTCCTTTTCACCGGCTGGATGTTTGAGACCGACGCCGGGCAGGAAATCGTCGAGGTTCAAATGCTTCCATTGTTCGAGGATCTGCGAGGGTGTGTCGGCAACGCCTTCATAGAAGGCCGGCACCATGATGCGGCCGTCCCTGTCATGCAGGTCCGCAATAATGCGGCCAAGCACGCGGATCGGGTTCTGTGCTGCGCCCCCGAACAGGCCGGAATGGAGATCGCGATCGGCGCAACGGACGATCACTTCTTCGTAGACGAGACCACGCAGAGACGTGGTGATTGCAGGCGTCTTCTGGTCCCACATGCCGGTATCGCAGACGAGGGCGAAATCGGCTTTGAGATCGGCGGCATGTTCTTCAACCCATTCGGGCAGATGTTTCGAGCCGTCTTCCTCGGCCCCTTCGACGAGGAAGGTGATGCCGAGCGGCAGTGAGCCTGTCACCGCCTTGAACGCGCGGCAGGCTTCGATGAAGGTCATTACCTGACCCTTGTCATCGCACGCGCCGCGCGCCGAAATCGCCTTGCGCCCATCAGGCAGGGTGACGATGCGCGGTTCAAACGGCGGGGTTTCCCACAATTCGAGCGGATCGACCGGCTGCACATCGTAATGGCCGTAGAAGAGCGCGCGCTTACCACCCGCATCAGGGGCCTTGGCATAGACGACCGGATGTCCGGCTGTCGGACGCACCGCAGCGGAAAAGCCCAATGTCTCAAGATCGACCTTTAGCCATTCCGCCGCTTTGCGACATTCGCCGGCATAGGCGCTGTCGGTCGAGATCGACTGGATGCGCAGCCAATCGAACAGACGGGCAAGCGATTGGTCGAGATCGGCGTCGATCCGGGCGAGGACATCATTGAGACGAGACATAAGGGGATTCTCCGAATAACCGAGGCCGCGAGAGTAAACCCCGCTCTTCCGGGCGCAAGCGCCCGGTAGGGAATGGCTGGTCTGCCTTGGGGTGCAGTTTAACGCTTGCTGCCGGTCAGGCTCCCAAGCACGCCACGCAGGATCGCCTTGCCAATCTGGGTGCCGACGGTACGCGCCGCTGAGGAAGCCGCATTGGTAATCACGCGCTCTGTGATCGAGATTTCACGGCGCGAGGTGCGAACTGTCGTCGTCGCCTTGCCACGCGAGCCGGATTTGGGAACGGTTGTCGGCGCGGGATCCGATCCACCGCCCAGAATACCGCCAAGCCACCCGGTGATCCCGCCCGAGGAAGGCTCCTCTTGTGGTGCAGCCGCTTCTTCGGCGCGCTTTGCCAATAATTCAAAAGCCGATTCCCGATCGAGCGCCTGATCATATTTTCCGCGCAGACCGCTCTGTGCGATGATCGCCTGCCGCTCCTGCGGTGTGAGCGGCCCGACGCGTGCGGTCGGCGGGCGAATAAAGGCACGCTCCACCATGGTCGGCGTCCCCTTGCCTTCAAGCGTCGAGATCAAAGCCTCACCGACGCCTAATTGCATGATGGCTTCTTCTGTCTTGATCGCCGGATTTTGCCGGAAGGTTTCAGCCGCAGCGCGCACCGCCTTCTGATCACGCGGGGTAAAAGCGCGCAACGCATGCTGCACGCGATTGCCAAGCTGCGCCAAAACCGTATCGGGAATATCGAGCGGGTTTTGCGTGACGAAATAAACGCCGACACCTTTCGAACGAATGAGGCGAACGACCTGCTCGATGGATTCCAAGAGCGCGCGTGGCGCGTTGTTGAACAGAAGATGGGCTTCGTCAAAGAAGAAGACGAGTTTTGGTTTTTCGAGATCGCCGACTTCCGGCATGTTCTCGAACAATTCGGCCAACATCCACAACAGGAACGTCGCGTAGAGCCGTGGATTGTTCATCAATTTGTCGGCCGCGAGAATGTTGATCATACCGCGCCCATCGCGATCGACATGCATCAGATCGTTGATGTTGAGCATGGGCTCGCCGAAAAAGGCGTCGCCGCCCTGATTTTCAAGCACGAGCAGCGCACGCTGGATGGCACCAATGCTGGCGGATGACACATTGCCGTATTTGTTGGTCAATTCGCCCGCATTCTCACCGACGAAGGTGAGCATCGACCGCAGATCCTTCAGATCGAGCAGCAGCAGACCTTCTTCATCGGCGACACGGAAGACGATGTTGAGCACGCCCTCCTGAATGTCATTGAGATCAAGCAAGCGGGCCAAAAGCAGCGGCCCCATATCGGAGACGGTGGCGCGGATCGGGTGGCCATCCTTGCCGAACAAGTCCCAGAACGTGACCGGAAAACGGTCCGGTTTGAGATCGATCCCCATGGATTGCGCGCGTTCGACAAAGACCGGCTTCAAATCGCCCGCGGCGGCAATGCCTGAGAGGTCGCCCTTGATGTCCGCGGCGAAGACCGGGACGCCGCTGTTGGAAAACCCCTCGGCCAGCACTTGCAAAGTGACGGTCTTGCCGGTGCCGGTTGCACCGGTGACGAGGCCATGCCGGTTGGCCAGTTTCAGTTCAAGCACTTCCGGCTTGTGGCTTTTGCCAATCAGAATGCTGGTATCCGCCATGGATTGCCTCGACTTATCGCCTGATCCGCCTGTGGGTCATATCCTTATAGGGTCGGCCCCAAAAAACCGCTACAATCAGGCCGCGTAAAGGCGCGTTCGACGCTATTTTGAGGCGGGATCCCTTCGCCGAACGAAGGGTGGCGGGGCTCCCCCCATTCTGGCAATGTCGCGCCGCAAAAGACCGGTTTCGAGGCCTGAAAATGACCGCCCTGCCCTTCATCGAGCCCTTCCCGCCCGCCAGCCGTGACGATTGGATGAAGCTCGTCGAGAAAGTGCTGAAAGGCGCCGATTTCGAAAAGAAGCTTGTCGGCCGGACCTATGATGGCATCCGGATTGAGCCGCTCTATCCCAAGGCTGAGGGCAAGACCCCGCTGGCAGGCCGCGCGCCGGGCGCGCCGTGGGCCATTTTACAGCGCGTCGATCATCCTGAACCGATTGAAGCGAACCGTCTGGCGCTGACAGATTTGGAAAATGGCGCGACCGGTCTCACGCTGGTGTTCAAAGGCGGCCCGCAGGCTTTCGGCTTCGGGATTGAAGACAAGGCGGACGCCGTCGCCCAAGCGCTCGAAGGCGTTTATCTCGATGCCGGTGTTTTGATCTCGCTCGAGGTCGGTGCCAAAGGCCGCGATGCCGCCCATGCCATGGTGGAAACCGTCAAGCGTCGTGGTGTGGATCCGGCCGCATGCCAGATCGCCTTCGGTCTCGATCCTGTCGGCGTATGGATGGGCACGGGCTTCAAGCCCGGCGATGGCGCGGATATGGGACGCCGTGTTTGTGAAGCCGTGCGCGATCTCCATGCGCGCGGGTTCAAAGGCCCCTTCATCAAGGCTGATGGCCGTGTTGCGCATGAAGCCGGCGGATCGGAAGCGCAAGAACTTGGCAGCGCGCTCGCACTTGCGGTTTTCTATCTGCGGGCGCTGGAAGCCGCTGGCCTTCCACTCGCACAAGCACGCGACGCGATTGAATTCCGCCTCTCTGCCGATGCCGATCAATTTCTCAGCATCGCGAAGTTCCGGGCCATCCGCGCTTTGTGGGCGAGCGTCCAGCAAGCGTGCGGCTTATCGCCGAAACAGGCTTTCGTCAGCGCGACAACATCGGCGCGCATGATGACAAAGCGCGATCCCTGGGTGAATTTGCTGCGCGAGACGACCGCCGTGTTCGCCGCCGGCGTTGGTGGCGCTGATGCGATCACCACACTGCCCTTCACCCAAGCTCTTGGCCTGCCGGATGCATTTGCGCGCCGCCTTGCACGCAACACGCAGCTTATCTTGCTGGAAGAATCCAATCTCGCCCGCGTCGCTGATCCAGCGGCTGGCGCGGGTGGCATCGAAGCCCTGACAGGCGCCTTAATCGAACAGGCTTGGGCTGTATTCCAGTCCCTCGAAAAGCAGGGCGGCATTGATGAAGCGGTCGCATCGGGTGCTTTCGGGACAGAGATTGCGAAAGTGCGTGATGCGCGCGCCAAAGCGATCGCCTCACGCAAAGACCCGATTACGGGGGTCAGCGAATTTCCGAATGTGCTGGAAGAGCCTGTGACGGTGCTGAAGCCTGCACCCGTCCTCACGCAGGATGCGCCACTGAATCCCATCCGCCTCGCAGCCGATTACGAAAAACTGCGCGATGCGGCGGACCACGCCAAGAATGCGCAGATCTTCCTCGCCAATCTCGGACCGATTGCGGCCTTTACCGCACGCGCGATGTTCACGAAGAATTTCTTCGAAGCGGGCGGGATCAAGGCCATCGGCAATGATGGTTTTGTCAAAGATGGCAAAACAAATGTCGCGGCCCTTGTGGACGCATTCAAGAAATCTGGCGCGCAACTCGCCTGCCTGTGCTCGTCTGACGACATTTATGCCAGCGAAGCCGTGGATGTGGCACATGCGCTGAAGGCTGCAGGAGCGAAGGCACTTTATCTCGCGGGTCGTCCGGGCGATTTAGAAGCCACACTGAAGGCTGCCGGCATTGATGATTTCGTCTTTATGGGGCTCGACGTGTTGGCGAGCCTGAAGGCCGCGCAAGCACGGCTTGCCATTCGCGTGGAGGGTTGAGCCATGACGAAGATTCCGAATTTCACCACTATCGGTTTCTCACCTGCGTCGACCGGCACGCCGCACGGTGGCGAGACCTGGATGACGCCGGAAGAAATCCCGGTGAAACCTGTCTACACGGAAGCCGATCGCGCCGGCCTCGACCATGTCGAAACAATGCCCGGCCTCGCGCCTTTCTTGCGTGGTCCTTATCCGACCATGTACGTCAACCAGCCTTGGACCGTGCGCCAATATGCGGGTTTTTCCACGGCGGAGGATTCCAACGCGTTCTATCGCCGCAATCTCGCTGCCGGCCAGAAGGGCCTCTCGGTCGCGTTCGATCTTGCGACCCATCGCGGTTATGATTCCGATCATCCTCGTGTGGCAGGCGATGTCGGCATGGCGGGTGTCGCCATCGATTCCATCTATGATATGCGCACGCTGTTTTCGGGCATCCCGCTCGACCAGATGAGCGTGTCGATGACGATGAATGGCGCGGTATTGCCCATTCTCGCGCTTTATATTGTCGCGGCAGAAGAGCAAGGCGTGTCGCCCGATAAGCTCGCCGGCACAATCCAGAACGACATTCTCAAAGAATTCATGGTGCGGAACACGTACATCTATCCGCCCGCGCCTTCGATGCGGATCATCTCCGATATTTTTGCGTTCACCTCGCAGAATATGCCGAAGTTCAATTCAATTTCGATTTCCGGCTATCACATGCAGGAAGCGGGCGCGACGCAGGATCTCGAGCTCGCCTATACGCTGGCCGACGGCGTCGAATATATCCGTGCCGGGATCAAGGCCGGTCTGACAGTTGATCAATTCGCGCCGCGCCTTTCGTTCTTCTGGGCGATCGGCATGAATTTCTTCATGGAGGTCGCCAAGCTGCGCGCCGCGCGCTTGCTGTGGGCGAAGCTCGTCAAGGGCTTCAACCCGCAAAGCGAGAAATCGCTGCCCTTGCGCACACACTCGCAGACATCCGGCTGGTCGCTGACCGCGCAGGACGTGTTCAACAATGTCGTGCGCACGCAGATCGAAGCGATGGCGGCGACGCAAGGCCATACGCAATCACTCCACACCAATGCGCTCGATGAGGCGCTGGCGCTGCCCACGGATTTCTCCGCCCGCATCGCCCGCAACACGCAGCTCTTCCTGCAGCAAGAAAGTGGGACGACGCGGATCATCGATCCGTGGGGCGGTTCCTTCTATGTTGAACGTCTGACGACCGAGCTCGCGGCCAAAGCGTGGGCGCATATCCAAGAGGTCGAACAGCTGGGCGGCATGGCGAAGGCTATCGAAGCGGGCATTCCGAAGCTTCGGATCGAAGAGGCGGCCGCGAAAACGCAGGCGCGTATCGATGCGGGCCGTCAGGCTGTTATCGGCGTGAACAAATATCGCCCCACCGATGAGAAGCCGATCGACGTGCTCAAGGTCGACAATTCGTCTGTGCGCGCACAACAGCTCGAAAAGCTTGCGCGGCTCAAGGCTGAGCGCGACCCAAAGGCCGTCGAGTCAGCACTGAATGCGCTGACGGAGGGTGCGAAAGGGAATGGCAACCTCTTGGCGCTTGCCATCAATGCCGCGCGCGCCAAGGCGACGGTTGGTGAAATCTCGATGGCGCTCGAAAAAGTATTCGGTCGCCATCGCGCGGAAATCCGTTCGATCAGCGGCGTCTATAAGCGGGAGGTCGGCACCATGTCGGATGCGGTCAAGCGCGTGCAGGCGATGGTGGAAGCGTTCGAAGAGAACGATGGCCGCCGTCCACGTCTTCTCGTCGCAAAGATGGGGCAGGACGGACATGACCGCGGCCAGAAAGTGATCGCCTCGGCCTTTGCCGATCTCGGTTTCGACGTCGATATCGGCCCCTTGTTCGCCACGCCGGAAGAGGCAGCGCGCCAGGCGGTTGAAAACGACGTGCACATTGTTGGCGTCTCCTCGCTCGCAGCAGGCCACCTTACCCTCGTGCCCGCGTTGAAAGCCGCACTCGCGCAAGAAGGTCGCCCCGACATCATGATCGTAGTGGGTGGCGTGATCCCGCCGCAGGATTTCCAAGCGCTTTACGATGCCGGAGCGTCGGCCATTTTCCCACCCGGTACCGTGATTGCCGAAGCGGCGGAAAATCTGCTGAACGAGCTGAATGGCAAGCTCGGCTATGTGCAGAAAAGCGCCGCCGAGTAAGCCTGCCTGACTTGCAAGCCATGGCGTGCTACACTCCATGCCATGGCGATGACAGCACCTACGCTTGATGATCTCATTCGCGACCTCCGCGCCTTGGTGCCGGAGTTGAAGGCGCGCGGTGTGACGCGACTTGCTGTGTTCGGGTCGCGCGCGCGGGGTGATCATCGCTCTGACAGCGATCTGGATGTGTTGCTTGAGGTGTCCGCCTCTTCATCGTTTTCAGCCGTCGGCCTTGTGGGGCTTGAACGGCATTTGTCCGAGTGGCTTGGCGTTGAAACCCGCATCGCCATGCCCGGATCGGACTCCCCTCTTCTCGACCGGATCAAAGGCGATCTGATCGAGATCATCTGAATGCCAGCAACACTGCAGGATCGTTGCACCCATATTCTGGATGCGATCGCAAACATTCGTTCGCTGCTTGATGGCCTAGGCCCGCATGCACTCGCTGACGGAGTGAGGGTGCGCCCCGCATTTGAACGTCATCTTGAAGTCATCAGTGAAGCCATCCGATATCTGCCGCCGGCGGATAAAGCGCGCCATCCCATGGTCCCTTGGTCCGATATCGCTGGCCTCGGCAATCGCCTCCGGCACGGATATGACCAGATTAGGTCTGATATCCTTTGGGGTGTTTAAGCCTATGAATTGGAGGCGTTGGAGCACGCCGTGAGGACCATTCGCGACACGGGTGGGGATCAAGCCTAGAATTTCCGCCTAAAGGCGATATGACTCACGTCCGCGCGGCACGCGCCGCGCTCTCAGTTGCGTCCCCTCCTTCGGAGCGTCCGAAATGACCAATCCCGTCCTCGTCGAAGTCAGCCGCGGCAGCCGCGTCGAATCGCAACATCGCGGCTCTTATGCGGTGGTCGATGCCAAGGGTGGGATCGTCGCGTCCGCAGGGGATATCGATGCGCCCGTCTTCCCACGCTCGGCGGTGAAAGCATTTCAAGCGATTCCGCTGTTTGAAAGCGGGGCGGCCGACAAATATCAACTCACCGATGCGGAGATCGCGCTCTGCGTCGCGTCGCATTCGGGCGAGCCTGAGCATGCCGCCACCGCCGCTGGCATTTTGAAGAAAGCCGGGCTCGACAAGGACGCGCTTGAATGCGGTGCGCATTGGCCAATGGGCGATGCTGCGACGCGTGCGCTTGCCGCCCAACATGAAGAGCCAACAGCACTCCACAATAATTGCTCGGGCAAGCATTCCGGTTTTCTCTGCTTTGCCTGCGCGGCCGATTACGATCCGAAAGGCTATGTCGGGCGCGCACATCCCGTGCAGCGCGAGATCAAGATCGTCTGCGAAGCGATGACGGGCGCGACACTTGGCGACGAAGTGTGTGGTACAGATGGATGCTCGATCCCAACCTATGCCGCACCTTTGCGTGGCATAGCGCAAGGTTTTGCAAAACTTGGGACCGGCTATGGGCTAGAGTCGCAGCGCGCTGACGCTGCGCGGCGCATTTTCAAAGCCGTGGCCGCGCATCCTTTTATGGTGGCAGGCACAGGCCGTTTCGACACGGATGCGATGAATATTCTACGCGAACGCGTCTTTATGAAGACAGGGGCCGAAGGCGTCTATTGCGCCGCGTTCCCGGAATTGGGCTATGGCATTGCGCTTAAGATCGACGACGGCGCAACCCGTGCTTCGCAAGCGGTGATGGAAGCGCTGATTGCGAAATTCCTGCCGCTTGATGATGAGACCAGGGCAAAACTGCGGGCGCTGGGCGAGCCGCAACTCAAAAACTGGAACAAGATCGAAGTCGGTACGGTGCGCGCCGTTATTTAACGGCTGCGCCGCGCTTGCGCCAAGAGCATTGCAGCCAAATCTTCACCCGCCTTCGCCATGCGCGTGATGCCGTCGCGCGACAGCTTCGGCACATGCACGAAAATGCATGGTGCATCGGGCTTTTCGCCCAAGGCGGTAAACAGCACGGCATTGCAGAGATAAGCGCCTGCATTGTTTGACAGGGTCGGCTTAAACCCCTGTTGCTGAATGACGAGACGCAAGGGTTCCAGTGCAACCCGTACATTGCGGATGAGGGGTGCCGTCTCATCAAGCTTGCGCGATTTCGGCCGCGTGCCGGACGCATCCACCGACAGCGGCCGGGTACGGTTCTCGCCCCGTCGTTCAAGGCGTGGCTGTTTCGTTCGCGCGGCAATGCCGAACATCAAAATCGCATCGGGCTTTTCGCGATCGATCAATTCCACGAGATCGGGCAGCGCCGCATATGTCACGATCAATTCATGAGCGGCAATCCGAACACCCTGCCGTTTCAACCGTGCCGAGCGGCCAACCGCCAGCGCGATCTGGCCGCTGGGATTATGTCGCACGCCCGGGAACGGGCCAAAGCCGGTCACCAGCAGTTTCATGCAAGCCCCGCATGTGTGAGCACATCTTCCGCCGCTGCCGTGGCCGTGAGCGTCCCATCCGCCACCGCTTGCTCAATCTCTGGCAAACGTGCGCGCAAGGTACGGTCGTCGCGCAGGCGGCCCATGAGGCGATCTTCGATCATCGCCCACATCCATTTGACATCCTGCGCACGGCGGCGGGCGGTAAATTCCCCAGTCGCCATGAAACGGGTACGATGCTCGACAATCTTCTCCCACATCTCCTTGAGGCCTTGATTGGCGAGGCCTGAAATCATCACCACCGGTGGGGACCAGTTCGGCGAAGCGGGCGCGAGGATGTGAAGGGCGGCACGATATTCCGCAGCCGCAGCACGAGCACGGTTTGCGCCATCGCCATCGGCTTTGTTGACGGCGATCATATCGGCCAGTTCGAGCACACCCTTTTTGATCCCCTGCAATTCATCGCCTGCGCCGGGTAGCATCAGCACAAGGAAGAAATCCGTCATGTCGGCCACCGCTGTTTCGGATTGGCCGATGCCGACGGTTTCAACCAAAATCACATCGAAGCCGGCCGCCTCACACAAAAGCATCGTCTCGCGGGTGCGCGATGCGACGCCACCGAGCGTGCCAGAGGATGGCGAGGGCCGGATGAAGGCGTTGCGATCGACCGCCAGCTGCTGCATCCGCGTCTTGTCACCAAGGATCGACCCGCCCGTGCGGGAGGAGGATGGGTCAACGGCAAGGACAGCCACTTTGTGCCCCGCGGCGGTGAGGTTCGAACCCAACATGTCGATCGTGGTGGATTTGCCGACGCCGGGCACGCCGGTCACACCCACGCGCATGGCCTGCCCGGTCCTTGGCAACAGGATCTGCAAGAGGTCGCGCGCCTGCGCCCTATGATCTGCGCGTTTGCTTTCAACCAGCGTGATGGCCCGCGCCAAGGCGGCGCGGTCACCCGCGATCAGGGCATCGGCCAGAGCCTCAAGGGAAGCGGGTTCGCGGGTAGCACTCATCGCCTCATCCATACCGGGGCAAAGGGGGCGAAGTCATCCGCCGAAACCCGCCCCGTGGCGGGAAATCCCCATCTTGTGGCGGGCCCTTCCTTGACCGGAGACTGAGCCGCATTGATAACCAAAGGTATGTTGCTCGATTTTGGCTCATTCTCCCGGCTAGCCGTGGCGTTTCTTGCGCTGAGCCTTGGCGCCTGTGCCTCCGGGCCTCCGAAATCGGCACTTCAAACGCTGGGGACGGTGCCTGAAGGCTCGACAGCCGTGCCGATTCTTGTCGCCACGATGCGCGAGCAGACCAAAGAACCGCCGGGGCTCATGTTCTCCGGCGAACGGTCACGCGAACTCAACTACGCTGACGTGATCATTTCAATGCCGCCCAACCACCAGACCGGGCAGTTGGAAATCGGCTCAGACCCAAGCAAATCGATTGCCGTAGTGTCGCGTGACTATCTCGACCGGCGCGAATTTCTGGCGAAAGTCCGCAAGGACCTCGCAAAGCGCAAGCCAGCGGATCGCGACATTCTCGTCTTCATTCACGGCTATAATACGCGCTTCGATGAAGCGGTGTTCCGCTTTGCGCAGATTGTTTATGATTCAAATTTCAAAGGCGTGCCGGTCCTGTTCACCTGGCCGTCGCGGGGCGAATTGCTTGCCTATCCTTACGATCGTGAAAGCGTCGCCTATTCGCGCGACGATCTCGAACAGACACTGTCGCTCTTGGCGCGTGAGAGCGGCGCGCAGCAAATCGATCTCCTCGCCCATTCCATGGGCAACATGCTGACGATGGAAGTGTTGCGGCAGGCGAAAATTCGCGGCAACCCAACCTTCAACGGCAAGCTCGGCTATGTGATGCTCGCAGCACCGGATATCGACATCGATGTCTTCCGGCGCCAGATCTTGGCTTATGGCCGGTTTCCGAAGCCCGTGACGATCTTTACATCGAAGGACGATAAAGCACTCAACATTTCAAAGTTCGTCTGGCAGAGCGAAGAACGCGCTGGCTCGTTCCAAGTGACGGATCCCGCCATGATGGCGCGGATGGCGGCGCTCAACATCAGCGTCATCGACCTCTCCGATATCAAGACTAGCGACAGTCTCAATCATGCGAAGTTCGCGGCCTCGCCGCAGATCGTGCAAATGATCGGCACACGCCTCGCATCAGACCCGATCGAGACGCGCGGCGCGAGCCTTGGCGACAAGATGGGCATGTTCGCGGGCGCGGTCGGCAAGACAGTCGGCACCGCAGCGGGGCTCGCCGTGGAATTGCCCGCAGGCGTCGTCACCGGTGTGGCGAGTGGCGTTTCGGACGCCGCATCGAGCGCACAGCCGCGCTAAGTTCTGCCGTTTTCCCGACATGATCGGCTGGCAAGAGACAGCTCTGCCTCAGGCACCCTGTTAACGTCTCTTAAACCTGCCCGGATTAGGCCCAAAGGCCTCACCCAACGATCGTTGTCATGACCTTGCACCAGACCTCCTGGCCTTCCCTTTTCATTGCCGGCGCGCTGAGCCTCACGGTCTCGGCCTGCGCCAGCCTGCCGGGCATGCCGTCGGCCTCAATGCCGTCGACGAGCCTGTTCGGCGAAAAGAAGCCCGCGACCTTGGTGCAGGAATTCGTCGTCACGACCCGCAAGGATCTCGGCTCACCCACCGGTGAGGCAGGGCAGGCAAAATATCTGACGACGACGATCAGTGTGCCGCCGGGGCATGAAGCAGGCGTTATCGAGCGTCCCTCGATCACGCCGGAAAGCAAAAAGCGACATTTCGTTATTGTCGGCCAACGCAAACTTGATGAGGCCCAATTCAACGCCGAGATTGCCGCGCAGGTCTCAGGCCGCGTCGGTGTCAGCCGCGATGTGCTGGTGTTCATCCATGGTTTCAACACAGGCTATGATGAAGCACGGTTTCGGCTGGCACAGATTGTGACGGATTCCGGTTTCACCGGTGTGCCCGTGTTGTTCACATGGCCGTCACGTAACAAATTCCTTGCTTACGGTTCTGATCGCGAGAGCGCCACCGCTTCACGCGATGCGCTTGAAAAGCTGCTGCGCGATTTAGGCCAAACGCCGGGCGTGGGCCGCGTGCATGTCCTCGCCCATTCGATGGGGACGTTCCTCGCGATGGAAGCGCTGCGGCAGAATGCGATTGCGGGCCAAGCCAATCTCAATGGCAAGCTCGGCGATGTGATGCTGGCAGCGCCCGATATCGATCTCGACGTGTTCCGCAGCCAACTTGCCCGCATTGGCAAGGCGGCGCAGATTTCCGTTTTCGCCGCAGCGGATGACCGGGCGTTGTCCTTGTCGTCGACCTTGGCGGGCGACCGCCAGCGCGTGGGCGCGCTCAACCTCGACGATCCCAAGCAGCGCGAGGAAATCGCGCGGCTCGGCGTCCGCGTCTATGATCTGACGGCCAGCAAAGGGGCCGACATTTTCCGCCATGGCACGTTTGCCGAGGCGCCACAGGTGGTGAAGGCCATTGGCGCGCAGCTCGCCGAACCGCGGGTCGAAGACCGGCAGGCTCAGGCCTATGTCGATGAAGAGGCAGTCAAATTGACCCTGACCCAGCCGCAAGCCACCTTGCCTGCCGGTTCGGTCAGTACGTCACCCTTGGCGCCCCTGCCCGAGGCAACAGGAACGGCCTCCCCGCCCAAAATGTGAGCCCGCGCTTGCGCCTTGCCCACGGCCGTTTAAAAGGCGCGGAGTTGAGGCGGAGGACTTTCCATGCGGATCGCGATGATCGGGTCGGGCTATGTGGGCCTCGTCTCTGGCGCCTGCCTGGCCGATTTTGGCCATGACGTCATCTGCATCGACAAGAACGAGGACAAGATCGCCGCGCTGCATCAGGGCGTGATGCCGATCTTCGAGCCCGGCTTGGCTGAACTCGTCGCCAAGAATGTCCGCGAAGGCCGCCTCGCCTTTTCCACCTCACTTCAGGACGGCGTCAAAGGAGCCGATGCGGTGTTCATCGCGGTTGGCACGCCCTCGCGCCGCGGCGATGGCCATGCCGACCTCTCCTATGTTTACGCCGCCGCGGAAGAGATCGCGCGCGAGATCGATGGCTACACCGTGATCGTCACCAAATCGACAGTGCCGGTTGGCACGGGCGATGAAGTTGAAGCGATCATCCGCAAGGTGCGGCCTGATGCCGATTTCGCCGTTGTGTCCAATCCGGAATTTTTGCGCGAAGGCGCCGCCATTGGTGATTTCAAGCGGCCTGATCGCATCGTTGTCGGCACGGATGATCCGCGTGCACGCGAGGTGATGAAAGAGATCTATCGCCCGCTTTATTTGAACGAGCCGCCGCTTGTGTTTACGGCGCGGCGCACGTCAGAACTGATCAAGTATGCAGCCAACGCATTTCTTGCGGTGAAGATCACTTTTATCAACGAGATTGCCGATTTGTGCGAACAAGTGGGCGCCAATGTGCAGGAAGTGGCGCGCGGCATCGGGCTTGATAACCGCATTGGCGGCAAGTTTCTCCATGCCGGCCCCGGCTATGGCGGCTCATGTTTTCCGAAAGATACGCAAGCGCTGGTGAAAACCGGGCAAGATTTCGGCGCGCCGTTGCGGATCGTTGAAACCGTCGTCGACGTCAATGATCGCCGCAAAGAGAAGATGGCGGCCAAGATTATCAAAGCGTGCGGCGGCTCTGTCCAAGGCAAGACGATCGCGATCCTCGGCCTCGCCTTCAAGCCGAACACGGACGATATGCGCGAGGCCCCTTCGCTCGTCATCATCGACGAACTCAAAAAAGCAGGCGCCACCATCCGCGCTTTCGACCCGGAAGCGATGGATCAGGCCAAGACGATGCTTGATGGGGTGAGCTTCACCCAGAACGCCTATGAATGCGTGGCGGGAGCGGATGCGCTGGCTATCGTCACCGAATGGGATGCCTTCCGCGCGCTCGATCTCGACCGCGTCAAGAAGGCCATGAAGAGCCCGACCGTCATCGACCTGCGCAACATCTACCGACCAGACGACATGCGGAAGCGCGGTTTCTCCTACGTCAGTGTCGGGCGCGGCTAAGCTGCATCAGCTCTGCGCCATGGGGAGGTGCGTCAAATCGGCTCCCCTTTGTTGCATACCTGCCGCAGGGTGACGGAGAAGCGGCTTTCAAGCCCAAAATGTGTCCGTTCAGGCATGGTCGAATCCGACTTGGTTGGTTAAAGGAAACGCGCGTCGGCGCTCCGCCGAATCCCCCATCTTCGAACCACGCGTGCCATGTCCTCGTTTCGTCATCTGACCCGCCGTAGTTTTGTCCTCGCTCTCGCTGCCTCAGCAGCAGCCTGTCAGCATCAGGCGGCGACGGTGCCTGAAGAAGTCGACAATGACGACGATTGGTACATCGGCTCGATGCCGGACAAGCCGTACGACATTCCGCTTGTCGACCGGTCGAAGATGAAGCCGGAACTGGCCCGGCAGACCGTGGCCTATACCGGCGGCGAAAAGCCCGGCACGATCGTGGTCGATATCGATCAGCGCTTCCTGTTCCTTGTGCAGCCCGGCGATACCGCCATCCGCTATGGCATTGGCGTCGGCCGGCAGGGCTTCTCCTGGCGTGGCATGGCCTATGTCGGCCGCAAGGCCGTGTGGCCCGATTGGCGCCCGACGGCCACGATGAAGCGCATTCTGAAGAACCTTCCCGACCATATGGAAGGTGGCCTCAACAGCCCGCTGGGTGCGCGCGCGCTCTACCTCTATCAGAACGGCCACGACATCCTGTTCCGCATCCACGGCACCAACGAGCCGTGGAGCATTGGCGAGCAGGTCTCCTCGGGCTGCATCCGCCTGCTCAACGAAGACATTTATGACCTCTATAACCGCGTCGATGTCGGCACGACGGTCATCGTCAAGAAGAACGGGCGCCTGCGCACCTGATTGCAGGCGGTTTGGATTTTTGATCTAAGACGGAGAGAGGGAGTATCCGATGCAGACCTTTTTCGTCGAGATCAAATGCAAGCTTGGCAAGACCTACGACGTCGCCAGCCGCTTGGCCGATGCCGAAATCGCTTCGGAAATCTATTCGATTGCCGGGAATTTCGACATTCTCGCCAAGTTCCATTTGGATGATGGCATCGATATCGGCCATTTCGTGGGCGAAAAAGTGCAGACGATCCCCGATATCGTCGACACGCACACAATCCTGACGTTCAAAGCTTTTTGAAGCGGTGACGGCATAGGGCTGCATCGTCCCGGCGCTCCGCGCCTTGCGATGGCGTCCCTCTTTTCCGCTTATTGAATTGATCGCGAGGCGGCTGTTTAGCCGACGCCCCAATCCATGTCCGATCGCGAAGGCTGGTCAGACGTGCGCCGGATCAAGCTTCGCCGGTTCGAGTTGCACTGATTCCCCGCAGCCGCAGGCTGAAGTCTGGTTCGGGTTGTTGAACACGAACTGGCTGGCGAGCTTGTCCGTCTTGAAATCCATTTCGGTGCCGAGCAGGAACAACACCGCCTTCGGATCGACGACGACCGTCGCACCCTTTTCGGTCACGACCTCATCGCCCGGCCGCACGCTCTCCGCAGCCTCAATCGTATAGGCCATACCGGCGCAGCCGCCATTCTTGACGCCAACACGCAAGCCGATGATGGGGGTCTTTGAGCCCTCGACGATCTGCCGCACGCGGTCGGCCGCGGCATCGGAGAGGCTCATCACTTTCAGGCTCAGGCCCATTTTTCCTCCTTGGCCGGGTTCAAGGCCCGGATCGGAATGGAACAAATGTAGGATGGGGCGGGCGGAATGAAAAGGCCCCCGCCTCTCACCACATATCGAGCGCCACGCGGGCTTCGTCCGACATGCGGCTCTGATCCCATGGCGGGTCGAACGTCATGTTGACGGTGACGCTCTTCACGCCTTCCACCATGCTGACCGCATTCTCCACCCAGCCGGGCATTTCGCCCGCCACCGGGCAACCGGGTGCCGTCAACGTCATGTCGATGTTCACATGGCGCTCGTCGTTGATGTCGACGCGGTAGATCAGGCCCAGCTCATAGATGTCGGCCGGGATTTCCGGATCATAGACCGTCTTCAGCGCGGCAATGATGCCATCGGTGAGCCGATCAATCTCTTCCGGCGTCAACGCGGTCGCGGGATTGATCGCAGGCCGGTTCGGCTGGACGTCATCGTCAACGTGCGTGCTGGCCATGGCGGGGGACCTTCCTCAACCAAACAGAGTTTCGGCCTTTTGCAACGCCGCGACAAGAACATCAATCTCATCCTTGGTGTTGTAAAACGCAAATGACGCACGGCAGGTCGAGGTCACGCCATAACGGGCCAGCAAAGGCTGCGCACAATGCGTGCCCGCACGCACGGCCACGCCTTGCCGGTCGATGATGGTGGCGACGTCATGCGCATGGGCGCCCTTCATCTGGAACGAGACAATGGCACCCTTGTTCTTGGCTGTGCCGAAGATGCGCAGCGAATTCATCGCGCCCAAACGTTCCATCGCATAATCACGCAAGATGTTTTCCTGCGCGAGAATCGTGTCGCGTCCGATCGCCGTCATGTAATCGATGGCTGCACCAAGCCCGATGGCCTGTACAATCGGCGGTGTCCCCGCTTCGAACCGATGCGGTGGCTCGTTATAGGTGACGGACTCTTCGGTCACGACGGAGATCATTTCGCCGCCACCATTGAAGGGTGGCATGGCTGCCAGAAGATCACGCTTGCCATACAACACGCCAATACCGGTCGGTCCGTAAACCTTGTGACCGGTGAAGACGTAGAAATCGGCATCGAGTGCGCGCACATCGACCGGCAAATGCACGGCCCCTTGCGAGCCGTCGACCAGCACCTTCACGCCATGCGCATGGGCAATCCGGATGATCTCGGCCACAGGCGACACCGTGCCCAACACATTCGACATGTGCGTGACGGCGACCATCTTGGTGCGCGGGGTGATCAGCTTTTCGAATTGCGCAGCGTCAAGATTGCCGGCCTCATCCACCATCGCCCATTTGATCACCGCACCATGGCGCTCGCGCCAGAAATGCCACGGCACGATGTTGGAGTGGTGCTCCATGATCGAAAGGATGATCTCATCACCTTCGCCGATCTCGACCATGCGGCCATAGCTCGACGCGACGAGGTTAATCGCCTCCGTCGCCGAACGGGCAAAAATGATTTCATCGGTCGAGGCGGCATTGAGAAAGGCACGCACTTTCTCGCGCGCGCCTTCGAAGCCCTCCGTCGCCGCATTGGCCAGATAATGCAGGCCGCGATGCACATTGGCATATTCGCGCTCATAAGCCTGCACCATCCGGTCGATCACCTGACGCGGCTTTTGCGCCGAAGCGGCATTGTCGAGATAGACGAGAGGCTTGCCATAAACCTCCATCGACAGCGCCGGAAAATCGGCACGGACCTTCGCGATATCAAAGGTCACTTGATGGCCCTCGACAAGAGCCAATGTTGCGTTTGCGCTTCTAGCGCCTCACGCACCGCATCGTTCTCGATCTTTTCGAGCGCCTCGCCGACGAAGGCGGCGAGCATCAAAGCTTCCGCTTCCGGCTTCGGCAGGCCGCGTGCGCGCAGATAGAACAGAAGATCCTCATCGAGTGCACCGCACGTGGCACCATGGCCGCAGGCGACATCGTCCGCGAAGATTTCAAGCTCGGGCTTATTGTTCATTGTCGCATCATCAGACAGCAGAATTGCCTGGCTCATCATGCGGCCGTCAGTCTTCTGCGCGATCTGCTGAACGACGATCTTGCCTTGGAACACGCCCACGGCCTCATCATCGATGACATGCTTGAACAATTCGCGGCTTTCGCCATGCGGCATCGCGTGATCGACATAGAGTGTCGAATCCGCGTGCTGTTTGCCTTTGAGGAGCGCCGCACCCGACACGTCGAGCTTGATATGCTCACCCGAGAAGCGTGCAAACACTTGATGCCGCGTCAGCGCGGGGCGCATCACAAAATTGAGCGACTTGAATTCGGCCGCCTCACCGAGATCGGTTCCGAGCGAGGACAGATCGATCGCGGCATCGCCATGCGCATTGAGGCGCACATGCTGAATATGTGTCTTTGCACCGGCCTTGATCTCAACAACGCCGTTGACCTGATAGGCAATACCATCAGCACCCTGATGGGCTTCGATCAATGTGGCCGACGCGCCTTCACCGACAGTGACGAGCACACGCGGATAGATGGCGTGCGGCTTGTCGCCCGAAACGAGAAAACGCAGATAGATCGGCTTATCGAGCGCGACGCCCTTGGCGATCTCAATGACAACACCGCCCTGCATGAAGGCTGCATTGAGCGCGAGTGCAGAATCATCCGCCTTTGCCATCGTGCCCAGCGAAGCGATGCCGTCACCGGTCGAAAGCGAGGCGGCAAGATCGCGGAGCGTGACGCCTTTGATTGCATCGACCGAGAGCGAGGGCACATGATGGCCGTCAACAATGGTGATGCGATAGGCATCAAGCTGCGCAAACGGATCAGCGACATGGCCGAGCGCTGCAAGTGTTGCCGCCTGCGGCGCCTGGGCAAGCGGGAGCGCATCGCGCATGGCTGTGCGCAGATCGGTATATTTCCATTCTTCAACGCGGCGATGCGGCAGGCCCTTCGCCTCAAAACGGTTGAACGCCGCCTCGCGCAGCGCAATCACATGCGCGTTGCCGGGCAGACTTTTGCGCGCGGCTGGGAACGCCGCGATCAGCGCGCTCTCCGCCGGTGTGCGGATCGGTGTGACGTCAGACATCATTCACCTCACGCGGCCAGCGTCTTGTAATCGGCATAGCCATTGGCTTCGAGTTCGAGCGCCAATTCCTTGCCGCCCGATTTCACGACTTGGCCATGCGCCATGACGTGCACAGTGTCCGGCACAATGTAGTTGAGCAGGCGCTGGTAATGGGTGATCACGAGGAAAGAGCGATCCTTGCCACGCAGGCGATTGACGCCTTCGGACACGATCTTCAGCGCATCGATATCGAGACCAGAATCGGTTTCGTCGAGAATGCAGAATTTCGGCTCGAGCAGCGCCATCTGCAGGATTTCCATGCGCTTCTTCTCGCCGCCGGAGAAGCCGACATTGAGACCACGCTTGAGCATATCCTGCGGGATGCCGAGGTGACCGGCCTGATCGCGCACGCGCTTCATGAATTCAGCCGTCGACAATTCGTCTTCACCGCGCGCTTTGCGCTGCGCCTGCATCGCCGCCTTAAGAAAGGTCATCGTGGCGACGCCCGGAATTTCGAGCGGGTATTGGAAAGCGAGGAAAATGCCGGCAGCCGCGCGTGCATCGGGCTCCATCTCAAGCACATTCTCGCCGTCGAGCAGAATCTCGCCATCGTGGATCTCGTAATCTTCCTTGCCCGCGATGACATAGGAGAGCGTCGATTTGCCCGAGCCGTTCGGGCCCATGATGGCTGCGACCTCGCCGTCATGGACGGTCAGGTTGAGGCCATTCAGGATTTTCTTGTCTTCGATCGAGACGTGGAGATTGCGGATTTCAAGCATCAGGGTGGTCCTTCGAAAGAGGTGCGAGGCGGCGGATCAACCGACCGAGCCTTCGAGCGAAATGGAGATGAGCTTCTGCGCTTCGACGGCGAACTCCATCGGGAGTTGCTGCAAGACGTCTTTCACGAAGCCGTTGACGATGAGCGCGGTGGCCTCTTCTTCCGAAAGGCCGCGCTGCATGCAGTAGAAGAGCTGGTCTTCGGAGATCTTCGAGGTTGTCGCCTCATGCTCGAAAATCGCCGAGCCATTCTTGCTCTCAATATACGGCACCGTATGTGCGCCGCAATTGTTGCCGATCAGGAGCGAGTCGCAATTGGTGAAATTGCGCGCGCCGGTCGCGCGGCGATGCGCCGAGACAAGACCGCGATAGGTGTTCTGCGAATAGCCTGCCGAAATACCCTTCGAGATGATACGGCTCGTCGTGTTCTTGCCGAGATGGATCATCTTGGTGCCAGAATCGACCTGCTGGCGACCATTCGAAACCGCGATCGAATAGAATTCGCCGCGCGAACCTTCACCGCGCAAAATGCATGACGGATATTTCCATGTGATCGCCGAACCGGTTTCCACCTGCGTCCAGCTGATCTTGGAATTTTTGCCACGGCAATCGCCACGCTTGGTGACGAAGTTATAAATGCCGCCCTTGCCGTCCTTATCGCCCGGATACCAATTCTGGACCGTCGAGTATTTGATCTCGGCATCGTCGAGAGCGATGAGTTCAACCACAGCCGCATGCAGCTGGTTCTCATCACGCTGCGGCGCGGTGCACCCTTCGAGATAGGACACGTAAGCGCCTTCTTCTGCAATGATCAGCGTGCGTTCGAACTGACCGGTATTCTTTTCGTTGATACGGAAATAGGTCGACAATTCCATCGGGCAGCGCACACCCTTCGGCACATAGACGAAGGAGCCATCGGTGAAGACGGCGGAGTTGAGCGTGGCGTAATAATTGTCGGTCACCGGCACGACAGTGCCGATATATTTTTGCACGAGCTCCGGATGCTCACGCATCGCTTCGGAAATCGAGCAGAAGATCACGCCCGCCTTCTTCAACTCTTCCTTGAAGGTCGTTGCCACTGAGACGGAATCGAACACGGCATCAACAGCCACTTTCGATTGCTGGACACCGGCAAGAATTTCCTGCTCGCGCAGCGGAATGCCGAGCTTCTTATAGGTATCAAGAATGGCCGGATCGACATCATCGATCGTCTTCGGCGCGGCATTCATCTTCGGCGCGGCGTAATAATGGATGTCCTGGAAATCGATCTCAGGATAGTCGACGCGGGCCCAGGTCGGCTCGCGCATGGTCAGCCAGCGGCGATAGGCATCAAGCCGCCATTCCAGCATCCAAGCCGGTTCATTCTTCTTGGCCGAGATCAGGCGGACAATGTCTTCGTTCAGGCCCTTGGGGGCCTTGTCCACTTCAAGCTCCGTCTCGAAGCCGTATTTGTACTGGTCGACGTCAATCGCCTTGACCTGTTCGACAGTCTCTTTGACGGCGGGCATTCGCTTTACTCCTCCTCACCGGATTCAAGGGCCGGCGGCCGGTTTGGCGCGCTTTAGGCCGCGCGCGTATCCTTCTTTATGGTGTTGTTTCGTATTTTTTCGAGGGCCGATCCGAATTGGATCACATCCTTCTCCGTGCTCGACCACCCAAGGCTCAACCGTAGCGCGCAGGCGGCCAGATCATCCGGCACGCCCATGGCGGCGAGCACATGCGACCGTTTGACCTTCCCCGAGGAACAGGCCGAACCAGACGACAGCGCCACGCCATTGAGATCAAACGCCATCAAAGCCGTCTCAGCTTTCAGGCCGGGAATGGCGAAGCACAGCGTATTGGGCAGGCGCGCGACACCAGCCCCAAAAATAACGGCCTCGGGGGCATGTTCCAGAAGGGCCGCCTCGCAAGCGTCGCGCAAGGCCGCGAGCCGGGCCGTTTCGGCAGGCAGGGCCGCCAAAGCTTCACGGACGGCGGCACCAAAGCCTGCAATGCCGGGGACGTTTTCCGTGCCGGCGCGGGTCCCGCGCTCCTGCCCGCCGCCGATCAGCATTTTCTGATCGATGACTAAGCCGGGGCCGAGAATCAGCGCGCCAATACCCTGCGGGCCGCCCAGCTTATGGGCGGACAAAGCCAGCGTATCGGCCCCCAGCTCGCGCCGGGTGAAGGCGATTTTCCCTGCCCCCTGAACGCCATCGACATGAATCCGCCCTTTGTGGGCATGGACGAGATTAGCGATCGCGGGGATGGGCTGAATGATGCCGGTTTCGTTGTTCGCCCATTGCACGGCAACCATCACCGATCCTTCGGGCGCAGCCGCAAGGCGCGCTTCGAGCCAAGCGAGGTCAATCACGCCGTCAGCCTGCACGGGGATGAGTTCGACCCGCTCTTTGGGGAAGCGGTGGCCTTGCAGCACGCAGACATGTTCGACAGCGCTGATCAGCAGGACCGCTTCAGATGGGTTGGGCAGCAAGGCTGGAGTTAGGGCCAGCGCATTCGCCTCCGTTCCGCCTGAGGTGAAGACAATTTCCGTTGTCCGGACCTCGCCCAACGCGGCGAGCGCATCACGGGCCGCCTCGACCCGGCCGCGCGCAGCGCGCCCTTCGGCATGGATCGAGGACGGATTTCCCCCGGCCTGCAGCGCAGCCGCCATCGCCTCAGCCGCCGCCGGACGGACCGGGGCGGTTGCGTTATGGTCGAAATAGGTGCGTGCGGCACTCATCGGGGGGCGATGCCGTTCCGGTTCCAGGTTTCGATCATCGAGGCACCATGCCGCGATCATCACGAAAAGCTTGAAATCGCCACCCCAGACCGTGCTAGAAGGCGACCCACCCCACACGTCTCCAAGCCGGCGATTGCCAGTTTAGAAGCGCTCTAAGGTGTTAGAAGAATTCTAAGCGAATGTGAGCCGCTCAGCGTTCCGAGTCAAGCCAAACCGGCCCTGAACGCACCGTTCCGGCCCCATCGTCTGCCCGAAAGGATCAACATGCCCGAGGTTATCTTCACCGGTCCGGCTGGCCGTATCGAAGGCCGCTACCATCCGTCGAAGACCAAGGGCGCGCCGATCGCCATTGTGCTGCATCCGCATCCGCAATTTGGCGGCACGATGAACAATCAGGTCGTCTATTCGCTCTATTACCAATTCGTGGAGCGCGGCTTCTCAGCCCTGCGTTTCAATTTCCGTGGTGTTGGCCGCAGCCAAGGCTCTTTCGATCACGGTTCGGGTGAATTGTCCGATGCCGCAGCCGCGCTCGATTGGGCGCAGGCGATCAACCCGGAAGCCCGCGCCTGCTGGATCGCCGGCATTTCCTTTGGTGCGTGGATCGGTATGCAGCTTCTGATGCGCCGCCCCGAAATCGAAGGCTTCATCTCGGTCGCGGCGCCCGCCAACCGATTCGATTTCTCCTTCCTCGCGCCCTGCCCATCATCTGGCCTCTTCATTCACGGCTCGCAGGATCGTGTCGCACCGATCAAGGAAGTGATGGGCGTCATCGAAAAAGTGAAGACGCAAAAAGGCATCCAGATCGAGCACGCGACCGTCGAAGGCGCCAATCATTTCTTCGAGGACAAGGTTGACGATCTGCAAAAGCTTGTCTCCGATTATCTCGACAAGCGCTTGGGCCCCAATGCCGAAGAACCGCCGCGCGCTGCGCGTGGCAAGCGCCGCTGATCGCACTCTTTCTTTCCGGTATCCGTCATGTCCGATTTCAAGCCGAAATCCGATTTCCTGCACACGTTGATCGCGCGTGGCTATGTGCATCAATGCTCGGATTATGCCGGCCTTGATGAGAAGGCCGCATCGGGCGATCTTGCGGCCTATATCGGCTTTGATTGCACCGCGCCGTCTCTGCATGTCGGCTCGCTTGTGCAGATCATGATGCTGCATTGGCTGCAGAAGACGGGGGGCAAGCCGGTGCCGCTGATGGGCGGTGGCACAACGCGTGTTGGCGATCCTTCAGGACGCGATGAAAGCCGCAAGATCCTGACGCTCGACGACATCGAAAGCAATAAGAACGGCATCAAGACGGTCTTCTCACAATTCCTCACCTTTGGTGACAGCAAGCATGACGCCTTGATGATCGATAATGCCGAATGGCTGACGACGCTCAATTACATCGAGTTTTTGCGTGATGTAGGTCGCCATTTCTCCGTCAATCGCATGCTGTCGATGGACAGTGTCAAATTGCGGCTTGATCGAGACCAGGAACTGTCTTTCCTCGAATTCAACTATATGTGTCTGCAGGCCTATGATTTCGTGGAGCTGAACAAGCGCTACGGTATTACGCTGCAGATGGGCGGCTCCGATCAATGGGGCAATATCGTCACGGGCATCGATCTCGGCCGCCGCATGGGCACGCCGCAACTTTATGCGCTCACCTCACCGCTCTTGACGACCGCTTCGGGCGCGAAGATGGGCAAAACGGCACAAGGCGCGGTATGGCTCAATGCCGACATGTTGCCCGTCTATGATTACTGGCAATATTGGCGCAACACGGAAGACCGCGATGTTGGTCGCTTCCTCAAATTGTTCACCATTTTGCCGCTCGATGAAATCGCTCGCCTCGAACAATTGGGCGGCGCTGAAATCAACGAGGCGAAAAAGATCCTCGCGACTGAGGCGACAGCTCTGATCCATGGTCGCGCCGCGGCCGAGCAGGCTGAACTCACCGCGCGCAAAACCTTTGAGGAAGGCGTCACCGCCACGAGCCTGCCGACTGTCGAGATTGCAGCGGGTGAAGTGGCTGCGGGCTTGGGCATTCTCTCAGCCTTCGTCAAAGCGGGCCTCGTCGCCTCCACATCGGAAGCCCGCCGCCAGATCAAAGCGGGTGGCCTGCGCGTGAATGATGAAACGGCTTCAGACGAGCGCGCCAATCTTGGTGCCGATCTCTTCGTGCATGATGGCGCCGTGAAACTCTCACTTGGTAAGAAGAAGCATATTCTTCTGAAACAGGTGTGAGACCGACGCTCACGCCGTCACGCTATCACGTCGCTTTGACATAGATTGCAAAGGCGCTTCACGCCTTGCAATGACGTGCGCTTCTCATTGTGCGGGCTTGGTCGGCGCGGCAGGGGGATCATCGGTCCCCCACACGCTGAAAAATTTACGCAAAAAGCCTGGCGCAACGGCGGAGAGCGGATTGACGCTCACCGTTGGTGCGGACAACGCCCCCGTCACGCGGAAATTAATCGCGAACAGGCCTTCATCCTTGCCACCCAGCAACTGCCCCACAATCGGAATCTGGTTGAAGGCGTTGTTCAAGCCATAGGCGGGAACGAATGTCCCAGACAAATCCGCTCGGTCTTTTTGGAAATCGAGCGTGCCTTCTACCGTACCGCCCACTTGCGGGCCCGACAGGGTTGCATCCTTCAACGTCATCTTGCCGCCTTCAAACATGAAGTCGGCACGCAATTTATTGAAGGACACTTCTGTCGGATCGGTAATCGTTTGCCGCCCCGCGGCCCGGCTCGTTGCCGCCACATTGGCGAGTGCGGGATCGTCACGCAACGCGAAATTCCGTACAATGATCGAACCGGCCATCGTGTCGTTCTTGCCGGCAAATTGCAGCAACATGTTGCCGCCCATCATGCGCTTGTAGAGATCCATGTAGCGCAGCAGCACCCCGGCATCGTTGGTCTCAATCGCAATCACAGGCTGATTTTGCTCATTGCGTGCATTTTGTCCGATCACGGATGCACGCCCGAGCTTCCCACTCAGCTTAAGATCACGCCACGCGCCATCGCGCTGCGACAATTTCATGTCGAGGCCGGTCAGCGTTTCGTTGTTGAAACCCACGGCCGCCGTCGCTCTCAGATCGAGATCAATGTCGGCATTGGCAGGCGAGGTCGGCCCTGCGGGAGCCGGCGCAAAGGAGGTTTTCAATTCGGGGCGTAGATCGATAGTGCTCGCACGGATGGTGAGCTTGAGCACATTGTCTTTGCGGTCAGCATCGAGCGTCATGGAATCGCCGGGCGATATTTTGAGCGATGACAATTTCGCCGCGTTGAGCTGGCCATCAGGACCCAGCGTGACATCCCCCTTGGCAGCCATGCCATTGCCACCATCGAGATTGAGATCCTCGAATATCATCGTATCGCCCGCGCCCGTCGAGAGACGGAACGTGGCCTTGCCCGGCCTGCCTGCGGGCTTCACCCATCCGGGGATCACACCATTAATGCCCGCACGGGCCAGATCAATCTCGACATTAGTGACTTGTTTGGGGCCACCAAATTCACGGGCCACGGCCTTCACGCCAACGGGCCCGGTGAGCTGATTGCCGAATTTGAAACCGCGCCTTGCGCGCGCCGCTTCATCGATCGTTCCGGTCAAATTGACTTCAGGGTAAGGTACGCCTGTGGGATGACGCAATTCGAGCGTGCTCGGCATGCCGCCGATCCGTGCATCCCCTTTCACGACCATGCCGGATTTATCTTGCGTGAAAGTGAACTGCCCATTCTCGAGCTTGTCGCGACCGATCACTCGCTCGATCGTCAAATTCGTGATTGTACCCGTCGCTGTCACGCTGACTTTATCGGCCGGAGGATTTTCAATCAGCGGGAAGCCCAATGTCACATGCGCTTCCATCGCGCCCTTCACCTGCGACGGCTCGAACGGCAATGTATAATAGGGCTTCAGCAATTCGGCCTTCAACAATTCGCCGAACGCATCAACACTGCCCTTCGATCGGCTCACAATGCGTGGTTGCGGCGGATCGGCATTGAGATCATCGATGCGGAACGTCGTCTCGCCGAGGCTAATGGTGCGCCCACCGGGGAAGGGAATTTGACCCTTCGAGACATTGACCGTGAGCGTGCGCCCGGTCACGCGGCTTTTGCTTTCCAGATGCCGGAATACTGGCAAGCCGGGCTGCGGCAGAAATGCGACGTCATTGGCATCGATTTCCATCAGCACCGCATCATCAGGCAGAGGCAATCCCTTCATGCCATCGGTAAATTGCTGGCGCGTCAGATTGATCGCATAGGAGAAACGATCGACATTCCCACTCTTCACTGATCCCAATATATATTCGCGAATACCGGGCACGATGAAGGTCGGCCAGAAGGAGAGCAAAGCCGGCGATGGCATACGACGCGCGAGCAGGTTCAACTCAAAACCATCACGCGCTTCGAATTTGCCGACGAGTAACGAGGCGTTGATCGACACCTCAGGACCTGTCACGCTGAAATCGTCGATACGGATGCCGCCAAAGCCCTGCGCAATGCGGCCCGCAATCATGATATTATCAAGTTCGATCTGATGATTGCGCGCACTCTCTTCACGCAATGTCGAATCTTGGCTCGACACGCGGAAAATCCAAGGCGCGGCGGGATCACCCGGCGGCGTCACGGTTCCGGCAAGGCGCAAACGGCTACCACCGCCCGCCAATTCAAGGCTACGCAGATTGATGAGATGGCGCTCGCGATCCCAGCCAAAGGCGCCGCGCAATTGATCAATCCGTATCGGCTTCGCCGCTTTATCCGCAAACTCGATCACCGCGCGTCCGCCGACAATCTGTCCATCAATCGCCATGATGGTGTTGTCCGCAGCAAAATCCGCAGTCAGCTCCAGCGACAACGGCATGTCGGTATGAACGGGAATGAGCCCTGGCTCAGCGAAGCCAAGGATTTCGGAGACAGCGAGATCCCGCGTGGTGAAGCGCAGCCTTTTATTGTGACCCGGGACGCCAATCACAGCCGCCGAAGCGGCCCAAACGCCATGCGGCCCGCGCGCGCTGATCGCGAGACGTGTTTCATCATTGCCATCGGGCCGGGTGAAATTCACGACGAGATCGGAATAGGTGACCGAACGATGACGCCGCATATCGGTGAGCGTCAAACGTCCTTGGCGAATGCCGGCGCGATCGAGAATGGCAAGCGGGCCTTTTCGCAAAGCAACCGTATCGGCAATCGCGCCGAGGCTCAGCACCTGTTCCGCCATTGAGGCTTCAGGCGCTGCTGCTGGCGGCGCGCTCGGTGCGGGCGAAGGTGTCGCTTGATCGGGCGTATCGGCCGAGACCGACAATTGTCCTGTCGGCGAAATCGTGACCGCCACGGCAAGGCCGATAAATTCAATTTCGCGCGGCCGGAAACGACCACGCAGCAAAGACATCGGATCAATGGAGACGGACGCTTCGGGCGATGACACGACAAGGCGACCCGCCGGATCGCGGACGGTCACGCCTTCAATACCAAGGACGAGACCTTCCGACGTGTTGCGCAAATCGGTGTGTTGCACCTCGACATCGTAACCTTCACCGAACTGCGTTTCGAGCGCGGTCGAAACAAGTTCGGTGATGATGTCGAGCGCAATCGGACCACGCGACAATTGCCATGCGACCGCACCGAAGGTGATGCCCGCGACAATCAGCAGAAAGGTGACGACAGCGCCAACAGCATGACCCATACGCGCCATAAAGCCGCGGCGGCGCGGCGTTTTCGATGCCGCTGTCCCCGCTGGCGTGGCGACCTGTGGCGTTGGCACACTTGTTTCAGGCTGTGTCTCAGCACGCTCTTTCGCGTGGTCCAAAAGCGCGGGTTCGATGGAGGCCGGTGACGGCGTGCCCAAAGACGCAAGCGCCGCAGGAGCAGGCGGCTCGGCTTGCGAGGCGATGGGTTCGGGTGTGGGCGCAGGCTTTGGTTCAGCCTTCGGCGCCGGCTTGGGTTCAACCTTCTGAGCAGGCTTGGGTTCAGCTTGCGGTGCGGGCGGGGAATTAGCGGGGCGTGGAGCAATGGCAGCAGCGTCCGGCTGGGGGGCCGAATGGGGTAAACGCTTCACACGCAACACGCGTTTTTTATGCGGCACCGCCTCGTCCGACGCCATGAACCTCATTCCCTCCCGGCCGCTTCCCGCATGCCCTTGGCGTGAATTGCCTTGGGCTTGGCATGGAACGGCAGCGCCCGCGCGCTACATCTTCCTAATGGCCATGGCGATTCGACGAAAGGAAGGCAAAGATGGCGGATGTCCTCGATTCAGGCGATAAAGCCCCAGATTTTTCGCTCCCCTGCGACGGTGGCGGCACGATCTCGCTGAAAAAGCTCAAGGGTCAGAATGTCGTCCTCTATTTCTACCCCAAGGACGACACTTCGGGCTGCACCAAGGAGGCGATGGAGTTCAACGCGCTGCGGGCGAAGTTTGCCAAAGCCGGCACAGAGATCCTTGGCGTCAGCCCGGACAGCGTCGCCAGCCACGACAAGTTCAAGAAGAAATACGACCTCGCCTTTCCGCTCGTCTCCGATGAAGAGAAGGACATGCTATCAGCCTATGGCGTCTGGGTCGAAAAAAGCATGTATGGCCGCAAATATATGGGCGTCGAACGCACGACCTTCCTGATCGATGCCAAGGGCAAGATCCACGAGGTGTGGCGCAAGGTGAAGGTGCCTGGCCACGCTGAAGCGGTGCTCAAGGCTGCGCAAGCGCTGCATAAGGCGTCTTGAGGCGGTTTACCCGGCCTTCACCATAAATGCGCACACTCCGGCCATTGCGATCCGGAATTTGCGCCATGAAGACACTGCCCGCCGCCCGTTTGAAAATAATGGCCCTGCCCGCCTTGATGTTCGCGGTGGGGTTGGCCATCGGGGCGGCGGGAATGGGCCTTCTGGGATCGAAGCCCGGCCTAGCGCGGCCGATGGTCGCTGCCGATCTCGGCAATCTCGCTGACCGACTTGAGATCATCCTCCAGCGCCAAACTGAGCTTGAATTGCGCCATTCGGGCCTCGCTACGCTCAGTCGTGAAGCGGATATCACCGGTGGCGGCGGCACTCCGGGTCTGCGACGGCAGAGCGCCGCCGAATCGGAAGCGCGTCCCGACCTGGCCATGCTCGAATGGGCCGCCCATGCCATTGAACGCGGGCTTGATGAGATCGACTCGGTCCAACAGGCCGAGATCGAGACGATCGCGGCAACCGCCCGCGCCGACCGCAAACGTCTCGCGCGCCATTGGGCAGCGCTCGGGCTTGATCCGTACAGGCGCGCGCTCGATCCGAAAGCGGGTCTCGGCGGCCCCTATATTCCGCCGCCATTGCCGGGCGATTCCGACAGCGCCTTCGGCATGGCCTATGAAGCCGCGCGCAACGATCTTATTCAGGCCGCAGCCTTCCGGAAATTTTCAGATCATGTTCCGCTGGGTGTGCCGCTCGCGAGTGCGGCTGAAATCATGTCCGGATTTGGTATCAGGCGAGATCCGTTCACGCGCAGCATGGCGATGCATGGCGGCGTCGATCTGCGCGAAGAGCCCGGCGCACCAGTCCGTGCGACCGCGGCAGGCCGCATCATTGAAGCGGATTGGTCTGGTGGCTATGGCCGCATGGTCGAAATCGATCATGGCGGCGGATTGGTGACGCGCTACGCGCATCTGTCGCGCATTGCCGTGAAACCGGGCGAATGGGTTGAACGCGGACACATTGTCGGTCGCGTCGGATCGACAGGCCGTTCAACCGGCCCGCATCTCCATTACGAAACCCATATCGACGGCAATGCTGTCAATCCGCTGCGCTTCATCCGCGCTGCTGCACCCATCAGTCGATATCGCTGACCTCGACTTCGCCGCCATAAACGCGCTGCGCCAAAGCCGCTTCCATGAAGGGATCAAGATCGCCATCAAGCACATCGCCCGGTGCGGTGGATTGTGTCCCCGTGCGCAAATCTTTCACCAGCTGATAAGGCTGCAAAACATAAGAGCGGATCTGGTGGCCCCAACCAATATCGGTTTTCGATGCGGCCTCAGCGCTGGCTTTCTCTTCGCGCTTTTTCAGCTCAGCTTCATAAAGGCGCGCGCGCAACATATCCCATGCTTTGGCGCGGTTTTTATGCTGTGAGCGTTCCTGCTGACACGCCACCACAATACCGGAGGGGATGTGCGTGATGCGCACCGCCGAGTCCGTCGTATTGACGTGCTGGCCGCCGGCACCAGAGGAGCGGAACGTATCGATGCGGCAATCGCTTTCTTTGATGTCGATCTGAATCCGATCGTCAATCACAGGATAGACCCATATCGATGCGAAGCTCGTATGCCGGCGCGCATTGGAATCAAAAGGCGAAATGCGCACCAAACGATGCACACCCGATTCCGTCTTCAGCCAGCCATAGGCATTGTGGCCTTTGATAAGCAGCGTCGCGCCCTTAATGCCGGCTTCTTCGCCGTCCGCCATGTCGAGCAATTCAACTTTAAACTTCCGACGCTCTGCCCAGCGCGTGTACATGCGCAAAAGGATGTTCGCCCAATCTTGGCTTTCAGTGCCACCCGCGCCGGAATGGACTTCGAGATAGGTATCGTTCTGATCCGCCTCGCCCGACAAGAGCGTTTCAACCTGACGGCGCGCTGCGTCTTGTTCCAGCGCGCGGATCTGCTCTTCACCTTCCTTGATCGTGTCTTCGTCGCCTTCGGCTTCGCCGAGTTCGATCAAGGTTAGCGCATCCTCAATCTCGCGTTCCATGCGCGTGATCGCGCCAAGACGATCTTCGAGATCGGTGCGCTCGCGCATGATTTTCTGCGCGGCGTCGGCATCGTTCCAGAATTCGGGATGTTCGGTTTGCGCGTTCAGTTCCGCGAGACGCTTGGTGGCAGCGTCGAAGTCAAAGATGCCTCCTCAGCAGTCCCACGGACTGCTTGGCGGATTCGAGCAGATTTTCAATTTCAGCGCGCATGACGATTCCAATGCGAAATAGCGCGGGACGATTACCCCGCGCTGCCCTGCCCTGTCAAAAATTCAGTAGAGACCGCCAGTCCCAGCACCGACAGCGCGTTCGGCTTCAGGCGAGACGCCACCTGCCCCTACAGGGCCTGCACCGATCACCGAATAGGTATCGGGCGGTGCTGTGCCGGGCTTGAAGGCTTCAGCCAGCGCGCCCTTATCATCCGGGCCCGCGCGCATGCCCGTTCCTGTGGAGACGCGGATCAACTTGATGCCGGCCGGCACGCGGAAGGGTGTCGGCGGCTTGTCCGCAAGGGCGGCCATCATGAAATCACGAAAGATCGGCGCGGCGTATTGGCCAGCGGTTGCCGAATTGCCGAGCGATTGCGGCCGGTCGTAGCCGAGATAGACACCGACGGCGAGGTCCGGCGAGAAGCCGACGAACCACACATCCTTGGCATCGTTGGTTGTGCCCGTCTTACCGGCGAGCGGCTTGCCCACCGCCTTGATGGTCGTCGCCGTGCCACGCTGCACAACGCCTTCAAGCATCGAGGTCACCTGATAAGCCGTCAACGGATCAAGCACCTGCTCGCGCTTATCGACGAGTTTGGGTTCAGACTGATCAGCCCAGCGCGCATCGCAGCCGAGGCAATCACGCTCGTCATGGCGATAGATGGTGCGACCCCAACGATCCTGAATGCGGTCGATCAGCGTCGGCTTGATCTTCTTGCCGCCATTCACAAACATCGAATAGGCGGTCGTCATGCGCAGCACGGTCGTTTCGCCCGCGCCGAGTGACATGGAGAGCACCGGCAGCATTTCATCATAGACGCCGAAGCGGCGCGCATATTCGGCAATTAGCGGCATGCCGACATCTTGCGCGAGACGCACGGTCATCAAATTCTTCGAATGTTCGATGCCATAGCGCAGCGTGCGCGGCCCTGCGAATTTGCCGTCATAGTTCGACGGACGCCACATTTCGAGGCCAACGCCTTGGTCCACTTCAATCGGCCCGTCCATGACGACGCTTGAGGGCGTGTAACCATTGTCGAGCGCGGTAGCGTAGACGAAGGGCTTGAACGATGAGCCAGGCTGACGCAGCGCTTGCGTAGCGCGGTTGAATTTCGATTGGTCAAACGAGAAGCCACCCACCATCGCCAGCACGCGGCCGGTGAAGGGGTCCATCGCGACAATGCCGCCGGAAATTTCCGGCACCTGTCGCACGCGCCAGGCATTGGTCTTCGTGTCTTGCTCGACATAGATGACATCGCCGGGCGCGAGGATTTGGCGCACGGTCTTGCGGGTCCACTTCACGCTGTCATTGTTGAGCGTGGCGGTGAGACGATCCTTGCCTACTTCGCCCGACACTTCGCGCTTCGGCTGGATACCGATCCGCGCCGTGTCGCCGGTGACGTCGAGCACGACGGCCAGCCGCCACGGCTGCACATCGCCGAGCGGGGGAACATCGGAGATAGCGACGCCCCAATCGCGCGGCGGTGCGATATCGATCTTCTGTACGACACCATGCCAGCCATGCGCTTCGTCATAGCGCACAAGACCATCTGTCAGCGCTTTACGCGCCATCAGCTGCATCTTGGGATCGAGCGTGGTGCGCACCGAAAGGCCGCCCTCGTAAAGCTTCTTCTCACCGAATTTTTCGAACAATTCACGGCGTACTTCTTCGGCGAAGAAACCGGCCGCAATCGAGTTCGGCGACAGCACGCGGGGATTGACGCCGAGCGGCTGCTTCTTGGCTTCGTCGGCTTCGGCCTTGGTGATGTACCCATTATCCATCATGCGATCGAGCACATAGTTACGGCGCTCGATGGCGGCCTCGCGCTGACGGAACGGATGGTAATTGTTCGGCGCTTTTGGCAGCGCCGCGAGATACGCGGCTTCAGCCAGCGTCAGCTCATGCACGGACTTGCCGAAATAGTTCAGCGCGGCGGCTGCGATGCCGTAATTGCTGAGGCCGAGATAGATCTCGTTGAGATAAAGCTCGAGGATCTTGTCCTTGGTGTAGGTGTCTTCAATCCGGAGCGCGACCAGCATTTCCTTGATCTTGCGATCGAAGGTCTGTTCGCTCGACAGAAGGAAGTTTTTCGCAACCTGCTGCGTGATGGTCGATGCACCCTGCGGGCGGCGACCGCGGTCGCGTTTGAAGTAATAAGCGGCCGCACGCAAAATGCCTTCCGGATCGATGCCCGGATGTTTGTAGAAATTCTTGTCTTCGGCCGAAAGGAACGCGGCAACGATCTGCTTGGGCACAGCCTGGATCGGGACGAACAGGCGGCGTTCGCGCGCATATTCCGCGACGAGACTACCATCGCCCGCATGCACGCGCGTCATCACGGCCGGTTCATGATTGGCGAGTGTCGTGTAGTCAGGCAGATCCTGCGAGTATTTCCAAATGACAAAGCCTGCGCCCGCCGCGCCGATCACGAAAAGGATCGCGCCGATCGTAAAGAGGAAGCCGATAAACCGCAGGACGTAGCGCATGAGCCCAAATCATTCACAGGAGTGCCCTCCGCCGCGCGGACAGGCACGATCAGCGAACTCCACCTCTACCCGCAATCGACGGACGTAACGGCAAGTTCCCCTCTGCGCGAAGCCGATACCACATGACAGAGGCTTCCGGAATCGCGCCGACGCGGCCTTTGCTGATCTGGCGCACCATTGTGGTGGAAAAGAGACAGGTGCCACAGAGTGTGGCTTAGGGTTTGGCCTGCCCCTCGCCGGCCGCCAGCCGGGGTGCCATGAAGGTGTTAATGGCCGCAGCGATGGTGCTGGCCGTCTGGTCGCGCCATGCCGGATCTTTCAGCATCTCGGCGTCGGTTTTCGATGAGAGATAGCCAAGCTCGAGCAGAACCGAGGGCACATCGGGTGCCCGCAGCACACGGAACCGGGCCGACCGATGCGGGTTCTTGTTGGCTTTCGTCCCGCCGCTCATCTGGCCGACCAAGGTCCGAGCAAACAGATGCGAATAAGAGCGCGTCTCACGCAACGTCAGATCGCCGAGGATGCCGGCGATCTCGTCGCTTTCATCTTCATTGTCGACGCCGGCAATCTGGTCGGACAGGTTTTCGGCCTCGGCCAAGCGGGCCGCTTCCGCGTCACTCGCCTTCTCAGACCCGGTATAGACGGTGAAGCCCCGCACAGAGGGGGCGGCTGAAAGCGTATCGGCGTGAATAGATATAAAGAGAGCCGCACCCAGCTTCTGCGCCATCTTCACCCGATCGCCGAGCGAGACGAAGACGTCGCGATCGCGCGTCATCACAACGCGATATTTGCCGGTCGCCTCAAGCTTGGCCTTCAAATCCCGGGCAAAAACCAGAACAACGTCCTTTTCGAGCGCTTGCCCCACGCCTGTCGCGCCATTGTCGATCCCACCATGGCCGGGATCGAGCACGATCAGAGGGCGGGTATCGCCCTGCGGGACGGTGGGGAGTTCGGCCTTTTTGCCGTCCGGCAGGGGCGCGCTGGCCTGAACCGCGCGCTGGAAGGCCTCCGCCGAGACGGGGTCTAGGGTCAGATCAAGCTTATGGGCCGCCCCACCAAGGACCGGGCTGACCTCGGCTTTCGGCAAAGCTGGGCCCGTCAATTCGATCACGATGCGCGAACGCCCAGGCGCGAACAGACCGAACCGGGCCGACTTGATGAGGCCTTGCGGCTTGCGTCCAAGATCAGGCGCGAGTTGGAAATTGACCTCGGGCAGATCGACGACGATCCGATCGGGCTTGGACATCACTGCCAGTTTGAGCGGCAATGAGGTCGCCAGCATCACAGAAAGCACCGTCTTCCCGGAGGAGACGGTGATTTCGCCGTCGGTCGCCACGGGCGCTTTCAGGCTCGTGGTGATCGCGTTGGGGGCGGCAGGCGCGGGTTTGGGTTGGCCAGCCACAGGCCCGGCCAGCGCCAGCACGCACGCGATCGCCCCGAAAGCCAGACTGTTCAACCGGATATGGGCCATGCCATCCGTTCCGTGATCCCTGCCCTCCTCTACCCTATCGCGCGGCGGGCGTTAACCGCTCGTAACGGCAGGGCGGCCGCAAGCGCACGCAATGCTTGCCAAATCGGGTCCCGGACCGGTAATGAAGAAGGGTTCGACGATGTCCGTGTTGGAGAGGTGTTTCTCCGCCGGAGTTCGCGAGGAGCGCCTGCCGGTCTTCCGGTGTCGTACGCGCCCGCCCGCCGAACAGTGATTTTCCGGGGAGTCGAGGCTTATGCCGCCCTCCCCACCCGCCGCCGGACCTCTCCTTGGAGACGTGATCCGGCCCCGAAACGGTGTCGAGGTATCCGGCGTGAGGCTGATGCTCCGGTGCGAAGTTGTGCAGAACGGGAAGGCTTCGTGCCTTCACCCGCCGCTTCGCCGTCAGCCTGTCTCCGCCCTGCCCTCGGCTTTCCGCGCAACCCCTGTCCGCAGTCGCGGACGGCAATCGCGCGCAGCTCATTTCCCTTCGACCCTCCTGCCTTTAGTCCCGCCGCACCTGCTTGGTCTACGGCGGCCCGACATGGCAGGCCCAGATCCAAGGCCGAACTGCGCGCCATCGAGAGACCCTCATGGCCAACAAAATGCTCATCGACGCCTCACACCCGGAAGAAACCCGGGTCGTGGTGGTGCGTGGTAAT
Source organism: Rhizobiales bacterium TNE-4 (assembly GCA_019083985.1). Classification (GTDB taxonomy): domain Bacteria; phylum Pseudomonadota; class Alphaproteobacteria; order Rhizobiales; family Beijerinckiaceae; genus TNE-4. The sequence goes on along the minus strand of JAHRCV010000001.1, from coordinate 543,982 downwards.
CGCGTCGAAGAATTCGATTTCGAAAGCGCCAATAAAAAACAGCTTCGCGGCAATATCTATCTCGCCAAGGTGACGCGCGTTGAGCCGTCGCTGCAGGCGGCTTTCGTTGATTATGGCGGCAACCGCCATGGCTTCCTCGCCTTCAGCGAAATTCACCCCGATTATTATCAAATCCCGGTTGCTGATCGGCAGGCTCTTCTTGAAGAAGATGCGCGCGCTGAACGCGAAGGCGATTTCGACGATGACGGTGCCGAACGTCGCCGCAACCGCCGCAACCGCCGCAATGGCCGGGGTGGTGAAGCACGCGCCCGTTCAGCCCATCACACCGAAACAGTCAGTGAAGATGCGGGGACCGACGAAGGCACGGAGAGCGAACATCTCTCCGAAGCGATCGTTGCTGACGCGATTGAAGCGGGCGACGCGCTTGCCCCCGTCGATCTTGCTGCTGCGAATGACACGCCGGCTCAGACGGACGCCAACGCATCTGAGGCCGCGCCAGACGCGACCGCTCATGACGCTCCGCATGACGCCGGCCAGCATGATGCGGCCCAACCGCATGATGAAGCCCATCATGACGAGAGCCATCATGATGAGAGCCATGCCGGCAGCACTGAAGGCGGCAATGGCGAACTGACCGAAATCGAACGCTCAGAAGAAGACAATACGATCGAGCAGGTCGGCGGCGGCGATGCGATGGAAGATATTCCGGAGCGTCCGCGTTACGCCCGCAAGCAATATAAGATCCAGGAAGTCATCAAGCGTCGACAGATTCTGCTCGTGCAGGTCGTCAAAGAAGAGCGCGGCAATAAGGGCGCAGCGCTGACGACCTATTTGTCGCTCGCGGGCCGTTATTCCGTGCTGATGCCGAACACCGGCCGTGGCGGTGGCATTTCGCGCAAGATCACCAATGCGGTTGATCGCAAGCGCCTGAAGGAAGTCGCGGGTGAGCTCGAGGTGCCGGATGGCATGGGCGTCATTCTCCGCACGGCGGGTGCATCGCGCACCAAGGCGGAGATCAAGCGCGATTTCGAATATCTCCTGCGTCTGTGGGAAACGGTGCGCGAGCATACGTTGCAATCGACAGCGCCGGCGCTCGTCTATGAAGAAGGCTCGCTCGTCAAGCGCGCCATTCGCGACCTCTATAACAAGGACATCGACGAGGTTCTCGTCTCGGGCGAGACCGCCTATCGCGAAGCGAAGGAATTCATGCGCATGCTCATGCCGAGCCATGCGAAGAATGTGAAGCCTTATCGCGAAAGCCAGCCGCTCTTCCCGCGCTATGGCGTGGAAGGCCAGCTCGATGCGATGTTCTCGAACCAAGTGACGTTAAAATCAGGCGGCTATCTGGTCATCAACCAGACGGAAGCGCTGGTCGCGATCGACGTGAACTCGGGCCGCGCCACGCGCGAGCATAATATCGAGGACACGGCGCTCAAGACGAATTGCGAAGCGGCCGATGAAGTGGCCCGTCAGCTCCGCTTGCGCGATCTGGCCGGTCTCATCGTGATCGACTTCATCGACATGGAAGAGCACCGCAACAATCGCGCGGTGGAGCGCCGCCTGAAAGATGCGCTGAAGAACGACCGCGCGCGGATCCAGGTCGGACGCATCTCACCATTCGGCCTACTCGAAATGTCGCGTCAGCGTATTCGTACGGGGGTCGTCGAAGGTTCGAGCGTGCAATGCCCGCATTGCTTGGGCATTGGCTATGTCCGTTCGGTGCCGTCGATTGCGTTGCATGTGCTGCGCGCGATCGAGGAAAACCTCATCAAGTCGAATTCGCATCACCTCATCGTTCGCACACGGACGGAAGTGGCGCTCTATATCCTCAACCAGAAGCGCAGCCATCTGCGCGGACTGGAAGATCGTTTCAACGTCAACATCACGGTGCTGGCGGATGAAACCCAAACCGGTACGCATGCCTTTGCCATCGAAAAGGGCGAGATGGTGCAGCCGCACGAAATCCGCCAGAACGCGACGGTGAAGGTCGACTCGATCGTCATGCCGGAAGAGCCGGAGGACGACGACATCGTCGATGAAATCGACGAGGAGGCTGAAGCCGAGGAAGAACAGCGTTCAGAACGCGGCGAGCGTGGCGAACGCGGTGAACGGGGCGAGCGCGAAGATGGCAATGGCCGTCGTCGCCGTCGTCGTCGCCGTCGCGGTGGCGAGCGCGAGCGCCATGGTGAGCAAACGGAGATGGTGGCTGTGGGCGATATGCCGATGCCGCTTGATGCGCCGCAGCCCGATATTGATGTCGCGCCCTTCTCTGGTGAACGCATCGATCAGGTCGATACAAGTGACGAGAAGGACGAGGAAGGCCGCGAACGTGGCCGGCGCCGTCGTGGTCGTCGCGGTGGCCGTCGCAATCGCCGCGAGCGTGACGAAAACGGCAACCTCCTGCCCGAGACAGATGGTGAAGGTGAAGGCGAGACCGAAGCGACGGAAGTGGCTGCCGATATCGCCGAAGCACGGACTGAACCGCCGGAAGCCCCCGCACCGCAAGTGCGCGTGATCGACATTGTCGAACCCACGCCTGCGAAAGTCGAAGCACCGCAATTTGTGGAAACCGTCGCACCGGCACCCGTACCGGAGCCCGCGCCAGAACCAATCACAACGGAACCGGTTGTTGTCGGCGATCCGACAAAGCCGAAAAAAGGTGGTTGGTGGGCCCGCGCCAAAGCGGGGCTGACTGGTCAATAACACAATCAAGAAAACCCCGGCGAAAGCCGGGGTTTTTTTAATAGCCTCTACGCCGCGCCTGATCTTCAGTGCGGACTTTGCAAAAACTGTGTCACCGTTTCGCGCCATGCCGCACGATTGCGCGTGAAGCTCGAATGTCCGTCATCACCATGCGGCGGCAAGGCGACAAAGCGTCCACGACCGCCCGCCTTCTTAAACGCCGCAAACCATTCGCGCGGTAGATCCGGGCCCCAGTACAAATCGTTGGCGCTGTAGAGCCATAAAACAGGCGTGCGTGCTTTCGCACCAAACTGCGCATAGGCTTGCGAGAGCTTCGTGGGATCGCACGGTTGGCCCGGGCGGCCTTTGGGATCGCCGCCTGATCCACCGGCAAAATTCACGTAAGCGACAACACGCGGCACGTTGCGCGCCGCAAGCGAGACCGACAGCAATCCACCAACAGATTGGCCGATGATAACGCCCGAACTGTTGCCAATGTCAGGCTCCTTGCGGATTGAAGCGATGATTTGCAGCACCTCATCGGTCGCCGGTGCCATGCCGCTGGCGTAATCCTTGGCATTGCACCGTCCTGTATCCTCGATGTCAGGCCCACCGGTGTCGCCATAGCCAATCCGCGTCGGCACGTAGACCGCATAGCCTTGCGTGGCAAAATCGCGCGCGATTTCAGCAAAGCGCGTCCGGCCATAGGCGCTGCGCTCAGAAGGCGTTCCTGCCCGACCATGCAGGATCACCATGAAACGCGAGGGTTTGCGCTCATTGTCCTGAAAGCGCGTGACAATCACATTATGCTTGAGCGCCGATCCATCACGCAATGTGACCGTCACAGGGATCTTGAATGGTGTTTCAACAATTTCGGCCCGTGAGGGGGCCACCGCAAAAAGCAGAATGAAAAAAGATAAAAAGCCGCTTTTGACAATCATGTGCCGCCTTTCAAAAATCGTTCGAGCCCTTGCACACTCGCCACGCAATCCTCATGCGTGCCCGCAAAAGAAAGCCGCATGAAATGATGCCCGCGGGCGGGATCAAAATCCATCCCCGGTGCACCGGCAATGCCTTGTTCTTCCAAAAGGCGCTTGCAGAAACCCATGGAGTCATTGGTGAAGCGCGAAATATCGGCATAGACGTAAAATGCGCCGTCGCAGGGCAACAGCTTGTCGATGCCAATGCGCGGCAATTCGTTCAGAAGAAGTGACCGGTTCTTGGCATAGCCGGCTTTAATAACTTCAAGCTCTTCAGTCGCGCCAAACGCCGCTTCGGCCGCGATTTGGCTGAGCTTCGGCACAGAAATATAGAGCGACTGCGCCAGCCGCTCGACCGGGCGCACCAAGGCTTCGGGTAGGATCATCCAGCCGACGCGCCATCCCGTCATGCAATAATATTTCGAGAAGGAATTGATCACGACGGCGTTGTCATCAACCGACAAGGCCGTGACTTCCTTCTTGTCGTAAGCGAGCCCGTGATAGATTTCATCCGAGATGAACCAAATGCCGAGACGGCGGCAGGTTTTGGCCAACGCATCCAACTGCGCGCGGTCCATCATGGTGCCCGATGGATTGGCCGGGCTCATCGCCAAGACGCCCTTAAGCGGTTGGTCGCGATGCGCCATCTCAATGGCTTCGGGCGTCATCACCCAGCCGCCAGCGGCATGGGTTTCGATATCGACGGGGACGAGCCCGAGCGCTGACAGGGTGTTGCGATAGGCGGGGTAGCCGGGTGCGGAAATCGCCACGCGCGCGCCGGGGTCGAACATGGCGAGAAAGCCGAGGATGAACCCGCCGGACGATCCTGTTGTCACCACCACACGCTCGACCGGGATGCCGACACCATAATGATCGGCATAATGGCGGGCGATGCGCTCTCTCAGCGACATCATGCCGAGCGCCTCGGTATAGCCGATCCGGCCATCTTCGAGCGCCTTCATGGCCGCCTCCCGGACGAGGCGGGGGGCGGGAGCGCCAGGTTGGCCGACTTCCATATGGGCGATGGCGCGCCCAGCCCTCTCCAGAATGCCCGCTTCGGCCATCACATCCATGGCGATGAAAGGCGCGACGTGGCTGCGGCGAGAAGGCTCAAGAGAGGCGGGCATGGCAAAAATCCAAGTACAACAGGACCCGCCCTTAGCAATTTCCGCCTGACTCGGCCAGAAGCGGGGCCACAAGACCGCCATGAAGACGCGGCAAAGAGACCCTGTTGGTTTGACCTGCCTCCCCCTGCGACTTACCTATCCAGCAAGCCTATCGACACAGCCTATCGCTCCTGAGTTTGGCCCACCGCCCATGATTGTTCCTGTTCGTTCCCTCTGCCGCAAAGTGATGGCCTCGGCGCTGGCGCTGACCATGGCTCTGCCGGTGGCAGCCCCGCTCCCGGTCGCGGCGCAATCGCGCGGCCCCATGATCATCCGCGATCAGGAAATCGAAAACCTGATGCGCGATTATATGAATCCGATCATCGGTGCGGCGGGTCTGAAGAAGGGGAGCGTGCAGATCATCCTCGTGCAGGATCGCTCGTTCAACGCTTTCGTGACTGACAGCCGCCGCATGTTCATCAACACGGGCGCGTTGATGGATGCCAAGACACCCAATGAAGTCATTGGTGTCGTGGCGCATGAAACCGGCCACATTGCAGGCGGGCATTTGCAAAGGCTGCGCGACCAAATGTCGACAGCGCAAATCCTCGCCGTCGCGGGCATGTTGCTTGGCGCAGGGGCGGCTATCGGCACGGCGCGCTCGCCGCAAGTCGGCAGCTCTGGCGTTGGCGCCATGGGGATCGGGCTCGGTGCGCAGGACATGGCGATGCGTTCGCTGCTCAGCTATCAGCGTGGCGAAGAACAAGCGGCCGACCGCGCCGCCATCAATTATCTCAACGCGACGCAGCAATCGCCGCGTGGACTGCTTGAAACCTTCACGCGCTTCAATCAGGAGGCCATGTTCAAGACGACGGGCATGGATCCTTACCTCGTCAGCCATCCCTTCCCCAATGAGCGTATCGCCAATCTCGAAGTGACGGCGAAAAAGAGCCCCTATTGGGACAAGAAAGATCCGCCGGCCCTGCAGGCACGGCACGATCTGATGCGCGCGAAATTGTTTGGGTTTACCGCACGCGCCGATGAAGTCGCGCGCCGCTATCCCTTGTCTGACAATTCAGCGCCGGCCCGTTATGCCCGCGCGATTGCCGCCTATCGCAACAAGCAATTGGCGAATGCGCTGTCCAATATCGACAGCCTGACGCGTGAGCAACCGAACAATCCCTATTTCTGGGAATTACGCGGACAGGTGCTACTAGAATTCGGCCGGGCACAAGAAGCCGTGACAGCCCTACGCCGCGCCGTCTCGCTGGCGCCGAATTCAGGCCTGATCAAAGGCATGTTGGGCCATGCGCTGATTTCGACGGGTAATCCAAAGGATGTTGACGCAGCCATCACGGAACTGTCGAACGCCACGCAGCGTGAGCCCGATTCATCGGAAAATTGGCGCTTCCTTGCCACCGCCTATTCACGCAAGGGGCAAGAGGGCCAAGCCCATCTCGCGGCCGCGCAGGCCTATTTCAATGATGGCGATTATTCCGCTGCAGCCACGCAAGCCAATCGCGCGAAACAATTGCTGCCACCCAATTCACCCGGCTGGCTCAAGGCCGAAGACATTCTCAACTATCGCCCGCCCCGTTCGGCGCAGCGCAACAACTGACAAGGGCTCTTCTGTAATGGCGACTTTTTTCTCCCGTCTTTCTCCTTTGGCTGCAGGGCTTGGCCTTGCCATGGCGCTGAGCGTCGCACTGCCCACGCAGGCGCAGACGTTCAATGATGGCCAGAAGGATCAGATCCGTTCCATCATCCGTGATTATCTTTTGCAGAACCCGGAAGTGCTGCAAGAGGCGATGGTCGAACTCGAAAAGAAACAGAAAGACGCTGAGAAAGCAGCCCAGACGGCTGCAATGAAGGATTATTCCGGCGCGCTTGTGAATTCGCCGCGCAACATCGTTGTCGGCAATCCGCAGGGCGATGTGACGCTGGTCGAGTTCTTCGATTACAATTGCGGCTATTGCAAACGCGCTATGGCCGATGTTCGCGAAATGATGAAGGCCGACCCGAAGCTGCGTGTCGTGCTGCGCGACTTCCCCGTGCTGGGGCCCGATTCGGTCGAAGCCTCGCTCGTCGCCATCGCCGCCAAGAACCAGCTCAAGCCGGATAAATATTGGGAGTTCCACCAGAAGCTGCTCGATGGCCGCGGCCGCGTCGGCAAGGAGAAGGCGATCGCCGTCGCCAAGGAGTTCGGCGCCGATCCCGCCAAGCTCGAGAAGGATATGCAATCGGCCGAGGTCCGGGGGGCTATCGAGGAAACCATGCGGATCGGCGACGCCCTCAAGCTCCAAGGCACCCCCGCCTTCGTCGTCGGGGACGAGATCATCTTTGGTGCCGTCGGTGAGGCCCCTCTGAAGGCCGCGGTCGCTTCCGTGCGGAAATGTGGGAAAGCGGCCTGCTGAGCGCAGGTTAGCTTCCCTCTTTCCCCCATATTGGCTAAAGAGGGCGCACGTCCCGCGTGGCGTTCCTGCGCCCCGGCCCACCCTGATAAGATGACCGAGCCAATGAGCAAGCAAAGCCCGATTGAACCCGCTCTCGTCCGCGAACTGGCGGAACTACTCGCCGCCACCGATTTGAGCGAGATTGAGGTCGAAAAGGGCGATTTGCGCATCCGCGTGGCCCGCCAAACCGCAAGCGCCGTGGTGCAATATGCACCTGCGCCGCATGCCCCCGTGATGGCCCCGCCGCCGGTGGCCGTGAGCGCTGCGGCTGGTGGCGCGGCGCCTGCCGCCCCGTCCGCCAAGGATCATCCGGGTGCCGTGACAAGCCCGATGGTCGGCACCGCCTATCGCCGCCCCTCGCCTGAAGCCAAGGCCTTTGTCGAGATCGGTTCGCAGGTGAAGGCGGGCGAGAAGGTTCTCCTTGTTGAGGCGATGAAGACTTTCAACGAAATCGTCGCGCCGCGCGCCGGCACCGTGACCGCCATCCTCGTTGAGGACGGCCAGCCGGTCGAATATGGCGAAGCGCTCCTCGTGATCGAGTGATCGGAAAACCCGATGTTCGATAAGATTCTCATCGCCAATCGCGGGGAAATTGCCCTCCGCATTCTCCGCGCGGCGAAGGAACTCGGCATTGCCACCGTCGCCGTCCATTCAACCGCCGATGCGGATGCCATGCATGTCCGCTTGGCCGATGAAAGCGTCTGCATCGGCCCGCCCACCGCGCGCGATTCCTATCTGAACATCCCGGCACTTCTGGCTGCTTGCGAAATTACGGGCGCAGACGCTGTGCATCCGGGCTATGGGTTTCTTTCGGAAAATGCCCGCTTTGCGGAAATCCTTGAGAGCCACAATATCCATTTTATCGGCCCCAAGGCCGAGCACATCCGCATTATGGGCGACAAGATCGAGGCCAAGCGCACGGCGCTCCGGCTTGGTATCCCGTGCGTGCCGGGCTCGGATGGCGGGATCGACGATCTCGACGAAGCGCGTCGTGTTGCAGCCGATATCGGCTATCCGGTGCTCGTGAAAGCCGCTGCCGGTGGCGGTGGTCGCGGCATGAAAGTGGCGCGTACCGAGGAAGAACTCGTCAACGCGATCCAGACGGCGAAGACCGAAGCGAAAGCCGCTTTCGGTGATGACGCCGTCTATCTCGAGAAATATCTCGAAAAGCCGCGCCATATTGAATTGCAGGTGCTCGGCGACGGCCAAGGCAATGCTGTTCATCTCGGCGAGCGCGATTGTTCGTTGCAGCGCCGCCATCAGAAGGTGTGGGAAGAAGGCCCCTCACCTGCGCTCAATGAATCGATGCGGTCGGAAATCGGCGAGACGGTGGCAAAGGCCATGCGCGATCTCGGTTATCTCGGCGCAGGCACCGTCGAATTCCTCTATGAAGATGGCAAGTTTTACTTCATCGAGATGAACACCCGCATTCAGGTCGAGCATCCGGTGACCGAAATGATCACCGGCATCGATCTCGTCAACGAACAGATCCGCATTGCCGCAGGCGCGCCCCTCTCCTTCACCCAAGATGATGTGAAGCTGACGGGCCACGCCATCGAATGCCGCATCAATGCCGAGCATCCGGCCACGTTCCGGCCTTCGCCCGGCAAGATCGCTTATTTCCATCCGCCCGGTGGATTGGGCGTGCGCGTCGATTCAGCCGTTTATCAAGGCTACAATATCCCACCGCATTACGACTCGCTCGTCGGCAAGCTCATCGTGCATGGCCGCACGCGCAATGAATGTTTGATGCGGTTGCGCCGCGCACTCGACGAATTTGTCGTCGACGGCATCGACACGACATTGCCTTTGTTCCGGACGCTCGTGCGCAATCAGGATATCCAGAACGGGCTTTATGACATCCACTGGTTGGAAAAGTTCTTGGCCACCGGCGGTATGGACGACGCACCGAAGGGCTGACCATGGGGCGCGAAGAAGACGCCCATCTCGTCACGCCTGATCTCCTTCTGCGCGCCTATGAGGCCGGCATCTTTCCGATGGCGGAAAATGCCGACGATCCCGGTCTTTATTGGATTGAGCCGAAAGAGCGCGGCATTATCCCGCTGAACGGGTTTCATCTGTCCAAAAGTCTCGCCAAGACGATCCGCTCGGGACGCTTTGACGTGCGGATCAATCGCGATTTCGATTCCGTGATCGCAGGTTGCGCGGCCGAAGGGCCAGACCGGCGCCAGACTTGGATCAATGCGCGCATTCGCAGTCTCTACGGTGCGCTCTTCGACAAGGGCCACGTCCACACGGTCGAAGTGTACGTGGATGATCAACTCGCGGGCGGTCTCTACGGTGTTTCGCTCGGCGGCGCGTTCTTTGGCGAAAGCATGTTCCACACGGTGCGTGACGCTTCGAAAGTGGCGCTGGTCTATCTCGTCGCGCGATTGAAACGCGGCGGCTATGTCCTGCTCGATACGCAATTCGTGACACCGCACCTCGCGCAATTCGGCGCGATCGCTGTTAGGCGTGCGCGTTACCGGCAGATGCTGGCGCGTGCGATGGAGGCGCGGGGCGATTTTTTTGCGTTGCCGACGGACGCTTCAGCCGAAGACATCCTGCAGATCATCGCGGATCAGCGAGTCTGACCGGACTGATCGCGGTTCTGGTTGGTCGGGAAGTAGCGCTGTGTCGGCGCGCGCGGCTGGACTGGCACACCTTGCGGCGCCCCCACACCAATCTGCCCTTGGCCTGTGACGGTCACAGGCGGGGTCGTCAAAGGCGGCAGAGCTTGACCGGGCGCCAGTGCTTGTCCGCGCTGAGCGGGCGCGGCGGGTGCAGCAGCCACCGGCGCCTTGGGTGGCTCGGTCGGATCAATAGGATCGGCGATGATCGTGGTGCCGCCTTTGCAGCCAGTCAGCCAGACATCATAGACCGGATGCTCGACCCCATGCAGGCCGGGTGACGACTGGAACACCCAGCCGCCGAAGATCCGGCGATATTCATTGGCAAAGGTGATCTCGTCGACCTCGATGAAGGCTGTCGTATTGGCGGGTTCGGTCGGCGGGCGCGTGTAGCAGACGCGCGGGGTCAGTTGCAGCGCGCCGAACTGCACTGTCTCATCGACGCCGACTTCGAAATTGATGGTGCGGCCGGTGATCTTGTCGAGGCCGGTGAAGATCGCGACCGGATTCTTGATGCGGTCAGCATGGGCCGTGCCCCCGGCAACAAGGCCGAGTAGCGCAGCACCGAGGACCGGGAGAATCCGCTTTGTGATCATGGCCGGGGGTCTTGCCGCGCGAATGCGGCGGGGAAAAGGCAGGCGGCCGGGCTTAGGCGCCCGGCGTCCAGGGCTGGTAGCCGTCCATCGCCTTGGCGCGCGGTTCCCCGCGCAGGATCGAACCTTTGGGGCGATAGGCGAGCGGCGTGCCGGTTGGGTTGGGCTGATGCGGACGTTCCCATTCGCGCGGCTGATAGGCTTCCTGCGTCGGTGGTACATCGGTCTTGTGCAGCATCCAGCCATACCAGCCGGGCGGGATCCGCGAGGCTTCAGCAAGACCATTATAGATGACCCAGCGGCGGACGAAGCCGAGCGCGGGATCCTTCTGGCCACCCTTGGTCTGGAAATAGCGATTGCCGAACTCGTCGGTTCCGACGAACTCCCCATGCCGCCACGTATGGAATCGCGTCGCGACCGTCGCGCCGTTCCACCACGTAAAGAACTGGATGAAGAAGTTTTTCATCGCCGGAATCCTTAGCCCAGAAGCTCGTTTGAGCGGGCGGACCATGCCCCATCGGGCCCGCTTCTGTCCAGTCCGCGAAAAGGCGGACGCTGTCCTTTGCACTTCCATTCAGAGCCTGACCCGTTTTGGTCCAAGCCGGGAGCGGCCAAGATTGGGCCCAAGATCCTGATTGCACGCTCAAGTTGTTCTTGAACGGGGCAGAAATTCTGAAACACTGACGGGGACTTGCAGCAGATTCGCAAAGTGTCCCCATTGTTCACAGGGGCACCCCATACAACATTTAGCGTCTGCGCCCCTTTCCCATCACAACGTCTTGACGATCAGGCCGCTCCGGGCCTAGTTTGCGATCAACGTCGCGAGAATCGGAAACGGGCTTCCTGGGGGGCACCGCGCCGGATCGGGACCGAGGTGAAGACAGCGCTGGAAAAGCGGCTTTTTTCTCCCGATCACGAGCACTGATCGCGCCGCAAAGGAACTGCCGGGCCAACCGGCGGGTCTTCGAACAGAGAGAATCACGGGTTGGGGCGGAGCCGCGGAACGCGGCTCGGCGGACGCTGTTGCGTCTGTCAATGAAGGATCGAAAGACCATGCGGATCGAACGTAAATATACAAAAGCCGGGCAGTCACCCTACGCAGACATCACTTTCCGCAAGACGAAAAGCGAGATCCGCAACCCCGACGGGTCGGTTGTGTTCAGCCTCGACGGCATCGAAGTGCCGGAAGCGTGGAGCCAAGTGGCGGCCGACGTGCTGGCGCAAAAATATTTCCGCAAGGCCGGCGTGCCGGCGCGTCTGAAGAAGGTCGAAGAGAACGACGTCCCCTCCTTCCTGTGGCGTTCGGTGGCCGATGAGAAGGCGCTTGCGAAGCTGCCTGAGAACGAGCGCACCGGCTCTGAGATGACTGCCCAGCAGGTGTTCGACCGCCTCGCCGGGTGCTGGACCTATTGGGGCTGGAAGGGCGGTTACTTCTCGTCCGAGAAGGATGCGTCGGCCTTCCATGACGAGCTGCGCTACATGCTCGCCATGCAGATGGTCGCGCCGAACTCGCCGCAATGGTTCAACACCGGCCTCTTCTGGGCCTATGGCATCGACGGTCCGTCGCAGGGCCATTTCTACGTCGACTTCCAGACCAAGAAGCTCGTGAAGTCGAAATCCTCCTACGAGCATCCCCAGCCACATGCCTGCTTCATTCAGTCGGTTGCCGACGACCTCGTGAATGAAGGCGGCATCATGGACCTTTGGGTGCGTGAAGCGCGCTTGTTCAAATATGGCTCGGGCACCGGCTCGAACTTCTCGATGCTGCGTGGCGAAGGCGAAAAGCTCGCCGGCGGCGGTCGCTCCTCGGGCCTCATGTCCTTCCTCAAGATCGGTGACCGCGCTGCAGGCGCGATCAAGTCGGGCGGCACCACACGCCGCGCCGCCAAGATGGTGGTCGTCGATGCCGACCATCCGGATATCGAGGCCTATATCGACTGGAAGGTGAGAGAAGAGCAGAAGGTCGCCGCTTTGGTGACGGGCTCGAAGCTCTGCCAGAAGCATCTCAAAGCCATCATGAAGGCCTGCGTGAATTGCGACGGCCCGGCTGATGCTTGCTTCGATCCGGAAAAGAACCCGGTTCTGAAGAAAGAGATCAAGCTGGCCCGCCGCGTGATGATCCCCGACAATTACATCAAGCGGGTCATCCAATTCGCCAAGCAGGGCTACACGGAAATCGAATTCGACACCTACGACACCGATTGGGATTCAGAAGCCTATCTCACGGTGGCGGGCCAGAATTCGAACAATTCCGTGTCGCTGAAGGATGATTTCCTCAACGCCGTCGATCAGGATGGCGATTGGAACCTCATTCGCCGCACCGATGGCAAAGTCCACAAAACGCTGAAGGCGCGTGATCTGTGGGAAAAGATCGGCCATGCCGCATGGGCTTCGGCCGATCCGGGCCTGCACTTCAATTCGACGATGAATGATTGGCACACCTGCCCAGCATCAGGCCCGATCCGCGCGTCGAACCCGTGCTCGGAATACATGTTCCTTGACGACACGGCGTGCAACCTGGCCTCGCTCAACCTGCTGCAGTTCCGCAATGAAGACGGCACGATCAATGTCGCGTCTTACGAACACGCCGTTCGCCTCTGGACGATGGTGCTCGAAATTTCGGTGCTGATGGCGCAGTTCCCATCGAAGGAAATCGCCGAGCTCTCCTATGAGTACCGCACGCTCGGCTTGGGCTATGCCAATATTGGCGGCCTCCTAATGACGAACGGCATTCCCTATGATTCCGATGAGGGCCGCGCTGTTTGCGGTGCGCTCACCGCAATCATGACCGGCGTCGCTTACAAGACCTCCGCCGAAATGGCGAAGGAATTGGGCACGTTCCCGGGCTACAAGAAGAACGCCGATCACATGCTGCGCGTGATCCGCAATCATCGTCGTGCCGCGCATGGCGAAACAGCGGGCTATGAAAAGCTCGGCGTGAACCCGGTTCCGCTCGATCATAAGTCCTGCCCCGAGCCGATCCTTGTCGAACGCGCCAAGCTTGCTTGGGATGAAGCGCTCGCACTTGGTGAAAAGCATGGCTACCGCAACGCGCAGGCCACTGTGATTGCGCCGACCGGCACAATCGGCCTCGTGATGGATTGCGACACGACCGGCATCGAACCCGATTTCGCGCTCGTGAAGTTCAAGAAGCTCGCCGGTGGCGGTTACTTCAAGATAATCAACCGCGCTGTGCCGGAAGCCTTGCGCACGCTTGGTTATTCGGAAAGCCAGATCGCCGAAATCGAAGCCTATGCGGTGGGCCATGGCTCGATCGCGCAAGCGCCGGGCATCAACCATTCGACACTGCGTTCGAAGGGCTTCACCGATGAGAAGATCGCCGCTGTCGAAAAGGGCATGGCATCGGCTTTCGACATCAAGTTCGTGTTCAACAAGTGGACGCTGGGTGAAGATTATCTCACCGGCACGCTGGGCGTTCCGGCCGAAAAGCTGAACGATCCGGCGTTTGAACTCCTGCCGTTCCTCGGCTTCTCGAAGGCAGACATCGAAGCGGCAAACATCCATGTTTGCGGCGCGATGACGCTCGAAGGCGCACCGCACCTGAAAGTCGAACATTATCCGGTGTTCGATTGCGCCAATCCGTGCGGCCGCATCGGCAAGCGTTATCTGTCGGTGGAAAGCCACATCCACATGATGGCGGCAGCGCAGCCCTTCATCTCCGGGGCGATCTCCAAGACCATCAATATGCCGAATGATGCGACGGTCGAGGATTGCAAGAGCGCCTATATGCTCTCGTGGAAACTCGCGCTGAAGGCCAATGCGCTTTATCGCGATGGCTCGAAGCTGTCGCAGCCGCTCAACTCGCAGCTCATCTCCGATGATGAAGATGAAGCTGATGATGTGGTGGAAGCGATTGTCGCCCAGCCAGCAGCCGCACGTGCGGCCGCCATGGCGGAAAAGATCGTCGAGCGTGTTGTCGAGCGCATCGAGCGTGTGCGTGACCGCGAGCGTCTGCCGGACCGCCGCAAGGGCTACACCCAGAAGGCAATCGTCGGTGGCCATAAGGTCTATCTGCGCACAGGCGAATATGAAGATGGTCGCTTGGGCGAAATCTTCATCGACATGCACAAGGAAGGCGCTGCCTTCCGCTCGTTGATGAATAATTTCGCCATCGCCATCTCGCTCGGCCTGCAATATGGCGTGCCGCTCGATGAATATGTGGAGGCCTTCACCTTCACACGCTTCGAACCGGCCGGCTTCGTGCAGGGCAATGACGCGATCAAGAACGCCACTTCGGTGCTCGATTACGTCTTCCGGGAACTCGCGATCTCTTATCTTGGTCGCGCTGACCTCGCCCATGTCTCGCCTGACGCCATCGGTTTCGACAAGATCGGCAAGGGAGAAGACGAAGGCAAAGCGCCTGCGAACCAGAGCGCGCGCGTTGTGTCGAAGGGCCTCGTCCGAGGCAAGACGACGAACCTGCTCGCCATTGATGGCGGTGCAGCGGTCGATGCCCGCGCGCAGGGCGGTGTTGCGGCCACGGGACTTGCCACGGCCGGTGCCACGGCGCTGAAGCAGGATATTGCATCGGAAGTCGACGAAGCGATGTCACGCTTGGGCTTTGCAGCGGCCGGTACAGCGCAAACCGCTGCCCCAGCGGCCAAGGTGCTCGACAAACGCGAGGAAGCGCGGATGAAGGGCTATGTCGGCGAGGCCTGCCCCGAATGCGCGAACTTCACGCTGGTGCGCAACGGCACCTGCTTGAAGTGCGACACCTGCGGCTCGACGACGGGTTGCTCGTAAGAATTGCAGCTTTGGCGCGTTGATACGCGCCAAACGCGTGTTGAGAAGATGAACGGCGCGGGAGCAATCCCGCGCTGTTTTGTTGACTGCATTTGTTAGTAGTGAATTATTGGGTTGTTTAAGTTTCAATTTTGGAGGCTACATTGGCAAAAAATGAGAAGACCTCGCCGAAAGTGGCGTCCAAAGCTAGCAAGCTTTTGTCGGCCAAAGATACACCGAAGAGAGTGAAATCCGTTGCGGCGTCAGCATTGACGCAAACCCTAGACAAGCCCAAGAAGAAAGCACCAGGTTCATCTACGGCAACAAAATCGAACACCGGAAAGGTTAAGCGGCCTAAAGAATGACCACGGATTATGAGTAAGAAAAGCGAAACGCAAAGACGGCTTGTCACCAAGGAAAAACAGCGCTGAAGCGGGATGTAGGAACGCAAGACGACGACTTACTAGCGCATCTCAGTCCCACCGCTGTAACAACCGCAAGAGCGCCGATTCCGGCACTGAATTCGCGAATACTAGTCCAATGTACAACGGAACAGTCCTGAAACGCAGCAACTGCGGATCGAGAACGGGTTTCTCGTAAATATCTGATTACAACTAAGCATCGCACGTCGCACGGTGCACAAAAGTACTGCGTCCAACCAAACAGAAGGAGGCGCAGTTGGACAACCTAGAGCTAGTTTATTCAGGTGATGTCTCCCCTGAGTCCCTATCATACGAGGACCTTGTTGCTCTTCTGAAAGCATACGGCAAAATTTTATCATTTGCTTCCCGGCAGATTCACGGGCCACGGGCAGCGCAACTTCACCTTTCTCATGTTCGTAAGGGTTCGATCAGTATCGGCGGAATAGTTGAAGTCCTAGCTGGGGTCCAACCAGTAATCCATGCATTACCATTAGCTAGCTTTGGCGTAGAAAGTGTTGGCGAACTAATAAAAGCCTTTCTCGACGTGCTAAAGCATTTAAGAGGAACCCCCGCAAGTAAAGTAGAAAACGTTGGCGATGGTAACGTGACTTTGTACAACGAAAATGGAAAGGCTGTGGTTGTAAACGGAAATGTTTATTTCGGATGTCAATTTTTTGGCTCGGATACAATTCAGCCACTTCGAAAGCCTTTTGAGGCTGGCGCTACTAGCATGAAACTGAAGGAAAACAATCGCATTGTCGCCAATTATCATTCTAAAGAAATTCAAAATATAGCGCCAATTAAATCGGAAAAAACGGAATTATCCCATGAATATGAAGCATGGCTTACGGTTGCATCTGCAGTGTTCGAAGGAACTGCAAAATGGCGCTTTCGATCTGGAAAGTCGCGCATAACAGCCGAGATCATTGATTCTAGTTTTCTAAAAGCTGTTGCAGACGGAGGAATTTCTTTCAGAACAGGAACCGAGATTCGTGCACGCCTACGCACGATACAAACACGCAAGCGTGGAAAAATTTCGGAACAGCACTTCATATTAAAAGTGTTAGAACGACTCGATTAGGTCAACCACAGAAACAGACTCACCGCTTTCTTACCCTACACGCTTTGGTTCCGCGCCTCCCAATGGCCATGTTTGTATCTAGAACCGAGCCCATCCACCCCTCACCTACCCCCTCCCCAAAAGCGCGGGCGGGTTGTAGGTTCACGTGCGCTTACCGAGAAAGCGTAGCCTTCTCACGCATCAACCGCGCCCTCGTGGTTCGAGACGCGATTTGCGCCGCTCCTCACCATGAGGGCTTTTGCGTGAGACAAGATGAGGCCTCACCCGTCCTTCAAGCCGCCGGATGACAAGCCCGCCACAATCTCGCGCTGTGCGATGACCGTCAGCAGCAACACGGGCAGCGTCACAAGAAGCGCTGCGGCGGCCAAGGGGCCCCACGAAATCTGCTCGAAGGTCAGCACATTGTAGATGGCGGAGGGCAGCGTGCGTGTGGTCTTGCCGCCCAACACGACGGAGAAGATGAAATTGTTCCACGAGAAGATGAAGGCGAGGATGCCGCCCACCACAATGCCCGGTCGCGCCAGCGGCAGTGCGACATGACGAAAGCTCTGCCATGTATTGGCACCATCGACCAAGGCCGCGTCTTCAAGTTCGGCCGGGATATTCTCGAAATAGCCGATCATGATCCAGACGATAATCGGCACGGTGATGACGAGATGGGTTACCAGAAGCGCCGATTTGGTACCAATCAGGCCTAAGACCTGAAACACCATGAAGAGCGGGATCAGATAAGAGAGCGCGGGCGTCATGCGCGCGATCAGGATGAGCACGGCCGATTTAGCCGATTTCGAGCGCGCAATACCGTAGCCCGCTGGCACGCCAATGATGAGGCCGACGAGCACAGCCCCGCCTGTCACAACAATCGAGTTCCACAGATAGAGCAGGAAATTGTTGCGCGCGAAAACCTCGACGTAATTCGCCATGGTCGGCGGGTTCGGGACGAACACGGGCGGCCATGCGGTGTTGTCGACCTCGTTCTTGAACGACAGCGACAGCATCCAGAAAAAAACGAGGATGGCGGGCGACACCAGCACAAAAAGTGACAGGAGAAATCCGACCCGGTTGATGAAACGTTCGAGCGCGACCGGCATCAGGAATTCCACTTCGTTTTCTGGCGCACATAGAGAAGGATCAGCGACAGGGCGACGATGATCGTGAAGAAGATCACGACGACCGCCGACGAATAGCCAAGCTTGTAGAACTGGAACGCCTGCAAATAGAGAAAGATGTTGAGCGTCTCGGACGCAGTGCCGGGTCCGCCTTCAGAAATCACGAAGATGATGTCGAAGACCTTGAGCGCGTCGATTGTACGAATGACGAGCGCAATCATGATGTAAGGCCAGAGGAGCGGCAGCGTGATGAAGCGAAACATCTGCCAAGAATTAGCGCCGTCGATCTTGGCGGATTCATAAGGCTCAGTCGGCATGCCCGCGAGCCCGCCCAAGAGGATCAGCATCACAAGCGGGGTCCAATGCCAGACCTCGACCATCACAAGCGTCGGGATGACGGTGGAGGTCGAGAAGACCCATTCGGACGGTGGAATGCCGAAGAGCGACAGGAGATAATTGAGCACGCCAAGCTGAGGGTGGAACATCATTTTCCACACAAGCGCCACCGCCACCGGCGTCGCCATCATCGGCATGACAAAGATCGTGCGCAGAATACCGCGGAACGGAAATTCGCGATGGAATACCAAGGCCGCCAGCGTGCCGAGCACGATCGGGATCACGACTGCAAGCACGGTAAAATAGAAGGTGATCAGCAGCGATTCACGGAAGCGATCATCGAAGACAAGTGTCCGAAAATTGCCGAGACCGACAAAATCCATACCGCCGCCAATCTTCCAATCATGGACCGACATGAAGACGGTGAAAAGCCATGGGAAGACGATAACGCTGAGCACGACGATGACCGCCGGCAGTGCAAACACCCAGTATTTGCGAGAGAAATCATATTTTTTGTGAGCCGCCGAACGGGGCGGAGCCGAAGCGGCAAGCGCCGGGCTTTCAGTCATGGGGTGGTGCACCGATCAGGAGATGCGGGCTGCGCATCTGAAAACAGGAAGGGAGCGCGGCGAACCGCGCCCCCTCGTTTTGGAACTTAGCCTTGCTCGGATTTTTCGAGCACGGGCTTGAAGGTTTCCGTTGCCTTTTTGAGTTCGGCCGCCGGATCCGCGCCCGAGAGCGTGTTGGTCAAAGCGACGCCGAAAATGTCGCGGAATTCCGTCACCGGAATGATCTGCGGCAGACCCGGACGACCAATCTTCGCCGATGCTTGCAGGCAATCGAAATATTGCTTGCTGAAGGTCGAGGATTTGGTCGCTTCCGGATCGGCAAAAGCGGACATGCGCGCCGGGCAGCCTGCACCAGCCTTGAGCATGGCGATCTGCTCTTTCTTGCCAGTCATGAACTGGATGTAGAGCCAAGCTGCCGTCTTCTTGGTGGAAGCGCGCGAAATCCCCATACCGTCGGCGAAGGTGGCCGAGTGATGCGCTTTCGGGCCCGGAGGCGTAAC
The DNA here is from genome assembly GCA_019083985.1 of Rhizobiales bacterium TNE-4. Classification (GTDB taxonomy): domain Bacteria; phylum Pseudomonadota; class Alphaproteobacteria; order Rhizobiales; family Beijerinckiaceae; genus TNE-4. Next base: position 524,778 of record JAHRCV010000001.1, on the reverse strand, counting down.
GCCATAGCCGACTTTGCCGACCACTTTCGACTTCGTCGGATCTTCGAGCGGCGTGGCAAAGCCAATGCCGTCGAGCCACATGGCGGCGCGGCCCTGCATGAAGCTCGTCTGGCATTCGTTCCAGTTGAAGCCGATCGTGCCGGGAGGGGCATAGTTTTTGTTGAGATCACGATAGAGCGTGGCAGCCCAGATAGCGGCCTCGCCATCGGTGTTCAACTTGCCGGTGGCCGGATCGATCGTCTCCAAGCCCTGACCAAGCAACCAGCTGGTCCAAACTGGAATGTTCGCATTTTTCAAGCCGCGCGATACGAAGCCATAAATGCCGTTCGCCGGATCATTGAGCTGCTGCGCCACCTTGACGATGTTTTCCATCGACGTCGGATAGGCTACGCCCTTCTTGTCGAACATTTCCTTGTTGTAATAGAGCATCCAGAAATCGACGAAATGCGGGATCGTCGTGAGGGCGCCATCGGCCTGCCGCGCGAAATTCATGCCCGCGGCGCTGAAATCGGCAAGATCGAAATTCGGGTTCGTGATTGCCGGGTTATCGATGAAGGGACGCAGATCTTCGACCCACTTGCCCTTGTAAGCGAGGCGCTTCTGCACATGCAGCGCGAGCATAGTGACGTCGAATGTCGGACGGCCCGACGAGAACTCGATCATCGCCTTCTGACGCTGCTGCTGTTCCGGAATCTGCTCTGACGAGACTTTGATGCCGGTAAGCTCAGTGAATTCTTTTTCCGCTGCCTGCAGCAAATCGGAGCGCGGATTTTTTACCAGCATGACGTCGATCTGCTGGCCGGCCGCCTGCTTCCAGTTGAAGCTCGACTGCGCGTTGGCTGCCGAGATGATTGCGGGAGCGCCGACCGCTCCAAGAACGCCGAGGCTCGCGCCCGTTTTCAATAGATGACGGCGCGTCACATCGGACGTGAATTTGTCAGTCATTTTATCCTCCCCCGCGGTCCCATTTCGTGCGGAACCGCTGATTCAATCGTTTTACGTCGGTATCCGACAAGGGAAGGCTAGACCTGACTAACAGGACCGATCAAGCGCTAAATCGCGCCGCGCAGCGCGCTTAGGATTTCGGCCGGAAAGCGACGCAAAAAGCCGGGTCGGTTTCGAGCCGGTCACCGCCCGACAAGTCGAGGCAGTAGGGTACGGCCGGAAAGACGGCATCAAGGCAGGTGCGAATGGCCGACGGTTTGCCCGGCAGGTTGATGATTAAGGCCCGGCCACGCAGACCGGCGATCTGCCGGGACAGAATAGCGGTTGGCACTTCGCGCAGGCTGACGGTGCGCATCAGCTCGCCAAAGCCTGGCATCAGGCGATCACACACGGCTTCCGTCGCCTCTGGCGTGACATCGCGCGGGGACGGGCCTGTCCCCCCAGTTGTCAGCACGAGGGAGCACCGCTCCCGCTCAACGAGTTCGACCAAGGCCGCCTCAATCAAAGGCTGTTCATCGGGCACAACACGAGCGACCGCCCGCCAAGGCGAGGCCAGAAGCTCACTCAGCGCCGCAACAATACCGGGGCCACCCTTATCTTCATATTCGCCACGGCTGGCGCGGTCCGACACGGTGAGAATGCCGATCGGGGTTGCCGCGAGATCCGTCACTGGTGCTGCCATGCCCTACCCCTTCGGCTTTGCCTTTATGCGCGGGCGGAGTTTTGGCGGAGCGGGCGCTCGGGGTCAATTCGCCCGTCCAGCTTGCCGGTCGGGCCATGGCGATGCTACGTCCAAAGAGGCGTTTGAGTTGCGACCGCGTGAGGACACGTGCGGGACATTGAAAAACTGTTCGGCGAGATCGCCGTCGCGGCCGGCCTGCCGATCATGCAGGTCTATGAAGCGGGGGCCGCGTGTACCGTCAAGCCAGACGGAAGTCCGGTGACCGAAGCCGATACGCGCGCCGAAGCACTTATCCTCGACCAGCTCGCGCGCCTTTGTGGCGGCGTGCCTGTCATCGCGGAGGAAAGCATGGCCGCCGGCCAGACCGCGGCCATCGCCGAGCGCTTCATTCTTGTCGATCCGCTCGACGGCACCAAGGAATTCATTCATCGCCGCGATGAATTCACTGTCAACATTGCCCTGATCGAGTTGGGCCAACCGATCGCTGGCGCCATCTATGCACCGGCACTCGGCAAATTATGGATCGGAGGTGCGCGCGGTGCGCGCCGCTCCCGATTGGATCCGGGCCAAGCGCTTGCAGCAGCAAAGGACGATGTGGCGATCCGTACCAGACCATGGCCGGGCGCGGGAGCCATTGGCGTCGCCAGCCGCTCTCATGCGGATGAAGAAACCGATCACTTCCTGACAGCCTTATCCGTCGGCGAGAGGCGTAGCCGCGGCTCATCCCTCAAATTTTGTCTGTTGGCCTCCGGCGACGCGGATGTTTATCCGCGCTTCAGCCCGACAATGGAATGGGATGTCGCAGCGGGCCATGCCATTCTTGTGGCAGCAGGCGGCACGGTAACAAAACCCGATGGCAAAGCCTTCTGCTACGGCAAAGTCGATGAGGGGTTTCTCAACGGCCCCTTCGTCGGCTGGGGTGACCCACGCCAGATTTACAAATCAATGTCCTGAGTTCCATGCGGTGTTATCGACGAGGCGCATCACACGCGTTTTGTATGGTGCGTTCCGTAAGCCTCATATTGAAAAGGCTTTGTACGATCAGTTGCGCGCCTGCCAAGGCCAACGGCCTTCGATTTCGAGCTGGAGCGACCAAGACAGAAATGTTCTAATCGCGACAATGGCAGCGAGAACACCAACCGATTCAAAATTGGGGGTTGTCGCAACGGTGCGAATGATATCTGCCGCAACAAGAATTTCGAGACCTAACAAAAGTGTCCGGCCAATACCGCTTCGATATATGGTATAGGCGTCTGCTTGACCGGTTGCGAGATTTCGCATGAAGCGAAAAGACACAGTGATCAGGCCTATAGCGATTATCAACACGCCAGCGAGATCGCCAGCAACACCCACAACACCAATCAGAGAATCAATGTCGCTGAAGACTGCGTGATTCATAGGCCTCACCTCGTGCAAGCGGATAAAGTTTTGCAAGCTCGGGGTTAAGCCCACGTTAGCAATCGCCCGATGCGGGCTGGTCCGCTTCTAAGCAGACGCCTTTATCCCTGCTGAAATCGGGCTGGTGGACGCCCTTTATGCTTTGGATCTGCGGCTGTTCTTCGCTGCAATCAATATTGACGCTTAAGGCACTTCGAAACGGGGGACAGCGGCGGACTGCAGCCCCATGGCCCGCTCGACTTCATCAAGCTTTTGAACGGTCAGCGTCAGCATGGCCGTGTTGCAGAATGTAATCAGGAAGAGTAGCACGACGAGACCGAGCAAAAAGCGCTCACGGCTCGACATGCTGTTGGCTGCGCGTTCATCCGCGAACATACCGCCCGCCTGCTTGCTGGCCGCAAGTTGAGCATCGGATGAGACGGCATCGTGGCCCGTAAATTCGAAGAGGGGCTGATATGAGCCCGCATTCAATAGAATGCGGACATGATCATGCATGCCATCGCCCGCGTAGTAGGCCGTCAATGCACGGCGCAGACGTGAGGCTTCAACGCGGACAATCGGATCCTGCGACGGATCGAAACTGTCAGCGCGGCCTAAAGCGACGGTCGCAATATTGTAAGCTTTCAAACGCTCCGCGCGCCCGGCGAGAGCCTCCTCGACAACATAGGTGAGAAAGCGTTGCAGCTTGATCGATTTAGCGAACAGCGGGTGCGCCACGATCCGGGACAGCGACAGGCGGATATCATCCTCGGCTGGAACGCGTGGCACGTCCGCTGCTTCCAGCGGGGGCACGCGCATCCAGACGTCGCCGAGTGCTGTCTTCATGGCGATGGGCTCAGGCGCCTACCGCAGATGTCGTATCCCGTCTTGCCGGCTGGTCGACGGCCGGTGCGATCCCAAGATCGGCGCTGAACTCACCAAGCTGCGCCCCAATTTGGCACCAGGTTGAGAGATCGGAGATGTAAACGCCGTTGTTGTTACGCTTCACGAGGCCGCGCTTGATGAGGTCAATCACTTTGCGGCGGACTGTTTCTTTAGGAATTCCAAGCCCATAGGAGATATTCGCGATGTTGGTGGGCTTCATGATGATCAGATCATCTTTGCTCGAAGCCACATTGGCTTCCCCAATCGAGGCATAGATGATGAATTCGTCACAATCGATCTGATAGCGGTTACGGAATTCATCCAGAACGATCAGCAAATTGCGGACATTCCGCTTTGCCAGCATGATGCTGCCTTTACTCATCGACGCCACCCCACCCTGATCGCGCGAACGCGATTTGAAATACATTAACCTGAGGTTAGCTATACTGCCGTTACGCAACCTGCGATAGCCCCGGCTGAGGTTTTCTACCTGTTTTGGGTAAATCCGCAGGCCAAAGCTCGAGCTGCTTCTTCTTTGGAGGCGCTTGTCCGCCAATTTGGGGCGGAGACCCGGCGTTTCGCGCCAAACACCAAACTAGGCGTATTTCCGAAGCCACCGCAAAGCGTTAGTCCGTAGCCTCCCATCCATGACGTGTGCCGGCCGGCTCATTTGGGGCTATCGCGCTTCTTCGCCCTCGCCACAAAGGTATGCATTTTCGTCTAGTCAGCCATGTCAAAGCGGAAAGACCGCGACGCTTTATCTCAGAGTGGACTGGGGAAACCGCCCTAGAATCAGTCACCTAACAAGCAAAAGTCACCGCCATGCGTCGTCTTCTTTCCCTCTTATTTGGCCTCACCAGCACGGCCGCCTTGGCTGATATGCAGCCCGTCGGTTCCTTCACGATCGACCGGACGGAAGTGACAATCGCGGCCTTTGGACGTTTCGTCGCTGCGACCGGCCTCGTTACCAAGGCGGAGCGGGATGGCGGCGGCCTCGTCTTTGAAGCTGGGTGGACGCGCAAGCCCGGTTGGACCTGGAAAACGCCGTTCGGCAAAGCCGGCCAGCCGGATGAGCCGGCCGTCCATGTGACGTTCAGTGAGGCCAAGGCCTATTGCCAATGGGCGGGCAAGAGGCTGCCTAACGATCAGGAATGGGTGGAAGCGGCCTACACTGAACGGCGTACTAATCCGCCTGCGCCATTCACCCGCGGCAAAACCTACCCGTTCCCAACGGGGGAGAGCCCCGAAGGCGCTAATTGCCTCGGCGAATGCGGCACGACACCTGCGATTGATTATTCCTCTGTTCTCACGCGTGGACGCGGCCCGGCACGCGCAGGCACTACGCGCGCTGGCGTCAACGGCCTCTATGACATGGGCGCGAATGCTTGGGAGTGGGTGGATACCGATGTCAATGGCGAGAAGGGCACGCGCGGCGGCTCATGGTGGTATGGCGCGACACAAATGCGAAATGGCGCGCTCGCAACAAAGCCGCCAGAGATGGCTGTCGTCTATATCGGTTTCCGCTGCGTGAAATGATCAAACAATCGTGAAGGGCGGCACCGCGACATAATCGGTATCGCGCGCGCTGCCATCTTCATGCACCAGCATCGCCATGCCGCATGGCGCATCAAGAACAGCCATTCCGATATGCCAGACCCCGCGCCGGTAGGAGATAGCCTGCGTGCCGGGCACGAGAAAAGCCGCAGCGGTCGCAAGGTCCGGCCTGTCATCACCTTCAGCGACAACGAGCAGATAATTTGTGCTGTCGAGCGGGAAAAAGGCCTGCGTCGAAAACGCGTGCCGCTCCATCGTATCGACGGTGAAGGGCAGCGTAATAACCGGCGGACGCACAATGCAAAGATTGGCGCGCGCCGTCTCACGTACATTTTCAACCGGGACAGCGAAATTGAGGCGCGGCACATCAATGCCAGCGTCGATCAACGTGCCATAGCGCGCGAAGGCCGAAGCTGAAATCGGTTGCGCCGTGATGTTCATTCAGCCGCCATCCGTTGCGCATCATGCAACGTCTGCCAAATCTTCAACGGTGTTGCGGGCATATCAACATGGCGCACACCATGGGCTGCCATCGCATCGACAATCGCATTCATGACCGACGGCAGTGAGCCGGCGCATCCCGCTTCGCCACATCCTTTGGCGCCGAGTGGATTGTTCTTCGTCGGTACCGGACGACTTTCGAAGGTGAAGAGCGGCGGCGCATGATCCGCACGCGGCATGGCATAGTCCATGAAAGAGCCTGCTACGAGCTGGCCTTCCTCGTCATAGACGGTGTCTTCCATCAAGGCCTGCCCAATGCCTTGCAATACCCCGCCATGCAATTGACCTTCCACGAGCAACGGATTCACGACCGTGCCAAAATCATTGACCATGACATAGGACACGACAGCAATACGGCCGGTCTGCGGATCGATTTCAACCTCTGCAATGTGGCAGCCATTCGGATAGGCCGACGGCGCATGCTTGAAGATCGTTTCCACGCTGAGTGTCTGCGGTACATCCGGCGGCAATTTCAAGCCACCGCGCAATTTTGCAGCCAGTTCCATGATGCCGATGCCACGATCGGTCCCGGCGATCGAGAAACGACCATTGCCAAACTCAATATCGCCAACACCGGCCTCAAGCACGAAGGACGCAATCTGCTTGCCTTTTTCGATGACAAGATCGCCCGCTTCGAGAATGGCAGCACCGCTCGCCATGATCGATTTGGAACCGCCCGTGCCGCCGCCCGCGATCAATTGATCGCTGTCGCCCTGCACAAGCTTGATGCTGCCAAACGGAATTCCAAGCTTCTGATGCAGCACCTGCGCGAAGGCCGACCAATGGCCTTGTCCGTAGTCGAGCGTCCCGGTGACGATTGTCACCGTGCCATCATCGTTAAAGCGCAGGCCACCCATCTCGCTTGCCGGCGCTGCTGTCACTTCAAGATAGCAGCCAATGCCACGGCCGCGCAGTTTGCCGCGTTTCGCGCTGTCACGCTTACGAGCAGGAAAACCCTTCCAATCGGCGGCCTCAAGCGCACGCGCGAACAGACCCGGGAAGTCACCAGAATCGTAAGTCGTCGCTGCCGGCGTCGTCCATGGCAGCTCTTCGGGCGTGACCATGTTGCGGCGGCGCAATTCGACACGATCAATCCCCATCTCCGCGGCCGCGACATCGATGAGGCGTTCCATATAATAATTGCCTTCGGGACGCCCTGCACCGCGATAGGCGGCAACGGGTACGGTGTTCGTTACGGCGAGAAGAGTGTTCACTTCGACAAGCGGCGTGCGATACATGCCAATCGAATTCTTGGCGATGTTTAGTGTCGTCATCAAAGGCGCGACTTGCGATAGATACGCCCCGATATTGGCCGTGCCGGTGAACCGCGTAGCGAGAAACTTGCCGCGCCGATCGAGCGCGAGTTCTGCGACAACATCCATATCGCGACCATGATGGTCGGAGACGAAGCTATCAGACCGCACATCGGTCCACTTGATCGGCTTGCCAAGTTCGCGCGCCGCATGCAGCAGCGGCACATATTCGGGAAAGATCGAGCCCTTCATACCGAATGATCCGCCGACATGGCCGGTGACGAGCCGCACATCTTCTTTCGGTACACCAAGAATTTCGGCAAGCAGATTGCGCTTACCAAACACACCTTGACTCGGCGCATTCAAGGTAAAGCGTTTCGTCTTTTTGTCATAACTCGCCAGCGCGGAACGTGGCTCAAGCGGATTGACGACGACACGATTGTTATGGATCGGCAGACGCACGACATGGGCTGCCTTGGCAAAGGCTTTCGCCACCCTGTCACTATCGCCATATTGATAATCGAGGATGACGTTTCCCGGCGCGTCATCATAGAGATGCGGCGCGCCCGCTGCTGTCGCCGCCGCAACGGTCGTGACTGCAGGCAAAGCATCGATCTCGAGCGCCACGGCTTCGGCCGCATCGCGCGCCTGCTCTTTTGTCTTAGCAACAACAATGGCCACCGGATCGCCCACGAAACGCACCTTGTCCGTCGGCAAGGAGGGGCGCTTCGGCATCAGCATTTTCGAGCCGTTGCGGCCGGGTATGTCGAACACGCATTTCAGCGTGCCGTATTGGCCAAGATCGTGCCCCGTATAGATCGCCACCACCCCCGGCATGGCACGCGCATCATCCGTCTTGATGCTGCGGATAACACCGTGAGCATAGGGGCTGCGCACGAAATGGGCGTAGAGCTGGCCATCCGCGTTCACATCGTCGGTATAACGGCCTTCGCCGCGCACGAGCACCGGATCTTCCTGACGCGGCACCGGCTGGCCGATGCCGAATTTCAGATGAGACGGATCAAATTCCTGCGCAGCCATGGGATATCCTCAATGCGTGTTCCGCGGCGCCGAAACTAGGCTCCGCCCTGCACGGCGGCAAGGCGAAGTCCGCTCATGGCCGGGGCGCTTAGGATGCAGAGCCGCGGGGCGCAGCAATCCGGGCGAAGGGGGCCGCGGCCTCATAGGCTTGCGACGCCATCAGCACGGTCAGGTCTTCGCCGAAGCGGCCGACGATCTGCAACCCAACCGGCAAACCAGCCCGCGTGAGCCCGCAGGGGACGGTGCTGGCCGGCTGTTGGGTGAGATTGAAGGGGTAGGTGAAAGGCGACCAGCCGGTCCATTTATCGCCATAGCGATTATCATCCGGCATCAACTGTCCCACTTTGAAGGCGGGCAGCGGCATCGCTGGCGTGAGCAGCAGATCAAACCGCTCATGGAAGCGCGCCATGGTGACAGCAAGTGCATTCCGCTTCACCAAGAGCGCCTCGCAATAGGCCTGACCCGACATCGCAGCACCTGCCTCTGCAATGGCGACGAGGCCGGGATCCATCTTCGCCTTCTGCTCAGCGGAATAGGATTGCAGCACGAGCGCGGCCCCCGCAAACCAGAGCGTGTTGAGCGAGTCGATCGGATCATCGAAGCCGGGATCGACCTGTTCAACATGCGCACCGAGCTCGGCAAATTTTTTCGCAGCGGCCTCGGTAAGCGCGGCCACCTCAGGATCAAGATGGACATTGCCGCCAAGCTTTGGCGACCACGCCACACGCAAACCCTTGAGCGATGCCGGTGCATCGGGACCCAGCGAGCCCGCAAGCACCGCTGTCATATCGCGCTGATCAGGCGCAGCAATCACGCGCATAGCGCGCATTGAATCTTCGACGCTGCGAGAGAGCGGACCGAGATGCGCAAGAAAGCCCATGGTCGAGGACGGCCAAGCTGGAACACGACCATAAGTTGGCTTGATGCCGAACACGCCAGTGAATGCAGCCGGGATACGGACTGAGCCTGCACCATCAGTGCCCAGATGAATGCACCCGATATTGAGCGCCGCACAGGCGGCCGCGCCGGCTGACGATCCACCCGTTGTCATCGCGAGATTCCACGGATTGCGCGTAAGGCCGGTGAGCGGCGAATCCGACAGGCCTTTCCAGCCATATTCTGGCATCGTCGTTTTGCCGAGAAGAATGGTGCCTGCTTCGCGCAAGCGCGCAACTACCGGCGAATCTTCGGTCTCGATCTTGTCGGGCGAGACGGCAGAACCGCGGCGGCAAGGCACACCCTTGACGACAAGATTGTCCTTGATCGTGATCGGCACACCATCGAGCGGCGAGAGCGGCTCACCCATCTGCCAGCGCGATTCTGAGTGTTTCGCCTCTGCCAAAGCCTCATCGGTGAACTTAACGATGAAAGCGTTGATCTGTGGCTCGAAACTATCACGTCGCGCGATGTGATCCTTGGCGACCTCGACCGGGGATAATGTCTTGGTGCGATAGAGACCGGCGAGTTCAGTGGCGGTCAGATTGGCAATATCCATAACGCGTCTCACTTACATGATGGGAAGGCCGAGATGCTGGCGCATCCGGTTGCGGACATGAATGCCATCGCGTGGCGCCAAGGCGCGTTCATGCTCGGCATTAGCAATACGGATGGCAGCGAAACGTGGACCAGTGCTGAGGTCCTGAATGGCATCGCGCAGCGTGGCCAATCCGGCTTCGTCGCGGACATCATGGGTCTGCACGATGCCGCATGATTTCGCGATAGCAACGAGATCGGCGCCTAATCCTGAATGGCTCATCTGCATGCCGGTTTCGCCGAAATGGCCATTATCAAGAACGGCAATGGTGAGGTTCTTCGGCTTCTGCACGGCAATGGTGACAAGACCGCCAAGACCCATCAATTGTTCGCCGTCACCCGTGATGACGAGGACCGGCCGATCGGGTTGCGCCAAGGCAAGACCGAGCCCCATCAAAGCGGCGCCGCCCATGGCGCCCCAGAGATAGAAATTAGCGTCATGATCGCCCGCGGCGAACGTGTCATAGGTGGAAGACCCAAGGCCGGTGATGACAAGTGTCTTACCGCGGTTCTGCAAAAGCGATTTCACCGCTACGCGGCGGTCGAGCGTGCCTGCACTCATTTCGACACCCATTTCTTACGACCGATCATGCGCTGCGCGATCAACACTGCGACCTGCTGCTCGCCCGAAAAAGCGAGTGCAGCTGCATTGGCAATCATCTCGGCCGTGTCTTCTGGTTTCTCGAGACGGAACACGGTCAAGCCCATCGCTTCAAGAACGGTCGGTGTCGCTTGGCCCATCGGCACTTGCCATGGATTGAATTCGGCCCACTCGCCGCGCATCGTGACCAACATCAACAATGGAAAGCGGCAGGAATTGGCGAGCGAGAGCATGTTAATGCAATTGCCGACACCACTCGATTGTAGAAGCACAGCCGATTTATCGCCGCCAAGCCATGCGCCCGCAGCAATGGCAATGCCCTCTTCCTCGGTCGTGAGAACGATGGTTTTCATCGCGGGATCATCATGCGCCATGCGGATCAATCGCGCATGGCCTGCATCCGGCACGTAGGAGATTTGCGAAACGCCTGCGGCCTTCAACTCGGAAAAAATCGCGGCAGGCCAATCCACAGCCGGCGCGCTCACCGTTTCACCCATACTTCAGGTCCCCTCCCCGGTTCGAGGAGGCGAGTTTAGTGCGGGGCGAGGACAAATCCAGTGCGTTCAGGCAGGATCAGATATCGAGGGCCCGTTGGCGGGCATTGTTGATATGCCGCGACATGGCGTCTGCCGCGCCTTCAGCATCGCGACGTGCCATAGCGTGAAGAATAGCGTTGTGGTCTTCCATCACTGGGATGACCAGCTCATCGTAAAGACGCGTTTCATTCTGGCGGATCAGCTTCACTTTGAGCCAATTCACACGATAGGCCTTTGAGATGATGTCGTTGCCCAGATGATCGATGATCGTCTCATGCAGCCGCTGATCGACCGCCTGCGCGTCAGCCACCAGATTGTCTTTCTGACCACGCGCAGCCCGCTCGATGATCAGGTCATGCTCGCGCCGCAGCGCATCGATCAACTGCGTATCGGCGCGCTGAGTGAAGAGCGCAGTCGCTTCCCGCTCCATAAAGAGCCGAAATTGAAACGCGTTGCGGATCAAATCGAGATTGACGTTCGCCACCTGCATGCCGCGCTGCGGCACGGTGACAATCAATCCTTCCGCTTCAAGACGTGGGATCAGCTCACGGATCGCGCCGAGCGGCAGGCCCGAAATATCAACTAATTCCCGTTGCGTGATAAATTGACCCGGCTTGATCTCGCGCGACAACAAGCGATCCGTGAAATCGGCATAAGCCTTTTCACGGAGCGGTGTTGCGTTACGGGCGGGCCGGGCCGACGCCATTATCAAGCGGCCTTCGCTTCCATCACACGGTCAAAGCCCGCAAAAAGCTTGGCACGATCGGCATCCGACAAGGCATCAAGTGGCGGCAGCATCGCGGCAAAACCGAGATCATTGTTCATTTTGCCAACCAGCGCTTTCACAGCGGGGATGACGGGGTAGTGACAAATAAGATCAACGAGCGCGTTGATCCGCGGATCTTCGACACCCTTGTCGACCATGGGCCGCAACCAGCCGGGCGCGAGATTGGCGACACCACAAATCGAACCTTCCCCGCCTTCGCGCACAGACCGCGCAAGCAAACGTTCATCGCCGACGAGAATGGCAAGATCCTTCGCGTGATCTTTCAGCAAGCGTTCCTGCGTCGGCCACTCGCAGGATGAATCCTTCACGCCGGCAATCACACCGGGAAACGCTTTCTTCAAGCGACCGATAAGTTCGGAGGAAAGCGGCACCGATGTCACCGACGGGATATGATAGAGGATGATGGGCAGGCACTTGGCGCCAAGCGCCTCGATGAAGCGCGAGAACCAGACATAGAGCCCCTCGTCGCTGACCCCTTTAAAATAGAAAGGCGGGCAGACCATTTGGTAGCGGCAGCCATGGTCGATGCCCATCCGGGCCTGATCCAGCGCCTCACCCATGGAGGAGGCGGCGATACCGAGGTTGATCTGATGGCCTGGGATGCCGATGCCTTGCAGCGCTCCCAGCATGGCCGCGCGCTGGGCCAAGGACAGGGCCGCGCCCTCCCCGGTCGTGCCAAAGGCTGTGACCGTCTGGCAGCCATTGTCCAGCGTCCAGCGGGCATGGCAGGCAAACCGGGCGAGATCCGGCTCGCCCTGCGCGTTGATCGGGGTCGTTAGGGCGCAGGACAGGCCAAAGCGCTCGCGTTTGGTGGCAGACAAGGATCACCTGTGGAGTTAGCAGAGAAACAATTCCACTAACATGTTAGTGATCTTATCTGGCTGCGCAAGCTGACCTAGGGGCCAGCTGCCTCACTTCCTGGCCAGCGCCGCAACGCGCGCCACGCCGAAGACGTAGCCCTGCGTACCGCACCCGGCGATCACGCCGTCCGCCCGCAGCGAGACGTAGGAATGGTGGCGGAATGCTTCACGCTTGTGCACGTTCGAAATGTGCACCTCGACGACCGGACCATCGAACGTGTTGAGGGCGTCAAGGATCGCGACGGAGGTATGCGTGAAGGCCGCGGGATTGATGACGATGCCAACCGCTTTCTCCCGCGCTTCGTGAATCCAGTCGATCAATTCATATTCGCGATTGGACTGGTGGTAACGAATCTCGAAGCCATGTTTTTGTGCTTCGGCGATGCACATCGCCTTCACATCATCCATGGTTTCACGCCCGTAGATTTGCGGCTGGCGCTTGCCAAGCAGATTGAGATTAGGGCCGTTCAGAACGAAAATCGTTTTCGACATGATCATCTACCGCGAAAGTTTGGAAATGAGAGTTCAGCGCTCAGGGATCGGGCGCTTGCCGCCATCGGTGAGATTGGCAAGAATCGTCGGCAACACCGACATGAATTGGCGCGAATGGCCCAGCCGGTTCGGCAGCGCGTAAAGCTGCGAGGCCGCCTCGGCCATGATCGTGACGAGGTCGGATTGGCCCGCCAATTTACGGTAATATTTGAGGTCCTTGTAGGCGATGCTCATCATCCCCTGCATGTGGGAATCATCACCCTCCAAAACCCATGGCATGAAACGTTGAAACATCACGCCATTGCCACCGCTGGTATCAACGACCTTCTTGAACGTCGGCAAATCGACGCCGAGCCGCAGGGCTGCTGCAATACCTTCCGCGACAACTGCACTCGTGCAAATGGCGAGAAAATTATTGAGGAGCTTCATCGTATGGGCTGAACCTAATTCGCCGGTCTCGACGATTGCGTCGGCAAAACATTGGATCGCGGGCATGACCCGGGCGACACTCTCTTTGCTACCGCCGACAAAGGCGCTCAACTTGCCGAGCTCGGCTTCTTTCGGCGTGCGGCCTAAGGGGCAATCGACCATGTCTGCACCCTTGGCACGCAAATCAGCGCCGATGCGCCGCGTCGAATCCGGATCCGATGTGGTGGAATCAACCAGAATGAAACCGGGACGTGCCGCTTCAAGGATGCCATCCTTGCCATAGACGGCTTCTTCGACCTGCACGGTCGACGGAAGGCACATGAACATGACATCGCATTGGCGGGCGAGATCGGCCGGGTTCTTGGCTTCAGTCGCACCAATCGCTAGTAAATCCTCAACCGGTTTCCGGTTGCGATTGCCGAGCACCACCAAATCGTGGCCCTTGAGACGAATGTTCTTCGCCGCGCCATGGCCCATATAGCCGACGCCCATATATCCGATACGCATGTGCCATCCTCGCCCTCTGCGCGTGTCGACCGCGCTTCCGGCAAGATTAGGCAATCGAGGGCGCGGCGTATAGCCCGGTCAGCGCTGGGCCCCTGCATGCAGTTCATAGTGGCTGCCTTAAACCGTCACATCGAGTGAGTTGCCAAAGATGAGAATGGTCTCGCCTTGGGCATCGAATGACTCTGCCTCGTCTGGCCCTTAGCGGTGCAGCATCACCTTGACGATGAGGCCCGTCGACCCCGGTAGGCGCATGCCAGAAGCGGCATAATTGGCGACGCCGATTTCCACGACGTCGCCGGGCTGCAACCGATACTCATCGGCAAGGGCTTGGACAGCGAAAGGCACAGACAAAGCCACAACTGAAAACAAGACGCGTTTCATCACGCTCTCTCTCAAAAAAAGGCGAGCATGCGTTACGCGCAGAAGCGGCGAAGGTTCCTAAAGTGCTGGTGAAGCTGGTTGAGCAGGCGCACGCCGATCTTCACCGGCACGCCGCTCTGGCCGCTCATGATGCTCACGGCCTAGCTTCGTCATCAAGGTCGATAGATCAATGAACTCATCGCATTGGCGGCGTAATTCATCTGCAACCATCGGGGGCTGCGACACAAGTGTTGACACGACGGTCACACAGACGCCACGCCGTTGCAGCGCTTCAACCAAAGTGCGAAAATCACCATCACCAGAAAAAATCACGGCGCGATCAATGTGCGCGGCCAATTCCAAAGCATCGATCGCAAGCTCAAGGTCCATATTGCCTTTCAACTTACGCCGCCCCGTCGCATCGACGAATTCTTTTGCCGGCTTGGTCACCACGCGATAGCCGTTATAATCAAGCCAATCGACCAGCGGACGTAGCGAAGAAAATTCCTGATCCTCGAGTATCGCTGTGTAGTAAAAAGCGCGGATCAATCGCCCTCGGCTTGCAAATTCCTTCAAAAGACGGCGATAATCCACTTCGAAGGCGAGCGCTTTTGCAGTTGCGTAGAGATTTGAGCCATCGATGAAAAGCGCAATTCTTTCTGTCGTCATGAGTTCGTCCCAAAAAGTTTTTTTCAATGTCTTCGTTCTAATCCGCAAAAGGTTAATGGACAATCGATTCTTGGACACACATCAGAAAATTGGCGAAGTTCTAAAGTTAATACAACTATAGGTTGCATCGGGAGAACGAGGACGGGGGCCTCTCCATTGTCGCCTCCTGCCCTCCCCGGTTACAGCCGTGGTTGCGCCCTCACCTCAGGCTTGCTCAAATACGTGGCAACCAAACATAAGTTGAGGGAGCCGCCATGTCTGAGATCCATCAGGAGACCGTCCCCAACCCTGTTCCGGGCGTGCCCGCCGTTCGGACGATCCATGCCAATGACATTGTGGACGCCCTCGCTAGAGGATTGCGCGATTTTCAAGCTTATCCCGTCTATGGGCTATTTTTTGGCGGCATCTATACGCTCGGTGGCCTTTTGGCCATGGCGGCAGCGCTCATCTGGGACATGAGCTATCTGATCTATCCGCTCGCGGCCGGCTTCGTCCTGATCGGGCCTTTCGTGGCTGTAGGGCTTTACGAAATCAGCCGACGCCGGGAACGCGGAGAGCCGATCAGCTGGAGCGTCATTCTGGGCGCCGTCCTTGCTCAAAGTGGCAGGGAAATCTCATGGATGGCATTTGTGACGCTCTTCATCTTCATGGTGTGGATGTATCAGGTCCGCCTGCTGATTGCGCTGTTCTTCGGCCTCCACGGGCTGCCTTCCGGCAGTTTCCCGGCCATTTTGTTCACGACGCCTGAGGGCCTGGCCTTTCTGGCCGTGGGCCACGCAGTCGGCGCCGTGCTTGCGGTCCTCGTCTTCTCGATCACGGTCGTGTCATTCCCGCTTTTGCTCGATAGGCCAGTGGATGTGGTTACGGCCATGATCACCAGTGTGAAATCAGTTGTAACCAACCCAGTGCCAATGATCGGTTGGGCGTTGGCTGTGACGCTCCTGATCGTGGCAGCATCGCTTCCGGCTTTTCTCGGTCTTCTCGTCGTCCTGCCAGTGCTCGGGCATACGACATGGCATCTCTATCGCAAGATCGTGATCTAATCAGGCAGCCCTGTCATACCGGTCAAGCGCGTGACCCAGCTTGGGCAGAAGCAAGCCGCGCTTGCTGGTGAGCGCAAGCTGTGCCGACATTCCATGCCTCTTACATCACTTCAGTTCAGAGGCAACGAACCGGATCAGGGTTTTGCTCGGAAAAAAGACGGCGCAGGCCTTAGCGTTGCATCATGCAAAAAAATACCGCCACGCTTACACGTGGCGGTAAATAGTGAAAATCAGGCGATTTTTGTCGCTTATTTCGAGACGTCGAGTACGCCCAATTTCTGATCAACGGGGATGAAGCGGATCGCCTTGGCATCAAGATCGACCGACTTCAGTGAAACTTGGCGCGTCTGCTGATCGCCATAGGTGCGGATCTGATAAAGGCCATTCTTCAGATCGGAAACGCTCGTCCATTCCGTGATTTCATAACCGGCAACGCCACCGCCTGCACGGCCGCCCGCAGCGGTACGCACTGCGCCGGGCGGAATATCAAACTGGTTGAGGAAGTGCCATGAAATGCCCATCGCCTCAGCAGCATCCTTTGTCTTGGGCGCATTGGCGACAAGGAAAGCTGCACGCAAGAAACGCGTTGCAGCAGACAAATCGCCGGGCAGACCGTTCATACCCGTGCCGCTCGACCAAGGTTGATAGGTCGTGCCATTGATCGAGAAGCTTGCCCCCGGATTGCCGGTGGCGTTTGCATATTGCGCAAGATTGGCGAGATGCCAGCTGATCGAGGGCGCATTCGTCATCACCGTGGTTGGATTGTCGGTGATCTGCAACTGACCACCAATATATTCAATCACGATGCTCTTACCCGATGCATCATGAACCGTCACATGGATCGGGATGGGTCCTTTGAAGACTGCTTGTGGCGCGCGGCTGACTTTGATTTTCGGCAGTCCCGCCTTCACGTCTTCGATCGTGGCGAATTGCGTCAGAATGTAAGTGGCGAGTTGGTAAGACGCGATGGAGTTCGCAGCCTCTGCTGGGCCGACATCCTGAAATTCGGCAAGGCCTGGGAAGAACAGAAGACCCGCATAGAGACCTTTCTCATTCATGCCATCGACGAGATCGGGCAGACCAAGACCATTCATACCAACCACGCCATACTTCGTCGTATAGGCGAGCCCTGTCCCTGCATTGCCATCCGGTCCCACGGCCTTGATGGCGAGATTACGCGGAACGATGGTCAGTTGCGAATTCAGTGGCAGCCCGAACTCCATCGTTCGGCCAACAACGGCATCGCCATTCTCGGCTTTCAAAAGAAAGGATGTGCATGCTGATGCGGCGATTGGGTTGAGGGCGATAAGAGCGGAAAGCGCGGTTACGCCCGCAATACGAAGTGATTTGAGAATCATGAGACAACTCCAAAATAGGACGCCGACGCTATGGCGTCCCATTGTGGAAGAAAAGCGGCAGTTTAGTTTTTGACGTTACGTTAAGGTGAACGCTTCGTGGACGGCCGATTGGACCGACCCGCCCAGGACGGCGCCACCTCCCGCAACATAAATCCAATCGCCGATTGTTACGGCACCAACGGCATGGCGCGGTGTCGGCATTGGCGCATGAGATTGCCACGTATCGGTTTTAGGATCGTAACTTTCCATTTGGCCGAAAACTTTTTGCTGGCCGGCACGGTTGATGATGCCACCTTCCCCGCCCATGGCAAAAAATCGATCGCGATAGACAACAAGGCCATGGCCCGATCGCGCTGTGGGAACAGGCGCGCGTACCTCCCATGTGTCTTGCTGCGGCAGGTAAACATGATGGAGATCGGTGTTGTATTCGAACGTATTGAACCGCCCGCCGATAATATGGATTTTGCCATCATAAGTGACACAGCCGACATGGTCGCGCGCGCCCGGTAGCGCTTTGCGCGCACTCCATTTGTCCGCTTTGGGATCATAAACCTCGTGCCAACCGACACTGGCGCGTTCTTGCGTCGGCGACGACGCGCCACCGATCAGATGGATATGTCCGTTCAAGGCCAATGCTGCAGCGGCACCGCGCGGGCGCGGCAAAGGCGCGATCGGTGACCATTGATTAGTCGCGACATCGTAGACATAGGCGTGCGTATCAGGATTACGGTTCTGCTCGATGAACCCGCCCAGCGCATAGATTTTGCCATCAAGCGCGACAACAGCGACATGGTTGGCACCGCGCGGCAAGGCTGCCGCAATGAACCATTCATCGCGCGCCGGATCATAAACATGATGGTAACCGCGATCGACGCGGCCCTCACCATAGCCGCCGATGACATGCAGCTTGCCATTCCATTCGGTTGCCCACGCCATCTCGCTGCGCGGGATCGGAAGTGCTGCACGCGTCAGCCAGCGCCCCTGAGGCCCTTTGGGTGCAGGGCTATCAATAACGCGTTGGGCCTCCTGATCGGGCGTAAGGTGATGTGGCACGCCACCCTGCAATTTGGCGTAGGGATCAGGCGAGGGAGCGGCCGGAGTGAGGGACGTGCCATGCCCCTGATGGGACTGCGCCCAGGCCGGGGCCGCAGCCACAGATGCGAGAGCAGATACGAGAAAACGGCGGCGGTGCATGGGAGCCATCCTCACTCTTCAACCCGAGGCGCAAACAATGGCATGAGCACGCCGTCCCGTTAAGCGGTCTTCGGTTGCAGGTCTGGGCGCGATCAGGTTTGATCCCGCTCGCGCGGCCCAAGAGCCGCGGCCGATGAGGACCAACCATGAACCGTCTTGTTTCTTTGCTTGTGGGAACGGCTTTGGCCGCTGCTGCCGGATCATCCCTGCAAGCCCAGACCGCCGCGCCCGTTTGGGCTCCCACCAAGCCCATCCGCATGATCGTCGCGTATCCGGCCGGCGGGCCAACCGACGTGATCGCGCGTGTTGTGGCGCAGGATCTTTCGGCTTCTCTTGGTCAGCAGGTCATCGTTGAAAACATTGCCGGTGCAGCGGGAGCGCTCGGCACACGGCAGGTCGCCAAAGCAGAGCCCGACGGCCATACCATCACGTTCGGCAACAATCAGACGCACGGCAACAACATGTTCATGCTGAAAGATCCCGGCTATGACGCGGTGAAGGATTTTGCACCGCTCGCCGGTTCGGGTGCCTTTGAGCATGTCTTCGTGGTGCGCAACACGCTGCCCGCGCAATCCATCAATGATGTGATCAAACTCGCCAAAGAAAAACCGGGCACGCTGAATTATGGCTCAACCGGCATCGGCTCAGGCTCGCATCTGTCGACCGAATTGTTCATGGCCAAGACTGGAACGCAGATGACACATGTGCCCTATCGCGGCGCAGCGCCTCTCGTTCAGGATCTCGTGGGTGGGCAAATCGATATTGCCAATTCGACGCTGCCCAGCGTGATCGAGCAGATCAAAGCCGGACAGGTTCGCGCTGTCGCCATCGGCAGCCCACAGCGCAACCCCAAACTGCCGGATGTACCGACTTTGCGCGAGCAAGGCATCATGGGTGCTGACGCCAATTCGTGGACTGCTTTTTTCGCACCAGCCGCTACGCCAAAACCGGCTATCGATCGGCTTTCGAGTGAAATCATCAAAAGCCTGAAAAAGCCCGAGACGGTTGCCGCCCTCGACAAGATTGGCTTCACGATTGATCTGCGTACGCCCGATCAATTCCGGCCTTATCAGATCGAGGAAATTCAAGTCTGGTCAAACGTCGCCAAACAGGCCGGCATTAAACCGGGTGAGTAACGAACCGCCATCATTGGAAACAAAAAGGGCGCCCGTAGGCGCCCTTTTCTATGTCTGAACGTTACTCTCAATACGGGGGAGCAACGACTTTATAGTAGAGGCCGTTCGCGCCGTAATAGGGACGGAACCAAGTCGGGCCGCAAACATAATAGTTCACGCCCGCGTAACCCTGATAACCGCAACCGGATGCCGGCGGTGTTACGATAACCTGGCCGACCGGATAAGGGCGCGCCGCCGAGGCGATCGCAGCGCCCGCTGCAACACCCACTGCGGTGCCGACAGCAGCCCCGGCGACAGCGCCGCCCCAGCCACCACCGCCCCAGCAGCCGGCGCAGCCGCCACCCACGTAATTGTTGACGACCGTCGGGCTATGCCAACCACCGGCGTAATAGGAATTTCCGTGATAGCCATCGGAATGCCATGTGCCGCCATTGGCGTTCACGCCGCCCGCATGCCAAGTGCCATTGTCGTTCACATGAACGGCGCTGGCGCCTTCACCGGGACGACCCGCCATATAGGTCGTGCCATTCGGACCATGAATGTCGCCATAGTGCATATTGCCATAATGGCCGCCGCCGCCGGAAAATCCGCCGCCGCGAAAGCCGCCAAAGCCGCCGCCGCGAAAGGCCTGCGCCGGTTCAGGCAGAGCCATCACGCCCGCGAGAAGGCCGAGCGCTGCCAGAGTGAAAGCTTTTTTCATCGCTTGCGTCCTCACGTTTACTTGCTGCTGTTGGTTTCAGGCTTGGCAAAATCGATCTGCCGCGCCGTCTTGCGCTCCTTCGACTCGAAGGTCGAAGCCGGTATCGACTTGTTGAGCTGCCAATTCGAGAATTGCAGCATCTGACGGCCGCGCTGTCCCGCCTCGACCGGAACGATTGACACCAGACGCGGCAGGCGATCCTTCGCGCCGATCCACATCTGCACCATTACATTCGCATTTGCGAAAGCGACCATGTCGGTCACCGTGTCGCCAATGATCTTCGACTGGCCGATATAGAATGCCGTCTTCAGGCCCTTCTCAATTTCAGCGTATGGATTGGCGGTAATGAGATCGACCCACGGGAAATAAATACCCGCATTGGTGAAGGCTTGATCGAGCATGTCTTCAACATTGCCCGGAGCCGAAGCAACCGCGACAAGGTTCTTGTCCGGCATCGCCACGACCATGTCCTTACCATTGTAGTAGAAGCCACTGCGCGGACCATCGCCCAAGGTTGCCACTGCAAAGCGGTTCGGACGAACAAGCGAAACATTCGACTTCGTGCCGTAGAAAATCGGCTGATTGTTGCGACCGGGTTGGTCGAACGCCGTCGTCACCGTGAAGGCAATCGACTTGGCACCCGCAAGCTTGCTGCTCATGGCCTTGAGAATGTCGAGGGCCTTCGGCTCAAGAAGTGGTGCTGCAGACGCTGCGGGCGCGGCAGAAGGTGCAGCCTGTTGTTGCGCCATAACGGGCATGGCCACGCACGACAAAGCGGCCATGGCCAAAGGAAGAAGGATCTTTTTCATAGAAACCATCCGTAGAAAACGGGGCCGGCGAATCCAGCCGCGCGCGGAAACCTATTCGGGGCGGCCATGGCGGGACAAGGTCAAGCTTGCGGCAAGACTGTGTTCCAACGCGAACGCACCCAAATCTAGGCCCATTATGAGCCACGCTGCATCCGATTCATGATTCGCAACAAACGTCAACGCTAAAGGAACCGCATCCCCCATCCTGAGTTGATGTCACGGTCCCGGAGCCGTCGGGCATAACGGTCCAGTTCGCTTCACGCCGCAATTGCAGACGCATTTCGTTCGAACAACAAACCAATCATTGGGACGGGGAGAGTGACATGAAGAATTTGGATGCCATCATCAATCAATTGTCCAACGAGCAGTTGCGTACAGAAGCGCTGCTGATGAAGGACGTTGAAAAGGTCAAAAACGCGTGCCGGCTTTTCTTCGACAAGCAAGCGCGCGAAGCCGATGCGTTCATAGCGCTTCTTTCAACCACACTCGACGATATCATTGCTCGCGTGCGCGACGGCTATCCCACGCACGAGATTGAAGAAAACAAAATACCATCTGTCGTATCAGGCCGCCCGCTAACTGCGGAAGAACGTCACAAAATCCTCAACACCGTCACGGAAAGCTTCGACGGCAAAGGCAAACGGGAAGCCGCGTAAGGAACCTCATCATCTTCCGCTGACCGACTACGGCCGGTCAGCGTCCCGTTGCAAAACGGCGCACTGGTCGGCCCGGGGCAATCTGCTCTGCCGCATCAAGGATCGCCGCCGCATCAATGCGATAATGGCTATAAAGCTCATCGATATCGCCGGTCTGGCCGAAATGCTCGACCCCGAGCGATGTAATGCGATGGCCATAAACACCAGCCATCCACGCCAGCGTCGCCGGATGGCCATCTAACACCGAGATGATGGCGCAATCGCGTGGCACATCGCTCAATAAATTCTCAATTTGCGCGCGTGTGGTTGGCATGCCGCTTTGGCGCGCACGCTGCGCTGCTGTCCATCCTGCATTCAAGCGATCCGCGGATGTGACGACCAGCAGGCCGACATCACGGCGATCTTCTGCCATCATGCCCACTGCACGAATGGCTTCTGGCACCACGGCCCCCATGGCGACCACGACACAGGCCGGATTGGGGCCGGGCCTGCGCAGCCAATAACCGCCCTCGACAATATCTTGCGCCAGTTCCGCCGTCATGGGGCGTTGTGGTTGCTCGATGCTGCGCGTGGACAGGCGGAGATAGACGGAGCCCCCATTGGCATCACGAATCCAGCGCTCATCCTGCGTTGGCTTATCTTCAGCCGCGCGTTTGCCATCGCGCTGCATGTAATCAAAACCCCAACGCATTATGATTGCGAGTTCATCGACAAAAGCGGGCTCAAAGGCCGCCAAACCATCCTGCGCCATGCCGATCAGGGGCGTCGCAATCGATTGATGTGCACCCCCTTCAGGCGCCAGCGTGATGCCAGACGGTGTCGCTACGGCCATGAAACGGGCATCCTGATAACAGGCATAATTGAGCGCATCGAGACCGCGGCAAATGAACGGGTCGTAAAGCGTGCCGACCGGTAACAGACGCACACCGTTAATGCTGTGCGACAGGCCGAGTGCCGAAAGCAGGATGAACAAATTCATCTCGGCAATGCCGAGCTCGATGTGCTGACCTTCCGGCGAAAATTCCCAAGTAAAGGTTGATGGGATTTTCTCCTTGCGGAACAAGTCAGCGACGGTGTCGCGTGCAAATAGACCACGCCGATTGACCCAGCCGCCAAGATTGGTCGACACAGTGACGTCCGGTGCGCAGGTCACAATCCGGTCTGCCAACGCGCTGTCGGACCGCGCAATCTCCTGCAGAATGAGACCGAAACCTTGCTGCGTAGACATGGTACGATCAATGCGCACATCGAGACGCTCGGGCACGGGCACTGCAGGCGCCGTCAGGCGTCGTGTCTGGTCCGTCGAAAAAGGAGCGGCCTTGATGAATTTTTCAATCTCGGCCGCCGGATAGGGCATGGCCTCGAACTTGTCCCATTCATGGCCTTCGCGGATGCCGAGTTTGGCGCGCCAATCTTCAACCTGTTTCGGCGTCATCAAACCCGCGTGATTGTCCTTATGGCCTTGGAACGGCAAACCCACACCCTTGATCGTGTAGGCGATGAAACAGACGGGACGATCATGATCAATGCGTTCAAAGGCATCGATCAGACTTTCCATACAATGGCCACCCAGATTGGACATCAAAGCCAGCAATTCGGCATCGCTGCGCTTTTCAAGGAGGCGCGTGACATCACCCTGATCGCCAATATCGTCGAGCAGGCGTTTGCGGAAGGCCGCACCTCCTTGGAAGCAGAGTGCCGCGTACATCTGGTTTGGACAATTATCGATCCAGACGCGCAATTTCTCACCGCCCGGCTCGGCGAACGCCTCGCGCATTAGGCGACCATATTTGACGATGACGACATCCCAACCGAAATTCCGGAAAATCGCTTCGAGCTTTTCCCACAAACCTTCGCGGATGACGGCATCGAGTGATTGGCGGTTGTAATCAACAATCCACCAACAATTTCTGAGCCCCTGCTTCCAACCTTCAACGAGAGCTTCGTAAATATTGCCCTCGTCCATCTCGGCATCACCCACGAGCGCAATCATGCGGCCTTCGGGACGGTCCTTCATCCAGCCATGCGCGTTGACGTAATCCTGCACGAGTGAAGAGAACAAGGTTTGTGCGACGCCAAGACCGACCGAGCCGGTTGAGAAATCCACATCGTCGCTATCCTTGGTGCGCGAGGGATAAGATTGTGCGCCACCGAGCGCACGGAAGCGCTCCATTTTTTCACGCGTCTGCTTGCCAAAGAGATATTGGATCGCGTGATAAACGGGCGAGGCGTGCGGCTTCACCGCAACGCGGTCTTCCGGTTTCAGCACGGAAAAATAAAGTGCTGTCATGATGGTGGAAAGCGAAGCGGAGGACGCCTGATGGCCGCCCACTTTCAGCCCGTCACGGTTGGGCCGGATATGGTTGGCGTGATGGATCATCCAAGTTGATAGCCAGAGCACTTTCGTCTCCAGCGCCTTGAGCATCGCGATACGGCCAGCCATGGCGAGAACCTCCGTGGGGATAGGAGGGATGCTAGAAAGGTTTCACGGCAAAGTTTTTCCTCTTTTTTGCTTGCATAATGATCTTTTTAGATGTTTTTACCTATATCAATGAGTTTTATGGGATATTTTACCCTTGGTGACCCTCGACGAAACCGACCGAAAAATCCTCTCCCTGCTGCAGACAGATTCCCGCCTGACGCTGCAGGACATTGCTGACAGGATTGGGCTGTCCACTTCCCCCTGCCATCGCCGGATTCGGCGGCTCGAGCAGGAAGGCGTCATCATCCGGTATTCGGCGATGGTCGATCAACGCGCGGTCGGCTTGCCGGTGTCCGTGTTCATTTCCATCAAGTTGGAACGCCAGAAAGAGGCTGATCTCGAACGCTTCGCAAAAGCGATCCAGAGCTGGCGCGAAGTAGTGGAATGTTACTTGATGACAGGACCGCGCGATTACCTCTTGCGCGTCGTGGTGCCTGATCTCATCGCGTATGAACAATTCATCAAGCAAAAGCTGACCCGCCTTGATGGCATAGCGTCCATTGAATCGAGTTTTGCGCTCGATCAGATCAAGTACTCCGTTGCACTGCCCTTATAGGGGAACAGGTTGCATAGATTGAACGTCAGCGGCACAGTGCCCGCCCTATGAGGAGGCCCCGATGGATACACCTGTGATGACGAACGCCGCGCGCGAAGCCCTGATCAAGCGTTATGGCGCCAAAGCAACACCATCGATCGGTGCTTGGAACGAGACGATAGCGCTCCTCCTTGCGCATCGCTCCATTCGCGCCTACCGACCCGATCCCCTCCCCGCTGGTACGCTGGAGGCCCTCGCCGCTGCAGCTCAATCGGCCGCCACCAGTTCCAATATGCAAATGTGGTCGATGATCGCCGTTACCGATTCCGCAACAAAAGCAAAAATTGCCACGGCTTCACAAAACCAAAAGCATATTGAGCAATGTCCACTCTTTCTCGTCTTTGTTGCGGATTGCTCTCGCAACCGTCGCTTGGGCGATGCCGCAGGTACGGAGCTCGCCTCGCTCGACTATCTTGAATCATTTCTGGTCGCGTCGATTGACGCGGCGCTGGCTGCACAGAACGCGGTCATCGCCGCAGAATCCCTCGGGCTCTCGACCGTCTATATCGGTGCGCTGCGCAATCAACCGCTCGTCATTGCTGACTTGCTTGGCCTGCCAAAAGGGGCGATCGGTGTATTTGGTCTCTGCGTAGGCTACGCCGATGCGAAAGCCGTCAATGAAGTTAAGCCGCGCTTGCCACAAGAGGCTGTCTTGTTCCATGGCCGCTATGGCGTGACCGATGAAACAGGCCTGATCGCCGATTACGATCAGGATATGGGCGCATTCTCGAAGCGGCATGAAATGTCGGACGACACATGGTCTGGCCGCGTGCTCAACCGCTTGTCCAATCCGGCCAATCTCAACGGGCGCGACCGACTTTCCACCATCCTGCACGAGATGGGTTTCAAGCTAAAGTGACGCTCGTGATGCACTGGTTATGAGCGCGAGCGCGCAATCAGCGGCACAATCTCAGGCATGGTATCGACCACATGGTCTGCACCCGTCTCTAAGGGTGGCTTATGGCTATAGCCATACGTGACAATAATCGCCTCGACACCAGCGGCGTGAGCGGCCTCAATATCATGATAATTATCGCCCACCATCATGGCTTCATCGGCCTTAAGCCCAGCATCTGCCAAAGCCTTTATGATTGGATCAGGGTGAGGCTTGCGGCGCGGCGCGCTGTCGCCACCGACGACGGCGGCAAAGAAACGCGCAAGATCGAGCGCAGCCAAAATCTCTTGTGTCGCCGCCAGGGGCTTATTGGTGACAACAGCGAGAACAAGTCCTCGCGCCTGCAATTGCATGAGGGTGTCGCGCACACCCGGATACGCCACTGTTAAAGCGGCAGCATGGCCTTCATAGAGCGCCAAAAAGCGTCGTGCCGCTGCATCAACTTTGGCTAGATCACCCCCCGTTGCGATGAAGGCACGCTCGACAAGTTTGGCAACACCATCACCAATCTTGGCTTTGACCTCATCCAGGGTGAGCGGCCGCAACCCATATTCCGGCAAGAGACGATTAAGCGTTCCCTGCAGATCGGCTGCACTGTCGACGAGTGTGCCATCCAGATCAAACAACACCCCACGCAAAGGCTTGTCGGATCTCATTGCGATAGCCACACAGCACTTGATGAATCGAAGCTGACGCTAACCTGTTCGCCCGGCGCATACACCTCATCACCTGGCCGGAACGACGCGTCGACGAGGATATCATCCTGATTGAGGCTGACCCGATAGCGGATAATGGCGCCAAGGAACTCAACATCTTGGACCGTACCGGTCCATGATCCATTGGCCGTCCCGCGCGCGAGTGAAAAGGCCTGCGGCCGCAACACAAGACGCGCATCGTCCGGAATGTGAGCACCCTCTCGAATCATGAGGCGCTCCCCACCCCTTAAGGTGAACGACCGATCATGCCCGCTTTCCCCCATGGCACCGCGCAGGACATTGGCATGACCTAAAAAATTGGCGACGAACAGATTGGCGGGCCGTTCATACAGTTCACGCGGTGTTCCCACTTGCTGGATGATCCCCTCATTCATCACCGCCATGCGATCACAAATGG
Organism: Rhizobiales bacterium TNE-4; assembly: GCA_019083985.1. GTDB lineage: Bacteria > Pseudomonadota > Alphaproteobacteria > Rhizobiales > Beijerinckiaceae > TNE-4. The sequence goes on along the minus strand of JAHRCV010000001.1, from coordinate 497,785 downwards.
CATTGGCCTCTTCCTGATCATGTGTGACGAAGATGGTGGTGACGCCAAGGCGTTGCTGCAGATCACGCAACTCACGCCGCACCTCAACCCGCATTTTAGCGTCGAGATTGGATAGCGGTTCATCCAACAATAGAATTTTAGGTTCAATCACGATCGTGCGGGCCAGCGCCACACGCTGTTGTTGGCCACCCGATAATTGCGATGGCAAGCGCTGCGCATAATCGCTCAACCCTACAAGATCGAGAGCAGCCTGCACACGCTTTGTAATCTCGGCTTTCGGGACGCCACGCTCTTCCAACCCGAATGCGACATTGCGTGCCACATTCAAATGCGGCCAGAGGGCGTAGGACTGAAACACCATTCCGACATCGCGTCGCCAAGGCGGCAACGCGGAGATATCCTTCCCACCCACTTTGATGCTGCCACGGTTGGCCTGGTTGAACCCGGCGATTAGTCGAAGCAGCGTCGTCTTCCCGCATCCAGACGGGCCCAAAAAGGCGAAAAACTCGCCGGGCTTGATCGACAGGTTGACGTTCTTGAGAACGGCATTCTGCCCATAAGATACATGAACGTCGGAAATCTCGAGGTTGGATGCATGCGCGTGAGACACGGCGTGATGAAGTGAGGTCACGATGTGGCTCCTCTTGCTTTTTGTGTACGCTCAATCAAAACATGCGACGCCCAGCTACAGACGGCGACCAATATCACGGCAATGACTCCTAACGCTGCCCCTGGCCCGCGCCCTGCTGGCGATTGCATGAAGACATAAAGCCCATAAGCCAAGGGGGCGTCTGAATTCGATTGGACAAGCATAAGGGTCGCCGACAATTCGACGGCTGCCGTCGAAAAGCTCGTGACGAAACCGGCGACGATACCACCTGTCATCAAGGGGAGAACGATCCGCCGGACAGTCCGCGCCTTATTCGCACCCAAATTCTCAGCTGCTTCTTCGAGCGATTGTGAAATCTGCTGCAGCGCGGCGTAACAGGCACGCAACGCATAAGGCAGACGACGGATCGCCAGTGCGATCACGATCATAATCCAGACCGTCGCCAGAGGCTGACCGTTCCACAGCGTGACACCATAGAACGCACGCAGAAAGCCGATTCCGAGCACCACACCGGGAATGGCCAAAGCGGCGCTCGCCATGAAATCCAGCCATTCACGCCCAATCAGTTTGGTGCGCAAGACGAGATAGGAAATCGCAACGCCAAGCACCACATCAATCAAGCCCGCAAGCGATGCGTACAGAAACGTGTTCTTGATGTAGACGAAGCTCTCACCAAACACGCGGCTGTAATGCGCGAGTGTGTAAGCATCTGGCAAGGGGCTGAAGGACCAGACCGTGGCAAAAGAAAGTAGTAGAAGCGCGAGGTGAGGCGCCAAGACCAGCAACAGGATGAGCGTCACTACGCCATAAGCGACGATCGTCTCGAAACGGTTCATGCTACGCTTCATCAGGCCGCCGCCGCCACGTTGCACGGTTGCGTAATCGCGACCCTTCATGGCGCATGCTGACAGCCACATGGCCAGAACCGACATCACAATCAGAACGACGGAAATGACATAACCCATCGGATCGGCGATCCCGATGGAGGTAACACGCAAATAGGCTTGTGGCGCCAACATATCCTTGACGTTGAGCAGCAATGGCGTTGCAAGATCGTCGAACACTTTCACAAAGACGAGCGACGCACCCGCGAGATAGCCCGGCATGGCGAGTGGGAAAACGATGCGACGAAACAGTCGGAAACCGGAGCTCCCCAAATTCTGTGCCGATTCTTCCATAGCGCGATCGATATTGCGCAAGGAAGCCGACAGATTAATGAGGATAAAAGGAAAATAATGAATGGATTGGACAAGAATGACCCCGTTCAACCCCTCCATAAAAGGAATTTTGAACCCAAACCAATCATCAAGCAAAAGATTGATCGAGCCATTGCGACCAAACAATAAGAGCATCGCGACGGCCCCGACAAACGGGGGCATGATGAGGGGCAGAAAACCAAGTGTCTGAATGAGACCCGCACCACGGAACGTGAAGCGTGTCGTGATATAGGCCAGGGGTAGCGCAAAGACAGATGCGAGCACCACCGACATGGCCGACACATAAAATGAATTCCAGAAAGAACGAACAAACAAATCGGTGCGGGCAAAATCAATGAAATTGATCAGCGTGAATGCCCCGGTCCCTTTTTCCGTAAAGGCGACGTAGAGAACGGTTGCAACGGGAAAAATCAGAAAACCAAGAAGAAAAAGGGCAATGAAAAGTGCAAGCACCATCTGCCCTAGCGTGGCGCGCGCCATCTTCTGCGACCCAAACGATCGCGTAGACGCCTGCGCTGTCGCGGCTTGATCCATGATTGAAACTCCGGGACGGTGGGGCGGCACAAGGCCGCCCGCCTCCGTTTAGCGCGCCAGCTTGAGCGCTTGCTCAGCCTTGGCTTGCGCTTCCTGATAGCGCGTCTTTGCGAAGCTTGCCCATTGCTGCTCAAGCTCGGCCTGCCGCGCGCCCTTTTCCTTGCCGCCCGTGAATGCGCCCGCAATTTCAGACGAAGCCGCCTGGGCTTCTGTCACGGGCATGGCCGCAATCAAATCGCGCGCCTCTTTGACAAGGCTACGGGCTTGCGGATTGTCCTTCTTTGCCAGCGCGCCTTCAGCTTCATGAAGGGCCTTGGTCGCCGCCTTCAGATTGTCGAGTTGAAAAGTGACAAGCTGATCATACAGCGCATCGACGACATTGGTCCGTTTCTCAGACAGGTCGACATCAAATTTGACGCGCGCACCCAATGACGGATTGGTGAAGGGATTTGGATAGTCGGCCGGCGCCTTCGCATAGACCGACGGATTGACCGGCAAACGGCGGATCGATGGCTCAAGGAGTACCTCTTGTCCCGCTGGCGACAGCAAAAAGTCGACAAAAGCTTCTGCACCGGCTTTGTTTGGTGCATTGGTTACAATCGCCACATTGGCTGGCACTATGGTGGTCACCGTCGGATAGACAAATTTGACCGGGAAGCCTGAGGCTTGCGACGAGAAGGCGAAGAAATCGATGACGATCCCGACGCCAACTTGCCCGGAATTGACGGCTTCAGGCACGCCAAAGGAACGCTCCGTGATCTGACGGAAATTGCCAGACATATCCTTGATAGCGCGCCAACCCTTGTCCCAACCTTCACCTTGCAAGATCGTTTCGATCGTGAGGTGTGTTGTCCCGGAACGTGATGGTGCTGCCATCAGAACGTGATCATAATAGACCGGCTTTGCGAGATCGCTCCACTCTTTCGGATCCGGCAATTTGTTGGCCTTGGCATAACGTTCATTCCACATGATGCCATAGCCAGACGCCGCAAAACCGAAATAAGTGCCCTGCGGATCGTTGATCGGATAGGAGCCAATCTTCTCCGGAATACCGGTCGCCTTGGGCTGATATTTCTGCAAGAGGCCCTTGGTCTTCAGAACTTCGAAAGCATCCGGGGCTGAGGCCCAGAAGAGATCGACCTGATTGTTGGCTTTGGTCTCTTCGAGATATTTGACGCCAGCATTGGTGTTGCGATTCTGAACTTCGAGCGTTGCGCCCGGCACCGCTTTTTCAAACGCCTTTTTGATCGGGTCTGTCACGTCTTTGGAAAACGATGTGACAACCGTCACCTTGCCGGACTGGGCCTGTGCATAAGGGGCAAGGCCTACCGCAACTGTTAGAACGGCCCAATGAATGAAACGCAGCATCGTGCTCTCCCATCAAACGAGCCTTCGTACGGGCTCTTTTAGCTGCCAAACCATGCGCGAGGCTTGTCGTCCGGTCAACTTCGAGACCGGTAATCGACAGCTAAACAGAGGCATGGCTCGCTCTCTCAGGCTTAGATGGAGCCGAGCCATGCAAATTCCGGCGCCCTTCAAGCAAAGCTATTCGAATCTTCCAATACCCAGGCCATTGAAACCTGGCGCCTAGTTTCCGAGCGCTAGCCGGGGCAGCCAGACGGTCAACTCAGGCACATAAGTGAGCAGAAGAAGCGTGATGATAAGAGGGAAATAGAAGGGGACCATCTCACGCAGAACCTCCTTCATCTTCACCTTGGCGATATCGCTGACAAGGTAGAGAGCAAGCCCCATCGGTGGGGTCAGCAATCCAATCATCAGATTGAAAATCACCACCATGCCCAGATGAACAGGATCGACGCCCGCCGCAGCCAACGGCTTTGCAATGATGGGCGCAATCACCAGAATAGCCGTCGTGCTATCAAGGAACATTCCCACGATGAGAAGCAAGATATTGACGAGGAAGAGCAATACGTAGGGATGTGTTGATATCGACAGCATCGCCTGCGTCATGATCTGCGGGACTTGCTCGACTGAGAGGATCCATCCGAAAATCGCCGCGACCGCGACGATCAGTAGGATCCCTGCTGAAGACCGCAACGTCTCCGCCGAGGCGTCAAGAATGCCCGCCCATGTCAGCTCTTTGTAAAAGAAGATGCTGATAAAGAGCGTATAGGCCACGGTGACGGCCGCGATTTCAGTCGGCGTAAAAAAGCCCGCCAACATGCCACCAATGAGAATGATTGGCGCCAACAAAGCAGGCACGGCTGGCATCATGTCGCGCACCACTTCATGCCGCGTCGGCCAACGCTCAGCCCGCGGATAACCTCGCTTCACAGCAAGCCACGCCGTCATTACCATCAAGGACAGGACGCATAGGATGCCGGGTATGATCCCGCCTAGCAGCAGCTGCACCACCGAAACGCCCGTCACCGTCCCATAAATAATCAGGGGGATACTGGGCGGAAAGATGGGGCCTACAATCGCTGACGCTGATGTCACGGCTGCCGCGAACGACGGGTTGAAGCCTTTTGATTTCATTGCATCGATTTCGATGCGACCGATGCCGCCAATGTCGGCGAGGGCCGAACCCGACATGCCAGCAAAGACAAGACTGCCGAAAATATTCACTTGCGCCAATCCGCCCGGCAATCGACCAACGGCTGTATCAGCAAATTTGTAAATATATTTAGAGATGCCGGCACTGTTCATGAGACTTCCCACAAACAGGAAGACCGGAACTGCGATCAATGGAAAGGAATCCATCGCATAGAGTGTGCGCTGGGCAACAAATTCCAGGGGGAGATCATTGAGGATGATGTAGATAAGGCTTGGAATTCCTATTGCCAGAACAACGGGAAAGCCTGCGACAAACAAAGCCAAAAAAGCGAAGACAACGATAAAGCCTTGCACGGGAATGCCTCACGTAAGAGTGGTGGACTTTTCGTCCGCCTTGCGGTTGCGCAAAGTGCGAATGAATTGCGCAAAGGTTTCGATCGACAATAATGCCATGCCGACGGCCATCGGGCCCATGAACAGCCAGAAGGGCATTTCGAGTGTCGCCGTCTGATTAGACAGGTTGTTCGAAATCGAAACAAAGGCTGCAACCGACATATAGGCAAAAAAGATAACGCCCGATAATTCGATTAATAATTGTAGCAACCAGCGCGGCCGTTCGGGCAACATGCCCTGAACCTCTTCCATTCGGATCTGTCCGCCCTGCCATGTGACGTAGGCACCGCCCAAGAATGTCATACAGATCAGAAAGTAACGGGCCAATTCTTCTGCACCCGCCATCGGCACATTGAAAATGCCACGCATGACGATTTGCAGAAGAGGCGTCACGATCAACGTCGCGAGAAATAAAAATCCGATGATACGCGTCGCCTGACGCATGAAAGAGAGCATGGCCTGACCTTTTCAGAAAAAAGGAGCGGCCCTGAGGCCGCTCCATTCGATTTTATTGAACGCTCTGGATCTGCTTGATCAAGGAATCCCATTCTGGGAAATCCTTGCCAATTTGCGTCAACACGGCCTTGCGGAAAGCATCAAGATTGAGGCCATCCTTGTCTGTGACAAAGATCATGCCCTTCGCTTCGAGATCTTTCTTGTATTTGTCAGAGCTGTCGCGGTCCCATGCGAGCGTCTTTTGTCCAACCTCGAACATGGTGTCTTCCATGATCTTACGATCGCCCGCCGGGATCGTCTGCCAGATCTTTTCATTGACGAAGACTGACAGAACCGACTGCATGTGCCCGGTCATCATGACATATTTCTGAACTTCGAAGAGCTTCAGATTGAAGATGTTCGGCAGTGGATTTTCCTGTCCGACAACAAGGCCCGTTGCCAACGCGGTCGCGAGTTCCGAAACTTCAACCGGCGTGGCCACAGCGCCCATTCCCGTCAACATCGAAGACCACAGCTTCACAGGGACGCCACGATATTTCTTACCCTGCATATCCGCTGGGCTCAGCACTTTTTCTTTCGAGGTTAGTTGCCGCGTGCCCTGGAAGAAGCTGCCGACAATCCGCATGCCGCCTTTTTCAACGAGCTGCTTGTTGATTTCTTGCAACGCTGGCGATGTCCGCGAGTCAGTTGCGCGCAAGCTGTGTTCAGGATCGCGATAGACATAGGGCGTGTTAAAGACTGCCGTGGCGGGTAGAATTTTACCAAGCGACGCGAAGTCGTGATGGCCCATCGCAATGGATCCGGCCTTGATGCCATCCACCATTTCGCCCACGCCACCGAGCTGCGAATTGGCGAAGACCTGAATTTCAACGCGGCCGTTGGTACGCTGTTTGACGAGGGCTGCCACCTCATCCGCGTAAAGCGTTTGCGGCGCATTGGCGACACCCACATGGGCGTAACGCAATTTAATCTGGGCTTCGGCAGAACTGACATAAAGAGCCAAGCAGGCCCCCGCACCCGCAAGGGCAATTTTCAGCGATTTCAACATGGTCGTTTCCTCTCTCTTCTTGGTTCATCACGGGGCAGAACTTGACGTGGTTCTACCTCTCGTAAATTTTCACGACGGCTGACGTATCAAGCTCCGAGAAGCCCAAACGCGCGGCCAACCGATAAAGTGACAGTGCTTCGGCCGTCATCGGTGCACTGCAATGGGATGACGCGACAAAGGCGTTGACCATTTCGAGGTCTTTCAGCAATTGGCGCAGATAGCCTTGGGGAGCAAAGTTACGCTCCACCATGCGGGGATAAAGTCGCTGCAGCAGAGAGCCATCTGCATGGCCGCCCGCCAGACATTCTGGAATCAGCGCGGCATCAATGCCGGCGCTTTCGGCAAGAACCGCTGCCTCAGCGAGAACGGCGTGGGTGCATCCCACGATCAATTGGTTGATCATTTTGGCGACAAGCCCCGCACCGGGCGGACCCATCGGCGTGAACCGTGCGGCAACATCCGCCATCAAGGGCTTGATGCGTTCAAGATCGTGATCACGGCCGCCCGCCATGACAGTTAGCGTGCCACTGCCTGCTGCCGGTGGCCCGCCAGAGACGGGCGCATCAACCCAACCACACCCTGTTGCGTCCATAAGCCGCTGCGCAGCTTCACGCGCTGCATCGACTTTGATGGTCGAAAAATCAATCAGCACCTGATTGGCCGTGAGGGATCCAGAAATGCCTTCAGGGCCAAAGACTGCGTCAAGAACCGCCTCTGTCGTCGGCAGGTTGAGAAGAACGAAATCCGCCCCCGGTACGACATCACGCGCATGGGCAACAATCGTAACGCCATGTTTTGCTGCCATTTCGCGCTTGTCAGCAACAGGATCAAAGCCTGTCACCTCATAGCCTTTCGCCACGAGATGACGCGTCATTGCGCCACCCATTAATCCCAAGCCCAAATATCCAATACGCGGCTTCATATTGTGGGGATCCTGTAAATATGGATGGCATTGGTGCGGAAGAGCGCGTCACGCTCATCGTCGGTCAAATCCGATGTGATCGCTTCAAAGCCCGAAAAAATATCGGTGAAACTGCCGCACAGTGAGTCGACGGGGAAATTGCTGCCGAACATGCAACGCGAGACCCCGAACAGATCAATTAGCGTCAACACGATGCGGCGATTGGACTGGGCCGTCCATGGATGACCGGGTTGCCCGATCCCAGAAATCTTGATCGTCACATTCTCACGGGCCGCCATATTGGCCATCGCATGCGCCCAGGCGACCAGTGCATCCTCCGACCGATCCGCCGGCAAGCCGGCATGGTTCACGATGATGGGGATGTCCGGAAATGCTGCGGCAAGATCCGCCGCTTCGCGCATGTGCCACCACGGTGTTTGCAGATCGAAGCTCAATCCATAGCGGCGCAAATGCGCGTAACCGCGTCGCCATTGCGGATCTGTCATGCCGCCGGGAGCCGTATCACGCGGTGACGGGTTGGCGCGCGGCTTATGTCTGATACCGCGAACAAAATCATGGGCTGCATGGCGCGCTAGCAAATCTTCCGTATCGGGTTCATGCAAGCGAGCCGCCATGACAGCGACACTCGGCAAGCCCGAGCTTCGCAAGTGGGCGACATAATCGGTTTCGCTAGCCAGATGAGCCGGATCCCATTCCGTCTCAACATAGACAGATCCAGCCACGTGATAATTGTCAGCATCCGCCAGATAATCAGGGGCGAGATAAGGCCGCCGCAGTGATGAATAATCGCCGTATCGAAATGCGATCGGCTCTGCATCGCAAAGCCATGGGTGATAATTACGTGTGGGATCCCAAAAATGGTGATGCGCATCGATGATCGACCGCTTCGCCATACGCGTGGGATCCGCCATGGTCATGTGGGGATCCTCGCCACGGTCTCAGCACCATTGGCATTTTCTGCATCATGCAGTGCTTTTGCGAGCACCCAACCTGAGCGCCGGTGGGCAATCAGGATTTCACGCAACAATGCACCTTGCCGCGTTCTCAGCGCATCCAAAATCTGCTCATGCTGCCGGATTGATCGCTCCCAGCGTTCGAGATCCCGATTGCCGCTAAAACGATAACGGTCAACGCGCGCACATTCAGAGCGATAGACACGCGACAAGGCCGGGTTGGCTGCTGCATCGACGATCGCTAGATGGATCTCCTTGTTGAGACGGAAATAGCGCTGCAAATCGCGCTTCTTGAATTCAGCGACCATCTCATCATGCAAGGCGGCAATATGTGCGATCTCAGCATCGCTTGCCCGTTCGCAGGCATATTCACCGCCGGTACCGTCAAGCGTGGCCAGCAATTCGAACGCGGCTTGCAAATCGGTGAGCGAAAGCCGTGTCACCATCGCGCCGCGATTAGGCGAAAGCTCGACCAGGCCTTCGGCATTCAGCACCTTGAAGGCTTCCCGCAGCGGTGTCCGTGACAGGCCGAATGCCTCATTCATATAGCGCTCGGAAATGCGGGCTCCCGGAGGCAACCGCCCGTCGAGGATCATCTCGCGCAACCGGTCGGTTGCCTGCAAGGTCGCAAGCCCGCGGGCCTGAGGGGCGCCCTCAGCCTCGTCAGAGAGATTGCATGCAACCTCGGCCATATTGATCCTTTCGCACCTGCGAAGGCGTTTGACGATGATGCTATTGCATGTAATCCTTCCCTGACAAGTGAAGTTTTGCATTCTCCGGAGGATTTGAGAGTGGCCCAGACTAAGCCCGTGATTGCGCTTGCCGCCGGGGACCCATCCGGCATCAGCCTTGAACTGCTGGCCAAGCTGCTGGCTGACGACGAGCTACGGCAGGCCGCCCATTTCATCGTCATCGGCGACCGGCGTGCCCTTAAGGAAGGCGAACGGATCGCCAAGGTTCATGTCGACATTCCCGATTGGGCAGGCCCTGGGAACGCACCCGATTTCAGCAAAGGTGCGGTTCTCCTCGATCTTGGCCATCTCGACGAAGCGTCTTTGACAACCGGCGACAGTTCGGAAGCCGGTGGCCGTTTCGCTTTGCAAAATTTCCGTAAGGCTCTCAACCTTGCGCGCGATGGCCTTGCTGACGCGGTCGCATTCACGCCGTTCAACAAGCATGCGATGCGTCTTTACGACCCCTCTTATGTCGATGAAATCGACATCATCACCGCCGAATTGGGCGGCGGCCCGGGTCGTGAATTCAACGTCATGGATAATCTATGGAACGCGCGCATCACCTCGCACGTCCCGCTCTCAAAAGTCTCGAGCCTGATCACGCGGCAGGCCGTGTTGAACGGATTGATCCTGACAGATCGCTGCATGCGCGAAGCTGGCTTTGCCCAGCCACGCATCGCAGTCGCCGCCCTCAATCCCCATGCGGGCGATGGTGGCAATTTTGGCCATGAAGATGATGATGAGATCACGCCCGCTGTTGCCGATGCAAAAGCCCGCGGCATCATCTGCGAAGGCCCCTTCCCTTCGGACACCGTATTCCTGCGCGCCAAGCGTGGGGATTTCGACGCTGTTCAAACCATGTATCACGACCAAGGCCAGATCGCGATGAAGCTGATGGGCTTTGAGAAAGGCGTCACGCTGATCGGCGGTTATAAGGTGCCGGTGTGCACGCCAGCTCATGGCACGGCCTATGACATCGCTGGCAAGGGCATTGCGAATATCGGTGCAACACGTGCGGCGATTTTGCTCGCGGCACGCCTCGCCAAACCTCATTAAGTTCAACCATCCATCAAGCCCCCGAAAGAGGGGTGTCAGGACCAGGAAACGACCAAGGGAGAACCATAATGTCTCGAGCACCTTCAATCTTATTCGGCGCGATGGCCCTCGCGGGCCTGAGCATCGGCAGCCAGGCCGTCGCGGCCGATTGGGCTCCATCGAAACCGGTTGAGTTCGTCGTCACGGCGGGGGCCGGTGGTGGTACGGATATTTTCACCCGTACCATCCAGTCGATCATTCAGAAGAACAATCTGATCAACCAACCGATCGTGGTGACGCTTAAAGGCGGCGGCTCCGGTGCTGAAGGCTTCGTCTATGGCAAATCATCGCCCGGTGACGGCCATCGTCTGATTTTTGGCACGTCGAACGAGTGGCTGTTGCCGCTAGTCGCAAAAGTCGCGTGGAAGCGCGAAGATTTCGTTCCCGTAGCAGCCATGGCGTTTGACGAATTCATTCTCTGGACGCGCCCCGATGCGCCTTGGAAAACAGCCAAGGATTATGTCGCCGCAGCCAAGGCGGGCGCCGTGAAAATGGGTGGCTCGCAATCGAAAGATCTTGACGAAACACTCGTCAAGATTTTCGAGAAAGCCGCCGGAATCAAACTGATCTATATTCCGTTCAAGTCGGGCGGTGAGGCCGCGGTGCAGTTGGCCGGTGGCCATATCGACAGCAACACCAACAATCCCGCAGAAAATATTGGCCAGTGGAAAGCTGGCCAAGGCGTGCCGCTGTGCGTGTTCAGCTCTCAGCGCCTCGCAGCCGGCCCTAAAGTGACAGACACGATGGGCTGGTCGGATATTCCTCTGTGCAAGGATCAGGGCATTCCGGTCGACGAGTATAAAATGCCGCGGGCGGTTTACCTGCCCGGTGGTGTGAGCCCGGAGATGACAAAGTTCTGGGTCGATGTTCTCCAGAAGGCGTTCAATACGCCTGAATGGAAAGAATATATCGAGAGAACGTCGCAATCGGCCAATTTCCTCTCGGGGAAAGCGTTTGCTGATTATGCAGCGAAGGATGAAGAGCGTACCCGCAAGGTTTTCGATGATGCGGGCTGGCTCGTAAAATAACGAACCAGACATGAGCCGAAGCGGTCGCCGCTTCGGCTCTCTTCTTGTGTGGAGCCTCACATGTCCGACTCACCGCAAATCCTGAACCGCCGTGCGGCGGAAATCCTTTTCTCCTTGATCACCGGTGCAGTTGGCATTGCCGTTATCAAAGGCGCCTTGGAAATGGACGTTGGCTGGACATCGTCCGGCCCAGACGCAGGATATTTTCCGTTTCGTGTTGGTTTGATCATTCTTGCCGCGTCGATCGTCAATCTCGTGCAACGTGGATTTCTCAAGCCTGACGATGGCGATTACATCTCAAGAAAAGATGCCAAAGCGATGGCGCTTTTCTTCATACCCCTTGTTGGCCTCGCTCTGGCCTCGCTCTGGCTTGGCCTCTATCTCGCGATCGCGCTTTATCTTGTTCTGGCGATTGGCCTGATTGGAAAAGTGGCATGGGGGAAAGCGATCACAATCGCGCTTACCACGAGTGTCGCGCTCTATATGACGTTTGAATTCCTGTTCAATTTGCCGCTGCCCAAAGGCCCCTTGGGCCCTCTATTCGGCGTTCTTTGAGGCTGCGTGATGATTGAGAATTTTGCCAATCTGTTTACGGGCTTCGGCGTTGCACTGACCCCCTATCACATCGCTTTGATGTTCGCCGGCGTTGCGTTCGGCCTTGTCGTCGGCGTACTTCCCGGTTTGGGGGCGCCCAATGGCGTCAGCCTTTTACTTCCGTTGACGTTCGCGATGGATCCTGTCGCAGCCATCATCTTACTAACCAGTATTTATTGGGGCGCTCTGATCGGAGGCTCTATCACCTCCATCCTGTTCAATATTCCTGGGGAGCCGTCATCGGTTGCAACAACATTTGACGGCTATCCGATGGCCAGACAAGGCAAGGCAACAGAAGCGCTAACCCTGGCGTTTTTATCAGCCGGATTTGCCGCGCTTGTTGGTGTTCTGCTTGTCACAACACTCGCAAAATCGGTCACCCAATTTGCCCTCCTCTTCTCGCCGATCGAATATTTTGCCGTATTCATGCTGGCATTTGCGAGCTTCGTCGCTTTTGGCGGAGGCTCGCCGTTCAAAACGATCGTTTCAATCGGCCTCGGCCTCTCCTTTGCGACCGTCGGGATGGATACTATCTCGGGCTCTGTGCGATTGACCTTCGATGTGCCGGACCTGATCAAAGGCATCAGCTTCCTCGTCGTCGTCATTGGTTTCTACGGCATCGGTGAATTGTTAGAGACGATGCAGGAACCGCTGGCCGCAAAGCCTGTGGCGACACGCCTTGATTGGTCCGCCATGATGCGCACGGCACGCGAATGGCCCCGCTATTGGCTTACCCTTATACGTGGCACTTTGGTCGGCTGCTGGATGGGCATTGCGCCCGGCGGTCCGACGGCAGCCTCTTTCATGAGTTACGGCATTGCAAAGCGCTTTACGCGTGGCAACAAGCCATTCGGAAAAGGCGTTCCAGAAGGCGTGATCGCGCCCGAGACAGCCGATCACTCCGCTGGCACGAGTGCGATGTTGCCAATGTTGGCGCTTGGTTTGCCGAGCTCTGCCACGGCCGCTGTCTTGCTCGGCGGCTTGATGATCTGGGGCCTGACCCCCGGGCCAATGCTTTTTAAAGAGCGGCCCGATTTTGTCTGGGGCCTCATTGCGTCGATGTACCTCTCCAACGTCGCAGCGGTGATCCTTGCCCTTGCTAGCGTTCCGCTCTTTGCGCGCGTGATGTCTGTTCCATTCACGATCATTGGCCCGATGATCGGCGTCGTCTGTATCATCAGCGCGTGGACCGTCTCTGGATCGTCATTTGACCTCTTGCTCTTGTTTATTTTTGGCATTCTCGGTTTTTTCATGAAAACCCTGAATTACCCGATTGCACCGATGATCTTGGCGATGGTGCTGGGCGATCGCAGCGAAGATGCTTTCCGGCAATCAATGCTGCTCTCTCAAGGTTCTTTGACTGTGTTCTTTGAGCGACCGCTATCGGCAACACTCTCGGTGCTGACGATCATTTTCTTGGCCATGCCTTTGGTGTCTCTGCTCCGTCAAGCCTTCAAACGGAATGCGGCGTCAACATAAAGAAGACCCGATGGCGAGAAGGACATCCCCAAAAAGGGGCTCAGAAAATAATCTCTACATCATCAAAGACTGAAAGTATGAAAAGGGGTGGCCCTTAAGCCACCCCTTCACTATTTAAGCGAGCTTGGTGATCTGATCGAGATAATCATTGCCGTATTTGTCAACGAACTCCTTGCGGACTTCTGCTGACACGATCTTGGCAAACGATTCACGATCCGGATTCTCGACCGCTTTCATGCCGTTCTTCTTCAATTCGGCAAGGCTAGACGATTCACTGTCTTCATTCATTTTGCGTTGTATAACAGCACATTCTTGAGCAGCCTTCACCAGAGCGGCACGCTGAGCATCCGGCATGCCATCAAATTTAGGCTTGTTCATCACCAGCGGGCCGGTCGTGAAGGCATGCCGGGTCAGAGACAGGTTCTTCTGAACTTCATAGAACTTAGCGTTCAAAATCAGCGTCACAGGATTTTCCTGACCGTCTACGGTTCCGTTCTCAAGGGCAGAGAACAATTCCGTAAAGGCCATGGGGGTCGGAATTGCGCCCAGCAATTGGAAGGCTCGCACATGGGCCGGATTCGGCGTGGTACGGATTTTAAGGCCCTTAATGTCTTCGGCCTTCTCGATGGCACGCTTATTATTGGTGATGTTACGCCAACCCACTTCCCATGTGGCGAGCGCTTTTAGGTTCGATGGCTCAAGTTCCTTGCGCAACGCATCGCCCACGGGGCCATCCAGCACAGCTGCGACCTGTTTGCGGTCCTGAAACAAGAACGGCAGGTCGAGGACGTTCAATTTCGGTGCGAGACCTGTGAAGAACGGGTTACCCGTGAGGCAGATATCGAGCTGGCCGCCACGCACGGCATTGATCATGGCTGGATCAGAGCCGAGCGAACCGTTCGGGAAAACCTGCACTTCGACCGCGCCATTGGTGTAGGCTTTGACGCGATTGGCGAATTCGAGCGCCGCCTTTTGCCAGCTATCCGACTCGGGATGGGGATGGCCAAAGCGCAATTTTGCAGTCTGGGCATGGGCGGGAGTTCCGATAGCAAACAGGGACACAGCCCCCGTTGCAAGGACCGCTCGCCGGCTCAATCCGCGTTTCTGTTGGTCTTTCATGGGTATCCTCCCTGTCTTTAGTGATCCGGCTCTATCGGCCAAGAATGAACTTCGCTGGAATTGTCACCAATTCCGGAACGAAAACGAGTAAGAACAACACCGCAATCTGCGCGATGAGAAAGGGCATGACGCCCACCGTGACGCGATCAATCGAAACCCGGCCGACCGCGGCAACAACATTGAGAACGGTTCCGACTGGTGGCGTCAACAAGCCGATGGCATTGTTCATGATGAAGAGAACGCCGAAGTAAACGGGATCGATTCCCGCCTGCTTTACGATGGGCATCAAGACGGGGGTCAAGATCAGGATCGTCGGAATAAAATCGAGCGCCGTGCCGACAATGATGACAAGGATCATCATGGCAAACATCAGCATCACTTTGCTGTCCATCAACGGACCGAGCATCGATTTGATTTCCGAGGGGATATCGGCAATCGTGATGAGCCAAGCTGATACCAGCGCAGCCGCCACCAGGAACATCACGGCAGCCGATGTTTTGATGGCCGACAGCAAAGCATGCCTTATATCGGCAAGGCGGATTTCGCGATAAACGAAAAACCCAACCGCAAAGGCATAGACACAGGCGACGACAGCCGCTTCAGTGGGCGTAAACGCCCCTGTCTTCATCCCACCAATGATGACGACCGGCAGAAATAAGGCCAAGGCACCATCGACAAAGGCACGCCAAATCTCTCTCAGGTCCGCACGCTTGGCTTGGACCACTTTTTCATCACGCGCGACAATGTACCATGTGATGACGAGCGCCAGCCCCATTAGCAAGCCGGGCACGATGCCCGCGATGAAAAGCTTCGTAATTGAAACGCCGGCTGCAACACCGAACACGACAAAGCCAATCGATGGCGGGATCACGGGCGCGATGATACCGCCCGCCGCGATCAGGCCACAGGCGCGATCCAGCCGATAACCATACTGTCGCAGCATCGGAATGAGGATGGCCGCCAAGGCCGCCGTATCGGCCACGGCCGAGCCCGAAATACTGGCAAGAATAATCGCTGCGATGATGGCTACATAACCAAGACCGCCGCGCCAATGGCCCACAAGAGCAATGGCAAGCGCAATGATCCGCTTGGACAAGCCCCCCATCGTCATGAATTCGCCCGCGAGCATGAAAAACGGCACAGCCATGAGCGGGAAAGAATCGGCACCACTGACGAGGTTCTGCGCCAAAATCTGAGCGTCGAACATGCCAAGCCATGCCATCAACGCAACGCCGCAGACCAGAAGTGAAATAGCGATCGGCGCACCAAGCGCCATCGCACCCAGCAAAGAGGATATAAAGACGAGGATGGTCATGACCGCGTCTTATCCTGATGCGGGACATTCGCGCTCAGCATCTCTTCAGTCTCGATTTGCGGCACGAGATCATCAAACCCGATACGCCCGGTGATGAGGGCCCAAATATTCTGGATATTGATCCAAGCGAGCCCCACGCCGCATGCCAAACCTGCCGCATAAACGACTCCTGTGGGGATGCCGGTCACCGGGGCGGCATTGTGCAGGTTCATCCGCGTCTGCTCCCAACACCCAATCGCAACAAGAACCATGCAGAAAAGGGACAATAGTTCAGTCAGGAAACGGCAGATCCAACGGCCACGATAACCAAAGCGGATCACAACGCTGTTCATTCCCAAATGGCCATTCTCGCGCGCAACGAGATAGGCCCCGCCGAATGTGAGCCAAACGAAGATCATGCGTGACACTTCTTCGGCCGCGATAATCCCTGAATCAAAAACATACCGCATCACGACATTGCCGAAGACGAGGGCAATCATCGCGGCAAAACCTACAATCAAGATATTCTCGACAGCGCGCAGAAAGAGCCCTTGAGAGCCACCGACCATTCGCGTTTTACCCCAGCCGTTTGTATTCAATTACATCTGCTATGCGTGAAAGAGCGTCGGCAATTTCATGCGAGGGGTCAAGCTGAATTCATGCTTTAATGGTGCGCTTCTTTCCATCTTTTGCAGCGCAACAAAATAGACCAGCACACAAGCGAACGTTATGGACTCTTGACGCTTAGCGGCCCGTCCAACGTGGCGAACGTTTTTCAAGAAAAGCCGTCATGCCCTCACGGAAATCGTCGCTCATGTAACAGGTAGCGATAAGATCCTTGTCATTGGCAGCGATACCCTCTTCGCGCAGCCGCAACAGGGCGGTCTTACACGTCTGCATGGTCAGCGGCGCGTGTTGCATGATGCGTTCGGCTATTTCGCGCGCGCATAAGAGCAATTCTTCATGGGTTGAAACGACTTGAGTAACCAGACCAATCGAGAGCGCCTCGTCCGAACCAACAAGACGAGCGCGAAAAATGAGGTCCTTGACACGTGCCGGACCGATCAAATCAACCAGACGTCCGTAATTGGCAATGGACAGGCAGTTACCGAGTGTACGCGCAATCGGGAAACCAAATTTGAGGGTGTCTGTCGTAATGCGAATATCGCAACAGGCCGCAATGGCGGCACCGCCGCCCGTGCATGCGCCTGAAATCGCGGCAATCGTGGGAACGCGGCAGCTTTCGATGGCCGAGAGTACGCGCTCCATGCGCTCTTCATAGGCCCAGCCATCCTCTTCTGTCTCAAATACAGTGAATTGGGAGATATCCGTTCCGGATGAGAAGGCCTGAGAACCAGCGCCCGTTATGATCAAGGCCTTGATGGAGTGATCTCTGTCAATCGCGCGACATAAATCGGCGAGATTTTCATACATCTCGAACGTCATCGCATTGCGCGCCGCCGGCCGATTCAGGGTCGCGGTAACCAATGCGCCATCCACGGAGATTGCGAGATCACCTTCTTGGTTCTTGATCATGTCCATCCCTGTCCTTATTCCACCGTCAGCCAAGCCATCGATCGCCGCTAAAGTCCAAATACGGCATCCTGCTCGCGGCGTAGACGAAACAGGATTGAGCCTTCGCGTTCCGAGACATCGTCACATGTGAGGATTGCGCCTTTTTTGACAGGCCGCAAAACCGTCATGGCATCCGCCAGATAATAGGGCAGTGGTTTGCCAGCTCCGATGGCTTGAGCGGGCATCAAACGATGAGTCAAGCCGCCAATCACATGGCGTGCACCCATCGTTAGCACTTCGCCAGGCTCAAGGTCACGCGCAGCCTCGGCGACAAGATCAACACGCGGCCGCACATCATCAGTTCCGGTTGTACTGCCGAAAGCGGCCGCCGACAAAGCCGACAAGGGCGCTTCAGCACCCAAGAGATGCACAGGATTATGCAGCAGCACATAACGACCATCAGGTGAGGTCGGGATGCCTTTTTGCTTGAAGAGCAGACCGGTCGCCAAATCCGGTGCCTCGACGATGACGAACACGCCGCCGGCAAAGCTCAGCTCATCAGGGCGACGCAAGCAGTTGAACATGTCGACGCGGCCAGGCGCTGACAATAAGCCGCCATCGGCTGCGGGCCTGAACAGATGCGGCAATTCCACTGTCCGAGCGATGGGTGCATGGAGCGATGCACAATCCGGCATTAAGCCGGTATGATTGCTCACAATGCCCATCTCGCACAAATCAGGAACCGTTGTACGCTCAAAAGGCAGATCGGCCCGTTGGTCCAATCCCGCAACAAGTTGATCGGCAGGGTTGAACAATCTGGAATACTGAGCCCCGGGAACAGACCGTCCCCACGCCGTGACCGTCCCCGCTTCGGGATCCCACACAAAATCTGATTCACTTGCCTTGCCCGCAGCGACAATCGGTAAACCCAACAATTGCGCCCATCCGATCAAACCGATCAGCAAGCTTGGTTGATCGCCGTCGACTGGGGTGTGGATCACGCCATGCTCTGCCGCTTTGCGTGCCAGGATGGAGCCGACAACAATTTCAGCCTCTTTGGTCACCATCACACTATGCTTGCCGTTTGTGATCGCGGCCAAGCAGGTCGCAGCAGCGCCTTCGGGGTCCCCTGTCGCTTCGACAACAACATCAATCGGCAAGGTCATCATTAGTGATGAATCGTCGATAAATGCGATTTGGCCCTGCTCGATCGCAGATTTGGCAGCGTCTGAGGTTTTGCAGAGCGCAACATCACGGTCGGTGTATCCAGCCGCCCGCAAAGAAAGCCGTGCGCGCTCCTCATTCCGATCGCATACAATAACGGCATCGAAATCTTGCATGCGACGGGCTTGTGAAATGAAACTTGCACCGAACTCACCCGCGCCGACCAGCCCTGCACGAATCTTACGGTGCGGAGCACCAATCCGTTTTTGAATTTGGAGAAGATTCATCGTCTCAACTCACACGAGATCATTGATTGCGTAGATGCGGGCTGGTGCGCCATCAGCGTTCGGGATCAGCAAGGGCGCCGCACTCAAAAATGTCCGTGGTTTCGTCAATTGGTGCGTATTGATGACATATTCGATCAAGGTCACGCCGTTCTTGAGGAGGACGTCATGCGTGACATGTTCCGGCTTTGGAACTTCTTTGCCATCCAATAAGAGGCGAATGGGGTAATCCTGTGGAAAGTCAAAGGCGACTGCAGTCGGCCGCTGCGACCAGAGCCATTCTGCAGCCTCGCGTGTCAGCCATGGCGCCTCAGTCCAGAAACGACGATCATTGTAATCACGTCTTGAATTCCAAGCCGTCGACAAAAGTAAGATTTCGCCTTGCGGTCCGCCGGGGTCTGCCTTTTGCAATTGCTCGGGGCCAATGGCCTGATTGTCAGGGACATCGCGCAGATTGAAAACGCGACATGGACCCACGACATGGGAGAGCGGTGTTTTTTCGATGGTGGGCGCACCCCCAACAAAGTGAGCCATCGCGTCCACATGCGAAAAACCATGGCATGTCGTTGCGATGCGCGTCACGCGGAATTGATCGCCGGCAGCAATATCGCCCTTCACGGCGATCTCTGGATTCCAACGAAAATGCGCGCCAATCGGCATGGACAAATCGAGAATTTGCATGATTTCAGATCCACATGAAGGAGAGAGACATCATTAGTGTGCGGGCCACGGCTCAGGTGAAAAACTGGTCGTTAGAAGACGGATCACACGCGTGTCCCACCATCGACCATCAAGGTCGCGGCCGTCACAAAACTGGCCTCATCACTCGCCAACCATAAAATGGGATGAGCGACTTCGCGTGGGTCAGCCCAGCGCCGCTGAATATTGTGATCCACTCTTTCAGTGCGCAGATCCTGCTCGGATTTACCCTGCGCAGCAAAGCGCCGAACGTGGAACGGGGTGAGGGTCAAGCCCGGGCAAACCGCATTGACGCGCACATGGTGCGGCGCCTCCTCAAAGGCAAGCGTTCGCGTCAGAGACAGAATTCCAGCTTTAGCCACATCATATTGCCCCATCCCAGCGCGTGGATTGACCGCATGGGTTGATGAGACGTTGACAATGTTGCCCTTGGCGCGTCGTAAAGCGGGAAGCGCCTCGCGGCTCAAATAGGCATAGCTCAAGAGATTGGTTGATAGAATTTTTTGCCACGTATCGGCCTTCGCCTCATGCAATGCTTCATAGGCGCGAATACCTGCATTGTTCACGACAATATCAATCGAGCCAAATTGCTTGAGCGTTGCATCAACGATTGCTTTGGAGGAGGGTTCAAGGCCTACATCCAAGGCCAAGGGCATGAGATCAGCCGTAGCATGATCGGACTTGATGTCCGCGATAACTGATTGCAGCGCATCTGCATCAATGTCCACGAGGGTGACGCGGCACCCCTCTTCGCAAAAGCGCCGAACGGTCGCGGCACCGATACCACCGGCCGCTCCGGTGATGATGGCAGTTTTTCCTGCTAAGCGCATCCCCGACCTCTTCAACTTCCCAACGTGATGTTTTTCTCGAGGGCAAGCTTACCACGCAAAGATCGCACTAATCCGATCGCGCTGTAAACAGCCATAAACACACCGCAGATCGGCAAAGATGAATACCAGTAGATCCGATCGATTTGCAGAAAGGGTGTCGTTTCGTTTGACATCTCGACAAAGCGAATGCCGTAGACGACGAGGATTAATGCAAACGTCAACATACAAATTTGGATCAGCACCTCCAGAGCTGGTTGAAACCTCGCCGGTAAGGCATCTTCGATTACGGTCACCCGATAAAGCGCGCCCTCACGCCACAGCGCGACTGTCGTCACAAAGGTGAGCCATGCAAAGAGCAGCTCGATGATTTCATCATAGCCTGAAATCACGAAAACCGGAAAGCTACGGACAATGACGCCCAAAGCCAGCAGGATAAAAAGACTAATGAAGCACGCAATGGCGGCATATTTCAAAACCAGAGCAAAATAACGATCCAGCGTTTTAAGCATCGTCATCATGGCGCCACTCCAAAGCCAAAGAATTGCGGCAGCCACAAGGTGAGTCCGGGAATGTAGGTGACCAGCATCAAAACGAAGATCAGCGCCAAAACATAAGGCATCAGCTCCTTGGTGATATCGGCAATGGATATCTTCGCTATGCCGGCCACAACGTAGAGGCAGAGGCCCACAGGGGGCGTGACAAGGCCAATCATCAGGTTGAGAACCAGAATGACACCAAAATGAACGGGATCGATTCCGATCTTGAGCATGACGGGCAACAAGACAGGAAATGTGATGATCATAATGGCAATGCCCTCAATGAACATGCCGAGAATGAGCAAGACCACATTGATGACGAGCAGGATCACCCATGGCTCAGTCGACAAGGAGAGAAACGCGTTGAGAATTGTGTTGGGGATTTGTTGCTGAATGAGAACCCAGCCAAACGGGGCTGACACAGCAATGATGATCATCACTTGAGCCGTTTGCTTAGCGCTATCCCAGAACACGTCGATAACGTCAGCGAGTTTCAATTCGCGATAGACGCCAACGCCGAGAACGAGCGCATAGGCGGCCGCAACCACCGCGGCTTCAGTCGGCGTTGCAATGCCCGCAAGAATCACCAGCAGAATAAGGGGTGGCAAGATCAAGGCAGGGGCTGCGTTGAAGATGACACGGAACGCTACATTCACAGGTGGCAGCGCCTCGCCACGGGGCAGATTTTGTCGCTTTGCAACGACGGCAATGACCGCCATCAGGGCGAGAGCCATCAGGAGGCCAGGCACAATCCCCGCCAAGAACAGCGCCCCGACGGACACGTTTGCCAAGCTTCCATAGATGACGAACGGTATGCTCGGCGGAATGATGGGGCCGATCGTTGACGAGACGGCCGTAATGGTCGCGGAGAAGCGGCTGGTATACCCAGCCGACACCATTGCTTTGTGTTCGATGACACCCAAGCCGGCCGCATCGGCCACGGCAGAACCAGACATGCCCGCAAAAATGACGCTGCCGATCACATTGACATGGGCGAGCCCACCGCGAATGCGGCCGACGCATAATTGCGCAACGCGGAAGATACGCTCCGTCGTACCACCCGCATTCATCAAATTCCCAGCCAGAATAAAAAACGGAATCGCGAGCAGTGGAAAGGATGTCGTCCCGGCATAAGTGCGCTGGATGAAGATAATCAGAAGATCCGGCCCAACGGCCAAGACCATGGTTCCCGCAGCGATCAGGCCCAGCGCCACCGCGATTGGAATGCCAAACAATATCGCGATGCAGACAGTAATCAGAAGCGAGGTAACGATCATGGATTCACCGGGCGCAGACGAAAAAGCCGAGGGCTAGGCCCTCGGCTTGATGCTTGAGTTACGCGCGCGCAGCGGCGACAAACTTAGCCCAAGTGGTCCATGTGTCTTCACCGAGGACCTTGCGCAATTGATCATAGGCAGGTCCCATTTTATCGCGGAAGGGAGCAACATCTGGTCGCGTCACCGCAATACCGGCCTTCTGCATATCAGCGATATATTTCTCTTCATTGTCGCGCACAGTTTTGCGTGCCGCAGCGCCGGCCTTTGTTGCTTCTTCGGAGACGATTTTTCGTTGATCCGCGGTCAGCTTGTCGTTCCACACCTTGGGATTAGCGGCCAGCATGATGGAGGTGTAGATATGCTTCGTCAGCGCAAGATTGCTTTGCGCCTCGTAGAATTTTGCAGCGTAAGTTGTGGCGACAGGATTATCTTGACCGTCGACGGCCTTGTTCGCCAAGGCAAGGTACACTTCCTGAAACGCAATCGTCTGCGTCGTTGCACCCAGCGCTTCAAAAGCGGCCTTGATGGCTAATTCGGGCGGCACGCGGAGCTTGAGCCCTTGCACATCGGCCGGCGCGTTTACAGGGCGACGGCTATTGGTGAGAGCACGGAAGCCCCATTCGAAATTGGCGATCCACGTAAATCCAGCGGCTTGGAGTTGAGCCGCCAACCAATCACGGCCGGTCACATCCAATGTCTTGTGCGCGTGCTCATAGCTGTCGAACTGATACGGAATGTTGACGACACCAATTGTCTTGGACATCGCCTCGATATTCGCCGGGTTGAGCAGGATCATGTCGATCGCACCCAGACGCGTCTGCTGTGCCGTGTCCGTGGGAGAACCCAACGCGTTATTGGCGAAAATGGCGATGTTCACCTCGCCCTTGGTGCGCTCAGCGATCCGTTTGGCCATGGCCTCAGCCTCGATATTCACGGGATGGGCGGCATCGGCAGGATGTGTGAGGCGAAGATTGACGGCGGCGCGTGCGGATATGATGGACGGCGCCGAAACGGCGAAAGCGACACCCGCTGTCAGGACTGAACGGCGAGACATAGAAAGCTTAGGCATTTCATTTCTCCCGAGATCACAACCGGCTCACCCGGCTTTTTGGAATGCGGATCAGATTGAGCGGTTGTTCCCCCGCGACGGCTACGAGCATTTCTCTCGGCCAATCTTGTATACAAAATGAGCTAAGGCCAATCTGAAGCTGCCGTCAAGGGGCCGCGTGTGAAGCGGACATCGCCTTTGCGCTGGCCTGGGCACGCCCCTCTTTCATGCGCGCAATCACCAGGGAAAGCCCGTTCCGGACATGATTGGCCATGCTTTGGGCGGCACGTTCTTGGTCGCCCGATTTCAGCGCTTCGATGATCAGATCATGTTCTTGGATGGCGGCAGACCAGCGCGGCGGCCACAGATTGGATGTGAAGCGTGCACGATCCACACGGAGGGCCAACAAATCCCAGACCCACAAGAGGACCTTATTATCGGAAAACTCGATGATCTTTCGATGAAAGGCCTTGTTGGCGTCAAAATATCCCGGCAATTCATTGCGGGTGTGATGCAAGAGCATCGTATAATGAAGAATGCCTAATTCAGCGATTTTGGCTTCATTAATCTGTTGAGCGGCTAGTCGGCCAGCCAATCCTTCAATTGTCGCAACAACGTCAATCAGCGAATTCAGCTCCTCAATATCCATGTCTGATACGACAGGCGAATGATTGGGCCGGACGCTGATAAGGCCTTCCTGTGCGAGCGTCTTGATGGCCTCGCGAACGGGCGTGCGTGATACTTTGAGGCGCTCACAGATCTCCCGTTCATTGAGCCTCGCTCCCGGCGGCAAAACGCCTGTCACAATCTCATTGCGTAAAATGGCGGTCGTATTACCGGACAGGTCCCCTTTACGCCGTTCTTCGCTGATCGGAAGCGACGTCAGGAAGCTCGTCAGGGGGCTCAGATCATCTTGAGTTGTCACAACGCCTCCTCTCGACAGACTATCAAACCTGATCTTGTATGCAAGGGTGACAAGCACCTCTTCGGGTCACGTCTATTCGACAAGGTCGGCATCCGTACAGCCCTGCTTATGACGAACCGGGGCTACTCTGGCTCTGGCGAGCCGCGCGGCTATGCCTGACCTCACACCACCACCCTGCCTGATCTGACGCTTGGTGCTTTCGCCAGCGCATCCGTTCAGGCGCTCATCACAATGCGCACTACGAATCAAAACGTGCGGTTGCGGAATGCGCTGACAGGCGTTCGAGCGGAGAGCGGCGTCCGCAGGAGACTCGTATCTGCCTGATCATGATTGCCCAATCGCCACCGCATCAACGCGCGCACTCTTCAGCGCAAAAGCGCGGTTTCGGCAGAGAGCCGACGGAATTCGGGTGTTTGGAAACTGGGTGGCTGGGGCGGGAGGATTCGAACCTCCGCATGGCGGAATCAAAATCCGCTGCCTTACCGCTTGGCTACGCCCCATCAATGGCCGGGAGTGCCGTTTGGCATAGGACAAGGCGGGGGGCAAATGAAAAATGGAGGAATGGCTGCAAGGGGCGCTTTCGTGCTTGCGGTACCCCCTTCTGGCGGCTATATGTCGCCGCGCTTACGGGGTTTTGGCCTTGTTTGCGATGTCGGAGTGTAGCGCAGTCTGGTAGCGCACTACGTTCGGGACGTAGGGGTCGCAGGTTCAAATCCTGCCACTCCGACCAAAATTTTGTAGGCGGTTTGGCCATCCCGAGGCCCTATAGAGCCGCCAGCCCAAGCTTAGAGCTCAAAGTCGTCATGTGTCTCCGGGATGATCCGGCTGGGCGACGTCATGATCGACCCATCGCAATTCGCCGCCAAAATCTTCCCCCGGCTGCACCGCCAGTAATTCCGTCAGCCGATTGCGGGCCCGGTTGACACGGCTTTTCATCGTGCCAATCGCACAGCCGCAAATTCCAGCGGCTTCTTCATAAGAGAGGCCCGATGCACCGACCAAAATCAGCGCTTCACGCTGATCCGGCGGCAATTTCTGCAATGCGGTTTTAAAATCTAGAAAATCCATATGGCCCATCTGGGCCGGCGCACTGGCGAGACGCGCCGCGAACTGCCCTTCCGGATCGGCGACTTCGCGCCGTCGCTTGCGATACTCGGAATAAAAAAGGTTGCGCAAAATGGTGAAGAGCCAGGCCGACATGTTCGACCCCTCTGCGAAAGAATGGAGGTTGCTCCACGCCTTCACCAAGGTTTCCTGCACAAGGTCGTCGGCACGGTCCATATTGCCGCACAACGACATAGCAAAGGCACGCAAACTTGGGATCGCAGCCAAGAGCTCGGACTTGACGTCCTCGGCGCTCATAATGACCCCTTCGCTGGCGGCTCCTGCGGGTGTGCCGGCTGAGGGGCATCCTTAGAGTCGGCTTTGGCTTCGGGCTTTCGAGTGTCGTCGAGTTGCTGAAGCAATTCGAGAAAACGGTCGGGCACGGGCTGGCTGAGCAGATCGTCGTAAACGGCGCGCAATTGGCGGCCAATATGATCCTGAACCTGCATTTGAACGGAGGCTCCATGTTTCGGAGGACGCCGGCGGGCCCTCGCAGGCGCATCGCCCTTGGCTCCCCGTGTTGGCGTCGTATTGTTCTGGTCCATGGATCCCTCCGCGCCACCTCGTTTGGGCGGCTTTTTCTAACGCAAAGGCCCTGCCTCTGGTTCCCATCAATCGGAAGAAACTCTGGAACCTTTGCGTGAACTTGGCCGTTGTTGAAGTCCACCGGCTGCATCCTTGCAAAACATCGTCGACTCCTTGAACCCGAATGCCCCTGATTGAGGTACCAATGCCATCGGTCGCCGAAACGATTGCGCCCCATCTTCCTTATCTGCGCCGGTTTGCGCGCGCGCTGACCGGCACGCAAAGTGTGGGTGACATCTATGTTCAAGCAACCCTCGAAGCGTTGGTCGCAGACCCAGACGCTTTGGCAACGGCCCGCAATGTCCGCGCTGTTCTCTATAAACTTCTGCTTGGGGTATGGCGCACCATGCCCATCAACGCCCAAGGCGATGCCACCCACGCCTCGTCCGTCGAAGTCAGCGCCCGTCGTAATCTTGAAGCCATAACGCCGCGGCCGCGGATCGCGTTCCTGTTGCGATCGCTGGAAGGCTTCTCGATCGAACAGATCGCCCATACGCTCGATTGTGCGATTGCCGACGCACAAAGCCTGATCGATACAGCGGGACGCGAAATTGCCGATCAGATCAAAACCAATGTCTTGATTATCGAGGATGAACCCTTAATCGCGCTCGATCTACAGACACTTGTGGAAGATCTCGGACACACGGTCGTCGATATTGCCCGCACGCATAGCGAAGCGATTGCAGCGATCGAAACCTTTAAACCTGGCCTTATTCTCGCGGACATCCAGCTTGCTGACGGATCATCTGGCCTTGAAGCCGTCAATGAAATTCTCGACATGATGGAAGTGCCAGTGATCTTCATCACCGCTTACCCAGAGCGCTTCCTCACGGGCGACCGACCAGAGCCCGCCTTCCTCATTACAAAGCCTTTCCTTATCGAAACTGTGAAGGCAGTGATCAGCCAAGCGCTCTTTTTTGATCGCCGCTCGCAGCGAGCGCAGCGCATTACAATGTAGAAAAAATATAAATTTTTAGATCATGAGAATTTTTTGACAAAAATTCGGCTACTCAATTCTTTTTGTACCCATACAAAATTTCAAAGATTCATAAAAAGGGAAAAGGATAGGAGTTTTTCTCCTAAAAACCTGTTGATGAAACCATATTTTACATCGTCTTTAATCAGACAGAATGAGAATGGCTACTTAGCGAGAGCAGCCATTCTCTTTTTTCAAAATTTTATCATGAGGCTGGTCGACTTTCATCGTTTTGTACGCGATTAATATGCGAGGCCTCACCACCTTTGCGACCTGCCGCCGCTGCTAATTCATGGTCGCGAGAAAAACTCCGATCTTGTGGAGCAACGCTCTGGCCACCCTTTCGTCCAGCCATTGCAGCTAATTTGTGATTTCGTGCAAAACTGCGTTTGTGATGTGGCACACTCTCGCCACCCTTGCGCGCAATTGCACGCTGCTTTTCAGGATCCATCGCAGCAAAACCACGATTCGACTTTTTGGGTTGGTCCATCATGACTGTCTCCCTATACAAAGCCACACCGTAACAATGCCAACCATACAATGAAGTTCCGCCTTTTTTGTGAAAGATCATAAATGGATGACCCGTTTCCGGCGCAGCCGCACAGTGCAACGCAAAAATAAATCGTTTTGCGATCGGCCACACACACCACGCATATGAAAAAGCAGAATATTTTTACTTCGCATGAAGTTGCTACGCACAAACGGTATTCGCACGATATGCTGAAGCTTACGCTCGATGATGGTGTTACTTCAGAAAAGTCGCGCCGCGTTTATGTGGCGGCTGCACTTGTCGCGAGATGGTTACGCCGCCTATCCCCGCACGGCGTGTGGCTGCCATCGGGCGTCTAAACCACCATGGCACATTCATTGTTTCGGCAATTAAAATCGGGCTCTCACGGCAGCCCGTGATCCCATGAGATCCCCCGTCACAAACGAAAAAGGCCGCCCGAAGGCGGCCTTTGAAACGGTCTGAAGTGAGGCAATCAGCCCTTGCGAGCGGTGAGCCAAAGCGCCGGCATCAGCGCGGCACCAAGCGCGACCTTGAGGATCGTTGCCATGGCGAACGGCGCCACACCGGCATTGAACGCAGCGACGGCACCCAGGAGGGTGGCCAGATAGGCATAGCCGAACGCGAAGATCACGACATGGCCGAGCGACATCACGGCCACCGCGCCAAGGATTGAGCGGCCGAAGCCCTTGTCACCGCACCAGCCAGCAAAAGCAGCCGCGGCGAGGAAGCCCACCAGGTAACCGCCCGTCGGGCCCATCATGTAAGCTAGGCCAATGCCGCGCTCTGGCGTATCGGCGAACACTGGGAAGCCCAGCGCGCCCTGCATCAAATAAAGACCCACGGTCGCCACGCCGAGGCGTAAACCACCCGCCATGGCGATCATCAGAACGATCATGGTCTGCATGGTCATCGGGACGGGGTAGAAGGGCACTTTCACTTTGGCTGACAAGGTCAGCAGCGCTGCACCAGCGAACGCGAAAACGAGACCGCGCAAGATTTCGTCGCGACGCGACTGGACCGGCCAAACCGTAGCCATCAACGATGCAGACTGCATGAGACTTCTCTTCCTGAACGGGCCGGCAGAACCGACCGGGCATGCGCCCCTTCCCTCACCATGATGCGATGTATAGGGTCTCGCCGCGTTTGTCACAAGCCAGCCGAAAGCCTCAGACCATGGCCGATGAGATCCCTTTCAACAGGTCTGCGCCCGCGCCGGCTGGCGTCTTGGAGGAGGTTTCTCCGCTCGTGCGGCGCATCGTGGCGCCTAATCCCAGCCCGATGACATTCACCGGCACCTGCACCTATGTGGTCGGGCGTGGAAACGTGACAATTGTGGACCCTGGCCCGGACGATCAGGTCCATCTCGATAATCTGATGGCGGCCTTGAAGGGCGAGAGCATCGAATCGATCCTCGTGACCCATACCCATCGTGACCATTCCCCGCTGGCGGCACGCCTGAAGGTGTTGACGGGAGCGCCCGTCCTTGGCGCCGCGCCCCATCGCACCGCACGCGACCTCGTCGAGGGCGAATATATCCGCCTCGATGCTGGGGCCGATTATGATTACGCGCCTGATCACGTTCTGGCCGATGGCGGGGTGCATCAAGGCCGCGGCTATACGCTCGAAGCGGTCGAAACGCCCGGCCACACCGCCAATCACCTTGCTTTCGCATTGAAAGAGGAGAACGCGTTGCTGTCAGGGGACCATGTGATGGCTTGGTCTACGACCACAGTGGCCCCGCCCGATGGCGCGATGGGCGATTACATGGCCTCGATCCAAAAGCTGCTCACCCGCGATGAACGCATTTTCTGGCCTGGCCATGGCGGCCCCGTGACCGAGCCGCAGCGTTTCATGCGGGCCTTGCAAGCCCATCGCCGCCAGCGGGAGGCTTCCATTCTGGACCGTCTCAGCGCGGGCGATGAGACGATCCCGGAGATCGTCGCAAATGTCTATCAGGGGCTCAACCCGGCCCTTCTCAAACCGGCGGGCATGAATGTCTTCGCCCATCTGGAGGATCTGGTCGCGCGCGGGCTTGCCACGACCGAAGGCCCGCCCCGGCTCGACAGTCGCTTCACGCGATCCTGACCCGATTTGAAGGTTCGGGCTGAGCTCGCCTAGACTGGCGCTCCTTGAGTTAGGTGTTCGTATGTCGTCAGCCCCCGCCGAAATTCCCAGCGCCGATGCGATGCGCGCTTGGGTGCGTTTTCTCCGCCTCAACCAGCGGATCGCGCGAGTGGCCGCACGTGTCATGCGCGACACTGGCCTTTCGGTGCCACAATTCGATCTGCTCTCCACCCTGTCTGAGCGCGAAGGCGCGACGCAGCAGGACATTGCCGAACGTCTCTATGTCACCAAGGGTAATATTTCAGGCCTCATCGATCGGATGGCAGAAGCGGGCCTCGTCGAACGTCGCGCGCTGCCCCATGACCGGCGCTCGCATGCGCTGTTTATCACGCCCGCTGGACGCGACGCGCTCGCTCGCGGTGATGCCATCCAGCGGGAAATGATTGCACGCACCCTCGGCCAATTGCCGGATGATGAAATCCGCGCGCTTTACGACATTCTCGGCCGCTGGCGCGACAAGGTGCGCGATCTGCCGGAGAGTTAAGTTTTCAGCACGCTCCCGAGGCGCAAAGTGCTGTTGTGATTGGCCCCGGTTGTAAGATGAACGCCTCATGGTGAGGAGCGGCAAAGCCGCGTCTCGCACCACAAGGGAAAAGCGTTCACGCCGATGAACGCCCTCGCTCCTTCGAGATGCATCGCTGCGCGATGCTCACGATACTTCAGCAGAAGCGCTCGAACTCGCGTAGGATCAAACGGGGTCGACGACCGTTAAACTCAGTTCTGCTCCCGTGCTTTTAAGAAACGTCGCCGTAATATCTCCTTGGATTGGCGGCGTTGTTCCGTCTGCATTGTCGACAAAAACCGACAATATCGCTTCACACCCCTCAGAACGAAGGACATTTTTGAAATCAGCGCGCGGCAGGCGCAGTGCTTTGACCAAAAGCATCACACCTTCATCAATGGTCCTGATGTTTGATGATTTGGTTGCATAATTCCACACGCCCCATATGTGGTACGCAACTCGCAAATGACCTTTCGGAGCGCGCGTAATCTCTCCCTTACGTGCAGAAAAGTCTGGCTGAACACCAAAATACGTCGACCAAAAATCTGGATTCAATCTGTGACCACGCAACACAAGGCCAACGTCTGTGGGATATTTTTTGATAGGTAACAGGCTCATTTCAGATAGTTCCAAATGTTATCAATCTTTTCTTTTTGAAAAAATACATCGCCGCGACCATCAATGATCACATTGTCTCGACCTCCCAAGCCATTGGCGTGTTTCAACTGATGAATCGCTTTTCGACTTACAACGGTAATTCCACACGCCCCATATGTGGGGTGCGAATCGTAAATTGCCATTCGGAGTCCGAGTAATCTCACCTTTGCGCGCGGAAAAGTCTGGCTGAATGCCGAAATACGCTGACCAAAACTCCGGATTCAATGTGTGACCACGCAAAACAAGGGTTACTTTGGTCGGATATCTGCGGAATACATCGCTGCTCATTTTATGTATCCCCAGATATTGTCGATTTTTTGTTTCTGAAAATAGACATCGCCATTCTTCTCAATTCTTACATGATCGGTCTAAACCCGCACAACGCACTCACAATCCTTGGACCAAATTCGGCGGGTCAAAAATCGAAGCGAACACATAATCGGCACGCGGTTCGTGCTGAACATCACTTTATCCTGAGGGATAAACATCAAGGCTAAGTTCAGCACCCGTGCTCTCGAGAAAATCCGTGGTCGTTTTTCCGTAATGCGGTGGATGTTTTCCATCCACATTATTGACATAGATCGATAAGATCGCCTCGCATCCTTGAGCCACCAATATCTTCTTGAAATCATAACGCGGCAATTTCAAAGCTTTCATGAGTGAGATCACGCCATCATCAATGGATCGAATGGCTTTTGTTTGACATCGATAATTCCAAACACCCCAAAAATGCGGCGTTTCCCGAAGCCTGCCATTTGGGCTGTACGATAGCTCGCCTTTTCGCGCAGAGAAGTGAGGCAATGTACCGAAGTAAGCTGTCCAGAATTCAGGATCGAGCGTATCACCTCTAACAATAAGCGTTACTTTTATCTTGAAATGACCTTCGATTAACTGCGTCATTTTAAAAAATTCCTGATGTTGTCAAGCTTTCGTCCTTGGAAATGTACATCTCCTCCATTTTTTTATTATAACGTTGTCTGCACCCCGAAGACCATAATACTCCTTCAATGCGTGCAAAGCGTCGCTAAAGTCGTTTGGATCAATCCTCAGCTTACGCGCCCAATAATCAATGTCTGAATCGCCTCTACCAACGACACGTATTCTCACCTCAGCTTCAGGCGACGGCTTTTGCCCAGTTAATTTTGGGACTTGCGGATTAGGATTTGATGGCGTTCTGACCAAGCCAATATCTTGCGTCCACTGACCGCCTTCACGAACGCCAGCGGGCACACGCGGCTGATCCGCACGATATTTTAGTAAAAGCGCACGAGCACGCGCGGCCGCTTGCGCAAGCTCGACCTCGCGCGGCACATGGCCAGATCTGATGTAACAATCAACCGCAACACCGTGCCAGAGCTCCTCCTCTGTCGCGTGCGGGTATTTCATACGCAACCGTTTGAGAAGAGGAACATAGTCCATCGGCAACACCCTCCTGTTGCCAACATAGAAGCACATACTTGACGTTAGGTTAAGGTTATTTTTCCTTTTTTAATTTGGGACTATATTCTGATTATAAAATTTTCGACCGGAGGTTGCTGGTTCAGCCTATCACAATTTTTTGACCAAATCCGGCAAGTCCAAAATCGAATCGATCACATGATTGGCATGTGGTTCCAGCACCGCCCGCGAAGCCGGGCCGCTTAAAACCGCAATCGCCACAGCGCCCGCGGCGCGCGCGGCGTGCAAATCATGCGTGGAATCGCCAATCAAAGCGACCTCGCTTTCATGCAAGCCACAATGACGGGCGAAGGCGTGCACCATGCCGGGATCGGGCTTGCCGCCATGGCCTGAATCATACCCTGCGATGAAATCGAGAATGGGCATCAGGCCGAGTGCGTTCGCCTGTTCATGGGCGCCATATTCGGAGTCATTCGTGGCGATGCCGATTTTGTAGCCGCTGTTTTTCAGGCCTGTGAGAATGCCGAGCGGATCGCCAATTGGCGCAAGGCTCTGCCGTGCAGCATCCTTGAATAAGCGGTCCATCAGAATACGAAACTGAGCAAGGTCGGGATGGCCGACAATCTCCTGCCAGACCGGGCCATATTCCGCTGACGACCCCGCCACAATGTGCGAATGCGGTTTGAACCGCATCGTCTCGAGACAATAATCGCTCACCGCCACGAGCCGCTCGAACACGTCTTGCCGCCCGTTAGCCAGCGCGGTGATCACAGCATGTCCGGCGGGGCCCCATGTCAGATCGAAATCGATCAGGGTCCCGTCCTTGTCAAACAACAAACCTTTCAGCATTAGCGCGGATCAATCGGCTTGAGATCGAGGTTCAAGATCGTTTCGAGAATCTTGGCCCCTGCCAGCACCTGCGCTTCGCCGCGTGGGCGCGCCACCACTTGCAGGCCAACCGGTAGGCCCGCCTTGGTGAAACCACAGGGCAGCGACAATGCCGGGCACGTCGTTAGCGTGATCGCATAAACAATGCCGAGCCATTCGATGTAATTGTTGAATTTATGGCCGTTGCATTCTTCGATGTAACGCTGCTCGACCGGATAAGGCGGCACGATCGCGGTGGGCACCAGCAGGAGATCATAGGTCTCGAAGAAATCATTGGCGCTCTTCAGCATTTTGGCGCGTTGGATTTCCGCCTTCACGATGTCGGCCATCGTAAGTTCAAGGCCCTTCTCGATGTTCCAGACGATTTCCGGCTTCAAGAGATCGCGATGGTTCTTCAAATTGTCCGCATGCATGGCCGCGAAGGCCGCGGCGCGCAAAATGCCAAAGCATTCATGCGCATCGGAGACGTCGGGATGGGCCTCTTCGACGTGGACGCCCGCATCACGGAAACGCAGCGCGGCTTTCTCGCAAATCTCCGCGATTTCGGGGTCGATTGGTGTGATGCCGAGATCTTTCGAGTACGCGACACGCACAGGCTTGGGGCCAGAACGCGCGGCAGCGAGATAACGCTGGCTCGTGCGCGGCAACGAAATCGGATCACGCGGGCTCTCCCCCGTCATCGCATCAAGGAAGAGCGCGAGATCTTCAACATTGCGCGCCATCGGCCCTTCAATGAACAACAGGCTGTCGACCATGTTCGATGGATTGTGCGCAACGCGACCGGGGCTTGGCCGCATGCCGACGACGCCGCAGAAACCCGCTGGCGTGCGCAGCGAACCGCCCATGTCAGACCCATGCGCAAGCCACGCCATACCAGTCTTGAGCGCGACAGCAGAACCGCCGGACGATCCTGCCGCCGATAGCTTCGTGTTCCACGGATTAAGCGTGCGGCCGAACACTTCGTTGAACGTGTTGGCACCGGCACCAAATTCCGGTGTGTTGGTCTTAGCGTAGATCACGCCGCCTTCATGTTCGATCGTGTCGACCATGATGTCGTTTTTCGTCGGCACATGATTTTTGAAAATCGGCGAACCATAGGTGGTGCGTACACCGGCGACGTCGTTCAAATCCTTGATCGCCACAGGTAGCCCGGCAAGACGACCCCGTTCCTTCACCGGTTTTTCAGTGAGCGCCTTGGCGTGTGCACGCGCCTGTTCGAAGGCGAGTGTCGGCAGCGCATTCACGCGTGGATCGACATTGGCAATGCGCGTCTCGAGCGCCTCCAAACATTCCAGCGGCGTGATGGCGCCAAGGGTGAGGAGGTCGACGATTTCGGTGGCGGTACGCGATACGAGGCTCTGATCGGACGGCATGGCTGGCGTGCTTCACTCTCGGGGTTTTTCCGACCTTTACGGGCGGACAGCGAGGGACCATCATGACGCTCCTTGTGGCAGTTTCCTAGAGCCGGACCGATCATGCTGACCAATCTTCAGACGCGCGACGTCGAGACCCTCGTCCACCCCTATACCAATCTCGACACGCATCGCCGGGTAGGACCGCTGGTTTTGGAACGCGGCAAGGGCGTCTATCTCTACGATACAGAGGGCAAGCCCTATCTCGAGGGCATGGCGGGGCTCTGGTGCACCTCGCTCGGCTACGGCAATGAGGAACTGGTCGAGACCGCCCGTGAACAGATGATGAAGCTGCCCTTCACCCATCTGTTTGGTGGCAAAAGCCATGATCCGGCCATCGAACTCGCTGAAAAGCTCAAGGAAATGGCACCAATCCCGGTGTCGAAGGTGTTTTTCGGCGCCTCCGGCTCGGACGCCAACGACACCCAGATCAAGCTGATCTGGTACTACAACAACGCGCTTGGCCGGCCGAAGAAGAAGAAGATCATCGCCCGCCTGAAGGGCTATCACGGCGTCACGATCGCATCGGCCTCCCTGACCGGCCTGCCGAACAACCACATCGATTTCGACCTACCGATCCAGAACATCCTGCACACCTCCTGCCCGCACCATTACCGCTTCGGGCTTGAAGGGGAGAGCGAGGAGGATTTTGCCACCCGTCTCGCCGACGAGCTTGAAGAGCTGATCCTGAAGGAAGGACCCGATACGGTCGCGGCCTTCATCGCTGAACCGGTCGGTGGCGCCGGCGGCGTCATTACGCCTCCCAAAGGCTATTACGAGAAGATCCAACCGATCCTGAAGAAATACGACGTCGTCTTCATTGCAGACGAAGTCATCACTGGGTTTGGCCGGTTGGGCACCATGTTTGGCTCGACAGCCATGAATATGCAGCCCCACACCATGTCGCTCGCAAAAGCGATTACGTCGGCCTATTTCCCGCTCTCAGCCGTCTTGGTGCCGGATTTCATGTATGAGGCGATGATCGACGAGAGCAAGAAGATCGGCGTCTTCGGCCATGGCTTCACCTATTCAGGCCATCCGGTCGGCACGGCCATCGGCGTGAAGACGATGGAGATTTATCAGCGCGACAACATCGTCGGCCATGTGCAGAAGCTTATCCCGATCTTCTGGAAACATCTTGATGCCCTGCGGGAGCATCCGTTGGTCGGCGAAGTGCGCGGCAAGGGGCTTGTAGCCGGTCTCGAGCTCGTTGCTGACAAGCCGACCAAGAAATCGTTCGAAGCCAAGCAGGCCATCGGCGCCAAGGTCAATATGATGGCGCAGGAAGAAGGCCTCATCGTCCGCAATATGGGCGATACGATTGCCGTCTGCCCGCCTCTCGTCATCCGCGAGGGCGAGCTCGACGAACTCTTCGCCAAGCTTGGCAAGGCGCTCGACCGGGCTGAAGCTTATGTCCGGGCTGAAGGCCTGCGGGGCTGATTTCTTAACGTTCGAGCAACCATGCGACCATTTGCGCGCCGTTTTGAGGCCGGCGCGCAAATTTTGACGTAATTTTTCCACGTCTTTGCCTTGCCAGCGCGGGAGAAGGTGCCATCTCTTAACGTAAGCGATCGCTTAAGACGGTCGCGCCCGAGGGAAACGTACCATGTCACCCCATCCACGCATGACGCCTGCCTCGCCTGAGCCTAAAGACAAGCCGCAGGATTTCCGGCCGATTGGCATCCAATCGGTGGCCGCAGCGGCGGAAATCATGAAGCCAAAAGCCAAGCCTGAACCGGCCCGCGCTATGCCGCCGGGCGTGAAGGCCGAATGGCACTGACATGAAAAAGGGGCCTCTTGGGCCCCTTTGACGTTTCAGCGAGGCCTTCGCCTCAGAGAACGACCACACGCGTACCCATCGGCACGCGGCTGTAAAGATCGATCACGTCGATGTTCCGCATCCGGATGCAGCCTGAGGAAACGGCTTGGCCGATCTTCTCCGGCTCATTGGTGCCATGGATGCGATAGAGCGTGTCCCGGCCATTGTCGTAGAGATAGAGGGCGCGTGCGCCGAGGGGGTTTTCCGGCCCACCCTTGGTGAATTTCACATGCGGCCAGCGCTTCACCATTTCCGGCGGCGGTGTCCAATCCGGCCATTCAGCTTTGCGCTGGATCTTGGCCTCACCAGCCCAACCGAACGCCTCGTCGCCCACAGTCACGCCATAGCGGATGGCTTTGCCGTTCGGCTCGATCCAATAGAGGAACTTGTTCTTCGTATCGACAACGATGGTGCCGGGCTGTTCGCCGGTCGGATTGTCGATCTTGTAACGCTCGAAGGGCAGATGGACTTCGGCAGTCGGCGCATAGGCCAGCACCGCCTGATCCTTGGCACTGAGCGCGGGTTCGGGCACCGGTTCATACCGGCAGGCAGCGAGCGCGAGGCCGGCGAACATGAGAGAAGCAAGACGACGAATCATGACTGTTCTTAAGGTGAGCGGACGACATGCTATGGATCGCCCTTTACGGTTAATAAAAAGCTGCCGGGGACCCGATTTGCACCGCGATAGCACAAAGGGGCACGCAATCCTACGACGTGGACGGAGCCATCCCCGGGGTTATGATGAGCCCCCTCACCTACCCTTCTTGAGGTCGCCTTGGGCACACTTCTGATTTCGCATCCCTGCTTCGTCCACCATGAAACACCGCATGGCCATCCCGAACGGCCGGACCGGATCAGGGCTGTCGAGCGCATTCTGGAACATGAACGGTTCCAACCGTTGATCCGCGAAAGCGCGCCTCTGGCGGAACGGGCTGACATCATCCGCGCCCATCCTGAAAGCTATTTCGACGCGCTCGAACAAGCCGCGCCAACCCATGGCACGGTACAGATCGACGACGACACCTCGATGTCGCCCGGGACGTGGGAAGCCGTGCTGCGCGGCGCGGGCGCCTCCGTCATGGCGGTCGATGAAGTGATGCAGAAGCTCGTCAACAATGCCTTCTGCGCCATTCGGCCGCCGGGCCATCATGCTGAACACGCCACCGCGATGGGCTTCTGCTTTTTCAACAATGCGGCTGTCGCCGCGCGTTACGCGCAGGCGAAATATGGCGTCGAACGTGTCGCGATCATCGATTGGGATGTGCACCACGGCAATGGTACGCAGGACATCTTCTGGAATGATCCGAGCGTGATGTATTGCTCGACGCATGAGATGCCGCTTTATCCCGGCACAGGAGCCGCAAGCGAAACGGGCGAACACAACACGATCGTCAATGTGCCGATGCGCGCAGGCGATGGTGGGCCTGAGTTTCGCGAGGCGTTTGAAGTGGCGCTTCTGCCGCGCGTGATGACGTTCAAGCCTGACCTCATCATCATCTCAGCAGGGTTCGATGCGCATTTGCGCGACCCGCTCGCCAATCTCAATCTGACGGAAGCGGATTTCGGCTGGGCAACGGCGCAATTGATGGAGATTGCTGACAAAACGGCCGATGGCCGCGTCGTCTCACTAATGGAAGGCGGCTATGACCTTGAAGGCCTGTCCCGCTCAGTCGCTGCCCATGTGATGACGCTCATGAAGGGCGCGTGAGCGCCGATCATTATTCCAGCGGCTCGGTTTTCACGATCTCAATCCCAAACCCGCCAAGCCCGACAAACGAGCGCGACTTCGATGAGAGATTAACGATCGACGACACGCCGAGATCGCGCAGGATCTGTGCGCCCAAGCCAACTTCACGCCATTGCTTCTGGCGCGCATCTTCAGAGGCCGTTTCACCTTCGATGGTTTGCAGCGGCACACCCGCTGTCCCATCGCGCAAATAGACAAGCACGCCGCGCCCTGACGCTTTGAAGCGCTGCAACGCCGTGCTAATCGCTTTGCCGCCGCCAAACGTATCCGCAATCACATTGGCACGGTGCAACCGGGTCAGCATGGTTTTGCCATCGCCGATCTCGCCAAAGACGAAGGCAAAATGATTGACCGGATCGAACGGCGTCGCATAGGCGTAGCCGGTCAATTCACCAATTTCCGTCTTCACTGGAAATGTTGCGACACGCTCGACGAGTTTCTCGCGCGCCTGCCGGTAGGCGATCAGGTCAGCAACGGAAATCTTGCGCAGCTTGTGCTTGTCGGCAAAAGCGTCGATCTGCGGACCTTTCATAACAGTGCCGTCATCATTGGCGAGTTCGCAAATGACACCCACTGGCGGCAAGCCCGCCAATTTGCACAAATCGACTGCGGCTTCCGTATGGCCTGAGCGCATCAGAACACCACCATCGCGTGCGACCAGCGGAAACACATGGCCCGGACGCACAAAATCATTGGCACCCATATTGCCATTCGCCAAAGCGCGCACGGTGTTGGAACGCTGCTCGGCCGAGATGCCCGTCGTCAAACCGTGTTTCACATCCACTGAAACGGTAAAAGCCGTGCCGAGCGGTGCGTCATTCATCGCCACCATAGGCTGGAGATGCAGGCGACGTGCTTCTGCTGCTGTCACCGGCGCGCAAACAATGCCGCACGTATTGCGAATGATGAAGGCCATCATTTCCGGCGTGCAGAGCGAAGCTGCGCAAATCAAATCGCCTTCATTCTCACGATCGTCATCGTCCGTGACGATGACAAGTTCGCCGCGCTTGATCGCTTCAATGGCTTCAGTGACGGTATGGGGCACGAAAAATTCTCCGGAAATCACACGCGCGCAAACGGCCAGGACGCACCTTCGCCGTTTTGCGCACGATGACGCAGCAGATGGTCAGCCAGCACACAAGCCATCATGGCCTCGCCAACCGGAACGGCACGAATGCCAACAC
The DNA here is from genome assembly GCA_019083985.1 of Rhizobiales bacterium TNE-4. GTDB lineage: Bacteria > Pseudomonadota > Alphaproteobacteria > Rhizobiales > Beijerinckiaceae > TNE-4. The sequence continues at coordinate 458,607 of JAHRCV010000001.1, read as the reverse complement.
ATGGATCGTGACGACCTTTGGTCATGACGTCGACTTCATGGCCGTAGCGATCAACACTCTGCCGGGTTGTCAGGATGGATGAGGTCGGCTTGACGGCAAAGCGCGCGACAATCGGCTGGCCGGTCGAAATGCCGCCGAGAATGCCGCCTGCACTATTCGAGAGAAAATGCGGGCCGTCATTGCCACGCCGCATCTCGTCGGCATTTTGTTCACCGGTGAGTTCGGCGGCTTCGAAACCCGCCCCGATCTCGACGCCCTTCACGGCATTGATGCTCATGAAGGCCGCAGCAATATCAGAGTCGAGTTTGCCATAGATCGGCGCACCAAGGCCCGGCTTGACGCCTTCGGCGACCACTTCAATCACGGCGCCAATGGAGGAGCCGCTCTTGCGAATGCCATCGAGATAATCGGCGTAGAAATCGGCCTTTAGCGCATCGGGGCAAAAGAAGGGGTTACGCGCGACTTCATCCCAGTCCCAACGCGAACGGTCGATCTTGTGCGGACCAATTTGCACAAGCGCGCCGCGAATGGTGACGCCCTCGAGGATCTTGCGCGCAATCGCGCCCGCCGCCACACGCGCGGCTGTCTCGCGCGCTGAGGATCGGCCGCCGCCGCGATAATCACGGATGCCATATTTCACGTCATAGGCGTAATCGGCATGGCCGGGACGATAGCGATCTTTGATCTCGCCATAGTCTTTGCTGCGCTGATCGACATTCTCGATCAGAAGCGCAATCGGTGTGCCGGTGGTGAGCTGTGGGCCTTCACCCTCGCGGAACACGCCCGACAGAATGCGCACCTGATCGGGCTCCTGCCGTTGCGTGGTAAAGCGCGACTGGCCGGGCCGACGCCGGTCGAGCTCGGATTGGATGTCCGCTTCCTCCAGCGTGAGGCGCGGCGGGCAGCCATCGACGACGCAGCCCAGAGCGGGCCCGTGGCTCTCGCCAAAGGTTGTGACGCGGAAGAGGTGACCGAAGCTATTGTGCGACATGGTCGTCCCTCTAACGCACTTTTGGCTGGAGTGGAACGGAGAGCGTCAGCGGAACCGAAAATCAGCCCTTGCGGGCGGGCAAACCTCAGGCAGCGGCCTGAACAGCCGGATCGGCTTCGGCGGGGGCTGCGACAGCCGGCACAGCCGGAGCGCCCGCCCATTCCGTGTTGGCGGGGAGCGCCTCGCCCTTCATCACCACGGTCAGCGGGCTTAATCGGACATAATCGCCAATATGGGTGTCGTAGAGCACGGTCGAGAGCGCGCCGACCATGACCCCCTGGCCCAGCTGGACCCGGCCGACCTTCATCACACGGTCTTCATAAAGATGGGTCTGGAGCGCTGAGAGGCAGTTCAGCGTCGCATAATCACCAATCGTCACGCAGTCGAACTCGGTGATATCGGTCATATCCATATAGATGCCCTTGCCCGTCTTGGTGCCGAAGACACGCAGGATCCAAGGCAAGAAGGGCGTGCCGCGCAAATGCTCCAGCAGAACTTTGCCAGCGAGCCCCCAATACATCACCGCGACAGCCTCGGTGCGCATCGCCCACCATGACCACATCGGCTTCATCGTGGGAACGTAACGGCCCATCAAAATCCATTTGATGCCGGCGACAACCAGCGTCATCACAATCGGGATGATCACGCTCGCAGCCAGGAACATCGGAATAAAGGTTGAATAGTCACGGGCCAAGATCGACGGCGTGAAAACTTCAACCGCCAGCGTGCCGCAAGTGATGAACAGCATCGACGGTAAAGAGAGATTGAAGGCTTCAAAGACGCCACGCCCCAATCGCCGCCAGCGGGACGGCTCATAAGTCCAGTTCGCGCCGATCCCATCGACCTTCTGCCGCGTGGGCAAATGAATGGGCGGTGTGCCGAACCATGTATCGCCCGGCTTGATGGCGCTGTTTTCTGGCGGCTTCGATTTGATGCCGATCAGCGTGCCTTCAGGAATATCCGCACCCGGCGGGACCACCCCATCATTGCCGATGAACACGCGCGCGGCTGTGCGCACAGGCGCAAGCATCATGTAACCGCGGCGAATGTCTTCATCGCCCAGTGTCACTTCGTCGGCGATAAAGCATTTCTCGCCAATTTCAGTGAGATCGTAACGGCCAGCGAGATTGGACGAGATCTCGGCATCCTTGCCGATTTTCGCTCCCATCAAGCGGTACCAATTGCGCATGTAAACGGTCGCAAACAGCGATGACAGCGTTTCTAGCGTCACTTCCGTCGCAAGCGCCACAACCCATTTGCGTGTGTAGAACCAGCTATAAATGGAATAGGTACCGGCGCGAACCACAGGCAAGATGATCCAGCGCAAGGCTGCGATCAGCAGCACGGTGACGAACACCATCACCATGGCAGCGGGCCAAGCCAGCGCCGGGAGATAGTAAAGGTAGTTCACATCGAAATAGGCAGAGATGAGCGAGTCGATTTTATCGAACAGATAAAAGCCCGGGAAAATCGGGATCAGGCTGACCGGCGGCAGGACAAGAAGCGCCACGATATACGCAAAGAGTTGCGCACGACGGCGGCTTTGCGGCGCATCAGCCATGGGCGGCAAGTGATCACGGTCGACCATGCCGATCTTACGGGCTGGCGAGCCATCCCATTTTTCCCACGCATTGACCTTCGTGCTATCGGGCAGGGACGTGAGATCAAGGAGCTCTGCACCTTCGCCGATCACGGCATTGCGACCGACGACGCAGGACGTGCCGATATAGGCATCGCGCTCAATGTGGACCGTGCCAATCACCAATTCGTTGCCGATCACCTCAGCATTCGCGAGCACCACTTTGTGGCCGATCGAGACATTCTCGCCAATGGTGACGAGGTCAAACGCGCCTGAATCGATATGTGACAGAACAGCATCACGGCCGATCTTGGCTCCTAAGGCGCGTAGGTAAAGCCGCATGATCGGTGTCGCCTGAAACCATTTCATATGCGACAGGCCATTGAGCCGCTGCACCAACCACCAGCGGTAATAATAAAGGCCCCAGAGCGGGTAACGGCCCGGCTTCGTACGGCCGAGGATGATCCATTTTCCGGCAATCGCGATGAAGACGGTCACCACATTGATGACCATGTAAATCGCAACAAGCGAAATGAATTCGACCAGCAGGCTTGAGCCTTCTTCGGTGATCAGCATGTAGCTGACGAAAATGCCAAGCCATTGCGCGGTCATTAGACCGAGAATGAAAGGCAAAGCCAAAGCCTGGCCGAGACCGCATAGAAAACGCCGCAATAGCGGGGGTGGCGTGAACGAAAGGTCGCGCCGCTCGCGCGGTGCGCTGGCGCGTTGATGCGCAAGCTTTTCCGCCATGGCCCGCAACGTACGCGCACCATAGACGTCCTGCAGCGTCATCCCTTCAAGGCCTGCATTTTTACGCACGGCCGAGATGAAACGCGCGGCAAGCAGGGAGTGGCCGCCCAGATCGGTGAAAAAATCCGCATCGAACGGGATCGTCTGCCCCGTGAAGACTGTTTTCGCCGCATCAAGCAACAGCGCTTCAGTTTCCGTCCGCGGCTCTTCTTGTTCTTCACCGGCCGCATCCGCCACCAGTGCGACCGCTTTCAGCGTCTTGCGGTCGATCTTGCCCGAGGTGAGGCGCGGCAAGCGCTCCACAATCTCAAAGCGCGACGGCAACATATAGGCGGGCATATCTTGCGCCAACGCCATCCGTAGCACCATTCGGTCGATCACGACATCAGGATAAGGGACGAGGAACGCGACGAGCCGGTCAATCCCATCATCCTGTCGCAGCACGACGGCGGCCTGTGCAATTTCTGGCCGCGCATCGATGCGCGTTTCGATTTCGCCAAGCTCCACGCGGAAGCCGCGAATCTTGACCTGATCGTCAATGCGGCCATGGAAAAGAATTTCGCCGTCTGGCGACAGGCTGACAGCATCGCCCGAACGATAAAGGATAGGATCGTAACTCTCGGCGAAGAACGGATTGTCGATGAATTTTTCAGCCGTCAATTCGGCACGCTTGAAATAACCGCGCGCCACACCAGGGCCACCAATCAGCAATTCGCCTTGCGCGCCCGGGGGGCAAAGCTGCATCTGCTCATCGACAATGTAGCAGGAATAATTCGGTATCGGCGTACCGATGGACACAGGCTTGCCTGCAACCACCTTGCAGGCGGTTGCGACGACTGTAGCCTCAGTCGGGCCGTAAGTGTTGAAAATCGTGCGGCCTGGCTTCGCCCAGCGCTCAATCACGGATGGCGGCAAAGCCTCACCACCGAAAATGACGAGCCGCAGCGACGGCACGTCGCGCGAAAACATCGACAGAAGCGTCGGCACCGTATCAATGGCTGTGACGCCACGCGCGATCAGATAATCAGCAAGCGCATCGGTATCGGCGAGGAGTTCAGGCGTTGCCACCTCAAGCGTCGCACCGACGAGATACGGAATCCAAATCTCTTCCATCGAGAGATCGAACGCCACCGACGCGCTTTGGAACATCACGTCGTCAGGCCTAAGCCCATAAAGCGCGTTTCCTGCGCGCAGATAATGGCAGATGTTGCGATGGCTGATGACGATGCCTTTCGGCACGCCGGTCGAACCTGATGTGTAGATGAGATAGGCGGAATCATCCGGCGTGAGACCACGCTGGCGCGCCGGCACAAGCGGCGCCGTCGCCTTGGGCAGCGTGCTGGCCGTCACGACGGGGCATGGCATGGTGTCCGCGCGCGGCGCAAAACAATCTGATGTGAGGAGCGCCACCGCCTCGGCATCGCCAAGGCACACAGCAATGCGATCAACCGGTGCGTCGGCATCAAACGGGAGCCAAGCTGCACCCGATTTGGCAATGGCGATCTGAGCAATCAGCAGTTCAATGCCGCGCGCCATCCAAAGGCCAACGATGCGGCCTGGTCCAGCGCCCGCTTCAACAAGACCAACAGCGATCTCTTCGGCGCGGCGGTTGACCTCGGCATAGGTCAGGGCTTGGCCTGCATCGCGCATGGCGATGTGGTGCGGACGGGCAGCAACAGTGGCTTCGAAGATCTCGGAGAGGCATTCATTGCGGATGCAATCCGGCATGGACGGGCCACGCAAAATGGCAGACGCGCGCGCCTGCCCTGTCATGGCATCCCCATGCACCGTCTGAACTGTCATTCCCGCCCCCGGCAGCCTTCGCTCCCCAGCGAATGGCGAGGCTGCACTTTCATTGATCTCAGATTAACCTTGCATGAATGCCAGCCGCAATTGCACACGCTGCGGCAGCTTGTCCTCAAATCCAGACGTGAGAACCCATTTCAAGCCGCAAGATTTCCCCCTGCCGAATGTCCTGATAGGGCGCTTCGGCCGGTTTGACGCCACCCATCATCGTCAGGAGCACCCGTGCGACTCCGCCATGGGCAACGACGACCGCCTCAGGCGGCATCTCGCTCAGCCATGGCGCGATCCGGTGGGCCAACAATTCATAGCTCTCGCCACCGGGCGGAACGAAGTTCCATTTGTCGGCTTTGCGCGCGCGGGCGAGATCGCGTTCACGCTTTTTCAAATCGTGCCAGGTGTGTCCTTCCCACCGGCCGAAAGTCAGTTCCTTGAGGCGCTCATCGGTCACAAAGCCAAGCGGCTCGAGACCGATAGCGGTGCGGGCAAGAATAGCCGTTTCCATGGTGCGGCCGAGCGGGCTGACATGCCATGGCAGACGTCCAGCATCCGGCGTGGCCGCTGCAAGCCGACGGCCTGCTTCAACAGCCTGCGTACGGCCAAGATCGTTGAGCGGAATATCGCGTTGACCCTGAAGGCGGCCTTCGCGATTCCAATCGGTCTCGCCGTGACGGATGAACCAGAGCGTCTTCACTTTTCGAGCGTGATGTCCGGCGCTTCCGGATTCTTCATGCCGACGACGTGATAACCCGCATCAACATGTAGAACTTCGCCGGTCATACCGCGGCCCATATCGGAGACGAGATAGGCTGCCGTATCGCCCACTTCCTCGATGGTGACTGTGCGACGCAGCGGCGCGTTATACTCATTCCAGCGCAGAATATAACGGAAATCGCCAATGCCCGAGGCCGCCAATGTCTTGATGGGGCCGGCCGAAATGGCGTTGACGCGAATGTTCTTCGGGCCAAGATCGGCCGCAAGATAGCGCACCGACGCCTCAAGCGCGGCTTTCGCGACACCCATGACGTTGTAATGCGGCATCCATTTCTCAGCGCCATAATAAGTCAGCGTCAAAAGCGTGCCGCCATCGGTCATCAACTTTTCCGCGCGCTGCGCGACAGCCGTGAACGACCAGCACGAGATATTCAGTGACCGGTTGAAATTGGCCTCCGTCGTGTCGACGTAGCGGCCGGTCAATTCGTCCTTGTCGGAGAAGGCGATGCAATGGATGAGAAAGTCGATCTTGCCCCACAGCTTTTCGACCTCGGCGAACACAGCGTCGATGCTGGCCGCATCCGTCACGTCGCAATGGCCGACGACATGGGCGCCGAGCTCTGCTGCGAGCGGGCGTACGCGCTTTTCGAGAGCCTCGCCCTGAAAGGTGAAAGCCAGCTCCGCCCCATGGTCATGGGCTGCCTTGGCAATGCCCCAGGCGATCGAGCGATTGTTGGCCACGCCCATAATCAGCCCGCGTTTGCCGGCAAGAATGGAAGACCGGCGATCCGATGCGTTCGTCATGAAGTCAAAAACTGCCTTGAATGAGGTTCCGGCCCGAAGACCGCACCGGCATCTTTAGCTGAACGGAGAGCCGCAAGGAAGCCGGGAAAGCCGACCTTTGGGCGCTTCCCTTGGGTAAAATACATAATCCTTCATTCTCGGGTCTGCTATTCCAAAACGGGGGAGCGCCGAGGTGCAGGCCGCCCCGACCAGTGCTATAAGCCGCCCGCTTTCGCCATTCAGTGATGGATATCATGCCCGAAACGGCTCACAGCCAAGAGCATTCGCACGACACCAATGATCACGGCCACGGGAACGGGGGTCAGCTCTGGGGGCTGGCGCTGGGCAGTGTCGGCGTCGTTTACGGCGATATCGGAACGAGTCCCCTCTACGCCTTCCGTGAGGCGCTCATGGCGGCCTCGGGGATGCATGGCGCGCACGGGGTGCCGGCGGCCATCGAACGGGCGACCGTGCTCGGCGTTCTTTCGCTGATCGTCTGGTCCTTGCTGCTCGTCGTGACGGCGAAATATGTGCTCATCCTTTTGCGTGCCGACAATCACGGCGAAGGCGGCACGCTCTCATTGATGGCGCTGTGTCAGCGCGCGATCGGCAAAAATCTGAACAGTCTATTTTTCCTCGGCGTGATTGGTGCCGCCATGTTCTATGGCGACTCGATCATCACACCGGCGATTTCCGTGCTGTCAGCGGTCGAAGGGCTGAAGCTCGTGACACCGGCGTTCACGCCCTATGTCATCCCGATCACGCTTGCGATCTTGATCGCGCTATTCGCGGTACAGAGCCATGGTACAGCGGCCGTTGCGCGCTTCTTTGGCCCGATCATGGCGTTCTGGTTCTGCATGCTGGCAGCGGGTGGCCTTCTCCACGTCAGCGATGATTGGGGCGTGCTTGCATCGCTCAATCCCTATTACGGGCTGAAATTTCTGCTGACGCATAAAATCATCGGACTCGTGACGCTGGGTGCTGTCTTCCTCGCCGTGACAGGTGGCGAAGCACTTTATGCCGACCTTGGCCATTTCGGTCGCAAGCCGATTCAATTCGCATGGTTCTGTCTGGTGCTGCCCGCTCTGGTGATCAATTATTTTGGTCAGGGCGCTTTGGTGCTCGCTGATCCGTCGGCGATCCAAAATCCGTTCTACAATCTCTATCCCGATTGGGCGCTGATCCCAATGGTCGCGCTGGCCACCTGCGCGACCGTGATCGCATCGCAAGCCGTCATCACAGGCGCATTCTCTTTGACTCGTCAGGCTGTTCAGCTTGGCCTTTTGCCGCGCCTTGAAATTCGATTCACTTCGGAAACCCATTCAGGCCAGATCTACCTGCCGCGCATCAATTCCTTGTTGCTCGTCGGCGTGATCATTCTCGTTCTGCTCTTCCGCAATTCGAGTGCTTTGGCCTCGGCCTATGGCATCGCCGTGACGACAACAATGGTGGTGGATGCCTCGCTCGCCTTCATCGTGATCTGGCGTTATTGGGGCTGGCGTCCGTCGCTTGCCGCCGCTTTGGTCATTCCCTTCCTGCTCATCGACACGACCTTCTTCCTGTCGAATTTGCTGAAGCTGTTTGAAGGGGCATGGGTGCCGCTGGCCTTTGGTTTCTTCCTCATTGGCATCATGTGGACGTGGCGGCGCGGCTCACGCATTCTCGCTGAGAAGACACGGCGCTCGGAAGTGCCGCTCGACATGCTCGTGAACAATCTCGAAAAGAAACCGCCGCATTTCGTGCAAGGTACAGCGGTCTTTCTGACGAGCGATCCGAATTACGCGCCCACCGCGCTTCTGCATAATCTCAAGCATAATAAAATTCTGCATGAGAAGAATGTGATCCTGACCGTGACAACGGCAACAACACCGCGCGTGCCGGAGAAGGATCGGATCCAAATCGACAATGTCAGCGAGCATTTTTCGCGTGTGACGATGAAATTCGGCTTCATGGAAACACCGAACGTGCCGAAGGGCCTCGCCATTGCGCGCAAGAGCGGTTGGAATTTCGACATCATGTCGACGTCGTTCTTCGTGTCACGCCGCTCGATCAAACCAGCGGCACGCTCGGGTATGCCGCTATGGCAGGACAAGCTCTTCATCGGGCTCGCACGGAACGCCAATGACGCAACGGACTTCTTCCAAATCCCGACGGGACGTGTGGTGGAAGTCGGCACACAGGTGACCGTCTAAACCTGCGACAGGATGCCGGGCTCCACCTTGCTGCGGCATCCTCTAAACCCCCTCTCGACAGTGTGTGAGATCGATGGGGTCAGACGCTCTTTTTGCATTGCTGGTTTGTTCAGCGGCAGCGGCAGCATCCGTCGCCGGGGCGCTGTTCGTTTTGTGGCGCGGCCATGTCGGTGCACGCGTGCTCGCCTTCGGTTGCGCGTTTGCCGCAGGAGCGATGGTCTATGTCTCGCTCGTCGAAATTCTGGCGAAATCGCAAGGCTCTTTCGCCGAAGTTTTGGGCGAAGCCGATGCCAAACGCTACGCCATGCTGTGGTTCTTTCTTGGCGTGTTGCTAATCATCCTGTTTGAGCGCGCGCTGCCCAAAGATCTGCAGGAAACAGCAGACCCTTCCGACCCCTCGCTTCGTATGGCTGTCGGTCGCGCCGGGCTTCTCACCGCACTCGCCATCGGCGCGCATAACTTGCCCGAAGGCATGGCGACATTCTTTGCGACGCTCGATGATCCGCAGCTCGGCGAAACCCTTGCTCTCGCCATCGCGATCCACAACATCCCCGAAGGAATCTCGGTGGCCTTGCCGGTTCTCTATGCAACGGGCAGCCGCGCCAAGGCACTTGGCGCCACGGTACTCACTGCGCTGGCCGAGCCGCTGGGCGGTTTGATCGGCTATGTCGTAGCAGGCCCATTTCTCAGCCCGCTTGTGTATGGCGCCATCTTTGGCACCATCGCGGGCTCAATGGTTTTCTTGGCGCTGCATGAATTAATGCCATCGGCCCGCCGCCATGCGCGCGGCCACGAGACGGTTTATGGCCTCGTGGCCGGCATGGCGATGATGGCGATGAGCCTCGTTCTTGCGAACTAGACTTTTAAGGGACAGCCGCCTCGCGGCGTTTGCGCATCAGCGCTTCAAGATCGGCATCAGGCTTCGCCGGCAAGGTGATCTCGATCGTCACCAGAAGATCGCCCGTGCCATCTTTGCCCGGCAATCCTTTGCCACGCAGGCGCATGGTGCGGCCCGACGATGAATTGGCCGGCAGGCTCAGCTCAACGGTGCCGTCGAGCGTGGGCACGCGCAGCGGCCCACCCAGCACGGCGTCTTCCAGCGGCACAGGCAAACGAATGCGCAGGTTCTGGCCGTCCACCGTAAAGCGGCTATCCATCTTCAAGCGCACGGTGACATAGGCATCGCCTTGCGGGCCGCCAAATGGGCTTGGCTCACCCTGCTTCTTCAAGCGGATGACCTGTCCATCGGTGACACCGGCCGGGATCGTCACCTCGACCGTGCGACCATTCGGCAACGTCACGCGTGCTTTGGTGCCCTTGGCAGCATCGGCAATGGGGATCGAGGTCTCGACACGGATGTCCTCGCCCGGCGGCGGCGCTGCGGAACGGCGACGACGTCCGCCACCGCCGAAGAGATCGGCGAAAATGTCGGACGGGTCGAACCCCGCATCTTGTCCACCACCAAAGCCGCCCTGCCCGGGATGGCCTTGGCGAAAATTGAAATCGAAACCGCCAGCGCCGGGACCGCCGCCTTGGCGGAAGCCTTCGAAGCCTTGGAAACGCGGCTTGCCTTCGGCGTCGATTTCGCCGCGGTCAAATTGGGCGCGCTTATCCTTGTCGCCCAGAATTTCATAGGCGGTGTTCAGCTCGGCGAATTTATCCTTCGCCCGCTTGTCGCCCTTGTTTGTATCGGGATGCCACTGCTTCGCCAGCTTCCGGAAAGCCTTCTTGATGTCGGCTTCGGGCGCGTTGCGGGGCACGCCGAGAACGTCATACGGATCGCGCATGCAAATACTCGAAAAGCGGATTCAAACGCCGGGCACATGATAGCGTGACCGAGTGGCGCTCGTTCAGCAAGTCATCTGGGGGTTCTGTTGCGAAATTGCAACTCAGGGAGGCAGAAAAAGCGTTAGCTCGGCTTCTGCGCTGGCTTCACGTCCTGCACGGTCCAGTCTTCCGACCCGACGCGGCAGGCTGCACCCTGCAGCCATTCTTCCTTGCTGCCGAAGTTCAGCCCCGCGATGAACCCGCGGCAGAGCTCGTCATTCTTGACGAAAGCCTGTCCCACGGGGGCAAAGCTGCCCTTGGTCGCCGTTTCCGGGTTCGACCACGCGACCGGTGCACCATTGCCCGTGGGATCGAGCGCAGTGTTGAGCGCTGCCTTCGCCCTGCGCCAATCCTCGCCCTCGAGCTTGGGCGACAGCGGCGAGATCTGCTGGGCGATGCTGCCAGTCGTCTCGGAGGACGGGATCAGCGACATCATCGGGAAGCTAATGGTGCAACTGCCGGTGGCGAGGCCCGCCACCAGAATAGCCGCAAGGGTCAGGCTTCGGCCGACAGCCGCCTTCTTCCCAATGCGGCGCTGCCGCGCCATATAGGGGTCGCACAGTTTCAAGCTCAGCCTCTTCGGCAAATACGCTACGGCGAGCATTACAACGCTGGAATCGTTAATGACAAATGACTTCACCGAGGCTTCTGAACCTTTTTTGCTCTTTCGGGCCTGGTTTGACGAGGCGCAGGCGTCAGAACCTAATGATCCCAATGCGATGGCCCTTGCCACGGTCGACCCCGAGGGGCTGCCGGATGTCCGCATGGTCCTGATGAAGGGCTTCGACGAGGCGGGGGTGGTTTTCTACACCAACACCGAATCAGCCAAGGGCCGGGAACTGGCCGCGACCCCGAAAGCGGCGGTCGTGTTCCATTGGAAGAGCCTGAGGCGGCAGGTCCGCTTCCGCGGCCCGGTGGAGCAGGTCTCCGATGCCGAGGCGGATGCCTATTATCAGTCCCGCCCGCGCGACAGCCGGATCGGCGCATGGGCTTCGCAGCAATCCCGCCCCCTTGAGAGCCGTTTTGCGCTGGAAAAGGCGGTCGCGTCCTATGCAGCGAAATATGCCATCGGTGATGTCCCGCGCCCGCCCTATTGGACGGGTTTCCGGATCCGTCCCGTGGCGATCGAATTCTGGCAGGACAGGCCCTTCCGACTGCATGACCGTGTGCGTTTTTCCCGTCCCATTCCGGATGGATCGTGGACGAAGGACCGGCTTTACCCTTAAACGATAACAGCGCGCCGTTCCGGCGCCGGAGAGATTGCCATGTCCGCGACAAAAGAAACCAACGCCCCCCGCCGCACCATGCTGCTGACGGGCGCGAGCCGCGGCATCGGGCATGCGACGGTGAAGCGCTTTTCCGCTGCTGGCTGGCGTGTCATCACCTGCTCGCGCCATGGCTTCCCAGAAAATTGCCCCTGGGAGATGGGCCCGGAAGATCACATTCAGGTCGATCTCGGCAATCCAGAAAACACCGAAGCGGCAATCGCAGAAATTCGCTCGCGGCTTGAGGGCGGTCGGTTGGATGCGCTCGTGAACAATGCGGGCATTTCGCCGAAGGGCGCAGGTGGTTCGCGGCTTGGCACGCTCGATACACCGCTCGCTGTTTGGCAGCAGGTGTTCCAAGTCAATTTCTTTGCGCCCGTGATGCTGGCGCGCGGCCTTCTGGCTGAACTCGAAGCCGCCAAAGGCTCGGTCGTGAATGTGACATCGATCGCAGGCTCCCGCGTGCATCCGTTTGCAGGAGCCGCCTATGCGACATCGAAAGCCGCGCTTGCCGCGCTGACGCGTGAAATGGCCGCCGATTTTGGGCCGCATGGTGTGCGCGTGAATGCAATCTCGCCCGGTGAAATCGACACCTCAATCTTGTCGCCCGGCACCGACAAGATCGTGGCACAGATTCCGATGCGCCGTCTCGGCACGCCGGAAGAAGTTGCCAAAGCGATCTATTTCCTTTGCACCGATCAGTCCGGCTATGTGCATGGGGCTGAAATCCATATCAATGGCGGCCAGCACGTGTGAGTGACGCGGTTCGCCCGACACTCGCTGCCAGCGCTGCGATCTTCCGTGACGATGGGCGGGTGCTGCTCGCAAGCCGCACCAAAGCACCTTCGGATGGTTTGTTTTCCCTACCCGGCGGACGCGTCGAGACCGGCGAAAGCTTGCGCGACGCGGCCATTCGCGAAGTGATGGAAGAAATCGGCATCGCCATCGAGATTCTTGGCTTTGCCGATCACGCCGAAATCATCGAGCATGATGCAGCGGGCGTGCCGCTCGTCCATTATGTCGTCTGCTGTTTCGCCGCGCGCTGGATTTCAGGTGAACCACAGACAGGCCCGGAAGCAGGCGAAATCATCTGGGCTGACGATGCGTTGCTCGCTAATCTGAAAACAACGCTGCGCCTGCCGCAGATCGTCCGGCAGGCACGCGCCATTTATTTGGCGCGCTAAATCGCAATTTGTGGCACACCCGTAAGCCCTCATGGTGAAGAGCCGCGCCGCGGCGTCTCGAACCACGGGGGCGTGGATATGACGCAAACGGGCCTCCCTCGTCCTTCGAGACGCGATGCTGTGCATCGCTCCTCAGGATGAGGGGTTTACACCGAGCTGCCTGCCGATTTCATTCGGCAATCCATCTTTTTTGCACGAGCGCTCGTCAGCCCTCAGGTTGAGGGTTTTAGTTGTCCGCGGACTTAATCCGGCAAGGCCTCGCTGAAGAGCACCTTCTCGCCCTGCGCACTTTCGACCAACGCACCATCCCACATGACTTTCTTGCCACGCACGATGGTCCCGATCGGCCAGCCCTGCACCGTTACGCCATCGTAAGGTGTCCAACCGCATTTCGACGCGATCCACTCATGGCGGATCGTTTCCTTGCGCTTCATGTCGACGATTGTGAGATCGGCATCGTAACCGACCGCGATGCGGCCTTTGTTGGCGATGCTGAACAGCCGCTGCGGTCCGGCACTGGTCAGATCGACGAAGCGCTGCAAGGTCAATTTGCCAGCATTCACATGGTCGAGCATCAGCGGCACAAGTGTTTGCACGCCTGTCATGCCGGAGGGCGAATTGGGATAGGGCTTATCCTTTTCAGCGCGCGTGTGGGGCGCATGATCGGACCCAAGCACATCGGCGATGCCTTCGCGAATGCCGTACCAGAGGCCGTCGCGGTGATGGGCTTCGCGGACGGGCGGGTTCATCTGCGCATAGGTGCCGAGCCGCTCGTAACATTCAGGTGCCGTCATCGTCAGATGATGCGGCGTGATCTCGCAGCTGGCGACGTCTTTATGCTTGGCGAGGAAGAGGATTTCCTCCGCCGTGGTGATGTGCAGCACATGGATGCGGGCGCGCGTTTCATGCGCAATACGGACGAGACGCTCGGTGCAGCGCATCGCCACTTCGGCCGAGCGCCACACGGGATGCGAGCGCGGATCATTCTCGACGCGGAGATCGCGGCGCTCGCGCAGCATCATCTCATCTTCGGAGTGGAAGGCGGCGCGACGGCGGGTGTTCCGCAGGATGGAAGCGACACCTGCATCGTCCTCAACCAGAAGCGCGCCAGTCGATGAACCCATGAACACTTTGATGCCGGGCGTGCCGGGCAGACGTTCCAGCTCGGCGACGTCTTTCGCGTTTTCATGCGTGCCGCCGACCCAAAAGGCGAAATCGCAATGCATGCGATGCGTGCCACGCTTCACCTTGTCGGCCAAGGCTTCTGGCGTCGTCGTCAGCGGATCGGTGTTCGGCATTTCGAAGACCGCCGTGACCCCGCCCATGACGGCGGCGCGCGATCCCGATTCCAGATCTTCCTTATGGTCGAGACCGGGCTCGCGGAAATGGACTTGGCTGTCGATCACACCGGGGAGGATGTGGAGCCCCTTACAATCAATGACTTCACCTGCAGACGCACGGGAGAGATCGCCAATCGCCGTGATCACGCCGTTCTTGACGCCGATATCGCGCTGGCCCTCGCCATCCTGATTGACGACGATCCCGCCCTTGAAAATGCGATCGAATGTCTCGGCCATCACTCAACTCCCTGGCGCGCCAACTGCCTCTTGAGGTCCTTGCTCAGGGGCCATATGTCGAAAGTCTAGCGGCGGCAAGGGCCGCTCGGCACCTGTAATGTCACACCCACCCCCGAGGGCGTTTTTATGGCCAAGGCTTTTCTGTCAGACCGCGGCATCATCCGGGTTTCAGGTGAGGATGCCCGCTCCTTTCTGCAAGGTTTGCTCACGGCTGATATGGACAGGGTCGCTGTGGACCGACCGGCCTTTGCCGGGCTGTTGACGCCGCAGGGCAAGCTCATCGCTGACATGATCGTGGCGGAAGCCGACGGCGAATGGGGCGGCGATCTCTTCTTGGACGTGCCACGCGCACTCGCGCCTGACCTCGTCAAACGGCTGACGATGTATAAGCTGCGCGCCAAGGTGACGATTGAGGACCTGTCGGCCACAGGCGGCGTTGCCGTCTTCTATCAAGGCGACCTCCCGCCCGATGAAGCGGGCGTGACCTATCCCGATCCGCGCCTGCCGGAGCTGGGCATGCGGCTCATCGCGGAAGCCGAATGGCTTCGCAACGAGACCTTCGATAGCGAGGAGAATTGGCAGAGCCACCGTATCGCGCTGGGCGTGCCCGAAGGCGGCAAGGATTTCATCTATAGCGATGTCTTTCCGCATGAAGCCAATATGGATCAGCTCCACGGCATCGCTTTCGACAAGGGCTGCTATGTCGGACAAGAGGTCGTCTCCCGCATGCAGCATCGCGGCACCGCACGTACACGCGTGATGCCCGTGATGTATCCAGAAGGGTTTGCGGCAGGCGAGGGTTGCGACATCGTCGCGGGAGACAAGGCGATCGGCCGCACCTGCACGCAAACCACGGGCGGGATCGGCATGGCCATCGTCCGGCTCGACCGTTATGCCGATGCCTTGGCTGCTGGCGTGCCTGTAGTGGCGGGCGGCATCCCGGTGGCCCTGCGTAAACCGCAATGGGCGCGCTTCCCCTTCCCCGGCGAAGCGATTAAGCCTGACGCATGATTGCCAAGACTGCCATTCTCCACCCTGACGGCAAAATGCGTTGCCATTGGCCGGGCACCGATCCGCTGTACGTCGCCTATCATGACGAGGAATGGGGCGTGCCAGAATTTGATGATCGCGCGCTGTTCGAAAAGCTATTGCTCGATGGCTTTCAGGCCGGGCTGTCGTGGATCACGATTTTGCGCAAGCGCGATAATTTTCGCGCGGCATTTGACGGTTTCGCACCAGAAAAGATCGCCCGTTACAAGCCGAAGAAGATCGAAGCGCTGATGCAGGATACCGGCATTGTGCGCAACCGCATGAAGATTGAATCGGCAGTGAAGAGCGCACAAGCATGGCTCACCATTCAGGAGCGAGAGGGCTTTTCGCATTTCTTGTGGAAGTACCTCGACGGGCGGCCACACCAGAACAAGGCACGCACGTCAAAAGACGTTCCGGCTGAAACCGAACTCTCGCGCAAGATTTCTAAGGAATTGCGCAAAGAGGGGTTCAACTTCGTGGGTCCCACCATCGTTTATGCGTTCATGCAGGCGACCGGCTTCGTGAACGACCATCTCGTCGATTGCTTCCGGCATGAAGAAGTGAAGCAGCTTGGAGCCAAACGCTAATGGCGCGCGCGGCAAAAGCACCGCGCGTATGGCAGCGTATGCTGTCGGGACGGCGGCTTGATCTCATTGATCCTTCGCCCGTCGATGTCGAAATCGAAGACATTGCGCATGGGCTCGCGCGCGTTGCACGGTGGAACGGACAGACCAAGGGTCCGCACGCATTCTCCGTCGCGCAGCATTCGCTGCTGGTGGATGCCATTGCGCTCGCTTTGCAGCCCGACCTGTCGCCGCAAGCGCAGGCCATGGTGCTTTTGCATGATGCACCGGAATATGTGGTGGGCGACATGATCTCGCCCTTCAAGGCTGTGCTCGGCGGCGATTACAAGAGCGTTGAGAACCGCCTCCTCGCAGCGATCCATCTGCGTTTCGGCCTGCCGCCGACGACGCCCAAGCCCGTCGCACTCATCGCTAAGCAAGCCGACAAGATTGCCGCCTGGTATGAAGCGACAGTGCTTGCCGGTTTCCTCCGCGAGGAAGCTGACAGTTTCTTCGGTGAACCGCCGCGCTTGACGCTGAAGATCGGCCCCCATCTTCAGCCGCAAGCGGCGCAGGTTGCGCAGGACGCGTTCCTCGCCCGTTTCCGGGCGATTGATGCGGCACTGAAAGCGTGACAGTGCGCGCCATGCGCGCGTCATCGAATCGTCCTATCGTATGCGGATGAGGAGCGCCCTATGCCGTCGATCCATGTCTCATCCCTGTCTCGCCTACACGAAACGGTCACCGCGACCGGGGCAAGCCACGTCGTTACGTTGATTAATGCGAAGACGCCGGTTGAACGGCCGCCCTCGATTCCAGCTGATCGGCATCTCTTCATCGGCGTCAGCGACATCGTCGCGCCGATGGACGGCCACATCCTGCCGGGCGAAGAGCATGTTCTGCGGTTGAACGACTTCGTCGATCAGTGGGATCGTGCACGCCCGCTCGTCATTCATTGCTGGGCCGGCATTAGCCGCTCGACAGCCGCAGCCTTTATCACCGCATGCCGTTTACGCCCGCATCAGGACGAACATGCGATTGCGCTCAGGCTGCGGCATGCGGCCCCCAGCGCCACACCCAATCTCAAATTGGTGGCAACGGCCGACGCGCTTCTCGGCCGCAAAGGCCGGATGATTGCTGCGATTGAATCGATTGGCCGCGGTGCCGATGCCTTCGAAGGCACGCCATTCGAAATGAAGCTCGACTGAGGATCGCCTTTGCCGCGCACTCGCCCAGCCTCCGCGCATCCTGAGACCCCGATCGAAATCGGGCTAGCGGCGGCTGTTGTCACCGTTGAACGCGGCGCGCCGCAAATTCTCGTCGCACGCGGTGATGGCGATATGGATGCACTTCCATCCGGTTCGTTCGATCCGCTGCATCACCGCACGCTGGACATTGGACTGCGCGCTTTCGTGACCTCGCAGACAGAACTCGGCCTCGGCTATGTCGAACAGCTTTACACTTTCGGTGATCGCGGACGGCACGCGCTGCCGGGTGATGCAGCCCCTCATGTCGTCTCGATCGGCTATCTCGCACTAACGCGCTTGCAAGGCGACCGGAAATTGCCGAAGGGCGTCCGGTTCCAGCCATGGTATCGCTATTTTCCATGGGAAGATTGGCGTGGCGGGCGGCCTGCGATTCTTGATGCAGCGGTGCTGCCGCGCCTCACCGCATGGGCGAATGACAAAAGCGGTGAAGCGGCCGAGCGCGAAAGACGTGCACTCGCCCGGAACGAACGGGTCAATCTCTGCTTTGGCACAGATCAAAGCCCATGGGACGAAGAGAAAGTGCTCGACCGCTACGAGCTCCTCTATGAGGCTGGCCTTTTGGTGGAAGCGATCCGCGATGGACGCGAGAACGCAGCAGGGGACGACGGGCTGCCGCCCCTCGGCGAACCGCTGGCCTTCGACCATCGCCGCATTCTGGCCACCGCGATGGGGCGGTTGCGTGCCAAATTGAAATATCGACCAGTGATTTTCGAATTGATGCCAGACACCTTCACATTGACAGCCTTGCAGCAAACGGTGGAGGCGATTTCCGGCCGCCACCTGCACAAGCAGAATTTCAGACGCCTTGTCGAAGGTACCGCCCTTGTCGAACCGACGGGGCGTCTCAAAACAACGGGCGGACGCCCTGCCGCTTTGTTCCGCTTCCGCCGTGAAGTGCTACAAGAGCGCCCCGCCCCAGGCTTGCGCGTCGGCGCGCGATGAACGTCCCTGTCTGATCGGCCGGATTGCATCGCTCAAGTGCGAGAACCACACTAACCCATGTTTCAAACTGTAAAGTGTCGCTTGACACTTTACGTTTTTGGGATATGCTCAATGCACTTCATTAAAGTGAGAGACAAGCGGTTACGCCGCTTCCTTGAGAGCGACGATGCATCAGGCTTGCCATCAGCTATCGTTTCGAAACTGCGTATCATTCTAACGGTTCTGTCTATGGCGCGGAGTGTAGACGAAATCGCGTCATTTCCGCATTGGCATCCCCATCTGCTTTCTGGAGATTTGGAAGGCTATTGGAGTTTAAGAGTGACCCGCAATTGGCGTTTAATCTTTCAGATTGAAGATATGAATATCATCAATCTTGAACTCGTTGACTATCATTGAGGTGTTTTCATGGTTGAAATGGCTAATCCGTCTCACCCCGGCGCTGTGATCCGCGAAGAAATTCTGGCGGCACGGGAAATGAATGTGACGGAGGGAGCAGAAGCGCTGGGTGTGACAAGGCCTGCACTCTCTGCTGTATTGAACGAGCGCGCGAGTCTTTCAGCGGAAATGGCCTTACGCATTGAGAAGGCGTTTGGTGTCCCGATGGAATTATTGTTGCGCATTCAGCTCGCTTTCGACATTGCGAAAGCGCGCCGTCTTTCCAAGTCCATCCACGTCAAGAAATGGTCGCCGCCAAAACGCAACGGCGCGCCGAAGCGCGCCGTTCGTCAGACCAAAGCGACAAGATTGGTTAGCCGATAAGCGTCTCGGCGGGCGTATAAGCGAGGCCATGCGCTTCCGCGACTGGGGCGCAGGTCACTTTGCCTTCGGCGACATTGAGGCCATCGCGCAAATATTTGTCGTCCTTGAGCGCTTTCTTCCAGCCCTTATCGGCCAAGGCCAGCGCGAAGGGCAGCGTCACATTGTTCAGCGCAAAGGTGGAGGTGCGTGCCACCGCGCCGGGCATGTTCGCCACACAATAATGAACGACATTGTCGACGACATAGGTCGGCTCAGCATGCGTGGTGGCATGCGATGTTTCGCAGCAACCACCCTGATCGATGGCCACGTCGACGATGACAGCGCCGGGCTTCATCGTCTTCAGCATGTCTTTGGTGACAAGCTTAGGCGCCGCCGCACCGGGGATCAGCACGCAGCCAATGAGCAAATCAGCACGCTTGACGATTTCGCGAATGGCATCGCGCGTCGAGAAAATCGTGCGTACGCCTGTGCCGAACTGCGTCGCGAGACGGCGCAGCACGTCAGCGGAGCGATCGACGACCGTGACATTCGCGCCCATGCCAAGCGCAATGGTCGCCGCATGTGTACCCGAGACGCCACCACCGAGAATGACGACTTCCGCCGCCGGAACACCCGGCACACCGCCAAGCAGCACGCCACGGCCACCGGCCGCTTTTTCGAGACAATGCGCGCCGACTTGCGGGGCGAGACGGCCTGCGACTTCCGACATGGGCGTCAACAGCGGGAGGCCGCCATTCGGCGCGGTGACGGTTTCGTAGGCGATGCAGATGGCGCCAGATTTCACGAGATCATGCGTTTGCGGCGCATCGGGTGCGAGATGGAGATAGGTGAACAAGATCTGGCCAGGACGCAGTTTCTTGCGCTCTTCTGCCAGCGGTTCCTTCACCTTGACGACCATATCGGCCTTGGACCAGACAGCGTCGGCATCCGGCACGATGGTGGCCCCGGCCCCCTGATAATCAGCGTCTGAAATACCGGAACCGAGACCCGCGCCCGTCTGAACGATTACTTGATGGCCATGGTGGATCAATTCCGCCACCGAGGACGGCACGAGGCCGACGCGATATTCGTGGTTCTTGATTTCCTTCGGAACACCGACCAGCATGATGAAGCCCCCTCTCCGGTTGATTATGGCAGTTTCGCGCAAGATTTATGCGGAATCTCGCTAAACTACGGCTTGGCATAGCAAATCTTGCGCATATTATGCGGTTAATTGAGGGGAGACTGCAATTCCATGCGAAAACTGGATCTCGATGCCCGCGACCGGGCGATCCTGCGGCATTTGCAGGAAGATGGCGGCATCACTAATGCCGATCTGGCCGACAAGGTGAACCTCTCGCCTTCAGCCTGCTTGCGCCGGGTGAAGATGCTGGAAGAGGCAGGCCTGATCAAAGGAACGGTGCTTCTGCTTGAGGAGGAAGCCGTTGGCCTGCCGGGCGCGGCTTTCGTCTTCGTCACGCTGGATCAGCAGGGCCGCCAAAGCCTCGATACGTTCGAGCAGGAGGTCGCCAAACATCCTGAGATCCTTGAATGTTATCTACTGGCTGGGACCGCCGATTACCTCCTGCGCATCGCCTTTGCGGACACGGGCGATTTCGAACGCATTCACCGCAATGTCGTGACAGCCCTTCCGGGGGTCAGCCGCGTGCAATCGACACTCGCTTTGCGCACGGTGAAGAAGACGACGGCGCTGCCGATTTGACCGGCCACGAAGCCGGCGCATAGTGCGGACCAGCACAGGAGACGACGAATCATGGCGGACAAAGCCCCTGCCGATCTTGGCACCATGCCGTTTGAAGCCGCTTTGGCCGAGCTTGAGACCATCGTCGCCAAGCTCGAGAAGGGCGATGTGGCACTCGAAGATTCGATTGCGCTTTATGCTCGAGGGGAACAGCTCAAGGCCCATTGCGACCGGTTGCTGAAGCAGGCCGAAGCCCGGATCGAACAGATCACTTTTGGCGCTGATGGCACGCCCAAGGGGACGAAACCACTCGATCCAGCTTGATCTCAGAAATTTGTTCTTTTTATAGAATTTTTTGTTGCTTATATCGAACGATCTTTGTATAAGCAGATTACGGACATCGTCCGTCGCGGTGATTTGACCGAGCAGCTTGCGACCGCGTCACCAAGCGCTAAAGCGCCACGGCGAAAACCGTGGGCTCTCAACCGATGTGGAGACCGCCCGATGACCCTTATGTGTCGCAGCGCCTGAAGCCGCTGGTCTAACGCCCCCTTCCCTTTCTTTTTCGACAGGACGCGGTTCGCCGCGACGCGCACACGCGCGAGGTTTCATCATGAGCCCAATACAACCCCTGCCCGGCTACGCCGGACAGAATGCGATCTCGTTTCACAAGGTCAGCAAGACCTATCCGGCGCGCGATCATCACGCTCCCGTTATTGCGCTGAGCGACATCGATCTCGATGTGAAGGCTGGGCACATTCTCGGTGTGATCGGGCCATCGGGCGCCGGAAAATCAAGCCTGATCCGTCTCGTCAACGGTTTGGAAAAAGTCAGCTCCGGCGCACTCTCGCTGTTCGGCCAGGATGTGACACGCTTGAACGAAACCGAATGGCGCGCGGCACGGCGCGGTATCGGCATGATCTTTCAGCATTTCAATTTGCTATCGTCGCGCACGGTCTATGACAATGTGGCCTTTCCGCTTGAAATTGCAGGAGCCGATCGCAGCACAATCGACAAGCGCGTGCCTGATCTCCTCGCGCTTGTTGGCCTGACCGACAAGGCACAGCGTTATCCGGCTGAATTGTCCGGCGGGCAGAAACAACGCGTCGGCATCGCCCGGGCCTTGGCAACAGAACCCGCTATTCTGCTCTGCGATGAGGCGACGTCAGCGCTCGACCCCGAGACAACGCAATCGATCCTCGATCTCCTGCGATCCATCAATCGAACGCTGGGCGTTACGATCCTGCTGATCACGCATGAAATCCCTGTCATCAAGGAAATCTGCGATGATGTGGCTGTCATCGATCAAGGCCGTATCGTCGAAAGCGGCGCCGTCTTCGATGTGTTCACGAATCCGCGCCATCCGATCACAGCACGCTTCGTCCAAAACGTATCGAGTGTCGCTATCCCCGCCTATCTCAAACCACGCCTGCGCCAACGCGCAGAGGCTGGCGATGTTGCCTTGCTGCAGGTTGGTTTTACGGGGGCGAATGCCACGAGTCCGGTGATCTCACGGCTTACAACCACACTTGGCAGCGACATCAACATTGTCGCTGGCAAAATCGACACGATTGGCGAACGGCCTTTTGGCACATTGCTGATTGCGTTACCGGCCGAAACCGCGACGCGGGAAGCCGCCATTGCCGCACTCAAGAAGCTCCATCTCGGCGTGCAGATCGCGGGCTATGTCGATCATCTCGGCATTGACGTGGAGCGGCATCCATTCGGCGAAGCGCTGACCCGTAAAGAAAAGGTGCGCCATGTCGCCTGAACTTATCCGTATCATCATCGACGCCACGCTCGACACACTTACCATGGTCGCACTCGCAGGTGGATTGGGCATTCTGTTCGGCCTGCCGCTCGGTGTTTTTCTTGCAACCAGCAAGAAGGGTGAATTGTTCGCATCTCCCACTCTCAACACCGCACTTGGTTTTCTCGTCAATGTCACACGCTCGACACCATTCATCATTCTTGTTGTCGCCATCGTGCCGTTCACACGCCTGATTGCCGGGACGTCGATTGGCACACGCGCAGCGATTGTGCCCTTAACAATCGCTGCGACACCGTTCATCGCCCGTATCGTCGAAGCGGCAATCCGTGAGGTCGATCAAGGCCTCGTTGAAGCCGCGCGTGCGTTCGGTGCGACACCGCTGCAAATCGTCCGCAAAGTTCTCGTGCCAGAGGCCGCACCCGCGATCATTCTGGGCCTCACACTGGCCATTGTGAGCCTCCTCGGCTTCTCAGCCATGGTCGGTGCGGTTGGTGGTGGCGTATTAGGCGATCTCGGCATTCGCTATGGCTACCAACGTTTCATGCCCGATGTGATGGCGCTGGTCGTCGCCATCCTCGTCATCCTCGTTCAGTCAACCCAAACGTTTGGTGATTTCATCGCCCGTCGCGTCAACAAACGCCTGCGTCATTCCTGATTGTCATCAACCCTAGAAAGGACCTCATCATGTCGTTCACACGCCGTACTCTTCTCGCCGCGGCTGCTGTCACAGCGTTTGCTGGAACTTCGCTGGCGCAAACACCGAAAGTCGTTCGTATCGGTGTGACACCGGGGCCGCATGCCCAGATCCTCGAAGCCGTCAAACCGATTGCTGCCAAAAAGGGCCTTGACCTCAAGATCATCGAATTCACCGATTATGTCGTGCCCAATCAGGCGCTCAGTGCAGGCGAACTCGATGCCAATTCATTCCAGAATGCGCCCTATCTCGACAATCAGGTGAAAGATCGCAAATTTGATCTCATCTCGATTGGCCAGACGGTAAATTTCCCGCTCGGCATCTATTCGGCCAAATATAAGAGCTGGGCTGAGATCCCCGATGGCGCGACCATTGCCATCCAGAATGATCCAACCAATGGCGGCCGTTCCCTTCTGCTTTTGCGCGACAAGGGCGTGATTAAGTTACGCGATGGCGTCGGTTTCAAGCCAACAATTGCTGATATCATCGATAATCCGAAGAAGTTGAAATTCGTCGAAGTCGATGCCGCACAGACGGCGCGTTCGCTGCCTGATGTCGCGGCCGCCGCGATCAACACCAATTATGCGGTCGAAGCGAAGATTGAACCGACCAGCGCCATTCTGCGCGAAGATCCGAAAGGTCCTTATGTCAATCTGATCGCTGTGCGATCAGCGGACAAGAATGCCCCGTGGGCGCTCGCGCTGCTTGAAGCCTATCAATCACCAGAAGTGAAGGCCTTCATCGCCGACAAGTACAAGGGCGCAGTTCTGGCCGGCTGGTAAATCTTTTCATGACTCCTCCGAGACGGCGCACGTCACGCCCTCTCCACTGCCCGGGCTTCGGCCCGGGCTTTTTTATGGAGCATCGATGACCTTGCCCGGATTGAGAATGCCATGGGGATCAAGCATGCGCTTGAGCCCTGCCATCACATCAAGCGCCACTGGATCCTTCACTTCGCGCAAGAGCTTCTTTTTCAGCCGCCCAATGCCATGCTCAGCCGAAATGGAACCGCGCCGTTTCACCGTCTCGTCATAAACGATCGCGCCTATATCATCCCACAAGGCCATGAAGGCGGCCCGCTCCATGCCTTTGGGCTGGGTGATGTTGAAATGGAGATTGCCATCGCCCAAATGACCGAAGGGTACAGGCCGCGCCCCCGGTACAAGCTTCTCAACGCGTGTGCAGACATCATCGATCAATTGCGGCACAGACGCTAAAGGGACCGCGATATCGTGCTTGATCGATCCGCCTTCATGGCCTTGCGCTTCGGGCAATGTCTCACGCAGACGCCATAGCGCCATGCGTTGATCGAGCGATAGCGCGATCGCGGCATCAGCGACCACACCCTCTTCAATCATTGCAGCGAATGAGGCTGTCACGCGCTCAGACAGACTTTCATCAGCGCCCGATATTTCAGCCAGCACATACCAATCATGCCGCGTGACCAATGGATCACGATTGCCAGTAATATGATCACAGACCATATCAAGCGCGATGCGTGGCAGAAGCTCAAATGTCGTTACGCCCGCGCCAAAATCGGCTTTGAGATGGTTGAGGAGCGCAAGTGCCGCGGAAGGTGATGCGAGACCAGCAAAAACCGTCACCTGCGCGCGCGGACGCGGATAGAGTTTGAGGACTGCCGCTGTAATGACACCCAGCGTTCCTTCCGACCCGATGAACATGTTCTTGAGATCATAGCCGGTATTGTCTTTACGCAGGCGGCCCAAGAGATCCATGACGCGGCCATCGGCAAGTACGACTTCTAGCCCCATCGTCAACTCACGCGCATTGCCATAGGCGAGCACCGCCGTTCCACCCGCATTGGACGCGAGATTGCCGCCAATGGTGCAAGAGCCTTCGGAAGCGAGCGAAAGCGGAAACAGGCGATCAACTTTCTCGGCGGCTTCTTGTGCCGCGAATAATGTAACGCCGGCTTCCACCACCATCGTGTCAGACAGCGGATCGACGTCGCGGATGTGGTTCATGCGCTGAAGAGACAGAACGATTTCATCGCCCTTGTCCCATGGGGTTTGCCCGCCGACGAGCCCTGTATTGCCACCCTGCGGTACGATCGGAATACGATGTGTATTACAAAATTGCAGAAGTGCTGAAACTTCGGCGGTGTTTGCGGGCCGCACGACAGCACGCGCACGGCCGGGAAACAGCCCGCGCCATTCTTTGCAGAAAGGCGCCATATCGTCTGGCCTTGTCAGCACATGGGTCTCACCGATCAATGCGGCGAGATGCAAGAACAGCTCCTGATCGCTCAGCGCCATGATCACCCCAAGAGACGGCGCTTGCGTGCGGGTGCCACGATTTTTGTGAAAAGGCCAATCATTTCAAGATGAGCCGAATAGGCGAATTGATCAACCGGCACCACACGTTCACAGGTGTAGCCGGCCTCAATGAGAATTTTTGCATCACGTGCGAAGCTCTGAACATCACACGCCACGGAGATGATGCGCGGGACATCGCTTCGCGCAAGCTCAGCCATTTGCGCTTTGGCACCCGCGCGTGGCGGGTCAAGCAGAACAGCATCAAAGCCATTCAACTCGGTTGGTACCAGCGGCACGCGAAAGAGATCGCGCACCGATGCCTTGATCGGCTTCAAACCTTCCGCACGCGCCGATGATAAAGCCGCCACCGCCTTTTCATCGGAATCAAAAGCGCTCACGCCTGCCTTCTCAGCCAATCGCAGACTGAACGGGCCGACACCACAAAAGAGATCGGCGATCTTTTTGGCATTGCCAGCCATCTCCACCGCGATGGTTGTGAGCGCCGCTTCGCCCTCTGCCGTTGCCTGCAAGAATGAGCCGCTCGGTACAACGACCGTGGCGCGACCGATCCGCAGCACAGGATCATTTCGCAAAGCAACGAGGGCTCCATGGACCGACAGGCGTGCGAGTCCAAAACCATCGAAATTTTCAACAAGCCGACGCCGCTGTCGGTCGCTGGGCGGCCCAAGCCCGCGCACATCACAATCGATCCCGCTATCCGTAGCGGTGAGATGAATATCGAGCGGCTTGTCGCTATCGATGATCTGCGCAAGGCGCGTTGCCAAGGCCGGCGCATCCGCGAGCGCAGGCACAAGAATAGGACAGCGTTCAATCGCGACGAGAT
Organism: Rhizobiales bacterium TNE-4; assembly: GCA_019083985.1. Lineage (GTDB taxonomy): Bacteria > Pseudomonadota > Alphaproteobacteria > Rhizobiales > Beijerinckiaceae > TNE-4. The sequence continues at coordinate 432,112 of JAHRCV010000001.1, read as the reverse complement.
CATGCGTGCCGCGCGCCATGAAACCAGCCTCGGCACGACCGTCTTTTTTTCGCGCATGGAAAACGACACGGCGACGTCCTGCGCCATGCGCGTTGATCAGGGGCTTGATCGTCGTCTCAAGACCTTGCTGCAAGAGCGCATTGCCGAGGAGGCCGCGTTTCCACAAGGCGTAGGATTCAGGCGTCCAATGCTGCAATGCGCAGCCACCGCAATGGCCGAAATATTGGCAGAACGGCGCAATGCGATCAGGCGAAGGCAGAAGCACTTCGTTCAATTCGCCGCGCTCACCATCAACTGTGGCGACGATCCGTTCGCCCGCCAAAGTATAGGGTACATGAATGGCGCGGCCTTCATGGCGTGCGACGCCATCGCCTTTGGCGCCCATGGCGGTGATCGTCAATTCTTCATGCAGTTTCAACACGCCGGGCACCGAGCAAGAATTCCTGATTGCCATCACCACCCGCAATCGGCGAGGCGATGATCCCCAGCACTTCGAAATTGAGCGCTCGCATGGCGGCCCCGATCCGGTCGAGGACCGTTAGAACGGCGGCTTCATCCTTGACGATGCCGCCCTTGCCGATCTGTGCGCGCCCCACTTCGAATTGGGGCTTCACGAGAAGCACGGCTTCGCATCGCGGTGCAAGCAAATTCACGACCTGGCTCAGAATAGCCTCCAGTCCGATGAAACTGACATCAACGGAGGCAAAATCGGGCAAAGGACCGTCGATGGTGAAGGTCCTGATATCCGTACCCTCATGGCTTTTCACGCGCGGATCAGCGCGGAGCGAGGGGTGCAATTGCGCACGGCCCACATCGACGGCGATCACGCGCGCCGCACCATGGCGTAACATCGCGTCGGTGAACCCGCCGGTCGAAGCGCCAATATCGATGCAGAGGCGATCTTTGAGGTTGAATGCGAAGGCCTTCAGCGCCGCTTCCAGCTTCACGCCGCCGCGCGAGACGAAAGGAAAAGCGGCCTCCGCCTCAATCGCCGCATCGCGTAGCACGGATTCAGACGGCTTCGTCACCAGCTTGCCATTGGCGCGGACAAGCCCTGCTGCAATGGCGGCTTGCGCCTTAGCGCGGCTTTCAAAGAAGCCGCGTTCGACGAGCAGAAGATCGGCGCGCTGACGTTCTGTCATGAAATGCGAAAATCAGGCAGACAGCGGCCGTGTTTTCGCGCTGACGGCATCCTGCCCAATCGCGTCCATGACTTTGGCAACGATGCTGGCCGCATCAAGGCCCGCTTGCGCATACATGCGCTCGGGCTTGTCGTGCTCGATATAAATATCGGGCAGAACCATTGAGCGGATTTTCAACCCGTGATCGAACAGGCCCGCTTCGGCGAGATGCTGCTGCACGAAGGAACCGAACCCGCCGATGGAGCCTTCCTCGATGGTGATCAGCACTTCATGCGTCTTGGCGAGTTTCTCGACCAGCGCTGTGTCGATGGGCTTGGCAAAGCGGGCATCCGCGACAGTGGCTGACAGGCCCTTGCCCGCCAGCATATCGGCGGCCTTCAACGCTTCCTGCAAACGCGTGCCGAGTGAGAGAATGGCGACGCGCGAGCCTTCACGAATGATGCGGCCTTTGCCGATGGGCAGCACTTCACCGCGTTCAGGCAATTCAACGCCAACGCCTTCACCGCGCGGATAGCGGAACGCAATCGGGCCCGCATCATAGGCTGCGGCCGTCGCTGTCATATGCATCAGTTCGGCTTCGTCAGCGGCCGCCATGATGACCATGTTTGGCAAGCAGCCGAGGAACGCAATGTCGAACGAGCCGGCATGGGTCGGCCCATCGGCCCCCACAAGGCCCGCGCGATCAAGCGCGAAACGGACAGGCAAATTCTGCAACGCCACGTCATGCACGATCTGGTCGTAGCCGCGTTGCAAGAATGTCGAATAGATGGCGCAGAAGGGCTTATAGCCTTCTGTCGCAAGCCCTGCAGCGAACGTCACCGCATGCTGTTCGGCAATGCCGACATCGAAAATGCGCTCGGGGAACACCTGACCAAAATGATCAAGCCCGGTGCCGGTCGGCATGGCGGCCGTCACAGCCACGATCTTGTCATCGTGATGCGCTTCTGCAATCAGGCCCTTCGCAAAGACGTTCGTGTAAGATGGCGCATTGGCCTTCGGCTTCACCTGTGTGCCGGTGATGACGTCAAATGTCGTCACGCCGTGGTATTTGTCAGCAGCCGCCTCAGCCGGCGCGTAGCCCTTACCCTTCTGCGTGACGACATGGACGAGGATCGGCCCCGTCTCACTGTCGCGCACATTCTTCAGGATGGGCAGGAGATGATCGAGATTATGGCCGTCGATCGGTCCGATGTAATAGAAGCCAAGCTCCTCGAACATCGTGCCGCCCGCGAGAAACGCGCGCGCGAACTCTTCCGCTTTGCGGGCCTTGTCGAACAAGGGTTTCGGCAATTTCTTCGCCAGCTGCTTGGCCGCTTCGCGAATATTGCGATAGGTGCCGCCTGAAACGAGCCGGGCGAGATATGACGACATTGCACCCGTCGGCGGCGCAATCGACATATCATTATCGTTGAGGATGACGATGAGGCGCGAATTCATCGCACCCGCATTGTTCATCGCTTCATAGGCCATGCCGGCCGACATCGCGCCATCGCCGATCACTGCGATGACATTGTTGTGGCCGCCTTGCAGATCGCGCGCGACCGCCATGCCGAGACCGGCGGAAATCGACGTCGACGAATGCGCGGTGCCGAACGGGTCGTATTCACTCTCCGAGCGTTTCACGAAGCCCGACAAACCGCCGCCCTGCCGCAGCGTGCGAATGCGATCGCGTCGTCCCGTAAGAATTTTATGCGGATAGGCCTGATGGCCGACATCCCACACCAACCGATCACGGGGCGTGTCGAAGACGTAGTGCAGCGCGACGGTCAATTCGACCACGCCGAGCCCTGCGCCCAGATGGCCACCTGTCACAGAGACGGCGTCGATCATCTCGGCGCGCAATTCGTCGGCGAGCTGCTTCAAGCTTGCTTCAGGCAAGCGGCGCAGTTCTTCCGGCGTCGGCACCTGATCGAGAAGGGGGGTGGTGGGGCGGGTCACGGGCTGGGTCCGGGTGTCCAATTTTCTTTACAGAGCTTAACCCATTCGAAACTTTGGGCAAGGGGGTCCACATAGGCCGCCCTGCCCCGCGGGTAAAGGGTCACTCTGGCAGGGGGATGAATTCCGTCTCGCCGGGGACAGAATCGAAGCGTTTGGCCGCCCAATCGGCCTTGGCCTGGTCGATACGCTCCTTGCGAGACGAGACGAAGTTCCACCAGATATGGCGGCGGCCATCCATCGGTTCGCCGCCGAAGATCATCAGACGGGCGTGGGACAGAGCCAGAATCGAAATCCGGTCCCCCGGCCGGAAGATCAGCAGCCGACCGCCCTCGAAACTGTCGCCCGCAATGTCGATCTCGCCGGAGACGACATAGATCGCGCGCTCGTCATAATCGGCATCGAGCGGCAGCACCGCGCCCGGGGCCAGCACAGCTTCGGCGTAGAGGGCAGGATGAGGGAAGCTGGCCGGGCTCTCCTCGCCATAGGCTTGGCCGAGGATCAGGCTCACGCGCTTGCCCTCCCCCACAATCCGCGGCAGCGACGCTGCATCGAAATGCTCAAAAGCGGGTTCGACCTCCTCATGGCTGGCCGGCAGCGCTGCCCAAGCCTGAATGCCGAACAGGCGACCGGGCTTGGCCCGCACCTCCGGTGCCGTGCGCTCGGAATGAACGACGCCGCGCCCCGCTGTCATCAAATTGAGGGCACCAGGCGCGATATCTTGCACCACGCCCAGACTATCGCGATGGCGGATGCCGCCATCGAACAGATAGGTCACCGTCGCCAGACCGATATGCGGGTGGGGGCGCACATCAAGCCCCTGCCCAAGCAGAAATTCAGACGGGCCCATCTGATCGAAGAAGATGAAGGGGCCGACCATTTTCTTGCCGACGGAGGGCAGAGCGCGCCTCACTTCGAAGCCGCCAATGTCACGCGCGCGCGGCACGATCACCTGCTCGATGGCGTCGCAGGAAAATGCGTCGCCGGGAATGGGATCATGATCGTCAGACATGGAGCGCTCCTTTGCTTAAGCACAGATAGAACGCGGCTTTGCCGAAATCGAGGCGGATGCTTGCACAGATCCATTTGCAACAAAGGCAACCTTCGGCGCAGCGACCCGTTATCTCGACCGGGACGGGGCCGAGAGGAGAGCCATCATGGACAAGGATCGCATCGCCGGGGCCGCCAAACAGACCAAGGGTACGATCAAGGAAGTAGCCGGTGAAATCACCGGCGATGCCAAGCTCAACGCCGAAGGCAAAATGGATAAGGCCAAAGGCAAGGTTCAAAACGCCGTCGGTGGCGCCAAGGACAAGGTGCGTGACATCGCACGCGGCGATGACTGACGGCCCCCACGATTGGTGAGGAGGCGGGCTTCGGCCCGCCTTTTCCATTTCAAAACAATTCGCCCTGCGCGGGCTTCGCCACAGCTTTAGGCGCAGGCTTTTTTGCCGGACGCTCTGGTTGCGGCGTGCGCGGGTCGACCGGATCGGCACGCCATGCGCCTGCTGCAGGCTTTAACAGGCGCAGCGCTTCATCGGGCGCGACCGAATGGTCGAGCCAGAGATCGAATTGAGCGGGCTCGATGATCGCCGGCATCCGATCATGCAGCTCACGCGCAACGGCATTCGGCGCGCAGGTGATGATGGCCGCCGTGTCGATCTCGCTGCCATTCTTGTCGGCATAGGTTTCCCACAATGCGGCCATGGCAAAAAGGCCGCCATCGTCTTTGGCGATCCGATAGGGTGTTTTGGTCTTGCCGTCGCGCTTCCATTCATAAAACGCGTCAGCAGGCACGAGCGCGCGACGATGCCGAATGGCCGTACGGTAAGCCGGCTTTTCTGCCAGCGTTTCAGCGCGCGCATTGATGATGAGCGGAAAGTCGGCGGGATCTTTCACCCAAGCGGGCAAGAAACCCCACCGCATCAAACGGAAATGATGGGCACCACCTTCGCGCACGACAAGCGCGATCGGTTCTGTCGGCGCAATGTTGAGCCGCGGCGGAAAATTCGGATGTTCCAGATAGGCGAACAGTGCCTTCACCTGTTCAGGGGAGGCCTGCAGCGCAAAACGCCCGCACATGGTTCAGAGCCACTTTTTCCATCTAAAGAAAACATAGGGAAATACGCCCGCCGCGACCATGGCCAAAAGCGCGAGCGGATAACCCCATGCTGTCTCAAGCTCGGGCATATGTTTGAAGTTCATGCCATAGATCGACGCAATAAGCGTCGGCGGCATGAAGATCACAGCCATGACCGAGAACAGCTTGATGATATTGTTCTGCTCAAGATTGACGAGGCCAAGCGTGGCATCAAGCAGGAACTGAATCTTCTGAGTCAGAAAAGTGGCGTGCTCTTCCAGCGATTGCAAGTCGCGCAAGGTGGTGCGCACTTCTTCACGCAAAGAGAGTGGCACGCGCGCCGTGCGATAGGCGACGGTCAGGAACAAAAGGACGCGCTCGATAGAAACGAGGCATTCTCGCACTTTCGACAGGAGATCACCCTGTCGACCGAGTGAACGCAGATTGTCCTGATATTCCACATTGCGCGATCCCGGCTCATGCTTCACGTTGAATACGCGATGGGAGACGGCATCGATCCGTTCGCCAGAAGCCTGCAACACGTCCGCCGCGCGGTCGATAATCGCTTCAATCAATCCGGCCAAGATCGCTTCAGGCGTCGGCACCTGCCCGCGCGCGCAGCGATTGGCAAACATCTGAAACGCTAGCGGGCGAACATAGCGCACAGTCACCAGCACATTGTCGCGCAGGATGAAGCCAACACCCGCGATCTCCGGCAGATCGCCTTCGACATTGTGAAAGAGCCGCATCGTCATGTAGCGGACATTATTCTCGGTATAGAGCAGTTCCGAGGGTTCAATGTCGCTCATATCTTCGCGCGTCGGGATCGAGACGCCGAGATGCTGCTCAACCTTGCCATCCTCTTTCGGCGTCGGCTCGACCATGTCGATCCAGAGCGCGTCATTCGGAATAGGATCGTTCGGCCCGAGAATGTCTGGCTCAAGACGGACATGCCCTTCTGCGTCAGGCACCCCTTGGGCACGATAGATCACAAGCATAGCGTTACCTCAAATCACGCGCTTGTCATGAAGCAGTGACAAACCGATGACAAGGTCAAGCTGCGCCAAAGACGATCTCTGCGGGTGGAATGGATTCAGAGCCCTCAATCACTTCACGCGCTAACGCAGCCGCTTCATTCACATCGTGCTTGGCGTAGAACCTTGCGACCGCAATCTTTTCAGCCGCAACCGTATCGCTTGCTGCGAGCGCCTCGCGCGCCAAAGCAGCGCCACCTTCCGCGAGGGCGAATAATTTAAGATAGGGCGTGGCGCCGGCTAAAGCCGCTTCCATATTCGACCCCAATTGCGCCAACATGAAATCGGTTGCTCGCTCGAGCGAATCGGCCGCTTCCGCCAAACGTTCGCCAATCTTTCCAAAAGCGGGATCGTTGCGACGTTTCACCTCGGCAACTGTCTCGCGAATGCCCGCAATCGCTGCGCGCACGGTGTCGCCCCCCGAAAGCGGTAATTTACGCGTCACGAGATCGATGGCTTGAATGCCATTGGTGCCTTCGTAAATGGCCGCAATACGCGCATCGCGGAAAAATTGTGCCGCGCCTGTTTCCTCGACATAGCCCATGCCGCCATGCACCTGCACGCCGAGAGATGAGACTTCGATGCCGATGTCGGTGGCGTAGGATTTGCCAATCGGCGTCAATAACGCCGCGCGTTCGGAGGCCTTTTGCTTTTTGGCCGGATCAGTTTCGCGATGGGCACGATCAATCGCTTCGGCTGTCATGTATGTGATGGCGCGTGCAGCCCGCGTGCGGCCGCGCATCTGCAAGAGCGTACGGCGGATATCGGGATGGCCGATGATGGGCGCGGTGCCTTCATAGCCTGCCGCCTTGCCCTGTTTGCGATCGCGCGCATAGGAGAGCGCCTTTTGAAACGCCGCTTCTGCCACCGCGACGCCCTGCAAGGCGACGCCGAGGCGCGCATTGTTCATCATCGTGAACATGCAATTGAGGCCACGGTTTTCTTCGCCGATGAGATAGCCAACGGCGCCACCCTTGTCGCCATACACCATGGTGCAAGTGGGCGAGGCATGGATGCCGAGCTTGTGTTCGATGCCATTGCAGAACACATCATTGCGCGCGCCGAGCGAGCCATCGTCATTGACGAGGAATTTCGGCACGAGAAATAGCGAAATACCACGCGTACCTGCGGGCGCATCGGGCAGACGCGCGAGCACAAGATGAATAATGTTGTCGGTCAGATCATGTTCGCCATAGGTGATGTAAATCTTCTGGCCAAAAATACGATAAGTCCCATCGGCTTGCTTTTCTGCGCGCGAACGCAGCGCGGCGAGGTCAGAGCCAGCCTGCGGCTCAGTCAAATTCATCGTGCCCATCCACTCGCCGGACACGAGCTTGGGCAAATAAATGTCTTTCAACGTGTCTGAACCATGGGCATCGAGCGCTTCGATCGCACCTGCTGTCAAAAGCGGGCCGAGCGAAAAGGCCATGTTGGCTGAGTTCCACATTTCGATGCAGGCAGCCTGCACCAACATCGGCAGGCCTTGGCCGCCGAAATCCACCGGCGCGGGCAACCCGTTCCATCCGGCTTCGGCCCAATCGCGATAGGTCTCTTTCCAACCGGGCGGCGTGGTGACGGCACCATCCTTGAGTTTCGAGCCGGTCTGGTCACCGATGCGGTTGAGCGGCGCAATCCGATCATTGGCGAATTTGCCCGCTTCCTCGAGCACCGCTTCCGCCATGCCGCCTTCAAGATCAGGCGCCAATCCATCGGCGATCATTCGGTCAAGGCCCGCAACATGGCGGAGCGTGAAAACGATGTCTTCGACTGGTGCGCGATAGGTCATGGTCCGTCCCCTGTTCCCGCCTGTTGTTGACGGCGGGTTCGCATCCTTTTAGCGGAACGGCAGCGCCGCCGACATTCCACCTCTGGAGCACATGAAGGGTGAGCCAGCCCATGGCAAAGGACAAGGGCCCGATGGAGCGCGACACGCTCAGGATCGATCCGGACGCGACGGGCATCGCCCGGGCGGCGGCGATGCTGCGCGCTGGCCAGCTTGTCGCCTTCCCGACTGAGACCGTTTACGGGCTCGGCGCTGATGCCCGCCAAGGCGAGGCTGTGGCCGGCATCTACGAGGCTAAGGGCCGTCCGAGCTTCAATCCGCTGATCGCCCATGTGCCAGATCTCGCTCATGCCGAGGCGATTGGCATGTTCAACGCTGCGGCACGGGCGCTCGCCGAACGGTTTTGGCCGGGCCCACTCACGCTTGTGGTGCCCCTTAAGGCGGAAGCCGGGATCAGCACACTCGCCACAGCTGGCCTCGACTCGATTGCCTTGCGCGTGCCCTCCCATCCCGTTGCCCGCGAAATTCTGCAAGCTGTCGGCACACCCATCGTAGCACCCTCCGCCAATCGGTCGGGCCGCGTGAGCCCAACGGAGGCCGACCACGTCTGGGCCGATCTCAATGGCCGGATCGACGCCATCGTCGAGGGTTGGTCGACGCCGGTCGGTGTCGAATCGACCATCGTCTCTTGCTTGGGAGCAGAGCCAACATTGCTGCGCCCGGGCGGCGTCACGCGCGCAGAGATCGAGGAGGTTCTAGGCCATGCGCTAGCCGATGGCACAGCCGATGCGGCCAAGCCGGTGGCGCCGGGCCTGCTCGAATCCCATTACGCGCCGCAGGCCGCCGTACGCTTGAATGCGCATACAATCGAGCCCGGTGAAGCCGCGCTCCTGTTCGGGCCAGAGCCACCGCCCGGCCTCGGTGACGCCAAAGCGCATCTCAATCTCAGCTTTCGTGGCGATCTGCGTGAAGCGGCCGCCAATCTCTTTTCCATGCTGAGGCGGCTCGATGTGTCGGGTGTCGCCCGCATTGCCGTTATGCCCATTCCCCGTGAGGGGCTTGGCGAGGCCATCGAAGATCGGTTGAAGCGCGCGGCTGCGCCTCGGCCCGCGCAAGGCAACTGATCTTTCCTGTTTTCATGACTGCAAATTCGTGCTCCATTCCAGAGCATAGAATTGCAGGTACGCAAATGAAGAATTTTCCGTGGGATGAGTTTCGGCTCGTCAAAGCGATTGCCGACACGCGCTCGCTACAGGGTGCTGCCGATCTTCTCGGCGTCAATCATTCAACCGTCTTCCGCCGTCTTGCCGAACTTGAAGAGAAGGCGGGCGCGCCCTTGTTTGAGCGCCACCGCTCAGGCTACCAGCTCACGCCCACCGGCGAAGCGATGGCGAATGTCGCAAGCCGCATCGATGCGGATGTCTCCGATTTCATGCGCAAATTGGCCGGACAGGATTTGCGGCCGCGCGGCGAAATCCGTGTCACCACGAATGACACGTTGATGCTTTATCTGATGATCCCGGTGCTCGCGCTGTTCCGCCGCGAATATCCGGATATTCGCGTCGACATCATCATGTCTAATCAGGCGCTGAACCTGTCGAAACGCGATGCCGATGTTGCCATCCGTGCAACCGATTCACCGCCCGACAATCTGACGGGGCGGCGCGTCTCCGATCTGGTCTGGGCCATCTATGGGCGACGGAGCGATTGGCCGCAGGGCGGCAAGAATTTCGATGTTGATGCGCCACCGCAAGATATGAATTGGGTCTCGCTCGGCGATGGGTTTTCGCACCTCCATGCGGCGCGTTACATCCGCGATCATGTGAAGCCGGAGCGCATCGCGCTGACGGTGAATACTGTGCTGGGGCTTGCCGAAGCCGTCGAGGCTGGGATCGGCATTGGACCCCTGCCCTGCTTCATTGCCGATGCACGGCCAGATTTGGTGCGGCTATCACCGGTCGATCCTGATTTTTCAACGGGGCTGTGGCTTCTCACCCATCCCGATCTGAAATCATCGCCACGGGTGCGGGCGTTTCTGGATCTGACAGCAAACGAGATGCAGAAATTACGGCCCCGCCTTGAAGGACGTGCGCGGCCCCAGGCGTGATGTCACGCGTGACCTGCCGTCGACGATAATTTGCCGGGATCGATGCCGATCTTGCGCAGTGCGCGATCATATTTCGTCTCGAAATGCTGATCGAAGATCAGGCTCGCATCTGCTGGACAGTTGAGCCAGCCATTATCGTGAATTTCCGCTTCGAGTTGTCCGGCAGTCCAACCGGCATAACCCAAAGCAAGCAGCGCCTCATGCGGGCCTGTGCCGTGGGCAATCGCGCGCAGAATATCGACCGTTGCCGTGAGGCAGACACCCTCATCAATCGGCAAGGTCGAGTTATCAATCAGGAAATCAGCCGAATGCAAAACGAAACCGCGTCCCGTTTCCACCGGCCCCCCTTTCAAGACGCGCAAACGCTCGGCCTGCATGGGAAGCCTGATGTCATCATCCTGTGGAATGATCTCGAGCTGGCGCAGCAGATCAGGGAATTCGATGTTGGCCGCAGGCTGGTTCAACACGATGCCCATCGCACCTTCAGGCGAGTGTGCGCACAGATAGATGACGGACCGCGCAAATCGCTCATCGGCCATGCCCGGCATGGCGACCAGCAATTGGCCGTCGAGATAACCGCGCGTGCGGTCTTTGGTCGGTTCCACGGGCAACACCATCAGTCTATGCTAGGGTGAAAGTGTAGAAGTGCAAAGGCGACGATTTTGCGGCATATTCCCCTCTGGTTGCGGCGCGCGGTGTTCCGCCGCTGTCTCCCTTTCAACGCGATGGCGCGCGCAACGTTCGCCGCTTTAACCCTGCTCGTTGCGCTTGGCGCGGCGGAGGCGCAGCGCACGCCACAGGCTGCGGCTGCAATTCCTCCTGCCACGATTGCGCTTGTCGATTCAGGGCAGACCAAGAACGGCGCCCGCATGGCGGGGCTTACGATCGATCTGCAACCTGAGTTCAAAACCTATTGGCGGACGCCGGGCGATTCCGGCCTGCCGCCCGTGTTCGACTGGGCGCGCTCAAAAAACGTTAAACAGGTCGACGTGCTCTGGCCGGTCCCCCACCGCTTCGACGATCAAGCGGGCTCCTCCATCGGTTATGATGGTCAGGTCACGCTCCCCATCGCCGTCAAGCTTGCTGACCCGTCACAGGAGGCGGTGCTGGCGCTGACGCTCAGCTTTGGCGTCTGCAAGACCATCTGTATCCCCGTGAAGAGTGAAGCGCAGATGCGCCTGCCGCCGGGCGAGCGATCAACCTCCGCAACCGCGGCGATCCAAAACGCGCTGGCGCTTGTCCCCACGCCTACGAAACTTGATGGTGGGACGGTTCCGGGCATCCTTGCAGCGAAGCTCATTCAGGATGGGGTCAAGCCCGCCCTGGAAGTTGAGGCGTTGGTGCCGAGCGGCGGCAAAATTGTCGATTTGTTCGTCGAAGGCCCGGATTCATGGCTTTTTGGGGCCTCAGTTCCAGCCGCAACCGGGCCCGGGCCCGCCGCGGGTGTGACCCGGATCGTCTACCGCGCGCCGCTCGAGGATGTGCCGCCGGGCTTCAAGGCCGAAGGCACGCGGCTGATCCTGACGCTCGCCTCCGATAAGGACGCGATTGAGGCGACCGGAACGCTCGACGCGGCAGGCCAGCTGCACTAGATGGCAGCAGGACATCATCGTCTTCAGGAGAAAACATCATGACCATCGCCGTGGGCGCAAAGCTCCCCCAGACCACCTTCCGCGTCATGACCGCCGATGGCCCGCAGCCACGCACGACCGAAGAGATCTTCAAGGGCCGCAAGGTGGTGCTGTTCGCCGTGCCGGGCGCGTTCACACCGACCTGCCAGAACAATCATCTTCCGGGCTATCTGAAGAATGTCGATGCGATCAAGGCGAAGGGCGTCGATGCGATTGCGGTCACTGGCGTCAATGACGTGTTCGTGATGAATGCCTGGTGCAAGGCCAATAATGCGGAAGGCAAGATCGAATTCCTCGCCGACGGCAATGCTGATTTCGCCAAGGCGCTCGGGCTCTCGATGGATGGTTCGGGCTTTGGCCTTGGCATCCGCTCGCAGCGTTATTCGATGATCGTCAATGATGGCGTCGTTGAAAGCATCAATGTCGAAGATGCGCCGGGCAAGGCCGACATTTCGGGTGCAGACGCGCTGATCAAGCAGCTCTGAGACCGCTCACACTCCGCATAGGAAAAGGGGCCATGAAGGCCCCTTTTTTGTTGGCTTAAGCGGCTTGCGCTGCCGGTCGTTCGACCGGCGATTCATTGATCGGCAGGTTGATCGCGGCCGAGGCGATGCCAAGCGCAATCGAGAGCCACCAGACAATGGTGTAGGAGCCGGTCTGCTCATAGAGCACACCGCCCAGAAACACGCCGAGAAAGCCGCCGAGCTGATGCGAGAAAAACGCGAAGCCATACAGCATGGCGAGATAGCGCGTGCCGAACATTTGCGCGACGAGACTTGAGGTCGGCGGGACGGTCGAGAGCCAGAGAAGACCAATCGATACGCCAAACAGAATGGCGTTGGTCGGCGTTGGCGGTGCCATGATGAAGAATAAAACAGCGGCGGACCGTGCTGCATAAATGAATGACAGGATCCATTTCTTCGGCATGCGGCTCGACAGATAGCCGGCGAGCAAGGAGCCGACGGCGTTCGCCAACCCAATGACAGCAAGCGTCCAGCCCGCCACCTGTGCCGGTAGGCCGACATCCTTCATGTAAGCGGGCATATGGGCAGTGATGAAGGCAAGCTGAAAGCCGCAGGTGAAGAAACCAATCACGAGCAGCACATAGCTGGGATGGCGGAACGCTTCGCCGAGTGCCTGTGCGATCGATTGCGACGGCCCCTCTTTGCGTGGACCACCCGTCCCGCGCGTCGCGAGCGTCAACGATAACGGCAGCACGGCCAAAAGCGTGATCCCGAAAATGATCAGCGTCTGCTGCCAGCCCATGCTGTCAATCAGGACGGCGCCGATGGGCGGGAAAAGAAATTGTCCGAGCGAGCCCGCTGCCGTTCCCGCGCCAAAGGCAAGGCCGCGCCATTGTTCCGGCAACAACTTGCCGAAAGCGCCGATGACGAGATTGAAGGAGCAGCCTGAGAGGCCAAAGCCGATCAGCACGCCTGCGCTCACCGTCATCATGCCGGGCGTGGTGGCATAGGCCATCATGACCAAGCCCGCAGCGTAGAGAATGGCCCCAAGCCAGAGCATCCGAACCGTACCGAAGCGATCGGCGAGCGCACCCGCGAAAGGCTGCCCGACGCCCCAGAGGAGGTTCTGGATCGCGATCGAGAAGGAGAAGACTTCACGGCTCCACCCGAATTCGCGGCTCATCGGGATCTGGAAGAGGCCGATGGCCGAACGCGGACCGAATGTCAGAAGGCCTGCCAAGCAACCGCAGACCAGAATGATGATGGGAGCGAAACGGCGAGCCGTGACAGCGGCGGAGCTCATAGAGGAATCCCTGTTCTCGAATGCGCAGGTTCTAACGGGGGACGCACACGCTGACCAGAGAGGCCCATGCAGGGCGGCTTCGCGGTTCCGGCACGCCTCATGGAGAGGGTGCCCGGCACCCTGCTTAAATTCTACGCCGCCCCTCTGGAAATGTGCAGGGCGCCTCTCTATAATTCTTATGCTCGAAGTGAGTATTACTGCCACTTCGGCCTGAATGACACCGGGGTCGCATCCGGTGATTTTTCGGTCCACAGATATGCTCAAAGTGAGCATAAGGAGTGCGCCATGGCTATGACCGCCACGTTGCAACGGGCCCCGATGCCCGGCTTCGCCGAACGCCCTGCCCGTCCGATGGGCCCGAGCGCGGCCGAACGCTTTGGCGTGTTGCCAAAGCCCGTCCTCGAATGGACGCCCGAGGTGGAGCGTGCCACAGCGCATCTCTATGAGCGCGTGAAGGACGTGATCCCCGCGATCGAATGGCCGTTCTTCGCGCCTTATGTGAAGGCGATCAACGAGATCAAGAAGCAGCGCAACGCCGTCATCCTCGCGCATAACTACCAGACGCCAGAAATCTTCCACTGCGTCTCGGATGTCGTGGGCGACTCGCTGCAGCTTGCCCGCCTCGCCGCGAAGCAGGACGCCGAGATCATCGTGCAATGCGGCGTGCACTTCATGGCGGAAACGTCAAAGCTTCTGAGCCCCGAGAAGACCGTTCTGATCCCTGACATGCGCGCAGGCTGCTCGCTCGCGGAATCGATCACCGGCGCGGATGTGCGCCTGTTGAAAGAACGCTATCCGGGCGTGCCGGTTGTCACCTATGTGAATTCATCGGCCGATGTGAAAGCGGAGACCGATATCTGCTGCACCTCATCGAATGCCGTGCAAGTGGTGGAAAGCCTTGGCGTTGATCGCGTCATCTTCCTGCCCGATGAATATCTCGGGAAATATGTCGCCTCGCAGACCAAGGTGAAGCTGATCCTCTGGAAAGGCCATTGCGAAGTGCATGAGCGCTTCTCGGGCGAGGAATTGCGCGCCTATCGCGATGCTGATCCGTCCGTACAGATCATCGCCCATCCCGAATGCCCGCCCGACGTGCTTGCGGAAGCCGATTTTACCGGTTCGACCGCGCACATGATCGATTGGGTCAAGGCGAAGAAGCCCGCCAAGGTCGTGATGGTAACGGAATGCTCGATGGCGTCGAATGTCGCGGCGGAAGTGCCTGAGGTGAATTTCATTCGCCCGTGCAATCTCTGCCCGCATATGAAGCGCATCACGCTGCCGAAAATCCTCGACAGTCTTTTGACCATGACCGATGAAGTCGTGATCGACCCTGCTATTGCAGAACGTGCGCGCCTGCCCATCGAGCGCATGATCAATCTCAAGAGCTAATCCGCATCAACACCGGAAAGGCCGTCGCATGAGCGGCATCGTCATTGTCGGCGGCGGCCTCGCAGGCCTGTTCTGCGCGCTCGAACTCGCACCCCATCCCGTCACAGTGCTTGCCGCCGCGCCGATTGGCGAAGGCGCGTCATCGGCTTGGGCGCAGGGCGGCATTGCAGCCGCCATCTCGGAAGGCGACAGCGCAGAACTTCACACGCGTGACACGATCATCGCCGGTTCAGGCCTTGTCGATGAAACGGTCACGCTGGGCATGGCGCAAGAAGCGGGCGAGCGCGTGCGCGATCTCTTGCGCTATGGCGTGCCGTTCGACCGTGATCTTGAAGGCCGTCTCGTCCAGTCACGCGAAGCGGCCCATTCCGCACGCCGCATCGTGCGTGTGGCGGGCGACCGGGCTGGCCGCGCGATTATGGATGCGCTCATCGCCAAGGTGCATGAGACGCCTTCGATCACGTTGCATGAAGGTTTTGTTGCCGAAGACCTCATCCTACGCGACGGCCGCATTGCTGGTGTTGTGGCGCGCGGCGAGCGCGGGCTTGCCGATATCGCGCATTTCTTTCGCGCCAGTGATGTGGTGCTCGCGACCGGCGGCCTCGGCGCGCTTTATGCCGTGACGACCAATCCGACGGAGTCGCGGGGTATTGGGCTGGCTCTCGCGGCCCGTGCCGGCGCGATCATTGCCGATCCAGAATTTGTGCAGTTTCATCCGACCGCCATCGCCATTGGGCGCGATCCCGCGCCCCTGGCGACAGAAGCGCTGCGCGGCGAAGGCGCCACGCTGATCGATGCGAATGGCGCGCGCTTCATGCTGCCCTTGCATCCCGATGCCGAACTCGCACCGCGCGACATTGTTGCGCGTGGTGTCTTCGCCCAATGGCAAGCAGGCAAGGGTGCGTTTCTCGATTGCCGCGCCGCCATCGGCGCTGAATTCGATGCCAAGTTTCCCACCGTGGCACGCATCTGCCGCGAAGCAGGTATCGACCCTGTCCAGGCGCCGATCCCGGTGATGCCAGCCGAACATTATCATATGGGTGGCGTGAAAACGGACGCGCAGGGCCAGACCAGCCTGCCCGGCCTGTGGGCCGCTGGCGAAGTGGCATCCACCGGTGTGCATGGCGCCAATCGTTTGGCCTCGAATTCGCTGCTGGAGGCGGTCGTGTTTGCATCGCGCATCGCGCAAGCTTTGAAATCGCAAAGTGCGGATGCCATCGCACCCGAAAAACTGTCGCCCGATCAACGCAACGATCCGCCACCGGCGCTGATCCATGCTTTACGGCAAACGATGAGCGAGCATGTCGGCGTCATTCGCGATGGTGCGGGCTTGCAGCAAGCCATAAAGAACTTCGCGGCATACCGGCGTGAGACAGATGATCCCGCCGTTCATGCCATGCTCGACAGCGCCCTTCTTGTAACATCCGCAGCCTTTAATCGGCGCGAGAGCCGTGGCGGCCATTGGCGCGCGGATTATCCCGAGGCTTCAACTGCTTTCGCACATCGCACTTTCATCACGCTCGACCAGGCGAAAGCCGTGGCGCAGGAGATTCTCGCATGAGCGCGCTGTTCATCAATCCACTGTCCATCGAGACACAAGTACGCGCCGCGCTTGATGAAGATCTGGGCCGTGCAGGCGACATCACCTCACTGGCGACCATTCCGTTGGGCCGCCATGCACAAGCGGATTTCGTTTTGCGCAAGCCGGGCACAATCTCCGGGCTCGCTTTTGCTGAGGCTGCATTCCGCTTGCTTGATCCTGCGATACGTTTCGAAGCATTGGTGCGTGATGGGCAAACCTTGTCAGAACGCACCCCGCTAGCGCGCGTCTCTGGGCCTGCCATAGCCATCCTGTCGGGCGAGCGCGTGGCGCTGAATTATCTTGGTCGCCTATCCGGTATTGCGACACTCACGGCGCGCTACGTCAAAGCGGTCGAAGGCACACGCGCTAAAATCGTCTGCACACGAAAGACGACTCCCGGCCTGCGTGCCGCCGAAAAATATGCCGTCAAATGCGGTGGCGGTGCCAATCACCGCTTCGGCCTCGACGATGCCATCCTGATCAAGGACAACCACATTGCCGTCGCCGGTGGCATCGTGCCCGCGTTGCGCGCCGCGAAGGCAGCAGTAGGCCATCTCGTTAAAATCGAGATCGAAGTCGATACGCTCGACCAGCTCAAAGAAGTAATCGCCGAAGGGGCTGACGTGGTCCTGCTCGACAATATGGGGCCTGAGACATTGCGCGAAGCGGTTCAGCTGATCGGAGGCCGGATGAAGAGCGAGGCTTCAGGTGGCGTCAATCTCGAGACGGTGCGCGCCATTGCCGAAAGCGGGGTTGACATGATCTCGGTTGGCGCGCTCACCCATTCAGCCAGCGTGCTCGATATCGGCCTCGATATTGCGATCTGAAGTCAGCCTTCACCAGCGCAAAACCCAGCGTCCGCTCAACGCGCCCATCGCCATCAAAATCATCGTTGCTGCCCCATACCAGACGACAAGAAAAAAAGGCGAGTCATCCGGGCAGTGAACTGCATATAACACGCTCGCGATCGCAGCGCAGAAAAAGCCCGCCACAGCACCAGAAACGGATGCCACTGCAGGCGCGGCTCCGCGGAAAGTCACAATTATTGTTGCCAAAAGGGGCATCCCAATCAGCGGTATGGCGGCGAGGCAGAACAAGCCGTTCTCGCCGACCATCATCGGGTACCATGCAGTTTGTGGGACGAGCGCCACTTCGAGGCCCATCATGGTCAACCAGAAAAGGCCAACCCACGCCAAAGGCTTGAAATCAGTGGGCGTCATTTTGATCGGTCCTGCGGCCCGACGCATGAGAGGCCAAAGCGCCCCCACAAGCGTGAGAAGAAGACTGATCTTCACAACAAATCGGGGATCGCCCAAGCTTGCCAGACCATCATCACGGAAGCCGTATAGGCCATAAAAAGCAAGAGCTGCCGCAAGCGCCGCCCATCCTAAACGCATGAGAATCTGACCCGGAAGGCGCTGCCGCAAGGGCTGCAAATCTGCAACAAGAGCCTCAATCAACCGATGCGTCTGCATCAACGCTCACTCCCATAAATCCGCGCCAAAGTTTTCAAACCCCGATGCAGTGTGACCCGTGCAGCGCCCTCTGTTATGCCAAGGCGCTTTGCCGCATCGCGGATCGAAAGACCTTCCACTGAGACCGCGAGAACAACCTTGCGTTGACCGTTTCCTAATCGGCCGAGGAAACGGATTATGTCTCTCTCTGACAAGGCCTCAGCAGCGGCAGGCGCTTCGACGATCTCTTCAAAGCCATCAAGGGGCACTTCAAATCGACGGCCTCTCCGACGTAAAACATCAATCATCTTGTGCCGCGCAATACCATAGACCCAAGGCATAATCGTCGTACTCTCGTCCCATGTATGCCGTCGCAAATGAATGGCCAACATGATCTCCTGTACGACATCTTCTGAATCGGCGACGGAAGCGCCAGCACGCGATAGTGACCTCAAAGCCGTTTGGCGCAGAACCGGCAGCAAAGCGGAGAGAAAATTGCGATAGGCCTCTTGATCGCCCCGGCTCGCTGCACGCATCCATGCCGAGAGCCGTTCATCGCTGGATTTAAAATCATCCATCCTCAAGTCCATTCGTCTGAAAATCGGAAATGTTACAAAGCGGACGCAAGATATATAAATTTTTTTGACCCCCCACAGTGTAACGCAAAGCCGTCTCCAACCGAAATGGTGATAGGGGCGCTCGTCCCCTTCACAATCAGGAGATCCATGATGATCAAGACGTCGTTACAGCTTTCATTTGCAGCCGCAGCTCTCCTCGCCACATCAGCCTCTCTCCCGACGCAGGCCCAAACGAGCGATAAGGAAAAGTGCTTTGGCGTCGCGCTTAAGGGGCAAAATGATTGTGCCGCGGGACCGGGCACAACTTGTGCGGGCACATCGAGCGCCGACTATCAGGGCAATGCATGGAAATATGTGCCCAAAGGCACTTGCGTGTCGATCAAAACGCCGAAGGGCAATGGTTCGCTCGAAGCTAAAAAAGCGTGAGCTAACCAAGGAATTTTTCACACAATTGCCAACTCATCTGAGGATTGCACCATGCTTGAGAGCCGACCACCAGTGGGAACCGGCGTTTCGTTCAAACCGGATCATTATCCGGATCTCGCCGATGGCCGGTTCGACCTTTCGTTCATTGAAGTGCACGCCGAAAATTATATGGGGTCAGGCGGAAGCCCTTTCGCCATGCTTGATCAACTCCGCCAGCACTATGAATTATCCATTCATGGCGTCGGATTATCAGTCGGCGGTGAAAGTCCACCTGACGCAGTCCATTTGCAGCGCGTGAAAACCGTGTGTGACCGATTTCAGCCGTGTAGTTTTTCTGAACATTTGGCTTGGTCGACGCATGAAGGGGCCTATTTCAATGACCTTCTGCCCCTGCCCTACACAGAACAAACACTCGCACGCATTTGCGACCATATCGATCTCATTCAAACGACGTTGAGACGTAGTATCCTGCTCGAAAATCCGGCCACTTACATCACATTCACGGAATCAACATGGGCCGAAGTTGATTTCATCCATCAGATTGCACAACGCACGGGATGTGGCCTTCTGCTTGATTTGAATAATGTGCATGTCTCAGCAATGAACCATGGATTTTCTGCGACAGATTATCTGGCTGAATTTCCCCTGCGATATGTCCGCGAAATTCATCTGGCTGGTCACGCGACCGAACAGGTCGATGATGATGTGATATTGATTGATACACATGATCGTCCCGTTGATGAGCCAGTCTGGGATTATTTTGAGACGGTCCTTTCAAGCACGGGCCCGGTAGCAACCCTGATTGAGTGGGATCAAAATATTCCTCTGTTTCGTACTTTGTACGCGGATGCGCAAAGAGCTAAAACACGCCTCGTCCATTATGCAAACAGTCTCGTAGCCGCGTGATGGAACAGGATTTCGTCCACCATCTTCGCGCCGGGATGGGATGTCCTCACGATTTAATCGCAAGTCAGAAAGCCGATCGCCGCTTCGCGATTTATCGTAATAATGTCATCCATAGCCTCACGACAGCACTTGCAACCCGCTATCCTGCAACACAACGTCTGTTAGGCGGCGAGTGTTTCACCGCCTGTGCTCAGCTTTACGTCGAAACGGAAAAACCCACCTCGCCGATTTTGATGTTTTACGGTAACGGCTTTCCTGACTTCCTCGCAACAATTCCAAGCCTTGTCGATTGGCCTTTTCTCGCCGATGTCGCGCGGATCGAACAAGCGCGTACTGAAGCTTATCATGCTGCTGATCACGCGCCTCTGAGGCTTGCCGTTGGAGATGCCCAGGACATTGAAACTTATCTTGGACGCATGATCAAAGCGCATCCCGCCGCGCGCGTTCTTCATTCACCCTATCCAGCCGGTACGATTTGGTCAGCCAGCGATTCGCCTGAAGCGCTCTCAATAGATTCCTGGCGAGACGAAACCATTGCCATCACGCGGGGTCGTTATGAGGTTCAGGTTTCTCTGGTACCGCGTGGCACGGCCACATGCTTTGAAGAGATTGGCAAAGGCGCCGTCCTAGGCGATGTCATCACAACAGCATGCAACAGGCATAGGGACTGTGATGCTGCATCAATTCTTGCAGCCTTGTTGCGTTGCGACCTTTTAGCTGCCCCGCAATAGGAAAGCGACAATGAAACACGCTCATACAATCAGCCCTAGCCACTCACTGGTCAACGGTGTGCATCGCGCCATTGCTGTGGTTTCGCGTATTCCTGACGATGCGATTGCGCTTTTGGCACGTATTTCTATTGGTACTATTTTCTGGCTATCGGGCGAGACGAAAGTGAACGGCTTCGCATTATCCGACAATGCCATTGAACTGTTTCGTGAGGATTATAAGCTACCGCTAATTGATCCCGTTGTGGCTGCGACATTGGCGGCGATCGCCGAGCACGTCTTTCCGGCACTTTTGATCCTTGGCTTGGCGAGCCGATTGTCAGCGGCCGCCCTTTTAGGCATGACGGCTGTCATTCAAATTTTCGTCTATCCCGGCGCATGGCCGACACATGGCGTGTGGGCCACAGCTTTGCTTTTCATTGTGGCGCGTGGACCCGGCCCTGTCTCTTTGGACTGGCTGATCGCAAGAAGATTGCAGGCTTAAATCCGCGGCTTCTCACCGGACGCTTCGATGCGGCGGAATGCATCCATGTTGCAGCCGGGGCAGACCTGCGAAATCGTCGGGTGCGCCAGATAGAAAATATGCCGGCCGATGACATCCATCTTCTTCAAATGCTTGCCCCAGCGCGGGCTGACATAATTGGCATGATAATGCGTCGCATTCGCCACCCGCGGATTATAGTTTTTGCCATCAAGCACGGCCTTTGACAGGCGCACCGCGATTTCCCACGGGCCGGGCTCAGTTACGGCGAGCGACTTCCCTTCGCAGGTGAATGTGAACTCACAGGCCAGATGCTTGTGACTGTTCTGATACACGACGCCGCAGATTGAGGTTGGATAAAGCCCGCTCTTGATGCGGTTGAGCACCACTTGGGCAACGGCCGCCTGTCCAAGTTCAGGCTCACTGCGCGCTTCGAAATAGACCGCTTCAGCAAGGCAGCGCTCTTCACGCGACAGATTGGCGGTGCCGATGAGATCGCGATAACCGCGGCCCATGCGCGTGGCCGGCTCTTCGGCTTTCAATTTGGAAAGGCCTTGCACCGTATTCGGTGCGACAGCTGCAATCGTCACCGTCTTCTTCACTGGCTTTGGTGTATCGGCTGCGATGGGCTTTGCATCGGCCACGATGATGGCTTCGGGATTGGTCTCAACTTGCAACGGCGTCGTCGAGGCAATCACGAACGCATCCGGCGTTGCGGGGGTCGTCTGTGCCGTAACGGCCTCAGCTTGCGCCGGTGTCATGCCAGCGGCTGCCGCTTCCGGCGACATCGGAGCGGCGGCCAACGCGGTGCTCGTGCCGCCTTCGGTCAGCGGCGCTTCGAGCCGCCGAAAAGCATGAGGTGAAAGGGGTGCCGATGCGCTCCCGGAAAAGCGCGTCGCCACATCATCGCGCGGCGGTGCGGTCATCCAACTGTCGGGCGAAGGCGCAACGATGGCTAAATCGTCGCTGGCATCCGGATCGAAATCGCTTTTCATGCGGCGCTCGACCGTTGGCCATTGCCGTGGGCCGGGCTTGA
This sequence comes from Rhizobiales bacterium TNE-4, assembly GCA_019083985.1. Classification (GTDB taxonomy): domain Bacteria; phylum Pseudomonadota; class Alphaproteobacteria; order Rhizobiales; family Beijerinckiaceae; genus TNE-4. The sequence goes on along the minus strand of JAHRCV010000001.1, from coordinate 410,053 downwards.
GCTCGGACCGCAAAGGCTCGCCCATACTGGGCTCCGCCTCGAATTTGCGCTCGGTACCGAACAGGGAACTGAAGGCGGGGTTAGCCGAACGGGCTTCGGCGGGCAGCGATGACAAAAGCCATGCGGAGGAGACGGGCGGAACGGTTTTCTCACCGAGGACCGCTTTCGCCTCGCCCAAAACGGCAGCGGAATAGCCGGTTGTCACATCGATGCCTGCCGAGGCGGTGAAGCTGACAAGCAAGCCTGCGCAAAGCCCCCAACGGCTCACGCGCAAACCCCAACTGGGACGCTGCCCACGCATCGACAAACCCGCAAAGCCACTCAGGCGACAGGCTTCATTTATCGTCGGTTAGCGTTGATGGATGGTTAAGCCGGGCACGAAATGGGGATTTCGGGCACAGTCAGAGGCCAGAGATCAGCCAAACTACGGGGATGCGCCCAAAGCGCATCCCTTTTGGAGTGATTTACGCCGTGCTGGCTGCCTTCACGCCGAGCGCCGCCTGGGCGGCCGCCAAGCGCGCGATAGGCACGCGATAGGGCGAGCAGGAGACGTAATCGAGCCCGGTCTTCTCGCAGAAAGCGATCGAGGCCGGATCACCACCATGCTCGCCGCAAATACCGAGCTTAATATCCTTGCGCGTCACGCGGCCACGTTCTGCAGCAAACTTCACCAATTCGCCAACGCCCTCCTGATCGATGGTGACGAACGGATCGGCGGGCAGAATGCCCTTCGCCGTATAAGGGCCGAGGAAGGATGCGGCATCGTCACGGCTGATGCCGAGCGTCGTCTGCGTGAGGTCATTGGTGCCGAAGGAGAAGAATTCAGCCGCTTCGGCAATCTCCGCAGCGCGCAGGGCCGCGCGCGGCAATTCGATCATGGTGCCGACCTGATAATCAAATTGCGCACCGGTTTCTTTCTTGACCGCAGCAGCCATCGCATCAATGCGGCCCTTGACGAGATCAAGCTCAGGCTTGGTCATCACAAGCGGCACCATCACTTCCGGAATGACAGCCTTGCCGGTTTTCTTGGCGGCATCGACCGCTGCTTCGAAAATGGCGCGCGCCTGCATTTCGGCGATTTCCGGATAAGCCACCGCAAGGCGGCACCCCCGGAACCCGAGCATCGGGTTGAATTCATGCAGTTCGGCCGCACGCTGTTTCAACTTTGCCGGGGATGCATTCATCGCGGTCGCAACTTCTGCGATTTCCTCATCCGTATGCGGCAGGAATTCGTGTAGCGGCGGATCAAGCAGGCGGATCGTCACCGGCAGGCCCGACATGATGGTGAACAATTCAACGAAATCGGCACGCTGCATTGGCAGCAATTTGGCGAGCGCCGCGCGACGGCCCTTCTCGTCATCAGCCAAGATCATCTCACGCATCGCGACGATGCGATCACCTTCGAAGAACATGTGTTCGGTGCGGCAAAGCCCGATGCCTTCGGCGCCGAAGCCACGCGCGGTGCGGGCATCAAGTGGGGTCTCAGCATTGGCGCGCACTTTCATGCGGCGCACGCTATCGGCCCAGCCCATCAGGGTTGCGAATTCGCCGGAGAGCTCAGGCTCAAGCATTTTCACCGCGCCATGCAGCACCTGACCTGTGGTGCCGTCGATGGTGATGAAATCACCTTTCTTTAGCGTCACGCCACCGGCAGTCATCGTCTGCGCTGCATAATCGACACGCACCATGCCCGCGCCCGAGACGCAAGGTTTGCCCATGCCGCGCGCGACCACGGCGGCGTGCGAAGTCATGCCGCCGCGCGTTGTCAGAATGCCTTCGGCGGCGTGCATGCCATGAATATCTTCGGGCGATGTTTCGATCCGGACGAGAATGACTTTCTTGCCCGCCGCTTTGGCTGCTTCCGCCTCGTCGGAATCAAACACGATCTCACCTGCCGCAGCACCGGGCGATGCAGGCAAGCCAGAAGCCACAACCTTGCGCTCGGCATTGGGGTCGATCGTCGGATGCAGCAATTGATCAAGCGAAGCAGGATCAATCCGGCCGACCGCCTCATCTTGCGTGATGAGGCCTTCGGCCGCGAGTTCGACGGCGATCTTCAATGCCGCTTTGGCGGTGCGCTTCCCATTGCGCGTCTGCAGCATCCATAGCTTGCCGCGTTCAATGGTGAACTCGACGTCCTGCACATCGCGATAATGTTTTTCCAACAGGCCGCAAATGCGCAAGAATTCCTTGAACGCATCCGGCATCACTTTTTCGAGCGAGGGACGATCTGAGCCGGCCGCAATGCGTGCCTTCTCAGTGATGTCTTGCGGTGTGCGGATCCCCGCAACCACATCTTCGCCCTGCGCATTGACGAGGAATTCGCCGTAAAGCTCTTTCTCGCCGGTCGACGGATTACGCGTAAACGCCACGCCTGTGGCTGACGTCTCACCGAGATTGCCAAACACCATCGCTTGCACATTGACGGCCGTACCCCAGCTCGCTGGGATATTGTGCAATTCACGATATTTGATCGCGCGCGCATTCATCCATGAGCCGAACACGGCGCCAATCGCGCCCCAGAGTTGCTCTTTGGGATCTTGCGGAAAATCCTTGCCGATCGCGTCTTTCACGATCGCCTTATATTTGGCGATGAGCGTTTTCCAATCGGTCGCGCTGAGATCGGTGTCGAGGGTCACGCCCTTGCGTTCTTTATAGTCTTCAAGCGCGTCTTCGAAATGATGGTGATCGACGTCGAGCACGACGTTCGAATACATCTGAATGAAGCGGCGATAGGAATCATAAGCGAAGCGCTCATCATTCGCGCCCTTCGCCAAAGCCTCCACGGTGACATCGTTGAGACCGAGATTGAGCACCGTGTCCATCATGCCCGGCATCGATGCACGCGCGCCGGAACGGACCGAGACGAGGAGCGGATTGTTGTTGTCGCCGAAGGTTTTGCCGGTCAGGCTGCCAATATGGGCGAGCGCCTTTTCAACCTGCGTTTTCAGTTCCGCCGGATAGGTCTGCGCGTTGGCGTAATAATAGACGCAGACTTCGGTCGAAATCGTGAAGCCGGGCGGCACGGGCAAGCCGAGATTGCTCATCTCGGCGAGATTGGCGCCCTTTCCACCGAGGAGATTCCGCATTCCGGCTTGGCCTTCGGCCTTGCCATCACCGAATGTGTAAACCCATTGCGTCATCTGACGGCCCCTTCGCAGGTGCAAAAAAGTACGGCTTCCCTTCGCGTATTCCGTCCTAAAACGCAATATCAGCCCCGCCCGAAGCGCCATAAGGCCGCCCGGACGGGGTCATGTCTGTCGCGTTCAGACTTTGCGCAAAGCGAGCGCCATCTGGATCCAGCCAAAGCCGACGAACACGAGATCGACGCCAAGGAAGATGCCCAGCACGAAGGCGCCCGAAGCCGGCCATTGCGCGATGATCATGCCGCCAAGCGCCACCGTGATGATGCCGGAGATGACAACCCAGATCCACGGGCTGCCTTCCTTCATCTTCATGGCGAGGAAAATGCGGAGGAAGCCTGAGAACACGAGGCTCCAGCCCAAGATCAGCGTGAGGATGCTCGCCGCCAAAGCCGGGTTCTGAAACGCTACAAACCCGCCCACAACATAAAGCGCGCCGAGCACAACCCAGAGGATGGATTGCCCCCAGCTCTTCATCTGGAAGGCCGAGACGATCTCGACAATGCCGGCCACGATCATCATGGCGCCGACGATATAGACGCTCGCCACCGTCGCAGCGACGACCGAGCCCAACGCCACAAAGCCTGCAAAGGTATAAACGATGCCGAGAACGAGAACCCATTTCCACTTGCTGCGGATGGCCGCGATGGCCGTGCCCAGGTTCGGACCCTGATCGGTTTCGGTATTGGTCATGAACAATCCCCCATTCAATGCAGCGGGCCATCCCCCGCCTCGGCGCCCTTATAGCCCGGTTTGATCCGCTTGGCTCCTTTCCCCGGTTGAAAGCCTGCCCGTTCCGGGCGAGAACCCCACAGCAACATCGCCCACACCCTGATTGCAGCCTGAGGAGCCGCCATGACCCCCTTTCGCGCCCTTGTGATCGACAAGAAGGACGAAACCCAGAGCGTCGGCGTACGCCCGCTCGACCCGTCTGAACTGATGGAGGGCAATGTCCTCGTCCGGGTCACGCATTCGACCGTCAATTACAAGGATGGGCTGGCGCTCACTGGCAAAGCTCCTGTGGTCCGCCGCTTCCCCATGGTGCCCGGGATCGATTTTGCCGGGATCGTCGAACAATCAGACGATCCGACGTTCAAGAAGGGCGATACCGTCGTCCTGAATGGCTGGGGCACGGGCGAGACCCATCTAGGAGCCTATGCCGATTATTCGCGCGTTAAGGCCGATTGGCTGATCCGCCTGCCGCAGGGCCTCAACGCGGCCGAGGCCATGGCCATCGGTACCGCCGGCTATACGGCCATGCTCGCCGTGATGGCGCTTGAACATCATGGTCTCACGCCAGATCGTGGCGCTGCCATTGTCACTGGGGCCGCCGGCGGTGTCGGCTCTGTGGCGATTTCGCTCCTCGCCAAAGCCGGCTGGTCGGTGATTGCTTCGACCGGACGCATGAGCGAAGCCGATTATCTGAAATCGCTCGGCGCAAGCGACGTGATTGATCGCACTGAATTGTCAGGCCCAGCAAAGCCGCTCGCAAAAGAGCGTTGGGCGGCCGGCGTCGATTCCGTTGGCTCGACCACACTCGCCAATCTGATTGCATCGACCCGCTATGGTGGCGCGATTGCTGCCTGCGGGCTTGCCCAAGGTATGGATCTACCTACCAGCGTCGCGCCATTCATTCTGCGCGGTGTCGCACTTCTCGGTATCGACAGTGTGATGTGCCCGAAAGCGAAACGGGCTGAAGCGTGGACACGGCTTGCGCGTGATCTCGACCGTGCAGCACTCGCCAAGATGACCAGCGTGATCGGCTTTGGCGACATCCAGAAAGCAGCACAAGACATCATGGCCGGGCAAATTCGCGGCCGCGTCGTCGTCGATATGGCGAAGTAATCAGGCCGCTTCGGCGGCGGCGCCCACAAGCTTGCGCGCGTCCGCCGCCGACATCGGATGACCGAAGGCGAAGCCTTGCGCAAATTCGCAGCCGAGCTGCGCCATTTCCACAGCATCGGATTCCGTCTCGACGCCTTCGGCAACGATTTCCATACCGAGATCATGGCCCATCTGCACGATGGAACGGAGAATGATCGGTCGCGCACCGCGCTGATCGGGACGGATCAGTGATTTATCGATTTTCAGCGTGTCGAACGGGAACCGCTGCAAATAAGCAAGCGATGAATACCCTGTTCCAAAATCATCAAGCGACAGGCCGGCACCAAGATCTTTCAAGCGCACGAAAATCTGTGCCGAGAGTTCCGGATTTTCCATCATCAGGCTCTCGGTGATTTCAAGCCGGAGCGTGCCACGAATGACGGGCGTGCGTGAGAGAACCGTTTTCACATCCAGCAAAAGATCGTGACGGAAAAGCTGGCGGCTCGACACGTTGACGCTGGCAAAGAGCGGCGGATCGACCACCAGAGCGGCCTGCCACGCGGCGAGTTCACGCGCGGTGCGATCAAGCACATACATGCCGAGATCGGTGATGAGCCCTGTCTCTTCGGCGATTGGAATGAATTCACCCGGCAGAAGCATACCAAGACGCGGATGATTCCAGCGCACCAGCGCTTCAAAGCCTGCCACTGTGCGATCAGTCAGGCGCACGATCGGCTGGAAAGCGACTGTCAATTCGTTGCGCTCCAAGGCGCGACGCAAATCATGCTCCATCGCCATGCGATCGGTGCGCTGCGCGCGCATCGCTGGACGGAACGTCTCAACACGATCGCCGCCCAAACGCTTTGCATGCATCATCGCGATTTCGGCATTGCGCAACATTTCCGTGCCGCGGCCATCAATGGTGGAATCGGTGAGGGCCATACCGATGGAGGCGGTCAAAAACACGTCGCGCTCGCCAAAGCTGTTCGGTGTCGCAATCACCTTGCGCATGGATTCGACAACGGCAGCCACCCCGCCAGCATCCTGCTCAGACAAGAGCATAACAGCGAATTGATCCCCACCAATGCGGGAGAGCGTGTCTTGCGCTTTCAACAGGCGAGAGAGGCGGCGCGCCAGTGTGAGCAACAATGAGTCGCCGACGGCCAGGCCGACAAGGTCGTTCACATCCTTGAAGCCGTCGATATCGATGAGAAGCAATGTCGGACGTACCGCTTCATCAGTGCGCGCAAGCGTCAAGGCAGCATCGAGCCGGTCGAGGAAGAGACGCCGGTTCGGTAGCCCAGTCAAATGATCGTGCAGCGAATCCTGCAAGAGGCGTTCTTCCGACACTTTAATGTCGGTGATGTCGTTCAGCGTGCCAATGATACGCTGAACTTCGCCATCGGTGCCGAGCACCGGCCGCGCCTTGAGCGCAATCCAATGATAGCGGCCGTCAATCGCCTTGATGCGGACTTCAACGCTAACGCGGCCGCGGCGATGCTCCAACGTGGAATCAAGCGTGGCGCGGAAACGGTCGCGATCGAATTGATGGATATTCTCGACGAAAGACGCGGCTGAGCCTTCTAGCGTGCCATGCTTCAGGCCGAGTTGCTGTTCGAGATCGGTGCCGACCGTGATGCGATCGGATGTGACATCCCAATCGAACAAGGTCGCGCCAGATCCGGTCAGAGCGAGCGCGCGGCGTTCGGCATCACTGACTTGGCCTTCGGCAAAACCCCCGCCCGCGAAGGCATGTTGAATCACGGTGAAGCCGATCAGCATCACGATGAGCACAAGGCCACCGATCAGGGCTGGTGCTGCGGCGTCGTTCGACAATTGGCCCGTCACCATAAAGCCGGCAGCCACGACCCACGCCAAAAGCAAGAACCAAGTCGGGATCAGCATAAGGGCGCGATCATATCCATGCGTCGACAGATAGATGACGAGAAGGAATCCGAACGCTGCGACGCCGCCAATCGAGATGCGCGCCACGCCGGCCGCAACCGGCGGGTTGAAGAGCGCAAGACCGATCAGCGCGCCGAGAAACAAGAGCCAACCAATCGTAATGTGGCTTAGCCGCACATGCCAGCGATTGAGGTTGAGATAGGCAAACAGGAACACGAGCAGCGTCGCGGCCAACACCGCTTCCGCACCCGCGCGGTAAATTTGTTCACCGCGCTCCGTCGTCGGAATGATTTTCTGCCAAAAGCCGAAATCAATACAGACATAGGCCAGCACCGCCCAAGCGAGCGCCGCCGCAGCTGGAAAAATCACGGCGCCGCGGACAACGAAAACAATCGTGAGGAACAAAGCGAGGAGCCCCGCAATGCCAATCACGATCCCGCGATAAAGCGTCAACCCGTTTTGCTTGTCTTTGTAATCGTCCGCATTCCACAAATAGAGCTGCGGCAGATGAGGCGTTGCAAGCTCGGCGACATAAGTGACCGTCGCGCCGGGATCGAGCACGATTTCGAAGATATCGGCTTCGGGATTTTCTTCTCGCTCGGGGCTTTCGCCCTGACTGGCCGTAACAGCCGTGATGCGCGCAGAGCCGAGATCGGGCCAGACCACGCCCGAACCGACAAGGCGGGAATGAGGCGCCACCAACCAGCGCGTGATCTGCTCGGACGTATCATTCTTGAGCGCGAAGACGATCCAGTCGGGTCGCGAGCCTTCTTCCGCTGCCGCCACCTGAATACGGCGGACGATGCCGTCCGGACCGGGTGCAGTGAGAATCTGGATCGCGTCGCCTTGCGACTGATAGCGCTCGATCCGGGGCAGAAGATCAATGGCCGGAGCTTCGGGCCGCACCCGGACAGCTTCAACCGCGCAGGCGGGCGCGACCGTCAGAACGGCGTAGCACACCAAGGCAAAGATTGAGCGGAGCCGGGCAAAAAGCGGCGACATGAGCCTCTTCAGGACAAAGGCGGCCGGAGAGCCGCCGGACAAGGGAGGGGCGGCCTCGCCCCGATTACGCTCGGGCCCCACTCCTAAGCGGGACAGCAGGCAAGGGCAAGATCGCCCCCATTTCATGCTTAAAGTGGGTATGCGCAGGAACACGGCCCAAATGTGTCAGGATTTCAAATCTTCGGGCAGGAGGGCATGGAGAAGATGGTCCTGCCAGCGGCCGGCGATGCACAGATATTCGCGGGCATAGCCCTCGCGCCGGAAGCCAGCCTTCTCCAAAACCCGTCTTGAGGCCTCGTTTTCGGGGATACAGGCGGCCTCGATCCGGTGCAGCCGGACCTGATCGAAGCCAAACCGGCAGGCGAGCCGGACGGCGTTGGTCATGTGGCCCTTGCCGGTAAAGGGCGAACCGATCCAATAGCCGATGGTGGCCGATTGGGCGACGCCGCGGCGGATATTGGCGATGGTCAGCCCGCCCATCAATTCTCCCCGCTCCCCAAAGATGAAGAACGGAACCGATTGGTCACCCGCAAACTCAGAGGCATAGCGGCGGATCCGACGGCGGAAGGCAGGCCGGGTTAGATCATCCTCCGGCCAAAGCGGCTCCCAAGGCTCTAGATGCGTGCGGCTCGCCTCGCGCAACCGCGCCCACGCCTCGAAATCATCGGCACGGGGCAGACGCAACATGAGGCCATAGCCACGCAGCAGAGGCTCTGGGAAGATGGCGCGAGACAGGCTGAATAAGGCCATGCGCGTCCCCTCCCCTTAAGCCGCCGCCGCACCCATGCGGGCGCGCAGCGCTTCTGCCGATGACAATTTGCGCACAGGACCAATCGCGGCCAAGGCAGGTGGCGCGTCAAACAGGCTCAAAGCGGCCGCGCGCACCTCAGCCACGCCTATCGCATCGATCGCGTCGGCCATTTCTTGCCGTGACAGCACCCGACCAAAAGCGAGGACATGCTGCGCCATTTGCTCGGCGCGGCGCGCCGGGCTTTCAAGCGCCATCATCAACGACATTTTGAGTTGCGCACGCGCACGCGCCACTTCGGTCTCGTTCGGATGCTCGGCCGCCTCGCGCATAATGTCAGCTGTGACACGCATGAATTCGTCCGCATCCTCGCCACTGGTTCCGCCATAGAGCACGAGCGCACCCGTATCGGAGAATGGCATCATGCTGGAGAACACAGAATAGCAGAGACCGCGTTCCTCGCGCAGCTCTTGGAACAGTCGCGACGACATGCCGCCACCCAGCAGGCTCGAGAAGACATGCAGCGCATAATGGCGCGGATCGCGGAACGATAGACCTTGAAAGGCGAGCGCCAGATGCGCCTGTTCAAGCGATTTGATTTGCCGTGCTTCCCCGCCGGTCCATTGCGCGGGCTCAGCTGCATCCGCCGCGCCTTTCGGAAAAGCGGCAAAGCGATGCGCCACTTCAGCCACAATGGCATCGTGATCCACAGCGCCTGAGGCTGCGACTACCATGTCAGGTGCACGATAATGACGGTCGAGAAATCCACGCATCGATGCGGCATTCTGCGCCTTCACCGATTGCGGCGTGCCAAGAATGCGCCGGCCGAGCGGATCATTCGCATAGGCGGCTTCCAGTACCATGTCGAACACAAGATCATCAGGCGTGTCTTCGTACGCGCCGATCTCCTGCAGGATGACACCCTTCTCGCGTTTCAGCTCTTCGGGATCGAAGGTCGGTTCGGTGAGAATGTCGGCGATCAAATCAAGCGCGAGCGGCGCATCCTCGCCCATCAGGCGGACATAATAGGAGGTCCGCTCGACATTGGTTTCAGCATTGAGATCGCCGCCGACGGCTTCAATTTCTTCGGCGATCTGACGGGCCGTGCGGCGCTTCGTGCCCTTGAACGCCATATGCTCGAGAAGATGCGCAAGCCCATGTTCATGCGGCTTTTCATGGCGCGATCCCGCCGCAATCCACACACCAAGCGCAGCTGTCGACAAATGCGGCATGGCTTCGGTGACGACGCGCAGCCCGCTGTCGAGCGTGGCAATCGTCACGGATTCGGAACGCATCATGCTGAGGCCGTCTGCGCAGCGCGCGCCACGGAGCGGACGAAGTCTTCGACAGCCACCTGCTCGTTCGGCAGACGTGTGAAGATTTCACGGCGCTCCATGAGATCAGAGAGGTGGGGCGGCAATTCTGGCCGCACGCCAATCGCCGATTCAACAGCAGCCGGGAATTTCGCGGGATGCGCGGTGCCGAGCACGATCATGGGCGTGGCCGGGTCCTTCTTGAGCGCGCGTTGACCCGATACGACACCCACAGCGGTGTGCGGATCGAGAATATAGCCGGTGGCATCGTGCCATTCCTTCATCGCGGTGCGCACATCATCTTCGCTTGCTGCAGAGGCTGAAAATTCCTTGCGGATGCGGGCGAGCGGCTCGTCGGCAATGGTGAACGAGCCCGATTGCTTGAGTGAGGCCATTAGGCGCGAGACGGCAGAGGCATCGCGGCCATAAGCGTCAAACAACAGGCGCTCGAAATTCGACGATACTTCAATATCCATCGATGGTGAGGTCGTGGCATGCACGCCCTTCATCTCATAGCGGCCCGACGCCATGGTGCGGGCGAGAATATCGTTCTCATTCGTCGCCACGTCGAGCATCGCAATTGGCAAGCCCATGCGCTTGGCCACATAGCCTGCGAGAATGTCACCGAAATTGCCGGTCGGCACCGAGAAAGACACATCACGGTGCGGGCCGCCGAGCGCCACGGCGGAGGTGAAATAATAAACGATCTGCGCGACGATGCGAGCCCAGTTGATCGAGTTGACGCCAGCAAGCTGCAATTCATCACGGAAACTATGATGATTGAACATCGCTTTGACGAGCGCTTGGCAATCGTCGAACGAGCCGTCGAGCGCGACGGCGTGCACATTGTCGGCATCGACTGTCGTCATCTGACGGCGCTGCACATCGCTGACGCGGCCATGCGGAAACAGGATCACCACATCAACGCGCTTCAGGCCTTTGAACGCATCGATCGCTGCACCGCCCGTATCGCCCGATGTTGCACCCACAATGGTGGCGCGTTCGCCGCGCTGTTCGAGCACATGATCCATCATGCGGCCCAAGAGCTGCATGGCGACGTCTTTGAAGGCGAGCGTCGGACCGTGAAACAATTCGAGCACGAAGAGATTGGAATCGAGCTGCACCAGCGGGCAGACACCACGATGGCGGAACGTGCCATAGGCGGCGTCGATCATGCTGCGCAGCGCCTTGCGATCGATCTCTGTGCCCGTGAAGGCCGAGATCACCGTCTCAGCGACATCGGCGTAAGAGCGACCGGCAAAACCGGCAATCGTGTCCCGATCGAGCGTCGGGATCGATTCCGGCCAATAGAGGCCACCATCGCGTGCGAGGCCCGCAAGCAGCGCATCAGCGAAACGAAGGGCGGGCGCCTGGCCGCGGGTCGAAACGTGGAGCACGGTCAATTCCTTTCGGACGCGAAACTACGAGCGCGGCGCGGCGCTGACAAGATTGGTGCGCGTCCGCTCATCGGCGAGTAGGCGACGCGCCCAGAACAAGAAAAAGCCCAGCACCGCGGCCGCCAGCATGAACCAAGTGATGGCGTATTGCAGATGATTGTTGGGGAACGACACGATGGTGTGCCCCCCTTTCGGCCAGTCGCCCGGCATAGGCGTGGCATCGGCGTCGACGCTGAAGGGCGCAGTGCGGGCCAATCCCGTTGCGGCGGTGAAGGCCGCCGGGTCGCGAGTGAAGAAAAGCTTTGCCTTGGCGTCATCATCCGGCGTGAAGAAGCCGCGTGGCTGCGTTGTCCGGAGAATACCGGTCAAGGTGACAGGGCCTTTGATTTGGCCTTCAGGGCGCGTCGCAGGATCTTTGCGATCCGTCGTCACGAAGCCGCGATTGATGAAGACAATCGATCCATCGGCCAACTTAAGCGGCGTGATGACGAAAAGGCCGGGGAGATTGTCGCGCCCATTGCTCAGGACACCATAAAGGTAGAGCTCTTTATCGTGCAGATATTCGCCGCTCAGTGTGACCTTGGTGTAGTCCGTTACCTTGGCCTTCAGCGTCGGCCATTCGGCTTCCGTCGGTAGTTTTTGTGGCTGTCCGGCAAGTGAGGCTTCGATGCGTTTGGCAAAGCGCTCTTTCGCGCCAAGCCGTTCCAATTGCCAAAAGCCAAGGCTCAGCAGGAGCGCCAGCGCGCAGGCGGTGAACAGGCTCGGCCATAGAAGAACGCGCCAGGCTGGGCGGATCGTTTCAGCGCTCAAGACGTCCCTCCTCCGCCTTGTTGGCGTATTGCAGCGCGATCATCAGACCCTTGAGCGGACGCAAGAGACCGAGGCTGACGATCAACACAAATGGAATCCACAAAAGCGCATGCACCCAGAAGGGTGGCTCGTAACGCAATTCGACTAACAACGCGGCACCGACAACCAGAAAGCCGGCGATGAACATGATGAACACGGCCGGGCCATCGCCGGAATCAGCAAAAGCGAAATCGAGGCCGCAGCATTCGCATGCCGCACGCGGTGTCAGAAAGCCTTGCAACAGCTGCCCCTCACCACAGCGCGGACAGCGGCAGCGCAATCCGGCGACGAAGGGAGACACAGTCGAATGATCGCTCATCACAGATCCTGAAACGCGAAAGGGCGGCTCGCGCCGCCCCTTCTCTACGAAGGCTGGCCTGATCAGACCAGAATCTTCTCGGCAGCTCGGCCCCAATCCGATCCCCAGAGGTAGATCGCGAGGAAGAGGAACAGCCACACCACGTCGACGAAGTGCCAGTACCACGCGGCGAACTCGAAACCGAGATGCTGCTTCGGCGTGAACTGACCGGCCGAGGCGCGGATCAAGCAGACAATCAAGAACACCGTGCCGACGAAGACATGGAAACCGTGGAAGCCGGTCGCCATGAAGAACGTCGCGCCATAGATGTTGCCTTTGAAACCGAAGGCAGCGTGGGTGTATTCGAAAATCTGCACAACGGTGAAGAGCGCGCCGAGCAGAACGGTGAGGATCAAGCCCCACTTCAGACCCTGACGGTCATTGTGGAGAAGCGCATGATGCGCCCATGTCACGGTCGTGCCCGAGGTCAGAAGGATCAGCGTGTTGAGCAGCGGCAAATGCCAGGGATCGAACACTTCGATGCCCTTCGGCGGCCAATGCCCACCGGTGAATTCAAGGCGCATAAATTGTTTGGCTTCGCCTGCAAACAGGCTCGCATCGAAATAGGCCCAGAACCACGCGACGAAGAACATCACTTCCGACGCGATGAACATGATCATGCCGTAGCGATGGCTCAGCTGAACCACGCGCGTGTGATCGCCTTTTTCTGCTTCATGGACGACATCGGTCCACCACGACATCATCGTGTAGAGAACACCGATGAGGCCGGCGCCGAACAGGAACGGACCCGCCTTCAGGCCGGCCATCGCCATGCCCTTCATCCACATGATGGCGCCCACCGCCATGATGAAGGCCGAGATCGAGCCGACAAACGGCCACGGGCTCGGATCGACAATGTGGTAATCGTGGTTCTTGGTATGGGCCTGCGCCATTTCCGTTTTCCCTTCCGCCCATCCGGGGCGAACCCCGGATGCAACCCCCGTCTTGATGTCCGGCGCGCGTCTCCGCGCGTCAGAGTTTCGGCGCTTCCTGCCCGTTCAACCCTGCAACCGGCTTTTGGGCCTTCTGCTTTGCAGGAAAGAATGTGTAGGAGAGCGTGATCTTTGAAATCGTGTTGCCAATGTCCGGAACATCGGCGAGCGCGGGGTCCACAAAGAACACCACCGGCACGTCGATTTCTTCACCCGGTTGCAACACCATTTCGTTGAAGCAGAAACATTCAAGCTTAGCGAAGCTATTGCCAGCCTGATTGGGCGTGACGTTGTACGTCGCCATGCCGACCGCAGGTTGATCACCGCGGTTTTTCAACTTGTAGAAGACAGTCTTCGTCTCGCCGAGGCGAACATTGACCTGTGCCTGCTCGGGTCCAAACTTCCAGTTCAGACCGGGCGCCACATTCGCATCAAAACGGACCGTGATTTCACGATCGGACTGCCGTGTGGCCTCGGCACTCGCAACACGCGGCGTGCCGCCAAAGCCCGTCACCTTGCAGAACAATTCATAGAGCGGCACCGCCGCATAGGCCGCGCCAACCATGCCCAGCACCACGGCGCTGCACGCAATCGCGGTGCGCTTCATCGAACGGGTTTTCGGAGCGGGCGCGGTCATGTCAGAGCGGCCTCTTGAAGACGTTGGCACCAAGCTTGGCGATCGTCACCCAGAAAAAGAGGACGACAATTGCGCCAAGCACAAGGCCGAGCGCAACCGACCGGCTGCGACGGCGCTTTTGTTCTTCTTCGGTCAGGCGGATGCCATCCTCGGCCATCATGCGACGCCTCCGAAGAACACGGCGAGCGCGCGTGTCATGCCTGCACCAAAGCCGAAGGATTGTTCAGCGAGCATCACCGCGAACAACAGAAGAAGATAGAGGATCGAAAAGCCGAACATCTGCATCGCAGCCTTGTTCGCGCCTTCTCCATCGCCCGTCCGATAAATCTTGATCGCAAGCGCCAGCATGGCTGCGCCCGTCACCGTTGAAACGATGAAGTACGCAATGCCACCAAAGCCCATGAAAGATGGTGCAATCGCGACGGGCACAAGCACGATCGTGTAAAGCAGGATCTGCAGGCGCGTATGCGCCGCGCCCCGCACCACCGGCAACATCGGCACGCCTGCGGCTGAATAATCGCCGGATTTGACGAGCGCGAGCGCCCAGAAATGCGGCGGCGTCCAGAGGAAGATGATGAGGAACAGCACAAAGCTGTCGAGGTTCACGCTTCCCGTCGCCGCGGCATAGCCGATCATCGGAGGGAAAGCGCCGGCAGCGCCGCCGATCACGATGTTCTGCGCGGTCGAGCGCTTCAGCCACATCGAATAGACGACGGCGTAGAAGAAAATCGTGAAGGCGAGAAAGCCGGCTGCAAACCAATTGGTGATGACACCGAGGAAGAGAACCGAGCCGACCGAAAGCGTGATGCCGAAAGCGAGCGCTTCGCCCGGTGTCACGCTGCCTGCGGGAATGGGACGCTTGCTGGTGCGCGACATGCGCGCATCAATATCGGCATCCCACCACATGTTGAGACAACCCGATGCCCCGGCTCCGACGGCAATCGCCAACAAAGCCGCAAAACCAATCACCGGATTGACCGGCTCAGGCGAAAGCACCAAGCCGACCAGCGCTGTCAAAATGACGAGCGACATCACGCGCGGCTTCAGCAATTCGAAATAGTCGCCCGCCGTGCCCATGGACACGTTGGGGCGGCGTTCGGCGCCGAATTCGTCGTGAATGTCCGTCACAAGTGACATGAGTGGATGTCCCGGGTGATTGGCCGGATGAAGAGAGGGGCGGTCGCCCGCCCCTCACATCATCAATGTTCGGAGCCCGTGATACGGGGGAGCGTCTCGAACTGGTGGTAGGGCGGCGGTGAGGACAACGTCCATTCGAGCGTCGTTGCACCCGCACCCCACGGATTGTCACCAGCCTTCTTCTTCTGCGCGAAGGCGAGCCACAGGCCGTAGAAGAACACGAGGAGGCCGAGCGCGAAGATGTAGGAGCCGTAAGACGAGATGCGGTTCCAACCCGCAAACGCATCCGGATAATCCACGTAGTGACGCGGCATGCCGGACAGGCCCGTGAAGTGCATCGGGAAGAACAACACGTTCGCGCCGATGAAGGCGATCCAGAAATGCAGCTTTCCGATCCATTCAGGGATCAGATAGCCGGACATTTTCGGGAACCAATAGTACCAGGCCGCGAAGATCGCGAACACCGCGCCGAGCGACAGCACGTAATGGAAGTGCGCCACGACGTAGTAGGTGTTGTGCAGGTTACGATCGATACCGGCATTGGCGAGCACCACGCCCGTCACACCGCCAACGGTGAACAGGAAGATGAAGCCGAGCGCCCAGATCATCGGCGAGGTGAAGCGCATCGAACCGCCCCACATCGTTGCAATCCACGAGAAGATCTTCACGCCTGTCGGCACCGCGATCACCATCGTCGCGAAGACGAAGTAGCGCTGCGTGTTGAGCGAGAGCCCTGCGGTGTACATGTGGTGAGCCCACACGACGAAGCCGACCGCACCAATCGCGACCATGGCGTAAGCCATGCCGAGATAGCCGAACACCGGCTTCTTGGCGAAGGTCGACACGATGTGGCTGACGATGCCGAAGGCCGGCAGGATCATGATGTACACTTCGGGGTGACCGAAGAACCAGAACAGATGCTGATACAGCACCGGGTCACCGCCGCCGGCCGGATCGAAGAAGGTCGTGCCGAAATTGCGGTCGGTCAGAAGCATCGTGATCGCGCCCGCGAGAACCGGCAGCGACAGAAGCAGCAGGAACGCGGTGACAAGCATCGACCAAGCAAACAGCGGCATCTTATGCAGCGTCATGCCCGGGGCGCGCATGTTCAGGATCGTGGTGATGAAGTTGATCGCACCCAAGATCGACGACGCGCCTGCAATGTGCAGCGAGAGAATGCCGAAATCGAGCGCCGGGCCGGGATGGCCTGATGTCGAGAGCGGCGGATACACCGTCCAACCACCGCCGAAGCCGTTCGAGCCCGGAGCACCTTCGACAAACATCGAGATGACGAGCAGCGCGAAGGCCGATGGCAGCAGCCAGAACGAGATGTTGTTCATGCGCGGGAACGCCATGTCCGGCGCGCCGATCATGATCGGAACGAACCAGTTGCCATAACCGCCGATGAGCGCAGGCATGACAACGAAGAACACCATGATCAGACCATGGCCCGTGACGAACACGTTATAGGTCTGCGGATTGGTGAAGAATTGCAGACCGGGTTCTTGCAATTCGAGACGCATCGCGATCGACAACGCGCCGCCGATCAAGCCGGCAAAGAGCGCGAACACGAGGTACATCGTGCCGATGTCCTTGTGGTTCGTCGAAAGGACCCAACGACGCCATCCGGTCGGATGATCGTGCGCGTGGTCGTGAGCGTCGTGGTGGGTGGTTCCAGCCGCATGTGCCATAGCGTTCAACCTTGCTCGTCGAATCTGCTGATTACTGAGCCGCCGCGTTTGCGGCGACCTTCATGGTGTCGTCATTGGAAGCGAACTTCTTCTTCGCTTCTGCGAGCCATGCCGTGTATTTTTCGGGGCTCACAACACGAATGGCGATTGGCATGTAGGCATGGTTCTGGCCGCACAGGCGCGAGCACATGCCGTAATAAATGCCTTCACGATCCGTCTTGAACCATGTTTCGTTCAACCGGCCCGGGATCGCATCCATACGGAAGCCGAGCGACGGCACCGAGAAGGAATGGATCACGTCGGCGCCAACGACCTGCATGGCGATGACCTTACCGGCCGGAACAACCATTTCATTGTCGACGGCGAGCATGCGCGGCTGACCAGCCTTCGCCGCTTCAGCATCCGACAGCATGATCGAATCAAATCCGAAACCACCGCCCTGATCGGCAGGGTATTCATAGGTCCAGTACCATTGCTTGCCGATCACCTTCACGACGATGTCATGCGCCGGGATCTGCACCTGCAATTTGAGGAGGCGGAAGGAAGGGATCGCGATGCCGACGAGAATCAGGATCGGGATCACGGTCCAGGCGATTTCGAGGCCCGTGTGGTGGGTGGTGCGCGACGGGACCGGATTGGCTTTCTCATTGAAGCGCATCACGACCCAGACGATCAGGCCGAGCACGAACAATGAGATGAGGGTGATGATCACCACCAGCCAATTGTGCATGTCATAGATGAATTGGGCGACCTCAGTCACCGGCTGCTGGAGGTTGATTTCCCAAGCCGAAGGCTGACCGATCACGGACGCGGCTTCCGCCGAGCCGATCAAGCACAGGCTGAGACCGAGAACGGCAAGGGCCGCGCGGTTCCAGAAATGGGTCTTCACTGTTTCATCTCCCTGCGATGCACCCGAAACAAGAGCAAAGAGCCCCGTTCGGGCAGTCGTCAGGACCACGCCGTCCCCGGTGCAATCCCAAGCGGTAAATTCCGTAGACGCCAAAAATCACAAACACCCCTAAAGCGCAACGCCGCCGAAGGGCGAAACTCCGCGGCAGTCTGTCGTGTAGGCCGGTTTTTTGGGCTGCGGCCGGGCGGAACCCTCCTTCCGCATGGGCAGATTATGCTGTGCAGCGCGTCTTGACAGGGCCCGGCCATGATCCCAACACAGTGAAAAGTGATGGAGTTTCCGCGTCGGACGCGAATCGTGGCCGGATGGCCGAAAGAACGCCTATTTCATGAGAGCGCCTGTGAGACACATGATCGCTGCGACCGGTTGTTTCGCCCTGAAAGCCGGTCTGGTTGGGTTTTTGGCCCTGTTTGCCATGACAGGCGCTGTTTGGGCTCAGGGTCAGGTGAAATCGACCTCGGGCGACTGGCAGATGCGGTGCGAAAACCCCGCGGGCGCCCGCACAGAGCAATGCGCCCTCGTCCAGAGCGTGTCGGCCGAAGACCGCCCCAATATCAATCTTGTCGTGATCGTGCTGAAGACGGCCGATGGCAAAAGCCGGCTTTTGCGGGTTCTGGCCCCTCTCGGCGTGCTGCTTCCGGCCGGATTGGGCCTGAAAATCGATCAGACTGATGTCGGCCGGGCCGGGTTCGTGCGCTGCACGGCCAATGGCTGCGTCGCCGAGGTCATGATGGACGACGAACTGATCGGCAAGCTCAAGAAGGGCGAATCGGCGACCTTTATCGTGTTTCAGACCCCGGAAGAGGGAATCGGCATCCCGGTTTCGCTCAAAGGCTTCGGCCCGGGGTTCGATAGCCTGCCCTGATGGATGGAGTAACGGACATGGCGCATCTCAAGGCAATCTTTCTGGCGGCAGGGGTCGCGGCGCTTACGGGCGGTTGCATGTCGACTGGGACCTCCTCCTCGCAAAACGCGGCTGCGGGCGGCACCGACAGCTCCTTCCTCAACATCTTCAAATATGGCGGGCTGACCAAGCCCGAATCGATGAAGGAAGAGGATGAAGACATCGAGTGCCCCTCGGTGCAGATCCTTGATGGCACCGCAGCGCTGCGCGCTGAAAGCGGGGCGGGTGTCCGCCACCAATTCTCGGTGGTTCAGACCGCGCGCGAATGCCGTGCCGAAGGCAATAACATTGTCATCAAGATGGGCGTTGAAGGTCGCGCCCTCTTGGGACCATCAGGCTCGCCCGGCACCTTTACCGTGCCGGTCCGCTTTGTCGCCAAGCGCGGCGAGACGGTCGTCGCTTCGAAACTGCAACGCCAGAGCGTCACCATCCCCGCCGGCGAAACACAGCAGAGCTTCATCACGATCGAAGAGGGCATGACCATACCCAAGGCTGGGGCGGCCGAGCTTGAGCTCTTCGTCGGCCTCGATGCCTCCGGCGGTGCGACAGAAAAGCCCGTGCGGAAAAAGCGGTAAAAAGCGCTGCTCGCGTTTGACTTGCGGGGGCTGCAAAGCTAACCCTCACGCAGCCGTTTAATTCTTGCGGAAGAGTCCGGCGGGGTCAGGCATGCCTGTCCTAGTCGCCGGCGCCGAAGGCGCAACCGCCCCGGAAACGCTCAGGCCGAAGGACCGCAGGAAGCTGGCACTCTGGAAAGCGAAATGCCGCAAGGCATTTCCACCGAAGGGCGTAACCGCGCGAGCGGGAAATCTCTCAGGTTCTCGGACAGAGGGGGCGCGCACCGGACCGTAAGGCCCGGTTCGTTCGCGCGACTCTCACCGTCCGGGATTGCCATGGCTGACGCTGCCGCCGCCGACACACCGCTTTTGCAAACGCCGCTCCACGAGCGCCATGTCGCGCTAGGTGCCCGCATGGTGCCGTTCGCGGGCTATGCCATGCCTGTTCAATACAAGGACGGGATCCTCACCGAGCATCTATGGACTCGCGAGAATGCCGGACTGTTCGATGTCTCGCATATGGGCCAGCGCTTTCTGATTGGTGCTGACCACGCCACCACAGCACGCGCGCTTGAAACGCTGATCCCCGCCGACATTCAGGGTCTGGCCCCTGGCCAGCAGCGCTATTCGCAATTCCTGACGGTAGATGGCGGCATTCTCGACGATCTTATGGTCACACGCCCGGCCGACCCGGCTGAAGACGGCGTGCTTTATCTCGTCGTTAATGCAGCCTGCAAACATGATGACGACAAGCTGCTCGAAAAGCTGCCGCTGAAATTTATTCGCGCTGAGCATCGCGCTTTGTTGGCGCTGCAAGGGCCGAAAGCGGTCGACGCTCTGGCGCGCCACGCGCCCGGCGTTGCCGATATGGGTTTCATGACGTCGATCACCACCACATTCGACGGCATTCCCGTGAACGTGTCGCGCTCCGGCTATACGGGCGAAGACGGGTACGAAATCTCGGTCGCCAACGACAAGGCGGTCGCCGTTTTTGATGCTCTCCTCTCCGAACCCGAAGTGAAACCAATCGGCTTGGGCGCACGCGACTCGCTCAGACTTGAAGCGGGGCTGTGCCTCTACGGCCACGACATCGACACGACGACATCGCCGGTCGAAGGGCAGTTGCAATGGTCGATCCAGAAACGCCGTCGCGAGGCTGGTGATTTTCCTGGCGCGCAACGCATTCTCGCCGAGTTGAAAGATGGCCCGTCACGCAAGCGTGTCGGCATCCTGCCCGATGGCAAGGCGCCTGCGCGCGAAGGCACCGAGATCATGAAAGACGGGGCCGTGATTGGCCGCGTAACATCGGGTGGCTTCGGGCCCTCAGTGAATGGTCCGGTGGCAATGGGCTATGTCGCGAGCGCGCACGCCGCACCGGGGACAGAAATTGAATTGATGGTGCGTGGCAAGGCATTGCCCGCGCGCATCGTGGCACTGCCTTTCGTGCCGAACCGCTTTTTCCGCAAACAATCCTGAGACCATCGAACGGGGACTATGATCATGGCTGACATTCGCTACACCAAGGATCACGAATATATTCGCGTTGAAGGCGATACCGGCACGGTCGGCATCACGTCCTATGCGCAGGAACAATTGGGCGACGTCGTGTTCGTCGAATTGCCAAGCGTCGGCAAAAAGGTTGACCAAGGCGCAGAAGCCGCTGTCGTTGAAAGCGTGAAAGCTGCTAGCGAAATCTATGCACCTGTCGCGGGCGAAGTCGTCGCCGTGAACGATGCGCTCGAAAGTGCACCCGGCACCGTCAACGAAGATCCTGCCGGTGCAGGCTGGTTCATGAAGATCAAGATTGCGGATGCGTCGCAGCTCAACGGGCTGATGAGCGAAGCCGATTACACTTCCTATCTCGCTACCCTGTCCTGACGCGTTAAGCGGAGCTTTCGCCATGCGTTACTTGCCCCATACCGATACTGATCGCAGCGATATGCTCGCCGCCATCGGCGCCGGCGCGATCGATGATTTGTTCACCGGCGTGCCAGCCGAAAAAATGCTCAAGGACCCCGTCAATCTGCCGCGCCGTAAATCCGAGCTGGAAGTTGCGCGCATTCTCGGCGGCCTCGCGGCGAAAAACATCCCCGCAAGCACGGTGCCATTCTTCGTCGGTGCGGGCGCTTACAAGCATCACGTGCCGGCGACCGTCGATCACCTCATCCAACGTTCGGAATTTCTGACGAGCTACACGCCCTATCAGCCGGAAATCGCGCAGGGCACGCTGCAATATCTGTTCGAATTCCAGACGCAGGTCGCGACGCTCACCGGCATGGATGTGGCGAATGCCTCGATGTATGATGGTTCGACCGCGTGTGGCGAAGCTGTGCTGATGGCGCACCGCGTAACCAAGCGCAACAAGGCGATCCTCTCCGGTGGCCTGCATCCGCATTATGCCGAAGTCGTCGAGACGCTTTCGCATATGGCGAATGATCGCGTCACACGGCTGCCGGCGGATGTGAAGGCGGCCGAAGACATTGTGCCGCTGATCGACAGCGACACTTCGTGCGTCGTGGTGCAGACACCAGACTTTTTCGGCAATCTACGCAATCTGAAAGCAATTGCGGATGCGTGCCATGCCAAGGGCGCGTTGCTGATTGCCGTGTTCACTGAAGTGGTGTCGCTTGGCCTCATCACACCGCCTGGTGCGATGGGCGCTGACATTGTGGTTGGTGAAGGCCAATCAATCGGCAATGCGCTGAATTTCGGCGGCCCTTATGTCGGCCTCTTCGCCACCAAGAGCCAATATGTACGGCAGATGCCGGGCCGTCTGTGCGGCGAAACGGTCGATGCCGAAGGGCGCCGCGGTTTCGTGCTGACGCTCTCAACGCGCGAGCAGCATATCCGCCGCGACAAGGCGACGTCGAACATTTGTACCAATTCGGGCCTGTGCTCACTCGCCTTCACGGTCCACATGACATTGCTTGGTTCGGAAGGTCTGTCGCGTCTTGCGCGGATCAACCATGCCAACGCCATCAAGCTGGCTGACATGCTGGCCGGTGTGAAGGGTGTGGACGTGCTCAACCCAAGCTTCTTCAACGAATTCACGGTGAAGCTGAACAAACCGGCTGCCCCGGTGGTGGAAAAGCTAGCTGCGAAAAAGATTCTCGCCGGGGTGCCGGTGTCGCGTTTGTGGCCTGATGCAGGGCTCGACGACCACCTGATCCTCGCCTCGACGGAAGTGAACACGGATGATGACCGCGCGGCCTTGGTCGCCGCTCTCAAGGAGGTGCTGTGATGTTGAACCGTCAGGGACGCCCCTCGCAGGCGGGCGATAGCGGCCTGCATTCCATCAAAACTTTCACAGGAAACCGGGCGCTGGAGCAGGTCGAACCTTTGCTTTTCGAAATTGGTCGGCTTGAGGCCACCGGCGTCGATCTCGACGAGCCCGCAGCTTTCACGCCGCGGCTTGGCGGGCTCGTGCGCAAAGATGGCATCGGCCTGCCCGGTCTGTCAGAGCCTGAGACGATGCGGCACTTCGTCCGTCTCAGCCAGAAAAACTACGCCATCGATACGGGCATTTTCCCGCTCGGCTCGTGCACGATGAAGCACAATCCGCGCCTCAACGAGGCGATGGCGCGTCTACCAGGCTTTGCAGACATTCATCCGCTGCAACCGCAATCGACCGTGCAGGGCGCACTCGACCTCATCGCGCAGTTGAAAGACTGGTTGAAAGAGCTCACCGGCATGCCCGATGTCGACATGACGCCGAAAGCCGGTGCGCATGGCGAATTGAGCGGCATGATGGCGATCAAGGCCGCCATTATTGCGAAGGGTGAAGCGGCGACGCGCACCGTTGTTCTCGTGCCCGAAAGTGCGCATGGCACCAATCCCGCCACCGCTGCGCTGATCGGTTTCACGGTGAAGCCTGTGCCCGCCCGCGAGAACGGCCTTGTCCATGTCGATGATGTGAAGGCGCTGCTCGGCCCCGATATCGCCGCCATCATGTTGACCAATCCGAATACGTGCGGCCTGTTCGAGAAGGACATCGTCGCGATTGCGGATGCGGTGCACGCAGCCGGCGCATTCTTTTATTGCGATGGTGCAAATTTCAACGCCATCGTCGGGAAGGTACGCCCGGGCGATCTCGGCGTCGATGCGATGCATATCAATCTGCACAAGACGTTCTCGACACCGCATGGCGGCGGCGGGCCAGGTGCCGGCCCGGTCGTTCTCTCTGACAGGCTTGCGGCATTCGCGCCCCTGCCCCTGTTGGAAAAGAACGGCAACAGCTTCGCCTTGTGCGAAAGTGAAAAGACGGCCGAAGCACGCGGTGCACATCCTTATGGGCGCATTACCGCGTTCCAAGGGCAGATGGGCATGTTCGTCCGCGCCTTCGCCTATATGCTCTCGCATGGTGCCGATGGCATGCGGCAGGCGTCAGAAGATGCCGTGCTCAATGCGAATTACATTCGCGCAGGCTTACGCGATCTGATGTCGCAACCTTTTGGCGACAAGCCCTGCATGCATGAAGCCTTGTTCGACGATCAATGGCTGAAGGAAACCGGCGTCACCACGCTCGATTTCGCCAAAGCGATGATCGACGAAGGCTTCCATCCGATGACGATGTATTTCCCGCTTGTTGTGCATGGGGCGATGCTGATCGAACCGACAGAATCGGAATCGAAGGCTTCGCTTGATCTCTTCGTGGCCGCGCTGCGTGATTTGGCGATGGCCGCGAAAGCAGGCGACACGGAACGCTTCACGCAAGCGCCACGCTTGGCGCCGCGCCGTCGGCTTGACGAGACGCTCGCAGCGCGCAAACCGGTGCTCAAATGGGTGCCGCCAACGCCGCTCAGCGAAGCAGCGGAGTAACGCTGCGCTCTTCCAAACAGCAAAAGGCCGGCAGCAATGCCGGCCTTTTTCATGCGTGATGATTGGAAAAGGTGAGTATCACCAGCGCCGTCCGCATACGGCGCCATTGCCGCAAGCTGCGAAGCCACCGCCGCCAATACCGCCGCCTCCGCCGCCAATACCACCGCCACCGCCGCCGCCGCCGCCGCCACCGCCGCCGCCTCCACCACCGCCGCCTCCACCACCGCCGCCTCCGCCATTGCCAGCGAGCAATTTGATCATGTTGTTGTTGCCGGTGTTGTAGATGCCTTTGTTCTGAAGGCTGTTGTTCATCGTGCCGCTATTCCAATTGCCATTGTTGATAATGCCATTGTTGAAATAGTAATTGCCGTTGACATAGGTCGGCTTCAATCCGAGCAGGACGAGCGCATCGACGACCTTGTTGAAGGTATCAGTCAAACCTTTGAGGTCGATATCGATTTTGATGTTGTTATCGATCTTCGTGCCACACGTCGTGCATGGGGTGCCATTGTTGGTCGGCGGCGATTGAGCGAAAGCCGAAGCAGCACTGAGAAAGACGGTGGTCACAATCAGAATGGACGATGTGCGCAGGCGCGACATGGGAAAACCTCAACTCAAAAAGAATGAAGAAACTCAAATCCAATATGCAAATGAGTAAAACGCAGTGGATCGCCGCGCGCAATAGAAACGCTCCATTTACCTCAATGAACAGGGTAAATGGCGTGCTATTGATTCAATTTTTAAATGAGATGCGTGCGCTCAGGCGCCGCCGCCCTCGGTCCTGAGCCAAGCGGCACCGCAGGCCTTCGCCAGTTCGCGCACGCGCAAAATATAGCTCTGCCGTTCTGTCACGGAGATGACGCCGCGAGCGTCGAGCAGATTGAAGACATGGCTGGCCTTGATGCATTGATCATAGGCAGGCAACGCCATGGCGTGCCGTTCGTTCTCGCCGCGATGGCCCTTTTCAAGCAGTGCACGGCATTCGGCTTCCGCATCGCGGAAATGGCGGAAGAGCTTTTCGGTATCGGCATATTCGAAATTGTGCCGCGAATACTCCTGCTCAGCCTGCAGGAAAACATCGCCATAAGTCACCTTGTCTGCGCCCTCAAGCCCGTTGAAATTGAGATCGTAGACGTTCTCAACGCCTTGCACATACATGGCCAGCCGCTCAAGGCCATACGTCAATTCGCCTGAAACCGGTGCACATTCAAATCCTGCGACCTGTTGGAAATAAGTGAATTGCGACACTTCCATACCGTCGCACCAGCATTCCCAGCCAAGGCCCCATGCGCCGAGTGTCGGGCTTTCCCAATCATCCTCGACGAAACGGATATCGTGCAATTTCGGATCGATGCCGATGGCATCGAGCGAACGCAAATAAAGATCCTGCAAATCGGCTGGGCTCGGCTTCAGGATCACCTGGTATTGATAATAATGCTGTAGCCGATTGGGGTTTTCGCCATAGCGTCCGTCCTTCGGACGGCGCGAGGGCTGCACATAGGCAGCGCGCCAGGGCTTAGGTCCAAGCGAACGCAAGGTGGTGGCCGGATGGAATGTGCCAGCGCCCACTTCCATGTCGTAAGGCTGCAAGATCACGCAGCCCTGCTCCGCCCAAAAGCGATGCAGCGTCAGGATGAGACCCTGAAAGGATTTTTGCGGCGACAAGGCGTCAGACATCGAGGCACCAAATTCCGGTTTGAACGGCGCGGACCCTAGGTGTCACCCGGCGAGGGGTCAAGCGCGCGGGAACAGCGCTCAGGGTTTGCGCATTACTGAAGCGGGCGGGGCAATTTACGAGGATTCATCATGGCCCCCGCTCATCTTGCTGCCATGGCCAGCACCATCGTGTGGCTGCTCGGCGCAACGGTCACCAGCCATGCGGCGCCAGTTCCACAAAGCGGACAGGCGGTCGATCCAGGACGTCTCGTTGAGCCAACCTGTCATCGCGGTTGGCATCATCGCAACGGCCGCCCCCGCTATTTCGGCGGGCCTGCAACGCCTTACTATGGTGGCCCCCGCTATATGCCCGGACCCGGTTATGGTTATGGCCGTCACGGGCGACGTTGCCGCTGGGTCTACAACCCATGGGGGCAAGCGGTCCGTGTTTGCCGGTGGTGAGGTGCGCAAGCCTTACGGTTTCAAGCCTTACGGTTTCAAGCCTTACGGTTTCAAGCCTTACGGTTTCAAGCCTTACCGTTTCATGAGGGAGCCCAGCGCGGGTGGTTGAAAGCCTTGACCAAAATTGGTCGGCATCCCCGCAGTGGATGGATTGCCGGCATTGGCCAAATTCCCCGCATTGCTGAAAGCATTGCTGCCTCCGAAAGCAATCGCCGCCGCCGTGCTGCTCATGCCGCCAAAACTTGGCTGCACCGTGGACAAGGGCGCTTGGCTCGAAGCTGAGGCGGGAGAGCCGGGCGACCCGTTGTTCGGCGATGGGCTTCGTTGTGCCCCCGGGCTTGTTTGCACCGACACATTAAATCCAAGGGCGCGCGCATAGTTTTGCCCCTCGGCCCCTGTCGCTGTCTTCCCACTAATCGTGATGGAGACCTTGTTCTTAATTGTCACAGGCCCACAGCAGCAATCACCACCGCCCCCGCCGGGCGGCGTGCCCGGTGTTCCCGGGCCAGTTGTTCCCGTGGTCGAGCCAGACCCGCCCTGACCCGTGCCGCCACCGCCGCCACCCGGCGGCGTGCCCGGCGTGCCGGGACCTTTTGTTCCTGTAGTGGAGCCCGAGCCACCTTGCCCCTTTCCTCCGCCGCCCCCGCCCGGTGGCATGCCCGGAGTTCCGGGACCTGTCGTTCCTGTGGATGAGCCAGAGCCACCTTGCCCCTTTCCTCCACCGCCTCCTCCCGGTGGCGTGCCCGGTGTTCCCGGGCCTTTTGTTCCCGTCGTCGAGCCAGACCCGCCCTGACCCGTGCCGCCTCCGCCGCCACCCGGCGGCGTGCCCGGGGTGCCGGGGCTTGTCGTTCCCGTCGTTGAGCCAGACCCGCCCTGACCCGTACCTCCACCACCGCTCGGTGGCGTTCCAGGCGTGCCGGGGCCTGTCGTCCCAGTGGATGAGCCAGAGCCTCCCTGACCCGTTCCTCCACCTCCGCTCGGTGGCGTGCCCGGCGTGCCGGGGCCTGTCGTCCCAGTGGATGAGCCAGACCCACCCTGACCCGTGCCTCCACCTCCGCTCGGTGGCGTGCCCGGCGTGCCGGGACCTGTCGTTCCCGTGGTCGAGCCAGAGCCACCCTGACTCGTGCCTCCGCCGCCACCCGGCGGCGTGCCCGGGGCGCCGGGGCCTGTCGTCCCAGTGGATGAGCCAGAGCCACCCTGACCCATGCCGCCACCGCCGCCGCCCGGCGGCGAGCCCGGGGTGCCGGGGCCTGTCGTTCCCGTCGTCGAGCCAGAGCCACCCTGACCCGTACCTCCGCCGCCGCTCGGTGGCGTTCCAGGCGTGCCGGGGCCTGTCGTCCCAGTGGATGAGCCAGACCCGCCCTGACCCGTGCCGCCGCCGCTCGGTGGCGTGCCTGGGGTTCCCGGACCTGTCGTTCCAGTGGATGAGCCAGACCCGCCCTGACCCGTGCCTCCACCGCCGCTCGGTGGCGTGCCTGGGGTGCCGGGGCCTGTCGTTCCAGTGGATGAGCCAGAGCCACCTTGGCCGGCTGGAGGTTTAGGACAAGGCTTTCCATAGCTCGGACGACAGACCTTGGGTGGCTTAGCTGGCGTTCCAGGTGTCGTCGTATTGCTGGTGGATGCTCCGCCGCCGACAGCCGGCTTTGGCTTCGGGCATGGCTTTCCATAGCCGCCACATGATTTCGCATCGATCTGCGATATCGAAACAAGCGAGAACGCGGTCGCCACGGCGAGCAATAAAATCCAGCGTTTCGACGACATGGAGCAAAAACCTTGAAAAAAACAACGATAAATATGCGCCCAGTTAGACGTATTTCGCGCAACAACCTCAATCGAAACCGATCATTAACCTGAACAAGCGGGCTTTAAATCAAACGCAATTCAATGATGGCGTGCATTGCACGCACTATGTCCCGCATGAAGTGCTGCCGCTTCAGCGGTAAAAGCACCATCCTCATCATGCAATATAAGCCCAGGCTCAATTGAGAGAGGCGCGCGACTCCCTTTCCGCGCTGTCACCAGAATACGTGACGCGTGCTGATTAACGCGCGGAAAAACAGGACGGACGGCAATACCGCCAAACCGGCCATCAAGCGCTTGCAACACTTCGGGTAGCGCATCGGCACGATGAATAAGGGCTAGCCGCGCATCAGGGGCGGCAAGCCAGGTCAGCGCGCGGCACCATTGTGCTAATCCATCGGCAGGCAGCGCGTGTGCCCGGGCGCGGTCCGGATCGGGGGATAGGCGTGCCGAATCCGCTTTGAGAAAAGGCGGATTGCTGAGCACAAAAGCGGCGCGGCCTTTGACGAGGCCCGCGGCTTCGCGCGCGGCTTCAGACGCCAAAAGATCTGCCGTGACACTCCGGCATCGTGCGGACAGACCATTGGCAACAATGTTGTGCGCGGCGAGCGCGCTATCGGCGGGGTCGATTTCGATAAGCTCGACCGAAAGGCGCGGCGCGCGCACCGCCAGCATCAGCCCGACTGCGCCAGACGCGGCCCCGGCATCAACGGCATAGCCCTCCGCATCGGACGGGATGAGGCTCGCAAGCAAAACAGCATCCGTGCCCGCGCGATGACCCTGCCGGCGTTGCCGCAAGGTCAGTTTGCCATCAAAAAAAGCGTCATCCGACCAGTCCGGGGAGGTATGCGTCGCGTTCACACGATGTTTTCCGGCATTCCAGCGGCGGTCGAGTTGCGGCACTGGCCGCGTTCTGGCAGGGTCGCGACCAAGATGCCGCGATCATGGCGGCGTGCGCAAGGTAAATCATGGGTCTCGTAGTTTCTCTCGACGGCAAGCCGTCCCAGCCCGCTCCGGGCATCGATCATCTCGTTGCGCTGGTTGCGCCGGGCATGGAGCGCGTCAATCAGCAGATCATCGCCCGCGTCGGCTCTGAAGTTGTGCTGATCCCCGAGATTGCCAAACATCTGATCAATTCCGGTGGCAAACGCTTGCGGCCCATGCTGACGCTCGCGACGGCCGATCTCTGCGGCTATGAAGGCGAAGGCCAAGTGAAACTCGCCGCATCGGTCGAGTTTATGCACACGGCCACGCTGTTGCATGATGATGTTGTCGACGGCTCGGAGATGCGGCGTGGCAAACTCGCAGCGCGCATGCTGTGGGGCAATGAGGCGAGCGTTCTCGTCGGCGATTTCCTGCTTGGCCAAGCCTTCAAGATGATGGTGGAAGTCGGTTCACTCGGCGCTCTCGAAGTTCTGTCAAACGCCGCCGCTGTGATCGCCGAGGGCGAAGTGATGCAGCTCGCTGCCGCCAAGAATACCGCGACGACAGAAGACGAATATCTCGCCGTCATTCGCGGCAAGACGGCGGCCCTGTTTGCGGCAGCTTGTGAAGTTGGCCCCATCATCGCCGGCCGGCCAAAGGCTGAACAAGCCGCGTGCCGCTCTTATGGCGCCAATCTCGGTATTGCCTTTCAGCTCATTGACGATGCGCTCGATTATGGCGGCACGGCAGCCAAACTCGGCAAGAAGACGGGTGACGATTTCCGCGAAGGCAAGATCACGTTGCCTGTCGTCTTATCGTTCCGGCGCGGCAATGACGAAGAGCGCGCTTTTTGGAAGCGTGCGCTTGAACAAAGCGACGTCACGGATGCTGATCTCGACTATGCGATTGCGCTGATGCGCAAACACCGCGCCATCGAGGACACGATTGAACGCGCCCGCCATTATGGCGCCATGGCGCGTGATGCGCTGGCGCTCTTCCCCGAAAGCGCCATCAAATCGGCGCTGATCGAAGCGGTCGATTTCTGCATCAGCCGAAGCCACTAGTTTTTTCTGGAACCTCACGAAGGCTCGGGCACGCATTCGCGCTTGCGGGCTGCGCCCGTTGTCGACCTGGAACCTCGCGAAGGCTCGGGCGCGCATTCGCGCTTGCGGGCTGCGCCCGTTGTCGACCTGAAACCTCGCGAAGGCTCGGGCGCGCATAACTTTCCCTCATCCTGAGGAGCGATGCGCAGCCACACCCTCATCCTGAGGAGCGATGCGTAGCATCGCGTCTCGAAGGACGAGGGAAAACCCTTTATGCCCTCGTCCTTCGACACCGCTATGCGGCTCCTCAGCATGAGGGCTTAGGTGTTGTACGCGCCATGGGTCGCCACAGCGCTTCGCACCGGAGCATGAACGATTGGAAATGGGCCAAGCACACTGCTAGCGCAAAATCGTCACGCGCACCCACCAATCGGGATGCGTTGAGCGCAAGGCGCGCGCGGCCTGCACCGCTGTGCGGCGATCAACGAAAATGCCGAAGCATGTCGCGCCCGAGCCTGACATGCGCGCCAGATCAATCCCATCCTGTTCGCGCAGCGCATCAAGCACATCGCCGATCACCGGCGCGACGGCGATAGCCGGTTGTTCGAGATCGTTGCGCGTGCGCAAGAGAAGCGCCCGCATATCGCCCGAGAGTTCCGGGTGCGGCGTACGATCAAACGCATCGCCGGGCTTCAAGCCCAAAGCGCGAAACACATCCGCTGTTGCCACTGCGATGCGTGGATTGACGAGCACGGCGTAAAGCGGCGCAACATCAAGCGCTGGCCCCAACGCTTCACCAACACCACGCATCATGCGTGCGCGTGAAGCAATACACACAGGCACATCAGCGCCAATCGTCTCGGCACGCAGATTGAGCGCTGCTTCACCTGCAACAAGGCGCAGCGCTGCCGCCGCATCAGCAGATCCGCCGCCCATGCCGGAGGCGACCGGCAGATTTTTTACAAGCCGAAAATGGGCGCGCCCCTCGGGCGCGATGGCGCGCGCCGCGCGCAGCACGAGATTATCCTCTGCTGGGCCCAGATCGTCTGCGCCATCAACGGTGAGCGCATAACCGCCCTCGCCTTTTGGCGTTAATGCGAGCGCATCGCTCACACCGGCGAAAACGACGAGGCTTTCGAGATCGTGATAGCCATCGGCACGGCGGCCGCGCACATGCAATGTCAGATTAATTTTCGCGCGCGCACGGCCCAAGCAGCGCGCGACGCGTTGAAACTCAACCGCCATTGCCCTGCTTCGGCGCGTCTTTAGGCGCTTCGGCGGCCGCAGGCTTCGGATCATCCGGCAACCCTGTTTTCAGCTTCTGCTCGATCTTTTCGAGATCTTCTGGCTCGGGCTTGAGATCCTTGGCGTGACGCCATTGGAAACCCGCTTCAAGCTTGCGGCCCACCTTCCAGTAAGCATCGCCGAGGTGATCGTTGATCACTGGATCGGCCGCGCGCAATTCAACCGCGCGCTCAAGGACGCGTACGGCATCCTCAAAACGACCCAGCCGGTAATAGGCCCAGCCAAGCGAATCGACGATGTAGCCATCGGTTGGGCGCTGCTCGACCGCACGGCGCAGCATGCGGAACCCTTCGTCGAGATTGATGCCCTGATCGATCCAAGAATAGCCGAGATAATTCAAAACCAGCGGCTGATCGGGATAAAGCTCGAGCGCCTTTTTGAAATCGGCTTCAGCTTTTGGCCATTGCTTGGTGCGCTCGTAGCAAATGCCACGGAAATAATAGAGCGGCCAATGGCCAGCATCGATTTTCTGAACGGTCGCCAGCGCTTTGGTATACGCCTCAGCCCCTTTTTCGAACTCCTTGCGCGAACGATAGATGTTGCCAAGCGCCATCCACGCTTCGGTATCGTTCGGGAAATCCGCGACCAGTTTTTCGAGAAGCTTGGTGGCCTCTTCGCCCTTGCCCATCTGTTCATAATTGAGCCCGACCTGAATTTCCGCATTGCGGTACATCGGATCGGATTTTGGGATCGAGAGATAGACTTCGTTCGACGCCTCGAACTGTTTCAGACGATCATAAATATCCGCCAGCGTGATCGTGGCCATCATGTTGGTGGGCGACAGATAAAGCGCGTAGCGCAGATAGATGATGGCGGCGAGCTCATCACCCTGCCTGTTTCCTGCCGCACCCAGACCGTAGAGCACTTCCGAGGCACCTGCGGCCGCGTTGGGCACGGCGGATGCAATCGGCTCGCCCTTTTCGATCTGTGCGCGCAGGCCTAACACCATCGGGTGGCGCGGCAGCAATTTCTCAAAATCGTCGAGTAATTTCAGCGCCGCATCGCGCTTGCCTTGCGATGCGAGATAGCGCGCATAGACCTCAATGAGGCGCAGCGTTTTGCTTTCAATCTCGTAAGCGGATTGTAGCCGCTTTTCGGCTTCCGGCTGATTGCCCGCTGCCGCCGCGATCAAACCAGCATGCACCTGCCGGAACACGGCGAACGTTTCTTCACCCTTGAGGCGATCGACTGTTTCAATCGCGCGCTTGGGATTTTTGGAGCCAAGCCATGTCCACGCCGTCAAGAGCGTCGCGGTTACATCGGCGGCGCGGCCGCGGCCGCCTTTTTGGAGATAGCGGCGCGCTTCGCTCCATTTACCATTCTTGATGGCACGGATGGCGAGCGTCAGCTGCGCGACATCATTGTTAGGATCCCGCTTGAGGATTTTTTCGGCGAGCTTGGCAGCGTCATCGATCTCGCCCTCGGCCAGCATGCTCATGAAAGCGCGCTGCATCAGGTGGGGCGAGCGCGAATCCGATTTCATCGCCTCGCGGTAGAAGAAGGCGGCCG
The DNA here is from genome assembly GCA_019083985.1 of Rhizobiales bacterium TNE-4. Taxonomy (GTDB): domain Bacteria; phylum Pseudomonadota; class Alphaproteobacteria; order Rhizobiales; family Beijerinckiaceae; genus TNE-4. The sequence continues at coordinate 377,232 of JAHRCV010000001.1, read as the reverse complement.
CTGCCGTATCGCGTTGGGAATCGGCGATGATGGCGGAGAGGTAATTGCCGGAGAGCGTGTCGGCGGCCTCATCTTGCGACCAAGCGGGCTTCTGCTCAGCCGCAAGTGGCGCCGCCGCACCAAGCCCGAGGGCCAAAAGAGCAGGGCCGAAAACGGCAGAGGCAAGGCGAAGCGGGCGAAGGGACAAGAAGGCCACGGTCAGGTTCTTTCCGGCGAGGGATATGCGCTCAAATCGTCCCGGACCATGGCGGTTTTCAGGCCGCGCGGCAAGGTTTTCCGGCGCGGCACCCGAACTCACATATTGGGATAGTTGGGGCCGCCGCCGCCTTCCGGAACGGTCCAATTGATGTTCTGCGCCGGATCCTTGATGTCGCAGGTTTTGCAATGGACACAGTTCTGCGCGTTGATGACGAAGCGCGGGCCAGTCTTGGCCTCGGCATCCTCATACACAACCTCATAGACGCCTGCCGGGCAGTATAGCCGAGCCGGTTCGCCATAGAGCGGGAGGTTCCGATCAACCGGGATCAAGGGATCAGCAAGCTTCAAATGCGCCGGCTGATCTTCCTCATGATTGGTGGCCGAAATAAAGACCGACGACAGCTTGTCGAACGACACAACGCCGTCCGGTTTCGGATAGACGATCGGCTTCACGTCCTTGAGAAGTTTCAGGCTGGCATGGTCCGGCTTGCCATGTTTCAGCGTGCCAAAGGGTGAGGCACCGAAAATCTGGTTGCACCACATATCCACGGCGCCAAGCGCCACGCCGATCGCCGTACCAAAGCGCGACCAGAGCGGCTTCACATTCCGCACGCGCTTGAGATCCTTGCCGATCTCGCTGTCGCGCCAGGCGGCTTCGTAGGCGGACAATTCATCATGCGCGCGGCCAGCCGCAATCGCATCGGCCACATGGTCGGCTGCGAGCATGCCGGAGAGGATCGCATTATGCGAACCCTTGATGCGTGGCACGTTCACAAATCCGGCCGCGCAGCCAAGAAGCGCACCCCCAGGGAAGGCTAGCTTCGGCACGGATTGCCAGCCGCCTTCGGTGATCGCGCGCGCGCCATAAGAAATGCGTTTGCCGCCTTCGAAGGTCTCACGCACCATCGGATGCGTCTTGAAACGCTGGAACTCGTCGAAGGGCGAAAGTGTCGGATTTTCGTAATTGAGATGCACAACGAAGCCGACGGCGACGAGATTGTCCTCAAGATGATATAGGAACGATCCGCCGCCCGTCTTCATGTCGAGCGGCCAGCCAAACGAATGCTGTACAAGACCGGGCTTGTGCTTTTCCGGCGCAACTTGCCACAGCTCTTTCAGGCCAATGCCGAATTTCTGCGGCTCGCGATCCTGTGAAAGTGAGTATTTCGCAATCGCCTGTTTTGAGAGTGAACCGCGCGCGCCTTCGGCGAGCAAGGTGTATTTGCCGCGGAGTTCCATGCCGCGGGTGAAGCCTTCTTTCACCTCGCCGGTTTTGGAAATGCCCATGTCACCGGTGGCGACACCGATCACCGCGCCCTTGTCGTCATAGAGCAATTCAGCCGCAGCAAAGCCCGGATAGATTTCAACGCCGAGCGCTTCGGCGCGCGTCGCGAGCCAGCGCGCCACATTACCGAGCGAGACGATGTAATTGCCGTGATTGTTCATCAAAGGCGGCATCAACGCATTCGGCAGGCGTACGCCACCCGCGGGGCCCAAGAAATAGAAATGATCGGCGGTCACCGGCGTCTTCAACGGGGCCGTGTCGTCCTCGCGCCAATCAGGGATGAGCTTGTCGAGACCGATCGGGTCCATGACCGCGCCCGAGAGAATATGGGCGCCCACTTCCGAGCCCTTCTCGACGACCACGACCGAGAGGTCGGGATTGATCTGTTTGAGGCGGATCGCGGCCGAAAGGCCAGCGGGGCCACCACCGACAATGACCACATCGTAATCCATGCCCTCGCGGGGCATCGACAGCGCTTCGTCGAGCTGCATCTGAAGGTCTCCCGTCCCGTTCCTTTCCGTTTTGCGCCTGCGAAGCGCCGCGTCAAGCACTGGAGCGGGGATGGCCGCAAAAGAGAGAGTCCCGCCGGCACGCCAATTCGTCTAGATTGGGGGCATGAGCGATACCCACCCCGATCTCGACCCTCTCACGGCGGCCGCACTCCTGCGGTTCTATGCCGATGCAGGGGTCGATCTGCCTCTCGACGAGGAGCCGCATGATCGGCTCGGTGAGGCGCGCGCGGTGTTGGAGCGGGCGCCCCCCGCTCGAGAAGCAGAGGCGCCCCGGCTCGAAGCCGTCGCGCCGGCTGCGGCCGTTCATGCCGATAGCGCGGTGCAGGATGCCAAGCGGATCGCAGCTGGTTGCGGCGACCTCGCCGCGTTGAAAGCGGCTATGGCCGCGTTTGAAGGCTGCATGCTGAAGCGGACCGCGACGCAGCTTGTCTTCTCTGCTGGCGTGGCTGGTTCGCGTGTGATGTTGGTCGGCGAAGCGCCGGGCGCGGAAGAAGACAGGATGGGCGAGCCTTTTGTCGGCCGCTCCGGCCAATTGCTCGACCGCATGCTGGCGGCCATCGGGCTTAGTCGCACTGAGAATGTCTACATCGCCAATGTCGTGCCGTGGCGGCCGCCCGGCAATCGCACGCCAACCCTGACCGAAATGGCGGTATGCGAGCCCTTCATCCGGCGACAGATTGAGCTTGCCAATCCGGATGTGCTGGTGACGATTGGTGCCCCAGCCATGCAAACCTTGCTCGGATTGAAGGACGGCATTCTGCGCGTGCGCGGGAAGTTTTATGACTTCAACACCGGATCGCGGACCATTCCGGCTTTGGCGACGTTGCACCCGTCTTATTTGCTGCGCCGGCCCGAGCACAAAGCCTTTGCCTGGCGTGACATGAAGGCGCTGCGCGCAAAATTGGCTGCAACATCAATATCGCAATAATTCTGCCCCCGTGCTTCGAGACGCCGCTTCGCGGCTCCTCAGCATGAGGGTTTGAGGGCGACACTCAACGCCTGACGATGGCGCGCCAGAAAAACAAAAAACAAAAAAGCCGCCCGAAGGCGGCTTTTTGAATTCCTCTGCACCACGCATCAGTTGAGACGCGCGCGGACATCCTTGAGGCCCGCTTCAATCAGCGCATCGGCCTTCGCGCCCTTGACGCTCGAACGCAGGATTTCTTCCGATGCTTTGATCGCCGCTTCAGCCGCTGCAGCGCGCACGTCATTCGAAGCTTGCTGCTCGGCCTGCGCGATACGCTGCTCGGCAAGCGCCGTGCGGCGAGCAACGAAGTCCTTCAGCTTGGCTTCGCTTTCAGCCGCAAAGCGCTCAGCTTCTTCCTTCGCAGCCTGAACAATCGCCGCGGCTTCCTGCTCAGCTTCAACGCGACGCTTCTGATAATCAGCAAGCACGCGCTTGGCTTCCTCGTGCAACGCCTGCGCGTCGTCGAGTTCCTGCTGGATGCGCTTGGCGCGATCGTCGAGCGACTTCGCGATGCCTGCAAAAGCGCCGGTCTTCACGACCACGCCCATGAAGACGACGAAGGCGACGGCAACCCAGAATTCCGGTGTCATGAACATGGATCGGGCTCCCGTCAGACGGCTTTGGCGACAGCGGCGTCAATCGACGCACGCGGCACGCTCTCACCGGCGACTTGCTTGATGATCGCCTCAGCCGCGTCGCCCGCAATCTGCGAGACATTGGCCATGGCAGCGGCTTTCGACGCAGCAATGGTCTTCTCGGCTTCGGTGAGCTTGGCGGCGAGATCGGCTTCCAGCGCTTTGCGCTTGGCGTCCGTCTCGGCGGCGAGACGATCACGCGTCTCACCAGCGATGGTCTGGGCGCGACCCTTGGCTTCCATCAGCGCCTTTTCATAGGCGGCGATGGCGGCATCCGTTTCCGCCTTCATTTTCGCGGCGGCTTCGATGTCGTTCTCAACCGTCTTGTGGCGCGCTTCGAGGATACCGGCGACGCGCGGCAGCGCGACACGGGACATCAACACATAAAGCAGGCCAAAGGCGATCGCGAAAAAGACAAGCTGCGAGCCAAAGGAATGCGAGTCGAATGGCGGGAATCCTCCACCGTGGCCACCCGGGGCGGGGGCGCCGGTCGAGGTTTGCACGGGCTGAGCCATGATGGACCTCTTGCCGGGATGGACGGATTAGCCGTCCCTCCCGGTCGGACAGAGAAGGATCAGACGGCGAACAGGAGGAGGAGCGCGATGAGCAGCGAGAAGATGCCCAGAGCTTCCGTCAGCGCGAAGCCGAGGAGAAGCGTGCCACGCTGGCCTTCAGCCGCCGACGGGTTGCGCAGTGCACCCGAGAGGAACTGGCCGAACAGATGACCGAGGCCGATGCCTGCGCCCGCCATACCAAGGCAAGCAAGACCAGCACCGATGTATTTGGCTGCGACGGGATCCATGGAAGTCTCCTTGAAGTAGGATCGTGAGAAGGTTTCGGTTCCTGAGGAACTCAGTGACCGGGATGGAGAGCGTCGTTGAGATAGATCGAAGTCAGTGTCGCAAACACATAGGCCTGCAGAACAGCAACGAGCATCTCAAGCGCGGTGAGCGCGATCGTCAGAGCAAGCGGCAACGGCGCGAGCAATCCCCACGCACCAGCGGCGAGGAGAGCCGGCACGAAGCCTGCGAAGATTTTCAGCGCGATATGACCCGCCAACATGTTGGCGAACAAACGAACCGAAAGGCTGATTGGGCGCGAGACGAAGGAGATCACTTCGATGGCGACCATCAGCGGCAGCAACCAGGCCGGCACGCCCGACGGCACGAAGAGGCCGAGGAAGTGGGTGCCATGCGCCATGAAGCCATAGATGATGACGGTGAGGATCACGATCGCGGCAAGCGCGAAAGTGATGATGATGTGGCTCGTCACCGTGAACGAGTAAGGCACCATCCCAACGAGATTGAGGATCAGGATGAACATGAAGAGCGAGAAGACGAGCGGGAAGAACTTCATCCCCTCTGTCCCTGCCGAACTTCGGACCGTTCCTGCCACGAACTCATAAGAGAGCTCGACCATCGATTGCAGGCGCGTCGGAACCAGACGGCGGCCGCTGGTGCCCAGCAGCACGAACAGCGTGATCGCGATCACGGCGCCGATCATGTAGACCGACGACTGTGTCAGCACGAGCGGCATGTTGCCGATATGGCCAACAGTCGCGATCGTCTTCAGTTCGAATTGATGGATCGGATCGGCCATGGCCGGTCGGCCCCTTCTTTCTTCAGCTCACCGCGCTCAACCCTTGCGGGCCTTCGCGCCTTTTACGCCTCTGGCTTTTTCAAAAAGCCCGACGTGCGCATTACGTTATAAATGCCGGCCAGAAAGCCGAGCATGAGGAAACTCATCAGACCCCATGGCTTGGTATTCAGGAGCTTGTCCGCTCCCCAGCCGATGAGACCGCCGGCAATCGGGCCCGAGACGAATTCCGCCGAGAGGCGGAAGGCCTTGGCCAGCCCCGAATTGTCCGCCCTCGTCCGGTGCTCGGGTTGCGCCGAGCCGGAAGGCCCTCGCACCTGATCCAGACGCTGTCCCAATTTCTCGAGACGCGCCGACAGTTCGGAATCGCCGGGTGCTTTGGGCGCTCCCCCCTGATTTTCGGGCTTCGGCTTCTCATTCATGATGAAAACCTGTCACCCGACCGCTGGGAAAAACGCCTGACCGCCCCCTCAAAGTCGCGCGCACCATAGTTTTTGACCCTACCCCTGTCAAGGACACGGCAACCCCAATTAAGCGTTTGTTTTACAAGGAAAAACAGCGCTTTCGACGAAGTACGGAGAAAGCGCGCCGGCAAAAACCGGCGCGAATCCCCGCGACGTGGCGACGCGGACCGATTACGAGGCTTCGAGGAAGCGTTCGGCCTCGCCCAGATCGACCGAAACGAGCTGGCTGACGCCGCGTTCGGCCATCGTTACCCCGAACAAACGGTCCATCCGGGCCATTGTGATCGGGTTATGGGTGATGACAACGAATCGGGTCGAGGTCTCGTTCGCCATGTTGTGGAGAAGGTCGCAATAACGCTCGACGTTTGCGTCATCGAGCGGGGCGTCCACTTCGTCCAGCACGCAGATGGGCGAGGGATTGGTCAAGAACACCGCGAAAATGAGGGCAATCGCGGTCAGAGCCTGCTCGCCACCCGATAGAAGCGTCATGGTCTGGGGCTTCTTGCCAGGCGGGCGGGCAACGATTTCGAGACCGGCTTCGAGCGGATCATCCGATTCGATGAGCTGGAGTTGCGCCGTGCCGCCGCCGAACAGCGAGGTGAACAAGCGCTCGAAATGGCCCTGAACGGTCGTAAACGCCACCAGAAGACGCTCGCGGCCTTCCTTGTTGAGTTCCGCAATGGCAACCCGCAAGCGCTTGATTGCTTCGGTCAGGTCGTCGCGCTCGGTGACAAGCGCACCCTGCTTCTCTTCAAGCTCAACCAGCTCTTCTTCAGCGCGCAAATTGACGGCACCGAGCTTTTCGCGGTCGGCCTTGAGCGTTTCGAGCTGCTTTTCGCACTCGCGCACTTCCGGCAGGTCGCCATATTGCACGACGGCTTCCGCCAATTCCTCAATCGACATTTCGAGCCGTTCGGGAACAGCACGAGTGCAGGCTTCGAGACGCTCCCGCGCCGCTTCAAGGCGGCCTTCGGAACGGACCTTCTCTTCGCGCGCGGTCGCCAGATCAGCCAGTGCCTGCTGCGAGAATTTGTCAGCCGCGTTCGCTGTCGTCTCAGCCTCGGCAAGACGGTCCGCGGCCTCTTTCCGCTTCAGTTCCGCTTCGTCGACCGCAGCGGCGAGATCGCGACGCTGCAATTCGAAACTATCGGGCGCTTCGGCAAGCGCGATGCGCTCTTCCTGCACAGTGGCAATACGGCGTTCGATTTCTTCGATCTGACCCGACGAGCGGCGCTTGCGGGCTTCCCAGGATTCGCTCTCATCGCGAATGGCGGTGAGGCGACGCTGGCGCATTTCAGCTTCGCGGGCGAGACCGGCAACAACCGCACGCGCTTCGGCAGCGGCAGCGCGGCGCCCTTCGGCATGGAAGCGCGCTTGTGCGAGCTTCTGTTCGAGCTCTCGCGCATCGCCGAGACCCAACATCTGCGCGTCAGCCGCTTCGACCTTCGCTTCTGCTTCGGTCAGGCTTTCGGCAACACGGCTCAAGGCTTCGGTGAGTGCCGAATGCTTGGCAGCAACTTCAGATTGCTTACGTTCTGCAATGGCGCGACGTTCACGACCATCATCAAGCGCGCGGCGCGCGATGCGTGCCGCTTCGAGCGTTTCGGTTTCGCTCTGCGCAGCCATACGAATGGCGCCCTGCGCGTTTTCAGCTTCAAGACGAAGCTGCTCGACGGTCGCGCGCGCTGCAGCCGCTTCGATTTCGAGATCGCCAAGACGGTTCTTTTCAGCGAGGCGACGGGCCGCAGGTGTCGGTGCATCAGCGGCCGTCGTGAAGCCATCCCAACGCCACAAATCGCCTTCCGGCGTGACGAGGCGTTGACCAGCCTTCAGGCTTTTTGCGAGTGCGCGGCCTTCTTCTTTTGTGACGATGCCGATCTGGCGCAGACGGCGCGCGAGTTCGGGCGGGGCATCAACGCAATCGGCGAGCGAACGCACGCCCGCGAGCAAAGCCGGATCGTCCGCACCATCGCCCGCAACCGACCAATGCGCCGGAGCGGCTGTATCGATCGATGCGTCGAGGTCATCGCCAAGCGCGGCACCGAGCGCGGTTTCAAAACCCTTTTCGACCTTGATGAGATCGAGCACGGCCGGGAAAAGATCGCCACCGCCAGCGGAGACAAGCTTCGCCAGCGTGCGCACTTCGGTTTCAAGACGCTGGGCGGCGCGGTCGGCTTCGGCGAGCGGACCCCGCAAAGCCGCTTCACGTTCGCGGGCTTCGGCATGGGCGGCGCGCGCAGCCTGTGCGCGATCATCCGCTTCCATCGACGCCATTTCGAGCGCTTCGATTTCTTCGGCCATCGCCATCAGATCAGCGGCATTGCCATGCGTTTCTTCGATCAGCGCGAGGTCGTGCTGCAGCTTTTCCTGCTCGGCACGGAAGCGGACCACGCGGTCTTTTTCTTCACGCAGGGCGCGTTCGGCCGCAGCACGCTGCGCGTTGATATCAGAGACCGCACTCTGTGCTTCGCCAAGCGCCTGTTCGGCAGCAGCGAGTTCGTCTTCCAGAACGGCGAGTTTTTCACGCGCGATTTCGGCGGCTTCATCAGTGTCGGAGGCGGCAATCAGCGTTTCGGCTTCGGCGAGCAAGCGCGCCAAAGCAGCTTCAGAGTCCGAGACGGCGAGCTTTTCGCGCTCGAGATCGCGGGTGAATTCTTCCGCACGGCGCTCGAGTTCCACGGCGCGCTGCCGCGCCCGCGCTTCTTCCTGATCGAGCTGGTCGCGAGCAAGGCGCAGGCGCTGCAAAGCGGCAGCGGCTTCGATTTCCGCTTCGCGCAACGAGGGCAATTGATGCGCAGCGATGGCTTGCGCAGTGGCGGCCTCACCCTGAATCTTGGCGCGTTCGGCGACGGCCAGCAAATCAGCCTCCACCTTCGCTTCCGCTTCAAGCACGTGCTGACGCGCTTCCTGCAGCGAGACGTAGAGCAGAACCGATTCATATTTGCGGATATCGGCAGCAAGCGTGCGATAGCGCGACGCCTGCTTCGCCTGCCGCTTCAGCCCTTCGGCCTGCGAATCAATCTGCTGCAGCACGTCTTCCAGACGCTGCACATTGTCTTCTGCCGCTTTGAGGCGGAGTTCCGCCTCGTGACGGCGGGTATGGAGGCCTGCCACACCGGCGGCATCTTCAAGAATGCGACGGCGCGCTTGCGGCTTCGCGGAAATGATTTCGCCGATCTGGCCCTGACGCACCATGGCGGGCGAACGTGCGCCCGTCGAAGCGTCGGCAAACAGAAGCTGAACGTCGCGCGCGCGTACTTCGCGGCCATTGATGCGATAGGTGGAGCCCGATTCGCGCTCGATCTTGCGCGACACGTCGAGTTCTTCGGCGTCGTTGAACGCAGCCGGCGCTGTGCGCAGGCGATTATCGATGAGAAGAGCGACTTCAGCGGTGTTGCGCGCCGGGCGATTGCCCGAGCCGGCAAAAATCACATCATCCATGCCCGAGGCGCGCAGGCTCTTGAACGAGCTCTCGCCCATGCACCAGCGCAACGCTTCGACGAGGTTCGACTTGCCGCAACCATTGGGCCCGACGACGCCGGTGAGGCCGGGCTCAATCAGAAACTCCGTCGGATCAACGAAGGATTTGAAGCCCGCAATACGCAGTCGCGTCAGAATCATCAGGAGGACCCTTGCTTAAACCAGCGGGTCCCGAACAGTTCCCGCTTCGATCAGTTGCCGACAAGCGGCGTGAGAATCTTGTCGAGTTCCTCGACCGTCATCGCGCCCCGCTGGACCTGACCATTGATGAAGAAGGTCGGCGTCGAACTCACTCCGAGTTTCTGCGCCGCCCTGTCTCGCACCGCATTCACGGCGTCATAGATCTGCTGGTTTTTCAAGCAGGCCTCGAAACTTTCCTGTGAAAACCCTGCCTGTTTCACCAGAGAAAGCAGGGCTTCCACAGGCTTGTTTGAGAAGGCCCAATTTTTCTGTTGAGAAAACAGGAGATCGACAATCGGATAATATTTGTCGTTTCCGGCGCAACGCGCGAGCATGAAGCCGGCGGTTGCAAGCGGATCGAGCGGGAATTCACGCAGGATGAAGCGGACCTTGCCGGTATCGATCCATTTCTGCTTCAGAATAGGCCACGTCTTTTCATGAAAGGTGGCGCAATGGCTGCAGGTCAACGAGGCGTATTCGATGATCGTGACCTTGGCGTTCTTATTGCCGAGCTCGATATCACCAAGCGGACCCGGAACGGCCACCTCATCCGCAGAAACCGTTTGCGCGGAGGCGCCTACGGCACCGGCAAAGCCCATCACAACGGCCGCCAGGCCAGCTAAAAGAGTACGGCGGATCACCATCAAACCTGTCCCTGCAAGGGAGGCGGCCTCAGGCGCACTTTGAGGCACGCCGCATCCGCCCCTTCATTCGGAGCCTTGTGGACCATTCAATACCGGTCAATTTGTGGCAAGAGCGGAGGCTTGGCCAAAAGGGCTTTTCCCCCGGCGATTGAACCTATCCGGTCCGAATCAGGGTTTGGCGCTGCGTTCGGCCATGGCGGCCCCAAGTTCGGCCAAGGCCTTACGAAGCCCCTCATTCTCGAAATCGCCCAGCCGGGCTGCCGTCTCCGCCACTTTTTCAGGCGAAGGCTGGTGGCGCCCTTCCTTGTGGGCGCGCTCGCGGCCAACCGGCCCCTGCCGGAAGCTGAGCCGCCCAATGCAGCGCCACCCATAGCGGGCATTGACCCGCTCAATGATGATGGGGGCAAGGTGCTGCACCTCAAGGGCGAAAGCGCTCTCAACCCGCACGATCAACGTAGCAGGCTCAGCCGGCATATCGGGCCCGCCGGGACGACGCGGCCATTGGACCTTCACCGGCTCACAATAGGGCGCGAGCCGTTCGCCGACGATCTCCGGCCAACCCACGACAATATCGGACGCGGCAAAGCCCTGCGCTGCCAGCACCGGCGCGATGCAGGCATCGACCAGCTCGGCCAACGGGCGGGTCATGCGTTTGAATGGCTTTTGATCAGGTTTGGGATCAGACATGCGACGCGATGAGGGCACCTTGCACAGCGCCATAGGGACGCTATCAACAAACCGCATGGTAAAGCGCCGCCCCTCCCCCGTCGATTCAAAAGCTGGCCCGTTGACGGATGGGCCCACTGCACGCGCTTTGCTGGCTTGGTATGACCGCCACCGCCGCACGCTGCCGTGGCGGGCGAAGCCGGGCGACATCCCTGATCCTTATCGCGTCTGGTTGTCGGAGATCATGCTGCAACAGACGACGGTCACGGCGGTCAAACCCTATTTCGAAAAATTCCTGACGCTGTTTCCGGATGTATTCGCGCTCGCGGCTGCGCCAACCGAAGCGGTGATGAGCGCGTGGGCGGGGCTTGGCTATTATTCGCGCGCGCGCAACCTCCATGCATGCGCGAAAGCGATCGTCGAAGTTCATGGGGGCATCTTCCCCGAGACACCGGATGCGCTACGGGCTTTGCCAGGCATTGGCGAATATACGTCCGCGGCGATTGCCTCGATTGCGTTCAATCGCGTGGCCACTGTCGTCGATGGCAATGTGGAGCGTGTGATCTCGCGGCTTTACGCGATTGAGGAACCGCTGCCGGGATCGAAGCCGCAGATCAAGGCGCTCACAACCGCCCTTGTTCCAGAGGATCGGCCCGGCGATTTTGCGCAAGCGATGATGGACCTTGGCGCGACCTTATGCTCGCCCAAATCGCCATCGTGCATCCTGTGCCCCTTCAGCGGATCATGTGCGGCGCAAAAGCGTGGCGATGCCGAAATTTTTCCGCGTAAGACGCCGAAGAAAGAAGGCCAGCTCCGGCGCGGTGCGGCTTTCGTGCTGTTACGCGAGGATGGCGCAATCCTCGTGCGGACGCGACCGGACAAGGGTTTGCTCGGCGGCATGACAGAAGTGCCCGGGACCGAATGGTCGGCCAGTTTTAAAGCGAAAGACGTGACAACGCTCGCGCCAATCGAGGCAGAATGGACCAAACTGCGCGGCCATGTGCGCCATGTCTTCACGCATTTTCCGCTTGAGCTGACTATCTATGCCGCACGCTGCAGCAAAAGAAAAAGCGCGCCGCAAGGGGCGCGCTTCGTCTCACTTGATGCGCTTGATCAGGAAGCGCTGCCGAGCGTGATGAAGAAGGCGATTACCTTCGCGCTCGAAAACTTCCCTCAATGATGGCCGCGTGACCAGCGTATGCGGTCGCGCTGCTTGTCGTCGAGTTTCGCATAAAGCGCGTCGAAAGCCGGGCGCACGGTCTTGATCGCTTCCGCCATGGCGCTGGCGCTCTTTTCCATTTGCGCGAGACGGGCGGGCGGCGAGCGATCATCGTCACCCGCTGCAGGGCACGCGGCACGCATGATACTTTCCGCTTTTGTGGCGGCTGCGCGTAACGCTTCCATTTCCGGCTTTTGTGCGTCGGTCGGTTTGATCGTGCTTTCGAGACGGCCCAACATGCGCGGGGCCATGGCTTCTTTGCTATCGCAGAAACGGCGGCCCATCATCATGCCGCCCATTTCCATGCCGTGCCCGCGCATCATGCCATGATGGCGCTCATCGCCGCCGCGCATCATGCCTTGACCTTGACCCATACCCGGCGCCGGCGTCGGGGCCGCAGGTGGCGGCGTCTGCTGGGCCATAGCGGCCTCCGACAGCGTGAGGACAACAGCCGTTCCGAGGGCAAGCCATTTCGCGTGCATGTGAGAATCTCCCAATCGACGGGTTCAAACTACACCGTCGAGATGGGATTTGACGCCCCAACCATGGCCAACTTGCGGCAGATCGCACAAATTTTCTGCGCTTACGCGGCAGCCATGCTTTCGCGCAGGATCTGGCGGAAGCTGTCGATCGGTTTCACGCCGTCCTTGGTCTCGCAATGCCAGAAGGTCCAGCCATTACACGCCGGCAGACCTTGGGCGAGCGCACCGATTTTGTGGATTGAGCCCACGAGTTGGCCGAGCGCGAGCGTGCCATCGGCGCGCACAATCGCTTTATGACGACGCTTTTCGTCAAACAGCAGATCGCCCGGTTGCAACAATCCCGCTTCGATCACCGCTTGGAAGGGAATCCGCGGTTCGCTGCGCTTGGCGGGCGGTTCAGCAAAGCTCGCCGGATCGACCGGCGTGACGGCCGCAATGCGCTTGCGTGCCGCTTGCGCATAGATCGGATCACGCTCGATGCCGATAAAGTGACGACCAAGCTTTTTCGCCACAGCCCCTGTCGTGCCCGTGCCGAAGAAGGGATCAAGCACGACATCGCCGGGGCTGGTCGACGACATTAACACGCGAGCAAGCAGCGCTTCTGGCTTTTGCGTTGGATGCGTCTTGCGGCCCTCTTCGTCTTTCAGACGTTCATGGCCGGTGCAGATCGGGAAATACCAATCCGAGCGCACCTGCAAATCATCATTACCGGCTTTCAAGGCTTCGTAATGGAAGGTGTAGCTTTTTGCTTTTGGTGAAAGCGACGCCCAGATCATCGTTTCATGCGCATTGGTGAAACGGCGACCACGGAAATTCGGCATCGGATTGGCTTTGCGCCAGACGATGTCGTTCAAAATCCAGAAGCCGAGATCCTGCAGGATCGTGCCGACACGGAAGATATTGTGGTAGGACCCGATCACCCAGAGCGTCCCATCGGGCTTCAGGATGCGGCGGCATTCCGTCAGCCACGCGCGGGTGAACGTGTCGTATTCGGCAAAGCTCGCAAACTTGTCCCAATCATCATCAACGGCATCAACAACCGTTTGATCAGGGCGGGAGAGCGCGCCTTCAAGCTGCAAATTATAGGGCGGATCGGCAAAAACGAGATCAACGCTTTGGCCAGGGAGCCTTGATAATTCCGCAACACAATCGCCTTCGAGAATGCGATCGGTTTCAAACGGAACGGCCCCCATCCGAGGAGCTGGCGACGGACGAACGGAACGCGCGACCCTGACCCGAGCCCGAGCGCCGGCAACCCCGGTACGCAGAGAAACCATGAACCCACTAACCCCACAGCAGCAACGCAACTTGTGAGGGGACAATGCGGGGGTCAGGGTAAAGGCGAGGTTTAGATGTAAAATTTGGCGAGTCCCAAAACGCGCCGATGCAATTTATGGTAAATCAATGGTGAATGGCGAAAAGCTCAGGCGGTGATAGGCGCAGGGGCCGTGCGCTGCAATCGCATCGCGATGTTGTTTCGTTCCATAGCCCATATGCGCTTCAAAACCATAGGCAGGCAAAGCGATGCCGACGCGTTCCATCATCCGGTCGCGCGTGACTTTGGCGATGATGGAGGCTGCCGCAATCGACACCGACAAACCATCCCCACCAATCACGGCATCGCCATCGCACGGCAGAGCGGGCAAATCGCGGCCATCGACCAAAACATGGCGCGGCGCGATGGAAAGACCGAGCACAGCGCGGCGCATCGCTTCGAGCGAGGCTTTGCGAATATCGCTCTGATCAATGAATCGTGCGGAGATCGACGAGACGGAAATATGCGCTGTGGCACAGATCTCTTCGAACAACGCTTCACGCGCGTGTTTACTGAGCTGTTTGGAATCGTTGAGGCCTGCGGGAATCTTCTTCGGATCCAAAATGACAGCGGCCGCCACCACTGGCCCGGCGAGCGGGCCGCGCCCGGCCTCATCGCATCCGGCCACCGGCGTCACGCCGCGGCGCATGATCTTTTTTTCGCGCGCGAAATCCGGCCCGCTCGGCAGGTCGAGTGGCAGGAGGTCTTTGGCGGTGCGAGCACTCGCTTTGGACGCTTTCGGGGCGGCGCGCTTCATGACCTCCGACTAGACCGGGGACAGAGCCGGAGCAAGCCGCCCGTCACAGCAACGCGTATTGCCCGCCTTGCAGGACCGGCGGATCGAACAGGTCAGTCCGCATCGTCAATTTGCGCTCGTTGAAGCCAAGGCAGCGGGCTGCCATTTCGAAGCGACGGCCAATCGTCCAAGCATAGGGACCCGTGCCTGTCTGACGCTGGCCGAAGGTCGGGTCGTAATCCTTGCCACCGCGAGTGGAACGGACGAGCGAGAGCACATGCTTGGCTTTGTCGGGATAATTCTCTTCAAGCCAGCCCCGGACGAGATCCTTCACTTCGAGCGGCAGGCGCAGAAGCACATAGCCCGCTTCACGCGCGCCTGCTTCCCATGCCGCTGCAAGGATCTTCTCGATCTCATGATCGGTTAGGCCGGGCAGGATGGGAGCGACCATCACCGCGACCGGGATGCCAGCGGCGCTCAATTGGCGGATCGCCTCCAGCCTTTTGGCCGGTGTTGGCGCGCGCGGCTCCATCTTGCGGGCGAGCACAGGATCGAGCGTCGTGATCGAGATCGCGACCTTGGCGAGCCCTTCGGCCGCCATGGGTGCCAAGAGATCGATATCGCGCGTGACGAGGTTCGATTTCGTCACGATGGCGACCGGATGAGAGGTGCGATGGAGGACCTCAAGCACTGAGCGCATCACCCGGCGCGTCCGTTCGATCGGCTGATAGGGGTCGGTGTTGGTGCCGATCGCGATCGTCTGCGGCTTGTAATTGGGGTTGGCCAATTCCTGTTCGAGGAGTTCGGCCGCGCCTTGCTTGGCAAAGAGTTTGGTCTCGAAATCGAGCCCCGGCGATAGACCCATATAGGCGTGGGTCGGCCGGGCGAAGCAATAGACGCAGCCATGCTCGCAGCCGCGATAGGGATTGATCGAACGGTCAAAGGCAATGTCAGGCGAATCATTACGCGTGATCACCGTTTTCGGCTTTTCGACCGCGACCTCGGTCTTGAGTGGCGGAAGATCCTCGTCCCGGTCCCAGCCATCATGGATCTGCTCGCGGATCTCGGCTTCATAGCGGCCAGAGCGGTTAAGCGTGGCCGCACGACCCCTACGGAGCGTCGGGTCGACCCTGTCGACGCCGGAATTTGGCGAAGCGAGCGGCAAACCGGTCTTAAACCCATCAAAAGCGAAAGACATGGCCATCTCCTGAAAAAGAGAACATAAAGAGAACAAATAACAGAATCCGGATGAATGCAAGCGGAGACGCTGGCCTCTCCCGCGCCTCATGCTAGTCAGGGTTAATGATCTCGGCCGTGATCCCTGCCCTTCACCCGGTGCCCGCCCTTGTGGACACGCTGACGGCGCTCGTTCCGGCCGTCGCCGAGGGGCTGATCCGCGACGTGGTGATCGTGGCCCAAGCCGAGACGCCCTTTCTCAGCGCAGTGACGGAAGCCGGCGGTAGCGGGCTCATCATCGTGCCCGGCGAGCGATCAACGCTCATCCGGATAGCGGCGGCGCAGATCAAATGCCCCCATGTGTTGGTGCTCGCGCCCGGCATGGTGCCGCTCGGCGATTGGATTGCGACGCTGAGCGATGCGCTCGCTGCCATCGAGGGTCGGAAGGCCGGGCTTCTCCCGGTCCAAGGCGCGCCATGGCTCACATGGATCGCGCAATTGTCTGGTCAGGCTGATGAGCGCCTCGGACTTATTGCGAGCGCCACGGCGCTCAGCAATGGAGAACGGCTCAATTACGCGAAGATCGACGCGATGCTGGCCGATCGACGCAAGCGCGGGCTCAGACCCGCTGCTGGTTGAACGTATTGCAGCCGCGGACGGAGCCGCCCTTCATCCCGGTCATGAACCAACGCATGCGCTGCTCGGATGAGCCATGGGTGAAGCTGTCGGGCACGGCATAACCCTGCGCCTCTTTCTGCAAACGGTCATCGCCAATCGCTGCGGCCGTATTCAAAGCCTGCCTGACATCTTGCTCGGTGATGTTGCGATGGCGCTCATTCATCGCCTTGGCCCAGACACCTGCCAAGCAATCGGCCATCAACTCAACACGCACGGACAGCGCGTTCGCCTCGGCCTGCGATGAGGCGCGACGCTGCGCCTGCTGCACGCGTGGCAAAATGCCGAGCACATTCTCGACATGGTGGCCGACCTCATGGGCGATCACATAGGCATAGGCGAAATCCCCACCGCCGCCGAGCTTGCGCTGCATATCGCGGAAGAAGGACGTATCAAGATAAACGCGTTGATCGGTGGGGCAGTAAAACGGCCCCATTGCGGCTTGGGCAAAGCCGCAGGCGGAATTGGTCGCGCCTGAGAACAGCACCAGCTTCGGCCGGACATAATCGCGGCCCATCTCCTGTTTCAGCACTTTGCCCCAGACATCTTCCGTCTCGCCAAGGATTTTGGCGACGAACTGGCCGATATCGTCCGTGGGTGCGCCGGTCTTACCCGCAGGCTGGCTGTGCTGCTGTTGCGGCCGCATCTGCGACACCATTTCGGCCCCACCAATCAGCAAGCGCGGATCAATCCCCAGCGCCCAGCCCAAAAGGCCCAGCACCACGACGGTGCCAAGCCCGAGGCCGCCCCCACCCCCCGGGAAGGACGGGCCACTGCCACGCCGGTCTTCAACATTGTCAGAGGTGCGGAGGTCGTCGATGCGCATGGCGTGATCCCGATTGGTGCGCCTATGTAATCCAACGCGCAAAGTACCCGCCAGACGCAAAGTGAGGCGAGAGGTGGACAGGAGCCGCCCCCGCCGGTAGGACCGGGCTCGCTTCGCTTTGACGCCCGGACCTGGACCATGCCCGATCTTCTGCTTGAACTCTTCAGCGAGGAAATCCCCGCCCGCATGCAGCGGAAAGCGGCGGAGGATCTCAAAACGCTGGTGACCAATGCGCTCGTCGATCGCGGTTGCGTCTATGAAGGGGCGAAGGCCTTCTCAACCCCACGCCGCCTAACGCTCCACATTGCCGGGCTGCCTGCCCGCGCACCTGACCAGCGCGAAGAAAAGAAGGGCCCGCGCGTTGGTGCGCCGGATGCCGCCATTCAGGGCTTCCTCAAAAGCGCGGGTCTCTCCTCGCTCGATCAGGCGAAAATCGAAAGCGACCCGAAGAAGGGCGAATTCTACGTCGCCATCGTCGAGAAGAAGGGGCAGCCGACCGACGCGATCTTGAAAGAGATCCTGCCCGAGATCGTGCGCACTTTCCCATGGCCGAAATCGATGCGCTGGGGCAAAGCTTCAGCCGAAGCCGGAGCGTTGCGCTGGGTGCGTCCGCTACAATCGATCCTGTGCACGTTCGGCCCCGAAACCGAAACGCCAGAGATTATCGCCTTCTCGATTGGCGACACGACAGCGGGCGATACAACACAGGGCCACCGCTTTCTTGCCCCGGGACAGATCACCGTCCGCCGCTTCGAGGATTACGAGCAGAAATTGTTCGCCGCCAAAGTCGTTCTCGATGCCGACCGCCGCAAGGACATCATTTTGCACGAGGCAAAGAACGCGGCCTTTGCACGCGGTCTCGATCTCGTCGAAGATGAAGGTCTGCTTGAAGAAGTCGCAGGGCTTGTCGAATGGCCGGTCGTGCTGATGGGCGAATTCGACCCCGCGTTTCTCGTCATTCCGGATGAGGTGGTGCGCGCCACCATTCGCGCGAACCAGAAATGCTTTGTGCTGCGTAATCCGAAGACGGGCAAGCTCTCGAACAAATTCATTCTCGTCTCGAATATCGAAGCGAGCGACGGCGGGCAGGCGATTGTTGCGGGCAACCAACGCGTCGTACGCGCACGCCTCTCGGACGCGCGGCATTTCTGGGAAATCGACCAGAAGGCCCTTCCTGATTTCGCCGACAAGGGCAAGCCGCTCGACCAGCGCCTCGCCAAGCTGCGCGCGCTCGACATTGTGTTCCATGAAAAACTCGGCACACAAGGCGCCCGGATCGACCGCATCATCGCGCTGGCTGACCAGCTCGCACCGACCGTCGGTGCGGACAGCGCGAGAGCAAAACGCGCCGCTGCGCTGGCCAAGGCTGATCTTGTGACCGAAATGGTCGGCGAATTTCCGGAAGTGCAGGGCCTCATGGGCCGTCGCTATGCCGAATTGCAGGGCGAAGATGCGTCTGTCGCCGCCGCACTCGAAGACCATTACAAGCCGCAAGGTCCATCCGATCGCGTCCCGACCGATCCGGTCGCCATCGCCGTCGCACTTGCTGACAAGCTCGACACGCTGACAGGTTTCTGGAGCATCGACGAAAAGCCGACTGGTTCTAAAGATCCTTACGCGCTGCGCCGCGCGGCCTTAGGCGTGATCCGCATCGTGATCGAAAACAATCTGCGCCTCTCGCTTGCCGGTTATGATCCTGATCTGAAAGCTTTCTTCGCCGACCGTCTCAAAGTCTATCTGCGCGACAAGGGCGCGCGGCATGATTTGATCGATGCCGTTTATGGCGCAGGCGATCAAGATGATCTCTTGATGGTGGTGCGCCGCGTCGAAGCGCTCGGTGATTTTCTGGCAACGGAAGACGGCAAAAACCTGCTCGCCGGTTTCCGCCGTGCTGCCAATATTCTCAAGGCCGAAGAGAAGAAGGACGGCGCTGGCGCTTTCGATGGCGCGGTCGATGCCGCACTCATTGAAGCGAAGGGCCTGCCGGAAGAAAAGGCGTTGGCCGCGTTGCTTGAGACCGCCTCGGCGCAAGCGCAGTCTGCGATCAACCAAGAAGATTTCGCTGGCGCCATGAAAGCGCTCGCAGCCTTGCGGCCAGCGGTCGATGCGTTCTTTGACAAGGTGACGGTGAACGATGCCGATCCGGCGTTGCGCCTCAATCGCCTGAAATTACTCAGCGGCCTACGCCGCGCGACGCGTTCGGTTGCCGATTTCGGCGCGATTGCGGGGTAAAGCCTCAAGCCCTCGTCCTGAAGTGCGTTGCTTGAACAATGCGCAGCGACGGAACCAGGGCGTCTGATGGCGCCAACGGATTTCCCTCGTCCTTCGAGACGCGCGACGTTGTCGCGCTCCTCAGGATGAGGGTATTGAGATGAGCCTCATTTTGTATTGCGTTCACTTTAAGGAGAGCGCGATGGGCAAATGGGTCTATATTCTTCTTTGTTCCGATAAATCCTATTATGTTGGCTCAACCCATAATGAACCAGAAACGCGGTTAAGCGAACACAATGCGGGTCTAGACGTAAAAGCCTATACCTATTCGCGCCGTCCGGTTGCGCTGATATACGCAGAATATTTTGACGAGATCATTGATGCGATCTCGCTTGAGCGCCAACTCAAAGGCTGGAGCCGTGCCAAGAAAGAGGCCTTCATGCGAGAAGACTTTTCCGGTTTACAAATGTTAGCAAAACGAAAAATTCTTAAGCGAAACCCACACCCCTCATCCTGAGGAGCGATGCATAGCGTCGCGTCTCGAAGGACGAGGGAGACCAGCTTGCGCTTGAACCACGCCCTCGTCCTTCGAGACGCGCGCGTTGTCGCGCTCCTCAGGATGAGAGCTTGAGGCGTATGATGCAATTTTGTGAGACGTTACCGCACGTCATCAAGAGACGCGAGGCGACGGGATACTTGCTGATTTATGGATTGCTGCGTTCGGCTCAAACCCTCCTCGCAATGACGGGGTTTATTCTGAAGTCTTCTCCGCCCGCATCTCGGCAATCGCTTCGCGGGCCAATTCATCACAGCGTTCATTTTCGGGATGGCCGGCATGGCCCTTCACCCAATGCAGCGTCACGTCGTGATGGGCGCGCAATTCATCAAGCCGCTGCCAGAGATCGACATTCTTGACCGGCTTTTTGTCCGCCGTTTTCCAGCCGCGTGATTTCCAACCATAGATCCAATTGGTCAGGCCTTCGCGCAAATATTGGCTGTCGGTGTAAAGATCGACGATGCATGGACGCTTCAACGCTTCGAGTGCGGAAATCGCGGCCATCATTTCCATGCGATTATTCGTCGTCTCCGGCTCGCCGCCCTTCATTTCGCGCACCGTGTCGCCATAGACGAGCATGGCACCCCAGCCGCCTGGACCCGGATTTCCCGAGCACGCGCCATCCGTATAGATCGTCACGCGTTGTTTCATTCCGCGAGGCCGTAATCGGAGGCCGCCGTGCAATGCAAATGAAACCGCAGCTTACGGAAATATTCGAGCGGATCCTTCGGCTTCACCAGCGCACCGGGTGGCACGTTGAGCCAATCGACAAGGCGGGTCAGCATGAAACGCAGCGCCGCACCGCGACACAAAATCGGCAGCGCTTCGATTTCAGCCGATGAGAGTGGACGCACTTTGCGATAGGCCTCGATCATCGCGCGGCCCTTGGTGATGTTATAAGAGCCATCCTGCTCGAAACACCACGCATTGAGGCAGATCGCGAGATCGTAGACCACCGTATCGGTGCAGGCGAAATAGAAATCGATCAGACCCGACAGGCGCGATCCGAGGAAGAACACATTGTCTGGGAAGAGATCGGCGTGGATGACGCCCTTTGGCAGATCATCCGGCCAATGCGCTTCGAGTTCAATCAAAGCCGCTTCGGTGGCTTCGCGCAGGCCCGGCATGAGCGTATCGGCTCGCGCTTCGGCCGCTTCGAACAAGGGCCGCCATCCCTGCACCGACAACGCATTCGTGCGTTGCATCGTGAAGCCGGAGGCTGCGCGCTGTAAATCGGCAAGTGCTGCACCCACAGCCGCGCAATGGGCAACGCCAGGCCGCTTCACACCCATGCCATCCAGAAACGTGACGATGCAGGCGGGACGACCGGCTAAACGGCCCAACGCCGCTCCGTTTTTGTTGAGCACAGGCTGCGGACAATTCAGGCCATGGGCGGCGAGATGCTTCATCAATTCGATGAAGAAAGGCAGGTCCTCTTCCTTCACTCGCTTTTCATAGAGCGTGAGGATGAACTGGCCTTTTTCGGTGCGCAGCAAATAGTTCGAATTCTCAACGCCCTCGGCAATCCCCTTGGCCGATAAGACAGAGCCGAGATCGTAAGTCGCGATGAAGGCCTCAAGCTCATCATCGGCGATTTCGGTATAGACGGCCATCGCTTACTCCGCTGCGGCTTCGCGCAGCGCGCGCGGCAAAGGAAAGAATACGCTTTCATCAGCCGTCGATACGGTCTCGACGCGGACATCATAGCGCGCGGCAAAAGCGTCGATGATTTCCTCGACGAGGATTTCCGGTGCAGATGCGCCCGCAGTGATACCAAGCGAGGCAATCCCACCATAAAGCGACCAGTCAATATCTTCAGCGCGCAGAATGAGGCGCGCAATGCGGCAGCCTGCACGTTCAGCGGTTTCCTTGAGACGCTGTGAATTCGACGAATTGGGCGAACCCACCACAATCATCGCATCGACGGTCGGCGCCACATGTTTGACCGCATCTTGTCGGTTGGTGGTGGCGTAGCAAATGTCTTCCTTATGCGGGCCGTGAATGCCCGGAAACCGCGCCTCGAGCGCTGAGACGATCTCGCGCGTGTCATCGACGGACAAAGTTGTCTGCGTCGCGTAAGCGAGGCGGTCGGCATCGAGGGCAGAAAGGGCCGCAACATCCTCGACCGTTTCGACCAGCACAACCGCGCCTTCTGGCAATTGCCCCATCGTACCGACGACTTCGGGATGATGGCGATGGCCGATGAAAATGACCGTGCGACCACGCTTGTGGTGCAATTCCGCCTCGCGATGGACTTTCGTGACCAGTGGGCAGGTCGCATCGAGTGCGAAAAGATTGCGGGCCTTGGCAGCTTCCGGCACGGATTTCGGCACGCCATGGGCCGAGAAGATCACCGGCGCTGTCGAGCCTTGCGGGATTTCGTCGAGTTCGTCGACGAAGATCGCACCCTTGGCCTTGAGCCCATCAACAACATAGCGATTATGGACGATCTCATGCCGGACATAGACCGGCGCGCCATAGCGTTTGAGGGCTTCTTCCACCGCATCGATCGCACGCACGACGCCAGCGCAGAAACCGCGCGGCGCGCAGAGGCGGATGAGGAGCGGCGGTTTCGACATGGCGGTCCAGCGCGTTGAAAGCGCGCCTGTTCTGGTCGCGCCGGGCGGCTAGGTCAAGGGTGCGCGCGGCGGCGCCCTTCTTGCGTCAGCGCAAGCGGTGCTGGGCATGCTGGACCTCGCCTTGCGGCGGGCCACAGCTTAAGTGAGAGCAAGCCCCTTTCCGTAAAGGCAGGACACCCGATGGCCGCCGCCCCTTCTCCCGACTTTTTGACCCCCGTCTTGGTCTTCTGCACGGCGGCCGTCTTAGCCGTGCCACTGGCACGCCGGGCCGGCTTATCCGCCGTCATCGGCTATCTGGTGGCCGGTGCCATGATGGGCCCGTTCGGCCTCGGCTTCGTCAATGAGCCCGCCACGATCTCAGGCGTGGCTGAACTCGGCGTCGTGCTCCTGCTCTTCATCGTCGGGCTCGAGCTGAAATTGTCGAAACTTTGGACGATGCGGGCCGACATATTCGGCCTCGGTGCGGCGCAACTCTTGGTCACGGCGGCGCTGATTGCCGGCGTAATCCTGCTCACGGGGCAACGCTGGGAAGGAGCGCTTCTGATTGGGCTTGGCCTCGCCCTGTCGGCTACGTCGATCGCGCTCCAAATGCTGGAGGAGCGCGGCGCGCTGCAAGAGAATTTCGGGCGGCGCACATTTGCGATCCTCCTGTTCCAGGACATGGCCATCGTGCCGATCCTCGCACTGGTGCCGCTGTTCGGCGCGCGGCCAGGCGGTGATGTCCTGATCCCGACTTTGCTCGCTTTTGGGGCGCTCGCCATTGTCATTCTGAGTGGGCGCTATCTGCTCAATCCGCTGTTCCGCCTGCTTGCGCAATCAGGTGCCCGCGAGGTGATGACTGCAGCGGCCCTGCTTGTCGTTTTGGGCGCCGCATTTTTGATGCACGCCGTTGGCCTCTCAATGGCGCTCGGCGCGTTTCTCGCCGGCGTGTTGCTGGCGGAATCCTCTTTCCGGCATGAGCTTGAAGCCGATATCGAACCGTTCCGCGGCCTTTTGTTGGGGCTCTTTTTCATGAGCGTCGGCATGGGGATCGATTTCGCCTTGCTGCGAGGATGGTGGTGGGCCTTGGCGCTTGCACTGCCTGCCTTGTTCCTCGTGAAAATCCTTGTTGCAGGCGGGCTGATGGCGTTTACCGGATCACTCAAGCCGGATGCGCTCAAGGCAGGCACGCTGCTCGCGCCTGTGGGTGAATTCGCCTTCGTGCTCATTCCCTTGATCGCCGCGACCGGCTTGGCCAGCATCAATGCCGCCCATTTCGCGATGGCGCTTGCCGCACTTTCGATGGTGGCCGGACCCTTTGCGATCAAGCTCGTCGATTATTATTTGAAACGCCGCCGCGTCGTGCTGCCGGAAGCCGACCTCGCCGCTTTGGCTGCGGCGCAAGGCACAGTTCTCATCGTTGGGTTCGGCCGCTTCGGGCAAATCGTGACGCAAGTTTTGTTGTCGCGCGGTTGCGCCGTCACCGTGATCGACAAGAATGTTGACGCGGTCCGCAATGCTGCGCGGTTCGGCTTCAAGATTTTTTATGGCGATGGTACGCGGCTTGATGTGTTGCGCGCCGCCGGTGCGGGCAGCGCGCGGGTCATCGTGCTCTGCGTCGATGATCGGCCCGCGGCGCTGGCGATGGCCGATCTCATACGCGCCGAATTCCCGCTCGTGCGGCTTCATGCCCGCGCCTATGACCGTGTGCACGCGCTTGAATTGATGAACCGCGAGGTCGACGTCGTCATGCGCGAGACCACCCTTTCCGCCTTGGAGCTTGGGCGTGAAACCTTGCTTGCGCTCGGCAGCGATGAGGAGACGGCCGCCTTCATCACACAAGATGTGCGCGAGCGTGACCATCAGCGGCTCCTTGCGCAGAAAGAGGCAGGCATGATGGCTGGGCGCGAATTGCTGCGTACGACCCCTGTGCCTGAACCGCTCTCCCCGCCGCGCTCAGTGGCAGAGCCGCTCAACCCGGAAGCCGAGCAAGCGTTGGCCGATCGACCTTAACCGCAGGACGGATTGCCCCGGCGGGCCTGTCATGCCTTTATCCGGGGCAGTCAGTCCGAATCCGGCGGAGAGTATCCCATGGCCACCATGTTCGATTTCATGCCGAAGGGTCAGGCCTTCGCGGAGGGCCTTGCCAAGCAATTCGGTTTGTCATCCGACCAGACGCGCAAGGCGATGGAAGCCTTGATGCCTGCATTCTGGATCGCGATGCAGCAGCAGGCGGCGCGGCCCGACAATCTCATGCGCTTCTTCAGCGGGATGACCGGGCAATCCATGCCGTTTGGCGGCATGGGAATGGGCGGCATGGGCAGCATGGGCGGCTTCACCAATCCCTTCATGCCCTCGGGTTTTGGCTCAGGCTTTGGTTCGGGTTTCGGCTCCGGTTTTGCAACACCGTCGAGCGAGGATTTCACCAACATGCTGTTTGGTGGGGCCGATGTGCGCCGCGCGGTTGCCGAGCAAGCCGCGCAATGGTCGGGCGTGAATGCCACGATCGTGCAACAGATGATTCCCGCCATCGCGACGAGCATGATGGCAAGCTTCATGGCCCTGATGACGAGCGGTGATCAAGGCGGATTGATGGGGCAATTCCTCAATTTCTTCACGCAGAAAGAAGAAGCGCCGAAAGCAGAGGAACCCGCACCCGAGCCCGAAAAACCGGCTACAGCCAATCCCGCCGACTTTATGAACGCAATGATGAAGCCGTGGTTTGACGCGATGGGCTCAGCCTTCCCGCAGCCGCAGGATGAAAAGCCGCAGACAGCCAGTGAACAGGGGCTCGATGCGATGAAGGAAATGGCAGCGACCGGCAAGGCGCTGCAGGATGATCATTTCAAGACGATGCAGGGCATTTTCGAGAAAATGAAACGGCGCTGATTATTCAAGCCCGGCGACCGTGATAAAATTCCATAGCGCGCCGGACATGCTGTAGAGCGTCACACCAATCATACCGGTCAGAAAGACGGCGAGCATCGCATATTGAATGACGCTTTCTGACCGCTCTTCCCGGCTCAGCCGCTTGATCGTACGCCCCATTCCAGCACCTGCAACGCTATGACTCGCCCCTTGAAGGCGCGCCGACAGTGCGGCCGCGTCCGTTAACGGAATCCTTAAATCCACAGCCATCGCAGGCCTATGGTGAACACGCCATCAACCTTATTCGGCGTTTTTAGCGCGGCGTGGCGCGCGCAACACAAGGACATTGCCTGCCATAACGGCGGCGAGCCCTAGACCCGCCGGCCATGACCATTGATAATTCTCAAGCCAAGTTGAAATCAACAGAGCCACGGCGGGCGACAGCACGGTGACGTAAGCGGCACGCGCCGCACCGATGCGGTTGAGCAAGGTGATATACGCCACAAAGGAAATCGTCGTGGCGACGAGCCCGGTCCATAAGAGCGATGTCAGATAGATCGGCGACCAATCAATCTTGAAAGGCAAACCCAACGCCAGACAGATGGCGGCAAGATACGGCAAGGCATAGGTCATCGCGTAGGCATTGGCGGCGTGAACGCCGATGCCACGCCGTTGGATCGATGTGGCGACGAGATTGCCAGTGCAAAAACACAATGTGCCAAGAAGACAAAGCAGGAGACCCTTGGCCGCGCTCGCCCCCATGTGCCCCCCTGAAAACTCCGGCCAAAACATCAGCCCGACACCCAGCGCGCCTGTAAGGCCTCCGGCGAGCACTCGCATTTCAATGCGCTGGCGAAACACAATGAAGCCGAGAAAACCATTGATGACGGAGGCAATCGAAAAGATCACCGACATCAGACCTGACGCGATGTGCAGCCCCGCCTCATAAAACAGGACAAAATTAGTGGAGAACAGGCACAGGCCGAGCGCTAGGAAACGCAAATGATCGGCAAGCGGGAAACGCAAACGATCACCGCGCACCCAAACCCAGATCCACATCACGGCGGCGCCCGTCATAAAACGCCACAGCACCGAGACGACCGGATCGACAACGCCGAGTTGATAATGAATGGCAATCCAGCTCGTGCTCCAAAGCGCGAGCACCAGCGCATAAAGCCCACCATCAAGTGGGGTGAGCCAAGGTTTGGCTGGGGCGGGGGATTGCATCATCCTCTACAGGGCTAAAGCGCAGGCCGAACCCTGACCAGTGCCGTCCTTGCAGGGCGTTGTTGCATGGCAAGCGGGGGAGATTTGCGGCACCGCCCTCTTGCGTGCCAGAACGGCGGCGGGGGACGGACGCATGCGACAGGTGAACGTGGCCGGGCAGCGCTTTGCCGTGGCCGACGACAAACCCAGTTTCTGGGACAAGGCCGAAGCTGGGCTATGGGAGCCCGCGCTTCTGGCCGAAATCGCACGCTTCGCTGAACCGGGCTCTCTCTTTCTCGACATTGGCGGATGGGTTGGCCCAACAAGCCTTTATGCCGCCGCTTGCGGGGCGACCGTGGTGGCGCTTGAGCCTGATCCTGCGGCGGCGCGACAATTTCGGGCCAATTGCGCGGCCAATCCTGCGCTTGCCGCGCGGATGACCCTGATCGAGGCGGCGCTGACAGCCGATGGCGCGGGTGGTGCTTTCGGCTCCCCGCGAAAGCCAGGGGATTCGATGGGAAGTCTGCTTCTGGCTGACCAAGGGGCAAGCCAATGGCAAGCCGACGGCATCTCCCCCGAGGCACTTGTGGCCCGCCTCCCCCAGGCCCGGCCACTCACCATCAAGATCGACATTGAGGGGGGCGAATATCTTCTCGGTTCAACCCTGCAGACGCTTGCGGCCTTGCAACCGGCGGTCGTGCTGATCGGATTTCATCCCGCTCTCATGCTTTCGGCGTATAAAGACGGCGCTGAGAGGCTGGAAGACGCCACGAAAGCCATTTTTGCGGCGTTTGCTGGCATGGAAGCCCGCGTTTTGGGCGAAAGCTCAGCCAATCCCCTAACGGAAGCGTTGCGCGCGCCCATCACCGTCCGGTTTTCACGGGTACGGGGCTGAAAATCGAGTCGACATCCACGCCCAAATTGACCAAAAATCCCGTCGGAAGCGGGACTCCGGCAGGAGTTTCGCGATCGCCTTAAGGAGACGGGATCCTCGGCGGAGGGCCGCACAACGCGACCGCCCGCAGCATAGAACGCCAGCTTGCAGAAGTTGGCCCGTGTTTATCCGGTTCAAACCTCCAGGGCGCTCGGGAGCCCGCTCATGCCTTATTCGCACAGAGGCCGCATGGCCAATTTGAAATCCGGGCTTCGTTCGCCCCGTGTTCTGATCTACAGCCATGACACGTTCGGGCTCGGACATTTGCGCCGTTCGCGTGCCATTGCGAATGCGCTTGTGCGAAGCCATCCGGATGCATCCGTCGTCATCATCTCCGGATCGCCGGTGATCGGCAGTTTCGAATATGGCGATGGCGTCGATTTTGTGCGCGTGCCAGGCGTCGTCAAATTACCGAATGGCGATTACACCAGCCTCAATCTCAATCTCGGCCTCGATGAAGCTGTCGCGTTGCGCGAAACGATCATCCGCTCGACAGCCGCCGCCTTGCAACCCGACATTGTGATCGTCGACAAGGAGCCGACAGGCTTTCGCGGCGAAATCATTCCAACGCTGGAAGATTGCCGCAAACGCGGCGCTCGCCTCGTGCTCGGCATTCGCGATGTGATGGACGATCCCACGCTGCTTGCTGCGGAATGGAGCCGTAAAGGCGCAGTCGATGCGCTGAGCTATTATGACGATATCTGGGTTTATGGGCTGAGAGAATTCTACGAACCGCTCGCGGGCCTCGGCCTGCCACAGCCGGTTCTCGAAAAGCTTGTCTATACCGGCTATCTGCGCCGCGAATTGCCACAAGAGCCACAGCTCACGCGGCATCCAAAAATCACCAAAGGCCCGTTCGTTCTTGTGACAACGGGTGGTGGCGGCGATGGTGACGAACTCATCGATTGGGTGATCTCGTCTTACGAGGCCGATTCCGAACTGCCGATCCCGGCGCTTGTGGTGTTCGGGCCGTTCACACCGCGTACGACGCGGCGCGGCTTTCTCGAGCGCATCGCGAAACTGCCGAATGTCGACGCCATCATGTTCGATTCCAAAATCGAATATCTGATGAAGAAAGCGTCCGCCGTGATCGCCATGGGCGGCTACAACACGTTTTGCGAAATTCTCTCGCTCGACAAGCCTGCCCTCATCGTGCCGCGCAAAACACCGCGCCTCGAACAGGCGATCCGCGCCTCTTGCGCGGAGCGTCTCGGTCTTTTGCGCCAGCTTGAAACGCCAGCGCCGGGCGAAGCGCGTGATCCAGCGCGCATGGCCGCCGCCATTCGGGCGCTCGCGACACAGCAACCACCGTCCAAAGCCTTTGTGCCGGGCCTACTTGATGGGCTCGATCGCATTGAAAATCTGGCAGCACCTTGGCTTGAAGCGGCGCGGCGCGGGGAGCCGATGCGGCGCATCGTGGTCGCAGCCGAATGAATGCGCATCAGCGGCCGCATGATGCGCCGCGTCTCGCGATTGTCGTCAAAGGCTATCCGCGGCTTTCTGAAACCTTCATTGCTCAAGAAATGCTCGGGCTGGAACAGCGCGGGCTGGATTTCGACATTTGGTCCTTGCGCCATCCGACTGATGGCGCGGTGCATATGCTGCATCAGCAGATCAAGGCGAAGCCTTACTACCTTCCCGAATATTTGTGGCATGGCCCCTTGCGCGTGCTGCAGGGCTTTTTCAACGCCCTGTCGTCCCAGCATTTCGGTGCAACCATGCGGGCGTTTTGGGCTGACCTGAAACGCGACCCCACGCCAAACCGCATGCGCCGCATTGGGCAGGCCTTCGTGCTGGCCCGCGAGATGGACCCGCGCATCAACCACATCCATGTGCATTATCTGCATACGCCTTGCTCAGTCGTGCGCTACGCCGCCATGCTGCGCGGCATTGGCTTTTCATTCTCAGCCCATGCAAAAGATATTTGGACGACGCCCGATTGGGAGCGCCGCGAAAAAATCGACGATGCACAATGGGGCGTGACTTGCACACGCGACGGTTTGGCAGAATTACGCCGTCTATTGCCACCATCGGCGCAAGAACGGGTTCAACTCGTCTATCATGGCCTTGATCTGCGTCGCTTCCCTACACCGCTCGCACGCACCCCGCGCGATGGATCGCGTAACGACGATCCGGTGCGTTTCGTTTCCGTTGGCCGGGCGGTAAAGAAAAAGGGATATGACGATCTACTCGACGCGCTTGCGAAACTTCCTGTCGATCTTCATTGGCGGTTCGTCCATATCGGATCGGGAGAACTCAAAGAGGCGTTGAAAACACGCGCTGCCGAACTTGGGTTGAGCGATAGGATCGAATGGCGCGGCGCGCTCCCGCAAGACAAGGTGATCACCGCCTTGCGTGATGCCGATATCTTCGTCCTTCCCTGCAAAGAAGGGCCGAAGGGTGATCGCGATGGCCTGCCCAATGTGATCCTCGAAGCGGCGACACAAGCCCTTCCCATTCTGTCGACCGATTTTGCCGGCGTGCCGGAATTCATAATCGCGAATAAGACTGGCCTACTTGTCGCTCCGGGCGACAGTGCGGCATTGGCAGGTGAGCTGGCACGGCTTGCACGGGATCATGATTTACGAAAGCGGCTGGGAGAGGCCGCTTATGCGCGCATCAAGACTGCATTTTCCTTTGATGCCGGCGTTGACGATCTCGCCAGAAAATTGATGGCAAGCCAAATGCGAGCTCCGGTGGCGTGAAATGCGGGCGCTTTTCATCACGCCGATGAAACATCCCGATGATCCGGTGCCCTCCGGTGACAGAACCATCGCCCGCGCGACTGAACATGTGTTGAGACGTGCTGGCTTTGAGGTGACACGTGCTAGCCAATGGACGAGTTTTCTTGCAACGCCAGATGCCGTGCGGATGGCCACGCTGACGGAAGATGCAAGCCGCGAATGTGATCGGCTGACCGCGAGTGTTGCGAAGCCTGATCTCATCTTCACCTATCATTGTTATTACAAAGCGCCCGATTTGATCGGGCCGCGTCTGGCTGCGCATTTTGGCGTGCCTTATGTCGTGGCCGAAGCCTCGCATGCGCAGAAACGCGCCCAAGGACCGTGGGCGCCATGGCACGAAGCAGCGGAGCACGCCATTCGTGCCGCCACGCTTCTTCTTGTCACAGGCGATGAGGATCGCGCCGGATTAATGCAATGCCGTGGTGCTGATGGCATTGCCGATTGGCCGCCCTTTATCGATGATACGCTTTGGCCTGAAATGCCGCGCTGGTCGCATCGTGGATCAACGCATTTTCTTGCTGTTGCGATGATGCGCGATGGCGACAAGGCGCATTCCTATCGCCTTCTCGCCGAGGCCTTGGCATTGGTGAATGGCCAGAATTGGCATTTGACACTCGTTGGTGATGGGCCGGCACGCGACCCCATCCTGTCCCTCTTCACGCCGTTCGGCGCGCGCGTAGCCTGGCGTGGGCAACTGGAAGGCCTTGCGCTCGCAGACGCCTATGCTGATGCCGATTGTCTTGTGTGGCCTGCCGTCAACGAAGCGCTCGGCATGGTATTTCTCGAAGCGGCACGGCAAGGCTGCCCCGCGATTGCGGGCGATGAAGGCAATGTGAAAACGATGGTGCGTTCTGGTGAAACCGGTTTGCTTGTGGCACCACGCGATCCACACGCATTGGCCGCGGCCATGGATGCCATGATGGCCAATCCAGCACGGCTACAGCAATTCAGCGATGGCGCACGTGCCATGGCCGAACAAGCGACCCTTGATGCTGCTGCTGCACGCCTACAAAAGGTGCTGGCGCCACTCGGTTTCGCCTCATGAAGATTCTGATTGCGGTTACCCACCTTCTTGGCATCGGACATTTTGCGCGCATGCGCGTGTTAGCGCGTGGGCTCGTTGCTTCTGGCCACGAAGTCACTTTGATTTCAGGCGGGCGCCCGCAACCGCATCTCGATGGCGAAGGATTCACACTCGTACAATTGCCGCCGATCCATTGCACCGGAACGGATTTCAGTACGCTTTTTGAGGCTGACGGGATCATCCTGTCGGATGCGACGCGCACGAAGCGCATCGAGCTGATGAAGACGACGCTCAACCATCTGAGACCCGACATCGTCGTGACGGAAACATTCCCGTTTGGACGACGCGCGCTGAAACAGGAATTTCTCGCTTTATGTGAGTGTGCCGTTTCACTGCGCCCGCGCCCAGCGATCGTGGCCTCGATCCGGGACCTGCTCAATCCGCCCTCGTCGCCCGCAAAGGCCGATGAGGCAGAGCAATGGGTGGCACGCTATTACGACGCCGTCCTCGTGCATGGCGATGCGGCGCTAGTACCGCCGCAAATGGGCTGGCCTTTTGGGCGTTGCGGCACACGCGCTCTGCGCCTGACAGGCTATATCGACGAAACCCAAATCTCTGCGGCTTCCCACACATCGCACGATGCCATCCTCGTATCAGGTGGCGGCAGCGCCGCATCCCTGCCGCTCTATCGCGCAACGCTCGACGCTGCACGGCTTCTTCCCACACAACAATGGCATGTCCTGATTGGGCACGGTGTCGCGCAGGACGATTTCAATGCGCTGTGCGCTGATGCACCGGCCTCTGTGACCATTGAGCGGGCGCGCAAGGATTTTCGTGCGCTGCTTGCTGGAGCACGGCTATCCGTAAGCCAAGCGGGCTATAACACCATTGTCGATCTCTTCGCGACACAAACGCCGATGGTGCTTGTGCCATTTGCGGCCGGGCAGGAGCAGGAACAGACGTTACGCGCACGTGTCTTGCAGGATGCAGGCTTCGCCACCCTCGTCAGCGAAGCTGAATTAAAGGGCGAAACGCTTGCGCGCGCTGTCACCCAAGCCCTCGCTTTGCCGCGCTCTCATTCAATGCGCGTCAATCTGGATGGCGTTGCAGGCAGCATGGCCGCACTCACCACCATCCAATCCGAGCGCGCCGCCATAGAAGAGGCTTGGCAAGGTCTTGAAGCGCAACTCGCCCATCTCAAAGCGCGCAACGAAAGTATCTCTTTTTGGTGGCGTGATGATGATGCGGTTAAACCGACGCCGCAATTGACACGCCTTTTGCAACTCTCCCATGAGATGAACGCACCGGTGGCGCTCGCTGTCATCCCGGCGCGTGTTTCGCCCGATCTTGTCGAAGCCAGCGGCGACGCCGCCATTCTCATTCATGGCATTGCGCACCAGAACCATGCACCTGCCGACCGCAAGAAGCAGGAGCTCGGTTTTCAATCGGTGGACACAATGGTGGACACCCTCCGCAATGGCCGGGACAAGCTCGCCACGCTGTTCGGCCAGCGCGCATTGCCCGTGCTGGTGCCGCCATGGAACCGGATCGACCCGACCTTGGTGGCGCGTCTTCATGAGGCGGGGATCAGCGGGCTTTCAACTTACAAACGCCGTTCTGCTGTGATGGCGGCACGCGGCGTGATGCAGATCAACACCCATTGTGACCCGATCGATTGGCGACACGGTGGCGGCCTTGGGCCGGAAGCCCAGCTTGTCAACCAAATCACTGCGCTGACGGCCGCGACCGTCCTGGACCCGGCCGACGCACGTGAACCTATTGGCCTTCTCACCCATCATCTCGTGCATGATGAGGCGATTTGGGCCTTCCTCACGCGCCTTCTCACGACGCTTGGCCGGAGCGGGGCCGTGCGTTTCACTCCTGCCACAATCATCTTTGACAAGCATCAAATGGTTCCGCCGCCGATCATGGTGGAGTAAGCTTGTTGTCTGGAGTTCGTGTCGTGCCACCCACCACGCCCCTCATTTCGATTCGCGACCTCGCCGTCTCATTCGACGGTGATGCCGGGCGCGTGGAAGCCGTGCGCGGCGTTTCCTTCGATATTCCGCAAGGGCGCACGCTCGCCGTTGTCGGCGAATCGGGTTCAGGCAAATCCGTCACCGCGAACACCATTTTGCGACTACTGTCGCGCCGGGCTCATATCGAGCGCGGCTCCATTCTCTACCGCGAACCACGCGATGGCATCGTCACGGACATCACCGCGCTTGAGGCCGATGGCACCGCGATGCGCGCGCTACGCGGCGGCCGCATTGCGATGATCTTTCAAGAGCCGATGACGTCGCTCTTCCCGCTCACCACCGTCGGCGACCAAGTGACGGAAGCCTTGATGCTGCATCGTCATGTGACGCGCGAAGAGGCCAACAAAGCTGCCATGGCTGTGTTCGAGCGCGTGGGTTTTCGTGATCCACCGCGCATGCTGAAGACCTATCCGTTCGAACTCTCTGGCGGTATGCGCCAACGTGCGATGATCGCGATGGCGCTCGTCTGTAAACCGGCCTTGTTGATTGCTGATGAGCCGACAACCGCGCTCGACGTCACAACACAAGCGCAGATCCTCTCCTTGATCAAAGAAATCCAAGCCGAAACAGGCATGGCTGTTCTTCTCATCACGCATGATCTCGGTATCGTCGCCAATATGGCCGATGAAGTGGTGGTCATGTATCGCGGCGAAGTCATGGAGCGTGGCACGCGCGAAGCGGTATTCCGTGCCCCCGAACATCCCTATCTCCGCGCGCTCATGGATGCTGTGCCGAAATTTGGCCTTGCCGCGCATGAACGCTTAAAGCCGATCCGTGACATCAAGATTGCCGCGCTGCCGGCGGGGCAAACGGTGCCGCAGGCGCTTCCCGATCGTACCGTTTTGTCGGTGCGCGATGTCTCAAAAACGTTCACGCTGCGCTCGGGCGGGCTTTTTGGCAAAAACAAAGATCGCGTCACGGCCCTGAGCCATGTGTCGTTCGATCTGAAAGCGGGGCGCACCCTTGGCATTGTCGGGGAATCGGGTTCCGGTAAAACCACGATTTCGAAAATCATTATGCGTGCACTGAAAGCTGATTCCGGCCAAGTGCTGTTTGACGATGGTCATGGCGCAGCCGATGTTGCGACCCTATCTGGCGCCGCTTTGATGGCTTATCGGCGCAAAGTGCAATTCGTGTTTCAGGATCCGTTTTCGAGCCTGGATCCGCGCATGACCATTCTCGACATTCTGCGCGAGCCGCTCGACGTGCATGGCATCGGCACGGCCCAACAGCGCTTCGACCGCGTCGTGGAGTTGCTCGGCCTTGTCGGGCTCGATCAACGTGCATTAAGGCGCTATCCGCATTCCTTCTCTGGCGGGCAACGCCAACGCATCGGGCTTGCGCGCGCTCTTGCCGTCTCGCCCTCCGTCATCATCTGTGATGAACCCACCTCAGCGCTTGACGTCTCCGTGCAGGCACAAATCCTCAATCTTCTGAAAGATCTGCAGAAGGCACTCGGCCTATCGCTGATCTTCGTGTCGCATAATCTTGCTGTCGTCGATTACATGGCAGACGAGATTGCGGTGATGTGTCGTGGCCTTGTCGTGGAAAAAGCGCCGCGGGATACGCTGTTCCGCAATCCGGTTCACCCCTACACCAAAGCGTTGCTGGCAGCGGTGCCCGCGCCGGACCTTGATCATCCACTCGATTTCGAGGTGCTGGTGCGTGGCGGCTTCTCCAATCCTGCCCATTGGCCCGAGCCCTACACGATCCACCCCAACGATCCGCATCCTGTCTTGAAAGAAGTCGCGCCACGCCACGTTGTGAGTTACGGCGCAGCTTACGAAACGCAGCGCAAGGAGGCCGTGGCATGATCACACGTCGCGCCGTTCTGATCGCATCGCTCATGGCCGCTGTTCCGGCAACGACAGTCTTTGCGGCTGAATTTCGTTTGCGCGAAGCGCCCATGCTGACCGAGCGTGTCGCCAAAGGCACATTGCCGCCACTCAATGCGCGCCTTCCTAAAACGATGCTGATCGTTGACCCGGTTCCCGGCAAAGAGCTTGGTACGTATGGCGGCGAAATGCGGACACTTGCCGTCCGCGCTCGTGATTTGCGCTATTTGTCAGCCAACGGATATACGCGGCTCGTTGGCTATAATGAAAAGCTTGAGCTTGTCCCTGATCTAGTTGAATCGCTTGAAACCGATGGCGTGAATTTTACCTTCACATTGCGGGACGGTCATCGCTGGTCGAATGGCGAACCCTTCACCACAGAAGATTTCCGCTATTGGTGGGAAGACATCGCCAACAATAAGGAGCTCGCACCCGCTGGGCCGCCCGATACCATGATGGTCGATGGCAAGCCCCCGCGTGTCACTTTCATCGACGACAAGCGCGTGCGCTTTTCGTGGGAAAAGCCCAATCCACGGTTCTTGCCGGCCCTTGCCGCACCTCGGCCCCTGCAGATTTATGCGCCGTCAGCCTATTTGAAAAAATTTCACGCGAAATATGCGGACCGCAAGGCGCTTGATGCCGCCGCCGCCAAAGCCAAGCTCAAATCCTGGGCCACGCTGCACAACCGGCTTGACGACCCTTATGAACAGGGCAATCGCGACATGCCGGCATTAGGCCCGTGGATCAACACGACCGAACAACCCGCGACGCGCTTCATCTTTGAGCGCAATCCCTATTATCACCGCGTGGATTGGAGCGGCCAGCAACTGCCTTACATCGATAAAATCGTTATTGATGTCTCCGCTGCCGGATTGTTTGCCGCCAAAGCCAATGCTGGCGATGTCGATATTCTTGCGCGCGGCCTCTCCATGTCGGATGTGCCGGTGTTGAAGCAGGGCGAAAAGGATCACGCCTATAAAACGCTATTGTGGCCAGAAGCACGTGGTTCGGCCTATGCGCTTTACCCCAATCTCACAACGAATGATCCCGAATGGCGCACGCTCAATCGCGATGTGCGGTTCCGTCGCGCACTCTCGCTCGGCATCGACCGCCGCATCGTCAATAACTCTCTCCTGTTCGGGCTCGGCACCGAAAGCAACAACACGGTGCTCCCGGAAAGCGCTGTCTATCAGGATCGTTTCCGTACGCTTTACGCCCAGCATGATGTGGCTGAAGCCAATCGTCTCCTTGATGAAATTGGCCTGACGAAACGGGATTCGCTTGGTTACCGGTTGCTACCCGATGGGCGCACGGCGGAAATCATTGTCGAAGTTGATGGCGAAGCGGCCGATATTGTGGACGCGCTCCAATTGATCGCGGAATTTTGGACCGACATCGGCATCAAGCTTTTCGTCAAACCGCAAGAACGCACCATCCTGCGTCAGCGGGCTTATGCCGGGCAGACGGTCATGGTCGCAGCCGCTGGCCTTGATAATGCGATTCCGACGGCTGAAATGCCGCCCAATGAGCTCGCCCCCATCCGGCAAGATCATTATGCCTGGCCGAAATGGGGCCAGTTTGTCGAAACGCAGGGCAAGAATGGGGACAAGCCAGACCTGCCCGAAGCGTTAGAGCTCGTGAAACTCTATCGCGACTGGACGAACACCGCCGATAGCGAAGAGCAACAACGCATCTGGATGCGCATGCTTTCGATCAATGTAGAACAGCAATTCACGATTGGCACTGTCACCGGCCAATTGCAGCCCATCGTGATTGCGCGCGCCATGAAGAACGTGCCGGAAAAGGCGATCTTCTCATGGGAGCCGACCTCGCTCATGGGGATCTACCGGCTCGACCAATTCTATTATGGGCGGTGAATTGCGATGATCCTGTTTCTGCTTCGCCGCTTCATCACCATGGCGCTGACGCTGCTGGCGATCTCGGCTCTCGTCTTCATCGTGATCAAATTGCCGCCCGGCGATTATCTTTCCAACCAGATCGAGGAATTGCGCGCCCAAGGCGACGCAGCTGCCGCGGCCAAGGCCGAATTTCTGCGTCATCAATATGGCCTCGACCTGCCTGTGTGGCAGCAATATCTCGTCTGGGTCGGCGCTATGCCTGGCCCCAATGGCTGGGCAGGTTTGCTGCAAGGGGATTGGGGTTGGTCATTTGAATATCAGCGTCCGGTGAATGAAGTCGTCAACCGCGCGCTGGCTCTGACGATCCTCGTCAACATCGTCGTGGTCATCTTCGTTCACATCGTTTCGATCCCGATCGCGCTTTATTCGGCAACACGGCAATATTCACTGGGCGATACGCTTGTCACCTTGTTCGGCTATCTCGGGCTTGCGACGCCTAATTTCCTGCTCGCCCTCGTGCTCCTTTATTATCTCAACCGCTGGTTTGGCGTTTCGATTGGTGGATTGATGGATCCACGTTTCAACGACGCGCCGATGAGCATGGCCAAGATGAGTTCGATCCTCTCGCATCTCATCGTCCCGGTTGTCGTAATCGGGCTTTCAGGTACGGCTGCGATGATCCGGCGCATGCGCGCCAATCTGCTCGACGAATTGCAGAAGCCCTATACAGTCACAGCACGCGCCAAGGGCGTGCCGCCGATGCGCGCCTTGATCAAATATCCGTTCCGCATGGCGCTTAACCCATTCGTTGCCGATATTGGCAATCTTCTGCCGCATCTCGTCTCAGGTTCCGTGCTTGTCTCGCTCGTCCTGTCCTTGCCAACAGTCGGGCCAATCCTGCTGCAAGCACTCAAGATGCAAGATCAGTTTCTTGCAGGTTTCATCCTGATGTTCGTGGCCGTGCTCACCGTAGTCGGGATGTTGATTTCCGATTTGTTGCTGGCCGCGCTTGATCCGCGCATTCGTATTGGCGGAGGCGCGTGATGAGTTCAGCTCCCGTGACGATGCCAGCACCCCTCGGTGAGACGCATTGGGTCAATCCTGCGCCGTTCAATCCGGATGTCACAAAGCCGATGACTGCAGAGGAGGAGCGCTATTATCGCGCTTCGGGCCTGCAGCTCATCTGGTGGAAGTTCAAGCGGCATCGCGTCGCCCTTGTTTCAGCGATTTTCCTCGCGCTCCTTTATATCTCGCTGCCTTTCGTCGAGATGATCGCGCCCTATGGCATGACAAGCCGCCATGCCGACCATCTCTATGCGCCACCGCAGCCGATCCACCTCTTCCATGAAGGGAAATTCGAAGGCCCCTTCGTTTACCCCTACAAATTCAAATTCAACCTTGAGACATTCACACGCGATTATGTGGTCGATCGCACCACGCCGCAGAAATTGCGCTTTTTCTGCCGCGGTGAGGCGTATGATTTCTGGGGCATGGGCAAGATGAATGCCCATCTGATGTGCCCGCCAGAAAATGGCACGGCTTTTCTGCTTGGGACAGACCGGCTGGGACGCGACCTTCTCTCACGCATCATTTATGGCGCGCGCATTTCACTCACAGTCGGCCTGATCGGCATCGCCGTCTCATTCGTGATTGGGCTGACGCTGGGTGGGTTGGCTGGCTATCTCGGTGGCTGGGTCGACGCCACTGTGCAGCGCTCGATTGAAATTCTGCGCTCCCTGCCAGAATTGCCGCTCTGGCTTGCTTTGTCGGCAGCGCTCCCGGTGAATTGGAGCCCAATCCTCGTCTTCTTTGCGATCACCATCATTCTCGGCCTGCTTGATTGGCCGGGGCTTGCGCGGGCTGTCCGTTCAAAATTGCTGGCACTGCGTGAAGAGGATTTCGTGAAAGCAGCGGAACTGATGGGCGCTTCGCGCACGCGCATTATCGGCCGCCATCTTGTGCCGAATTTTATGAGCCATCTCATCGCATCGGCAACGCTCTCGATCCCGTCGATGATTTTAGGCGAGACGGCGCTGTCGTTTCTCGGTCTCGGTCTTCGACCGCCAGTGACAAGCTGGGGCGTGTTGCTCAACGAGGCGCAAAATCTCGCCGCCGTGAACCTCTATCCGTGGCTGTTGTTCCCGATGCTACCGGTTATTCTGGTCGTGCTGGCGTTCAACTTCATGGGTGACGGCCTACGCGACGCCGCCGACCCCTATCACTGAGCCGCTGCCGTCGGAAAACGCGCGCCTGCGCTGGTTGTGATGCCCGTTGAAGCGGCGGCAGCCATCTCAGGCGTGAAGCCCGCTTGCACGCCACCGGCGATCGTCACCGCATTGGCGGCGAATTTGATCCCGTTTTCGCGGAACGCGAAGATGATGCGTTTCAAAGCTTCGCGTTGTACCCAGGTCGGCTTATTAGGCCGCGCCGTGAACTTGACGCGGATGACAAGCGCATTGTCCTGAATTTCCTGCACGCCCTGCAGTTTGACCGGCTGCAGCAATTCCTTGCCCAGTTCCGGATCTTCCATCATGGCGAGGCCGACCTTCTTCACCGTCTTGCGCACAAGCTCAAGATCGGAGGAAGGATCGATGCGCAGCGTGAATTTCATCGTTGCCCAGTCGCGGCTGAAATTGGTGATCGATTGCAGCTGGCCATAGGGGATGGTGTGCACCTGGCCGTTTTGGTGGCGCAGCCGAAGCGAACGAAGAGAAATTCTTTCGACGGTGCCCTTCAAGCGCCCGGTATCGATATATTCGCCGACGCGAAACGCATCGTCCGCCATAAAGAAGACACCAGACAGAATGTCCTTGATGAGCGATTGGCTGCCGAATGAAATCGCAAGGCCGAACACGCCAGCACCGGCCAGAAGCGGCGCAACATTCACACCGAGATCGGATAGCGCCACCATCACTGCGATCAGCAGAATGGTGAAGCCGATCAGCACGCGCGCCATCGGGAAGAAAGTGGCAAGGCGCGAAGCAGGTGCCTGCAATTCATCATCATCGGCCTGCGTCGGGTCGATGATGCGGTTCATGCCAAGCGCGCTTTCAGCCCAGAAATTCGTGACCTGCCAAATCAGATAGCCGATGAAGAGCGTTGCGCCGCCGCTCATGATGGCAAGGCTGACAGAGCGCCATTGCGCCCATGGCACGGCGCCCGTGGCTGCAAACCAAATATGGCCGACCCACAGGGCTGCTATGATTCCCGCCGCGAACCGATAGATGCCGCGGAAAAGACAGGCTTGCTGACGACGCGCTTCGGTCGTCTCAAGACCAAGCAACACATCGAGGATGACAAGCGTCGACAGAATGCCAACCGAGCTCAGCAACGCCCAGAAAATATGGAACTCGGCCATCACAATGGACCAAGCCCATGTCAGACCCAACGCGATAACCGCAAAGGACGCAATGCCTGCGACGATGTCGCGT
The DNA here is from genome assembly GCA_019083985.1 of Rhizobiales bacterium TNE-4. Lineage (GTDB taxonomy): Bacteria > Pseudomonadota > Alphaproteobacteria > Rhizobiales > Beijerinckiaceae > TNE-4. Next base: position 336,911 of record JAHRCV010000001.1, on the reverse strand, counting down.
CCCGTCTGGTTCACAGGCTCCATCAATCCGCGCGCCAATGTGCGCACGGCGACAAGACCGGCCGCTGTGACGGCAACCGCAAAGAACAGGCCGAGGCAACGCGCGGCTTCCGCCAGCATGCCGTTCTTGACCATCAAAGGCAGCAGCGTTGGCCCAAGCATGCCGAGTGCGAAAACGAGACCGAAGAGGCGCGAGACAGGCCGCACCGCCGCTGAGCTTAACGGCACAATACGAAAACGCGGCAAATCAGGCCGGAACAGGATGCGCGGAAACAGCATCAATCCGTACCAGACAACAAAGCCACGCAAGATGACTTTTGTGAACCCGGCGTCATTGCCCCAATTTTCAATGGCAATGCGCCCGAGCATCACCACCGCCGCAATAAAGACGATGCGGTCGACGATGCCCCACGCCAGAAGTTGAATGGCACCCGCCTGACTGGAGGCGGCGTCGAGCCCACGCATGCGGATGCGACGAGTCGCATAACGAAAACCAATGATGATGATCGTTGAAGCCAGCAATGCGCTCAGCGCGGCGAGGAACGCCCGCACCGGATCGCCATCCATCATCAATGCGCTGTGCAAGGCATTGGCGGCTTGAGAAGGAATTTCAGGCGCTGCCGATAATACAAACGCCAATTCGTGCAAGAACTGGCGGAGTGCATCGTCAATCGACGACCACCATTCATCCGACATGCCCATCCCCATCGGCGATGTGTTCAACGCCGGTGCAGGAACGAGCGGCGTCGGGGCAGGTGCTGACGCGCCGTGTTGGGCAAGGGGTGCGGCCGTGCTCATGGCATTATCCAATCATGGACGGACGCTCTCCGCCACCCTCACGCCAACCGTGTCGCTTCAAAGGCGGGGCGGACTGAGTGATCCCACCCGCCTGCATAATCGACAAGCCAATGATCGGCCGGGCACCGTCCGTCGAGCACAATCGTCTCGAGCGGTTCGAGATAGAGCGTCTCGTCGCGGCCATCCGCATCGCGTCGGGCGCGGCGGCGTAGGCCATCCCGTGCAATCGCAATCATGTCGCGGGCATAATCATTGAGCGGATTGCCGCGGAACACTGTCTTCAGGCCGGTGCGCGGCACTTCGCGGCGCAATTCCTGACGCTCAGCCGCGGTCCACCCGGCAATCAACCGTTCGGCCGCCGTCAGGCTTGCATCGTCATAGAGAATGCCAACCCAGAGTGCGGGCAAGGCATTGATCATGGCCTCGCTTCCGACATCGGAACCACGCATTTCGAGATAGCGCTTCAACCGCACCTCGGGGAAGAGCGTGGAGAGATGATTGGCCCAATCAGACAGGGTTGCACGCTCACCGGGTAGCGCTGCCAATTTGCCAGCCAGCAAATCGCGGAATGAGGAACCGCTGACATCGTGATAGATGTCGCCGCGCTTGACGAAATAAAGCGGCACGTCGAGCGCCCAATCGACATAATGCGCGAACGAGAATCCGGGCTCGAACACGAAATCGAGCATGCCGGTGCGATCATTGTCTGTGTTCAACCAGATCTGTGAACGCATCGAGAGAAAGCCATTCGGCTTGCCATCAGTGAAAGGCGAATTGGCAAACAAGGCGGTTGCAATCGGCTGCAAGGCCAACGACACGCGCATTTTGCGCACCATGTCGGCTTCATCCGCGTAATCGAGATTGGCCTGCACCGTTGCGGTACGGAACATCATGTCGAGGCCCATGGTACCGACCTTGGGCATGTAATTCGCCATGATGCGGTAACGCTTTTTCGGCATGACCGGCGTTTCGGCGCGCGACCAGAGCGGGCTCATGCCGATCCCGGCAAAGCCGATCTTCAACGCTTGGCCAATCTCATGGCAATGCGCTAGATGCGTGCGCAATTCGGTTGCTGCTTCATGAATGTTCGCAACGGGCGCGCCCGACAATTCAAATTGGCCCCCGGGTTCGAGCGAGATCGCGCCACCGCCAACCGGATCGACGAGGCCGATGATGGCCTCGCCATCAAGGATCGGTTCCCAACCCGTGCGCGCCTTCAATTGATTCAGCAGCGCACCGATGCCATCGGGCCCGTCATAGGCGACGGGTGTCAGCGTTCCGGGGCGGAACGGAATCTTCTCATGCTCGGTGCCGACACGGAATTCGCCCTGCCCCTTGGAACCGGCCTCGAACCACGCGATGAGTTCGCTGCGGTCTTCAATCGGGGTGGGGTCGTTCTGGTCGCGTGCCATGATGGTCCTTTGCCGCCGGAGGGTGCGGGAGGCGATTGATTATAGGTTGCCCCCTGTGAGGGCAACCAAGGCTCAGGTGCCCCAATCGCCAAGGGTGGCTTGCACAAGCGCAAGCGCTGCCACCGCGGCCGTATCGGCGCGGAGGATGCGGGGCCCAAGCGACAGGCGGATGACCGACGGAATCCGCAAGAGCAGCTCGCGCTCTTCATCCGAAAACCCGCCTTCAGGCCCAATCAGCACTGCGACAGGGCCACGTCGGGCCTGTTCCAAGGCGTCGAGCGGGTTTTTCGTCTCCGTCCGCTCATCGCAGAAGACGATTGGCCGCTCAGGGTCCCAAGCAGCGATCAGCCGGTCGAACCGGACCTCATCGGCAATGTCAGGGATCGTGAGGACACCGCATTGCTCGGCAGCCTCGATTGCATTGGCGCGCATCCGGTCAAGATTGATCCGCGTGGTCTGCGTGCGACTGGTCCGCACGGGTTGAAGGCGCGCCACCCCCATTTCGACCGCTTTTTGCACCATATAGTCGAGACGCGCGTGCTTGAGCGGCGCAAACAGGTAATCAATCCGGCCGGGCACCGTCTGCGGTCGGGTTTGGCGGATGAGCTCAAGCTGCACGGTTTTCTTGCCTGCGGCGGCGATGGTGGCAAGGAATTCGCCCGAGCGACCGTCAAAAGCGAGGATCGTGTCGCCCGGCGCGAGCCGCAGCACATGGGTCAGATAATGGCTTTGGTCGCGGTCGAGTTCGAGGCGCGTGCCAGCCGCCAGCGGGCCTGCGATATGAAGGCGCGGTGTTCTGAAGTCGTAATCCGCCATCGCCCCTTCCCCTTTGTGCATGAGCCCCTTAAATAGCCCGAATCAGGAGTGATCCTCACTTTTCTACGATCGGGTCAGTCCTAAATACCAATCGGACCCTCGTGGGTCAGAAGAGCCGTTGCCTCGGAGCGAGAACGACCATGCACCGCGTTTCGTCATTTCGTCCGGCTTTCGTCCGCGCAGGATTGCCAATCCTCGCCTTGATCTTGGCCCTTTCATGGTCCGCGTCGCCAGTGTCCGCGCAATCGTCAGAATGCGACAATCTCGGCAAGAAACTCAATGCCTATGGCGCACTCATGCAACGCGCCCAGGGATTTCAGAAAAAGAAGCCGACGCCCGATGAAGCGTGCTCGGTTTTCACGGGCCTTTTCAACGCTGGCAAGGACGTCATTCCCGCGCTCGAGCAAAATGGAGCGTGGTGCCATTTGCCTGACAATATTCTCGCCGGCATTAAGGGCCAGCAGGATCAGATCAGCAAAGTGCGTGGCAATGCCTGTGGCGTTGCGGCACAAATGAAAAAGCAGCAACAACAGCAACAGCAAGGCCCCGGCCTGCTCGGCGGCGGAGATGTGCTGGGCGGTCCGATGCGCGTGCCGCAAGGCGCGCTCTAATGCAGGCAGGCGGCGGCGCGCCGCTGCCGGATGCAGCGCGCTTCAATCTGGTCGATCATGTCGCGCCGGCCAAATGGCGGCCCTATCTGCGCTTAGCGCGCATTGATCGTCCCGTCGGTTGGTGGTTGCTTTTATTACCCTGCTGGTGGTCCGTTGCGCTGGCATCCATCCATCTGCAATCCGGTTTTCCTAGCCTCACACTGCTGGTCTTGTTTCTGATCGGCGCTGTTGCCATGCGCGGCGCAGGATCGACCTACAATGACATCATTGATCGCGATCTTGATGCCGGGGTTGAACGCACGCGAAACCGGCCTTTGCCAAGTGGCGCTGTCACACCGAAACAGGCGGCCGTTTTCCTTGTCTTTCAGGCGCTGATCGGGCTGGCCGTTCTGCTGCAATTCAATGGCTTCGCCATCGTGCTCGGCCTTTTCTCGCTTCTGCCGGTGTTCATCTATCCGTTCATGAAGCGCATCACGTCGTGGCCGCAGGCGGTGCTTGGCCTCGCCTTCGCCTATGGCGGGCTCGAAGGCTGGGCGGCGGTAACAGGGTCCCTCGCCCCCGCAGCATGGCTTTGCTACGCGGCCGCCATTTTGTGGACCATCGGGTATGACACGATCTACGCGGTGCAGGATCTAGAAGACGATTCCATCGTCGGAATCCGCTCGACAGCGCGCCTCTTCGCCGGAAACACCGCCCGCGCCGTCGCCTTGCTCTATAGCGGAACCGTGCTGCTCTTGATCCCCGCCCTGATCCTCGCCGGCAGCGGGCCTATAGGGTTCATCGGTCTCGTCGGCTTCGCGCTTCATCTCGGCTGGCAGATCAAGCGGATCGACACTGGTGACGTCCAGGGAGCGCTGAGGCTCTTCCGCTCCAATCGCGACGCCGGGCTGATCCTGTTCGCAGGCCTTGCGATTGACGCAGCAATACGACCGTTGTGAGCCTTGCGGCGCTCCGACAGCGCCGCTAAACGGATCCCATCTGGAGCCAAAGTATGAACCGTCCCGATGCCGCCTTCCTGCAAGAGGCGCTCCGCCTCGCCACGCAGGCGGCGCTGGAGGCGGGCGAAATCGCGCTTGGCTATTTCCGCCCCGGCGCCCAAACCTCCGCCGATGTCCAGTTCAAAGAGGGTGGTTCGCCCGTGACCGAGGCCGACCTCACCGTGGACAGGATGCTGAAAGGCCGCCTTGGCGCATTCGACCCGGCGATTGGCTGGCTCTCTGAGGAAACCGAAGACGATCCCGCCCGTCTCGATAAGGCGCTGGTCTGGGTCGTCGACCCGATCGACGGCACCCGCTCTTTCGCCCAAGGCCGCCCCGATTGGGGGGTTGCCATTGGCCTTCTCGCCGCGGGACGCCCTGTTCTGGGCGTGCTGCATGTGCCCGCCGAGGGCAAAACCTACACGGCCCATCAGGGTGGCGGTGCGTTCTTGAATGGCGCCGCCATCACCATATCCGGCCAGACCGTGGTGCGTGGCGCGCGCCTTAGCGGCCAGCAAGCCATGCTCGACGCTGTCGAGAAAGGGGCAGGTACCATTGCCCGCTTGCCGCGCATCCATTCCCTCGCCTATCGGCTGGCCCTGGTGGCGGATGGCACCGCCGATGGCGGGCTTTCCAGCAAAAACCCGCATGATTGGGACCTCGCGGCCGTTCACGCCGTCATCAACGAGGCTGGCGGCACATTGAAACAGATTGATGGCACGGACTTGCACTATAATCGGGCCTCGACTCGCCACCCGTCCGTGCTAGCAGGGCATCCGCTTCTGGTTGCCGGATTGTCCGCGATTCTGAATGGGGACAATCCGACCGGACGCATCAGGGACGATTGAGGCAGAACCCCCGGCTGCCTCTTTGATTGACCAAGGGAAAGATCATGACTGATACGCCTGCCAAACAACTGCCCCACCTCGTTTTCGGAGGTGAACTCGTCGACCTCAACCGTAACGAGTTCAAAGACCTCTCGAAATTGGACATTGTCGGCATCTATCCGAATTACGCGGCCGCTCGCGATGTCTGGAAAGCCAAGGCGCAGGCCTCTGTCGATAACGCCCATATGCGCTATTTCATCGTGCACCTGCACCGCCTGCTCGACCCCGATCATTCCTGAATCAGACATTCGATGCTGAAACGTCTCGGCCGCGCGCCTTTCACGCAGAATTTGCTCGGGCAAATGCTCGCAGCCTATCTGCGTCTGGTGAAGGCGACGAACCGCTGGATTTTTCAGCCAGGTGATTTTTTTAAGGCCTTCGACCGCGATGCGCCTTACATCATCGCGCTTTGGCATGGGCAGCATTTCCTGATCCCGCTCGGCAAACGTGACAAGGACCGTTATGCGGTTCTCATCTCGCGTCATGGCGATGGCGGGATCAATGCGGCTGCAGCCGCCGCCTTCGGGATTCGTCCGATCCGCGCATCAGGCGGCAAGCCCGATCATATGCATCGCAAAGGCGGCGTGCGCGGTTTGCGTGAAATGCTCCGCGCGCTTGAGGGCGGCGAGAGTGTAACCCTCACAGCCGATGTGCCGAAAAAAGCGCGCGTTGCCGGCATCGGCATCATCACGCTTGCGAAATTGTCAGGCCGACCGATTTATCCGGCGACGGTCGTGACAAGCCGGCGGATCGATTTCAATTCGTGGGACCGCGCCAGTCTCGGTCTGCCTTTCGGGCGTGGTGCCATCGTCATCGGCGATCCGATCCACGTTGACGCAGACGCCGACGACGCTGCGATGGAAGAGACACGCCGCGCCCTCGAAATCGCGCTCGACCGGGTGCAGCATGATGCGTTTGCGTTGGTCGGCTCGCAGGATCCCGGCGCGGAACTCTCACTTGCGGCAGGACGGCTGCCCGCATGATCAAGCCGCTCCCCTTCTCATTGCGCGCTTGGCGCAGCCTCTCATCGCTGTTGCGACCAGGGGCGACGCCCTTCCTGCTCTGGCGTGCAGGCAAGGGCAAGGAAGAGCGCGGCCGGCTTGGCGAAAGACGCGGTGAAGCATCGATAGCGCGCCCCGAAGGGCGGCTTATCTGGATGCATGGCGCAAGCGTTGGGGAAACGGTTTCGCTCTTGCCACTGATTGAACGCTTGGTGCAGCGCGGCTTTCCTGTCCTTGTTACCTCAGGCACGGTGACATCGGCACGCGTGCTCGAGAAGCGATTACCCGCAGGCGCGATCCATCAATTCGTACCCCTTGATCTACCGGCTTTTGCGCAGCGCTTTCTCGATCATTGGCAGCCTGATCTCATTCTCATCACCGAGTCCGAATTGTGGCCCAACATGATCAGTGCGGCGAGTGAACGCGGCACACCGATGGTGATGGTCAATGGCCGCATGTCGCAGCGCAGCTTCACACGCTGGTCGAAATTCCGGCCCTTCGCGGAAGCCATTTTGTCCCGCTTCGATCTGTGCCTCGCGCAATCGGATGATGATGGACGTCGCCTGTCGGCTCTTGGTGCGCCGCGCGTCGCGGTCAGCGGCAATCTCAAATTCGACGTGTTGCCGCCTCCGGCTGATCCGATGAAAGTGTCGAGCCTCAGCGGCGTGATTGGCGATCGGCCGGTTTGGATGGCCGCCTCCACCCATCCGGGTGAAGAGGACATGCTGTTTGCCATTCATCGCGTTCTGGCGCCGCATTTCCCCGGTCTTGTTACGTTGATCGCACCGCGCCATCCGCATCGTGGCGAAGAGATTGCGCTAACGGCTCAAAATTATGGTTTGCAGACCGCACGGCGCTCGCAAGGGCTTCTGCCCGATGGCGCCACTGATATTTACATCATCGACACGGTGGGCGAACTTGGTTTGTTTTACCGCGTTGCACCGCTCGTCTTTATGGGCGGATCGCTGGTGACGCATGGCGGGCAAAATCCCATCGAGCCCGGCAAACTCGGGGCCGCGATCTTGCATGGCCCGCATGTGTGGAATTTCACCGATGTGTTCGCAGCCCTTGATGCGGCCGGCGGCGCGGCGCAAGTTGAGGATGCAAAGGAACTTGCGCAAACCGCGTCCGATCTTTTGTGGGATACGGCACGGTTGCGCGAGATGGCACGCACCGCGCATGACACGGTGATGAAACTGGGCGGCGCAGCGGATCGCACGCTCGTCGAACTCGAACCCTATCTCATTCAAATGCATCTCGAAGGGCCGTGATGCGCGCGCCGGACTTCTGGTTCAAATCCGGCGATTGGCGCGCGACGCTCTTGCGGCCCATCGCGGCGCTCTATGGCGCGATTGCCGCGTTCCGCATGAACCAGTCGGGTTTTCAGGCCTCCGTGCCGGTGATCTGCATCGGCAATTTCACCGCAGGCGGCGCCGGTAAAACACCAACAGCCATGGCCATTGCCGCTCTCCTAAAAGAATTGGGAGAAACGCCAGTTTTTCTCACACGCGGCTATGGCGGATTTCTCAAGGGGCCGCACAGGGTCGATCCTGCGCGCGACGATGCGGCAGCCGTTGGCGACGAGGCTTTGCTGTTGGCACGCGTTGCGCCCGTCGTGAAATCGGCGGATCGCGTCCAAGGTGCACGTGTTGCGAGCGACATTGGGTCTGTCATCGTGATGGATGACGGCTTGCAAAACCCCACGCTTGAGAAAGATTTTTCGATTGCCGTTGTCGATGGCGAAAGCGGCATCGGCAATGGCCTGTGCCTTCCGGCTGGGCCTTTGCGTGCACCGCTCGTCGCGCAGAAACGCCGCACGGATGCGGTGCTTTTGATGGGCGCGGACGGGCCACTGGCGGCGCTGTCCCCTGTGATGAATCCGCGGCCGTTCTGGCACGCCACGCTTGTTCCCGATGCAGCCGCGCTTACAGCGTTGCGCGGGCGACGGCTTTTTGCATTCGCTGGAATTGGGCGGCCGGACAAATTCTTTTCCATGCTCGAACGCGAAGGCCTTGTTCTCGCCGAGCGTCGTGCCTTTGCCGATCATGCGCCTTATCACCAAGACACATTGGTTGCGATCGCACAGCATTGTCAGCGTGAAGGCCTTGTTCCAGTAACGACTGAAAAGGATGCGGTGCGAATTGGCCCACTTCTCCAAGAAACGAGCGGACTAGCGTCGCTTCAGGTCGTGCCGGTCACGTTTCAAAGTCCGGATCGGGACACCATCAAGGCCGCGCTGGTCAACAGACTCGCGCATCGCCGCCTTTAAGTTGATAGTCTGTTCTCGATTATCTGGGACAAAGCCCCGAATTGAGGGGAAGGTTCCAGCTATGTTCCGTAACGTCAACTCAATCCGTTAGGGGCGACCCTTTTTGAGCCGCGTGAGCACGGCATCGGTCGAGGAATAGGCTTCCTGCAAATCGACTGACCAATAGCGCAGCTCTTCCAGCGGAATGGGCTCGCCCGTTATCGCGCAGCGCACGAATGCCCCCGGTTGGACGACGCGATAATCGCCATCGAGATATTCGAGCTTCGCCTCGCCCTGCGGCACGGGTTTGCGTTCGAAACGGTTCATCATGGGGTCGCCCTTTCACCCGCAACCTAGCCCATTTTGCGGCGCAAGCGAACTCTCAAGCGTCGCGGCGCGCCACAATCGTACCGTCGGCAAATTCGATGCTCATGGCTGCGCCTTTGGCCAAGGTTTTGGTGCTGCGCACCGGCACCCCGGCTTCATCACGGACAAGGGCAAAGCCGCGCTCGAGCACGCCATGATAGGAATAGCTCGTCAATAATTGGCCGAGGGCGCCAAGCCTGTCATTGAGACGCATGAGACGCGTCGCAAACGCCGTACGGCGCCGTGCATCGAGCTCCGCCAGCCGTTTGCCACGTTCAACGAGCGCGCGCTTTTCAGCACGAAGATTGGCATCGCGCGCTGCTGCCAAACGACGACCAAGCCCGTCGAGCTTTGCCGCAAACGCCGCAAGGCGGGCTTCAGGTGAAAATTTCTGCAGGCGTCGCGCATTCTCCGTCAACAGTGCACGATGACGTTGTGCATTGCGTGCGAGCCCTGCCGGCAACCGTGTGGTTGCGAGATCAAGCCTGCGGCGTGGATCGGCGAGGAGATCATCCGCTGCTGGCAAAGCGCGCGTGGCGGAACGGAATTCCGTTCGCAAACCTTCAACAAAACGGCGCAGACCCGCGCGTAAACGGCGGCCATTATCATCGACGCGACTGAGCAATTCTGACCTTACCGGCACAGCCATTTCGGCCGCACCCGTCGGCGTTGGGGCACGCTTGTCGGCGGCATAATCGATTAGCGTCCAATCCGTTTCATGGCCGACAGCGGCAATCAGCGGGATGAAACTATCAGCGGCGGCACGCACCACCGCTTCATCATTGAAGCCCCACAAATCTTCGAGCGAACCGCCACCACGCGCGACAATCAACAAATCGGGTTTCGGCACGGGGCCGTCATCAGGCAGCGCGTTGAAGCCATTGATGGCGGCTGTGATTTCAGCCGCGCAAGTGTCGCCTTGCACGCGCACCGGCCACACGATCACCCGGCGGGGAAAACGATCTTCCAGCCGGTGGAGAATATCGCGGATCACGGCACCGGTTGGGGACGTAATCACGCCGATTGTCTCAGGCAGGAACGGCAGAAGCTGTTTGCGCGCCTCATCGAACAGGCCTTCGGCGGCAAGCTTCTTGCGGCGGATTTCGAGCTGCGCCAAGAGCGCGCCAACACCGGCTGGCTCCAGCGTTTCGATGATGAGCTGATATTTCGACGAGCCGGCATAGGTGGTGATCTTGCCGGTGGCGACGACTTCCATGCCCATCTCGGGCCGAATGCGCATGCGGCCGAACGTGCCCTTCCAGATCACGGCGGCGAGACAGGCCTTATCGTCCTTGATGTCGAGATAGACATGGCCGGAGGAATGCACCTTCACCGCGCCCAATTCGCCGCGCACGCGAACATGGCCAAACCGGTCTTCCAGCGTGCGCTTGAGCGCTCCGGACAGTTCGGAGACGGACCATTCCGGGTCATTGCCGGTCAGGAGATCAGGCGTGTTGGAAGGGGCGCGTGCCATACCCCAGCATAACGGGGATTCGGGGGTTCCGCGAGGCGGCGGGACGGGCTACATCCTTGCCGGTCACAGGGGGCGCATATGAACATTCTTCTGATCGGATCGGGCGGGCGCGAACATGCACTCGCATGGAAGCTGAGCCAGAGCCCGCGCTGTAGCGCGCTGTTCATCGCGCCAGGCAATCCGGGCACGGCGCAGTGCGGCACCAATGTCGCGCTGAATGTGACAGATCACGAGGCCGTGGCGCGCTTCTGCATCGAGAATGCGATTGACCTCGTCATCGTCGGGCCAGAAGCGCCACTCGTGGCTGGCCTCGCTGATGATCTCGGCCGCCATGGCATCCGCGTCTTCGGCCCCACACAACAAGCCGCGCAACTCGAGGGCTCGAAAGCGTTCACAAAAGCTTTGTGCGATGAAGCGCATGTGCCGACCGCACGTTACGGCCGTTTCACCGCGCCTGAACCCGCACTCGCCTATGTCCGCAAACAGGGCGCGCCGATCGTCATCAAAGCGGATGGGCTTGCAGCGGGCAAAGGCGTCGTCGTCGCGATGACGCTCACGGAAGCAGAAGATGCGATCCGCATGATGTTTTCCGGCGGGCTTGGCAAAGCCGGCGAAGAAGTGGTGATCGAGGAATGCCTCATCGGCGAGGAAGTGTCGTTCTTCGTGTTGTGCGATGGTGAAAACGCGATGCCACTGGCCTCCGCGCAAGATCACAAGCGCGTCGGCGATGGCGATACGGGCCCGAACACTGGCGGGATGGGCGCTTATTCACCTGCGCCTGTGATGACGCATGCGATGGAACAGCGCGTGATGGAGGAGATCATTCTGCCCTCCATCCAGACGATGAAAAAACGCGGCACGCCGTTCAAGGGTGTGTTGTTTGCAGGCCTGATGATCACTCATACCGGGCCGAAACTGATCGAGTACAATGTGCGCTTCGGCGATCCGGAATGCGAAGTGCTGATGCCGCGGCTTGAGACGGATCTCGTCGATCTCTTGGAAGCGGCGGTCGAAGGCCGCTTGGGCGGCCAATCGATCCATTGGAAGGATGAGGCCGCGCTCACCGTCATCATGGCGGCCGAGAATTACCCCGGCACGCCGAAGACCGGCACGGTCATCAAGGGTGTGGAGAAGGCTGCAGCCCTAGCCGACACCCTCGTCTTCCATGCGGGCACCAAACAGGATGGCGCAAACATCGTCGCCAATGGCGGCCGCGTGCTTGCGGTCACCGGGCTCGGCAAGAGCGTGGCCGAGGCGCAAAAACGGGCTTACGATGCCGTCGATACCATCGATTGGCCGGGCGGCTTCTGCCGCCGCGATATCGGCCATCGCGCCATCGGAAGGTGAACGATGCCTACATTGCCCGAGCTCTTCCCCGGCTTTGAGACACGCTTTTTCGAAACCGATGGCGCCCGCATCCATGCGCGCATTGGCGGCAATGGCCCACCGCTCGTCCTGATCCATGGCTTTCCGCAGACGGGAGCCGAATGGCACAGAATCGCGCCAGCACTCGCCAAGCATTTCACGCTGATCATTCCCGATCTGCGCGGCTATGGATTGTCATCGGCACCGAAAGGTGATGCCAAACTCTATGCGAAGCGCGTGATGGGCGCAGACATTCTCGCCCTTCTCGATCAACTCAATTATCGCGAACCCGTTCGCATCGTCGGCCATGATCGTGGTGCGCGCGTTACCTATCGCCTTGCGCTCGATCATCCCAACCGCGTGCAGCGGATCGCTCTGATCGATATCGCCCCCACGCTGTGCATGTGGGAAGGCATGAATGCGACGAGCGCGATGAAAGTCTATCATTGGATGTTTCTGGCGCAGCCCTACCCGCTTCCAGAGAAATTGATTGCGGCTGATCCAGGCTTCTATGTCGAGCATACGATCGCCAGTTGGACGGGCAGCCGATCGCTCAAGCCCTATGATGGGCGGGCGATGGATCATTATCGCGCCAACCTCTTGCGTGCCGATTATACGCATGCGGCGTGTCAGGATTATCGCGCCGGGCAGACGCATGATCTCGATCATGATCGCGCCGCGCGCGATGCGGGCCAGACGATCCAATGCCCGACCTATATTCTGTGGGGCAATGCTGGCATCCCAGCCGCGGGCGGGCCGCTTAAGCAATGGCGCGAAACCTTTGCGCCGCAAGCGGAAGGCAGCGCGCTTGATTGCGGGCATTTCACGCCGGAGGAAGATCCTGATGGAACGCTCGCCGCCCTCCTGCCCTTTCTGACGCGGTGACGATGAGCAGCATCGACCGCCAAGAAAGTTTTTCCGGCACAAAGCCCGTGCCTGCGGCGCTCGCGTTTGATGCCGCAATTCTGCGTTCTTGGCTCACAGAGAAGCTCGGCGGCGACCCGGGCGCACTCAGCGTCGCACAATTCAAGGGCGGCCAATCAAACCCGACCTACCGCGTCGAAACTGCGCATGGCAATTTCGTGCTGCGGCGCAAACCACCGGGGCCATTGCTGGCCTCCGCACATGCCATTGATCGCGAATTCCGCGTGCTCGAAGCCTTGTCGCGGGAAGGCTTTCCCGTTGCACGCCCGATCGGTTATGAAACCGATGCCACGCTGATCGGCAGTGAATTTTATGTGATGGATTGCGTGGAAGGCCGCGTGATTTGGGAGCCGTGGATTCCACAATCCAACCCGGCCGAGCGTGCTGCCATTTTCGACGCGATGAACGCGACACTCGCGCAGCTTCATGCGTTTGATCCCACCGCCATCGGGCTTGGGGATTTTGGTCGCGCGGATGGCTATGTCGCCCGCCAGATCAAACGCTGGAGCACAAACTACAAAGCGAGCGAGACGCAGGCGATCCCGGATATGGATTGGCTGATGGCGTGGCTGCCTGACCATGTACCGCCCGCGCCGCGCGCCGCGCTGGTGCATGGAGATTACCGGCTCGACAATTTGATCCTCGCCCCCGATGCACCGCGTGTGGCCGCCGTACTTGATTGGGAATTGGCGACACTTGGTGATCCGCTGGCCGATGCGGTTTATCATTTAATGACATGGGTGATGCCGCCGTCAGAAAGCAATGCGGGAACCGGCACGTTGATCGGGCATGATCTCGCCGTGCTCGGCATTCCGACGCTTGAGGATTATGCACATGCTTATGCCAAGCGTGCGGGCCTCACGGACATTCCCTATTTCGATGAATATATGGCCTATAACCTCTTCCGCATGGCCGCGATCCTGCAAGGTATTGCTGGGCGTGTGCGCGATGGCACGGCCACCAGCGAGCATGGCGCGCTGATGGGCACGATGGTTGCGCCCTTGGCGGCAACGGCCATGCATTTTGCAAGGCGTGTGAAATGAAGATTGGATTGGCGCTGGGCGCAGGCGGCGCGCGCGGCTTTGCGCATATCATCGCACTCGAAGCCCTTGATGAATTGGGGCTGAAACCATCACTTGTGACTGGCACGTCGATGGGCGCGATTATCGGTGCGTGCTACGCCGCAGGCTTGAGCGGACGCGATATTCGCCGCCATGCGCTCGACCTCTTTCGCGATCGCGCCAAAGTGATGGCGGTGTTGCTCCAAGCGCGCGTGGGCAAATTCAGCGATCTGTTCTCGCGCGGCAATCCGGCGCTTCTGGATGGCGAGAAAGTGCTCGATCTCTTCTGGCCCGATCAAGTACCCGACCGTTTCGACGAGCTCGTTCTACCGTTCCGCGCTGTGGCAACCGATTTTTACCAGCGCCAGATGCGTGTTTTCCAAGAGGGCGCGTTGGTGACAGGGGTTGCCGCATCAATGGCGATCCCCGGTCTTGTGCGGCCGGTCGCAGCGAGTGGTTCGGTCTATATCGATGGCGCTGTCGTCAATCCGTTGCCGTTCGATTGCCTTGAGGGCGTTGATCTGCGCATTGGCATTGAAGTGACAGGCGGTCCGCGTGCAGACACGATCGGCTCGCCGGAACCATTCGAGGCTCTGTTCGGATCCTCGCAAATCATGATGGGCGCCATCGTGCGTGAAAAGCTGAAAAGCGCGCAGCCCGATGTGCTGATCTTCCCGCCGGTCGATGATTTTGCCGTACTCGACTTCTTTCGCGTGAAAGAGATTCTCGATGCCTCAGCTGGCATCGGCGAAGAGTTGAAACGCGGGCTTGATAAAGCGCTCAGCGCTTCGCGCTGAAAAAGCCTTTCAAGAGTGCCGCCGCCTCGCTTTCGCCAAGCCCGCCATAAATCTCGGGCGCATGATGACAAATGGCGGACGCAAAAAACCGTGTGCCATGATCGACCGCGCCGCCCTTCTCATCACCCGCGCCATAATAAAGCCGCCTGATGCGGGCGAATGAGATGGCGCCCGCGCACATCGCGCAAGGCTCCAGCGTGACATAGAGATCGCAGCCGATCAGCCGCTCGGAACCGAGCAAGCGCGCAGCCTCACGGATCGCGACGATCTCGGCATGGGCCGTGGGGTCTTTCCATTCGAGCGTGCGGTTGCCTGCCGCGGCAATGATGGTGCCATCCCGCACGATGGCCGCGCCGACCGGCACTTCACCGCGCAAAGCGGCGGCCCGGGCTTCCATAAACGCCCGTTCCATGCCCGTTTCAGCCGCTTTGACCATGCCTGCCCTCGCCTTCAACCCGGGAAACTGATAACAGGCCCGGTATGACACGCAAAAGCAATGATGGCGGCAAAGGCCGCAGCACCGGCCGTCCCGGCCGTGGAGGCCCCCGCTCCGAAGGCCGCGCCCCGCGCGGCAAGGGGCCAGCCAAAGGGCCTGCCAAGGGTCCGGCGAAAGGCCGTAGCGATGGCTTCAAGCCGCGCACCCGCGCAAGCGAAGGGGGCGAAGGCCGCAAGGATTGGTTTGAGACCCGCGGCGAAAGCCGTCCGCCCCGCCGTGAGGAGCGCGGCGAAGGCCGCAGCCGTCGTAACGATGAGCGCGGTGAAAAGCGCTTCACCGGCGAGGGCCGCGCCTATGGCCCGAAGAAGGATTTCGGCAAACGTCCACCGCGCCGCGATTTCTCCGAAGGCCGCGAAACGGGCGACCTGAAGCCGTGGGAACAGGGCGATGCGCCGCGCGAAAAGCGCCGCGAAGATGGTGGCGGTTTCCGCAAACGCCGCGAAGACACGCAGCGCTCCGGCGCAGGCCCACGCTCGTTCGGCCGCGATGACCGCGCGCGCGATCCATCCAAACGCGTTGCCAAGGGTGACTTCAAGCCAAAGCGCGATTTCAAGCCGAAGACAGACTTCGACCCGAACACACCCAAGCCCGCCAAGGAACAGCATGAGCGCATCGCGAAAGTGATGGCGCGGGCTGGACTTTGCTCGCGTCGCGAGGCCGAGGAATGGATTGAAGCCGGACGCGTCAGCGTGAATGGCGAAGTGCTGACGAGCCCCGCACGTGACGTTAGCGATCGCGACACCATCCTTGTCGATGGCAAGGCTTTGCCCACGCGCGAACGGACGCGTTTGTTCCTCTATCACAAGCCACGCGGGCTTGTGACGACATCGTGGGATCCGGAAGGCCGGCCGACGGTGTTCCAGAATTTGCCGAAAGGTCTGCCCCGCGTTGTCACCATCGGACGTCTCGACATCAACACGGAAGGCCTGTTGCTGTTGACCAATGATGGTGGGCTCGCCCGCGTCATCTCCTTGCCGGATACAGGCTGGCTGCGCCGTTATCGCGTCCGCGCCTATGGCAACATCACCCAGCCCGATCTTGATGCGCTCAGAGACGGTATCGAAATCGACGGCATGCGCTATGGCCCGATCGAAGCCGAATTGCAGCGCGAACAGGGCGACAATGTCTGGCTCACCATCGGTTTGCGCGAAGGCAAGAACCGCGAAGTGAAACGCGTTCTCGAGCATCTCGGCCTGCAGGTGAACCGCCTGATCCGCATCTCGTTCGGCCCCTTCCAACTGGGCGATCTCGAAGATGGCGCGGTTGAGGAAGTCAAAACCCGCATTCTGCAAGAGCAGCTCGGACCAGAACTTGCGGCCGAAGGGCAATGCGATTTCGATGCGCCTGTCTTCGTCTATGGCGAGGATGATGATTTCCATCCGCGCAAGCGCGAATTCCCTGATGATAAGCGCGGCGGGCTGGCGCATAAGCGCGCACGCCGTAATGAAGAATTCGAAGCGGAAGAACGCCCACGTCCGCCACGCCGCAGCCCGCTCGAAGTCAAGACATCCGTCTGGCGCTCTGACGACCCTGAGCTGTCGGCTGAACGCCGCCGTGCGCCGCGCCGTGGTGCAGATGCCAAGCAAGATCGGCTCGATACGGGTGCGATGGAGCATAAGCGCGAAGGCCGCGTGGTCTCGCGCAAAGGCAAGTCCGCTTTGGTCGAACGCGTGGTGCGGGGCGAACGCCCACGCCGTCCGCGCGAGGATGAGTTCGAAGCACGCCCCCGTCGCGACCGCGCCGATGGCGAAGGCCGTGGTGGTAAAAGTTTTGGTGGCAAAAGCTTCGGCAACAAGAGCTTCGGCAGCAAGAGCGCTGGTGGCAAGGCTCCACGCGGCTCATCCTCTGAAGGCCGTGGCGAACGGGCCGGCAAATCCTTCAGCAAGGGTGGCGAGAAATCAGCCCGCCGTGGTGGTGCACGCGCCGAACCGGGTGGGCGCGGTTATTCTGGTAAGGGCATGAGCGGCAAGGGGCCTGCAGGCAAAGGTGGGCCGCGCAGCGGCAAACCTTCTGGTGGGCGTCCGGGTGGCAAACCCGGCGGCGGCCGTTCAGGCGGGGCCCCGCGCGGACGTCGCTAAGCCATGCGCATCATTGCCGGACAGTTTAAGGGCCGCACATTGGCGACACCATCGTCGCAAGCGGTGCGCCCCACATCTGACCGGCTGCGCGAAAGCATGTTCAACATTCTGATGCATGCGCATGACGATGCGATCGAGGGCGCGCGCGTGCTTGATCTCTTCGCCGGAACCGGTGCGCTTGGCATCGAAGCCTTGTCGCGCGGCGCGGTGCATGCGTTGTTCGTTGACGATTCCACCGAAGGCCGTGGCTTGTTGCGCGAGAACATCGAGCGCTTGGGTTTGGGCGGCATTACGAAAGTGTTTCGTCGCGACGCGACCAAGATGGGACCGTGCCATCCGCATGCGCCGTTTACCTTGGTGTTTTGTGATCCGCCCTATCGCAAAGGTTTGGGCGAAAAGGCTTTGGCCTCCGCGCGCGCAGGTGGATGGATGGAGCCTGGTGCCTTGATCGTGTTTGAAGAAGCCGCCGACGTGGATGTGAAGTTGCCGGACGGTTTTGAAGAGCTCGATCGCCGGACCTATGGCGACACGCAGATCGTGATGGGACGGGCCGTCTGATTTTCTCGTTGCGAGGAGGCCGCCGCGCTCGCGCCTCACGATGACGAAATTTATTCTGCGCCGCTCATCGCCGCCCGAATAACCGTTCAATATCGGCCAGCTTTAATTCAACATAGGTCGGGCGGCCATGATTGCATTGGCCGGAATTGGGCGTCGCTTCCATCTCGCGCA
Organism: Rhizobiales bacterium TNE-4; assembly: GCA_019083985.1. Classification (GTDB taxonomy): domain Bacteria; phylum Pseudomonadota; class Alphaproteobacteria; order Rhizobiales; family Beijerinckiaceae; genus TNE-4. The sequence continues at coordinate 318,872 of JAHRCV010000001.1, read as the reverse complement.
ACAGCGCATTCATTTCTTCGGGCTTCATACGGCGACCCGCACGCACCGAATGATGGCAGGCAAAGGTCGCCAGCACATGGTCGAGACGGGCTTCTAGCGTCAACGCCGCGCCCCACTCCTCAAATCCGTCGATCAGATCACGAATGAGCGCCGTGATGTCGCCGCCTGACAAGGCCGACGGCATTTCGGTGACGGCAATCGCGCCAGGACCAAACGATTCAATCACCAAACCAAGCGAAGCCAGAAGATCAGCTCGCTCCAATAATTTCTCTACCTCAACGGAATCGAGTTCGATGATGGCCGGGATCAGCATCATCTGCCGTGCGATCCCGCGTTCGGCGCGCTCACGCTTCAAGCGTTCATAGACAAGCCGCTCATGGGCGGCATGCTGATCGACGATGACGATACCATCACCAGTCTGGGCGATGATGAACGCATCATGCACCTGCGCACGCGCCGCACCGAGCGGATGGTCGGACGCGGGCTCTTGCGTGATCACGCGAAGATCAGATTGTGGTGGTAGCGCATCAAAGCGCGCCTGCGGCTGCTCATTCAGAAATGAGGGAGCCGATGGCGAAGCGCGCCAATCATAATCCATCGGTGCCTGCGGTCGCGGCGGCGCAAAGGCGGGACGCAAGGCATCAAGCGTACGCAAACCGCCTTGCAAAGTGGCGCGATGGAAGGCCGCACCGAGTCGCTCTTTCAAAGCACTGACAATCAGACCGCGCACGAGCCCCGGATCACGGAAACGCACTTCGCTTTTGGCTGGATGCACATTCACATCGACACGCGCAGGCGGCACCGTGATGAAGAGCACCAATGCCGGATGACGACCATAGGGCACGAGATCGGCATAAGCCGCTTTCACAGCGCCCAAAATCAATTTGTCGCGTACGGGGCGGCCATTCACATAGGCATGAATATGCGCGGCTGTGGCGCGATGATCTGTCGGCAAGCCAGCAAAGCCCGTAAGCGCGACATCCTCGCGCGCTGCTTCTACCCGCAAGGATTCTTGCGCGAATTCGGCACCCATGATCTGCGCGATGCGCTCGCTGCGTGCCGTGCCCTCATCGCTGGCGCGCGAAGCCGGATATGAGAGTGACGGGCCGTCGCCTGCAAGGGTAAATCCCACATGAGGATGAGCAAGCGCGATCCGCCTGACGAAATCGGCAATTGCCAGAGCCTCAGCACGATCGGATTTCAGAAATTTCAAACGCGCGGGCGTCGCATAGAAAAGATCGGCGATCTCGACACGGGTACCGGGATTGAGCGGTGCCGGTTTGACGTTGTGCTTGATGCCCGCATCAACCGTGATTGTCCAACCATTGTCATCATCGCGGCGGCGCGTGGCAATGGAGAGCCGCGCCACAGCCCCAATTGATGGCAAGGCCTCGCCACGAAAGCCGAGCGTGGCGATGGCGAACAAATCATTGTCGGGAATTTTCGATGTCGCATGGCGTTCGACCGCCAGCGCAAGATCATCGGCCGACATGCCCATGCCATCATCGGTGACGCGCACTAAAGTGCGACCACCATGGGCGATGACGATCTCGATGTCGGACGCGCCTGCATCAAGCGCGTTCTCGACCAATTCTTTGACAGCAGAGGCCGGACGCTCGACGACCTCGCCAGCCGCAATGCGGTCGACGAGGACGGGATCGAGCTTGCGGACGGCCATCACTCAGAGACCGGCAGGACGGCCAACAATGGTGGCGAGGAATTGGCCTTCACCGAACAGGCGCTTGGCCGTACGCGTTGCATCCTCACGCGTGACTGCGGCGACAAGCCCATTGCGGCGATCCATATAGTCCATGCCGAGCTCTTCGACCTGCAGGCGTACCAGTTGGTCAGCGAGCTTGGTCGACGTGTCGAACCGCAGCGCATAGGAGCCGATGAGATATTTCTTCGCGGTCGACAATTCGTCCTCGTTCGGCCCATCCTTAGCGAGCGAGGCAATCTCGGCGCCAATGATGTCGAGCGATTCCTTGACGCGCTCATTCTTCGTCGAAGTGCCGCCGATATAAAGCCCCGCATGGTTGAAGGGCACGAGCTGCGAATAAACGGAATACGCAAGCCCCCGTTTTTCACGCACTTCGCGGAAGAGACGCGAGGAAAAGACGCCCCCGCCCAAGACATGATTGACGACGACCGCGGCCACCCAATCGGGATCGGTGCGGAGAAGTCCCGGCGCACCAAAGCGGACAGAGGATTGCGGAATATCAAGATCAATCAATTCACGCATGCCCGTGCCGTGCGGCACGATCAGCGGGATCGCGTTGAGCTTGGCGTTGGCCGGCAGCGCGCCAAATGTTTCATCAAGCGCGAAACCCAGTGTCTTCGCATCGATGGCACCGACCACGCCGATCTTCAAACGGTCGCGCGCAAAGCAGGCCTGCCGCATGGCCACAAGATCATCGCGGGTGATCGTTGGCATGGTTTCAAGGGTGCCGCGAACCGGATTGGCGTAAGGGTGACCGGCAAAGGCCGTCGCGAAAAAGGCGCGGCCTGCCATGGAATCGGGGTCGTTCATCTCCTGCCGCAAACCAGCGACAATTTGCGCGCGGACACGTTCGACAGGTTCGGTATCGAACCGTGGCTCATTGATCGCAAGGCGCAGCATGTCGAACGCTTCGGCGCGATGCTTGGTGAGTGTTTTGAGCTGACCCGTGAATTGATCGCGATCGGCGCGGAAATGCAGCTCAATCGCAAATTCATCGAGCCGCTCATGAAAAGCGGCGGAATCATAAGGTCCCGCGCCTTCATCAATGACGCTGGCCAGCATATTGGCGAGGCCCGCACGACCTTGTGGATCTTGCGAGGCACCGCCTTCCATCGCGAATTCGAGCGCAATGAGCGGGACGGTATAATCTTCCACCAACCACGCTTCGATCCCACCGGGTGAGATCACACGTTGAATGCGTGATGCGTGGGACGTGACAGGAACATGTGCGTTCATCACGCAGCCTCTTCTTTCAACAAATAGCCGGTGACGGCACCCGGTGCGCCGAGCCAATCGCGGATCGCCTCGCGCACCTGCTCAGCCGTGACCGCTTCGACGCGGTGCGGCCATTCCTGCACATCGGTGATGCTCGAACCGGTTGCGAGCGCCGAGCCATACATACGCGCCAGCATGGATTGGCTATCTTGGGCGTAAACGGCATCGGCAATCAGGCGCGTTTTAGCGCGACGCAATTCCGCATCGCTGACACCTTCCACCGCAACCGCCTTGATCACGGCATCAACATCGCGCCCGAGTTGATCAAGCGTGATACCCGGCATCGGCACGGCGTAGATCATCAAGCGCGAGCGATCGACTGCCGTTGATTGATACCAAGCGCCCGCAGCCACCGCGACACGCTTGTCCATCACCAAGGTGCGATGCAATCGTCCCGTGCTTGGCGCACCCAGAATTTGCATGCCGAGTTCGAGCGCCTCAGCTTCGCCGGGTTTTGCTGTTGTATAAGACGGCGCGTGCCATGCACGTTGCAAAGTGGGCTGCTCGACCTTCGGGTCGGCCAGCGAGACAAGGCGTGCGGCGCGGATCGGTGGCTCTTGCGGACGTTGGCGTTGCGGCGCTTCGCCCCGCGCAGGGATTGCGCCATAGGTTTTTTCAGCCAGCGCACGCACCTCGTCCGGCTCGACATCGCCCGCGACAATCAGGATTGCATTTTCGGGCGTGTAGAAGCGGCGATAATAATTCAGCGCGTCCTCGCGGTTGAGGCCTTCGATCTCATGCATCCAGCCGATGATCGGCGTGCCATAAGGATGATGCGCAAAAAGCGATGCTGCGACCGCCTCCCCCAATTGTGCGGAAGGATCCGTATCGGTGCGCATACGGCGCTCTTCGAGCACCACATCGCGCTCGGGATTGACGACATCGTCGGAGAGGACGAGGCCCGTCATGCGGTCGGCTTCGAATTCCATCATCGTGCCGAGATGCTCTTTCGCGACACGCTGGAAATAGGCCGTATAATCCATCGAGGTGAAGGCGTTTTCCTGCCCACCCAATTCGGTGACGACGTTCGAAAATTCACCTTGGGGATGCTTTGTCGTGCCTTTGAACATCAGATGTTCAAGGAAATGCGCGATACCGGATTTGCCAACCGGATCGTCAGCCGATCCGTTTTTGTACCAAACCATATGGGTGACGACGGGCGTGCGGCGATCGGGAATGACAACCACTTGCATGCCATTCTTCAATTTGAAATCGGTGATGGCGGGGCCGTGATGCGCGTCAGGCACTGATGCAGTCGAGCTCATACTGAAATCCCGGTCAGACAGGGGAAACGACATAGCGAAGGCGACCTGACGAATCTGACGCCACGGCCGAGCATAGAAGCAATATAGGGATGGTGGGGGCCTCTCCCAAGCCCTGCTCGAGCCTGCTCCCCCGCTATAGCAAGACCGTGCAATGAAGCAGGGGCGCAAACGACAAAGCCGCGGCAGGGCCGCGGCTTCATCGATCAGACGCTGATCTCGCCCTTATTCTTCGGTCTGAGGCCGCCGGCCAAGCACAGCCCAGGGGCTCGCCGTATCATTATCGTTGACGGCGGCATCAACCGCGCCACGCGTCGTGCGGCCTTGGAAGCCAGCCACACATTTGCGCAGGCCTGTCGGCGGTTCAGTCAGGTAACGGCGTCCCGGCTCTTCCTTGCCATCACATGCAACACCGCCGCCACCATCAGCGTTACGGGCCTGTGCATTCAGCGCGCGCAGATTATCCGGGTGAACCCAATTCGCTTCGCGGCTGTTGTCGCCAAAGGTCTGCTGCGGCTGAACATTGGTGCCGGCGCCTGCTTTACGGCCAGCGCGCATCTGATCAACCGGGAGATGCGGATTGAGGCCGCGCTTATATTCTTCCGTTTCCGTCACGGGCATCTTGCCAGCGGCGACGGCGGCCTTGCGGCGCTCGACGTCAGGATCTTTCGGCCATGCGGTGTGCTTGGCTGTTGCCGATTCCTGCGGTGGGCGCAGCGCCGTTTTGGGCGGCACGACAAGCGGCGCACGCTCGCGGTATTCGACCTCAGGCTTTTCATCATGGACGCCGAGAAAGCCCAGAAGACCATCAATGATTTGTGCCTCCGCCGGGCGGGGTGCCGCAGCAAAAAGACAGGCAAGACCCGCGACAGCGGCCATGCTGGCGATCCGGTGGCTGAGCATCACGAAACCTCTCGTCTCACAGTGTGGCGCAGACAGGCTACGCCGACAGTCTTCTCCGCCCACATCAAGGCCGATTTACGGCATTGTCGGCCCCATCCGTACTGGGACGGATGGCGTCGAGCAGCAACAGCACGACCCCAACGACAATGGCACAATCAGCCACGTTAAACACATACCACGAGAAGCCGCCCCAATGAAGGTGGACGAAGTCGACCACCGCGCCATAGGCGGCCCGGTCGATGCCATTGCCGATCGCTCCACCAATGACGAGGCCGAGCGCCCACGCCACGAGCCGTGGCGGGTTTTTCCTCAGCCACATGCTAAAGGCCCCTGCCGCTACGAAAGAGATGGCCACGAGCCCCCAGCGGCCCCAATCGGCCTCTTGCTGGAACAGGCCGTAGGAGATGCCCCGGTTCCAGACAAGGGTGATGGTCGCGAACGGAGCAAGGCGAAAATCGCCATTCAGTTCAATCTGATAGCCGAACAGGAGCCACAGCTTGGAGATCTGGTCGGCCAGCAGGATCAGAACCGCGATCAGAGTGCCTTGGCGGGCCGGGCTCATCGGGCGCTCATCGGATATCGCGTAAGGGCAGGTTGCATGGGCCCATAGATGCGGCGGACCCGGCCAAAATCAACCGGGGCAGCCATGGGGCGCAAGGCCGCGCTCAGCGCGCGGCCTTCCATTCGCGCAGGGCTTCAGCATCGCGCGGGGTCACGTCGGGATAATCAGGGTCGGTACCCACGAGCGGCGAAATCCGCCAAGACCGGGCGCATTTCTTCCCCTCGGCTCGGACGGGCTCAACCGCCACACCGGGCACGTCTTCGAGCCGGAAGGCCGTCTGCGGCCCCTCGCCCGTCGTCACCACGATTGCAGAGGTGATGCAGACATCGGCGAAATCGACCGTGCCCAACAGTGCGGCCAAGGCTGGATCCGTCACATGGACGATGGGAGCCGCTTCAAGCGAGGCGCCAATGCGCTTCTGTGCCCGCTCGATTTCAAGAGCACCGGTGACGACACGGCGCACCGTGCGGATCTTGCGCCATTTTTCGGCCAGCGCCTCATTCCGCCACGCGCTTGGCGTTTCGGGGAAAAGCTGACGATGCACCGAACCATCCGCCGACGGATGGCGCGAGAGCCACGCCTCTTCCGCCGTGAAGGCAAGAATGGGCGCAAGCCATATCGTCACGCGATCGAAGATGGCATCAATGACAGTCAGCGCAGCGCGGCGACGAACGCTCGATTGCGGATCGCAATAAAGCGCATCCTTGCGTACGTCGAAATAGAAGCTCGATAGATCCGTCGTGAGGAAGGAATTCAGCGCCGCGACGACCTTCTTATAGTCGAAATCGGCATAGGCCTCGCGCACCACTTGATCGACTTCGGCCAGACGATGCAGCATCAGCCGTTCAAGTTCGGGCATGTCCTCAAAGGTGACCTTGGCTTGCGCATCGAAATGCGCGAGCGAGCCTAGCATCCAACGAATGGTGTTGCGCAGTTTGCGATAGGTCTCGACGAAGGTCTTCAGGATTTCCTTGCCGATGCGCAAATCGTCCGAATAGTCGGATGCTGCCACCCAGAGGCGAAGAATATCGGCACCGGAATCGCGAATGACGTCTTGCGGCGCCACCACATTGCCTTTCGACTTCGACATTTTCTCACCCTTTTCGTCGAGGACGAAGCCATGGGTGAGAACGACATCGTAAGGCGCGCGGCCACGCGTGCCGCAGCTTTCAAGCAGCGAGGAATGGAACCAGCCGCGATGCTGATCCGAACCTTCGAGATACATGACTTGATCGCGACCGCCGTCGACGATGCGCTTGATGCCGGCAAGGCCCGGAAATTCTTTCGCGTCTTCGAGCGCAAAGGCATGCGTCGAGCCTGAATCGAACCAGACGTCGAGCACGTCGGTGACGGCACGCCAATCCTGCGGCCTGTCGACGAGACCATCGAGGAAGCGGCGCGGATCTTGAGAGAACCACGCATCGGCCCCTTCTTGGGCAAAGGCTTCACCAATGCGGGCGGATAATTCATCGCTCTTGGCAAAATCGGGGCCCGGCGCAATCGCGGTCACATTGCCGGACTGATCTTCCTTGATGAAGACGGTGATCGGAACACCCCAAGCGCGCTGGCGCGACACGACCCAATCGGGCCGGTTCTCAATCATGCCATTGATGCGGTTTTCACCAACGGCTGGAACCCAGCGTGTATCGGCAATCGATTTCAATGCGATTTCGCGCAGCGTCTTACCCTTCTGCGCGGCAATCGGCTTGTCCATCGCAATGAACCATTGCGGCGTATTGCGGAAAATCAGCGGTGCTTTCGAGCGCCACGAATGGGGATAGGAATGCAGCAGCCGGCCGCGCGCAATGATCTGGCCGCTCTCGGCGAGCTTCTCGATCACGCGCTTGTTGGCATCGCCTTCCTTGCCCTTGTGATCGAATACGCATGCGCCTTCGAAGAGCTTCACATGCGGGAAATAAGTGCCGTCATCGCGCACCGTGTGCGGCACTTCATGGGTTCCTGCCGCAGCAAACACTGCACGATTATTGATGAAGGTGATGTAGTCATCCGCGCCATGGCCGGGCGCAGTGTGCACGAAGCCTGTACCGGCATCGTCGGTGACGTAATCGGCGGGCACGAGCGGCACATCGAAATCATAATAGCCGTCGGCACCGGCCATGCCACGGAACGGATGCGACGTCGTCTTGATGAAAGCCGGGTCAACGCCGCGCAAACGCGTGAAGCTTTCGACTTTCGCAGCCTTCATCACGTCATCGGCCAGCTTGTCGGCGATGATGAGAAGATCATCCACCTTGGCCCAATTGCCTTCAGGCGCTGCCGTGATTTTGTAGAGGCCATATTCAATGCCGGTATTGTAGGCGATGGCGCGGTTGGCCGGAATCGTCCATGGCGTTGTCGTCCAGATCACAACGGAGGCGTCAGAGAGCGATATGTCGCTCGTATCGACGACGGGGAATTTCACCCAGATCGTCTGCGAGGTGTGATCGTGATACTCGACTTCGGCTTCGGCGAGCGCCGTCTTTTCAACGACGGACCACATCACCGGTTTTGAGCCGCGGAACAATTGTCCGGTCGCGGCGAATTTCATGATCTCGCGCGCGATCTGCGCTTCGGCCGGATAGGCCATGGTCGAATAGGGATGATCCCAATCGCCTTCAACGCCGAGACGTTTGAATTCTTCGCGCTGCACATTCAACCAATGTTCGGCGAAAGCGCGGCACTCCTTGCGGAATTCGACGATCGGAACTTCGTCCTTGTTCTTACCCTTCTTGCGATACTCTTCTTCGATCTTCCATTCGATCGGCAGGCCGTGACAATCCCAGCCCGGCACGTAATTGGAATCGTGACCGAGCATTTGCTGGCTGCGCGTCACCATGTCCTTGAGGATCTTGTTGAGCGCATGACCGATATGGATGTTGCCATTCGCATAGGGCGGGCCGTCATGCAGCACGAATTTCGGCCGCGCCGCGGCGTCCTTGCGCATCGCCTTGTAGAGACCAGTCTCGGCCCAGCGTTTTAAGAGCTCGGGCTCGCGCTGGGGCAGACCCGCGCGCATCGGAAACTCCGTCTGCGGCAGGTAGAGGGTCTCGGAATAGTCGATTTCGGTCGTTTTCTTGACGTCGTTCATCGCAAATTTCGGGCTTTTACCGGTCTTTGAGGGCCGGGCCTGCTCTAGACCATTTGCGCGGGCAACGCCACTTCACAAAGGCAGGAGCGAGGGCACCCGGTCCGTGGCGAGAGCCGCCTTGGCGGCCGCGCTGTCTCGGTCCATCTGCGCGATCAGGTCTTCAACAGTGGCAAACTTCGCTTCCCCGCGCAGGAAAGCGACCAATTCGACCCGAGCCATCTGGCCATAAAGATCACCGGAATAGTCGAACAGGAAGGTCTCAAGCCGCGGCGCGCCATCGTCAAAAGTCGGGCGGCGACCAAAGCTTGCGACACCCTGATGCACACCACCCGCCACCGCAATGCGGACTGCATAGATGCCGTGGCGGAGGCCGCAGGCGGGGTCGAGGATCATGTTGGCGGTCGGATAGCCCAGAAGGCGACCACGCTTGTCGCCATGGACGATCTCGCCCGCAACCGTCCAGCGATGGCCGAGGAGCGCGTTGGCGGCGGCGATATCGCCAGCTGCGAGGGCTGAACGGATCGTACTTGAAGAGACAGGCGCCGCATCATCGCGCAAGGCCGGAACGATCGCGATGGTAAGGCCACGCGCCTCCCCTTCCCGACGCAAGAAATCAGGCGTGCCCTCGCGGCCCTTGCCGAAGTGGAAATCATGACCGACGACCACCGCCCCGGCGCAGCAATCGCCGATGACGATGCGGTTAAGAAAATCGGCGGCCGTGGTGGATGCAAGGGCTGCATCGAACGGGCGGACAAAGACCGCATCAACACCATAATGGCCAAGGATGGCGGCTTTCTCGGCCGCTTCGGTCAGGCGGAAAAAGGGTTCGCCGGGCCTAAAAAATGCCCGCGGATGCGGCTCGAACGTCATCACGGCAAGCTTGCGGCCCATCCGGCGCGCAAGATCGGCAGCCATGGCGAGAACGGCCTGATGGCCGCGATGGACCCCATCGAAATTGCCGATGGCCAGCACGGCGCCTGCGAGTGCGGGCGGCACACGGTCACCGGGGCGTAGGATCAGCGGTTTGGCCGAAGACATCGTTGCCATGGGGGTCGTTGCCACGGGTGTCATGGGGCGGGAACGGCGACCCAGGCCTCGCCTTCCAAAACCGGCTTACCATCGACAAGGCAGGCGCAATCGAGGCGGACGCGGCGCCCCTTCTCGATCAGTTCGGCAACGGTGACGGTGGCGGCCACCACATCGCCGATCTTCACGGGGGCCAGAAAACGCAAGGTCTGCGAGAGATAGACAGCACCGGGACCCGGCATTTTGGTGCCGATAACCGCCGAAATCAGGCTCGCCGTGAACATGCCATGGGCGATGCGCTGCCCGAACCGGGTTCCAGCCGCATAGGTCTCATCAAGATGGATCGGGTTCACATCGCCCGAAACCGAGGCAAAGACCTCGACATCGGCGCCCATGACCGTCCGCAGCAGCGTATCGGACTGGCCAAGCGACAGATCGGAAAAGGTAAATGTGCGCATGCAACCTCTCGGGGCGAGCCTGTGCCACGCGTTTAACCGGGGGTCAATCCAGCCAAGGCAGGATAGGGGAAAGGAGCGCGAACCATGGCCGTCGAGACCAGTACACCCATCCTCATCGTGGACGATCAGGCTGCGCTGATCCGAATCTTACGCAATCTTTTGCACCAACTCGGCTTCGAAAATGTCGAGGATGCGATGGATGGCACGCAGGCTCTAGCGAAGATCCGCGAGAAACAGCCGGGGCTCGTGATTGCGGAATTGCGCATGGACCCGATGAGCGGCTTCGACCTGCTGCGCAGCGTCAAGGCAGACGATGCGTTGCGCAACATCCCGATCATCTTGATTGCGGATGAAGACGAAGCGGACGCCGTGATCGCCGCCCGCAAAGCCGGTGCCAATGGATTTGCGGTGAAGCCTTTCAACGCGGCGACGTTGAAAGCGAAGATCAACGCGGCATGCCGCTAGCCACGAGAAGCTTGAGTGCGCCTCGCGATGGCGAAGCTATCTTTGTTGGAAAATCACCAGCCCAATAATTCCGTCGCGTAATCGGGATGATGGTCGAGCCCACCGAGAAACCGCGCCAGCGCCTCGCCATGGAGCGGCTTTTCGTCCAATCCCAATTCATGCGTATGAATGCCGCGCGCGCAGAACAGGCAATCGACACCGAGTTTTTTGGCGCCCGCGACATCGGTGCGGATCGCATCGCCGATCGCCAGAACGCGGCTGAGATCAATCGGGCCACCGCGGACGGACGCGGCAATCGATAAGGCTTCTTGATAGATCGGGCCAAACGGCTTGCCGGCATAAATCGTCTTGCCGCCGAGATTTTCATAAGCTTGGGCGAGCGCGCCCGCACAATAGACGAGACGGCCACCGCGCTCGACGACAAGATCAGGATTGGCGCAGATGAATGTTAGATTATGCGTGCGCGCCTCAGCCAGCATCGCGGCGTAATCATCAGGCCCTTCGACATCATCATCGAGCAGCCCAGTGCAAACGAAATTGCGCGCGTCTTTCAACGGCACCATCGGAGCCTTCAGCCCGTCAAAGATCGGCTCGTCGCGCTCAGGGCCCAACCAAAAGAAGGGGCTGGGATCGGCTTCGAGCATGGCACGTGTGACATCGCCCGACGTGACAATGCCATCCCATGCGCTGCGCAGAACTTTGAGCCCATCAAGCAGCTTTACGACATCGACGGCAGGACGCGGCGCATTGGTGATGAGAACCACCGTACCGCCTTTCTCACGAAACTTCGTGAGGGCTTCGCCGGCGGCCGGATAGGCAGCGAGGCCGTTATGAAGGACGCCCCAAATATCGCTCAGGATCACATCATAGCGCGGCGCGAGTTCAGCCAAGCCCGATACGAGAGCGGGGGCCACGGACACCGGGGCATTCATCATGAGAACCTTTCGGGGCGTTCCAACTGTTCCGCCCGCTAAAGGCCGGGTCCCCGCAAGTCAAGGACGGCCCCTCAAGCCCCCGCACGGCGGAGATAGGAGCGATAATCAGCGCGGGCATCCTCCTCCGGCGGAGAAGGTGCCGCCTCGGAGGGGCTATCGGGCTTTAATGCCGGGCCCCAGCCCATGGTGATATTGTTCCGCAGGAGACCCAGTGTCGTGACCTGATCCGGCACGTTCTCGGCGACAAGCCCGACGCCCGAGCGGGCGAACAGCCGCGCGACATCCGTGGGGTGAATATCGGGCGCCAGACGATGGCGTTCGGTATCAGCAAGGAGCACCGCATCGGCCAAGACATAACGGACACCGAGCTGGCCGATCGCAGCATGGTCGATCCGATGATGCCCGGACACACGGAGTGCAAATCCGCCGCGCGGCCCGGCGAGTGCCGCCATGCGTTCGCTCCCAGCCTCGACCAAAGCGATCCAGCCCGTTTCCGAAACCAGAGGAAGAATACCGCCCTGATGTTCGACGCGCTCGAACCGGCGGCGAAAATCATTCGCGAGACCGGCATCCTGCGCGCTGACCGGTGACAGGGGAATAAGCAGCGGCACATCGGATGGAATCTGCCCTGCACGGACCATGGATGCGGCGGCATCCATCATGAAACGGTCGAGCAACAGCGCTGCATCGGGAAAGAGCTCGGACAGGCGATCCGTTGTAGCGAGATCGATGGGTGGTAAAGGCGCCGCAAACTCCATCAACGCCAAAAGCGTTGTCCGCTGCGGGATCGATGACACCACGATCTGGCTAAAACCCACCCGCCCCTTTGAAAGGGCATCGAGCAACATCGGATCAATCTCGCGGCGCGGTGCGGGCGGCGGATCATTGGCGGGCGGGGGTGGGTTGAATGCATCATCCTCCTGCGCAGCAGGGGCAATCGCAGCGGGTTCAGCGCTTCGTAGGGTGGTTCGGGTTGCAGAAACCTTGGCATCGATCGCAGCGAGCTCGCGCGCGATCTCGTCCATCACGATCCGCAAGCCTTGCAATTCGGCCGTAAGGGCGCGCGCCATGATGCGGGTGCGCTCATCCATCAAGGCCAGTTGGGCCTGCATGGCTTGATCGAGCGCATCAAACCGCGCCAACAGCTCTGGCGGTACAGCCTGCGTCAGCTGTCCGCGCTCGTCCTGTTTGTTCCGCTGCCGCCAAAATCGCCCGTTCATTGCCACCCTGCGATGCTGAAAACGCACGCACGCCACGCAACGAACCCACTACAACCTCAGGCCGAATCAAGCTTGATTGACGCAACGTAATCGATACTGGGGCGCATGTCTCTCATTCGCCGCTTGCGCCCGTACGGGGGAGCCGCCATCTCTTTCCACGACATGGTCGCATCTGGGAGATGATGATGAGCGAGACAGTGACACTGAATGTCAAAGGCATGAGCTGCGAAGGCTGTGCCAATGCGGTGAAAAAGATCGTGGCCCGTACCGCCCCGCAAGCGGAAACGCAGATCGATCTCGCCTCCGGCCTTGTCCGTATTCACGGCGCAGCGAACGCTGCAGCTTTGGCTGAGGCGATCAGCAAAGGCGGCTATCCCGCGACGCCAGCCAGCTGAGCGATCCGCTCATCGGCGACGATCTTTCCGTCAATCAGCGTCACGCGGCGGTCGGCCTTGGCGGCCAGCTCAAGATCATGCGTGACGATGACGAGCGCTTTGCGGTGTTCGTCCACGAGATGGCGCAGCATGGCCAGAACCTGCGCCGATGAGGCCGTATCGAGATTGCCGGTTGGTTCATCGGCGAGAATGATTTGCGGATCATTGGCGAGCGCGCGCGCAATCGCAACGCGCTGGCGCTGACCGCCCGACAATTGATCCGGCCTTTTATGGGCGTGATCCTTCAAGCCCACTTGCGCGAGCAAGTCTTCAGCGCGCTCCTTCTGCTTCGCCTCACTCAATCGCCCCAAGGCGCGCATCGGCAGCATGACATTGTCGCGCGCGGAGAATTCCGGCAGCAGAAAATGGAACTGGAACACAAAGCCAAGATGGCTCAAGCGCAAAAAGGCCCGGCGATCTTCGTTCAGCGCCTTCGTCGCTTGCCCGTCGATGAAAATGTCGCCTGCCGTCGGCACATCGAGCAAACCCAAAAGATACATCAGCGAAGATTTGCCTGAGCCTGACGGGCCGACGATAGATACGAATTCGCTATGGTTGATCGCCAGCGAGATATCGCTGACCAGCGTGACAGGCACTTCGCCCGGCAGAATGCGCGACGCATGACGGGCTTCAAGCACGATCTCAGTCATGACGCGCCTCGAATGATGTCGACCGGATGGACGGAGGCTGCCTTGCGCGCAGGCAAATAGCCGGCAAGCATCGACGCAAACAAAGCAACGCCTCCTGCAATCGCATAGTGCCGCGGGCTATAGAGCAAAGGCAGGCGCGTGGCGTCAGTGAAGCCTGATTTGAATTCCACCAGTCCTAAGCCGAGGCATAAAGCATAGCCGAAGAGCCAGCCGAGCAGGACGCCAGCCAGACCGATGATCATGCCTTCCAGCACGAAGATCCGGCGCACGACATCTTCGCGAAAGCCGAGCGATTTCAGAATGGCAATATCGCGTGTCTTCTCGTGCGTGATGGTCGAAATGATGTTGTAAGTGCCGAAGGATGCGACCAGCAGAATAGCACCCACCACCATCAGCATGATCACGTTACGGATCTGAAAGGCAGACATCAGATCCTCATGCGCTTCTTGCCATGACGTGGCGCGATAGCCGGTCTGCGCCTCGACGAGAGAGGCCAGTTCACGCGCCTTCATCGCGTCATCGGCACGGATGCGCAATTCGTTGATGAGACCGGTCTGGGCGGAGAGGATTTGCGCCGTTTTGACCAGCACATAGGCTTGGCTTTCATCGAGCGATTTTACACCCGCATGGAAAAGGCCGACCACTTGCGCGCGAATAACCTGCCCACCCGTTGCTGTGACCGTGATATTGTTGCCGATGCGAATGCCAAGCTTGGCCGCAAGGCCATCACCCAGAATGATGGCATTCGATGCCTTATAGAGATCATCGAGAGAACCGGCCTTCATTTGCGTCACTAATTGCGACACTTTCTTTTCGCGGCGCGGATCGATGCCGATGACTGAGACGGCGAGATCACGTCCCGCATAACGGATGATCGATTTGGTCTGAACCGAAGGCGCGACCATGCCGGGCAACCAGCCTTCGAGCGCCGCCATAATGGCAAACGGATTCTTGATGCCGCGGCGCTGGGTTTCGACCGTCAGACTGCGATAGTCCACGGCGTCATACGCCGTCTCTGCCGGTTGCTGCGGTGGCACACGACGATCATCAGTGACCGAGATATGCGGTAGCGCATCGACAAGTTGTTTGATGAAGTCGTGCTGCGAGCCCTCCATCAGCGATGCCATCATCACCGAAAAACCGACGCCGGTGGCCACTCCCAAAATGCCGACAAGCGTCTGCCTGAGGCGCGAGCGCACATGGGTCAGCGCGATGTCGAAAACGAGCATCATTGAGCACGATCCACCGCACGCGCCCGCGCGCCGATCAAAATGTCAGCCGGTGCAGGCGAAATGATGCGCTCGCCTTCCTGCAATCCCACCTTGATCTGGACCATGCGGGCACCACGAATGCCCAGTGTCACCGGCCTGCGAACGACGACCCCATTCTCGATGAGGAATACGGCATTGCCGCGCACAGCTTCGCTCGGTACGAGAAGTGCGTTCTGCACTTCTTGCGTGATGATATTGGCTTCAACGCTCATGCCGATCCTGAGTGGCGTGTTATCCGGCAAAGCCAAATAGACACGGAAGGTTTTGGTCAGCGGATCGCCTTTCGGTGTCACGTCGGCAACATCAGCGCTAAGAGGCTCAGCAAATCCATCATTACGCAGAAGCGCTTTCTGACCAGATTTGACACGGGCAATGTCTTCTTCATTGACGTCCGCAACGATCCTGAGCGGCAATTTCTGACCGACGGTAAAGATCACATCCCCGGGGCCGACGATCTCGCCGATCTGAAAATCTTCGCGTAAGACGGTGCCATCAATCGGTGCACGCAGCGTCAATTGGTTGAGACGCTCGCGGGCGACGATGATGCGCGCATCGGACTCCTTGAGTGCCGTTTGTGCTTGATCGACCGCGGTCATTGACGTGATGTTGCGTTCGAGCAAGCCGGACAGACGCTGAAAATCCTTTTCAAGCAGCGCACGACGTGCCTGCAATTCAGCGAGTAAGGCGGCTTCCTCAGCCGAATCCTGCCGGGCGAGAACATCGCCCGCTTTCACGAGCTTGCCTTCGCATTGGCACATCTCGACGAGGCGCTTGCGCTGCAACGGCACAACCTTGGCCCAGCGGACCGGCTCGACTGTCCCTGTGGCGTAGACGACTTCGGCGGCGGTTCCACGTGCGACGGCCGTGAGCGTGACAGGTTCACCCCGGCTGAACCACCAGCCGAAAGCACCCTCCAGAATGAGAGCGGCAAGCCCGATCAGTAGGGTGCGGCGAGAGAAAGACATTGAGAGGCCATCCAGAGCGGGTCAATCGCGCCGCACCATAGCAGGCATAGGGTCCGGAGCGAGCCTCCGCACAAAACCGGAAGCGGCCTCTCTGCCATAATCTGCCAAGTTGACGTGCCTTCGGCTTCAAAATTGATCGTTTTTGCCAGTTCGGGGCCGTTCCGGCGGACCAGTTTCCCTGTTAGTCTCGCACAATCTTGTTTGCCTCTAGGAGCCGCGCCCATGAGCCCCGCCCATCCCGCCAGCGCCGATAATCTCGCCCGCAACCTCGCGCCGAACGATCTTGACGCATGGTGGCTGCCGTTCACGGCCAATCGCAATTTCAAAAAGAACCCGCGCATGATCGCGGGCGCCGAGGGCATGCATTACATCACGCCTGAGGGGAAAAAGATTCTCGATGGCGTGGCGGGTCTGTGGTGCTGCAATGCTGGCCATGGCCGCAAGCCGATCGTGGAAGCGATCCAGAAGCAGGCGGCTGAGCTTGATTATTCGCCGGCATTCCAATTCGGCCATCCGAAGGCGTTCCAGCTCGCTTCCCGTATCGCCGCGCTGGCACCGGGTGATCTTGATCACGTCTTCTTCGCCAATTCCGGTTCGGAAGCGGTCGACACCGCGCTCAAAATCGCGCTCGCTTATTGGAACATCAAGGGCGAAGGCCAGCGCACACGGCTGATCGGCCGCGAACGTGGCTATCACGGCGTTGGCTTTGGTGGCATCTCTGTTGGCGGCATCGTCAACAACCGGAAATTCTTTGGCTCCCTGCTCGCCGGTGTTGACCATCTGCCGCACACTTACAACCGCGAGCATCAGGCCTTCAGCAAAGGCGAACCGGAATGGGGCGCGCATCTTGCCGATGATCTCGAGCGCATCGTGACGCTGCATGACGCTTCGACCATTGCGGCTGTGATCGTGGAACCGATGGCCGGCTCGACAGGTGTGTTGCCGCCGCCGAAGGGCTATCTCAAGCGCCTGCGCGAAATTTGCGACAAATATGGCATCCTGTTGATCTTTGACGAAGTGATCTCAGGCTTTGGCCGCCTCGGCTATGCCTTCGCCGCCGAGCGCTATGGCGTGCAGCCAGACATGATCACATTCGCCAAGGCCGTGAACTCGGGCACGGTGCCGATGGGTGGTGTGATCGCGCGCAAAGGCATTTATGACGCGTTCATGAAGGGCCCCGATCACGTGATCGAGCTTTTCCATGGCTATACCTATTCAGGCCATCCGCTAGCGGCCGCGGCGGGTCTAGCGACGCTTGATCTCTATCGCGACGAAAACCTGTTCGAAAAGACGCGGGCGCGGGAAGACAAATGGGCCGATGCGATTATGACGCTGAAGGGCCTGCCGAATGTGCTCGACATCCGGACACTCGGCCTTGTTGCAGCGATTGATCTAGCATCGATCCCGGATGGATTTGGCAAGCGCGCGTTTGCGGCGATGGACAAGGGCTTCAACGATCATAATCTGATGATCCGCATCACCGGCGAGACGCTCGCCGTGACACCGCCACTGATCATTACCGACAATGAGATCGACGAACTCGTGTCGAAGCTCGCGGCGATCATTAAGTCAGTCGCGTAAGTTTCGGACACACGGCCAACAACAAGAGCCGAGCGGGACACCGCTCGGCTTTTTCATTCGGCGGCATCCAATTCAAAATTGACCCGCTTGGACTTGTCTTTCTTGTTTTTGACCGTGATCGTTACCTCCTGATCCAGCGCGATCAAGAATTGCAGGAGGCGACCGAGTGAATAAAGGCGCACCTGACCACGTAGCAAACGCGACAGATCGGGCTGATGAATACCGAGTTTTTTAGCGGCAGCCGTCTGCGTTAATTTTTGCGATTTGATAGCTTTGTCTAGCGCGATTACACATTGTGCACGCAGCAGCAAATCTTCTGCGTTGGGCAGCCCGAGATCAGCAAAAACATTGCCGCAACTATCAACGAAACCATATTTCTCCATCAAGGCGGCGCGTTTATCCGGCAGCATCGATTTCTTCGGCATGTTTCAAACGCTCCCTGATCAGGTCAATGTCAGACTTCGGTGTCGCAATTCCGCTTTTAGATTTCTTCTGAAAAACATGGAGGACGTAAATAGCGTTTCGGAGCCTCACAACATAAGCTGCTCGAAATGCCCCTTCCATCAACTCGATGGCGATTTCGAAGACACCGCCCCCGAATCCTTTCAATGGCTTCGCATGGCGCGGCACTTTCCCGAGCTGCGCCCAATAGAGTTCGAAACCAATTTCATCCTGAGCGGCGTCAGGCAGCTTGAGCAGTTCTTTCCGCGCAGCGGATACGAAAACCAGCGGTCTCATCGGAATATATAGTGAAAACCCTATAATCGCAATCAGCCTCCAGAATGCCTAAGGCCGCTTAAGATCGAGTTGCCCCTCCCCCGCCCCTGCGCTAGGACGCCTGCGACCCCGTTTTCAGCGTCTGGAAGCCCTCGCCCATGTCCGACAAGCCCTCCGACACCATCAAGGCGCGCCTGCCGCGCGGCTTTGCCGATCGTGGCGAGGCGGAGATCGCTGCGACAGAGGCAATGCTGGCGGAGATCAAGGCCGTCTACACGCTGTATGGCTTTGAAGGCGTCGAGACGCCGTTCATCGAATATACCGATGCGCTCGGCAAATTCCTGCCCGATCAGGACCGCCCGAACGAAGGTGTGTTTTCGTTCCAGGATGATGACGAGCAATGGCTGTCGCTGCGCTACGATCTGACCGCGCCGCTCGCCCGCCATGTTGCTGAACATTATGACGGGTTGCCTAAGCCTTATCGCTCTTGGCGCGCGGGCTGGGTGTTCCGCAATGAAAAGCCGGGCCCGGGCCGCTTCCGCCAATTCATGCAATGCGATGCCGACATTGTTGGCGCACCCTCCGTCGCGGCCGATGCCGAGATCTGCATGATGGCGGCCGATTGCATGGAGAAAGTCGGTATTGCGCGCGGCGATTACGTGATCCGCGTCAACAATCGCAAAGTGCTTGATGGCGTGCTTGAGGCGATCGGGCTTGCGGGTGACGCAAATGCAGCCAAACGCCTGATCGTTCTGCGCGCCATCGACAAGCTCGACAAGATTGGTCCTGACGGCGTTTCAGATTTGCTTGGCAAAGGCCGCATGGATGTCTCTGGCGATTTCACCAAGGGCGCCGGGCTTGAGGCTGCACAAATCGACCGTGTGTTGGCATTCACGGCCGCGCGCGGCACGAACGCCGCCGAGACGATCGCCAATCTCAGCAAGGTGGTTGCGGGCTCAGCGCGTGGCGAGGAAGGCGTGGCGGAACTTGGTGCCATTGCGGATTTCGTGCGTGCCGCGGGCTACGATGACGGTCGCGTACTGATCGATCCTTCGATCGTCCGCGGTCTCGAATATTATACAGGCCCCGTCTATGAGGCCGAACTCACTTTCGAAGTGAAAGATGAGGACGGCAAGCCGGTGCGTTTTGGTTCTGTCGCAGGCGGCGGACGTTATGACGGCCTTGTGGCGCGGTTCCGCGGTGAGCCCGTTCCAGCAACGGGGTTTTCGATTGGCGTGTCCCGTTTGCTCGCGGCGCTCAAAGTGCTCGGCCGCGTCAAAACCGATGTGAAGCGCGGTCCTGTGGTGATCCTTGTGATGGATAAGGACCGGGTCGCCGACTACCAGAAACTGGCGACGACTTTGCGCGGCGCTGGCATTCCTGCCGAGGTCTATCTCGGCGGAGCAGGCATGAAACCGCAGATGAAATATGCCGATCGCCGTGGCGCGATCTGCGTCGTCATCCAAGGCTCGAACGAAAAGGAAAAGGGCGAGGTTCAGGTCAAGGATCTGATCTTGGGCGCCCAGCTTGCCTCAGCCCCTGACCGGGAGGCCTATCTCAAGGCGCAGGCCGAAGCCCAGTTCTCAGTCGCCGAAGCCGATCTGGTGGCTGGCGTCCGCCGCGTTCTCGACCGGCATCCGGGCTGATCGCCCTCTGAGCCGGAGGCTACGGCTCTTTACCTTGCCCTGTCTTTTCGGTCGCGGGCGCCCTCTTTCCTTTGTATGAAGCGGCACAAAGGACCAGACCTGTGACCAGCGCTTCCCAGACTGCGGCCACCCTCCTCGGCTTCTTCGCCGCGCAGGGTTACCGCCCCATCGAACCGGCGATCGTGCAACCGGCCGACCTCTTCCTCGACCTTTCGGGCGAGGATTTGCGCTCGCGCATGATGATGACGGCCGATGCGGAAGGGCACGAAAGGGTGCTCCGGCCGGACTATACGATCCCGGTGGCCGCGGCTTATCTCGCCTCGCCGCAGGCGGGCATGCCGATGGGCTTTGCCTATGGCGGCCCCGTGTTCCGGTTGCGGACGAACGAGCCGTTCGAATTTGCACAGGCTGGTATCGAATCCTTCGGCCGCAAGGACCGCGAAGCGGCAGATGCCGAAGCGCTTGGCCTTGCGCTTGAAGCCACAGGGCTTGCGAGCCCGGCGATCCGGCTCGGCGATGTCGGCCTTTTTCTGGCGCTGCTTGATGCCTTGGCATTGCCGGCCGCGATGACGCGTCGTCTCCGGCGTGCGTTTGCCGCTGGCACGCTGACAACGGCCACACTCGATGCGATGGCAATGCCGGCACAAGGCACGCTTGGCGCCCATGAAGGTGTCGCCCGCGCGCTGGAAGGACAGGATTCGAAAGCGGCACGCGCGTTCGTCGAAGACCTTCTGAAAATTGCAGGCATCACGACCGTTGGTGGCCGCAGTGCTGGCGAAATCGCCGAACGCTTCCTCGAACAGGCGAGCGCCTCGACGCAAGGTTTCTTGCCGGAGACGGCACGCGACACGCTCGCGCAATTCCTCGCCATCGAAGGTGACCCCGATAGCGCTGCTGCCGCTTTGCGGCAATTGGCGCATGACGCAGGGTTGGCGCTCGACGATGTGATCGACGCTTTTGATCAGCGCACTGGCTTTATGGCCGCGCGCGGCATCGCGGTTGAGGATATTCGCTTTTCAGCCTCGTTTGGACGCAATCTGGATTATTATACCGGCGTCGTTTTCGAAGTCCGCGCCCATGCCGATGCAGAAAAGCCGGTGATTGGCGGCGGGCGTTATGACGGACTTTTGCGCGCGCTGGGCGCGGCTGAAGTCATTCCCGCGGTCGGTTGCGCCATCTTTGTCGACCGGTTGAACGGAGGCGCAGCATGAGCGCCGGATCCAAACTCATTCTTGCCGTACCATCCAAAGGACGTCTGCAGGAAAACGCGTTTTCATTTTTTGCACGCGCAGGTCTCAACCTCGCGCAAGGCCGCGGGGCCCGCGACTATCGTGGCGTGATCGCAGGTCTTGACGATGTCGAGGTGGCCTTTCTGTCGGCCTCTGAAATTACGCGCGAGCTCGCACAAGGGGGCGTGCATCTCGGCGTCACCGGCGAAGATCTGATCCGCGAGAGTGTCGCTGATGTCGATGCGCGGCTTGTGCTGCTGACGCCACTTGGCTTTGGCCATGCCAATGTCGTCGTCGCCGTGCCGCAGGCATGGATCGATGTGCGTTCGATGGCTGATCTGGCCGATGTGGCATCCTCGTTCCGCGCGCGGCACGGACACCGCTTGCGCGTTGCGACGAAATATATCGCACTCACCCGTCAGTTTTTCGCACGCCATGGCATTGCCGATTACCGCATCGTCGAGAGCGGCGGTGCAACCGAAGGCGCACCTGCAGCCGGTTCGGCCGAACTTATCGTCGACATCACGACGACGGGGGCGACCTTGGCAGCCAATGCGCTGAAGATCGTCGATGATGGCGTGATGCTGAAAAGCGAAGCCAATCTCGTCGCCTCGCGCCTCGCCGATTGGTCGCCCGCGGCGCGGGACGCTGCTAAGGCCATTCTGAGCCGCATCGCGGCCGAGGAAGAGGCGCGGACGCACCGCGAGGTTCGGGTGCTGTGGCCCGCCCCGCCGCCCGAGGCCCTGATTGCCGATGCCGTGGCCCAATTCGGGATCATACAAGTGGGGGGAGAGCGCGAACGCGGGCGGACGACCTTCCATTGCCCGGTCAGCAAGATCTTTCCCCTGTCGGATTGGCTTGTTGCGCGTGGTGCAGGCCGGGTCGCCGTCAGTGCGATCGATTACGTCTTTACCCCGCAAAACGGGTTAGCCGACGCGCTTTTCTCAAAAATCGCATAAAAAAGGCCGCCCTGGGGGAAAGGGCGGCCTTAACGAGACAGTTTCGCATCTCGTATGTGCGGCCGGGGAGAAGCATCGGCCGCGGGGGGAAGAGACGCCGGGGGAGGCGTCTACCCCCTTTACGCGACCCCTTTTTCGTTGGATCACATTGTGGCCCAAAAACCTGTCGAGATTGGATTTCGCTGGCCATTTCAGCGGATTGCAGGCTCGCATCCGCGGTCCTATAAGGGGGCTCACGAGGTTTCCATGCATAGCCGGTCTATTGTTCGTTCCGCTGCTCTGGCGTTTGCCCTCTTGGGCGCGCCCGCTTTGGCATGGGCCCAAAAGGGCAATGAGCGTCCACCGCCGCCGCCCGACAATGTGGTGCCGCAGCGCATCCTCAAAGTGTTCCCGTTCGACACGACGTGGATGGCGGTCAATCTGAATGGAAAGGCCTTCGCGGCCGACCGGCGCCCCGCCTTCATCCTTGATAAGCAGTTTCGTGGCCGCGGCTTTGGCGGTTGCAACACTTTTTCAGCAACCACTTACGCCATGCAGGATCGTGTGGCCGTAGGCCCGATCGCGCTGACGAAAGAAACCTGCGACAAAGCCACTGCGGAAGCGGAGCGTGCCTTTCTCGTCGTCCTGCGCACATCGCAGGTGTGGGAGTTGAAAGACGGCAAGCTCCTGCTCAAGGGCCCGAACGGAATCATCACGTTCGAACGGTCCATGTAAGGGCCGCGGCCGGCTCTGCCGACCGCGACTAATCTCTCGGACCTCTTCGCCACTAGCTCGCGCGCCTTGCGATGACGCAGCGGCGGCGTTTCACCCGACTGGGCGGAATATCTCGCCATCACGCTCGAGTTTGATATGACGCGTATGGATTGCGTTGAGCGTCGACCGATGCCCAATCGAAACCAGCGTCGCATCCGGCAGCCGGTCTTTCAGTACGCCATAGAGCGCCTGCTCAGACGGTTCATCGAGAGCGGATGTTGCTTCGTCGAGGAACAACCAATCCGGCTTCAACAACAAGGCACGTGCCATCGCCACGCGTTGCTGTTCGCCACCTGAGAGGCGCTGCGCCCACACCGCTTCTTCATCAAGCCGCTCCGCAAGACGCGGCAAGCCGACCACCGTCAGCGCATCCGCCAATTCGGCATCCGAATAATGGCCCTCGCCTTCGGGATAGGCGACTGCGGCGCGAAGCGTGCCGATCGGCAGATAAGGGCGCTGAGGCAGAAGCATCACACGTGCTTCGCGCGGCACAGCGACATCGCCCTGACCGAAGGGCCAAATACCAGCCACCGCCCGCAACATTGTTGATTTACCTGAGCCAGACGGCCCGGTGATGAGCGCGGTTTCGCCGGGGCGGAAATCGAGATCGGCTTTTACAAGCGGGCGACCATCGGGCAGCGAGAGCGAGACATTCTCAAGCGCAATCGCGCCATCGGTCGAGCCATTGCGCTCAAGTCGCGGCGGCACGGATCCCAAAGCACGACCGCGCGCAATGCTGTCATCGAAACTGACCAGACGATCAATGACCGCTTTATACGCCGCCAATGAGACGTAGGAATCGACGAAGAAGCTCAGCGCGCCTTCGACGCGTCCGAAGGCACCCGCCGTCTGCGTTAAGATACCGAACTGCACTTTGCCAGCGAAATAGAACGGTGCAGCCACCACATAAGGAATGATGACGCTGATCTGATTATAAC
Source organism: Rhizobiales bacterium TNE-4 (assembly GCA_019083985.1). Lineage (GTDB taxonomy): Bacteria > Pseudomonadota > Alphaproteobacteria > Rhizobiales > Beijerinckiaceae > TNE-4. The sequence continues at coordinate 294,815 of JAHRCV010000001.1, read as the reverse complement.
CGGCCGTAAAGGCCATCAGCTTTTTGCGGAGCGAGACGATTTGCAGGAAGTTGCGGATGACCTCGCCGAAACGACCCATCAGCAATTTCTTCTCTGTTCGTTCGCCGTCCAGCAACGCGACCTGTTCGGAATATTCGCGCAAGCGCGCCAGAGAGAAGCGGAAATCCGCTTCATAGCGCTGCTGCTCGAAATTAAGCGGGATCAAGCGGCGGCCGATCATATGCGTGATCAACGTGCCGATGGCGGCATAGAGCAACGCCACCCAGAACAGGAAGCCCGGCAGAATGATGTCCGTTCCCGGAATGGCGAAATTCGATGAATTCAGCCAGAGAATGATCGAGAAGGAGACAAGCGAGCTCACCTGCGACAACAAGGTGATCGAGAAGCTGTATGTGCGGGTGACGAAATCGTTGATGTCTTCCGAGATACGCTGATCGGGGTTATCGGCCGAAGCCCCAGCAAGCGCCATGCGGTAATGCGTGCCATCATCAAGCCAATCACCGACATAGCGCGCGGTCAGCCAGCGCCGCCAACGGATCATCAGCACCGATTGCACGACATATTCGATGATCGCACTGGTGACATAAATGATCGCCCAGAACATGAAAACGGTGAAAAGAAGCGACCAGAAGGCGGCCTCATCCTTGTTCTGGATGGCGTTGAACCAATCACGATTGAAGAAAGACAGGCGGACCGAAATGCCGACCTGCGCCTGATTGACGACAATCAGGAATACGACCATCCAGCGCGCAAGGCGCTGCTCGTTCATTTGAAATTTCGAAAACGGCCAAACGTGAACCGTCGTGCGATCCTCGCCATCGAAGAACCTATCGGCGATCCGCATGATCGAATTGATCACGGGGATAAACGAAATCGCGTAGATCAGCAGGCCGAAAATGCCGACAGTGACAGGCAAGCTGCCGGGCGGGATGAAATCTTTCAAAGCCTCCGGCCACAGACCATAGCCGGAGAGAAGCGCCACGGCGCCGAAGACGACATATTCAGTGGCGAAGATCGCGGCAAAGATGCGCAGAAAGCTTGAGATCGTCGGCGCTCTGAACGTCGTGAAGGCGAGGAGCAAGCCGACACCGCCGAGGAACACCAGATTGTTCTTACCCCCGGTGACGCCGAGAGCGAGAGCCAGAACAGCAAAAGCGGCAACAGCCAGAGCCAGAAAGCGCATATCTTGATCCGTCCAAAGGGGAATCAGGCCCAAAGACCCGTCAGCGGGCGGGACCTTAGCCGAGCCTTTGGAGGCTTGCACCTTACGGATCGTTCATGTTTGCCGCAGGGGGCTTTCCCGCTCCGCCGGCCGCCTTAAGATCAAAGCCATTGACGGCCGGAGGTTTCGTGATGCGCAGGCTGATGCTCGTGCCGATCCTGTCCATGCTCGCTGGCCCCGCTCTAGCGGAGGACAAGGACCCTTGCCTCGCTCCCCTCGCCTTCCGCACACCGCTGATCCAGAAGGCGGCGATCGTGTTGCCCGAGCCCGGCATCGGGCAGGTGGCGATCACCTTCATTGGCCATTCAACCTTTCTGATTGAAAGCCCCGGCCGGGTGAAGATCGCCACCGATTACAATGATTATGTTGTACCCCCGGCCGTGCCGGATATCGCAACGATGAATAAGGCGCATTCGACGCATTATTCACGCTCGCCCGATCCGCGCATCAAGCAGGTGCTCAAAGGATGGGGCGAAGGCGCCGGCCCCGCGCGGCATGATGTGACGCTCGGTGATGTGCGTGTGCGCAACATCCCGACCAATATCCGCGACATGGGTGGCGCAACGGACCGGGATGGGAATTCAATTTTCGTGTTCGAGATTGCCGGCGTCTGCATCGCCCATCTCGGACATCTGCATCACACATTGAATGCCGGACAGCTCAAGCAACTGGGCCATATCGACATTGTGCTGGCCCCAGTCGATGGCAGTTGGACGCTCGATATTGATGGGATGGCCGAAGTGCTGAACACGATCGGCGCCAAAATCGTCATTCCGATGCACATGTTTGGACCGCAGACCTTGGAGCGTTTTTTGCGGCGGGTGGGCGAGCGTTACCCGATTGAGCGCAGTGAAAGCCCCTCACTCCTCGTCTCGCGCGACACCCTGCCGGAAACGCCGAAGGTTGTGGTCCTACCGGGACGGCATTTCTGATCAGAGCATGAAGCCGTTCAGACGCTCCGGCAGTGCTGCCAGTTTATTCTGATCAGCATTCGCAAACGCGACCCGCATGAACTGGCCACTCGTATCACCGAAATAAACACCGGGTAGAACGAGAATCCCCCGCTCGCGCGCGAGCTTTTCCGCGACCAGGCGGGCGTCTGCGGTGTAGGGATGGCGCACATAGGAAAAATAGGCGCCGACAGAGGCAATCTGCCAGCCGTCACATTGCGTCATCGCCTTACGAAAGGCTGCGGCGCGTGCATTGATCTCACGACGATTGTCTTCACGCCATGCTGCGAGACCGGGAATGGCAGGCACAAGCGCCATCTGGGCGGCGCGCTGCGGGCAGATCTGCAACGCGTCTAAGATTTTGCCGATCTCGCGTGCATTTGGCTCTGACGCGATGATGGCACCGATGCGGTGGCCGGGAATGCAATAGGATTTCGAAAAGCTATAGAGCGAAACCAAATGATCGCCCCAGCTTGTGTCGGCGAAGAGGCTGTGCGCGGGTCCAGCATTGTCGGGCAGGAAATCGCGATAGGTTTCATCGAGAATGAGCGCGATATTCTTGCGCGCACACAGCGCATAGAACGCTTCAATTACATCAGGCGGATAAATCGCACCGGTCGGGTTGTTCGGCGTCACGAGCACAAGCGCCTTGACCTTCGCATCGATCAGTTTTTCTGCATCTGCTACACGAGGCACAAAACCGTTTTCGGCATGGCACGGCAAAGCGCGCGTTTCGATGCCGAGCATGGTCAGCGCCATCTCGTGATTGAAATACCAAGGCGCGGGCACGATGATCGCATCACCTGCTTTTGCAAGCGCCATCGCAGCGATGATGAACGCCTGATTGCAGCCTGACGTGATCATGGTTTCGCTAGGCTTTAGCGGCGTACCGTAAACCTGCGACAGATGGGCGGCATAAGCCTCGCGCAACGGAGCATCGCCATAGATGGACCCATAGGACGCCGCAGCACGCGTGCCCGCCGCATTCGCCAGCGCTTGCAACAGCGTCTCGTGCGGCGGATAGCCGGGCACCGCTTGCGACAGATCGATCCGGTCCGCAGGCGCGCCGGGCCAATGGGCCAGCCAGCCTTGCGCCTCGGGGATGGGCGGCGTGCCCGTATCAATCAAGTTGGCGTTGAGTTGCATTGCGCGGCTCACAGGAATTTGACCGCCAAGGCGTAACCAAGGCCCCGCGGCATGACAAGCCAGCATCGTTTGATCTAGTCTCGCCAACCTTTGAATGACAGCATTGGGAGCGCCCCACGATGGATCAGAAGAAGCTCGCGGCCTTGCGGGAGCGCTATGCTGAGCAATCAGGCGCGCAAATCTACGATCCCGAATTCCGCGCCGTCGCGGAAGGGCAGTTTCAGGGCGAGCGGCGGAAATGGCCATTTGCCGATCCCGCCACGTTTTGCGGCGCGCCGTTCCGGCCTGATGCCATGGCTGAGAATTTTGCCGGTCTCGATGTGGCGCTTTATGGCGTGCCGATGGATCTCGGCGTGACGAACCGCGCCGGTGCACGGCTTGGTCCGCGTGCGGTGCGCGCTGTCGAACGCATCGGCCCGTTCGAGCATGTGCTGCGGCGTGCGCCGCTACAGCGGATGAATGTGGCCGATGTCGGCGACATCCCCATGCAGAGCCGCTATAGCCTCGAGCAATGCCACACCGACATCGAACATTACGTGGCACGCATTGTGAAAGCCGGGGTTATTCCGATCGGCATTGGCGGCGATCATTCGATCACGCAATCCATTCTGAAAGCCGTCGGACGTGAAAGGCCAGTGGGCCTCCTTCACATCGATGCGCATTGCGATACGTCAGGCCCTTATGAAGGCTCAAAATTCCATCATGGTGGGCCGTTCCGCAACGCCGTGCTGGATGGCGTGCTCGATCCCGAACGCACGATCCAAATCGGCATTCGCGGCGGCGCGGAATATCTGTGGGAATTCTCTTATGAGAGCGGCATGGCGGTGATCCACGCTGAAGACGTGTTTGCGCATGGCGTTGAACCCGTGATCGCCAAAGCCCGCGCGGTGCTTGGCGATGGACCCGTCTATATCAGCTTTGATGTCGATAGCCTTGATCCCGGATTTGCGCCGGGCACCGGCACCCCGGAAGTCGGTGGGCTTGAACCGCGCGAAGTTCTAGCCATTCTGCGTGGGCTGCGAGGCATTGATGTCGTGGGCGCGGATGTGGTTGAGGTCGCGCCACAATATGATGCCACCACCAATACAGCGCAGGCGGCCGCGCAGGTTCTCTTTACGATCCTGTCTTTGGCCGATCTTGCGCATGAGGCCCGTGCGAAGAAGAAGTAATCCCCCTCCATCGGATGAAATTAATGACACCCTTGCTGTTTACGCCGCTGTCGCTCGGTTCCGTGACCGTGCCCAATCGCATCGCCATTGCACCCATGTGCCAATATTCCGCCGATGATGGCTCCATGACTGATTGGCATCTGCAGCACATCATGCGGATGGCCATGTCTGGCTGTGGACTCGTGATCGTCGAGGCCACCGCCGTCGAGCGGCGTGGCCGCATCACGCATGGCTGCGTGGGCCTTTATTCGGACGCGAATGAGCGTGCAGCGAAACGCGTGATTGATGCAGCAAAAGCGGTTGCTCTGCCCGGCACAAAGTTCGGTGTGCAATTGGCCCATGCCGGTCGCAAAGCGTCTTCGCAACGCCCTTGGGAAGGCGCTGCTGCACTGAAGGCGCACGAAGATGCGTGGCCGACTATCGGCCCCTCTGCCATTCCATTCGGCGCAGGCTGGCATACGCCGCAGGCGATGACGGATGATGATATTGATGGCGTCATCCGCCATTTTGTCGACGCCGCCCAGCGCGCGGTGCGCGTCGGTTATGAAGTGCTCGAACTGCATATGGCACATGGCTATTTGCTGCACTCCTTCTGCTCACCGATTTCGAACCAGCGTAACGACCGCTGGGGCGGTTCGTTGGAAAAGCGGCTGGCTTTGCCGCTCGCCGTGATGAAGGCGGTGCGCGCCGCGGTGCCGCCACATATCGCTGTCGGCGCGCGTATCACCGGCACCGATTGGCTCGATGGCGGCATGACGATTGAAGACGCCATCGTTCTGGCAAAAGGGCTGAAGGCGCTTGAAGGGGCCTATGCCTGCGTCAGCTCCGGCGCGGCATCAGCCGAAGTGCGCGTGCCAGTCGGCCCGCTCTATCAAGTGCCGCTGGCTGAGAAGATCAAAGCGGGTTCCGGCATCATCACGCGTGCCGTCGGGTTGATCACGACGGCTGAGGACGCCGAGCAAATTCTGCAAGACGGCAAGGCCGACCAGATCGCCGTGGCGCGCGCCATCCTCGATGATCCGCATTGGGGGCTTCATGCCGCCGATGCCCTCGGGATCACGCTGCCACGCGCACCGCAATATGACCGCGCCTCACCGGCCAAATGGCCGGGCGCACGGGTAAACGCCCGCTGAGCCCCAGCATCAGGAAAGCCGGGTGCCTCACCCGGCTTTTCCACAGGGCGACGTTGACAGGCCCGAACTAAGTCATACTAGTATACTAGTATGAGCATGACCTCTCCCGACCCGTCTGGACGCGCGGCTCTGCCCCGCACCCGGCTGCGCGGGCAATCGACCGCCGAGATCATCCATCGCGTCCTGCGGGACGACATTCTCTCCCTCAAATTGAAGCCCGGCGAAGCCTTGAGCGAAAAGCGGCTCGGCGAGCAATTCGGCGTCAGCCGGACGCCCGTGCGCGAAGCCGTGCTGCGGCTCTCCGACGAGAAGCTTGTCGATGTGTTTCCGCAATCGGGCACTTACGTGTCGCGGATTCCGCTGCAGGCGGTGAAGGAAGCCAACATCATCCGCAAGGCGCTGGAAGAAACTGCCATTCGCCATGCGGCCGCCCTCGCCTCACCCACCACGCTGGAACCGGTGCGCGAGGCGCTTGCACTGCAACGCCGCCATATGCGCGCCAAGGACGCCGCCGGCTTTCACGCGGCCGATGAAGCGTTTCACGCCGCCATTGCCGATGTCGCCGGATTGCCGGGACTGTGGACGATTGTGCGGCAGGCAAAAATGCAAGTCGATCGCTGCCGCATGATGACGTTGCCTGAGCCCGGCCGCATGGCCAAGGTGATCGAAGAACACGAAGCCATTCTCGATGCACTTGCCGCACGCGACGTGGCAAAGGCCGCACGCTGCATCGACGACCATTTGAGCCGCGTGCTCATTGATGCCGATGCGCTGAGCCAACTCCACCCCGCCTATTTTCTCCTGCCCGGTGTGACACCATGAATCCGCTGATCCATCCCGACCGTCTGTTTCCCGCTGATGAGACGCGGCGCGCGATTGCGCGCCGTCTCTATGCTGCGATCAAGGATTTGCCGATCGTCTCACCGCACGGCCACACTGATCCGCGCTGGTATGCCGATAATGAAGCGTTTGCTGATCCCGCCACGCTCTTCGTCGTGCCGGACCATTACATTTTTCGCATGCTTTACAGCCAAGGCATACCGCTCGAGGATCTCGGCATTCCACGCAAGGATGGTGGGCCGGTTGAAACCGACAAGCGCCGAATCTGGCATCGCTTTGCATCACATTATCATCTCTTCCGCGGCACGCCGACGCGGATGTGGCTTGATCATGCCTTTGCGACCTTGTTCGATATCGACAAGCGGCTTTCAGCCGACACAGCCGATTACTATTTCGACCGTATTGCCGAACGGCTTGCAAAGCCCGAATACCGTCCGCGCGCCTTGTTTGAACGCTTCAACATCGAAGTGATTGCAACGACGGAAAGCCCGCTCGATCCGCTCGCTTCGCACGAAAAAATTCGCCAGAGCGGTTGGACGGGACGCGTTGTGACCGCCTATCGGCCTGACCCCGTTGTTGATCCTGATTTCGATGGCTTCCTCGCCAATCTCGAAAAATTCGGCGAGATAACCGGTTGCGATGTGGCGACGTGGGAGGGCTATCTCGCCGCGCACCGCAAGCGCCGCGCCTTCTTCAAATCCTATGGCGCGACGTCGAGCGACCATGGCCATCCCACGGCCGCCACCGCCGATCTCCCACGTGCGGATGCGGAAGCGCTTTATGCCAAGGTGCGCAGCGGCAAAGCGAACAAGGCCGAAGCCGAACTGTTTCGCGCACAAATGCTGACTGAAATGGCCGCGATGAGCCTCGAGGATGGGCTCGGGCTACAGATTCACCCCGGCTCTTTCCGGAATCATAACCCGCATCTTTTTGCACAATTCGGCCGTGACATGGGCGCTGATATCCCCACGCGTACCGATTATGTGCATGCGTTGAAGCCACTGCTCGACCGCTTCGGCAATGAGCGTGATCTCACTATTATTCTCTTCACACTTGATGAGACGAGCTATTCCCGCGAATTGGCGCCGCTGGCGGGTCATTATCCAGCGCTGCGGCTCGGCCCTGCCTGGTGGTTCTTCGACAGTGCTGAAGGCATGAAGCGCTTCCGCGAACTGACAACTGAAACGGCAGGTTTTTACAACACGGTCGGTTTCAACGACGACACACGCGCTTTCCCGTCGATCCCGGCACGGCATGATGTCGCCCGACGTGTCGACTGTGCCTATCTCGCCGAACTCGTGGCAAGCCACCGCATTGATGAGGACGAAGCGCATGAGCTTGCGCAAGACCTCGCTTATCGGCTCGCCAAATCCGCTTATAAACTCTGACGCATCGCCCCGGAGCATTCCATGGCCCCCTCGCTTTCTTCTTTCAAAACGCTGCGCCTTGATGGCGTAAGCCGCGATTTCGGTACGGTGAACGCGCTGCGCGATCTCACGTTAAATATCGAGCGCGGCGAATTCGTTGCACTCCTCGGGCCCTCAGGCTGCGGCAAATCGACGGCGCTCAACTGCATCGCCGGCCTTCTACCGACCTCGCGTGGTGCTATCTTCCTCGACGATCAACGGCTCGACATTCTGCCGACGGAAGAACGCGGCTTCGGCATGGTGTTTCAGAATTATGCGCTCTTCCCGCATATGACGGTGCGCGACAATATCGGCTTCGGCTTGAAAATGCGCGGCATCCCCAAAGCGGAAGCCGCGGCCCGCGTCGAAAAGGCCATCGAAACGGTGCGGCTTGGCACGCAAGCGCACAAGCTGCCGGGACAACTTTCGGGCGGCCAGCAACAACGTGTCGCCATTGCGCGCGCCATCGTCGTCGAACCTCCACTCGTCTTGATGGACGAGCCACTTTCAAACCTTGATGCAAAACTTCGGCTTGAAATGCGGCAGGAAATCCGCCGCATCCATGCTGGACTTGGCTCGATCACCATCTATGTCACGCATGATCAAGACGAGGCGCTCTCGCTCGCCGACCGCATCGTGGTGCTGCGCGACGGCATGATCCGGCAGGTCGGCACACCAGAAGATCTTTATGCCCGTCCAGCCCATCTCGACGTCGCCGAATTCATGGGCTTCCGCAACCGCATCCCCGCCAAGTTGAAAACGCGTTCGGGCGATGCCGTGGCGATCGATGTGAATGGTGTTTTATTGCAAGGCATCGCGCGTGAAGAGTTCAAGGGTGACGATGTGATCGCTGCCATTCGCCCCGACGATCTGTTCGCAGGCGAAACAAACGAGGGCGGTATTCCTGCTGTGGTCGAGGCGATGGAGTATCGCGGACGCGATTTCTTCGGCTCGGCCCGCGCCAAAGACGGCACCGAACTTTTCTTCCGTGCGTCGCGTCGCCATGCGCCGGGGGAAACAGTGGCGCTCATCGCCGATCCGGCGCGGCTCCTCGTTTATGGAGCGGCGCAATGAGCAGCGTCGATTATCATTCCAATCCCGGCCTGAAAGCGCGGCTCGCCGCGCGTGGCCTCGACAGCGTGACGCTGTTGGTGCTGCCCGCCATCGCGCTACTCGTTGGACTTTTCGTCTATCCGTTCCTCTACGGGCTTTGGCTGTCCTTCAACCCAAAAGATGGATCGCTGCTCGGCAATTATTTCAAGTTCTTCTCTGATCCATTCCTCTACGACACGATCGGGACGACGCTGAAGCTTGCCGTGCCGGTGACGATCCTCAATCTCGTCTTCGCCGTACCCGTCGCCTTCCGTGTGCGGTTGATGAAAAACCAGCGCCTTCTTACAACCATTCTTGTTCTTCCGATCACGCTCGGCACCGTGCTCGTGGCTGAAGGCATGCTCAACTATCTCGGCCCGCAAGGCTGGGCGAACCGCATCATGATGCTGTTCGGCATCATTTCCTCGCCGGTGAAGCTCACCAATAATTATTGGGGCGTGATGCTGTCTTTGGTGATCACGGGCTTCCCGTTCACCTTCCTGCTAACGCTGTCCTATATCAGCGGTATCGATCCAGCGCTTGAACAAGCCGCCGCGACACTGGGCGCAAAGGCGTCAGCACGCTTCCGCCATATCTTCTTGCCGTTGCTGATCCCCGGCTTGGCAATCACGTTTTGCCTGTCCTTCGTGCAAGCCTATTCAGTGTTCCCATCGGCAGTTCTGCTGGGGGCACCGGCCGGTCCGACACGCGTGATCTCGATTGCTGCCTATCAAGCAGCCTTCGAAGAATATGATTATTCGATGGCTTCGGCGATTGCGATGATCATGGGCGCCGTGCAGCTCGTTGTCGTCGCCTTTGTCTTACAAATCCGCAATCTCTTCTATCGCGGCCCGGCGGGCGGAGCGAAAGGTTAATCCGATGGTCAGCAACGAAAAATCAGTCGGAAGCCGGTTGTGGATTTTCGCCGTCTGGGCGACAACCATCTTCTTCATCATCAATTTGTTCGGTATCATCGCGGCGGTCGTGACAAGCTCCTTTGCCACACGCTGGTTGCGCGCATGGTTTCCGGATGGGTTCACAACCAAATGGTATTTTTCGGCTTGGGCCGAATTCCAGCTTGGTGACCTTCTGATCGTCACATTTCAGATCGTCTTCGCTGTTGTTTTCCTGTCAGGTCTAATTGGTGTGCCCGCCGCCTATGCGATGGCCCGACGGAATTTTCCCGGCAAACAGATCGTGCTGCTTTTGCTTCTTCTGCCCTTGCTGGTGCCACCTGTGACGTTTGGCATTCCACTCGCAACGGTTCTTTATAAATCGGGGCTTGGCGGCACGATGTTCGGTGTGATCCTGGCCAATCTGGTGCCGACCGTGCCGTTCGTCATTCTGGTGATGATCCCGTTCATCGAGCAGATTGACCCGCGTGTGGAAGCGGCGGCGCGCGTCTTCGGTGCAGGCACCTTCCGCATGTTCATTCATGTGCTCTTGCCCTTGCTGCTACCGGGTGTACTCGCTTCGCTGCTCTTGGTGCTGGTGCGCACGATTGCCATGTTCGAGCTGACCTTCCTCACGGCAGGGCCGACCAGCCAAACATTGGTGGTGGCGCTTTACTACGCCGTGTTCGCAGCGGGCGTCCGTGCCGTGCAGTCGATCGATGCCATGGCGGTCGTCTACATGGTGACGACGCTGATCTGGCTCGTGATCGCGCTGCGCTTCGTCAATCCGACGCAGATGGTCACGCGTGCCAAGCAGCAACCGGCGCATTGAGGAGAGCGGCCCATGTCGATTGAAGTCCGTCAGGCCGTTCATCCCGATGCCGCACGCCGTTTCGATACGGCGGAATTGCGTCGGCATTTCCTGATCAGCCGTATTTTCGAGGCAGATGCGATCCCGCTCACCTATAGCCATATCGACCGGCTTGTTGTGGGCGGGGCCATGCCCGTGAAATCCGCATTGAAACTCGAAACATCGAAACCGATCGGACAGACGAGCTTTCTTGCCCGTCGCGAATTGGGCGTTTTCAATGTCGGCGGCGCAGGCCGTGTGATTTGCGATGGGGAGACCATCGCGCTTGGCACGCATGAAGCGCTTTACGTTCCCATGGGCACAGAAAATGTGACCTTCGAAAGTGCAGATACCGCCACGCCCGCCAAATTCTATCTTGTGAGCTGCCCGGCGCATCAACGCCATGCGCTGAAAAAGATCACGCTCAAGGACGCCAACACGCTGCATCTTGGTGCGCACGAGACAGCGAATGTCCGCACATTGCATCAGATGATCATTCCGGGCCGGGTTGAAACCTGTCAGCTCGTGATGGGCATGACGTTCCTGCAACCGGGCAGCGTATGGAACACTATGCCGTGCCACACGCATGATCGCCGCTGTGAGGCCTATCTTTATTTCGACCTCGCCGCCGATCAGCGTGTCTTCCATATGATGGGGGAACCGCAGGAGACGCGCCATCTTGTCGTCGCCAATGAACAGGCCATTCTCTCGCCAGGGTGGTCGATCCATTCCGGCGTCGGCACCGGGAATTACGGATTCATCTGGGCGATGGCTGGCGACAATATGGACTTCACCGACATGGACCATTGCGCCATGGGAGATCTGCGGTGAACCCGTTCGACCTTGCAGGCCAGACGGCGATCGTCACCGGCGCCAATACGGGGCTCGGACAGGCGATCGCTGTGGCGCTCGCTGAAGCGGGTGCCGATATTGTCGCGATCGGCCGTTCACCGATGGATGAGACGCAGACAAAAATCGCACCGCTCAAGCGTCGCTTTCATGCGATCAAAGCAGATCTTGCAACAACAGAACCGTGCGCTCGCATCGTCGAAGAAACCTGCGATGTGATGGGCCGTTGCGACATCCTCATCAATAATGCCGGCATCATTCGCCGCGCCGATGCAATCGAATTTTCAGAGGCCGATTGGGATCAGGTCATCGACACCAATCTCAAAGTCCCCTTCTTCCTCGCGCAAGCGGCCGCACGCGTGATGCTGAAGCAAGGACGTGGCAAGATCGTCAACATCGCTTCGCTGCTGTCGTTTCAGGGCGGCATCCGCATCCCGTCTTATACAGCATCGAAAAGCGGGCTTGCCGGATTGACGCGGCTTCTTGCCTGCGAATGGGCAGCGAAGGGTATCAATGTCAACGCGATTGCGCCGGGTTATTTCGTGACAAACAACACGGATGCCTTGCGCGCCGACAAGGAGCGCAATGCGGCCATTCTTGCGCGCATCCCCGCAGGTCATTGGGGCGAGCCACAAGAGATTGGCGGAGCCGCCGTGTTTCTGTCCTCACGTGCGTCTGATTATGTGCATGGCATTGTTTTGCCGGTCGATGGCGGTTGGCTGGCGCGCTGAACAACACAACGCGGAACCATGGCCGCGCAAGGGAGACGACAATGATTGAAGCATGGCGCTGGTTTGGTCCGCATGACCCCGTTGCGCTTGACCATGTCAGGCAGGCGGGCGCGACCGATATTGTCAACGCGCTGCATGAATTAAAGCCAGGCACAGTCTGGACCGAGAAGCAGGTGGCAGAGCGCAAAAATCTCATCGAGACGACGCCGCCTAATCGTAAGCCGCTTACATGGTCGATTGTCGAGAGCATTCCCGTACCCGACGATGTAAAGCGCTTGGGCGCGGGAGCTACGCAATCGATCCAAGGCTGGATCGCCTCGATGGAAGCCGTAGCGGCCTGCGGCATCAAGACGATCTGCTATAATTTCATGCCGGTTGTGGATTGGACGCGCACCGATCTCGACGCGGAATTGCCAACGGGCGCAACTTGCATGCGCTTTGATGCTGATCGGTTTGCAGCATTCGAATTGTTCATTCTGCAGCGCCAAGGCGTTGAGAAAGATTATACGCCGGAGCAGCGCGAGCGGGCAAGAAAAGTGTTCGACCGCTTCACGCAAGAAGACATCGACTATCTCATTATGGTGATTGCAAGCGCGCTGCCGGGTTCGACCACCGATCCGCTAACCATTCCCGGTTTCCGCGATAAGCTTGAAACCTATGCGGCGATTGATGCGACAGTGCTGCGCAAACATCTTGCGGAGTTCTTGGCCGCTGTGACCCCGCGTGCAGAAGAACTCGGCGTGAAACTGACATTGCACCCTGATGATCCGCCGCGGCCTTTGTTCGGCCTGCCGCGCGTGGCGTCTACCGCCGCCGATTACCAGGCGCTGTTTGATGCCGTGCCGTCGGAAACCAATGGCATGTGCTTCTGCACCGGATCGCTCGGCGTGCGCGCCGACAATGATCTGCCGGCGATGGCCGCGCATTTCGCGCCGCGTATTCACTTCGTGCATTTGCGCGCAACCAAGCGCGAAGAGGATGGCTCTTTCTATGAGAGCGATCATCTCGATGGCGATGTCGACATGGTCGGCGTAATCACCGCACTCGTGGCGGAAGATCGCAAGCGCGGCGGGAATAAAATTCCATTCCGCCCCGATCACGGCCACCGCATGCTCGACGATCTCCATAAGACGGTGACGCCCGGCTATGCCGGCATTGGCCGCTTGAAAGGCTTGGGCGAATTGCGCGGCATCATGCGCGCGGTCGAACGCTTGACCTGAGCCCAACCACCCTCATGAAGCCATGAAAGCCCGGGGGCCTTCCTCCGGGCTTTTGCGTTGGGTTGCGCCCGGCCGATTGACTCTCCTCCCGGTTACTGGAATCTATAGAACAAAACAGGAACATTGATATGCCCCGTCCGGGAGCTCCCGCACTGGCCGCCCTGCGGTCGGCCATAGACCGTATCGGCAAGGATGGCAGCGTCCATGCGCTGGCCACCCCGCCGGCACGGGCTGCGCTGGGGCTCGCAGGGCTCGATGCGGCCTTGGGCGGCGGGTTGAAGCGTGGGGCTTTTCATGCGCTGAGGCCTGCCAAACCGGGGGAAGAACCGGCCGCGACCGGCTTTGCCTTGGCCTGCGCGCTGCGACTCGCGGCAGAGCGACCGCTTCTGTGGGTGCGGCAGGCGATGGCGGAGCGGGAATATGGGCTGCCCTATGGCCCGGGCTTGATGGGCTTCGGGCTCGATCCGGCCCGGCTTGTCACCATCGAGGCGGCCGATGCCCGCGCCGTGCTGAAAGCGGCGGAAGAGGCACTCCACTGCAAAGCGCTCGGCGCGGTGTTGGTCGAGCCTTGGGGGATGCCGAAGGCGGTCGATCTTGTCGCGCTACGGCGCTTGGTGCTGGCGGCGGAAGCCTCCGGCGTGAGCGCGCTGTTTCTGCGCAGCGGCGGGCCGGAGCTGGCCGATCCCGGCGCGACACGCTGGGCGATTGCAGCCCATCCCTCGGCAAGCGCGTTCGGCCCCGGGCTGCCTGCCTTCCGCGTGACGCTGGAACGGGGCGGCCAAGCGGGGCCGCAAGAATGGATGATGGAGTGGTGTTGTGAGCGACGCGTTTTCCGGCCAGCGCCTTCTGGCGCTCGTCTTCCCCTATCTCGCGACGGACAGGCTGAAACGGTTACGCCCTTCCGCCGCGCCGGATGACACGCCCACCCTCATCGTCGCGCGGCAAGGCAGCGGTGTGGTGCTTGTCGCGGGCGATGAACAGGCCCATGCGCTGGGCCTGATGCCGGGGATGACGCTTGCCACGGCGCGCGCGCTGCATCCGCATGGGCACGTGCATGAGGCTGATCCTGACGCCGATCGTGCGCTGCTGCATGCGCTGGCCGATGCGGCCGAGCGTTATACACCGCTCGTCGGCGTGGTGGGCGAGGATACACTCATTCTCGACATCACAGGTGCGGCGCATCTTTACGGCGGCGAAGAGGGACTTCTAAACGATGCGCGCGAGCGGATCGCAGCGCGCGGATTTCATATACGCACCGCGATTGCGGGATCGCCTGTGACTGCACGCGCTGTCGCGCTTTACGGCGCAGGCGGCATCATTGCGCCCAGCCATGATGCGGAGGCGGTGCAATCCCTCCCGATTGCGGCTTTGGGGCTTGATGCAGCGCGGCGTGCCTCGCTCGAGAGGCTCGGCTTGAAGCGCATCGGCGATTGTGCGAGCCGTCCGCGCGCGCCTTTGGCCGAACGGTTCGGCAAGGATTTCATCGAAAAGCTTGATGCGTTAACAGGACGCGTTGAGACACCGATTTCACCCCGCCGCAGTCTGCCGGCCTGCATTGCTGAGCGCCGCTTTGCTGAACCAATCGGCCATGAAGAGGATGTACGGCGGAGCCTGTTGACGCTTGCAGCCGACCTCAAACGCATTCTCGAAAAACGCGGCGAAGGTGCACGCGCACTGGAACTCGCGTTCTTCCGCGCCGATGGTGCCACGCGGATCATCAGCGTCGAAACCGGACGACCCTTGCGCGATCCGCAAACATTATTGCGGCTGTTTCGAGAGAAACTCGACGGGCTGGCCGATCCGCTTGATCCCGGTTTCGGTTTCGATGCCATCAGGCTTTCAGCACGGCGTGTCGAAAATTTTGCCGAGACCATGACGTCGCTCGATGCGAATGAAGATTTCGAGGCCGAGATTGCTGCACTCGTCGACCGGTTGGCGGCCCGTTTCGGTGCGCGCCGCGTGCAACGCCTCGCCGCAGCCGACACGCATAGCCCCGAACGCGCCTCGCGCCTCGTGCCGGCACAAAGCGTGGGCGCGCTGGCGCTCGATTTTTCTGCCTTCACACCGATCGAAGAAGACGCAGCCCCAGCCCGCCCGATCCGCCTGATTGAACCGGCCGAGCGGATCGACGTGTTGGCCGAAGTCCCCGATGGTCCACCCATCCGTTTCCGCTGGCGGCGTGTGCTACACGCCGTGATCCGCGCGGATGGGCCGGAGCGCATTGCGCCGGAATGGTGGCGCACGCCAGAAGGCACAGCCACGCGCGATTATTATCGCGTCGAAGATGAGAATGGTCGTCGCTTCTGGCTTTATCGCGACGGTCTCTATGATCGTGAAACCAGTACACCGCGCTGGTTCCTGCATGGTTTGTTTGCGTGATGCCATGGTGGCAGAACTCGCCATTACAACCAATTTCTCTTTTCTGCGTGGCGCTTCGCATCCCGAAGAGATGGTGGCACGTGCGGCGGAATTGGGCCTCACGGGCATTGGCATTGCGGATGTGAATACGCTTGCTGGCGTAGTACGTGCGCATGTCGCGCTGCGCGAGACAGCGGCCAAAGACAGTGGGTTAAAAATCGCCATCGGCACACGCCTCGCTTTTGTCGATGGCACACCTGACATCCTCGCTTTTCCAAGCGATCGAGTGGCCTATGGGCGCTTGTCGCGTCTTCTTACACTGGGCAAACGGCGCGCTAAGAAAGGCGCGTGCACGCTCTCACTTGAAGATCTTATCGCTTCGAGCGAAGGCCTCAATCTCATTGTGATGCCGCCACGGCGCTTGACGCGCACAGTCGAAAATCAACTTGGGATTCTTCTAACCACGTTACCACATGCGCGGCTCTGGCTGGGTGCCACGCTTCTTTATGACGGGCATGACCGGCAACGCCTTGCCCGTTTGCGCGCACTCTCCGAAGCGCATGGCATTCCCGGCCTCGCAACGCTTGAGCCGCTCTATCATGCACCCGAGCGACGGCCTTTGCAGGACATTCTCACCTGTATCCGGACGCACAAAACCATTCACACAATCGGCCGTGCGCTCGAAGCGCATGCGGAACGACATTTGAAAGAGCCGCAGGAAATGCGCCGCCTATTTCGGTATTGGCCAGAGAGCGTGGATCAGACGTTGCATTTTTTCGGGCAATGTCAATTTTCGCTTGATGAATTGCGCTATGAATATCCTGACGATCCTGTGCCGCACGGCAAAACGCCACAAGCCCATCTTGAAGAGCTGACATGGATTGGCGCGTCAGCACGCTATCCGATGGGTATTCCGGAAAAAGTGCGCGACACGATCGACAAGGAATTGGCGCTGATCGCTGAGCTCGACTATGCGCGTTATTTCCTGACCGTGAACGATATCGTGGCTTATGCGCGTTCGCGCGGCATTCTCTGTCAGGGACGCGGCTCGGCTGCCAATTCCGTCGTCTGCTTTTGCCTCGGCATCACAGCCGTTGATCCGACCGAAGTCGATCTTCTGTTCGAACGCTTCGTCTCGGCAGAGCGGCGTGAACCGCCTGATATCGATGTCGATTTCGAGCATGAGCGGCGTGAAGAGGTGATCCAATGGATCTATGAGCGGTATGGGCGTGATCGCGCCGGTATCGCTGCGACCGTGATTTCCTATCGTCCGCGCAGCGCGATGCGCGAGGTTGGTAAGGCGCTCGGCCTCTCTGAGGATGTAACAACGGCACTGGCCAATACAGTATGGGGCTCATGGGGTTCCGCCCCCGCCGAAAACCATATTCGCGAGGCAGGGCTTGATCCTGATAATCCTGAAATTGCGCGTGCCATCCATTGGGCGGAAGAGTTGCTAAGCTTCCCACGCCACCTCTCACAGCATGTAGGCGGTTTTGTTTTGACGCGCGGACGGCTCGACGAGGTTGTGCCAGTCGGCAATGCGGCGATGGATGACCGCACCTTCATCGAATGGGACAAGGACGATATCGACGCGCTGGGCATCATGAAAATCGATGTACTGGCGCTGGGAATGCTCACTTGCATCCGCAAATGCTTCAACCTTATCGCGCAGCATGGGGGCCTTAAATATTCGCTTGCCACGCTGCCGCGTGAAGATAAGGCGGTTTACGCCATGTTGCAGAAAGCGGATTCCATCGGTGTCTTCCAGGTCGAAAGCCGTGCGCAGATGAATATGCTGCCACGCTTGAAACCAGAAAAATTCTACGATCTCGTCATTGAAGTCGCCATCGTCCGGCCCGGCCCTATTCAAGGCGATATGGTGCATCCCTATTTGCGGCGACGGCAAAACAAGGAACGGGTGACATTTCCCAAGCCCGCGCCGCAATTTGGCCCTGCCGATGAACTCGAACGCGTGCTGGGCAAAACGCTAGGCGTGCCGCTCTTTCAAGAGCAAGCCATGCGCATTGCCATCGAGGCCGCGAAATTCACACCGGGCGAAGCCAATCAACTCCGCCGCGCGATGGCGACCTTCCGCCGTGTTGGCACCATTCATCTCTTTCAACAGAAGATGGTTGAAGGCATGGTGCGGCGCGGGTACGAGCCGCAATTTGCGGCACAATGCTTCAAGCAGATCGAAGGCTTCGGCGAATATGGCTTCCCCGAAAGCCACGCAGCTTCGTTCGCGTTGCTTGTCTACGCATCGGCCTGGTTGAAATGTCACCATCCTGCGGCTTTTGCCGCCGCACTTCTCAACAGCCAGCCCATGGGATTTTACGCACCGGCGCAGATCGTGCGCGATGCCATCGAACATGGTGTGGAAGCGCGCCCGCCGGACATTAATGCGAGCCGCTGGGACAATACGCTCGAAGAGGGCCCTGATGGGCGACTCGCGCTGCGCCTCGGTTTTCGCCAGATCGACGGATTTCGTGCCCCATGGGCGCAATCCATCGAAGAGGCACGACACGATTTTTACGACAGCGCCGAAGATCTGAAGCGTCGCGCCAACCTGCCGAAAGCAGCCCTCGTCAAATTAGCGGAAGCGGACGCGTTCCGCTCAGTCGGCATGGACAGGCGCGCAGCTGCATGGGCGGTCCGGCGTTTGCCCGACGATCAAGCATTACCATTGTTCGAAGCAGCCCATGCGCGTGAGCTTGCGCCTGAACCGCGCGTCGACCTCCCCGTTATGCCACTGCCAGAGCATGTCGCGATCGATTATCAAACGCTGCATCTCTCGCTCAAAGGCCACCCGCTGGGATTTTTGCGCGCGCTTTATGGCGCGCATGGCGTGATGACGTGCGCGGAGGCGCGCACATTAGCCGATGGGCGCCGGATCAAGATTGCTGGCATCGTCCTTGTGCGGCAAAAGCCGGGCAGCGCCAAAGGCGTCGTCTTCGCGACTTTGGAAGACGAGACAGGCATCGCCAATATCGTCGTCTGGCCTGCCATCACCGAACGGTTTCGCAAAGAGGTTTTAGGCGCACGTCTGCTGCTGGTGGAAGGGCGTGCCCAGCGCAGTCCCGAGGGCATCGTGCATATTGTTGCCGAGCGCTTGGTCGACCGTAGCGTCGACCTTCTCAGGCTCACACGCGAGCATCTCGCGCCGCCTTTGGCACGCGCCGATGAGGTGAAACGGCCCGTGCGGGATGGTGGTGCGCCTGCGCGCGGCATCCGCCATCCTCGGAATGTGCGGATCCTGCCTAAATCGCGGGATTTTCACTGAAAATCCGTTCCTTGCTGCTTTTCCAGCGCGCAAAAACCGGTTTAATACCGCCTCCCCTTTGGTTGAGGTTTGTCATGAGCCAGTCTGCCTATCGCGGTGTCTTCCCGATCGCGCCCACGCCCTTCCTGCCCGATGGCACGCTCGACAAGGCGAGCACGGCGAAACTGTTCGATCATTACGCCAGCATTGGCTCGACGGGATTGACGGTGCTCGGCATCATGGGCGAAGCACCCAAACTCGACCACGCGGAATCGCTTTTCCTCGTCAAGGAAGCCGTGCGCGCCATGGGAAAGAGCCCCGTGATCGTTGGCGTCTCGGCACCCGGCTTTGCATCCATGCGCGCGCTGGCACGCGAGGCAATGGAACTTGGTGCAGGCTCGGTGATGATCGCGCCGCCCAACACGCTGCGCACCGATGACCAGATCGTGAATTATTACGCGCAAGCGGTCGAAGCGATTGGCAAAGACGTGCCTTTCGTCATTCAGGATTATCCGTTGACACTCTCGGTCGTGATGACGCCGAAGGTCATTCAGCGCATCGTCACGGACAATCCATCCTGCGTCATGCTGAAACATGAGGATTGGCCGGGCCTTGAGAAGATCTCAGCGCTACGCAATTTCGAGAAAGATGGCACGCTACGTCGGATTGCCATTCTGTGCGGCAATGGCGGTCTGTTCCTCGATTTTGAAATGGAACGCGGCGCGGATGGCGCCAATACGGGCTATGCCTTCCCGGAAATGCTGATCGACGTCGTCAATTTGATGAGCAAGGGCGAGCGCGATGCCGCACATGATCTCTTTGACGCGCATCTGCCTCTGTTGCGCTATGAGCAACAGCAGGGTGTCGGCCTCGCCGTGCGTAAATATGTGATGATGCGGCGCGGGTTGATTGCCCATGATGCACAACGCAAGCCCGGCGCTGGCATCAGCACCATTGCCAAGACGGAAGTGGACTATCTTCTTGCGCGCCTTGCCAAGCATGATCGTCGTGCGGCTTTGAAAGGCTGATGCATGAGTGATTGCGACGCACTCATCATCGGCGCAGGCGTCGTCGGCCTTGCCATTGCACGCGCGCTCGCGCGGCAAGGGCAATCGGTGATCGTACTTGAACAGAATGAAGGAATCGGCATGGAAACATCCTCGCGCAACAGCGAGGTGATCCATGCCGGGCTTTATTATCCGACCGGTAGCCTGAAGGCCCAGCTCTGTGTCGAAGGTAAAAAAGCGCTCTATGATTTTTGCGACGCCTATCATGTGCCGCATCGCCGGTGCGGCAAGCTGATCGTCGCCGTCGATGAGCATGAGATTCCAGCCATCGATGCCATTCGGCAAAAGGGCTTGGCGAATGGCGTCGATGATCTCGTCTGGCTCTCAGGGCATGAGGCGCAAGCGAAAGAACCAGCACTCTCCTGTGTGGCGGCGCTTTATTCGCCATCGACCGGCATTATCGATAGCCATGCCTATATGCTTGCCTTGCAGGGCGACATCGAAGCGCATGGCGGTGCGATTGCCTTCAACACCGGATTTCAATCATCACGGATCATCCCCGGCGGCTTTGAAGTAACGGCCACGGGCGATGTCGTTTTGACCACGACGCGCCTGATCAATGCCGGTGGTTTGCATGCCTCCAAAGTTGCGCGCGCGCTTGCAGGACTTGCGCCTGAGACGATCCCTCAGACGCGCTATGCCAAGGGCAATTATTTTTCGCTCGCGAAAAAAGCGCCATTCACCCATCTGATCTACCCAGCGCCGCATGCGCATGGGCTTGGCGTGCATCTCACCCTCGATATGGGTGGGGCAGCGAAATTCGGCCCCGATGTCGAATGGGTCGAGACACTCGATTACGAAGTCGATCCGCGGCGCGGTGACTCATTTTATGCGGCGATCCGCACCTATTGGCCCGATTTGCCAGAGGGAGCGTTGCAGCCATCCTATTCCGGTATTCGGCCGAAGATTTGCGGGCCGAATGATCCGGCTGCGGATTTTCGTATTGATGGCGCGGCTGTTCACGGCATCCCGCACCTCGTCAATCTGTTTGGGATTGAAAGTCCCGGCCTCACCTCGTCGTTGGCCATCGCCGAGCGCGTCCGCGCGCTTCTTTTGTGAAAGATCTCGTCATGCGCTTGTCCCCCGACGTGCTCCCCAAGCTCGCCTCTACCATTCGGCGCCCAGCCTATGATCGCAATCGGGTGACAACAGGGATCGTGCATCTTGGCATCGGCGCATTCCACCGTGCGCATCAGGCGGCGTACACGGAACAGGTGCTCGCGAACGGCGATCTACGCTGGGGCATTGTGGGAGCAAGCTTGCGCTCTCCCGATACGCGCGACGCACTCAATCCACAGCGCGGCCTCTATACATTGAATGTGCGTTCTGGCACTGGAGATGACCTTGCCATTATTGGCGCCATCAAAGATGTGCTCGTGGCGCCGGAAAGTCCTTCGGCCCTGATTGAAACAATGGCGCGGGCGGATGTGAAAATCGTGACGCTCACAGTCACGGAAAAAGGCTATTGCCACGATCCGGCCACGGGCGAATTGAACGAAAATCATCCCGATATTGTGCATGATCTCGCCCATCCGCAGGCGCCGCGTTCAGCCGTCGGCTTTCTTGTCGAGGCGCTGGCCAAGCGACGCGCGCATGGCGTCAAACCCTTCACCGTTCTGTGCTGCGATAATCTTCCCTCGAACGGCAAGACGGTGCGGCGCGTGGTGACGCGCTTTGCCTCATTGCGCGACAAGGCGCTCGGCGATTACGTGGCGCGGGAAGTGAAGTTTCCGTCGACCATGGTTGACCGCATTGTTCCCGCCACAACCGATGAAGACCGCTCCATGATCGCACAAGCGCTCGGCACAACCGACGCTTGGCCAGTGATGACGGAGCCCTTCACGCAATGGGTGATCGAGGATGATTTCGGCGATGCGCGCCCCGCATGGGAGCAATTCGGCGCCGAATTGGTGAACGACGTCGAGCCTTATGAGCATATGAAACTGCGTTTGCTCAACGGCTCGCATTCAACGCTCGCCTATCTCGGCTATCTGGCAGGCTATCAAACGGTTGCCGAAGCCATGAGCGATCCGGCTTTGGCACAGCTCATTTCCGATCTGATGGAATATGAATCCGCGCCGACCTTGCATATGCCGCCGGGCGCGGACGTTGCCGCCTATCGTGCTTCGCTGTTGCAGCGTTTCCGCAATCCGGCACTCAAACACCGGACCTGGCAGATCGCGATGGATGGTTCGCAGAAATTACCGCAGCGGCTGCTTGGTACCGCTCGCGATCGGCTAGCGGCCGGGCAAAGCATTGACCGCATCGCGCTCGGCGTGGCTGCTTGGATGCGTTACGTGACAGGCCTTGATGAGAAAGGTGCGCCGATCGATGTGCGCGACCCGCTCGCCGAGCGTTTTAAGGCGATAACCAGCGCGGCAAAAGGCGACCCCGAAGCGCTCGCCCAAGCGCTCTTCGGGATCGAGACGATTTTCGGACAGGATCTGCCGCGCGATCCCCGCTTCACCGGGCCGGTGGTGGCGGCGCTGAAGGCGCTTTATGCGAAGGGCGCAAAAGCCACCATCGCCGCCATGCCAAAGGCCTGATCAGGCTGCGAGGAACACCAGACCAGCGAGCGCAATGGCGGCGCCCGCCAAGCGCAGCGCCACGCCGCCAAAACGGCCTGCCGCAATACCCGTGCCGTGCAACAGCGCAGTCGAGACCACTAAGCCCAATCCATAGGCAAGCCCTGCCTCATCTCCGGGCATTTCGGCGCCATGCGCCATGCCATGCACGACCGCAAACGCAGCGCACAACGTCGCTCCCAGAACCACAGGAACGGAGAGCCCAAGCGCCAGAACAGCCCCAAACGCCAAGACGGACGCCGCGATCAACGTCTCCAAGGCAGGCAGGATGAAGCCGATTTTTGCCAATCCGCCACCGAACACCATGGCGGCAATAAAGGCCAAAGGCAGCGCCCAGAGTGCGCGACCGCCGCAATAGGCGGCCCAAAGCCCCACCGCCACCATCGCCAGAATATGGTCCGCCCCCGTGAAGGGATGCAGCATGCCGTCTTCGAAGCCATGCAGATGCAACCCTGTGCCCGTATGGGCAAGGGTTGGGGCTGAGATCAAAGACAGGCCGGTGGTCAATGTAAGGCGCATTGGAAAC
This sequence comes from Rhizobiales bacterium TNE-4, assembly GCA_019083985.1. Lineage (GTDB taxonomy): Bacteria > Pseudomonadota > Alphaproteobacteria > Rhizobiales > Beijerinckiaceae > TNE-4. The sequence continues at coordinate 271,519 of JAHRCV010000001.1, read as the reverse complement.
TCCCTTGGGGTTTCCAACAGCAAAGCAAAGGCCGGACCAATCAGGCCGCCAAGCCGCCCGCCTTCACGATAAAATCGGCCACATCTTTTACGCCGACGCCACCACGCGTATTGGCCATGACGAAGGGCTTATCGCGCCGCATCAGTTTCGCATCCCGCTCCATCACGCCGAGATCAGCACCAACATAAGGGGCCAGATCGGTCTTGTTGATGACAAGGAGATCCGAGCGCGTAATGCCGGGACCGCCCTTGCGCGGAATCTTTTCGCCGCCCGCGACATCAATCACATAAACAGTGATATCCGCGAGTTCGGGCGAGAAGGTTGCCGCGAGATTGTCGCCGCCCGATTCAATCAAGATGAGATCGAGCTTCGGGAATTTCTTCACCATGGCGTCGACGGCAGCCAAATTGATCGAGCAGTCCTCGCGGATGGCCGTGTGTGGGCAACCGCCGGTTTCAACGCCCATGATCCGCTCTTCGGGCAGCGCGCCCGCCACCGTCAGCAGGCGGGCGTCTTCCTTGGTGTAGATGTCATTGGTGATGGCGCAGAGATCGTAACGATCGCGCATCATTTTGCAGAGCGCTTCCATGAGCGCGGTCTTGCCAGAGCCGACCGGGCCGCCAATGCCCACGCGCAAAGGTCCGTGTTGTGAAGTCATGAGCGGAACAGCCTCGTATATTGCGTTTCATGGTTCATCGACGCGATGTCAGCCCGGAGCGCCGCACCACCGAGATCGGCGAGCGTGGCGTGCTCAGCCATCGCGCCGATGGCCTGAACCTTAGGCAAGAGTGAGGCCATGATCCGCTGCCCATCGGTTTGGCCGATGGGGCCTAAGCGCACCACCGCTGAGACGATGTTCGACACAAAGGCGAGCAAGAAGGCATCAAGCGTCTGACGCAGCGCAAGCCCATGGCCTGCAGCGGCGACACCGAGCGCGACCGGATAGGCGACATCACCCTCCCATGCCGCCTTCAAAGCGTCGAGCGTGCCGGTCCACCATGCGGATTTGATGGCGGCAATGAAGGCGTTGCCCTGCCCGGTCGCCTCCAACCGACGTTCTTCGGAGGGCTGGAGTGCGACAGCCAGTTCGGCAATCTCGCGCAGCGCGGCACGATCATTGTGCCGTGCGGCTTCGAATGCACATTTGAGCACAATGGCATCGTTGCGCCCTGCGCCATGCGCGAGGCAATCGGCAATCCACGCTTCAGCGGAGGATGCATCCGATACATCGCCCTGTTCGACGGCCCATTCGAGCCCATGCGAATAGGCGAAGGCGCCGACGGGGAAAGCAGGCGACAGCCAAACGAAAAGCGGGAGTCCGCCCGCCTCACCCATGCTTGTGAGCGTGACCGTGCGCATGGCCATGGGCGTGGCCGTGATCATGCGCGTGGCTGTGATCGTGCGCGTGCTTTTCGAGGTGCTCGTGATGATGCTGATGGGAATGATCATGGCTACACCCGCAGCCACCGCCGCAGCAGCTTTGCTCCTGATGCGGCGTATGATCTTTCGATTTCAAATCGAGCACTTCGTGATGGTGCTGATGCGCATGATCGTGGCCGCACCCGCAACCATGATCATGATGGTGATGGTCGTGGCCATGATCGTGGTTATGCCCATGATCATGATCGTGCGCATGATGATGACCGTGGTGGCCGCCTTGATCATAGGCACCACGCTCCGGCTGGAACGGACGCTCGACAGCCTTTACTGCGCAACCCAGACCACGCAGCATTTCGACAAGCACATGATCATCTTCGATGTAGATCGCGTCCGCCGTGACTTCCGCTGGTGTGTGGCGATTGCCGATGTGCCACGCCGCCTTCATCAAGCGGGCCGGATTTTCCGTACGGATTTCAACAAGCTTTTGCGGCGCGGCTTTGACGGCGATCAAGCGGCCATCTTCAAGCTTCAGCGCATCGCCATCGTTCAACACGACGGCCTTATCGAGATCGAGCAAAAAATCCGTGCCCTTCTCGCCCTTCAGCGCCACGCGGCGGCGATGGCGACCTTCATGATCCAGCGAAACGCTGTCGATCACTTTTTCGGCCTTCACGGCGGGCTTACGAACGGTTTGGGTGGCGCGGAGCATCGGAAAACCTCTTTGACTAACCCCTATTTAGGGGATTGGCGGGGGCGATGCCAGCCTCTCCTCATGCTGCCAGCGCCGCGCCTTCATGATGACGATGGCGAGCGATATCAAAGCGATGGCTGACGCCACCATCCCGACAAGCAAGGCTGCAACCGGGCCGCCCCGGTCTAGCGCGAAGGCGAAGATCACGGGGGCGACGCCAAAGGCGCAATTCTGGAAAAAAGCCAGCCGCCCGGCTTGGCGACCATATTGGCTGGAGCCAAAGGCCCAGAGCGGCACCGTCGCACGGGTGACCGAGAGCGAGCCTGAGGCAAAGGCGTAAAGACCGACGAACGCGACGGCCCCAATCGCCAAATGGCCGGCGAAGATGGCGGGCAGGAAGCCGACGAACATCACAGCCGCGCCGGCCAGGCCCACGACGGGCGGGGTCATCCGGCGGGCGACGAAGAAATCGAACCAGCGCGCCGAGACCTGCACAAACCCCACCGAGGACGCCAGTGTCAGGGCAAAGCCAACCGGTTGACCCAAAGCGGTCAACCAATCGAGCAGGTTGAGTGTCGACCCCCAAGAGACGAAGCCAGCGCTGGTGAGGCCAAGCGATAGCCAGACGAAGACATCGGCACGGCGTTCTTCTGGGATGGCACCCTGCGGCACGGGCTGCGCATCCGGATGATCATCGCCATGATAGCGCTCACGCGGCAACGCGAAGTAATGCAGGCTCGCAAGGCCGATCATGTTTACAAGCGCATAAACGAAACAGACGCCGCGCCAGCCGATATGCGCTTCGATTGCCGCCGTCAAAGGCCAAGAGAGCGACCCGCCGATACCGGTGAACAGCATCAGAATGCCCATCCGCTTGCGCGCTTCTGGCCCAGCGATCTGGGCGATCGATGTCATCGAGCCAAGCGACAGGCAGAAGGTGGAGGCGACCCCGATGCCAAACCATGCAGCGGCATAAGACAGAGCGCCTTGCGCCAAGCCCAAAAGCGCCAGCGACACGCCCATCAACACCGAGCCCAAGGCCATCAAAGTGGGGGTGCCGCGCTCGTCGAAAATCTTGCCGACACGCGGCGACAAGAGCCCGCCGGTGACGACCATCATGGTGATGCCGGCGAAGACATACTCGGTCGAGAGGCCCAGTTCGCGCGCGATATCGCGGCCCATAATGCCCGGCAAATAGAAGCTGGTGCCCCAGCCCGTCACTTGCGAGATGGCGAGCACGACCGTGGCACGCGTGATCGCGCTCGGCATCGTCCCGGACGCTCCATGGAGGGATTGTCGATGCCTAAAACTTAGCCTCCGGCGGAAGCGCTTGCCAACCCACGCTAAATCCCACTCCCGGCAGGGCTGACGGGCGCTGCCGGCATGGCCGGTTCATCGTGCGAACAACCCCAAGCCGTCAGAAGAGAAAATAACGCTGTGCCATGGGCAGTTCTTTCGCCGGTTCGCACACCAGCAATTCACCATCAGCGCGGACGGCATAGGTCTCGGCATCCACTTCGATCTCGGGCGTGGCATCGTTGTGGATCATCGATTTCTTTGAAATGCCGGAGCGGACATTCTCGACGGCGACGAATTCCTTTTCGACTCCGAGGCGCTCCTGCAATTCGTTCTCGATCGCTGCCTGCGAAACGAATACTAAAGCCGATGTAGTGAGCGATTTACCAAAAGCTGCAAACATCGGTTGATAATGCACAGGCTGCGGCGTTGGGATCGATGCATTGGGATCACCCATGGGCGCAGCGATGATCGAACCCGCTTTGATCACCATATCGGGCTTCACACCAAAAAAGGCGGGCGACCACAGGACAAGATCGGCGATCTTCCCAACCGCAATCGAGCCGATGTGCTTGTCGACACCATGGGCGATGGCAGGATTGATCGTATATTTCGCGATATAACGCTTCACACGATTGTTATCAGCCGCGTTGTCGCCCTTCAGCGATCCGCGTTGCTGCTTCATCTTGTCTGCCGTTTGCCAAGTGCGGGTAATCACTTCACCAAGACGGCCCATGGCTTGCGAATCCGACGACATCATCGCAAGCGCGCCGATGTCGTGGAGAATATCTTCCGCCGCAATCGTCTCCTTGCGGATGCGACTTTCGGCAAACGCCAAATCTTCCGGGATCGACGCATGCAGATGATGGCAGACCATCAGCATGTCGAGATGCTCATCGAGCGTATTGACAGTGAAAGGCCGTGTCGGATTGGTCGACGAGGGCAGCACATTGGCAAGCCCTGCCACTTTGATGATGTCGGGCGCGTGACCGCCGCCCGCCCCTTCGGTGTGGAAGGCGTGGATGGTGCGACCTTTAAAGGCAGCAATCGTATCTTCAACAAACCCCGATTCATTCAACGTGTCGGTGTGGATCATCACCTGCACGTCCTGCTGATCCGCCACGCTCAGGCAATTATCGATGGCGGCCGGTGTCGTGCCCCAATCCTCATGCAACTTCATGGCGCAAGCACCCGCTTCGATCATTTCGTTGAGCGCTTCGGGGCGCGACGCGTTACCCTTGCCAGAAAAGCCTAGATTGACCGGAAATGCATCCGCCGCACGCAGCATCTGGGCCATGTGGAACGGACCCGGCGTGCACGTGGTTGCGTTAGTGCCAGCCGCGGGGCCTGTGCCGCCGCCTAACATCGAGGTGACGCCGGACATCAAGGCATGCTCGATCTGCTGCGGACAAATGAAATGGATATGGCTATCGAACCCGCCAGCGGTGAGAATTTTATTCTCGCCTGCGATGATTTCGGTGCCCGGGCCGATGACGATAGTGACACCGTTTTGGATGTCGGGATTGCCGGCCTTGCCGATGGCCGCAATGCGACCATCCTTCAAACCCACATCGGCTTTGACGATGCCCCAATGATCGACGATGAGCGCATTGGTGATGACGGTATCCATCGCGCCTTCGGCATTGGTGATTTGCGATTGGCCCATGCCATCGCGAATGACTTTGCCGCCCCCGAATTTTACTTCTTCGCCGTAAAGGGTGAAATCTTTTTCAACCTCGATGAAGAGTGACGTATCGGCCAAGCGCACACGGTCGCCCGTGGTAGGGCCATACATCGCGACGTAAGCGGCGCGGGGTAATGTGTTAGCCATTGTTCATTCCCCCTTAGAGCTTGCCCATGATTTTCTGTTGGAAGCCATAGACGGTGCGCGTGCCTTCAAGCGGAATGAGGCGCACTTCACGGCTTTGGCCCGGCTCGAAACGCACTGCCGTACCGGACGGAATATCGAGACGCATGCCGCGTGCCTTCTCACGATCAAAAGCGAGGCCCGCATTGGTCTCATAGAAATGATAGTGGCTACCGACTTGGATCGGCCGATCCGCCGTGTTGGCGACCAGCAAGGTCAGCGTTGGGCGACCGTCATTCATGACGATGTCGCCTTCGGCTGGAATGATCTCTCCCGGGATCACGCGATGCGTCGCGCCACGGATCGGCTCATGTACCGTCACGAGCTTGGTGCCATCTGGGAAGGTCGCCTCGACCTGCACATCATGGATCATCTCGGCAACGCCGGGCATGACCTGATCGGCGGTCAACACTTGCGCGCCCTCTTGCATCAGATCAGCCACAGAACGGCCATCGCGCGCGCCTTCCACGACAAAGTCTGTGATCAGCGCCACAGCCTCAGGATGATTGAGCTTTACGCCACGCTCGAGACGGCGGCGCGCCACCATCGCTGCCATAGCAACGAGAAGCTTGTCTTTTTCACGCGGTGACAGATTCATCGATGGAGCCTCCGCCCTAGAAGGTGAATACGCGCGGGAGTTTTTGTCCGCGCAAGGTTTCGAGAAGATGTTTGGATGCGCTGCGCAAGGCTAGCGGATCCATGGCCAAGAGGCGGCATACCAGCACGCCGTTGACATAACTGAACCCTGCTTCGACACCGGGCCATTCGTGGCTCCGAAGCGTATCTCGCATTGCCACAGCATCGGGCCTCACCAGGAGGACCGTCGCACAGGCCTTCGCGCCATTGAATGTCGCCGGTCGCTTGAGAAGCAAGGCGAGATCATCCTCAAGCTGCATTTCGTCAGCGATGACGAGTTCGCCATTCACACGCAAACGCCATGAATCATGCAAAGCACCATGTGCGATCGTTTCACCCATGGCGAGGCGGCCAAAGACGATACTTTCGAAAATCAATGCCTCGGCATCAGACGCAAGATCGATCGTGAAATGGCGCTTGAGCCGCGCCGCATCAAACAGGATCGTTTCCTGCGGCAACCAATGTAAGGTTGCGCGATCAGCAACAGACAGAGATACAGCCATCGTGACCGGTGCACCATCGCTGCGATAGAGTTTTTCAGCCGCTTGCGAAGTGATGGTGGCCGATGCCCCTTGGTCGCAGGTGAAGGCGAAAGCGAGATCGTCACCACCCGCAACGCCACCGCCTGTGTTGACGATGACGGCCTCACATTCAACCCCGCGTGGGAATTTCAAGCGATATCCACCACTCTCGCGCAGATCGGCGACGGCCGTGCGTTGCCCCACGCACGCAAAGCGCGCGGCAAGGCGACCTTGCGCGCGGATCGAAAAAGATGACGCTGCGACAGCGTCAGACAGAGAGGTGGCGGCGGACATCGGTTTCCACCATGCCAGACCGTAATCCCGAAAGCACCACCTGCCCCCGGTCCATCACGACGAAATCATCGCAGAGATCGCGGGCGAACTCGAAATATTGCTCGACCAGAATGATGGCCATGTCGCCCCGGCCGCGCAGATAGTCGATCGCCTTACCGATATCCTTGATGATCGAGGGTTGGATGCCTTCGGTCGGCTCATCGAGCACCAATACGCCGGGACGGGTCACGAGCGCGCGGCCAATTGCCAATTGTTGCTGTTGGCCGCCGGACAAATCACCGCCACGGCGGTTCATCATCGACCCCAACACTGGAAACAGATCCAAGATCTCTTCGGGGATAAAGCGTTCAGCGCGTGGCACGGGCGCGTACCCGGTTTCGAGATTTTCCTTGACCGTGAGGAGCGGAAAAATCTCGCGGCCCTGCGGCACAATGGCGATGCCGCGCCGCGCACGATCATAGGGGGCGAGCGCCTTGATGCTCTGCCCATCCCGCAGAATATCCCCGCGCGCAATTGGCTGCAGCCCCATAATGGCACGCATTAGCGATGTTTTGCCGACACCGTTACGGCCAAGAACGGCTGTCACCTTACCGCTTTCAGCCTTGAGCGAGACACTGCGGAGCGCCTGCGCTGCACCATAGAACAAATCGATGTTATCGACGGCGAGAGCGGTCATGGTCAGCGCCCCAAATAGACTTCGATGACGCGCTCATTGTTCGAGACCGCGTCGATGGACCCTTCGGCAAGGACCGAGCCTTCGTGCAAGCATGTGACCTTGCAATTCAGCGCGCGTACGAAAGCCATATCATGCTCAACCACAATGACCGCGTGATCTTCGGCAATCGCTTTGAGGAGTTGCGCTGTCGTTTCGGTCTCAGCATCCGTCATGCCCGCAACCGGTTCATCGACCAGCAGCAATTTCGGATCTTGCGCCAGCAACATGCCGATTTCGAGCCATTGCTTCTGCCCGTGCGACAGATCCGCTGCCTGCCGATGACGATGGGCGGCGAGACCAATCACATCAAGCACACGATTGATCTCGCGATGCGGCACGCGATTGCGCCACCCAAACATCGACGCAAAGGCACTCCGCGGTCCCTTCAGTGCAAGAATGATGTTGTCTTCAACCGTTTGGCTTTCAAACACTGTCGGCTTTTGGAATTTGCGACCGATGCCGAGTTCGGCAATCGCGGCTTCATCCAGCTTGGTGAGATCGGTACCGCCATCATAGAGCACATCGCCGCTATCAGGTCTCGTCTTGCCAGTGATGATGTCCATCATCGTCGTCTTGCCCGCGCCGTTCGGACCAATGATCGCACGCATCTCACCGCGCCCGAGATCGAGCGAGAGATTGTTGATGGCACGGAAGCCGTCGAACGAGACGCTGACGCCATCGAGATAAAGAAGCGAGTGAGTAACATCCATGGCGCTTACTCCGCCGGCACGACGCGAGAGGCCGCCCGTTCGGCGCGCGCCGCGCGCCATTGGCTGATCGTCCCGATAATACCTTTCGGCAGGAACAGGGTGACAACGATGAACAAGGCACCAAGGCCAAAAAGCCAGAACTCGGGCGCAGCGCCTGTCAGCCATGTCTTCATGAAATTGACGAGCACAGCCCCTAGGGCAGCGCCAACCAAGGTCCCGCGCCCGCCGACAGCAACCCAGATCACCGCCTCAATGGAAAAGCCGGGTGCAAATTCGGACGGGTTGATGATGCCCACCTGCGGCACGTAAAGTGCGCCTGCAATTCCCGCCATCGCCGCCGACAGTGTGAAGACGAGCAGCTTGAACCGCTCAACGCGATAGCCAAGAAAGCGCGTGCGACTTTCGGCATCGCGGATCGCCACCAGAACCTTGCCATAGGCTGACGACGTGACGAATTTCGAGACGAGAACCGCCGCGACGAGAAACAAACCTGTCAGCACGAAGAGCGCGACGCGCGTGCCTTGCGCCTGAATGTTAAAGCCAAGAATGTCCTTAAAATCGGTGAGGCCGTTATTGCCACCAAATCCCATATCATTGCGGAAGAAGGCGAGCATGAGGGCGTAGGTCATGGCTTGCGTGATGATCGAGAGATAGACCCCCGTAACGCGCGAGCGGAAAGCGAACCAACCAAAGATAAAGGCGAGTAGCCCTGGCACCAGCATCACCATCAGCATGGCGTAACCAAAATTGGAAAAGCCCCACCATGTGATGGGCAATTCCTTCCAATTCAGAAACACCATGAAATCGGGCAGAACGGGATGGGCATAGACGCCGCGCGGACCGATCTGACGCATCAGATACATGCCCATGGCGTAGCCGCCGAGCGCGAAGAAGGCGCCATGGCCGAGCGAGAGAATGCCGCAATAACCCCAGACGAGATCAAGCGCGACAGCCAACATGGCGTACGCAAGGTATTTGCCGAGCAGCGAGACGATATAGGTCGGCACGTGAAAGGCCGAGCCTTGCGGGACCAAGAGATTGAGGGCGGGCACCGCAATGATAACCACCGCCATGATTGCGAGAAACCATGCAATGCGTTGATCTGACAGGAGACGAATCGTAATGGGCGTTCTCATGCTTCCACCGCCCTTCCCTTCAGCGCGAAGAGACCGCGCGGCCGCTTCTGGATGAAGAGGATGATGAAGACGAGAACGGCAATCTTGCCGAGCACGGCGCCAGCCAGCGGCTCCAGGAATTTGTTGGCGATGCCAAGTGTCAGCGCCGCAACAAAAGTGCCCCACAGATTGCCGACACCGCCAAACACAACAACCATGAAACTATCGATGATGTAGGATTGACCGAGATTGGGCGACACATTGTCGATCTGCGAAAGGGCGACACCGGCAATGCCGGCAATGCCGGAGCCCAGCGCAAAGGTCATGGAATCAACCCACGGCGTCCTTATGCCCATGGCTGAGGCCATGCGCCGGTTCTGCGTGACGGCGCGCATCTTCAAGCCGAACGAGGTCGCCTTCATCACGACCAGCAAGGTGAGGAAGACGACGAGCGAAAAGACGACGATCCAAAGGCGGCCATAGGTGATAGCAAGGCCAAAGAATTCGAACGAACCCGACATATAAGAGGGCGCACCAACCTCACGATTGGTGGGGCCAAAAATGGTGCGCACCATCTGCTGCAGGATGAGGCTCACGCCCCACGTTGCCAGTAGCGTTTCGAGCGGGCGGCCATAAAGAAAACGGATGATGCCGCGCTCGATCAGGACGCCCACCGCCGCTGTCACAAGAAAGGCCAGTGGCAAAGCGAGTGGTAACGACCAGCCAAACAAAGCTGGATATTTCGCACGGATGAATTCCTGCACCACGAAAGTGGTGTAGGCCCCCAGCATCACCATCTCGCCATGCGCCATGTTGATGACGCCCATGACGCCAAAGGTGATCGCTAAACCAATGGCAGCCAGCAGCAGGACCGAGCCAAGGGACAGGCCGTACCAGACATTCTGGATGGCGTTGAGAACTTGCAGATGCCGTGCAACAGCGCCGATCGAGGATTCAGCAGCCAGTTTCACGATCGGCGATCCATCGCGTGCGGCCGCATTCAGAAGCGCGAGCGAATCCTGATCACCCCGTTCCGCAATGGTTTCAACGGCTGCGACTTTTTCGGTATCGGTAGCATCCGGCTTTGCCAGCAGGACGGCCGCACGCGCTTCTGTCAGCGCCTTTTTGATCTTGGCGTTCTGCTCCTTCGCGATTGCGGCATCAAGCGCAGGCAGCGCACCCCCATCGCGCGATTTGAAAACCGCTTCGGCTGCGGAAAGGCGCACAGCTGGATCGGGCGACATCAACGTCGTCGCGCCAACAGCTGCTTCGAGAGCGCGGCGAACACGGTTGTTGAGCCGGACAGGCTTATAGCCAAAATCGTCGGTGATGGGTTGCATCGTCGCTGCATCAACGAGCTTTCCATCTTTGGTTTTGATCGCGACGCTGCCGGGTTTGAACAGCAGGCGATTATCGCCCATCGCTTCAATAATCGTGGCCGCCTGCGGCGCGCCACTCGCGACGACTTCTCCAATGCCGGCTTCGGTTTGGTCGAATTTATCGGTTGAGAGTTTGGTGAGTGCGTCTTCCAGCGGCCCGGCCAACGCAGGACCCGCGAGAAGACCGATGAACGATGCCGCCAGAGCGACACGCAAACGGCGCAGCGCCGACCGCAGGGAGAAGGAGACTGCACCGTTCATCGGAGCGTCCTTGATCGAAACGAGAGAGGGAGGGGGGCGTGACGAGCGGGCTTCCGTTTGATGAAAGCCCGCCCGTTGATTGTCAGCTTAGGTCAGGCTCAGTTCGAGCCGCCCTTGCCACCGCATTTGCCGGTCTTCACATTGAAGTTGCCGCAGGTCATCGGAGCGCGCCAATCGGCGATCAGATCCTTCGAGCCTTCAAGGTAAGGTGACCATTCCTGAGCGACGACGAGGCCCGGCGTCTGCCACACCACGTTGAATTGACCGTTCGCTTGGATTTCGCCGATGAAGACGGGCTTGGTGATATGGTGGTTCGGCATCATCGCCGAATAACCGCCGGTCAGGTTCGGCACCGAGACGCCGATCAGCGCATCGATCACCTTGGACGGATCGGTCGTGCCGGCCTTTTCAACAGCCTTCACCCACATCTGGAAACCGATCACGTGCGCTTCCATCGGATCGTTGGTCACGCGCTTCGGGTTCTTGGTGTAAGCCTTCCACTTTTCGATGAAAGCCTTATTGTCAGGCGTATCGATTGATTGGAAATAGTTCCACGCGGCGAGATGGCCGACGAGCGGCTTGGTATCGATACCAGCGAGTTCTTCTTCACCGACCGAGAAGGCGACAACCGGAATATCGGTGGCCTTGATGCCCTGGTTAGCGAGTTCTTTGTAGAACGGCACGTTCGCGTCACCATTGATGGTGGACACCACGGCCGTCTTCTTGCCAGCCGAGCCGAATTTCTTGATATCGGCGACAATCGTCTGCCAATCGGAATGACCGAACGGCGTATAGTTGATCATGATGTCTTCAGGCTTCACACCCTTCGACTTCAGATAGGCTTCGAGGATCTTGTTGGTTGTACGCGGATAGACATAATCCGTACCCGCGAGCACCCAACGCTGCACCTTCTCGTTTTCGGCGAGATAGTCGACTGCCGGGATCGCCTGCTGGTTCGGCGCAGCACCGGTGTAGAAGATGTTCTTCGAGGATTCTTCGCCTTCATATTGCACAGGATAGAAGACGACCGTGTTCAGTTCTTCCACAACAGGGAGAACTGATTTGCGCGACACCGATGTCCAGCAGCAGAAGATCGCGGCTACCTTGTCCTTCTGGACAAGCTCGCGCGCCTTCTCAGCAAAGAGCGGCCAGTTCGACGCCGGATCGACGACGACGGCTTCGAGCTTCTTGCCAAGCACGCCGCCTTTCTTGTTCTGATCTTCAATGAGCATCAGCATCACGTCTTTCAGCGTTGTTTCGCTGATGGCCATGGTGCCTGACAGAGAATGCAGAACGCCGACCTTGATCGTGTTCTGGGCTTGCGCGGCGAATGCAGACAGCGCAACGCCGCCCGCAACGATCGCGGATTTCACAAATTGACGGGACATGAACGACATGGCTGGGAGGCCTCCGTGTTTCGACGGAATCCTCTAGGGCAAGGGCCGTGCCAGCGGCGCTTTGCCACAGCTAAGTGATTGACTCTGTTGAGCGGCGATCCCGATTTTGCGGTTTTCTGCCCAATCGGCAGGCCTATGGCAGCGCTGCAAAATGATGCATAAAAATGCAGCAGCGTGGACAAGGATGCGCCGTCTGCGCCATTTCGCGCCATGATCTCAGAGCGGATCAGGCCGCGTTTTGCCCGACTTGCAGGCGGGCGTCTGCGTTCCTTAATCAGAAGACGGAGGCATCATGACTGCACTGCCCAAACCCGTCGATCTCGCCATTGAAGGCATGACCTGCGCCGCCTGCGTGGCACGGGTGGAGAAAGCGCTTGGCAGTGTGCCGGGTGTTGCCAAGGCCGAAGTCAATCTGGCCACCAAAACCGCGCGCGTTGAAAGCGACGGCGCGCCCGTTGCCGCTTTGGTGGAAGCCATTGAGGCGATTGGTTTCGATGCTGCGCCGCTCGTGCAGAGTGAGCCGGGAGTGGATGACAATCGAGCACTGGCCCGCGCCGCCAAGGCCAAACGCGATGCGCTTTTCGGTCTCGCGCTGGCCGCGCCTTTCCTGATCGGAATGATGGGCCTGCCGTTCGGGCGCGATTTCATGCCGCCTGTGCTTGTCCAGTTCGCGCTCGCAAGTGCGCTCCAATTTTGGCTCGGCTGGCGGTTCTACGAAGGCGCTGTGAAGGCGCTGCGCGCAGGAGCGGCGACGATGGACCTCCTCGTCGCACTTGGGACAACGGCGGCCTATGGTCTTTCCTTATGGATGTGGCGTACCGCGGTTGCGCATGGCCACGCGCCGCATCTCTATTTCGAATCGTCCGCCGTGGTCATCACCTTCGTGCTGGTTGGGAAATGGCTTGAGGAACGCGCGACAAGCGAGACAGCGGAAGCAATCCGCGCGCTTGGTTCGTTGCGCCCCGCGATGGCGCGGCTTGTCACTGAGACGGGCGAGCGCGAAATCCCCATCGGTCAGGTGCAGATTGGCGATCTCATCGCCATGCGCGCGGGCGAGCGCATCGCGGTTGATGGGATCATCGTCGACGGTGCGGGCAATATCGACGAGGCTGCGGTAACAGGCGAAAGCCTGCCCGTTTCGCGTAGTATGGGCGATCCGGTGATCGGCGGCACGACCAATCTCGATGGCCGCATCGTTGTGCGCACCACCGCGATCGGTGCGGAGACCGTTCTTGCCAAAGTCATCCGGCTCGTCGAAAGCGCACAGGCATCCAAAGCGCCTGTGCAGCAAAAGGTTGACCAGATTGCTGCTGTCTTTGTTCCTATCGTGCTTGTCATCGCCGCCAGTACCTTTGCATTCTGGCTCTGGCAGGCGGATGCGGAAACCGCGCTGATCCATGCCGTTTCTGTGCTCGTGATTGCCTGCCCCTGTGCGCTGGGGCTTGCGACGCCCACGGCGATTCTTGCCGCCACGGGCGTTGCGGCGAAGAAAGGCATTCTCGTGCGCGATGCTCGGGCATTGGAACAGGCGGGCGACATCAATGCCGTGATCTTCGACAAGACCGGCACGCTGACCGAAGGCGCGATGCAAATCGCGGCTGTGGTCCCGGCCCACGGGGTGATGCGCGAGACGCTCTTGTCTGATGCCGCGGCTCTCGAAGCGGGCAGCGACCATCCATTAGCGAAAGCCTTGCGTGATGCGGCGAGCGAACCGCGCGGCATCCTCACCGAATTTCATGCCGTGCCCGGTGGCATTGCAGGCCGCGTCGATGGCCGCTTTCTCCTGCTTGGCAATGGGCGGGCGTTGCGGGATGCCGGGATTGAGCTGGGTACGCTCGCAGTAGAAGCGGAGCGTGCGATTGCCGCCGGACAAGGCGTCTCTTACCTCGCCGATGCCGAGCGGAAGACAGCGCTGGGCCTGATTGCATTTTTCGATGCGCCCCGCGCAAGCGCGCGCGATGCTGTGGCGCAGCTCCACACGCTGGGCGTCTCTGTCACCATGCTCACCGGTGACAGCACAGGCGCGGCTGAAGCCGTGGCCCGGATGATCGGCATCGACCGCGTGATGGCCGAAGCACAACCCGAAGACAAGGAGCGCATCGTGCGCGAAGCCGTCGCGGCCGGCGGGATCGTCGCGATGGTCGGTGACGGCATCAATGATGCCCCTGCCCTCGCTGCCGCCTCTGTCGGCATCGCCATGGGCGGAGGCACCGATGTCGCGATCAAGACGGCTGGCCTGACGCTGATGCGCAACGAGCCCCTTTTGGTACCAGACGCGATCCGGCTTGCGCGGCGCACGGGCTCCACCATCAAGCGCGGGCTGTTCTGGGCCTTCGCCTACAATGTCGTGGGCATTCCACTCGCAGCGGCGGGCTATCTCTCGCCCGTCTTTGCCGGGGCTGCGATGGCGCTCTCGAGTGTCAGTGTCGTCCTCAATGCTTTGACGCTGCGGCGTTGAACGTCGCGCCGGGGCGCGTTAGTTTTCAACCATGATCACGAGTGACCCCAAGCGCCTTGGCGCGCAGGCCTTTGCGCGCCTCAAGGCGCTCGACGCCTTATCCGACCATCCCGACCATCTCGAACGGCTATACCTGTCGCCCGCACATCGTAAGGCTGTCGATGCGGTGGCCACCATGATGCGCGAGGCCGGCTGCGATCATGTGTCCATCGACGCGCTGGGCACGGTGGTGGGCCGCTATGAGGGGCGGGCGCCGGGGCGCCCTGCCCTCCTCATCGGCTCGCACATCGACACGGTGAAAGATGCAGGTTCCTACGACGGGATGCTGGGTGTCATTGCTGGCATCGGCGTGGTTGAAGCGCTACATGAAGCTGGCGAGCGGCTCGATTTCGCCATTGAAGTGCTCGCCTTCGGCGATGAAGAGAATGTGCGCTTTCCGTCTAACCTCTCCTCCTCGCGCGCCATCGCTGGCTCGTTCGACTATTCAACGCTCGAGGGCCGCGACGAAAATGGGATTTCGTTGCGCGAAGCGTTGATCGCGTTTGGCGGCAATCCTGATGGCATCGCCGCATTAGCCCGCAAGAAGGACGACATCATCGGCTATGTCGAAATGCATATCGAGCAAGGACCGGTGCTCGATCAAGAGAACCGCCCTGTCGGTATCGTCACCGCGATCAGCGGTGCATCACGCCGCCGCGTGATTGTAACCGGCGAAGCAGGCCATGCCGGCACGGTTCCTATGGCGTTACGCAAAGATTCGCTGATGGCTGCAGCCGAGATGGCCCTTGCTATCGAAAAACTAGGTGCGGCGGCAGAGAACGGTGTTGCCACGATCGGGCAGTTGCAGGTGGAACCGGGCGCGGTGAACGTCATTCCCGGTCGCGTCCGCTTTACGGTCGACGCACGGGCCCCGAAAGATGCCGTGCGCGAACAATTACTCGCCGACATCGAAAACGCGGCGCGTGCTATTGCGGCCAAGCGCAAAGTCGCAGTTGAAATCCAGCCTTTTTACGATTCACCTGCGGCGCCGGCATCACCTGCCATCATGCAAGGGCTCGCTTCAGCGATTGAGGCGCGCCAGATGGAAGCACGCTTTCTGCCATCGGGTGCGGGGCATGATGCGATGGTGATGGGCGCACTTTGCCCGATGGGGATGATGTTCGTTCGCTGCAAGGATGGCATCAGCCACAATCCGGCAGAATCAATGACGGAAGAGGATGCCGGCTTGGCGATTGCCATCCTGCTCGATTTTGTCAGGACTTATAGACCCACCTGATCAGGCGAGCTTGCCGACGGCTGTTTCAACGGCGTCCACCACCACACCTTCGCGGACAAGATCGAGCGCGTCACGCATCTCCGTGGCGTACCAACGATCACCGGACAAAGCGGGTTCGATGCGGTTGCGAATGGCTTTCATCGCCGCCTGCGAGCCTTTGCCGAGTGGATGATCTTTAGCGAGGTCTTCAATCAGCGTCAGAGCCTGCGCCGCCATCAGCAATTCACCAGCAACGATCTGCTCGGCATTCTCAACGATGGTCCGGGCCTTGCGCGCGCACCATGTCGAGTTTGAAACATGGTCTTCCGCATTGCTTTTGCCGGGAATGGAATCGACCGAACCCGGCATCGAAAGCGTGCGGTTTTCCATCACCAAAGCCGACATGGAGCATTGCACCGTAGCAAAGCCGGTGTTGAGGCCGCGCTTGCCAGCGAGCAGATTACGCGGCAGGCCGTAGCTCATGGTTGGATCGATCAGACGCGCCAGGCGGCGCTCGCAGATCGAGCCAAGATCGGTCATCACAATGGCCAGAAGATCCATCGCTTGCGCGACATATTGGCCATGGAAATGGCCGCCGGAAATGATCACCGACGAGCCATCATCGTTTTCAAAAATGAGCGGATTGTCTGTCGCCGAATTGATCTCGGTCGCGAGAATCTTGCCAATGTAGTCAAGCGCATCCGCCACCGGTCCGTGCACTTGCGGGGCGCAACGCAGCGAATAGACGTCCTGCACACGGGGTGCGGGCGGCTTGCCGGGCTGGCGTGGCTCATCGGGATAAATTGTGATGCGGGCTGCTTCCGAGCAGCGCTTTGAACCTTCGGTAATCTTCACCACATTGGCGGCGATTTTCTTCTGGCCGCCATGCGGACGCGCGGCATGCACGCGTGGATCAAACGCTGCGAGTTCACCCCGCATCGCTTCAAGCGTGAGACAGAGCGAGACATTGGCGTTCTTCAAAACGTTGCATGCATCCCACCATGCAAGCACACCAATGGCGAGCGACACGGTCGAGCCATTGATGAGCGCTGAGGCGTCTTTGGCACCGAGCGGAAAATCCGGCTCAAGCCCTGCCTTTTTGATGGCATCGCGCGCAGGCATGCGCTTGCCCTTGTAGATGATCTCGGCCTCTGGGAAACCGCAAAGCGCACCCGCCATATGGGCGAGCGGCGCGAGATCGCCCGACGCGCCGACGGATCCTTTCATGGGGATGACCGGATGCAATTCCTTGTTGAGGAAATCGAGCAAGCGATCGACCACTTCAACACGGGGGCCGGAATAATTCGAAGCGAACGCATTGGCGCGCAGCAGCATGATCGCGCGCGTCGCATCTTCGGACAGCGGCTCACCGATCCCGGTCGCATGCGCAAAAATCGTCTTGGTCTGATAGTCGATCATATCGGCCATCAGGACGCGCTGATCCTTGAACAGGCCAACGCCAGTATTGAATGCATACATCAAGGGCGCTTCATCATGCATCCAATTGGCATCAATGAAGGCGCGGGTGGCGGCAATCTTTTCCCGGGCTTTCTTGTCGAGAACGGCCTTCTCGAAGCGGCCATTGGCGCCGCGGCGCGCTACGCGCAGCACGCCTTCGGCTTTCAGCTTCACACCATCGATTGTGACCGTCATAACGCTCTCCGTAACCCGGCAAGGTGTGGAGCTTTACCGGAAGCCTCGTCCATCGCCAACCCGCCCGGCTTAAACCGCCCGGCGCCCCGTGGCAGGATCAAAGACGTGCAAGCGATCAGCGGCAATGCCCAGCCGCACGGTGCCACCAGCGCCTGTAACACTACCCGAGGGCACCTGCACAATCAGCTGCGCGCCATCAAGCCGGCCATAAACCAGTTGGGTTGCACCCAATTCTTCGACAAATTCAATTTTCATGTCGAACGCATTGTCAGACCCGCCGATGACAATGTCTTCGGGTCTCAGCCCTAATTCGACCGTTCGGCCGGGCACGAAACCATGCGGCGGCAGACGGAAATGCGCCTCGCCGACACGGACGGAACCATCGGCCTGCATCGTTCCGGGCACGAGGTTCATCGGCGGGGACCCGATGAACGTGGCGACGAAGCGCGTCGCCGGATGACGATAAATTTCAGTGGGCGTGCCGATCTGCTCAACCTCGCCCGCATTCATCACCACGAGGATGTCGGACATGGTCATGGCCTCGACCTGATCATGCGTGACATAGATTGCGGTGACGCCAAACGTCTTTTGCAGCTTCTTGATCTCGACACGCATCTGCACGCGCAATTTTGCATCGAGATTGGACAAGGGCTCATCAAACAGAAAGACTTGCGGCTTACGCACAATCGCGCGCCCCATGGCAACGCGCTGACGCTGACCGCCCGAGAGTTGACGCGGCTTACGATCGAGCAATGGTTCGATCGCCAGAATTTTGGCGGCTTCGCGCACGCGCCGATCAATCTCATCCTTCGGCGTTTTGCGGTTCTTCAAACCATAGGCGATGTTGTCATAGACACTCATATGCGGATAGAGCGCATAATTCTGAAACACCATCGCAATATCGCGATCAGCAGGCTCAATTTCGTTGACGATGCGATCACCAATGGCGATATCGCCAGAGGTGATACGCTCAAGCCCAGCCACCATGCGCAGCAAAGTCGATTTGCCACACCCCGATGGACCGACGAGCACGCAGAACGCGCCATCTGGCACGTCGAAGGAGACGCCCTTCACAGCGTCAACGCCGCCTTGATAGGTCTTCCTGACCGTGTTGAGGGTGACACCCGCCATTTGATCTTGCCTTATTTCTCGGTCTCAACGAGGCCACGCACGAACAGCCTCTGCATCAGGATCACGACAGCCACTGGCGGCAACATCGCCAAGACAGCGGTTGTCATCGCCAATTGCCATTCAGTCAGCGCGTCCTGTGTGACGATCATTTTTTTGATGCCGATCACGATGGTCTGCATATTGTCGCGCGTCGTGATCAGAAGCGGCCAGAGATATTGGTTCCAGCCATAGATGAATTGAATGACAAACAGCGCTGCGATGGTGGTGATCGACAGCGGCAGCACGGTATCGATGAAGAAACGAACCGGCCCTGCACCATCGATTTGCGAGGCTTCCATCAATTCATCCGGGATCGTCATGAAGAATTGGCGGAACAGTAGCGTGCCTGTGGCGGAGGCGATCAATGGCACCGCAAGGCCAGCATAAGTATCGAGCATGCCAAGATCGGCGACGATCTTGTAGGTCGGATAGATGCGCACTTCGACGGGCAGCATCAACGTAACGAAGATCAGCCAGAAGGCCGCCATGCGGAAAGGAAACCGATAATAAACCACCGCATAGGCCGAGATGATCGAAATAACGATCTTGCCGATAGCAATCGTCATCGCCATGACAAAGGAATTGAACATCATCGCCAGTACGGGCTGTCGTGTTGTGCCCGACGTGCCGACAAAGAGCGTGCGATAATAATTCTCGAACATATGACCGCCAGGGATCAGGGTCATCTGACCATTGGCAATCGTAGTCGCGTCCAATGTTGAACCGACAAAGGCGACATAGACCGGGAAGGCCACGATAAACACGCCGAGCGACAGCACGACATGCGGCAGAAGGCGGAAGAACCAATGGCGATTTTCAACCATGGTGCGCCCTCAATAATTCACGCGCCGCTCGACATAGCGGAATTGAACCGCTGTGAGCGCGATGACGATGAACATCAAAATGACGGATTGCGCCGCCGACCCGCCGAGATCGCCGCCAAGGCGACCATCGGCGAAAACCTTATAGACGAGCGTTGTCGTTGCCTTGGCAGGACCGCCGCCGGTTACAGCATCGATGATGCCGAACGTGTCAAAGAAGACATAGACGACATTGACGACGAGCAAAAAGAACGCTGTCGGTGACAAGAGCGGAAACACGATCGTCCAGAAGCGCCGCGCAGGGCGCGCGCCATCAATCGCAGCCGATTCAATCAGGCTTTTTGGGATCGCCTGAAGCCCCGCGAGGAAGAAGAGGAAATTATAGGAAATCTGCTTCCATGTGGCAGCAACGATCACCAGCACCATGGCCTGATTGCCGTTCAGCAGCGGATTCCAATCGTAACCCATGCCGCGCAATCCACGCGCGACCATACCGAGGGAAGGCTGGAACATGAAATACCACAGAACACCGGCAATGGCGGGCGCCACCGCATAAGGCCAAATCAGAAGCGTGCGATAGACGCCAGCCCCTTTGATTTCGCGATCGGCCATCACGGCGAGCAAAAGCGCAATCGACAGAGAGAAAACGGTTACGGCTGTTGAGAAAATCAGCGTCGTCACCATGGCCTGATAATAGGCCGGGGTGGAAAACAGCACCTGATAGTTTTCAAGCCCGACGAACTCGGTCGAGGTGCCGAACGCATCTTCGATGCGGAACGAAGACCAGACCGCCTGTGATGCTGGCCAATAAAAGAAGACGAGCGTGATGACGAGCTGCGGCAAAAGCAGCAGCAGCGGAAGCCAGCGATTATTGAAAGCGGTGCGTTTGTCCATGGCATGCGAAAGGGCGGGGATCGCTCCCCGCCCCTGATCTCATTGCATCAACGATTGGCGGTGCGTTCGAACTGACGCAGCGTCTGGTTGCCACGCGTCACAGCATCGTCGAGCGCCTGCTTGGCTGTCTTCTTGCCAGCGAGTGCCGCTTCGATTTCTTCCGACCAATCGTCACGCATCTGCACCATGTTGCCCAAGCGCAGACCGCGGGAATTTTCCGTTGGCTCTTTGTTGGTGAGTTCGAGCAGCGGCGTTTCACGGTCCGGGTTGTCTTTGTAGAAGCCCGATGCCTTGACCTTGTCATAGGCCGCCTTGGTGATCGGCAGATAGCCCGATTCGATATGGAGCTTCGCCTGCCGGTCTGTATCGGACAGGAAGGTGAAGAACTTGGCGATGCCCTTATATTCGTCGGCCTTCTTGCCGCCCATCACCCAGAGCGACGCGCCGCCGATGATCGAATTCTGCGGTGCGCCCTGGACGTCCGGATAATAAGGCATGGGTGCGGCGGCGAAGGCGAATTTCGCATTGGCCTTCACATTGCCGAAGAATGCCGACGAGGTCAGGAAGATCGGGCATTCGCCCGAGGTGAAGCGACCTTCGCCCGTATTGGTGCGACCCGAATAATCGAACGTCTTGTCTTTCTGCAGGTTGACGAGATTTTCGAGATGGCGCACCTGCACCGGCCCGTTGAATTTCAATTCGGTATCGAAGCCGTCGAGACCATTGGCCTTTGTGGCGAGCGGGACATTGTGCCACGCAGAGAGCTGCTCAAGATTAGCCCATGTCGTCCAACCCGTCGAGAAGCCGCAGGTCGTGTAGCCCGCCGCTTTCAATTTCTTGGCAGCATCGAACACTTCCGGCCATGTCTTCGGAATCGCGGAGACACCCGCTTTCGCCAGCGCGTCCTTGTTAATCCACATCACCATAGAGGACGAGTTGAACGGGAACGAAAGCATCTCGCCTTTCGACGTCGAATAATAGCCGGTGATGGCAGGGAGATAGCTCTTCGGATCAAACTTCTCGCCTGCTTCCTGCATCATCTGCTGAACAGGCTTAACGGCGCCCTTGGCGGCCATCATCGTGGCGGTGCCGACTTCGAACACCTGCATGATGTGCGGCGCGTTGCCTGCACGATAGGCGGCAATGCCAGCGTTCATCGTATCGGCATAAGAGCCTTTGTAACTCGGAACGACTTTGTATTCTTTCTGGGACGCGTTGAACTCGTCAGCCAGCTTGACGATGACGTCGTTATTCGCGCCGGTCATCGCATGCCACCACTGAATTTCCGTCTGCGCCATAGCAGGCGCTGCAACGAGAAGTGCGGCGAGCGAAATGGCAGAGCCAAGTGTCTTCATCAAATCCTCCCTATCGGGCTTCGGCCCCGCGCCACGCGCGGGGATGCATCGGGTGCGGCCCGTCTGTTTCATTCTAGCATGAAAGATCTGTGACAGTTCAATGACCTTGCCGCAAAGCAAAGCGCCCGGTGTGGACACCGGGCGCTCCTTTTTTGCAGTGCAGCAAGAATCACATGGTGGCGCCGACGGTCCAGGGCACGAATTCGGCATCGCCATAGCCAAGCTCTTCCGATTTCGAGCGCTCGCCCGAGGCAATCCGCAGGATCATCTCAAAGATCTCGCGGCCCTTTTCCTCGATCGAGACACCGTCGAGGACATCGCCACAATTGATGTCCATATCGTCGATCATGCGACGATAAATCTCGGAATTGGTGGCGAGCTTGATGGAAGGGGTCGGCTTGCAGCCATAGGCTGACCCACGACCCGTTGTGAAGCAAAGCATGTTGGCTCCGCCCGCGACCTGCCCCGTGGCCGAGACCGGGTCATAGCCCGGCGTGTCCATATAGACGAAGCCTTTGGCATCGACGGGTTCGGCATAGTGATAGACGCCGGTCAGCGTTGTCGTGCCACCCTTGGCCGCCGCACCGAGCGATTTCTCGAGAATGGTGGTGAGGCCGCCCGCCTTGTTGCCGGGCGAAGGATTGTTGTTCATCTCCATCTTGTTGCGGGCGGTGTAATCCTCCCACCAATGGATCATGGAGACGAGCTTCTCACCGATCTCACGCGTTGCAGCGCGCCGCGTCAAAAGATGTTCGGCACCATAGATTTCAGGCGTCTCAGACAAGATGGCCGTGCCGCCATGCTTGACGAGGAGATCAACGGCCGCACCCAAGGCGGGGTTTGCCGTGATGCCGGAATAACCATCCGACCCGCCGCATTGCAGGGCCAGCATCAATTCCGATGCCGGCACCGTCTCGCGTTTCACCGCATTCACCTTCGGCAGCATCGCCTTGATCGCTTCGACGCCGGCCGCAACAGTTTTCTTCGTGCCACCGATTTCCTGAATGGTCATGGTCCGGAAGAGATCGGAGTCGGCGACGCCGTAAGCCTCTTTCCAGCGTGCGATCTGGAAGCCTTCGCAACCAAGGCCAACCATGATGACGCCGCCCATGTTCGGATTGGTCGCATAACCCCATTGCGTGCGCTTGAGGATTTCATAACCCTCACCCTTGATATCAAGCGCACAGCCACCGCCATGCACGAGCGGGATCACCCCATCAATGTTCGGATATTCGCGCAGAATGCCTGAACGATTGATTTCTTCCGCCATGAAGCGAGCAACAGAGGCTGAGCAATTCACCGAGGTGAGAATGCCAATGTAATTGCGCGTGCCGACCTTGCCATTGGCGCGGCGATACCCTTGGAAGGTTGCCTGCTGATCGACGGGCAAGATTTCTTCCTTGCGCGCGTCTTCAGCGAAGCGGTAATCGCGTTCAAACGCATGCATCTCGACATTATGTTCGTGGATCCATTCGCCTGCGGCGATGTCCTTTGACGCAAAGCCGATGATCTGCCCGAACTTCACGATCGGTTGACCTTTTGTCACATCAACCAGTGCCATTTTGTGGCCCCGCGGCACACGCGTCTTGGCGGTAACGCCATAAAGCACCGCACCGGGCTCAAAATTATCCACGGCGACAAGAACATTGTCCTGCGGCGAAAGGCGAACCGAGCGGGGCGCGTTGGTGGCGGGGGCATTCATGGACGTGACCTCAAACGATGGAACCGGACGTGAAGGCGGCGTGCATTGCAGTCTGCGCGGGCAAGATCGTCCGCGCAACCTGCCTCACCTGAAGAAGATGAAGGTGACCAGCACGAAACAGGGGATCAGGAACGCGCCCGACCAGAGCATGTAGCCAAAGAAAGACGGCATTTTCACGCCGCCGTCGCGCGCAATGGCATAGACCATGAAGTTGGGCGCATTGCCGATATAGGAATTCGCCCCCATGAACACCGCACCGAGCGAAACGGCCGCCAGCGTCATCGCGCCCTTCGTCATCAGCGTGGCAGGATCACCACCCGCCAATTCGAAGAAGACGAGATAGGTCGGTGCATTATCGAGGAAGGATGAAAGAATCCCTGTCATCCAGAAATAGGCGGCGTTGTTGGGTGATCCGTCCGGATGAGTGACGAGGGCAACGAGTGGCGCAAACGCGCCATCCTTACCCGCCTTCAACATCGCCAGTACGGGGATCATCGTGATGAAGATCCCAGCGAAGAGCTTGGCGACCTCAAGGATTGGACCCCAGGTGAAGCCATTGCGCTCGCGGAATTCCTTTTTCGTCAGCGCCAGCGAGGCCAACGTGACGAGCACGAAGATTCCGTCGCGCGCAAGGTTCTGCCATTCGACCGGCGTGCCCATGACGGTGAAGGCAACGCCCGGCTTCCACGCTGCACTCATCAGAATGGCCAGAATGATCACGCCGATCAGCGCAAGATTGCCGAGCCCATGCAGCTTTACGGGGCTGTCGGGCGTCGGGTCACGCCGCGCCTTGAAGGCTTCGTCGCGATGATAGAACCACGAATCGAGCAGGTAGAAAACGCCAAGCAAAATAGCCCCAACCAAGAGGGTCTCGGTGAAGAGATGCGTCGTCGTCCAGAAAAAATCGACGCCGCGCAAGAAACCCAGAAACAACGGCGGGTCACCGAGTGGCGTCAGCGAGCCACCAATGTTCGAGACGAGGAAAATAAAGAACACGATGACATGCACATTGTGGATGCGCTCGTCATTGGCGCGCATGACCGGACGGATCATCACCATGGATGCGCCCGTTGTGCCGATCAGGCTTGCCATCAAGGCGCCGATCGCCAAAAGCGCAGTGTTCATTCCGGGTGAACCGTGAATGTTGCCGGAAATGAGAATCCCGCCGGCCGTCGTAAACAGCGCCAAGAGAAGCAGGATGAAGGGAACATATTCTCCCGCGATGGTGTGCGCTAATGCAGAGCCCGCAATATCACCCCCGCGGAAGATCGTGAGCGGCACCAGGATCAGCACGGCCCAGACTGCGGCAATCTTGCCCTGATGATGCTCCCAGAAATGTGGGGCCAACAGCGGAAAGAGCGCGATCGACAACAAGATGCCGGCGAAGGGCAAAGCCCAGAAGACGCCGAACGTCTTGCCATCAAGATCGGCCGCCAAGGCCATGCTCGGCAGCAACGTAATGGCAAGCGAGGTCAGAATCGTGACTGGGCGCATTCCATGGTCTCCCCTCTAGTCCCTTCGGACATAGCGGAGCCCCGGCCGGGCGGCAATTCAGCCTGTTCACAAATCACCCATTTTGCGCTGTAAATAGCGCAGTGCAGCTTGGCCGGACCCCTTAGCCCATGTGCCGCTTCCTCGCTTATCGCGGATCGCCCGTCTTCCTTGAAGAATTGGTGGCCGCCCCGGCCCATTCCCTCATCCATCAATCCCTTCATGCCGAAGAGGCGAAAACCGGCACCAATGGCGACGGTTTTGGGATCGGCTGGTATGGCGCTCGTGCCGAGCCGGGCTTTTATCGTGAATTGCGGCCAGCCTGGTCAGATGAAAACCTCCTGTCGCTATGCCGACAGGTTTCCTCCCACCTCTTTTTTGCCCATGTGCGCGCCGCTACCGGCACAGCAACCACGCGGGCCAATTGCCACCCCTTCACGCATGGGCCGTGGATGTTCATGCATAATGGGCAGATTGGCGGCTATCATTTGTTGCGGCGCAAAATCGAGGCCCTGATCCCGGACAGCCATTATGGCGCGCGCAACGGCACGACAGATAGCGAAGCGATCTTTCTTGCAGCGCTGGCGCGGGGGCTGGAGCGTGATCCCGTCGGCGCGATGGCCTCCGTGCTCTCCGAGATCGTGACCATGATGAAGGACGCGCGGGTGATGGAGCCTTTGCGCTTCACTGCGGCGTTGACCAATGGCGAAGATCTCTACGCATTCCGCTGGGCATCGGACACCAAGCCTGCCACACTCTACGCGCGTGAGGACGATAACGGCATCGTGATCGTCTCAGAACCGCTCGATCATACAAAGGCGAATTGGCAGGAAGTGCCGCGCACCTGTGCGCTTGTTGCCAAGCGCGGCGAAAAAATCGTGATGCGCTGCATGGACGAGGCGATGGCGCTCGCAGCGTGACGGTTCAGCGCAATGCCATCCCTGCGATGAGAAGAGCATTAAATGCGCGTAAAATGTTTCGGTAGTTCAAAACCGAAACCAAGCGCATCGTTCTCTTCAATGATGAAAGAGCCCTGCCCGGCATAATAGCCCTGCCCTGATACGGCCACGCGCACGGCGGAACCCTCGACACGGGTAATAGAGCCATCAAACGGCACACCGGCAATACCATAGAAGCGGCGCGTGGTGCCCGCCTTTATCAAGCCTTTGGCATGATCGAGCGCCATGCGTGCCGTAACGCCTGAACCTGTCGGCGCGCGATCGATCTGCCGTTCGGCAAAGACACATAAATTGGCCGAGGGCTGATCGACCGCCGCCTCATCCGTGATGATCGTGCCATAGAGAAAGCCAAGATCATCGGCTTCAGGATGCGTAATCTTGCGTTGCGACCGGATCGTATCCGTTAACGCTGCAGCCGCATCCACCAGTTTCGCGACGGGCGTTTCGAAGAGATCAAGCCCAAAGCGCGAAGCCGGCAGGATCGCGTAATAAGCGCCGCCATAAGCGATGTCGGTGATGATCCGGCCAAAGCCGGGCACGTCAAACGCTTCATCACGCCCCTCAGTAAAAGCGGGCACACTTTCGAATGTGACGCTTGTCACTTCGCTATTCTTCACGTGGCATTCCATGGCCAGCGGACCACAGGGCGCTTCCATGAGGAAGCGCGTCACCGGTTCTGTTTTTTCCACAAGTCCCTGATCGACAATCCAACGGCCGAGCGCGACCGTGGCATGGCCGCACATGGTGGAATAGCCTTCGTGATGGGTGAACAGCACACCAATCACCGCACCCGGCACAGACGGCTTCACCGGGATGACGCCATACATGCCCTCATGCCCACGCGGCTCAAACATCATGGCACTGCGCAGATGATCGTAAGCGTCGCGCGCTTGGCGCCTCTTATCGAGAATGGTCGCGCCCGTGAGCTCCGGATAACCGCCCGTGACGATCCGCACAGGCTCACCCGCGGTGTGCATATCGGTGTAGGTTAACGTGATGCGCGCCATGATTTCGTCCTTCTCAAGCGCGGCGAGATTGGTCTAGGCTTTGGCCAGACGCAAGCCGGAGACCTGCCCATGCGCGCGCGATCGACTGTTCTTGCCTGCGGGATCCTGATGAGTTTCGGTGCGCCCGCTTGGGCCGATGCGATTGATGGCACGTGGTGCGCTGAGAAGGACAGCCGCCAGATCACGATCCAAGGCTCATCGGCGAGCTTCCCTGGTGGGCAGAAAATCAGTGGCGACTATACGCGCCATTCCTTTGCTTACGAGGTACCGCCACCCCTCGCCAATGCGGGCCAGAAAATGGATATGAGGCTCCTCGGCGAAACCGTGTTGCGTGCCATCACGATTTCGGCTGACGGGCAGACGCGCTCGGAACCAGAGCTCTGGCGGCGTTGCGAGCAAACGAGTTGAGGCTTGAGGCGAATTCCCCCTCATTCTGAGGCGCATTGCGCAGCACTGCGTCTCGAAGGACGACGGATTTGAGCCTACACCTTCAGCGTACCCTCGCGGTTCGGGACATGGCTTCGCCGCTCCCACCATGAGGGCTGAGGCTCACCTCACCGCGCAGCGATCATCACGATCTCAATACGATAATCCGGCGATGCGAGTTTTGCCTCGACAGTCGCGCGTGCCGGCGTATGGCCCTGCGCGACCCATTGATCCCAGACCGCATTCATGCCGGCAAAATCCGCCATGCTTGTCAGATAGATCGTGACTGTCAGAATTTTCGTCTTATCAGTGCCGCAGTCACGCAAGGTCTCATCGATCTGTGCCAACACATCACGCGTCTGCGCAGCGATGTCTTGTCCCTTGCTGGCCTCGGGCACATGGCCTGCCAGATAGACCGTATTGTTGTGAATGACCGCGTCGCTATAGCGCGCGGCTACGCCGATCCGTTCAATACTCATCATAATTTTCCTGTGTTCGCGCTTAATGCGCTTCATCCCAATTCTGCGCCGCCCGCGCATCGACTTGGAGCGGTACGCTCAGTTGAAGGGCTGGAGCCGGCGCATCGATCATCACCTGCTTAATGACCGGGATCGTCTTGTCGACTTCGCCTTCTGGTACCTCGAACACCAATTCGTCATGCACCTGCAACAACATGCGCGCCTTCAGCTGATGCGCGTCGAGCGCCTCTTCCATCCGGATCATGGCGCGGCGGATGATGTCAGCAGCAGACCCTTGGATCGGTGCGTTGACGGCCGCCCGCTCCATGAAAGCCCTTTCGGACGGATTTTTCGAATTGATCGCCGGGTAATGTGCTTTGCGACCGAAGATGGTTTCGACATAGCCATGTTCGCGCGCAAATTTCTTGGTGGCATCCATATAGTCGCGAATGCCGGGAAAGCGCTCGAAATAGCGCTTGATGTAAGCGCCGGCCTCATCGCGCGGGATGCCCAGCTGATTGGCCAAGCCAAAGGCTGAGATGCCGTAGATGATCCCGAAATTAATCGCCTTGGCGCGGCGACGGACAGACGGATCCATGCCTTCGACCGGCACGCCGAACATTTCGGACGCCGTCATTGCGTGAATATCGAGCCCTTCTGCAAAGGCTTTCTTCAGCTGAGGAATATCGGCGATATGCGCCAGCAGACGCAGCTCAATCTGCGAATAATCAGCAGAGATCAGTTTGTGTCCGGGTGTGGCAATGAAGGCCGTACGAATTTTACGGCCTGCCTCATTGCGCACGGGGATATTTTGTAAATTTGGATCGGATGACGACAGACGCCCTGTTGTGGTGGACGCCAGCGAATAGCTCGTATGGACGCGGTTCGTCTCCTTGTTGACGAAGCCCGGTAACGCATCCGTATAAGTCGATTTGAGCTTTGCTACTTGCCGCCATTCGAGAATGCGGGCTGGCAATTCATGGCCTTGCTCGGCGAGATCTTCGAGCACTTGCGCGCCTGTGGACCACGCGCCCGTGGCTGTCTTCTTGGCGCCGGGCAAGCCCATTTTACCAAACAGAATATCGCCCAATTGCTTCGGCGAACCGAGATTAAAGCTTTCACCAGCGAGGGCATGAATCTCTGTCTCAAGCCGCGCCATGGTTTGAGCGAATTCGCCCGACAAGCGCGACAAAATCGGCCGATCAATTGCGATGCCGCGCATTTCCATACGGCCAAGGACGGGTACGAGAGGACGCTCAAGCGTCTCGTAGACCGTCTTCATGCTCTCGCCGATCAAGCGCGCCCGGAACACCTGCCAAATGCGAAGGGTCACATCGGCATCTTCCGCCGCATATTCGGTGGCGCGTTCGATGCCGACACGCGCAAAGCCGATGAAGCCCTTGCCTGTGCCTGCAACTTCGCCAAACGGTATCGGTTTATGACCGAGAATACGTTCGGAGAGTTCATCCATGCCGTGATTGTTACGTCCGGCATCGAGCACATACGACATCAGCATCGTGTCATCGGATGGCGCGACATCAATGCCATGACGCTTCAAGATCACCCAATCATATTTCAGATTTTGCGCGACCTTCAGAACGCCCGGGTCTTCGAGCAAGGATTTTAATGCGGCGAGCGCATCACGCACCGGAATTTGCCCCGGCAGCAATTGCCCGCCTCCGAAGAGATCGCCACCACCCTCGCCAATATGGGCAAGCGGAATATAGCATGCTCGACCCGGCGCTGTAGCCAGCGAGACACCGACAAGATCGGCACTCATGCTATCGAGAGCGCTTGTCTCTGTATCAACCGCGACAACACCGTGCGCGCGGGCTTCAGCAATCCAAGTCTGTAGCGTTGCGAGATCACGTACCGTTTCATAAGCGGCGCGATCAATGGGAACGGCTGCAGCGTGTGCTGCCACCGCCGCGGCGTGAGTGGCGGGGCCTGATGGTCCTATCGCGGCGGGTTTCGTTGTGTCGTCCCGTTCGGCGGGTGCATCCTTTACCGCTGCGCCCCCCGCAGGGCCCCACGCTGTTCCCGCGCCCGGTGCGGCCAAGCGCGCATCGGGGGCAATGGCGTTGGCATCAATGCCGTACGCTTCTGCCACGCGGCGGGTCACTGTGTTGAATTCCATCGCCTTTAAAAAGGCGAGGAGATTTTTCGGCTCTGGATCATGCACGGCGAGCGCATCGATCGGTGTGGTCAGCGGCACGCGATCTTCAAGCTTCACAAGCTTTTTGGAAATACGCGCCTTCTCGGCGTTCTCGATCAAGGCTTCGCGACGCTTGGGCTGCTTGATTTCAGGCGCGCGCGCCAGCAGCGTTTCAAGATCGCCATATTCGTGGATGAGTTGCGCTGCCGTTTTGATGCCGATGCCGGGCACACCGGGCACGTTATCGACGCTGTCGCCCGCGAGGGCTTGCACATCGACGACCTTATCCGGCGTAACACCGAATTTCTCGATCACCTCGTCAACACCGATGCGGCGGTCCTTCATCGTATCGAACATTGTGACGCCATCACCGACCAGCTGCATCAAATCCTTGTCTGACGCGACGATGGTAGCCGTTGCGCCTGCTTCCTTGGCGAGGCGGCAATAGGTGGCAATGAGATCATCGGCTTCATAACCCTGCTGCTCAATGCAGGGCAGATCGAACGCTTTGACCGCTTCGCGAATGAGCGCAAATTGCGGCCGCAATTCTTCCGGCGGTTCCTCACGCTGCGCTTTATATTGATCATAGAGCGCGTTGCGGAAGGTTTCAGACGAGT
This sequence comes from Rhizobiales bacterium TNE-4, assembly GCA_019083985.1. GTDB lineage: Bacteria > Pseudomonadota > Alphaproteobacteria > Rhizobiales > Beijerinckiaceae > TNE-4. The sequence goes on along the minus strand of JAHRCV010000001.1, from coordinate 240,836 downwards.
GATCCAGAATGACAGCCAGATGCGTCGGCTTTTCACCTGCCACACTATCACGCAGCAAGCGCCAGAGCATGTTGCAAAAGCCGGCAACGGCCCCGACTGGTAATTGATCGCTTTTGCGCGTCAGCGGCGGTAACGCATGAAACGCACGGAAAATATAGGATGAGCCATCGACCAGAAAGACGTGGTCGCCCTTTTTAACCGGACGCGAAGCCGCCATCGTCTTCTCCTATTCCGCCGCAGCTTTAAGGCCTGTTTGACCTAAGACGTCGGCGACAATCTCATCAGGTGCACCCGCCACCGAGACGACAATAGCCAATTCATCGGCGGCAGGCGGCTCCAATGTCGCAAATTGGCTATCGAGCAAGCCAAGCGGCATGAAATGATTTTTGCGGGCCGCCATGCGCGCTTCAATCAAATCTTTGCCACCGGCCAGATGAACGAACACGACATCACCATGCTGCCCTTTGAGACGATCGCGGTAAACTCGCTTGAGCGCCGAGCAAGCAATGACGGCGTGCGCATTGGCCGCGCGCTGGGCGTCAATGAAGGCGGCAATCGCATCGAGCCATGGCCAGCGATCTTCATCGGTCAGGGGCGCACCGCTTTTCATTTTGGCGACATTAGCGGCCGGATGAAAGGCATCGCCATCGCGGAATTCCCAGCCCAGCCGATCCCCTAATGCTTGGCCGACCGTACTTTTGCCGCAGCCGGAGACACCCATCACAATCAGGACGCGGGGGCTCATGCGCCGGCCTTTTCCTGATGACCGCCAAAGCCTTTGCGCATGGCAGAGAGAATTTTTTCAGCGAAGGTGTGATCTTGCCGCGAACGGAAGCGTGCAAAGAGCGCGGCCGTCAGCACCTCGGCTGGAACAGCCTCGTCAATCGCGGCTTGCACCGTCCACCGCCCTTCACCGGAATCATCGACATGGCCTGAGAATTCGCTGAGTTTCTCGTCCTTTGCCAAGGCTTCAGAAGTGAGATCGAGCAGCCACGACGTAATGACAGAGCCGCGACGCCAGACTTCAGCAATATCCGCAACGTCGAGATCAAGCCGATGCGCTTCCGGCAGTTTCGGTGAATTCGCGTTTTTGAGAATATCAAACCCTTCGGCGATCGCCTGCATCATGCCGTATTCGATGCCATTGTGGATCATCTTGACGAAATGGCCGGCGCCGCTGCGGCCGCAATGCAGCCAACCTTGCTCGGCGCGCGGGTCATGGCCGTCGCGATGCCGCGTCTCGACAATGTCACCACGACCAGGCGCAAGCGTTTCGAAAATGGGAGCCAGACGCTCCACCGCCGCGGTCTCGCCGCCAATCATGAGGCAATAACCGCGTTCAAGACCCCAGACGCCGCCGGAGGTGCCGACATCGAGATAATGCAGGCCTTTCGCCTTGAGCGCCGCGGCGCGGGCGATGTCGTCCTGCCAAAATGTGTTGCCGCCGTCGATGATGGTATCCCCGGGGGAGAGCAACCCTGCGAGTTCATCAATGGCCGCCTGTGTGACGGCGCCGGCCGGCAACATGACCCAAACGGCACGCGGCGCGGAGAGTTTGGCCACGAGTTCGGGCAGGCTTACAGCATTGGTTGCACCATCCTTGGCGAGGGCGAGGCCTGGTGCCGGATCACGGTCATAAACGGCACAGGAATGCCCCGCCCGCATCAAGCGGCGCACCAGATTGGCCCCCATGCGGCCAAGGCCCACCATACCCAGTTCCATCGCGTCTCTCCCTCGCGCGTTTTCCGCCCATGCGGAGAGAGGATGTGCCAGAAAAGCGCCCCCTTGGCGACAGCCAGACCGGAAAATGGCCGGGAAAAGCCCGATCTCCCACAAGGCTGAGTGGCCTTAGTCTCAGCCCAAGCCGGACGCACCGCACTTGCCGCCCGAGACATGAATTGAACGGACCGCCGAATTCGGTTAGACCCCTGACTAGCGCAGGCACCCGTAGCTCAGCTGGATAGAGCGTTGCCCTCCGAAGGCAAAGGTCAGAGGTTCGAATCCTCTCGGGTGCGCCAAATATCCCAATATTGTCAATGGCTTAGACTTTTACAAAAATATCGAAAACCCCGTTTTTGTTGATTTTTGGTATGTACAAATCCTTTACAAAAACTGATGTCTTTTTCGTATCCCTCTGATTATATTTGCAAAATTGGTATGGAGGGGGATCGGGACCCTTGGCTCAAGACGAGGACCATATAGACCTCCGTGGGGACGGCAGAATCGTCCTCTACAAGCGGGAAGGTCTCAAGAACCCCAAATGGCAGGTCCGAATTCGGGTCCCCAATGCCAATGGGTACAAGGTCGTCAGTACCAAGACCGATAACCGACGAGAAGCAGAACGGTTTGCTCTCGATCTCTATGAAGACATCTACATTCACGTCAAAGCAGGCGGGACGATCAACTCGAAGACATTCAAGCAAGTCTTCGATGAGTGGGAAAAGGCAACAAAAACACTCAGTCCGACACGACAAGGCGGATCGTGGGATGCCACTGTCGCTCGATTGAGAACGACTGCCCTTCCCTACTTCGGCAGTAAGCGGATCGATTCACTCAACTCAGCATCCTTCAACGAATATTGGATGTGGCGGAAAGCAAACTACAGCAAGAAACCGCCGACGAACGGCACACTCCGCCGTGAGTACACTTGCCTCAGACCGCTTCTGAGATTTGCCTACACGAAGGGATACATCTCGAAGATCCCTGATATCGAACCACCGAAGGCAAAGGCAGAGCGGAGAGCGACGTTCACTCTCGCCGAATGGCAGAAGATCTACAAAGCATCCAAGAAATGGTTGGAAGAAGGGGAAGACCTTGCCACGTGGCGTGATCGGTTCGTGGCATGGCAGTCGTTTCTTATTCTCGCCAATACAGGGATGAGAGTGGGCGAACTGAGAACCCTCCGTTGGAAGGATCTCAGGACGGTTAAGACTGACATGGGAAACCGCCTGATTGCCTATGTGAGAGGCAAGACAGGTGCCCGTGAGTGTGTGTTCCAGTCGGGTGCCGAGGACTACGTGAAGAGACTCTACGATCTCAGGGTCGAGGAACTCAAAGAAGACAGGAAGCAGCAGGAGAAGGCGGCAAAGAAGGACGCCAAGACCGAGAAGAAATCGATCAAGAAGTCTGAGAAGAGTGACGAGAAGGATCCTAGACCCGATCCTGACGAGTTCGTGACCGCTCACAAGAACGGCAAACCGATCATCACGATGAAACGGTCTTTCTATGCCCTTCTGAAGTTCGCCAAAGTACCCGAAGAGTACCACGGCTCACGGCGGACGATTTACTCACTCCGTCACTTCTATGCCACCCAACGACTGTCCCATGAGACGAGTCCGTTCCTTCTCGCCAAGCAGATGGGAACCTCTGTCGAGATGCTTGAGAAGTTCTATGGGCATACCGTCACTTCGGCACTGGCAGCAGAAGTCTCAAAGTCAAACCGATCCAAAACCACAACTGATAATAAAAAGTACCCGTTTGAATGATCTCTTATTAAGAACTGATGACATCTGAACGGTGTACATGGATCCTCCGCCATTTATTTTTGAGTTATTGGCAAGGAGGAAAACCAATGTCTGTCCTAAAATCATTGAACTTCCTATCCCCTAGTGAGGAAGCAAAGACCCCGCTCGACCGTGCCCGATCCAAACTGATCGACAACCTCAACCAGCAGATCGCCCTCTCCGAAGACCGACAACAGTTCAAGGTCCGTCGCCATTGGAAGATCGTCGACGGCGAGAAGCAACTGATTGAACGGAAGATCCCGATCCGTCCGTGGTGGGAGGAAAAGACCGACGGTCAGATTCATCTTCGGATCCGTAACGGCGTCCGTATCCTCGAAATTGAAAAAGGAAAACCGACGATCCGAGCAAAGGACCTCACCGAGATGAGAGAAATACTGATGATGCTAGCTAATGCGACAAAAAATCACGAAATTGATAATTTACTTACCCCAAAACAACACTCGTTCAATGTTTCAAAATCAAAGCAAAACACTGGATAATTTATGATAACTTTTGATAGAATATATCACGACGATTATTGAACTAGCTCAGCTAAGCTATTTCAAAAGCACTTTTATTCACTTACAATTATTTTAGCATTAAACGTTATTGGTCCTTTATTCCCGTCCCGCTCAAGAATAAATATTTTATAAATAAAATTGAACTCGCCTTTTTGGGAACATGATAAACCCATTGCGTAATTATTTGATTTGATTGAGCACGATTTCGGAACGTTCCTAACTTCAATAGGCTCATAAAACATTGAGCCACCACCGCTCCAAACAAGTTCGCATACCTTATTCTTCTTGACCCTGATCCATGCTTCATACGTTTGACCGGGTCTGACATTATTAAATCGCTGCCGCTCACAATCTTCTGCAAATGCAGGCAAAGAAAATAATATCGAAAGACTAAATACAAAGAAGGTAAGTGATTTCTGTATACTACCGAACATGAGCCCCTCCGTCACACTGCATGAATAAGTTATCCGCAAACCTTAGATAAACAAGACTCAAAATACTGAAAAAACCAAAAATGAGTTCAAAACAATAAATTTGAGACACATTGTTTTTCTTTGATCTAGAACACAAAACTAACTAAAGTAAGTATTACAACTTCGATTTTTTATTCGTAACGACTCTAAATTATTGACCGAAACCTGATAAAATGCTGGTATAAGTGCATCCCACAGTGTGTCCGCAAACACGAATAAACTTTCTTTCTGAGAGACCAATGTTCCCGCACAAATTTAGTTTTTCATCTGAAACACGTTGCATAATGCGACCTAGGGTTAGCATAATAGCTTCTCTTTTTTTGTTGCTATTCCCAATCAATAGTTACGCATCACAATGCGATCACGACATGTTTTCTAACTATTCTGATAAAATTGCCGTTTCAGTAAACGTGGGAGAAGTATGTCAAATTTATCGAATGCATAATTTAATACTTCTTTCATCAAATCCATCGTGTGCAACTAAACAAAACGCTCATTCAATAGCATTTACATGCACAAAATCAGGCCAATTTACAATCATGCTTGAGCATGAAAGATGGCGGAAAAAACACTTACTCACAATTCACGTGAATGTTCGCTAACAATTTTATTTTAGAGCAGCCAAATAACTTAACTGTGAGACAAAATAGTCTTGTTTTTTCACGATATCGCTATCGGCACAATTTTTTCCTGGCTCATACAATGCTGGAATGGTTTGCGCAGTATTACTACTATCAGACTCAACTGCCACGATCGAACCGCTCACAACAACGAAATCACCCGCAGAAACTTTTGCTAATTCCCGATACATTGATGAGTCCGCCTTCACAGCACCACTAATAACATCAGAATTATTTAAACACATATCTGTACCTATAACTGCCCTGCAAGGTGGTTGCAGTATTACCGCGGCTGACCCATCCTTAAGTAGTTTGATTCCTAAAACGCGTACTACCCAATTTTCGAAACGCCCCTTAGGCAGCAATGCTGAAATATCGTTAATTCGATCTCTGTACGCTATTCTTTTTTTGATCTCATTTTTAGTTGCAGAAATATCATCTAATTCATCAAAGAATCTATCAATAATACGACAAAATTGCTGCTGTTGTACAGGAACGCTGCTTACACGCATCATCCAGTCTTTAGGATTTTCGGTAAGGGGCAATAAAATATTTTGAAATACACTTATTGTGCTGTCTTTAAATTTTTGTAAATCCGCTTGTGTTTTACGTACTTCGTCTTCGACGCGCGCCAATCCAGCATCAAGATCTGCCTGAACTTTCTGCGCCTCAACCCTCGGCGCATCAATAACTTCAGCAATTTTGATATTATCACCTAGAGTTAAAACCGCACTGCACACTCGATCCCGCACATTTGAGACAAACTGCTGTCCAGTTGACGATATCTCCGACAAATTTGGATCTGCGGCGCCCGTCAATTTTCTATAGTAAGAATAAGTGCGATCAAACGTCCGACCACGACTTGAAACCATCAATCTGCCGTCCCGAGTTAATTGAATACTTGTACTTTCAACAACAATCTTACCCTTGGGATCATCGTATCTGTCGACAATCGCACCAATGCCATTTTTCAATTGAAGTTCATATTGTTTTTCAAACGCAGGAAACCCCAGATTTGCGCTGTTTGTACATGAAATGGTATAATTAACCCGGACCTTCGCGTGTATTGGTCGAGCAGCACCTCGTGCTTTCTCGTTGGCATCCCTCGCCGCCCTATTAATTTCCCTGCCCTGCATCTTTTCAGGTGTATCGCGAACGACCGGACCCGAATTCGAACCCCGACTATTCTTGAGTTCCTCCGTAAGTTGCGACCCAATTGACTGGGCGCACGCTGCACTCGAAAAAACGAATGCTACCAGACCGACAGTGATCAATTTGTCGAAGGTCATTTTACCAGACATTTAGTTCACTCGATTATCTGTACCGTAGGTACTTTTGCGACCCAGCAACGTATACAAATGATACTATCTAGGTATGATTTCATCAATAACGCGCTGCAGCGATGTACAACAGCAATCGTATGCTGAAATAAAGTCCTAATGCTCATTATGGGTTATCATTCTTAGACTTGTGTTTTCGCCACAATTTAGTGTTCTGATTCATTTAAAGCAAAAATGACTTCGCAAAACTAAAAAGTTTTCTGTGTTTTTTTCTTCATTGTTTTTTTGCTAAATAATATTGCGTTTTTAGAAAGAGTGAATTCATGTTGTTCGAACTCAATATCCCTCCATCAATTGCTATCTTTGTTCTTTTGGCACTGGGATTGATTGCTTGGACCTATCGAATGCTTAAGCAACAACGTTCCTTTCACCTAAATAATGATTCATCAAGACGATTTAGACAATGGTTACATAGCGAACCAAATCCGATAAGTAATAAAGATGAAATACTAGAAAACCTTGAATCGTGTCTACAATATTTAAGTGGTATATCCTGGTTGAAGTGCGACACTGAGCAAACTCTGTCCTTCACATCTAATGAAATTAAATATTCAGCGGACTACTCGTTGTTGCTTAAGTTAATTCTAGCGCACATAAAACTAGTGGCACCAAAACTTGAAATCCCATCATTTATACCAAAGGTCAAATTCGACAAACTAAAAGACTGCGCTGGTTCGTTTACAGAAGACTCAGAGGGATGGGTCACTATTTGCATTGAAAACGATTACCTTTTGAATCCAAGCGCTGCAAAATCAATCATGTGCCATGAAGCATGCCATTACATTTTGAATTACAATGGCATAAGAAAATCAACGACAATTGATAATGAATATTTGACTGAAACCGCTATGTTTGTTTTCGGATTAGGTGAATTTTACCTAACCGGAAACGAATTTGTCGATTCCGATGGCATGAAGCGACAATTAGGCTACCTTCAGCCAGAAGAATATCTTTTTCTTCAGAAGCGTGTAAACCAGCTATGGCGCATGCTCGAAGTACAGGACCACGAAGACAACACCATTGAAACATTGTTTAGAGCTATTTTTCCAAACGCCAACATAAGAAAGAGACTATTGGAAGCAGAAAATAATAAACATCCTTCCAGATCAAGATCTTTACAAATTCAAGCAATCATTGAACGCCATAAACGTGATCGAAATTAATTTTTATAGTCAATTTTTTTAAACCTTAAGATGACACTTTCGAATCACTTCACTAATGCTGTCCTTAAGTCCAGAGCTAGATATTCTTTCTTCCATTAAGCGACCATTTAAGGTATAAATAACTGACATAAATTCGTTCTTAAGAAACGATTCAAAAAGTTGTTTTTCTGCTTTTTTATCCTCTAACCAACCGAAACTATTTCGTGATAAGATGTTAAAATATTGGTTCCCTATTTTTATTATTGGGTTAACTGGACCACTCCCCGAATAAGCAAACTTAAAAGAATATTCGGTGCTTAATGGTTTAGATGAAACAATCGTAAAAAACACAAATCTTTTATTTTCAAAAAGCGGAACGCTTTTACTCCCTAATGTTTCTGAATAAACAACGCAACGAGGTCCCTGACTGTCTTCATCAATTTTTATGTCCCAGTTTGCACGGACCTCGCCTGATAGCATCATAAATAAAACTGTAGTAACTATCTTATAATTCATTGTTCCTTTTCCAATGCATCAATCTTCATAATTCTACCTCATGAAGTTTACTTTTTGATTCCATATTTTTGATTTCGAAACATTTTATCACAAACACATAGGAGGTAAAAATGAATCCGCCCAAAACTAAAACGAAGCGCCGTATTCTTGGTTTCAAAGAGTGGCTCAAACTCACTGCCCAAAAGCAGAAGGGGTTGAAGGATAAGGGTCAGAAAACGCCCCCTGAAACCTCGAAACCGATGACCTAAGATCAATTAGATCATCAGTCTGCTTAAGTTATTGAGTGATTTAGTATTTTTTCGCCTTCCTCGTTTTCATCAAGAAAACTCGTTATGAGGCGCCTTTGTTGGATCTAACTATAACAAGATTGTGAGCGTTTAACGCTCAGCATTTGACGCTGTCGGTCATGCCCGCCACTCTCTTCAGAGAGGAGGACGTGGCACTGAATGAAGCAGTCAAGGTATAAGGTCGGCATATCGACAAAGATCGTCGATAAAACACCTGTCAATGGTACCCGTGCCTATGCTGAAGGGTTCATCGCCAGCGAACTGACTATCTCAGAATTCATAAACCATGTTCGGCGCGGTTACGCTTTCACTGCCCACTTCGAGGATGGCTACAGGCGAACTGAGAACTTCGTCTGCTCAGACTTTATTGCTGCCGACATTGACAGTGGTTTGACGGTTCAAGAAGCGCTCGGTTCACCCTTCATCCAAGACTTTGCCACGTTTCTTTACACTACCCCTTCTCACTCTGAGGACTATCCAAGGTTTCGGATTGTCTTCGTGTTGGAAGAGACGATCACTGACGCGAACGACTGGAAAAACGCCCTTCTTGGTCTAGCGGTCATGCTGGAGAGCGACCAATCGATCAAAGACGCGGGTCGTCTCTTCTTTGGCAGTAAGGGATGCCAAGTCTTTAAAGTTGGGAAGACGCTTCCCAAGGATGAAGTCACTAAACTCATCAAAGCAGGGAAGGACGCTCGAGTTAGGACGAGTTCCGCCAATAAGAACGTTCCTATCACGTCCTCTCAGAAAATCGATCCTGACGGTCTAGTTGAACTATCCAATGGCAGGTTAGTCCCCCTCCAGCAATTGACGAACACAACCAGCGTCAAATGCCCATTCCACTTGGATCGGAGGAGCAGTGCATTCGTCGTCCGATCAAGCACTGGTACACTCGGCATTCACTGTATGACCTGCCGCACGTCATTTTGGTGTGATGCGCCTGATGACTATGATTTTGATCAGTTTGATCATCTGATCGACGAAGTCAGCACTGCCTACAGCAAAAAGAAGCCAAGGCACGAAAACTTCTTCAGTCAGTTCTTTCCCTATAAGCCGATTATTTCTTTGTACGAGAAGCAATATCTTCCACCAATCAACTACACCGCTGGGATTACGATGGTTAAAAGTCCCAAAGGAAGCGGTAAGACAGAGGCATTAAAAGGATTAATCAGAAATATATTACTAAAAGGCAGTCTTGATCATATTAGTCCAAATGAACGATCTCGTTCAGTTTTGCTGATCGGACATCGCCGTTCTCTCATTCAAGAAGCAGCAAATAAACTTGATATAGATTGTTATCTCAAGGACGGACCCATAAAGCGACGTGTTCGTGCCTACTCCATATGTCTGGATAGTCTTCACTTTTTAGCCGAGAAGCATACGTACAAAATTTCGTCATCGATTGTCCATGTCGAAAATCCAGTGTTTTTTGACACAATTATAATTGACGAATCTGAACAGGTTTTCCGCCATCTCTTGTCTGAAACAATTGCTGATCACATCGGTATTGACCGCGCTTATCTTAGCTTAAAAAGAATGTTAGCCAATGCGAAGGCGATCTATGCTCTCGATGCCGATCTTGGTCTCATTACAGGACATGCGCTTAAGTCTTTTCGTCCCGACTTTTGGTCAGAAAAGTGTCGCTTGATTGTCAATCGACCGGATAAGGAACAGGCGAACCGCATTCTCTACCGCTATAAGAGCAAAAACTTACTCATTCAGAGGATGCTAGAAACAATACGAGAAGGAAAGCGATGCTTTGTCACGAGCAACTCAAAGAAGTTGGTGAACATCCTCACGGAGATTATTAATCGTGAGTTTAAAAGTGAAATTCTTCTCAGATCAATTACGGCAGACAATTCTCAGTCTGTCACAGAAAAAGACTTCGTTGAGAATATCAAGAGCGAGTTCTTAAAGATCCAAGTCCTTCTCTGCTCACCGTCACTCGGCACAGGGATCGATATCACGTTTCCCAATAATGACAGTCACGTCGATGAGGTCTTTGGATTCTTCTATAGCCATGTGAACACTCATTTCGACGTAGATCAGCAACTCAGCCGTGTCAGAAATCCAGGTCGTGTGTCGGTCTGGATCAGCGCTCATAAGAATCGACAGGAAACGAACATCAAAGTCATTCAAAGTGAACTCGTGAGATCTAATTGGATCCAATCCGCCAAAACGGTTGATCAAGAGACTGGAGAAACCATCAGTGATGCTGAGCACCCTCTCGTGATGATTGCTGCTCATATGATCTCTTCCCAGCGCTCCTCTAAGAAGCGTATGGCGTATTATTTTGAAAAACTCCGCAACCAGTCCGGATGGACGATCGAGGTCGTCGAACAGGCAAGACCCGTCAAGGGAGACGCTGAGAAGGAGGCGAAGCGATCAATCGGCGCTCGGCGGATAAAAAATATACTATCAGCAAAAGATATTGATCCTTCAGATTACATCAAACTTGCGATGGCGATTGAGAAAGGTAAAAATGTCTCGGAAGAAGAAAAATGGCAATGCGAGCGAGCACGACTTCGCTATAGCTATGATATAGAAGTAACAGAAGACCTCATTCGGCAAGACGATAACGGCAAACTAGCTGAAAGAATTTCAAATTTCGTTGACCTCAAAAAGTTCATAAATTATCGATTTGAATTTTTTAAAGAAAAGCACTTTCAGTCAACTTCAAAGAGGCTGACGAGGGTAAAGAACTCCAATTTAATTTTGTCCGAAGTCATCTCGACGACAGCACTCGTGAACGGTCCATCACTGGATATTGATGCTCGTGTCAGCAACCTGACGCTCAAACCGTTCGTCGATCTGTGTCAGAAAAACCGCATTCTTATTGAGGAAAGTCTCAATATCGAGTTACGTGACGACATGAAAGTGAACCCTGTTCGTCAACTGAATGCTTTTCTCAAGATCGTTGGTCTTCAATTAAGCAGTCAAAAGCGGTCGAAGTCGAAGGGCAAGAATTTGAGATTTTACGGAATCGATCCATCGCGTATGAAGTTTATGGAGGATCTGTCAGCGCGGTTTGTGTCCCGTGAGACCCTCAGGGGGCGATACGGCGGGTAGCGGCAGGTGCCAGTAGGACGTTAATTGTTCTCTTTAAGAAATATCTGATGAATATTGTCGTTCTAGTGGCACCTTTTAACGTATTTTATTCAATAATATCAATGACTTATGTGATTGATCAAGACGAGAGCGTTTTCCGTCCCATTCGCTGTCTCAGATCGTCCTTTTAGCGTCATCAAATGATGCTCAATCCGTTGCTGACCGGCAATCGGCGGATCCAGTTTTCATGGAAATCGTTCGATCAGTCGATGAGGTTGATCAGTCTGTACTGATCCCTCGTTGATCCGTTTCCTTTCTCCTCATCCCTCGTTCCTCGGGATGAGTCCCTTCGGGAGTTTCCTGATTTTTTTTATTTGTTTGATCTTCTTCACTGACGAGTTTCATTCACTAGCGATTGCGGAAGTGTTTTTGAACACACTTCGGCAGTCCGCCGAATATGTGTTCAAGGTTTGCGTCTAGCGCCCCGTCACACACCCTGATTTGGAACACCTCTTGAGAGGTACGGGGCGGTTGAGCGATCTCCCGTTTACGTCCAGTTCATCAACGCCAACACTATCGGGACCAATCAGGCGATCACCGAGTGTTTGAGGGTCGTAATTTGTCACCGTTGCCCTCATCGTACCGTCCATTGCTGGACGGTTTTCAGCGGGTCGGCAGTCTCGTCTTGCCCTTACTGAATTCCGACGACCTCAATTCTCATTGACGGCAGTCTCGACAGGTTTGGCTGAATTTTTGGACCCGCTAAAAAGTATTTATATCCAACGGTTTTTAGACCCCTTGGTCTGAGAGTGATCTCAGACCAGTTCGACAATCTTCTTCTGTGCCTCAGCATCGCCCTCGATATACCGTTGAGTAGTCGTCAGGTTTGAGTGACCTGCCAGCATCTGGATATCCCGCAAGGAACCGCCGACCGTTGAGATCTTCCGTGCCCCATTGGTGATGAAGGTTCGACGACCGCTGTGACTAGAGCATCCCTCCAATCCCATCTGGGCGTACCACTTGAAGAACAGGTTCACGATTGCCTGTGCCGAGGTCCGTATCGACCGCTCCGTGGCAATGACATAGGGGGATGGACGGGAACTGTCCCTGGCGTCCTCCAGAAGGGCGCTGAGACCAGTTCTCAGTTCCCTATTGAGGGGTATTACCCTCCCACCCGTCTTGCCCTTGCTCGCCCAGTTGGTGAGGCGGATGGCGTCACTGACCTCCCCGTCGGGAGTGGTAAGCATTTCCCATTTGAGATTGGCGATCTCCTTTGCCCGAAGACCCGCCTTCACGGAGAGCAGGAAGATCACCTGATTACGGAGCGGGTAGCGGGTTCGTGAGAGATAACCGAGCGTCGTCTCAATCTGGTTCTTTGAGAGGATCTTTGCTTGTTTTCCGAGTCCCATCGTATAGGTCTCCGAATTACTTTGGATTGAAAGGTTTATTACTTTGTTATTTTAATTCAATACGATCTAATGTACACAGTTTTTTTCTAGAATACGTTTTAAACTGTCAGATTTTTGACACTTTTGCTTTATTATTATCAGTTTATAGTATATTTATCATCAGTTATACTATAGATGACATATACAAATCATGTACAAATCGATTATAACCTATCTAATATATTGAAATAATTACGTTATTTTACGGACACTTATCCTCCGAAGGCAAAGGTCAGAGGTTCGAATCCTCTCGGGTGCGCCAAACCCACCGTCTCAAATCGTGATCAACCCGCTGCTGTACCACGCTGTTTTTCCGCGTCACGCCTGTGGCACGCCGGCCGATAAACCAAAACGGCGCGGTCCTGTTTCAGAAGCGGGGCGTATCTACTTATCCCGCCCGGGTAGCCCAACGTTCTTCCATCTATAGACCCAACCAATGTTGCCTTAGGACTCGGTCCCGCTCCAACTCGCTTCAATCGCACCGATGGCTAATTCCGCAATCGCGATATCTTCTGCCTCAGCAAGCCCACTGACACCGACGCCACCAATCACGTGACCGTCGTAGAGGATAGGAAGACCGCCGCCAAAGCCGGTGACACGAGGATCGCCAAAGGAGCTGATGTCAAAACCCTCTGTGGTACTCCGTGATTTTTGACCAACCGCAACACTGGGTCTGCGCAAGCGCGCTGCCGTATAGGCCTTGTTCGTCGCCACTGTGATTGAACTCAACATTGCATCAGCATGACGAAAGAGCGCCATGATTTCACCGTGGGAATCCACAATGACGATCACCAACGGCTTATTTTCTTTCATGATAATTTCGCGCGCCACACTGAGTGCGGCCCATGCATCGGCGTGATCAAGCACAGGGATCTTTTTCATGGCCGTTAGATTTCTATCGGTGTTTCGGGCTCAATGGTCGTCGGATAGTTTAGTGAGACTTAGGCTCATAGCAAGCCATTCAAATTACGCATTGCCGTGCCATCCGATGCTATTATGGTTACTTCAAGGGATACTTATTCAACACATAAGAGGCTGCAATGGCGAAGGTTCGCGTGGGCATTATCGGTCTTGGTATGGCTGTTGCACCACATGCGCAGGCTCTCATGGATTTGCGCGACACGGTTGAGGTGGCCTATGCGTTCAGTCCGAGCCTAGAGCGTCGGCAGGCCTTTGCCTCACGCCATCCTTTTCCGCTCTGTGACAATATTGAGACAATCCTCGCCGACGACACAATCAAGGCCGTTCTCGTCCTAACGCCACCCAACACCCATCTCGAAATTGTGCGTCGCTGCGCGGAAGCAGGAAAACATGTGCTTCTTGAGAAGCCGCTTGATGTAACGACGGCCCGCGCACAAGAGCTCGTTGCGATATGCCGTCAGGCAGGCATCATCTTAGCTGTGGTGCTGCAGCATCGTTTTAAACCGGCGGCTACCAAGCTCGCCGAAACTTTTGCTTCAGGTCTTCTTGGTGACATCATCGGTTGTTCAGCGTCCATCGGCTTATGGCGCCCGCAATCCTATTACGATGAGCCAGGGCGTGGCACCTTGGCGCGAGATGGAGGCGGCGTTTTGATTACGCAAGGCATCCACACGCTTGATCAGATGTTGAGCTTTGTCGGGCCTGCCGCCGACGTCACTGGCTATGTCACCACAACGCCACTCCACCAGATGGAGGGAGAAGATCTCGTCTGCGCGAGCGTGCGTTATCGCAACAACGCCATCGGCACGATCTATGCGACAACCGCCGCCTATCCTGGCTTCCCCGAAAGGATCGAATTTATCTGCAAAAACGCAACAGCGTCTCTGGTTGGAAGTGCGCTCCATATATTTTGGCAGGATGGACGCACTTTCCATTACGAGAGCGATGAAAGTGCGGGTGGCACAGGGGCTGACCCGATGGCGTTCTCTCACCAGTCGCATCGGTCTGTTATCGCGGATTTCGTTACGGCTATTGAGGAATCGCGTGCCCCGAAAGTTACCGGTGAAGCGGTTTTATCGGTTCATCATTTGATTGATGCTTTGATTGCGACAGGACGCAGCCAACAGCCCGTCGCCGTTGCTTATGAGTCGACTGCAGAGAGACCTTGATAGAGGGATCTTACCTCAAGGAACGAAATTTGGTGGCTCTTTGAGAAGATCCGGCCGTTTCACCTCAATTTCGATGAAAGCGATGGGGTGATCGGAACCATTCATCACGTCGTGTTTTGTGCCGGCTAAACGGCGATAGGATTGGCCCGCTTTCAAAGGGGCATCAGAGATTTTTTCGCCATCATGGATGCGTAAAGTGCCATCCATCAGCATGACAACGAAATAAGGCCAGCCATGCTCGTGCCACCCCGTGACCGCGCCCGGCTCGAAATCCCAACGCGTGATCCGTACAGCATCATCATCCACCTGCACGGTCGGCTTAGCAGGAACATCACATTTGAAAGCCATATCCATTCCCTTTCTATGGGCTGCGGATCCGCGCGTTGTACTAGCCTATGCGAGTGAGGCCGAGCGTGCTGCGGCTTTGGCGCGCCCGCAAGTCAAACGTACACCGTATTCGCTTGTAGAAGCGGCCGATTTGGAGGCGCGTAGCGCTGAGATCAGGCAACAAGATTATGAGTTTGTGGCGGATGATTTCATCACCGGGCTCGCAGCCCTTGGTGTGCCGATCATGAACCGCGATGGGCGCTGGGTGGCGGCGCTCAGCATCACTAACCTCACCGATCGCTTCGCACTCGACACCCAAGGCGTGCCCGTTTGGCTTCTGGCGATGCAGATGGCTACCGCGCGGCTCGGCGGCCGGATGACGTAAGGCCAAGGCACGCCCCCCTATCCCAAGCCCCCTATCCCAAGCCCCCTATCCCAAGCCATCTCCCGCTCTGCCATTGACCCCTGCTGGCCACGATTCTACGGTTTCAGCCAAGAAAAATGGCCAAGCGCCACGATAAAATGGGGAGAGGCAGAATGAACCGTTTCATGACACGATCGGCCATGGGCGCTTTGGCGCTGGGCGCCGCCACGCTGGCAGGCAGCCTGTCCGCGCAGGCGCAGGGCCAACTCACCGTCTACTGCTCGGTGCAGGAAGAATGGTGCCGCCCGATGGTCGAAGCCTTCGAAAAGGACACCGGCATCAAGGTTTCGATGACCCGCAAGAGCTCGGGCGAGACCTACGCTCAGATCAAGGCAGAGGCATCAAACCCGAAGGGCGACATTTGGTGGGGGGGCACGGGCGACCCCCATATGCAGGCCGCTGAAGAAGGTCTCACGGAAGAATACAAATCACCGAACATGGCCAATCTGCAGGATTGGGCTGTGAAGCAGTGGAACCAGACCAAGGGCCGCACGATCGGCATTTATTCGGGCGCACTGGGCTTTGCCTACAACACCAAGCTCATCGCTTCCAAAGGCATTCCGGAGCCGAAATGCTGGGCCGATCTTCTCAATCCCAAATTGAAGGATGAAGTGCAGGTCGCTGATCCGAATTCATCCGGAACGTCCTACACCATGCTCGCGACGCTGGTGCAGATCATGGGTGAAGACAAAGCCTTCGACTACATGAAGAAGCTGCACAAGAACATCAACCAATACACCAAGTCGGGCGCCGCACCCGCGAAGGCGACGAGCCTCGGCGAGACGACGGTTGGGATCGCCTTCTTGCATGATCACGTGACGATGATCGTTGAAGGTGCACCGATGAAGGCCGTCGCGCCATGCGAAGGCACGGGCTATGAGATCGGTTCTATGTCCATCATCAAGGGCGCAAAAAACCTTGAGAACGCCAAGAAATGGTACGATTGGGCGTTGACGCCGAAGGCACAGGCTCTCGCCGCCCCGGCACGCTCCTATCAGGTGCCATCGAACAAAGACACACCGATCCCGCCGCAAGCACCGAAGATGGCCGATATCAAGCTGATCGATTTCGATTTCGCGAAATATGGTTCTTCGGCAGAACGCAAGCGCCTGCTCGCCAAGTGGGATGCGGAAGTGAAGAACCAGCCTAAGTAAAAAGAACGGGACGGTCGCGTTCGCGCGAACCGAAGGGGGCCCCGGTGAAATCAAAGACAGCGCCCGATGCCACACTCTGGTGGCTCGGGCTTGCGGCAGGAGCCTTTTGTCTGCTGCCTTGGTACTGGATCGACCTCCCTCAGGGGCTACTCCTTGCTGGGTGGCCTCTGGGTGCGTCGGGCTCGGCATTGGCGCTTGGCCTTGCGGGTGGCAAGCCATGGCTCTTGTTGATGCTGGCACCGCTGCTCTTGGGTTTTGCTGCGCTGAATTCCCGCCTGCCGCGTGAGACGCGCGGGCTTGTTCTTGTTTGGGCAGGTGTGATCGGCCTTGCCGTTATTCTCGCGCAAGGCTTTTTGATCGGTCACAGGGGTTGGAATTTTGCGTGGGCCGCCAGCCTTTTTGGTGGCGCGCCCCAGCAGAATGGTTTCGGCTTTGCCGGATTTCTAACGCTGTTCTGCTTTTTGCTGTTGCTCTGCCAAGGTCTTGCAATGCGTGGCTTCTGCCGCGGCGATGGCTTCATCGTCTCGGCTATCGGCATCATTGTCGCCACGATCATTCTGTTCGTGTTCTTCCCGGTTGGCCGCGTGCTGTCGCAATCGGTGTGGGGGCCTGATGGATGGATGCTCGACACCTTCATCAGCAAGATCACTGATCGCTCGATCTGGGGTCTCGATTGCTTAACAAGCAGCCTCAATTGTGGCGTCGCATGGAATACCGTTTTCCTCGGCGTTTTTGTGGGCGTGGTCTGCACATTACTCGGGCTGGCCTTTGCCCTCATCGCCACACGCACACGGTTCCCGTTCAAGCGCGCTCTGACCTTGTTTTCGGTGCTGCCAATCATCACGCCGCCTTTCGTGATTGGCCTTGCGCTCATTCTTATCTTCGGTCGCTCCGGCGTTGTCTCCAATCTTCTGTATGAATGGTTTGCAATCCCGCGTTCGCGTTGGATCTACGGCTTCACAGGCATTTCGATCGCGCAAATTCTCGCCTTCACACCGATCTCGTTCATGATGCTAATCGGCGTCGTGCAGGGCATTGCGCCCTCGCTTGAAGAGGCCTCGCAGACGCTGCGTGCGAGCCGGTGGACGACGTTTCGCACCATCACCTTCCCTTTGTTGCGGCCCGGTCTCGCCAATGCCTTTCTCGTCGGCTTCATTGAAAGCCTCGCCGATTTCGGCAATCCCTTGGTGCTCGGCGGCAATTATGAAGTGCTATCGACGAAAATCTTTTTCGCGGTTGTCGGCTCAGCCGTCGATGAAAGTCGCGCCGCCATTCTTGCGCTCGTCCTGCTCGGCTTCACGCTCATTGCCTTCTGGGCGCAGCAAGCCTGGATCGGCAAAAAGGTTTACACCACGGTGGCCGGCAAAGGCGACGCGGGGCTGCCCTCCCCCTTGCCACGCCCGATCGTGTGGCTTTGCGGCCTTGTGACAGTGCCGTGGGTCATCTTCTCGATTGGCCTTTACGCGCTCATTTTGGTGGGCGGCTTCGTCAACAGTCTCGGCCGCGATTACACGCCAACACTGAAGCATTTGACGACCGCGTTCAAAATGAACTTCGACGGCGGCCCGATCTTCACTGGGAGCGCGTGGGATTCCTTGTTCGCCACTTTGGAAGTCTCGCTGCTGTCCGCTCCACTAACCGCGGCGATCGGCCTGATGACAGCTTATCTGCTGTCGCGGCAGACTTTTGCAGGAAAGCGCAGCTTTGAATTCGGCACGATGCTCAGCTTCGCCATTCCCGGCACGGTGATCGGCGTGAGCTATATTCTCGCCTTTAACGTGCCGCCGTTCGAGCTAACGGGAACGGGGCTCATTCTCATCATCTGCTTCATGTTCCGCAACATGCCGGTGGGCGTACGCGCGGGCCTCGCCACGCTGAGCCAGATCGACAAGTCGCTCGACGAAGCCTCGCTCACCTTGGGCGCAGGGTCCGCCACGACGATCCGCCGTGTGATGCTTCCTTTGCTGCGCCCGGCCATCCTCGCCTCGCTCGTCTATTCTTTCGTGCGCGCGATGACGTCGGTGAGTGCGGTGATCTTCCTCGTCTCGGCCAAGTACAATATGGCCACGACCTATATCGTGGGCCGCGTCGAAGCGGGTGAATTCGGCATCGCCATCGCCTATTCCGCGATGCTGATCGTCTTCATGCTCATCGTTATTCTTCTCATCCAATTGGCAGTTGGCGAGAGGCGGCTGGGCCGCCGCGCGATTGCAACGCCAATGCCGACATCCTGATCCGGACACACCATGGCCAAGACAAAAGCACCTGTCGAATTCCGCAATGTGTCGAAGCGCTATGGCGCGGTGACTGCCGTCGATGATGTCTCATTCCGTATCGCACCCGGCACGCTCGTAACGCTCTTGGGGCCATCAGGCTGCGGGAAGACGACCACATTGCGCCTGATCGCCGGTCTCGAAATGGCCAGCGAAGGCCGTATCTTTATCGGTGACGAGGATGTGACGGCGCTCTCAGCGGCCGATCGCGACGTATCGATGGTGTTCCAATCCTATGCGCTGTTTCCGCATATGAGCGTGCTTGAAAATGTCGCCTATGGCCCCTCTGTGCAGGGCTATAAGAAGGCCGATGCGGAAGCGATGGCAGCGGAGAAAATCAACCTCGTCGGGCTGTCCGGCCTTGAAAAGCGCGCCCCATCAGAATTGTCAGGCGGTCAGCAGCAGCGCGTGGCTGTTGCGCGTGCATTGGTGCTGGAACCGAAAGTCCTCTTGTTCGACGAGCCGCTCTCCAACCTCGATGCGAAGCTGCGTCGTCGCGTGCGTGAAGACATCCGCCAATTGCAGAGCGATCTCGCGCTGACGGTCGCCTATGTGACGCACGATCAGGAAGAAGCACTTGCGGTCTCGGACGAGATCATCGTGATGTCGAACGCCAAGATTGCGCAAATCGGCTCGCCGCATGAACTGTATGAAGAGCCCTCGAACCTCTTCGTCGCTGATTTCATTGGTGACGCCAATATTGTGGACGCCACGCTTCTTGCGCGCGACGGCGCGTTTGGACAGGTTCAGCTCGGTGAGACGACGCTGCGGTTGCCGCATCGGGGCGCGCAAACGGGCCGCATCAAGATCGCCGCGCGGCCGGATGCCATGACGCTCACAACGACGGGCGAAGGGCTTGCAGGCACGGTGAAAAAGACATCCTATCTCGGCAAGGTCCGCGAATATTCGGTGCGCACCGCCATCGGCGATCTCTTCATCACGGCACCGGGACGCTCTGAAGAATTCAAGCCCAATACGGATGTTGTCATCCGTTTTGCCGACTCCGGCATCGTGGTGTTGCCGAGCTAAATCCTATTTGTAAACGAGATGGGCATGGTCGGGTGCCATGGTGAATTTCCATGAGCGCACCGGCCCCGCCATCACGTTCAGATAATAGAGATCAAAGCCATGTGGCGCGCCGACGGGATGATAGCCCTTCGGCACCAGAACCACATCGCGGTCCGATACCGCCATCGTCTCATCCAATGTGCGATCATCCGTATAGACGCGCTGAATGGCGAAACCTGATCCGCGCTTTAAGCGATGATAATAGGTTTCTTCCAAATAGGTCTCTTGCGGTGGATTATCGGTATCGTGCTTATGCGGCGGGTAAGATGACCAATTTCCGCCCGGTGTAATCACTTCGACCACGAGGAGTGTCTCCGCATGCAGGGAATCATCGGGCAGAATGTTAGAAACGTAACGCGCATTGGTGCCTTGCCCGCGCTGCTCGACAGGGCTAGGCGGTAGATAAAGCGGCGGTTTGCCGCCTTTGGCTGGTGCTGAGCACAAACCGATTTCGCAAGGCGTGACAGCCTCCAACGTCCACTCGGTCTGTGGCGGTACATAAACCGCGTGCGGCCCGCCATCGAACGGGGTCATACGCTCGCCAATCACACCACAATCGAGCGCACCGGCTTTCACCCGCGCTTTGCCGGACACGAGCACGATGCATTGTTCAACATCACCCGTGTTGCGCTGAAGCGTTTGCCCTTCAGACAGAATAAACGCTTCGAAACCGACATAACCCCATCCCGCGCTTTGCGGCGTGATGGCATGGATACGACCATCACGATCCGGCGCCGATGAATGCACGAGCAATTTTGCCATGGCCTTTCAGGGTTCAGACGAGCCCTGCCTCCTTCATTGCAGCTTTAAGATGGGCCACGCCTTTTTTGGCATAGGGTAAGGATGGTGCCTTTTTTGGGTCCTGCTCTGCTTCCACGATCACCCAACCGGAATAGGGCTTTAGCGCTTCGAAAACAGCAACATAGTCGACCATGCCGTCACCCGGCACGGTGTAAACGCCAAGCTCTTCGCCTTCACCAAGGACCGCTTTCAGGAAGCTCCAATCCTGTGCCCGCGCCTTCTCCATGATGTGCGGGCGCACATCCTTGGCGTGGAAGTGCGAAATTCGTGCATGATAATCACGCGCAAGCTTTGCTGGATCGGCGCCGCCCCACGTCGCATGACCCGTATCAAGCAGCAGATGGGCGGCATCTCCCGTCGTATGCATGAACGCGTCGATATCGTCTGGGCTTTCAACGATGGTGCCCATGTGATGATGATAGACGAGCCGTACGCCTTCATCAGCCGTCCGCTTGGCAACCTCCGTGATGCGTGCACCAAATTGTTTCCAATCGCCCGCCGCCATGTGCGGGCGTTGCGAAAGAGGCTTCTTAAGATCGCCGTGGATTGCGTTCGAAGTTTCAGCGAAGACAAGTACGTTGGAGCCCATCGCCTTCAACAGGTCGAGATGCGGTCGCAGCGCCTTCATCTCGGCATCGGCATCACGCTTTAACAGTTCAGCTGAATACCAACCGGAGACGCAAGCCATGTTGAACGGCGCAAGCGCCGCTTTGAGAGCACCCGCTTCGCGCGGAAATTTATGGCCGAGTTCCATGCCTTCAAAGCCCGCCTCGCGCGCCTCGCTCAAGCAGGCTTCAAGCGGCGTTTCGCCACCAACGTCCTGCAAATCATCATTTGACCAACCAATCGGGTTGGCACCAAGGCGAATGGCCATATCTGTCTTCCTTCTCTCAATCGCCTAGGAATTGCGATTGCATTTTCTGTTCATAGGCGGTTCGTGCTGACTTCACTTGAGCACGATCGGACACCTCGGGCACGGCAACATCCCACCAATGCCCGCCTGCATCGGTTGAACGCAGAGGATCGGTATCGATCACGATGACTGTGGTTTTCTTGGCCTGCCGCGCTTTTCCGAGCTCACTCTCCAACACGGCTAGTGACTGGACATGGATACTATCAGCGCCCAGCGATCGAGCGTGTGCTGCAAAATCAATGGCCGGCAAGGTTTCATGCTTCGTATCGCGCAATAAATTGTTGAACGAGGCAGAGCCAGTCGCGTTCTGGAGACGGTTGATGCAGCCATAGCCGCGATTGTCGAGGAGCACGATGGTCAGTTTAAGGCCGAGCATCACCGAGGTCGCAATCTCGGAATTCATCATCAGATAAGAGCCATCGCCAACCATGACGATAACCTCACGTGCAGGATCGGCCATTTTTACGCCGAGACCACCCGCAATCTCATAACCCATGCAGCTATAGCCATATTCAAGGTGATAGCCACCTGAAGCTCCGGCCCGCCAGAGCTTGTGCAATTCACCGGGCAATCCACCGGCGGCGCAGACGACCACATCATCCGCCTTGGCCTGCCGCTGCACAGCGCCAATGACCTGTGCATCCGATGGCAGATCGTTTTCGCGCGCAGCCGTATAGGACGCCGCCTTGGCATCCCATGCGGCTTTTTCCTGCGCAGCGCGATCACTCCAAACAGACGGCGCACAATGGCCGCGCAAACATTCCGTCAACAATTCGAGGCCAACCCGCGCATCACAGACGAGCGGTGCCGCACGATGCTTCATTGCATCGAAAGCCTGCACGTTCAGTGCGAGAATGCGCCGCTCCGGATTGGCAAAAAGAGCCCATGAACCGGTCGTGAAATCCTGCAGGCGTGTACCGACTGCTATGATCAGGTCGGCATCCGCCGCCAGCGCATTCGCAGCGGATGTACCGGTCACACCGATTGAGCCCATCGCCAAACGATGATCATCCGGCATGGCACTTTTGCCTGCTTGCGTTTCGGTGACAGGAATGCCGAGTGCTTCGGCGAATTGCAGCAATTCTTTCTCGGCTTCGGAATAAAGAACACCGCCACCGGCAATAATCAATGGCTTGTGCGCTTCCATGAGCCATTCGATCGCACGCGCTAATTCATGCGCATCGGGACCCATGCGGCGCGGCAACCAGAGCCGCTCCTCGAAAAAGGATTGCGGGTAATCATAGGCCTCGGCCTGAACATCTTGGCAGAGTGCTAGCGTCACTGGTCCGCAATCGGCAGGATCGTTCAGCACCGCGAGCGCGCGCTCGAGCGAAGGGATGATCTGCTCGGGTCGCGTCATACGATCGAAATAACGCGAAACCGGACGGAAACAGTCATTAGCTGAAACAGTGCCGTCGTTAAAATTTTCGATCTGTTGCAACACAGGATCAGGGCGGCGATTGGCAAACACATCGCCTGGCAAAAGCAATAAGGGCAGCCGATTGGCATGTGCGAGCGCGGCTGCGGTGACCATATTTGTGGCGCCTGGCCCAATCGAACTGGTTGCTGCCATCATGCGACGGCGACGCGATGCTTTGGCAAACGCAATCGCTGCATGCGCCATCGCTTGCTCGTTATGCGCCCGAAATGTTGGCAATTCATCACGCAGGGCATACAGCGCCTCGCCCATACCGGCGACATTGCCATGCCCGAAGATCGCCCAGACGCCGCCAAATAGGGGCTGGATCGCACCTTGATATTCGGTTTTCTGCGCAGCGAGTGCGCGCACCAGCGCTTGCGCCATGGTGAGACGGATCGTCTTTGCCATCACGATTGTCCTTGTCCGCTGGATTGCCAGAGTGCGCAGAAATGCGCGTAGCGTTTGGCCATTTGTTCGACGGCGGTCTCGTTATCAATGCGACTGGCAAGCCAGTCTTCCGCTACGGCGCCGAAAATGGAGCGGCCAATGGCGAAACCCTTGACCCAATCGCTTGCACGCGCGGCTTTGAATGCCGCCAATAATTCATCGTCAGGTCGCTCAAGCCCCAATACCACGACACCACGGCACAGCGGATCGCACTTTGCGATCACATCGCCAATCGCACGCCATGCAGCCTGATCGGCTTGCGGTTCGAGCTTCCACCAATCGGGACGTATACCGAGCGCATAGAGATGATCAAGAATGCGCGCCACGGTGTCAGTCTTCAATGGTCCGTGTTTACCCGCAATAATCTCCACCATCGTCTCGCGGCCAACACGCTGCGCCGCTTCCATCAACTGGAGTAGCTTTTCATCTTGAGCTTGGCGCAATTCGGCCGGATCATCGGGATGATAAAAGGCGAGGCATTTGACTGTTTGATTGACCGGCCATTCGTTGAGAACGCCGGCTAGATCGCGCATGCCATCAAAGGACAGCGGACGTGAGCCAGGCTTTTCAACCGGGCGGGCCAGCCAGAGCTTTTCGCCTTCGGCTTTAAACAGCGCGTCGCGGCCATATGTTGAATCGATCAGCATGCCATAGCCTGGACGCTGACCTGCGACGCGCGCGGCAGCCGATACAGCAAGCATCTTGAAGGGTGCGATCTTGTCATGACTGACGCCGAGGCGGTCGGCCATGTCTTCCAATTGCGCCCGGTGATCAATTGCAAACGCCATCAATTCATCGCCGATGACGCGCCGTGTTGTCGCGTGGTGAATATGATTCAGTTCAGTGTCATGCCTTAAAGCGCGATAGGGCGAGCCATGCGTCAGAAAATGCTGCATTTCCTTAAAAGTAGGATATTCGATGGAACAGAGCAGACGCGAAACCGCAAACGCACCGCAGGCATTGGCCCATGCGCATGTTGTTTCTAACGGCTCACCACGCAACCACCCGCGGAGAAAGCCACCCATGAAGGCATCGCCGGCGCCGAGCACATTATAGACATCGACTGGAAAACCGGGGCCCTTGATGCCATCTTCAAGCGAGGCTGGAATAGGCCCAGGAAATGCAACGCAACCCATCGGCCCGCGTTTGCAAACGATCAACGCTCTGCTGATCATACGAATGTTGCGCAGTGCCTGCAAAGTATCTTCGGTGCCGCCTGCAATATGCAGCTCTTCTTCGGTACCGACGATGAGATCGCAATCCGCAAGGATGGGCTGCAAATGGGCCGTCACATCATCTGATTTGATGTAGCGCTCTTCACCCGCACCATGCCCAGCAAGCCCCCAGAGATTGGGGCGGTAATCGATATCGAAAGCGACCTTACGGCCATGCTTCTTGGCAAGCCGAATGGCC
Organism: Rhizobiales bacterium TNE-4; assembly: GCA_019083985.1. Classification (GTDB taxonomy): domain Bacteria; phylum Pseudomonadota; class Alphaproteobacteria; order Rhizobiales; family Beijerinckiaceae; genus TNE-4. The sequence goes on along the minus strand of JAHRCV010000001.1, from coordinate 215,608 downwards.
TTGCGCTGCGCCGCTGCAGGTTTTGCCATCGAGAAATGCGTGCCTGAGACAAGCACGGCTTGTGCAGAGGCGACAAACTCTTCGTCGATATCATCTTCACACAGTGCAGAGTCAGCGCAATCGGTGCGGTAGAAAATCAGCGGAAACGTCTTGTCATCACGAATGCCAAGTATGACCAGCGATGTCAGGCGATGCGGATCCGTGATGACGCCGCGCGTGTCGACGCCGCCAGCAGCCAGCGTCTCACGAATGAAACGGCCCATATGCTCATCGCCGACGCGGGTGATGACCGCCGTCTTGAGACCGAGCCGCGCCGCGCCAAATGCCGTATTCGTCGGCGAACCGCCAATAGCTTTGGAAAAGCTTCCCATATCCTCCAGACGGCCGCCAACCTGCTGGCCATAAAGATCAACCGAAGACCGGCCGATCGTAATGACGTCGAGCACGGGGTCAGGCATGGGGCATTCCTCCTCCGGGTCTTTCCGCCGTTGAAAAGCCCGGAACTCACTGGCGCTTGGCACCTTGTTGTTCCATTGTTCCCCCGATCAAAAAGACATTCGGGCAGGGGGTCAATCGGCACTGCCCGATTTACGGGGGATGGCATGAAGGTTGGTTTGTTAGGGGCCGGACGGATCGGCCGGATTCATGGGCTTAACGTCGCCCAGCACAAGGATGCGCAATTGGTCGCGGTGGCCGATGCTCATGCCCCTTCGGCAGCGGCCCTTGCAGGCGAAGTCGGCGCGAAAACCGACAGCATTGAAGGCATTCTGGCCGATCAGTCCATCGACGCCGTTCTGATCTGCACACCCACCGATATGCACGCCGATCTGATCGAGGCCGCCGCCAAGGCGGGCAAGGCCGTGTTCTGCGAAAAACCTGTCGACCTTAGCGCCGACCGCATCCGCACATGTCTTCACACTGTGAAGAAGGCTGGCACACCGTTGATGATCGGCTTCAATCGACGTTTCGATCCAAATTTTGCCGCGCTGCAACGGCGCCTCCGCGATGGGGAAGCAGGCAACATCGAAATCGTCACCGTAATCTCGCGTGATCCTGGCCCTCCGCCGGTCGATTACGTCAAGCGTTCGGGCGGCTTGTTTCGCGACATGATGATTCACGACCTCGACATGGCGCGCTTTCTTCTCGGTGAAGAACCGATCGTCGTGCACGCGCTTGGTTCTTCACTGGTCGATCCAGCAATTGGTGCAGCAGGTGACGTCGATACGGCCGCCGTTATCATGAAAACAGCCAGCGGCAAGATCGCACAAATCTCCAATTCGCGCCGCGCCACATATGGCTATGACCAGCGCATCGAGGTGCATGGCTCCAAGGGCATGCTGAGCGCGGCCAATGTACCGGAGACGACTGTGAGCTTCGCAAGCGACGCAGGCATTCGCGGCGATGTTGTGCAGAATTTCTTCCTTGAGCGCTACGCGGCTGCCTATCGCAGAGAGTTGGATGCATTCATTCAGGCGGTCACGACCGGCAAGGAGCCTGATCCAAACGGCGAAGATGGGCTGCGCGCCCAGATTCTTGCCGATGCTGCCACGCTGTCGGCCCAGACCGGCCAACCTGTTGCTCTCTGAGGTTTGTTATGGATCCCTTTCTGTCTGATCGCCTCTCCGCGGTCCGCGCCATCGTGCGCGAAGCTGGTGTTGTTGCGCTCGATTACTTCAGCCGTCGTAATGAAATTGTGGTGAGCATGAAAGGGCGGCAAGATTGGCTGACCGAAGCCGATGGCGCTGTTGAAACCTTTCTCCGCCGAAAGATTGCGGCTGTCTTCCCCAACGATCAGATCGTTGGCGAAGAGCAAGGCGGCTCAGGTGGCGATGCGATGTGGATCATCGACCCCATCGATGGCACAGCGAATTTTGCACGCGGTGACCGGCAATGGTGCATTTCCGTTGGCTTTGCACGCAATGGCGTGCCGGAAATCGGCTTGATATTTTCACCAGCGCAAGATGAATTCTACGAGGCCGTACGCGGCCATGGCGTCACCATGAACGACCAACCCATCCGCGTTGCGCCAACGCATGATATCGGCACAGCCGTCGTTGAAATCGGCTGGTCGCCCCGGCGGCCGACAGATGACTATCTGGCGCTTGTGGGGCGCGTGATGAGGGCTGGTGCAACCGTTAAGCGTAGCGCGTCAGGCGCGCTTGGTATGGCGCATGTCGCCAATGGCCGCACCGATGGTTATGCAGAAGTGCACATCAATTCTTGGGATGTGCTTGCAGGTCTTGTCATCGCGCGTGAAGCCGGCGTGTTGATCAATGATTTCTGTAGCGGGCCGTGGGTGACGGAAGGCAATCCCATCCTTTGTGCCACACCCGGCATTGCACGTGATCTCGAAAATCTGTTTGAGCCGCGCGTCACACTCAGTTGATCAGGCTTTTGCCGTATCGTTGAACTTTGGCAAAAACCATGTGAGCAAGCCAAAAGCCGGCAAAAACGCACACAGCTTATAGACGAATTCAATACTGGTCTGGTCGGCGAGTTCACCGAGCACGCCGGCCGCAAGACCACCCAATCCGAATGACAGGCCATAGAATACGCCGCCGATGAGGCCGATCCGGCCTGGCATCAATTCCATTGCGAAAATCATGATCGCTGCAAATGCGCTTGCCATGATCAGGTTGATGATGACGGTGAGAACCGCCGTCCACCATAAATCCACATAAGGCAGGATCAGGGTAAAAGGCAGCGCCCCTAAAATCGAAAACCAGATGATGTTACGGCGGCCGACAATGTCGCCCACGATCCCGCCTGTCAGGGCGCCAATGGCGGCAGCCCCCATAAACAGAAACAGCATCAACTGCGATGCCTGCACAGTGACATTGAATTTTTCGATCAAATAGAACGTGTAGAACGAGTTGAAGCTGGCCGTATAAGCATTCTTCGAGAGCAGCAAAACAACGAGAATGGTGATGGCAAAGCCAATCTCCATCCGCGAACGTGTTGGGGCTGCAGCATTTGTAGCAGCCGCCTTTTTCTTGGCTTCAGCCTGCACATTCGCGTGCCAGCGGCCGACCCATGCCATCAACAGCATGGCGACCAGAGCGACGAGCGAAAACCACGCCAAGCTCGCCTGCCCTTTCGGCACGACAATGAACGCGGCCAGCAAAGGGCCCATAGCGCCACCAGCCTGCCCGCCGACCTGAAAGATCCCCTGCCCCAAACCATGCCGCCCTGCCGCCGCATGGCGGGCTAGGCGGGTCGCTTCGGGGTGGAAGATGGCAGAGCCCGTGCCAACCAAGGCAGCACCGATGATGAGGATGGCATAGGATGAGGCATAAGCCAGCACAACGAGGCCGATCAACGTGAAGCCCATCCCCGCGACCATGGAATAGGGCATGGGCTTTCTGTCGGTGACGTGACCAACGAGCGGTTGGAACAAGCATGCCGTCAACTGAAACGTCAGCGTGATGATCCCAATCTGGCCGAAATCGAGGGCATAAGCCGATTTGATGATCGGATAGATCGCCGGAATAAGCGACTGGATCATATCGTTGAGGAAATGCACCGTGCTCAGCACAAAGAGCACCGGCAAAGCCGCTTGCTGCAACGCAGGGTTTTGAACTTTCGCAGCGTCAGTCACGACGAATCCTCAAGCAGCCTCCGAACCCCTATAGCAGACGCTCAAGGGCTGGAGCCATGCCTTCCACGACAGAGGAGCTCTGCAGGCGTCGTTCTCTTGAGCGAGCGCGATGGGTTGCGGCCGCGCGCCCAATCTGTCACATCGCGAGCATGGCCGGTCCCGCGCTTCTCACCCTGCAGAACATCACGCTCACCTTTGGCGGCGCGCCGCTGTTCGAAGGGGCCGACCTATCGCTCGCCACTGGTGATCGCGTCTGTCTCGTCGGCCGCAACGGCTCGGGCAAGTCGACGCTAATGAAGATCGCCGCCGGCCTTGTCGAAGCCGATGGCGGCACACGCTTTCTGCAGCCCGGCGCAACTTTGCGCTATCTGCCGCAAGAACCGGACCTGACCGGCTTTGCAAGCACGCTTGCCTATGTCGAAGCAGGCCTTGGCCCAGGCGATGATCCCTACCGCGCGCGTTACTTGCTGGAAGCACTGGGCCTCACGGACGATGAAAACCCATCCTCCCTCTCGGGCGGCGAACAAAGGCGCGCGGCCCTCGCCCGTGCACTAGCGCCCTCGCCTGACATTCTTCTGCTTGATGAGCCGACAAACCATCTCGATCTGCCAGCCATCGAGTGGCTGGAATCGGAATTAGCCGGCCTCAATTGCGCCCTCGCGCTGATCAGCCATGACCGCCGCTTTCTCGAAAAACTGACGAACACTACGATCTGGATTGATCGTGGCCGGACGTTGCGGCTCGGGCAAGGCTTTTCCGCTTTCGAGCAATGGCGTGATGCCGTGCTCGAAGAAGAAGAAAAGGACATGCAAAAGCTCGACCGCAAGATTGTCGCGGAAGAGCATTGGGTCCGTTACGGCGTGACTGCGCGGCGCAAGCGCAATGTCCGCCGCATGGCGGAATTGGCGGCGCTACGCACTAAAAAGCGCGAGCATCGGCGCGTTCAAGGTAACGCCAAAATGGAGGCGAGCGAGGCGGAGGGCTCTGGCAGCCAGGTCATTCTCGCAAAAAATATCAGTAAATCTTTTGGCGAACGGCCCATCGTACGAGATCTCTCGCTGCGCTTGATGCGGGGTGATCGGCTGGGCATTGTCGGGCCGAATGGGGCGGGCAAAACCACGCTGATCAATCTCTTGACTGGTACAATGTCGCCAGATGAGGGCAGCGTCACGCTCGGGACCAATCTTGCGCTTGTTACACTCGATCAACGCCGTGCGGCGCTTGATGCCAATCGCTCGGTCGAAGAGACGATCACAGAAGGGCGTGGAGATACGGTTGAGATCAATGGCGCCCGCCGCCACGTTGTGGGTTATCTCAAGGACTTTTTGTTCACGCCTTTGCAGGTGCGGCAACCGGTTTCAGCCTTGTCAGGCGGCGAGCGTGCACGGCTCTTGCTCGCGCGCGCCTTGGCAACATCATCGAACATGATGGTGCTAGACGAGCCGACCAATGATCTTGATCTCGAAACACTCGATCTTCTCGAAGAATTATTGGCCGATTACAAAGGCACGCTGATTGTCGTCAGCCATGATCGTGATTTTCTCGACCGCGTCTGCTCATCGATTTTGATGGCAGAAGGTGATGGACGGTGGGTCGAATATGCCGGCGGCTATTCCGATATGGTCGCCCAACGCGGCGAGGGCGTGAAAGCCCGTCAAATTGAGGCGAAGGCCAAAGCCCGCGACGATAGGCCTGTGTCTGAAGCGCCTAAAAGCACAGGCACGGCGAAGCTATCGTTCAAGGAAAAACATCTCCTCGAAACGCTACCAGACAAGATCGATGCAATGGGCCGGGATATCGAGAAGCTGCGTACAGCGTTAGCCGAACCTGACCTCTACACGCGTGACCGCGCACGCTTCGACAAGATCAGCGCTCTCTTGGCGAAGATGGAAGAGGATCTTTCCAAAGCCGAGGAAGAATGGCTTGCGCTGGAGATGAAGCGCGAAGCCTTGGAAGGCTAACTCTCTAGACCTCGTCGTCGCGATGCGCGCAGCGTTATGGCCTCACACGGATTGCCGCGTTGGCGCTGCAGTCCCCTCACGATCGCCAAAATCAGCTCTTGACGGCGCCCGCTGTCAATCCAGAGACCATGTATTTGCGGAATGCGTAATAGATGGCCGCCGGCGGCAGAGCGTAGATCAACCCCGTCGTCATCAATAATTCCCACGGCGAATCGTCAGCCGCCAGAAAATTGCCCAACGCCACTGGCAGTGTGATCGACGTATCCTTCGACAGCAACAAGAACGCGTAGAGATATTCGTTCCATGCCAAGAGAATAGCGTAAGTGCCAATCGCCACGAGTGACGGCATCATCAGCGGGAGATAAACGAGCCGGAACAATTGCAGAGGCGATGCGCCATCCATGATCGCGGCTTCATCAAGCTCTTGCGGCAATTTATCCGATGCTTGCTTCAGCACCCAAATCGCATAAGGCGATGCAATCGCCACCATGGCAAGGATGAGCGCCCATTGCGAATTAAGCAGGCCATAAAGGCCCATGGTGCGATACATGGGTACGGCCAAAAATGCGGCCGGAATGAAATAGGTGAAGAGGGCAAGGTTCATCACCAATCGCCCCCCGCGTGCTTTCAGGCGCGAAATCGCAAAAGCAGCGAAGGTCGCAATCACAAGAACCAGCGCGCCCGTCATGGCGGCGATGAAGACTGAATTCCAGAACTGCAGCCAGAAATTATTCAGGAAGTAGTGTTCCTGCCGGAAGACCGTACCAAAATTGGCTAATGTGGGATGGCTCGGCCACAGATTGCCAGAGAAGGCGGTATCCTTCTTCGAAATGGCGAACAGCAAAAGATGATAGATCGGGATGAGCGTCCACAATGCGACCGGGATGCCGATGAGAATAAGCTTGGCTTCCTGCCCGACGGAGCGCCATTTGATGGCCGTTGTCATTTCGAGAACCGTTTCATCATGACGTAGACAAGCGGCAGCACAAGTGGCAGCGCGCAAACAATGGTGGCCATAGCGAGATCGACACGATCAAGCCTGATAAAGCGAATGCCGAGCGTTGCCAAAACATGGGTTAAGTCGGCAGGGCCACCGCCCGTGAGAAGGTAGACGCTATTGAAATCGCCCAGTGTCCAGATCATCGAGAGCAAAAGGCATGTCAGATAAAGCGTCGCCATCGACGGCCAAGTGACAAAACGGAATTTCTGCCAATTATTCGCACCGTCGACGGAAGCGGCCTCATAGAGATCGGACGGAATGGCCAGCCGACCTGCGAGCAAAATCAACGTCCAGAAGGGCAGCGATTTCCAAATATGCACAAGGATTGAGATCGAGAGTGCGATGGTCGGATCATTGAGCCAGTTGGGCCCATCTTCGTAAGTCAGCTTGAAGATGAGTTGGTTGATCACACCCCATTCCGGATTGAGCATGAAGCGGAATGACAGGATGGTCGGGATCGACGGCACGGCCCAGGGCAGGATGAACAGCACCGAGAGCCAGCGGATCCACGGACGTGCAACAGCGAAGAAACCAGAGAGATAGAGTGCGACAACCATCTTCAGGTTGACGCCGATGACAATGAAGATGACCGTATTCCAGAGCGAGCGGAAGAAGATCGGGTCTTCAGCCAGATCAATATAGCTTTGCGGATGATGCGCAACCCATAGGGCGTAGCCGACGGGATAAGCGACAAAGAGCCCAAAAATCACGACATAGGGGGCGAGCAGCAACAAGCCCCAATTACGCCAAGCTTGCATACGGCGGTCGGGCGATGCATCGGGCAGCGAAGCAGCCCCTGACAGGGTGGCGGCAGTCATGATCCGGCTCCGGGAGAAAGAAACCGGCCGCGTTCATCATGCAAGGCACGAGAACGCGGCCGGCTATGATCTGGCAGTTTAGCCAGCGACCTGCTTGATGCGTTCGATCATTTCATCGACCGCCTTTTCGACCGCAATCTTTTCATTGACGATGCGGTTCATGGCCTTCGCCCACACATTCTCATTGTTGAGAATTGTGAACTTGTAGTTTTTCGTGAATTCAAACGGCACCGTGCCAGCAGCGTACTGGTCATGCACCGATTTGCGGTGCTTGTCGGCGAGCCAGAACTTGCTGTCCTGGCCTGCCTTCGTGACCGGATACCAGCGGCCAAGAGCGCCCTCGACATAAGGAGCGAGGTTCTCTTCTTGCATAATGAACTTCACGAATTCCTTCGCGGCCGGCTTATTCTTGGCTTCGGCGAAGATCACGCCCGTCTTCACGGCCGTGCGATACTGCATCGGCTTGCCATCCGGCTTGTTCGGGAAACCAGCCGTGATGATGAAGTCGTTGTAGTTCTTCTTCGCCTGCTCGCGGACTTCCGCGGCCAGCGTTTCGTTGTTCATGTCGTCAAGCCACTTGGCGGCGATGGAAATCGTCGCATTGTGCGTGAGGACCGTCGTCTTGTTGTGGAAGGCGACGTTGTTGTCCGGATCTTTCCAGCTTGTCGACGAAGGCGGCGAGCAACCCTTCGTGTAGATGTCGGTGTAATCCTTCATCGCGTTGACAAGACCCTGCTTCACCTTCGGGTCATCGACGAGCAGCTTGCCGTTATCGTCGACGAGCTTCACGTTGTAAGCGTCCATGAAGGTCAGGAACGAGAAGAAGCTGTCGGACGAATCGACGCCCATCGGCTGGCCGATACCGAAATCGCGCTTACCCGTGGCCTTACGCAGACCGGGCTGAACCTTGTCGCACCAGAAGGACCAATAGCCCTTCCAATCCGTCGGGATGTCGCTTTGCTTGAAGCCAGCTTGCTCAAGCAGATCCTTCCAATACTCAATGTGCATCGTCTGCTGCTTGAGCGGGAAGGCGTAATAGGCCTTCTTCTTGGCCTTATCATTGTAGAGATAGGTCGTCTCGATCGTGTTCGGAGCGAACCGGTCCTTCATCGGAGTCATGATGTCGGAGATATCGTCGAGCTTGCCTTCATAGGCCCATTTGCCGGTGACCTGAAAGTCATACACGTCGGCATAGGCCACATCCGGCGGCGTGCCGGCATCAAGCGCGGCCACCGTCTTCGGGATCATGTCCTGCACGGCATATTGCGACAGGTCGACCTTGATCTTGGTCTTGTCCTCGAACTTCTTGATCGCGGCGTAAAGCGCGTCGTCCTCGGATTTATAGAAGCCCTTCACCCACCATACGGTGAGCTTTTCCTGTGCTCCCGCGGGAGCCGACAGTCCAGCCGCGACAATCATCGCGGCGGCGCCGAGCAGCACCTTCCTCATCGTCATATTCCTCCCTATGGCGCAGCTTTATCGCCGCATTATCGGTATTTAAATCGATTCGATCGTGCGTCGCTGCTGCGCTCACGCGAACTTGTAAATCTATGCAGGCAATCAGGCCCGAGTCCAGCGCCATTTCACGGGGTGAGGTTTTGGTGGGGGGTCCTTGCCAGCAGCCCCCGTCCCAGCCAGTCTCTCGCTCAAAGTCGCAAGGGAACAGGACGGCCATGGATAAGATCTCGAAGCGTTTGGGTGCCTGCTATACGGGGGTGGTGCATGATGTGATGCGGGCTATGGGTTTGCGAGACTTTACCCTGCCTGCCGAGCTCCGACCGCTCTTTCCCGAGAAACGCCTCGCCGGCCCCGCCTTCACCATCGACGGACGCGTTGATCCCCGGGCCGACGCGCATCAGACCCTTCTGGAATGGACCGGTCTTCTGTCAAAAGCCAAGCCAGGTCATATTTGGGTCTCGCAACCGAATGACCGGATCGTCGCCCATATGGGTGAGCTTTCCGCGGAAACGCTCAAGAACAAGGGCGTGCTTGGTTGTATCGCCGACGGCTATGTCCGCGATGTCGATTTCCTGATCGAGATGGGCTTTCAGACATGGTCGCGCGGCTACACGCCGCGGGACATTGTCGGCTATTGGCTGCCGCGCGCGGTCGATGTCGACGTCAAGATCGGCGACGTTATCATTGCGCCCGGCGATTACATGGTCGGCGATCGCGATGGCATGATCCGCGTCCCGAAAGCCATCGTCGAGGATGTACTCGACAAGGCAGAAACGGCAATCGCGACCGAGAATAAAGTGCGAACAGCCATTCTCTCAGGTGTCGACCCGCAGGAAGCCTATCTTAAATTTGGCAAGTTCTGATACGGCTCACGGCCGTTGAAACGAGCCTGATGGCGTGAGCCGAACGGCGCGCTCATGGGCGCGCCGCACGGCTGCCAAGGCGACGATCGCGATCAAGAGAGCCAATAGCCACCAAGCCTGCGTGGCACCTTGGCCCAACATGGCAAGTACAAAGCCCATCGCAAGCAAAGCGAGTATGGCAGCGCCATCACGCGATGAACTTTGCGCCGCGGCGGAAACGATACGCCAGATCAGAAGTGCGGCAGCAATCGCCCCAAGCAGGCCCAATTCATACCAAAGCTCGAACAAAAGGCCGCGCGGACTGTTTGCTGGGACAAGACCAGCCAAACGCGCCCGAATGGCCGTATCAAAGCCATGGCCGGTCAAAAGTCGCGCCGGCTCATGTGTAACCACCCGCATCCAAATGCGAATGGCGTCGCTGCGTGGATCGGCGAGACCAAACAGGAATTTGGTGATCGGGCGCAGCAGAATTGGCACCAAGGGCGCGCACAGAACAAGCCCGGCCGTGACTGCGAGCACGATCCGTCGCGCCAACACCGCTCTGTGCAGAGCGAGCGCGTAAACGCCGGCCCCAATCACGAGTGCTGCAACGATGCCCCAAGACTGTGCGAGGATCGCCGCCAATGCCACGAGAAGCAAAAGGCCATAGCCCAACAGCGGCTTGTTGCGCATTAAAAGCCACGTCAGCGCCGCCGGTGTGAGGAGCACGCATAAGAGCGCCGCGCGCTGCGCGAGCCCACCTTCTTCGACGAGGCCAAGACCGGGCCGGAAGATACTGGCGATCAAGGCCAGCGCCGTCATCCCTACGCCGACGGGCAGCAAATAAAGATTGGACGCCCGCATGCGCCGCGGCAAAGACGCGACACAGAGCAAAGACAAAGCGGCAGCGCCGGCCACATTGGCGAAACGCTCGGCCGCTTCGGCGGGGAATGGTGTCCACACCAACGACAAGGCCGACCAAAACAAAAGGAAGCTCAGCAGGCCGCCGGCGGGCGTTAGGATCATGTCCCGCGCGCGCCGCCATGGTTCGCGGCCATCGCTCTCAATGGCGGCGGCGAGAACAAGCAAGACGACGGCGACCGGAACGAGAATGACCAGTGCGCGACGCCCACCCACAGCAGCCAGAGGCGCGGCAATCATCAGAATCGCAAAGCCAAGCCGCCCGAGAAGTCGAGCAGCATCCTGAGCGGGATCGAGACGGGTCGGTTGAACGGCCATGCGAGGTCAAAACATCACGAGTGCCTCAAAGCATAACGTGACCTTTTCATCTCTGCTGTCATGGCAAGGCCACACCCACAGAGAGAAAGCGTGCTGACACCGATCGACTCGCTATGGGATCGCTCAATTTGAGGTGAGCGTCCGTCGCACAGCATCGCGCCAACCGGCGATCTTCGTTGCGCGCATAGCGCTGTCGAGGTTGGGCGTAAATCGGCGCGCAAGCCGCCACCGGTCCGCGAAGCGTTCCGGCTCTGGCAGAAGCCCTGCGGCCAAGCCTGCGAGATAGGCCGCCCCCAAGGCTGTCGTTTCCCCGATGGTCGGGCGATCGACCGGCGCATCAAGAATGTCGGCAAGACGCTGCATCGTCCAATCGGACGCGGTCATACCGCCATCGACACGCAACACGGTCTGTGCCGCCTCACTCTGCGGCCAATCGGCGCGCATGGCATCCAAGAGATCGAGGGTCTGGAAGCAGACGCTTTCAAGCGCCGCGCGTGCCAGCTCCTTCGGCCCGGTATTGCGCGTCATGCCATAGAGAGCGGCGCGCGCCTCAGCATCCCAGAAGGGTGCCCCAAGCCCAACAAAGGCGGGGACGAGATAGACATGCTGCTTGGGATCCGCCGCTTCAGCGAGCGGTCCGGTTTCGGACGCATGTTTGATGATACCAAGCCCATCTCGGAGCCATTGCACCGCTGCACCAGCCACGAAGATTGAGCCTTCGAGCGCATAGGTGCGCTTGCCGCCCAATTGATAGGCGATGGTGGTCAACAGGCGATTGCGCGAGCGGATGGGCTTGTCACCAATATTGATCAACGCAAAACAGCCTGTGCCATAGGTCGACTTCATCATGCCCGGCGCAAAGCACGCCTGCCCCACGGTGGCCGCTTGCTGGTCGCCTGCGATACCGCGAATGGCGATCGCCCCCCCAAACAAGGCCGGATCCGTTACACCGAAATCGGCGGCGCAATCCTTCACCTCCGGCAAAATGGCACGCGGCACATTGAAGAGCGCGAGCAGTTCATCGCTCCAATCACCGGTATGAATATCGAATAAGAGCGTACGTGATGCGTTGGTCGCATCGGTAGCATGTACTTTGCCGCCGGTGAGCTTCCATAAAAGCCAACTATCAACTGTCCCAAACGCAAGTTCACCGCGCGCGGCACGATCCCGCGCACCGGGAAAGTGATCCAGAAGCCACGCAATCTTCGTCCCCGAAAAATAAGGATCCAGCAGCAGACCGGTCCGATCGGTCACGCGCTCTTCCGCACCCTCTTTCTTCAACCGTGCACACAGATCGGCCGTACGCCTATCCTGCCAGACAATGGCCCGGTGAACGGGCTGCCCCGTCGCGCGATCCCAAACGACGGTCGTCTCACGTTGATTGGTGATGCCGATGCCTGCCACCTCAGACGCATGAATGCCGGCCTTGCTCAAAGCCTCCCGCGCCGTGGCAAGCGTGGTCGTCCACAAATCCTCTGGCTCGTGCTCAACCCAACCTGAAGCGGGATAATGTTGCGCAAATTCCTGCTGCGCGATGGCGGCCACCGTCATATCCTCGCGAAAGAGGATCGCGCGTGAGGATGTTGTGCCTTGGTCGAGCGCCAGAATAAAGGGCATGGATGGCCTCCGGTGATTTTTGCCCTATTCTGAAGACGTCCCACCGCGGCAGCAAGTTGAACCAACGTCCCGATGATTGAACTGACTGGCCTTTTCGCCGCGGCATTCCTGTCGGCAACACTGCTGCCCGGTTCTTCGGAAGTGGCGTTGGCCGCCGCCTTAGCGAGCGGCCGTTCCGGTCTCGCGGAAGCTCTGGCCATCGCAACGCTCGGTAATACGCTCGGCTCATGCGTTAATTGGGCACTCGGGCTTTTTGCGGCGCGCTGGCGCGGTAGCCGTTTCTTCCCAGTGAGCGAGAAGAACTACGACCGATATAGTGCACTTTATCAGAAATATGGACTTTGGTCCTTGCTCGCGAGTTGGGTCCCGATCATTGGCGACCCCCTCACCGTGATGGCAGGGATCTTTCGAACACCGCTGATCATCTTCGTACCGATTGTCGCCGTTGCGAAATTACTGCGTTATTTGGCGGTGGCTGGCGTGGTGCAATGGGCTATATGATCACGACGATAGTCAGCAGCACGCAGAGACAGCGCGATAAAGATAGCACAGACGTTTTTTCAACTAGGAGTTGTAAGGTCGTCTTATATCGACGAAGGTCAAACGGAATAATGAATCGCTTTTTCCGTCGATTAGAAGTGTTACGAACGATCTCTAAAAATTGTATTTTTTTATGATATTTACCCATAGTTGTTGGCTTCTTTTTTCGTTTGCAGAGCGCTCATCATCGCCGTAACGTAAAGTCATCTTGACCAATCGTTGATCCATTTCGCTCAATTTTTAAAAAGGGGATCGTCACCATGGTTGATTTGATCAATCGTTCAATCAAACGAAAAGGTAATCGTCGCGACTTACTTACTTATAATCTCGTTCAAAACTCTACAATCGCGACCTATGGCGCAAACGATGTTTTGAATATCCAAACATTATCCAAAAGTTCTCTATTTCTCGGCACGCAAAATGATACTGCCATTCTGAATAATGTTTCAGATTCGAAGGTTTTTGGCGGAACAGGCGTTGATAATTTCACGATCAGCTATTCCAAAAATACGATCTACGATCTCGGTGGTGGAAATGATATTTTCACCTTAAGCGGAGTTATGAATAATAGTGGCTTTCAAAATTCGATCAACGGAGGTAGCGGTTTTGATATCATGAAGTTACCGCAGTTCACTGCGAGTATAACGTTTAGTTATGATAAGGGAGCATTCACTTTATGGCAATTTGGACAAACAAAAATAAGTAATATTGAGAAGTTAGAACTATCAAATGGCGTCTCACTTCTTCTTAAAAATGCACCGAGCGGCTCAAGCACGGGCCTCATCACCGTCAACGGATCAGCTGCAAGCGATACGCTTTATGCCAGCTCAAATTCGACGTTAAGTTATGCGGTTTCTGCAGGCGATGGCGACGATAAGATCAACGCAGTGATATCGGGCTTGACAACAATCGATGGTGGCAATGGAAACGACGTTGTTATCCTTGATGATGACGCTAACATTGTAATTGATGCGACAGGTTGGGCTGTCAATATTGGTAAGTCAGCTATCAAACTCACTGCGGTTGAGACGATCCAATATCTTGATACTATTTATAACTTGGGCGCTACAGGCGCAAAAATAACCTCAACATCAACCGATGGCAGCTTGTTTAAAGGGACCAGTGGCACGGATACGATCATTGGAACTGCAAAGGAGGACTTCTTTTACGCCTACGGTCGCCAAGGAATTGACTTATTCGATTTCAGCGCCGGCGGAAAGGATACCTTCAGCTTCAATCCGACAAGCTATTCAGCGGGCACGACGAACGCGCCGATCACAGTCGCATCCGTATATGGCGCAAGCAAAGACGATATATTCCAAACAGTCTATTCGGGCGACCTAACGATAGTTTCAGATACACGGCAATATACGGGGCAGTTTGCAACTTCCGGAGCATTACAACTGAGGTCAATTTTTGCAGCCGGCCTTACATTCCAAATCGATTTTATTGCAACGCCGCCAATTTAACCTATGAGGCCAAAAGTACAAAGGCCGCGATCGCTCGCGGCCTTTGGCTTTAATCTCATGCGAACCAATTATGACTTCAACCCTGCGCGCAGAAAATTGATGATGCCGGAGAAATCCTTGCCATCATGTCCTGCAGCCGCAAAGGCCTTGTAAAGATCGGCTGCATGCTGGCCGAGTGGTGTCGTTGCACCGGCAGATTTTGACGCTTCTTGCGATAGCAGCAAGTCCTTCAGCATCAAAGCAGCGGCAAAGCCCGGTTGATAATCCCTGTTTGCCGGCGAGGTGGGAACCGGGCCCGGCACCGGGCAATAGGTTGTCAGTGACCAGCATTGGCCGGAAGCCGTTGAGGCGACATCGAACAACGCCTGATGGGTCAGGCCCAGCTTTTCACCGAGCACGAAGGCTTCACCAACGGCGATCATCGAAATCCCGAGGATCATGTTGTTGCAGATTTTTGCCGCTTGGCCTGCGCCTGCACCACCGCAATGAACGATCTTTTTGCCCATGGCCTCAATGATCGGTTTGCCGCGCACGAATGCGTCATCGGCGCCGCCGCACATAAAGGTCAGGGTCGCGGCTTCGGCACCGCCGACACCTCCCGAGACGGGCGCATCGAGCGATTGCAGGCCGGCCTTGGTCGCAAGCGCATGCGCGGCACGGGCGCTATCCACGTCGATAGTGGAGGAATCGATCAGCAATGCGCCTTTTTTGATGGCGGGGATGATATCGTCATAGACGGCCAAGACATGCTTGCCAGCGGGGAGCATGGTGACGATGACATCGGCATCCTTGACAGCTGCGCGTGCATTCTCTGCGATGCAGACATTGCGTGCCTTGGCCGCTTCATTATTGGCAGCGACAAGATCAAACCCGGTGACGGCATGGCCTGCCTTCGCGAGATTGCCCGCCATCGGGCCACCCATATTGCCGAGGCCGATGAAAGCGATGTTAGCCATTCTTTCCCCCTAGTTCAGCGACGGATGAGACCGCCGATTAATGCAAAGGCTGCGCCCCATAGCATGAGCGCGCCATAGACCTTGTCCATCACCGGGTTGAGCGTCCGGAAGAAGACTTGGAAATGCGAGGTGACGGCGGCTTCCCACATCAGAAAGGGGATGAGCACCAACACGATGGCACGCAAGCGCTCCCCCGGGCCGACCCGCAATATTTGCGGCAGGATCAGCCCCAAGAGCAGACCAATGGCAGCCCCGCCAAAGAAGTTGATCTGAAAGGGGCTCCGGCCATCAATGAAAAAATGCGTGCCGAAGAAAAAGAAGCCACTGTGCACGAGGAGTGCGAGCAAAAGGCCAGCGCCCAGCGATTTCAGCATCATACGCATCACAATCCGCTGCCCTGCCCACGACCGATCAAGGCGCGCGCAATGATAACCCGCATGATCTCGTTGGTACCTTCGAGAATTTGATGAACGCGGAGGTCGCGCACGATCTTTTCAATGCCGTAATCTGCCAAATAGCCATAGCCGCCATGCAATTGCAGCGCTTCATTGGCGATGTCGAACCCAGCATCCGTCCCAAAGCGTTTCGCCATCGCGCAGAGCTGAGTTGCATCCGGCGTCTTTGCATCAAGGGCCGAGGCGGCACGCCACAAGAACGTGCGGGCGGCTTCCAATTCTGTCGCCATATCGGCGAGGCGGAATTGCAAAGCTTGAAAATCAGCAATGCGTTTGCCAAACGCTTTGCGCTCTTTCACGTAATCGAGTGATTTATCAAGCGCGGCAGATGCACCACCCAACGAACAAGCCGCAATGTTGAGACGGCCGCCATCCAAACCGGCCATGGCGATTTTAAAACCGATCCCTTCTTCGCCAAGACGATTGGCCACAGGCACGCGGCAATTTTCAAAAATCACAGTGCGTGTCGGCTGCGCATTCCAGCCCATCTTCTTTTCATTTGCGCCGAAGGAGAGACCGGGCGCGTCTTTATCAACGATAATCGTCGAGACGCCTGCCGCACCCTCTTCACCCGTGCGCACCATCACGACATAGACATCCGACGTGCCTGCGCCGGAGATGAATTGCTTGGCCCCGTCGAGCACGTAAACATCACCATCACGGCGCGCGCGCGTTTTCAGCGCTGCAGCATCCGAACCGGCGCCCGGCTCGGTGAGACAGTAGGAAGCGATCCATTCCATAGTGGTTAGCTTGGGCAGGTATTTCTGCCGCTGGGCTTCATTGCCATAGGTGTCGATCATCCACGAAGCCATGTTGTGGATCGAGATGAAGGCAGACACGGTGGGACAGCCTGTGGCAAGCGCTTCGAAAATCAACGCGGCATCAAGCCGTGTCAGCCCGGAGCCACCAACATCGTCGCGCACATAGACACCGCCCATGCCAAGGGCTGCGGCTTCGCGCATCACATCGACAGGAAAATGCTTTTTCTCATCCCACTCGACGGCATGAGGCGCGAGCTTTTCGGCGGCGAATTCGCGCGCCATGTCACGAATGGCGACATGATCTTCGGTGAGCGAAAATAATTGCGTCATGAGAGCACCGGCAACAGACAGAAAAAAGGCGCGGGTTCAAGCCCGCGCCCTTGGTCTATTTACTTCATCGTCGGGATGACGAATTCAGCCCCATCCTTGATACCGGACGGCCAACGCGAGGTGACCGTCTTGGTCTTGGTGTAGAAGCGGAACGCATCAGGGCCATGCTGGTTGAGATCACCGAAGCCTGAACGCTTCCAGCCACCGAATGTGTAGTACGCAATCGGAACGGGGATCGGCACGTTCACGCCGACCATGCCGACATTGACGTTGGCTGCGAAGTCACGTGCGGCGTCGCCATCGCGCGTGAAAATGGCAACGCCATTGCCATATTCATGATCATTAGCGAGCGCGAGGCCTTCAGCATAATCCTTGGCGCGGACCACGGAGAGCACCGGGCCGAAGATTTCTTCCTTATAGATGCGCATGTCTTTGGTGACATTGTCGAACAGACAGCCCGACATATAGAAACCGTTCTCATAGCCTTGCAGCTTGAAATTACGGCCATCGACCAGAAGCTTCGCGCCTTCCTTCACACCGATGTCGACATAGGATTTGACCTTGTCGAGATGCGCCTTGGTCACGAGCGGGCCGAAATCGGCGGACGGATCCGTCGAGGGGCCAATCTTCAGGGCTTCGACGCGCGGGATGAGCTTTTCTACCAACCGGTCTGCCGTCTTTTCGCCGACAGGCACCGCGACCGAGATCGCCATGCAGCGTTCACCCGCCGAGCCATAGCCTGCGCCAATCAGCGCATCGACAGCCTGATCCATGTCGGCATCCGGCATGATGATCATGTGGTTCTTGGCGCCCCCGAAGCACTGCACGCGCTTGCCGTTCGCGCAGCCGCGCGCATAGACATATTCAGCAATGCCGGTCGAGCCGACAAAGCCGACAGCCTTGATGTCATGATCGTCGAGAATTGCGTCGACCGCTTCCTTATCGCCGTTGACGACATTGAGAATGCCCGGCGGCAGGCCTGCTTCGATCATCAATTCAGCGAGGCGCAGCGGCACGCCCGGATCGCGCTCGGATGGCTTGAGGATGAACGCATTACCAGCCGCGATCGCCGGGCCAAATTTCCACATCGGGATCATCGCCGGGAAGTTGAACGGTGTGATACCGGCAACGACGCCCAGCGGCTGGCGCATCGAATAAATATCGATGTTCGGGCCTGCGCCTTCGGTATATTCGCCCTTCATCAAATGCGGTGCGCCGAGACAGAATTCGATCACCTCGATACCGCGCTGGATATCGCCCTTTGCATCGGGGATCGTCTTGCCATGTTCTTTGGCAAGCAGTTCAGCGAGCGCGTCATTGTCCCGCGCAGCAAGTTCGAGGAATTTCATGAACACGCGCGCGCGGCGCTGCGGGTTTGTGGCGGCCCAAGCCGGCTGGGCGGCCTTGGCATTCTCAACGGCCGCGCGCATTTCCGCTTTGCTGGCAAGCGGCACTTTCGAGGCTACTTCCCCCGTCATCGGCCAATAGGCGTCCGTAAAGCGGCCGGACGTGCCCTTGACGCGCTTGCCGCCGATAAAATGATATAATTCGGTCGCCATCGCCGCGATCTCCCTGAACATGCTGACTGCGGGGCCTTGGGCCCTTTTTTCGGTCCCATGACTATCATTGGCGAGCCGCCGCCGCTATGGGACGTTGGAATGCACATAGAGCGGGCTATGCGGCCCGGACAGAGGAGCAGGTGCCCGATGGCGTCTAAGTTGGAGCAGCTCAAAAAGATGACCGTGGTGGTCGCCGATACGGGCGATATGGAGGCAATCCGCGCCTTCGCCCCCACCGATTGCACCACCAACCCGACCCTGATCCTGAAGGCCGCCCAGATGGAGGCCTATGCCCCCATCGTGGTGGAAGCCGTACAATGGGGCCGGGGCCAGTCCGGCAGCCGCGACGCCGTCATCGCCGCCATTTGTGACAGGCTGGCCGTCAATTTTGGCACGGAACTCACCAAGATCGTGCCTGGCCGCGTATCAACTGAAGTTGATGCCGACCTATCCTTCGACACGGCCCGCAGCGTGGCCAAAGCACGCGCCATCATCGCGGATTATGAAGGCCGGGGCGTTGGGCGGGAGCGCATCCTGATCAAGCTCGCCTCCACATGGGAGGGCATCCGCGCGGCCGAGATCCTTCAGACAGACGGGATCGACTGCAATCTGACCTTGCTGTTCTCTCTCGTGCAGGCGGCCGCAGCGGCAGAAGCCGGGGCGTTCCTTATTTCGCCCTTCGTCGGACGCATTCTTGATTGGCACATGAAGGCCGAGGGCAAGACCTATACGGCCGCGGACGATCCGGGTGTCGCCTCGGTCAAGCGGATCTTCGCCTATTACAAGAAGCACGGTTACAACACCGTGGTGATGGGCGCCTCGTTCCGCAATCAAGGAGAAATCGAAGCGCTGGCAGGATGCGACCGCTTGACGATTGCACCCGCTTTGCTCGAAAGCCTCGCCAAGGACGACGGCACCCTCACCCGGGCCCTTGATGCGACAAGCGCAGCGCAACAGGGTGAGGCGCGTCTCGCGACGGACGAAGCGAGTTTCCGTTTCGCGCTCAATGAAGACGCGATGGCCACGGAGAAACTGAGCGAAGGCATTCGCCTCTTCGCCAAGGATCTCCGCGCTTTGCGGGCCATGGTCGCCGAAAAGCTCGGCTGATGATTACGCCTTGGCAGCCAGCGACGCTTCACGCAGTTTGGTGAGCGTCGTCGCCGGCGTGATCGCTTCCGGATCGACGATGCAATGCAGGATCGCCGGCTTGCCTGACGCCACCGCACGCTCGAAAGCGGGGCCAAAATCTTCCGTCTTTTCGACACGCTCACCATAGCCCCCAAAGGCTTTGGCGTAGGCCGCGAAATCCGGGTTCTTCAACTTTGTTGCTGAGACGCGGCCCGGATATTCGCGCTCCTGATGCATGCGGATCGTGCCATACATGCCATTGTCTACGATGACAGCGATGATCGGCAGATCATATTGCACGGCGGTCGCGAATTCCTGACCATTCATCAGGAAACAACCATCGCCCGCAAACGCCACCACCATGCGATTGGGATATTGCCGCTTGGCGCCGACTGATGCGGGCAGTCCAAAACCCATCGAACCAGAGTTCGGTGCCAGCTGCGTCGCATATTTGCGGAAGCGGAGAAACCGGCCGACCCAGATCGCGTAATTGCCTGCGCCATTACAAATGATCGCATCGTCCGGCAGATAATTCCGCAGCCAGAGCATGGCTTGGCCCATATCGAGGGCGCCGGGTCCACGCGGCGGTTGATCGGTCCAACTCAGAAAATCTTCACGCGCCTGTTTTGTCTCCGCCGCCCATGGAATGGTGTTAGGCGGTTGCAACGTCTCAAGCGCCGCCGCAAAGGCACGCG
This sequence comes from Rhizobiales bacterium TNE-4, assembly GCA_019083985.1. Taxonomy (GTDB): domain Bacteria; phylum Pseudomonadota; class Alphaproteobacteria; order Rhizobiales; family Beijerinckiaceae; genus TNE-4. Next base: position 195,182 of record JAHRCV010000001.1, on the reverse strand, counting down.
GGGTCGCATTGATGCCGAGTGTCGGATGATAGACCCGACCCAGCTCTTCGGCATCCGCATGCACATGCACGAAATCAACTTGCGGCTGCGGGATATTAAACAGCGTGTAGGATTGTGATGGCATTTCGGCCATGCGGCCACCGACCAAAATGACGAGATCGGCCTGCTCGATCCGCGCCTTCAATTTCGGATTGGGTCCAATGCCAAGTTCACCGGCATAATTGGGATGATCGCCATTGAACAACATCGCACGACGGAACGACGTGACGATGGGCATCTCAAAGCGCTCGGCAAAGCGGGTGACGGACGCGACCGATTTCTCGCTCCAGCCTGAACCGCCGAGGATCATGATCGGCTTCTTCGCTGCCCAGATGCGCTTTTGCAAATCGGCCATTTGCGTCTGGCCCGGCCAGATCTCGATCGCCTCGACACGCGGGCCGGGCACAACAGCTGCGCTCTCGATCAGCACATCTTCAGGAAGACCAATGATGACAGGGCCAGGCCGACCCTGCATCGCGACATGAAAGGCGCGCGACACGATTTCCGGAATACGGGCGGGATCGTCGATTTCCGTGACCCACTTTGCCGTTGAGCCAAAAAAGGCGCGGTAATCCATTTCCTGAAATGCGCCACGACCACGCATGCCATTTTCGATTTGGCCCACGAACATGATGAGTGGAACGGAATCATGCTCGGCAATGTGAATACCAGGTGACGCATTTGTAGCGCCCGGTCCGCGCGTGACCATCACAATGCCAGGACGACCAGTCAGCCGTGCGGTGGCATCGGCCATCATCGTCGCGCCACCTTCCTGACGACAAACGGTGACGTTGATATCGACATCGTGCAACGCATCAAGCACGGCGAGATAGGATTCGCCTGGCACGCAGAAGACGTGCTCGACACCTTGAGCTTTCAAACAATCGACAATGAGCTGGCCGCCAGTGCGGCTCTGAACTTCGGTCATCAGGCATTTCCTCCGAGCGCACCCCAAGCGGGATCGTTCAAGACATCATCTGTATGCGCACCAAGCGGTGGCGAGGGTTTCTTCGAGACAAGGGGTGAGCCGTTCATCACGATGGGGCCGCGCAGGCTCGGTACCGTGCCGGCTTTCGCACCCTCGTGCTGCAAATTGACCCACATCTGACGTGTAATCACCTGCGGATCGGCAAAAACATCAGCGACTGTATTGATGGGACCAGCGGGGACATGCGCGGCATCAAGCCGCGTGAGCAATTCATCACGCTTCCATTGCTGCGTCAGCCCGGTGAGGCGTGCCACCAACGCATCGCGATGTTTCACGCGCAGCGGATTGGTTGCGTAATCAGGATTATCGGCCAACGCAGGCTCGCCCAAAACGCCGCAGAGTTTGCGGAACTGCCCGTCATTCCCGACGGCGATCACGACATGGCCATCGGCCACAGGGAAAACCTGATAGGGCACAATATTCGGATGCGCATTGCCCATACGCCGTGGCGCTTTGCCAGACACCATGAAATTCAACGCCTGATTGGCGAGCACCGAGACGATTGTATCGAGCAACGCCATATCAATATGCGCGCCCTCCCCGGTCTGATCGCGCTTGCGTAACGCCGCCATGATGCCAATCACGCCGTAAAGGCCGGTGAAGATATCGGCGAAGGCCACGCCGATTTTCTGTGGCTCGCCGTCTTTCTCGCCTGTCAGATCCATAATGCCGCCCATGGCTTGCACCATGAAATCATAACCGGCGCGATCGGCATAAGGTCCGTTCTGACCGAAGCCTGTTACCGAGCAATAGATAAGACGCGGATTGATGGCCTTTAGACTCTCATAATCGAGGCCGTATTTCTTCAGGCCTCCGACTTTGAAATTTTCGACGACAATATCGGCGTGGCGCGCTAATTCGCGCACCTGAGCGCGCCCGTCCTCGCTTTCGAAATCAATCGCGATGGAACGCTTGCCGCGATTGCAGGCATGGAAATAAGCCGCCGATAAATGATGACCGTCTTGACCTTCAACGAAAGGCGGCCCCCATGTGCGCGTATCGTCGCCAGTGCCGGGACGCTCGACTTTAACAACATCTGCACCGAGATCGGCCAATGTCTGCCCAATCCAAGGCCCTGCGAGAATGCGCGCCAGTTCCAACACTTTGAGACCCGCCAAAGGCGCACTTTCACCAGGGGAAGACATAGAACACATCCTGCATGAGGAAGAGAGAGATTGCGTAGATCGCTAGCGAGTAGTGCGAAATCCAAACCAGTGGCTTCGCCAAAAAGGATGGCGGCTGGACTGTACTCACCGTCCGATCAAAGCCGAGTAAAGCGATGGCCAGCGCCAAGGTGATAAACGCCAAGGCAAGGGCCTCGAAATTTTCAAATTGATGCTCGGCGCTTTCCGCCACCACGTAGAATAAGGCAGCCACACCAGCAAACATGATGCGTCGATACGCATAAGCCATGTCGCCATGGCGCCAGAGACGCTGCGTATACCCAAACAACGCCCACAACCAACCTTCTGCGCCATATTCAAAAATGGTATCGGCCCACGGCAAGAGAAGGATCGCTAACAGCGCAACCAGCGCAAGCCGCCATGGTTGCGCAGCCCAGCGGTCAATGCCACGCAATGCCAACCGCACAAACGCAAAATTCAAAAGAATGTTCAGGGTAAAATCTTGTCCCCCATCAATCCACCAATCCATGAGCGTGAGCGCCACACCCCATAGGAGCCATGACAGGGGAATATTGCGCGAGCGGGCAAAGCCAATGAGAAAGAAAAAAATAGGCGCGGCGATCCGCCCCGCCATACGCCACCAATCATCACTCTCGATAAAGAATAGACCGGCGTGATCAATCAAGAAGGCCGTAATGCCAACAAGCTTCAGCCAATCGGTGCTCGTCAAGAGCACCGGCTTTTTCTGCGGCATTACGACCTGCATGATGGTGAGGCCTTTCAGAAAAAGGCCTGCAGACCCGTCTGTGCACGGCCTAGGATGAGCGCGTGCACATCATGCGTTCCTTCATAGGTATTGACGGTCTCCAGATTCTGCGCGTGGCGCATCACGTGATATTCGATCTGGATTCCATTGCCGCCATGCATGTCACGCGCCATCCGCGCAATATCGAGCGCCTTACCACAATTGTTGCGCTTGACGATCGAGATCATTTCTGGCGCCGCGCGGCCTTCGTCGAACAGACGCCCGACACGCAATGAGCCCTGCAGGCCGAGCGTGATTTCCGTCTGCATGTCGGCAAGTTTCTTCTGCACGAGCTGGGTTTGCGCTAATGGGCGGCCGAATTGATGGCGGTCGAGCGTGTATTGACGCGCACGATGCCAGCAATCTTCGGCAGCGCCCAACACGCCCCACGAAATGCCGTAGCGCGCACGGTTAAGGCAACCGAACGGGCCTTTGAGGCCAGAGACATTCGGCAACAGGTTTTCTTCCGGAACGATGACGCCATCCATCACGATTTCACCCGTGATCGACGCGCGCAGCGAAAGCTTGCCACCGATCTTCGGTGCGCTCAGGCCCTTCATGCCTTTTTCAAGGATGAAACCACGGATTTCATTGTTATGGTCGGCGGATTTCGCCCAGACGACAAACACATCGGCGATGGGCGAATTCGAGATCCACATTTTGGAACCCGTGAGACGATAGCCATCCGCGACTTTTTCGGCGCGTGTCTTCATACCAGCCGGATCAGAGCCGGCATCAGGCTCCGTGAGGCCAAAGCAGCCGACCCATTCACCGCTCGCGAGTTTTGGCAGATATTTCTTGCGCTGGTCTTCGCTGCCATAGGCATAGATCGGGTACATCACGAGCGAGGACTGCACGCTCATCATGGAGCGATAGCCTGAATCGACACGCTCGACTTCACGAGCGACGAGGCCATACGCCACATAGGATGCACCGGCGCAGCCATAGTCTTCCGGCAAGGTGACACCGAGAAGGCCCAGTTCGCCCATTTCATTGAAGATGGGCCGATCGGTCTTTTCATCGAGATAAGCTTCAATCACGCGTGGCAGGAGCTTTTCCTGCGCATAGGCGCGCGCGCTGTCGCGGATCATGCGTTCGTCATCGGTCAATTGATCATCGAGCAGGAACGCGTCATCCCATTTGAACGGCGCAACGGATTTTGAATTGGCGGCCATGGTCGTCTACCTCACTCTGCAATGTCGAAGCTGACGCCTTGGGCAAGCGGCAGCGTGGTTCCATAATTGATGGTGTTGGTGGCGCGGCGCATATAGGCTTTCCAAGCATCTGAGCCTGCCTCACGGCCGCCACCGGTTTCCTTTTCGCCACCAAAGGCACCGCCAATTTCGGCCCCTGACGGGCCAATATTGACGTTAGCGATGCCGCAATCCGAACCGGCAACAGAGACGAAAGTTTCGGCCTCGCGCATATCGAGCGTGAACAACGAGGACGAAAGGCCTGCGCCGACATCGTTCTGCATCACGATTGCATCTTCAAACTTCGAATAGCGCATCACATAGAGGATCGGCGCAAACGTCTCACGCTTCACCGGGCCTTCATGCGCCTTCATTTCAACGAGCGCCGGCGCAACATAATAGGCATCAGCGCCGCCCACAGACTGGCGCGTTCCGCCTGTGATCGCAGCACCTGCGGCGCGTGCTTCATCGAGCGCGCGCTGCATACCATCGAAAGCCGCCTTGTCGATCAGTGGGCCAACCAGAACGCCATTCTCGCGCGGATCGCCAATTTTTACCGAGCCATAAACTTTCCGCAGACGCGGCACGAGCGTGTCATAGACGCTGTCATGTACGAACAAGCGGCGCAGCGTCGTGCAGCGCTGCCCTGCCGTGCCCATCGCCGCAAAGGCAATGCCGCGCAAAGCGAGATCGAGATCAGCCGATGGGGCAACGATGGCAGCATTGTTGCCACCCAATTCAAGAATGGCGCGCGCGAAACGCGCCGCGAGTTTCGGGCCCACCTGGCGGCCCATCGCTGTCGAGCCTGTCGCTGACACGACAGGAACGCGATGATCATCAACGAGGATTTCACCAAGGTCGCGGCCACCGATCAGCACTTCATGCAAACCATCTGGAACACCGCCAAATGTTTCCGCCGCGCGTTTGACGAGCGCTTGCACGGCGAGTGCGGTGAGCATGGTCTTCTCAGACGGCTTCCACACCACCGGATCGCCACAGACAAAAGCGAGCGCGGCATTCCATGACCAAACAGCAACGGGGAAGTTGAAGGCAGAAATCACACCGCACACGCCAAGCGGATGCCATGTTTCCATCATGCGATGGGAGGGGCGTTCAGTGGCAATAGTGAGACCAAACAATTGACGCGACAGGCCGACACCGTAATCGCAAATGTCGATCATCTCCTGCACTTCACCCAAACCTTCGGAGACGATCTTGCCCGCTTCGAGCGTCACAAGGCGACCGAGATCGGCTTTGGCAGCACGCAATTCTTCACCCAGTAAGCGGACGAATTCACCCCGGCGGGGCGCGGGAACAAGACGCCATTGTTTGAACGCGGCGGCGGCGCGCGCAATCTTCGTCTTCGCTTCTTCAGGCGTATCGGCCCGCAAATAACCAATGATGCTGCCATCAATCGGCGAACGCGCAGCGAGCCCCTCCTTGGCGAAGACCGCATCTGGCACGCCGAGCCGTTTCAGGATTGCCTTAGCGTCATCTGCGACTTGCATCATTCCCATCCGTTCAAAGGGGCGTTTCCAGCACAAAAGGACGAAATCACCGGGGTTGCAAACGAGTTCTATTCAGAAGATCATGAGAAAAGCTCATGAACATCCCGCGCACCCACACCCCGAGCCTCGCCGCCTTGCAGGCCTTTGAAGCGGCCGCACGGCTTGAGAGTTTTACCCGGGCTGCCGAAGAGTTGCACCTCACCCAAGGGGCTGTCAGCCGGCAGGTGGCGGGGCTGGAAGCCGCCCTTGGGCTCCAGCTGTTCGAGCGGATCCGGCAGCGGATTGTCCCAACCGAAGCCGGACGGGCCTATGCCGCTGAAATCAGGGACATCCTCTCCCGCCTGCAGACGGCCACGCTCTCCACCATGGCGATGAAGAATGTCGGCGGCACACTCTCCCTCGCTTTGCTGCCGACCTTCGGTACGCGTTGGCTGATCCCCCGCCTGCCGGATTTCTTTGCCCGCCATCCCGAAATCGCCATCGATTTCTCGACCCGCATCGTGCCCTTCGATTTCGCCCGCGAACCCTTCGATGCGGCAATCCATTTCGGGGATCCGACCTGGCCGGGGACCGAAGCCCATCGGTTGATGGGCGAGATGATCGTGCCGGTGGCAAGCCCCGCCTTCTTGGCACGCGAAGGGATCGCAGCTCCAGAGGACCTCGTCCGCGTTCCGCTCCTCCGGCAGGCGACCCGCCCGCAGGGTTGGGCGGAATGGTTCGAGGCACAAGGCCTCGATCCCGAGACGGCGCGACCCGGTCCGCGGTTTGAGCAATTCGCCATGGTGGCACAGGCCGCCGTCGCTGGCCTTGGCGTCGCGGTTGTGCCGCGGTTTCTGATCGAGGATGAATTGAAGAGCGGCCAACTCGTGATCCCGTTCGACCGGCCCGTCGAAAGCCGTCAATCCTATTGGCTGGTCTATCCTACGGCGCAAGGCGAACGGCCGGCCCTGCGCATTTTCCGCGACTGGCTTTTGCAGGCGGTTGGGCGCTAAGAAGCGCGCATGCAGACGGGAATCAAAGCATGAGCAGGATCGACAGAGCGGATATCGTAATTGTGGGCGGTGCTGCCATCGGCTCGTCCATTGCTTACCACATCGCTAGCGATCCCGCCTTCACAGGCCGCGTCGTCGTGATCGAAAAAGATCCGACCTATCAATTTTCAGCCTCTGCTTTGTCGGCCGCATCAATCCGCCAGCAATATTCCAGCGCGATCAATATTCGTATGTCGCTTTATGGCATTCAATTCATGCGTGAGATCGGCGAAAGACTGAACGTCAATGGTGACAAGCCCGCAATCGATCTGCACGAAGGCGGCTATCTTTATCTTGCTGCATCCGAGAATGCCGCGCGCGTGCTGCATGAGAATTGGGAATTACAGCGCCAAGAAGGCGCCGACATTCTGCTCTTCACACCCGAAGAAGCGGCCAAGCGTTATCCGTGGTTGTCGGTTGGCGATCTACACGCCGCAACATGGGGCCAGACCGGCGAAGGCTGGTTTGATGGCTGGGGCTTGATGCAGGCCTTCCGCAAAAAGGCACGCGCGCTCGGTGTTACCTATATCGACGGCAAGGTCGTCGGCATCGAGCAGGCCCATGGCCGCGTCACGGCGGTGACGCTCGCCGACGGATCGCGCATCGCCTGTGGTGCACTCGTCAACGCCGCTGGCGCATCGGGCGCACGGCAACTCGCAGAACAGGCGGGGATTGCGATCCCTGTTGTGTCGAAGAAGCGCTGCGTCTTCACCTTCACCTGCAAAGCGGACTTCAACACATTCCCCATGTTGATTGATGCCAGCGGATGTTATGCACGCCCTGAGGGCCACCGCACTGCGGACGGGCAGATGTTTATCTGCGGCTCCGCCCCGGCCGAAGAGAACGATCCGGACACAGACGATTTCGATGTCGATTATGCGCTGTTCGAAGAGCATGTCTGGCCGACTTTGGCGACACGCGTACCCGCTTTCGAAGCGATCCGCCCCGGCCGCGCTTGGGCGGGGCATTACGACATGAATTTATTTGATGCCAACGCCATTCTCGGGCCAGTGCCGCAATTGCCTAATTTCTATTTGGCCAATGGATTTTCAGGCCATGGCCTGCAGCAATCGCCGGCGGTCGGGCGCGGAGTAGCCGAACTTCTCGTACATGGTCGCTATCTCACGCTCGATTTGTCAGAAGCAGGCTTTGAGCGGATTGCGGCGAACAAGCCACTCCTCGAAAAAAATGTGATCTGACTTCATCGCGTCTTGGCAAAGGCCGCCATGAGACCTGCGCCAATCAGCAATGATCCACCGGTGCGGTTGATATTCGTCATCACACGTTCTGAGCGGACCAGCGTGCGTGCGCGGCTTGCGAGGATCGCGTAGCTGAACGCATTGATGAAGGCGATGCCGATAAAGGTCGCCTCAAAAATCAGCATCTGCCGCCAGAAATCAGCATGCGGATCGACGAATTGCGGCAGGAAGGCCACGAAGAATGTGAGCCCTTTCGGGTTGAGCGCCGTGACGATAAAGGCATGCAACAGCATTTTCAGCGGGCTTGCATCACTGTCGACGGGGCGCGCATCAAGTGTGCCGCCTGCGCGCCATAGCTTGATGCCGAGCCAAATGAGGTAGGCGGCACCAATCCATTTCAGCACCGTGTAGAGCGTGGCGGAGGCCGTTAACAAGGCACCAAGACCGACAATCGAGGCGGTCATGGCGGCGCAATCACCAAGCGCGACGCCGACCGCCATGGGCAAGGCCGAACGCCAACCTTTGCCGAGCGCATAGGAGACAACGAGCAAAATCGTTGGGCCGGGAATGATGATGAGAATGGTGGAAGCCGCCGCAAAGGCGAGCCATGTTTCGAAAGACATGAAATCCGTTCCAAAAGAAAACCGCCGCCATTCTGCTGAAGAAGGGCGGCGGTGCAAAGCGTAGTTTTACGAAGCTTAGCCTGCGAAGGTGTAGGCCGTCTTCACCGTTGTGTAGAACTCGCGTGCATAAGCGCCCTGCTCGCGCGGGCCATAGCTTGAACCCTTCCGGCCACCGAACGGGACGTGATAATCGACGCCTGCTGTCGGCAGGTTCACCATCACCATGCCCGCTTCGCTGTTGCGACGGAAATGCGTGGCATATTTCAAGCTCGACGTGCAGATGCCAGATGAAAGACCGAATTCGGTATCATTCGCAACCGCAAGCGCTTCGTCATAATCCTTGACCCGGATGACGCTTGCCACCGGACCGAAGATTTCTTCCCGCGAGATCCGCATCGTGTTCGTGCATTCGGTGAAGAGCGCAGGCTGCAGATAGAAGCCGGGCGTTTCGCGGTTGAGGCGTTCGCCACCCCAATAAAGCTTCGCGCCTTCATCCTTGCCGATGGCGATGTATTTCATGTCCTGATCGAGCTGGCTTTGATCGACCACCGGACCGATATGCGTGCCCGCCTTCAGCGCGTCATCAACAACGAGCCCCTTGAGACGTTCAGCCACCGCATCAACAAACTTGTTGTGAATACCCTCTTGCACGATCAAGCGTGAGGACGCCGTGCAACGCTGGCCTGTCGAGAAGAAGGCGCCATTGACGGCGGTTTCGACCGCCACTTTCAGATCGGCGTCGTCGAGCACGACGAGCGGGTTCTTGCCGCCCATCTCCAGCTGGACTTTCTTCATCGGCGTCGACGCAACGCAGGCTGCAGCCACTTTGCGACCCGTCGAAACCGAACCGGTGAAGGTGATCGCTGCGACATCGGGATGCTCGAGAATGGTCTGACCGACATCGGCACCCCGGCCCATCACAAGATTGAGCACACCCGCCGGAAGCCCCGCGCGCACCAGAATATCAACAAGCGCCCATGATGAACCCGGCACAAGATCTGCGGGTTTGAGGACAATGGTGTTGCCGTAGGCGAGCGCGGGCGCGATCTTCCACGCGGGAATGGCGATCGGGAAATTCCATGGCGTGATCATGCCGATCACACCCACCGCTTCGCGCGTCACTTCGATGCCGACGCCCGGGCGTACCGAGGTCACGACTTCACCGTTCAGGCGCAACGCTTCACCGGCAAAGAAATCGAAGATCTGGCCAGCGCGGGTGGCTTCGCCAATGCCTTCGGCGAGTGTCTTGCCTTCTTCGCGCGAGAGCAATTTGCCGAGCTCTTCCTTGCGCGCCAACACTTCGTCCGACGCCTTCTTCAAGATATCGTGGCGCTCCTGCGGCGTTGAACGCGACCAAGCTGGAAACGCGGCCTTGGCGGCAGCGATCGCTTCTTCGGCTTGGGCTTTGGAGGCGCGTGCATAACGGCCAACAATATCGTTGGTGTTAGAAGGATTGATGTTGTCGTTGACAGACGTGCCCTCGACCCACTGGCCGGCGATATAATTCTTGTAGAGTTCAGACATTGGTCACTCCATTCCCAAATTTCAGAGAAGGCCGCGCTGGGCCAGATTGCGCATGAGATGCGAAACGCCAAAGCTCCATGGCGGGCATTCATGCGCATATTTCATGCGGTTGACGAGGGCGCCGAGTTTCGGCGTTGCGATCGTCACGATATCGCCGATCTTGTGCGTAAAGCCCTTGCCGGGCGCATCACGATCCTCAATCGGCGCAAACAAAGTGCCGGTATAAAGCACAGCGCCGTCGGGATATTGATGATGCGGACCGATCATCTGGCTCGCGAGATCTTCGAAGCTGCGGCTGATCTTTGCCAAAGACGATGCGCCGTTCAGCACGAAACCGTCCTCGCCTTCGACCTTCAGCGTCAATTCAGCACGGCGCAGATCTTCAATGGAAAAGCTCTGATCGAAGAAGCGCAGGAACGGCCCGAGCGTGGCCGACGCATTGTTGTCTTTCGCTTTGCCAAGCAACAGCGCGGAGCGCCCTTCAACGTCACGCAGGTTGACGTCATTGCCGAGCGTCGCACCGACGATTTTTCCATGGGACGCCACCACGAGCACGACTTCCGGCTCAGGATTGTTCCAGGTAGAGACCTTGTTGAGACCAGCATCAGCGCCCGTCCCCACACTCGCCATCACCGGCGCTTTGGTGAAGATTTCGGCGTCAGGCCCAATCCCCACTTCGAGATATTGGCTCCATGCGCCCTGCTTCATCAGCACCTCTTTGAGGCGCATAGCTTCGGGCGAGCCGGGTTTGAGTTTCGACAGATCATCGCCCACGAGCGCGACAATCTCTTTCCGGATTTCGGCCGCGGCATCGGCATTGCCGCGCGCGCGTTCTTCGATCACGCGCTCAAGCATTGAAATGGCGAAGGTGACGCCCGCAGCCTTCACAGCCTGCAGATCGACCGGCGAAAGAAGCCATGGCTTTTTCGGGTCATGTCCCTCGGGCGATGTATTGGCGAGAATGGCGTCGAGCGGACCGAGATTGTCGCCGGTCGCAGCACGCAAAGCAGCGGCAGGATTGGCCGTCTCGCAAAGATCCCGCATGGTCGGGAATTGCTTGGAAATATCGATGACGCCGTCCTGACGGATGGCAACGACCGATGGGCCCTGCGCGTCAGGGCGCCAGACGCGCCCGGCCAAAGCGCCGGCATAGCGATCCTGCGGCAGCGTCATGTCCGCAGACAGTCTCAAACTGGGCATTCAATCCTCCCCACGCCTTCTTGCGGGCGCGGGCGGAGACTGTCGGGGATTGGGCCCTAAAGCAAGAGGCGGGGCACGCGCCCCGCCTGTGCACGGTAAGCGGAGCTCGGCCTTACTCGGCAGCGAGCTGAGAGGTCGGCGCGGCGTTCTTCACATCCGCATCAACATGGGCTTCGAACTTCTGGAAGTTGTCGCGGAACATGCCAACCAGCTTCTGGGCGGTTTCGGCGAACTCAGCCTTATTGGCCCAGGTCTTCACCGGGTAGAGAATGTGCGGTTCGACGCCGGGCACCGATGTCGGCACCGCGAAACCGAAATAGGGATCGGTGCGGAAATCGGCGCGGTTGAGCGACCCATCGAGCGCGGCCGTCAACAGGCGGCGCGTTACGCGGATGGGCATGCGGCGGCCAACGCCGTGCTTGCCGCCCGTCCAACCAGTATTCACCAGCCAGCAATCCACGCCATGCTTGGCGATGAGGTCCCGCAGGAGATTGCCGTAGACCGACGGATGGCGGGGCATGAACGGCGCGCCAAAGCAGGTCGAGAAGGTCGCCTGCGGTTCTGTGACACCCTTCTCGGTGCCGGCCACCTTGGCGGTATAACCGGACAGGAAGTGATACATCGCCTGCGCCGGGGTGAGCTTGGCGATGGGCGGGATCACACCGAACGCATCGCAGGTCAGCATCACAATATTCTTCGGGATCCCCGCACGGCCCGTGGCCGAGGCATTCGGGATGAAGTTCAGCGGATAAGCGATGCGGGTGTTTTCCGTCTTCGAAGCATCATCGAAATCCGGCATGCGGGTTTCGGGATCAAGCGTGACGTTTTCCATCACCGTGCCGAAGCGTTCGGTGGTCGCGAAGATTTCGGGTTCCGCTTCACGCGACAGGCGAATAGCCTTAGCGTAGCAGCCACCTTCGAAATTGAAGATGCCTGCTGGCGACCAGCCATGTTCGTCGTCGCCGATGAGGGTGCGGTTCGGGTCGGCCGACAGCGTTGTCTTGCCGGTGCCGGACAAACCGAAGAACACGGCCGCATCATCATGCGAGCCCGCATTCGCCGAGCAATGCATTGGCATCACGCCTTGTTCGGGCAGCGTGTAGTTGAGATAGGTGAACACCGATTTCTTCATTTCACCGGCGTAGGATGTACCGGCAATCAACACGATCTTACGCGTGAAATCGCAGGCAATCACCGTTTCCGAACGGCAGCCATGGCGTGCCGGATCAGCCTTGAAGCTCGGCAGATCGACAATCGTCATGTCGGGAATGTAGGAGGCAATCTCTTCGGCAGCGGGACGGATCAAAAGATTGCGAATGAACAGGGAGTGCCATGCATATTCGGTGAAGACACGGGCCTTCACGCGGAACTGCGGATCAGCACCACCATAAAGATCCTGCGCAAAAAGCTCCTTGCCCTTTGCATGGGCAATCATGTCGGCCAGCAGCGTCTCGAAATTGGCGGGCGTGATCGCGCCATTGTTGTCCCACCACACGACCGGGTCGGTGTGGCTGTCGCGCACGATGAATTTGTCTTTCGGCGACCGGCCTGTGTGGACGCCAGTTTCAGCGACGATCGGCCCAAAAGCCGCGAGCTTGGCCTCATTGCGACGGATCGACTCTTCATAGAGCCGCGGCGCTTCCAGGTTCCAATAGACCTTCTTCAGATCCTTGAAGCCGAATTTTTCGGCGCCGTGGGCGTCGTTACGGAGGCCAAGGTTTTCCATCGCATTCTCTCCCACGCGAAAGGCCGATTGCTGCGGCAATTTGAGAGTGCCATATCCTATGGCACGCTCGTGCGCTACTGCGCCAAAATGCTGATTTTACGTCCTTCGAAAAGCAGGATCGAACCCCGCTTGGCCATGGACTGCCAGAAGGCGTGCCCAAACGACACTTTAAAACGTTTAAGTTGAGGGTATGAGCAGCTGAGACGGGCTTAGATCAATGATCCGGCCGAACCCCGCAACGAGATGGCCGCCTGACGGCTCGAGCCGCCAAAACGAGAAATCGGCGAAATCGGCATAAAGCGCCGCTTCAGGTTGGGCTGAGAGATAGATTTCCCTAACGGCAGACGCCTCCATCTTGCGGGCGTGAGCCATCAGGCTCAAGCGCGGATGAGCAGAGGGATCGCCTTCTCCAATATCCGCCAAAAGCAGGGAACAGGCCGGATCGGCCATCAAATTCATCGTATGGAGCGCCAAGGTCGAGATCAGGATCAGCGGCGCGCCATCGCGGTCAGGCGCTAAAGCCACCAGCGAAGCGTAGGGGTTGCCGCTCGTGCGGTCCTTTGTCGCCAAGGCGCCATAAGGGCTTGTTCGCAAGAGGCGGTGGCTTACCGCCACCGGATCGAAGGCAGCCTTGGCCGATGGAGCCGCTGGCGGTTGACCTGACATCCAAATACCCCTGTGCCCGTTATCCATGCTCTGATCGCTGGGAACCATGGCGGAACCTTGTTCGAATGATTACATTCGCTCCAAGACGGCCGCGAAGGGGCCATGATCGGCCGCTCTTATGGCAAAGCTCGGACTGAGCCTTGCTACCCTGTTTCCTTGGCCCCAGAGATTGAAACCATGCCCACCATCGCGCTTGTCGATGACGACCGCAACATCCTGACCTCGGTTTCCATTGCGCTCGAAAACGAGGGTTATCGGATCCAGACCTATACGGATGGCGCAACCGCGCTCGACGGGTTGAAACAGAACCCGCCCGATCTTGCGATCTTCGACATCAAGATGCCGCGCATGGACGGCATGGAATTGCTCCGGCGTCTGCGGCAGAAATCCGATCTGCCGGTGATCTTTCTCACCTCGAAGGACGAGGAAATCGACGAATTGTTCGGCCTGAAAATGGGCGCGGACGATTTTATCCGCAAACCCTTTTCGCAACGTCTCTTGGTTGAGCGTGTGAAAGCCGTGCTGCGCCGTGCGGGTGCCGCAAAAGAACCCTCGACGCCGAAAGAGATTGATGCGCGCGTGCTCGAGCGCGGCCAGCTCCGCATGGATCCAGAACGGCATACCTGCACGTGGAATGGTGAGCCGGTCATTCTCACCGTCACCGAATTCTTGATCCTGCAAGCGCTCGCACAGCGGCCCGGGGTCGTGAAAAGCCGCAATGCTTTGATGGATGCCGCCTATGACGACCAGGTCTATGTCGACGACCGCACCATCGACAGCCATATCAAGCGGCTGCGCAAAAAATTCAAAGCCGTCGATGATGATTTCGAGATGATCGAAACACTTTACGGCGTCGGCTATCGCTTCAAGGAATAGCCGAACGCGTCACGCTGAAAAGGAGGGGCGAGCCCCTTCATGACTACGGGCATCGAAACGGGAGCAACGGCGCGGGGGAGTGCCCCGCCGTCCAAGCGACGCGCGACACTCGCGCGCATCGGAGAGCGTCTGCGCGCCTTTGGCCGTCTGGTGTTCGTGCGCGCGTCATCGAGCCTCGTGCGCCGCATCGTCGTACTCAATCTCGCCGGCCTTGTGGCGATGTTGGCAGGCATTCTCTATCTCAACCAATTCCGCGCCGGCTTGATTGAAGCGCGCGTGCAGAGCTTGCAAATTCAAGGCGAGATCATGGCGGGCGCGATCGCGTCATCCGCTACGGTCGAGATCGACTCGATCACCATTGATCCGGATCGTTTGCTGCAATTGCAAGCGGGTGAATCGATTGGTGTGAGCGAAGAAATCCTCGAATTCTCAATCAATCCAGAGCGTGTGGCGCCGCTTTTGCGCCGTCTTGTGACGCCAACACGCGTACGCGCCCGCATCTATGACCGCGAAGGCACGTTGCTGCTTGATTCACGCGCCCTTTATTCACGGGGCGATATCCTGCGTTTTGATCTCCCTCCGCCCTCGCGCGAGGAGACGACGTTTTTCGAGCGCGTCTGGCTGCGGCTCAAAAATCTTCTAGGCTTCAAGCCACCGCCCTTTTCCGAAGAAATTATCGCGACCAATGGGCGCAATTTGACGGAGGTGATGCGCGCCTTGAGTGGGCAGACTGCAAGCCTCGAACGCACCAATGCGCTGGGGCAAACGATTGTCTCTGTCGCTGTTCCGATCCAGCGTTTCCGTGCGGTGCGTGGCGTTTTGCTGCTATCGACGCAAGGCGGCGATATCGACACCATCATCAGCGCAGAACGCATGGCGATCTTGCGTATCTTCGGCGTTGCCGCGGGCGTGATGCTGATCGTCTCAGCGCTGTTTGCAGGTACGATCGCTGGACCGATCCGTCGCCTGTCGGCCGCTGCCGACCGCGTCCGCCGTGGTGTAAAAGCGCGCTTCGAAATCCCGGATTTCACCGACCGTTCCGACGAGATCGGCCATCTCTCGGGCTCGCTGCGCGACATGACACGCGCGCTCTACAACCGGATCGAGGCGATTGAGAGTTTTGCGGCCGATGTCGCGCATGAATTGAAAAATCCACTGACGTCGCTGCGCAGTGCGGTTGAGACATTGCCACTGGCCCGCAATGAGGATTCGCGCGCGCGGTTACTCGCCATCATCCAGCACGATGTGCGTCGTCTTGATCGCCTTATCAGCGATATCTCCGACGCCTCACGGCTTGATGCGGAATTGGCCCGCGCCGATGCGGAGCCTGTCGATCTCGTCAGGCTCGCAGAGACAGTCATTGCGGTTCAGAACGAGGTGAAGCGCGATCCGCCGGTCTTCATCCGTCTCAGCATCGCGCCGCATCCCATGGGGCGGGATGCCTATATCGTGCCAGGGCACGATCTCAGATTGGGGCAAGTCATTACCAACATTGTCGACAATGCCTGCTCCTTCACGCCCGAAGGCGGCGAAGTGCGCGTGTTTATGCAGCGCGAGCCGCACACCGTCACCATCATTGTGGAAGATGATGGGCCGGGAATCCCGCCGCACGCGCTTGAACGGATTTTCGAGCGTTTCTACACCGACCGGCCGGAAGAGCAGGGCTTTGGCCAGAATTCGGGCCTTGGCCTGTCGATCTCACGCCAGATCGTCGAAGCCCACCGCGGCACCATCGCCGCTGAAAACCGGCTGGGCCCGAACGGCGCCGATGGTGAGCCGCAGCGGCTTGGCGCACGCTTCATCGTTCGCCTGCCGGTGCAAGGTTAAGCCATGGCCGAGATCCATGCCGGATGTGTCGTGATCGGTGAGGCCGGAGTGCTGATCCGGGGGACCTCAGGCAGCGGGAAGACCCGCCTCGCGCGTCGCCTGATCGAGACGGCCAAGGCACGCGGCCTGTTCGCCCGGCTGGTGGCCGATGATCGGGTGGCACTCTTTTCGGTGGGAGGAAGGCTGATTGGTCGCCCAAATCGGGCAATTGCGGGCAAAATGGAAGTCAGGGGGCTTGGCATTGTTGCAGCGCCGCATGAGGATGCGGCCGTCATCCGGTTGGTGGCCGATTGCGTGGCGGAGACGCCACCCCGTCTGCCGGAGGACACCGAACGGTCGGTCACCATCGCAGGGATCGCCTTGCCGCGCGTCATCTCGCGCCATGGCAGCAGCGAACCGGTCTGGATCATGCTGGGTCTTGGGGACCTGGCGATTCAGGATGAATGAGGGTGACTGGTTGGAAATAGCTTGAGCGGCACTGCGCCCCCTTGCGCTTCCGTTCGCGCTGCACAAAATGACGCCTCGCTTTTTGCCTAGCCGGCACTACCCTGCCGGCCGGGCCGGAGAACGGATCGCATGATCGGAATGGTGCTCGTGACTCACGGGCGGCTTGCGCTGGAATTCCGCGCAGCGCTTGAGCACGTGGTCGGCCCTCAATCGCAAATCGAGACGATCACGATCGGTCCCGATGACGATATGGATCAACGCCGCCGCGACATTGTGGACGCGGTCAATCGCGTCGACAGCGGCGATGGCGTTGTGGTTTTGACCGATATGTTCGGCGGCACACCGTCGAACCTCGCTTTGTCAGTGATGAATGGCGGCAAGACGGAAGTCGTCGCCGGCATCAATCTGCCGATGCTGATCAAGCTCGCGAGTTGCCGACAGGATTGCGATCTCGACCAAGCGGTCGTTCAGGCGCAAGATGCCGGTCGCAAATACATCAATGTCGCAAGTCGCGTTCTGGCGGGGAAATCATGATGAACGGCACGCAAGAGGAAGAATGCCCTCCGGCCCCGGTGCGCGAAGGCGCGATCTCCCGCGAATTGCCGATCATCAATAAAAAGGGTCTGCATGCCCGGGCCACCGCCAAATTCGTGCAATGCGTCGACCAGTTCGACGCCGATGTGACGGTCACCCGCTGTGCCGAAACGGTGGGCGGCACCTCGATCATGGGTATTCTGACCCTCGGTGCGGGACAGGGCACGACGATCACCATCTCCGCTTTGGGGCCTCAAGCCCAAGAAGCCGTCGATGCACTGACGGCTCTGGTTGCCGACCGGTTCGGCGAGGAAGAGTAATTTTTATATCGTTATCAATGGATTAGCCCGGGCTCGCGTCCGGCGTCGCGATCTCTTGCGGACCCAAAGCAGGGCAATCGTTGGATCGCCTCCGAGATCCGTGAACACATAAAGATTTCTTTATATCTTGATTGCCCTTCTCAAAAGGGCCTGCTATAGACCCGGCTCGCTATTCCCCAGAACTGAGCCCCGGGTGTTCCATGAGCCAACATTTCAACGATTATCGCATTGCCGACATCGGCCTCGCCGATTGGGGCCGTAAAGAAATCGCCATTGCCGAAACCGAAATGCCCGGCCTGATGGCCGTGCGGGCCGAATATGGCAAGGCGCAGCCGCTCAAGGGCGCTCGCATTGCCGGTTCGCTGCACATGACGATCCAGACCGCGGTGCTGATCGAGACATTGAAAGCGCTCGGCGCCGATGTCCGCTGGGCTTCGTGCAACATCTATTCGACGCAAGACCATGCCGCCGCCGCAATTGCCGCTGCTGGCACGCCGGTATTCGCCATCAAGGGTGAAAACCTCGAAGATTATTGGGATTACACCCACAAGATTTTCGAATGGGGCGATGGCGGCACGCCGAACATGATCCTCGACGATGGCGGCGACGCCACGCTGCTCATCCATCTCGGCATGCGCGCTGAGAAGGGCGATACGGCATTCCTCGAAACGGCCACGAACGAAGAAGAAGAAGTGCTCTACGCTTCAATCAAGAAGCGTCTGAAATCCAACCCGGGCTGGTACACACGCAATGGCCAAGCCATCAAGGGCGTGACGGAAGAAACCACCACGGGCGTGCATCGCCTTTACATCATGGAACGTGAAGGCAAGTTGCTCTTCCCGGCCATCAACGTGAATGACAGCGTCACCAAGTCGAAATTCGACAATCTTTATGGCTGCCGTGAATCGCTCGTTGACGGCATCCGCCGTGGTACGGACGTGATGATGGCTGGTAAAGTGGCCATGGTTGCGGGTTTTGGCGATGTCGGCAAGGGTTCAGCCGCCTCGCTGCGCAGCGCCGGTTGCCGCGTGCTGGTCTCCGAAATCGATCCGATCTGCGCGCTTCAGGCGGCGATGGAAGGGTATGAAGTAACGACGATGGAAGACGCCGCACCGCGCGCCGACATCTTCGTGACCGCGACGGGCAATGTCGACGTCATCACCGTCGACCATATGCGTGACATGAAGGACCGCGCGATCGTCTGCAATATCGGCCATTTCGACTCCGAAATTCAGATCGGCGCGCTCAAGAATTTCAAATGGCACAATGTAAAGCCGCAGGTGGACGAAGTTGAGTTCCCCGATGGCAAGCGCATCATCGTGCTGTCGGAAGGCCGCCTCGTGAACCTCGGTAACGCGACGGGCCATCCCTCTTTCGTGATGTCGGCGTCCTTCACCAACCAGACGCTCGCACAGATCGAATTGTGGACCAAGCAGGGCCAGTACGACCGCAAGGTCTACACGCTGCCCAAGCACCTCGACGAGAAGGTCGCAGCCCTTCACCTCGAGAAGATCGGCGTGAAGCTGACCAAGCTCAACGACAAGCAGTCCGAATATCTCGGCCTGCCGCAGCAGGGCCCCTACAAGCCGGATCATTACCGCTACTGATCCCAGCTCCTGCAACACATCAAACCCCCGCCCTGTGCGGGGGTTTTTTGTTTCCGCGCTCGTGCAGAGAACGTGGTTAATCGCGGGTTAACACTTCCGCACTATCACAGAGCGGGGCAAACTCGCCGCAGCGATTCGCATCTCTCGCAGGATGCTATCACCGGCAAAGCGGAACAGGGCATGAGGCAAGCAGAGACGCGCCAGGCGGGCCGCGCGCACGCGAATGCGGCGTTGGTCGGCACCGCATGTCTGCTATCCGCCACAGCCCTTGGCACAAGCCCTGCGCTGGCCGCTACGCTGACGCCTGAAACGGCCGCCGGGCTTGCCCTGTTCGGGGGTGTGGCCTTGGCCGCCGCCGGTTTTGCGGCGGCCTATTTCCGCCTCGCGCGGCAGAGCGCCCGCCGTGAGCGCGAATGGATGATGCGCCAGGAAACATTGCGCGCAGAACGCGATCGCGCTGCGTTGCTGTTGGTCGCCGACCCGCAAATCATCATCATCTGGAGCGATCCGCGGGGCGAGCCCACGATCACGGGCGATGCAACGCTTATCACCGGCGGGCAGCCGCGCGTGCGCTTATTGAATTTCGACAGCTGGCTCAGCACCACTGATGCCGCCGCAATGGACAAGGCCGTGACGGCGCTCAAAGAGACGGGCGAACCGTTCCACCACACAGTGCGCACGCCAACCGATACCGTGTTCGACTGCGAAGGCCGGGCGATGGCCGGGCAAGCGGTGTTGCGGATCCGTGAAATGACGGGCGTGGCACGCGAAGCGCATGAGCGCATGACGGCCCTCGACCTTGCGGAGCGCGAAACCCACGCGCTTCTTACCATTCTTGATGCGTTACCTGCCCCCGCCTGGCGACGCGACAGGCGCGGACAGATCGTGTTCGTTAATCGCGCCTATCTCGCGGCCGTTGAGGCTGAGAGCGCAGGTGACGCCATCAGCCGCAATCTCGAATGGCTCGAAAAGCCTGTGCGTGACAAGGCCGCACAAGCCGCAAGCGAAGGCCGCGTGTTTCAAGCACGCGTCCCCGCTATTTTTGCCGGGCGGCGCGGCTTTGCCGATATTCACGAATGGCCTTCGGGCGAAGGCCGGTTTGGCCTCGCCATCGACGTATCCGACCACGAGACGCTGCGCACAGCGATGGCGCGCGAAACCGAAAGCCATATCCGCACGCTCGATCAAGTGCCGACCGCGATTGCGATTTTCGACGGCCAGATGCGTTTGACCTTCTGTAATGCAGCGTTTCGCGATTTATGGGCGCTCGAGCCGAGCTTCATTGCGTCCATGCCGCAGGAAAGCGCCTTGCTTGACCAGCTCCGCGCCAACCGCCGCCTGCCGGAACAGGCCGATTTCAAAAGCTGGAAACAGGATTTTCTCGACGCCTATCGCGCGATCGAAACGCGCGAGGCAATTTGGCATCTGCCTGACAACCGGACGCTGCGCGTTGTCACCAATGCCAACCCACAAGGTGGCGTCACGCGCCTCTTCGACGATGTGACGGAGCGCTTCCGGCTGGCCTCGCAATTCACGGCGCTCAGCCGCGTGCAAAGCGAAACCATCGACACGCTGCGCGAAGGCGTCGCCGTGTTTGGGACGGATGGTCGCCTGAAATTGCACAACAGCGCCTTCGCAGAATTATGGGCGCTCGACGATGCCCTCATTGCGACGGGCCCGCATATCGACGAGGTCATCGCTGCGTCGCGTCCACTCTTCGACAAGGCCGAAGACTGGGCTGCGTTGCGCGGAGCCGTGGCCGGTTTGCACGACCGCCGCAGTGCGCTCTTGCGGCGGTTCGAGCGCAAGGATGGATCGGTGCTCGACTGCGCAACCGCGCCGCTCTCCGATGGCGCAACACTGATCACCTTCTCCGATGTGACCGCAAGCGTGAATATCGAGCGCGCTTTGAAAGAACGCGCCGAAGCACTCGAAACGGCCGGCGAATTGCGCGATCGTTTCGTCCACCATGTGTCTTACGAATTGCGCTCACCCTTGACCAATGTCATTGGCTTCACCGATTTGCTATCGGCTGGCATGGTGGGTGCGCTCAATGAGAAGCAGCAGGATTATGTTGGCCATATCCAGCAATCATCGAAAGCATTGATGGCGCTGATCGACGACATTCTCGATCTCGCCTCACTCGACACTGGTGAATTGCGCCTGAACGCTGAAGAAACCGATATTTCCGAAACGATCGAATCGGCGGTAGCGGGCGTGCGCGACAGGCTCGCCGAATCCCATCTTCTGCTCACGCTTGATGTACCCAGCGATATCGGACAGTTCATGGCCGATGGCAAAAGGGTACGGCAGATCTTGTTCAATCTCTTGTCGAACGCCGTTGGCTTCAGCCGTCCGGGCGGACGCGTCACGGTCCGCGCGCGACGCGATGAGGACGATCACATCCTGCTTAGTGTGGAAGATGAAGGCCGCGGCATTCCGGCTGATCTCATCGAACGCGTGTTCGATCGCTTCGAAACGCAGACCAAAGGCACGAAACATCGCGGCCCCGGTTTGGGCTTGTCGCTCGTGCGCGCTTTCGTCGAACTGCATGGCGGACATGTCCGCATCGAATCCGTTCCCGACAAGGGAACGAAAGTCATTTGCCTGTTTCCGGCTGGAGGCGTTCCAAGCCGCGCGGCCGCAGAGTAGAGTTGGTTCATGGTTGTCGCTTCTCATAGTTCGTCTTTGCCGCATGCCGAATGGACGATCGCCGTTGCGGATGAGGCCGGGACGGCGCGCATCGCCACAGCGATTGCAGCCTCCCTCAAGGCTGGTCAGATTGTCACGCTGTCAGGCGATCTCGGTGCCGGCAAAACGGCTTTCGCACGCGCCTTGATCCGCAACCTGACCGGCGATCCGGCGCTCGAGGTGCCGAGCCCGACATTCACGCTGATGCAATTTTACGATGGAACGTCCTTTCCGATCGTGCATGCCGATTTCTACCGCGTGAATTCGGCCGAAGAGCTCGACGAGCTCGGCTTTGACGAGACGCTTGATCGCGCACTTTTAATCGTTGAATGGGCGGAGCGTGTCGGTGTGCTTGACAGTGCCGAGCGGCTTGATGTGCGCCTTGCCAATGATCCCGCGGCCGGGCCGCAGGCACGGCGCATTACGCTGACGGGTTATGGCCATTTCGCCGAGGGCATTGCCCGCTCACGCCGGATCGAAGATTTCCTTGAAGCCAGCGGTCGCGGCGGCGTACGCCGCGTGCCCGTGCAAGGCGATGCCTCAACCCGCGCCTATGAGCGCTTGATGCTGCCCGATGGCCGCAGCGAAATTTTGATGATTTCTCCCAAGCGGCCAGATGGGCCGCCGGTACGCGCTGGAAAATCCTACAGTGCCATTGCCCATCTTGCCGAAAGTGTTCACGCCTTCGTGGCCATGGCCAATGGTCTACGGGCACAGGATTTGAGTGCGCCTGCGATCTTATCTGCCAATCTCGACGCTGGCCTGTTGTTGATCGAAGATCTTGGCAGCGAAGGCGTGATCGATGCCGAGCGCAAACCGATCCGCGAACGCTACGAGGTTGCTCTTGATGCCTTGCTGCATCTGCATGAAGAAACCCTACCCGATCGCCTGCCGGTGACAGGCAGCGAGACCTACACAATTCCCCCTTACGATCTCGAAGCGATGCTGATCGAAGTGGAATTGCTGCTGGATTGGTACGCCCCCCACATCGCCAAAACCGAAGTATCAGGCTCGATGCGCGGCCATTTCGTGCGCCTGTGGCGCGAGGCGTTCAGCTTCCTCGATGGTCAGCCGAAAACATGGGTGCTGCGCGATTATCACTCGCCCAATCTGATCTGGATGCCGCAGCGCGACGGCGTGAAGCGGATTGGTATCATCGACTTTCAAGATGCTTTGATCGGCCCCGCCGCCTATGACGTCGTATCGCTGGCACAAGATGCGCGGATCGCCGTCGATGAGGCCACCGAGCTCGCCTTGTTCGCGCGCTATGTGATGGGACGGCGCAAAGCGGACCCGGATTTTGATGCCGCAGCCTTCGGTCGCACTTACGCTTTGATGGGCGCACAGCGGGCAACCAAGATACTTGGGATTTTTGCCCGCCTCGACAAGCGCGACGGCAAGCCCGCTTATCTCAAACATTTGCCACAGATCACCGCTTATCTGCGCCGGAATCTCCGCCACGAATCGCTGGCGGAATTATCCGTCTGGTACGATACCTACCTGCCGCAATTGGTGAGGGACTGAACGATGATCGCCTCTGTGCGCCAAGCCATGATCCTTGCGGCAGGGCTTGGCACGCGCATGCGCCCGATCACCAACACGCTGCCGAAGCCGCTTGTGAAAGTGGATGGTGTCGCGCTGATCGACCATCTCATCACGCCTTTGCGCGAGGCTGGGGTGACAGACATTGTCGTCAACGTGCATCACCTTGCCGACATGATGGAACAGCACCTCGCCTCTTGCGTCTCGCCGCGAATTCATATCTCCGACGAGCGTATGGCCTTGCTCGACTCCGGCGGCGGCGTGAAAAAAGCGCTCGCGCATTTCGGCGACGCGCCTTTCTTCATTCTCAATGCCGACTCATTCTGGATCGATGGACCCGTTCCGAATCTAGCGCGCATGAAAGCGGCCTGGGATCCGGCGTTGATGGATATGCTGCTGCTGGTTGCGCCCACACCGGCGGCAACCGGCTACGA
Source organism: Rhizobiales bacterium TNE-4 (assembly GCA_019083985.1). Classification (GTDB taxonomy): domain Bacteria; phylum Pseudomonadota; class Alphaproteobacteria; order Rhizobiales; family Beijerinckiaceae; genus TNE-4. The sequence continues at coordinate 171,278 of JAHRCV010000001.1, read as the reverse complement.
AGGCCGCGGCGATTTCTTCATGGCGGCGGATGGCACGCTCAAGCGCCGTGGAGAAAAACTGGTCGCGCCCTTCGTCTATGCCGGCGTGATCATCACGACACCGGCCTTTTTCCGCGACACACCCGATGGGCCATTTTCCCTCAACCTCCTCTTCAACCGTGCGATCGAAGCCGGACGGCTCCATGGCCTGCGCCTCGATGGGCATTGGCTGCATGTGGGCACGCCTGAGGCCATTCCGCTGGCAGAAGCCAAATTGCATCTTAGTGTGCGCTGATGCGGCCTCGGCTTTATACGATCCCGGCTTCGGCAGATTTCATCACGACCTTTGCCGACGCCCTGCTCAACAATCATATTCTCGAGAGCTGGCCACGGGCGGATGATCCGCTTTCGTTAGCGGAAGGCACCATTTTGTTGCCGACGCAACGTGCCGCGCGTGCGCTTGCGGAGACGCTCAGTACGAAATTGGGCGGCGGCGCGATCCTGCCGCGCATCACACCGCTCGGCGATGTCGATGAGGCAGAGGATGCACTCCTCATCGCCGAGAGTGTCTTCGGCGAAGACTTTGAGGAATTGCCGGCCATCACTGAGACGGAAAGGCGGCTCGTTCTCGCCAAACTGATTCAAAAATGGTCGGATCAGGTCCGAGACGCGATCAAGATCGAAGGACCACGCAATGCGCTCGAGCGTGCTTTCACCACGGATGAAGGCGGGTTTCGTGTTGCCTCGTCGACGGCTGACACGCTGGCACTGGCAACGGCTTTGGGGCGTCTCATTGATACGCTCGCCATCCACGATGTGCAGTGGAGCCAGGTGCACAAGCTGGTGCCGACAGATCATGACGAATATTGGGACATCAGCCGCAAATTCCTCAGCATCGCCGCAGAACTCTGGCCACAGCATTGCGATGAGAAACGCTATATGGATGCCGCACTTCGTCGGCATCGCGTGCTCAACAAGGAAGCGCAAAGGCTTGCGCGTGAAAAGCCCGCAGCGCCCTTGATTGCTGCAGGCTCGACAGGGTCGATGCCTGCCACAGCCCATCTTCTCAAAGCGATTGCCGCGCTGCCGCAGGGCGCTGTCGTCCTGCCGGGTCTTGATCTCCTGCTGGATGATGCAAGCTTCAAATCGATTGCCGATGAGCCGACCCATCCGCAGGCCTTATTAGCAAAACTGATCCACCATATGGGCGTCAAAAGGCGCGAGGTGACGCCACTTGCGCCATCGCATCCGCGCGATGCTTTGGCGAGCACGGCGCTACGCCCGGCCGATACAACTAATCTTTGGGCCGATGCCGAATTGAAGCTTGCGCCGGATACGATCAAAGCGGCGCTCGACACTGTCACATTGATTGAAGCACAGGATGACCGCGAAGAAGCGCTGGCCATTGCGATTGCGCTTCGCGAAACGCTTGAGACCCCGCACCAAACGGCGGCGCTCGTCACGCCCGATCGTGATCTCGCTGAACGCGTGACGGCAGAAATGCAGCGCTGGAACGTGTCAATCATCGACACGGCCGGCCAGCCGCTCGACAAAAGCGAAGCGGGCGTGTTTGCCTTGCTTGTGGCCGAGATCATCGCGCGGAATTGGGATGCGCAGACGCTGCTCGCTTTGCTTCATCATCCGTTTTTTCGGTTTGGCCTTGCCGATGCGCCCCGGGCACGGGCAATCGCAACCCTCGATATGGGTGTCTTGCGTGGTCGCGCCCCGCTTCATGGAATCGAAGCGCTGATCGCGGCTGCAGAAGAAGCACGCCATGAAGATATTTATCGTGCTCCGCGCCCGCGCAAGCGTTTGACGGAGAACGATTGGGAGCTATGCCTTGCCACGCTCGCACGTCTGCGGGCCTGCTTTGCGCCGCTTACACTGCCTTCAGCGCCGCCTGCGCTTTGGGCACAGGCCCTGACGGATTGTCTCGATGCGCTGTCACGCGATGAAGCCGGTGCACCATGCGCTTTTGACCGAAGTGATGGGGCGATGCTTGCGGCTTTACTGGCCGAGATGGCGCAAAGCCAGCATGGCGATGCTGTGCATCGTCGTGATTTGCCACAGACGCTCGCGGGCCTGATGCAAGGGCGCTCGGCCCTTGCGCCGGGTAGCCCGCATCCGCGCTTGCAAATCCTCGGCCTCATCGAAGCGCGTTTAGTACGTGCTGATCGCATGATCCTTGGCGGGCTTGATGAGAGCGTGTGGCCGCCGGACACGCGAACCGATCCATTCCTTAACCGCGTGATGCGGCAACAATTGAAACTGCCTGCGCCCGAGAAACGCGTCGGCCAAACAGCGCATGACTTTGTCTCCGCATTGGGTGCATCCGATGTGATCCTCACGCGCGCCAATAAGCGCGCGGGCAAACCAACGGTGCCCTCGCGTTTGCTGTTGCGGCTGGAGGCAGTGGCAGGCGATGCGTTACAACAGGTCCGCACACGCGGGCAATTCTATCTCGACGCCGCGCGCCTGCTTGATGAAGCAACAGCGCCCGGCGCGCCACCCTTGCCAGAGAAAATCAAGGCGCCGCGCATCAGTGTCGACCCTGCCCTTGTGCCACGCGATTATCGTATCACCGAGATCGAGACGCTCATTCGCGACCCTTATGAAATCTTTGCGCGACGCATTCTCGAACTTGATGCGATGCCGGCAATCGCATTACCGCCGGGCGCCGCCGAACGTGGCACCCTGATCCATGATGTGATCGGCGATTTCGCCAAGGCGCATCCCAATGAGTTACCGCCAGATGCACGCGCACAATTATTGGCTGCGGGCGAAGCCCTCTTTGCTCACTATGCCGCCTATCCTGAAGTCGCGGCCTTTTGGCGGCCCCGTTTTGAAACGATTATTGACGCCTATCTCAACTGGGAAGAAGGGCGACGTCTGGGTGCCACGCGCATCGTGGCGGAAACCGATGGTCGCATCACCTTTGAACAGGGTGATATTGGTGGCATCACGCTCCGCGGCCGCGCCGACCGGATTGAAATTCGTGACGATGGTACGCTTGCAATCATCGACTTTAAGACAGGCGAGCCACCGGGCCTTAATGAGGCGCGGTTGGGCAAGAACCCGCAATTGACCTTGGAAGCTGCGATGGCCGCGCGCGGCGCATTCAAAAACGTGCCTGCAGCTGAAACCAGCGAGCTCTTCTATGTTGGCTTGAGAGGCCATGAAAACGCCTCGCTGCGACCGATCCATGGTGAAGAGCACGATGCGATGGAGATGGCGGAAGACCATTTACAACGCGTGCTGGATCTCATTGCTGCCTATTGTCGCGGCGAGCGACCTTTTCTCTCGCGCGTGCATGTGAAGAAAACCAGCTACGCAGGCGATTACGACCATCTTGCGCGTGTGCGCGAATGGGCAGCCGCGGGGGAGAACGACGAGTGAGTTCTTCCGAGCGCGCCACGATCAGCCAGACGACGGACAAGCAACGCAAGGCGGCGCATCCGGCCGCGTCCGCATGGGTCTCAGCCAATGCTGGCTCGGGGAAAACCTATGTGCTCGTCCAACGCATCATCCGCTTGATGCTGGCTGGTGCTGAGCCGGGTAAAATTCTTGCCCTGACCTACACAACGGCAGCGGCAGCCAATATGGCGAACCGCGTCTTCAAGACCCTGTCGGACTGGACGCGGCTTGACGACGACGCACTGGACAAGGAGCTCGACACGCTCGGCGAACATGCAGATGCAAAACTGCGCAAGCGCGCGCGACAATTATTTGCGCGCGCTATCGAGACGCCAGGCGGCTTAAAAATCCAGACGATCCATGCTTTTTGCGAGCGCGTGCTGCATCTCTTCCCCTTCGAAGCGAATGTGCCTGCCAAATTCGAAGTGCTGGATGATGTGACGGCGGCCGAATTAATCGGCGAAGCTTTGCAGGAGACCTTGCTTGCGGCCTTGTCAGGCAAGCATCCCGAACTTGCCGAAGCGCTCGGTATGGTCAGCGACGTCACTGTGGAGATGAAGCTGAAAGATTTGATCCGCGCAGGCATCCATGTGCGCCAGCGCCTGTCAGAGGAAGGCGAGACGCCAACCACTGGGCTGGTTGAAGCTTTTCTCGGTCTCGATCTCCGGCGTACGCAGGAAGACGTGTTTGCCGACATGATTGATGGTGCGCTGAAGCCGGGCGCATGGCAGGGCGCGCATGATGCGTTGGCGGACGCGGGTGACGCCGAAGCTGCCGTGCAATTGGCCGCCGCACTTAGTGCGACCGAATTGGAAACACAGGCACGCTACTACCTCGCACTCTATTTGACGAAGTCTGACACATTCCGTGCGCCGAGCCGATTTTTGACAGGGCTCAAAAAAACCGATCCCGCCCTGCGTGACATATTCCTTTCAGAATTGGCGCGGTTACACGGGCTTCGCAACGAATTGTTCGCGATGGATACGGCCGACCGCACCCGTGCGTTGATGACGCTGGTCGACCATATTCTCACGCTTTATCGCAACAAGAAGATCGCCCGCGGCGCATTGGATTTCGCCGATCTGATCGCACGCACGCGCGCCTTGCTCAGCCGTGCTGGGTCGCGTTTTGTCCTCTACAAACTCGATTCCGGCATCAGCCATCTTCTGGTTGATGAGGCGCAGGATACGAGCCCGGCCCAATGGGACATTATGCAGGCGCTCACATCAGAGTTCTTCGATGGCGAGACGGCACATACGGACATCCGCACGATTTTCGCCGTCGGCGATCCGAAGCAATCGATCTACTCTTTTCAAGGCGCAGACCCTGAAGCATTTGAAAAAACCAAACGGGCGTATCAGAGCAAACTCAGTATTCTCGCCGATGCGCTTGGCGATCGTGAGCGGGAATTGCGCGCGCTTGAGTTGACAGTATCGTTCCGCTCCGCGCCGCTGGTGCTCGATTGCGTCGATCAGGTGTTTCAGGAATCGCGCGCAAAAGGCGTTCAAGAGCCGCAAACGAGCCATCAGAGCGACCGCCTTGATTCACCGGCCCATATCGAATTGTGGGGCATTCCCGACAGGGTGAAAGCTGACGAGCGCGATACATGGGCTCTGCCGGTGGACGCCGTCGACGAGCAGGCTCCCGTCGTCAAAGTGGCCAGCCGCATCGCGCGCGAAGTGGCGCGTTGGCTCGCTCCGGGATCGCCCGAGCGCATTGAAGAGAAAGGCACACTGCGTCCGATCCGGGCCGGCGATATCATGATCCTCGTGCGCAAGCGCGGCACACTGTTTGATCGTGTCATCCGCGCGCTGAAGGAACGCGGCATCCCCGTGGCGGGTGCTGACCGGTTGACGCTCAACGCCCATATCGCCGTGCTTGATCTCGTCTCGCTGGGCCGCGCCATGCTGCTGCCTGATGACGATTTGGCGCTTGCCGAAATTCTGACCTCACCGCTTTTCGGCCTCAACGATTATGATCTCTTGCGCTTTGCGCCCCAACGCGGCGATGTCTCGCTTGAAACGGCGCTGCGCGCAAAGGCCGCCGCTGACTCTGCACTCATGCGCGTTGTTGCCAAGCTCGATGAATGGCGCGTGCTGGCCCATCAAGGCGGTGCCTTCACCTTCTACGCGCGCGTGCTGGGGGCAGGTCGCGCCCGCCGCGCCATGCTGGGACGTTTGGGCCCGGAAGCGGGCGATGCGGTTGATGAATTTCTGCGCGTCGCGCTCGACCATGATCGGCGCAACATTCCCTCGCTATCCCTGTTTCTTGCAACCTTCGATGAATCGGAAATTGTTATCAAACGCGACATGGATCTGGCGGGAGATCAGGTGCGTGTGATGACCGTGCACGGCGCCAAGGGGCTTGAAGCCCCCGTCGTTATTCTCCCGGATACATGCACCCTTCCGAATGCCGGGCAGATCGATGCGCTTTCGATTTATCGTGATGCGCGTGGCCGTCGCTTCCCGATTTGGGCGATGGGCCAAGCCATCGAATGCGGCACGATCAATGCCGCACGTGATGGCATGTTGGAAGCATTACGCGATGAATATCGGCGTCTTCTCTACGTTGCCATGACGCGCGCCAAAGATCGGCTTGTGATTGCTGGTTATCTCGCCGGCAACGTCAAAGAACCGCCCGCCGATTGCTGGTACAGCATGATCAAGACAGCGCTTGACGGACGCTGGGTCGAGCAAGAGCGCGATGGCGAAATCGTGCATGTCATCGAAGATCGCAAGCCAGTGCCGGAAGCCCCGGCCAGCGTCACAGCGGTTTCCGTGCCGCAGGCGGCGCCCGCATGGCTTGGCGTTGTGGCACCACCGCCTGAGGAGGCGCCGGGCCGCTTGCGGCCGTCTGCGGGCAATGAATTCATCGGCGGCGATCCGCAAGCCCGTCGGATTGCGCTTGCCCTTGGCAGCTTTGCGCACACGCTTCTGGAGATCCTGCCTGATCTACCGGTCGCCCGACGTGCTGAAACGGCGGAGCGCTTTGCCGCTGTCCGTGGACAGGACATTCCGGCCGAGCGGCGTAATGCCGTGATCGATGCCGTTCTTAAACTCATCGCATCCCCTGCGCTGTCAGCCTTGTTCGGGCCTACGAGCCGTGGAGAGGTGGATATCACGGGCGCGATCCAGCTTGCCGATGGCACGATGCGGCGCGTGACCGGACAGGTCGACCGGCTGGCCGTTACAGGAGAGGCGGTCATCATCGCGGACTACAAGACTAACGCCCTGCCGCCCAAGGACGCGGCTGGGATTGCGGAAAGCTATGTCGAGCAGCTCGCGCTCTACCGCGCCGTGCTGGCGCCGCTTTACCCCGCCAAGCGGATTGAATGCGTTCTCATCTACACGGCGACGCAGGCGGCGTTCACGCTTGCCGAGGATAGGCTCGAAAGAGCCCTGCACAGGCTGCGGAGCGGGCCCGCAGCGGCTTGACGGGCCTGAGGCGCGTTCATAGGTTCCGCTCAAAGGGGGCGGCCTTCCCGCCCGATTCCCGTTCCGAGGTTCCCATGACCGGCAAAACCACCGATTCCACCTTCAAAGCCGATGTGATCGATTCCGCCACGCCGGTCGTCGTCGATTTCTGGGCCGAATGGTGTGGCCCGTGCCGCATGATTGCGCCCGCGCTCGATGAACTCTCCAAAGAGTTCGAAGGCAAGGTGAAGATCGTCAAGCTCAACGTCGATGAAAACCCGGGCGTCGCTGGCCAGCTCGGCATCCGTTCGATCCCGACATTGATGGTGTTCAAGAACGGGCAGGTCGCAGCGCAGAAAGTGGGCGCGGCGTCGAAATCCGATCTGTCGAAATGGATTCAGGGCGCGATCTAATCGCTTCCCTCATATCGATTGCAAAAAGGCCCCGGTGACGGGGCCTTTTTTATGGCCGCTATTATTCCGGCGGCGTGCCGTTTTCGCCCAGTACTTCGCCAGCGAGATAGAGCGAGCCCGTCACAAGCACGCGCGGCGCAACAGCGTGCTGCTCGGCCCCAATGCGCGCGAGCGCATCGGCTGCGCTCGATGCCGTCTCGGCTTTCAACCCATTCTTGCGCGCAAGCGCCATGACATCATCAGGCGTGCGCGCGGCTGCTTGATCTTTGATCGGGACCGCGATGAGGCGCGCGGCGAGGCCCTCGAAATTTTCGAGGAAGTGCAACGAATCTTTCGTGCCCAACATGCCGACAACCATGACGAGAGGACGGTCGCGCGCATCTTCCCGTTCAGCCATGAACGCGGCGAGCGCCTTGCCACCATCAGGATTGTGCCCGCCATCGAGCCAGAACTCGCTGTCGGCCGCGAGCAGCGCATGCAATTTGCCTTGCGTGATACGCTGCAAACGCGCGGGCCATGAAACGGTTTGCAACCCTTTTTCAAAGGCAGCGATCGGGAGATCCGCAAAACCACCCGCGCGCAACGCGGCAATCGCGGTGCCTGCATTGATGTGCTGGTGGCGTCCCGCCAGTTTCGGCAGGGGCAGATCCATGAGCCCATCCTCATCTTGATAGACAAGGCGGCCATTCTCTTCCTGCACATTGAATTGCTGGCCGAAGACGAACGGAATCGCACGCACTTTCTCTGCGCCCTCTTCCAGCACTGCAAGCGCAGCGTCATGCTCCTGCTTGGCAATGATGGCAGGCACGCCGCGTTTGAAAATGCCCGCTTTCTCAGCAGCAATTTTGGTGACGCTATCACCTAAAAATTCGGCATGATCCATGGAGACGGGCGTCACCACCGCTGCGCGCGGTTGGGCGATGACGTTCGTCGCATCGTAACGACCACCCAGACCAACTTCGAGCAGCAGGATATCGGCGGGATGCTCGGCAAAGAGCAACAAAGCCGCCGCCGTCGTGATCTCGAAAATCGTGATCGGCTGGTCTTGATTGGCCTGTTCGCAGCGCCGGAAAGCATCAGCCAAAACCGCTTCTAGCACATAGCGTCCGCCACCTTCGGCACCCAAACGAATACGCTCATGGAAGCGGACGAGATGCGGCGAGGTGTAGACGTGAACCTTGAGGCCTGTGGCTTCGAGGATTGCGCGCATGAACGCAACCGTCGAGCCCTTGCCATTCGTGCCGCCGACATGAATGACGGGCGGCAGTTTTTCATGCGGCGAACCGAGCGCCCGCAAAAGGCGCTCGATCCGGTCGAGTTTGAGATCGATCAGTTTGGGATGGAGCGCGAGAAAGCGCGTCAGATAATCATCGGACGAATGCATGTCTCGCGTTCCAAACCCTAATCAGCGCGCCGCAATGACGGCGATTTCGACCGTGTATTCGGGCGCTGCAAGCTTGGCTTCAACCGTCGCACGCGCGGGTGTGTTGCCCTGCGAAACCCAGCCATCCCACACCGCATTCATTTCCGCGAAAGTCTTAATGTCGGAGAGCCAGATATTAGCCGAGATGAGCTTGGTCTTGTCCGTACCTGCGTCCTTCAAGATCGCGTCGATCTGGGCGAGGATGTCTTTGGTCTGCTCGGTGACGCTCTGGCCCTTGGCCTTGTCGGCGACCTGACCGGCGAGGAAGACCAGATTGCCATGGGCGACAGCCTTGCTCATGCGCGGGCCGACCCCGAACCGTTGAATGCTCATCTATGCGCTCCCGTGAACTCGTGAATGGCGGAGACAGCCTCCGCCGGCCCGGACTAGCCCGAGCCTTAACCGCGTGCAACCGTAAGAGTTGCCGCGGCGCACGGCGCAAGCTAGGGAAAGCCATTGCGCTGCCAGATTCCTGGTCGATCAAACAGGTTCTTCAGGCCGTCCGGCCTCATTCTTTGCCGATAGGAGCATCCTGCCATGTCCGACATCGACAGCCTTCTCGAGAGACGGCGCCTGCGCCGCCGCGTCGGTTTCTGGCGGTTTGCCGCCTTTGCGGTCGCTGGCATCGGCATTCTGGCAAGCGGGATCTATGCCGCCAGTACTCTCGATAACCCGAAAAGCAGGCCGCATATCGCGCGGGTGAAAGTGTCCGGCATGATTACAGGCGACACCAAAACGCTCGAGATGCTGGAGAAGATTGGCAAGAGCGACGCCAAGGCGCTGCTCGTCGTCATTGACAGCCCCGGTGGCACGGTGACGGGCTCGGCCGCGATTTATGACGCTCTGCGGGATGTGGCCAAGAAAAAGCCCGTTGTGGCGCTGATCGACAGCATGGCGGCGTCGGGAGGCTACATCACAGCGATCGGCACAGACCGGATCTATGCGCGCGAGACATCGATCGTCGGCTCCATCGGCGTCATCATGCAATATCCGAACGTGACGCGTCTTCTCGACATGGTTGGCGTGAAGATGGAGGAATACAAATCCACGCCGCTCAAGGCCTCACCCAACCCCTTCGAGAATGCGAGCCCCGAAGCGGCCGCAGCGCTGAATTCTGTGATTCAGAGCAGTTATGATTGGTTCAAGCGGCTGGTGAAGACGCGGCGCAATTTGACTGACTCCGAACTCGCAGCGGTCGCCGACGGGCGCATCTTCACTGGCATGCAGGGCCAGCCGCTCAAACTCGTGGACGCGATCGGCGTTGAGGATGATGCGATTGCTTGGCTCGAAAAGGAAAAGGGCGTTGCCAAAGACCTGCCCGTCCGCTTGTGGAAGCGCGAAAGCGACCGCACCGGATTTGATTTCTGGAAGAGCGGCGCCCGTGTTGCGGACGCCTTCGGCCTGCAACCGCTCGGCCGGGCTCTTGATGCCATGGCTCAGGCCGAGGAGGTCCGCGTCCTTGACGGGCTTCTGGCCGTCTGGCACCCTGCAGCCGAAAAATAAGTGATCTCAACGATCTACGGGTGGGGCATGATCAAGTCCGAGCTGGTTCAGAAAATCGCCGATAAATATCCCGAGCTGTACCAGCGGGACGCTGAGAATGTGGTCAACGCCATTCTCGATGAGATCACGCAAGCGCTCGCCCGCGGCGATCGGGTCGAGATCCGCGGGTTCGGCGCATTCTCTGTGAAGAAACGCGATGCCCGCATCGGTCGCAATCCGCGGACCGGTGAGCATGTGCCGGTTGCCGAGAAAGTTGTGCCGGTGTTCAAGGCCGGCAAGGAAATGCGGCAGAGGCTCAATCTCGCCGCCGAATAATGCACCACCCGCAAGGGTGCGGCTGAGGGTCTCATGAAGAATTTTCTCAAAGCCCTGATCGTCGTTCCCTTCGCTGTCGCGATTGTCTTGTTTGCGATTGCCAATCGCCAGATCGTTACGGTCCATCTCGACCCGTTCGAGACGGGGCTCTTGCCCTTTCAAACCGTCACGCTGCCGCTCTTCCTGATTTTATTCATCGCTGGCCTGATCGGCGTTGTGGCAGGTGGCGTTGCTGCTTGGCTGGCCCAAGGCAAGCACCGGCGCGCTGCCAAGCAGCACAAGCGCGAGGCGCAAAGCCATCGCGCCGAGCTTGATCGGATGAAGGCGCAGGCGCAGGCATCATCGCCGGCCCCTGCTCTGCCGCCGCCGGCCTCCTATTGATCTGACCGGAGTTGATCATGCGTTACATCGACGAAGCCGCAATCGATGGCGCACTCGATCCCGTCTTCATGGCTGATGCGATACGCGATGCGTTTGCCGGCGACATTGTCGTGCCTGTGCGCCATCATCACGACATCCACCGCCCCGAAGGCGAAGCCACATTGCTTCTGATGCCAGCGTGGACAGGCGCAAGCCAGACGGAAGCCTTTGTCGGCACCAAGATCGTCTCCGTCTATCCGATGAATGGCGCACGCCATCTGCCCGCCGTGATGGGCACCTATCTGTTGATGGATGGGACAACCGGTGCGCCGCTCGTCACGCTCGATGGCGCCCGGCTAACGACATGGCGCACGGCGGCCGCTTCAGCACTGGCAGCGCGCTATCTGGCCCGCAAGGATGCAGCAATCCTTACGATGATTGGGGCCGGTGCGATGTCGCCCTTCCTGATCCGGGCCCATTGCGCCGCGCGCCCAATCGAGCGCGTCCTGCTGTGGAACCACAATCCGGGCCGCGCGCATGACTTAGCCGCCAAACTCAAGGCCGAGGGGCTGCCGGTAGAAGCGGTCGACAACCGTGAAGCGGCGATCCGGCAGGCCGATATCGTTTCCGCCGCGACCCTCACCACGACGCCGCTGATCGAAGGCGCATGGTTGAAGCCGGGCACCCATGTGGATGGCGTCGGCGCGTTCAAACCCTCCATGCGCGAGACCGACGATGAGGTGGTGCGCCGTGCCAGCGTGTTTTGCGACACCAAAGCTGGCGCCCTGAAAGAGGGCGGCGACCTTTTCCAACCGATCCGCGATGGTGTGATCAAGGCGGAGGACGTGAAGGCCGATCTCTTCGATCTCGCCCGCGGGACCCATCAGGGCCGCACCAAGGCTGAGGAAATCACCTTCTTCAAATCAGTCGGCACAGCGATCGAGGATCTCGCTGCCGCGATCGCTGTTTGGAAACGGGTCCGCTGAAATCTGGACTTCCCACCCCCGTCATGCGAGGGGAGCGGCATGCAGCCCATCGTCAAAATCTGTGGCCTGAAGACGCCCGAAACGCTTGCTGCCGCGCTTGATGCGGGCGCGGATATGGTGGGCTTTGTTTTCTTTCCGAAATCACCCCGCCACATTGACCTCGCGACCGCCGAAGTGCTCGGGAGACAGGCCCAAGGCAAAGCCCTGAAAGTGGCTCTGACCGTCGATGCCGACGATGCGGCGCTTGCGGCCATCGTCGCGGCCTTAAACCCCGATCTCCTGCAACTCCATGGCCATGAGAGCCCTGAACGCGTGGCGGCCATCCGCGCCCGCTTCGGCCTACCCGTGATGAAGGCCATTGGCGTGGCGCATGCGGATGATCTCAAGGATGTCCAAGCCTTTGCCGCGGTTGCCGACCGCCTCCTGTTCGATGCCAAACCGCCCAAGGACGCTGCCCACCCCGGCGGCAACGGGCTCGCTTTCGACTGGTCGCTTTTGACCGGCCTTGACCTATCTATCCCCTCTATGGTGTCAGGGGGGCTCGATCCGGCCAATGTGGCAGAGGCTCTCCGGCGCACAAGGGCGCAGGGGGTCGATGTCTCCTCCGGTGTCGAAACGGCTCCCGGCCAGAAGGATCCGGCCAAAATCACAGCTTTCGTCAGAGCGGCGAAAGGGAAGGACTGAAACGCCATGAACGTGCAGAACCCGAATTCCTTCCGCAACGGTCCCGACGAGACCGGGCATTTCGGCATGTTTGGCGGCCGCTTCGTCGCCGAAACACTGATGCCGCTGATTTTGCAGCTTGATGAGGCCTATAAGGCCGCGAAGATCGATCCCGAATTTCAGGCCGAGATGAATTCCTATCTCGCCCATTATGTCGGCCGTCCGAGCCCGCTCTATTTCGCCGAACGTCTGACCGATCATCTCGGTGGCGCGAAAATCTATCTGAAGCGCGACGAACTCAACCATACGGGCGCGCACAAAGTGAACAATGTGCTCGGGCAGATCCTGCTCGCGCGTCGCATGGGCAAGAAGCGTATCATCGCAGAGACAGGCGCAGGCCAGCATGGCGTTGCGACGGCGACTTTGTGCGCGCGCTTCGGCCTGCAATGCGTCGTCTATATGGGCGCGGTTGATGTCGAGCGGCAGAAGCCGAACGTCTTCCGCATGAAGATGCTCGGCGCAGAAGTGGTGCCGGTGCAATCGGGTTCGAAGACGTTGAAGGATGCGATGAACGAGGCGCTGCGTGATTGGGTCACCAATGTCGCGGACACGTTCTATTGCATTGGTACTGTCGCTGGCCCGCATCCCTATCCGGCGATGGTGCGTGATTTCCAAAGCGTGATTGGCCGCGAGACACGCGAGCAAATGCTCGAACGCGAAGGCCGCCTGCCGAATTCGCTCATCGCCTGCATTGGCGGCGGCTCCAATGCAATTGGCCTGTTCCATCCCTTCCTCGACGACAAGGATGTCGACATTTACGGCGTCGAAGCAGCGGGTCATGGCGTGTCGTCAGGTCTGCATGCCGCCTCGCTGACGGGCGGGCGCCCCGGCGTGCTGCATGGCAACCGCACCTATCTTCTGATGAATGAAGACGGCCAGATCACTGATGCCCATTCGATCTCGGCTGGCCTCGATTACCCCGGCATTGGTCCCGAGCATTCGTGGCTGCACGATGTTGGCCGCGTGAAATACATTTCCGCGACTGACCAGGAAGCGCTGTCGGCCTTCCAGCTCTTGTCGAAACTCGAGGGGATTATTCCCGCGCTCGAACCTTCACATGCCGTGGCAAAAGTGATCGAAATCGCGCCCACGCTGCCGAAAGACCATTTGATGGTGGTCAATCTCTGCGGCCGTGGCGACAAGGACATCTTCACCGTTGCTGAACATCTCGGCGGCCTCTGACATTCATAGCCTTGCCTGAACGCGCACACTCTGGGGATTGAGCCTCAGGGTGTGACGCTGCGACCATTTGCCAAGCTGGGCGGCCCTAAAGCAGCCGCCATAACCTAACGATTGCGAAGATTGGCGCGGTCGGCGAGCGAGTTATGACTGAATCTTGTGAGCGTTCATCAGAGCCCACCGCACGGGTCCAAAGCCGCGACTGCCCTCTCTGCGATGGCCAGCATGCACACCGGCTGTCCTATCACCGTGACGCATGGCGTCTCGTCCAATGCATGCAGTGTGACTTCGTCTATATGCCTGAGATCCCGGCGCTGGATGAGGTGGGAACGACGTTCGAATGGTCGCAAAGTTTTGCGGCTGAAACAGCACGCCGCCGCGTCGTGTCACCGCTACTGAGCCGGATTGATGAATGGACACGTATTCGCACGCGTCTGTTTGGTCGGCGCACACCCATCGATGATGTCAAACGCTACGTCACGCGCGGCCGCGTTCTCGATCTTGGTTGTGGGAATGGTAGCTATCTCGCTTCTGCGGGCAAAGGCTTTTCACTTTATGGGATCGATATTTCACCAGCCTTGACGCAGGAGGCCGATCGTTTCTTTCGTGCTCATGGTGGCTATGCGGTATGCGCGCCGTGCTCGGAAGGCCTTTCCTTGTTCGAGCCTGATTTTTTCGATGCTGCCATTTTGCGTTCCTATCTTGAACATGAGCCCGATCCTTCCGGCGTCTTGGACAATTTGTTTTGGGCTCTACGCCCCGGCGGAATCGCCGTGATCAAAGTGCCCAATTATCTTTCATGGAACCGATTTATACGCGGGCCGAAATGGTGCGGCTTTCGTTTTCCCGATCATGTCAATTACTTTACTCCCGCTACGATGAAGCGGATGGCCGAAGATATTGGCTATCGTGTCACGATGCGGTGGCAGGATACGCTGCCAACCGATGACAATCTCTGGGCGGTCTTACAACGCCCTGCGTAAGTCCGAGCTGAGCGAGAGGACAAACGCAACGCAAGACGATAAAAGCGGCCCAGAGGAGTACCGCCATGGCGTGGGTTTATCTATTCATTGCTGGACTATTTGAAATCGGTTGGGCCATCGGGCTGAAATATACCGACGGCTACACGAAGCTGATGCCAACGGTTCTCACCATCGGCGCCATGATCGCAAGCGTCATCACGCTGGGTTGGGCGTTAAAAGAAATTCCCATCGGGACAGGTTACGCAGTGTGGACCGGCATCGGTACAGTGGGCACTGCCATTTTGGGTATCATTCTGTTTGCTGAACCAGCGACCGCCATTCGCCTTGCCTGCATTGGCCTGATCGTGACGGGGATTGTTGGATTGAAAGTGGTGGGGTGACCAGCTGACTTGCCCCGTTGATATCCAACACAATTATTCTGCGAGACCGAACGCCCGCTGGGATCGTTCAACTCACTTTCTTTTTAATTTCAGCATCTACATAGCTGGATAAGACTGCACTAATTCGGGTTTGATAACCTTTTCCAGTGGCTTTGAAATGCCTCAACACCCGGCGTGGAAGCCGCAAGGTGATTTGCTCGGTCAGGTCAGGCTCAACGATTTCAGCCTTGTCCCAAAAGTCTACGGGAACCAAGCCGACGTCAGAATCTGCTTCCGCCTGACGGGCAATCTCCTGATCCGTTTGCGACTTAAACCGCGTGGACAGAGGTGGCGCAGGTGGAAGATCGCTTAGATTTTCAAACCTGACCGTCTTTGACGTTTTTGTATTTTTCGCGCTCATGTCTGTTCGCCTTTCTTGCAGAAATTAAGCGAATGTCCCCATCGCGCTTGGTGAAGACAACGCACACGACCTCACCGTCATAAGCACCCAACGCAATCCAACGCTCTTCACCATAGTCCCTTCGATCGTCCCTCCGCTTCAGAAGGAAACCGCTGAAAATCTGAACTGCCTGTAGGAAAGAGATGCCATGCTTGGCCTCATTGGCTGCACTTTTGTCCCGATCCCATTGAAAGCCCATTTCAAATTGTAACTCCTTTTGTAACTACATTCAATCATCTTAATGGAAGGTGGGCTGCCTTCGTCCGCCCGGGCCAGCGCCTCATCCCCCTCCCCATCCGCACCGGCGCGTGCTAGAGCGATCCGCCATGACAACCCGTATCGACACCCGTTTCGCCGCTTGCGCCGCCGAAGGCCGCGCCGCTCTCGTGACTTTCATCATGGGGGGCGATCCTGACCCTGAGACGTCGCTCGCCATCATCAAGGCCTTGCCCAAGGCGGGCGCGGACCTGATCGAGATCGGCATGCCCTTCACCGACCCGATGGCAGATGGCCCGGCCATTCAGGCTGCCGGCGTGCGGGCCCTGGCCGCTGGCATGAGCCTCAAAAAGACGCTCGCCACCGTCACAGAATTCCGCAAGGGCGACGATGCGACGCCGATCATCCTGATGGGCTATTACAACCCGATCTACATTTACGGCGTCGACAAATTCCTGATCGATGCGAAGGCCGCCGGTGTTGATGGCCTCATCGTTGTGGATCTGCCGCCGGAAGAGGATTCCGAACTTTGCAAGCCCGCACTCGATGCGGGGCTGAATTTCATCCGTCTCGCCACACCGACTACGGATGACAAGCGTCTGCCAAAAGTGCTGCAGAACACGTCAGGCTTCGTCTATTACGTCTCCGTCACTGGCATTACCGGCTCGGCTATTCCTGATTATTCGAAAGTTACCGGTGCTGTGGCGCGTATCAAAAAGCACACCACGCTCCCAGTGGCGGTCGGCTTTGGCGTGAAGAGCGCGGAGACGGCAGAACAAATCGCCAAGGGCGCCGATGGTGTCGTTGTCGGGACGGCGCTCGTCGAAGCCGTGCGCACCTCGCTCGATACACATGGCAAGGCGACCGCGAAGACCGTCGATGCGGTCACCTCCCTCGTGCAAGACATTGCTGCCGGTGTACGCCGCGCCCGCAAACAGGCCGCCTGACGGGGACATGCGATGAACTGGATTTCCAACGTCGTCCGCCCAAAGATCCGTTCGATCCTGAAAAAGGACACGCCGGAAAATCTCTGGGTGAAATGCCCGGATTCCGGCCAGCTCGTCTTTCACAAGGATGTCGAACAGAATCTGTTCGTGATCCCGGGCTCAGAGCACCATCTGCGCGTCAGCGCGGTGCAACGGCTGAAGATGACGTTTGACGACGGTGTGTATGAAGACATTCCCCTCCCGGAAGTGCCGCTCGATCCGCTGAAATTTCGCGACGAGAAGCGCTACACCGACCGATTGAAAGATGCGCGCGCCAAGACCAGTGCGGTTGATTCGGTGAAGGTGGGCTACGGCCTTCTCGAGGCCAATCCCGTCACCATCGGCGTGCAGGATTTCGACTTTATGGGCGGCTCGCTCGGCATGGCGGCTGGTGAAGCCGTCATCAAGGGTCTTGAGACCGCGGCCGAACGCGAAACACCCTTCATCATGTTTGCCGCCTCTGGTGGCGCCCGCATGCAGGAAGGCATGTTCTCCCTGATGCAGATGCCGCGCACGACGGCTGCAATCCAGCGCCTGCGGGCTGCACGACTGCCTTACATCGTTGTGCTCACCAACCCGACGACAGGCGGGGTGACGGCATCCTATGCGATGCTGGGCGACATCCATGTCGCCGAGCCTGGTGCACTCATCGGCTTTGCCGGCCCACGCGTGATCGAACAGACGATCCGCGAGAAACTGCCGCCGGGCTTCCAGCGCGCTGAATATCTGAAAGACCATGGCATGGTCGATCTCGTGGTGCACCGGCGGGATATGCGCGGCACACTTGGTCGCCTTTGCCGCCTGCTGACCAAGGCGCCGGCCGCCGCTTGAAACGGCCGTCTGGTAAACCCTAACCGTTCGTTAATCTGCCGTAATCTAGGATCAAACCAGCTCTGCCGGGACAAGGGCGGGGTTGGGACGAGACGATGGACGGCGGACACAGGGAGCGCAAAGAACCGACCTTCGGCCGCGAAACGGCCTCGAAGGACGATTTGCGTCTGACCCGCGACGACCGCCCCGGCTATCTCGGCCCATCGCAAGAGAAGCGCAAAGCGCGCCGCGAGGACCGCATTGAACCGCATTTTGCTCCGCGCATCGTGCCCGAACGGGATAAAGCCGCGCCGCCGCCCGCGCCTGTTTTGCCGCGCCTTGCGGATGATGAGGAGCGACCGGTGAAAAAAGCGCGTGCCGCTAAATCGGAGAAGAAAACGCCCAAGCGTAAACGCCGTGGCCGTTCGCTCCTTGGCTTTTTCACCTATTGGTCGGTGGTGCTCGGCCTTTGGGCGTTGATCGGGCTTGGTGGCCTCTTCGCCTATCATGCGTCGAAATTGCCGCCGATTGATCAACTCGCGATTCCAAAACGGCCGCCCGATGTTGCGATCTTGGCAGCGGATGGCACTTTGCTCGCCAATCGCGGCGAGACCGGCGGGCGCAATGTCTCGCTGAGCGAATTGCCGCCCTATGTGCCGAAAGCTTTTATCGCGATCGAAGATCATCGCTTTTACGATCATATGGGCATCGACCCGATTGGTATTACACGCGCGCTCGTTCGCAATCTGACGCGTTCGGGCGGCCCGATACAGGGTGGTTCGACACTAACGCAGCAGCTCGCCAAAAACCTGTTTCTAACGCAAGAGCGGACGGCCTCACGCAAAATTCAGGAAGCGATCCTCGCGCTTTGGCTCGAGCGGAATTTCACCAAGGACCAAATTCTCGAGCTCTATCTCAACCGCGTCTATTTCGGCTCGGGTGCCTATGGCGTCGAAGCGGCTGCACAGAAATATTATGGCAAATCCGCGCGCTCACTGACCCTAGCGGAAGGCGCCATTCTCGCGGGACTTGTCCAGGCACCGTCACGCCTTGCCCCCAATCGCAACCCGCAGGCCGCTCGGGCCCGCGGCGATCTCGTGATTGCGGCCATGGCGCGCGAAGGCTTCGTCAATGACGACATGGCGAAACTTGCATTGATGAACCCCGCGAGCGCAGTGCGGCAGGCGGGCGCTGGCTCAATCAATTATGTCGCCGATTATGTCATGGACATTCTCGATGATTTCATCGGCACGATTGATCGCGACATCATCGTGCAGACGACGATTGAACCCAATATCCAGAACGCGGCTGAAAAAGCGCTGGTTGATGAGCTGAACCAAAAGGGTGACAAGAACGGCGTCACCCAAGGTGCGCTGGTTGCCATGTCACCGGATGGCGCGCTGCGTGCCATGGTGGGTGGTCGGAATTATTCCGAAAGCCAGTTCAACCGCGCGACGATTGCGAAACGCCAGCCTGGTTCGGCGTTCAAACCCTTCGTCTATCTGACCGCCATCGAAAAAGGCCTCACGCCCGATACCGTGCGCGAAGACTCGCCGATCAATATCAAGGGTTGGCAGCCCGAAAACTATTCGCGCGATTATCGCGGACCGGTCACGCTGAAGAATGCGCTGGCGCTTTCGCTCAATACGGTTGCGGTGCGCGTGGGCGTCGAAGTCGGCCCGAAGGCCGTGGTGCAGACAGCGACACGGCTTGGCATCCATTCCAAGCTCGAACCGAATGCGTCGATTGCGCTCGGCACATCGGAAGTGACGCCGCTTGAACTCGTGACTGCCTTCGCACCCTTAGCCAATGGTGGGATTGGCGTTCTGCCTTTCGTCATCACGCAGGTGAAGGCGCGTGAAACAGGCGAAATCATCTATCGCCGCACCGGCGGCGGGCTCGGCCGTGTCATCGACCCCAATGCAGTGGCGATGATGAACCAGATGATGCGCGAGACGCTGCTGACCGGCACAGGCCGCAAGGCGGAAATCCCCGGTTGGGAAGCGGCCGGAAAAACTGGCACCAGTCAGGATTTCCGCGATGCGTGGTTCGTTGGCTATACCGGTTCGCTCGTTGCGGGCGTGTGGCTCGGCAATGACGATGGCTCGCCCACCAAAAAGGTCTCCGGTGGCAATCTGCCGACCGAGACATGGAACAAATTTATGCGCGTCGCGCTGCAAGGCCAGCAGCCGGTCAAGCTCTATGGCCTTGATCAGGGCCATTTCTGGAACAACATTTTCCCATCGTCCTCGGCCCCTCAGCCGCAGGACATGCCGACGGTCCAAACCGCGCCACCCGTGGCGCAGAACGGCACGCCGCAACCCTCTTCAGGTCCGTTGGTGCTCGCGCCCGCGGCGATGAATGCACCCTTGCAGCAAACGGCGCAGCCAGCTGCGCCACGCAATGATGGCGCGTTGCGCCCGCCCGCAAATGTCGGCCAATCGCGTGGCAACAGCCCGTCGAATACGCCGCCGCAAAACTTCTTCACGCGCCTGTTTGGTGGCTAATCAGGCCTCGCGCAGACGCTTGGTCGTGAGGAAAATCACGCACGCCAGACCGCCGAGTGTCGCAATCGTCACGGGCAGTGCGAGCGGATGAGCCTGCAATCCAAGGCCGACGCCAGCGCCTATGATGGCCGCAAACGTCATCTGCACGAGACCGAGGAAGGATGAGGCCGTTCCGGCACGGCTTGCGAACGGTCCCATGGCACCCGCCATCGATTGCGGCATCACAAGTCCAACACCGCATGTGTAGATCGCCATCGGCAAAACGATCTCAAGCATCGAGCCTGTGCTGATCAACACCAGCGCCAGCATGATCCCGCCGCCCAGCGCGAGACAAATCACACCCCAGCGAATGGTTCGCTCGATGCCGTGTGAGCCGACAAGGCGCTGCGCAATGAGTGTACCCGCGATGTAGCCGAGCACGACGGAGCCAAAGGCAAGGCCATAGGGAATGGCGCCAAGCCCATAGACTTTTTGCAGCACGAATGACGAGCCGGAGATGAAGGCAAAGAGGCCGCCATAGGTGAGCGCGGACAGGGCCACATAGGTGCGATAGCCATGATGCTGCAACAAATGCCCATAACTGCGCAGGATTGAGAGCGGCGAGATCCGATCTGGGCTGCGGTTTCGATTGGTTTCCGGCAAACCCCACAGCACGATGAGACAAAGCCCCAACCCCAGCGCGAAGGTGATGAAGAAACTCATCTTCCAGCCGAAATAGGCCTCGGTAAATCCACCGCCGATCGGCGCAATAGCCGGCACGAGCCCCATCACCGTCCCCATGCGCGACATTTCCCGGGCTGCTTTCGGCCCTTCATAAAGATCGCGCACAACCGCCCGGGCGAGCACGATGGGGCCGGACGCGCCAAGCGCCTGCAAAAAGCGCAAACCCGTCAGCGCTTCGATCGATGGCGCGAAAGGGCAGAGAAAAGTCGCGGCAAGAAACATGAAAAAACCGCCGAGCAAGACAGGCTTGCGGCCATAACGATCCGACAACGGCCCGTAAAAAATCTGCCCGACAGCAAACCCAGCGAGGAAGAAGGACAGCGTCAGCTGCGTGCTGGCGGTATCAGCCTTAAAGACCCGTGCAATCTCCGGCAACGAAGGCAGATACATGTCGGTCGACAAAGGACCGAGTGCCGTCAAAAGAGCGAGCGTCGCCGTCATGGCGAAAGTATCGGGGCGCAGTTTCATGGCCCCCGCTTTAGCAGACGGGTCCCAGACGCGATAGTTCAGCGATAGCGATGCAGCTTGGCGCCGTTCATCTTGAGCCAGAGTTCGGCACGATCGGTCTCAGGGCAGATATCGTACAAAAGCCGCCAGAACCGATCCGAATGGTTCATCTCACGCAGATGTGTGACCTCATGGGCCGCCAAATAGTCGAGCACATAGGCCGGTGCCAAAATTAATCGCCACGAAAAAGCGAGGCGGCGCGAGGAGGCACACGAACCCCAACGGCTTTTCGTGTCCTTCAGCGTCAGGCCCGACGGGCGCACATTCAACGCGGCCGCATATTTCTGCACGGCGGCCTCAAGATCGCGCTTGGCTTCGCGCTTTAAGAGATCACCGACACGGCGACTGACATGATGGGCTGCGCCCCCCACGACGAGGTGAAACTCGCCATCACGATTTTCAATCTGGGTGAGCCTGGTTTCGGGGCGATGCACGATGCGGTGGGGTACATCGCGGAGCGGGACGATGGCGCCATGTTCAAGCGGAATGGTCTGCGGCACCGCTTCAAGCCGCGCCGCAATCCAGCCGCTTTGGCGATCGGCAAAACGTAACGCTTCCGTCAGGCTGGCGCGGCGCGGGAGCGTGAGGACGACTTCGCCCGTCGTCGCGCTGACGCGCAATGTGAAGCGGCGCGCCTGCGCCACACGTCGCAATGCGACACGGATCGGACGACCCGCATGATCAAGATCGACATGCGGCGGGTCATCCGCTGCCTGCGTATCGCGACCAGTTTTGCGCAAGAAACCCAGAATCATGCCGACCAAAATGCGGCATGATGTTTCGACAGGCAACCGTATTTGTGTAACCGGACCTTTAACGCGTCTGTGCGGTGCAATGAGAATGGCACCGCAGCAACACTGTTCCGCTTACTGACGCGCGCGACGACCTTCGTCGAGCGAGACAACGGTCGACGATGATTTCCGCGCGGCTTGCTGCGTGTTGGCCATGAAATCGGCGATGCGCGGCGCGATTTCCGCACGGAAACGCGAGCCGTTGAACACGCCGTAATGACCCACCTTGGGCTGCACCCAATGCGCGCGCAAATGATCGGGCAAATTCACGCACAGCCGATGCGCGGCATAGGTCTGACCGACGCCAGAGATATCGTCCTTTTCGCCTTCGACTGTCATCAAGCCGCAGCGATGGATGGCGGTGAGGTCAACCTTACGACCGCGGTGCATCATTTCGCCTTTCGGCAAAGCATGGCGCACGAACACGGTGTCGACCGTCTGCAGATAGAATTCTGCCGTCAGATCCATAACGGCGAGATATTCATCATAGAATTCGCGGTGCTTTTCGGCAGAATCGCCATCACCCTCGACGAGATGCTTGAACATTTCGCCATGAGCTTCGAGGTGGCGGTCGATATTCATCGCCATGAAGCCCGACAATTGCAGGAAGCCGGGGTAAACATCGCGCATGAAGCCAGGGTTCGGCAGCGGCACTTTGAAGATGCAATGCCGGCGGAACCATTCGATGCCACGCTTCTCGGCCAAGAGGTTGACCTGTGTCGGGCTTTCGCGCGTGTCGATCGGACCACCCATCAGCGTCATCGAACGCGGCACGGCGGGATCATTGTCTTCTTCCATCACCGCAATCGCGGCGAGCACCGGCACCGATGGCTGGCACACGGCCATGACGTGCACGTCGGGACCCAGATAACGCAGCATGTCGATGACGTAATCGATGTAATCATCGAGATCGAAACCGCCATCAGAGAGCGGCACCACGCGGGCATCAACCCAATCGGTGATGTAGACTTCATGGGTCGGCAAGAAGGTTTCGACCGTGCCACGCAACAAGGTGGCGTAATGGCCTGACATTGGCGCGACCATCAGGATCTTCGGCTGCGGCTTCACATTCGAGCGCAACGCGCGATCAAAATGGATCAGCTTGCAGAAAGGCTTTTCCCAAACGACGCGTTCGACGACGGGCACACGCTCACCACCGACGAGCGCATTCTCGAAGCCAAACACCGGCTTGCCGTAACGCCGCGTTGTCCGCTCGAACATTTCGAAGCCTGCCGCCATAGATTTGGCGAACGGCGTCTGGCTGATCGGATTCATCGGGTTGGAATAGAAGAGCTTGGAAGCTTGCGCGAAGGCCCGCGCCGGGCTCAGCAATGCGTGAGACGCCTCATACATGAGGTAATAGGGGAGCTGCATCAGTCCGTTCCTCGCTGCATTGCAACATATCCGTCCTAACCTAGCTTGGCTTTACACAGTTGCAATCCGTTTAAAGTCGGAAACGGTTGATAAGAGCACCCGTTGCCCGCTTTGGGGCGGAAAGGCTCACTCGCCCATCTGGACGAGCGACCCGGCGTCTCGCGATCGGCCCAGCAAATATAGGAATATAACAATAGAAACAGAGATATAGACCACGTTCAGCGCGAAGGCCCAGAGCATCAGATCGGGCCTGATTGCGCCTGTTGTGAGAATGGCACGAAGCCCTTCAAAAACGGCCGTCGGCGGCAAAGCCCAAGAAATCGGCTGGAGCCAGGCGGGCAAAAGGCCAACGGGGTAATAGACGCAGCCCAGAGGGAGGACGATGAACATGATCGTCCAAGCCAGCCCCTCAGCCCCAATTCCATTGCGCAGGACAAGGCCGGAGACCACCAGCGCCACCGCCCAGCCGAACAGGACGAGGTTGGTGACGAACACGGCGAGCGGCAGTCCAATCGCGAAGACGTTGAAGCCAAAGAACGGGATGGCGAGCAGCGCAACCGGGACAAGGCCCAGCGCCAACCGTACGAGGCTCATCACCATCAAAGCGGCAACGAACTCAAGCGGACGCAGCGGACTCATCAGCAGATTGCCCATGTTGCGCGCCCACATTTCCTCCAGAAACGACATGGAGAAACCGAGCTGGCTACGGAACAGCAGATCCCACAGCAACATGCCGCCAATAAAGACGCCCGCGCCAAACGCCACCGCGTTCGATGTCTGCATCACATAGGTTTGCAGGAAGCCCCATGTGACCATCTGCACGGCGGGCCAATACACAAGTTCGAGCAGGCGCGGCCATGAAGCGCGCAACAAATAAATGTAGCGCTTCACGAGTGCAAATACGCGCGCGCTTGAAAAGCCCCCCGACAATTCGGCTGCGATGCTCATGCCAGCATCTCCGTGCCACGCGCGACATCGAGGAAGACTTCCTCCAAATTCGCGCGGCCATACCGTGCGATCAGATCAGCGGGGACACCTTGATCTGCGATGCGTCCCTTCTTCATGATGATGACGCGGTCACACAGGCGTTCAACTTCGGCCATATTGTGGGAAGCCAATAAAATCGCGGCATTTCTGCGCTTGCGATAATCTTCGAGATGGCTGCGGATCCAATCCGCCGTATCGGGATCGAGCGACGCTGTCGGTTCATCGAGCAATAACAATTCAGGCTCGTTGATGAGCGCCTTGGCAAGCGCGACACGGGTTTTCTGCCCGGCGGACAATTTGCCTGACGGACGATCAAGCACATCGGCGAGGTTGAGATCATCCGCCAGCTGCGCGATGCGCGTTTTGACGTCGCTCACGCCGTAGAGCCCAGCAAACACCGTCAAATTTTGGCGGACGGTGAGGCGATGCGGCATGTCCACATAAGGGCTTTCGAAATTGATCCGGCCAAGCACTTTGTGCCGCTCACGCGCCATGTCTGTTCCCAGCACATGCACACTGCCGGCACTTGGCGTCACAAGACCCATGATCATCGCGATTGTCGTTGTCTTGCCGGCGCCATTGCCGCCGAGCAAGCCAAGAACCTCGCCTTGTGCGCATGTAAAATCGATGCCGGCCACCGCAACCGAGCCATTATAGGATTTGGCAAGGTGCGCGACGGCGATGGCAGGAACGGAACCGGATTGCATGGCCGCAGTCTTAGGGCGACCAAGCCCGCCCGTCCACCAGTCAAAACGGGCCAAAGCGGCTGGACGCGAGGCTTTGGCGCGCTAACTCCCTCGGTATGGCAATGGACTTCTCTTTCCCCTCCGATGGGGGCGGCCGGCTCCGGCGCGATACGCTGATCAGGCTCAGGCTGATCGCGATCGTCGGACAGGCACTCGTGGCGGCTACGGCAGCCTTCGTACTCGATTACACCTTACCGCTGCTGCCTCTGGCGATCTGCCTATGCACCGCGCTCGCCTTGAATTTTTGGCTGCGCATGAATTTTTCGGCCACCCACCGGATGACCGATGCGCAGGCCTTCTGGGTGCTCGCCTTCGATGTCGTCGAGCTGGGGGCGCTGCTTTATTTGTCCGGCGGGAGCGAGAACCCCTTCGCAGCCCTGTTGCTGGCCCCTTTGATGATCGGCTCAAGCGCGCTTGGGCCGCGGCGCATTCTTATCTTGGGTGCTCTCACAGTGCTTGTCGCGACCGGGCTTGCCCTGTCGCATTTGCCCCTTCCCTTCGCGCCTGAAGGGCGCCTGACCCTGCCTTTGAGCTTCCGCGTCGCGCAATGGCTAACAATCCTGCTTGGCGTTACCTTTATTGGGTTTTTCGCATGGCGTGTGGCAGATGAAGCGCGGTTGCTGGCAAGCGCACTCGCCGCCACCGAGATTGTGCTTGAACGCGAACAACATCTTGGCCAGCTCGACGGATTGGCGGCTGCCGCGGCTCATGAACTGGGCACGCCCCTCGCCACGATCGCGCTGGTGGCACGCGAACTCGACCGTGCGATCCCGCAAGGCAGCACCCATTCCGAAGATATCGCGCTTCTGCGCGCCCAGGTCGAACGATGCCGCGATATTCTGTCGAAGCTGACCTCGCTGGGCAGCGGTTATGCAGGCCCCCTGACAACGATGGCGCTTGGGGATCTGATCGAGGACATCGTTGCGCCGCACCGGGCCTTTGGCGTCGAAATAGACATTGAGCTTGATGGCCAGGCGCCAGAGCCCATGTGTCGCCGCAATGCGGGTGTTCTGTATGGGCTCGGCAATCTCGTCGAGAACGCCGTGGACCACGCCGATACCGCCGTGCGGGTGATTGCACGCTGGGATGACCGCGAGGTTCTGATCCGGATCGAGGATGATGGGCCGGGCTTCCGGTCCGATCTCTTGCCCCGGCTTGGCGAGCCCTATCTGCACCGGCGCGGCCGCAAGGCGCGCGAGGGCGGGCTGGGGCTCGGACTGTTCATCGCCCGCACGCTTTTGGAGCGTTCGGGAGCCAAGATCCGCTTCGGCAATGCCAGCCCGCCGGAGCGAGGTGCCCGCGCCCAAGCCTTGTGGGCGCGGTCCGACTTTGAAACCGACAGGCCGGAGGCCGGCGTATGAACCGATTGATCGGTTTATCCGTAATCAGGCGAAATATGTGAGGGGAAGACCATGGTTGCCGCAGAGGTTTTCGAGAATGGCCCGACGCTCCTGATCGTCGATGACGACAAGGCCTTTGTGACCCGTTTGGCTCGCGCAATGGAAGCGCGGGGTTATGCCGTGCGGATTGCTGAGAGCGCGCAGGAAGGCCTTGCCGCCATTCAGCAAGACCCGCCGTCCTACGCTGTGATCGATATGCGGCTCGGCGATGGCAATGGCATCGATCTGTTGGCGGCCTTGGCTGCCAAACGGCCCGATGCACGCGGCATCATCCTGACCGGCTATGGCAACATCGCCACCGCCGTGACAGCCGTGAAGCGCGGTGCCTATGACTATCTGTCCAAGCCTGCTGATGCGGATGATATCGACGCCGCCTTGCGCGCAACGGGATCGGACCGGGCAGGACTGCCTGAACAGCCCATGTCGGCTGACCGTGTCCGCTGGGAGCACATCCAGCGCGTCTATGAGCTGTGCAACCGCAACGTGTCGGAAACGGCACGTCGGCTCTCCATGCACCGCCGCACGCTGCAACGCATCCTCGCCAAGCGCGCTCCGCGCTAAACCGGACGTTTCCGGCAGGCGGCGCCTCATGGTACGAGAGGCGGTCCGCCTCCGGAGGCTTTGTCGATGAACCCCGTCTATACAGGTCTGCCGACCACGATTTTTGAAGTGATGTCGGCGCTGGCCCGCGAAAAAAACGCCATCAATCTCGGACAGGGTTTTCCTGACGATCCCGGCCCGGCCGATGTCAGGCAGGCGGCCGCCGATGCCGTGATCAATGGCTGGAATCAATATCCGCCGATGCTCGGCATCCCCGAGTTGCGCCAAGCCGTCGCCACGCATTACAAGCATTGGCAAGGTCTCGATCTCGATTGGCAGCAGGAAGTGATGATCACGTCGGGCGCGACCGAAGCGCTCGCCGGTGCCCTGCTTGCGTTGATCGAACCGGGTGACGAAGTCGTTCTGTTCGAGCCGCTTTACGACGCCTACCTGCCGCTCGTGAAACGGGCGGGCGGTGTGCCGAAATTCGTCAAGTTAAAGCCGCCGCATTGGCGCTATGACGAAGCGATGCTCGCAGAAGCCTTTTCGCCGAAGACGAAAGTGGTTCTCTTCAACAATCCGCTCAATCCGGCCGGCGTCGTCTATTCCCGTGAAGATCTCGAACTGCTCGCCTCGTTCTGCATCAAATATGATGCCATCGCCTTGTGTGACGAGGTTTGGGAACACATCGTTTTCGATGGGTTACGCCATGTTTCCATGATGGCGATCCCCGGCATGCGCGAGCGCACGATTAAGATCGGCTCGGCCGGTAAAATCTTCTCGCTGACGGGCTGGAAAGTCGGCCTTGTCTGTGCCGCGCCGGCGATCAGCAAAGTGCTCGGCAAGGCGCATCAATTCCTGACCTTTACGACGCCACCCAATCTGCAAGCAGCGGTCGCTTATGGTCTTGGCAAAAGCGATGATTATTTCGAAACGATGCGCGGCGAGATGCAGCGCAGCCGCGATCACTTCACCAAGGGCCTACGCGAGCGCGGTTTCACCGTTCTCGACTCGCAAGGGACCTATTTTCTGAATGTGGATCTCGCGCCTCTGGGCGCGACGGATGATGTGGCCTTCTGCAAAACGCTCGTGAACGATTTTGGCGTTGCAGCCATTCCCGTCTCAGCCTTCTATGCGGAAAATCCGATTACCAGCGTCGTGCGTTTTTGCTTCGCCAAGCGCGACGAGACGTTGAATGGTGCGTTGGAGCGCCTTGAACATTTCGCCCGCAAGGCGGCGTAATTTCGACGAAGGAGTCCTCGATGAAGAAGATCGCTTTCTCCCTGATCGCTTCCGCATTGCTTGCTACATCGGCGCTTGCGCAAGAGAAGGTCGTTAACGTCTATAATTGGTCGGATTATGTCGACCCGACTGTGCTCGAGGATTTCACCAAGGCGACGGGCATCAAGGTCGTCTATGACACTTACGACAATAACGAGATCGTTGAGACGAAATTGCTGGCGGGAAAATCCGGCTACGACATCGTTGTGCCGTCAGGTCCGTTCCTGCAGCGCCTGATCGAGCAGAAAGTGTTTTTGCCAATCGATCGGGCAAAAGTGCCGGAGATCAAGAATGCATGGCCGGAGATTGAGAAGCGGCTGCAAGCTTTCGACCCCGGCAACAAGTTCGCCGTCAATTATATGTGGGGTACGACCGGGCTCGGCTACAACGTGGCTAAGATCAAGCAACGGCTCGGCAATACGCCCATCGATAGCTGGGACATCGTTCTCAAACCCGAGAACCTTGCGAAGCTGAAAGATTGCGGCGTGATGATGCTCGACGCGCCGGAAGACATTTTTCCGGGCGTGTTACGGGCACTCGGGCTCGACCCGGATTCCAAAAAGGCAGCAGATTACCAGAAGGCAGCTGACGCACTCATGAAGGTGCGCGGCAATGTGAGAAAATTCCACTCGTCCGAATATATCAACGCGCTGGCGAATGGTGATATCTGCTTCGTCGTCGGCTATTCGGGCGATATTCTGCAGGCCAAGAAACGCGCTGAGGAAGCAAAGAATGGCATTGAGATCGCCTATGCCATTCCGAAGGAAGGTGCGCTCATGTGGTTTGACAGCATGGCCATTCCAGCCGACGCCCCGAATAAAGATAACGCGCTTGCCTTCATCAATTTCATGATGAAGCCCGAGATCGCAGCGCGGAATTCGAACTTCGTCTCTTACGCTTCGGGTAATCTGGCGGCGAAAGCGTTGATCAAACCAGAGATCGCCAACAATCCCGGTATTTATCCCACTGCGGATGTGATGGGACGGCTCTTCACCAATTCATCGCCCGACGAGAAGCTGCAAAAGCAGATCACGCGGCTATGGACGAAGGTGAAGACGGGCAAGTAAGCGCTCTTCAAAATTCAAGAAAAAGGCGGGCCTGAAGCCCGCCTTTTTTATATCCTCAATCCACCTGCCGCTTAAGACAGTTCGAGCTCCTTGAAGAAATCATTGCCTTTGTCATCGATCACGATGAAGGCTGGGAAATTCTCGACCTCAATCTTCCAGATCGCCTCCATGCCGAGTTCCGGATATTCGAGAACCTCGACCTTCTTGATGCAGTCCTGCGCGAGACGCGCCGCCGGGCCGCCAATGGAACCTAAATAGAAGCCGCCATGTTTTTGGCAGGCTTCGCGCACTTGGGCCGAGCGATTGCCTTTGGCGAGCATCACCATTGACCCGCCATTGGACTGGAACTGATCGACATAAGAATCCATACGGCCTGCCGTCGTCGGGCCGAACGAGCCTGACGCGAAGCCTTCCGGTGTCTTCGCAGGCCCTGCGTAATAGACCGGATGGTTGCGGAAATAATCTGGCATCGGATCGCCGCGCTCAAGGCGCTCACGGATTTTCGCATGTGCCAGATCACGCGCCACGATGATCGTGCCGGTGAGCGACAGGCGCGTACGGATCGGCCATTGCGTCAACTCCGCCAAGATCTCTTTCATCGGACGGTTCAGATCAATCTTGACGACGTCGCCACCCAATTTCGCTTCATCGATTTCGGGCAGATATTTCGCTGGATTGGTTTCGAGCGCTTCAAGGAAGACACCGTCCTTCGTGATCTTGCCAAGGGCCTGACGGTCGGCCGAGCAGGATACACCCAAACCAATCGGCAATGACGCACCATGGCGCGGCAAGCGGATCACGCGCACATCATGGCAGAAATATTTGCCGCCGAATTGAGCGCCAACGCCGAGCGATTGCGTCAGCTTATGGATCTCTTCTTCCATGGCGAGATCGCGGAAGGCGTGACCCTTTTCAGACCCTTGCGTCGGCAGATTATCGAGATAGCGCGCCGAAGCGAGCTTCACCGTCTTCATCACCAGTTCGGCAGACGTGCCGCCGATGACGATGGCGAGGTGATAGGGCGGGCACGCCGCCGTGCCGAGGGTGAGGATCTTTTCTTTCAAGAACGCGACGAGGCGATCATGCGTGAGTAGCGACGGCGTGGCTTGAAAGAGGAATGTCTTGTTCGCCGAGCCACCACCCTTGGCCATGAACATGAATTTATAGGCGTCTTCACCATCGGCATAGATGTTGATTTCGGCGGGTAGATTGTTGCGCGTGTTCTTCTCTTCAAACATCGAGATCGGCGCGAGCTGCGAATAGCGCAGATTTTTTTCGAAATAGGCGTCCTTGATCCCGGCCGCGATCGCGTCCTCATCGTTGCCGTCCGTCCAGATAGCCCGGCCCTTCTTGCCCATCACGATGGCGGTGCCGGTGTCCTGACACATAGGCAGGATGCCGCCTGCGGCGATGTTCGCGTTCTTCAGCAAATCATAGGCGACGAATTTATCGTTCGATGTCGCTTCGGGATCGTCGAGGATCTTGGCGAGCTGACCCAGATGGCCCGGTCGCAGCAAATGGTTGATGTCGATCATCGCCTGCTTGGCGAGTGCGCGGATCGCCTCGGGGGCCACTTCAATAAAGGTGCGGCCGCCTGCTTCAACCGTCTTCACGCCGCCGACATCGAGCTTGCGATAGGGCGTCGTATCGGGACCCAAGGGAAACAGGTTGGATTCTGCGCTGGACATGGAGCGGCCTCGTCTGAACAATCCTGCCGCGCTTCTAGGCCTTCGGCCGCGCTATTCCAAGAGCTGACGCATACTTCGAAAGCAGCATCGCATGTCTTCGGGCCCCCTGCCCCATCCGCTTCTCCTCGCCGACATTGGTGGCACCAATGCACGGTTCGCTTGGGTCGAAAAACCGGGTGATCCGCCCGGCCCACTTTTGCGGCTCGCAACGCGCGATTTTGCCAACGCCGAAAGCGCTTTCGTTCATGCCGTGGGGCATTTCGGGATGGCACCCGGCACGTTGATCTTGGCCATCGCAGGCCCGCGTGAGGGCAGCACCATTCCGCTCACCAATGCTGATTGGACGGTGGATATGGCGGCCTTGGCAGGACGCTTCCAATGCGGGGGCGTGCTGTTCAACGATTTCGAGGCGCTGGCGCTAGCGCTGCCCTTCCTCGAAGGGGAGGCGCTGATCCCGATTGGTCCGTGGACACCCGCCCCGACAGGCGTGCGGGTCGCTGTGGGGCCCGGCACAGGGCTTGGGGTGGCCGCCTTGGCCGATGCCGGAGGCCGGTTCATGCCATTGTCGTCGGAAGGCGCGCATGTCGGCTTCGGCCCGCTGAGCCGGGAGGAAGAGCGGCTTTTCCGGCAGGTTGAACGAGTCGAGGGGCGAATCACGGCCGAGGTGCTCTTGTCAGGCCCAGGGCTCGCCCGGCTCCATGCCGCGCGGATGGTTCTCCAAGACCGTGGCGGCGAACACCGCGATGCTGCCGCGATCACGGCCGAAGCCCTGTCTCATCCGACAGGTCAGGCAGCGGAGACGGTCAGGCTGTTCTTGGCGTTTCTGGCCCGGTTTGCGGGCGATCTGGCGGTCACATTTCGAGCCGAAGGGGGCGTGTTCATCGGCGGAGGCATTGTGCCAAGGCTCATGCCCCTGCTCGATCCGCAGGCATTCCGGATGAATTTCGAGGCAAAAGCACCCGTCGTTGGGCTCGCGCAGAAATGCCCATGCGCTGTCATTAAGGGCGAGGCTGCGCTGATCGGCATGGCAGCCTATGGCGCTACACCAGAGCGTTTCCTGATCCCCGACGATGGCCGAACGGTCTGATCAGGCGGCGTTCGGCTTGGCGGTATCGACGAGTAGCGCGTAAAGCGCGGCCGGTTCGCGGGTGATGCGCAGCATCTGGGTGACGCTTGGGTCACGCAGGATACGGGCAACCCGGGCCAATGCCTTCAGATGGTCGGCGCCCGCCGTCTCGGGCGCCAGAAGGACGAAGACGAGGTCCACGGGCTCACCGTCAAGCGCTTCAAAATCAACGGGTTTTTCGAACCGGGCGAACAGACCGAACAATTGGTCAAGCTTGGCGAGCTTGCCATGCGGGATGGCGATGCCGCGGCCGATTCCGGTTGAGCCCAAGCGCTCACGCTGCAAGAGCGTTTCGAAGATTTCACGCTCTCCCAACCCTGTCAGGGCGGCGGCGCGTTGCGCCAATTCCTGGAGCGCCTGCTTCTTCGAATTGCATTTGAGCGCCGGAACGATCGCTTCGGGGCTCAGAAAGTCAGAGAGGGGCATGGGTGGTGCCTGCGTGAAAGTTGGACGCCCTTGTAGGGGCTTTGCAGGAAAGAGGCCAGATCAAAACGGCCGCCGGCCTAAGCCGGTTCAGCCGGCAAATCAACCCAGCCGATATTTCCGTCGGCACGCCTATACACCACATTGACCCGGCTTGTCCCGGCATGGCGGAACACAACCACCGGTGCCCCACTGAAATCGAGCTCCTCGACCGCTTGGCTGACCGACAGGGTCGCCATGGTCTTCTTGGTCTCGGCTATCACCACCGGATGAAACTCGGCCGGGGCCTCCTCATCCTCATCAGGCGCCGCAATGACGTAGGACGGCACCTCAATGGCGGCGGCGGCATGATGGCCGTTATGCCGGTCCTTGAGGCGCTGCTTGTAGCGCCGGAGCCGCTTTTCGATCCGCTCAGCCGTCTGAACGACGGACTGATAGGGATCATGGGCCATGCCATCAGCCTGAAGGGTGACGCCGGAAGACAGATGAAGGGCGCAATCGGTTCGGAAACCGGTGCCCTCACGCTCCACCGTCACATGCCCTTGAAAACTGCCGTCGAAGAATTTGTTCACGGCGGTCGATATTCGGTCCACGACCTGACCACGCAACGCATCACCGATGTCGAGATTCTTACCCGAGACTCTGAGCGGCATTCCCCACTCCAAAGATGCGGCGGACCGGATGAATTCCGGCAACGCCCGATGTCACACCCTCAGAGGTAGGAGTCCATTCGCAAAGAGTCAATGTGCAGTGCCGCAATGCGGCGCGGCCCAGATCAGGCCGGTTGCGCCGCCAATTGCGCCATCTTGTCACGCCGGCGCTCGACAGAAGAGGGAATGCGCAGGCCTTCGCGGTATTTTGCAACCGTACGGCGCGCAATATCGATGCCTTGATCGCGTAATTTCTGCACGATCGCATCGTCGGACAAAACATCTTTTGGCAATTCCGCATCAATCATCTGTTTGATGCGATGGCGCACAGCTTCGGCCGAGTGGGCATCACCGCCCTTGGTCGCTGCAATGGCAGCTGTAAAGAAATATTTCATTTCGAACGTGCCGCGCGGCGTTGCGACATATTTGTTCGAGGTAACGCGTGAAACAGTGGATTCATGCATGCCGATGGCATCGGCCACCGTTTTCAAATTCAGCGGACGCAGATGGTCAAGCCCATGGGTGAGGAAGCCATCTTGTTGGCGCACGATTTCTGTCGCCACTTTCAAAATCGTTTTGGCACGCTGCTCAAGACTGCGCGTCAGCCAATTGGCGCTTTGCAGACAATCGGCGACATAGGTTTTCTCGGCGTCGGTCCGCGCCGTTTTATTCACCGTCGCATAATAACTTTGATTGACAAGCACACGAGGCAAAGTCTCGGTGTTCAATTCGATACGCCAAGAGCCGTCAATGGCGGAGCGAACATAGACATCAGGCACAACCGGCTCGACCATGCCGGAGCTGAATTGCAGGCCGGGCTTGGGATCGAGCGATTTCAGCTCTTTCGCCATATCGACGAGATCTTCATCGCCGACGCCGCATAATTTCCGCAGCGACGCAAAATCGCGCCGTGCCAACAAAGGTAGGTTGTCGAGCAATGCCGCCATGGCGGGATCAAGACGATTGCGTTCGGCCAATTGCAGCCGCAGACATTCGACGAGATTGCGCGCGCCAACGCCTGTTGGCTCAAAGGTATGAATGAGCGCGAGGCCTTCCTCAACACGCTTCAAAGAAACGCCGAGACGCTCAGCGATCTCACCAAGATCTTCACGGCAATAACCGGTTTCATCGACGGCATCGATCAATGCGAGGCCGATCATCCGGATGCCGGCATCACCTGTCGCGATGTGCAATTGTTCGATCAGCCGATCATGCAGCGACATTTCGGCGGCGGTGTAGGATTCGAAATCCTGCGTCTCGCCATCATAGCCTTGGCCAGCGCCGACGCCCGACCAGCTCGTGGCCGAAAGGCCGAGCGCGGGATCCTCCGCCTTCTCGGCCTTGGCAATCGGCCGATCATCTTGAAACACATTATCGAGGCCCGTGCCGAGACGCTCTTCGATGGCCTCGCGCGACGGCGTCATGTCATCGGCGAGCCAATCGCCGGATTGCGGTTCAGGCGCAGCATCGGACGAGGGTTCCGGATTGACCGGGCCGTCACCATCCTCAACGCGCTCAAGCAGCGGGTTCCGCTCAAGCTCGTTTTCGACATAGGTAGCAAGTTCGATGGTGGAGAGCTGGAGAAGCTTAATCGCCTGCAGGAGCTGAGGCGTCATGACGAGCGCCTGCCCCTGTCTCAGCTCCAGCCTTTGCGATACTCCAGCCATGAAAAGCCGTCCGGCCCCGTTGAAGGTTCGGATATACAATTGCCGATCGGCATGAAAATTGCAAGGACGACTTTAGGGGTGTCGGAAATCCGTCGCTGCGTTTGGTTAAAGCCGGAAATCTTCCCCAAGGTAAAGTCGCCGGACATCTGGATTTGAGATGATGTCGTCGGGCCGGCCTTCCATCAGAACCTGTCCAGAATGGATGATATAGGCGCGATCGATCAGACCGAGCGTCTCGCGCACATTGTGGTCGGTGATCAGCACGCCAATGCCACGCCGCGTCAGATGGCGGACGAGATCCTGAATGTCCCCCACCGCAATGGGGTCGATGCCAGCGAACGGCTCGTCGAGCAGCATGAAGGATGGGCGGCTCGCCAGCGCGCGGGCGATTTCGCAGCGGCGGCGCTCGCCGCCTGATAGCGCGATCGAAGGCGCTTTGCGCAGGCGGGCAATATCGAATTCTTCCAACAGCGAGTCGAGTTCGCGATCGCGCTTCTTGCGGTCAGGCTCGACGACTTCCAAGACCGCGCGGATGTTCTGCTCGACAGTCAGGCCGCGGAAGATCGAGGCTTCCTGCGGCAGATAACCAATGCCCAAACGGGCACGGCGATACATCGGCAAATGCGTGATGTCGAAACCATCGAGCAGGATGCGACCGGAATCGGCCTGCACGAGCCCTGTGATCATGTAGAAGATCGTGGTCTTGCCGGCGCCGTTCGGACCGAGGAGACCGACGGCCTCGCCCGCATGCAGATGCAGCGCGGCATCTTGCACGACGGTGCGGCCCCGATAGGCCTTATGCAGACCATAGACGGCGAGACTGCCAGCGCCGAAATTTTCGGCCTCGGGCTTATGCGCATGATGCGTGTGAACAGCCGAATCCATCGTCTTATCCATTATGATTTCGGCTTTTGCTGCTGCGTGGCCGGCGCAGGATTTGTTTGCGGCTTGGCTGGCGGCGCATTTGCGGCGGGCTTCCGGCCGTCCTTGACGTCTTTCGCCTCATCCGATCCCGGAACGAGCAGCGAGCGAACACGGCCGCCATCAACTGTCGCGACACCCGTGCTGAGATTGTAGAAAAGCTTTTCACCCTTGGTGATGTTGTCGCCTTGGCTCAGCGACACATTGCCAGTCAGGATCATGCGATCATTTTCGCGATCAAGCACGCCATTATCCCCACGCGCGACCTGATCCTTGCTGGTGATCACAACATCGCCTTTGGCTTCGACGCGCTTGAGCGATGCCCCACCAGGACCAGCGCTGCCCGGCTCTGCGGCTTGCGCATCCTGATTGGCGCGTTCGTAATAGACCGTCATATGCGCGGCCTTCATTGTCGTCTCGCCTTGGACGACCACGACATTGCCCGTGTAGACGGCGCGCTGTTCTTTATCGAAAATCTGCAGTTTATCGGCGTCGATCGCAATCGGCGCTTTTGAAGCGCCAATGCCGAGCACGCCTCCTGTGGTTGCGCGCGCTGGTTGATTGGCGCCTTTGCTCTGCTGCGCAAGCGCTGCGCCTGCCAGAGCGAAGATACAGACACCGGCCAACACAACACGCTTCATGGCTTTGTCCCTTTTGCTTCGTCCGCCGCTTGGGTGAAGATGGTTTTCACGCGACCCGGAAAGATAATTTCGCGGCCACCGTCAGCAATTTCAATCCCATTCGCATAGATGGTGCCATCACGCATTTGCACCTCGACCGGCTCTTTCGAGATGACCGAGCCCGTCTTGAATTCGGCAAAGGCTGATTTCATCGTGAGTTCGATACCATCACCGGTACGAACACGCACCGCGCCGGATAATTGCAGCGTTTCCTTGTTGGAATCGTAGATACCATTCGTCGAGGTCAGCAAGGCCGTGCCGCGGTCGCCCATGCCAATGCGCGCCTTGAGTTCGCTCAGCTCGATGATCGACGGATTGCGAATATCCTGCTTCGCCGCGCTGGCTGTGACCTCATAGGGCCGCAAATCCTTGCGGAAGCCGGTGAGCTTGGGCAGTTCCATGGTGATCTGGCTGCCGTTCAAGCTGATTGAGCCAACCGACACACCTTTCGGCAGACGGCCGAACGGATCGAAAACTGCGATCACAATAATGGCGACGATGGTGGCAAGCGATCCGGCCGGAATGGCGAAGCGCAAGAATTTGATAAAGCGCGTATGTCGCATGGCGGCACGATAAACCGATGCGTCGAGCCGCTTCGGCGGCGGCCGCCCCAGATCGGCATCAAGAATGTCCATGCTCGCCATCGGCGCGCCTCAGCTATGGGCCAAAATGTCGACTTCGGGCCAGCCCTTCAGATCAAGCTTTGCACGCGTCGGCAGGAAGGCAAAGCAGGCGCTGGCCAGATCGTCGCGCTCTTCGCGCTTCAGAAGCACTTCGAGCTTATCCTTCAGAGCATGCAAATAGAGCACATCGGAGGCCGCATAGGCCATCTGCGCGTCGGTTAACTCATCGGCGCCCCAATCCGAGCTTTGCTGCTGCTTGGAGAGGTCGATTCCCAACAATTCCTTGGTGAGATCCTTCAACCCGTGCCGGTCAGTGTAGGTGCGCACAAGGCGGGAGGCGATCTTGGTGCAGAACACAGGCTCCGGCATGACGCCGAAGGTCTTGTAAAGGGCAGCGAGATCGAAACGGGCAAAATGGAAGAGCTTCGTCACCTTCGCGTCGCCAAGAAGGCGCTCGAGGTTCGGTGCGCGTGTCTGGCCCCGGGCAATCTGGACGAGATCGGCGGAGCCATCGCCCTTCGATAATTGGACGAGGCAGAGCCGGTCACGATGCGGCTCGAGGCCGAGGGTTTCGGTATCGATGGCAACGACGGAGCCAAAATCAGCCCCTGCCGGCAGATCGCCTCTGTGCAAGCGAATGGTCATAAACAGGCCTTCCTCGGTTCCGAAGGGCTGTAGCACCCGGGCGGGAGGGGCTCAAGCATTCAGGCGGGCATGGGCTGTCTCAGCCGACGGCGCCCATCCAATGGAGCGCCATGCCAGCGGCCGAGCATGCCGCCAATGTCGGGAGCATGCCCCATCTGAAGCGGAACATCGCCACGATCGCTGCCAGCGAGAGGGCCAGCGCGTAAGGGTCAAGGCTTGCCCAAACCGGTCGATCGAAATCAAAGCCGAACGCTTCCACCGGCACGACCTGGCGGAACACGGTGTGGAGCGCAAACCAAAGCGCGAGGTTGAGGATGACGCCGACCACGGCCGCAGTAATGGCCGAGAGCGCACCCGCAAGCGCCTTATTGCCACGCAGCACTTCGATGAAGGGCGCGCCCAGAAAAATCCAGAAAAAGCACGGAGCAAAGGTGACCCATGTCGCAAGCAGACCGCCGAGTGTACCAGCGAGCATCGGCGGCAAGGATCCAGGTGCACGGAACGCAGCCATGAAGCCCACAAATTGCAGCACCATGATCAGAGGACCGGGCGTCGTCTCGGCCATGCCAAGGCCATCCAGCATTTCGCCGGGCTTAAGCCAGCCGAAGCCATCCACCGCTTGCTGCGCAACATAGGCGAGCACCGCATATGCGCCACCGAATGTCACCATCGCCATTTTCGAAAAGAACAAGGCGATCTGGCTGTAGACATCGGATGGGCCAAGCAACACCCAGAGCAAACCGACTGGCACAAGCCACAGCGCAAGCGCGATCAATGCGGCGCGCCGCGCATCGGCCCGCGCTTGGGGCGACAAGGTGCCCTCGCCCGCATCGTCGAGAACATAGCGAACCGGTTCGGCCTGTGCCTTCGCCCCAGCATGCCCACCGCCGATCGCGAAGGCTTTGAGACCCGCGCGACCGCCGAAATAACCGATCACGCCTGCGCCGAGCACGATCAACGGAAACGGTGCGCCAAAAAAGAAAATCGCGACAAAAGCGGTTGCAGCGAGTGCGATCATCGCATTGTTCTTCAACGCTTTGCTGCCAACGCGCAGCACGGCCTGCAAGACGACCGCAAGCACCGCCGCTTTCAAGCCGAAGAACAAGGCGGCAACGATACCGACTGCGCCAAACGCTGCATAAATCCAGCTTAGGATCATGATGGCGATGATGCCGGGCAGGATGAAGAGGCCGCCTGCGAGCAATCCGCCTTTGGTGCCATGCAGCAGCCAACCGATATAAGTCGCGAGTTGCTGCGCCTCGGGACCGGGCAGCAACATGCAATAATTCAATGCATGCAAAAAACGATTCTCGGACATCCACCGCTTCTCATCGACGATGATGCGATGCATGACGGCGATCTGCCCCGCGGGACCGCCAAAGGATAAAGCAGCCACGCGCGCCCATACTGGCACCGCCTCGCGCAATGTCGGCGGGGTGGGGCGGCTATTGGCGTCGCTGGTGTCGGGAAGAGCGCTCATACTGCCACCGCTAATTTCGCTGCAACATTTTGCACCCGCAGCGAACGGACGAGCCCTTTGGGCTCACGTCAAATCTCATGGCTAAAGAGCGAATGGTGCCCAGAAGAGGACTCGAACCTCCACGACTTGCGTCACTGGTACCTGAAACCAGCGCGTCTACCAATTCCGCCATCTGGGCAACGGAGCGCTTCCTTACGAGGCCGGACGGGGCTTTGTAAAGCGGTTTTTCCCCGGGCGGGCGAGGCCCCGTTCCTCACCCGGAAACCATTTTTTGCAGGAACGCCTTGCCACTGCCGTCATTGAACTCCACACTCTCTCCTTAAGGAGATCGCAATGGTTCAGATCCGTAGGCAGCCCGGCGGCCCGAACGACCCCACGCTTCGGCTTGTCTTGATCCATGCTTTGTTTGGCGCGGCGCTCGGGCTGTGTTTCACGGTGGCGCTGGTGGCTCTCGACATTCAGGGCTTGGCGAGCCTGCTGCATGCCTCTGATTCCGGCTTGATCGGATTTGCGCTACTCGCAGGCGGCTTCATGGTGACGTGCGGTAGCCTTGCGGCTGGGACGGCGCTCATGACCATTCCGCATGGCGATGATGACGACCATGATGGCGGCCACCGCGAAGATCTGCAGTACCAGCCGATCCCCGTCCGCGTAAGGCGGCGCTAACCCGCATATCCGGCAAAGGGCCGTCTATACATCCGGCCCTGCTTTGACTATGCAGCCTCTCGGGCCCATTCCCGCCACCCGCGCCGGAATGCACTCTTGCTGAACCCCTCTCGGGACGGAGGTTGCCATGAATTCACCCGCAAACCAGTTGGTTACCGTTTTTGGCGGCTCAGGCTTCATCGGCCGCCATGTGGTGCGCGCGCTTGCCAAGCGCGGCTACCGCGTGCGGGTCGCCTGTCGCCGTCCTGATCTCGCATTCTTCCTGCAACCGCTCGGTAATGTTGGCCAAATCCATGCCATGCAGGCCAATCTGCGCTACCCCGACTCGGTCGCCGCGGCGGTGCAGGGTGCGGACGCCATCGTAAACCTCGTGGGCATTCTCACCGAAGGCGGCAAACAGCGTTTCGATGCCGTGCAAGCCGAAGGTGCTGCGGCCATCGCGCGCGCTGCGAAGGCGGCAGGCATCACTCGCTTCGTGCAAATGTCGGCCATTGGCGCGGACGCCGCGTCTGACTCAGTCTATGCGCAGACGAAGGCTGCGGGCGAAAAGGCCGTGCTCGACGTGATTCCGTCAGCCGTAATCCTGCGTCCGTCCATTGTGTTCGGCCCGGAAGATCAGTTCTTCAACCGCTTCGCCTCCTTGGCGCGCATTGCGCCGGCGCTGCCCTTGGTCGGTGGCGGCGGAACGAAGTTCCAGCCCGTCTTTGTTGGCGATGTTGCTGAAGCGGTGGCGCTCGGCGTCGATGGCGCGCTCAAGGGCGGCACGATCTATGAACTGGGCGGACCGCAGGTTTCGTCCTTCCGCGATCTCCTGGCCTTCGTCTGTGAAACGACAGGTCGCAAGCGCGCTTTGGTGCCGCTGCCGTTTGGCGTGGCGCGTATCCAGGCAGGCGTGATGGAAGCACTGAAATACGCCACTTTCGGTCTCTTGCCGGAAGAATTTCTCCTCACGCGCGATCAGGTGACCTTGCTTGAAAAAGACAATGTCGTCTCGGACGCCGCGCAAAAGGAAGGCCGCACACTCGAAGGCATGGGCATTACGCCCGACACCTACGAAACCGTTGTGCCGACTTATCTCTACCGCTTCCGCAAGACCGGCCAGTTCGATACGGCCCGCGCGTAAGCTTCGCAGAGACGCATAAAAAAAGCGGGCACTCGGCCCGCTTTTTTCGTTTCAGCGCGTCTGTTCAATCATCCGCCGTCCGGCGAGCCCCTTATAGACATGCACGAAGAGCGCTGTACCAAACACCGGCGTGAACAAATTAACGAGCGGAATGCTCATTAACAGCGCCATCATGAAACCCGCGAAATAGACGGCGAAAGAATTCTGGCTCCGCATCGCCGCGATCTCCTGCGGCGGCAAAAAACGGCCAGCTGCGATGGTGAAATATTCGCGGCCAAGCAGGAATGTGTTGGCGAGCAGAAATGCCACGACATTGATGCCCGGCACCAAGAGCAACAACAGAGCGATGATGTTCACGCCAAGCGCCAAGGCGGCAAGCTTGAGGGCTTCGAAGATCGCCCGGCCGACGGGGAGAGGTTTGCCGGGCTGGTCTTGCGGATAATCTTCCCGCTCGATCCGGTCAGCGATGTCGTCGGCAAAGAAAGAGGCCACGAGGATCGACACGGGTGGAATGAGAAAAGCGAGGCCGATGAACAGGCCCGCACCCGCCATGAAAGCGGCGATGGTCG
The DNA here is from genome assembly GCA_019083985.1 of Rhizobiales bacterium TNE-4. Classification (GTDB taxonomy): domain Bacteria; phylum Pseudomonadota; class Alphaproteobacteria; order Rhizobiales; family Beijerinckiaceae; genus TNE-4. Next base: position 129,572 of record JAHRCV010000001.1, on the reverse strand, counting down.
CAATCATCGGATGATCGGTGACAACAGCCCCCTGCGACAGCCACCAATTGAGAAACCGCGTCAATGCCAGCCAGACAAGCGCGAGCAAAGCCAGCGTAAGCCCCAGCGATTTCCAGACAATGGCGCGGAAGGGCGGCGCGGTGATCTGCGCCAGCGCGCGCATGGCAGCCTGTATGAGCAATTCACTCTCTCCTAAACGCCCGACAATCCGTCGGGGTCAAACAAACGATGCAACCGCTCGGCTGCAGCGCGTGCATAGCGCAAAGTCATCGCCTTGCGGGTGGCCGCAGGCAGACGATGTTCAGGCGCGTCGCGCAGCAGGCAAGCGCCATAAGCGTCGGCCACGATCAATCCGGCATCCTCGGGCATGATTTCGGCAGGAACATGGTCGGGGATGGCGAAGAAGAGACGGTCACAATGCAGCCGATAATCCGGCCATTTCTGATCGACACGGAAATCAGCCACGCTCGACTTGATTTCAATGATCAGGATTTCGCCATGATCCCCGAGCGCGACGAGATCCGCACGTCGACCTGAGGCGAGCGGCAACTCAGCGACGCTTGAATAGCCGAGACCCGCGAGATAACGGCGCACGCCGCGCGCCACGAGCAACGCCGTTTCCGACTGCCGGCCATCGGCCACAAAAGCGATCTCGGTCTCGCTCAGCTTCACGCTTTCGCATCCTCCAGAATCATGGCGGCACCTTTTTCCGCAATCATCATTGTCGGCGAATTGGTGTTACCAGACGTAATCCGTGGCATGGATGAGGCATCGGCCACGCGCAGACCTTGAATGCCGCGCACGCGAAGACGGGCATCGAGCACCGCCATTCTATCATCATCGCGGCCCATTTTGGCGGTACCCACCGGATGGAAAATCGTCGACGCGATCTGCCCTGCGGCGATCGATAATTCCTCTTCCGATTGGAAATGCGCGCCCGGCTTGTATTCCTCGGGCTCGTAGGGCTGCAAGGCGGGTTGCGACACGATCTTACGGACAAGCTTGAGCGCATCGGCTGCAACCCGGCGATCTTCCTCTGCGCTGAGATAATGGGGCGCAATTATCGGCGCCTCTTTCGGATCGTTTGAACGAATGCGGATGAAGCCACGCGAGGCTGGGCGCAGATTGCAGACGCTTGCTGTAAAAGCCGGGAAGGGATGCAGCGGATCGCCAAACTTATCGAGCGAGAGCGGCTGGATGTGGAATTGCAGATTGGGCGTCGCGTAATCGGGCGAGGACCGCGTGAATGCACCCAGCTGCGACGGGGCCATCGTCAAAGGTCCACGCCGGAACAGGGCATACTCAGCCGCCATCAAGGCGCGCTTCACATAGGATTGATAATCCGCATTCAGCGTACGAACATTTTTGACCTTATAGACCGGGCGGATCTGCAAATGATCCTGCAGATTTTCACCGACGCCCGGTACATCCTGCGTGACGGCGATGCCCTGACTTTGCAAGAATTCACCAGAACCGATCCCGGAGAGCTGCAAAATTTGCGGCGTGGCCACAGCACCGGCAGCCAGCACAATTTCCCCGTTTGCTTTGGCCAGAAATTGCCTGCCGTTCTTGGAATAGACGATGCCAGTGGCGCGCCCTTGCTCGACAATCACGCGCTCGATCAGCGCGCCGGTTTCGAGCTTGAGATTGGAACGGCCGAGAACCGGCTTGAGAAAGCCGCGCGCGGCACTCCACCGGCGACCGTTTTTCTGGTTCACCTGAAAATAGGACGAGCCTTCATTGTCGCCCGTATTGAAATCATCGATCTTCTTGATGCCGACTTGTTCCGCCGCATCCTGAAAACGGTCGAGAATGTCCCACCGCATGCGGGGGTAATCGACCCGCCATTCGCCATCGCCACGATGGAGCGCGTTGGGCGGGGCAGCATGGCCTTCCTGCTTGAGGAAGAAGGGCAAGACATCATCCCAGCCCCAGCCGGTGAGCCCCAGCTGACGCCAGCCATCATAATCGGCGGCTTGGCCCCGCATATAGATCATGGCGTTGATGGCGGATGAGCCGCCGATGACCTTGCCGCGCGGATAGCCGATGGCGCGGCCACCAAGGCCAGCCTCGGGCTCCGTTTTGAACATCCAGTCGGCGCGGGGATTGCCAATGGCGAAGAGGTAACCGACGGGAATGTGGAACCAGATCCAATTATCATCGCCACCCGCTTCGAGCACCAGAACGCGGGTCTTGGGGTCGGCGGAGAGCCGGTTGGCGAGAACGCACCCTGCCGAGCCAGCGCCTGCCACGATGAAATCGAATGTCCCGCCATCCTGCATGGCTGCCTCCCGTCCTCGCCCATCGCTAGCCGAGACGGGCGGGAGGGGCAATCGGATGAAGATGCCCCAACGTCATTGATAGACGGGATCGGCTATGTAGCATTTGCCAAGAACCGGCTTTTCCCCTATAGACCCCGACATTCAGACGGCCCGGCTCAAAAGGGCTGCCGTGGCGGTCTGTTTTTCGCTCATTCGGAGACGAAACAGCCTCTCAGAGGCTGAGAATAATGTTTCGGACGGTTCGCCGTCCTGAATGGAGAGCCAAATGCCCAAGATGAAGACGAAGTCGGCCGCGAAGAAGCGGTTCAAAGTGACGGGAAGCGGCAAGGTGGTCTACGCCCATGCTGGCAAGCGTCACGGCATGATCAAGCGGACCAACAAGCAGATCCGCAACAATCGTGGCACCGCCATCCTGTTCGAGGGTGATGCGGCCAATGTCAAAAAATACTTCCTGCCCAACGGCTGATCGGCCGGGCATCTAGCAACACAGGAGATCAGCCATGGCACGTGTCAAACGGGGCGTTACGTCCCACGCCAAACACAAGAAGACCCTCAAGGCCGCAAAAGGCTTCTACGGTCGCCGTAAGAATACGATCCGTACCGCGAAAGCGGCGGTCGACAAGGCGATGCAGTACGCCACCCGCGACCGCAAGAACAAGAAGCGCACGATCCGCGCGCTCTGGATCCAGCGTTTGAACGCTGCCGTCCGTGAGCATGGCATCGTGTATTCGCGCTTCATCGATGGCCTCAACCGCGCCGGCATCGTCGTTGACCGCAAGGTTCTTTCGGACCTCGCCATCAGCCAGCCAGCCGCGTTCAAGGACCTCGTGGAAAAGGCCAAGGCCGCTCTGCCGGCAGTTGCCTAATTCCTCCGGACAATCCGGTTTCAAAGCTCGCCTTTCGAGGCGGGCTTTTTTTGTTGCGCCCTACCGTTTTTTAATCGGGTTGAGCGACGCTATCGCACATGCACCACGACGCATCGCTTTCCCATCCCGACCGCGCTTGGCCCGTTGACCTCCCCGCCGAAGTGTCACGCCGCCTCATCAAGGGCGAGAGCCTGTTGAAAGCCATCCGCCAATGGCGTCGTCTCACGCAAGTTGAAGTGGATGCCCAAACCGGGATTGGACAAGGCTATCTCAGCGATCTCGAATCCGGCCGCCGCCAAGGCACGATCGAGACATTGACCAAGCTGGCCCAGTTTTACGCTGTGCCAAGCGCTTGGCTGATTGCCGGCGGCACCCCATAAACCGTCATAAACACTCGACTTTTTGAAGGATGCGTGGCACGAAGCCGCGCAACCCTATCCCGCCTCGCCCGAAAGACCGGACCCGCTATGACCGATCTCGCCGCGCTCGAAAAAGACACGCTGGCCGCCATTGCGGCAGCGTCTGACGAAGCCTCGCTCGAAACCGTGCGCGTTGCCGCGCTCGGCAAGAAAGGCTCGATCTCGGAGCTTCTCAAAACGCTGGGCGCGATGACGCCGGACGAACGCAAAGAGAAAGGCCCGGCGATCAACGGGCTTAAGGATCGTGTCAACGAAGCGCTTCTCGCGCGCCGCACCGCGTTGAAGGACGCGGCTCTCGATGCGCGGCTTGCGACTGAAAAAGTCGATGTGACGCTGCCCGTGCGCGAAAGCGGGAATGCGCGCGGCCGCATCCATCCGATCTCGCAAGTCATCGACGAACTGACGACGATCTTTGCCGATATGGGTTTCGCTGTTGCCGAAGGCCCGGATGTGGAAACCGATTTCTACAATTTCACGGCGCTCAACTTTCCCGTCGGCCATCCGGCGCGCGAAATGCACGATACGTTTTTCTTCAATCCGGATGAGAATGGCGAGCGCAAACTGCTCCGCACTCATACAAGCCCGGTGCAGATCCGCACGATGATGAGCCAGAAGCCGCCGATCCGCGTGATTACGCCCGGCCGCACCTATCGCTGCGACTCCGACCAGACGCATACACCAATGTTCCATCAAGTCGAAGGCCTTGTGATCGATAAGGGCTCGCATATGGGTCATCTGAAATGGATTCTTGAAGAATTCTGCAAAGCCTTTTTCGAAGTCGACAATGTGAAGATGCGCTTCCGCCCCTCTTTCTTCCCGTTCACTGAACCGTCCGCCGAAGTCGATATTCAATGCTCACGCAAGGGCGGTGAAATCCGTTTCGGGGAAGGCGAAGACTGGCTGGAGATTCTCGGTTGCGGCATGGTGCATCCGAACGTGATCCGTAATTGCGGCCTCGATCCTAACGAATATCAAGGCTTTGCCTGGGGTATGGGGATCGACCGCATCGCGATGCTGAAATATGGCATGCCCGATTTGCGGCCCTTCTTCGACGCAGATGTGCGCTGGCTTTCGCATTACGGATTCCGTCCGCTTGATTTGCCGACATTGGCTGGCGGCTTGAGCGTGTGAGGATAGAGAGATGAAATTCACCCTCAACTGGCTCAAAGACCATCTCGACACGACCGCTTCACTCGAGGACATCGTCGAAGCGTTGACACGTGTTGGCCTTGAAGTGGAAAGCGTCGAAGATCCGGCTGCGACACTGAAGGGCTATATCACAGCGTTTGTGATTTCTGCTGAACAGCACCCGAATGCCGACCGTCTGCGTGTGTGTATGGTCGACACTGGTGATGGCAAGCCGATTCAAGTTGTTTGCGGTGCACCAAATGCTCGCACCGGAATGAAAAGCGTGTTCTCGCCGCCCGGAACGTTTATTCCCGGCAAAGGAATCACGATTGGGGTTGGCACGATCCGCGGCGTAGAAAGCTCGGGTATGTTGTGCTCGGCCTTCGAATTGGGCCTTTCAGAAGATCATGAAGGCATCATCGACCTGCCTGCCGACGCGCCGGTCGGCGTCGCTTACACGGATTACGCGTCGATCAACGATCCCGTCATTGATGTTGCGATTACGCCGAACCGTGCTGACGCACTGGGCATTCACGGCATTGCACGCGATCTCGCCGCTGCAGGTCTCGGCGTTCTGAAAAAGCATGTCATTGCACCGGTGAAGGGCGAAGGCGCCTGCCCGGTGAATGTGAAGCTCGATTTTACGAAAGAGGATGCGCATCTCGCACCTGCTTTCGCATTACGGCTTGTGCGTGGCGTGAAGAACGGGCCGAGCCCTGAATGGATGCAGCGGCGCCTCAAGGCGATTGGCCTGCGTCCAATCAATGCGCTTGTCGACATCACCAATTATCTGACCTTCGACCGCAATCGCCCGCTGCATGTGTTCGACCTCAAGAAGACACAAGGCGATCTCGTTGTGCGCCGCGCGAAAGATGGCGAAAAAGTACTCGCGCTCGATGGGCGCGAATACACGCTTGATCCATCCATGGTCGTGATTGCGGACGACAAGGGTGTGGAATCGATTGCCGGCATCATGGGCGGCGAACATTCCGGCTCGGATGACAGCACGACGGACGTGCTGATTGAAAGCGCGTTGTGGGATCCGCTCAATATCGCGCAAACGGGACGTAAGCTCGGTATCAACACGGATGCACGCTATCGCTTCGAACGCGGGGTCGATCCGGACTTCTGCGTTCAAGGGCTCGACCTCGCTACGCATTTGGTCATGGATCTCTGTGGTGGCACGCCGAGCGACATGGTTTTGGCTGGCGCGATCCCTGATACATCGCGGGTGATTTCCTTCCCCTACGCGGAAGTGAAACGCCTGACGGGGCTGTCGCTGCCGCAACCGGAAATGAAAGCGACCCTGATTGATCTTGGCTTCACCGTATCGGGCACTGGCGATGTGGTGAATGTTTCGCCGCCGTCTTGGCGCGCGGATGTCGAGCAGAAAGCGGATCTCGTTGAAGAGATTGTGCGCATTGCTGGGCTTGACCGTGTGCAATCGACACCGTTTCCGCGTGAGGACGCCGTTGTCGCTAAAGCAGTTCTGACGCTGATCCAAAAGCGGACGCGGCTTGCGAAACGTGCGCTTGCAGTGCGTGGCCTTGTCGAAGCTGTGACGTGGTCCTTCGTGTCGAAAGACGATGCGCAAGCCTTTGGCGGCGGCAAGCCTGAATTGGCGCTTGCTAACCCAATTGCGTCTGATCTCTCCGATATGCGCCCATCGCTGTTACCCGGCCTGATGCGCGCAGCGCAGCGCAATGCGGATCGCGGCTTCCCGAATGTCGCCTTGTTCGAAGTTGGCCAAATTTTCCGCGGAGACAAGCCAGAGGATCAGGTGATTGCAGCGACGGCTCTGCGCCGCGCGATGGCAAAGCCTGATGGTGCAGGTCGTTTCTGGAATGACACGGCGAACATCGTTGATGCGTTTGATGCCAAGGCCGACGCAATGGCGTTGCTTGAAGCACTCGGTGTGCCGACAGGCGGATTGCAGATCGTCCCCGGTGCGCACCCGGCCTTCCACCCAGGCCGTTCAGGCGTTTTGCAATTCGGCCCAAAAGTTGTGATCGGTGCGTTTGGTGAAATCCACCCGCGCCTGCTCGAAGCGATGGATGTGAAAGGCCCGCTCGTCGCATGCGAGATCATCCTCGACGCGCTGCCGCCGCCAAAGGCGAAGCCGACGAAGATGAAGCCGAAACTTGTACTCTCCGAGTTCCAACCGGTATCGCGCGATTTCGCTTTCATCGTGGCGCGCGATGTTGCGGCTGCTGACATCGTAAAGGCCGCGCAAGGCGCCGATCGCACGCTCATCAACGATGTGACAGTGTTCGACGTCTACGAGGGCAAGGGCATCGCCGATGGCCATAAATCAGTTGCCATCGCGGTGACGTTGCAGCCCATGGACAAGACGTTAACCGATGCCGAGATCGAAGCCGTTGCTGCTAACATTGTCGCTGATGTTGCCAAAAAGACGGGCGCGACCTTACGCGCCTAAACATCTTGCCGCTTCGCAATAAAAAAGCCGCCCCGAAGGGCGGCTTTTTCTTGGATGTCGTGAAGCTTAGTTCTGCTTCGGAACCCAGAGGCTGACGCTGGCAACACCGAGCGCGAGGTTCGTGCCCTGCATGCCATCCATCGAAATCGGCTGCAGCGTGAACGAGCGCTTCAAACCACCGACGAGCACGTTGGCGCCCATGCCGACACCGAGCGAAGCACCCGCGGTCACGCCACCATAGCCACCCGCGAGCGCACCAGCCGGCATACCCTTGGAGGGAGCGAACACGCCCCATACGAGATGAGCCGGACCAGGATTACCCAGCGAGAGGCCATATTCCTTAATGCGGCCGCCGTAACGCTCGGTGGTGCCATCCGTACGCTTGAAGACACAGCGCATCGACTGCTTCTGCTCGACGAAAAGGCTTGTACCCTTCGAAACGTCGCACTGCAGAACACCAACCTGCAGATTCTGGGCCGAAGCCGGAGTGATGAACGCGACGACTGCCGCAGCGGCAACGCCGAGAGCGAATGACTTGATCATGATAGACCCCTCAAAAACGAATCACTGCCCGATCATTTAGACTTCGGCTTGGCTCCGTCAACCAAACTTTCCGTTCAGCGGGTTATGCGGATCCCATGAATAATTAAAATTATCAAATCGCATGTCGCGTGCGTCGACCATCAGGACGCGGCCGACAAGATCGCGCCCAAAAGGCACGATGCACCGGATCACCTCCATCGCCATCAAGCTGCCCATAACCCCTGCCAGCGCCCCGAGCACACCTGCTTCGGCACAGGCGGGGATGCTGCCGGCTGGCGGAGGCGATGGATAGAGACAGCGCCATGTGGGATTGGGCGTTCCATCTGCTCCACTCTCATGCGCCTTGATCGTCGTAAGTGTTGCATCAAAGCGCCCGAGTGCAGCCGTGACCAAAGGCTTTTTTGCATAGAAGCACGCGTCAGACACGGCATAGCGCGTCTCAAAATTATCGCTCCCGTCCGCGACGACATCATATGCCTCAAGGAGCGCCATGAGATTATCAGGTGTGACCCGCAATGCGTGCGGCTGATAGCGGCCATGGGGATTAAGCCCTTGCAAGGCCACGCAGGCCGTCTCAGCTTTCGGCAATCCGATATCGTCAGTCTTAAACAGCACCTGACGCTGCAGATTGGACAGGGATACGCTGTCGTCATCCGCAACACCAAGCGTTCCGATGCCCGCTGCAGCCAAGTAGAGCAAGAGCGGCGCACCCAAGCCGCCCGCACCAATCACCAGAACGCGCGCCTTTTTCAGCGCCGCCTGCCCTGGCCCGCCAATCTCTGGCAGCACAATATGGCGCGCATAGCGCTCCCACTCGTCATCTGTTGTCTGCATCATCAAAGCCCTAACTACCCCATCATAGCGGCAGCGGGCCAGACGCCAAGGCCTCCTCAGAAGCCAAATTGAATATCAGCCATGCCCGATAGGGTTGGATATAGCATCACGATGAAGATCACAGGCATAAAGAAAATCACCATCACCAAACTTAACTTGGGTGGTATGCTCAAAGCCTTCCGTTCCGCTTCCAATTGACGCAATTTTCTTGCCTCAATGCTTTGCATGCGCAACGTCATGCCGATCGATGTGCCATAGGTATCGGCCTGTACCAGTGAAATACAGAGATCTTGAATTGATTTTGCGTTGGTGCGTTGACCTAGATTGGTAAAAGCATCACTCCGACGGGGCACATAAGCAAGTTCCGCCGTCGTGAGGCCCAATTCATCAGCGACAATATCACTCCGTGGCCCCATTTCCTCTGCAACACGCTGCATGGCGTGCTCGATGGACATACCGGACTCAACACAGACGGTCAGAAGATCAATGATATCTGGCGCGCAATCATTCATTTCACGATCGCGTTCGGCTATACGACGTTCAAGCATATAGGTACTCAAACGAAGGCCGATCAACGCCGCCAAAGGCGTCCCGGCCAACCACGTCAATGAATCGTTGAGAAGGCAATAGCCAATAAATCCAAGCGAAAGGCCGGCAATACTCAAGAGTCGCAAGGCTAGAAATATAGACCGTGCGCTTGTGTCGCGATAACCCGCGCGGACTAGCTTTTGCTGCGTCTCCGCATCCAAAAGCCATAGTGTCAATTTAGCGCGATTGGCGATTTCGCTCAGCGCCGCCAACATGGCAGTATCGGGCTCAGAGCCCGATAGCTTGCCGCGTTCCCGCGCACGAATACGATCACGCTCGACAAGAACCGCCTTGATCCGGCTGTTCATCGCTTTCTTTTCAGTCAGCCCCTCAATTACAACATAGGCAACCGCAGTGATTGCAAGAATAGCAATCAATTTTGGCCCCCAGAGAGTGAGCGCATTTAAAATATCAGCGCTCATACTTTCACTCGTGAAATCTTCATAAAGAGAGAAATGCCAACCACATAAAAGAGCAGCGCGACAATCATTAAGATTTGCCCCAGAGGTTCTGTCCAGAAGCGGCTGAACGCTTTTGGATCTGACCAAAAGCTTAGTAGTGAAAAGAAGGCCGGAACGATGCCAATAATGATTGACGACGTCTTGGCCTCTGAGATCAGAGCTCTGATCTTGGCCTTCATTTCTTTTCGGCCACGAATGACACCCGATATGTTTTCGATAATCTCCGACAGATTGCCGCCGGACCGCTGCTGAATTTCAATAACAATGGTGAAGAATCTTAGATCCATCAGATCGATACGATCCGGCATACGCTTGATGGCTTCAGCGAGTGGTAATCCGAGTTTATGGAGATCAATAACATGTGCGAACTCCGTCTTGAGCGGATCCGACGTCGCTTCTGCGATCTGCCTTATGCAAGTGCCCAATGGCATTCCACCACGCAGACCACGACTTAAGATATCCAATGCGTTGGGCAGCTCATTCATGAAAGCCTGCTCACGCTTCGCAATCAATATTGAAAACACAATACGCGGAATAAGGATGGCCGCCACAAGACCTGATAGGCAAGCAAAAATCATATTGCCGAGACCTAACAGCGCCACAATGAATATCGCTACGCCTAAGAGGCCGCTGGCGATAATCACTTGTGTTTTTGACTTTGCTATTCCCGATTGCTCAATCAACGCATCAAAATTATTCTTTTTATGCTTTGTGCCCTTCTGCTCTTTTTGCTCTTTTTGAAGCCGCGCAATAATCCGCTCTTTATCCAGCGAAGACACAGTCGCGTTAAGCCGACCATCAGCCACAAATGAAACACGCTTTTTTAATGCCGTACGCTCTTCCATCATCGCCATCAAGACATAGGCGATTGCGCCAACACAAACAGCGATAATGATGGCGGCCATCATAGGCACTAGGCCTCCACAACCGCTAAGGATTGCAATTCGTCCAAGGCCGCTGCCAACTCGATTTCCTTGTTAAAATAACGCGCTCGATCCCAAAAGCGTGGACGACCAATGCCTGTTGATACATGACGTCCAATGATTTTGCCGTTTTTATCTTCGCCTTCAATTTTATAAAGAACTAAATCCTGCAAGAGGATAGTCTCTCCTTCCAGTCCCACCACTTCTGTAATGTGGGTAACCCGTCGCGAGCCATCGCGTAAGCGTGCCGCCTGAACAATGATATCAACCGATCCACAAATCATTTCACGAATTGTTTTTTGCGGCAGCGTAAAGCCCCCCATAGTAATCATCGATTCAATACGCGAAAGGGCTTCACGTGGACTATTGGCGTGAAGCGTTCCCATGGATCCGTCGTGACCTGTATTCATCGCCTGCAAAAGATCAAAAGCTTCTGGCCCGCGCACTTCGCCAACAATAATGCGCTCTGGACGCATACGAAGACAATTCTTAACCAAATCGCGCATCGTCACCTCACCCGTCCCTTCAAGGCTTCGGGGTCGCGTCTCAAGTCTGACGACGTGAGGTTGTTGCAATTGTAATTCGGCTGCGTCTTCGCACGTAATAATGCGTTCTGACGAATCGATTTGCCCTGAGAGGCAGTTCAACATCGTGGTTTTACCTGAACCTGTACCACCTGAAATGATCACATTGCAGCGGACAAGCCCGATGATCGCGAGAAGATTAGCGACGCAGCGTGGCATTGAGCCAAACCGAACCAGGTTTTCCAATGTCAATTTGTCTTTCTTGAATTTTCGAATGGTTAGCGTTGCGCCATCAATCGCAAGCGGCGGCCCGATGACATTGACGCGTGATCCATCAAGGAGGCGGGCATCACAAATCGGAGAATTCTCGTCAACACGCCGACCCACTTGACCGACGATCCGCTGGCAAATGTTGAGGAGATGCGAGCCATCTCGGAATCGTAGACTGACTAGTTCAATCCGCCCATTAACCTCGATAAAAGCCTGGCTGGGGCCATTAATCATGATGTCGGCAATATCGTCGCGCGCCAGAAGAGGCTCTAAAGGCCCGAATCCGAGAATATCATTACAGATGTCATCCAGCATCTGTTCCTGTTCAGCCATCGACAGAACAATATTCTTAACGGAAAATATTTCATTCGCTACGTCACGCAGCTCTTCGCGCGCCGTGACAGCATCCAACCGGTCAAGCTTTACGATGTCGATGGCATCGATCAGCGCATTCAGAATAACGGTCTTGATCAAGAAATAGTTTTCACTGATTTCTGACTTGTTCTTATCAGGAGCACTAATATCGCCCTGGCTATGCGAATGAGAGTTTATGTCACCCGCAATCGCTTTTTTATCGATCGAAATAATAATTTTCGCTGGGCCACGTTTTCCAAACATATCGTTCGCCTATCGGCGGAAGGAGACAAAACGGTTGAGTAGATCCGCGATTGGCTTTTTTCCTTTGGGCTGCTCCATCGCAGTGCGGCCGGTCACAAATCTCGCTACATCCATCAATGTCTTTTCTAACGATGCCGGCGCACCCGTTTCAAAGATCATCTGGCCATTATTGGCAGCCGTCCCAAACAAGTTGGAATCAAAGGGAACGGAAAATTGAGGAATGGTCCCAAAGGGTTTGAAGAACTCAACAAGCGGTATTTCTGGGCGCTTGGGAACGCCCACTTTGTTGACCAAAAGCGCCAATGGGCGATCATGGGTGCGCATACGAATGGCATGATCGATAATCTGTTTGGCGCTCCGCAGGCTCGCCAGCTCCGGCTCGGCGATCACGATCAAGTCATCACAGGCGGCCACCACACGCTGGACCCACCCTGACCATTGGTGTGGAAGATCAATGATCGTGATGGGCGCAATTAATCGGAGGGCATCAATCACATCGTCAAAGGACGACACGGGGGGATCCAATGACCGCTCAATGCTCGATGAGGCTGAGAGCAGGGAAAGACTGTCGGAAACCTTACTGAGGCTGCGTTCAATCATGTTGCTATCAGCCCGTTCCTGCGAGAAGAGGATCTCTGCAAGCCCGGTTGGCGGATCTTGGTTGAAATTGAGCGCTGCCGTGCCAAAAGCAAGATCGGCGTCAACAAGAATCGCTGGCGTCGACAGACGCATCCCTGTCAGCCATGCAATGTTATGCGCAATTGTTGATGAGCCGCAGCCACCCTTCGCCGGGATGAAAGCGACACATCGCCCCAGATGTTGCCCAGCCTTTGGCCTAAAGAGATCAGCTAAAGCGGCAATGAACGCCATGGGCGACAGCGGCAAGACCAAATAGTCACTCACACCGCGTCGGATCGCTTCGCGATAGAGTTGAACGTCATTGACAGGTCCGACCAACACAACGCGCGTTTCTGGATCACAATGTTGAGATAGCTCATCAAGTGCATAAGGAAGCGTTTCCACTTCATCCAATCCAAACTCAACCACGATCAGGTTTGGCGTTGGTGCATTCCGGTAGGCTTCGATCGCAGCGTTTACACCACCCATCTGGATGCGTAATTGAGTTCGCGCCATACGCCTGTCTTGTGCAGCCTTTTCGGCAATATCGCGCAAGGCGGTTGTCAAACAGAACATTTGCACCGCGATCCGTGGAAGCGGTGCGATATTCATATCGCTCTGATCGAAAGCGGTGTCCTGATGAGTCGGCATGGATCCGCTCACGGCGTTGGGGCTGGCGCTTGGGGCGCAGCGCCCGTACGCGCCCTACGGACAGCATCGGCAGCCCGAATGGCATCCATATTGCCTTCCGGACGAGGCCGGACAAAGTCATTGGGATTATCGACCTGCGCTTTCATGTTCGATTGATACGCGCAACCGAAATTGGCCCACTCCCGATTGAGGTAGGCGGTCTGGTTTTCATATTGCTGGACATCTTCATGCAAATTGCTGCATGTCCATTTTTGGTTGAGTGCCAGTGTCGAGTAAGCAATGCGAACGGTTCCGAGCGGAAGATCGCGCGCATCCCACTGAATGCGGCTCACGCCGACACCATTGGCAACGAGTTCTTGCTTCACCCATTGACCCGATGAAAGAGCACCGGGGCCAGATTGGGGGACAAAAATCACAATCGTCTTGGCCCCACTGCGGACAAAGTCACGACCCAAACGGGCAACCCGCGCTTCATCTTGGCGCGATGGATTGGCGGCTGCGACATCAATACGTTCTATGCGCGGTTGGCCAAGCGGATAGCGTTCGGCAAAGCCGTAGGAAAAGTCACTCTGTTCGCGGCCACCGCAGCCCGACAGAGCGGCTGCAGCTATGAGGGTTAGGGTCGTACGATTGATACTCTTCATCATGGCATTCACTCCACGATGAAACCCGGCAGCGCTTTGCGCCTCGGCGTGGGCAGCGAGCCAGTGACATCTCCTTGACCGGCTTGCTTTTTGGTCACGCGATTAGCTTGACCGACCAAAAAACCCACCGGGTCAGAGACATCTTCGTAACCCTTGTCGGGTCGTTGTGCCTCGTTCATGCTCATGGGCTTGGCAATGAACGGCGTAACGATAATGACCAGTTCGGTTTCCTGGCGCTGATAATCACGCGACCGAAACAAAGCGCCTACGACCGGGATATTCATCAATCCCGGTGTTCCGTTCATGATATTGCCTGATCTATTCTGCATTAGGCCCGCCGACATTAATGTGCCACCTGAGGGAAGCTCGATGGTGGTTGTCATACGTCGCGTCTTGAAGGCTGTTACCAGCGTGCCTTGCACCGCAATCCCGTTTTCCTTGTCGACTTCAGCGACTTCCGTCGAGACCTGCAGACTGATGCGGCCTTCCGAAAGAACGGTGGGCTTAAAGCTGAGCGATACACCCACATTCTTGTAACCATATTGCGCTTGGCAACCGGAGGGGCTGCATGTGTTATTTGTAACGACCGGCACTTCACCACCGGCAAGAAAGTTTGCACTTTCTCCGGAAAGCGCTGTGAGGGTGGGTTCTGCGAGCGTTCGCATGACACCACTGCGCTCAAGCGCTGAGACGGTAAAATTGACAGCGTCACCCCCAAATGCGCCACCCAAGGTGGCAGGCGCATTCGCTAAAGCAAAGCCAGATGCACCCTTTAAGGCGAGATTGCCAATCTGCCATTTGCCGTCCAGCGAGACGCCTAACTGCTTCAAAACATTGCGCTGCACTTCCGCAACAATGACTTTCAGCATGACTTGATCGCGCCCGCGAATGGTCAGCGAATTGACGACGGACCCGTGGGCATTCAGATTTCGCTTAGCAAAACCTTCGGCTATATCAACGGCTTGTTGCGCTTCAAGGGGTGAGGCGACCGTTCCCGTAAGAACAATCGTATCACCGACGACGACAACATTGACCTGCGTTCCGGGTAAAGCTGTTTTCAGTGTCCGCCGCAGCGTGTTGTAATCGCGTCCTACTGTGACTTCAAAATTAGCAAAGGTACGGCCATCCTCGTCCATAGCGAAGAGGTTGGTTTGTCCTTCGGCTGTTCCAATGACATAAAGTTTCCGCGGTGAGCGGATCACAGCATTGGCAATGGCCGGATTGCCAATAAAAATTTCGCGTGCATCGGCGGGAAGATCAATCACCAATGATCCGCCGACGCCCAGATCAACACGCCGCGCATTCTCCTGCTGCGCCAGCACTTGTGCGCCGAGACTAACGGTCAAGATCATGATGGCGAGCAGGAAACGGCGCATGGGGCTTCATCCTAAAATGCGGTTGCAACACCGGCACGGATAATGGTGCGTGTCGGGAGCTGTGACTTTTCTGAACCGCTTTTTGCGCCGCTTTCCGCCATGCCGCGCAAGGTCAACACGATGGTTGCACCTTGCATTGCAGAGACAAGGAATTCGGCTTGCTCCGGATCAAGCTCAAGTGTGGCAGTTTGGCCGAGAACCACTTTTTCACCGGCTTTTTCGCCGACGTTTGGACCGATTGCGAGCACACGCACGTTACGGAGAATGATCTGGCTCGACGTTCCCTTTTGCGCCACGTTCTCGACACGGATGACATCAACATAATCATTAGGCAGAACAAAGCCGCCCGCTGTTGTCCCACCGGTTTGGTCAAGCGGAATAGCCAGCGCGCGCTTTCCGGGCGCCAGCATCACGGACATGAAGCGAGACCCTTTGTCGAGGATGCGATCCATGCGGATCGGCTCACCCGATGCAAAGGTTTGGCGCGCCAATGCTCCTGAAATCTCCGCAATCGCATTTGGTCGATCCGTGCGTGTGACGAGTCCACGCGATGCATCGATCGGCCAACTCTGCCAGCTCAAATTGCCCGCATCGAGGTTGAAACCTGCTGCGATTTCTTGGCGCGCAACAAGAACTTCCACAGAGTCAATAATGACTTTTTCAACAATCCTCTCAGATACCTGAACAGGCTCGCCATCGCGCGAGAGGACGAAAAATCCAGCCGTAAGGCCTAACGCCAAAGCGCATGCCAAAATTATCAAACGATTTTTTTTCATCGCAACAAACGCCTTTTCCAACACGCCAAGACTAGGCGGAAAAGGTAAAATGATCCGTCAACAAAATCCTAAAATTTTCTTATTTCAATGTTCAATATAGAGGAGCGCAAAAA
Source organism: Rhizobiales bacterium TNE-4 (assembly GCA_019083985.1). Classification (GTDB taxonomy): domain Bacteria; phylum Pseudomonadota; class Alphaproteobacteria; order Rhizobiales; family Beijerinckiaceae; genus TNE-4. The sequence goes on along the minus strand of JAHRCV010000001.1, from coordinate 113,501 downwards.
CCGCACCGGCCATAGCCAGTCCAAAAGGTAGGCCCTCACCTCCTTTGATCCAGCGCATGAGCCAGCTTTGTTGCTGGACGATGTTTGGGAGTGTGATTGATCGCATCACATAGACGGCCAACACTAATAGGCCGCCGAACATGAACGATAAGATAATGAAAGAGGGCGCCAAATCAGGTCCAAACCAGAGCGCACCTGCGCTTGCAAGCTTACCGTCGCCGCCCCCCATCCATCGTAATGTGAAGGCCACAAAGCCTGCAACGAAAACGATGAATGCGACACCCCAATGAAGGCCGAAATTCGCCCATGTAAAGCTTTGCAACCACGCATAGAGGCAGAAAAAGACGATGAGTAAGACACTGATCCAATCAGGAATCCGTGTTGTCAGGACGTCATAAATTCCGGCAAGGAGGAACAATCCGGGCAAAGCCAGAAACATGAGTAGCAGGCTGACATCGACAGCACTCATAATTAGACACCAGAAACGATAAAAAATCCTGCGTTCGCCACGAATCATGGCGAACGCAGTTTGCATCAAAGGCTCAATCGTCAGAACGAGCTTTTTGACGACGCCGCGTTGAAAACGCCCGTGAACATATTGTTAATGGCCGTTTTGACAGCAGCCGAATTAGCGGCTGTGACAACCAATCCGCCGATCACACCAACCACGAGGACATACTCAACCGCGCCGCCTTTATCGTTGCGCAGATAATTGAGAAATTTCGACATTTGCAACCTCACCTTTTTGAAACAAGCGAGCACCAAGCCCGCATCTAAAATTCTAGATCCGCTTTGCAGCTTTGATCTGATCCGACGATAAGGCAGCTTTCTTACGCAGCACTTAACAAAATAGCGTGGCACGCCGAAACAGAAATCGCAGTTAAAAAGGCCTCAATCACAATTTTCTAATTATTACAAAATTTTTCGTCTCTTCATTAAGGGTGCTTCAATAAAGCTGCTTTAGTCTTTTGGCGTTGCGTTGAGGTATGGGCCGATGATTAAGCGTTTCTCCGTTCTAACATTTGTTTTGCTCTCTATTGCCCCACTTGCGGCTCAAGACCGAGGATCGTCGCAATTTGAGGTGCGCCTTGATCATGCATCCTTGATCCGTCTTCCGCCCAATACGGCAACGATTGTTCTGGGCAACCCCAAGGTGGCCGATATTACGCCGCAACCGAACGGGACTTATGTTGTCACCGGCCGTGCTTATGGATCGACCAATCTGATTGCCCAGAACGAGCAAGGGGAGGCTGTGGCGACTTTCGTCCTTCGCGTGCTCCCGAATTTCGACCCCGGCCAATTGACTGTTCAACGTGGCATGGCAACGGAACTGCTCAATTGTCTGCCGCGCTGCATGCCCGCAGAGGCTGCAGCGCCACAACCAGCGGCGACAACGGCTACACGTTAAGCTTTCAAGGGCGAATGGCAGGCGTTTCGAGCGGCAGGCCAGCAGCGCGGTCGCGGAGAAAAACTTCAAGCGCGACCATCTCTGGCGATCCATACGGATAGGGCTCGCTGCGGACACCCACCATGCAATTACGCAAGCGACGCTCTACAGATCCAAGATCCTGCCATTCAAGGCGGTAGAGCGGATAGCCTGTTGGGTGGCCTTGCGGGATGACAGCGCCACCGAGGCTCTTGCCGGCATTGTCATCATGGCATTGCGCGCAGGATAGATTCATTTGTCCGCGCCGTTCTTCATAAAGAGCACGCCCCTGCGCAAGTGTGGACGCTTCTGCCGGGGTGGCCGGCAAAAGCGCAAGCCCCCGCGACTGCAAACCGATCAGCGCCGACAAGGCCAGAACAGGGCGAGATTCGAGCGCCCATGGGTCGGCCTTTTGCTCCTGCACGCGGCAGATCTGAATCTGCTGATCAAGCGTGATAACCTTGTGCTGTGTTGCCTTGAACGCTGGATAGCGCACCGCCACACCGCGCAGTGAGCCGACATCGCCATGGCAATCGGCGCAAGCTTTACGCGAAGCCCCCGCTTTTTCCGACCAGAGCGTACGACCCTCGGCAATCCAAAGCATGGCCGGATTGCTTGCGTCATCACGCTGCATCGCTTGCGTTTCAGGCTTCATCAGATCGAAGGAGGAGGTTTTCGGCGCCTGTGCCCAAGCGGGCAGCGACATCAAACAGAGCGCGAGGATCAATGACCTCATTGCACGTCAAGCCGGGCCGTTTCGACCTGCGCGCCGCCCTTATCATCGAGCCACCGGAAGGTCAGCGTGCCGCTGCGCTCAGCCCGCATGGTAAAGGCAATGAAGGGATTGGCAGAAATTGCTGGAAAGAGGTCGGCTGCGAAGATTTCGACACCCTCGAACGTGCAGACAAAGCGATAGATGATGTCGCGCGGGATCAGCTTGCCATCGGGCGCACTGCGAAACCCCGTCTCCATCGGGTGGGAGATCAGCGTCTTGATCTCGATGACGTCGCCTTTGCGAACGGCCTTCGGCACATTGATGAGAACGGACGCCATGAATCAATTCTCCGCGCAGGCTGGCAGTGTCACGACGAGTTCAGCCTTTGTCATGAACAACTCGCCCTTGTTCGTTTCCGCAATGGCTGTGATGAATTGGCTATCACCAAGGCGGATCCGCGTCGAAACCAACGCGCGTCCTGCAGCCGGCCGGAGCTGGAACACCGCAATATTCGGTTGCGGATTCTTTTCGTTGAAGAGTGCGATACGGGCGACGAAATCATCCTCAGTCATCGGGCTATCGACTGACACTGTAAGAGGTACGGCATTGCCGTTCTCAACTAAGGGTGGCAAATCGAGCTTCACTCGGCCCGGCTTGATGGCGCGGCCCTTCGCGAATTCGGCAATGGCAGCGTCCATCATCTCAGGCGTCGCTTGAACGGGCCTGAGACTGAGGACACCAAAAATCCCGGTCAGCACGGCGCGGCGGGAGAGAGACATCAGGGAGCCTCCTTCAGCGTGAGGAGAAAGGCGACCACATCCTCGATCTGCTGCCCATCGAGGATCGGTTTGCCAACATAGGGTCGCGCGACGCGCGTCAACCCTTCCGTGGCGAAATAGGATGGCATGATCGTGTCCGGTGCGAGCCGTGCCGAATGGGCAATGCGCAAGCGAAGCTGCGCGGCATTGTAGCGGCTCCCTGCCCCTGCCAGATCGGGCGCCAGATTGCCCATGAACCGTTGCTCAGGAAAGGGGCCGGAATGACACAGGAGGCAAAAGCCCTTTTGCCGGTCAATAATGATTGCACGCCCGCGTGTGACGTCACCGGGACCGGCCAGAGGTGTCGGCATGCCGTCGCCAATGATCTCTTGCGCCCCGGCGAGCGACATTGACACACTCAGCATGAAGGCCACCACAAATGAACGCCTAACCATAGGTTTGCCACGTCACGCGGTTGAACCAATCCTCGGCATAATGCGCCTCGAGCGCACGGCCTTCGGCCGAGAGATCGGACGCGCTCACACCACCCGACCCTTCAACATCCACCAGACGGTCATTCCGTGCCTGGTAAACACCTGTCACCGAAATCGCCTCATCGGGCGAGATCAGGCTGTAACACGCATTGATCAGCTTGTAGGGGGGCATGTCATCGCCCTGCAATCCCGCCTCGATGGCAGTCGCACAGGCGATGGCCTGAACATGGGCGGAGAAGGCAGATTTTGGCATCGCACCCATGATCGCCGCATCGCCGACAACATGGATGTTGGGTAACAAGGTCGATTCAAAATTGGTGGCGTGCACCGGGCACCAACCGGTGCGATCGGCAAGGCCCACACGCTGCGCGATCACGCCTGCCCGCTGCGGCGGAATCACATTGGCGACATTGACTTTCTGACGACCAAATTCCGTGACGATCATGCCTTCAGCCGGGATAACCTCCACGACTTTGCCACCTTGAGACAACGGCACCCATTCAATCAGACCGGGATAGAGCCGCTCCCATGCAGACTGAAACAATTTCTGCTTCGAGAAACTGTCTTTCGCATCAAACAGAAAGAGCTTTGATTTCGGCTTCTGCGTCTTGAGATAATGGGCAATCAGGCTGGCCCGCTCATAAGGCCCTGGCGGGCAGCGATAGGGATTGGCCGGGATCACCATACCCACAACGCCACCGTCGGGCATCGCTTCAAGTTGCTGGCGCAACAGCAGTGTTTGAGGACCCGCCTGCCATGCATGCGGCATAATGGTCGCTGCGGCTTCATCATAACCGGGCAGAGCATCAAACCGCAGTTCAATGCCCGGAGCCATCACCAGTCTTTCGTAAGGCAGTCTAGTACCGTCGGTCAGCACCGCCTCGCGTTTCACTGGATCGATCGCAGCCAAGGCTTGCGCGACAAGGCTGACGCCCGTTGTTGCCAAACGCTGATAGGTAAAGCTTTGCGCCTCCATTTTGCGAAAGCCGCCGATCACGGCATTGCTCAACGGGCAAGCAACATAGCGTGCATTCGGTTCAACGAGTTTGACATCGAGGCCGCGCGCCGCGAGTGACCGCGCCGCCATCGCACCAGCAAAACCACCGCCCACCACAACAACACGCGGCGAAGCCGCGCGTGCTACAGTCGGCATGGCAAGAGCGGCGGTCCCGACCTGCAGGAAGCGGCGGCGGGAGATTGTCATGGCTTCGTCCCGAGCCCGATCTGCGCCAATTCCTCTGCAATGGCCCGGATCTCTTCGTCCGTATAGCCCTTGGCGATGCGGTTCATGATGGTGCCGGTGCGAGCGCCGGAGCGAAACGCGACCATCGCGCTTATTGTTGCATCGGCATCAAGCGTCAGCAGCGGCGGGAAGGCACCCGGCCGCGGCAAAGGCCCATGGCAAGACAGGCAGGCCTCCGCGGACGGCGACAGCATCGCTTGCGCGTGTACCGTCACCGCCCCCAAAAGCAAAAAGGCCGCAGCCCAAGGCAGCGCCCTCTTCACTCTTCTCAGGCCTTTGCGAGTTGATCGCCGAGCGGCAATTTGCGGATGCGTTTGCCGGTTGCCGCCGCAATCGCGTTGAACACAGCTGGCGTCGCCACGAAGATCGTGGGCTCACCAACGCCGCCCCAGAAATCATTCGTCGGAATGACGATCGATTCTACCGCAGGCATCTGATCCATTTTCAGGATCGGATAGGTGTCGAAATTCTCTTCGACGATGCGTCCGTCCTTCACGGTGATCTCGCCGAGCAAGCCCGCCGTCAGACCATACGCAAAGGAGCCCTCGATCTGCGCCGCAATCTGCTGCGGATTAACGGCATGTCCACAATTGGTCGCCGCGACGATGCGATGAATGGTGACTTCCTTCTTCGCATTGACCGAGACCTCAGCGCAGGCTGCAACATAAGAGCCATAGCCCATATGCTGCGCTAGCCCGCGATAAATGCCGGGCGCCGGGGGTTTGCTCCAACCCACGCGATCGGCCACTGCGTTGAGCACGGCGAGATGCTTGGGATGGTTCTTCATCATCTTGCGGCGGAATTCGAGCGGATCTTGACCCGCCGCAGCCGCCAACTCGTCAATGAAGCTTTCGAGATAAAACGCATTTTGGTTGTTGTTGACGCCGCGCCAGAAACCCGGACGTACCGGCGGATTACGCATGGCGTGATCAATCAGGAGATTGGGCACGCCATAACCGAACACGCCTTCGGTGCCGCTCGGATTGAGACCTTGGAACGTCGCCGGATCGCGCCCGTTCTGCAAGCCAGCCGGATTGATCGTCGACAGGATCGATTGTCCGGAAATCCGCATGTGCAGGCCAACGAGATTCCCATCCTTATCGAGCGCGCCACGCAGCTTGGCCATCGTGACGGGATGATAATAGCCATGCGTCATATCTTCTTCGCGCGACCAGATCATCTTCACGGGCACGCCGGGCATTTCCTTGGCGATCAGCACCGCTTGACGCACGAAATCATGCGCCGTGCGGCGACCAAAACCGCCACCGAGATTGAGGCGATAGACATCGCATTTCTCGATCGGCAAGCCCGCCGCTGTTGCAGCAGTCGCGAGAGCGGATTCCGCATTTTGCGTCGCGGTCCAGACTTCGCATTTCTCCGGTGTCCAAACGACGGTCGCATTCATCGGCTCCATCGTGGCATGGTGCTGATGCGGCACGGCATAAGTCGCTTCCACCACTTTAGCCGCAGAGGCCAAGGCTGTTTTCGCATCCCCCGCCTGGTTGCCGATAAAGGCCTGATCCGCACTCAGACCTTCGACAAGCATTTTCGTCACGTCGTCGCTCGACAGCTTCGCGTGCGGGCCCTTGTCCCATTCGATCGGCATTTGGTCGATCGCACTCTTGGCACGCCACCACGTGTCGGCAATGACCGCCACCGTCGTATCGTCGACTTTGACGACTTTTTTCACGCCCTTCATCGACGTGATTTTGCTTGCGTCGTAGGATTTGAGCTTGCCGTCGAAATAGGGGCAGATCTTCACGGCCGCGAGCATCATGCCCGGCATTTTATGGTCGATCGAATAGATCTGGCTGCCATCAAGCTTGGACTTGGTATCAAGCCGCGGCAAGGATTTGCCAGCAATCGTCCAATTCTTGGGGTCTTTCAGCGGCACGTCAGCGGGCGGTGTCAACTTGGCCGCCGCTTCCGCCAATTGGCCATAACGCAATTCGCGATTGGTGGGCCGATGACGCACAACGCCTTTCCATGTGTAGCATTCCGAAACCGGAACACCCCATTGATTGGCTGCAGCCTGTATCAGCATCGCGCGCGCCGTTGCGCCGCCCTTGCGGACATAGTCCTGAGAATCGCGAATGCCGCGGGAGCCGGCCGTCTGATAATTGCCCCAGACACGATTGCGTTTAAGGTTTTCACCGGGTGTCGGGTAATCCGTCGTGACTTTTTTCCAGTCGCACTCAAGCTCTTCAGCGACAAGCTGGGCGAGGCCCGTCAATGTGCCCTGCCCCATCTCAACGCGGGCGACACGAATGACAACCGTGTCGTCGGGCTTGACCACAACCCATGCATTCAATTCTGGCGTCTGCCCCTGCGCAGCGGCGGAATCGATGCCGGGAATATGAAAGCCCAGCGTGAAGCCGGCGGTGGAGGCAACAGTGCCTGCGAGGAAAGAACGGCGGTTGGTTTCAAAAGCGTTGCTCATCTCGCCCTCCTTACGCCGGAATGCCAGCGGCGCGCTTAATCGCAGCCTTGATGCGGTTGTAGGTGCCACAGCGGCAAATATTGCTCATCGCTTCGGCGATTTCGGCATCCGTCGGCTTTGGCTTCTCTTTCAACAGCGCAGCGGCCGCCATGATCTGCCCGGACTGGCAATAGCCGCATTGCGGCACATCGAGTTCGAGCCACGCTTTTTGAATGGGGTGGGTCAGATCCGGGGAGAGCCCCTCAATCGTCGTGATCTTCTGATTGGCTTTGACTTCGCTGACCGGAAGCGAGCAAGAGCGCACCGGCTGACCATCGATGTGAACGGTACAGGCGCCACAGGCGGCGACGCCGCAGCCATATTTTGTTCCAGTCAGGCCAATTTGTTCGCGGATCACCCACAATAAGGGCGTATCGGGCTCGACATCGACTTCGCGCACGGTGCCGTTGATCGTCAGACGGATCATGGTTCTCTCCCTGAATGCGGCCTTCAGCGTGCCGCGCTTTCATGAGAGTGTGACGCGTGGTGGTGCGGGATACAACCGGCCTAGCCGCGATTTTGAGGCATGGGGAACATGCAGCTTGGTGCGACAGGCCGTCGCACCTTGGTTTGCTTTAAAACTTCGATTTCTCAGATGCGCGTGCGAACAGGTTTTCCCACATGGAAAGCTCAGCCTCCTTAATGAGATCGCTCGACAGAATGCCGACGACCAGACCACCAATGGCGGTCGTCAGGATGATGTTTTCCACGGCGAAGCTCCCGCGGTTGCACTGCCAATAGTGGATAAGGCTCTTCATAGCATCCATCGCTTTCCGCATTTCTTGTACACGGCCAAAGCTGACAGACTCTAAACGGATTGCATCAAAAACAGCGTCAAACGATAAGGGCCGCACGCGGCGGCCCTTTTTCATAGAATGAAGCGTGCTTTTACAATTTCTGATTGTATTCGCCGACTTCCGGATATTCGCGCAGAAGACCATCCACTGCGTTAAACATTTCACGCAGACGCGCGTCCGAGACAGGGCTTTCGACCACAACCACAAGTTCAGGCTTGTTCGAAGATGCTCGGACGAGGCCCCAAGTGCCATCTTCCGTCGTCACGCGAACACCATTCACTGTCACAACCGACTTAATCGCCTGACCGGCGATTTTCTCGCCTTTCGCGGCCATATCCTCGACGCGTTTGACGACTTTCTCGACGATACCGTACTTCACTTCATCAGCGCAGTGCGGTGCCATGGTCGGCGAACCATAGGTCTTTGGCAAGGCGCGATAGAGATCGGCCATGCTCTTGTCAGGATTACGATCGAGCATGTCGAGGACGGCGATGGCGGTCACAACACCGTCATCATAGCCGCGGCCGACCGGCGCGTTGAAGAAGAAATGGCCCGACTTCTCGAAGCCGGCCAGCGCCTTAAGGTCAGCCACGCGGCGCTTGATGTAAGAATGGCCGGTCTTCCAATAGTCAGCCTTCACATTGTTCTGAATGAGCACCGGATCAGTGGCAAAGAGGCCCGTCGATTTGACGTCGACCACGAAGGTCGAGCCGGGATGCAGCGTCGAGAGATCGCGCGCGAGCATGACGCCGATCTTGTCGGCAAAGATTTCATTGCCTTCATTGTCGACGACGCCGCAACGATCGCCATCGCCATCGAACCCGAGGGCGAGATCGGCTCCATGCTCCTTGACCGCATGGGCCATGGCATGAAGCATTTCCATGTCTTCGGGGTTCGGATTGTAACGCGGAAAATTGTAATCGAGGTCGGCATCCATCGGGATGACTTCGCAGCCCAGCTTTTCAAGAATCTGCGGTGCGAACGCACCCGCCGTGCCATTGCCACAGGCGGCGATCACGCGGATCTTGCGCTTGAGCTTCGGACGATCGGTGAGGTCCTTGATGTAAACTTCAGGGAAATTGGCGACATAATTGTAAGAGCCGCCTTCATGCGTCTTGTATTGACCGTTGATGACGATGTCGCGCAGGCGTCCCATCTCAACCGGGCCGAAGGTGACCGGGCGTTGCGCACCCATCTTCACACCAGTCCAGCCATTGTCGTTGTGCGAGGCCGTGACCATCGCCACACACGGCACATCGAGCGCGAATTGCGCAAAATACGCCATCGGCGACAAAGCCAATCCAATGTCATGCACCTTGCAGCCTGATGCCATCAGACCGACGATCAGCGCGTTTTTGATGTTCGCTGAATAGCCGCGGTAATCATGGCCGGTGACGATCTCGGGCTTTACACCCATCTCGCGGATCATGGTGCCGAGGCCCATGCCAAGCGCTTGCACGCCGAGAAGATTGATTTCCTTCTCGAACAACCAGCGGGCGTCATATTCACGGAAGCCGGTGGGCTTCACGAGCGGCGTCACCTCATAGGCATAGGTGTTGGGCTTCAGCGACGCGACGGGCTTGGCGAACATGGCGCTCCCTTCCGAGCAAGGTGTTTATCAATAGAGGCCAGACACTTAGCCGATCAGGCGCGGCCTGCAAAGCAGGCCATGCTCAAAAGCCAAGGCAAGGCTGCCCGTTTTTGACCCGGGTGACCTGAATATCAGGTGAACCAGCCTTCCATTGCGTGTTCAAGGTCAGCCTTGGCCGGATAGCTCGGCTGCGCCCCCGGGCTCCGGCAGGCCAAAGACCCCGCTGCGACCCCGCGTGCTAAGGCCCCGGTGAAGCCGAAACCTGCATCGCGGGCAGCGGCATAGGCCCCGCAGAAACAATCGCCCGCACCAACCGTATCAACCGCCGTGATCGCGGGGGCTGATACAGGGCGACGGACGCCGCCCGTCCAGCCGATCGCGCCTGCTGCGCCCAGCGTGACAATCGTCGACACGCCATGGTGCGCATCGATCGCGCGCGCGATTGCCTCGGGCTCCGTCTCGGTAATCCCCAAACCCTGCGCAACGATCAGGGCCTCATGCTCATTCACGATCAGCGTATCAAGCGCGAGCAGCAATTCCGCCGGGACCGGGCCTGCCGGTGCAGCGTTCAAAATAACGCGTGCGCCCTGTGCATGGGCATAGCCAATCGCATTGGCGAGTTCTTGTTCCGGTACTTCACGCTGGACGAGAAGAATGTCTTTCTCGGTCAACCTGGCGTGCCGCAGTCCTTCGGCTTTGACTGCCGCATTGGCACCGGACGCGACCATAATCAGATTTTCACCCTTCGCATCGACACCGATAAAGGCCGCGCCTGTCGGTGCTTCGACATCGCGGACCAGAGTGAGATCGACGCCGGCTTCGCTTAACAAAGCGAGCGCTTCAACAGCGACGGAATCACGCCCCACCGCGCCAACCATTTTCACTTTTGCGCCAAGTCTTGCGGCGGCCAGCGCCTGATTGGCACCCTTCCCGCCCGGTGCAGTGATATAGGTCGAACCCAGCGCCGTTTCGCCCGGTTTCGGTAAATGATGAAGCGTGGCGATGAAATCGAGATTGATCGAACCAAATACAACGATCATCAGCCGCGCACTCCCGCCACGAAAGCGCGCGCGCGTGTTCCGACCTCCTGCGCCGACAGGCCGGGTTTATAAAGTGCCGAACCGATGCCATAGCCCGCGAGCGGCGCATCCTTCCACTGCTTGGGCGTATCGGGCGTGACACCGCCAACAAGCACAAGCCGCGTCCCTTTTGGCAGGACGGCGCTCATGCCACGCACGATGGTAGGATTGAGTGCTTCACCGGGAAAAAGCTTCAGCACATCGGCGCCAGAATCGAGCGCATTCATCGCTTCCGTTGGCGTAAAGACGCCGGGAGCCGAGACGAGGCCGCGTTCTTTTGTGCGTTCGATCACTGCCGGATTACAATTCGGCGACACGACCAATGCGCCACCATTGTCACACACCGCATCGACTTCCGCGACGCGATAGACCGTGCCTGCACCAATGACAGCGCGACCTTCAAACGCTGCTGCAAGCCGTGCAATACTGACAAGCGGATCGGGCGAATTGAGCGGCACTTCAATAATGCCGAAGCCAGCATTCACCAATTCCTCGCCAATTGGCACGGCCTCATCCGGTGTGATCCCACGCAAAATTGCAATGAGCGGCAAGGCTGCCAAATGTTGATCGAACAAAAGCCGGTGATCGCTCATGATTTCAATCCAACCCACGCAGATGCATCAAACGGGCGAGGCCTTCAATCAACGCATGTTCAGGATCATGCATGACAACCTTGTAGCCATGGGCTGCCAAGGTTTGACGATAAAGTTCGCCGCGCGGCCCGGATGCCAAGAGATGCAGCGTGCCGTCCGGTTTGGTGAGCTCAAGCCCGCCGATAACTTCCGATCCAATCAACAGGCCTGAGAGAAAGGGGTCGACCTGCGTGCCCGGCATATCACCCAGAAGCACCGACGTCCGGGTCTGAAACGCGGTGTGCAACAAGCCCCCTTTGCGTTTGGCCGCAGTGAGGCCACGCACAAACCCGGCATTGTCGTCTGGATTTTCAGCCAAGCGTCCGAGGATGGTGTGATCCTTCAACGCGGCAAAAAATTCACCCGTCATGAAGCTCGCGAAGGTTTCGACACGGCCATTCTTCAATGTCGCCCATTTGCAATGGGTGCCAAGCGTGATCATCACGCCATCGGCCACATGTGTCCCCGCGATCAGCGTTTCCTCGCCGCGCATGACGTCCGGGATGCCGTCAGCATTGCGGGTGAAGAGGCCGGGCGCGATCCAGACTTCGCCGCCATCGGCGCGGCGCACCAAGGTCATCTTTGCGGCGATCTCGGACCAATCGGCTGGGCATTCGGCATAGGGGGCCTCCACCCAGCCATTGCGGCTGCCGATCATGCCCGCCATCACAACTTTCATGGCGGGCTTTTGCCGGAGCCAAGCACCCACATGACGGTCAAGCGTTTCCGCCCAACGGCCGCCCTCGACATGCATGATGCCCTCATCGGCAGAGGAGCGTTCAAGGACCTGCCCTGCCCTGTCCAACAGGGCCGCGCGCAATCGCGACGTGCCCCAATCCACCGCCACCAGAGCCGGTTCAGCCATTCCCAATCCTCACGCTATACCCAACCGCCATCGACCACATATTGCTGGTTGGTGCAGGCGGAGGCCTCGTCCGAGGCGAGGAACACCGTAAAGCGGGCAATGTCGTCCGGATAGAGCTTCCGCTTGAGGCATTGCCGCTCCATCAACTCCTTTTCGCCCTCCGGCGTTAGCCAGAGGTCGATCTGCCGCTCGGTCATGATCCAACCCGGCGCAATTGCGTTGACGCGGATGTTGTAGGTGCCGAAATCACGCGCCAAGGAACGGGTGAGGCCCAAGACAGCCGATTTGGCCGCTGTATAGGCCGCCATGCCACCCTGCCCCACCATCCATGAGGTCGAACCAAAATTGATGATGGATCCGGCCTTCGCCGCCTTCATGTCAGGCAGGACGGCCTGCGCACAGAAGAATTGATGCTTGAGGTTCACCGCGATGCGATCGTCCCAATAGGCAGAGGTGACATCCTCGGTCTTGTGACGTTCGTCATGGGCGGCATTGTTGACGAGAATGCCGATGGGTCCGAACTTCTGCCGGATCTCTTCGATCGCAGACCGGGTGGCATCGACATCGCGCAAATCGCACACCGCCGCGTGCGCGTGACCACCCCCATCTGCAACCGTCTTTGCGACGGACGCTGCGGCAGCGGCATTAATATCGATCAGGCCGACTTTTGCCTTTTGGCGCGCGAAATGCGTGACGATGGAGGCGCCAATTCCGCTGCCGCCGCCCGTGACGATGACCGTCTTGCCTTCGAGATCGGGATAAATCGCGCCATGTGCCATCGCGCCTCTCCTCTGATTGTTGTTGGGACCGCCTGACGCCTCTCGACGTGACCGCACGGACCGCTATGATTGCCGCAAAGGCCGTGGTGGCCTTCGCATATCCGGCGCGCAAGCCGGAAACATAGAATGGCCCGATCAGGGCCGGGATCAAGGGAGGATCTCGATGAAGCTCACATTGTTTGCGGCCGCGCTTGTGGCCGGTGTGTCGCTTGCCGCGTTCGGAGCCCACGCGCAGACAGGTGCGCTCAACAAGGCCGTCGGTGGCTATTCCTTCGACGACGCCGCGAAAGAATCGGCAGATACGAAGAATTTCAATTCGAAGGATGGCAAGCTTACATTCGCCATCGTGACGCACACGGCGGGCAATGGCTTTTTCGATCCGACCTATGTCGGCGCGAAGGTGGCGGCGAATGCGTTTGGTATCAATCTTATCATGCTCGGCTCGGAAGCGCCGGTCGATGACATTCCGCGTGAGATCGCCATCCTCAATCAAATCATCAACGACCCAACCATCGATGGCGTCATCATGACGACCCCGCAATCGGGCGCTTATGACGACATCGTCAAGAAGTTGATGGAAAAAGGCATTCCGGTTGCAACGACAAACTCGTTCGATCCGGCCATCTTCAACCGCTCGGGCATTTCGCACACCGGGCAGGACGCATCGGCTGCAGCCATTGGTGGCGAAGCGCTGGCCCAATGCCTTGTGAAGAATAACGTCAAGGGCGGGACGATCATCTTCCCGAACACGACGACGCTCGGCAATGTCGAGGTCAACAACCGCATCACAGCTGCCTTCCAGGCCACGGTGAAGACGCTCAACGCCGCTGGCAAACTGAAAGACTTCAAGGTTGATGCGGGCCCGAACAATATCGGCATCGACGTCGACAAGGACAACATCGTCAACTCGATCGTTAATCTGATCGAAAGTCGTAAGGATGTCGTCGGTGCGTTTGCTGCCAATGGTTTTGTGACGCCAGCGCTGGGCGATGCGATTGCACAGCTCAAGAAGAATGGCACGATCTGCGCCTTCGGCTTCGATCTTGGTCCGAAGCAGCAGGAACAGATCCGTACCGGTGCACTGACCGGTTCGCTCGGCCAGCAGCCTTTCCTGCAAGGGTTCTGGCCTGTCGCGCAGCTTTATCTGCAAATCGACCGCGGCATCTCAGCGGCCAATCTCGACACGCGTGCGCAACTCGTGACGAAAGATTCGGTTGGCAAGGTCGGCAAGCGTTTTGAAAACTGATCGCTTGATCATCTTCTATGGGACGCGCTGTGGCGCGTCCCTTTTTTGTTTCAGCCGGATTACCCTTTGATGACCCCACACGCACGCGCCCGTATGCCGGCGGAATTGTTTGGCGGCTGGGAAGTCGCCATTCTGATTTTTATGGGCCTCGTCTACATGGCGGGCGTACTCATCAACCCGGCTTTTTTCGGCTCGACTGACGCGTTGTCGGCCTTGCTGCGCGATACGGCCCGCGTCGGCGTGATGGCGGTCGGCATGACATTCGTCATCGTCAACAAGGAACTCGACCTTTCTGTCGGCTCGATCCTTGGTCTTGTTGCGACCGTCTTTTCCATTCTCTACGCGCCCTCGCATGTCAACGCGTCAATTGGCATCGCAGTGGCGGGCGCTTTAGCAACGGGGCTTCTCGTTGGCCTGATCAATGGCACATTGGTGACGCGGCTTTTGGTGCCTGCTTTTATCGCGACGCTGACGATGCTCTTCGTCGGGCGCGGTTTCGTGCTTGGACTCACTGGCGGCAAGACGATCGGCTACGACATCAAGGCCAAGAGTGACCCGTGGTTCTTCGCCATTGGCGAAACCAATGCCCTCGGCTTCAACAATCAGATCCTCATCTTCATCGCCGTTGCCATCATCGGCGCGATCATGCTGGGCAAGACACGCGTGGGTTACGAGACTTACGCTGTCGGCGGCAATGAACAGGCCGCCGGATATGCGGGTCTCGCCACGCGCTGGATCCGGATGCGCGCCTATCTTCTCTCGGCACTGTGCGCAACGATTGCGGGGCTGATGAATGTCGCGCAGGACAAGGGCATCACTTCGCAATATGGCCAAGGGGCCGAACTCATTGTGATTGCAGCCGTCATCGTCGGCGGCGCTTCGATTGCTGGTGGGCGCGGACGCGTGATTGGCGCGTGCCTGGGTGCGGCCCTCGTCGTGCTCATTGATAAGGTTCTGCGCGAGGGCTACCCGATCACCCGCATTGTTGACGTCGCTGGCATCAAGATGGAAGTGCAAGCCTTCGCACAATTGCCGGGCGGCGCCGTGCAAGCCTGCCTTGGTTTTTTGTTGCTCGCGGCCGTTCTCATCGAGCCTTGGGCGATCAAGGGTGGCGGCGCTGCACGGTTGATGGCGCGCTTGCGCAAACAGCCGGTGCCCCCGAAGCCTTCGGCTGAAGCCGCTATTGTTGGTGTGCAGACGCGCGGCGCCAAGCATGATGCGCATGGCATGGGTGCTAAGGGCTTGCGTGCGTTTCTCGCGCGGCGCGATGCGGCCGCCATTATGCTGTGTGTGGCGCTTTGGCTGACAGGTTTCGTGCTGCGCCCGGATTTCTGGGGCTCGCTCGATAATTCCTTCAATCTTCTGCTCGCCTTCACAGAAATTGCGCTTGTCGCGGTTGGCCTGACTTTCGTTATCGCCAATGGCGATATCGATCTCTCGGTTGGATCGGTGCTCGCACTCTCGGGCGCGGTCGCCGCCTTTCTGATGAAAGAAGCCGGGGCTGATCCACTCACTGCAATCGGCTTTGCCATGCTGGCGGGGCTTGTGTGCGGGATCGTGAATGGCGCGCTCACAGTGCGCTTTGGCTTGCCCGCCTTCGTCGCGACGCTCGGCATGTTCTACATTGCACGCGGATTGGGTGCGTGGCTGGTCGCGGGCCGCCAGCTCTCTGGCTTTCCGGAGCGGTTCAACCTCATTGGGCGCAATCTCTATGAAGTGCTAACGGCATGGGGCGTGAAAATAGAGCCTGGCGCTTTCATGGCCTTTGCAAAAGCCATCAACGTACAGACCATCTTCCTCGCCGTCGTTGCGCTGATCGCCGGGATTGCGCTTGCTAAGACCACATGGGGTGCACGCGTTTATGCCGTTGGCGGAAACGAACGTGCGGCGCGCTACGCCGGAATTGACACGAAAGCGGTGCGTTTCTGGTCACTCGTCTTCTCAGCCCTCTGCGCTGCGGCAGCGGGCGTGATCTATGTTGCCTTCTTCCGCTCGTTCAATCCATCGGCGGGCGCCTTGCGCGAGCTTGATGGTATTGCGGCTGTCATCATTGGCGGCGGGTCAATCTTTGGCGGTTTTGGTACCATCATTGGCTCGATCGCAGGCGCTGCAGCCATCACACTGATCCGCTCGCTTCTATCGCTGCAGATCATCCTGCCGGATGGCTCCTCTTTTGTCATGCCGCAGCATTGGATGAATGTTTTCATCGGCCTTATCCTAATTGGCGCTGTCATCGGCGATATCTGGATCCGGCAGCAGCAAATCTTCTCGCGCTGGTTTGAGACGCGCAAAGCCCCGACGGGAGCGACATCATGACGACACCCATCATCAAGATGCAGGGCATCCAGAAATATTTTGGCGCCGTTCACGCGTTGCGGAATGTCAATTTTCATCTGATGCCGGGGGAAATTCTGGGCCTTGTCGGCGACAATTCAGCCGGCAAATCTACCCTGATGAAAGTGATGACAGGGGCCTATCAGCGCGATGGCGGCGATGTTTTCGTCGATGGCGGGCTCACTCATTTCAAAAGCCCGCAGGAAAGCCGCGATTACGGCATCGAGATGATTTATCAAGATTTCGCGCTGTGCGGAAATCTCGATATTGGCCAGAACATTTTTCTTGGTCGCTGGCCAAAGAAATATGGCGTCTTTATCGACCGCAAGCGCATGTATCGCGAAGCCAATGATGTGCTGAAGCGGCTCAAGGTTGATGTGAATTCGGTGTTCCAGAAGGTCGAGAGCCTGTCGGGCGGCCGCCAGCAATCCGTAGCGATTGCCCGCGCCATCTCGTTTAATCCGCGTGTCGTCATTTTTGACGAGCCGACGGCCAACCTCTCCGTCATGGCAACCGAGCGCCTTCTCGAGACTATGGCCGAGCTCAAGCGCCAGAATGTGGCGCAAGTCATCATCTCGCACCGTTTGACCGACATTTTCGAGGTAGGCGACCGTGTGATGGTGCTCAAGCGCGGCGAAAATGTTGGTGACCGCTATATCAAGCACACGAGCGAAAAAGATATTCTTGAGCTGATCGTCTCTGGTACACCTGAGACGGCCCTCACGGCTGACGAAGCCCTCGCCCGCGCGGCCTGATAGGACATATTTTGATGCGGATCGCTGCCCTCCTGACTGCCGCTCTCCTTTCGCCGGGCCTTGCCTTGGCACAGGTCCCGGCCAGCCAAGCCATTCCGGCCAATCAGCCAATCATTTCGGATTGGGCACGACAACAACCCGTGCTTGCGCCCAACGCCATGGTGGCCTCGCAGGAAGCCATGGCCACGCGGATCGGCGTGGATATTCTCAAGCGTGGCGGCAATGCCGTCGATGCGGCTGTGGCGGTCGGGTTTGCACTCGCTGTCACCTTGCCGCGTGCCGGCAATATTGGCGGCGGCGGGTTCATGCTCGTCTATTTGAAGAAAGAGAACAAAACGATCGCCATCGATTATCGCGAAGTCGCGCCAGCCAGCGCGACCAAGACGATGTTTCTTGATGCGAAGGGCGACGCTGATCCCAAGAAGTCGCGTGAAACGGGGCTTGCTATCGGCGTACCGGGAACCGTGGCGGGTTTTGCGCTGGCGCATGAAAAATATGGCTCGGGCAAGTTCAAACTATCCGAACTCATCGGCCCGGCGATTGCGCTGGCGGAGAATGGCATCATCGTCGACGAGGATCTCGCCGAAAGCTTACCTGCGGCACGCAATCGTCTCGCGGCATGGCCCTCGTCCGCGAAGATCTTTCTCAAGCCGGATGGCGGGCCCTTGATGCGGGGAGACCGGCTTGTGCAAAGCGATCTCGCGCGCACGCTCTCGACCATCGCCGCAAAAGGCACCAAAGGCTTCTACGAAGGGCCTGTTGCCGAAAAGATCGTCGCAGCCGTGAACAGCGCTGGCGGGGCGATGACGATGGCTGACCTCGCATCCTATAAGGTTTACGAGCGCGAGCCGGTGCGCGGCACCTATCGTGGCTTCGAGGTCGTCTCGATGCCGCCGCCCTCTTCGGGCGGCATTCACATCATTCAGATTCTCAACATGCTCGAAGGTTACCGCCTCAATGAAATGGGCGCCCATTCAGCCGACACGCTGCATGTGATGACGGAAGCCATGAAGCCCGCTTATGCCGACCGTTCAGAATATCTTGGCGATCCCGGCTTCGTGCAGGTGCCGGTGAAGCAGCTTCTCTCGAAGAAATATGCCGAAGCGCGCCGCGCCGAAATTGCGATGGATAAGGCCCGCCCCGCGCGGGACATCAAACCGGGCAATTTGGCGCCTTATGAAAGCGACCAGACGACGCATTATTCCATCATTGATGCGGACGGTAACGCGGTTGCCAACACCTATACGCTCAATTTCTCCTATGGCGTCGGGATGGTGGCCGAAGGCACGGGCATGCTCCTCAACAATGAGCTTGATGATTTCGCGGCCAAAGCCGGTGTGCCCAATGGCTACGGTCTGATCGGCGGGGATGCCAATGCGCCGGGACCCGGCAAGCGGCCCTTGTCGTCGATGAGCCCGACAATCGTTCTCAAGGACGGAAAGATCTATCTCGTCACCGGCAGTCCCGGTGGCTCGCGCATCATTACGACGGTGCTGCAGGTGATTTCGAACGTCATCGACCACGGCATGAATGTGCAGGAAGCGGTGAGCGCGCCGCGGATTCATCACCAATGGTTGCCGGATGAGTTACGAATTGAACGAGGTCTGTCGATCGACACCGTCCGCATTCTCGAAAGCCGCGGTCACAAGATTGCTGTGACACCGACATCGGGCTCGGCGCAGACAATCATGGTGACGCCGCAGGGTGCGCTGGCCGGCGCAGCCGATACGCGCCAGCGTGGTACGCTCGCAAGCGGTTACTGATTATTTCGTGCCATACATGCGGTCACCGGCATCGCCGAGACCGGGTACGATATAACCATGATCATTGAGATGGCTGTCGACGGCGACCGTCCAAATCGGCACGTCCGGGTGATGCGCACGGAAATTCTTGATGCCTTCAGGGGCCGCCAGCAGACAGACAAACCGAAGATCCTTAACGCCGCGCTCCTTCAAGCGATCAACCGCGGCAATGGCTGAATTGGCTGTGGCCAGCATCGGATCGAGCACGATCACAAGGCGGTCGGCAATGTCAGAGGGCGCTTTGAAATAATATTCAACGGCTGTGAGCGTCTCTGGATCGCGATAAAGGCCAATATGGGCGACGCGGGCCGATGGCACCAATGTCAACATACCGTCAAGAAAGCCAACACCGGCCCGCAGGATCGGGGCGAAAACTAGCTTTTTCGAAGCAATGGTAGGCTGCATCGTCTTTTCGAGCGGCGTTTCGACCTCAACCATCTCAAGCGGCAAATCGCGCGTGACTTCGTAAGCCAGCAACATACCAATTTCGTTGAGGAGTTGACGGAAACCCTTGGTGGAACGGTTTTTGTCGCGCATCAAAGTGAGTTTGTGCTGCACGAGCGGATGATTGATGATGGTCACGCCGTCCATAAAAGATCCCCACTTCAAAAAACGGTGCCGTCAGACACGATGGCAAAAGGCGGCCCGCCATCGGGTCGCTTCGTCCGCGCGATGACGCGACCTGCTGCCCATGTACCGCCTTCGAGAATTTTCGCAAGCGGCAGCGTCTCGGCACTGAGCGCCAATGTCTTGCGGATTTCGGCCGCCAAGCGGTCGAGCAGCGCAACCGTCAAGGCGCGCCACTCGACGACGAAAGCGGAGGCCGGTTCATGCGGTTGATTAAGCATCGCCGGATCACGCGGAACGATGATGCCGCTGTCGATCATCAAACCGCCATTGCGATATTCGGCCAAGCCCGTCAGCGCATCCACACCCGATACCGACAGCCCCGCTTCAAGCAAAGGCTCGATCAGCGAATAGGCGAGCCATTGCGAAAGCTTATGGAACGGAACAAGACCCGATGTCGCATCGTCACGATGTAAACGCTCATAACGCCAAGTATCGCCGAGACCGATCCCGCCCAAACTCAGCCGCCCGGGCCAGATGGGCGCGAGGTGAGTGAGTAACGCATCAAGAATAGCTTCGGCACGAATGGTTTTGCCACCTGCTTCCGCAACAATGACATCAAAGAGACCACCGGGGCGTGGCACATCATGCTGCGCAAACACAGCAGGCGATGCAGCCACCGTTTCGCCAAGACGGCGGATCAAAGCCGTCCGACCCGCAAGACCCAAGAGCGGATTGGCATCGGACACTTGAAAGCCTGCAGCAATCGTTTCCTCTGTCATATCCATCAGGGCTGTAGCATCAGCACGCAGAGGATCGTTGGCAGCCGAAAAGGTGCCCGCTGCAAACATATCGAAACTCGCGACAGCCAACCCTTCCGAGCGCCCAAAGCTCTGCCCCGTATTGGCGTCGTGATAATGCCAAGCGGGGCCAGCACCCGCATCCAGCAGCACTGAGACGATGGCGAGATCGAACGCGGCGCGCGCACGGCGGGCACGATCACCCCACGCCACTTGCCGCTCGAGCGAGCCCCACCGATCAAGGCCGCCGGCCGCAAAATGCCGCCAACGGGCATGATAGGGAATGTCGAGCGTGGGATAATTCTGACGCATGACATCCAGCACAAAAGCGGCACAGGATGCGATCTTCGTTTCATCAAGCGTGAAATGAACAAGCTCGTTCCGTTGCGCAAGCGCATAGATCGCAGAAGCCCGCTCACGGACTGCATGAGCCGAGAGGAGCGAACGGGCAAGGTCCTGCAAACTTGTCATCAATATTTCTCGAGCGGCCGACCGACCGTCTCTTTCAGCGCATCGGCCGATGGTGTGCCCTGTGGCGCATAATAGCCAGCGGCCTTCTTCGCTTCCATTTCTACCGAGGCATCGGGCGGAATGAGCTCATCGGGTATGGCAACACGCTCGCCAATATCGATCCCCGAAGATACGATCGCATCATGTTTCATGTTCGACATCGACATGAAACGGTCAATCCGCGTGATCCCAAGCCAATGCAGCACATCGGGCATTAATTGCTGAAAGCGCGCATCTTGCACACCGGCGACGCATTCGGTGCGCTCGAAATAAGTGGCAGCCTGATCGCCGCCTTCCTGGCGTTTACGCGCATTGTATACGAGGAATTTCGTGACTTCGCCCAGCGCACGGCCTTCCTTGCGGTTATAGGCGATAATGCCAACGCCACCCTGTTGCGCTTCTCTCGCGCATTCCTCGATCCCGTGAATGAGATAGGGGCGGCAGGTGCAAATATCGGACCCGAAAACATCCGAACCGTTGCATTCATCATGCACGCGGCACGCGATACGCGTGCGTGGCTTTCCAAGCTTGGTGGCGTCTCCCATGATGTAAACTGTCGTACCACCGATCGGTGGCAAGAAGACGCTCATATCAGGCCGCGTCACCAATTCAGGAAACATGCCGCCGGTCTGCTCAAAGAGCGTACGCCGCAATTGCGTTTCGCTCGTGCCAAAGCGCGCGGCCACACCCGGTAAATGCCAGACCGGATCAATGGCGATTTTTGTGACCGCGACATCACCATTAGCGTGCACAACGTCACCATCCGGCTTTAACCGACCTGCTTCAAGCGCGTGGTTCAATTCCGGCAGGTTCAAACGCGCTTTGGTAATCGCAATCGTCGGCCGGATATCGGTGCCACCGGCGATTTCATCGCGGAACAATTGCCCCGCCTGATGCCCCCATGGATCGAGCGAGACGATGGTTCCTGGGCCACACCATTGCGGATGTGGACCGATGGCGACAACCGGATCAGTATTGGTGAGATCGGGACGGGCGAGTGGATTGAGTGCACCGGCCGATACAGCCAGCGCGCGGTAGAGCGCGTAAGCACCGCCATAAGCGCCAATCACGTTGCGATCGGCGGGATTAGTGACGGATCCGATGATGGGACCACGCGCGCTTGCGCTTGATGCACCCCAGACAAGCGGGAACCGGCCCACGCCTGCGCCCGGCTCGGGATGCGACGTGAGGCGAATATGGGTCGTCCGGTTGTTTGACGTCATCACCGTTTCGCGCCAGCCGCGCGCCCCTCAAGAGCGAGCGTGCCGTCGGAACAAGCAGCCGTCAACTCAACCGACGGTCCACGCCTCGCCCGCAGGGCCTTTGGGCAGACCGAGATGGGCTGCCAGCGTCTCCGCCATATCGGCGAAGGTTGCACGGCGGCCAATGCAGCCCGGCTTTACATCGGGCCCGAACGCCAGAATGGGGACATGCTCGCGCGTGTGATCGGTGCCGCGAAATGTCGGATCATTGCCATGATCAGCCGTGATGATGGCGAGATCACCGGGTTGCAGCAAGGCGGCGAATGCAGGCAAACGCGCATCAAACGCCTCCAGTGCCGCCGCATAACCGGGCACGTCACGCCGATGGCCATGTTCGGTATCGAAATCAACGAAGTTTGCGAAAGCGAAACCACCCTCGGGCAGCGTCTTCATTACATCGAGCAGCTTATTGAACAGCGCATCATTACCGGCCGCCTTGATTTCTTCGCCGGTATGGCGATGGGCGAAAATATCGCCAATCTTGCCCAAAGTGACAATCTTGCGATGCGCCTCATCGGCGCGCTGCAATAATGTGCCATCGGGTGGAAGCACAGCGAAATCCTTGCGATAGGGCGTCCGGGTAAACGGGCCATTCGCAGGGCCAATAAAGGGGCGTGCGATTACACGGCCAATACCGAGCGGATCGCACAGGCGGCGGGCGATGGCGCATAAATCATAGAGACGTGTGCGACCAAAACTCTCTTCATGCGCTGCAATCTGCAGCACACTATCGACCGATGTGTAGACAATGGGCTTGCCGGTTTTCACATGCTCGGCGCCAAAACGCTCGATGATCTCTGTGCCGGATGCGTGACAATTCCCCAAGAGGCCCGGCAAATGCGCCTCTGCGATCAACGCATCCGTAAGCGCTTGCGGCAAGGCCGGGATCGTATGCGGAAAATAACCCCAAGGCCGTGGCACAGGCGTTCCTGCGATCTCCCAATGGCCAGAGGGCGTATCCTTTCCCGCCGATATCTCGACACCGTAACCCCATTGGCCCTTTGGAGCCTCGACGCAAGCCAGAGTAGGCTTATGGCCGGTTGAGGCTTGCATGGCTTGGCCAAGACCGAGCGATTGCATGAACGGCACATGCAGCGGTCCATGCCGCAACCCGGCGCGATCGCCCGCGCCGCGCGCGCATGCCTCTGCAATATGGCCGAGCGTATCAGCGCCCTCATCGCCATAGGCGGTCGCATCCTCCGCGCCGCCACAGCCTACCGAATCCATCACGATGAGAAAGGCGCGCGCCATCTCAATCTCTCACCACATGATGATCCGCAGCTTCGATATGGAAGGCCGCTGCAAATAAGGCGCGCGTATAATCAGATTGCGGGGCTGCAAACACATCGGCTGCAGGCCCCTGCTCCACCACTTCACCATTGCGCATCACGAGGATTTCATGCGCCATCGCTCGCACAACGCGCAGATCATGGCTGATGAACAGATAAGCGAGATTACGCTTTTCCTGCAGATCGCGCAGCAATTCAACGATCTGCGCTTGCACCGACATATCAAGCGCAGACGTTGGCTCATCCAGCATGATGAATTTCGGCTCAAGCGCGAGGGCGCGCGCAATGGCAATGCGCTGGCGCTGACCCCCTGAGAATTCATGCGGATAGCGATCCATCGTCTTGGGATCGAGACCAACATCAATGAGCGCCTGCGCGACTTTCTCGCGCATCGCCTCAAGACTGAGGCCTTTTTCCTGCACGGTGAGGCCTTCCGCCACGATCTCAGCAATCGACATACGTGGCGAAAGCGAGCCGTACGGATCTTGGAATACAATCTGTAAATTGCGACGCAGCGGCCGCATGGCGCGCGCACCCAAATTATCGATGCGATCACCCAGATAGAGAATCGGCCCCTCGGATGAAATCATGCGTAGCAATGCGAGACCCAAGGTCGTCTTGCCAGAGCCTGATTCCCCCACAACGCCAATCGTCTGACCTTCACGCACAGTGATGGAGACGCCATTGACGGCTTTGACATGTCCTACCGTCTTGCGCAGAAAGCCTCGCACAATCGGGAACCAGACCTTGATGCCATCCGTCTGCAACAGGATCGGCGCACCCGGTGCAATCGGCTTTGGCTCACCACGCGGCTCGGCCGCGAGAAGCTTTTTCGTATAGGGATGCTGCGGGTTCTCGAAGATCTGCTTGACCGGCCCCTGTTCGACAATCTCGCCTTTTGTCATCACGCAGACGCGGTCGGCAATCTTGCGCACGATATTAAGATCATGCGTGATGAACAGAACCGACATGCCTGTGCGCGCTTTAAGATCAGCTAGCAGCGTCAAAATCTGCGCTTGCACTGTCACATCAAGGGCGGTTGTCGGCTCATCTGCGATCAGAAGCTTCGGCTCGTTAGCGAGCGCCATGGCAATCATCACCCGCTGGCGTTGGCCGCCTGATAATTGATGCGGATAGGATTCAAGGCGCGTTTCGGGTTCACGAATGCCAACAAGCGTCAGCAATTCAATGATGCGCGTGCGTGCTGCGTCGCCCTTGAGGCCCTTGTGCAGGGTCAGGATTTCCCCGATTTGCTGCTCAACCGTATGGAGCGGATTGAGCGACGTCATCGGCTCCTGAAACACCATGGTGATGTCATTGCCGCGAATTTTACGGAGCGTCTCATCATCAGCTTTGAGGAGATCGACGCCTTCAAAAAGCACGGCGCTATCCGCTGGATGGGAGGCGGGCGGATAAGACAGGAGCCGTAGGATCGACAGCGCACTGACCGATTTGCCCGATCCTGATTCACCCACAATGGCGACGGTCTCGCCGCGCCCAACGGTAAATGAGATGTCCTTCACGGCACGCGTCGTCTCACCACCTTGGGTGAAATCGACCGAGAGATTGTTGACGGCGAGAAGCGTGTCCATGCTCAGCTCCTCACGCGAAGGTCTTGCGCGGGTCGAAAGCATCGCGCACCGCTTCGCCAATGAAAATCAACAGCGACAACATGATGGCGATGACTGCAAACCCTGTGAGGCCGAGCCAAGGCGCGGCAATGTTAGACTTGCCTTGCAGCAGCAATTCACCCAGCGAGGGTGAGCCGGGCGGCAGGCCAAAACCCAGAAAATCGAGCGAGGTTAGCGTCGTGATCGAGCCATTCAAAATGAAAGGCAGAAAGGTGAGCGTGGCGACCATAGCGTTGGGCAGCACATGCTTGACCATGATCGTCGCATCCGACAGGCCAAGCGCTTTGGCAGCGCGTACATAATCAAAATTGCGCGCACGCAGGAATTCCGCACGCACGACATGGACGAGTGCAACCCATGAGAACAGGAGCAGAATGCCAAGCAGCGTAAAGAAGGATGGCTGGAAAAAATTGGACAGGATCATCAAAAGGTAAAGCGAAGGGATCGCCGACCAGATCTCGATGAAACGCTGAAAGTAAAGATCGATACGGCCACCAAAATAACCCTGAATGGCACCGGCTAGAATGCCAATTACGGACGAGATCGCGGCAAGCAGAAGGCCAAACAAGACGGAAATACGGAAGCCATAAATGATGCGGGCGAGCACATCGCGCCCACCATCATCTGTACCGAGCCAATTCTTTTCGAGATCGCGGCAACCCGCATCCTCACGGCCGGTCTTACGGACAGCCACCGTCTTGCACTGATCTTCCTTCAACAGCCATGTCGGCGCAGATGGCGCGGCCGTGGGGAGATCGAGATTGATGGTGGATGACCCAAATCGCACCAAGGGCCACAATGCCCAGCCATGGTCGGCGATCTCCTTGGCAATGACCGGGTCACGATAATCAGTCTTGGCGAGGAAGCCGCCGAATTTCTCTTCTGGATAATCCTTGAACACAGGCATCAAAATCTCGCCCTTGTAGGAGACGAGGATCGGCTTGTCGTTGGCGATAAATTCCGCAAACAAGCACAGCAGGAACAGGACCATGAAAATCCAGAGTGACCAATAACCACGACGATTGGCGCGGAAATTAGCCAAGCGCCGTTCATTAATCGGCGAGAGGCGAAACAAGCCCTTGCGTGGCAGCGGCGGAGCGAGAGGCGCGGTGATGGCAGCGTCCATCGTCACAGCTCCCGCGTCTCGAAATCAATACGCGGATCGATCCAGGTATAGGTGAGATCTGATAGGAGATTCACGATGAGGCCGATCAACGAAAAGATATAGAGCGTCGCAAAGACCACAGCGTAATCGCGATTGACAATGCTCTCGAACGACAAGAGTCCCAAACCATCCAAGGAGAAGACTGTTTCAATCAGCAGGGATCCCGTGAAGAACGCATGAATGAAAGCGCCGGGAAAACCCGCGATCACGATCAGCATCGCATTGCGGAACACGTGGCCGTAGAGGACCTGATTTTCCGTCAGCCCCTTCATGCGCGCGGTGAGCACATATTGCTTACGGATCTCTTCCAGAAAAGAATTCTTCGTCAGCAAGGTCGATGTGGCAAACGCGCCAAGCGCCATTGCGAGAATGGGGAGCGCGATGTGGTGAAAATAATCGAGAATTTTGCCGTACCATGGCAGCTGAGCAAAGTGTTCGGATGTCAAACCGCGCAACGGGAAGAGCGGTAGCACCGAAGAGCCTTCACCAAATAGCACGATCAAAAGAATGGCGAAGAGAAAGCCTGGAATGGCATAGCCGACGATGACGATCGCGGAGGTCCATGTATCGAACGGCTGCCCATCCTTAATCGCCTTGCGAATGCCGAGCGGGATCGAGATCGCATAAGACAGGATCGTCATCCATAGCCCCAGCGTGATCGAGACCGGCAGCTTTTCCTTGATGAGTTCGACGACCGGCGTGTCGCGGAAATAACTCTTGCCGA
The DNA here is from genome assembly GCA_019083985.1 of Rhizobiales bacterium TNE-4. GTDB lineage: Bacteria > Pseudomonadota > Alphaproteobacteria > Rhizobiales > Beijerinckiaceae > TNE-4. The sequence continues at coordinate 86,558 of JAHRCV010000001.1, read as the reverse complement.
AATCGAAGCGGGCGTAATTCCAAAGCATCAGCGCAAAGCGTTCATAAGCGGGCTTGTCGAAACCGAACTGCGCCTCAAGCTGCTTGATGAAGGCGGGATCGAGACCCTGTGCGCCGCGATATTTCGAGGCGCCCGCTTCGCCCGCATTGACGCCGGGCTGTACCGCCGAGCCGAAATCGCCACCGGCTCCACCGGCAATGCGCGACGTAGCGGAGGAATCATTGCCCTGCAATTGCGCAATAACGCGCTCCACGGGCCCGCCCGGCGCGAACTGCACGATCACGAACGAGATCAGCATGATGCCGAACAGGGTCGGGATCATCAGCAGCAGGCGGCGTGCAATATAGGCGAGCATGGTTCCCGGCCCTTACGCGAATCACTTCATCCGCGCTTCGTCATACCACCACGTATCAAGCCCGCGATCATATTTCGGTTTGGTTTCCGGCCGCCCGAAACGGTTCCAATAGGCCAGCCAATGTGAGCCCTTATACCACATCGGGATCCAATACCGGCCGGCCCGCAGCACACGGTCGAGCGCCCGGCAGGCGGTTACCAGCTGGGCGCGGCTTTGCGCTGCCAGCGCTGCCTCGATCAGCGCGTCGATCGCCGGATCGGCGATGCCGGCAATGTTCGGCGTTCCCTTGGTGGAGGCAGCCACCGAACCGAAAATCTGGCGCAGATTTTCACCAGGATTAGGCGCAAAGGCGAAGCGACGGGTGGTGATATCGAAATCAAACTCATCCATCCGGCGTTGATATTGCGCAGCATCAACGATGCGTGAACGCGCTTCGATGCCAACAAGCTTCATGTTCTTCAGAAGCCCGGCTTGGTGCGGCTGCAGCGCCGGGGAGAATTCCAAGAATTCCAATTCGAAGCGCGTACCATCGGGTAGCAGCAAGCCATCCTTACCACGCGTGCAGCCCGCTTCCTTCAAAAGTGTATCGGCGCGCCGCAGCAAAGCGCGGTCCTGCCCCGACCCATCACCATTCGGCACCGTCACAGCCGGGCCCCACACAGCCGGATCAAGCATCGCGCGCAAGGGTTCAAGCAGCTTCAACTCGTCGGCGGAAGGCGCGCCTTCTGCCTTCATGTCCGAATTCTCGAAGAAGGACTGCGTCCTCTTATAAGAATTGAACATGATATTGGTGTTGGTCCATTCAAAATCGAACAGCAGCGCCAACGCCTCGCGTATGCGCTTGTCACGCAGCGCGGGACGGCGCGTATTGAAAAACCAGCCTTGTGCGCCCGATGGCGTATCGTCAGGAATCGTTTCGCGCTTGATCTTGCCTTCGCGGACGGCCGGGATGTCGTACCCTGTCGCCCAATCGCGCGATGTGAACTCTTCCCTAAAATTGAAGGTTTGTGCCTTGAAGGCTTCAAAGGCGACTTGTCGATCGCGGAAATATTCGAAGCGCAAATCCATATTGTGTCGCCCAACATTGACCGGCAAATGGCGCCCCCAATAATCCGGCACGCGCTCAAAAGAAATATATCGACCCTGTTCGAAATTTTTTACGCGATACGGACCCGAACCCAAGGGCGGGGTTAGCGTCGCGGCCTCGAAATCATTGGCGCTATAATAAGCCTTGGAGAAGATCGGCAGACTTGCCACCATCATGGGCAGGTCGCGGGCATGGCCCGGCTGAAACTTTATTTCCACTTCATGGGCTGTGAGTGCTTGCGCATGATCAACAAGGCGAAGCGCTTGACTGATCCCCGGGTGGCCTTTCGTCTTGAGCAACATCACCGAGAAGGCGACATCCTCAGCCGTCAATTTCGACCCATCGTGAAAGCGGGCTTCAGGCCGGAGCGCAAAACGGTAGACATGCCCATCGGCGTCACGCGTCACACTACGCGCTACAAGCCCATACATGGCGTCGGGCTCATCAAGTGCGCGCACCATCAGGCTATCGAATGTAAGCCCCATACCGGCGGCACCATCGCCTTTCAACACGTAGATGTTGAGCGTGTTGAATGTGTCGAAGGTCTGGTTGCCCGACGTCGACGAAATCTGCGTCGAGAGAATGCCGCCTTTCGGTGCATGGGGGTTCACATAGGCAAAATGCTTGAAATCAGCCGGATAAGCGAGATCGCCGAAACGTGACAGGCCATGGCTCGTCCGCATTTCAGCGCGCAGCGGTTCTGCGGCTAAGCTCGCGAGACTCGAAGCGATGAACGTGCGGCGTGTCAGGCGTATCAACGACGACCTCCGGTCTTTTTGGCGCGCGCTTCGTCATACCACCAGAGATAGGGGAATGCGGGCGATTGATATTCAGGCATGGTTTCAGGGTGCGCAAACCGATCCCAGCGGGCTGTGCGGGTCTTGTAATAGGACCATTGTGGCACAACATAATCGCGCCAGAGCAGGACACGATCGAGCGCACGTGTCGCTGCGACAAGCTCTTCTCGATTTTCGGCAAAGATTACTTTCTCGATCAGCGCATCGACAACCTTGTCTTTGATGCCGCCAATATTGCGCGATCCGGGGCGATCGGCCGCGCTTGATCCCCAATAATCGCGTTGCTCATTGCCGGGCGACAGTGATTGGCCCCAAACCTCATTGGTGATGTCGAAATCGAAGTCACGGATGCGATTTTCATATTGGGCCGCATCCGCGACGCGCAGGCCCACGCCGATGCCAAGCTTTTCGAGCCCGGGCTTGTAAAAGAGAATGTAGCGTTCGCTCGTTGGGTCTTCGACCAGAAATTCGACGGTCAGCCGCTCGCCTTTGGCGTTGACGCGTTTGCCATCCTTGATGATCCAGCCGGCTTCGCGCAACAGCCGATCAGCCTCACGCAGATTGTCACGGGATAGCGCAGGCGTGCCACCTTTCGGGTTGGTGTACGGCTTGGTGAATAAATCTTTCGGCAGGTCGGAGGCAAAGGCATCGAGCAATTCTTTTTCCCGACCCTGCGGCACACCTTCGGATGCGAGGCCCGTTCCCGAGAAATAGCTATCAACACGTTCATATTGACCAAAGAAGATGGTCTTGTTCATGTCTTCGAAATCGAAGGCATAGTTGAAGGCACGGCGGACGCGTGGATCCTTGAATTTGTCCCGCCGCAGGTTGAATACGAAGGCCTGCATGCGGCCAACCGCGCGTTCCGGAAATTCTTCACGGATGACGCGCTTCTCTTTCACGGCCGCAAAATCATAGCCTGTTGCCCAATTCTTGGCGCTGTTCTCGAAGCGAAAATCGACCTGATCGCCCTTGAAGGCTTCGAACATCACCGTTGAATCGCGGAAATATTCGAAGCGGACCTCATCGAAATTGTTCTGGCCGACGCGCACCGGTAATTTGGCACCCCAATAATCGGGCACGCGTTCATACACGGTCGCTCTCTGTGCATCAAAGCCGCGCAGGCGATAGGGCCCCGAGCCGAGCGGCTTTTCAAGCGTGGTCTGAGTGATGTCACGCGGCTTCCCGTTTGCGTCCTTGCCCGTCCACCAATGCTTGGGCAGCACGATGAGCTGACCCACGATCTGCGGCAATTCGCGATTACCGGGCTGATCGAACGAGAAGGTCACGTCCCGCTCACCCGACTTTTCTGCCTTCACCACATGCGACCAGTAAAACGCATAGCTCGGCGAATTCTTCTTGAAGGCATCGAAAGAAAAAATCACGTCCTCTGGCGTCACCGGCTTGCCATCATGCCAGCGCGCTTCGGCACGCAATCGATAGGTAACGGACGAATAATCGGCCGGATGCTTCATCGCCTCTGCGAGAAGCCCGTAAGCCGTCGAGATTTCGTCATAAGATTGCACGGTCAGTGTTTCGAAAACGAGGCTGACACCGCCATCGAGCTGGCCTTTCACGCCAGCGACCACGGGATTGAAATTATCAAAACCGCCTTGGCGACCAAGACGCGCTGCGCCGCCCTTGGGCGCATTCGGATTGACGTAGTTGAAATGCTTGAAATCCGGCTTGTAAGCGGGCTCTCCCATCAAAGCGAGCGCGTGCACGAAGCCCTTATCCTCGGCGGCCGCCGCAGGAAGTGCGAAAAGGCTCAAAACAATGAATGTCAAAATCCGCATCGATTGCTCCGGTGCCGCCAAGGGGCCAGCTGAAAGGAGAATTATGTCGCTTTTGCGCGGCGCCGCAAACGTTCCCAAACGTTAAAACAGCGTTCTTTGGCGGATGGCGGCAGCCAGTGTTCCCTCGTCGAGATAGTCGAGTTCGCCGCCCACCGGCACGCCATGCGCGAGGCGCGACACTTTGATCCCGTAAGGCGCGAGCAAATCGGTGACGTAATGGCTCGTGGTCTGCCCATCCACCGTAGCGTTGAGCGCCAGAATGACTTCGCGAATGCGGCCCTCCGCGACGCGCGCCAACAGCCTGTCAAGGTTCAGGTCGGACGGGCCAACGCCGTCAAGCGCGGAGAGCGTACCGCCGAGCACATGGTAGCGTGCATTGACGACACCGGCCCGCTCGAGCGCCCAGAGATCGGCCACATCTTCCACCACCACGAGCAACGTCTCATCGCGGCGTGTGTCATTGCACAGCGTGCACGGATCGCTGGTGTCGATATTGCCGCACGCCGTGCAGACAAGCACCCGCTCATGGGCGACGCGCATGGCATCGGCCAAGGGCCCCAGCAATTGCTCGCGCTTCTTGATGAGCTGCAGCGCGGCTCGGCGCGCCGAGCGCGGACCCAGACCCGGCAAGCGTGCGAGCAGTTGAATAAGCCGCTCGATTTCAGGACCGGCGATGGACGCCATGAAACCTCAGAACAGTTTGAGGCCGGGCGGGATCGGCAAGCCGGCCGTCAGCTTTTGCATCCGTTCTTGCATCAGGGCTTCGCCCTTGCCCTTGGCGTCATTGATCGCTGCAACGATGAGGTCTTCGAGAATGTCCTTCTCGTCAGCCTTCATCAGGCTGTCATCAATGGCGATATTTTTAACTTGGCCTTTGGCCGTGGCTGTGACGCGCACCATGCCGCCGCCCGATGCGCCATCGACTTCAAGCGCTTCAAGCTCGGCCTGCATGTCGGCCATTTTTTGCTGCATGGCCTGCACCTGCTTCATCATGCCGAACATGTCTTTCATCGCTTAGTCGTCCTGTTCCAGTAGATTGAAATCAAAGGAAGCCGCTTCATCGGTGAGGTCTTCGGCCTCGACCGGTGCAGCCGTTGCTGCTTCGAGCGCGAGATCGCGCACGGCAACAATTTCGGCATTCGGAAATTTTTCAAGCACGGCGCGCACCAAAGGATCGGCGCGTACGCCCGTCAGCGTCTCAGCCTTTTGCGCGTCTGCGATTTCTTTAAGGGTTGGCGCGCCGTCTTCCGAGGAGAGTGCGACGATCCAGCGCCGCCCGGTCCATTCATTGAGGCGCTTCGAGATATCCTGCGCGAGATGTGGCGAGGCGCCGCGCGCGGCATTGAACTCCAGGCGACCATCTTCGAAGCGCACAAGGCGCACATCGCGTTCAAGCGCAATTTTCAAAGCGATATCGCGCTTTTCATGAGCGAGCGCAACGAGATCTTCAAACCGCGCAAGTGCGATGCCGGCTTTCGGTTCCGCACGTGGCGTGGCAACAGGTTCGCTGCGGCTTGCAATGGCCAAGCCTGAGGCTTGCGCCCGAGCGCCACCGCCCGAAGGTGTGGGGCGTGCACCACCTTGCCCACCTGTGCCTGCGCCACCGCCATTCCCAAGGCTTTTCAGCACTTCATCAAGCGGCGGCAGATCAGCGGCATAGGCAATCCGCACCAACGCCATTTCAGCGGCAGCCACAGGCTTCGGCGCATCTTTGGTTTCGGCAATGCCCTTCAACAACATCTGCCAGAAGCGCGAAAGCACTTTCATCGAGAGCGTTGAATATTCGAGACCGCGCCGACGCTCGACTTCACTGACACTCGCATCATCGGCGAGGCCGGGCACAGCCTTGAGGCGCGTCACAAAATGGGAGAATTCGGCAAGTTCCGACAAGACCTGAACGGGATCCGCGCCAGAATCATATTGGTCGCGGAATTCCTTGAGCGCTGAGGGTAAATCGCCCTGCACAAGATAACCGAAGAGATCGATCACACGCCCGCGATCGGCGAGGCCCAACATGGTGCGGACGGTTTCGGCATCGACCGCACCTGCGCCATGCGCGATGGCTTGATCGAGCAGCGAAAGCGAGTCGCGAACCGATCCCTCGGCCGCGCGTGCAATCATCGAGAGCGCTTCATCCTCAATCGCCACACCTTCGGCGTTGCAGATGCGGCGCAAATGGCCGCCCAGCACCGTGCCTTCAACACGGCGCAAATCAAAACGCTGGCAGCGTGAGAGAATGGTGACGGGTACTTTGCGAATTTCCGTCGTCGCAAACACAAATTTGGCGTGTGGCGGCGGTTCTTCGAGCGTCTTCAGGAAGGCGTTGAACGCCTTCTCCGAGAGCATGTGCACTTCGTCGATGATGTAGACTTTGTAGCGTGCAGACGCTGGAGCATAGCGCACGCCATCGGTGATCTGTTTGACGTCGTCGATACCGGTATGAGAGGCGGCGTCCATTTCGAGCACGTCGACATGGCGCGATTCCATAATGGCGCGGCAATGCACGCCTTCTTCCTTCATATCGACGGTCGGCCCACCCGAACCATCGGGCAGGAGATAATTGAGCCCGCGCGCCAGAATGCGCGCCGTGGTCGTTTTGCCGACCCCGCGAACGCCGGTCAGGATCCAAGCTTGAGGGATACGGCCAGAAGAGAAGGCATTGCGCAGCGTGCGCACCATCGCGTCTTGGCCGATGAGATCATCGAAATTCTGCGGGCGGTATTTGCGCGCAAGCACGCGGTAAGGCGCGGCGGGGGCTTCGATCCCTGGCAGGGCCAATCCGGTCGTGTCAGGCATCTGGTTCGGCGTATCGTTCATGGAACCCCGGAAACTGGCTCCGGTGCGCCGCGGCCCGGACGACAGGTGGGAGACTGGACAGAGACCCGCCCGTGCTCGTTAGGGCTGCTTCCTTCCGGACCTGACCCGGTTGGCGAGTGGAACGTCCAACGCCAGCCTCCCACGCTCTATATCGGCTATCGAGCCCCCGAAAACAAGCGCCAGACCTGTGTCTGGCGGGTTCAAAGCACGGGTTTTCCGTGCCATAGGACGAGACCCGCCGAATCCCGTGAATCGAGCCCTGCCATGACCGCATCACCCATCGATCTCCGCCCCTTGATCCGTCAGGAAGCGTCGGATGCGCCCGCCAGCGGCATTGTCGAGGTCTCGAATTACGGCCGGGGGCGGCCGGGGCTGATCCCGCTTTGGGTCGGCGAAGGCGATATGCCCACGCCCAGCTTCATTACCGAGGCGGCGACTCGGTCTTTGGCGGCAGGGGAGACCTTCTACACGTGGCAAAAAGGGATCCCGGAACTGAGGGAGTCGATCTCTCGCTATATGAGCCGGGTCTATGGCCAAAATCTGGGCCCTGAGCGGTTCCACGTCACGATCGGCGGCATGCACGCCCTCCAAATCGCTACGCGCCTTGCAGCCGGGGACGGTGATGAAGTGCTGGTGCCGAGCCCGGCTTGGCCCAACTTCATCGGAGCCATCACCGTGGCGGGTGGTACGCCGGTCGATGTGCCGATGGCGCTCGCGGGCAATGGCGCCGACGAACAATGGATCCTCGACGTCGAGCGGCTTGAGAAGGCCATCACGCCCCGGACGAAAGCCATTGTCATCAACTCCCCGTCCAATCCGACGGGTTGGACCGCGACGCGTGCGGAGCTTGAGGGCGTGCTCGCCCTGTCCCGCCGCCACGGCTTGTGGATCATCGCCGACGAAATCTATGGCCGTTTCATGCTGGATGGGGCGGAACGGGCCCCCTCCTTCCACGACATCATGGCCGAGGATGACAAAATCCTGTTCGTCCAAACCTTCTCGAAGAATTGGGCCATGACCGGCTGGCGGATCGGCTGGATCGAGTGCCATCCCTCGCTGAGCGATACGGTCGAAAACCTCATTCAATATTCCTCGTCCGGCGTTGCCACCTTCGTCCAACGCGCCGGCATTGCGGCGCTCGATCATGGCGAAAGCTTCGTGCAGCACCAGATTGCGCGGGCCAAGGCCGGGCGGGACATCGTCTGCAACGGCCTTGCGGCGACGGGCCGGGTTTTCTTCGCCCGGCCGACCGGCGCGTTCTATCTCTATTTTGGGGTGAAGGGCGAGACAGATTCGACCGCGCTCGCCAAACGTCTTGTCGACGAAGCGAATGTCGGGCTTGCGCCGGGCCGTGCTTTCGGGCCCCATGGCGAAGGCTTTCTGCGGCTCTGCTTCGCCCGCAAGGCGGAAGATATCGAAGAAGCCACGGCACGGCTTGCGCGTGCCATCGCGTAAGCCGTTCGTGTAGACTGAAGCCAGGCAAAATCGAACCACCCGCCGAGGTTGCCGATGGACGACAGAATAAAAGCTGCACCTGCGGCTGATAAAACCGTTTCCGAAGCGCGCTTGATGAGCGTGCTGAATACGGCTGTCGATGGCATCATCGTCATCGATGAGCAGGCACGTATTCTTCTCTACAATCAGGCTTGCGAAAAACTGTTTGGCTACACGCCCGAGGAAGTGGCGGGCCAGAACGTCAAGATGATCATGCCGCGCGATTATGCGCAGGCGCATGACGGTTACATGCACAATTACATGACGACCGGCCACCGCAAGATCATCGGCATCGGCCGCGAGGTGCGCGCACGCCACAAGAATGGCACCGAATTCCCGGTCGAACTCTCGGTGGGTGAAGCCTCCACACCTGATGGTCGTCAATTCATCGGGCTTTTGCGTGATCTGCGGTCACGCAAGGAGGCCGAGCAGCGTGTCAACGATCTGCAATCCGAACTCGTCCACCTCGCTCGTGTCTCGGCAATGGACGAGATGGGGGCAGCGCTGGCGCATGAACTCAACCAGCCGCTGACGGCGATCATGCTCTACCTGCAGGCCGTGTCACGCAGTCTGGACAAGCGCAATGATGCCGCCAACGAAACCTTCAAATCTGTCCTCGCGAAAGCGGTGCACGAGGCTGAGCGGGCAGGCAACATTATCAGCCGGATGCGGCAATTCGTGGAAAAGCGCGAGCCAAACCGGCGGCCGGTCGATCTCAACCATGTCGTCGGTGAAGCGGTTGAATTGACGCTTGTGGGCTTGCGCCATCGCGTCAATGTCAAATCCACCTTTGCGCCGGGACTACCGAAAGCCTTTGCCGAACCGGTGCAGATCCAACAGATCGTCGTCAACCTGCTGCGCAATGCGTCTGAAGTGCTGAAAGATCGGGAGGATGGGCTCGTCACCGTGTCCACGGGTCAGGATGGGTCATTCGTCACAATCACGGTCGAAGATAATGGCCCCGGCATTCCGCCTGCGGCGATGCCGACCCTTTTCAAAGCCTTTTCGACAACTAAGACCACAGGCATGGGGCTTGGCTTGTCGATTTCGCGCAGCATTGCGCAAAATCATTCCGGCGATCTGATCGTTGATCCGGGCGGGCATGGCAGGGGTGCACGTTTTACAGTGCAATTGCCGGCCGCTTCGCGCGAGGAAGAAGCGGAGGCTGGGCTATAATGCCCGGTCGCAACAAGGAACTGTTCGATGACACAGGGACAGACGGCCACTGACGGAACATTGAAACTCTTCATCGCCGATGATGATGGGGCGGTTCGCGATGCGCTGGCCCTGATCTTCGAAATGGACGGTTTTGCAGTGAAGACCTTTCCGGAAGGAAGCTCGCTTCTGAACGCGGTCGCCGGCAACCGGCCCGATTGCATCATTCTCGACGTTCATATGCCAGGCCGCTCTGGGCTCGACGTCTTGAAAGAACTCGGTCCCGGGTTCTCAGCACCGATCTTCATGATTTCGGGCCAGGGCGACATTCCGATGGCGGTCGAAGCCATCAAGAAGGGCGCGCATGATTTCATCGAAAAACCCTTCGACGCCGACACCGTCGTCTCTCGCGTCCGTGAGGCGCTCGCGGCCCGCCAGCGGATGCAGAATGGGACAGGGCAAGGCCTGCAAACCTTCCCCGGCGAGGATCAACTGACACCGCGCGAACGCGAGGTTCTGGAGCAGATTGCGCAGGGCGCCTCGAACAAGGAGGCTGGCCGCCATCTTGGCATCAGCCCGCGTACGATTGAGGTGCACCGCGCCCGGATCATGGAAAAGCTCGGCGCGCGCAACACGGCCGATCTGGTCAGAATCGTCTATTCCGACACGAGACGGGGCTAAAACGCTTCATTTTCGAGGAGATGAGGGCTAATCCGCCTTCGCAGTCTTACTGATCCTGATCCTGCGCGGGATGTTCTATGTTGAGTTCAGTTGACGGTTTTGGTCCGTCGCTGAGCGTAGGAACCGGGCATTTGGCCGTCCACATTCTCGAAGATGATGCCGGCGTGAGCGATTCCCTCCTCATGCTGTTCAGAAATCTGGGGCTTGAGGCAACCGCCTACCCCGATGCCGAAAGCTTTTTCGAGACTGCCAAGCCGAAAAAAGACGACACCATCATCGTCGATCTGCTTTTGCCCGGGATCAGCGGCGCAACCGTGATTACGTGGCTCAAGGGCCTGCGCGAACCGCCCCGGATCGTTGCGATCTCCGGCCAAGCCCAAAGCGCGATTGAGCGGCAGCTCAAGGATGTCGGCCCGGTCGAACTGATCCGCAAGCCGCTCTCGATCCAGACACTGTCGACGATCGTTTGAGCCGTCGCAGCCTCCCCATCCGTAAATCTGCCTAAGCAGCCTCACCGATTTTCGCGCACCATAGCCGGGCGTAGGTTTGATCAGGATCAATCCGATCTTGCGAGCCATCCCCCGGTGACCATGAACCACATCGCGCACGCTGAAATCGACCGCACCCCGCCCAAGCATGATGCAGCTTGGACGATTGGTATTGCCGCCCGCCCATCGCAGGATGCGCCCGTTGCAGGCGCACGCGAAGCTCATTTCGCCGCGCGCGAAACGCTCTGCGAAGAAGGCGCACGTGCCGATCACATCGTCATCATCGCGCAGGGCGCGGTGATGCTGTCGAAATTGCTGCCCGATGGGCGCCGCCAGATCATCGAACTGCTCGGCGCAGGCGATGTCTTCGGCCTGTCCAATACCGCTCTTTATGACACGACAGCGGAATCGCTGACGCCGGTGCGGGCGTTTCAGTATGAGCGCCGCGTCTATGAAAACTCGCCTGAATTGCAGCGCACCGTCTCGCAAAAGATGACGTCGCAGCTTTGCGCCATGCATGACCATGCGATGCTGCTCGGCCGCAAAACAGCGGCAGAGCGTGTCGCCTCCTTCCTGATGGGATTAATCCCCAACCGCGGCGGGCATGGTTGCAATGGACCCGACGCCAAGGCCGACACGCGCCATGTTGCGATCCCCATGACGCGGCAAGAGATTGCCGATTACCTCGGCCTGACGCTCGAGACAGTCAGTCGCGCCTTCTCGCAGCTCAAAAAGGACGGCATTTTACAGGCGCCCCGCCATGATGAGATCGTGGTGACGAATGTCTGCCGCCTTTGCCATCTCACCGGCACCCTCTGAGACGCCTGCCCTTTCCCAAACAAGGGCGATCATGTAACCCTCCCGCCGTTCCAATTCAGGCAGGAGAGTTCCCATGCGGCCGTCCAAACGCGCCCCCGACCAGATGCGCCCCGTCAGCCTCGAACGCGGGGTGGCGCGCTATGCGGAAGGCTCCTGTCTCGTCAAATTTGGCGAAACCCATGTGCTGTGCACCGCTTCGCTCGAAGAACGTGGCCCCGCTTGGCTCCGTGGCTCGGGCAAGGGCTGGGTGACGGCGGAATATTCGATGCTGCCGCGTGCCACGCAGGAGCGCACCCGCCGCGAAGTGACGTCGGGCAGGCCATCGGGCCGGACGCAGGAGATCCAACGCCTGATCGGTCGCAGCCTGCGCGCCGTGGTCGATCTCTCGGCGATTGGCGAAAAGCAGATCATCGTCGATTGCGACGTGTTACAGGCCGATGGCGGCACACGCACTGCGTCCATCACGGGCGCGTGGGTTGCCCTTCATGATTGCATTCAATGGATGCGCTCGCGTTCAATCATCACAACTCAACCGCTGCGTGACCATGTCGCTGCGATTTCCTGCGGCATTGCGCAGGGCGTGCCCGTGCTCGACCTTGATTATGCGGAAGATTCAACGGCGGAGACGGATGCTAATTTCGTCATGACCGGCACGGGCGGTATTGTCGAAGTGCAGGGCACGGCGGAAGGAAAGCCCTTCTCCTCCGATGAATTGCTGCATTTGATGGCGCTCGCCAATAAGGGCATCGCCGAACTCGTCGCCTTGCAGAAAAAGGCTGTCGCATGAGCCGCCGTCTCGAAGGCACCTTCATCGTTGCCACGCATAACAAGGGCAAGCTGCGCGAAATCGAAGAACTCGTGGCGCCGTTTGGTCTCCATGCCGTCTCCGCCGCATCACTCGGCCTGCCTGAACCTGAAGAAGATGGCACGACGTTCATCGCCAATGCCTTAATCAAGGCACGTGCTGCGGCGCATGCGGCCAATCTGCCAGCACTGGCGGATGATTCCGGCATTTGCGTTGCTGCGCTTGATGGCGCGCCGGGGATTTATTCCGCGCGCTGGGCGGGGCCGGGCAAGGATTTCACGCATGCGATGGAGAAGGTGGAAGCGGGACTGCGTGAGCGCGATTGCTTTACGCCGGAACAGCGCCGCGCGTGGTTCATCTCCGCACTCGCGCTCGTTTGGCCTGATGGGCATGAGGAAATTGTCGAAGGGCGTGTCGACGGCACGCTGGTCTGGCCGCCACGCGGCACGGCTGGCTTCGGTTATGATCCGATGTTTCTGCCCGATGGCGAGACGCGTACCTTTGGTGAAATGACGTCCGAGGAAAAGCATGGTCTGCCGCCTCTTGGCAAAGGCCTGTCGCACCGGGCGCGCGCGTTCATCGAACTCGCCGAACGCTGCCTGAAACGGTAACATCGCGCCCATGGCGAATGATCGTCCACCCTTCGATGCAGGCTTCGGCGTGTATGTGCACTGGCCGTTTTGCGCATCGAAATGCCCTTATTGCGATTTCAATTCGCATGTCCGGCATCAACCGGTGGATGAAGCACGCTTCGTGCGCGCCTTTCAGCGCGACATTGCGCATCAGGCCGGGCTCGCGCCGGGCCGTACCGTGTCATCGGTCTTTTTTGGCGGCGGCACGCCATCCTTGATGCAACCGGCGACGCTCGCTGCCATTCTTGATGCGATTGCGCAGCATTGGAGCATCGCAGCCGAGGTCGAAATCACGCTCGAAGCCAATCCGACAAGCGTCGAAGCCGAACGCTTTCGGGGTTATCGCACGGCGGGGATCAACCGTGTTTCGCTCGGCGTGCAAGCGCTTGATGATGATGATCTGCGCGCGCTCGGCCGCATGCATGATGTCGATGAAGCGCTATGGGCGGTGCGCGTCGCCGCATCGATCTTCAAACGCTATTCATTCGACCTCATCTATGCGCGACCGAAACAGACGCCGCAAAGCTGGCGCGCAGAGCTTGAGGAAGCGATCGGCTACGCCGCAGAGCATCTTTCGCTTTACCAATTGACGATAGAACCCGGCACGATGTTCGAACGGCTGCACAAGGCCGGAAAATTAACGGTGCCGGACACCGACATGCTGCGCGATCTCTTCGACGTCACGCAGGACGTCTGCGAGAAACACGGCCTGCCCGCTTACGAGATTTCCAATCATGCGCGGCCGGGTGCGGAATGCCGTCATAACCTGCTCTATTGGCGTTACGGCGAATATGTGGGTACGGGACCAGGCGCCCATGGCCGGCTTTGGACGGGCGGGCAAAGGCTCGCTTTCTCGAGCGAGAAACATCCCGAGACATGGTGCGAGCGGGTGGAAACCCAGGGCCATGGATTGATCGAAAGCGAATTGCTGAAAGGCGCCGAAGAGGGCGACGAATTTCTGCTGATGGGGTTGCGTCTGCGCGAAGGCATTGATCCCGAGCGCTATCGCCTTCTCACGGGGCGCCCGATCGACCCGGCGCGCACCGGCCGCTTGCTGGAGCAAGGCTTCATTGAGATCTTACGGAACCGCAATATCCGCGCGAGCGCGCAGGGCGTGCCCGTGCTTGATGCGGTTGTGGCCGATTTGGCGATCTGATCGCGCCGCTTCCCTTCGCCCTTGCAAAAAGTCGAAAGGCCGCTGCGGCAATCCATGGTTCAGCGCGTGTGACCAGCCATGGATCATCACGACGCTCTGCGCCACGCCATGATGCGACTTATTCTGTGCCAAGAGCCGCTTAGCTTCCCGGCGCGAAGGCGCGCGGTGCAGCACTGATGACGGTGGCGGCACCATTGTTGACTTGAAACACGGCAAGTCCGCGCTGATTGGCGCCATCCATGCGGAAACGGAACAGGCCATCGGTACCGATGATGCCTTCCGCATTGGTCAGCACCTGATCGGAAAAGGCCTGTGCGCCATATTTCACATAAAGCGCATTGACGAGGAACACCGCATCGTAAGCGAGCGTGGCGACACGTACCGGCTCGCTGCCGAATTTGGCGCGATAGCGCCCGGCAAAATTGGCATAACCCGCCTTGTCAGGCGCAGCGAACCAACCGCCTTGCACTCCCGGAGTTTGCAACACGCGCGGATCATCCCACGCGGCTGTGCCAAGCAGTTGCGTCCGAATCTTGTTTGCAGAGAGCGCGACTGATGCGGCTGTGATGCCATCAGCATTGACCGGCAAAAGCAGCGCATCGGCCTGTGCGCCCAATTGCGCGATGCGCTTCGCCCCCGCATCGACGGTGGGTGCCGCATAACGCTCAATCAACGCCACGCGCACGCCACGGCGGGCGGCGGCTTCCTGAAACGCACCGGCCACGACATTGCCATAGGCACTGTCGGGAATGAGCGCCGCGATCGACCGTTTGCCGCGTGATGCTGCAAATTCGATCACACGATCGACTTCGGTTTCCGGCATGAAGCTCAACAGATAGACGCCACGTGTCGCGACACTCGCATCGGTTGAGAACGCGATGACGGGCTTGTTCGCCTGTTTGGCGACCTGACCCACGGCTTGGACTGTTGGCGCAAGGAGCGGGCCGAGAATGATCTGCGCACCTTCGGCGAGCACTTCTTGCGCCGCCTGCGCCGCGCCATCTGGCGAGCCACGATCATCCTTGATGATCAGACCCACTTCCGAGCCGTTGAATTCGGACACGGCAAGTTCAGCCGCGTTCTTGAGCGATTGTGCTGCGACGCCCACATTACCCCCCGCCGAAAGCGGCAGGATCAGGCCCACGCGCAGCTTGCCGGCGGGGCCTTGCGCATCCGGCAGGGGCATTGCCGCCGGTGGCGCATCGGAACGGCCGCCCAAGCCACCGAGACCCGGCATGGTTGTGCCGCACGCTGTCAGCAATAAAGACGTGCCACCAAGAGCAGACCCGATCAGCAATTGGCGACGAAGAGGAGATGGCGCAGGGCCGGTTTCGTTTACGCGTGACAAGGGCAGCTCCGCCATGGGCTCAACTGGATTGGAGCCCTTTCATTCAGATGCGAGAATCGCAAGAGATCGTTAACGCGGCCTTACCGCTTCTCAACCATGCCCGGCAATGCCATGGTGAACGTGACGAGAGAGCCCCAGCATGACGACCGCGACCCCATCAGGCCCTGCCCATTACACTGCCTTTGGCATGCGCGCGGAAGCCGCCTCCCTGCCCGGCGGCCTCTATGTGGTGGCAACGCCCATCGGCAATCTCGGTGATATCTCGTTCCGTGCGCTTGAAACACTCGCCGCCGCGCGGGCAATCCTCGCGGAAGACACGCGGGTGACGAAAATTTTATTGGCACGGTACGGCATCACCACGCCGCTCGTCGCCTATCATGAGCATAACGCGGCCGAGATGCGGCCACGGATTCTTGAAAGGCTCGCACGCGGCGAAGCGCTGGCGCTTGTGTCAGACGCAGGGACGCCGCTCGTCTCCGACCCTGGTTACAAACTCGTTGAGGCGGCAGTCGAAGAAGGCTTCAAGGTTGTACCGATCCCCGGCGCATCGGCTGTGCTCGCCGCGCTCGTCGTTGCAGGCCTGCCCACCGATCGCTTCTTCTTCGAAGGTTTTCTGCCGCCAAAACAGATGGCGCGGCGGAAACGGCTTGAGGCGCTCGCAGCCATTCCCGGCACACTCGTCTTTTTTGAATCGCCGCGGCGCACGGCCGAGATGCTCGCTGATGCGCAAATCGTGCTCGGCGATAGGCCCGCGGCCGTCGCACGCGAATTGACGAAATTGTTTGAAACCGTCAGGCGCGGCACGCTCTCAACGCTCGCCGCACAATTTGCTGCAGAAGACACGCCAAAAGGCGAGATCGTCATTCTCATCGGTCCGCCCGGCGATGAAAAAATGGCAACAGACGATGATGCCATCGACACCTTGTTGCGGACACGCTTGCAAAGCCATTCCGTGAAAGATGCCGTTACGCTTGTTGTGCAGGAAACCGGCCTGCCGAAAAAGCGCGTCTACGCGCGAGCACTTGCTTTGAGCGATCCTGAGACATGAGCCGCGCTGCCAAGCGTTCTGTTTCAGAGAAACGTGCGGCGTTGAGACGAGGTCAATATGGCGAGACGCTCGCGCTCCTCTCGCTCATCCTGCGCTTCTATCGGATCGAAGCGCGTAATTATACAGCCCATCAGGGTGAGATCGACATCATCGCGCGGCGCGGCCGCGTGATTGCTTTCATCGAAGTGAAAGCACGGGCCGATTGGGCGCAAGCAGAAGCTGCCATCGATGGGCATAAGCTCACACGGATGACGCGCGCCGCGTCGCATTGGCTGATGCGCCATGCATGGGCGACGGACTACACCTTGCGGCTCGACGCTATCGACATTGTCCCTTGGCGGTGGCCGCGCCACCGCACGGATATCGCGCCACTTGGCGTTGGCCACTGATGAATGGTCAGGGATTGGACAGGCCGCATGGCGGGCGCTATTCATCCCCTCTGACGTGAATGAGGAGCGTGCCATGGCCTTGAAAGTCGCCGTCCAGATGGACCCGATCGAGAAGATCAACATCCAGGGCGATTCGACCTTTGCGCTGATGCTGGAAGCGCAAGCGCGCGGGCATGAACTCTTCTACTACACTCCCGACAAGCTCTCGATGCTGAATGGCGAGATTTTCGCGACCATGCAGCCCGTCTCGGTGCGTGACGAAAAAGGCCGGCACTGCACACTTGGTGAGGCGGTGCGGTGCAATCTGCGTGAGATGGATGTCGTGCTGCTTCGGCAGGATCCCCCTTTCGATCTCGCTTATATTACGTCGACGCATCTCTTGGAGCGCGTCCACCCGCACACGCTCGTCGTCAATAATCCGCGCTTCGTTCGCGAGAGCCCCGAAAAGATTTTTGTCACCGAATTTCCGCAATTAATGCCAGCGACGCTGATCACGCGCGACAAGGCCGAGATCGAATCCTTTCGAGCTCAGCATGGCGATGTGGTGATGAAGCCGCTTTACGGCAATGGCGGCGCCGCCGTGTTCAAGGTTTCAGAGAAAGATCCGAATTTCGGTTCGCTCTTCGATCTCTTCTCTGTCACATTCCGCGAGCCGTGGGTGGTGCAGCGCTTCCTTCCTGAAGTGAAGCAAGGCGACAAGCGCATCATTCTTGTCGATGGCGTTGCAAAAGGCGCCGTCAATCGCGTGCCAGCCGAAAACGACATCCGCTCCAACATGGTGCGCGGCGGCGCGGCCGAGACAACGATGCTGACCCCGCGCGAGCAGGCAATCTGCAACACGATTGGTCCGGCCTTGAAAGAACGCGGCCTGCTTTTTACCGGCATCGACGTGATTGACGGCAACCTCACTGAAATCAATGTGACATCACCGACAGGAATTCGCGCGATCAAGAGACTGGGCGGACCTGACCTTGCGGTCGCGATTTGGGATGCGATTGAGGCGAAACGTCGCGGCTGAGTGCGCTCATCCGCTCAATTTCGCCTTTTTTCTCAGGCATCTTTTTTGAATGCGTTTCAATCAACTGTTCAATTTTACAATGGTTATGACGCCACGCCGCACGCTGATCGTGTGTGGGCTGACGGCGATCTTCTTCATCGTGGCTGGCGCACTTTATGATGCGTCTGCACTGGTGGATGCGCCGTTGAAGGCGTGGATGGGGATGCGGTAAAAGCATACACCCCGAGCCCTCATGCTGAGGAGCCGCGAAGCGGCGTCTCGAAGCGCGAGGGCGGTGTTTCATCGCCAACTGGAAACCCTCGTCCTTCGAGACGCGCTGCGACGCAGCGCTCCTCAGGATGAGGGTGGTGGTGTGCGTTGAAAGATGGATCGCCCAATCGCTCCGCTCCTCGCGATGACGAGGCTTTTCCGGTAGGCGACATCCCGATTTTATCACCCTAACCCCATTACGGGGTTGCCTCCCCGTTTCCGATGCGTAATCTCGCGAATCGACGCCTGCGTATCCGGCGGTTGTCGGTCTCCCACGGATACGCTGCATGCCTACGCTCGACTGGATCGGCAAGAAAGCCGTCGTCAATCATCATCGCGAAGTGCCTTATCGCCTGCTCCATTGTGATCGGGAGAAAAGTTTCGGTGATCCCGAAGCGGGCAATCTGCTCGTGCAGGGCGACAATCTCGAAGCGCTGAAGGCGCTTCTGCCCTATTACGCAGGCAAAGTGAAATGCATCTATATCGACCCGCCTTACAACACCGGCAATGAAAGCTGGGTCTATAACGACAATGTGAACTCGCCGGAAATTCGCGCCTGGCTTGGCAAGGTCGTCGGCAAGGAAGCGGAAGATTTGTCGCGGCACGACAAATGGCTGTGCATGATGTATCCGCGCCTGCGGTTGTTGAAAGAATTTTTGAGAGAGGATGGGAGTATCTGGATCAGCATTGATGACAATGAAGCCCACGCGCTGAAACTAATCTGCGATGAGATTTTTGGAAGGCAGAATTTTATAGTGAATATCGTCTGGCAAAAAAAGTATGCTGCGACAAACGACTCAACACAGTTTTCTGATTTACACGATCATATTCTTTTATATTCAAAATCTGCCAAAATTTGGTTACCAAATTTAATTGAGCGCAGTGAAAAGCTAAATGAAAAGTATGCAAATCCGGATAATGATCCCCGAGGCCCTTGGTATTCTACTAATCTCTCCGTTAAAACTTATTCAGAGAGTTATGACTACGATATTGTTTCACCAGCAGGCATTTCTTTCCGTCCGCCTCCCTCCAGAGCTTGGGTTGTGAGCGCAGAAAAGTATTCTGAATTGTTTTCCGACAACAGAATTTGGTTTGGAAAAAATGGCAAATCGCGACCATACAAAAAGACATTTTTAAGCGAAGTGCGCCAAGGAACCATTCCCGTGTCTTTTTGGGTTCACGAATTTGCTGGTCATAATGTTGGAGCAAAAAGTGAGATACGAAAATTGTTTGAAGGAAAACAAGAACTTTTTGATACGCCTAAGCCGGAACTACTATTACGGCGAATAATTCACATAGGCTCAAACCCCAACGACCTCGTCCTCGATTCTTTCGCAGGGTCAGGCACAACAGGCGCGGTTGCGCACAAGATGGGACGCCGCCATATCAGCATCGAGATGGGCGACCATGCGAAGACGCATATCGTGCCGCGCTATCAAAAAGTGATTGCAGGCGAAGACCAAGGCGGCATCACCGAAAGCGTGAACTGGCAAGGCGGCGGTGGCTTCCGCTATTGCACGCTGGGCGCGCCCCTGTTCGATCCGGAGGGCGACATCAACGCCGCCGTCAGTTTTCGCGATCTCGCTGCGCATGTCTTCTTCTGCGAGACGGGTTCACCCATTCCGCGCCGCGCCACCGGCCCGTTGATTGGCCATTTTCAGGGCCGCGCCATCTATCTCCTCTATGCGCGGGATTCGGCAGGCGTGGCGAACCCGCGCGCCGGCAATGTGCTGAACGGCGCGATGCTGGCGGATTTGCCCGAACCGAAGGATGATGCCGCGGTCCGCGTTGTTTATGCTGAAGGGTGCACCCTGTCCGACACGCGGCTGCGCAAGGAAGGCGTGATCTTCAAACATATTCCCTACCAGATTGCGGGGATGTGATATGGCCGCACCGTTCGTGCTCAAGGAGTATCAGGCGCAATCGCTCGACGTTCTGCGCGATTATCTGAAGGCGGCGCAGGCCCCCAGCACTCCAAACGCCGCCTTCTATGCCCGTACCGGCGTGCCTTATCTCAAAATCGAGCAACTCGGCGACATTCCCTATGTCTGCCTGCGCATTCCCACAGGTGGCGGAAAAACAGTGATGGCGGCGCACGCCATCGGCATTGCAGCGACCGCTTGGATGAAGACTGACCAGCCGACTGTCATCTGGTTCGTGCCTTCAAAAACCATCCTGACTCAGACCTTGGCGACGTTGCGCGACCGGACGAACCCCAATCGGCAGGCGCTCGCCGAACGCTTCGGCGAAAATGTACGGATCATGGATGTGAGCGAGGCGCTATACGCCCAGCCTGCCGATTATGATGGCGGTGCCGTGATTATCGTCAGCACGATTCAGGCGTTCCGCGTCGACAATACAGAGGGCCGCAAAGTCTATGAGATGAACGGCGAGTTGAAGAGCCATTTCTCCAGTCTGCCGCCTGCGTTGAGTGCCGGGCTCGAAATGCTGGGAGACGCCATCGTTCCCTCGCTCGCCAATGTCTTCCGCCTGCGCCGCCCGCTGATCATCGCCGACGAAGCGCACAATATGTCGACCGAACTTTCTTTCGATACGCTGGGACGTATCGCGCCCATCGCCGTCGTCGAATTCACCGCGACGCCGACAACCCATGCGGAGCATCGGCCAGAGGAGGGTCACTATGCTTCGAACGTGCTGCATCACGTCTCGGCTTCAGAACTGAAGGCTGCTGAGATGATCAAGCTGCCAGTCGTTCTGCGCGGGCGCCCTGATCCGAAGGAGACGATCGCCGATGCGATTGCGGGGCTGCATCTGCTCGCCGAAAAAGCGGCCCGGGAGCAGGCCGCGACCGGCGAATTCATCCGTCCGGTGATGTTGTTGCAGGCCGAAGCA
This sequence comes from Rhizobiales bacterium TNE-4, assembly GCA_019083985.1. GTDB lineage: Bacteria > Pseudomonadota > Alphaproteobacteria > Rhizobiales > Beijerinckiaceae > TNE-4. The sequence goes on along the minus strand of JAHRCV010000001.1, from coordinate 65,571 downwards.
AAATCGAAAGTACGCGAGACGCTCCATCCCGAAATGCTCAAGAAGATGCTCGTGCGGGATTTCAATGTTCCAGCCGATGAAATCGCATTAGCAACGGGAGATTCGCGCGAGATCGACGGCGTCGACCTCTTCGATCCCGCCTGTCCACTCCGCTTCATCATCACACAGCAGGCGTTGCGCGAAGGATGGGATTGCTCGTTCGCTTATGTGCTGTGTTCTATCGCAAGCCAACGGTCTGAGCGCTCGGTCGAGCAATTGCTCGGTCGCGTTCTCCGCATGCCCTATGCCAAGCGGAAAAAAGATGACGATCTCAATAGCGCCTACGCCTATGCGACCACGACGGATTTTCTGCGCACCGCATCCCTCTTAAAAGACAGCCTTGTCGCCAATGGATTTGAACGGATCGAGGCGGAAGGGCTCGTGCAACCGAGCCTACCGGGGTTGGACGAAGGCGGTGCGGCCTATACGGCACAGGACACTATTCCCGATCATCTTGACGCTGCTCCCGTCAAACAAGCCATTGAGTTCGTGACAGGTGGGCGCATTTTCTTCAATCTCGACGATGGAACGATCCACGCCCGTTCCAATGCCACTGATTACGACCGCAAACATGCCGAAATGATTTGGCCCGCAGGTGAAGCGGTCATCGCGGGCGTGGTGCGGCAAGCACGCACTCATCACCACGCGCCGCCGGTTTCCAAGGGCCCGCATGTCGCGTTCAACGTCCCCGCACTTACCGTGCGGGTCGCAAACCGTCTCGAACTCTTCGACCGGGATCATTTTCTTTCAACACCATGGCCGCTCGATCAATGCGACCCGCGCGGAATTTTGGATGATTTCGTCGATGTGACGATGGGCGACGCTGCGACGATCGACATTAGCAAGGCAGGCCGGGTCGAAGTTTTTGATTTCACAGCCAATCTGCCGGGACTTCTGATGGAGGCGGGCTGGACACTACCCCGGCTGACCAATTGGCTTGATCGCAAATTGCCGCTCGACGAACGTCGCGATATTATGCCTGTATCCTCTAAACTCTTCATTGGCCGCGCGCTCGATGCAATCGCGGTTTCGACCGGCCATTCGATCGAAGAACTCGGTCGTGCAAAATTCCGTATTCTCGACGCGCTTTTAAAAACGATCAGCCGCTATCGTCGTGCGCGGCAAAGCGAGGCATGGCAGGAGGCCTTGTTTGGGCCAAATGCTTTAGATTATGCCACCAGCGCCGCTATTCCGTTCACTTTCGACAATCGGTTTGAGAATGATTACTGCTACAATAAAATCTACAGCGGGCCACGCTTCCAGAAGCATTTTTATACGAGTATCGGCGACCTGAAAGCAGAGGGCGAGGAATTTGATTGCGCCCGGCATATCGACCGTCATCCCGACGTAAGGACTTGGTTCCGAAACGTCGAGAAGAAAAGTAACTCATTCTGGCTGCAAACATCGTCCGACAAATTCTATCCCGATTTCGTCGCACTGCTCAATGATGGACGTATTCTTGTCGTCGAATATAAAGGCGAAAGCTATGCGACCAACGACGATTCGAAAGAAAAGGATTTGCTGGGGCGATTGTGGGCCGATGCGTCGCGCGACCCCAAATGCCTTTTCTTGATGTGCGTGAACCGGCAATTCGGCGCTATCGACCGGATAATCCGCGAGGGACATTAAAAAAGCGGGCCGGAGCCCGCTTTTTCAATTCTAGCAATCCAGCCGCTTTGATCAGCCGGCGGCGGCTTCCTTCTTGCGCTCTTCGCGTTTGCGATCGTTCGGGTCGAGCCAGACCTTGCGCAGGCGGATCGCCTTCGGCGTCACTTCGACGAGTTCGTCGTCCTGAATGTAAGCGAGCGCCTTTTCGAGCGTCATGCGGATCGGCGGGGTCAGACGCACCGCTTCATCCTTGCCGGCGGCGCGGATGTTGGTGAGCTTCTTGCCCTTAAGCACGTTCACTTCGAGGTCATTGTCGCGCGTATGCTCGCCGACGATCATGCCCTGATACACTTTCCAGCCGGGCTCGATCATCATCGGGCCACGATCTTCGAGGTTCCACAGCGCATAGGCCACCGCTTCACCGGCATCGTTCGAGATCAACACGCCATTGCGACGGCCTGCGACATCACCCTTGAACGGCGCGTAGCCATGGAAGAGGCGGTTCATGATGGCGGTGCCACGCGTATCGGTGAGCAATTCGCCGAGATAGCCGATGAGACCGCGAGTTGGCGCGTGGAACACGAGGCGCAGACGATCGCCGCCCGAGGGGCGCATTTCAATCAGATCAGCGCGACGTTCCGACATTTTCTGCACGACGACGCCGGAATGTTCTTCATCGACGTCGATGACGACTTCTTCCACCGGCTCCATCATCTCGCCCGTCGCTTCGTCCTTGCCGAACACAACTTTCGGACGCGAGACAGCGAGTTCAAACCCTTCGCGGCGCATGGTTTCGATCAGAATGGCGAGCTGCAATTCGCCACGCCCTGCGACTTCGAACGAGTCCTTGTCAGCACTTTCGGTGATGCGCAGCGCGATATTGCCTTCCGCTTCCTTCATCAGGCGATCGCGAATGACGCGGCTTGTTACCTTGTCACCTTCGGTGCCAGCAAGCGGGGAATCATTGACGCGGAATGTCATCACGACAGTCGGCGGATCGATGGGATGGGCCGAGAGCGGCGTTTCAACACTCATGTCGCAGAACGTATCGGCGACCGTGCCTTTCACCATCCCAGCGATGGCAACGATGTCGCCGGCTTCGGCTTCTTCAACCGGTACGCGCTCAAGGCCGCGGAAACCAAGCACTTTCGAAATGCGACCTTGCTCGACAAGCTTGCCGTTGGAGTCGATCACCTTGAACGCTTGGTTTGGCTTGACGGTGCCCGATGTGATGCGGCCCGTCACGATGCGGCCGAGATAAGGATTGGCTTCGAGAATGGTACCGAGCAGACGGAATGGACCTTCTTCAACCTGCGGCGCGGGCACATGCTCCAGCACGAGATCGAAGAGCGGGCCGAGATCATCCTTCGGGCCTTCTTCATTCTTGGCCATCCAGCCTTGCTTGGCGGAACCGTAGAGAATGGGGAAATCGAGTTGCTCGTCGGTCGCGTCGAGCGCGGCAAAGAGATCGAACACTTCGTTGATGACTTCGCTGGCGCGCGCTTCCGGCTTGTCGATTTTGTTGATTGCCACGATCGGACGCAGGCCGAGTTTCAACGCCTTGCCGACAACGAATTTCGTCTGCGGCATCGGGCCTTCGGCCGCATCAACGAGCACGATGACGCCATCGACCATGTTGAGAATACGCTCGACCTCGCCGCCGAAATCGGCGTGGCCGGGCGTGTCGACGATGTTGATGCGCGTGTCTTTCCACTGCACCGAGGTGCATTTGGCGAGAATGGTGATGCCGCGCTCACGTTCGAGATCGTTCGAATCCATCGCCCGTTCAGCGACGCGCTGGTTCTCGCGGAATGTGCCCGATTGGGCGAGGAGCTTGTCCACCAAGGTCGTTTTGCCATGGTCGACGTGGGCGATGATCGCGATATTGCGCAGCTTCATGGGAGATCTCTCAAACGGCAAAGCCCGGCTCCGTAGGGAGTCGGGCTGACGCGCCGGTCCAAATTCGTTGCGGCGCAATATCACGGACGGGCCCGGGAAACAATGAATGTTTGCCGGTCAGTTCCGTTCCGCGGCGTGAGAGGCTGGTGCAGGCCCCGCCTGAGGAAGGTCCACGGAGGCTAAAAGACGCCGCTTTTCGCCAATGGCATGGCGCACTTGTTCGAGCGCGAGGGAGAAAGCGGCAAGCCGGCTGGGGTCGATCTCCTCATGGGTCGCCACCTGCAAGGTGGCGGCGAAGATCTCATCGGCGTCCTGCTCAAGCTGGTCGAGCGCGGCGAGGTCCTCGCAGCGGCGCGCCGTCCGCATCAGGCCCAAAAGCTGATCAAGGCGGCGGGCCTGCTCATGGCTCTGGCGACGAAAACGGCTTGAGAGCGCCGCCAAGGCGGAGCCAAAAAAGCCGATCACCATGACGCCGAAATAGATCCAGTCACCATAGCGCTCCATGAAGGTCAGCTCTTCATCATCGAGGAAGGCCGCCGCTCCCGGATGAACGGGATGACGCGCTGTCTTGGCCGTATCAGGTGCCGCAATGCCCGCTGCGAGCGGTACCATGGCCGCCAATTCGATCCGGTTCTCAAAGATTTGGCGCGTCAGCTCGGCGATCTCGTTCTGATCAGCACTGGCGCGGGCGACAAGACGAAAGGTCACGCCTAACGTGGTCAGCGTCTCGGGCGGGCGTGGCGGCGTACCGCCAAAGGTACCGCGCACAATCCGAACGGCTTCATAGGCAGGCTGGCGCTGCGCCAAGGCTTCCGCCTCATTGACCCCGATAAAGGACAAGCCACCGGGGCGCGCCTGCGAGAAGGCACCCACGGCATCGTCGATGACCATGCCTGGAACAGCCCCAAACACGAGAACGGCGTCGAGCTTGGGGGCGGCATCCGTCAGATCGGCCGGCTGCAGCAATTTGCGCGAGACGAGCGAAGCGGGGACGTCATATTGGGCGAGGATGACGTCCAGCAGCCGCTCATTATTCGCATTGCCACGCAGAATACCGACCGTCTTACCCGCCAGATCGGCAACTTCCCGGATCCCTGCGCTGGCGGGCGCCATCAGCAACGCCGCATTGGTATGAAGGATCGCAACACTGGGCGCATTGGCTGGCATCAGCGCATCGGAGCGGACGACGGCTAGTTCGACCTGCCCCGCCTCGAGCGCCTGCGCGCTCTGGAAAGCCCCTTCAGTCGGAATCACCCGGAGGCGAACCGGTGACTGCTCGCGCTTGAGGATCTGGGCGATGGCATAGACAATCCGTGTGTCCTCGCCATTGGCGGGGCCGACAGCGACCCGCAAGGTCGTGGTCCCACTGCCCCATTCCCAATAGAGAACGGCAGCAGCAATCGCCGCCACGAGACCCAGAACAGCGAGGAAACGGGTGTTCAGCCAAGACATCGAGACCAGTGTGGCAAGGCAAGCGCCCTGAGGCAAATCTCGGCCTAAGCGACACCAAGCCCTCGGCGGTCCGGGCGCACCTTCTGTTGCACTTCGGTTGTACGCAGAAATCCGAATCGTCGAATGACGAATAGAAAAGTGAACCGAACACCTGCAAAGTCTTCTTGACGCCTTCGGGTGTCTCTCCCTTCGAAAGTTCACTTGCGTTAGCCCCGCTGCACCCTGCGCGGGGTCTTTTTTTTGTGCACCCCGGGTCTCACGCTTCTCCGGCACGCCTCTGGCGAAGCGCTTTTTGACCTGTTATTGTTATCTATTGCTAATAGTTGCAGGAGCGTGTCATGGCGAACGTCAATCTCGGCGAGCGGTTCGAAGCTTTCATTCAAGAGCAGATTCGGGGCGGGCGATATCAGAACGCCAGCGAGGTGGTGCGCGCTGGGTTGCGGCTTCTCGAGGATCAGGAACTTGAGCGCCAACGGCATCTCGAAAAGCTCAAGGCCGACATTCAAGCCGCCCTGGATGACCCGCGGCCAGCCCTTTCGCACAATGAAGTATTTGGGGGACTCAAAGAACGCCATCTTGCGAGAAAGGCTCCGGGGCGTGAGAAAATTTAGGCTCTCATATCGGTCGGACGCGCGGGACGATCTCGACAGTCTTTACGATTGGATTGTCGACAACCAAGGTTCGACGATTATTGCAGACAGATATCTCGCGCGTTTGGATCAATTTATTCAAAATCTCATCATTTTCCCTCAACGTGGCACACGCCGCGACGATCTCTCGCCAGGCTTGCGCATCATTGGCTTTGAACGCCGCGTCGTTCTTGTTTTCAAAATTGTCGACGACACGATCCAAATCGTCCGCGTGTTTTATGGCGGACGCGATCTTGCAGCGCTCCTCAACGAAAACGCCGCCCTCCCCGGTGGGGAGAGCGGCGCACATGATGACAGCGATTTCGACGAAGACGATTAAAGTCCCATCTTCCGCTTGCGTTGGCCAAGCGTGCGCAGACGCAGCGCGTTGAGGCGGATGAAGCCCGCCGCATCGCGATGATCGTAAGCGACCGCCCCTTCCTCAAACGTGACGAGATCCTGATCGTAGAGCGAATAGGGGCTTTCGCGACCGATCACCCAAGCCGAACCCTTATAGAGTTTCATTGTCACGCGGCCGGTGACGGCTTCCTGCGATTTGTCGATCAATGCTTGGAGCATTTCGCGCTCGGGCGAGAACCAGAAGCCGTTGTAAATCAGCTCGGCATATTTCGGCATGATCTCATCCTTGAGATGGGCCGCGCCGCGATCGAGCGTGATCGATTCAATACCGCGATGGGCGAAATAAAGGATCGTTCCACCGGGGGTTTCATACATGCCGCGGCTCTTCATGCCGACGAAGCGGTTTTCAACGAGATCAAGCCGGCCAATGCCGTTGATCTTGCCAAGCTCATTCAACTTCGCAAGCAACGTGGCCGGCGACATCTTCACGCCATCGATGGCAACCGGATCACCCTTTTCGAAATCGATGGTGATGATTGTCGGCTTATCCGGCGCGGTTTCGGGGTCATTGGTGCGCGAATAAACATAGTTAGGCACTTCGATGGCTGGATCTTCCAGCACTTTGCCTTCCGATGACGCGTGCAACAGATTGGCGTCGACCGAGAAAGGCGCTTCGCCGCGCTTGTCCTTGGCAATCGGGATCTGGTGCTGTTCGGCGAATTGGATCAATTGCTCACGCGAACGCAGATCCCATTCGCGCCATGGTGCGATGATGGTGATGTCGGGCTTGAGCGCATAATAAGAGAGCTCGAAGCGGACCTGATCGTTGCCCTTGCCCGTCGCGCCATGCGAGACGGCGTCTGCACCCATTTTCTCGGCGATCTCGATCTGCTTTTTGGCGATCAGCGGACGTGCGATCGAGGTGCCAAGCAGATAGAGCCCTTCATACTGCGCATTGGCGCGGAACATCGGGAAGACGTAATCGCGCACGAATTCTTCGCGCAAATCTTCGATGAAGATGTTTTCAGGCTTGATGCCCAGCAGCAGCGCCTTGTCGCGCGCGGGGCCCAATTCCTCACCCTGACCCAGATCGGCCGTAAATGTGATGACTTCGCAGCCATAAGTGGTCTGCAGCCATTTCAGGATGATCGAGGTATCGAGGCCGCCGGAATAGGCCAGCACAACTTTTTTGACGCGCTTTTCGGACATTGCGAGGGTCTCTCTTGCAGAAGGCAGGCGGTTCGGGGGCGTCCTGCGGGATGTCTCGGGCGCGGGCTTAAGCGATCCCTCCCAAGCGCGCAAGCCGGGGGAAATGCGGCCCGGTTGACGAGGCGGCGCAAACAGGGTCGAAAAGCAGGACGAGCCCGAACCCGCCGCAAGGCGCTGCCAAGGCCTCGCAAAGGCCACGTGAAGACGCTGCAAGGACGCTGCATGACCCCGGTTTTCGATCCCGAACGCCTGACGCGCGCGGTGGTGGATGCGGCACATCAGGGGTTGGATGCAGGCGACCCGCGCAAAGCGATAGTGGCCGCCATCGCGCCGGTTCTGGCCGAAGGCCGGGAGAAAGCGCGCGCACTGCTCGACAGCGAGAAGAACGGGCTTCATTGCGCGCGGCGCCTCTCCGATCTGATGGATGGGATCATTCGCGCCCTGTTCGAAGCCGCCACGACCGTGCTGTTCCGCTCGGACAATCCATCCACCTCGGAACGGCTCGCGGTCGCAGCAGTGGGGGGCTATGGCCGCGGCACGCTCGCACCGGGCTCAGACATCGATCTTCTTTTTTTACTGCCCTACAAGGCGACGCCCTGGTCGGAAAGCATCGTCGAGACGGTGCTCTATGCCCTGTGGGATCTCAAACTGAAGGTGGGCCATTCAGTGCGCACGGTGGATGAATGCATCCGCGAAGCCCGCGCCGACATGACGATCCGCACCGCATTGCTCGAAGCGCGCTATCTCATCGGCGATCGCCAGCTTTATGCGGAAATGGAAGACCGCTATGGCAGCGAGATCGTCACCGGCACCGGCCCAGAATTCGTTGCGGCGAAACTTGCAGAACGCGAACAGCGTGTCACGCGCGCCGGGTCCTCCCGCTATCTTGTCGAGCCCAATGTCAAGGATGGCAAGGGTGGCTTGCGCGATCTCAATACGCTGTTCTGGATCGCGAAATATGTATATCGCGCCAAAGGCAGTGCGGATCTCGTCAAGGCGGGGCTGTTCGATAAGGAAGAGAGCGAACTTTTTCGTCGTTGCGATGAATTTTTATGGCGCGTGCGTTGCCAGATGCATTTTGCGACCGGGCGTGCCGAAGAACGCCTCACCTTCGATCTGCAAAATCAGATTGCAACGAAACTGGGCTATGCCTCGCATGGCGGAATGAGCGCCGTTGAGCGTTTCATGAAACGCTATTTTCTGATTGCGAAAGATGTCGGCGATCTGACCGCCATTGTGAGCGCAGCGCTCGAAGCGCGGCAAGCCAAGCCGGTCAAAATGCTGAACCGGCTCGTTGGCTCGCTGACGCGCCGCAAAGCAGCCAAGACAGGTGATGATGCTTTCGTGATCGATCATGATCGCGTCAACGTCGCCCATGATCATGTCTTCATCGACGATCCGGTCAATCTTCTGCGCGTGTTTAGAACCGCGCAGAAGGTCAACCGCACAGTGCATCCGCATGCAGCGCGTCTTATCACACAATCGCTCCGGTTGATCGATACGAAACTACGCAACAATCCCGAAGCGAACCGTATTTTCCTGCAAATCCTGTCCTCACGCCATTCGCCCGAAACCGTATTGCGGCGCATGAATGAAGCCGGCGTGCTCGGCCGGTTTATTCCGGAATTTGGACGGGTTGTCGCGATGATGCAGTTCAACATGTATCATCATTACACCGTCGACGAGCACCTTCTGCGTTCCATTGGCATGCTTGCCGATCTCGAAGCTGGCAAGCTGAAGGATGAATTGCCGGTTGCGCATGAAATTCTGCCGAGCATTCGCAATCGCCTCGTGCTGTTCGTTGCGCTCTTTCTGCATGACATCGCCAAAGGCCGCCCAGAAGACCATTCGATTGCTGGGGCACGCACGGCCCGCCGCCTTTGCCCGCGCCTCGGCCTCAACGAAGCCGAGACAGACGCAGTGGCATGGCTGATCGAACATCATCTCGACATGTCGACTGTGGCACAGAGCCGTGATCTCTCTGATCCGCAAACGATCGAGAGTTTTGCAAAAACCGTCCAGACACTCGACCGCTTGAAGATGCTGCTGATCCTGACAGCTTGCGACATCAAAGCGGTTGGCCCGGGCGTGTGGAATGGTTGGAAAGGCCAGCTGCTACGGACGCTTTATTGGGAAACGGAAATGGTGCTGTCAGGCGGCCATTCCACAGCGGATCGCAAAGGTCGCATTCTCCACGCACAAGACGAATTGCGCCGCGCGCTGCCGGGCTGGTCCGATCCTGAACTTGACGCTTATATCGCGCGACACTTTCCAGCCTATTGGTTGAAGGCCGATCTTAAGAGCCGCACCAAGCACGCGCAGTTTCTTTACGCGTCTGGAAAAGAATTGCGTTCGCTTGCTACCGAAGTGGCGACCGATTCTTTCCGCGGTGTAACCGAACTTCTGATTTCGGCCCCCGACCATCCGCGCCTGCTCGCCATCATCACCGGCGCGTGCGCAGCCGCGGGCGCTAACATCGTCGATGCACAGATCTTCACGACGACGGACGGCATTGCACTCGACACGATCTATGTGTCGCGCGCCTTCGACCGTGATGAAGATGAGTTGCGGCGCGCCAAGCGCATCGCCGATGGCATCGAACGGGCGCTCAAGGGTGAGATCAAGATTGCCGAAGCCGTGGCTGCACGCTCGGCCTCTGGTAAGCCGGGTCCCAAGGCCTTCACGGTGGTGCCCGATGTCGTGATCGATAACCAGCTCTCGGCCCGCTACACCGTGATCGAAGTGTCTGGCCTCGACCGCCCTGGCCTCCTTTATGAGCTCACCACGGCGCTCGGCCGTTTGCAGCTCAACATCGCCTCGGCCCATATCGCCACCTTTGGTGAGAAGGCGGTCGACGTGTTCTATGTCACCGACCTTTTGGGCGGAAAAGTCACCCATGGCAGCAAACAGGCGGCCATAAGGCGGCAAATCATGGATGTGCTCGACCCCACCGAGGCCCGTCCAGCCAAAGCAGCCCGGGCCTAAACCCCTACGGCCTGACCGCTGCGCTTGATTTTCCCGGCCCGCGACCTGATATGCGGGTCAATCTTCTTTTCGATCAGGTGAAATCCGAAGCCCATGACTGCCAAGCCCGAAGACCAGACCCCGCCCGCAGCCCAAGCTGCCGAGCCGCAAGCCGCTGCTTCCGAAGCCAATGCTGCTCAGCCGGACGATCCCAAGGCCGCGCTCGAAGCCGAGATTGCCAGCCTGAAGGACCGTCTCCTGCGCACGCTTGCGGATATGGAAAACCTCCGCCGCCGTGGTGAGAAAGACATTGCCGATGCACGCACCTATGCGATGACCAATTTCGCACGCGACATGGTGAATGTGGCCGACAATCTCCGCCGCGCCATCGAAAGCGTGCCGGCCGATGCGCGCGAAGCCGTCGAAGGCGTGCTCAAAAGCGTACTTGAAGGGATCGAGCTCACCGAGCGCGATCTTCTCAACACGCTTGAACGCCATGGCATCAAGAAGCTCGATCCGGTCGGGCAAAAATTTGATCCGAATTTCCATCAGGCGATGATGGAAGTGCCGGATCCAAGCGTACCGTCGGGCACTGTCACACAAGTGATCCAAACAGGCTTTGCCATTGGCGAGCGCGTTCTGCGCCCTGCCTTGGTTGGTGTCGCCAAGGGCGGCCCAAAGGCCGACGCGGCCCCCGCGCAAAAGCCAAACTGAGACAAAGAGCAGCCCGTGGAGCAATTCGGCGATCTCGTTCAATGGATCGGCATCGCCGTGTTTGCGCTCTCGGGTGCATTGGCGGCTGCACGCAAGGGCATGGACCCGTTCGGGTTCATATTGCTCGCGACTGTCACGGCGATTGGCGGCGGCACGCTGCGTGATCTCGTGCTCAGCGTCCCCGTCTTCTGGTTACGCGCGCCATCCTCGCTTCTCATTTGTGCGGCAGTCGGTCTGCTTACTTATTTCATCGGCTTGAGAAAGCCGGGCCATATCGGTGCCTTGGGTCGGCAAACGTTGCTTGTCTGGGCTGACGCTGTCGGGCTGGCGATCTTCACGATTCTTGGCGCGGCCAAAGCGCTCGCCTTTGGCGCGCATCCGATTACGGCCATTGCCCTCGGCGTGATGACGGGCGGCTTTGGCGGAATTTTCCGCGATATCTTGGCCGGCGAGCCGCCCCTCGTTTTGCATCGCGAGATTTACGTCACCGCATCATTGGCCGGGGCGGCCATTTTCGTGGCCGTCTATAATATCGGCATGCCGATCCAATTTGCCGGCGCGCTCGGCATGGCCTCATGCTTCGTGCTGCGGGGCATGGCGATCCGCTATAATTGGTCGCTGAAGCCATTCCCCACAGACGAATAAGCTTGATGCGTTCAGGCGATTTTCACCGCCATCGCCTTCGATAGTTTCACCGCCAGTTTGATCAATGACAGATCCGAACCGTGCGGGCCGAGCACTGAAAGGCCAATCGGTGCACCGTCGACGAAACCCGCTGGAATTTGCACCTGCGGAAAACCAGACAGGCCCGACAGGCAGAGCAATTTCAACGAGCGTGTGCGCACATCTTCCAGCGCATGATCAGGCTCACTGATCTTTGGTGACGGTCCCGGCACTGTCGGCAGCACGATCACACCATCATCGCCTAAAATATCGGCTAGCTTTTTGCGGAATTCGGCGCGTGTCACATTCGCCGTCTTCACCTGCGTTTTGGTGACGTCCTTGCCCGCCATGAAGCGCGCCGCCACCGCCGGCATCAATTCCGGTCGCATCTTGGTGATGAAATCACCCTGCGCGACCCAAGCCTCATGCCCTTGCAACCAGCGGAACGCCCAATAGAGCGGATCGAAATCATCCGCCACACGTGAGGAGGCAAAAGGTTGCATCATCCGGTCGATGCGCGACAGCAGCGCATTGAATGGTTTCTGCGACGCCTTATCAGCATGCTCAAAGCAATCTTCCGCCGCAATCAAACGAATCTTCTTCGGCAAAGGATTGGGATCGTCGCGATAGATCGCATCGGCGACACGCTCGAATTGCGCCGCATCGCGGGAGAACCAACCAGGCGTGTCGAAACTGGGGGCCAGCGGCATCGTGCCATCAAGCGGCAAGCGACCATGCGTCGGGCGGATGCCGAAAAGACCGCAATAGCTCGCAGGACCGCGGACCGAACCGCCCGTATCCGAACCGATCCCGATATCGCACAAACGACCTGCGGTTGCCGCCGCCGAGCCCGATGATGAACCGCCCGGCAGACGATCCTTCGCGGCCGGATTGATCGGCGTACCGAAATGATTGTTGAGCCCCGTCAGCGCGAAAGCGAGTTCGACCGTGTGCGTCTTGCCGACGAAACGTGCGCCGGCATCGAGAAACATTTGCGGAAACGATGCCGTGCGCGCCTTGATGCCGGACATCGCCAGCATTGTCGGATTACCGCATCCTGTTGGGTAATTCACAACGTCGAAAATGTCCTTCACCGCCACGGTGAGGCCAGTGAGCGGCCCATGCGTGGCATGCGCGACAGGCGCAGGCGGATAAGGCACGAAGGCGTGGAAAGCATCGTCAGCGGCGATCATCAGCGTATCTCCTCAAAGCCCTTTGGCATCGCCATCGGCGCGCGGATCGTGGCCGGCTTCTACCGAACCATCTTTTGGATTTTTCACGAGCATACCGGCATGGCCAAAGCCATCCTTATTGTCGACCGTCTCCACATCATGCCCCACTTTTCCCAGTGCAGCAGCAAGATCGGCATCAAAATCAGGCTCGATTTTGAGTGTCGGCGCATTTTGCCCTAAGGCCTTGGTCCAGACGAAGCGTGGCGCGGCCAGCGCATCGGCGACCGATTGGCCCATCGCATAGCGGGTGAAAATTTCCGCCTGAATTTGTGGCTGCGGATCGCCGCCCATCGTGCCATAGCTCATCACACGACCATCACTGAACACGGCGAGTGGCGGATTGAGCGTGTGATAGGGACGTTTGCCGGGCGCAATCGCGTTGATCGATTGCGGATCGAGCGAAAATCCGGCGGCTCGGTTCTGCCAAAGAATGCCCGTATTGGCGAGCGTGACGCCCGAACCCCAATCCCAGAAGATCGATTGGATATAAGAAACCGCCATGCCGTTGCCGTCGATGGCGCCCATCCAGATCGTGTCACCTTCACCATCGCGCAAAGGCCATGCGGCCGCGCGATCCATTTTGATCTTGGCCGCTTCGCGCTTGAACACATCCAGCGTCAGGAAGGATTGCGGATCATGCTTAAGATGACCGAAATCGGTCACAACGATATCGCGAATGGCATTGGCGCGCTTGGTCGCTTCGATGATGCCGTGGGCATGGGCGAAGCCACCGGGCTTGTCGATCCCCAATTGCGCAGCGATGCCGAGGATCAGCAGGGAGGCGAGGCCCTGTGTCGGCGGCGGGAAATTGTAAAGCGTGACGCCGGGCAATTTCGCTTCAAGTGGTTGGCGTAATGCCGTCCGGTATGTTTCCAAATCACGACGGGTAATCGGCGTGTTCAGACGTTCAAGTTCAGCGGCGATTTCACGACCGACATCGCCGCGATAGAAATCCTCAAGCCCGGCGCGCACGAGATGTTCAAGCGTGTCCGCCAAACGTGGCATTTTTTTCAAAGTGCCCAAGGCTGGCGGTTTACCGCCCGGGAAAAAGGTTTGCTCGAAATTGGGCGCGTCGAGCAGATCGTCTTTCAGCTTGGCGGGATAGCGCGATTCCGACGCACTGACATGATAACCATCACGCGCGCGATGAATGGCATCGTGCAGAAGGTCCGCCAGCGGGATTTTACCGCCAAGCGCTTGAGCGATATCAAGCGCGGTGCGCCAACCACCGATGGCACCGGCGATTGTGGCGGCCGCATCAACGCCGCGCACCGGCACCTTGTCATAGCCCTTGTCGTGATAATGTTTCAGCGTCGCTTTGCTGCCCGCGGGCCCGCACGCCTCGATTGCATGCACCTTGCCGTCAGGCGCGCGGATGAGCCAGAAGCCATCGCCGCCAATACCGTTCATATGCGGATAAGTGACCGCGATCGTGGCGGCCATGGCCACCATCGCCTCGATGGCATTGCCACCCTGCGCCAGAATGGCCTGACCGGCTTCGGTCGCGGCGGAATGAGGCGCGGCCACGGCGGCGCGCGCAAAATGATGCTGTTCGGTCATGGGGGCTTTCGGGCTGGGGACTTTCAGGACGCGGAAGAGGGGTCTTGCGGGCGGACGGATTGCCAAAACCGATCAGCTTCGGTAACCGGAGAGGCAACTTGAACGGGATTATCGGTATGGCTGCCGGGCAGATCAACTCGAAGGAACTCATCACCCTCGTGGGGATCGCGATTCTTGTGGGGACGGAAGTCTTCGCGGTCGCGTTGGCGGCCGGCTGGGCGATTGCTGGTCTGTTCCAGCTGGGAACTAACGTCGGCTACGCGCTGATGGCCATCTTCTCGGTCATGGCGGCTTATGGCCTTTATGCCTTCATGAAGCAGGCCATCGCCGTCGAACGCGGTCGCGGCTGAGCCGTCTGCTCTCCCTAACAGCATTGAATGTTGGCCCCCGTGGCGGATAAGGTTCCGCTGCGATAGCGTGGCGTCGATCGCCGCGATGGAGTGGAGGCCGTGATGCGCCGTCTTGTTCTTGCCGGGCTACTCGTCATGGGCCCCCTCGCCTCGGCCTTCGCGGCGTCCCTCTCTGACAGCGCGGATCGACCCACCCCACCCGTCGTGCGGCATGACGGCGCGTTTGATCTCGCACAGGACGTCCGCGCCTATTCAGGCTCAAAGCCGCGGCCGCGGGTCCGCCCAGCGCCAGGGGTACGCCCCAGTGGCGTCTACCGCCCCGGCTATCGGCCCGGGTACAGGCCCGGCTACCGCCCCGGCTATGGGTATCGGCCGGGCTACCGTCCCGGTTATCGTCCGCCCCCGGGCGTTTGGCGGCCTGCCTATCCGGGCTGGCGGCCGGGCTGGGCTCCGGCGCCTTGGTACGGCAATTATTGGCGGCCCGGCTATGGCTGGGGCGTGGCGGCAGGTCTTGTTGCTGTCGGCGTGCTCGCGGCAACCGCGGCGACGGCCTATTCCGTTCCGCCGCCGCCTAACCCGAACCTATGCTGGTTCTATACCGACCAGACCTACCAGACCGGCTATTGGGCAGCCTGCCCGCCTGCACCTTAAGCGGTCCAGCCTTCCCCTCTGTGTGAGCGTGCCCATGGCGATTGTCGAAGAACGAACCTACACGATCCGTACGGGCCTCGTGGCCGATTATCTCGCGCTCTATGAGCGCGAAGGGGCCACGACGCATTGGAAACATCTGGGTCCGCCTGTCGGCTGGTTTTCGAGCGAGATCGGCGTTCTCAATCAGGTCGTGATGATCTGGCGCTACGACAGCCATGCGGATCGTGAAGCCAAGCGGGCCAAGCTGATGGCCGACCCCGATTGGCTCGCTTTCCTGCCGAAAACGCGCCCGTTTATCGAACGGATGGAAAACCGGATCCTCGTCCCGACCGCTTTTTCACCCTTGCAATGATGCGGTAGGCGAAGAGCGCCGCAAGGATCGCGGCGTAAATCAATGGTTCGGTGACATCGCGTTTCACCAGCCACCAAAAATGCAGCACAGCCAAAATAGCGACCACATAAACAAGGCGGTGCAAATCCTGCCAGCGTGCGCCACCCAATCGCATCACGGCGGCGCGCGTCGACGTCAAAGCCAGCGGGATCATCAGAACGAGCGCGGCAAAGCCAACGGTAATGAATGGGCGCTTGATGATGTCGGCCGTAATTTCGCTCAGCACAAAATAACGATCGAATGCGATATAGCAGCCCAAATGCACAAGGCCGTAGAAAAAGGCGAACAACCCCAGCAACCGACGAAAACGGATCAACCCGCCAATCGAGGTGATCCGACGCAGTGGCGTGATTGCCAGCGTGAGAAGCAGAAAGCGTAATGTCCAATCGCCTGTCGAACGCAAAATCGTCTCAGCCGGATTGGCGCCAAGCGCCAAGGGATCAAACAAAATCTTCGTCGACAAGGCCGTCAGGGGATAAAGCGCGGCAAGCCAAACGAGAAGTTTGAGTATGATACGAAATCGATTGTCCCGCAGCGCTTCATCGGCGCGTTGCGACAGGCTGAAGGACGATGTGCTCAATGGTTCACTTTCAAATCCATGCCAGCATAAAGCGAGGCGACTTGTGCGCCATAGCCGTTGAACATTTCGGTTTCACGCGACGCAAATAAGGCTGGCAACAAACGTTCGCGCTTTTGTGACCAGCGCGGATGATCAACATTCGGATTCACGTTAGAGTAAAAGCCATATTCGTGCGATGCGGCTTTTGTCCAAGAACTCACGGGCTGCTTTTCGACAAATTCGATCTTCACGATGGACTTTGCGCTCTTGTAACCATATTTCCACGGCACCACGAGACGCACCGGCGCGCCGTTTTGGTTTGGCAAAGTCTCGCCATACATGCCGAGCGTGACAAGGGTCAGCGGATGCATCGCCTCATCGATACGCAAGGCTTCAGTGTAGGGCCAATCCAAAACCGGCGAACCTAATCCCGGCATTTCACTGGGGCGTTCCGCCGTGGTGAAACGCACGAATTTCGCGCGGCTTGTCGGCTCGACCAAAGCGGCCAGCTTGTTGAATTCGAAACCGATCCATGGAACGACCATCGACCAAGCTTCGACGCAGCGGAATCGATAAATCCGCTCCTCAAGCGGAAACGCCAGCAATTCCTCGATCCCGATCGTGCGCGGCTTGCTGACTTCGCCGCTGATTTCAACCGACCAAGGCCGCACGGTGAGGCGATGTGCATTCATCGCCGGCGCCGACTTGCTCGTGCCGAATTCGTAATAATTGTTGTAGGTCGTTGCGAGCTTCTTGTCGCTTGGCGGATCAGACGGAGCGGGGAAACCCGTAGCCGCTTTGAGCGGTTCAATGACTTGCGCCGCCTGCGCGCTTCCACCAATCAAGCCGGCTCCGCCCAGAGCAGCGGCTCCAGCGATCAGGTGGCGGCGATTGAGCCAGACGCCCTGCGGCGTGATGTCGGACGGGGCGATGCGAGGCATATCGTTGAAGCGCGGCATGGGCTGTCTCCCTTGATGCCGGCAATGTAACGCTCGATTGCGGCAGGGCGAGGGTAGAAATGCAGCTCAGGCGCGGCTGGCGATAAATTCCTCGACGCGGGCCCGGTGCGGAATAGGTTCCACCGCGCCGTAACCGAGGGTCGACAACGCCGCAGCCGCATTGGCGTAACGCGCCGCCGCAAACGGATCATGGCCATTGCGCAGCCATTCCGCCAGAAAAGCGCCATCGAACGCATCGCCCGCGCCGGTGGCATCGACTGCCTCAACCGGGAAAGCCGGGATCAGCTCGCGCCGGCCGGGAATGGCGACGAGCGTGCCGCTTTTTCCCAATGTCAGCGCCACGATCTCCGGCCCGAGGCCGAGATAGAAATCACAGATGTCCTCGGCCGTCGTCTTGCCTGTCAGCTTCTGGGCATCGTCGAGGCCAGGCAAACAGATATCGGATTGCGCCACAGCGGCGTGGATCGTCGCGCGTGCGCGGTCGAGCGGCCAAAGCCTGAGGCGCAAATTGGTGTCGTAGCTGACGATCCCGCCTGCGGCCCGCGCTTCGGCAATCGCCTTGAAAACGAGATCGCAGGCCTTGGTCGAAATGGCTTGGCTGATGCCAGAGATATGCAGAATACGGGAGGACGGCACGAGCCCAACCGGCAAATCATCAGGGCCCGGGAGGCTGGCCGCCGAACCGGCGCGGAAATAGCTGAATTCATGCCCATCAGGGCCATGGCTGATGAAATAGATGCCGGTACGTTCGCCTGGCAAAATCCGGGAATGGGCCGAGTCGACGCCCTCGCGCTGCCACAGGGCCAGAAAGTCACGCCCAAACGCGTCATCCCCAAGGGCTGCGAAATAGGCAGCCTTCGCGCCTTGCCGTGCGGCGGCAATGGTTGCGTTCGACGTATCGCCGCCAAACCCGGGCAGGAACAGCCGTTCGCCCGCGCGCGATACTTCGGACAACTCCATCAGCGGTTCGCCGATGCCCAAAATGTCGAATTTGATCATGAAGAAGCCGTCAGGGGGGTGGACTGCCGCCATCCTTGCCCCGGCCTTATGGATTTTGCAATTCCACGCTCGTTTTCAGGGGTTTGGACCCGTCTTGCACAGCCCCGGCCCGGACCCCATATCTAGGGCAACGCGGTGCTGGATGTCCGGGCCGCTTCTTCCGAAGTGCCTTGGGGGCTTCGTCCGATGACACGCATGTCGACCCTGTCTTCACCCTTCTTGCTCGGCTTCGACGAGATCGAGCGCGCGTTGGGCCGCGTCGCCAAATCGGCGACAGAGGGCTACCCGCCCTACAATATCGAGCGCATTGCGCGGACCGACACGCAACCGGAACGGTTGCGGATTACGCTTGCCGTTGCCGGTTTCACGCGCGACCAGCTCGACGTCACGGTTGAGGAGAACCAGCTCCTTATTCGCGGCCGCCAAACCGACGACAAGGAACGCCACTATCTGCATCGCGGCATTGCTGCGCGGCAGTTTCAACGGAGCTTCCTGCTTGTTGATGGCATGGAAGTGATCGGCGCAGATCTCGCCAACGGCCTGCTCTCGATCGATCTCGCACGGCCTGAACCCGAGCGGATCATCCGCAAAATCGACATCGTGTCGAAAGACTAATCCCCCTTCGCTCCGCTTATGAAAGGGCGCGATATGACCAAGACCGAAATGAAGAACGAATTTGAAAATGTGACACCGGAAGCTCTCGCTGCGCTTGGTGGCGGGCAAGTCGCCTATGTCAAAGCGATCCGCTCAGATGATGTGCAGCGGATTTTCCCGCAGGCACCGCAGATCGCGCCGGGGCTGAACCTGTTTGCGCTTCTGGCTGCGGATGGTTCGCCGATCATGCTGACCGACACCTACGCCACCGCTGTGCAAAATGCGTGGGAGCATGACCTTGTGCCGGTGAGCGTGCACTGACGCATTCTCTGCCAGCCTTGAAAAACACAACGCGGGCCGCAAGCCCGCGTTTTTTTGATGGACGACGAACGGGAAACTGCTAACGCCGCCTCAAGCCATCATTTCCACCGTCTGCAATAATTTGGCGATGTCCTGCGGGCGCGACAGACGATGATCACCATCGCGGATGAGCGTGGTGGTCACGTCGTCGCCGGGGAGATGTTCGACAAGCCGCATGGCGTGTTTCCACGGCACGTCGGGATCGTCCATCCCTTGTAGAATATGGACCGGGCAATGCGTAGCGATTGGACCGGTCAACAGAAGATGCCGCCGGCCATCTTCAATCAAAGCGCGGGTGATCGGGAGCGGATCGCCGTAAATGGAATCGCGCTTCCAAACGCCGTCACGCAGGATCTGGGCGCGCACATCCTCCGGCATCTGCGCCCACATCAATTCCTCGGTGAAATCGACAGCTGGCGCGATCAGCACCAAGCCTTGCGGCGCGCGCGGCGTGCCGTAGAGCGCGCGGGTCACAAGAAGCGCAATCCAGCCACCCATGGATGACCCAACAAGGATGGGGCCTTCATCGCACAACGCCTCGACGATCGCCTTGGCATCGGCAAACCATTGGCCAATGGTGCCGTCCGCAAACAATCCTTCAGAACGGCCATGGCCGGAATAATCGAAGCGGATATAGGCGCGCCCATTGGCCCTCGCCCAATCGGCCAAGGCTTGTGCCTTGGTGGACTCCATGTCGGACGCGAAGCCGCCGCACCAGACGACCGGGGGGCCTGCGCCATCAACCTTCCGATAGGCGAGACGATGGCCGGGCGTGGCTAGAAATTGCGGATCGGCGTCACTCACCCTAAACAATCCTCATGGTTTGCGAATCAAGGCCCGCCGGAGGGCGAGACTGATGCACTATGCCGATGCGCGAAGCCCGGCGGAACTGCGCGGTCGCACCATCCTCCAGATCGTCCCCGAACTCGATGCGGGCGGGGCGGAGCGCACCGCCGTCGATATTGCCGCCGGTCTTGTGCAAGCCGGTGCGCGAGCGCTGGTGGCAACGGAAGGTGGTCGCCTTGTTGCTGAATTGCAGGCCAAGGGCGGCACTTGGATTCCTTTTCCGGCGAAGACAAAAAATCCGCTCGCGATCCTGTTCAATTCCCGCAAGCTCAAGCGCATCATTCGCGATGAAGAGGTCGATCTCGTCCATGCCCGTTCGCGCGCGCCTGCGTGGAGCGCCTATCTCGCGACGGGTGGGCTCGATGTCCCCTTCGTGACGACCTATCACGGCTCCTATCAGGGCCGCTCGTCGGTGAAGATTCTCTACAATTCGGTGATGGCGCGCGGCGACGCGGTCATCGCCAATTCGCATTACACGGCACGGTTGATTGCCGATAAACACCCCTTCGCGCGCGACCGCATCGCCGTCATTCATCGCGGCACTGATCTGAAGCTCTATGCGGCGGCGCATGTCGACCATGGCCGGATCGAAAGGCTGCGCGCCGCTTGGGGTGTCGCGCCTCATCAACGGGTGATCTTGTGCGCCGCGCGGCTCACCCCGTGGAAGGGTCAGAAAGTCCTGATTGAAGCGGCGCGGCTTTTGCGCGAGGCGGGGGAAGCCGACATCGCCATCGTTCTGGCGGGCGATGAGCAAGGGCGCAGCGGCTATGTCCGCGAGCTCGATGCCATGGCCGAGACGCTCGGCGTGAAAGATATGGTTTATCGGGTTGGTCATTGCACCGACATGCCCGCCGCATTCATGGCGGCTTCTGTGGTCGCTGTCCCCTCGACCGAGCCTGAAGCCTTCGGCCGGACAGCAACGGAAGCGCAGGCGCTGGGGACCCCGGTGGTCGTCACCGATCTTGGCGCTGTGCCCGAGACGGTGCTGGCCCCGCCCGACGTGCCTGCGGCTGCGCGGACCGGTTGGCGGATCCCTCCCAATGATGCCGAGGCCTTGGCTGAGGCCCTTGCAGCGGCCCTTACGCTTGGGGCTACAGCGCGCGATGCGATGGCACTTCGAGCCCGGCAGCATGTCGAGCGGCATTTTTCGCTCGAATCCATGGTCAGTGCCACGCTCCGGCTTTATGTGGCACTTTTGGAACGGCAGCGCGCAAATCGCGCGTGATGTGTTGACTTCCGCCGTTTTTGGGCGACATTCAGCGCGTTTGAAACTCGCTCGCGCGGGCGCTACGCCTCTGCGCCGCACGCCGGGCTCACTAACGGAGATGACCCATTCGCAGGCCAATGAGAGCCGCCCCCGTACCGACGAAGGACGGGCCGCGCGCCAATCGTGACATTCGCGGCGTTCGCGAAGTCCAATTGATCGACGACACCGGACAAAATCGTGGCATCGTGCCTTTCTTCGACGCGCTGAAAATCGCGGAAGATGCCGGCCTCGATCTCGTCGAGATCGCACCGAATTCGACCCCTCCCGTCTGCAAAGTGCTCGATTACGGCCGCTTCAAATTTTTGGAGCAGAAGAAAGCCGCTGAAGCGCGCAAAAAGCAGAAGACGGTCGAGGTGAAAGAAATCAAGCTTCGCCCCGGCATCGACGATCACGACTATGGCGTGAAGATGAAAGCCGTGCGCCGCTTCTTTGAAGAAGGCGACAAGGTGAAGATCACCTTGCGTTTCCGCGGCCGTGAAATGGCGCATCAGGACATCGGCCTGAAGCTGCTTGATCGCGTGAAGGCTGAAATGGCAGACGTTTCCAAGGTCGAAGCGGAACCCGCTCTCGAAGGACGTCAGATGATTATGGTCATGGCACCGCGCTGAGCGGATAGTCGTTGCGAGACAATAAAAAAGCCGGGCAATGCCCGGCTTTTTTATGTGCGGTGATGATCGTCTTATTGCGGCAGCGGTGCCGGATTGTCTGACAGCGTGCGCAGATAGGCGAGAAGGTCAGCACGCTTTTCAGCATCCTTAAGACCGGCATAGCCCATCGAGGTGCCCGGCAGGTAACCCTTCGGGTTGTTGATGAAAGCGTCGAGCGACGCGAAATCCCATTTGCCGCCCTTGGCAGCCGCTTCTTTCGACGCGGCGGAATAGCCGAAGCCCGGAGCCGCAGCCTTGGCACGATCAACGATGCCATAGAGGGCCGGACCAATCTTGTTAGCGCCACCCTTATCGAAGGAATGACAGGCCGCGCATGCCTTCGCCTGCGCTTCGCCCTTCTTGGCGTCAGCCTTGGCGAGGAGCTGCGGCAGAGGGACGGCCGGAGCGGCAGCAGCCTGAGCGGCGCCAGCCTTCGGCGCGTCTTCGGCGGCCGGAAGGTCGTAGCCAGCCACGACAGGCTTATGCGGAGCGAAAATCACGTCGCCGAGCATTCCGAGCCCCATCACGAACAAAAGCGTGCCGAGAAGCGCGCCGGCGATCTTGTTCAATTCGAAGGAATCCATCCCGAAGCTCCGAAACCTAGCCTGTCCCAGACCTAAGGGCCTGCGAACAACATTTCTCCGCCCCCGTCCTTGCGAAGCGGCGGCGACTGATTACCCGCTTTGACGCGTCCTTGGCAACTCGTATAAGCGGCCTAGCCCGTGATACTTTCAGCCGCTCCCCCCGGATCGCGCTGCCAGAGCCCCGAGACAGCCTCTCATGTCCGACCCCGTGATCCTCATTCCGGCCCGTATGGCCGCCACCCGTCTGCCCGGCAAGCCGCTCGCCGACATTGGTGGGGAACCGATGATCGTTCATGTCTGGCGCCGGGCCTTGGAAGCCGGGATCGGCCCAGTTGTGGTCGCAACCGACGAAAAAGCCATTGTGGACGCCGTCGAAAAGGCGGGCGGGATCGCCGTGATGACCCGCTCCGATCATCCGTCAGGCTCGGACCGGATCCACGAAGCGGTCGAGATTTTCGACCCTGAAGGCCGCCATGACGTGATCGTCAATGTGCAAGGCGACCTGCCGACGATCGACCCGCGTGCGATTGCCGCATCCCTGCCGCCCTTGGCCGACAAGGATGTGGATATCACCACGATCGCCGTCGAAATCACCCGTGCCGATGAGCGGACCAACCCCAACGTGGTCAAGCCGGTGATGACGCCGATCGGCGAGAACCGTTTCCGCGCCCTTTATTTCACGCGTGCGACCGCGCCATCGGGCGATGGCCCGCTCTATCATCATATCGGTCTTTACGCTTATCGCCGCCAAGCCTTGGCGCGCTTTGTCGCGCTGCCACCCTCGCCGCTCGAGAAGCGGGAGCGTTTAGAACAATTGCGCGCGATTGAGAACGGCATGCGGATTGATGTGACGCTTGTCGATGTCGTGCCACTCGGCGTCGATTCGCCGGAAGACCTTGAACGGGCCCGGGCGGCGCTGGCCGCGCGTCCACGCCCGCATTGATCCTCGTTTCCTTGGAAGGACGTCCCATGTCTCAACCTCTCACGCTCGCCTATCAAGGCGAACCGGGCGCCAATTCCGATATTGTCTGCCGCGAAATGTTTCCCGACGGGATTCCGCTGCCTTGCGCCTCGTTCGAAGATGCCTTCTCTGCGATCAATGAGGGGCGCGCTGATCTGGGCGTGATCCCGATCGAGAATTCGATCGCAGGCCGCGTCGCAGACATTCATCATTTCCTGCCCGAGTCTGGCCTGCATATCATCGGTGAATATTTTCTGCCGATCCGCTTCCAATTGCTCGCGGTGCCGGGAGCGACACTGAAGACGATCAAGAGTGTGCACAGCCATGTCCATGCGCTCGGCCAATGCCGCAAGATCATTCGCGAGCATGGTTGGCGCGCCGTGATCGCGGGCGACACCGCAGGCTCGGCTCGCGAAGTGGCAGAATGGAACGACCCCACCAAGGCGTCGCTCGCCACCGCGCTGGCCGGTGAGATCTACGGATTAAATACGCTCGCGCAGAATGTGGAAGATGAGAAGAACAACACGACGCGGTTCGTGATCCTGTCGAAGACACCGCAATGGGCCAAGCCCAACAATGGCCCGACGATTACGACCTTCCTGTTCCGCGTTCGCAACGTGCCTGCCGCACTTTACAAGGCGCTTGGCGGATTTGCGACGAATGGCGTGAACATGACCAAGCTCGAAAGCTACATGATCGGCGGCCAATTCTCGGCGACGCAATTCCTCGCCGATGTTGATGGGCACCCGGACGACCCCAATCTGAAACTGGCCCTCGAAGAACTCGACTTCTTCTCGAAGGAAGTGAAGATCCTCGGCGTCTACCCAGCCAATCCGTTCCGTCTGGAAGCAGGCAACGTCTAAACCCGTCCAATTCGACGGGTTTTCTCAGCCGCTGACTGTGCTCACGCTCTCCTCCATGGTGGGGAGACGATCATGCGCCGGATCATTCTGTATTGGCTGTGCGGGCTTTTTCTGTTCAGCGCGCAATCTCTCGTGATGCCTGACGATGCCGATGCACGCGGCGGCTATCGCGGATCATCGCGCGGTTTCTCGCGCACGCCGCGCGTTCGGACGAGTATGCCGAAGCCACGCATGAAAACCTACAAGCTCGGCAGCAAAGAGATTTACGGCTACCGTAATTATCTCAAAGCGCGCCGCGCGGCGAAACTCGCCAGCGGTGGCTATCGCATTCGCAATGATGGGTCAGTCGTGCCGCGCAATTTCAGACCGCGCACAGGGCGTCTCAGCACAACACCGCTGATGCTGCGGCAGCCTTCTCCTTTGCCGCAGGCGATCATGCGTGGGCAATGCCGTGACGGGACACTGATTGCGACCGGTACGGCCGATTGGACTTGCCGGCATGCCGGCGGGACAGGTTGGAGCGCGCAACCTGCGCGCATCCAAGGCGTGCGCGACTATTGATCAGACCGTCTCACCATCGATTGCCCAAGCGCGGATGAGATGATGGGCAATCGCAATGGGTGGTGGGCAAGTGAACCCTTCCGGATGCGTCCCCGCTAAAATGGCGCGCGTTTCTTCGCGCGAGAACCAGCGTACCAGTTCGAGTTCTTCTGTATCGACAACCAGATCTTCCGTCGCCGATTCCGCGATGCAGCCAATCATCAGCGATGAAGGGAAAGGCCATGGTTGGGAGCAGAGGTAACGCACAGCACCAACATGAATGCCTGCTTCCTCGAACAATTCACGCCGGACGGCATCTTCCATCGTCTCGCCCGGCTCAATGAACCCCGCGAGGCAGGAGACGACGCCGGGCGCAAAGCGCGTCTGACGACCGAGCAGACAGAAATCGCCGCGCACGGCGAGCATGATGGCGACCGGATCGGTGCGCGGAAAATGCTGCGCGCCGCATCCGGCACAATCGCGTCGCCACCCTGCGGATGCGAGCGTTGTGCGCTCGCCACAATGGGCACAAAAACGATGGCGGCGATGCCAGAACAGCAGCGCCTTCGCTTCGCCGAGCGGACCTAGAACATCTGGCGGCAATAATCCCTGCACTGCGAGCGTACGCAAATCGATGCGGACAATGTCGCCAGAATCCTGTTCGCTTTCGGCGTTGGGTTGATCGAGTTCAACGGCGAATACGGGGCCCTTCTCATCGCTGCCCAGAAAGGCCTGTTCTTTCAATAAGCCAAAACTGGCAGCGGCCGCGCGATCAAACAGCGGGTCGAGGCCATTGCCGGTGCGGCGTAAAAGCGGCACATCGGCTGCGATCACGAAAAAGCGCGCCGTGGGATCAGCAGCAAGAGCTGCAACCGCCTTCTCATCGCTCCGCAATTGGGCGCGCCGGTCGAGCAAATTCTGCGCATAGCCCACCGCAGCGGACCGTTCCTGACGCGACACCACCATTACAAATATCCTAATTCGCGTTGCAGCAGGCCAACAAAACCGCTGCTCTCATCTTCATCATAAGGTTCGCGCGCGCCATGGCCCCAGACAGGTGCGGGCCACGCCGCATCATCCTCGAAACGCGCCACGATATGGATGTGCAATTGCGCGACGACATTGCCGATGGCGGCCGTGTTGAGCTTGTGCGGGTGAATGAGCCGCTGCATCGCACGGCTCGCTGCGCCAATCTCAGCCAAGAGCGTCGCTTGATCCTCAGGTGAGAGATCGGTCAATTCGCGCGCGCCGGCGCGGCGCGGCACAAGGATGATCCAAGGGAAGCGCGCATCGTTCATTAGCAGAACACGACAGAGCGCGAGATCTCCCACGGCAAGCGTATCCGCTTCGAGGCGCGGATTGAGGGCAAAGGCGGAATCATTCATGTGTCCAAGCTCGACGATCAGGCGCGACGATGCAACCCTGCTTGACGGCTTGAGCGCTAGCCTTTCCCATGGCGGCCATGTTGCATCATGATCTGCAAACGCTCCGGCTGTTCGTCGCGCTGTGTGAAACACGCAATCTGAGCCGCGCGGCGGCCCGGTTCAATCTGGCGTTGTCGGCGGCAAGCCGGCGGATCAAGATTTTTGAGGCCGAGGCGGGGACGCCGCTGATCAAGCGCTTGCCGCATGGGCTTGAGCCGACGCCGGCCGGAATCACCGCTTTACGCTATGCCGAGCAGGTGCTGCGGCTCGCCGACCAGTTCGAGGCCGCCTCACGCGATCATCGCTTGGGTGTGCGGGGCCGCGTCCGCGTGTCGGCCTCCTCCTCCGCCCTCGTCCACCGCCTTGCGGCCGACCTCGCCGCCTTTGCCCGGCAGGCGCCCGATATCAGCATCGAGCTTGAGGAACGGCCGAGCCAGGAGACCCTTGAAGCCCTCTCCAAGAACATGGCCGATCTGGGTGTGGTGGTGCGTGGCACGCCGCAGGCGCAGTTCGTCACCCTGCCCTATGCCGAGGATAGGCTCGGCGTGGCCGTCCCCAAAGGCCATTGGCTGGCCCATGCCGACCGCGTCTTTTTCCGCGATCTGCTTGACGATGATTTCGTTGCCTTGGAAGGCGGGACGGCGATTGACCGGCTTTTGGCCGAGCAAGCGCGGCTTTTGGGCCGCCCTTTCCGTCGGAAAGTGCAGGTGCGGACCTTCGAGACGGTCTGCCAGATGGTAGCGCAAGGCCTTGGCACGGGCATCCTCCCCGAAGCGGCGCTACGCCCCTTTGCCGAAGCGCTGGGGCTGAAACTCCTCCATCTTGAGGACCCATGGGCTATCCGTCATCTCGACCTGTGTTGGCATGCCGGACACGCGCCAGAAGCGCCGACCCAAAAGCTGATTGAGGCGCTCATTCGCGAGTGATTTCGAATTTTTAGTTGTCACCCGGTTAAACTTTCTTATTTCGCAAAATCAGGGCCGAGTCATACTCACTCGTGAGAGGTGTGCCTTGGCCATTGCAATTCCTTCCCCCGACGATCATTCCGACCTGCGCGAAGCCGTTCGCGCGCTGTGCTCCCGTTTTGATGGCGCCTATTGGCGTGAGGTCGATGAGGCCCGCGGCTATCCCGAGGCTTTCACGACAGCACTAACCGAGGCGGGATGGTTGGCAGCGCTGATCCCTGAGGAATTCGGCGGGGCCGGACTTGGGCTCGTCGAAGCCTCGATCATCATGGAAGAGATCAACCGGTCCGGCGGCAATTCGGGCGCGGTGCATGGACAGATGTACAACATGTCCACGCTGCTGCGTGCCGGCTCTCCTGCCCAGAAGCAGAAATATCTGCCGGAGATCGCGGCCGGCCGTCTGCGCCTGCAATCCATGGCGGTGACGGAGCCCACCACCGGCACTGACACAACAAAGTTGAAAACGACGGCGGTGCGCAAGGGCGACCGCTATATCGTCAATGGCCAGAAAGTCTGGACCAGCCGCGTGCAACATTCCGATCTGATGATCCTGCTTGCGCGCACGACGCCGCTCGATCAGGTGAAGCGGAAATCGGAAGGACTTTCGGTGTTTCTCGTCGATCTCAAGGATGCGATCGGCAAGGGCATGACCGTGCGGCCTATTCGCAATATGGTCAATCACGAGACGAATGAAGTCTTTTTCGACAATCTCGAAATCCCCGCTGAAAATCTGATCGGCGAAGAAAACAAGGGCCTCAAGATCATTCTTGAAGGGCTCAACGCGGAGCGCGTGCTGATTGCGGCTGAATGCGTCGGCGATGCGTGGTGGTTCATCGATCGCGCGAAAGCCTATGCGAATGAGCGCATCGTGTTCGACCGCCCCATCGGCCAAAATCAAGGCATCCAATTCCCGATCGCACGCGCTTATGTGAATACGCGTGCGGCCGATTCCATTCGCTACCAAGCAGCAGCGCTGCATGATGCCGGCCAGCCCTATGGCACCGAAGCGAATATGGCGAAACTGTTGTGCGCCGACGCCTCGTGGGAAGCAGCGAATGCCTGCCTGCAAACGCATGGCGGCTTTGGATTTGCTGCCGAATATGATGTGGAACGCAAGTTCCGCGAGACGCGGCTTTATCAGGTCGCGCCGATCTCCACCAATCTGATCCTCTCTTATGTCGGCGAGCATGTTCTTGGCTTGCCGCGGTCCTTCTGAGGGTCATGGGCATGGCGATGACGAGCACCGTTTCTCCGCATCGCCAGACTGCACGCGACACGCTGGCGCGTGAAGGCCACAAGCTGAACGCGCTTGTAGCTCTCGCTGCTGCCGACACGCCGCGCGAAGGCCCCCTCAGCGGGCTGACCTTTGTTGCCAAGGATATGTTCGCATGGCCCGGGCATGATTATACGCGCGGGCTCGCATCGGGCGTGCGCTGTGATGATAAGCCAGCGGTGCTGCTAAGCCAGATTGTGGCGGAAGGCGCCGAGCTGCTGGGCTTCGCCGAAATGACGCCGCTTGCATACGAACCCTCAGGCGCCAACCCGTTCCGCGGCCGCCCGATCAATCCGCTCAATGCTGATTATATCTGCGGCGGCTCATCATCTGGATCGGCCGTTCTTGTCGCGGCCGGGCTGGTCGATTTTGCAATCGGATCCGATACTGCAGGCTCGCTACGCATTCCGGCACAGTGCTGCGGTATTGCCGCGTGGAAGCCAAGTTTCGGTCTTCTGTGCCGTGGTGGATCATGGCCGCTCGCTCCATCGCTCGACACGCTCGGCGTGCTCGCTCGTTCCGTCGACATGCTTTTGCGTGTTGGAAACGCCCTCATTCCACCGCATGGCGAGCGCCCTTTCCGTCTTGCGATTGCCGATGATCTCATTTGGCAAAATGACGACCACGCCCGCATGCTGGCGGCTGCGCAAGATTTCACCACCAGCACCATCAGCCTGCAGCCCACCATTGACCTTTGTGACGATGTGGTGCTGACGCTGTTGCAACAGGAAGCCTATGAGAGCAATCGCGCGCTCATCGGCACAGGCGCACTTGACCCTATTCTTGAACGCCGCCTTTCGCACGGCGCGGCCATTACACCCGCCGCCTATGATGGCGTTTCGGCGGGGCTCGCCGTGCTGCGGGCTGAAATGGCTGAGAAATTGTTTGATAAAACCGACGTGATTGCATTGCCCGTCATGCCATGCCCCACGCCGCGTGTGGCGATGTGCGAGCCGGGCCAGCCTGAATTTTCCGCACGCCATCTCTACGAGCTGTCGCGCTATACGCGCTTCGTCAATGCGCTTGGTCTGCCGGCCGTTGCCCTGCCGCTGCCTGCAGCGCATGGCGCCATGCCGACAGCCATTCAACTCTTGGCCCGCCATGGCACGGGCCTCACCGTGTTGCGCGTTGCGCAGCAAATTGAAACTCGTTTGAAAGGCTCCGTCGCATGACCAAGCCCCGCCCCCGGGCTTCTTCCGCGCTCGGCAATTTGCGTGTTCTTGACCTCACCCGCGTGCGGGCTGGGCCGACATGCTGTCGCGTGTTGGCCGATTTCGGCGCTGACGTCATCAAGATCGAGGCCCCAGAAGGCGTTGACCCGAACGAGAACATGTCTGGCCCGCGCCATGGCTATGACATGCAGAATCTGCATCGCAATAAGCGCTCGCTGACGCTGAATTTGAAAAAGCCAGAAGGCCACGCCGTCTTGATGAAGCTTGTCGAAACGGCGGATGTGGTGGTCGAAAATTTCCGCCCCGACGTGAAGGAACGTCTCGGCATCGATTATAATGCGCTGCGCAAGGTCAATCCGCGCATCATCCTCGCCTCCATTTCCGGCTTTGGGCAGAGCGGGCCTTATCGCACGCGCGCTGGTTTCGATCAGATCGCGCAGGGCATGGGCGGCCTGATGTGGATCACAGGTCTGCCGGGCCAAGGTCCGGTGCGCGCAGGCGCTGCCGTCGCCGATACCACTGCAGGGCTTTATGCCGCGATCGGTGTCCTCGTCGCTTTGCATGAACGTGCCACTTCAGGCGAAGGTCAGTGGGTGCACACTTCGTTGCTCGAAGCGCAGATCGCGCTCTGCGATTTCCAAGCAGCGCGCTTTCTCGTCGACGGGCAGGCGCCGCCGCAAGCGGGCAATGACCACCCTTATTCGACGCCCATGGGCGTACTGCCGACGAAGGATGGTTTCATCAATATTGGCGTGGGCGGTGAAGGACAGTGGCGGAATCTTTGCGCCGCGCTTGCGCGCGAAGATCTCGCCGACCATGCCGATTTCGCCACCCAAGACCAGCGCTTCGCGAACCGGCCAAAACTGAAGGCGGTGCTCGATCCGATCTTCCAACGGGAAACATCGGATTATTGGCTCAAACGGCTTGAGGAATTCCACGTTCCGGCTGGTCCGATCTACCGCATGAATGAAGTGTTCGACGACCCGCAAGTGCGCCATCTCGCGCTTGCGCAACCCGTCATGCACCCGGTGCGCGGCGAGATCCGTCTTGTCGGTGAGCCGGTGACATTGTCGCGGACTCCCGCTTCGCTCGTGGCAGCGATTCCAGAAAAGGGCGAGCACACCGACGCCATTCTCAGCGAAGCCGGTTTCGATCACGAGACCATCGCAAAGCTCAAAGCACAACAGGTGGTGTGATGAGCGAAGGTCAAATCCGCGTTTCTTTTGATGGCCCGGTCTGCCGCATCGTGCTCGATCAGCCAGCAAAAATGAATGCGATGAGTTTCGCCATGTGGTCTGCCCTGCCGGACGCTGTACAGCGTGCCGAGAGCGCGCCGGGTGTTCGCGTGATCACGCTGGAAGGCGCAGGTGAGAAGGCCTTTTGTGCGGGCGCCGATATCTCGCAGTTTGGTGACAAGCGCACGGGTGAGGAAGCAACCCGCGCCTATGACCGCGCCGTGGCTGCGGGAATGGAAGCGATCGTCAACGCGTCGAAGCCGACTGTCGCGCTCATTCGTGGTTTTTGCTTTGGCGGCGGCCTGATGCTCGCCCTGTGCTGCGACATCCGGCTTGCGCGCGCGGATAGCCGGTTTCGCTTACCGGCCGCACGTCTCGGCCTTGGCTATGGCGCATCGAACATTGGGCTGATGGTGCAACGCCTCGGCGTGACAGCGGCCTCGGACATTTTATTTTCGGCACGCATCTTGGACGCGGCCGAAGCCCATCGCGTGGGCATTGCCACCGCCGTGTGGGAGACCGAAGATTATGCGGCGAAGAGCACGCACTATGTCAGCACAATGGCCACCAATGCGCCGCTGACATTAGCGGCCATCAAGCGCTGCCTTGTGGAATTGTCGCGGCCAGAGACCGAAAGAAATCTCGCCGCGGTGAATACGCTCGTGGAACGTTGTTTCACGAGCGCGGACTATCGCGAGGGGCAAGCCGCTTTTCGCGAAAAAAGGGATCCCGTGTTTACCGGACAATGAAACGGCACGCGGGTGCCATTTTCCAGGGGAGACTAAGCATGCAACGTCGTACAGTACTGGGTGGCCTTGCCGCTCTCGCTATCGGAGCTGGTTTGCCGGGCGCGGCTTTTGCGCAAATGGCACCGCTCAACCCGCCGGTGACACTCACCGTCGGCTATCAGAAAGTCGCGCACCTTGCACCCATCGTTCTCATTGAGGACGAATTGAAGAAGCAAGGCGTTGACGTGAAGATGGTCGAATTCGCACGTTACGCCGATGCGCGTACCGCGCTGCTCGCCGGCTCGCTCGATGTTGCGACCGTCGGCCCGGCCGACCTCGCGATCTCGCTCGCCAATGGTTCCAAAGATGTCGTCGGCATCATGGGCATCGGCTCGTCGCCGAAATATGTGATCGGCCGCAATGGCGTGAAGCTCGAGACGTGGGAAGACCTCAAGGGCAAGAAAATCGCCATCGCGCCGGGTTCGGCCGTGTGGTTCCAGTTCGCAGCAACGCTGACGGAAAAGGGCGTGCCCTATAATTCGTTCAACGCCGTCAACATTCAGGGTGGTGGCGCCAACTTCAATGCGGCCCTCGAAAAGGGTGAAGTCGATGCGCTCGTCACATGGGAGCCGTTCGAATCGATCCCGGTCGTGAAGGGCTATGGCTTCTTCGCGAAGAACCTCGACTACAGCCAGTCGAAAGCGGTTGGTGCAGAACTCGGCATGCTTGTCGCCACGAAATCGGCCGCTACGCAGAAGCGCGCTGCGGTTGAGCGTTTCGTCGCGGCTTACGTTGCCAAGATGCTCGAACTGCAATCGTCCAAGGCGAAGTTTGCCGAAGGCATCCAGAAGCTGACGGGTCTTGATCCGCAGATTTCGGCTGCCGTCGCGCAGCAGATCAATCTCGGCCCGGTCATCACGGTCGATCAGATCAAGCGTCAGGCGAAGGCGTTCAACGAACTCGGTGTCATTCCGAAGGATGTGTCGGGTGAAATCGAGAACAATTGGGACGCGTCCTTCCTCGCGAAGGTCAAGACCAACTGAGGTCAATCGGGCGGACAGCGTGTCTGTCCGCCCTTCTTATTCCTTGGGAGAGACAGATGGCAGCCATCACCGATACGGGTGTAGCCAGCACTGCACCGGCACGAGCAAAACCATCCGGCGTGACGCAACGCGTGACCAAGATTGTGTTGGCTCTCGTTCTCCCCGTTCTTCTGATCGTCGCTTGGCAAATGGGCGGCCGTGATGGCGCCATTTTCGGCGGCGCTTTGCCGACACCCGACCGCGTCTGGAAAGCGTGGATGTTGTGGGCCTTCGGCAATCCCGGTTTCGGCCTTAATCCTTACGCCGGCACATGGATGGCCAATGTCGTGGCCTCTGCCCAGCGTGTTGCAGCAGGCTTTGCACTCGCCATCGTTATCGGCGTTCCACTCGGCATCCTGATCGGCTGGTCGAAAACCGTTTCAGCCCTTGTCGACCCTTCCATCCAATGGCTGCGGCCCGTACCGATCACCGCGTGGCTCCCGATCTCGATCGCCATTTTCGGCATCAGCGGCTTGGGTGCGATTTTCCTCATCACGATTGGCGCGTTCTACCCCATTGTGATCAACACGACGCAAGGCGCACGCGATGTGGAACGGAACTGGATCCGTGCGGCCTTGATGATGGGCGCATCGCGTTTCGACATTCTGCTGCGCGTTGTTCTGCCTGCGGCTTTGCCATCGATTTTCACCGGCTTGCGTCTCGGGCTTGGGATTGGCTGGACGGCTGTGATCGTGTCGGAGATGGTCGCCGTTAAATCAGGTCTCGGTTACGTTCTGTGGGACGCCTATTATGTCGGCCGCATGGATGTGGTGATTGCCGACATGGTGTCGATCGGACTCCTCGGCTATCTCTCAGACCGCCTGATCGTCGCGCTCGAATTTGCCGCTTTGCGCTGGCGGCGCATGCAATCCTTCAACCAGTGAGAGCGTGATGGGCACCATCGCTTTTTCGAATGTCTCGAAAACCTATGGCGGCACCGGCGGCGTGCAGGCGCTATCGGACGTCGATTTCCATATTGGCGAAGGCGAGTTCGTCGCACTCCTTGGCCCGTCGGGCTGTGGTAAGTCCACGCTTCTCAACATCGTCGCCGGGTTTGAAATGGCAAGCGGCGGCGATGTCCGCTTCGATGGTGGGGGCGTCACGAAACCCGGACCGGACCGCGGCGTCGTGTTTCAGGAAGCTTCGCTACTGCCTTGGCTGAATGTGTGGGACAATGTCGTGTTCGGCCCAAAGGTTCAGGGCCTACCGAAAGATGTCTACGAGCCACGTGCACGGCGCATTCTCGACATTGTCGGGCTTTCGCAATTCACGGAAGCGCTGCCCGTGCAATTGTCAGGCGGGATGCGCCAGCGTGTGGGCATTGCGCGCGCACTGGTCATGGAACCGCGCGCGCTTCTGATGGACGAGCCCTTCGGTGCGCTTGATGCGCAGACCCGCCTCTCCATGCAGGAATTGCTGCTTGATGTCTGGCAGAAGCTGAAGACAACCGTTCTCTTCGTCACACATGATATCGACGAAGCGATCCTGCTGGCCGACCGTGTTTGCGTGATGAAGGCGCGGCCTGGCCGGATCACCCGCGACATCCCGATCACGCTGCCGCGCCCGCGCTCGATCGACACGCTCACCGATCCGGCCTTCACCGGCTTCAAGGCCGAAATCATGGCCGAGATGCGCGGCGCCCATCACCATCATTGAATTGACGAGACGGACCATGGCGAACCCCCGTATCCCTTACCGCATGACATCAGAGCGTCCGCCGCTGCCCCCGATGCAGGGCAAGCGGATTCTCGTGCATCTCGTCGTCAACGTCGAACATTGGGTGTTCGAGAATGCGATGCCACGCACCATCATCACGCCACCGCATGGCAAGGAGACGGTGCCGGATGTGCCGAATTTCTCTTGGGCCGATTACGGTATGCGCGCCGGGATGCCGCGTATTTTGAAACTCTTCACAGACCGCGGTTTGCCGGCCTCGACCAGTTTCAACGCCGGTGTGATCGATGCCTATCCATCCGCCGCCGAGGCGATGCTGAAAGCAGGCTGGGAATTCATCGGCCATGGCATGCATCAAAAGGCAATCAATCATGCCGAAGGGGGTGAAGAAGCGCTGATTGTGGCCGCCCTCGATAAGATTCAGAAATTTACAGGCCAGCGCCCGCGCGGCTGGCTCTCGCCAGGTCTGCGTGAGACCGTCGACACACCCGATCTTCTGAAAAAGAATGGCATCGATTATGTCTGCGATTGGGTGGTGGACGATCAGCCTGATTGGATGCACACCAAGCACGGCCCGATGGTGGCGATGCCGTACAATCTCGAAATCAACGATTCCATCATCTATGCCATCGAACGGCATGCGACGGGCGAAATGGAAAAGCGCCTGAAGCACACGCTGAAACAATTCGAAGAGGAAGGTGAAGGGCAGGTGCGCATGTTGGCCCTTGGCCTACACCCGCATCTTATCTCCGTGCCGCACCGCATGCATGAGCTTGTGAACATGATCGACGCCTTACAGGCGAGCCCGCATGTTCTGTTCACAACGGGCAGCGCCATCTGCGACTGGTACACATCCGTTTCCCCCGCGCCATCATCCCTGTGAGGCTTTTATGGATCTCCAACTGAAAGACCGCCGCGTTCTCGTGACCGGCGGCTCGAAAGGCATCGGCCTTGCGACCGCAAAAGCATTTCTTGATGAAGGCGCAAGCGTCATCATTACCGCGCGTCGTGAGGATGTGCTGAAAGAGGCCGCTGCCGCGCTGAATGGCGGCCAGCGCGTCTCGACCTTTGCGGCGGACCTGTCCAAAAAGGAAGAACGCATCAGGCTGGCAGCCGCCTTCCCCGACATCGACATTCTCGTCAATAATGCAGGCGCCATTCCCGGCGGCTCTTTGTTCGACATCGATATCGAGACATGGGAAGCGGCATGGTCGTTGAAGGTGATGGGCTACATCCACCTCACCCAACTCTATCTCGCGAAAATGAAAGAAAAGCGGGACGGCGTGATCGTGAATGTGATCGGTAGCGCTGGGCGTTCGCCGCGCCATGATTATGTCTGCGGCGGCGTCGGTAATGCAGCGCTGATGGCGTTCACCGGTGCTGTCGGCGGCCAATCGCCGGAATTCGGCGTTCGGGTCTTTGCTATCAACCCGTCGCAGACGCGGACCGATCGTATCATCACGCTGTCAAAGGCACGCGCCAAGACATCACTCGGCGATGAAGGGCGTTGGGAAGAATTGCTGGCCAACCTTCCCTTTGGCCGCCTCGCGGAACCGGAAGAAATGGCGAACACCATCGTCTGCCTCGCCTCGCCGATGTGCGGCTATGTCAGCGGCGCGACGCTTGACGTTGATGGTGGGCAGGCATTCCGCAAGGGCTGATTTCAATCAAGGCGGGATCGGTTAAGGTCCCGCCGCTTTTTCATTGTCGGGGGCGTCCCATGGCCAATCATCTGTTCGATCTCATCCGCAAGGCGATGCCCGAAGCATCCAAGCCCTTCCTCCATCTGCAGGATGGCGGGACGATGAGCTATGGCGATTTCCTCGCAGGCACCGGCCGCTATGCCAATACGCTGCGCAGCTTGGGTGTGAAGCCCGGTGACCGTGTGGCCATTCAGGTCGAGAAGAGCCCGCAGACGCTGCTCCTCATTCTCGCCTGTGTCCGCGCTGGCGCCGTGATGCTGCCGCTCAACACAGCTTACACCACCAATGAGCTCGCCTATTTCATCGGCGATGCTGAACCGGCGCTCGTTGTCTGCGATCCGGCCAAAGAAGAGTCGTTAAAGCCCGTTGCCGCCCAAGTGGGCGCGAAGGTTGAGACACTTGATGCCAAAGGCCACGGCTCTCTGCGGACGAAGGCGGATGCCGCCTCCGCCGATTGTACCGATGAGGCACGCGCCGCCGACGATCTCGCTGCTATTCTCTATACGTCCGGCACGACGGGCCGCTCGAAAGGGGCGATGCTGACGCATGACAATCTCGCCTCGAACGCGCAGGTGCTGGTGAAGGAATGGCGCTTCACCGATCAGGATGTGCTGCTGCATGCGCTGCCGATCTATCACACGCATGGTCTCTTCGTGGCGACGA
The DNA here is from genome assembly GCA_019083985.1 of Rhizobiales bacterium TNE-4. Lineage (GTDB taxonomy): Bacteria > Pseudomonadota > Alphaproteobacteria > Rhizobiales > Beijerinckiaceae > TNE-4. Next base: position 28,752 of record JAHRCV010000001.1, on the reverse strand, counting down.
ATACGATTTTGATGGCCGGTGCATCGATGATCTTCCTGCCGAAATTCGACGGCGAGGAAGTGATGCGCTGGCTGCCCAAGGCGACGAGCCTGATGGGCGTGCCAACCTTCTATACGCGGCTTGTGCAGCATCCCGGCCTGACCAAAGACGCGACACGCCATATGCGCTTGTTCGTCTCGGGTTCGGCCCCGCTGCTGGCGGAAACGCATCGCGAATTTTTTGCAAAGACAGGCCATGCCATTCTCGAACGCTATGGCATGACCGAAACGAACATGAATACGTCGAACCCCTATGAAGGCGATCGTGTTGCCGGCACTGTCGGTTTCCCGCTGCCGGGCGTTTCTTTGCGTGTTACGGATCCTGAAACGGGCAAAGTTCTGCCGCAAGGCGAAATCGGCATGATTGAGGTCAAAGGCCCGAACGTGTTCAAGGGCTATTGGCGCATGCCGGAAAAGACGGCGCAAGAATTCCGCGCCGATGGCTTCTTCATCACGGGTGACCTCGGCCGCATTGATGAGCGTGGCTATGTGCACATTGTTGGCCGCGGCAAGGATCTCGTGATCACTGGCGGGTTCAACGTCTACCCGAAAGAAATCGAAACCGAAATCGACGGCATGCCGGGTGTGATCGAGAGCGCCGTGATTGGCATTCCGCATCCTGATTTTGGTGAAGGCGTCACAGCCGTCGTCGTCCGCCAGAAAGGTGCGACGATTGATGAGGCGGCCATCGCCGATGAACTCGCCAGCAAACTCGCCAAATTCAAATTGCCGAAAAAGATCATCTTCGTGGATGATCTCCCGCGAAACACGATGGGCAAGGTGCAGAAAAACGTAATGCGGGAGACCTACAAGGATCTTTACCGCGCCTGAGCTTCAGGGCCTTTAGGCGCCACGCCGAAAAGACCCGGCCAAAATCTGATCAGCACCGGTAGGCCAAGCCCGATACCGAGAAAACGCGCCAGATGATGCGCGCCAATGAAAACGGGATCAAGATGGAGTGCGAAGGCCAAAATGGCCATCGCCTCCAATCCACCCGGCGCAAACGCAATCAAGGCTTCTGCCGTTGGAATCCGCGCCACCCAATGGGCGACAAAGGCCAGCGAGAATGCGGTGACGAGCGTGATCACCAATGAGACAAGCGCTGCCGGAAAGATATTGAGAATATCGCGTGCTTTGAGGCCGTGAAAACGCACGCCCATATAGGCACCGATCATCACGAAACCGGTCGTTGCCAAAGCAGGTGGGAAGATATCGGTGATGAGCCCGCTGCCCGTGAGCGAACCGGCCGCAATCATAGGGCCCAAAAACCAGGGTGAGGGAAAGCGCAACCCAATCGCCACGTAAGCGGCGACCAAGCCAATCGCAAACACTTCGGCGGTTTCGAGCGCTGTCATCGCTGATCCAGCTGCACCAGGCCCATGGCCAGCCAACATGCCGGACCCGATCATGAGGGACGGCAGACACGCGATGATGACGAAGAGCCGCATCATCTGCACGACGACAACGCGGCGCAAATCGCAGTTTTCACTCGACGCCAGAATCACGACGGTCGAGAGAGCTCCCGGAGACGATGCAAAAATCGCCTCGGCCCGGCGCCACCCAAAGAGCCGCATCAGCGCGTAAGTCGAGAAAATGATCGTCAGCACGACGCCGACGGCCAGAATGGCAAGGCTCAGCGGATAATGCGCGAAAGCGCGCAGCGTTTCGGGACGGACGGCGCAACCAAGCGACAGACCACCTAGCAGAAAAGCAAAATCACGAAATGTGGGGCCGACATCTTTCAACGGCCGCCAAGCGCCAGCGCCTGCTGCCCCGAGCATCGCACCGGTCAACCACGGCGCAGGAACAGGGGTGAACGCCAAGATCAGGCCGCCCGCAAGGGCTGCGGCGAGCGTGATTGTCTGGTCGAGATAGGGCTTGAAAGGGCTGGCAGCAGGCACGGGCGGGGACTAAGAAACGGTTGGCGGCGAATGTCGCTTGATCCTTGTCAATGACCGGCAGCGCGTCGTGCGTCAATCTTTGATCCAAGAGGCATGCAATGGCGTCGCCTCAGGCGGTCCCAAGAAGCCTCCGTGCTTCGGGGTCGGCGCTCGGCGTGGTCTCGGGGGAGCTGCGCCGGGCGCTTTTTTTATGCGATAAGGCGGCCATGATCCTGCGTGCCCTCGCTTTTCTCGCCCTCGCTTTCTTCGCGGCCCCGGCCGAGGCGCAGCCTGCACGCGTCGTCTCAATCAATCTGTGCGCCGATCAATTGCTTGTCGCTTTGGCTGCGCCGGGTCAGATTGCGGCCCTCAGCCCGCTCGCGCGTGACAAATCCCTCTCCTACGTGGCGCGCGACGCCGCGGCCTATCCCGTTCACCGCGGCACAGCGGAAGATCTCGTTCGCGCCAAGGCCGATCTCATACTCGTTGGTCCCTATGACAATCGCTATCTGAAAAGCTTCGTCGCCGAGAAAGGCGTGCCGGTTCTGACCCTCGGCCATTGGACGAGCCTTGATCAGGGCCGGGCCGAAATTCGCAAACTGGCCGCAGCGCTTGGCACGCCCGAACGCGGCGCAGAACTGATCGCATCGATCGACCGTGCGCTGGCGGACAATCGCGCCATTGCGCCCGCCCATACGAGCGCGGTGATGTTGCACCGGCGCGGCTATGTCTCAGGCACCGATGGGATCAGTGTGGAAGTAGCTGCGTCCATTGGCTTGAAGGATGCTGCCCCTGCGCTCGGCCTACCGCAAGGCGGTTTCGTGCCCCTCGAAAAATTGATCGCGGCGAAGCCGGATTTCATTGTCGTGTCGGATGCGCGTGCGAAAGCGGAAGATCAGGGGACGGCATTGTTGCAGCATCCTGCACTGGCCACGCTCTATCCGGCCAAAAAGCGGATCGTGCTGCCGGATCGTTTGACGATTTGCGGCGGCCCTGCCACGCCGGAGCTGATCAAGACCTTCGGTGCCGAAGTGCGCGCAAAAGCCAGCGCCAAAAACTAAGGCTTATTCACCCGGCGGAGCGTGAGATTGACGCGACCTTCGCGGCCGAGCAGCGTCGACGTGCCTGCTAAGATACGATCAATCCCGTGATAGACGAGACGCGCAGGACCACCAAAGACCAGCGCATCGCCTGAATGCAATTTCAGCGATGTCGTCTTGCCGCCGCGCTCCGTGCCGCCAATCCGAAATATGGCCGTGTCGCCCAGAGAAAAGGAGACGATGGGGGCCTCGAAATCCTGCTCATCGCGATCTTGATGCAATCCCATCTTCGCCTGCGGACCGTAATAATTGATCAGACAGGCTTCAGGATCATGCGGATAATCGGCAATTTTTTCCCACGCCTCACGCACCATCAGCGGGATCGATGGCCAAGGCTCACCGGTGAGCGGGTGATGTTCCTGATACCGGTATCCCTCGCGGTCTGACACCCATCCGAGCATACCGCAATTTGTCATACGGACAGAAAATGGTTTTCCTGTTTTCGGCATCGTCGGGGTGAAGAGTGGCGCGAGTTTTAAAACCACGCGCAACTCAGCCACAAGAGCGGCCTGTTCAGCCGCATTCCAATAACCGGGATAATAAGAAATCCCCGGCGCTATCGAAATCACGCTGTCAGGACCTGCTTGGAGGCGACGGTCGAGTCGGCATTGAGGCGATAGACCAGCGGCACACCGGTATCGAGCTCCATCGACGGAATCGTCTGGGGCGTGAGACGGTCGAGAACCATCACAAGCGCACGCAGCGAATTGCCGTGTGCCGCCACGATGACCCGCTCACCGCGCAGCACGCGCGGGAGAATCTCCTGGCAATAATAGGGCAGCACGCGCGCCACCGTATCCTTCAGGCTTTCGCCACCGGGCGGAGCAACATCGTACGACCGACGCCAGACATGGACCTGATCCTCGCCCCATTTGGCGCGCGCATCATCCTTGTTGAGACCGGAGAGATCGCCATAATCACGCTCATTGAGGGCCTGATCGCGAATGGTGTTCAAGCTGCTTTGACCCAACTGATCGAGGATCAATGCGCAGGTGTTCTGCGCACGCGTCAGTGCCGATGTGTACGCCACGTCAAACGACAGACCGAGCGCCTTGAGGCGCTGCCCCGCCGCTTTCGCTTCACCAATGCCTTTTTCCGTGAGGCCGGGATCTTTCCAGCCGGTGAACAGGTTTTTCAGATTCCATTCGCTCTGGCCATGGCGCACGAGCACAAGCAGACGATCCATTCTTCACTCCAGTCGCAACAATTAGAAATTCTTAAGGTCGAGCACGTCATCCATGCCATAGAAGCCGGGTGTCTTGCCTTTGGCCCACAAAGCGGCGCGCACAGCACCAGCGGCAAAGAGCGCGCGGTCTTCAGCGATATGCGACAGAACGAGACGTTCGCCATTGCCGGCGAATATCGCCGAATGTTCGCCGATCACCGTGCCGCCGCGTAGCGAGGCAAAACCAATATGGCCATCGGGGCGCGCGCCTGTCATGCCATGGCGATGGTCAATCGCATGTGATTCAAGCGAAACGCCGCGGCCATCGGCCGCCGCTTCACCGAGCATGAGCGCGGTGCCCGACGGCGCATCGACCTTCATGCGGTGATGCATCTCGACGATTTCGATATCGAATTCGGATCCGAGGATTGAGGCCGCCTTCTTCACCAAAGCAGCGAGAAGATTGACGCCAAGGCTCATATTGCCTTCTTGCACGATCACCGTCTTTTTCGCCGCCTGTTTCAAAGCGTCGAGATCATCGGACGAAAGGCCAGTGGTACCGACGACATGCACGATGCCGGACGTGGCTGCCATCGCCGCGTAAGCGCGTGTGGCAACCGGCGTGGTGAAATCCACCACGCCATCGGCCTTGGCAAAGAGATCAAGCGCATCGTCGGTGATTGCGATGCCGAGCGGGCCGATACCCGCCAAGGTTCCCGCATCTTGCCCCAAAACGGACGAGCCCGGCGCCTCGACGGCGCCTGCCAAACGCGCGCCCGGCGTTTGATGAATGGTACGCACAAGCATGCGTCCCATGCGCCCTGCTGCGCCGACAACAACCAGACTCATATCCGCCATGGCGGTCTCCTTCCATCGATCAGCCGGGCTGCGGCCCGTCATAACCCTCGATGATCACTATATCCGCCAATGCGGCGCCTTTGCGGAACGATACGGCGTGCTGGTACTCAGCCGAGTGGTAGCAAGCCTTCGCCTTTTCCAGATCAGGGAATTCGATCAACACGTTACGGCTCTTAGCACCGCCTTCGGGATTGTCGAATGAGCCACCGCGCACGAGAAAGCGGGCGCCATATTTGGCAAAAGCCGGGCCGTTATTGGCGACGTAATTCTTATAAGCATCCATATCGGTGACTTCGACACGGACGATCCAATAGGCTTTCTTGCTCATGCTGCACCTTCCACGAGAACGAGATCGGCCAACGCCTTGCCCATGCGCTTGGCTTTGGCGGATTGATAATCGGCGGAGAAATAATAATCGCGCGCCTTTTCATAGGATTCGAATTCGATGACGACATTGCGCGGCCGCGCTTCGCCTTCGAGCGTCTCGAATTTACCACCGCGCACAAGCGGTTTGCCGCCATGTTTGCGGATCGCTTCGGTCGCGTCTTTCGCATATTCGGCATAGGCGACCGGATCGGTGACATTGATCCGCGCAATAATATAGCCCTTCGGCATTGTGTTTATTCCTCCCTTACGCGCCGTAGCGTTCTGCGACGAGGCGATCGACCAGGCGCGCCGCTTGCGGTTCGCCTCCTTCAGGACGGCCGGGCTTTGTTGCAGGCACCCAACCGAATACATCGAAATGCGCATAATGCGCCGTCTTCTCAACGAAGCGCTTGAGGAACAAGGCTGCTGTAATCGACCCAGCGAAAGCACCGGAGGAGACATGGTTCACGTCAGCAATCTTCGACGACAACATGGAATCGTAAGGCTTCCAGAGCGGCATGCGCCAGACAGGATCGGCGACGCTGTCGCCTGATGCAGCAATCTGCGCGGCGAGTGCATCGCTTTCCGTGTAAAAAGGCGGCAGATCAGGACCGAGCGCGACGCGCGCTGCGCCCGTCAGCGTGGCGAAATCCAGCATCAGATCGGGTGCTTCTTCATCGGCGAGCGCCAGCGCATCACCGAGGATGAGGCGGCCTTCCGCATCCGTATTGCCGATCTCAACCGTGATGCCTTTGCGCGACGGCAAAATATCGCCAGGGCGGAAGGATGAACCGGAGATCGAATTTTCAACCGCGGGAACGATCAGGCGCAGACGCACTTTGCGTTTAGCGGCCATGATCATTTCGGCGGCGGCAATCGCCGTTGCAGCGCCGCCCATGTCTTTCTTCATGAGAAGCATGGCAGCATCGGGCTTGATGTTGAGACCACCCGTGTCGAACGCGACGCCCTTGCCGACGAGCGTCACCTTCGGATGAGAGGGATCGCCCCATGTCATATCGATCAGGCGTGGTGCACGCACAGAGCCGCGGCCGACCGCATGCACCATCGGATAATTATGCGTGAGAAGATCATCACCGACGATGGAACAAACACTGGCATTGAAGCAGGACGCGAGACGGCGGATCGTATCCTCGATTTCGGCAGGGCCGTAATCATTGGCCGGCGTGTTGATGATGTTACGGCCTTGCGTGATGGCGGAGGCGATGCGGGCAACATCGGCGGCATCAACGTTCGGCCCCGGGACGAGTGCCAGCTTCCGCGGCGCAGGTTTCGTTTTGTAAGCAGTGAAGCGATAAGCACCGAGCAGGAAAGCGAGCGTTGCGAGCGCGTCATCTTTGAGCTTGGTTGAAAAACGGTACGTGCCATCGGGCAAGAGGCCCGGCAATTGGCCCGCCGCCATCGGATCGCTGGCAGGATCGGCGCCAAACAGCACGGCATCGATGGAACCGCCGAGCCCCGGGAGCAAAGCGACTGTCCCGGCCTTGCCCTCAAAACCAGTTGCCTTGGCGTAGCAGAGCGCGTCATTCCCGAAGGATTGGGCCGCTTTCTCCCAATCGGACGGGGTTACGAAAACGATGGGGGTGGCAGCGGTATCGGCGGCGGCGAGATGCGGATGCACAGTCTTCTGTCTCCCGGAAGGCGTCTTGCGTCTTAACACGCTGGCTCTGGGAATCGAACCCAGCGGGGCTCCGGCTTTAACCGAGAATTAGGGTCAATGCGGGCTTAATGGCGCCGTTGCGATGGGTATCGGTTTTTGTGGAGATTGCGTGATGCGCGTTTTTGACGGGCGACAGAGCCGTGTTGCGTTGCTGGCAGTCGCGGTTTTGATGCTGGCCGGGTGCAAAACCATCGGCGGACCCGCTGATGTGACCGGGTCGATCAACCCCTCGCAGGAGGGATACCGCAAGCTCGCCGAGACGTGGGGCAAGCGCTACCAGGCCAATCCCGGTGAAAAGGCGGCCTCGCTCAACTATGCCCGCGCCCTACGCGGCATGGACGAAAAGGCGCAGGCCGCGTCCGTTCTGCAGCAAGCGGCGGCACGCAACCCAGACGATCCAGAAATTATGGCCGCCTATGGCAAGGCACTGGTCGAGACCGGTCAGTTCGAACAGGCGCGCGGAATCCTCTCCCGCTCCCATACGCCTGACCTTCCCAATGGACGGGTTTTGTCCGCCCAAGGCGTGATCGCCGATCAAACCGGCGAGCATGCTAAGGCGCAGGCGCTTTATCGTACGGCGTTGAAGCAAGATCCTAACGACCCCGTTATTCTGACCAATCTGGGCCTATCGCTCATCCTCAGCAAACAACCCGTCGAGGCTGAGACGATCCTCCGCCGCGCTGTCGCTTCGCCGAAGGCCGATGCCCGGATGCGTGAGACATTGGCATTGGCGCTAACGATCAATGGCCGCAAAGATGAAGCCGTCAGCGTGCTTGGCGTGGATATGTCACCTGCCCTCGCCCGGGAAAAGGCAGCCGAACTGCAGCACAGCGCGCAAGGCGAAGGTCTGACCCAAGTGGCCCGGCAGACCCAGATGAAAGAGCCGCCATTGCGCTTGTCAGCCAATGAGGCAGCGGCCATATCGGCGCCAAAACCCGCTCAGCCTGTTAGCGGGCCCCCTAAACCGGCGCTGGCAGGCACCGTGAACGGTCTGGATAGCAGCCCCTCGACTCCCGCGGTGACACTGCGTTCAGGCCTACATGATAATTAATTACATTATTTTTATGTGTTAATATTCTTCATCCTCACCCCTCCGTATTGTTTGACAAAAAGAACGATTGGTTCTAATAACCAAACAGCGCCGATTTGAGCGATCAGCTTGCTGGGCGCGGGTGCCGGTCCCCGGCATCCAATTCAGCTAAAGCGTCGCGGGCCCTCCGGGCACGCGAAAACCCGGAGAAAACACATGAGCTACATCACCCGCCGTGCGGCCCTTGCCACCGCTTTCGCCCTTGCCTTGCCGTTCGGTTTTGCGAACGCCCAGGCCCCCAAGGAAATCGTCATCGATTGGGCAACCTATAATCCCGTCAGCCTCGTCCTGAAGGACCAGAAGCTGCTCGAAAAAGAATTCGAGAAGGATGGCATCACGATCCGCTGGGTTCAGTCGGCCGGGTCGAACAAGGCGCTTGAATTCCTCAATGCCGGATCGATCGATTTCGGGTCGACGGCTGGCGCTGCCGCCCTCGTCGGCAAGATCAACGGCAACCCGATCAAGACGATTTACGTCTATTCGCGTCCGGAATGGACGGCCCTTGTCACCAAGGGTGATAGCACCATCAAGACCGTCGCCGATTTGAAAGGTAAGCGCGTCGCCGTCACGCGTGGAACCGACCCGCACATCTTCCTTGTGCGCGCGCTCGCAGACAACAAACTCACGGAAAAAGATGTGAAGCTTGTGCTTCTGCAGCATCAGGATGGCCGCTTGGCTCTTGAGCGCGGCGATGTTGAAGCGTGGGCGGGTCTTGATCCGCTGATGGCCGCGGCTGAAGTCGAAGGTGGCGCGAAGCTCTTCTATCGCAAGCCGGAAGACAACACGTGGGGCGTTCTGAACGTGCGCGAAGACTTCGCGAAGAAGAACCCCGAGATCGTGAAGCGCGTCCTGGCCACTTATGAAAAGGCGCGCCAATGGTCGCTCGCCAATCCAGCCGAACTGAAGAAGAGCCTCGTGACCGCGACGAAACTGCCTGACACCGTGATCGACAAGCAGTTGCAGCGCACAGAACTGACCCATGGCCCGATCGGCAAGTCGCAAGCTGATACGATCATTGCCGCTGGTCTGGCTTTGCAGGAAGCAGGCGTGCTCGACAAGGCCGTCGATGTGAAGGGAACGGTTGCCGTTTTGATCGACCCGCAATATCTGCCGGCGAAAACGCAGTAAATTGAACGATCCAACGGCTTATGGCTTCGTGACTTTGCATGAGTGAACAGAGTCTCAAACAAGAGCATGACAACGCGGCGCCCCCAGCGCCGCGTTCGTCCGTCATGCGTCGCGTATCCCATTATGCGCTCGCCTTTGCTCTGCCTGTGCTTTTGGCACTGGGTTGGGAATATGCGGTGCGTGCCGGTTGGTCGAATGGGCGGCTCATGCCGCCACCTTCGCGCATTCTCGATGCCTTTGCCGATCTCGCACAGAGCGGTGAATTATGGACGCATATTCTGGCAACACTCATGCGGGTGCTGGCAGGATTTGCACTCGGCGCGGTCAGCGGCGCGATCATTGGTGCGCTTTCTGGCGTCTCCGATATTGCGCGCCGGACGCTCGACCCCAGCTTGCAGGCGTTGCGTTCCGTCCCCTCCATCGCATGGGTGCCGCTGTTTCTCTTATGGCTTGGGATTTTCGAAGCCTCGAAGATCGCCCTCATTGCGGTCGGCGTCTTCTTCCCCGTCTATCTCGGCGTATCGGGCGCCATTGAAAGCATCGATCGCAAACTGGTCGAAGTGGGGCGCGTGTTCCGGCTAACGCCGTTCCAAATGGTGACACGCATCTTGTTGCCTGCGATTCTGCCAGCCACAATCATTGCGCTGCGCGCGGGGCTTGGTCTCGGCTTCATGTTCGTCGTTGCCGCTGAATTCATGGGCGCGTCCGAAGGGCTTGGCTATCTCCTTGTCGATGGCCAACAAATGGGACGACCTGATCGGATCTTGGCGGCCATCATCGCCTTCGCTGCACTTGGCAAAATCTGCGATGGCATACTCGTTATCCTGACGCGACCTTTGCTGCGCTGGCAGGATCTCGCGCGGAGCAAGCTCTGATGTTGTCGCTGAATTCGGTTTCGAAAACCTATGCCGATGGCACCGAAGCCCTGCGCGATATCAGGCTTGATATCGAGCAAGGCGAAATCGTTGCGCTGGTCGGCGGCTCTGGCTGCGGCAAGACCACGCTCATGCGGCTGATCTCCGGCCTCGATACGGCGAGCTCTGGCACGATTGCGGTCGATGGCGACGTTATCACCGCACCGCATCCTGCTGTCGGTGTCGTGTTTCAAGAGCCGCGCTTGCTGCCTTGGCTTAGCGTGGCCGACAATATCGGCTTCGGCCTGCATCATCTCCCTCGCGCGGAACGCGAGGCTTCGAGTGATGCGGCACTGGAACGCGTCGGCCTTGCCGGTTATGGCGCGCGCTGGCCACGCGAACTCTCGGGCGGACAACAGCAGCGTGTTTCCATTGCCCGTGCGTTGGTGCCCAAACCCAAAGTGCTCCTTCTTGATGAGCCTTTCTCGGCCCTTGATGCCTTCACCCGTGCGTCGCTGCACGAGCATCTCTTGACGTTGTGGGCCGCCATCCGTCCGACCGTCGTCATCGTGACCCATGATGTCGATGAAGCGATCCGACTCGCGGACCGCGTCGTCGTGATGCAGCCCAAGCCCGGCCGGATTTTCGAAACTGTCAGCGTTGCGGCACCGCGCCCGCGTGATCCGCTCGGCCTGCCCTATGAAAAGGCCAAGCGACGCGTCTTGCATGCGCTGGATCGTTCGCTACAAACTGAGCTCAAAGTAACGAAGCCCGCGCCGCAAGCCGGTGAAGCGGCGCTGTGGTGGTGAGGATAAGATGACCGACGCAAATCTCGATGCCGATACGCTGCGCGCCCTGCAAGCGCCGATCAAGGCGAAGTACAAGGATGATCCGTCGGCCGCTGTCATCACGCTGAAAGCATCGGGCGAAATCGATGAGGCCAAAATCGCGTGCAAGGTGGAAACCGGCCGCGCCCTTGCTGTGGCAGGCCTCCACCCGGCGACGGGCGGTTCGGGTGCCGAATTGTGCTCAGGCGATATGTTGCTTGAAGCACTCGTCGCTTGCGCCGGTGTTACGTTGAAAGCTGTCTCGACCGCACTCGGCATTCATCTGCGCAAAGGCGTGGTGCGGGCTGAAGGCGATCTCGATTTTCGTGGCACGCTGGGTGTCGACAAGGAAGCGCCTGTTGGCTTCCGCGCCATCCGGCTGACGTTTGATCTCGACACGGATGAACCTGAGGAGAAGATCGCGCAGCTGATCAAGCTCACGGAACGCTATTGCGTGATCTTCCAGACCTTGAACACCAAGCCAGCGCTGAATGTAGCTGTGAACCACGCCGCTTAAGCGGCGCGATCACCCTCTTCATGGTTTAGCGGCTTAATTCGCCGATCAATTTGCGAACGAAATCGACGCCGCGCTCAAGCTCGGCGACTTCGATATATTCGTCCGGCTGATGCGCCTGATTGATCGAACCCGGGCCGCACACGACAGTCGGGATTCCGGCCGCCTGAAAATGGCCCGCTTCCGTACCATAAGGAACGGTGATCGTTTTGTTGCGGCCAGCGAGGCGCAAGGCCATCGTTTCGGCGACAGAACCGGTGTCGGGCTTGAGCCCTGGCACCTGAACATCGCAAATGGTTTTCACAGACGCCGTGTGCCCCGTTGCGCGCAAACGCGGCAACATCTTGTCCTGCGCATAGGCTTCGAGACGTTGCGCCACGCTCATCTCATCGGTGGCTGGAACCCCGCGCACTTCCCATTCGAAAATGCAGGATTTCGGCACGATGTTGCGCGCCGTTCCGCCGCGTACATTACCAACATGGACGGTGCCATAAGGTGGGTCGAAACGGCCGGTGGGATCGCCTTTCGCACGCTCTTCCTCGGCGAGTTGATCGAGCACGCGGATGAGTTCAGCGGCGCCCGAAACCGCATTCGCACCCAGCATCGGCTTGGAAGAATGGCATTCAAAGCCGGTCACCTCAGTGCGGAAAGTGAACACGCTTTTATGCGCATCAGCCACTTCGAGATTGGTTGGTTCGCCGACAATGGCAGCACGCGGACGTGGCATGCTTGAACCAAAGGCTGCAATCGCGTCGACCACACCAAGGCATGTCAGCTCTTCATCATAGCTGAACATCAGATGCACCGGCACTTTAAGTCCGGCTTTCTGCATTTCAGGCAGAAGTGTCATGCCGAGTGCGAGAAAACCCTTCATATCCACCGCGCCACGGCCATAGGCGCGGCCATTGTCGACACGCAATTTGAATGGATCGGTTGTCCAATTCTGTCCTTCGACGGGCACGACATCGGTATGGCCAGACAGAACGATGCCACCATCCACCATGGGACCAACACTCGCCACGATGGTGGCCTTGGTGCCGTCCTCGTTCGGGAAACGATGAACGGTGATGCCCTTCGCGCTGAACCATCCTTCGAGATCATCAATCAATGGCAGATTAGAGCGCTGGCTCTCCGTATTGAACGAAACCAGATGGGCGAGATGGTCCAGAACGGCAGTCATCGAATACTCATCAATGCAGAATGCGGGATTGGGCGGGGCTATCGAGCGAGAAGGCGGGGATGGCGATGGTGAAGGCTTCGCCGCGATCGGTCACCATGCCATATTCGCCGACCATGATGCCCTGCGGCGTGTCGAGCGGACAGCCACTCGTATAATCGAAGCGTTCGCCGGGGGCCAGAACGGGCGTTTGCCCAACGACACCGGCACCGCGCACCTCCTGCACCCGGCCCTGCGCATCGGTGATGCGCCAATAGCGCGTCCGAAGCTGGACTGTTTCGGTGCCGAGGTTCTCGATCTCAACATGATAGGCCCAGAAATAACGACCATCGGGTGGTGACGACTGCTCGTCCACATAGGTGGGTGTCACCGTAACCTGAATAGAGCGCGTCACAGCGCGATACATGGTGCTCATTCCGGACAGACACGGAGCGGCCCCCAACAAGGAACCAGCACCAACTTATGCGCGGGGCGGGTGCTGCGCCAGCCTCGAAACAGAGTGATTTCACTCTGTGAGAGAAAATCAAGGCGCGGCGCCGGCCTGACCCTCCGGCACAATCCGGAAAATGCGCAGGGGTGCGTCAGCGGACGAGACCTCCTGTGCCCATAAAGGCCGATCTTTCGCGAGCGCTGTTGCAAGTCGCCCACCCATATCCGCTGCACAGATTGCAACATAGGTGATGCCCCGTCGCAGCAGGGCGGCATGCGCCTCGGACAAACTCATTTTGTAGAGGATCGATTGGCCGAGAACGATGCCGCGATCGAACCGGTGATAGGGGCTAGAAACCACCGCATGTTGCGTATTGAGCAGGATAAAGGGCCCGGTATCGACGGGTGCCAGAACAAGCCCCTGAGGAAGCGTGGCAAGGGTCGCAAAGCTGTCAGAGCTGCGGCAGGCTGTCGGGATGGGGTCCGTCGCCGCCGGACCCTGAGACGCCTCGGCCGTGTTGATGTGCATTGTCAGCCGCGGCAGGACGGGAACCAGCACCAGAAGGACAATGGCTAGAACCAAAGGCGCGGTCTCAAAACGCCGCAGGGGCGTCCAACGCTGGGCATAAGACACAAGCGCCGGACCAATGATCAGCGCTGCAAAAACATTGGCATAGAACGCACCGCGTATCTGCAGGAGCGCTACCAAAAGGGCAGCTGCAAAACAGGCCAGGACAATGCGACCATCATCACGTCCGAGCAGCAGGTGACCGCGCATCGCGATCACTAAGAGGGCGACCATGGGCAAGGCAAAGGAGGTGAAGGCGTAACTCGGTTGGATCACTGCGATGGTGAACGCCGTCGTGACTTCAACGATGTGGTTGAACCATAACGGACGAATGCCGGGGTCAAACGTACCGATGACACCCCACGCACATCGTGGCTCAATCGCAAGGCTGGTTCCCAACGCGCCCAAAATGACGAGCGCACACACCATCACCCGTGATGTTCGTGACACTGGGCGCAGCTCCGCCCATCGGCTTGCGCCATAAAGGCCTATCGAACCTACGACGATTCCAGCCAAAAAATTGAACGTGAGCACATCGCAAGCGGTATAGGTCCAAAACCGCGGCGCAACATTAAGTACAAAGAAAGCGGTTGCGCTCGCACCAGTTGCAATCACATAGGCACGCACTGATGACAATCGCTGCCCGGCGATCCAATCCACCGCAAAAAAACAAGCGAGGATGAGCAGATAGGGAAGCGTCTCAATACCAAGAGAGAGCGCCAACGCCGTCATCACTCCGGCTAAGCCAGCGCTCCATCGCGTGCTCCGCTGGATCGTAAAAGCGATCGCAAACAAGGCAGCTGCCATCTGCACAGAATGATGATCAATCCGCCCCGGCAGGAATTGCCATAAGCTTGCGACACCGCAGCAGAGGATCACCGCCGTCAGAGCCGCGCGCATACCACCGAAGCGGCGCGCGATCATGGTCAGTGGTATCGCGCATAAGACCAGCGTTAAGGGCGGCCAGATGATGGCCATCGCGCGTTCGGCGTGCTCTGGCTTCATGATGAGCGAAACTGGCCAATACAGTACCGCCATCGAAAGATCGATGAAGCGGGACCAGTGCATCGGTCTATCGAATGACGGATCAAGACGATGGGGCACAAGATCGTGCCATGATTGTCCGGCGAGAAAATCGCGCACCTGAACAAGGCGCATCGCCTCATCCGGGTCTTTGAAGACCAATCTGGCCGGGAGCTGCATAAAGCCGCCAGCGATGAGAAGCGCGGCGACACACGCGGCGAAGGCAATAGGGATCCAACGGCGTATCACGGCGGGCGACAAAGGCAACAAAACGGACATGGCAACACTCACTCGCAATGGCCTGAGTGTCGCAAGTGCGCATTACAAAATGCTTAAATGAAAAACCCGCGCGGATCGCTCCGCGCGGGTCATGTTTTAAGCCCAAAGGCTGACGATTATTCGCCGTCTTTGTTGTTAGCGCGCTTGAGAGCCGCGCCCAAGATGTCGCCGAGCGAGGCACCGGCATCCGCCGAGCCGTACTGAGCGATAGCTTCCTTTTCTTCGGCGACTTCAAGCGCCTTGATGGAGGCCTGCACCTTGCGGGTCTTCTTGTCGAACTGCGTGATGCGCGCATCGAGCTTTTCGCCAGCGGCGAAGCGCTCGGGGCGCTGTTCGGAACGATCACGCGCGAGCTCAGAGCGCTTGATGAAGGTGGTGAGGTCGGTGCCGGCAATCTTCACTTCGATGCCGCCTTCCTTCACTTCCGTCACTTCGCAAGTGACGACAGCGCCCTTCTTCAGTTCGCCAGCGGCAGCCGCATCAGCGAAGGGATCGCCGCCGAGCTGCTTGATGCCGAGCGAAATGCGCTCCTTCTCGACGTCAACGTCAAGCACTTGCGCCTTGACCATGTCGCCCTTCTTGAACTCGTCGATGACTTGTTCGCCAGGACGGTTCCAGTCGAGATCCGACAAATGCACCATGCCGTCGACGTCGCCATCGAGGCCGATGAACAGACCGAATTCGGTCTTGTTCTTGACTTCGCCTTCGACGATCGAACCCACCGGATGCTTCTCGGCGAAGCTTTCCCACGGATTCTGCAGGGTCTGCTTGAGACCGAGCGAAATGCGGCGCTTGACCGAGTCGACTTCGAGGATCTGCACTTCCACTTCCTGCGAAGTGGAGACGATCTTGCCGGGGTGCACGTTCTTCTTCGTCCACGACATTTCGGAAACGTGGATGAGGCCTTCGATGCCCGGCTCGAGTTCCACGAATGCACCGTAGTCGGTGATGTTCGTGACGCGGCCCTTGAAGCGCGCTTCGATCGGGTACTTCGCTTCGATGCCTTCCCACGGATCAGCCAGCAGCTGCTTGATGCCAAGCGAGATGCGGTGCGTGTCGTGGTTGATCTTGATGATCTTCACCTTGAGCTGCTGGCCGATGTTGACCACTTCGCTGGGGTGATTGACGCGACGCCATGCCATGTCGGTGACGTGCAACTTGATGCCGAGCGAAATGCGCTCCTTCTCGACGTCAACGTCAAGCACTTGCGCCTTGACCATGTCGCCCTTCTTGAACTCGTCGATGACTTGTTCGCCAGGACGGTTCCAGTCGAGATCCGACAAATGCACCATGCCGTCGACGTCGCCATCGAGGCCGATGAACAGACCGAATTCGGTCTTGTTCTTGACTTCGCCTTCGACGATCGAACCCACCGGATGCTTCTCGGCGAAGCTTTCCCACGGATTCTGCAGGGTCTGCTTGAGACCGAGCGAAATGCGGCGCTTGACCGAGTCGACTTCGAGGATCTGCACTTCCACTTCCTGCGAAGTGGAGACGATCTTGCCGGGGTGCACGTTCTTCTTCGTCCACGACATTTCGGAAACGTGGATGAGGCCTTCGATGCCCGGCTCGAGTTCCACGAATGCACCGTAGTCGGTGATGTTCGTGACGCGGCCCTTGAAGCGCGCTTCGATCGGGTACTTCGCTTCGATGCCTTCCCACGGATCAGCCAGCAGCTGCTTGATGCCAAGCGAGATGCGGTGCGTGTCGTGGTTGATCTTGATGATCTTCACCTTGAGCTGCTGGCCGATGTTGACCACTTCGCTGGGGTGATTGACGCGACGCCATGCCATGTCGGTGACGTGCAACAGGCCGTCAATGCCGCCGAGGTCAACGAACGCACCATATTCGGTGATGTTCTTGACGACGCCGTCCACGGTCTGACCTTCTTCAAGGTTCGCGACGAGTTCGGAACGGGCTTCAGCGCGTGTTTCTTCCAGAACCGTGCGGCGCGACACGACGATATTGCCACGACGGCGATCCATTTTCAGGATCTGGAACGGCTGTGAAATGTTCATCAGCGGGCCGACATCGCGGATCGGGCGAATATCGACTTGCGAACGCGGCAGGAACGCGACAGCGCCGTCGAGATCGACGGTGTAGCCACCCTTCACCTGATTGAAGATGACGCCGTTGACCTTTTCGCCACGCTCGTAAGCGACTTCGAGCTTGACCCAGCTTTCTTCACGGCGCGCCTTGTCGCGCGAGATGACGGCTTCGCCGAGCGCGTTCTCGATGCGATCGAGATAAACTTCAACTTCGTCGCCGACGTTCAGCGTGCCTTCACGGCCGGGGCCAGTGAATTCGCGCAGCGCGACACGGCCTTCCGTCTTCAGGCCCAGATCGATCACCGCCATATCTTTTTCGATGGCGACGACACGGCCCTTGATGACGGTGCCTTCAAGCGCTTCCGAACGGCCGAAGGATTCTTCGAGCAGAGCGGCAAAATCTTCCCGCGACGGGGAAGCGGACTGCATGGATGACATGGGATCTCCTCAATGGGTCCCTCAGGACCCGGCGCCGGCTATGGGTTCGTGTTGCGGGCGCGTTCCGTTTCACCGACGTCCCCGGTCATGTATTCGGGGAGCCACCGCTTGTAGCGGGCCGGCGCGGACCGGCGAGCGGGAACACAGGGTTCAAAACGATCAGGCGGTCTTCTTCCTCGCCTGTTCGACGAGAGCGAGAGCCGCCCGAAACGCCGCTTCTATATCCAAAGAGGTGGTATCGAGCAAGGCCGCATCGTCAGCGGCCTTCAAAGGCGCGGTGCCGCGCCCGGCATCGCGCTCATCGCGGCGACGGATATCGGCCAACACCTCATCATAGGCGATGGGCTCGCCGCGGCGGTTGAGCTCGAGATGGCGGCGACGAGCGCGTTCCTCGGGGCTCGCGGTCACGAAAATCTTGGCATCGGCGCCCGGCGCAATGACGGTGCCGATATCCCGGCCATCCAGCACGGCGCCGCCCGGCTGGGCAGCAAACCGGCGCTGGACATCGAGCAGCAATGCCCGGACCGCTGGAAAAGCCGCAACCACGGAGGCCGCCTCCCCCATCTCAGGGCCACGCAGGCGCTCCTCATCCAACGCGTCGACGGCCAGCCGGCTCGCTGCCTCGCGCGCCGCTGCCTCATCGGCAAGGGCATAGCCGGCATCCAGAACCGCGCGGCCGACGCCGCGGTAAAGCAGGCCTGTATCGAGATGAGGCAAGCGATAATGCTGCGCGAGACGCTTGGCGAGCGTACCTTTGCCCGAAGCGGCCGGGCCGTCGATCGCGATAATCATGCGAAATCGGCACCCAAGGCCGCCATCAATGGCCGAAATTGCGGAAAGCTCGTCGCAATCATGGTCTCGTCATCCACCGTGACCGGCTGTTCGGACGCAAGCCCCATCACCAGGAAGCTCATGGCGATGCGATGATCGAGGTGGGTTGCGACCGTGCCGCCGCCCTTGACCGGACCGCCGGCGACGATGAGATCGTCACCCTCGATGCGATGCACGACACCATTGGCCGCCAACCCATCAGCCACGGCTTGCAGGCGATCGCTCTCTTTGACCCGCAATTCGGAGAGGCCGCGCATCCGCGTTTCACCTTTGGCAAAGGCGGCGGCGACGGCCAGAATGGGATATTCATCGATCATGGACGGGGCGCGCTCAGCCGGGACATCAACGCCTTTGAGCTGCGACGCACGGACCCGCAAATCACCCACCTCTTCGCCGCCCTCAATGCGACGATTGCCGATGGAAATATCGGCGCCCATCTCCTGCAAGGTGGTGAGAAGCCCCGTGCGCAGCGGGTTCAGCATGACGCCTTCGATCGTCACGTCCGAGCCCGGCACAATCAAAGCGGCCACCAGCGGGAAAGCGGCCGAGGACGGATCAGCCGGCACCACAATCGGCATCGGCTTCAATTCAGGCCGGCCACGCAAGCTGATGCGGCGGCCATGCGCGCCTTCTGGCACAACAGAAATCTCGGCACCGAAATAAGCGAGCATCTTTTCGGTATGATCGCGCGAGGCCTCTGTCTCAATCACGGTCGTGATGCCGGGCGCATTCAGCGCCGCAAAGAGGATGGCCGATTTGATCTGCGCCGAGGCCACAGGCGTTGTGTAGGTGATTGGGTTTGGATCATCCGAGCCCTTGATGGTGATGGGGCAGCGGCCACCTTCAGCCTCGGACAGGACCTGCACACCCATTTGGGTCAAGGGATCGAGAATACGGCGCATCGGCCGTTTCCGCAGTGAAGCATCGCCATCGATCGTGGCCTTGATCGGGTGGCCGCCAATGACGCCCATCATCAGCCGCGAGCCCGTGCCCGCATTGCCGAAATCGAGCGGCTCTTTTGGTTCACGCAAGCCGCCGACCCCCACGCCCTGGACGCGCCAGACGCCCTCGCCCAACCGCTCGACCTGCGCCCCCAAGGCGCGGGCGGCATCGGCGGTGCGCAGCACGTCCTCCCCTTCCAAAAGCCCGGTGACGTTCGTTTCGCCCACGGCCAGAAGGCCAAAGATCAAGGCTCGGTGCGAGATCGACTTATCGCCCGGCACCCGACATGCGCCACTCAGGCCCTCAACGCGGCGGGCTGTGAGGGGGCGGGGCGACAATGAAGAATGAGGGGCCATGACGATTTCGTTCCCGCAGCAAGACGGCCGGCAACGCTGAACCGTCCGGCGGGCTCCGCCTCTACCATGAAGGGCTGAGCCCGTCACCCGCATGCACCGGCCATTTCTCCATTTGACAGGCGCGCCCGGCCCGACTAACCCCAGCGCCGTTATCGCACGCGAACAAGGGTTGTCCCCGTGGCCAAAAACGACCTCGGCACCAAGCGCCAATGCCAAAGCTGCGGCGCCAAATTCTATGATCTCGGCAAAGATCCGATCATCTGCCCGAAATGCGAAACCGTGTTCGTTCCCGTCGCGCTCACCCGCGCACGGCCCGAGCCGAAGCAGGCGGAAGCCGACGATTCTGAGTTGGAAGTGGCTGCCGACGGCCCAGAACTCGTCTCGCTCGACGAGGTTGAAGCCGAAGAAGGCAAGGACGACCTGCCGATCGACGATGTCGAGATCGAAGATGATGTCGAAGCCGATGACACCTTCCTCGAGGAAGAGGAAGAAGGTGATGATGTCGTCGGTCTGATCGACGGCGAGATCGAGAACGACGAAGAAACCTAAGCGCCAAACGGGCTTTGGAAAAAACGCCCGTCCGGGCTTGCAACCCCCCAAGGGGGCGGCTATACGGGCGAGCCTGCCGGAGACGGCTGGACGCAATCGCCACACGCGGCGATCAAGTTTGAGAGCGGTGCCCAAGCCGCTCTTCTCAGAAGCCCCTCACCGGGCTTCAAAACAGTGGGGCCATAGCTCAGTTGGGAGAGCGCTTCAATGGCATTGAAGAGGTCGTCGGTTCGATTCCGTCTGGCTCCACCAAATTTCTGAATATATTCAACCAGTTATAGAAATTTGGGTCGACCTCGTTTGTCGAAGGAAAAGTTATAAAGTGTTATAAAGTTTTGGGCACGTTAGCAGGCACTTAGACAGCCGCACATTTTTTTATCAAAGAACCCAGAATAGGAACTTTGCTCGTTTTTTACTGTTTTAATTTGTTAAATTCGGTCGGAATATTTCTCAGCTTTCGGCTTTCAATAGCTTTATCCGAAAGTAAATCTGGGGGATTTCATAATGCGCCTATTAGCAGTTCTAGCTGTTCTTATGACGTCGCTAATTGCGACCTCACCCGCCGACGCCCAAGGCACTTTTGGCATTAAATACACGTGGTGTAGCGGCTCTCCTGACATTCAACTCTCTAGCGTCCCAAAAGGCACGACGGAAATTGAATTCAAGATGGTTGATACATGGGTTCCGTCTTACAATCACGGTGGCGGAAAGATTAAATACACCAATCAGAAGTCAATTCCGTGCGGTACGTTCAACTCAACATACACAGGTCCATCTCCACCCCCGCCACAAATTCACGATTACGAGTTAACTGCAACTGCCAAAGATAAAGATGGCAAAGTGCTAGCTACGGCGAAATTCACTCGTAAATTCCCGGAGCGTTGAAAATTTAAAGGGAGCCTATGGCTCCCTTTTTTGGCTGAAAAGGTCGTCGGTTCGTTTCCGTCTGGCTCCACCAAAATACCAAATAAAATCAAACAGTTATAGAACTTCGGGTCGACCTAGTTTGTCGAACGAAAAGTTATAAAGTGTTATAAAGTTTTGGACGCTTGGACGGTCCAAATATGGGCAACACGTTATCGTTTCATGATACAGAAATTGGCTAAGGTATAACTCTGACCAGTTTCTACATTCTAGTTCCATGAATATTTACAAGGTAAGCTGCTCGTCAATCTCGGAAGCGGATAAGAAACTATGCGCAAACTAACAAACACGATTCATAAATTTTTGAATTTTACATACATCCGATACCCAAATGTTATGCATCCACAATTCTATCCCATACGGTATCGGGTAGAACGCAGCGCAGCCGTTTGCGACTTGAGCAATACCTTTCTCGAAAGAGTTATAGCTGCATTTCATAAATCACCAACGCCTTCGAATGGCGATATATGGTCTTCGCTTATTCCACATTCAGCGCCTTTTACGCGCGCTCTAGAAAGTCAGAACTTAACTCAATTAAGAGACGAAATTAGTCAACTTTTCAATGACCGCGGCACTCTAACGGGAATGGCACATACTGCTCGCTTTATGCGCAAAAAAGGTTCTTTCAGCGGAAAGCATATCTCAATACGGACATCCGATGCGCTAATTAGCCTTGCCGAAGCACTGGCTGTGATTGGCGTTCGGTCGAATATCCAAACATTGCTATGGCGATATATTCAAGAACAACGAGTAGACTTGGTAGAGCTAAAAAAGCGAGTTGAAAAAGCACTAGGACATGCGCTTCTTGTTCCCCAAATAGGCGCTCCGCCTCTTGTGGTTATTGGTGACGAAATCTTTAGTCCAGATGGAATTCGCCATGCGTATATTCCATTTAGAATTGAACAATTGGAATTCAAAAAAACTGATAATATATTAGAGATTGGTGGTGGGTTTGGAACGATGGCGGCTTATGCTGCTATGAGAGGCTACAGAAATTATACTATCATTGACCTACCATTCGCTAACGCATTACAGGCGCTTTTTTTGGCATCCTGGCTTGGTGAAGACAAAGTAACATTATATGGCGAAACGGCTTGTAGCCCTATACGCTTGGTTCCAAGCACGGACAAAAATGCTCTTGATGCAAACTATAGTCTGGTTATCAATGTGGACTCTTTGCCGGAAATAGCTGAGGCGCCTGATTATATTGATTTGATTGGGAAGCGATCAAGACATTTTCTTTCTGTCAATCAGGAGTCTGAAAATGTTGCTGGTGAATTTAAGCAATGGAGCGTTTCACAACTTTGTAATCGGCATGGCAGATTCAAACGACTATCGCGTCATCTTTATTGGATGGAACAAGGATATGTCGAAGAACTGTATCAACAGGTATGATGCCATTAAAAACTGATCAGTGGACCTCATTTCCAAGCTAGGGGACGCTTCTGACATCGGCAAACCACGGAGGAACCCGATGTCACTCGATAAGTCTCTCTCGCTTGTTTCTGCGACAAAACCCGCATTAGTCGACCGCAAACTCGCACGTCGTTCCCGCATAACTTCCCGCATCCAGACGCAGATACAGATTCTGGAGAAGGTGAAGACAGGCGAAGCAGTCACTCGAGAAGAACGGCGATTGCCCAAGTGGTGGTGGATGGAGAATGGGACATATTTTGTCTCCATCTTCTACACCCGCAAACCGATTGAACTCGCCAAAGGCAAATGGGCAATTCATTGCAAGAACATCGATGCCATCATCGACGCATTGAAGTCAGTCTCAAAGACGATTGGCGAGGGTGAGTTTGATGCTGCCATGGAAGGGATGGCAGTGAAGGTCAGGCAGAATTTTAAAAAGAGTGCCTGAGTAAGCAGATACCCAATAAGGCGGGTCTCCGGACCCGCCTCAATATTTGTTAAGACGTTTAACTGCCGCTGATAATTTTTTATGCGCCTCAAATCCTTCTAGAGCTGTTTTCCTATATTCTGCTATTTTATTGTCGAACGTCTTATCGAGATCAAAATTATTTACTTTAACCAAACGATGGACGGCTTTATTGCGCAAATCAACCCAAGCGGACACCTTCTCAATCGCCTCAATGAGTTTCTTATCGTCTGACGTTTCCTCCTTAGCCAATCGACGTAGCGTATTACCAATTGGCTGAAACGTGCCTACGTTATCAGCGTCTTTACCTAATAAGAAAGAGCGTCTTGCTTCGAGACGATCAGCAATCATGCTATCGGTAATAACGATACACTCGAGGTAAAATCCTTTTTCGAATGCATCGTGCCATCGCTCTATCGCACGTTTATAGAGTTCCCACCTTACAGCGCCGACGTTATTTGTTGGTAGGTTTTTGGCTCTTATGCGCTCATTCATCGGCTAACCTCCAATAACTTAATCTGAATTAAATTATGATGCCTGATTAGCATTCATGAGACGCCATTCAGCTATCTCGATCTCCTCGGAAGTAAATAGGTTGTCCTCGGCAAACTCAAGAACGACTGCCTCAAGGGTATACTGAGGTAGACCCTTTGCAATAAGGCGCTTAAAACCTTCTGAAAACCGTTCCTTGGGATGCAGCAAACGCTTCGCAGCCATTACCCCAGATTCACTTCGAACGAGAGATTGAAGGGTCGGGAAGGGAAAACCCGCCTCCGCCTCAGCAAGACCCATAGCCTCTTTGAGGCGTCTATCAAAAGCAATGAACTTTGGACTGGGTAGTGCCATCTCACGACCTCCATATCCCATAAGGCAGGGTGGCGGGACTGGGAGCGAATCCCGCCAACAGACCTCAATCAAAGTCCCGTATGGGTTAGGAGGACAATCTTTGATTGAACCCTATGCCAAGCAATAAACCCATTTTGGGCGTCTAGCGCTTTGAGCATCTTGGAACCTGACTTGGGTGACCAAAGGGAAATCAGGAACACCCCAGAAACTGACCTATGAAAACCGTTCGTTCCAATTGGAACCTTCTGGCACACTCCCAGAACAGCGCTGGGCGAAACTGCTCCTCAGCCTCAAGTAAACACCCCAGAATAGGTCCTTCAATCATTGTTCGTCCCTCATACCCATACGGACCTTTGATTGAACCCCCTATCCTTCCCTGACCTGCTTTGAGTCGGTTTGGGAGGTCACCTTGGATCAACCCGCACAGAGGACTTTGAGAAAGGGATGGAAATCATCCCCCAAGAACCCATCCAAACCTGAGGGGCGTTACAAACCCGATTACTCACTGGAGCACGTCAATTACGTCTCGCTTCGTGAGGAACCTGATGGTTCTGAAAATGTCTATGGGTTGGAGCGCCACCAAATCCGTCAGGTGAAGCGGGAGCAGGAATACCTAATTGTTGGATTTGATACGGAATATGTAACGCCCAAGGACCCCGTTGATAACGACAAGATCGAACGAGGACGTGCTCGTTATAAAGTTCTGTCTTACCAGTTTCATGCAAAGACCCAGGACGGAATTGAATGGAATGGAATCATCATTCCGACCGAACATGCCCGTGTCTCGTTCAGTGACTTCATTGTTTATGTTGTTGGAAAAGGTTTGACCGAGGGCGTGATCGAAAAGGTCCCGAACCAGATATACCTCGTTGCTCATTACAACCGAGCGGACATTCCTGCCTTTTATGACAGTGATGACCTGATTAAACGTCTGTCGAATATCCGTAAGTCACTCGTTACAAAAGATCTGCCAATTAAACTCCGCATCAATTTTATGGATGACTTACCTCCCTCGGAAAAAGAAGAGGATGTCCTCAACATCTATATCCGAGACACAATACTTCTTGCTCCCACGGGGCAAAAGAGTCTTTCTGAACTTGGCAAACTTGTTGGATGTAAGAAGGTATTACTCAGCGAAGATAAAGAGCGTGAAAAGTATTTAAAGGAGAATATGGATGTGCTCCTTCGATATGATTGGGAACTTTTTCGAGAATATGCCCTGATCGATGCTGAAGTCTGTGTACGATATTTTGATAACGTAGCAAGGCAATATGAGCAGATTACTGGCTCCAGGCGTGTTCCCACTGCCCTTTCCAATATCGGAGTGAAGTTACTGCTTCAGCTTTGGAAGGATAGCGAACAACCTATTGATCACCTTTCCGCAATCGGTAAACAAGAGTTTGCTGAAGTTGCTTGGAATAAAGAGAAGCAGCAATTCATCACGAGTAAGCGTCGCATTTTTAAAGAAGAAATCAGCTGGTTCATCGATTTTGCGACCGAATGTTACCATGGGGGGCGTAACGAACAATTCTGGTATGGACCAAGCTATATTGCTGAATGGTCTGACTATGACCTAACAGGTGCATATCCGACTGCAATGGCATTGATCGGAATGCCAAAATGGGACGAAGTTTATTCATCGACCAGCATCAACGATTATACACCTTTGACACTTGGTTTCGCTTGTATTGATTTTGAATTTGATGAGTCGATCCGCTATCCTACTCTCCCTATCCGAACGAATAATGGGATAATCTTTCCCCGAAAAGGTCGGAGTTATTGCTCAGCACCCGAGATAGTCTTGGCAAGATCATTGGGGTGTAAAATGAGTATCCGCCATGGCATCATCATTCCTCAAGACCTCGACCAAAAGATATTCTTCCCATTCCTGCGGCAAACGATTGAAAATAGACAAAAGGCACAGACCAAACTGGAGAACGCTTTCTGGAAAGAGGTCACGAATTCTTGTTATGGTAAGACTGCTCAGGGTCTACGGAGGAAGCGTGTCTTCAACATTCAGAGAGAAGAAAATCAGCAACTGCCTGAAAGTCAGATCACCAATCCATACTTTGCTTCGTACATAACATCGTTTGTTCGTGCTGCTGTTGGAGAAATCATCAACTCGATCCCAAAAGAGCGAATGGTCTTCAGTGTGACAACTGATGGGTTCATCACGGATGCAACGCAAGATGAAATTGAAAAGGCATCGAGCGGTCCCATCTCACAGATCTTTGCGAATAGTCGTCTTGCCTTGACTGGGAAGAAGGAGGTCCTTTCCGAGAAACATGCGGTTCAACAAGTTCTTGGCTGGAAGACCCGTGGACAAGCAACGTTAATCGAAGGAAACCCTGAAGCTAATAGCGAAACTATTGTCCTTGCTAAGGCAGGAATTCAACCGCCGCCTTGGTCGAGAGAACCAGCAGAGCAAAATGAGTACATCGTCGATCTATTCTTCTCACGGTCGGGCGATCAAACCGTTGTGGTAGATACTAATACAAGTTTACGAGACATGGTTCTCTACCATGCGGATTTAGTGAAAAAGACGTCAGTCCGTCGTTTAAACATGGAATATGATTTTAAACGACGCCCATATTCCGTTGCTAACGCCTCGGTTTCGTTTAACGAAAAGAAATACAAACACGTTGTTTTCAGCACTCGCCCATGGGACACCGTCGAGCAATTCAAGACCATGCGCTCAATGGTTGATGATTATATTCGAACAGAAAATCGTAGATGCATGAAAACCGCTGATGATTATCGATCATTGGCAGATTACTTTGATACCAGAAACTCGCTTCCTGTGAGTGCGCAGAAATATTTAAAGAAAGCAAAGAATGCTGACCTTAACCGTCTAAAACGTGACCTCTGCCGAGCATTCAAGCAGGGACAGGCGGGACTTGACGTTTATGCCTCCCAGATAACAGCCAATGACTTTGCAAAGATCCTTCTTGAAAGTGGTTTTTCACAGTTCGGCATAAAATGTGTTCGATCTGATATCGAGAATGCTGGTCGCAACGCATTTGAACCCAATACGACACCCCGTTCAGTCAATGTTATAGGTGTAATACAGGCAGTGAAACGCCGCCTTCCTCACCTTGATGTGGATCACATTCTCTCAATCTATGATAATGAGGTACCGATGCTCCAGGCGTTGGAAACCCAAGACCCATTCATTGAGAGGATTGCCCGCTAACCTTTTTCGTCAATGAAAATTACCCACCGCTTAATATTCGGTCGCTTTGCTTCTCGTATTAATGAGTTGATCCTGCTATCAGTCTGGTCCACGACTTCGATCTTTTCAATCCTCGCAACCTTTAACACTGCGATGAGTTCATCCTTGGTTTTTGGATAGATTGCTTTGATCATCATAATCTGAACTTCAAATCCCCGATTGAGGTTTCTTCTTCATCTTTCTCCAATTTAAATCGTTCGGATTCTGCCTTTTCTCGATTGCAGTGGATCTGTCTCTCAGGATTTACTTTGATGAATTCTGACAGGTTTCTCTTGATGTCCTGAAGTGACTGGGTGTCAGCGATGATCGGTTGATGGTTTTGGGAGATATAACCTCGCATCAGACTGATAAGAACTTGGGTTCGAGATTGGGATTTGTAGCGGCAGACCATATCGAAGATGCTCTGAAGGTCCTCAGGTGATCTGAAATTGATGAGTTTGGTTTGCATTGGGTCTCCTGATTTTAGCTAAAGGTTAGGATTTAAGATGCTCCGAGGAGCACCCTCTTTGAAAGATTAATCGACTTTGAAAATGACCTGACGTTATCGTTCAGAGGTCATGCCTTGTGGCAATTCAGATAGTCTATGGCATCAGCGTATTCAGGTTTCTGAGAGTATTTTGTTATGTAATAAATCCATCCATCATCGGGATTGGGATCGATATGGATTTGGTCGTAACCCCAATCGGTCGATTTCCAGATGGATCGGATATCGGTCTCAAAGCGTATTGGATCGATATGCACAGGGCGATCTATCAATAGGTGATAATGAAGACGTCCTTCTCGACTGACCTCAAGAACCGAGATGGCTTGTAAACGCTTTCCAAATCGCTTTGAGGCATTTCCAAAGTATTGACGATTTATTCGATTGAAGAAGTGACGCACATTCTTAGCAGCGTGATTAGATGTTAAGCGGATCGACCCTGCTACTGAATGAAACACATGCTTAAGGGTCAATGTGACTGCAACAGGATTTTTCCATGCTGGGAAGTTAATGAATGTGAGTAATGCTTTTCGATAGTCTTTTAAGGTCATCAAAATATCCGCGTTTAATTCTTTATAGCTTATTGATATTTTCTTGAACTCCGCATTGTTTTTCGGTGGACCTTCTCAGTAGAAAATCAGACCGTAAAACACAGACCAACGTTTGTGTTTTAAGAAACGGAATCCTGATGATGAAATATGTGGCGTATTACCGTGTCTCCACGGCAAAACAGGGTAAGTCTGGTCTTGGATTAGAGGCGCAGAAAGAGACTGTAAGAGCGTTCGTGGAGAAAGAAGGAGAATTGATAGGCGAGTATGTGGAGGTTCAGAGCGGCAGGAAGGACAACCGAGAGGAGTTATGGAAGGCGATTAGGTTGGCAAAGAGTGAGGGGGCAAGAATAGTAATTGCTAGACTCGACCGCTTTTCCCGAAAGGTGAGTTTCATCTCGGGGATTATGGATCAGGGCGTCTCACTGGTCGTCGCTGAAATGCCCCATGCCACTGAGTTTCAACTCCATATCTTCGCTGCCTTGGCACAGGAGGAGCGGAGGTTGATATCCGAGAGGACGAAGGCAGCACTCGCTCAGGCTAAGAAACGTGGGGCTAAGTTGGGCAGGCATGGAGGCCTGACCCCATGGGGTGATCCGGTTGTTATGTTAGTTTAGAGTTGCGTTTGACGCTAGCCTTTGAGTGGCCGGCGTAGCTGGTTGGAGTTGCGAAGCAGGCCACTGTAAAACCTCCGGTGCGGG